>NZ_JAACJS010000009.1 GCF_009939005.1 Sediminibacterium roseum | reverse complement strand
TCGTTGGAACAGGGGCCTGTGTATCGCGCACCGTAACCGTTTGCGTTTTAGACGATGTGTTGCCACATCCGTCCGTTGCCGTCCATGTTCTTGTGAGTGTGTAATTAAATGGCGAGCTGCCGTTGGTCCTTACTTCGGTAAAGACCACAACCGGTGTGTCGCAGTTGTCCGTTGCAGTCAAGATCGCTGCTGCAGGAACCGCGTTGCACTCAACCGTTACATTAGCAGGCGCCGCACTGATCACAGGAGCCTGGGTATCGCGCACCGTAACCGTTTGTGTTTTAGACGATGTGTTGCCACATCCGTCCGTTGCCGTCCATGTGCGGGTAAGCGTGTAATTGTTTGGTGAGTTGCCATTGGTACGTGTCTCGTTAAAGATTACCGCAGGTGTATCGCAGTTGTCCGTTGCAGTTAAGATCGCTGCTGCAGGAACTGCATTACACTCAACCGTTGCGTCCGCAGGCGCTGCGCTGATCACAGGTGCCTGTGTATCCTGAACCGTAACCGTTTGGGTTTTAGATGCCGTGTTGCCGCTTGCATCTGTCGCCGTCCATGTTCTTGTGAGTATGTAGTTCGATGGACAGTTGCCGTTGGTTCTTACTTCGGTAAATGTTACTTCAGGCGTATCGCAGTTGTCCGTCGCAGTTAAGATCGCTGCCGCAGGAACCGCGTTGCACTCAACCGTTGCGTTCGCAGGCGCCGCACTGATCACAGGAGCCTGGGTATCGCGCACCGTAACCGTTTGTGTTTTAGACGATGTGTTGCCACAGGCGTCCGTTGCCGTCCATGTTCTTGTGAGTGTATAATTAAATGGCGAGCTGCCGTTGGTCCTTACTTCGGTAAAGACCACAACAGGTGTGTCGCAGTTGTCCGTTGCAGTCAATGTAGCTGCTGCAGGAACCGCGTTGCACGCTACCGTTGCATCCGCCGGCGCTGCGCTGATCACAGGTGCCTGTGTATCCTGAACCGTGATCGTTTGCGTTTTAGATGCCGTGTTACCGCTTGCATCTGTTGCCGTCCATGTTCTTGTGAGTGTGTAGTTCGATGGACAGTTGCCGTTCGTTCTTACTTCGGTAAATGTTACCTCAGGCGTATCGCAGTTGTCCGTCGCAGTTAAGATCGCTGCCGCAGGAACCGCGTTGCACTCAACCGTTGCGTTCGCAGGCGCCGCACTGATCACAGGTGCCTGTGTATCGCGCACCGTAACCGTTTGTGTTTTAGACGATGTGTTGCCACAGGCGTCCGTTGCCGTCCATGTGCGGGTGAGCGTGTAATTGTTTGGTGAGTTGCCATTGGTACGTGTCTCGTTAAAGATTACCGCAGGTGTGTCGCAGTTGTCCGTTGCAGTTAAGATCGCTGCTGCAGGTACCGCGTTGCACTCAACCGTTGCGTCCGCAGGCGCTGCGCTGATCACAGGCGCTTGTGTGTCCTGTACCGTGATCGTTTGGGTTTTAGATGCTGTGTTGCCACAGGCATCCGTCGCCGTCCATGTCCTTGTCAGTATGTAGTTCGATGGGCAGTTGCCGTTCGTTCTTGTCTCGTTAAATATTACCGCAGGTGTGTCGCAGTTGTCCGTTGCAGTTAAGATCGCTGCTGCAGGAACCGCGTTGCACTCTACCGTTGCGTTCGCAGGCGCCGCACTGAGTACAGGAGCCTGTGTATCCTCTACGGTGATCACCTGCGTGCCCACTGCTGTGTTGCCCGCAGCGTCCGTTGCCGTCCAGGTCCTTGTCAGTATGTAGCTCGAAGGGCAGTCGCCATTGGCCCTTGTCTCGTTGTACACAACAGCCACGCTCGCCGAACAGTTGTCGGTAGCCGTAACCGTTGCCGCACCAGGCACCGCGTTGCACGCCGCCGTTACATTGGATGGAACGCCCGAGAGCACCGGTTTTTGTGCATCCACCACCGTTACCGTAAAGCTGCATACCGTCTGCAGTCCCACGTGGTCCGTTGCCGTATAGGTAACCGTTG
>NZ_JAACJS010000008.1 GCF_009939005.1 Sediminibacterium roseum | reverse complement strand
CAACGGTTACCTATACGGCAACGGACCACGTGGGACTGCAGACGGTATGCAGCTTTACGGTAACGGTGGTGGATGCACAAAAACCGGTGCTCTCGGGCGTTCCATCCAATGTAACGGCGGCGTGCAATGCGGTGCCTGGTGCGGCAACGGTTACGGCTACCGACAACTGTGCGGCGAGCGTGGCTGTTGTGTACAACGAGACAAGGGCCAATGGCGACTGCCCTTCGAGCTATGTACTGACAAGGACATGGACGGCAACGGACGCTGCGGGCAACACAGCAGTGGGCACGCAGGTGATTACCGTAGAGGATACACAGGCCCCTGTACTCAGTGCGGCGCCTGCGAACGCAACGGTAGAGTGCAACGCGGTACCTGCAGCAGCGATCTTAACTGCAACGGACAACTGCGACACACCTGTTGTGATCTTCAGCGAGACAAGAACGAACGGCAACTGCCCATCGAACTACATACTCACAAGGACATGGACGGCGACGGATGCCTGTGGCAACACGACATCTAAAACCCAAACGATCACGGTTCAGGATACACAAGCGCCTGTGATCAGCGCAGCGCCGGCTGATGTAACGGTAGCGTGCAACGCAGTACCTGCAGCAGCGATCTTGACTGCAACGGACAACTGCGACACACCTGCGGTAATCTTTAACGAGACACGTACCAACGGTAACTCACCAAACAATTACACGCTCACCCGCACATGGACGGCGACGGATGCCTGTGGCAACACAGCATCTAAAACACAAACGGTTACGGTGCGCGATACTCAAGCACCTGTGATCAGTGCGGCGCCTGCGAACGCAACGGTAGAGTGCAACGCGGTTCCTGCAGCAGCGATCTTAACTGCGACGGACAACTGCGATACGCCTGAAGTAACATTTACCGAAGTAAGAACCAACGGCAACTGTCCATCGAACTATACACTCACAAGAACATGGACAGCAACAGATGCAAGCGGCAACACAGCATCTAAAACCCAAACGATCACGGTACAGGATACACAAGCGCCTGTGATCAGCGCGGCGCCTGCGGACGCAACGGTAGAGTGTAACGCGGTTCCTGTAGCAGCTACATTGACTGCAACGGACAACTGCGACACACCTGTGGTAGTCTTTAACGAGACACGTACCAATGGCAACTCACCAAACAATTACACGCTTACCCGCACATGGACGGCGACGGACGGATGTGGCAACACAGCAAGTAAAACGCAAACGGTTACGGTGCGCGATACACAAGCGCCTGTGATCAGCCCAGCGCCTGCCGATGTAACGGTTGAGTGCAACGCGGTTCCTGCGGCAGCGATCTTGACTGCGACGGACAACTGCGATACACCTGAGGTAACATTTACCGAAGTAAGAACCAACGGCAACTGTCCATCGAACTACATACTCACAAGAACATGGACGGCGACAGATGCAAGCGGCAACACGGCATCTAAAACCCAAACGGTTACGGTTCAGGATACACAGGCACCTGTGATCAGCGCAGCGCCTGCGGATGCAACGGTAGCGTGCAACGCGGTTCCTGCAGCAGCGGTCTTGACTGCAACGGACAACTGCGACACACCTGTTGTGGTCTTTACCGAAGTAAGGACCAACGGCAGCTCGCCATTTAATTACACACTCACAAGAACATGGACGGCAACGGACGCCTGTGGCAACACATCGTCTAAAACACAAACGGTTACGGTGCGCGATACCCAGGCTCCTGTGATCAGTGCGGCGCCTGCCGATGTAACGGTAGAGTGCAACGAGGTACCTGCAGCAGCGATCTTAACTGCGACGGACAACTGCGATACGCCTGAGGTAACATTTACCGAAGTAAGAACGAACGGCAACTGTCCATCGAACTACATACTCACAAGAACATGGACGGCAACAGATGCAAGCGGTAACACGGCATCTAAAACGCAAACGATCACGGTTCAGGATACACAGGCACCTGTGATCAGCGCAGCGCCGGCTGATGCAACGGTAGCGTGCAACGCGGTTCCTGCAGCAGCGGTCTTAACTGCAACGGACAACTGCGACACACCGGTTGTCATCTTTAACGAGACACGTACCAACGGCAGCTCGCCATTTAATTACACACTCACAAGAACATGGACGGCAACGGACGGATGTGGCAACACATCGTCTAAAACGCAAACGGTTACGGTGCGCGATACACAGGCCCCTGTTCCAACGA
>NZ_JAACJS010000007.1 GCF_009939005.1 Sediminibacterium roseum | reverse complement strand
TGCTTGACAATGCGCCTGCACCAAGCGTACCACTGAATGTACCGCCAATGATTGTTCCAGGAACAGTCAGGTTACCGATCAGGCCGGTTACCGTGCTCAATCCTTGAGAAGTTATCGTTCCGGTTGAAGTAAGATTACCATTAACATTCGCATTGTTCACTGTAGCATTTACAGCACTCAATGATTGTGCCGTCACATTTCCAGTCGATGTAAGATTACCATTAACGTTTGCGTTATTTACGGTTGCGGTAATTGCACTAAGGGTTTGTGCAGTCACATTTCCTGTCGACGTAAGGTTACCGTTTACGTTAGCATTGTTAACCGTTGCAGTAATTGCACTCAGTGTTTGTGTTGTGATGTTTCCAGTCACAGTCAATGCATTCAATGAAAGACTCGTGATGCTTGACAATGCACCAGCCCCAAGTGTGCCACTGAATGTGCCACCAATGATTGTGCCTGGAACGGTAAGGTTACCAATCAGGCCAGTTACAGTGCTCAATCCTTGAGAAGTTATCGTGCCGGTTGAAGTAAGATTACCATTAACATTCGCATTGTTCACTGTAGCATTTATTGCACTAAGTGATTGTGCAGTCACATTTCCTGTCGACGTAAGGTTACCATTAACGTTTGCGTTATTTACAGTTGCAGTGATTGCACTTAATGTCTGTGTTGTGATGTTTCCAGTCACAGTTAATGCATTCAATGAAAGACTTGTAATGCTTGACAATGCGCCTGCACCAAGTGTACCGCTGAATGTACCGCCAATGATTGTGCCTGGAACAGTCAGGTTACCGATCAAACCAGTAACGGTGCTTAATCCTTGTGATGTTATTGTACCGGTTGACGTAAGGTTACCATTTACGTTCGCATTATTTACAGTAGCATTTATAGCGCTAAGCGATTGCGTTGTTACAGTTCCCGGAACGTTCAGATTGCCGATCAATCCTGTTACAGTGCTCAACCCTTGTGATGTGATCGTGCCGGTTGAAGTAAGGTTACCGTTCACGTTCGCATTATTTACAGTAGCAGTAATTGCACTCAGTGTTTGTGTTGTGATGTTTCCGGTCACAGTCAATGCATTCAATGAAAGACTTGTAATGCTTGATAATGCACCAGCACCAAGTGTACCGCTGAATGTTCCGCCAATGATTGTTCCAGGAACAGTCAGGTTACCAATCAAGCCCGTTACTGTGCTTAAGCCCTGAGAAGTTATCGTTCCGGTTGATGTCAGGTTACCGTTAACGTTCGCATTATTTACAGTCGTATTTACTGCACTGAGTGATTGGGCGGTAATATTTCCTGTGGCAGTCAGATTACCGTTTACGTTAGCATTGTTTACAGTCGCATCAACAACACTGAGTGACTGCGCAGTGATGTTGCCAGTCACAGTCAATGCATTCAAAGTAAGGTTTGTGATGCTTGACAATGCACCCGCTCCTAATGTACCGCTGAATGTTCCGCCAATGATCGTTCCAGGAACAGTAAGGTTACCGATCAGGCCAGTTACTGTGCTCAATCCCTGAGATGTTATCGTTCCGGTTGATGTAAGATTGCCGTTTACGTTAGCGTTATTTACAGTCGCATTTACTGCGCTGAGTGATTGTGCAGTAATATTTCCAGTGGAAGTAAGGTTACCATTAACATTGGCATTGTTCACAGTCGCATCAACAACACTAAGTGACTGCGCAGTGATGTTGCCAGTCACAGTCAATGCATTCAAAGTAAGGTTTGTGATGCTTGACAATGCGCCCGCACCAAGTGTACCGCTGAATGTACCGCCAATGATTGTGCCTGGAACAGTCAGGTTTCCGATCAAACCAGTAACGGTGCTTAATCCTTGTGATGTTATTGTACCGGTTGACGTAAGGTTACCATTTACGTTCGCATTATTTACAGTGGCATTTATAGCGCTAAGCGATTGCGTTGTTACAGTTCCAGGAACGTTCAGGTTGCCGATCAAACCAGTTACAGTGCTCAGGCTTTGGGAGGTTATTGTGCCGGTTGATGTAAGATTACCGTTAACGTTCGCATTGTTAACTGTTGCATTTACTGCACTCAATGATTGTGCGGTCACATTTCCTGTCGACGTAAGGTTGCCGTTTACGTTCGCATTGTTTACAGTTGCATCAACAACGCTCAATGATTGGGCAGTGATGTTGCCGGTCACAGTCAATGCATTCAAGGTGAGGTTTGTGATGCTGGACAACGCACCCGCTCCAAGTGTACCGCTGAATGTTCCGCCAATGATCGTTCCAGGTACGGTAAGGTTACCAATCAGGCCCGTTACTGTGCTCAAGCCTTGAGAAGTTATTGTTCCGGTTGATGTAAGATTACCGTTAACGTTAGCGTTGTTAACTGTTGCATTTACTGCGCTGAGTGATTGTGCAGTAATGTTTCCTGTTGAAGTAAGGTTACCATTAACGTTGGCATTGTTTACAGTTGCATCAACAACACTGAGTGATTGCGCAGTGATGTTACCAGTCACAGTCAACGCATTCAATGTAAGGTTTGTGATGCTTGACAATGCGCCTGCTCCTAATGTACCGCTGAATGTTCCGCCAATGATCGTTCCAGGAACAGTCAGGTTACCGATCAAGCCAGTTACGGTGCTTAATCCCTGAGAAGTTATTGTTCCGGTTGAGGTAAGGTTGCCGTTTACGTTCGCATTGTTTACAGTTGCATCAACAACGCTCAATGATTGGGCAGTGATGTTGCCGGTCACAGTCAATGCATTCAAGGTGAGGTTTGTGATGCTGGACAACGCACCCGCTCCAAGTGTACCGCTGAATGTTCCGCCAATGATCGTTCCAGGAACAGTAAGATTTCCAATCAAACCAGTTACTGTGCTTAATCCTTGAGAAGTTATTGTTCCGGTTGAAGTAAGGTTGCCGTTTACGTTCGCATTATTTACAGTCGCATCAACAACACTAAGCGATTGCGCGGTGATGTTGCCTGTTACGGTCAACGCACTCAAAGTAAGATTTGTGATGCTTGACAATGCGCCAGCACCAAGTGTACCGCTGAATGTTCCGCCAATGATCGTTCCAGGAACAGTCAGGTTACCAATCAAACCAGTTACTGTGCTTAATCCCTGAGATGTTATTGTTCCGGTTGAGGTAAGGTTACCGTTAACGTTAGCGTTGTTAACTGTTGCATTTACTACACTGAGTGATTGCGCAGTAATATTTCCTGTGGAAGTAAGGTTACCATTAACGTTAGCATTGTTCACAGTCGCATCAACAACACTAAGTGATTGCGCAGTGATGTTTCCAGTAACAGTCAATGCATTCAAAGTAAGGTTTGTGATGCTTGACAATGCGCCCGCTCCGAGCGTACCGCTGAATGTTCCGCCAATGATCGTTCCAGGAACAGTCAGGTTGCCAATCAAACCAATTACTGTGCTTAATCCTTGAGCAGTTATTGTTCCGGTTGAAGTAAGATTACCGTTAACGTTCGCATTATTTACAGTTGCATCAACAACGCTGAGTGATTGAGCAGTAATGTTACCAGTTACAGTCAACGCATTCAAAGTAAGGTTTGTGATGCTGGATAATGCACCAGCGCCAAGTGTACCGCTGAATGTTCCGCCGACAATTGTTCCAGGCACAGTAAGGTTACCAATCAGGCCCGTTACTGTGCTTAAGCCCTGAGAAGTTATCGTTCCGGTTGATGTCAGGTTACCGTTAACGTTCGCATTATTTACAGTCGCATTTACTGCACTGAGTGATTGTGCAGTAATATTTCCTGTTGAAGTAAGATTACCATTAACGTTCGCATTGTTCACAGTCGCGTCAACAACACTAAGTGACTGCGCTGTGATGTTACCAGTCACAGTCAACGCACTCAAAGTAAGGTTTGTGATGCTTGATAATGCACCAGCGCCAAGTGTACCGCTGAATGTTCCGCCGATGATCGTTCCAGGAACAGTAAGATTTCCAATCAAACCAGTTACTGTGCTTAATCCTTGAGAAGTTATTGTTCCGGTTGAAGTAAGGTTGCCGTTTACGTTCGCATTATTTACAGTCGCATCAACAACACTAAGCGATTGCGCGGTGATGTTGCCTGTTACGGTCAACGCACTCAAAGTAAGATTTGTGATACTTGACAATGCGCCAGCACCAAGTGTACCGCTGAATGTTCCGCCAATGATTGTTCCAGGTACGGTAAGGTTACCAATCAGGCCCGTTACTGTGCTTAAGCCCTGAGAAGTTATCGTTCCGGTTGATGTCAGGTTACCGTTAACGTTCGCATTATTTACAGTCGCATTTACTGCACTGAGTGATTGTGCAGTAATATTTCCTGTTGAAGTAAGGTTTCCATTAACGTTCGCATTATTTACAGTCGCATCAACAACACTAAGTGATTGCGCGGTGATGTTACCAGTCACAGTCAACGCATTCAATGTAAGGTTTGTGATGCTGGATAATGCACCAGCGCCAAGTGTACCGCTGAATGTTCCGCCGATGATCGTTCCAGGAACAGTCAGGTTACCAATCAAACCGGTTACAGTGCTCAATCCTTGAGAAGTTATTGTTCCGGTTGAAGTAAGGTTACCATTAACATTCGCATTGTTCACAGTAGCATTTACTGCGCTCAGTGATTGTGCAGTGATGTTTCCTGTTGAAGTAAGGTTGCCGTTAACATTAGCATTATTTACTGTCGCATCAACAACGCTCAATGATTGGGCAGTGAGGTTGCCGGTCACAGTCAACGCATTCAATGTAAGGTTTGTGATGCTTGACAATGCGCCAGATCCAAGTGTACCGCTGAATGTTCCGCCGATAATTGTTCCAGGAACAGTAAGATTCCCGATCAATCCCGTTACTGTGCTCAATCCTTGAGAAGTTATTGTTCCGGTTGAGGTAAGATTGCCGTTTACGTTAGCGTTGTTAACTGTTGCATTTACTGCGCTCAGTGATTGTGCAGTGATGTTTCCTGTTGAAGTAAGGTTACCATTAACATTGGCATTGTTTACTGTTGCATCAACAACACTGAGTGATTGGGCAGTGATGTTGCCGGTCACGGTCAATGCATTTAATGTAAGATTTGTGATGCTCGACAAGGCACCCGCTCCAAGCGTACCGCTGAATGTTCCGCCAATGATCGTTCCAGGAACAGTCAGGTTACCGATCAAGCCAGTTACTGTGCTTAATCCCTGAGAAGTTATTGTTCCGGTTGATGTAAGGTTGCCGTTTACGTTCGCATTGTTTACAGTTGCATCAACAACGCTCAATGATTGCGCAGTAATGTTGCCAGTCACAGTCAACGCATTCAAAGTAAGATTTGTGATGCTGGACAATGCACCAGCGCCAAGTGTACCGCTGAATGTTCCACCAATAATTGTTCCAGGAACAGTAAGGTTACCGATCAGGCCGGTTACAGTGCTCAGTCCCTGAGAGGTTATCGTGCCGGTTGAAGTAAGGTTGCCGTTAACGTTAGCGTTGTTAACTGTTGCATTTACTGCGCTCAGTGATTGGGCGGTAATGTTTCCTGTTGATGTCAGATTACCGTTAACGTTCGCATTGTTCACAATCGCATCAACAACACTAAGTGACTGCGCTGTGATGTTACCAGTCACAGTCAACGCATTCAAAGTAAGATTTGTGATGCTTGACAATGCGCCAGCACCAAGTGTACCGCTGAATGTTCCGCCAATGATCGTTCCAGGAACAGTCAGGTTGCCGATCAAGCCGGTTACAGTGCTTAATCCTTGAGAAGTTATTGTTCCGGTTGATGTAAGATTGCCGTTAACGTTCGCGTTATTTACCGTCGCATTAATTGCGCTGAACGATTGCGTTGTTACAGTTCCAGGAACGGTAAGGTTACCGATCAGGCCGGTTACAGTGCTCAATCCCTGAGAAGTTATTGTTCCGGTTGAAGTAAGGTTACCGTTAACGTTCGCATTATTTACAGTTGCATCAACAACACTAAGTGATTGCGCAGTGATGTTGCCAGTCACAGTCAACGCATTCAAAGTAAGATTTGTGATGCTGGATAATGCACCAGCGCCAAGTGTACCGCTGAATGTTCCGCCGATAATTGTTCCAGGAACAGTAAGATTTCCGATCAAGCCCGTTACTGTGCTCAATCCTTGAGAAGTTATTGTTCCGGTTGAGGTAAGGTTGCCGTTTACGTTAGCGTTGTTAACTGTTGCATTTACTGCGCTCAGTGATTGGGCAGTAACATTTCCTGTTGAAGTTAGATTACCGTTAACGTTCGCATTATTTACTGTTGCATCAACAACACTGAGTGATTGCGCAGTGATGTTGCCAGTCACGGTCAATGCACTCAAAGTAAGATTGGTGATGCTTGACAATGCACCCGCTCCGAGTGTACCGCTGAATATTCCGCCAATGATCGTTCCAGGAACAGTAAGATTACCGATCAGGCCGGTTACAGTGCTTAATCCTTGAGAAGTTATTGTTCCGGTTGAAGTAAGGTTACCGTTTACGTTGGCATTATTTACAGTCGCATCAACAACACTGAGTGACTGCGCGGTGATGTTGCCAGTCACAGTCAATGCATTCAATGTAAGGTTTGTGATGCTTGACAATGCGCCAGCTCCGAGTGTACCGCTGAATGTTCCGCCAATGATCGTTCCAGGAACTGTAAGGTTACCGACCAGGCCGGTTACTGTGCTCAATCCTTGAGAAGTTATTGTTCCGGTTGATGTAAGGTTGCCGTTAACGTTCGCATTGTTTACAGTTGCATCAACAACACTAAGTGATTGCGCGGTGATGTTGCCAGTCACGGTCAATGCATTCAATGTAAGATTGGTGATGCTTGACAATGCACCCGCTCCAAGCGTACCGCTGAATGTTCCGCCAACGATCGTTCCAGGAACAGTCAGGTTACCGATCAAGCCAGTTACGGTGCTTAATCCCTGAGAAGTTATTGTTCCGGTTGATGTAAGGTTGCCGTTTACGTTCGCATTGTTTACAGTTGCATCAACAACGCTCAATGATTGGGCAGTGATGTTGCCGGTCACAGTCAATGCAT
>NZ_JAACJS010000006.1 GCF_009939005.1 Sediminibacterium roseum | reverse complement strand
AGTATAATAGAAGCCTACAACAGTCGAAGGCCACATGCCAGCTTGAATTATTTAACACCAGAAGTAGCACATACAGCCGAGGGAACGATCCCTAAGCGGTGGAAGAAATACAAAAGAGCAACTGAATCAATAGAAACGTAATTTAGTGTAAAGAAAATACCAGGATTATCTACTAACAGTGTAAGGTTTTTTCAGGACGAGTCAGTCCGTCAAAATCGGACTCAGGTGGTCACTGCGATCGGATTGTGCAATCATCGGACATATCGTCAACCAATTCTTTTATATTAATTTCAGAGATACGAACCTGCATTTTTCCCTCTTCCATTTTACTGAGCGATAGAAAGTCGTTCAAAATATCGGTAAGCATATTTACGGAGGATATGATCCTTTGAATATGTTTTTTCCTTTTGGGCTGTTGCTCTATGGCTTCATATTTATTGATAAGATAAATGGAAGATAAGATGGTACTAAGCGGGGTTCTGAACTCATGCGAGGCGATTGAAATAAATTTTGATTTTAATTCCCCAAGATCTTTCTCTTTGTTTAAAACAACCGCTTGTTCATCTTTGGCCAGTTGTAACTGGTGCAAAGCCTCCGTTAACTGTTGTGTCCTGTCCGCTACTGTGTTTTCCAGCTCACTGTTTAATTTAGTTAACTCGGTATTGAGTTGAATAATTTGCTCTCTTGCATTTATCCGTTCAGTGATCTCTGTAACAAAAGCTATTACAAAATGGCCCTCATCATTTTTATAATGGCTTAAGCTTACTTCAACCGGGAACTCTGTTCCATCCTTATTAATGGCATGTAAGTCCCTGCCAATACCCATATGCCTGCTCTTAGGATGCTCATTGTAACCCTCCCTGTATCTTTGATGCTTTACGTGAAATCTCGCAGGTATTAACATTTCGATTTTTTTTCCAACCATTTCTATTAACTGATAACCAAACTGTTTCAGGGCGAAATCATTTGCCAGGATGATATTTCCATTTGCATCCGTTAATAAGATTCCAATACTTGCATAGTTGAACAACGCCTGGAAACGTTGATTTGATTTACCCTGCATTGAGTCGGTATCCTTATCATTAACATTCATTCTTCACAAATTGAAGGCGTAAGATTTAATTTATTGACATAGTCGTAGACCGTAATGTATGTGGATGGTTTTACTTTTTCCGGTATTTACAACATGCTTCCAGTTTATTGTAAGCTTCATCTGTAGCCTGTTGTTTTTCGGTGTCGTACCCGGCCTCTGCGATCTTCTTTTGAATATCAATGTTTCTAATTGTGTGTGTAGCATACGTAACGATCAGTAATTGGGTTTTTGCATTCCATTCTGCTTTTATAATCCCCTCTACTTTTAAAGTTTTTTCAATCTGCTGTTTACAGTTTTCACAATTGCCTCCACTAACCCTGATAGTATCTGTCTTGTCATGGGCATAAATGGAAGATGCAGTAAAGAGTAATACAAAGAATAACAGAAATTTTACTTGTTTCATTTTCGTTTTTTTTAATTTTTATAAAATTTATTTAAGTGTACTATATATAACTTCAGAATCGGTAGTGCAACAGGCACAATTATTATTTAATTTCAGGAAGCAACTTTTTAAAATTATTAATTTCCATTGTTTGATCGTTAATCATGGTCTTAGCCATTTGTTTAAGACTGGAATTCATACCGTTTGCTATTTCTGATTTGGCCATTTTAATCGCACTTTCATGATGAGAAATCATCATCCGAATAAAATCCTTATCTGTGTTGCCAGACATTTCCATTGCCTTCATATTAGCCATCATTTCATTGATGAGTTTATTCGATGCATTGCCCTGGCCCATATCCATTTTCATGGGCTTCGTGTTTCTTACGATATCCCTCAAATTATTTTGCTCCCCTTTTTGTTTGGTGATGATATTTTGGGCCATAGCTTTCAATTTTTCATCAGTACCTGACTTAATCTCGGCTTCACTCATATCAATAGCCCCTTGATGATGTTCTATCATCATACCGGCAAAATCTATATCAGGGTCGCCTGTCATCTTCATACTGCCCATTTTATCCATCATGCTCTTCATGGAACCCATCAGTCCATCATCCATTTTGCCCATGTCATGGGCATTCATAGCGCTGGCAGTATCAGGCTTGACCATCGTCGGACTGTCTGCACTTGTTTTAGCGGTAGTTGTTGTGCCGCTGTTGCAGCTGGCGAAAATTAGGGCACCCGTGAAGAGAGCGCATACTAATGAAATCGTTTTCATGTTGTTTGTTTTAATGATGACAAATAGCTATTTCGGTATTTTCTTACTGGTTAAACTAGTATTGAAATTGACAATAAGAATGCAGCTTAGCTGACTACATTCTTATTTTAGATTTAACCTGCACTACAGGCAGCTGCGCAGGCACGGCATGCTTCAGCGCAAGTCCTGCAATGTTCCATACCCATCTTGGCATGTTTCTCGCATTCCTCAGCACAGGCATTGCACACTTCTGCACATTCCTTTAACAGGTGTTTGGCATGATCCGATCCGCGGGCTGTAAGGGCGGCAACAAGGGTACAGATTTCAGCACAATCAATATCAAGTTTGATGCATTTGGCTAGCATCTTCACATCCTGCTCGTCCAGGCAGGCAGTTGTACAATGATTGCATTCTGCCACACAATTGTTAAGAGCGGCAATCAATTGATGGTTTTGTTGATGACTCATGGTTATTGGATTTATTGGTTAGGAAATCGTTATTGTTTATTTAGTATGTTATAGTAATACCTGCGCCTAATCCCATGTCACTATCGTAATGGGTGGACAAGGAAATATATTTGGTAGTGATGTAGCGAAATCCGGCCATGTACTCTTTGTCTGTATTGATCATGATGTTGAAACGTAAACGGCTTGTAACAGGTACATCTTCCCGGCTTAACTGAAAGCGGAATTTACCATCACCATCTATCCGTCCATCTGCCACAAAGAGCATGGGCAACGTATAGGCTACACCGGCCACTACGGTTTTCCGGTTGTTTTTATTACTTGCCTGTCCAAACCAGTTCCTGTCTTCATTGCCGAATATGTTTTTTGGCCCGTCGCCCTCTACTTTGTAGTGGTAGTCAAAACCAACATACGGAAACCACCATTGCATCCTGCCTAAATAGCGTCCAATCATAGTTTCACTTTCATACCCATGCATATCGCTCAGGCCCAGATGCCACAAGGTGCTTGCTTTCCACCGGGTTTGCGCGAACATGAATTCACCGTCAGTCCCATTACTTTCTATACCGATCCTGCCCATCGGGTGGAACTCCCTGTCATCGGAAAATAATTTTCGCTTTGCCAGTTTCGGATTAGGTATCTCGGGGTTTGCGGGTTGGTTCTCGTAAGTAAACACCCTACCCATTCCGCTCATCATGTGGTATAAAATATGGCAATGAAAAAACCAATCGCCATAAACATTAGCGTTAAACTCTAATGTATCCTTCTCCATGGGCATAATGTCTATGATATTTTTCATAGGAGCATATTCCCCCTGACCGTTCAATAGTCTGAAGTCATGACCGTGTAGGTGCATAGGGTGGCGCATCATGCTGTTATTGTAAAGAATGATCCTGATATTTTCTCCCTTTTTAATTAATATTTTATCTGATTCCGAAACCACTTTGTTGTCAAGGCTCCATACATAACGGTTCATGTTTCCTGTTAAATCAAACCTTAGCTCTTTAATGGGCGCATCTTTTGGAAGCGAAGTTTTTGTTGGGGATTTCAGCATGTTGTAATTAAGGGTAACAATATCTGGTGTTTCAGCTTCCATATTCATGCCCTGCATGCTATTATTATTGGGCTTTTGCATGGAATGTGAATCCTGGACCGGAGCCGCATTCATTTTCATTTCCTTTTTGGATTTTTCTTCTCCAGTTATTTCAGGATACATAACTGTATTCATGTCCATGATCTGGTTTTGCATAACCATGCCTTCCATTTCAATCAGGTTCCCTTTCATGTCCATCATGTCGTTCATCATCTTCATGCCGGCAAAATATTTTGGCCGCTTCATTTTTGTGGCGGCAACTTTTTCACCAGCGCCAAGCCATACGGATGCAAACTTGGTACGGTCTTCCGGAGTTACTAAAAACTCATAACTTTTATTTTCCGGAATAGTAACAACTACATCGTAGGTTTCTGAAACGGCTACGATCAACCTGTCAACCTCTACCGGTTCTACATCATTGCCATCCGAGGCTACTACTATGATTTTACCTCCTGCATATGATAACCAGAAATAATCTGATGCCCCGCCATTTGCTATTCGAAGTCTTACTTTATCGCCTGCTTTAAATTGAGGTTGTTCCAATTGATTTTTTCCATTGACCAGGAATTGATCATAATACACATCTGTGAGATCCATTGCATTCATCCGCTTCCATTCATTGGTAAGTTTTGTTTTCAAATGACCTTGTTTTATAGCTTCCGTATAACTTTGCGTACTGCCTTTTTGAACAGCAAACCAATCCGTAGCTGCATGGAGGCTGCGATGGACTTCTTTCGGATTCATATCTATCCATTCACTCAATATGAGGGGTATGGTAGGTATGTTCCACTCATGTCTTTTATTCATGATAAACATACCATACATACCAATCTGTTCCTGCAATCCCGTATGGCTGTGATACCAATGCGTTCCACTTTGAATGATCGGGAATTTGTACAAATGCGTTGTATGAGGTTTGATAGGCATTTGTGTTAGATTAGGAACGCCATCGTATTGATTCGGTAAAAAAAGGCCGTGCCAATGCAGCGATGTTTCCTCATTCAATTCATTGTGTACATAAATTTCCGCCGTATCGCCTTCTGTAAATGTCAATGTTGGCATCGGTATCTGGCCGTTTACGGCAATGGCTCTCTTTGTTTTGCCTGAAAAATTTACCAGCGTGTCGGCGATATATAAATCGTAACGCACTGTACGGGGTGGTATATTATTTGGGATTGTTTTTATTGGACCCAGGCTTACTTTTTTTCCCTCCATGTTCCCCATGTCGTGATCCATTTTCATGTCCTGCTTTTTAGCCGCTGTATCTATCTTGTCCATCTGCATACCCTTGGGATCTTCACTTCCAGAGGAGGGCGTACTACTTTTAAGCTTTTCTACGACTAGTTTCATACCGCATTTGGGGCAGTTACCCGGTTTGGCTGCATGTATTTCAGGATGCATGGGACAGGTATAGGATATGGATTGTTGCGATTTAGCTACTGGTATGGTGTCTTTCGGCATTTGCATAGCAGGTTTACCGTTCTCAGGTTTTGCAACTGCCTTTGGTTTTTCCTTTACCAGTTTCATACCACATTTAGGACAGTTACCAGGTTTTACAGCGTGAATTTCAGGGTGCATCGGGCATGTATAGGTTACAACCGGTTGCTCTTTGCTTTCTTTTTTACCCATGTCCATTCCCTTCATATCCTGGGCACTGCTAAATAAATAAAGGGCCATCCCAAAAACGATTAAACTTATTTTTTTCATAACAATACTTTTATTTTTTTACGGATAACATGCTTGCATTAATAGCAACCACAATTGTACTTACTGTCATTAAAACGGCGCCTGCGGCAGGACTTAATAAAATCCCTTGCTTATATAAAACGCCAGCGGCAAGGGGTAATGCAATAACATTGTATCCTGTTGCCCATATTAAATTCTGAATCATCTTTCTGTAAGTGGCCTTGCCAAATAAAATCAGGCTGACAATATCTGTTGGATTGCTGTTTACTAAAACAATTCCTGCGGTTTCTGCCGCAATATCACTGCCACTTCCAACAGCAATGCCAACATCTGCGATGGCTAAGGCCGGTGCATCGTTCACACCGTCACCAGTCATGGCAACAAACTCCCCCTTGCTTTGCAGTTCTTTAATTTTTTCTAATTTCTGGTGCGGCAATACTTCTGCAATAAAACTGTCCATACCTAATGTTTCACTCACACTTTTAGCTACTTTGTTATTATCTCCTGTTAGTAAAATAGATTTGATATTATTTTTCTTCAGAATTCTGATAGCTTCCGCTGATTCAGGTCGTATCTCATCTGACAAAGCAATATATCCGGCCAATTGATTATTGACAATGACAAATACAATCGTTTCAGTATCATTGGCGGTAAAGCCTTCGGGGAGGGCTATACTGTTTTCTTTTAAATATCCCGGACTAACCACCGCTATTTTTTTGCCTTCGATCGTCGCTTCAACGCCTTTGCCTGTGATGGCATTAAAGTTTTTTGTTTCTGGGATTTTGATCGATAGCTCTTTTGCTTTTTGCAAAATTCCTGTGGCAATAGGATGTTCAGACTTTTGTTCCAGGGCCGAAGACAACCGGATGATTTCATTTTCCGTTACCTCTTTTTGGAGCGTTACAATTTTTGATACTTCAAATTTCCCAACGGTAAGCGTCCCTGTTTTATCAAATACGATGGTAGTTATCTTCCTTGCATTTTCAAAGGCCGTCCTGTTCTTGATCAGCAATCCGTTCTTTGCTGACAGGGCCGTTGATTTAGCCACTACCAAAGGAACTGCTAATCCTAAAGCATGGGGGCAACAAATAACAATTACGGTAACCATTCTTTCCATTGCAAAGGCTAAGGGCTGCCCGGTCAGGTACCAATATAAAAAAGTAGCCATGCCGGCTACCAATGCAACAATGGTCAGCCATTTCGCGGCTGTATCAGCCAGCAACTGTGTTTTTGATTTTGATTTTTGGGCATCATCTACCAGTTTTATGACTTGCGAGAGATAAGAATCTTTTGCACTGTGGGATACAGTTACTTTAATAGAACCGTTCCCATTGATCGCACCGGCAATTACCTTATCGCCTTTTACTTTTTGCACCGGTTTTGATTCGCCGGTGAGCATTGATTCATTCAAATAACTTTCGCCCTCCTGTATGATTCCATCGGCTGCTACTTTTTCTCCGGGTTTTACCAAAATGATATCGCCTTCTTTCAGACTTTCTGTTTTTACATCATGTACCATTTCAGGCATCACCATGTGGGCATCCGATGGCATTAACTGTACTAACAACTCCAACTCTTTTGATGCCCCGGCAACAGATCTCATTTCTATCCAATGTCCCAAAAGCATGATAAGGATGAGCGTTGCCAACTCCCAAAAAAAATCCATGCCTTCTAGTCCCAACACGATCGCTACACTGTAGATATATGCTACCGTAATGGCAAAGCCAATAAGGAACATCATACCTGGATTTTTTGCTTTTGCTTCGCTTACCAGCCCTTTGAGAAAGGGCCAGCCGCCATAAAAGAAAACAATAGAGGACAAGGCCAGCAATACATATCGTGATCCCGGAAAACTTATCTGAATATTTAACCATTGCTGGATCATTTCAGACAACAGCATAACAGGTATTGTTAATACAAGGATCACATAGAAGCGCTTTCTGAAATCTGCGATCATTCCTCCATGGTTGCCATGTCCTTTTACAACAGAAGTATGACTATCCATTTGCATAGGCTCCAGTTCCATGCCACACAAAGGACATTTGCCTGGTGTATCCTGCACGATTTGAGGGTGCATGGGGCACCGGTACTTTTGTAGCTGAATACCTGCCATATGACTCATTTTCTTGAAGAGTTGTGAAGTATCATAATTTTCCATTCATTGTTCGACTTCTTTAAAACAGATGTTGCTATGCCTTTTCTTTTTACCTCATCTTTATTTTTGTCCGTGACAATAACATAATTATAGGTTTCCACGGCAAAAGCATAGTTGCCATCAAGCTGTACCTCAACCTTATAATCATTGAACTTAAAGGATACAAACTGTTTCAATTCAGGTAAAAGATGATGCTCCATATAATGTGCATAGCTACCTTCACTACCACCTGATTCGAATATTTTTGAATCCGGCGTAAACAGTTTTTCTGTGCCGGTTATATCCAGCTTTGTAACTGCATCGCTGTATTGTTTCAGTATCGCTTTTACAGCATCCACATCCTTGATTTGCGCAAATACGACCAGGTTAAAAAGTAAGCCGCTTACGAGTATGATTATTTTTTTCATGACTTTTGATTGATTATTTACAACATTCTTTCTTCCGGAGAAATATGCTTTTCAAGATTTTTATGATTACTATTTTTATTTTTTTCATAACAAACTTTTCCGATAAAATATACCTAAGCCTTATTTAGTTTCCATTGCCTTTATTTTGGCTTTCATAAAATCAATTTCCTTTTGTTGCGAACTGATGATGTCCTGGGCGAGTTGTTTGACTTCCGGGTCTGTCAAATCCGACTTTTCCACCATCAATATAGCTGCGGCATGATGGGGGATCATTGACTTAAGGAACTGCTTGTCGCCCACAAAAGATTGCTGGCGGATCCCCAGGTACGAGAAGGTTCCGACAAGAACTCCGGCAATAAGAATAATGATGTTCCTTTTTTTGTTCTTGTACATGCCGCCCATAATCACGAGTTCTATTACCACCATCGCTGCCGTCATCAGGGCTGCCATATACACCTGGTTAATATTCAAAACGACATTGGGGAAATGATCTACCATTGCATACATTAGAAAAAACATAGCAGCAAAAGAAAGGATGATCATGACCAGCAGTTTTGTATAATGCTGCGCTTCCATATTTTGCATCTTATGTTCGCCGGAAGCTTTTTGATTGGTATGTGCGTGTTCCATGATAGGTTATTTAATTAGTTACTAATTGCGGAGAGACTGTCCGCAGTTTTATATACCCATTCAATGATTAAATTCTTATCTGCCGCTGAGAGAATTGCGTTTTTGTGGATAAGCGTATATGAAGACAGGGGCATATCACCGTCTTTGATCTGTGTAGCGATTCCCTTCAGCTTGCTGATCTGTCTTCTTCCTGTATAGGAGCCAAATTCACTAAAGTTCAACTTGGCTTTTCCATTTTTTATATGCCGGGCCATCATCCATCCCGGCGGCTGAATATTTGCATACCAGGGATAGCGGGTGTTGTTGCTGTGACAATCATAGCAGGCAACCTGAAGAGATGTCTGGACATTAACTGGCACAGAATAAATTTTGCCAAAATCCCCCGGCGACACCTGCCCATTTATATTATGGGCAGGTTGTATAAACTGGATGGCAATCAATACCACAGCCACAAATAATATTATTTTTTTATTGCGGGTCATAGTTATTTAATTGTTTCCTTTAGAGTACCGCAGGTGGGCATTTTAGTTCCCAGGTAAGGGTTTTTAATATCCTTTGTTTCACTTACCCAGGTTGCTCCTTTGCCATTATTGTACATAGGACAATAGTCTTTATAAAGCGTCTGCTGCGCTGGAAATGCTTTTACCAGGTCATAGATGTCTTTGCTCAGTGTCTCGAAATGTTCGCGCTGGTGCGCTATCTTATCAGCATTCATACCGATGTGTTCAGCATGTTCTGTAGCATCACCTACAATATCAGCGTAGGTTTTCTTTTGTTCGGGTATAATTGAAGCCTGGTCAAATTTCGCAAAGGCGTCCGCCAATGCTTTACCACCATTGGCAGCGTCTTTTCCATCATCTTTTGTCAATGCGTTTTTTATATGCAGGTAATGTTCAACAATTTCTTTCACAGAAGAACCACCTGTTGCGGGTGCAGGCATTGCTGCCATGTGAGTGGTATCTGCACTTTTCTTTTCTTCTGTCGTGTTATTATTGTTGTTGCATGCGGTAAGTGCAATGGCAATAAATGCCACACCTATGAATATCTTTTTCATAACGAATGATTAGGGATAAATAAATAGTTTTTACAAAGTGGCTTTCACGCTGCCACATGTAAGCATAGAACTGCCGTAATAAGGATTTTTGATTGCCTGCTGGCTACTTAACCAGGATGCTTTTTTCATCGGGCAATATTGCTGGTACACCGGGTCAGCAGAAAGCTTTACAGTTTTCGCAAGCGCAATCATGTTATCAGAAAACGGTGCAAAGTGTACACGTTGCTCTTTGAGATCTTTTGTTTTTGCAATGGCGTCGATGTCTTTCAACAGGGCATCACGATTTGCGTCTCCGATTGTTTTCGCGTCCGCATCATTAATTGCCTTTACAAGATCAGTTGCTTTGTCTGATGCTGCATTTGCGTTACCGGCGACCAACGCATCCTTGATCTCATAATACAAACTAAGTAATTGCGAAGGACCTGTTTTTGGACTGGTTTGACCAAAGGAATAACCCAGTGTTGTTGCGAGGACGGCAACAAGAAATAATATTTTTTTCATTTTCTTTGATTTGATAAGAATAAATCTGTTACACGCATAGGCATAGCTATACGGATCTAACGGATAACATCAAATCAAATCTGGAATGACTGTATGGCAATACGGATATCTTGTATGGGAGGATGGTGACATCGGACAAATTGCTTGATGTTCTTTTCTCTGTCCGAACCGTATTCAGAAATATTAAAATGATAAAATGAAACGGGCAGCGCTGAAGAGTGCAAAGGTACAATAACACCTATAGTGGATGCGGGTCTTGATTTATCAGCCTGCTCCATTTTTACAACTTTATCCTTACAGCAATTGTCTTTACTGTCAGATTTTTCGTGGGCTTGGGCTTTCCTGCTATGGGCATGTCCACCGGTTTTTTTGTGTACATGCTTTTTCCCATCTGCATGCACATGTATAGGGGGAGAAACTGGGGTTTCGTTATGATGTTTGGCATTAAAACCCATATCCACGCCAATTGCACATGCAAAACCAACAGCTGTATTCAAAAAGAATACAGCCAGCAGGAAAGCCGCTCTAAAACGTATGGATATATTTTTTATCATAGGGTCCCCGGAAAGCTTGCAATTTATGTAAGAACATAAAAATGCGAGAACATAAAGTTAAGCTTCTAATCCGGTTACTTTTTACATAATTTTGAGAAATATTTACACAATTCCTGTTTTCTGTCCTAAACACCTCATTTTCACTATAGTTTCAATTAGGTCTTAAGCAAGGTGTTTGAGACAGCCATTCAAAATTTTCAGGTTATTATTATCGCCAGAAGCTGAAGAAACAGGTAAAATCCTATCTATCATTCAATTTTGTTTATCGTCGATTTGAAACAAGCCAGTTGCTCAGTTCTTGGATTTCCTTGGGCTGGGAAGACATTATATTCGTAGCTATCTGTTTAAGCTGTGAGTGATTTCCATGATGCAAATAAGCAGATGCATTGTCTAGGGCACCCTGATGATGTACAATCATTAAGGTAGCAAAATCATTGTCAATATCACCAGTTATAACTTGAATATCGGCAACTTTTGCCCCTTTCATCATGTTTTCTTTTTGCTCTGCAGTAAAAGAGGGATCAGTATTGTCATTGGAAAGGCTGGCAAGTATCAAATTCAATTGTTGAATCTCCATTTGCTGCGCAGTGATAATTTTCTGCGCTGTTTTCTTTAATGTGTCACTTGTTCCGGACTGTAGTTCGATCCCGGCCATGTTTATAGCGCCTTGATGATGCATAATCATCATCTTAACAAAATCAATTTCTGGATCGTTGGTGGGTGTCATCGCATCCATCCGGGCCATCATAGAATGCATACTATCCATCATCCTATTTTCATTATGGGCCTGGAGTTTTAACCCATTCTCGTTTTTACTACATGACAAAGCAAAAAGGGCAAAAATGCTTGCGGCGGTAAAAAAATGTTGTTTTTTCATCTTGAAAGTATTTAAATAATTTAGAGATAAAAAACATGCCTGAGATCGGACACTTATATTGTAGAAATTCATCCACTATAGAAGATGATAAGGTATGAAATAAAGTAAGGGCAGTCGTATCCTATCAATACACAATATATTTGCGCTATGAAACTTTATATCAAAAATATGGTTTGCGACAGGTGTGTGATGGCAGTTCGCAGGCAGCTGGAAGATCTTCATATTGGTTACAACCAGATCCAGTTAGGCGAGGTTGAGCTAAGCGAGGAGATTACTGATGATCTTTTGCCGGTTTTAGGTTCCGCCCTGGAAAAGATGGGTTTTGAACTGCTTGATAACCGGAAAGCAAAAATTGTTGACAAGATCAAAAATACCATCATTCACCTGGTTCACTATGAAGCCGAAGAATTGAACTTGAAATTTTCAGCATTTCTCGCTGATAAACTCAACCTGGAATATCACTATTTATCCTCCTTGTTTTCTTCCATTGAAGGTATTACCATTGAGAAATATATCATTCTGCAAAGGATCGAGAAAGCAAAAGAGCTGCTGATGTATGATGAGCTTACTTTAAGTGAAATTGCCGATCGCCTGGGATATAGCAGTGTACAACATCTTTCACAGCAGTTTAAAAAAACAACCGGCTTGACTCCTTCACATTTCAAACAGCTACGCGAGAATAAAAGAAAACCCATCGACAAGGTTTAGCTGCTATCATACAATCCTATACATCTTAGTGATAATTCTGTAACAATGCGATTACCTGCCTGCATGAGCTTTGCACAAAACAAAGATTATGTCAGAGAATTACATAAAGGAAACCTTTCCTGTTCTTGAAATGACCTGTGCCGCATGTGCGATCAGCGTTGAATCCATGTTGAAGTCTGTTACAGGGGTAAAAGATGCAGGCGTCAATTTCGCCAATCAATCCGCATGGGTTAATTATGACCCTTCCATCCAATCCCCTGAAACCTTACAGAAAACCGTTCAGTCCATCGGGTATGATTTAGTGATTGATAAAGAGAACGGTGATGAAATAAAAGAAAAAGCGCAACAGTCTCACCTTAGAGAGGTCAAGCACAGAACGATCTGGTCATCCTTACTTTCCCTACCAATTGTAATTATCGGGATGTTCTTTATGGACCTGCCTTACGGCAACTGGATCATGATGGCGCTGGCTACCCCAGTGGTTTTTTATTTTGGCAAAACATTTTTTATCAATGCATGGAAGCAGGCAAGGCATAAGAAAGCTAATATGGATACGCTTGTTGCATTAAGCACCGGTATTGCCTATTTGTTTAGTGCCTTCACTACCCTTTATCCGGATTTTTGGCATAACAGGGGATTACATGCGCATGTATATTTTGAAGCGGCGGCTGTTGTAATCGCTTTTATTTCTCTTGGAAAATTGCTTGAAGAAAAAGCAAAATCTAATACATCTTCTTCTATAAAGAAATTGATGGGTTTGCAGCCTAAGACAGTTACGATTGTTATCGGGAATGATCAATTCAAAGAAATTCCTATCAGTGAAGTTTCTGTAGGTGACATCCTGCTGGTTAAACCGGGAGAAAAAATACCGGTTGACGGGATAGTTGTCAGTGGATTTTCATTTATTGATGAAAGCATGATCAGTGGAGAACCCATCCCGGTTGAAAAGAAAAAAGGCGGGCCGCTTTTCACCGGTACGATCAATCAGAAAGGTAGCCTCCAATTCAAGGCAGAAAAAGTTGGGGGAGATACCGTTTTAGCACAGATCATTAAAATGGTACAGGAGGCGCAAGGTAGTAAAGCGCCGGTTCAAAAACTGGTTGACAAAATCGCCGGCATTTTTGTCCCGGTAGTGATCGGTATTTCCATGCTGACCTTTATTGTATGGATGCTATTAGGTGGTGACAATGCGTTTACCCATGCACTACTCTCAGCGGTAACTGTTTTGGTTATCGCATGTCCTTGTGCTTTGGGGCTGGCAACACCCACGGCTATTATGGTGGGCGTTGGTAAAGGAGCAGAAAACCAGATACTGATCAAAGATGCAGAAAGCCTTGAACTGGCGCACAAGGTTACAGATATCATACTTGACAAAACCGGAACGATCACTGAAGGCAAACCTAAGGTGACTGATGTTTATTGGGATGCAGCAGAAAACGAAACCGAATTGAAGGCCCTATTACTCGGAGCCGAAGTATTATCAGAACATCCGTTGGCGGAAGCTGTCACCACTTACCTGGCTGCAGAGAATGTTAAATCGCTTCCTATCAGTGCTTTTGAAAGTATCACGGGCAAAGGTGTTGCGTTTATGTATGGCAGTACACCATTCTTAGTAGGCAATCATAAATTACTTAGCGAAAACAATATACCGATCACAGGCCCATTGTCTGTTCATATCAATCGGTTACAACAGGAAGCAAAGACAGTTATCTTTTTTGCCAGGAATCAAAAACTGGTCGGGGTAATCGCCATCGGCGACAAAATAAAAAACACATCTGCTGAAGCAATCAAGACCTTAAAGGGACTAGGGATCAATGTCTATATGTTAACGGGTGACAATAAACAAACTGCTCAGGCGATTGCAGATGAGGTTGGGATCAATCATTTTAAAGCAGAAGTGATGCCGTCAGAAAAAGCTGAATTTATTAAACTGTTGCAGAACCAGGGAAAGATTGTTGCGATGGTAGGGGACGGAATTAATGACAGCCAGGCGCTGGCACAGGCCAATGTAAGTATTGCCATGGGAAAAGGCTCTGACATTGCCATGGATGTAGCAAAAATGACTTTAATTACCTCTGATCTCAATGTTATTCCAAAGGCAATTACGCTGTCGCGTAAAACGGTTGCAACCATCAAACAAAACCTGTTCTGGGCCTTTATTTACAACCTCATCGGCATACCGATTGCTGCCGGAGTGCTGTATCCAGTCAATGGCTTTTTACTCGATCCCATGATCGCAGGTGCTGCAATGGCGCTAAGTTCGGTAAGTGTAGTAAGTAATAGTTTACGGTTAAAGTTTTCTTCGCTTAAATAAAAAATGACACTCGTTGTATGATTCAAATTTGGAAAACAGAAAAGGTGATACAGGAAACTTCTGATACGAAAACAATTGTTTTCAATCCCGGCAATGAATCGTTCACTTATAAAGCCGGGCAGTTTATTAACCTAAGTGCGAAGATCAATGGGGTTACGCAAAGCCGTTCCTATTCACTTTCTTCCAGTCCCGGCGAAATTTTTCCATCAGTTACGATAAAAAGGATCGAAGGTGGCTTGGTGAGCAACCACATTCACGAATATGCAGATACGATCACGGAATGGAATGTAGCGGGTCCGCAAGGCCTGTTTCATATCAACGCCGAATCTTCAGCCCAATATGTATTTATTGCAGGTGGCAGCGGTATTACCCCTATTTATTCAATGGTTAAGGATGTTTTACGAAACAGCGCAGCGGAAATATTTTTACTATACACAAGTAAGAATATCGAAAGCAAAATCTTTCATTCAGATCTGCAAAAACTTGAACTGCAATACGCCAAGCGATTGCGGATACAGTATATACTTACATCCGGGCAGGCCCAAAATACACCTGGGACTGGATACTTACCGGAAAGATTAAACCGTCTTATGCTAAAGAAGCTATTAAAAACTCATCTTGGGGAAAAGATCAATGAAAGTCAATTTTTTGTTTGTGGCCCCCCTGGATTAATCTCCCTTTCAGAAGAAGTGTTTTCCACTTTACAGATAGATCCCATACAAATACACAAAGAATATTTTCAACCACCTGTTGTTGAAGCGCCCACTATTAAGATACCGGAATCAATTTTGGAAGTTTTATTACATGTCAGGGAGCAAACTACTTTATTAAGTATTCGGCCGGGCACATCTATTCTTGATTCGGCACTTGAAGATAAGATTGAAATGTCCTATTCCTGCAAATCAGGGACATGCGGCAAATGCGTAGGCAAACTGCTGGCAGGAAAGGTTCACATGCATCATAATTATGCGTTGAACGAAGATCAGTTAAATCAAGGGTACATTCTTCTCTGCCAAAGTATTCCCTTAAATGAGTCGGTTGAGATCGAAGTTGGATGAAACATATAATTATATAACAAACACGCTCCATTCTATAACAAAATATATTATGCCTGCTGGTAGCTTTGTATAAATAAATAATTAAAATAAAATTTACATGGAAACGATCAAATTTAAAACAAACATTAAATGTGCGGGTTGTATTGCCAAAAACACTCCATTTTTGAATGAGGCCGTGGGTGAAGACAATTGGGAAGTCGATGTGCAATCGCCTGATAAAATCTTAACCGTGGTGACTGAAGAGAAAATTTCTTCGGAAACCGTGATCAAAGCGGTAAAAGATGCCGGTTATACTGCGGCACTTGCAGATTAATGAATGAATTATAAGGAGCAGGAACTTTATTCTCGAAGGATATCAGGCATTCCCCGAAATAGAAGAACACATCAAGCCCGGATAGAATTGTCACCTGAACAGAAAACCCGCCTTGAGAAGATTATACACCAGACCATTATTCATGCAGGCGACAATAACACTATGAGTATGGGCAATGACAATAGCTTTAGTTCCTAAAGATCATTGATTGACATTGTTCCGGAAATTTTCTATCGCATCAAAGGGACTGGTAATCTTTAATAGCTGCCTCAAGTTCAGGGGTAAAAGTGGAGTTAGTATCTTTTACAGTGAATTCGCCAGTTGCTGACAACCGCCTCTTTAGACTCAAAACATCGGGGAAATTTTTCCCCGTAATAAATTTGGTTTTAGTTAGCTTAATAGTATCCCAGTTACCTTTTTTTGCTATAGCAACGTATTCCCCGAGCGCATGTTTCAGTCCATGATAAAGTGGATTTAATTTCGCATACTTCTCGTTATCCTTATTTTTATTGGATAAGATCGAATCAGCCAGTTTGAGCATTGGCTGCTTCTTTATTGGTATAAAAGTTTCCAGATCCTGGACATTTATATTTTCATCTTTATACGCATCAAGGATAAACTGAACGAAGTTATATCGTTCAATTCCAAAAAATATTTCGAATCAGACTAGGCAGGTGAAACAGGCAATTACAGGCAAATAAGCTATATTTAAGTTGGGCAAATAACCAGCGCCCATCCACTGCTTATGTTGTATCAGATAAGAACCATTCTTGGGGGCGTTATGATCCTTTTAGGAGTGATCCATATTGGATTTGCCTTTCCGATCACAACCTTTGACGAAGGCGTTTTATGGTTCATCGGATCAGGTTTGGCGGTTGTGTTTAGCGGTGCTTTCAACATAGCGGCTGTCGTTAACTGCAGGCAGCGTTGGTTTGCATATGTAACTCTGGCTGTTAATCTGGTTATGCTCGGCCTCATTATTTCGGCATTGAGTCCTATCAGAGAGCCGCAGGTGTATGCAGGGATATTTCTATACCTGACCGCGACTATTATCCTTGCCATTCAAACTTTTCACAGGGAAAATAAAAAGGAAAAGTACATAAATCATACAAAAACAGGTGATGATCACTTGAAAGAAGTTCTCAGCGAAACCGAGGCTATTCCCATGCTTCGCATTTTCGACAAAAAGAAAGCAGAAGAATTTTATATTGACTGGCTTGGATTTAACCTGGAATGGGAGCACAGGTTTGAAGAAAAGCTGCCGGTGTACATGGAAATTACTAAAGCTTGCATCAAGCTTCATTTAACAGAACATCACGGCGATTGCAGCCCAGGTGGAAAGGTGTACATCGTTTGCGCCGGACTTGCAGATTATCACGAACAACTGCTAAGTAAAAACTATTCTGCAACAGACCCGGACTTGGGAAAGCGTCATGGGGATCGCTTGAAATGACCGTCATTGATCCATTCGGTAATCAACTACTCTTTACCGAAAGAAAGGAAGAAGAAGATTAAATATTTTTGTACTCAATTTTTAGAGCAACATGATGCGCCAGCCTGAATCGGTGGGCATTTAACTGTACCATAGCTGCAAAATACGCAGCAATCACCCTGTTTTGGTTTTAAAATCGTTTCGCAATTAGTGCACTTGTAAAAATACATGCAAGCATCTGTTGGCATTGTTTCAGCCTTTGCAAAATTGCATTCTGGACAAGTAATGGTCGAGGTAAGTATGACTGTATTTTCCATGAATTAGTTGATCATTTATTTTTTAGGTTCTTGCGTTACTGCAACGGAGCCGGTAACCACGTAGCCTGTTTTATTGATTGCACTGATAATGGTTTTGTCGCTCACTTTTGAAGGATCATAAGTCACTACACTCGTGCCTTTCCCGTAAGAAGTGCTATAAGCAACAACCCCTTGTAATTTGGATAGCTCGTTATTGATCTCTCCTTCACAACTCTGGCATGACATGCCCCTTATCGAAAAGGTTGTTTGCTTTTTATCTGGTGTTGCAATTCCCGTGGCAATTTTCGCATCAGGATTAGAATAAAAAATTCGTGCATAAAGTGGAAAGGTCATCATCAAAATTGAGAAGACAGTAACAATGAACAATAACAGCCTAGACTGAAAGAATGATTTTTTTCCGGTATCGCAGTGACAATCATCGGGATTATTTTTTACCGGTTTTAATTGCTGATACCACGCAAAGCCAAGAACAGCAATAGATAAACCGATCAGGTAAGGACGCGCTGGTTCGATCCAAGAAAAATTAGCTGCGATGCTGCTGCTACCTGCAAGCAATGCGATAACCGGTGTAATGCAGCAGATGGAAGCGGCCAATGCTGAGAGCACACCTGTGCCGATTACAGTTGCCGACGATTTAGGATTGGTCATGCTGTTTGCAATTTTTCTGTGTGCAGGTTAAGATGCTTGAAAAAAGGTTTCAGGATCTTTATATTCTGTTGCGCCAGTGAATAATAAATTGTCTGACCTTCCTTCCTTGATACAATCAAATTTCCGTCTCTCAACTTACGCAGATGCTGAGATATGGCAGGAACACTCATGAAAAGGATATCGGCAAGATCACATGGACATAATTCCCGTTCTTCCGAGAGTAGGTAAATGATTTTAAGGCGGGCTTCGTTACCTGCTAATGCAAGTATGGAAGACAGTTGCCCAAATGAATTTTTCGCCACAGCAAGTTTTATCCGGCAATCTTTGATTTGTTCCTGGTCAGCGAACAACCGAATGCATGTATCGTTATCCATAAGGCGAAGATAAGGCTCACTTCGTATTTAAGCAAATACTTAAATAAGCCGAAAATTGAACCGGACGTTGAACTGACTGCGACGCAACGATGATCAACACAAGCACAACCGCTGGAGCCACCACTCAGGTTTCCTGTATTTTTTTGTGCTTCTTCGCGTGGCGCTTTGAGATTGGCGAACCATTCAACCCGGCATTATTGTAGCGCTCCAGTTTTATTACCTGTTCCTTTTTTTGGGTTTTACGTTTTTCTTTTTGTTCGTCTTTCTTTGTTTTTGCATTGGAAACATTTTGTTCATCGACAATCGTTGAAAAACCTTGTTTGTTTTTGAGCACACCAAATATTACCCGGAGCAACTTGTGCATTACCACGCCCATTGAACTAAAATGGTTCTTTCCTTTTGCACGCGCATTGCTGTATATATTTCTAAACAATTCGCTGTACCGGATTGCAGTTAATCCGCTCATGTAAAGAACCGCCCTGATTTCAGACCGTCCTTTCTTACTCATGTGGTTGCCCCATTTTCCATCACCACTTTGTTTGAACACCGGATGCAGACCAAAGTAAGCACTTAGTTTTTTCGCGTTTTCAAAACGATGAATGTTTTCTATTTCAATCAGGATCTCGACTGCACTTTGATTTCCAAGAACAGAGATAGATGTCAGGAGTTTTACTTCTGCGGTGTCAATGCACAAACCGATTTCGTTGACCACTTCAGTCCGATTTTGACAAAATCCCCAAAACGATTGAACTTTTAAGTTTTGTTTGATGCATTAAAAAAACAATTCTATGCCCCATCGTTGCTTATAAAGTTGTGTGACTGTTTCGGCATTTACTTTAAGGTTATTCGTTAATAAAACAAAAGTCCTGTCATACTCTGAATCATAAAATTTTATACGGCGTAATCGTTCGGGATATCGGTGGCTACTATTAATTCCGGTTAGTAAAATATCCTGATCACAGAGTATTCCAAATTTTCTGTTTTTGGGTCTTGATTCGATTCGTTTAAATTGAAGATTTTCTTTGGCGCGGACAACAAAATAAGCTTTGTCTTGCTTTAAGTTTTACAGTCTGGCAAAATCGACGTAAGCCTTATCCATTACATCAATTCCGGTACGAGGGGGTCAACGCGATTGGATTTTGCACATTATATCTTTTAACACAAACTTTAAAAATATCCTGAGAAGCAAAATCCATAATTTGAGTAAATACCATTCGTCCTTGGTTCATTATCAATCGTTTACGCAAAGGACGATAAAGAACTAAATTCAAATCAACGCCGACCTAAATTCGGCTCAAACAATGACCCATCAAGTGTTTCAAAGAACTTTTATAATAAACAACGCAACGCTAGTGGAATCTTATCATTAATTATTACTGGTATTGGATATTGAATGATAAAACCGATCAGAAAATTGCCGATCAGTTTCCAGGTAAGACAGTTGAAAAATCATGTTAATAGGCACTTCAATTATTTAAAATTAAGCAAGCTGTTAGGCTCATCTTCTATGTTATCCGAATACATGGCATTTTTTACTCTATGTATATGGATAAAAAACAAATTCTTATCTCCACCAGTTGATTCCTAAGCGGTTACTGACATAAAACTTTATTCAATGACATCAAATTTGGATAAAATTTAATCCCATGTCAAGTATTGTAGTATTAGAAGAGAGCGAGTTGAGAAAACTTGTAAAGGAATCAATGGCCGAAGTCTTGAATTCAGGGCAAAGTAGAACTGCCGAAAACGGGCTAAGTTCAGTAGAAGAACCTCTGCTAAGCAGGCAGCAGATGGCAGCAGAGCTAAACATATCTCTGGTCACTCTAACCGACTGGATGAAAAAAGGACTCCCTTATTTACGAATGAATGGCCGCGTGTATTTCCGACGCTCAGAAGTAATTGCCTCCATGCGACATAATGTTCTGAAGTAAACCCACTACCAAAAGTGTCACCAAAAACAATCAGCGATCATATCGGTGTGACGAAAATCACATCGCATTAAGGTAACACCAAAAGTATTTCAGCACCTAAATGGTCACACGAAAATCACAGTATAAATATCCTATATGGAAACTCGGAAAATTAATTCAGTAATACAGAAATCCGGCAGACCAAGAAAACATGTGAAGAAAGATCAGCGTTTGACACTTGTATGTACAGAAACAGAACGCCAATATATATCCAAGTGGGCAAAGGAACAGGATTTAACAGTCTCAGATTATCTAAGACGAAAGGCTTTTAGTCAAATAGAGCAAAAAACAGATCCAGAGTTCTCGCGGGAAGCAAGACCAATGCTCGTCCAATTAAATTATCTGATCGGAAATCTAAAAGAGATGTTGGAAAAGGAACAGGGGTTATCATTTACAGCCTTGAAACTTGCAGGTGTCAAATCCATTATACAACAAATCAGTCTGCTTCAAGCAACGCTTGTGCCATATACCAACTAAAAGAAAAATTCTATGGAGCGCGATAAATTGTCCATTGCAGAAGTAAAGAAAATCGACATGGTTGAGTACCTGGAGAAACTGGGCCATTCACCCAATAAGATAAGAAATAATGACTACTGGTATCTCTCGCCATTGAGGGATGAAAAAACGCCGTCATTTAAAGTAGACCGGAAGCTGAATGTGTGGTATGATCATGGTCTGCAGAAAGGAGGAAACTTAGTTGATTTTGGTATCCTGTTTTATCAATGCACAGTAAAGGAGTTACTGCAAAAAATAGAACAAAAAAATCACTTTCCTTTTCACACGCAATCCCCCCTTTTTAAAAGCATTTCTTTTTCCGCTGCTGGTGAAAAAGAAAAAATTGTAGTCCGGGATGTGAGGTCAAATATCAAGTTATTATCGTTGAAGCAATACCTGTCATTCAGAAAAATTCCACTGGAAATTGCGAACCGGTTTTGCAAGGAAATTGATTTCGATTTGTATGATAAAAAATACACGGTGATCGGGTTTCAAAACAGCGCCGGTGGATATGAATTGCGCAGCGCTAACTTCAAAGGAAGCAGCAGTCCAAAAGAAGTGACACTAATCGGGAAGAATCTGTCAAATGAAATTCTCGTTTTTGAAGGCTTTATAGATTTTCTTTCTTACCAAACAATGCATCAGCGCAAGTTTATCATGATGACAAAACAGCAGCCAAATTTTCTAGTGTTGAACTCAATTGGCTTCATGGAAAAGATGAAGCCGCAACTTGAAAAATATCCTTCCATTCATTTATACCTCGATCGGGATAACAAAGGATTGACTATCACAAAAGAAGTATTGGCAATCAGCAGAAAGTACCGGGACGAAAGCCTTATTTATAAAAATCACAAAGACTTAAATGAGTTTCTAATGAAAGAGCATTTCGAACAAAGGCAATCACAAAGGAGAGGTAGGCGGCTTTGACTTTTTCGGAGCGAGCTATGTTTCGGGAACCCCGAAACGCTCGCTCCATTCATGCTATCGCATTCATGGAGAGGGTTCGCCACTGGCGAACCCTAAAGATTAGTCAAGCAATGAAGACAACAAAAAAACATAGTAATAGTAAAGGTGGCAGGCCTCCCAAAGAGATCAAGCGGAATAAAACAATCACCGTGCATTGCAGTGCTTTTGAACAAAGATTGCTTAGAGAAAAGGGAAAGGAAGCTGGTATAACTGCCTCTGAATATTTACGGGAGATCGGACTAACCGGAAAAATTGACAGGCCAAAAAGAGAGTTTCCGAAAGATGCTTTGTTGTTGAAAGGAACATTAAATCATATAGCCGCGAACCTAAATCAAATTGCTAAAAAAAGAAATAGTGGAGAAAATCTGGGCGCATTTATGCGAGAGCAATTGGACGAATTATCTGGACAGTTACACACAATTACCATCACTATCAGAAACTACTTTTCATGATCGGAAAAATTACCATTGGAAAATCATTTGGCGGTTGCATCCGATACTGTCTTGAAGATAAGCTGGAACTAACTAATGAAGAGAAGCAGACCATGAGTAAACAAGATGGCTTAAAACATGAGAACAGGGCGGAAGTTTTGGAATACAATATGTGCTTCGGCGAAAAGAAAGAACTGACCCGTCAATTCAATGAAGTGCGGGCACTCAGGCCACAACTTTCAAGTCCTGTCATGCACATTACTTTGAGCCTCGATCAGGAGGATGTTTTTACAACCGAAACTCTGCGGCAGATCGGACAAGATTTTGCAAAGGAGTTTGGTTTTGAAAAGAATCAATACATCGCCATTTATCACCAGGATACTAAACACCCGCATCTGCATATTGTAGTTAACCGGGTAGGTTTTGACGGCAGCAGGATCAGTGACTCCAACAGCTATAGGAAAATAGCTAACCTCTGCCGCAAGCTTGAATTGAAATATGAATTAAAACAAGTCTTAAACCCTGGAAAATTTATGACACAGCAGCAACGTTACGAACATAGCCGGGAACAAAGAATTGATCAGCGCAAAGAACACTTAAAACAAAATATCAGGGACTGTCTTTTAACCGCTACAAACTTTTCTGATTTTGTACACAAAATGGAACAACAAAAAATACAGGTTATTAAAAGTCGGGGTATCAGTTTTATAGACGACAAGAAGATGAAGGTAAAGGGAAGCGAGGTTGGATATTCTTTAAGCACAATTGAGAAGATACTTAGTCATTCAATTGAAAGACGGCAACGGTTGTATCAGCAATTAGAACAAGAGAAAAAACAATCACCAAAGATTGCCTACAAGCAGCAATCAAAATCTTTGTCTTTTAGTATTTCAAAACACCTGGAGCAACAAAAGAACCTGGATTTAAGCAAAGCTTTGGAAATTTTATTCAGACAGGAACGGGATTTCAATCAAACACCCTATGAATTAATACATCAAAAGAAGAAACGAAAAAGTCAATCACAACATTTATCAAGATAAAAAATAGATCATGGAACAGAAAACTATGGAAAAAGTATTGAATCAAATTTCTGAAGAACAGTTACAGAACAACCAGGAATTAAGATCTGTAAAGACGGTTCAGGAAAAACAAAATCAGGCACTTGAAAAAGACCGGGAACAAATCAATTTATTAAACAGGAACATGGAAACAATGAAAACAGAGCAAAAAACACTTTTGCAACGCGTAACTGCGCCAATTCAGCAAATTGAAGCATTTGGCGCTGAAATCAAAGAACACTCTGAACTCCTGAAAAAACCCCTTACACAAGAGATAGTACATGTTCATCATGTGCCCAGGTTATTGATTGCAACAATAGCATTGTTCTGTATTGGTATAGGAATTAGCATGGGCTGGTATCAAACCGGCCAGCGTTTGAATCAATATCTGAAAAATGATACCAAATGGAGAAGGCTGTCACTTGATGCCAATGTTAGTTTGACAAAATATATGCAGGATGTTTCTGATAGCGTTGAACAAAACCCGGACAAAATAAGAGAGGAGGTCAAAGCTGAGGAAGAGCATAACCTGCAGGTTTGGAACTTACAGCAAAAGATGAAAGCTGATAGTGCCGAGATGCGTTCTTTAGTACCAAATATCCCGACTATCACAAATATGGGTAACCATAATACTAAGAAAAAGTAAACCCAATACTCAAAACGGTAATAAATGTCAGTTTGTAGTAATTTTACCTACATGCAAGGGCCAAACCTCCATAAGCGATTATTCTGGGAATATGATTTTGACCGGATCGACTGGCAAAAAGAATCAGTCGGTATCATTGGTCGTGTCATTGAACGGGGTACGGAGCAGGAATGGAAGGAACTCATTCGCTATTATAGTGAGCAGAAGGTGATTAGTACATTGAAAAATGACATTAAGTTTTTGCCGGATTACAGCATTAACGATGTATGTCATTATTTCAAACTAAAACCCGAAGAGTTACTATGTTACATAAGGAAACAGTCGAGGCCGGGACATTGGGACTTATAAAACGCCTGATGAGTGATGAGAATTTAAAAGAATTCACTCTCGTTGGCGGAACTGCATTATCACTTCAAGTAGGCCATAGGATATCAATAGATATTGACCTGTTCAATAAACGGAATTTTGATAGTGAAGCGTTGAAAGAATATCTTATCAAAGAGTACAAGGCCGAAAATATCCGTTGCCACAATAATGCAGTGCTTGGCTTTATTGATGGAATAAAAATTGATATGATCGCTCATCGCGTACCCGACATCAAAGCAATCATAATAGAAGAAGGTATCAGGATGGCATCTCTCGAGGATATAGGAGCCATGAAACTAAATGCCATTACTCGCAATGGAACCAGGTTTAAGGATTTTGTAGATATGTACGTCCTGCTTTCTTATAAGCCTTTGGAGGTATATGGTGCAGCATTTGAAAATAAATACTTTGCAGAAGAGCTTTCCCGCGCCGTTACTTATCTTTCGCTTAAATATCATAAAGAAATTATACCCGCAACGATTCAATTTATGGGTAAAGAGTTAACATTATCTCTTCTTGCTGAACGATTTGAGCAAGCGGTACTTAACCCTTCTCAAATCTTTGGTAAATATGTAACACAGTCACAGGAATTGAAACAGGATATAAGCAAAGAGCAGAAACTGGATAAAGAAATAAAACAGATTAGGCAGAGACCGGATAGTGGTCGCGGTTATCGTATGTAGTCCAAAGCCCATCTTTTGTACTCGACTGCCGCGCTCGGCAACAATTGAACAAAGCCAGGCACCTTATCAGCTTGGCCTTTCGTTTAGCGGGATGATGGCAGCAACTTTCAAATCTTCATTCAGCAGCAGGACGTGCCATCATCCCGCTAAACGAAAAAAAATAATTTCTCATCATCTCCTTAGCCCATTTACTCTTTTCCTATCTTCCATAAAACTCAATAGCTGTTATGGATATCGGTACTGTAATCCGCATCCTCTCTTTACCGCTTATTATTATTCTTTTTGTGGTAGCCCGCAAATCAGAACTGAACAAAAAATATAAGAGATCCTTTGCTCTATATTTACTGATGGCATTAGTATGCCTTTCCTTATTTCTCAGTGGGTGGCTTAAAAACTCTTGATTCAACTTTTTTAGGAAACTTTCTTTGACTGAGGTCTGGGGTATTCTTCAAAAAGAAATGAACTGTCCGAAATATGTCCGAACAGTTCATAACTAATTGATAATCAATACTACTTGTCGGGAAGACAGGATTCGAACCTGCGACCCCCTGGTCCCAAACCAGGTGCGCTACCGGCCTGCGCTACTTCCCGATTGTATGGTTGCCGATTGGTAGATCCGCGGTGAGGGAGGGATTCGAACCCTCGGTACAGTTTGACCCGTACGGCAGTTTAGCAAACTACTGGTTTCAGCCGCTCACCCACCTCACCGTTCCTTTCTTTTCAGAGAGGGCTGCAAAAATAGGGGCTGTGGTGGGAACTGCCAAATAGATTGACAAAAAGTTTAACCGGAAAACGAAACCTTTTATACCCGGGCACGAAATTCTTGCTTCCACGTCTAAGGCAAACGCTGTTTCCGAAAGAACCACGGCCAATCGGATCAATTAACAGCAGCTGCGATTGCCACCGCTATTGCGTAGATTTTATCCTGTTTTCAAAGGGTTGTATTGGCATTCGGCGTGGCAGGTTTGCAAACACCTGGCAATAAGAAAGCCGCTGGTCTCCAGCGGCTTTCTTACATTTTTTTATCCGGTGCGATCTTATTGGATCACATTGCGGCCAACTGCACTTTCTGTGTCAGTTCCATTACGTTTTCGCGGAAGATGGAGTCGGTATCCATCAGGTCCTTTACCGTTTGGCAGGAGTGGATCACCGTGGTATGGTCGCGGCCGCCAAAATGCTCGCCGATGGTTTTCAAAGAATTCTTCGTAAACGCTTTTGCAAGGTACATCGTGATCTGGCGCGCCTGTACGATCTCCCGTTTGCGGGTTTTCTGCAGCAGTTTGTCGTACGAAACATCAAAATACTCACATACCATCTTCTGGATCGCATCGATGGTGATCTCCTTGCTGCTGGTTTTTACAAAATTGCGGAGGACTTTTTTCGCGAGCTCTACGTCGATGTCTTTTTTATTCAGCGATGACTGCGCCAGCAAAGAGATCAATGCCCCTTCCAGTTCGCGCACGTTGGTGTTGATGTTGTAAGCAACGTATTTTACAACTTCCTTCGGCATGTCGAGCCCATCGTTCTTCATTTTCTTTTCCAGGATCTCGATACGCATCTCGTAATCCGGGATCTGCAGATCGGCACTCAATCCCCAACGGAAACGGCTCAACAGTCTTTCCTGCATGCCATCGAGGTCCTTGGGTGGTTTGTCTGAGGTAAGCACCAGCTGTTTCCCACTCTGGTGCAGGTGGTTGAAAATCGCGAAGAAAGCATCCTGGCTTTTTTCTGCCCTGCTGAAAAACTGGACATCGTCGATGATCAATACATCGATCAACTGGTAAAAATGGATGAAATCGTTGATCGCATTGTTGCGGCTATGGTCCTGGAACTGGTTGATGAATTTTTCACTGCTCACATAAAGCACCACTTTGCCCGGGTGCAGCCTTTTTACCTCGTTACCGATCGATTGGGCAAGATGCGTTTTTCCCAATCCAACGCCACCATAAATTACCAGCGGGTTGAATGAATTGGCGCCCGGTTTTTCCGCCACCGTTTTTCCCGCCCTGCGCGCCACCCTGTTGCTGTCGCCCTCAACAAATGAGTCGAACGTGTACATGTGGTTGAGCTGCGGATCGATCTGCATTTTTTTCAGACCGGGAATAACGAACGGATTTTTTACCGGGTTGTCTATCACCAGCGGAAAATTCATCTCGTTGTTATTGTACGTCTTCATGTTGCTGGCAGGAACATCCATTGAGCCATTGCGGCCATTGGTGTTTCCGCTGTCGACCATGATGCGGTATTCCAATCTTGCTTCTTTCCCTAATTCCCTTTTTAGTGTTTTGGCCAGGAGGTTCACATAATGTTCCTCCAGGTACTCGTAGAAGAATTGACTGGGAACCTGGATCATCAAAACATTGCCTTTTAATTCAACCGGGTTGATAGGCTCGAACCATGTTTTAAAATGTTGCCATTCAACAATGTCCTTTATGATCTTTAAGCAGCTACTCCAGACTGACTCCGCGTTTTTTGCCATGTTAAAAAAAAGAATTTATAATGAGTTATTATGTTCTGTTTCTCCTATTTCCGCCCTACACGTTCCCTGCTCATCCCAACCTTCAAGGTATCTTATTTTCTCCACATGTGGATAACTTAGAAAAATAAATTGGGGCTGCGAATATGTAGACTTTATGTTGAAAAAAAAATTTTTTATTCTCTTGTTTTTTTACCGACAACCACAGTATGGGCTTTCGGGAGATTTTTCTTTTTCGGGCCCGAAAAATTATAATCCAGCCTGCCCAGCTGTATCCCTGCCCAACCCACCTGATTCACAAGCACATCGCTTCCGTTCCTGTTCGTGTACTTACGGGGCTCTTCAAAAAAACGATGTGTGTGACCGCCTATGATCAGGTCTATATCATAGGTTTCTTTCGCAAGTATTTCATCGCTCAGCCTGTTGTCGTCGTATTTGTCTCCGAGGTGCGACAAACAGATGATCATGTCACAACCTTTTTTTCGTAATATATCTGCGTTCCTGTTGGCCGCTTCAACCGGGTTTGAATACACCGTTCGGCCGTACAGGTTTTCGGGAACCAATCCGCGGAGTTCTATCCCCACGCCAAGCACGCCTATCTTAAGGTCTCCTTTCTGAAATACCTGGTAAGGCTGCGATCTGCCTTCCATCGGCGTTCCTGTGAAATCATAGTTACATACGACCAGCGGAAAACCCCCGTTTGCCAATTGCTTTGTAAAGTTTTCGAGTCCTGCATCAAAATCGTGGTTACCGATCGTGGCCGCATCGTAGCCCATCATTTTCATGGCTTTCATTTCCGGCTCTCCCTTATACATATTAAAGTAAGGTGTGCCCTGGAAAATATCGCCCGCATCGAGCAGCAACACTTGCCCGCCTTCGTTCCTGATCTCCTGTATCAGCGATGCCCTTGCGGCCACACCGCCCAGTCCCTGGTTGCGGCTGCCATCCATCGGAAACGGATCGAGACGGCTGTGCACATCGTTTGTATGTAATATGGTAAGACGGCGCTCCGGTGCCGCAGCGGCGCCGGCCGCAAACGGCAGCAGCGATGAGGCTGCGATGGCGCCACCGGCGAGGGTGGCCTGTTTTAAAAACCGTCTGCGGTTAATTGTTGACATAGCTAACCCTGTTTTCGATGGTGTAATCAACAGGCTTTCCCTGTTTTGTGTAATTGCCTATGAATTCCATCAGCGCATCCCTGAACAGGTAACCTTTACTGATCATCGGAACTTTGCGCAGCATCTCACAATTATCACCACCACTCGCCACATAGTCGGAATTGGCGATCACATAGGTTGTATTCGGATCAAGGGGTTTGTTATTGATGGATACATCCACCGCTTTTTTATCTTTGATACGGAGCCGTACACCCGCAGATACGGGCCAGCCGCCATCTGCTGCCATCCGGTCGAGGAACTCCTTTAATACATCGCCTTTTATTTCCTGCAGTACAACAAGGTTATCAAAAGGCATGATCTCGAAGATCTTTCCAACCGTAATATCTCCTTTGGCAATGGTGGCGCGTATGCCGAACTGGTTCATAAAAGCAGCATCCACCTTGCGCTCAAATTTTTTCTCCGCCATTGTGCGCATGCAATCTGCCATCAGGTTGCCAAGCTTGCTCTCGGGCTGCTTGTTGCCAAGATCGTCTTTCGCAACAGCGATCACTTTATTCATGGTTTCGTTCAGCGACAAAGAATAGGGCTGCAGCATCTGCACAAGCGCCGGATCCTTTTTGCTGTCTTTCTCTATCCGGTAATCCTTATAAAGAACCGATGTTTCACCCGCAGGCGCCGTTGACGCATGCCTGCCGCTGCCGCAGGAAACGGAGAGGATGGAGAGGATATAAAACGACAGTAATTTCCGCAGCATGGTGAAGCGAGGCTTATTATCGGAAGATACAATAATAATACAGCGGGAAATATGTTTTTTTTCCCGGTACGTGATTTTTAATACTACTTTTGGTTTCTTAAATAAATCAGGATATGTCGTACGAAATCACCGGTAAACTGGTAGCTGTTTTTGATATTGTGCAGCGCACAGAAACTTTCAAAACACGTGAATTTGTAATTGAAAAAACGGAAGATATTGGTGGTAGAGTTATTACCAATTATGTAAAGTTTCAATGTGTGCAGGACAAGACGCTGATGGTTGACCGTTTCAACCTGGGCGATGAGGTGAAAGTGCAATTCAACATCAAGGGCACCAAATGGGTGAAGGATGGCCGCGAGAATTACATCACCAACCTGGATGCCTGGAGAATGGAAACCGTTAAGCTCGATCAGAATTCCGGGAACAGTGATTCGGTGAATTACAATGATATGCCGCCGCCGGCCGATGTGGTGGATGACCTGCCGTTCTAGCCCTGGCTCCGGCAATAAAATCAAAAGCAACACTTTTTAGGATAAAACCCTAACAGTAAGTATGCAAAAACAGATCTCCCTTAAACTTACACCCGCCGAAGCGGCGGATGATGCCGTTGTTGGCAGTTGCATTGCCCGTTCGCTGGGCAGGCCCGAAGAAGACATTACGGGATTTTACCGTGTGCGGCAATCGATAGATGCACGCAGCAGGAGCCAGGTATGGATCAATACCACCGTTCAGGCTTTTGTAGACGAACCTTTTCACCAACGCGAAACCAGTTTCATTTCATTCCGGGAAGTAAGCAATGCAAGAACGCGGGTGGTCATCGTGGGCGCGGGTCCGGCAGGCCTCTTTGCCGCACTGAAGCTGATCGAGGCCGGTATCCAGCCCATCATCCTCGAAAGGGGAAAGGACGTGCGGGCACGCAGGCGCGATCTCGCGGCCATGAACAAAGAGGGCATTGTAAAACCCGAAAGCAATTACTGTTTCGGCGAAGGCGGTGCAGGCACCTACAGCGATGGTAAACTGTATACACGCAGCAGCAAACGCGGCGACATCAACCGCATCCTCAACCTGCTTTGCCAGTTCGGCGCGGAAGAGAAGATATTATACGAGGCACACCCGCACATCGGCACCAATAAACTTCCGCACATCATCACAGCCATGCGTGAACAGGTGAGGGAGAGCGGCGGTTTGTTTTTGTTTGAGAAAAAAGTAACGGGCCTTGTGATAGACAACGATACCATCAAAGCCGTTGTTACCGCCGATGGCGATACGATACACGGAGATGCGGTGATCGTTGCAACCGGGCATTCGGCGCGCGATGTATTCCATCTTTTTCACGACAACAAATTACGCATCGAAGCAAAGCCTTTTGCCCTCGGGGTGCGCATCGAACATCCGCAGGAATTGATCGATTCAATACAGTACCATTGTCCCACGCGCCCGGCGCTGCTCCCGCCCGCCTCTTACGGGGTGGTTGAACAGGTGAATGAACGGGGCGTTTTCAGTTTTTGCATGTGCCCCGGCGGCATCATCGCCCCCGCGGCAACGGCACCCGGCGAAATAGTAGTGAACGGGTGGAGCCCAAGCAAAAGAAACAACCCATTTGCCAACAGCGGCATGGTGGTACAGGTAGAGATCGCAGACGCAATCAGCTACCTGAATAAGAGCAAACAGGCGGATAAACCTGTTTCGGAAAAAGACCCGCTTGCGCTGCTGCATTTCCAGCAATCGATTGAACGCGCTGCGTTTGCCGCAGGTGGTGGTAACCTGCAGGCCCCGGCACAGCGGATGGTTGATTTTTGCCGCAACAAAATTTCAGCAGAACTGCCCGGTTGCAGTTACTTGCCGGGCATCGTATCATCCGATCTGCGTACGGTGTTGCCTCCTTTTATCCACGAACGGCTGCAAAAAGGTTTTGAAGCCTTCGGAAAAAAAATGCGCGGTTACCTTACCAATGATGCGCTGGTGGTGGCAACAGAAAGCAGGACATCGTCACCGGTCCGGATCCCGCGCAACCATGATACACTTGCGCATCCGCAGGTACATAACCTGTATCCCTGCGGTGAAGGTGCGGGCTATGCCGGCGGGATCGTAAGTGCAGCGATGGATGGGGAACGCGTAGCGGACGTGCTCATAAAAAAAGAGAGGTAAAAACCTCTCTTAACCAAAAATTTACTCAACGAGAAAACTGTAACTCTGTCTGTGAAGAGGCAGAAATAGCGGAACCAAATTCCCCCCGGTATTGATCCACTATTCCTGCATAACTGGTAATCTTTTGTAAGCAGTTTACCTTGGTTATTTCTCTTTACGATGTAAAAATAGGATCGTGTATTTTGCCCGCCTACGGGAAAAACCCCGTATTTTATTTTTAGCTATTGGATGTTAGTTTTTTGACAGTACAAACATGCTGGGATGGCGGTTTGGCAAACACCTTCCATGCAGGTTCGATCCCTAAGACAAGCGCATCGATCTTACAGGGAACCTTCAATAATAATAACGGCTTTACTTACCCGTTTTTTTTCTCGCTTCCGTCTGCAGCACGATCAAATGCATTTCAAGTTTGGGCCGGCCGAAGCGAAGCTCTTTCGCCATCTGCTTCAGTTTGTCAACAGCAACACCGTATTTTTCAGAAAGCTGCCGGCAGGCCTCATCGCTGATGGGCGCCGGGTAGTAAATGGATTTTCTTTTAGCGGTAGTCATCTTGCGATCGTTTACGACCGCAAAAATGAAAAGAGTGTACCATGCGGGTAAGGTTATTTTTGTGGAATTTTTCTACACATTGGCCATAATGTGAACTAACCAACCCGGTGCTTTGGAAGCCGGGCGGTCTTATTTTCCGGCTTTTGTAATATTTGTTTACCATCCGCGACAACTGTTTGATACGAAATTGTATTTTTAAGCATATGAGTTATCAACCGGGTTCGCACCTGATCGCATCACTCCAAACCAAAACCGCTGCGGCCATCGAACGTTCCGCGCATTTTGCCGCATGGCTCGATGAAACGATCGCCAGATTCAAGCTCCGTAAACTGGGCGTGGTATTTCACGATTTTGAGCCTGCCGGTTTTACTGCCGTTGTTTGTTTGAGCGAGAGCCATATCTCCATTCATACCTGGCCGGAATACAAACTCATCAATCTCGATATTTACCTGAGCAACCATGAACGTGTGAACGATAATACCGTTCACGCCTTATTCGATGGCATCAAAGCCTATTTTGATGCAGATACCTTAACTGTTCAAACCATTACCCGGTAAATGAGCAGCCCATCCATATTATCCTGCCTGGCCTGCGCAGCGCCCATTGTTCCGGTTCACCCGATGGTCAATTATGTTCATTGCGGTACGTGTTTCCGTGTGTTCAGGCATGAAGACGGCCAACTGCAGGATGGAAGCCCCTGCACCATCATCTTCCAACACACCGAAAGGATGCAGGTTGGCGTAAAAGGGAAATGGCAAAACCAACACTTCACGGTGATCGGGAGATGCCGCCTGTATCTGAACGAATCCGTTTTCAATTACTGGACAATCGTTTTCGAAGACCAATCGCTCGCCTGGCTGGCGGAGGGATATGGATTGTATTTTATTGTACCCGATGTAACGCGCGCCACCATTCTGCGCCCCGGGTTGTACGATGAATTGCAGCACGCGGAAACAGGCGATAAAATCACCTTCCCCGGTGAAAAGGACCAGGCATATATTTTAGAGCAAATACAGTCCTGTCACAAAACGGAAATGGATGGACAGGCATTCTTCCCCGACATCGATTACGCGTATACTGTTTTTGAAGCGGCGAATACGAAAGGGCACAGCAAAACAGCTTTCGCTTACAAAAAGGACCAGCGGGTTTTTCTTTATGATCTATTACCGGCCAGGCCCGAAGAATTGGCCCTGTCGGGATTGCGCGAAGCGGTGGCTTCAAAAAAAGAGTTTGTATGCGGGGTATGTGATGCAAACATCCAGGTAAAAAATTATCCGTACGCACAAAGTTGTATCTGTGATTCCTGCGGAACGGGTTATTACCTTGAAGGAACGGATTACAAAAACAGTCATCAGAAATTTCCACAGAACAGGATAATGGATCTGCCCATCAATATAGGGGGCACGGGTAATTTCAACGGAACAATGTACATCGTTCATGGTTATGCCGAAAAGCAGGAGAAAAATATTTACAAAGCCCGGTGGCGCGAGTATTACCTGCTGCAACCCAACAGCCGTTATGCAGTGCTGAGCGAGTTTGATGGCCACTGGATCTTTGTTCAGGAAGCATCCGATGCGCCGGTACTTACCAACCCGGATATTGCAGGGTTTGATTACAAAGACAAGACGTTCACAAAATACAACCGTTATCAATACACTCTGATCAATGCATCGGGAGCGTTTCCACACAATATTTTAGACAACCAGGAGACGATGTGTTACGAATACGTTCACCCACCACAGGTATGGATCTATGAGAAAGACCGGAACGATGGCATCAGGTGGTTTATTGGCGAACACATAGAGGCATCATCTGTAAAAAAAGCATTCGGACTAACGAAACAGTTGCCTTATAAAAAAGGATTGGGTGCGGTGACGCCCTTGCCTACGGATCATATAAGCGGCCAAAGTTTGTTCACCTGCACGATCGTGGGATTTTTGTTCCTCCTGTTGCTGCATCTTGGTATTGGTGCAGGTAAAACAAACCAGGTGCTGGTCCCCTTCCAGACCATCCCGATGGCCGATACATCAGATGTTGTATCGGTTACCTTCGATAACCTGGTGCTTAACAAAAGTTCATCCAACGTTAATGTCTTTGTAGCCGCTAACGTGCAAAACAGCTGGTTCGAATTAAGCGGCTCGCTGATCAATAAGAACAACGGAAACGAATACAGCTTTTCGCAAGGCGTGGAATATTATGCAGGCGTAGAAGATGGGGAGTCGTGGTCGGAAGGCAGCAAGTCTGAGAACTTTCACGTTGCCAGCATTCCTTCCGGAAACTACATCCTGCAATTGCAGGGTACGCGCGAGCACAGTATATGGAACAACAACAACAACACGAACGAATTCCAGGTAGAAGTGAAATACGATGTTGGGGAGGCCAGTAATATTTTATGGGCCCTGGGTTTTATGTTGATATGGCCCATCGGCATGGCGCTGCTCATCAGGTATAACAACGAACGAAGGAGAAACAACAGCGCATTTTAAAAAACACAAACCGCCTTAAGATGAACAGATACAATCCTTTCAGCAGTGCATCGGTACTTTTTCCGTATCGCTGGTTTATCGTCATCCTGCTTTCGCTGGGTGCATTTATGGGATACAAGGATCTTACCGGCGGTACATTTTTTCAATCATCCAAACAGGAACAATGGACCAGCAATGGCCCGGGTGGTTATCACAAATAAAAACAAAAACTATGGTACAGCCGATCATCAATTCGATCATTTACTCTTTTTTGGGTATTGGTATTTTACTGGTGGCTTTTTTCCTGATAGAGATTCTTACGCCCAAACACAGCCTGCGTAAGGAGATCATGGAAAACCGCAATATGGCGCTGGCAATTGCAGCGGGTGCGTTCATGTTGTCTGTTGCCATCATCATTGCTTCTGCCATCCATTAACACCATGCGAACAGAAAAGAATACGCAATGGTTGTTGCTTGTGGCGGTACTGGTGATTGCAACCTGTGGATTGATCTATGAACTCGTGGCAGGAACACTCGCAAGTTACCTGCTGGGCGACAGCGTTACGCAATTCAGCACCATTATAGGCGTATACCTGTTCTCCATGGGCATCGGTTCTTTTCTTTCCAAATATTTTGATGAGCCATTGCTGCATTGGTTCATACGCATCGAATTACTCGTTGGACTGGTAGGCGGGTTTAGCGCACCATTGCTGCTTGCCGTTTTCCCGCTGGCGTCGTCTTTCAGGATCATCCTGTATGCGATCGTTGCAATAACGGGAATGCTGGTGGGGCTCGAGATCCCGCTGCTGATGCGGATCCTGAAAGACAAAGTGGAGTTCAAAGAACTCGTGAGCCGCATCTTCACTTTTGATTACATCGGTGCGTTGCTGGCCTCACTTGTGTTCCCATTATTGCTGGTTCCGCACCTTGGCCTTATGCGCACCTCGCTTTTCTTTGGCATCATGAACATTGCTGTGGGCTGGTACCTTGCACATTATTTCAAACGTGAAGTAAAACAGGCAACGTCGCTGCGCTTCGCGGCCATCGTTTTGCTGGTGGCCGAATTGGTGGTGTTTGTGTTTGCAGACAGGATACTTACCTGGAGCGAATCGGTTTCTTACAACGACCATGTGATCTATTCCAAATCAACTGCGTACCAACGCATCACCATCACGCGCAACAAAAGAGAAATGCGTTTGTTCCTGAATGGCAACCTGCAGTTCAGCTCTGCCGATGAATACCGTTACCACGAAGCATTGGTTCACCCTGCGATGTCTTCGGTGCAACAGCCAAAACAGGTGTTGGTTCTGGGTGGCGGTGATGGGTTGGCGGTGAGGGAGATCTTAAAATACCCGTCTGTACAACACATCACGCTGGTAGATCTTGATCCTGCCATGACGAAACTGTTCAGCAGCCAGGATGTGCTTACAAGCCTGAACAGTGGATCCTTAAAAAACCCGTTGCTGAAAGTATACAACGAAGATGCTTTTGTATGGCTGCGCAACCACCACGAACGGTTTGATGTCATCATCATCGATTTTCCCGATCCTTCCAATTTTTCCATCGGTAAATTATACAGCACTACTTTTTACAGGCAATTGAAAAACAACCTCGATAGCAAGGGCATCGCTGTGATCCAGAGCACGTCGCCGTTTGCAGCGCCAAGAAGTTTCTGGTGCATCGATGCAACGTTGCGGTATTCAGGATTCAATACGGTTGCCTATCACAATTATGTTCCTTCTTTTGGCGAGTGGGGATACATCATGGCGAAGTTTGGTGATGATACACTTTCGTTCGCCAGCCTGCCCGCAAACCTCAAATACGTAAATAAAATAACCATTGCACAGATGTTGAATTTCCCGGACGATATGCGCGCGCGCAAACCGGTAGAACCCAACCGACTCAACAACCAGGTGCTTGTTCATTATTTTGAAGAAGAATGGTCGAAATACCTTGACTGATGAACAGGAAAGAATTCATATCCCGGTTTGCAGGCATAACAGGTGTTGGCGTGTTGCTTGCAGGTTGCAGGCACAACCCTTCGTGGACGGCCGCCATCACGGGCGCAAATGCGGCAACAGGACATATGCTGCGCAACCCTGTGATCGGAAAGATCGAAAATACGGTTGAGCAGAAAGTAGCGATCATCGGTGGCGGTGTAAGCGGGTTGTCTGCGGCAAGGGCATTGCACAAAGCGGGCATCCGCGATCTCGTTTTGATCGATCTTGACGAACACATCGGCGGCAATGCAAAATGGGGAGAAAACAGCATAGGCGCTTACCCCTGTGGCGCACATTATGTTCCGGCGCCTGATATTTCTCTGAAGGAATACCTTGAATTTTTGCGGGAATCGGAAGTGATCACCGGTTTTGATGAGCAGGGGCTTCCCATCTACGATGAACTTTTCGTTTGCTTTGATCCCGAAGAAAGACTATACATCAACGGCCGCTGGCAGGAAGGGCTTGTGCCGGCTTTTGGCCTGCCCGCAGATGACAAAAAACAAATTGAACGTTTTCTTGCGCAGATGAATACGTTCCGTTACATGAAGGGCACTGATGGAAAAGATGCGTTTGCCATACCGGTTGACCGTTCAAGCAAAGATGGTTCGCTTACAGCGCTCGACCGGCAAACCATGGATCAATGGCTGCAACAGAATGGTTACAGCAGCAGCTACCTGCGTAATTACGTCAACTATTGCTGCCGCGACGATTATGGTACAACGGTGGAACAGGTAAGCGCATGGGCAGGCATTCACTATTATGCATCAAGGAAAGGCAAAGGAAAAAACATCGCATATAGTGATGTGCTTACATGGCCGGAGGGAAATGGTTTTCTCATAAAAAAACTCGCCAAAGACCTGGATGGAGTTGTTCAAACGGGCTGCCTCGCAATGGACGTAAAACTCGAAGACGATAAAGTTCATGTTGTTTACTATGATACCCGGTCAAAAAAATACAACAAGATCATTGCAGACCAATGCATCGTGGCCGTACCGCAATACATCGCTTCAAAAATCATTAAGAACGAGGAGCGTGCGCAAATGGTGAACAGGCATCTGAACTATGTGCCCTGGATGGTTGCAACCTTAACGGTAAAACAAATGGAGGAACGGGATGGCGTTGCGTTGAGTTGGGACAACGTGATCTACGATAGCAGGTCGCTGGGTTTTGTTGATGATACGCACCAGTACACCAACCAGTTTCAGCCGGAAAAAAACCTGACGTATTACCTTCCGCTTACGGATGGTTCTCCTGCCGCAGAAAGGAAAAAGGCCAGGGAGAAGAGCGCAGAAGAGTGGACAAAGATCATCCTCGAAGACCTGAAAAAAGTATATCCCGAGATTGACAGGTCCGTCAAAGAAGTAAAGATCAACATCTGGGGCCATGCAATGGCGCAACCCTTGCCGGGTTTGATCCACGGCGGTATCCGCGAAGAGCTTGGCAGGTCCATCGGTCGGAGAATACATTTTGCCAACAGCGATCTTGCGGGCGTAAGCCTTTTCGAAGAAGCTTTTTACCAGGGGTTGAACGCAGCGTCGGTTGTAACAAACCCATTCAATCAAAATACAAAGGCATGAGCAGGCAACCGTGGATGGGAAAACCGGTCACCGATATTTTATTTATCCAGCTGCCCCCACTGCTGAGCCTGCTTTTTATATTCCTGTTCCCGTCGTTTTTTCACTCCGCTGCGGGTATGTCTGATGCGGGCTGGCTCGTGTTGATCGTGCTTGTTGATGTGTCGCATGTATATACCACATTGTACCGGACCTACTTCGATAAACACATCTACCGGAAACAGAAGGCAATCCTTACCGCTATACCTGCAGCCGGGTTTGTTGCGGGCGTGATCCTGTACGCTATGAACCCTTTGTTTTTCTGGAGGATACTGGCTTATGTTGCCGTGTTTCATTTTGTGCGCCAACAATATGGTTTTGTGCGTGTATACAGCAGGCAAGAAGCTGCGGGTGTTATCAATAAAAGGGTTGATGCGATCGCTGTATATACCGCAACGTTGTATCCCTTGCTGTACTGGCATTTGAGCGGGCCCCGCAATTTCAACTGGTTTTTGAAAGGCGATTTTGTTTATTACCCGTCGCCTGTTCTGTTGGATATTGCAACAGGATTGTATGTTCTTGTAATCGCACTGTATATTGTCAAAGAAACGGTGATGATCACCAGGTCTAAAACGATCAACCTCCCCCGGAATGGAATTATGGCGGGCACGTTTTTGTCGTGGTATTTCGGTATCGTTTATTTTAACGGTGATCTTGTGTTTACCTTGCTTAACGTGATAGGCCACGGCATTCCCTATATGGCGCTGGTTTGGATCCATGGCCGTCGAAACATGCCGCAGCCAGGTAGAAATGGAAGCCTGCTGCAGTGGGTCTACCAGAAAAGGGCCGGGATATTCGTTTTCCTTCTGATCGTCCTTTTTTTTGCGTTGATGGAAGAAAGCCTTTGGGACCTTTTTGTATGGAAAGAACACGACACCGTTTTACTCACAGCATGGATCCCGCATGTGAATGTACCACATGAGCTGCTGGCGTTTATTGTGCCGGCACTTGCATTGCCGCAGATCACGCATTACATACTTGATGGATTCATCTGGAAGATCGGGAAAGACAATTTCAGGTGGTCTAATGAAAAGGGCGAATCTTCTGTAGCGACTGTTTGAAGTTTCCTTACTTGTTAAAATAGGTAAGATTGTTTTTTCGGCATCAATTTTTGATCTTTACCCTATATATTACACCTTGATAACAAGGCGCCGCAACATTCTGAACAATAAGCCACCGTTACTATGCCATACAAAGAGCCGGAGATAAGAACCGTAAATGTGACCCGATATGTAACACCGCTCCGCGAGGGCGGCTCGTTGCCCGCGATCGCGGAAGCGGATGATGATTTTTTGTACGTGCTTAAGTTCCGCGGCGCAGGACAGGGTGTGAAGGCCCTGATCGCCGAACTGATCGGTGGAGAGATTGCAAGGGCGTTGGGGCTAAAAGTGCCTGAAATTGTTTTTGCCGAACTGGATACCGCCTTTGGAAGAACAGAACCGGATGAAGAAATACAGGACCTGCTGAAAGCAAGTGTGGGAACCAACCTGGCGCTTCATTATTTATCGGGGGCGATGACGTTCGATCCCGTTGTAACCAGCCTCGCCGCGAAGCTTGCTTCGCAGATCGTGTGGCTCGATTGCCTGATCACCAATGTAGACAGGACCGCGCGCAATACCAACATGCTGATCTGGAACAAAGAGTTGTGGTTGATAGATCATGGTGCAGCCTTGTATTTTCACCATTCGTGGCAAAACTGGAAAGAACATGCGGCAAAACCTTTTGTGCAGGTAAAGGATCACGTGTTGCTGCCGTTTGCAACTGAACTGGAGCTGGTGAACAGGGAATATGCATCTATGCTCACGGAAGAATTGATCAGCAGGATCGTGGCGCTTGTTCCCGACAGTTGGCTGAACGATCTCCAGGAAGGAACCCCGCAGCAACACCGCGAAGTATATACGCAATACCTGTTAACCCGGATATCACTTTCCGCAACATTTGTAAAAGAAGCGCAAGATGCCAGGAACGCAATTATTTGAATATGCGGTGATACGCATCGTGCCACGCGTGGAACGCGAGGAGTTTCTGAATGTGGGAGTGGTGCTCTATTGCAAGGACGCAGCCTTTCTGCGGGTAAAATATTTTGTAGAAGAAAACAAACTAAAGGCATTGTGCGGTGCAACGGAGATCGCGCAACTCAAACAATACCTCGCCGCTTTTGAAGCGATCTGTAACGGAAACAGCAATGCCGGTCCCATAGCCAGGCTCGATGCCCCCTCCCGTTTCCGCTGGCTCACAGCTACCCGGAGCACGGTGGTACAAACCTCGCGGGTACATCCGGGCCTGTGTAAAGACCCCTCAGAAACGTTGCAGCGGTTGTACGAGCAACTGGTATTGTAAATCACCCGTTTACAAAGCGTTTTGCAACCGTTTATAAACGTTTAAAGTGGAAACGTTTATATATGTTAACCGCCCACACACAATTGTTTCAATTTATCAAATGCGTATTTCTACGCATTTTTAATTTATACGATGTTTAAACCGCGTTTTTCTTGCTCTTTTATTTTAACTTAGATAGCTCGCAAATTACTTTTTAAGGGTAGGAAATTCCCCCGGGTTTCCTGTGATCGTTTACAGATCCTGTAAAGGAAATACTTGTTTACAGGGTATTTTTTTACGGCCGGCAAAAAAGTATTGGTCTACACCAGTATGCCCTTGCAGACACAGATCGGTAGCTGTTTGATTTGTGCCATAAATGTCAGGCGTGCCTTCAAGCATTTATGTGCCCGCGTTCGCGCATGCATATCAAACAATTAAAATGCAGAAGAAGTACTTCCGATATAATATCCTTGCCTCCGATATCGCCTGGGCCGTATTGTTTTTTGTAGTGGTCGTTTTCGTGGCCAACTGGCAAACCAAACACGCCAATCAAACAGCAGCGCAGGTTTCCAACACACTCGAGATCTTATTTCACAAAGAGAAACTCGCTTCCCTGGTAACAGACCATGAAACAGGATCGCGCGCCTATGTGCTTACGGGCCAGCCACAGTTTCTCCAAACCTTCCAGCATTCAAAACGAACCATCCCCGTTGAACTGAAGACACTCAGTCGCCTCACTTCCCCGAGCCCGTTTCAACAATCATTGATCGATTCGCTCGCCATATATTTCAAAGAGCGGGAAAAATATGTAGACAGCCTCGTTGCCGCAGCAAAATACCTCGGCGCACAGCCCGCAGCCACGATGCTCATCACGGGTAAGGGAAAAACATACATGGGGCATATCAGGCGGTTGCTTGCCACCTTTCATGAGCAGGAAAACCGCAACTACCAACAACACCTTGTTGAAAAAGAAAAAGCGCTGGGAACCCAAAAGGCCATCTTTTTCTCCGTTGTGCTGCTTATGCTGGCGGCCCTGGTGTTTTTTTCGGTGCGTGAAAAAAACAGGATCGCTAAAGAAAACCGCGACAGGTCCGCTTCCCTTGAACACAGTGAAAAAAGGTTCCGCGCATTGGTGGAGAACAACGAAAACATCATCGCGCTCATCGATCAGAATTTCACCACAATTTACAGGAGCCCCGCGGCGGAGCGCATCACGGGCTACACGGCCGCCGAGCGCACACACCTGAAAGCTGCAGATCTCACTCACCCGGAAGACATGCAGCGCATGGAAGAAATGATGACCCATATCCTCGCCCATCCCGGCAAGCCTTTCCCCATACGCATGCGTTCGCGTCACAAGCTCGGGCACTGGCTCTGGCTCCAGGGGTTTTTTACCAACATGTTTCACGATCCCGCGGTGAACGGCATCATCGTAAACCTGCGGGATGTAACCGAAGAGAAACGCGTGCAGGAAGAAGTGGTCAAGCTCAATGAGGAGCTGGAAGAAAAGATCGCAAAACGCACCGATCAACTCCAGGCCGCACACAACGATATGGAGGCTTTTACTTATTCGGTATCCCACGACCTGCGTGCACCGCTGCGCATCATCAGCGGGTTTACATCCATTCTTGAAGAAGAATACGCCTCCCGGCTGGATGACGAGGCCAGGCGTCTTACATCCATCATCAAAAACAATACAAAGAAAATGGGCAACCTGATCGATGGCCTGCTTGACTTTTCAAGGATGCGTTTGCAGGATGTTCATCATTCCTACATCGATACCAATAAACTGGTTGAGGAAGTTGTAAAAACAACCAGCGAGCATGCGGCCCATCAAACCGAATGGATCATCGGCAACCTGCCCTCTGCCTGGGGAGATATCAACAGCATCAGGCAGGTGTGGATCAACCTGGTGTCGAATGCGGTTAAATATTCCAGCCGCAGCGAGCACCCGAAGATCGAGATCGGATCTTTTGAAGAGCGGGGGCAAACCGTATATTTTGTAAAAGACAATGGTGTGGGTTTTGATTCGGCTTATAAGGACAAACTATTCAAGGTGTTTCAACGCCTGCATTCCGCAGACGAGTTTGAAGGAACAGGGGTGGGCCTTGCAGTGGTTCACAAAGTGATCTCCAAACACGGCGGAAAAGTTTGGGCAGAAGCAGAAGTTGGCAAAGGTGCGGCGTTCTATTTCAGCCTTCCACAGAACAACTCATAATCGACAAACATCAACCAGTACCTATGAACTATAACGAAGTAGACCTTCTTCTTGCAGAAGACAACGCAAACGATGCGGAGCTCGCTATCCGCGAACTGAAGAAACACAACCTGGCGAACCATCTTTTTCATGTGAAGGATGGAGAAGAGGCGCTGCATTTTATTTTCGGTACGGGGCCGTTCGAAGCCGTGCGCTCCGCAGAACGTGCACCCAAGGTAATACTGCTCGATATCCAGATGCCCAAGGTAAATGGCATCGAAGTATTGCAGCGCATCCGCGCAGACGAACGCACCCGGTCGATCCCTGTTGTGATGCTCACTTCATCACGCCAGGATCCCGATATCAAAAGATGCTATTCGCTCGGCGCAAACAGTTATATCGTAAAGCCGGTAAATTTTGAGGGTTTCGCAGAGTCGATAAAAAACCTTGGCTTTTACTGGTTGCTGATCAATGAACCACCAATCCCACGAAAATGAATTCGCCGTTGAAAATATTGATACTCGAAGACAGTTACGAAGACGCCGAGATGGTAAACCGGGTCCTGAAAAAAGAGGGGCTGGTGTTCGATGCAAAGATCGCGATGAGCCGCATGGAGTACATTTTGTTATTGGATGAATTCAAACCGGATCTCGTGCTCTCAGACAATTCATTGCCGCAATTCAACGCTGCGGAAGCCCTGCATATACTCCGCGAGAAAACGCTGTACCTGCCCTTTATATTGGTAACGGGAACCGTGTCGGAAGAATTTGCGGCAAACATCATCAAGCAGGGTGCGGATGATTACATCCTCAAAGACAGTTTGATCAGGCTCCCCTCGGCCATCGACAACGCTTTGCGGCAAAGAAGATTTGAAAAAGAAAAGATAGAAGCGATCAATGACCTCAGGCTATCAGAAGAAAACCTCAATGCGATCTTCCAGAACACATCCGAAGGGTTTATACTTGCCGACCGGTCGTTTATTGTAAAAACATTCAACAACAATGCCGCATGGTATGTTTACATGAACAGCGGCATTGTATTGACGGAGGGAATGCTGGTCTTTGATTTTCTTGGCGCCGACAGGAAACAACCCGTGCGTGATATACTTGAGAAAGTGCTGACGGGAGAGAAAATAGAGTACGACCGGCTCTATGTGAAAGACAACAATACATCCATCTGGTTTCATTTTTCGATGAACCCCGTGTGGAAAGACAAAAAGGTGGACGGTGTCTGCATCACTGCGCGCGACATTACCGAACAGAAAAACGCAGAGAACATGCGCCAGGCGATGGAGCGGGAGGTTTTCAACCAACGGGTACAGGCACAGAAGGAAGTGACCCGCGCATTGATCAAAGGGCAGGAAGGCGAGCGCAACCGCATCGGGCAGGAGTTGCACGACAACATAAACCAGATACTGGCGGGAACAAAAATGTTTTTGAGCAAAGCGGGTAAAGATGAGCGCCTGCAATCGCTCATCAAATACCCCATGGAACTGCTTGATAAATGTATGGACGAGATCAGGCAGCTGAGCCACAAACACGTAACGCCGCTCAAAGACATCAACCTCTACGACCTGGTGCGGAGTTTATTGAACGATCTTGAGCGCGACACATCCATCACAACAGAATTCATCTATCACCCCGACCGCGACAATGGGGATGATTTGAACCTTAATATTTACCGCATCATACAGGAGCAGATCACCAATATCATGAAACATGCCAACGCAACGCATGTAACCGTAATTGTGGAAGGCGACCAGGCAGGCGTAAAGGTAATGATCGGCGACAACGGCCAGGGGTTTGACGTAACCCAGAAACGCCGCGGCGTAGGCATTGCCAATATGATCAACCGCATCGACCTTTTCAATGGAGAAGTGCTGATCGACAGCTCGCCCGGCATGGGTACCCGGATCAGGATCAGCATTCCGTATTAAAACCGTTGGCAATGGCTGTTTGCAATAAAACCCAACGGCTAACCGCCAACAGCTAACAGCTTTTCCCTACTTTTGCCACTCTCTCACAAACTCAGGCATGTACGATATCTGTTGCATTGGACATATTACGTTGGATAAAGTGGTGACACCCGAACAGGTGGTTTATATGGCAGGGGGCACTTCGTTTTATTTTTCCAATGCGATCAGCAATATGGATATTGGTTACCACCTGGTAACCTCGCTGGCAGAAAAAGAAATGGATACCGTGGAGGAGCTACGGGAAAAAAACATAGGCATCACTGTTTTACCGAGTGTGCATACCGTTTATTTTGAAAACATTTATCCTGAGAACCGCGATCACCGCATACAGAAAGTATCGCAGAAAGCAGATGCATTTGGCCTGGGCGGAATGAAGCATATCCACGCAGCCGTGTACCATCTTGGCCCTTTGCTGGCAGATGATATTCCGGTGGCATTGATCAAAGAACTTGCGGCCAAGGGAAAGGTATCGCTCGATGTACAGGGTTATTTGCGCGAGGTGAGGGGAGAAGATGTTCACCCGGTAGACTGGGCACAGAAAAAGGAGGCATTGCCTTTTATCCATATCCTCAAAGCCAATGAGACCGAAATGGAAAAACTCACCGGCGAGAGCGATGTGCGCGAGGGCGCGAAAACACTGGCCCGCTGGGGTGTGAAGGAAGTGGTGATCACACTCGGCAGCAAGGGTTCCGTAATATATGCAGACGATGTTTTTTACGACATACCCGCCTTCAAACCCACGGCCGTAGTAGATGCCACGGGTTGCGGCGATACCTACATGGCGGGTTATCTTTACAAGCGTAGCAAAGGAAACGCGATCCAGGATGCGGGCGAATTTGCGGCGGCCATGGCAACACTCAACATCCAATCCTTCGGGCCGTTCAAGGGCAACACCGACGATGTGCACCGGCTCCTCTCTGCCAACACGGTGAAAGTATTTCCGGGTTAAAACAGGAAATAAAATACTATCTTGATGCCCTTGTTTTTTGTTCGCTGAACTTATTCAATCACCACCTACATGAAAAAAATCTACACACTGCTTACCTGTTTCGGTTTGCTCTCAACCGCATTCGTTTCTGCCCAGGCGAAACCCGAATGGAACAATATTTTTGCAGGTATCAACCAGGAAGTACAGAACAATTCAAAAGCGTACAGCAGCCTCAAACGCGCCACCGAAACCATCGGGCACCGCCTCACGGGTTCTGAAAATGGTAAAAAAGCAGAGCAGTTTGCTTATGATCTTTTGAAATCCTATGGGTTCAAGGACGTCCGTTTTCAACCCTTTGAAGTGGAAAGCTGGAGCAGGGGTAATTTGTCTGTTACCATCGGCCCAAATGAAAAAGACCAGCAACCGCTGAAAGCCGTTACACTCGCGCACTCACCCGTGTCTTCAGATGTTACACTGGAAGTGGTTGACATGGGCAACGGGCTCGAAGAAGATTATGCAAGCGATGCGCAGAAAGAAAAAGTAAAAGGCAAGATCGCACTGGTATACCTCGGCGTATTGCCGGGTTCAAAGGAAGGAACCAAAACACTTCACCGCTCTGAAAAAACAGCCATCGCAACAAAATACGGTGCAAAAGGGATCATTATCGTGAATACGGCAGACGGCGGCATCCTTTTAACAGGAACCGCTTCCGTAACAGGCAAACTCATTCCCATCCCGGCCGTTTGTATCTCGAAAGAAGAAGGATTGAAATTGCGCGGGCAACTGGCTTCGGGCAAATTGTACAGTCACATTAGCATGACGAATTTTTCCGGCATGATCAAGGCGCGCAATGTGATCGCAACGATCAAAGGAACAACACTGCCAAAAGAAAAAGTAATTGTAGGCGGCCACCTCGATAGCTGGGATCTTGCCACCGGCGCGATCGACAATGGCATCGGCTCCTTCTCCGTGCTCGATATGGCACGCACCTTCAAGGCGCTCAACCTGAAACCGGAAAGAACAGTGGAGTTTGTGATGTTTATGGGAGAAGAAGAAGGCCTGCTCGGATCGAAGGCGTATGTAGAAAAAGCAGTGAAAGACAAAAGCATTGACCAGATCCGTTACATGCTCAACTATGATATGACGAACGATCCGACCGGTTATTCAACCACGGCAAAAGAAAGTGAAGAATTGTTTCAATCCATCGGCGCCATCGCAAAATCAATCGACAACGGGTTTCAGAACAGCTTTCGCAGTGGCGCAGGACTGCACAGCGACCACCAGCCATTTATGCTTCATGGCGTACCAACAGGCGGTGGCGCGGGCGGAAAGCTGCCCAACAATGCAGGCCCTTGCTACCATGCCGACTGCGACGGCTTCAACCTTGTTGATGAGAAAGGAATGAAGAACACAGTCCGCTTCAGCGCCATGCTGCTCTACGGCATTGCCGATTCACACGATCTGAAGGCGAAACATTTCAGCGATGAAGAAACCAGGGATTTCCTTCTCAGGAACAACCTGAAAGAACCTTTGCAGATAGCAGGAGAGTGGAGATGGTAGTTGCGCACTGCACATCAAATGAGAAAATACTTTGAAATCGTAATAAGGCCGGTGATCTTTCATCGGCCTTTCTTTTAAATGTTTCCCGGTTCAGGTTTTCTTGGTCTCTGCCAACTGTTCTGCACCAGCAACGAAAGTAAAATCGTGAGCGCCGCCGCGATCATCCCCCCGCCGAGGTCGAGCGGGAAATGTTGTGCCAGGTACACGCGTGAGTAAGCCACCAGCAACGCTGCAACAAAGCCCGCCGGCAATACCCATCTTTTTTTAACAAGCATACAGGCCAGCAAAAAAATAGTGAAGGCGGTAGCGGTATGTCCTGAAGGAAAACTATACGCTGTATGCAGCTCAACACCGGGCACGGTATGGATCTCAAAACCCGTGATCGCAACCGTGGGCCGTGGCTCTGCCGGAACAAGATAGATCTTGGTTACCTGCGTAATGATGGTTGAAAAAAGCACAGCGGCAATCAGCAACAAGATATTTTTCCTGCGATACATAAAGAACAGGATGGCTACCGGCACCCACATCGCGCCGTCGCCAACATTGGTCCAGTACCTGAAAAAAAGATCAGCCGCGGGGCCAAGGTTGGTGTTGAGAACAAGAAAAAGTTCATTGCGCCCTACGATCAACGACATTACAACAAGAAGCACACCCAACACCGTTGTGAGTATGATACCAGGAAGCAGTGCGTTGTTTCTGCGCATAGGCGTTGGGATGAATCGTGCAATTGCGCAACGCCGGGCGGGTTGACCAATTTGAACGATAGACAAATGTAACCCATCGATCCATATCCGGCATAAAAAACCCTCCGCTTTCACGGAGGGTACTCACAAAACAAAAGTGTATGAAAAAAGTTAACAGGCACCGGTAAATTGATCCATCACCAAAGATCAAACGATCCCCGCCAGTTCGAGGCTTCTTTTTTTCAGGTTGATGATATCAAGATTGTCGATCACTGGCTCCGTGGTAAGTATCAGCGAAACACCGTTCTCCTTCCACCAGGTTCCGTTGGTGAGGTGGTTTACGTGTAAAACACCAACAAGGTATTTCCTGTCGGCATCTGCGTGCCATTCTTCGATCCATTCAAAATTTTCCCTCGGGATGTATTTCCAGTCGTCGAAGCTTACATATACTTTCAAGAAGAAATCATTGGTGAGCTCGTGCGGCGTGTGGTGGTAAAGCTTTTTGTATTCGTATTTGTAATTGTAGCGCAGCGCGGCAATATCACTCAATACCGCAGAAGCGGTAGGGAAACTGCCGGCCCCTTTTCCGTAGAAGAATTGTTTGTCGGCAAAACCGCTTTCAATCACAACGCCATTGTATTCATTTTTTACAAACGACAGGGGTTCGTCCGTTTTAACGAATTGCGGTAATACAAATGCGGCCACTTTTCCGTTCTTTAATTTTTTCGCCTGCGCGATGAGTTTGATGTCGAAGTTTTTTTCTTTCGCAACCACGGCATCGCTCAACTGGATGTTTTGGATACCGGTGAACAAAATATTATCCGGGTGCTCCACAATACCATAAGCATGGTTGAGCAGGATGGTCCATTTGTTCAGGGCATCATATCCTTCAACATCCAGTTTGGGATTGCTTTCGGCGAAACCGAGTTGTTGGGCAAGGATCAATGCATCCTGGAAACTCAGTTTGTCTTCAAACATCTTGGTGAGAATAAAATTGGTTGACCCGTTCACGATCGCTTTGATAGAATGCAGCAGGTCGTTGTCGTAATACTCTTCCAGGTTCCTGATCACAGGGATAGACGCGCAGGCGGCCGACTCACAGAGAAAAGGAAGCCCTGTTTCCTGCTGCAGCTGCAGGATCTCTGGCAAATGCTCCGCGATCATTTTTTTACTCGCGCTCACCACCGCTTTCCCGTTGCGCAAAGCGATGGACACGATCTCAAAGGCGGCATTGGCATCATCGATCACTTCAACGATCACGTTGATGTCGTTGTCGAACAGCAGTTCCTCCTTGTTGGTGGTAAACAAAGAAGCCGGCGCTTCCCTTTTCTTGCCCGGGTTTTTGATACAAACTTTTTTAATGCTTGCTTTCAACGAAGGTGTTTGCTGGAGTACCTTGTACAAACCCTCGCCTACTACGCCAAATCCAAATAATCCGATTGTTAACTGCTTGTGTGCGTCCATATTGAGCTCTGGTTGGAATGTTTTATTGTTATGAATTGCTGGTTGCTTTTTATCTTGATGATCGATGTTCGAACCTGTTCCTACGACCGCGTCAGGATGTTTTCTTTTTTACCTGCGCTTGTTTTTTCCAGGGCCTGTTCAAGGTCAACAACAAGGTCCTCTGCATCTTCCAGTCCTACAGACAACCGGATCAGGCTATCCGCCACCCCTGCCGCTTTTCTTTTTTCCGCGGGGATGGATTTGTGTGTCATGTTCGCCGGGTGCGATACCAGGCTTTTGATGCCGCCCAGGCTTTCTGCGAGCTTGAACAGTTTTGTCTGTGTTACAAATTCAATGGCTGCTTCTTCCGTATCGTTTTTCAACGTGAAAGAAACGATGCCGCCGAAACCTTTTGCTTGTTTTTTTGCGGTGATGTGGTTGGGATGTGATTTCAACCCGGGGTAAAACACTTTGTCAACAGCAGGATGGTTTTCTAAAAATGCTGCAATGGTGAGTGCGCTTGCGCAATGTTGTTTTACACGAAGGTGAAGTGTTTCAATCCCACGGATTACCAGCCAGCTGTCGAACGGCGCGAGAATGGCCCCGCATGCATTCTGGATGTATTTTATTTTTTCACCAAGCTCTTTTTCTTTCGTTACAACCACACCGGCAATCAGGTCGCTGTGCCCGCCGAGGTATTTGGTGGCGCTGTGGATCACGAGATCCGCGCCCAGTGCAATCGGCTGCTGCAATACGGGCGATGCGAAGGTATTGTCTACACAAAGCAGGCAGTTGTGCGCCTTTGCTACCCTGGCGATGGCTTCGATGTCTGAGATCTTCAGGGTTGGATTGGTTGGTGTTTCGAGCCAGATCAGCTTTGTTTTTGGCGTGATGGCATTGAATACATTCTCAACAGCGGAAGTATCTACATAGTTCACGCTGATGCCGAATTTTTCGTAGATATTGGTGAAGAGCCTGAAGGCGCCGCCGTAAATATCATCCACCGCTAAAATTTCATCACCGCTCTGCAACAGTTTTACCACCGCATCAATTGCGGCAAGACCGCTGCTGAATGCGGCGCCAACCGCGCCTTTTTCAAGCTGTGCGATCAGCTGCTCCAATGTTGCCCGCGTAGGGTTGCCGCTGCGCGCATAGTCGTAACCTTTGTTCACACCAGGCGCTTCCTGCACAAAAGTGGAAGTCTGGTAAATAGGCACAGAAACCGCGCCTGTCAATGGATCTACCGGGATGCTGTGAATCAACTGTGTTGCTGTACTCATGGTTGTTAAGTTTTTATCTCCCTGCCCGCCGGCAAAAAGAAGGTTCAGAATGTTGTAAAAATTCCAGGCATACTTAACAAGGGAGGCCGAGTACAAAAACTTACAGGGAGCCTGCCCCGTGGGGCAAAAAAAAAGCTCATCTGTAAGTCAGATGAGCTTGGTATTTTATTTCCGCGGAGCGGAACAATTTGCAAACTTTTACTCTGACTTATCTTTCCATGTTTGCACACGGAAGGAGTTGGCACCTTCATACAATTGAGTGAATTGTATGGGTTGCCAAGGCTTCATCGGGCCTTAATCCCTCTGCCTTTCTTGATAAGTATGATAAAGAACTGGAACAAAGATACAGGCAGAGTTCTGATATTTCCAAAATAAAAATCTACCAAATTGGTAGGAATATTCGTGAAACTCAATGCCAGAAAGGGTTTGGGCCGAAAAAATATTTTCAGAACGACCGCCGGCCGCCAAACCCGGACGCCACAGCATCATCTGCAATCAACCCGCTTTTGCAGATCGCAAGAGCGTGGCATAGAATTATAAGGAGGTATAGTATGTGCCGCCGGCGAATGCCTTTGCAAGTTGAAAGTCGGCCGCAACAGATGCAGACAGTTTTTCAAGCGGTAATATGTAATTTATGGTAATGTGTTTTCAATAAAAAACTAAATTTTTTAGGAAAAAAACCAAAAAAGGTTAGTATTGTTACTAACTTTGGAACTTATCTCCAATCGGCATGGCAAAGCAAGCAAGCAAGAAAAAAGAACCGGCAGAACCCGTAGCGGCGGAAGAATACATCGAGGTGTTTGGCGCGCGTGAGCACAACCTGAAGAACATTGACATCTCTGTTCCCAAGAACAAACTGGTGGTGTTTACGGGTGTGAGCGGCAGCGGAAAATCTTCGCTTGCATTTGATACCATTTACAACGAGGGCCAGCGCCGGTACATGGAAAGCTTCAGCGCCTATGCGCGGCAATTTATGGGCGATATGGAGCGGCCAGATGTTGACAAGATCACCGGTCTCTCCCCGGTTATCTCCATCGAACAGAAAACAACGAATAAAAACCCGCGGTCAACTGTTGGAACAGTTACCGAAGTATATGATTTTCTCCGTTTGCTTTTTGCAAGGATCGGCGAAGCGTACAGCTACAACACCGGCAAAAAAATGGTGAAGTTCAGCGAAGAGGAGATCGTGGAGAACATCTTTGCCAAATTCAGGAACAAAAAGATCACCTTGCTCGCACCCCTGATCCGCGGGCGCAAAGGGCACTACCGCGAGTTGTTTGAGGACATCCGCAAAAAAGGCTTTTTAAAAGTGCGCGTTGACGGTGAGGTGCTCGATCTTACGCCAAAACTCCAGGTTGACCGTTACAAGATCCATGATATTGAAGTGGTAGTGGACCGGTTGCAGGTTACAGATGATATGAGGGTGCGCCTGAGCCAAAGCGTTCAGCAAACATTGAAAATGGGAAAAGAACTCATGTTCCTGCTCATCAATGACCTTAACAAAACGGTCCAGTATTCAAAACAGCTGATGTGCGAGGATACGGGCATCAGTTACGAAGAGCCATCGCCCAATGCATTTTCTTTCAACTCTCCTTATGGTGCGTGCCCAACCTGTAAGGGGCTCGGCAATGTATACAGCATCAGTATGGAAGCCGTGCTGCCCGATAAGAACTTAAGCGTGAAGGAAGGTGGTATCGCACCGCTTGGTGAACAGCGTGATGCATACCTTTTCAGGAACGTAGAAACGATCGCGAAGAAAAACAAGATCAATCTCGATAAACCGATCAAGGATCTTTCGCCTGCGGCGATGAATATTTTACTCTACGGAAACGCGGATGGCGGCGCTTCGCTCGATATTGAGGATGATCCGGATGCTGTGGTTGAGCCTTACGAAGGAGAATTCGAAGGCATCATTCCCATGTTGAAAAGATGGTTCGGCGGAAGCAACAGTACCGATGTGCTGCGCGAGTGGGTGGAAAAATACATGGAACTGAAGGATTGTCCCACCTGCAAAGGCGACCGCCTGAAACTCGAGAGCCTCTGGTTCAAAGTTGATGAAAAGAACATAGCCGAGTTGAGCAACATGAACCTCGATAAGCTGTTCAACTGGTTTGATGGTGTTGAAAAAAAGCTGAGCAACAAACAAAACACCATCGCAAAAGATATTCTCAAAGAGATCCGCGAGCGCGTCGGGTTTTTGCTGGATGTGGGACTGACCTATCTCTCGCTCAACCGTCCCTCGCGAAGCCTCAGTGGCGGCGAGTCGCAACGCATCCGCCTGGCAACGCAGATCGGGTCGCAGCTGCAGGGCATCACTTATATACTCGATGAACCTTCCATTGGCCTGCACCAGCGCGACAACCACCAGTTGATCGTTGCCCTGCAAAACCTGCGCGACATCGGCAACAGTGTGCTGGTGGTTGAACACGATAAGGACATTATGATGGCTGCCGATCACCTGGTAGACATTGGCCCCAAAGCCGGCGTTTACGGTGGAAACATTGTTGCCGCAGGCACGCCGAAGGAGGTTTTGAAAAGCAACTCAGACACTGCGCAGTACCTCAATGGCAAAAAGAGCATCGCGGTTCCTGCAGAGAGAAGGGAAGGCAATGGGAAACAACTGGAGCTGAAAGGCGCGCAGGGCAACAACCTGAAGAATGTTGATGTGAAGTTCCCGTTGGGCAAACTCATCGTGGTGAGTGGTGTGAGCGGAAGCGGAAAATCAACATTGATCAATGAAACATTGTACCCCATCCTTTCCAAACATTGTTACGGTAGCCGTGTTACGCCGATGCCTTTTAAAAGCATCAAGGGATTGGAGAACATAGATAAGGTGATCGAGATCGACCAGTCGCCCATCGGGAGAACACCGCGCAGCAACCCCGCCACTTATTGTGGTTTTTTTACAGAGATCAGAACGCTGTTCGCATCTATTCCCGAGGCTAAGATCCGCGGGTATGCGGCGGGCCGTTTTTCGTTCAATGTAAAAGGCGGGCGTTGCGATGTTTGCGAAGGCGGCGGTATGCGCGTGATCGAAATGAATTTTCTCCCCGATGTGTATGTTCACTGTGAAAAATGCAATGGCAAAAGATACAACCGCGAAACACTGGAGATCCGTTACAAAGGGAAATCGATCAGTGATGTATTAAACATGACCGTTGACGAAGCGTGTGAATTCTTTCAACCGATCAATTACCTCTACCGTAAAATAAAAGTGCTGCAGGATGTGGGCCTTGGCTACATTACACTCGGCCAGTCTGCCGTAACCCTTAGCGGCGGAGAGGCGCAACGGGTGAAGCTCGCAACGGAGCTGAGCAAAAAAGACACCGGCAAAACATTTTATATTCTTGATGAACCAACTACCGGTTTGCATTTCCAGGATATCCAGCACCTGCTCGATGTGTTGAACAAACTTGTGGACCGTGGCAATTCGGTGCTTGTGATCGAGCACAACCTCGATGTGATCAAAGTGGCAGACCACATCATCGATCTCGGCCCCGAGGGGGGCGATGGAGGCGGAACCATTTTATTTGAGGGCGTGCCTGAAAAAATGGTCAATGTAACAAAGAGCCATACGGCGCGGTTTGTGAAGCTGGAGCTTGGGATGTAGGCAGTTACATCAAACGCGATCACACAGAAAACTGCTCCCTGATCATCTCGATATGTGGAATATCATCTTCCAGGTATTCTTCGCTGCTTTGCACGAACCCGAACGATTCATAAAATTTTTTCAGGTACAATTGCGCGCCAATGCGGATGGGGCCATCGCCAAAGAGCTGGTGGCAATAGGTTATGGAAAGACCGATCAAAAGTTTACCCGCGCCGGTGTTGCGGTATGCCGGTGAACTGATCACGCGGCCAATGGACATCTGCTCGTAGGAAAGTCCCTTGGGAAGTAAACGCGAATAAGCCACCAGCGTATCGTTCTCCCATACCGTAAGGTGGTGACAGTGTGGGTCTTTGCCATCGGCATCCTGGTAAACGCATTTCTGTTCAACCACAAAAACTTCATTGCGCATGCGCAGGATGGCGTACAACTCGTATGGGGTAAGGTCGGCAAAGGGCTTACAGTGTATGGTATAAGAGGGCTGCGTCATGATACAAAGTAAGGGGTTTTTGATTTTTTGCCGCGGATCACGCAGATTTTTGCGTGATCACAGTGGGTTGCGGGGCGCAGCAATCTGGTTCCTTTGCAGATCGCTGTAAACTGTGGCAAAACGAAAACCGAAATCCCCAATTACCAATTCCAAAATCCTGAAAAACCATAATTATTCCCCACCTTTGCCCCATGCCAAAGAAAGTAGCCATCATAGGCGCAGGGCCGGCCGGGTTAACGGCGGCTTATTTATTGGGAAAAGGGGGCCAGGAAGTAATGGTTTTTGAAAAAGACCCTGAATACGTAGGCGGGATCTCGCGCACAGAATCATACAAAGGATATCATTTTGATATTGGCGGCCACCGTTTCTTTTCCAAATCGAAGGAAGTGGAAGATTTCTGGACCGAGATCCTCGGCGATGAAATGCTTGAACGCCCGCGCAGCTCGCGTATTTATTACAATGGTAAGTTCTTTTCTTACCCGCTTGCCGCATTCGAAGCCTTGCGTAAACTCGGGATCATCGAAAGCACGCTTTGCGTTTTGAGTTATGCGAAAGCAAAATTATTCCCTGTAAAAAACCCGACCAATTTTGAAGATTGGGTGGTGAACCAGTTTGGAAGAAGACTCTTCAATATTTTTTTCAAGACCTATACCGAAAAAGTATGGGGCATTCCCTGTAAAGAAATTTCTGCAGACTGGGCAGCGCAGCGCATCAAGGGATTATCGCTCAGCAGCGCCATCTGGAACGCCTTGTTCAAACCGAAAGCAAAGAGCAAAGACAAGGTGATCAAAACATTGATCGATTCTTTCCGTTACCCGAAATACGGCCCGGGTATGATGTGGGAAACCTGCGCAGCAAAAAGCAAAGCAATGGGTGTGCGTATAGAAATGAACTGCGGCGTAAAAGACATCACCCTCGAAAACGGCCAATGGAAAGTTGACACTACCTGCGGCAATTTTGAGGGGTTTGATTATGTACTTTCTTCAGCGCCGATGCGCGAGATGATCGCTCACGTGCACCCCAAATTTCCCGAACATGCGTTCACTTCATCGCAACATCTTGGGTACAGGGATTTCTTGACCGTTGTACTGATCTGTAAAGACGAAGATGCCTTTACCGATAACTGGATCTATATCCACGACCCCAGCGTGAAAGTGGGACGCATCCAGAACTTTAAATCGTGGAGCCCTTATATGGTGCCTGATCCGGCAATGGCGTGCTACGGACTGGAATATTTCTGCTTTGAAGGCGATGGTTTGTGGACGAGCTCCAACGAGGAACTGATCGCACTGGCAAAAAAAGAAATTCAAAAGATTGGCCTCACGCAGGAAAGTGCTGTTGTAGACGGGTACGTGGTGCGCCAGCCCAAAGCCTATCCCGTTTACGACCAGGATTACAAAGGCAACGTAGAAGCGGTGCGCGACGCATTGAAAAACTACCCCGGCCTTTACCTCGTTGGCCGCAATGGCATGCACAAATACAACAACCAGGACCACAGCATGATGACCGCCATGCTCGCTGCCAAAAACATCATAGCCGGACAAGAACTGTTTGATCTCTGGGATGTGAACGAAGACGCAGAATACCACGAAGGCGGCGACAGAGGGGAGAGGGTGGTGGGAAGACTAATACCGGAGAAAATTAGGAATTAGTAATTAGGAATTAGGAATTTTGATTGGTTTCTTTCTGTAAGACAAATAATACAAAAGGCAGACTCCTGTGTCTGCCTTTTGTATTATTTGTCGAGGTGCCTTAATTACTAATTACTAATTACTAATTCCTAATTAATATTATCTTCCAATTCCGGGTACAACCGCAATACTCTCATTCCCTGTTTCACTTACCGATTGCACGGCAAAGAAGTAGTTGTCTTTTGAGAAGGGCAAACGGTATTCAAGGTCTGTTGTGAAAAATTTCTTTTGCCAAACGGGGCTGGTTGTTTCGCGCATCATCACATAGTAGCCCTTTACTTTTCCTGATTTTGGGGCCTTCCAGTTGAGGTAGGTGTAATTGGTGAGTCGCCTTACCTCCACTGTTACGTCTTCCGGTTTTGACGGGCCCTTTGCAAGGTTGGCAAGGCTCGCCAGGTTCATGCCGGTGTTTTTGCGGAGGTATTCAAAGTCCATGAACTCTACCAGGTCTCCGTACTGTATGTTGTTCTCAACGCGCACATTCTGGTGCTGGTGGTAGTAATTTTCATTCATTTCGGTGATGCGCACTGCGGCAAATCCATTCTGTACATAGGGCGAATGATCGCCGCCCCGTAAGAAGCGGTCGTTGCGGTAAACCATTACCACTTCCAGGTTCTCTACATAACGCTCGCCGGTTTCTTTTACATAACGGGCCAGCTGCCTTGCGCGGCCATCGTTTTCCAGGCCAAGGTTCCTGATGTTGGTGGCAACGCGGCCCGTATCGAGCACCGACAACCCTTCACTGAAAACACGGATGCGTGTGTTGTCGATGATGTTTGTTTCGCTGCTGTTGTTGCTGCCCATGATGTCGTTGTTGAGCACGCCCTCAATGTGCCAGTTTTCTTTTCTTGCCTTGCCTGCCATATAATTTGCGCCGAGCAATCCCTGCTCCTCACCGCTTACGGTCACGAAAATGATGGTCGCAGGAAAGCTGTGTTTGCTCATGATGCGTGCACATTCGATTACGGCGGCACATCCGCTCGCATCATCATTTGCACCGGGTGCATCGCCCGTGCGGTCCATTACGTTGGTGCGCATGTTGTCAAGATGCCCGCTGATGATGAATACGCGGTTATCGTTCGGATCGGTTCCTTTTAATGTGGCCACCACATTTCCAAGCAGGAGAACCGTATCTACTCTTCTCTTATCCGGTTGAAGCGTGGTGGTATCGATAAAAGCAGTGAGCCTTCCATTCGATTCTTTTGCGAAAGAATTGAATTTGGCCAGTACCCAGTTGCGCGCCGCGCCGATGCCGCGTTTGGGATCAGACTGCGTACTGAGCGAATTGCGGGTGCCCAGTGCAACAAGGCTGGTAATGTACGACTTCAATGAATCGGGTGAAATTTCCTTGACCATCCTGTCGATCTCCGGGTCACGGTTGATGATGGTCTGCGCAAAACCCGCCGTGCAACTCAATGCAAACAAGGCGGAAAGAATCTGTTTTCTCATGGTTATGGTTGAAAACGGAAGTTAAGCAACAAGGGGCAAGTAATCAAGCACGAAAAAAGGCCACGCGAAAGGTTGATGAATGCCACAGGGCGATCGTTCTGCCGTCTGCTATTCGTAGAGGTCGCCCGCGAGGTACTTCATTCCCGAATCCGACGCTACGGTAACAACGGTATGTCCCGGCCCAAGCATTTTGGCTAATTCGATGGCGGCATAAACGTTTAAACCGCTTGAAGTGCCGGCGAAGATGCCTTCTTCTTTGGCCATCCGCCGGGCCATTTCGCGGCCTTTTTCTTCTTCAACGGCGAGGGCCGAATCGAAGCGGTATTTTTTCAAGAGGTCGGGTAAACGACCGGTAGCGGTGCCTTCCACACGGTGACTCCCCTTTTCTCCCTTCGTAAGAAAGGGCGATGAAGCGGGCTCGAGCGCGATCACCTTCGTGTTGGGGCAGGCCGCTTTTATTTCGTTTCCTGTTCCGATCAGCATGCCCGCGGTTCCTACACATCCGCAGAAAACATCGATGGGTTTGTTTACCTGTGCAACGATCTCTCTCCCAAGACGGCCGTAGCCGATCAGGGCGTCTTCGTTGAGAAACTGCTGCGTCCAGTAAGCGCCTTCTTCCTGCAAGGCAAGCACGCGGGCTTCCATCCTCACAAAGAGATCGGGCGTGATCTTTCCGTCGATACAGGGCACGATCTCCAATTCAGCGCCAAACAAACGGATCGTCTGCAGTTTTTCCTTCGCAAATGCATCGGAGGTAATGGCTTTGAACTGATAGCCCTTCACTGCACAAACAAATGCGAGAGAGGTGCCGGTGCTTCCACCGGTGTATTCAACGATCCTGGTGCCGGCCTTGATCTCGCCGCGTTTTTCGGCCTCTTCAACAATGGCCAATGCCATGCGGTCTTTGTAGGAACCGGTAGGATTAAAATATTCCAGTTTCACATAAACATCGGCGCAGCCCGGCGGCACGATCTTGCATAAATGCACCATCGGCGTATTGCCAATGGTTTGCAGGATGTTGGCATTAACGGTTAACGACATAAGGCAAGTTTAAGAAAACAAAGTAAGTGAAAGAAGCAACAGGAAAGCAGGTCCGGGAAAACAAGATCCCGAAAAGGCCTGTGCCTGCAGAACTTGTTCCCTGTTTTCCTGTACCTTGTTCCTTTATTACCGTAATTTACTTTTACAATCCACTTCATGAAACGATCCGCCGTTGTTTTATTTTTTGGGATGATGGCCCTTGTGGGCAAACTCTCTGCGCAAGGTGCTGTGCGTGATACCGTTAAAACCGGGATCTATATCACCAGCATCCACGATATCGATTTCAAACAGAACGAGTATACCGTGAACCTCTGGCTGTGGATGAAATACAAGCGAAAAGAATTTGATTTTGTGCAGAACCTCGAGATACCCCAGGCCAAATCTTTCACCAAACTGTATTCAACCGTTGATACCTCCCATGGCCGTGTTTATCTGCTTATGAAATTGCAATGCGTGATGAAGGATTCGTGGAAGATCAACAATTTTCCTTTCGACAGGCAGCGGCTTCGTCTCAGCCTCGAGAACTCGCAGTACGATTCAAAGTCACTCATTTTTTCACCGGATACCGTGGGCAAACACTTCGACCCCCGTTTCACCCTGCGAGGATGGAACATCGATAGTTTTGATGTGACCGCCGGTATCAAATTATACGAAACGGCTTTCGGTGACGAAAGCCTTGTAAAACCCCATACCGAATACAGCTCTTACAGGGTCAAGATCGGCATCCGGCGGGATGCGCATGAATTGTTCTGGAAAATGTTCCTGGGCATGTATGTGGCGTTCCTTATTTCGTATATCTGTTTTTACATCCATGCAGATAATATTGATTCGCGCTTTGGTTTGAGCGTGGGATCGCTGTTCGCTGCCATAGGTAACAAGTACATCATCGATTCATCACTGCCGGAATCTACCACGTTTACTTTGGTTGACCTGCTGCATGGCATTACGCTGTTCTTTATTTCGGTGATCGTGGCCTCATCGGTTTATTCGCTGCGGCTGGTGAAAAAGAACAAACTGCGCGAGGCAAACCGTTTCGATTTTGTGATGGCGCAGGTACTGCTGGTGTTGTATCTGGGGCTGAATATCTATTTTATCTCAAAGGCGGTTGCTGCAGGGTAGATCCTTTTTTCTGTTCGAGTGCGATCACTGTAACGATGCCGCAGGTGTAGGCGAGCAGGTCCCACAACGAAAACCCCGTGCCGATCACGATCCGTGCGATCTCGATCTTTTCCAGGCCCAGTATTTCCACGATATTGAAATACTGTAAGGTTTCTATCAGAAAAGAAAAAACAAGAACGGCAAGCGCCGTGGGCAATACGGGCATTTTTACAAAGCTGCGGATGAAGCAATAGATCAGGATCACAACAAGGTAATCGCCAACGTAAGGGCGCACAAACCGGTCGTGCACATACAACGCAATGAGCACCTCGGTTATGAACAAGAGAACGGTGCAGAGAAAATATTTTTTATAGAAACCGAGTTGCATCCAGGATTTTTTTGCTGATCAATAACCGTATTTTCCCTTCCATCTTTCCCTCAAAAACTTCCGCAGCTCATTTTCACGTGCGTTGTTTTGCGGATCGTAAAAAGTAGTGCCTGCAATTTTTTCGGGAAGGTATTCCTGGTCCAGAAAATTGCCTTCGCCCTCGTGGGAGTATTTGTAGCCCTTGCCGTAATTCATTTCCTTCATCAGTTTTGTTGGCGCATTCCTGATGTGCAGCGGAACGGGCAGGTCGCCATGTTGCTGCACGGCGGCCCCTGCTGCGCCGATTGCCATATAAGATGCATTGCTTTTGACCGACGATGCGAGATAGGTGGCGCATTGCGATAAAATGATCCTGCTCTCGGGGTAACCGATCTTTGAAACGGCATCGAATGTTGCATTTGCCAACAAGAGTGCATTCGGGTTTGCGTTGCCGATGTCCTCGCTCGCAAAAATGAGCATGCGCCGCGCAATGAACTTTACATCTTCTCCTCCCTCGATCATCCGCGCCAGCCAGTATACGGCGCCATTCGGATCGCTGCCGCGCATGCTTTTGATGAAGGCTGAAATGATATCGTAGTGCTGCTCGCCCTGTTTATCGTACAACGCAATTTTTTTCTGCGCCACCTGCATTACCATCTCATCTGTAATGACAAGGCTTTTACCCGGCTTCGCTTTTTCGAGCAGTTGTGTCTGAACAACGAGCTCGAAAAGATTGAGCAGTTTTCTTCCGTCGCCACCGGAAATTGAAAGCAGCGCCTCGGTCTCTTTCAGTTGGATGTCTTTGCTTTTTAACAGCTCGTCTTTTTCTATGGCCTGCTGCATCAAACGTATGAGATCGTTGTGCTGCAGCGCTTTCAAAACATACACCTGGCAGCGGCTGAGCAGGGCGCTGTTCACTTCGAAGGAAGGGTTTTCGGTTGTGGCGCCGATGAGTGTGATGGTGCCTTTTTCTACCGCACCCAGCAATGCATCCTGCTGCCCCTTGTTGAAACGGTGGATCTCATCGATGAATAAAATGGTATTCGGTTGTTGTTTCGCCTGCTCAATCACTTCGCGAACTTCCTTTACACCACTGCTGATGGCACTCAATTGAAAATAAGGAACCTGCAAGGTGTGCGCGATGATGTTGGCGATGGTTGTTTTGCCCACGCCCGGCGGGCCCCAAAGGATCATCGAAGGCACACGCCCCTGTTCGATGGACCTGCGTAAAATACTTGCTTTGCCGGTAAGGTGTTCCTGCCCCACAAGATCGTCCAGCGTTTCCGGGCGCATCCTTTCTGCCAATGGTATATTGCTGTTCACAACTTAAAATTACTGAACAAGCGGGAGAACCGGGTAAATTTATGGAGTACAATCGCGCAGGTCTATCCCTTGTTCTCTTTGGCAATGCTGAACAGGTAACCGTATTTTTTCAGGATCGGTATAGACATAAGGATGTGTACCAGGAGAAGGATGCCAAACGCGAGCGACAGGTACGCGGCAAACTTCATCACCGAACTGTACAGTTCAAATGTGATGGTGCTGAAAGCAGGTTGCGATTCTTTCATTTCTTCGAAGACCTTCCGGGTGTCTGCGGGGTCCATAGCAATGGCCCGGATAAAACTGTAGATAGAGTTAAGGGCCAGGAACCCAGCCACAAACCCGTTTACCCTGATCCATTCGCGCATCGAAGTTCTTGCTGGGCGCTCGGGATCGATGTGTTTTGAAAGAAAGCGGAGGCTGCTGAAGAGATAGAACACAAATCCCGCAGTGATAAAAACCTGCAGCAACAACTGCGGCCTTGCAAGCGCGGCCAGCAGCATCAGCAGGCCGGCACCGCCCAGCAATACTGCAAAAGGCAATAAAAGGAAGGTGAGAACGCGGAAGATGGTTAATTGCTTCATGGGGCAAAGGTAATGGAAACAGGGAACAAGCAGCATGGGCCGGCCAAGACAACCGGGCTGTGGATATTATACGATAAGTTGGAAATGCATTACTAAATAATGTATATCAACCGCCAATAAAAAAGCGGACCGTAAGATCCGCTTTGATTTATTGGAAAGTATGTTGACCGGAAGTATGTCTTTTATTTCAGGTTCAACTTTATCTGCAGTTCATCAAACTGCTTCTCGTCTATCGTGCTTGGTGCATCGAGCATAACATCTCTTCCCGCGTTGTTTTTAGGGAAGGCGATGAAATCGCGGATGCTTTCGCTGCCGCCGAGGATGGAACACAAGCGGTCGAAACCGAATGCGATACCGCCATGCGGTGGTGCGCCGTATTCGAATGCGCCGAGCAGGAATCCGAATTTGTGCAAGGCCTCTTCTTCAGACATGCCCAGCGCCGCAAACATTTTCTCCTGCAGTTCTCTCTGAAAGATACGGATGGATCCACCACCGATCTCATTTCCATTCAGCACCATGTCATAGGCATTGGCCTTGATGTTGGAGTAAGGGTGCTCCAGGTATTTTTCCGCATTTTCGATCACCGGGTTGTTGTTGATCATGATCGCGATATGATCCGGCTTGGGTGAGGTAAAAGGATGGTGCCGCGCCACCCAGCGGTTGTCTTCTTCCGCGTATTCAAACAACGGGAAATCGAGTACCCATAACAATTTGAACTCATCTTCCTTCCGCAGCCCGAGCCGTTTGCCCATTTCGAGGCGAAGCTCGCTGGTTGCCTTACGCGTTCTTTCTTCGCGGCCGGCGAGCACCAGCACCAGGTCGCCCGCTTCTGCATCGGCTGCATCAGCGATGGCTTTCAGTTTGTCTTCGCTGAAGAACTTGTCTACGCTGCTTTTATAAGTGCCGTCTGCATTGCATTTGATGTATATCAGTCCCTGCATGCCTATCTGCGGGCGTTTCACCCATTCCGTCAATTCATCCAGTTGCTTTCTCGTGTATTCGCTGCAACCCTTTGCTGCAATGGCAAGAACGGTTTCGGCATTATCGAAAACCGGGAAGCCTGAGCTGCCTACGCCGATCAGGCTGTTTTGCAGGTGTGCGATCCTTGAAGGGAAAGTATGTGCAGGAAATTTAAGGTTACCGATCTTCATGCCGAAACGGATATCGGGCTTGTCGTTACCGTAGGTCCACATTGCGTCTTCCCATGTCATCCGCTCTACCGCTTCCGTATAATCAATGTTCTTTACATCCTTGAAGATCCGTTTGATCAGGCTCTCAAACATGTTCAGGATATCTTCCTGTTCCACAAACGCCATTTCGCAATCGATCTGGGTAAACTCCGGTTGCCTGTCGGCGCGCAGGTCCTCATCCCTGAAACATTTTACGATCTGGTAGTAGCGGTCGTAGCCGCTCACCATCAGCAATTGCTTGAAGGTTTGTGGCGATTGCGGCAGTGCATAGAACTGGCCGGGATTCATTCTTGATGGAACCACAAAATCCCTCGCACCTTCGGGTGTTGATTTGATGAGGAACGGTGTTTCTATGTCCATGAAGTTGTTTTCATGCAGGTAATTTCTCGCCGAGCGGTTAACTGCATAGCGCAATTCGAGATTTCTTTTTACAGCATTTCTGCGCAGGTCAAGAAAACGGTATTTCATGCGGAGGTCATCGCCGCCATCGGTATCGTCCTGTATCGTAAAAGGAGGCACCGCGGACCTGTTCAGTATTTTAAAAGAAGAAACGGCCAGTTCTATATCGCCCGTAGGGATGTTCGGGTTTTTGTTGCTGCGTTCAGAAACGATGCCGCTTGCCTGTAACACAAATTCGCGGCCCAAGGGCTGAGCATCGAGTTGGGTATTCAGCTCTTCGCCAAATAACAATTGGGTGATGCCATACCGGTCGCGCAGATCCACGAATGTGATCGCGCCAAATTTGCGAACGGTCTGAACCCATCCGGCCAGGGTCACTTCCTGTTTTACTTCATTGATGGTTAATTCACCACATGTGTGAGAACGGTACATAATTTATTTTTTTCGATTGCTTGTTTGGACAAAATGATGGATCGCCGATGATCTTATGATAATTTCCTCGTTCCTCATTAATCATTTCTCCGGACGGCAAATATAGCCTCAAAATCTTCCCCGATTGTGATTTTGAGGGCATCTTTGCAGTCATGAACCAACCGGAAGTCTCAAACAGAACGAAGCGTATGGCTGTGGCGGCGTTCTTTTTTATTGCGGGTTTGTGTTTTGCAAGCTGGGCGAGCAGGATTCCCGATATCAAAACAAAATTTCAATTCAATGATGCCGAGCTCGGCGCCTTGTTACTCGCCCTGCCGGTGGGGTCGATGCTTTGTCTTCCATTTTCCGGTTGGCTGGTCAATAAATTCGTTAGCCGCAGGATCGTAACCATTGCGGCTGCATCTTATCCCTGCATCCTCGTGCTGATCGGCTTTGCCGGGTCCGTATGGCAACTGGCACCCGCTGCGCTGCTGTTCGGTTTTCTCGGAAATCTTTGCAACATATCTGTAAACACACAGGCCGTTGGTGTTGAATCTTTGTATGGCCGGTCGATCATGGCCTCCTTTCACGGTATCTGGAGTTTCGCGGGGTTTGCCGGTGGCGCCATCGGTTCTGTTATGGTTTCGGAAAGCATTGCACCGCAATGGCATTTTGTGGTGATCTGTTCCTGCTCACTGGTCATGGTGTTCCTGTTCAGGCGGTTTATCCTGCGCAAAGATGCGAGCCATCCCAACCAACCCTTTTTTGCCAGGCCCGATGGCATGTTGCTTAAACTCGGGATGATCGCATTCAGTTGCATGGTTTGTGAAGGAAGCATGTTCGACTGGAGCGGTGTATATTTTCAGAAAGTGGTGGAAGCGCCGGTTGCCTTAACCACGCTTGGTTACACGGCCTTTATGGCAACAATGGCCGGTGGGAGGTTTGTGGGCGACAAGATCGTAACGCGTTTTGGTAAACAGAAAGTATTACAGGCCAGCGGTATGGTGATTGCCGCGGGATTGCTTACTGCAGTTGTTTTTCCAACGATCATCGCTGCAACGGCTGGTTTTTTGCTCGTGGGGTTTGGCGTGTCTTCCGTAATTCCGCTCGTATACAGTGCCGCAGGAAAATCAAAGACCTTATCGCCCGGGGCCGCACTTACGGCGGTTTCGAGTATCGGCTTCCTGGGTTTCTTGCTCGGGCCACCTATTATAGGATTTATCGCCCAGGCATCGAGCCTGCGCTGGTCGCTCACCCTGATCGCGGCGCTCGGGTTTTGTACAACCGTTCTTGCATCGGTAATTGATTTTCGCGATGATCGCGCGTAGCGGGCACCATTCACGCGCCACCACCATCCTTTCACCGACACATTGTTAAAGATTTTCTAAAAGCGCGCCTTTTTTTATTTCAATGTAATTGTGGTAAAGGAATTGAATAGAGTAGGGTGAACAAAACTCAGTTGTATGAAAAAAAGTTTACGCTACATTCCTTTCCTCCTAATCATTTTATTCGTGGCACAGGGTTGCACGAAGTCAGTGATCGTTGCCGATGTTCCTGTAGCGGGATCGTGGACACTGAACGAAGCCTATCAAAGCACCGGTAACGGCTGGAGAGCTGTAAGCACAGGGCTTGAGGGCGGTGTATTCGACTTTTACAACAATGGCGCGGCGCAGTACGATGATGGGTACAACCTCATGACCGGCAACTGGAGCATCCGCCGTGTATCATCCGGTTATTATGATGAATACGGAACCTACTACAACGAGTTGCACGACTCATTTGAGATACACGTTTACGACAGCTACACCCGCGGTTCTGCCGACCTGTATTTTGACGATGTCCGGTTTACCGGAAATAAGATCATTGCAACGAATTACAGTGGCGGGATCATTTCAAAATATATTTTCAGAAGGTATTAAGGTGTTGGAGAGAACACAAGTATCAACAAACGCGGATCATTTTTGATCCGCGTTTGTTTTTTCAATAGCAGTAACGTTTTTAGCGGCGCTAACCGATCAGGTGCGGAACAAAGCGGCTCTTGTTATCGGTAACCAGGTTGTCTGCTTCGCGGATGCCCATGCCTGCCGGCTCCTGGCCGATTAACCATGAACCGATCACGGGATAGTGGCCCGAGAAATTGGGAAGTGTGAAGAGGTCCTGGTAAATAAACCCTTCAGCACCGTATTCTCCTTCTGTTTTCTGCAGGGATATGTTTTTCATCACCAGGTCGATGTTCGCCCCTTCGCGCGAAAGAATGGGTTTTTTGACGTAGTTGGTCAGTTTGTTTTCTTCAAAATACGCGGGTAATAAATAAGGACAATCAGGGTACAGTTCCCACATAACGGGAAGTATGGCCTTGTTCGACAGTATCATTTTCCATGCAGGTTCGATCCACAGGGCGCGGTTGCTGTCTTGCAAAATGTTTTTCCCGAAATCGTCTTTCAACAACCATTCCCACGGGTAAAGTTTGAAAATATTTTTGATCGGCTGGTTTTCGAGGTCAACAAATTCTTTCGTGTTATCGTTCCACCCGATATCGTCGATGAAAACAAGTTTGGTTTCGAGCCCGGCCTGTATGGCGCAATCGCGTATGTATTCAACATTGGTAAGGTCTTCGAGTGTTTCTTTCAAACAGGTAAAATACAGCGCGCCGGGGTTGAGATAGGTTTTAAGGTATTTCCAGTAAGCGATCATTTTTTCGTGAATGCTGTTGAACTGGTCCTTCTGCTTGTCAAAATCCTGTAACCAGAACCATTGCACAATACCTGCTTCGTATAAGCTGGTAGGTGTGTCTGCATTGAATTCAAGCATTTTGAGCTCCCCGTTCTTGTAACAGAGATCGAACCTCCCGTAAATAGCAGGATGATCCTCGGACCAGCTTTTTTCGATCTGCGGGATGATCCACTCCGGGATGCCAAATTTGCTGTACAGGTTGTTGTCCATCACATGTTGCACGGCACCAAGGGATAGGTCCCACAATTCTGCCGTTGCTTTTTCGATGAACAATATTTCACTCATCTCCATTTCGTAATACACCGTTTCATCCCAGTAAGGAACATTGGTTGTATGAAATCCAAAGCCAAGTTTTTCTACTTCTGCCTGCCATTGGTTGCGCGGTGTTGTTGTAAGTCTTTTCATTGTTGTCTGTTCTTTGCCCGGGTCCGGGTTTTCGTTTTTGTTGTTCGATATTATCCCCCTACGCTGAATCCGCCTTTTCCAAATCCTCCCCTTGTTACGGCTCCTTTGAAAGCGTTGCTCCCGATGTTGGATGCAGCGCCGATAGCGCCGGAGTAGTAGCCGGCATGGTTGTACCTTCCGTTGTAATAGTTTCCATACGGCCGGAAGGCGTAGTACCAGAGCAGGGCCGTGCCAATGCCGTTTCCATGATACTGACGGTGCACTCTTGTGTAGGGAGCGGTGGAATCGCTGCGTACGTGGAGATTCGTGTTCTCTTCCCAATCTGATTTTGGTTTCGACTGGTTACACGATGCCAGTGCAGCGGTGATCAATACCAGTTCAATGTATTTTGATTTCTTCATTGTTTTGTTCTTTTACCTGATGGTGAGAAAGATCTCGTACTCTTTCTGTACCTGTACTATTTTCTTTTCGCCTTCTTCATTCTCGGCGTCTTTGGTGGTGAGGCCCAGCGCGGGCAACGTATCCCTGTAGACAACGGTTTTGAATTCGTTGTTTTTTATCCAGATGGTGTGGGTGGTTACCAGGATGTCGTTGATGCTGTCGAGGTGTTTTACCTGCACCGAACTTTCGATGGATCCGTCTTTGTTAATGTTCGTGGTTATATCGTTGTTCTTTTTCTCACTGCATGATAAAAGAAAAAAGATGGCGGCTGCTCCTAAAATCGCTAATACGATTGGTTTCATTGTTGTTGGCATAAGTTGTCTGGTTAAATTTGGTTAATACGGTTCCTGAGCCTCCTGCACCTGCGGGAAGCAGCCATTGGAAAGATAGCGGTAAAAGCTGTTTGTTTACGGATACGACGCATCGATCCGGCTTAAATATTTACCGTGCTGTCTTTGGCCTGAAATGGTTGAGGAACGGGTAGGAATTAGTTTCCTGGCGGTTTGATGTGCTGGCGAAATCTAAAAAGCAGAGATCCGGGCAAATGGTTCATATGTCATGGGAGCGAGGCTCCATTTACTTTGATCCGGTAAAGATATATGCGGGGCGGGCACAGTACATAGCACAATCGTGTCAAGCGGGACTTGCGCCATTACCAATGGTAAAGTATGTGTGATGAGTGGTATTTATCGGGTTTAAACAGGCGATATCTGGTTTGAGCGGTAAGAGTGCAACATTGTTACAAAACCATCCGGCGCCAGACGTAGACTGAAATATTGTTGCAAAACTTGATGTTTCTACATTGTTTCCATCTCGTCCGGGTGGCGTGGTTTCCACCAGAGGTAATAGAAGGCAAGACAGAGTAATCCGAGGGTGAACGGTATGATGGCGAGGTGTTTGAAAGTGTAGGCGCCAAACAGCGGCCGGGTATCGAATTCCATGAACTCGCTGATCATCCAGTACGAGTTGGCCGTGATCCAGATGGTGATGGCGAGGTTGTGGCAGAGTTCAGACACGATCCTTCTTGTGCGCCAGGCGATGATGATGGAGATGATGAGCGTAGGAAAGACCATCACAATCCCCAAGGGCCGCCATACCATGCACCAGGCAACATCTTTGAAGAGCCAGAACACGATGTGGAGGTTCTCCATTCTCCGGAACGATACGGGTATGCGGTAGGTGTTTTGGGGTGAGGACATGCTTGGCCGTTTTATTGCCACGGATTTCACGGAAGCACACAGATGGGCTAAGACAAATCCATGCCCGCTACTTTATCTGTGTTCTTCCGTGAAATCCGTGGCAATAAAAATAATGAAACCTATACCGCACGCCCCAAAATTTTTGTGAACCGCCGTACATCCACCTGCGGCGAAAGGGGCGCCTGGTGAAGGAGGTGGTTGGTGAATTCATTTGAAAAATAGGGGGTAAGCGAGCAGCCTTTTGTTCCCATGCCGTTGAATACCCCAACAGAGGGCATCACAGGATGTAAGCCCGCAAAAGGCCTGCGTTCCATATTGGCCGGGCGCTCGGAGGCCATGTGGTCAACAATCTCGAAAGGGATCCTGAGCCAGTGCCTGAGTTGCTCCTCAACTTTTTTCCTGAAGTCGGCCGAAGGATTCGTGTCTGAAAAATCCCACTCATACGTTGAGCCGATCCAGAAAAGATCCTCTTTCCAGGGAACAATGTTGATGCCCTGTTTGTAAATATTTGTACGCGGCAACCCGGGGATGCTGGCAATGATGGCCTGTCCCTTATTTCTTGCATAAGGTAAAAGACGAAACCATGGATTTTCAAAGCCTGCCACACCTTCGCAGCAGATGATCTTTCCTGCGGTGATGTTGTTCCAGGTGATGTGGTCGGGTTCCACTTTGCAATCTTCCCATTTGAACGTGGTTTCCAGGAGGTTGTTTTCGCTTAGTAACTGCGCGCGCCATGTTTCCAGTAACGTGTTGATGTCGATCAGCCAGCAGGGATCAATTTCCCCGATACTGAAATGGTAGTTGAAATAATTTCTCCACCGATCTGTATCTGCCGGTGTTTTCAGGTACTCTTTTTCGATGGGCTGCCGCTCCGCAAAGGCCATCACCATCTGCGGTGTGGGATGAAAATCCAGGATGTTGCATTGGCGTACCAGCGAGCCGTTGGTATTCTCCCATTCTTTGTACGCTTTTACTGCATAAGGCATCAGTTTTTCGATCTCCCAGGTTCTCACCAGCCGCCTTCCGGTGATGGGGTTGATTACCCCGCTTGCCACCTTTGAAGCTGTAAAGGGTTTGCCCTCATCAATCACACACACGGTTTTGCCCGCACGCAGCAGGTCGCGGCTCAGGAAAGTTCCGGTAATGCCTTGGCCGATGATGAGGTAGTCAACATTCATTCCGCAAAGAAAAGGTTTTCCGGTAAGCTAATTTTCTTCGTTCCTTTTTTGCCAATCCTATTTCGACACGCGGATCCTGATTCCCCCCGAATGGGACGTAAACTCCGGCGCATACATACATTGTATGCTCGCGGTGCCCACCGAGAAGATACCCGTGTGTGTGATGAACAATGGATAATCAAAAACATAAGTCCCCTTTCTCAAATGATCGATGAAAAAATTGGTGCTTGCGTCTTTGGTGTTTTCGTAATAGCCCAATCCATCCTGCCATTTGTACCCGCTCAATACATTCACAGGCTCCATGCTGGCGGCGCGCATGTCTTTCAGGTGTAAGTAATCAATGTCACGATCGCTGCGGAGCTCGAGGCGTACAATTATTTTATCGCCGGTTTTCAGTTCTTCGTTGTCTTTAACAGGATCGAGCACCACACCCTTATCGGTATTGCGTTGTATGAACAATTTTTTGGTGACCGATAACGGCGTTGCCGCGGGTGTGATCTTGTCAAGGTCCTCAAAATACTGCCAGTAAATATTGCCCCAACTCGGGGATGTGTTTGTGGCGGAAGGCCGCGACTGGTTTTTGGAATTGACCGTGACAGTGATATCGCCCATTGCCGGCGTTACATTTTTTCCATCGATCCTTTTTTTGAAATAGCCTGTGCCCGCTTCTGTTTTTTCATTTGTGTTGCTCAATGTTGTTTTGCCGAGTTCGATGGTAACGGTTTTTTCTGCATCGAGCCAATCGGTTCCATTTAACAGCAGCGCGTAGCATGCATCGGCTGTTGCGATGGTGGTGCGCCAGTTGTTGGTTTGCTTATTGAGAAGCAACCATGTTTTCATCGCATTGATGTTTTTTACAAGCGCCGGGTCGGGTTTGTTCAGGTTCAGTTCAGCTGCGAAAGCGATCATCATGCTTTGGTGTTCGATGGGTGACTGGTACCAGAAACCGGTATAGGTTGTTTTCCAGTACATACCCTGTTTCGAATCCATTACCGTGTTCTCCAGCAATGCCGGGAAGATGGTTGCTGACGCGAGTTTTTCTTCGTTGCTGCGCAGGAAGACCAACCCAAGCTTCGCCTTGTAATAATTGTTTTGTTTGATCCAGAATTGTTTTGCCTGCCCAAAATAGTAATCGTATTCTTTTTGGGATTGAATGGCAATATCCCTGAAGAAACTGCGCATGAACAGGTAATCGATCTGGCTGGGGGATACCTGCTGTTTGGCCAGGTCCGCTTTGTTTTTGATCAGCCAATTGTAGTCGGCGGCAATTTTTGCGTCTTCGTATTTCAACGCGCTAACCAGGATATTGCGCATGCGCTGGCTAAGCTCGGGCGATAGTGCGCCGAGGCGTTTCAATTTTCCAATACCCGTAAGTATGTAATTCGTGATGTACCTGTCTTCGTTTCCCCCCTTGAACCATGGGAACGATCCGTTCGGCAATTGCATGTCCCTGAGTTTTTCAACCAGTGTTTCTGTTTGCGAACCGATCCTGGCGAGATCAAACAGCAGGCTTATGTTTTTGCGTTGCTGCGCTTCGCTTTCTGCCTGCATCACCCATGGTGTTTCCTGGAGAAGGATCTGTTTGAGTTCTTCGTTTTTCTGCAGGTTGCTTTTTAAGGTGCTGCTGTCTTTTTTCCATTGTTCAAAAACCTGTTTCAGTTTCGGGTGTTTGTTTACAATGTACGATGCAAGCGCGTTCGCATACAAACGGTTGAAAGTCTGTTCAGCACATTCGTATGGATATTCCATCAGGTAAGGCAATGCCTGTACGGCGTACCATACCGGGTTGGTGCTGTATTCGATGGTGATGGCCTCGTTTGTTAAGCTTTCGCTTTTGTTGTTTTTTAATTTGCTTAATACAAAATGTTGTGTTGTATCGTTTGGTAAAAACAGGGGTAATGTTTCCGTAACAAGCATGCGGTTTGTTAATACAGGTAATGTATTCTCTTCCCCGTCACCCATATCGCCCGATACTGCTTTGATGCGCCAGGTTAACGGGCGGTTGTAGCTGAAGGGGATCTGTATCGGGAACTTTACCGCGAAGCTTTGCCCTGCTTCCACCGTAAAATATTGCAATGGAAAAACATTCTGAAACCATCCGTCAACCGAAGTGTTGCTTACGGGATCGATGAGTTCGAGTGTTACCTGTCCTGTGATTTCTTTCTCCGTCATGTTTACGATCTTCCCGCTGAATTCCATATTGTCGCCTTCGCGCATGAACCTTGGGGCATTGGCCTGTACCATTACTTTTTTCTGGGTGAGGATGGTGGTGCTGCCTGCGCCAAAAGCAAGATCCCTGGTGTGTGCAAGCGTCATCCATTTCCATTTGGTCAGCGATTCCGGCATCGTAAAACTGAAACTGAATTTGCCGGTGCTGTCTGCATAAAGTTGCGGGAAGAAGAATGCTGTTTCATTAAAGTTTTTCCTTACAACGATCTCCACCGGTGTTGCGGCTGCATTTTTTGTTGTGATCACGATCACTCCGTTGGCTGCTCTCGCACCCCAGATGGCGGCGCCCTGCTCCTGCGTTAATACTTCGGTTGACACGATATCACCGGGCGCAATGGCGGCTATGTCTGAAACAATTTTCCCATCAACAACATACAAAGGCGCGGTGGCCCCGTTCGCAGACGCCTGGCCGCGGATCTGTACCGTGCCGGGTGCCATTGATTTGATTGTTCTGACATCTGTAACCACTTTCTCATACAATACCTGATCGCCATAACCCACCCTTGCTCCTGCAACGCTGCCGGCAAACGATTCATACAGTTTTGGCGGAGCCGGCATGTGTTTCAGCGACCAATAGGTTGTTGCATCGTAAATAAACTGGTCGAAAGTATTTTCAGTTACAGCTGCCGTTGGCATCGGCAGGTAATTTTCTTCACTGGTAACCGCGATGCGGAAATTCTGCTGGAACTGGAAATTCGTTCTCACGTTGCTGGCCCAGAGCTCCGGTTTTGCCCAGCTGTGCGGTTTGAACTGGTCGAGCGATGCATCGTACATGCCTGTTAATAATTCCGCAGCAACTTTATTGCCGTCTTTTCCTTTTACGGTTACGGTCCATTTTTCTTTGCTGCCGGGTTCCGTTTTGTCGCGGTAGCTTTCATAACCAATGCTGAGCATCTTGTTTGTCCATGGAACCTTTACAACGTAACTGTTTGCATATACCCTGTTGTTGTACACAAACACTTCGTTGATCGTAACATTGCCGCGGTCTTTTTCGTCCGGCGTATAATTGATCGTATGAACGCCCTTGTTCGCATAACTGAAATTGTATTCGGTCCGCGTTTTTGCGGCAACAGGATGTTCTGTTTGTTTGATGATGAATACGCGTTCAGGGCGTATGCCTGTGAGGAAGGTTGCTTCTTCTCCCGGCTCCACTTCATCCCTTACGATGTGCGTATAAGCCGGGCCGTTGTTGAGAAGAAACGCTGCCATGTCGTTTTTATCGAACAGCAACAGGTAGCCCGTCTGTTTTACTTCCTTGCCCAACTTGTCTGTTGTAATGGCAACGATGCGGTACCGGCCGGCAGACAACTTCCCTGCGGGAACGGTTACGCCTGCCTGGTCTTTTGTATAAATGGTTTCTTCAAAAGCGATCCCGGTTGACGGCCAGTTTTGCAATTCTGGTTCGTCGCCGTACTGGTCATCCGGGAAATATTTGCTGAATTCTTCTTTTGATAAAATGAACTGATCCGGTTGTGACAAAAGCCGCTGGCGCTTGATGGGCTGTTCGATCAGTTTATACACCATCACCTTAACCTGTGCGGGTTCTTTTTCCTGGCTGAAGTTCGTGGTATTGATGAGGATGGTTTGTGCGCTGTCTTTGTTCCCGGTTTGGTTTGCCGTTATTTCGAGCAGCAGCGATTTAAAGCCTACGTTCACTTTGGCGGAGGCGCTGCGCGTTTCACCGCTCACATCTGTTACGTCTGTTGAAATGTTGAATTCAAACACAGGGTCGCCGGTGCTGTCCGTTATATCATCGGCAAATGCAGGGAACTGGATGGTGAATTTTCCCTGCGCATTTGTTTTTACCACGCCGTGGGCGATCTGCGCGCCATTGTCACGCCCCGGTGCGATGCGCCTGAACCACGGATCGAGAAATCTTTTGTTCCTTGTGATGTTATAGTTTACGGATGCGCCATCGATCATATTGCCTGAAAAAGCTTTCGCCGTTCCGGTGATGGTGATCACATCATTGAGGCGGTAACTTCCTTTTGGTTTATCGATCGTAACATCAAAGGTCGGGCGCTTGTATTCTTCTACCTGGAAGTATTGAGAGGAATAAAAATCACGCGCCTCCAGGTAGAAAGTTCCCGTTAATACATTTTGCGGAATATTGAATTTACCTGCGAAGGAGCCGTAACTGTTCGGTGCGCCGGTCAAAGAGTCAATCGTTTTTCCATTGGCATCCCTCAGGTAAACCTTTACCGAATCCTTCGTAATGAGTTTGCTGAGCTTTGTCTCGAAATCTTTTGTTGTGGCAATTCCCTTGAAGAAAATTTGTTGCCCGGGCCGGTAAATAGACCGGTCCATGAAGAAAAACACTTTGCGGTTTTGTTTTTCGTAGGTATCGGGTGCGTTCTGTCTTTCCGTATTGCGGTAAATGTATTCGCTGGCATAGGTGTTCAGCGTATCGCCCGGTGTAACAAAAATATACCCCATGTTCATACCTGCGGTGCTGTTTTCGGTTGCGGATGTGGACACCATTCCATTCTGGTCGGTGTTCGTTACAGCAACCGTATCGATCCTGTTTGTTCTTGTTCCCGGTACATAGGTCTGTTTTGTTGTGATCACCTTTACGTTCTTCATCGGTTCGCCCGTTTGCCTGTTGAGTACAAAGAGGCGACCGGTTGTTTTTACGTAGCTGATCGATGATACGTGAAAATATTGCACGGAGATCTTATCGGCCGAGTCAACAAAGCCACTGTTGTTGCTTGTCATAAGCACATAATAACCGGCAGGCAACTGGTCGATCTTAAAAGCGGCCGTATGCTGCTGGTGGTCCTCACTTGCCGGGAGCTGTTGCGCAAACATGCGGTAGGGAACCCGGGCGGCGGCATGTGTAAAATTAATGGCGGTGCGGTCGAACACCGTATCATTGGGCATCACGCGTATGATCCTTCCATACAAAGCAGGGGTATTGCGGTAGATCACCGATGCGAGAATGGGTTTGCCGGGAACGTTCACAAGTTCTGTTTCTGTTCTCAGTTCTACCCGTTTGATCTGCGCCGCCAGGTTTTTCATTTCTGCAACGCCGGTGTTGTTCCCTTTAAAATGCGACAGCCCTTTTTCGATCAACTGTAGAGCGGTTACATAGCCGTAGCGGTTTGCAGTGTCCTGTAATGCGGAGTAGGCCCCGGCTTTGTCTGATTCCAAAGCTGCAAGCAAATACCATACATGTGCCGTAGCCGTTACGTCCGGATACTGGTTGATGAGTTTTTCCAGCGTTTCTTTATACAACGCATCCTTGCCTGCAAAAACCGCGGCTTCGTGTACCCATTCAATTCTTTCCAGGTCAACGGTTACCAGGGCATTTTTGTCTGCGTCGTTGCGGTGAAACTGGATAAGCTGTTTATACAGGTCAAGCGTGAGCCATTTGTAGGAGCTGCTGTCGTTTGTTTTTACCTGCGACGACAGGAATACTTCAGCGGGTTTCAGGGTGTTGGGATCGCTGAGCAGGAACTCGCCTTTTGCCGTTGGCGGAAAGATGCTATACCTGAAATGATCAATGGCCGCGTGTGCAACCAGGTCGAAAAGCGTGGGCCTCAGGTTAAGCGAGTCTCCCTTAATGATGATGGCGCCGTACAAGGCATTTTTTTTCTGTTTCAGGATGTCTTTATACTGCAGGGCACTGGCAAAGGCGGCGCGTATCGAATCGGCAAAATCCCCATCGCTCCATGTTGTTATGCTACCCTTGGGTGTGTTAACGGTCTGTGCACGGTCGCGGATCGTCCACCTCACCCTGTTGTAATAAAAAATGTATTGCTGTGCAAGGTTGTTGTATAATATCGCCCTCTGTACCGGGTCGGTTGTGGCCCTGATCTCTTCTTTGAGCGTATGGATCGCTGCCACGCGGTTGTCTTCCACCACTCTTTGCTCGAGGGCAAACCGGTAGAGCAGGGCCTTCACCACCTGGTCGTTCAATTGCCGCTGTTTTGCGCGTTTGTAAAGCTGGTTAACCTTGGCCAGGGCGGTCTTGGTAAGGTCGTCTTTTTCGATGTTGTTGTCGATCTCTTTCCATTCTTTCTGAAAAACAGTATCCTGCTGTGCCCATGCGCCCAAAGAAAAAGTAAGTGCTAAAACAAAAGTAAAAATGCGTGCTGTCATGTACCGGTTTTTCAGATTAAAATAGGTTGTTCAGGAAAATGATGCCATAATCCCGGTTAATACATAGCTATTGACATGCATTAACATTCTTTTGATGCTTACCACGAACCCGCCAAACAAAAATCCCGGCAAAAACTTTACCGGGATCGATGTTGTATAAAGATATTGCGAATTATTTTTTCAGGGCGGCGGCCATGGTTTTGCCGATGTCTGCCGGGCTGGCCACTACTTCAATGCCACATTCTGCCATGATCTTCATTTTGGCGGCGGCTGTATCGTCTGCACCACCGATGATTGCACCGGCGTGCCCCATACGGCGGCCCGGAGGCGCTGTCTGGCCGGCGATGAAACCTACCACTGGTTTTTTCTTATTGTCTTTGATCCAGCGTGCCGCGTCTGCTTCCATGCTTCCGCCGATCTCGCCGATCATTATGATGCCGTCTGTTTCCGGGTCGTTCATCAACAATTCCACTGCTTCCTTGGTAGGCGTGCCAATGATCGGGTCTCCGCCAATGCCTATGGCCGTGCTGATGCCAAGCCCCGCTTTCACCACCTGGTCCGCTGCCTCATAGGTAAGCGTACCGCTTTTTGATACGATGCCGATGCGGCCTTGTTTAAAGATAAAGCCCGGCATAATACCCACTTTTGCTTCGCCGGCGGTAATTACACCCGGGCAGTTCGGGCCGATCAGCCTTGTATTTTTTCCGAGCAGGTAGTTTTTTACTTTCACCATATCCTGCACAGGTATTCCTTCGGTGATACAAACCACGAGGCTGATACCTGCATCCGTTGCTTCCATGATCGCATCTGCCGCAAATGCCGGCGGAACGAAAATGATGCTCACATCCGCACCTGTTTTTTTAACAGCATCGGCCACCGTGTTGAAAACGGGCCTGTCGAGATGCGTTGTTCCGCCCTTGTTTGGCGTAACACCACCCACCACGTTGGTTCCATACTCAATCATCTGCGTAGCATGAAATGTACCTTCTGTACCCGTAAAACCCTGAACAATGATCTTAGAGTCTTTATTGACTAATACTGCCATGGTAATTGTTTCTGTTAGTTTGGAAATTGCGGCAAAAATAAGGGAAAAGGGGTAAGAGACAAGGCGCAAGCTGCAAGAAAAGGGCGATTCAGGGTTATTTTCTGGCCGGTCGTCACGGCTGAAATGAAAACAGAAGCAGGGATCCGGGGTTATGATAACCATCCGGGATCCCTGCTTCCTGTTTTGCTGTGTTCTTTTTTTATACCTGTGCTTACAATTTATAGAATGCCTTGGCGTCCCTCGCACTCCTTGTGCTCACTTTCAGGAAGTACGGGCCGTGGTAAAGATTGCCCAGGTTGATCTCGTATACATTGTTTCCCTGCGCCAGTAATTTTTTGATGGTCAGTTTGGGTGCGCCATAGATATCGTATACCGTGATCTCCGCTTCCGCATTGGTGTTCCTGCTGTAGATCGTGGCCACCATTTTGGTGATTACGGGGTTCGGATTGATGCTGATGATCTTGATATAATCTACAGAAGATTGTGGTGTGGAAACAGTGTCCTGAACCGTTACCTGCTTGCAGGCCTGTGCAACACAACCGTTCACCGTTTTTATTTCAAGACACGCATTGTAAATACCCGGTGCAGGAAATTCTTTCAGGGGTTTGATCTCATTGCCGTTCAAAGCGGTGCCGTCTCCAAATTTCCAGCTGCGCTGGATGATGCTGTCGCTCGCATTTGTTTTGCTCATGCTGCTGTTGAACTGCACTCTTTTCAGGCTCACACGCTCTGCGGTAAATTGTACATCTGCCGCACAGTTAACAGGAGGGGCAACGGTTACAGAAACATGTTCGGTGAATTTGCTTTCACACCCGCTTTTTGTTTTGATGTAAAGCGTTACAGCGTACTTCCCGCTTTTTGGATACACATGTAACGGGTCCTTGCTGTTTTGAACGGGCGCGGTGCTGTCTCCGAAGATCCATGTGTACCCTGTCACACTATCGAGTGCCGTAGCGCCGGTTGAGGTGCTTTTGAATTTAACCGAACCTTTTTCAACCGTAAACACAAACGATGCCTTGCATGATGCAGCCTGTGGCGCTGGTATCACCACTACAACAGACGTTCTGCTTTCGCACCCTGCCTTGGTTTTGATCACCAGTGTTACCTTGTAAGAACCCGGTTTGCTGTATACATAAAACGGCGCAACCACATTTCCACCAAGCGATACATTGTTTGCGCTGTCGGTGTAAGACCAGGTTCTGCTGATGATGCTGTCGCCCGGTGCATTGCTTGCACTTGATGCCGCACTGTTGAAATATATGGTTGAGTCCTTGATCGTGTAAGTGAACGCGGCTTTACATGGAACCGGCGGGTGTGGGGGATTGATCACAACAAGTACGGTTGTCTTGCTCTCGCACCCTTTTTTTGTTTTGATCACGAGGGTGACCTTGTATGCCCCCGGTTTGCTGTAGTCAAAAGATGGGTCAACAACATTTCCCCCGAGTGTCAGGTTGTGTGTACTGTCTGTGTACGACCAGGTTCTGCTGATGATGCTGTCGCCCGCAACAGAACTTGCAACGGATGCGGCGCTGTTGAATTTGATGGTCGAATCCTTGATCGTATAGGTAAATGATGCTTTGCAATTGGTGGGCACAGTAGGTGTTGTCGTTGTATCGCGTACGGTTACGGTGGCGCATGTTTTGTTGTCGCAACCTTTCACACTCACCACTTTCAGGCAAACATTGAAAACACCTGTGTCTTTGAATTCTTTTTCTATGACGATCTTGTTTCCATCGGTAGAGGTGCCGTCGCCAAACTGCCAGATGCGGCTGAAGATGCTGTCGCCCGCAAGTACATTGCTTTGCGTGCTGTTGAAACGGTATTTCTTAGGAGCTATTTTTTCAATGGTAAAAGAGGCCGTGGCCTTACAGCTTACCTGTGGCTGAAAAACAACAGCCTTGCAGTAGGTGCTTTCACATCCTTTTTTTGTTTTGATGGTTACGCACGCGTTGTAGGTGCCTGCATGGTTATAAACATGCAACGGGTCTTTCGTTCCTGCAGCGGGCGCAGTGCTGTCGCCGAAATTCCAGGTATAGCTGGTGATGCTGTCGCCCGCAGGTGCCGTAGAAGCGCCTGCTGTAAATTTCACGCCGGTGGCAACGGATGAGTATGTGAATACCGCATTGCAGTTTACCGGTGGCGCCTGCGTAGTGCTGCAGATCCTGAAATTACTTTCTGCATAACCGCCTGCACCTACCGTGGCATTTTGAACGATGCGAGCGCCCTTGCAGTCTTCAACAACAACGGTTACTTTGTTGATGGTATTGCTGCAGGAGAGCGTATCTATATAATATCCATTCGCATTGGTGGTTACAGTGTGAACGATGTTGCAGCTGCTGTCTGCGTAGATCTTAACAGTCCTGTTTGCAACCGGGTTGTTGAGCGAGTCTTTTACTGTGCCCTTTACGGCCACTGTGTTGGCAAACAATTGTGCCGCGAAGAGAAGGCAGATGAATGTAAGAAGGCTGGGTAGCGTTTTTTTCATAACAAGTGTGTTGGCTGGAATGATAGATACCGGCCGGAATCTGCGCGCAGCCCGGGTTGTATAAATTTTTACCAATTGAAGAAGACACGTACCGCTTTTTTTGTCTTTTGCCTGTTTTTCTGCACGTTACGCAATTGCGGCAGGCGGCCCGCAATCCAACCAGAAAGCTGAAACCGGAAAAATCCCTACTTTTGCGCCTACCTTAAAACAAGTATAATGGCAACAACATCCGACATCAGCCGTGGCCTGATCCTGAAATTAGACGGGAGCCTCTATTCCGTAGTAGAATTTGGTGAGAACAAAACAGCGCGCGCCGCTGCGAAAGTGTGGGCCAAATTAAAGGGCGTTGACAACAAACGTTCAATTGAAAAAACATGGAACAGTGGAGAGAACATCTTCCCGGTTCGTGTTGAGAAAAAAGCTTTCCAGTTTCTTTATAAAGATGATACGGGTTACAATCTCATGAACAACGAGACCTTCGAACAGATCGCCCTCGGGGAAGAGATGATCGATTCGCCGCAGTTTTTGATGGATGGATCCGAGGTGCTGGTATACATCAATACAGAAACCGATCAACCGATCGGTGCCGAGCTCCCCGAGAAAATCGTTTTGCGGATCACCTATTGCGAACCGGGTCTCCGTGGCGATACGGCTACCCGCGCGCTCAAAGCCGCAACCGTAGAAACCGGTGCAACCGTAATGGTTCCCCTGTTTGTAGAAGCCGATGAACTCATCAGGATCAATACAAAAGATGGTTCTTACGTAGAGCGCGTAAAGGAAGAAAAACACTAATCGAGAGACAAGGACCGCGGAAACGTCACAGCACGCTGTTTTCAGCGGATCCCCGGAAAAATCTGGAGAGACCCTTAACCGGGTCTTTTCTTTTTTATATATGATCAGGGCGGGTTCACGAATCCCCCGGGTTGCCACGCCGGTTTATTCCCACGCGTTTGGCCCGGTTTTTTCAGCACATAACTGTTCAAAGAAAATCCCCGTTTTTATCAAAAAAAGGCTATTTTGCCCCCCTATTTGAGCAAAAAATACCGTTTTTACCCCTAAAACTTGCCAATTATGGACTTAAAGCAAATTCACGAACTGATCAAGATCATCAACAAAAGCAATATTGGTGAGATAAGTATTGAAGACAAGGATGGTAAGGTAACCATCAAGCAAAAAGAAGAAGCGGTAGTAACAGTAGCGGCGCCACAGCCACAGGTTTACACTACCGCGGCGGCACCTGCGCCACAGCCCGCAGCCGCACCGGCCGCCCCTGCGGCACCCGCAGCCCCTGCCGCTCCCAAAGCAGATAACCTCATTACCGTAAAAAGCCCGATGATCGGAACCTTCTACCGTCGCGCGGCACCGGATAAACCACTGCTCGCAGAGGTTGGAACAGAGATCACCCCGGGCAAAGTAGTCTGCATCATCGAAGCGATGAAACTGTTCAACGAAATTGAAAGCGAAGTAAAAGGTACCATCGTAAAAGTGCTTGTGGAAGACGCGAGCCCGGTTGAGTACGACCAGCCTTTGTTCCTTGTTGAACCGTAACCTCCGGGCCGAATGATCTTCTGTGACGTTTTATGATCTCTTTTGATGGAGCCATAAAACCACAGGCGGGCCATGCAACCGGGATACCATTCTATAATAGTCATATAATCTGGGATATATGTTTAAAAAAATATTGATCGCCAACAGGGGAGAGATCGCGCTTCGTGTGATCAGAACCTGTAGAGAGATGGGCATTAAAACGGTGGCGGTTTATTCCACTGCCGACAAAGACAGCCTGCACGTAAAATTTGCAGACGAGGCTGTTTGTATCGGGAAACCTGCAAGCGCAGATTCTTACCTCAACGTTCCGCACATCATGGCCGCTGCGGAGATCACCAATGCAGACGCCATCCACCCGGGCTATGGGTTCCTGGCAGAGAATGCAAAGTTTTCGCAGATCTGTGCCGACCACGGCATCAAGTTCATCGGGCCAACGCCTGAGATGATCAACAAGATGGGCGATAAGATCACCGCAAAAGATACGATGATCAAAGCCGGCGTACCCGTTGTTCCGGGTGGCGAAGGTTTGCTCGACAGCGTAGATCAGGCAAAATCACTCGCCAAAGAAGTAGGCTACCCGGTGATACTGAAAGCAACCGCCGGTGGCGGTGGCAAAGGCATGCGCGTGGTATGGAACGAAGGCGAAATTGAAAAAGCTTACAGCACCGCCAAGCAGGAAGCGGCCGCATCGTTCAAGAACGATGGCATTTACATGGAGAAATTCGTGGAAGAGCCAAGACACATCGAGATCCAGGTAGCGGGCGATCAATACGGCACCGTTTGCCATATGAGCGAAAGGGATTGCTCCATCCAGCGCCGCCACCAGAAACTCGTGGAAGAATCCCCATCACCCTTTATGACGCCGGAACTCCGTAAGAAAATGGGAGAGGCAGCCATCAAAGCAGCAGCGGCAATCAATTATGAGAGTGTGGGAACGATCGAGTTCCTGGTAGACAAACACCGCAATTTTTATTTCATGGAAATGAATACGCGGATACAGGTGGAGCACTGCGTTACGGAAGAGGTAATCAATTTCGACCTGATCAAGGAACAGATCAAGATCGCCGCAGGCGAAAAAATATCAGGAAAAAATTATGAGCCGCAGATGCACGCCATCGAATGCCGCATCAATGCAGAAGATCCTTACAACGATTTCCGCCCTTCGCCAGGAAAGATCACGGTATTGCATACGCCGGGCGGGCATGGCGTTCGTGTAGACAGCCATGTTTACGCGGGCTATGTAATTCCACCGTATTACGATTCCATGATCGGCAAACTCATCACCATCGCCCAAACCCGCGAAGAAGCGATCGATACCATGTACCGCGCCTTGAGTGAGTACGTGATCGAGGGCGTAAAAACCACGATCCCTTTCCATCTCCAGCTTATGCAGAACGAAGACTTCCGCAAAGGAAACTTTACAACAAAGTTTTTGGAGACGTTTAAAATGAAATAAGGATCATAGATCCAACCGGCTCCCAAATTTAAAATGCCGTAGCTGTAAGCTGCGGCATTTTAATGTGCTTATACTATTGTATGAAGGATCCGGTAATTTGAATGTCGATTGACTACTGATCGATGCGTGTGCACTAGCCGGCCGGTGGGTACAACTGGTTTTGCCTGAAAAATTCGATCATTGTATTGATCTGGTTCTCGTCAAGCCCCGCCCCGCGGTATTTGTTTTCTCTTTCTTTGTACATGGATACCGTTCTTCTTATCCTGTTGAAATCGCTGACCGGTATCCTGGAAATTTCGAGCGATGTTTTTTGTTTCCACACCTCTGTTTCCATCACCATATCTGCCATTTTACCATTGCCCGTTTCGCCCAATTTTTCAATGATGGTCTTCCTGTATTTCTGTTTCAGCAATTGCAAGGCGCGTTGCGGCGTTAAGGTGTCATAGGCCGGATTTGCATACAATGCAATGGCGGCACAGGGTTCAGGATTGGTGAGCTGGTTTTTTTTGTATTCTGCAAATGTTTTTACCTGGTCGTCTGTAAGGCCTATTTTTTTCAGGCGCTTGTTTACCTCCTGCTGCAGTTCTCCCGCGGTGGCATAGGTTTCGTTGGTATTGTCTGCGATGGTTTTCTGCTGCTGCGTTTGCCAGAGGTTAAGGTCGCCGATCTTATCCGCTGTTTCAGCGGAGATCTTCAATTTGTTTACGAGAAAGGGCTTGTCGCAGAAATTAAACAGTTCCCTTTGTTCTTCCGGCGTGCGCGTTACTCCGGCTTCCTGCGCATGCGATGATGTTCCGATAAAAGCGCAAAGCAAAGCGGCGAAAAATATTCTTTTCATTAATGATTGGTTGTTTTTCATTTCAACTAAAATTACGACAAGAATACAAGATTGTTCACCTGTTGGTATGCTGCAAGCTACCCGGAAGGTTTATTTAACAAATTCACAATTAGATCGAGGTTCCTATAAAAAACAATGGCTCCCACCGGGAGCCATTGAATAAGTTAGGGAAGGAAAAATTATTTTCCGCCGCCTGGACGTCCACCACCACCTGGGCGCATGCTCAAAAGTTCAACCACTTTTTTCGCCTGGTCGGCAGACAAACCTGCTTTCTCAAGTCTTTTTTGTCTCGCTTCGTTCATTGCCGGCGCTTTAGCCATCCTGTCTTCACGTGAGATACTTTGAAAATCAGAAGTACCATACACCTGGGCCATGATCGCTCTGTCGTTCCAGATCGCAATCACTGAGTCCTGCTGAACAGCTGTAAGGTTTGCAGGAGCCAGTCTTTCTTTCATTTGTGCAGCGCGTTGTTCAGGAGTCATTTGACCGCCTGGGCCGCCTTGTGCCATTGCGGTTGTTACTGAGAAGCAAACAACCACGGCTACGAATGCAATTACTTTTTTCATACAAGTATATTTTTGTTTAGGAATAGGAAAAGTAGTGATTTTGTTTTGAGCCTTTTCATTTTTTTCGGTGGAAAGCTTACGGTAGTCGGCATTCCACTCTTAACTTTTTATTAAGGTTGGGCACAAAAAAGCCCTGTTCTATCTACAGAACAGGGCTTTTTTTGTTGGGTCCCGGCCTTTGTATTAGCGTAAAAATAACATTTCACGGTATTTGGGCAGGGTCCAGATATCATCGTCTACAAGGTGTTCAAGTTTGTCTACATTGTAACGGATCTCATCGAAGAACGCAGATTTAACCTGGCTCTCGTAAGCGATGGCCTTGGTACGTGTGTTTTCGATGTTGTTGGCGATCTTCCTGGCTTCCACCATCTGGTGCACTTTGGTGTGGATCACCTGGATGTGTTCGCTCACCGCTTTCAATATATCCAGCTGGCTGCTATAGGCCGATTCAGGAAGGCCGGCTTCTTTCAGTCCGTTCACATTTTTCAGCAACTCATTCTGGTATTTGATGGCAGAAGGAATGATGTGGTTCAAAGCGATATCGCCCATGATGCGCGCTTCGATCTGAACTTTTTTGATGTATTTCTCGAGCTCGATCTCATGTCTTGCTTCCAGTTCTGTATGAGAATACACGCCGTTTGATTCAAATAGTTTTTTTGCTTTTTCCGAAACCATTGCATCCAGTGCAACCGGTGTTGTTTTCAGGTTAGGCAGACCGCGGCGTTCTGCTTCGTGGTGCCATTCGTCGCTGTAGCCGTCGCCTTCGAACAATACTTTTTTGCTTTCCACAATGTATTTCTGTATCACCTGCATGATGGCGATCTCTTTCTTGTCTCCTTTTTCGATCAGTGCATCTACATCCACTTTGAATTTCTTCAGGGTGTCTGCCATGATGGTGTTCAATACCGTCATAGAGATCGCACAGTTTGCCGAAGAACCCACCGCGCGGAACTCGAATTTGTTGCCGGTGAAGGCGAACGGCGATGTTCTGTTGCGGTCCGTGTTGTCGAGCATCAGTTCAGGAATGCTCCTGTGAAGATCGAGTTTGAGGATGGCCTCGTCCTGCTCATCAAACTTGGTGCTTACGCGGGCCTCTACATCAGACAAAACCTTTGAAAGATATTGGCCAACAAACACGGAGATGATCGCAGGCGGCGCTTCGTTCGCTCCCAAACGGTGGTCGTTTGGCGCAGAAGCAATGGCAGCGCGCATGATGTCTGCATGGTCGTGAACCGCTTTGATGATGTTCACAAAGAATGTGAGGAACATCAGGTTTGTTTTTGGTGTTTTGCCTGGTGCGAGCAGGTTCACGCCGGTATCGGTGGCCATGCTCCAGTTGTTGTGTTTACCGCTTCCGTTGATGCCGGCGAACGGTTTTTCATGGAACAATACAACGAGTTTGTGTCTTTTGGCAACGCGGCTCATCACATCCATCAGGAGAATGTTATGGTCGACCGCGATGTTCACTTCTTCGAAAATAGGTGCACACTCATACTGGCCGGGCGCTACTTCATTGTGGCGCGTGCGCAGCGGGATACCGAGTTTGTAAGATTCGGATTCAAAATCGCGCATGAACGCATATACTCTTTCGGGAATGGATCCGAAATAATGGTCTTCGAGCTGCTGGCCTTTGGCAGGCGATGCGCCAAAAACGGTGCGGCCGCATTGAACCAGGTCCGGACGTGCATTTACCAACGCTTCATCCACAACAAAATACTCCTGCTCCCATCCGAGGGTAGCGGTTACCTTGGTAACGTTTTTATCGAAGTAGTTGCAAACGTCTACCGCAGATTTATTCAGCGCCTCGAGCGCTTTGAGCAATGGCGCCTTGTAATCGAGCGATTCGCCTGTATAAGAAACGAAGATGGTAGGGATGCAAAGCGTTTTGCCTTTTCCGATCTCGATGATGAAAGCGGGAGAAGAAGGGTCCCAGGCCGTATAACCGCGCGCTTCAAAAGTGGCGCGCAGACCGCCGCTCGGGAACGAAGACGCATCCGGCTCCTGCTGGATCAATGCTGCGCCGTCAAATTCTTCAATGGCCGTACCATCGCCTTTGAGGGTAAAAAAGGAATCGTGTTTTTCAGCGGTGGTGCCCGTAAGCGGCTGGAACCAGTGCGTGTAGTGGGTAACGCCCTTTCCTTCTGCCCAGGCACGCAGACCGTTGGCGATCTGGTTGGCAACGGAACGGTCAATCTTTTTGCCGCCGCGTATGCTGGTGATCAGGCTCTTGTAGGCCTCGTCGCTCAAAAATTCACGGGCAGTTTTGAGCGTGAACACGTTCTCATTAAAAATACCGGTGATTTTTGTAGACGATGGAGTAGGTACCCCGGAAGCTTCATTGGTAATACTACCAATCGCTGAAAATCGTAAAGACATAGTTTGAATATTTTTTTACGATCCAAAATACGCCCAAAAACTTCGAAAAATCAATTTTAAATTATTTTTTGGTTGGAAAATGGGTCAAAATGTGGAAAAATAAAAACATAGAATTTATTTTAATTTGTATAGGAGGTTGCGGGTCAGCCATTGAGCGATGTGCGCCACCATTCTTTCCGGGATGTGTAACATATATCTCCACTCACCGTTACACCTTAAAAACCAACTTATATGAAACAATTGTTCGTTGCCCTGGCCTTATTGGCAAGCATATCGGGTTTTTCACAATGGTCGTGGAAAAAGGTAGAGGGAAGTGGGAACCTCAAAAAAGAAACCCGCACGGTAGGGAATTATACCGCGATAAGCTCATCAGGGGCATGGGACGTGATGGTGGCTTACGGTGAAAGCAATAACATAGAAATAGAGGGCGACGACAATCTGTTGCCATTGATAGAAACGGTGGTGGAGAATGGAAAGCTTTCGATCAAATCGAAAAACGTGAACATCCATTCAAGGAACAAGATCACCGTTTATGTTTCATTGACCAAAGTAACGGGCCTCTCGCTTTCGGGCAGCGGCGACATCATCGGTGACGGCAAATTCGGAAACGATGGTACCACCGAATTCAAAACTTCGGGTTCGGGAAGGATCAGGTTTACTTTTGGAAAGATCAGTAATGTATATGTAAGGGTGTCTGGAAGCGGGCATATTAAATTAACAGGCTCGGCAAATTCCGTAGAAACCAGTATCAGCGGCAGCGGCGGTGCAGACTGCAGGAACCTGATCGCCGACGACGCCAATATCCGGATCAGCGGCAGCGGCAATGCACAGGTATATGCCAATAAAAAAGTTTCCGCCAGCATCAGTGGCAGCGGCAGCGCCTCTTACCGCGGTGCGGCATCCGATGTAAGCAAACACATTTCAGGCAGCGGGCGCCTTTCGAAGGCGGGCGATTAGCGGGTATCCCGGGATGTGGAATAAACAGGGTCAAAGCAGATAAAAGGACGCAACATCACTTCCTTTTATCTGGTTTGACCTTTTTACTTTTTTAACCAAATTACCCCCACTGTTCCGGTTGGCGCGCTTCAAACTGCCAACTCATACCGCCAAACTCCAAACAGTTTATTACCTTCGCGCCATCATGGAAATTACAGCGAAAACAGCCGAACAGTTACGCTTGACAGCGGACGAATTTGAACTCATCAAACAGAAACTGGGCCGTACGCCCAACTTTACCGAGTTATGCGCCTTCAGTGGCATGTGGAGTGAGCACTGTAGTTATAAGAATTCCATCAAATGGTTAAAAACATTGCCGAGAGACGGCGGCCGTATGCTCGTGGCTGCGGGCGAAGAAAATGCCGGGCTCATGGACATGGGCAATGGCTTCGGCGTAGTATTTAAAATAGAAAGCCACAACCACCCCAGCGCCATCGAACCTTTCCAGGGCGCCGCTACCGGGGTAGGAGGTATCCAGCGCGATATTTTTACCATGGGCGCCCGTCCCATCGCTTCCCTCAACAGCCTCCGTTTCGGAAACCTGAAGGATAAAAAAACACAACGTTTGCTCAGTGGCGTTGTACACGGCATTGGTCATTACGGCAACTGCTTCGGTGTTCCTACCGTGGGTGGCGAGGTTTATTTCGAGGATTGTTACCATACAAACCCCCTCGTTAATGCAATGAGCGTTGGCATCATGCAGGCAAACAAAATGGTGAGTGCAACCGCATCGGGTACGGGCAACCCTGTATTTTTTGTAGGCAGCGCCACGGGTAAAGATGGTATTGGCGGTGCATCGTTTGCATCGGCCAACATCACATCCGACAGTGTGGAAGAATTGCCTGCGGTACAGGTGGGCGATCCTTTCCAGGAGAAAAAATTACTGGAGGCCTGTCTTGAGGTAATAGAAACCGGCGCCGTTATAGGCATGCAGGATATGGGCGCAGCGGGCATCATCTGCTCAACTGCAGAAATGAGCGCAAAAGGCGGCGTGGGTATGCGGATCGATCTTGAAAAAGTTCCGACAAGGCAAAAGAACATGAAGGCCTGGGAACTGCTGTTGAGCGAGAGCCAGGAAAGAATGCTGGTGGTAGTGGAAAGAGGAAAAGAAGAAGCCGTTCTCAAAGTATTTGAAAAATGGGATCTCAGTTGCAGCGAGATAGGCCAGGTTACAGACGACGGCCTTCTCAAATTTTACATGCATGGCGAACTGGAAGCCGAAATCCCCGCTTACGAACTAGTACTCGGCGGCGGCGCCCCGCAGTACACCAGGGAATACAAAGAACCTGCATACCTCGCAAAAGTACGGTCGTTCAACGCAGATGGTATTGAAGATGTGAAAGACCTGAAAGCAACAGCCGAAGCATTGATACAGTTGCCGAACATCGCATCCAAACGTTGGGTGTACACGCAGTACGACAGCATGGTAGGTGCGGCAAATGCCTCTACCAATGCGCCAAGCGATGCTTCCGTGGTATTGGCAAAAGGAACCGGAAAGGCATTGGCCATTACGGTAGACTGTAACAGCAAATATGTGTTTGCAGATCCATACACAGGCGGTATGATCGCGGTTGCAGAAGCAGCGAGAAATATTGTGTGCAGCGGCGGCGAACCGATCGGTGTTACAAACTGCCTCAATTTCGGAAACCCTTACGACCCGGAAGTGTATTACCAGTTTGTAAAAGCCGTGAGCGGGATGGGCGATGCCTGCCGCAAATTCAAAACACCCGTAACAGGTGGTAATGTGAGCTTCTACAACCAGAACCCGGATGGGCCGGTTTATCCAACCCCAACGATCGGAATGGTAGGCATACTGGATGATTTTGCAAACCGCATGACACTCAACTTCAAACAGGAGGGCGATGTGGTATTGCTTGTTGGCAAACAGCAGAACGACATCAATTCATCGGAATATTTACACAAGCTCCGCAAGACCGAATTTTCTCCCGCACCTTATTTCGACCTGGAAGAAGAGATCGCGGTACAGCATTTCATCGCTTCGATCATTAAAGAAAAAATGATCCAAAGCGCGCACGATATCAGTGAGGGCGGATTGGCGATCGCTTTGCTGGAAAGCGGTTTCACCAGCAACCTCGGGTTTTCGGTGAACGCAAAAACAAATTTCCGCAACGATGCCTATTGGTTTGGTGAAGCGCAGGGCCGCGTGGTTGTTTCCTGCACAAAAGAAAATGCGGAACGCCTGAAACAAAATGCGAAAAACAGCAACATCGAGATCCTCGAACTCGGAACCGTTACCGCGGGCAACGTCAGCGTGAACGGCGAGAACTGGGGCGCCATCACCGAATGGAAAAACAAATACGATACGGCAATCGAGAATTTGCTGAACTAGCGGTACCACAACTTTGGAAAGTATAAGCGCCAAAGCCGGACACCGGAATAAAACTTCTAAAGATGACTGATCAACCAACAAACGATTTGCAGAACGCCGGCTCAAAAGATCAGTCTGCAACCATCATCGTTACCGGCGCCGCCGGTTTCATCGGCTCGTGTATGGTACAGTTCCTGAATGAGAACGGTTATGAAGACCTGGTTCTTGTTGACGATTTCGGTATCGAGGAAAAAAGAAAGAACTGGGAAACAAAAAAATATACTTCTATTGTTGAGCGGTACAACCTGTTCGACTGGCTCGCGGCAACCGATCGCCGGATAGATGTGGTGATACACCTCGGCGCAAGAACGGATACCACTGAGTTCGATTACGCCATTCACGAGGAGCTCAATGTGCAATACTCCAAAGACATGTGGAATTATTGCGCCGCTAAAAATATTCCATTGATCTATGCCTCGTCTGCCGCAACCTATGGTGCAGGCGAATTGGGTTACGACGACAACCACGAGGTAATTCAGAAACTGCAACCGCTCAATCCATACGGTATAAGCAAAAACGAGTTCGACAAATGGGCCGTGGCCGAAGCAGCTGCGGGCCACCAGCCACCGTGTTGGGCGGGGCTTAAGTTTTTCAACGTGTACGGCCCGAACGAATACCACAAGGGAAGGATGGCAAGTGTGATCTGGCATGCGTTCAACCAGATCAAAACCAATGGATCCGTAAAACTGTTCCGCAGCCACAGGCCCGATTTCAAAGACGGCGAACAGCTCCGCGATTTTGTGTATGTAAAAGATGTGGTGCGCGTGATTGAATGGATGATGGAATCGATGCAGAACGGCGGATGGGGCGCAGCCAAAAACGGCTTGTATAATCTGGGAACCGGTACGGCACGCACATTCATCGATCTTGTAAATGCAACTTTCGCGGGACTCGACCTCGCACCCGATATCGTCTTCATAGACATGCCCGAAGACATCCGCGATAAATACCAATACTTCACAGAGGCCAACATGCAAAAACTCCGCAATGCAGGCTACACCCAACCGTTCAACACGCTGGAAGCGGGGGTCGGCGATTATGTGCGTGGGTATTTGAAGGGTTTGAAATACCTTTAGTCTAGTTGTTTAGTAGTTTATTTGGTTTTGGTTGATTGTCCTGGGTTTAACCGCCGCAATCACCAACACGAGCTTATGCCCGTTGCCAAAATCGAATGAACGCGCCAACAGGCAAATGGGTTATTCAACAATAAATCAAAAAGAATGGAAAACAGGATAGCGATCATAGGAGGTGGTAATCTTGGCGCCGCCATGGCGGAAGGGTTGATCGGCAGCGGGTTTGTGCGCGCCGATCAGCTTATCGTTACCAAGCGGAACACGGGCACGCTGCAATCATTGAAGGAAAAAGGCGTTGCGGTGATCAGTGATAACATGGAGGCCGTACGCAAAAGCAACTGGATCATCCTCGCTGTAAAACCTTTCCAGGTAAAAGAGGTGGTTGCCGAAATAAAACCGTACCTGGATGCGAAGCAACACGCCATCATCAGCGTGATCACCGGTGTATGGATCAGTGACCTGCGGGAGATGACGGAAGAAAATTTCACCCTGTTCCGCGCCATGCCGAACACAGCGATCGCGATACGCGAAAGTATGACCTGCATTTGTTCGCAGCAGGCGGCAGCCGCGCAAACAGAATTTGTTCTGGACTTGTTCAACCAGCTTGGCAAATCGGTTGTGATAGAGGAAAAACTAATGGATGCGGCCACGGTTCTTGGTGCCTGCGGAACGGCATTTGCCATGCGTTACATCCGCGCGAACATACAGGGTGGGATAGAGATCGGGTTCTCCGCAACCATCGCTTCGCTCATTGCGGCGCAAACAGTGAAAGGTGCGGCGGAACTGCTGCTTCAGAAAAATACCCATCCCGAACAGGAGATCGATAAAGTGACCACGCCAAAAGGCTGCACCATTGCAGGGCTCAATGAAATGGAACACCAGGGCTTCAGTTCATCGTTGATCAAAGGCGTGGTAACGAGTTACAAAAAGATCGTGAACGATATGTGACCGCCCGTTTCATACCTGTTAATGCAGAAATTACATGATATGTTATCCCCGGTAGGTGGCCCCGTGCCTGTTGTACACCTCAAATCCACAATTTTTCATCAAAATTCGGGAGTAAGTACCCCGTATTTTTTTGGGTAATTTTTTTGCTGTAGCTTTGTACGACCTCTGAAATTTTTCTATTACAACGTTCTTATTCCAAGGTCAATTTTTTATTTGAGTATAAGGTCCCGGAAGCAATAACCTGCTTTTAGTGGCCCTGTTTTTTTTGAAAAAAATGAAGCAATGTATTGCGGTGAACATGTGCCGTTGTGTAAATACCAGTTTTAACCAGGATAATTAATCAATTTGTAATAGTATGGCCAAGTTCATTTTTGTTACCGGTGGTGTAACAAGCAGTTTAGGAAAAGGGATCATTGCGGCTTCGCTTGCGAAGTTGCTGCAGGCAAGGGGCCTGCGTGTAACGATCCAGAAGTTCGATCCCTATATCAATGTAGATCCGGGTACGCTCAATCCTTACGAGCACGGTGAGTGCTTTGTAACGGAAGATGGCGCCGAAACCGATCTCGACCTTGGTCACTATGAGCGTTTTCTAAGCATCTATACTTCCCAGGCAAACAACGTTACCACCGGGCGCATTTACCAGACGGTAATCAACAAAGAGCGCGCGGGTGATTTTTTGGGAAAGACCGTACAGGTGGTTCCGCACATTACCGATGAGATCAAGAGAAGGATGTTGCTGCTGGGCGACGACAATAAATACGATGTGATCCTGACCGAAATAGGCGGCACCGTTGGTGACATCGAGAGCCTCCCGTTCATAGAAGCCGTGCGCCAGTTGCAGTGGGAGCTACCCGAAGAAGATGTGATGGTGGTTCACCTCACATTGATCCCTTACCTCAAAGCCGCAAAAGAATTAAAAACAAAACCAACGCAGCACAGTGTAAAAATGCTGAGCGAAACAGGTGTGCACCCGGATATCATCGTTTGCCGTACGGAAGAACCGCTCAACAACGACATTAAGAGAAAGATCGCGCTGTTCTGTAACGTAAAACCCGAAGCTGTGATCGAGGCAATGGATGCTTCAACCATCTACGAAGTGCCTTTGCTGATGCTCCGCGAGAAGCTTGACCTCATCTGCCTGAAAAAACTGAACCTTAGCGGCTACGGTGAGCCGCAGCTCGATAAATGGATCGGCTTCCTCGATAAATTAAAGTACCCGCGCAGCAAAGTAACCATAGGGTTGATCGGCAAATACATTGAACTGCAGGATGCCTACAAGTCGATACTCGAAAGTTTTGTTCACGCAGGCGCCATCAACGAAGTAAAAGTGCAGGTGGTGAATGTACACAGCGAATTCATTACCCAGGAAAATGTTGCGGAAAAACTGGATGGCCTTGATGGCTTACTCGTGGCTCCGGGCTTTGGCCACAGGGGAATCGAAGGAAAAATCGTTGCCGTACAATACGCCCGCGAAAAAGGATTGCCATTCTTCGGGATCTGCCTGGGTATGCAGATGGCAGTGATCGAGTTCGCAAGAAACATCCTCGGCCTGAAAGATGCGCACTCAACAGAAATGGATACCTCTACGTCGCATGCCGTGATCAACATGATGGAAGAACAGAAGAAGATCCGTTTGATGGGCGGTACGATGCGCCTGGGTGCCTATCCCTGCGAGATCAAAGAAAACAGCCTCGCGCACAGGATTTACAACAGCACCAACATCAGCGAGCGCCACCGCCACCGCTACGAGTTCAACAACGATTACATGGAACAGTTCGAATCGAACGGAATGGTGATGAGCGGAAAAAATCCGGAATCGGGATTGGTGGAGATCATCGAGATCCCATCTCACCCGTTCTTCATCGGCGTACAATATCACCCCGAATTAAAAAGCACCGTAGAACGCCCCGCGCCATTGTTCGTAAGCTTCATCGACGCTGCAAAAAAATACAATGAAAAAAGAAGTTCGTTTAAAACGAGTTCTTTGCAGGATGCGTTGATCTGAGTTGAAAAACGCAAGCTGAAAGTCAGAAACAAAGCCAAAGGCAAGGACGGTAACAAGTCCGGCCTCTGGCTTAGCTTCTGGCTTTTTTTGATACGAAATAAGGTCGCTATGGAATTCCGGTTCCAGGCGTTACCGGTTGAGTGGATTATGAAGGTTGGTTGAACTATATTATCGTTTCTCAAATCTTACCCGCCACTTCTTATATCTTGTCTCTTGTTCCCTATCCCTTGTTCCTTTCCCTCCAAAGAAGTATTTTTCAGGTATCAAACGAACGCCATGAAAAAAAACATCTGCCTTATCCTGGGATGCCTCATCCTCTTCTCCTTCCATACCAACGCACAGGGAATAAAATGGACCCGCGATGGCAACGGGTTCTTTACCATAGAAGGCGGTGAGATCTTCAAAACAGAACTGCCGGCGCTAACCAAAACAACAGTGCTTGCCAAAGCATTGCTCAAGCCGAAAGACAGCGCAAACCCTTTACCCGTGCGCGATTTCATTTTTTCTGCCGACGATAAAAAGGTGCTCATATATACAAATACCAAACGCGTATGGCGCGCCGATACGCGTGGCGATTACTGGTTGCTCGATCTTACCACCAACAACCTGAGAAAACTTGGCAGAACCCGGCCCTCATCGTCTCTCATGTTTGCCAAATTTTCTCCCGACGGAACAAAGGTTGCATATGTAAGCGAGTTCAATATTTATGTGGAAGATGCAGCATCCGGAAAGATCACGCCGCTCACCACCGGCGGTACACGAAAGATCATCAATGGTACGTTCGACTGGGTTTATGAAGAAGAATTCAACTGCAGGGACGGTTTCAGGTGGAGCCCTGATAGTAAAAAAATTGCGTACTGGCAGATCGATGCCACCAATACGAAGAATTACCTGATGCTCAACACAACGGATTCCATTTACCCATTCGCCGTTCCTGTTGAATACCCGAGCGCCGGCGAACCACCGTCTCCCTATAAAATTGGCGTAGTGGATGTGGCCACTGTAAAAACAAAATGGATGAGCCTGCCTACAGACCCGGTGCTGCAATCGTATGTGCCAAGAATGGAATGGGCGGGCAACAGCTCCCAACTCATCCTGCAGCACCTCGACCGCAAACAACAGGAAAGCAATATCATGATCTGCGATGTGGCAAGCGGCGCATCTCATTCCATTCACAAGGAAGTAGAAAAGGCATGGATAGATGCGGCTTCTTCTTTGTCTGATAAGTTCTGGCTGAATGGCGGTAAGGAATTTCTCTGGTCGAGCGAAAAAGACGGATGGGATCACCTCTACCGCATTTCGCGCGATGGCAAAACAGAAACACTCATTACCAGGGGTAACTACGATGTGATCAGCGTAAATGCCGTGGACGATGCCGGCGGCTACGTTTATTTTTACGCAAGCCCCGACAATGCTACCCAACGCTATCTCTACAGAACAAAACTGGATGGATCGGCAGCGCCCGAACGTTTGTCGCCCGCCAACCAGCAAGGCACGCATTCTTACACCGTATCGCCAACCGGGAAATTTGCACAGCATTCTTTCTCCAACTACTACACGCCCTCATCGCGCGAATGGGTAACATTGCCCGATCACAAAGCGTTCAATGGCGATAATGTAAATACGGCAGTTGCAAAAGCAGACAAGAGTAAATCGAACATCGAATTCTTCAAAGTAAAAACAGAAGACGGTGTAGAGATGGATGGCTGGATGGTTAAACCCACCAACTTCGACAGGTCGAAAAAATACCCCGTGGTGTTCTTTGTGTATACCGAACCTGCCGGTGCAAACGCAAAAGACCAGTATGGCGCGGGTTTCAACAATATGTACAAGGGAAATATGGCCAATGATGGTTACATATATATCACCATCGACAACCGCGGCACACCGGTGCCGAAGGGACGGGAATGGAGAAAGTCGATCTACCGCCAGATAGGCCGCCTCAACATCCGCGACCAGGCAATGGGTGCAAAAGAAATTTCGAAATGGCCCTTTGTAGATACATCGCGTATTGCAGTGTGGGGCTGGAGTGGCGGAGGTTCTGCAACGCTCGATCTCCTGTTCCAGTATCCTGAAATTTACAAGACGGGTATTTCAATCGCTGCCGTAGGCAACCAGTTAACGTACGACAACATTTACCAGGAACGTTACATGGGACTGCCGCAGGAGAACATGGAAGATTTTGTAAAAGGATCGCCCATTACCTATGCAAAAAACCTCCGCGGCCACTTGCTGTATGTTCACGGAACAGGCGATGATAATGTGCATTACAACAACGCAGAAAAACTCATCAACGAGTTGGTTGCAAACGGTAAGCAGTTTCAACTCATGAGCTATCCGAACCGTACGCATGGCATTTCCGAAGGCAAGGGAACCACGGCGCACCTGCAGCAGCTGTATACAGATTTCCTGAGAATGTATTGCCCACCGGGCGGAAGATAGGGGCAGGAAGATTTTAACTTACATTAACAATGAATAATGTACTTTGATGGCTAACCTGTTTAACGGCCATGCACAAACTGCGTCTATTCATCACAACGGTAAGTTTTAGTTTTCTTTTTTTGTCGGCCGGTGCGCAGCAGCAAAGCCCTTACGCGGGAGAGTGGAAGGGGTTGATGAAGGATTCGATCACTACTTTTAATTATTCCATCCGCATTACAAAAATAGAGAATGGCGAGGTATGGGGTACGGGAATGTCGGGCAATCAAACCCTGTATTGCGAAACGAGTTTGCGGGGCACCATCAAAAACGGCCGCCTGAGCATCCGCGAAACGGAGGTTGTACGCACCAACTACAGGAACAAAGACGCTGTGTGTTTGCTTGAGTTGGATGTGGTTGAAGTGAAGAACAAAATGCTGCTCGGTGTGTACAAACCCATTACCAATGCTGCAAGCTGTTTGCCTGGCTCTTTCACCTTATCGTTCCAGGAGCCGGTGGATGCATTGCCGAAAGTAGAAGTGGTTGCCCCGGCCCCCAAACCAACACCGCCCCAAAAGCCACGCGAACTCACGCTCATTAAAGAAATTGTGATCGATGCGGATTCTGCATTTGTGCAGCTTTACGACAATGGTATTGTTGATGGCGATATGATCACGCTCACAGACAATGATGCCGTGGTATTTTCAAACGCGGCATTGTCTACACAGGCGTTGAAACATACCATCAGCAACAAAACAACAAATACGCATTCCATTTCTTTTGTGGCCGATAACCTCGGCTCCATTCCGCCCAATACCGGGTTGATGGTGATCACCGCAAACCGGCAGCGTTGGGAGATCAATTTTTCTTCAGATTTTGCAAAGACCTCTTATGTGAAAGTGATTCTGCGGCCAAGAAAATAAATTGCGGTTGTTGAATTCGCGTCACGATTCCTGCTTCGTCAGCATATCGTTCTTCATGTCTTCCCACAAACCATCAAAGCTTTTTGTTTTTTCTTCCTTCCAGGTTTTCAGTGCAGCCATCATTTTTTCTCTTCTTTCTTTTTCCGTTTGGGCAAAGAAATCTTTGATGAATACCGAATCCTGTTCAAACGCGGTTTCGTTGTAAAGTTCCTTTAATGCAAGTGAGCGGCGATGGTTGTTTTGTGTAAGTTCCGTTTCCAGTTTTTCGCGCAGCGCAACTTTCTCATCGTAGCTTCCTTCGGGTAACATGGTTTTGGAGATGACGGGCATCAATTCGATCAGCAACAAAATGGCCACGAGCAGGTAATAACGAAATGCGACCGACCCATTGTTCTGCACAAGATGGTTCAGCGCTTCTATGCGTGTGATGAAACCATCGTTCAGCAAGGTTTCAAACGATGCCTGCTCCTTTTGAATGGAGGCATCGATGGCCGCGATGGAACTGTCGATGCGCTGCAGCTCCGGGCGCGCTCCTGTTTCTTTCAACCGGTAATCGGCATCCAGTTTCTCGTAGGTGCTTTGTTTTGCCTGCGCAATGTCTTTCAACCCGATCTTCCTGCTGCCACCGGTTCCATCGGTTTCTGCGATAAATGCATCGCGCGCGGCTGAAACTTCTGCGTAACGTGTGCCGAGTTCGCTGGTGATCTTGTTTTTTTGTTGCTGAAGAACGGAGCGTTCCGCGTAATAAAGCGAATCCTGTTTCTGGCGTTTCTCTTTTTTGCGCTGCTCATTATCGAGCGAGATCTGAACATGGATCTCTTTATCGAATAAATACAGCAAAGCCGGCTGCGCCATGAACAGGCCGATCACCAATGCCAGCGCACCCCTGAATGCAAAGGGCACCCATCTTTTTTTGTTCGAGCGGCTGATGCCCTTGATCAGCGCCCTGTCGATGGTAAGGATGATCCCGCCCATAAAAACACCAAGCAAAACAGCCACGGCCCAATGGCTTACCACCGTGCTGAAAAAATAGGTCCACGCCAACGTTGCAAACGACCAGGTTGCCAAAACCGTCCAGCCAACAATGGCATAGCGGCTGCGGTCCACCACACAGTCCTGCAACAGTTCATCCTCGGCGGTAGACAGCCACCACAAAAAGCGGGTAAAGCGGGATGGCGCATGCCTTTCCGCCTGGAAAACAGGGTTTGTATTTTCCTGCATAGAAAATGTTTTAAAAGCCTGGAAAAAGGGTAGAAGCCGGGTTGGTTGAAGCGGGAAGCATAAAGAAACGGGTAAAATGCGGTATTTGTCGCAGAAAAGCGCGTTTTATTACTATTTTAACGAGTGGCGAACTTTTGGCGCAATCTTGGTTCCAAACGTTACCTTTGCGGCTCAACAAAATTTCGTATGAAGACGGATAAGAATACGGTCATTGGGTTTGTTCTGCTTGGCCTTTTGTTTTTTGTTTATTTCTGGTACAGCAATAAAACCACGAATGAAGCGCGTGCATTTGAACAGCACAAAAAAGATTCGCTCGAAAAGATAAGACTCGCCAATATAAAACCGCAGGATACCATTGCGGCAAGAATTGATTCTTTAAAAAGAGATTCAATATCCCGCATTTCCTCTGCAGGCGATTTTCAGACCGCGGCGCTCGGTACGGAACAACTGGTTACCATCGAGAACAGCGTGATCAAAGTAACTTTTACCAGTAAAGGCGGCCAGGTTAAGCAGGTAGAACTGAAGAATTACAAATCTGCCCACGACGGCAAACCGATCGTACTTTCTGGCAGCAACCAGCTCGGCTACAGCGTAAACACTTCCGCCAATGTTTCCACGCAAACCAGCGCACTCTATTTCAACGCGGCCCAGCCTATGGTGAATGCCGATAAGAGCCAGACCGTAAACTTCACCCTCACGGCGCCCAATGGCGAGAGCATTACGCACCAGTATGTTTTGAAAGAAGACGCTTACATGCTGGATTGGAACGTATCGCTTACAGGGGCAGACAAATTGCTCAGCCAGGGACAAATGAACGTGAACTGGCATGCAGAAACTTTCCAGGCAGAGAAACAATCCGATTACGAAAGAACACAATCGAACATCACTTTTTCAGAGGGCGGCAGTTTCGATTATATATCCGCGAAAACGGAAAGGAAATTTGAAGAGCCCGTTCAGTGGATCGGTATGGTGCAGCAGTTTTTCAACAGCACACTGATCGCGAAAAACAGCTTTAACAGCGGGCAGGTAACCTGGTCGCGCAAAACAGATTCAAGCAAAGGCCTGGCAACAGCAGATGCGGCCATGCAGATCAAGGTGCCGGTTGCGGGTTCGGTAAGCGTTCCGTTCCAGATGTATTATGGCCCTAACGATTACAGCATCCTGAAGAAACAGGCGCCTGAAATGGACAAGATCGTGAACCTTGGCCGCGACATGTACGCGTTCGTTCGCCCGATCAACAAATACATCATCATGAATGTGTTTGATTTCTTTGCAAAGTTTGTAAAGAACTATGGATGGGTGGTATTGTTGCTCACTTTGTTCATCCGCCTGGTAACGGCCCCGCTTACTTACAAAAGTTACCTCAGCGGCGCAAAAATGAAAGTATTGCGCCCGGAACTGGATGAGATGAAAAAGAAATTCGGCGACGACAAACAGGGCTTTGCCATGGCCCAGATGAAACTGTTCAGGGAAGGCGGTGTAAGTGCATTGGGTGGATGTATTCCTGCCTTGCTGCAGATCCCGATCTTCTTTGCATTGTACAGCTTCTTTAACTCGAACATAGCGCTGCGCGGACAGGAGTTTTTGTGGAGCCATGATCTTTCGTCTTACGATTCGATCGCACACCTGCCCTTCAGCATCCCGGGATATGGGGATCATGTGAGCCTGTTTACCATCACGGCAGTACTCACCAGCTTTTTGATCTCGATCTACAATATGAACATGACGCCAACGCAGGACAACCCGGCTTTGAAATACATGCCGTATATATTCCCGTTCATGTTGCTGTTCATCTTCAACAAGCTTCCATCGGCGTTGACGTGGTATTATACCGTTTCAAACATCGTTACGCTCGGGTTGCAGTTCGTGATACAGAATTACATCATCAACCACGATAAGATATTGGCCGATATCGAGGCCAAACGAAAGGCCCCGAAAACAAAAAGCAAATGGCAGGAGCGGTACGACCAGATGATGGAAAGCCAGAAGAAATTGCAGGAAATGAAGGATAAGCAGGCGAAGAAGAAATAATCGCTGCGCAATAAGATGCATGGAGCAAGGTTACAGAAAGCCAGGAGAAGCTTGGATTTTTTGTAACCTTGTTTTTTTAGCGCACTTCAATGGTTCTTTTAACAAAACCCCGGCCCTGCGCACGGGAAATTTTCGTTACCTTGGCTGTATTATGAAAGCCATTTTTACTTCGCTTCTTTTTTCATTAACGGTATTTGTTGCTACGGCGCAGCGCGTGGTAGCGGATTGTACGGTTACCTTTGCGATCGCAACGGACGACGGCAATGCAGACAAGGATGTGACCGAATCACTGAAGGCAAGTACAAAAACGGTTTACATCAAGGGAAACGACAGCCGTACGGATCTTGTGAGCCCATCTTTCACCCAAACGTTGTTGTACAACAAGAACAGCGGAAGCGCGGTAATACTGCGGGAGTTTGGCAACAATAAATTCATGACCAGGCTCGACAATGCAAAATGGGCCGCGGAAAATAAAAAGTACGAGGGGATGACGGTCTCGCTTTCACAGTCGGAAACAAAGACGATCCTGGGGTACGAGTGTAAAAAAGCAGTGATCCAGATGAAAGACGGCAGCAACTTTAATTTGTATTATGCCACCGCCATTGTTCCATCGGTTAAGGAGTTTGAATACCAGTTCAAAGACATTCCCGGTTTTGTTTTGGAATATGAAGCAGAGGCGGATAACAAGAAGATCAAATACACGGCCACCAAGATCAACATCAGCCCGGTGCCGGCTTCAAAATTCGACCTGCCCACCAGCGGTTACAGGTTGTTGAATTGATTCAGCAGGAACAAGCCTCGGCCTTTTATAGAGAGAAGGTCATCATATCACAACTGCTTCAACTTTTTACCCGGGTAATTTGTTATTAGGAGGCAATGATCGGTTGGCGGATCCAACGAGCATTGGTATAATGTCACGATTCATGACGGCATAAAAAATACACGAATCATCCATAAACCAATAAAAGAAAAATGAATTAGTGTTGCGCCGGAGAAGGTGTTTTGAACTTAGGCACTTTTACTTTCACTTTGTAAGCATAAACGAAAGTAGTGTTGCCATTGTCGAAACGCAGCGTATTCGCCTCGGCGCCTGTAGATCCAGGTAAAGCCTGTGGCCCTTTGTACTGGAGATTTGCCTTGAGCGATGAAAAGGATAAGCCTTTGTGAGAAAGCGAACTGAAGTTTTTCAGGGAATATTTACCCGTTTTCAGCTTCTCATCAGCGATACCGGTGAATGAGAACGAAGCATACGCCATCTGTATAACCATCACGAGAATGGCTACGATCGAGGCTTTTTTTATGATTTGCTTTGTCTTCATTACGATACAAATGTACAACTTTTCATAATAACTACCCAATTCTGATTTTATTAACATTAGTTAACAAAGAAATCCTGTCTAATTACGTGCCAGACAGGTTTTTTAGTCATAAATTGTATAAACCTAATAGCCAATGCGAGAAAATCCGTACCGCGAAGACCGCGAAGAGCTAAAAGAACTCCTCAGACAATACCAGAACCTCAAGAACGGCAGAACCCATACTTTTCTCGAAGAAGATGCTTTTGAACGCATTATCGACCATTTTGATGAAAAAGATGACCTGCCGGAAGCACTTGAGGCGGCCGAGATAGGTTTGTCCCAGTTTCCCTATTCCTCCCAGCTTATGATAAAAAAAGCTGATCTGTTGCTCGCCACGCGCAAATACAGGGAGGCCCTCGATATACTCGAAACGGCAGAGTTATACGATGCCAGCGACCTGAATCTCTATATTCTTAAAACAGATGCCTACCTGGCGCTCGACCAGCAGGCGAATGCCATAGAACTGCTCGAGACTGCACTTTCGCTGTTTGAGGGCGAGGAAAAGATCGACCTTTTGTTTGAATTGGCGGATGTGTACGACGATTACGAAGAATTTGACAAGGTCTTTGATTGCCTGAAGCTTATCCTGGAAACCGATCCGTCGAATGAAGAAGCGTTGTATAAGATCTGTTTCTGGACCGATTTTACCGGCCGCAACGAAGAAAGCATCCGTTTGCACCAGCAGATCATAGAGGAGTTTCCGTTCAGCGAGCTGGCCTGGTTCAACCTGGCCGCGGCTTACCAGGGACTGAAACTCTACGAAAAGTCGATCGACGCCTACCAATACGCCGTGGCGATCGACGAAAAGTTTGATTATGCCTACCGCAACATGGGCGATGCCTACCTGCGCCTGCGCAAATACAAGGAAGCCATCGAAGTGCTGGAAAAAGTGCTGGAGCTTACCCGCCCGGAAGATGTGATATACGAGGCCATTGGCCACTGCTACCACAGGATGGAAAACTATGCACAGGCAAGGTTTCATTACAAAAAAGCGGTACACCTCAACCCGGACGACAGCAAACTGCATTACAAGATCGCCGTAACCTATATGCTGGAGGAGCAGTGGCAACCGGCCATCAAGCAGCTGGACAATGCCATGCGCATCCACCGCACCGTGCCCGAGTACAACCTGGCAATGGGAGAGTGCAAGATGCATCTCAAGCAATACAAAGACGCGATCCAGTATTTCGGGTCCGTTGTTCGCCACAAATCAAAAAACGTGGCCGGTTGGGAAGCGTTGATCCGCTGCCTGATCAAGGCCGAATTTTACGACGAAGCTGTGGAACAATGCATGGCCGCCACGAAGGCCACCGACGGGAAACCCGTATTCCTGTTCTATTACAGCACCATCCTGTTCATCCAGGGCAAAACAAAAGAGGCCCTGCTGAAACTCGAAACAGCGATGGAGAAAGCGCCGAAACACCTTAAGAAATTCATCGAGCTCAATCCTTCCATTCTACAGAATAACCAGGTGGTTGATATCGTGGCGAGGTATAAGAAGGGGAAGAAGTTATAGGTTGGTGAACGCCTATTGTCATTTTTTTGCCACAGATTTCACGGAGGACACAGTTGTTTCCTGGGGGGATGTGGCATCCTGGGCGATTCAACTGTGTCCTCCGTGAAATCTGTGGCATCCACTTTAAAACAATAACCACACTGATTTCCTATCTTTGCCGCGGAAAAAAAGCAACAGCCACATGAATTTTAATCTTACTCAAATCCCGCAGCGCACCACGCAACCCCGTACATCAGGCTTAACGATGGTGATGGATAAGGGGCTCAGCATCAACGAGGTTCACGATTTTGTAAGCGTAACCCGACCGCATATTGATATTGTGAAACTGGGTTTCGGAACTTCTTTTGTAACACCAAACCTGCGTGAGAAAATTGAAGTGTATCATTCTTACAATATTCCTATTTATTTTGGCGGTACTTTGTTTGAAGCGTTCCTGATCAGGAACCAGTTCGACGATTATATCGCCGTCTGCAAAGATTACGGTATCAAATATGTTGAAGTAAGTGATGGCTCGGTGAGCATTCCGCATGCAGAAAAATGTGGTTATATCGAAAAGCTTACCAAACATGCTACTGTATTAAGTGAGGTGGGTAGCAAAGATGCCGCGCACATCATACCACCCTATAAATGGATCGAGCTGATGCGTGCAGAGCTTGAAGCAGGTTCTTCCTACGTGATCGCCGAGGCGCGTGAAGCGGGCAACGTTGGTATTTACCGCGGCAGCGGTGAAGTAAGAGAGGGCCTGGTGCAGGAGATCCTTACACAGATCCCGGAAGAAAAGATCATATGGGAAGCTCCGCAGAAAGCACAACAACTTTATTTCCTCGAACTCATCGGCTGCAACGTAAACCTCGGCAACATCGCCCCTAACGAAGTGATTCCGCTGGAAGCAATGCGGATCGGTTTGAGGGGAGACACATTTGAGTTGTTCCTCAATAAATAACGATGTTGAATGGCCGGCCGCACCAGCGCCGGTCATTCCTTATTCACCATTCACGACGAACACACCCGTTACCCTTACGAAAAAACGCCTTTATGCCCCGTTTTGGCCTTCTCGGATACCCGCTCACGCATTCTTTTTCGCAGCAATATTTTACAGAGAAATTCGGGAAGCTTGGGTTAACAGACTGCGTTTATGATAATTTTTCCCTTCCCGATATCGAAGAATTACGAGCAGTGCTTGAACGGTACAAGGATCTGCGTGGGTTCAACATCACCATTCCCTACAAAAAACAGGTACTTGGTTTCCTGCATGAAAGCACTGATGCTGTAAAGGCAATGGGCGCATGCAATTGTGTTGACATCAAAAACGGCGCTCTCAAAGGGCACAATACAGATGTGGTCGGGTTTGAGCAATCGCTGGCGCCTTTTCTCAGGTCGTACCACACCAAAGCACTCGTTCTTGGTACAGGGGGCGCTTCTGCGGCGGTTGAGTTTGTGTTGCACAAGCTTGGCATCGGTGTTCAGTATGTTTCCCGGAGTGCATCGGCAGGTGCCATCGCGTATGAAGACATAACCGGGGAGATCATGGCAACGCATAAGCTGATCGTTAATACAACACCGGTAGGGATGTATCCTAATGTGCATGATTTTCCGGCAATACCTTATCAATTCATCACAACAGAGCACCACCTGTATGACCTTGTGTATAATCCCGCAGAAACCAGGTTCCTCGAATTGGGCAGGGCGCGCGGAGCGGGCACCCAGAACGGCTACGAGATGCTGATACTGCAGGCCGAAGAAAGCTGGCGCATCTGGAACACCTGACCGGCGTTATTTTTCTTTGATGTAACCCTTTGCCTTTAATTTACTCATCACCTTTTCACCAACCTGCCGGCCCCAGCTCTCACCAATTTCCATCGATTCTTTCAAAATGAATGGCATGGATGAAGTAAATTTTTTTCCCACGGGAGAATTGTAGAAAACAAGCAAGGCGTCGATATCCGGTTCGGTTAGATATTTATCGTAGACGGGCAACATTAAACCCATCAGGTCTTCGGTTTTAGACTCTTTTAAAAATTCCTCCCAGAACGCATTGTCCACGTTCGGGTAACGTATTTTCATCGACTGGACCAAACTACTCATCATCTGTAAACTCAGCTTAGCCGAACCTGTTGTTTCCATGAGGAGCTTGATCTTTTCCTGTTTGGATTCGCTGACCTTTGTTTGTTGAGACGGCTCCGCTTTTTGTGCAGGTGCAAGGAAAGGAATTAAAAAAAGCAGGCAGATGAAAAGCGGGCGTTTCATGTTAAAAATTTTGGCGTTACCTAATGTAAGATTATTAAGCCACGATAAAAAAAATTAATCTTTTTTTCAATTCGCAAAAGCGAAATGACCAGTTAACCGGCTGACAATTTATTGATCACCGATGTTGGTATTGCCATCTTCTTCTTTGTTGCGTAATCAAATCCCATCATCCCTGTTTTTGCTTTCCCGGCGAGGGTCAACGCTTCGTTTTCGATGAGTTCGATCCTGTAAAAAATATCGAAACCGAGTTTGTCGAACCCATCGGCGGCTACGGATATTTTTACCTGGTCGCGGTGACTGAGTTCTTTTTTGTACTCGATGGCTACATCGGCCATGATCAGGCCAAAACCTTCTATATCGAGTTCTTTGTAGCCATGTGACAAAAGAAACTGTTGCCTCGCTTCGTGAATAAGGGAAAGAAAACTATCGTTTCCCACATGGCCGCCGTAATTGATGTCCGTAATACGGATGGAGAGCATCGTTGAAAAATAAAAGTGTTCGGGGAGGTCTATCTTGATGCGGTTCATGATTTGTTTTTATTTATTGGATCGCCTGTTGAATGCATATTTTTTGGTTGACAGTAAAGATCGATAGACCGATCAACAGGCACAACAAAAAAACAACGGCTCAGCTAACGGTCATCGTGCGTTTAAGAAACCGATCAGCTTTGCAACCGCTTTTTTGCGATGACTGTATTTGTTCTTTTCTGCCATTGTCATTTCTGCAAAACTGGCGGCTGAACCCGTGGGAACGAAAACCGGATCGTAACCAAACCCATGAGAGCCTCTCTGATCTTCCAGGATGTGCCCTTCGCAAACCCCTTCGAACAGGTATTCTTTGTTATCGAGGATCAGTGAGATCACGGTCCTGAATCGCGCGGCGCGGTTTGTTTTTCCCTGGAGTTTTTCCAAAACCTTGTCAATGTTTTTTTGAAAATCCCTTCCATCGCCTGCGTAGCGCGCGCTTTTTACGCCGGGTTCGCCGTTCAGCGCGTCTATTTCAAGCCCTGTGTCCTCACTGAAACAATTCTGGCCCGTGAGGTTGTGAATGGTCTGTGATTTTTCAGACGCATTGGCCTCCAATGTGTCGTGGGGTTCCGGGATATCGATGTCGATACCTGCTTCTTTCAACGTGATGATCTCGAACAATGCACCCATAACGGCGCGGATCTCTTCAACCTTGTTCTGGTTATTGGTAGCGAAAATCAGGGTTGTTTTCATTTGGATTTATTTGCCGCTGTAAACTTCTATATGTTGAACATTTTTTTAAGGCTCAGCCAAAGCTTGCTTTTTTCGAGCCTCGCCTCCTGCGATTCGCCCAACATGGTGTTCAATGCGGGCGCGAGCAGGAATTGCCTGTCGTCGTATTTCTGTACCTGGTAGTACGGAACTGTAAATGGCAATTGAACTTCCTCCGCCGTTACGCCAAAAAGCAATAAACTGGTCGGCGCAAGCTTTTCCTTTATAAAATGATAATCAACCGCATCGTTGTAGTGGTTAACGATCGCCACATCGCCAAGATTGAGCTTGCAGGCGCCTAAAATATTGGAAAGGAACTGCAACGAATCGTCTTGCAGGTACACAGCTTCTTTTTCGCTTACCAGCAGCGTAATTTTTCGTAAATTGCTGCCCAGAAACCACTGGCGGTCGACAGCCGGGGCGGTTTTCGCGGGCGGTTTTCTTTCGGTCTTCGGTTCATCACCAGCCATAACGATGCTATGCTTATAAAGGTCAGCGATCAGGAAATCAGGTAGCTGGAAATTCGGGTCACTCATGCCGTTGAAATATTAACAGTCGTTAGTTTTCAGATTTTTTGTTTATTTGCGTCAAATATAAAACTATGGTAGCAGCAGCAGGCATAAACATTACAAAAGTTGAGACCAGTAAATTACAGGACATCAACCTCGAGAATCTTCCGTTTGGCCGTTATTTTACCGACCACATGCTGGAAGCGGATTATGAAAACGGAGAGTGGAAAAATGTAGAGATCAAACCTTACCAACCTTTGCTTCTTGAGCCTTCCCTGGCAGCGTTGCATTATGGGCAGGCGATCTTTGAAGGGATCAAAGCGTATAAAGATACAGACGGCAATGCAGCTATTTTTCGTCCGTATGATAATTTTAAACGTTTCAATATTTCTGCAGAGCGCATGAATATGCCTGTGGTGCCGGAAGAAATATTTATTGAAGGGATGCGTATGCTCATTGACCTCGACAGGAACTGGATCCCGTCTATGGCCGATCACTCGCTTTACATCCGCCCATTCATGTTCTCGTCAGACCCCGTGATCGGTGTAAAACCTTCTGAAACTTACAAGTTCCTGATCATACTCAGCCCTACCGGCCCTTACTACGCCGCGCCAATGCGTATTTACATCGAGGAAAACTATACACGTGCGGCCCCGGGTGGTGTGGGTTACGCAAAAAATGCGGGTAATTATGGTGGAAGCATGCTGGCAACCACCATGGCAAAAAAACAGGGTTACGACCAGGTTTTGTGGACCGATGCTTTTGAACACAAATACCTCCAGGAGGTGGGAACGATGAACGTGTTCTTCGTGATCGGCAATAAAGCAATCACTCCTTCGCTCGAAGACGGTACCATCCTCGCGGGTGTAACACGAGATAGCGCGATGACGGTGCTTGCAGAAATGGGTCTCGAGGTGGTGGAACAAAAGATCAGCATCGACGACCTGATCGCCGCACACAAATCAGGCGAACTGCGCGAAGTATTTGGTACGGGAACGGCAGCCACGATCTCTCTTATCAAAGAACTGAAATACAAAGACTATATAATGCACTTTGATACCGATGCCTGGACAACCGCTCCTGAACTCAAAAAACGCCTGAACGCTATCCGTAATGGCGCTGCCGCAGATACGCATGGCTGGATGTTCAGGATCTGACAACGGAACCTGGAAAACCTCAATAAACATTGATGCGAACCAATAAGAACGGTAGACGGCGTTGTGCGTGTTAAGGAATAACCTGTTCTCTTTATTGCATTAATTTACCTGTGCTTTTATGTGAATCACATCAGTATTCACATAAAAGCATTTTTTTTTTGATAAACCTTGTATTAACCAACGCAGAAACGAAAATATATCGTCCCATCGCTCTGTTAAACGTTGTCAAGCCTGTCTTATCCATGATGCGAAATGGTACAACCAAATTCGGGATTATTTCGCTGTTCGAATTCGATGTTCAGGTATGCGCTCATTGCTCAATGTTGCCACCGCCTAGTGTGCAATAATGATCTTTTGGCTGCTTACATCATTCCCACACTTGATTTCAACTATATAAATTCCACTTTGAAGATTTGCCACGGGAACGATAACCTGCCCCTGTTTTTGCATACCAAGCGGAACGGTTTTAATAAGGTGTCCGGACAGGTCAACGATCCTTATTGTTGTATTGGCCGTTTCGGTAGACGCGTACTTTACAACAATGGTATGTTTTGCAGGAATTGGGTAGGTTTTCATCACGAGGTTTTTGTTTGCTAAAAAACGATCTGTATCCGGCGGCCTGGTAGCTAACTCAAATCTCTTGTCGCCTTTACTCAATGTGTCATCTATGGTATTGAATTGATAAATGCTGTCTTTCTCGAGCGGCATCCATTTGTCCAGGTATTTATCGTGCAGCATCAAAGTACTGGATGCAGGTACTTTTACATTGGCAACGCGGAGGGAGAACCGGTTGTTCCCGTTCGCCTGTAATCCAATGGGGATAATGGTTTCATTGGTTACGGGCCTTGCATCAATGGACAGCTTTTTGTGTTCCCTGCTGAGGAAATATAAATTCACATCGTCATTGATGAATTTTTCGGCGTCGTTCCGGTCCACGCCGGCTCTTGCACTGTCCAGTTGAAGAAGCAGTATGCGGTCCCAGAAAATACTGTCCGATTCTAATCTCAGTTCAATGAAGAAAAGATCATCAGATGCGAAAGGGAGTACAGTGCCTGCAGCAGCAGTAGTTTTGCACTGTTCCGTAAAAAGCAGGCTGTTGTTGTTACTGCCACTGGTTTTGACAACGAACGCGCCAAGCACGGAAAGCGCATTTGCACTGCTGAATGGAAAGCTTGTATAGCCGCCGCGTTTTCCCTGTTGCGGGTTCCACAACCAGTAATGGTTGGCAATGCCAGGGCTCTTTGTGATTCTTGACATTTCGATATTTGCTGCAAACGGGTTCGCTATTACATGGTAGTTTGCATATGCACTGCCCGGTAAGACCACGCCCTGTTCGCCGTTGTTTATTTCTCCTGTAAGTTTCAGCAGAACGGAATTCGGATAATAGGTGCCATTGCTCCCGTCGCCCGGAGGTTTACCATCCGAACCTTGCCCCGGGGCGCCGCTGAAAAGCAAACGGATGCCTGTATACGGCTGCCACGCGTTGTTGCCAATTCCATTTGTGTTGGTGAAAGGCAGCCAGCCTGCATCGATTCCAGTCGAATCGTTTCCCCTTGTAAAATCATAACGAAATGCAGACGGTTCGTTACTGGCGGTTGTTGTAAATCCTTGTAATGATCCGTTTTCCCCTGTGATATCGATACTGTCGCCGATCATCTTCAAACCAATGGAATGATTGAATGGATGGCCGAACAGTTGAAAAGACTTTCTGCCGCCTTTGATAAGATACGTAATGGAAACCTTCCCGATAACTGCCGTGCCGCTTGCAGAAGCCCCGATCATCGCACCTTCTTTCAACAGCAGGTGATCGTTTGTTTGCAGGAAACCTTTTGTAAGAACCAGCGCGCCGCTAAGTTCGGGTTCGTGCGACAATGAAACGCCCGCAGCATTATCGATGATCAGCGTTTGTATGCTGTTCTTTTCAAAATGATCGCCATTAATGTTTTGCTGAAAGTTGCCGCTGCAGGTTATCGTTCCTTTATTTGCCTGTACCGATCCCGGCGATGCTGTAATGTTTCCTGAAAGCGAGAGGCTTCCTGTGATCGACAGTCTTGCACCATCGCCCAGTAAAATATCGTTACACGATGCCGTGTCTTTTACCTGTGGCTGATACGGGGCATCGGCAAACACCATCACATTTGTGGCAGCACCCGGGATAAAACTTCCGCACCAGTTGGCCGGGTTGTTCCAGTCGCTGCTTTTGCCGCCCGTCCAGTACCCGTTCTTTGCCAGGGAGATGCTGACGGGCACAGAGGTATCGGCACATGCACCGGACATTACTCTCCGCCTGAACCATGTATTACCGCGCAACGATGGAGGCTGGTAAAAGGCCTGGTCGCCCCCCACCTGTACAGGATAAAACCGCACAGCATCAACCGAAGAGTCCCATACATATTTGAATGATCCGGCCCCGCCAAATACCGGGCTTCCTGTGAGCAACGCGGGTGGTTTCTCTTCACAGATCAATTGATTTGTAGAGATGATATTGTTTCGCAGCGCAGGCTGTATGGATATGAGGATCGTTTTCTGGCTGGTGTTGATGCCGTCGGTCAATTCGGTAATGAGTGTATCGGTGCCGTTTTTATCCGGGTACGGTCTATATACAATACCTGCCGGGATGATATTTTTCCCGGTAGAAGTCAGGGAAAATGCTGCCAATGAAACCGTTCCCATCACGGGTGTGTTCCTGATTCGCCAGCTCACCAGCTCGCCTGCCTCGTCGTCGTTTATGGCGAAAACATTTGTTATGGTGAGAGATCCGTTTTCGCATACAAAAACATTTTCGGGTGCGGCAGTGCTGAAAACGGGAGCCACCCCATCTATCCTGATATTGGCAAGCGAAGTGGTTTTGAAATTCAGGTTCGCCGGGTTGCCGAGACTGTCCGTTATACTTTTTTTGGTTGTAATAGATGAGGAGAGGCTGATCCCGTTTTTATCAATGTCGCCGTACTCGGTAATGTAAGTGAAAAGGAGATTGTTTGTTTCGGATTGCTTCCTGAACGATAGATCTTTATCCAGCGTGCCGATGGTTAGTTTTACTACAGGTGTATCTTCTTTTGATGTGAGAATAATTCCTTTCGAAAAGCCGAACACAAACTGAAGCGTATCACCGGCCCTGTATGTTTTATTGGCCGGCAACTGAACGGCGTTGATAACGGGCGCAACCGCATCAACCAGGATCCCGTTGGATGGTGCGTTACCGGTAAAACCCAGCAGTGCATTGTTTCCCGCAATGTCTTTTATCGACGCGCCGTTCAATGTGATACTGGAGGTGGTCTTGATCCCGTCGATGTCAAGATCGTCCGGAACGATAATGTAACGCAGGAGCAGGCGATCGGAGTTGTTTCCACCTGCAAACAAAGCGGTCCTGCCCCGGGCACCTATGGTTACCGTGATGGAAGGAACACCGGCATTGGACACGTTCACCTTTTCATTGAACGTAAAAATAAAATCCAGCGTATCGCCGGTCTTGTAAATTCCTTTCGGCGGGTTTTGTACCGACAAGATATAGGGCCTGTTCGCATCAAGCGGGTCATCGGGTTGGATGACCGACGAAACAACCTGGTTCGTGTTGCCAATTGAATCGCTCATCGATAGTAAAAAAGGAATATTTTTTGATGCTTCAACATCATTGCCACCGGATGCAACAACGAATGACGATGTATAGATGCTGTCGTTCTTTTTAACCCAGGGCGAAAGAGAAAAGCCATTTATATTTCCGCCATTCAGTTTCAAAACTTCGGGATCGGGGAGGAGCGAAATGGTAACGGCAACGGTGTCGCCGATCTTCATCGACGCGGGAGGGATGTCTAATTTCCGTAATTGTGGCGCAAGTTTATCAGTAAGGTAATGGCCCGGGGCGCTGAATGGTTTGTTGTTGACCGGCAACGACAAACCGGAATCGTTCACAAGCGTAAGCGACAGGGTTCCGTTACCGTTTCCCGTATTTACCGTGATGGTAAAACCGTTTGCGTTCGAAGCAACGGACGTGACCGATGCACCCGTTACACCAACTGTTTGTAGTTCGAAATTGGAAGGCGATAGACCGGTCAGTGCCTGTGCCGTTTTCATAACAAATTGAACCGTTGCTGCGTTTGTTTTTATTACCGTTGCGGGGAGGATGGAACTCACCACCGTTTGTGTTACAATGCGAATGGTATCTCCATACGCGATGCCTCCCGCATTGATCGCATAGGCCCGGATAAAAACAACGCTTCCCTGCGGCAACCCGGTGACCAGCCTCGAGAAATTTCCGCTTCCTGTACCGGCGATGATTGTATTATTTAAGATGGAAGGATTGTTGGTAATGGCCCACACGATTCCTTTTTCAGAAATGCCTTCACCGCTGGCGCCCGCGGTTACAACCGCCGTGCACGTAGAAACCGAAGTGGCGGACAACGCCGTAACAACAGGCGCTTCAAACAGGGTTGTAAAATTCTTTGCTGCAGTGATTGCCGTTCCCAAACTGTTCTGCGCCCTGATGCGGAAATAATAAAACCTGCCGGGCAGCAATGCGGGCAACTGCGCATTGATGTTTGTATTGCCGGAGCCGGGGGGCAACGTATCCAACGGCGGGCGCAGGATAGACGGGTTTGAGAAAACGGCCGAAGTATCGTATTCAATGCGCACGATGGTGCCCGCATAATTATCGTTTACAACAGCGCTGATCTCCGCCGTATTTGTCGTGATGTTTGCTGACGCAACGGATGTAATTACGGGCGCAGTGCTTACCAGTACCGCCGAGAAATTGAAATTATCGATCGCAACAATGTCGTCGTTGCCGGTTTCATCGGCGTCATCCCATCGAAGCAGCAATTGTTCGCCTGCCTTCCAGTTGAGGCCGGTAATGGTGTAAGAAACCGCCTGTTGGTTCTCGGGCTGGTTGCCCACCAGGGTAGCAACGGAAGTGGTTGCGATCACGGATCCGAAATTAAGGTTGGGCTCGTCGGTGAGGTTCGACTGGTCTATGCTTGTGATCGTCCCCGTTTTGTAACGGCAGGTCCAGGTGTTCCTGTTTCCCGACCCTCCCTTGCGCCATTGTTCCGCTGTAAAACCGACGGTAACCTGATTCAGGGGCCCGCCCGTTTGGTTGGTAAGAACCGCGCCCATCGCATAAATACCGGCGCCGGACGACAACGAGCCCAGGGCGCGCTCGCCCGAGCCGCCTGCTCCCAGGCTGTAAACGGCGTTACCGGTAGAAGAACCTGTGGCTACCCCGAACCCCGCATTGGCGTTGCTGCCCGAAAACAGGAAGATCTGCCACCCGCCCATATTGGTTGCCGAAACCGGGGCCGCAGACAGGTTGAAAGGGCCTTTTCCGGACAGGCTGAAGGTGCCCGAGGAAGGGAGCCCATCAAAATTCTGGGCATAAACCGAACCGGGAACGGAATAAAAAACCGGGCTTACAACCTGCTGCCCGTACACCGGCCGAAGTTGGCCGGTTAGTATAAAAATGATCAAAAGACTCCATCCACGCATAAAACTGTTCCTTTAAATGATTAAAGAATTCAGCTGTAGTGGAGGTTACAGGTGCAAAGAAAAATCAGCCGGGGAACATTTCCATCAGCAGGGATCAAAAAGGGTGAAAAATAGGAGGGTGTTGCGTATTTTTACTGTGGATATATTCGCGGGTAAATTCAGGTATTCCGGGTTTATCAACATTTTTCAGGTGGATTTCCGCTTGAAATACGGCCCGCGGGCTAAAAAAGTATAAAACAATTTTGGTTTTTCCGTTCCAGCCATTACCTTTGCCGTCCGAAATTTTAAACGGTATAGAATGCCTACAATACAGCAATTAGTTAGAAAAGGTCGCGAAATTATCAGGGCTAAAAGTAAATCAAGGGCTCTGGATGCATGTCCACAGCGCCGTGGTGTATGTACCCGTGTATATACAACTACGCCTAAGAAACCAAACTCGGCGCTTCGTAAAGTGGCGAAGGTTCGTTTGACCAATAAGATCGAGGTGATCGCCTATATTCCGGGTGAGGGCCACAACTTACAGGAGCACTCAATCGTACTGATCCGTGGAGGCCGTGTAAAAGACTTGCCGGGTGTACGTTACCACATCGTTCGCGGAAGCCTGGATACTGCAGGTGTGAAAGACCGTAAAAAGAGCCGTTCTAAATACGGTACGAAGAAAGAAAAGGCTAAGAAATAATAAGAAATTCATTAATATCATAATTCGCAAATAACATGCGTAAAGCACAAGCCAAGAAATTACCACTCGCTCCGGACGGACGTTTCAACGATAAACTGGTTACCCGTTTTATCAACAACCTGATGTGGCAAGGTAAAAAAAGCACCGCTATCAATATTTTCTACGATGCGGTTGATAAAGTAACCAAAGCAACAGGTGAAGACGGATATGAGATGTGGAAAAAAGCCGTAGCCAATGTTACCCCGGCCGTAGAAGTACGCAGCCGCCGTATCGGTGGTGCCACTTTCCAGATCCCTGCTGAGGTTCGTGCAGATCGTAAGATCTCCCTGAGCATGAAATGGCTCATCCGCTACAGCCGCGAAAGGAACGGTCGTACAATGGCCGACAAACTCGCCAACGAGATCATGGCAGCAGCAAAAGGTGAAGGCGCCGCTTTCAAAAAGAAAGAAGATACCCACCGTATGGCTGAGGCGAACAAAGCGTTCTCTCACTTCAAAGTTTAAGATTGAATTTTTTCAGATACCGTTTTTACAAAACCCCGGAATTCCGGGGTTTTGTCGTTTATAAGTAAACACGACCGGCCTGGCCACACGTGGGTAGCCCGGTTGTTGAGTAAAACCCAGGCTCCCTGGCCAGGTTTATTCCGGGTGGCAAGGGCACGCCCGGCAGGTTTGGCTTTTATCCCTTTTATCTACTTCTTTCCATCCGACCCATAATCGCGTTTCGATCGGGGTTTAATCACTTCATCTCATCTCCAGGGTTTGTTCAGTCTCACCGTGCCGGTGCAGCGTTCGCCCGTTTCCAAATTGGTCAGGGGTTTTTGCCCCTGTTTGTACTGATTTTTCTGGTGCTTGTAGACTTTTCTATGTAGACATTTCTATCATTTTGTAGTGAATCACTACAAACCAGGCAGCAGTTTTTGCTGTTAACGGGTCTTTTTGTAGTGCATTTCATGCAATCCAGCGCCAAAACGATCCTTCCTGTACTTTTGCAGCTATTTGATTTTCAATCAAATAGAAAAAAATCTAAAAAAAATAAAAAAAACTTCACTCTTTTACTACACATGTCGTCTAACCATACTACATTTGTAGTGTTATCACTACCAAAGGAAAAGTAACAACTAGGTAGCTACACAAATCCAATATCCTTGAAAAAGCGGAAGCCTTTTCAAAAAACAAAATGAAAAAAACAACTCTTTTAACCATTCTGATCTGCGCGGCCATCTTCACCGGATGTTCTAAGTCTGAGGAGGAAGTTGTGGCTGAGAACGTAAAGGTTGCGCGACTGCTCACCGGCATCGGTAACAGGTACTGGCACCTGAAAGAAATCTACGTAGACAATGTGATGCAGACATTGACTGACTATCAAAAATCCTACACAAAAACATACACCATCAACGCGGCCACACAGGTGTCTGGCACTTTCCATAATTCAGACAACCTCAGCGGTACCTGGGAAATGGACAAGACCGGTGCAAGCTGGAAAGAAAGCTTTACAAGCAACGGCGGCGTACCGGTTGAACTGGTTTATTCTGTCAAGAGCATTACCGGATCTTCTATCGACGCATCATACACTGCTAAAAACGGGAAACTCGTAAGAGAAGTTTATTATGCGTATTAATAAAGGAATATATCTCGTACTGGCTCTGCTGTTTGCCTGCACTACAGGTATGACGCAGATGACGGCGGCTTCCTTTAAACGTTCGCCTGTTGCGATGATCACTACATCATCTACAACCATCGGCGGTACAGTTGCTGTTTTCAATGGCGGTAACAAATGTCTTAACGTGGTGAGCGGGCTTTCTGCCATCTCTACCATCGCAACCAACGGTACCGGTAAATTCGGTGCTTCATGTGCTGAGGTTGCACCGGTAGCGGATGTGCTCACCATCACTTCAATCACTGTTTACCCTAACCCGACCCATAGCCTTACAACTTTGAAATGTGACGGAGTGTTCGATGCCAACCTTTTTGGCCAGGTTCGCATCATCAGCATGGACGGAAGGGTGATGATGAGCCAGATGATCCCTATGCAGGATCTGAAGGCCGGTCATATTCTTAATGTTGCTTCCTATGCAGCCGGAACCTATGTTGTTTCAGTTGATTTTATGAACAAACATTACACAACGAAATTGATCAAAATTTAAGCGCACTACAGGGAAGCAATCGGGTATAATTCGGTATCTTTGTAGTATGAACACTACGGATTTTTACGGATACCTCCCTGTAGTTGAAAGAAGTTTTTGTAACATCTTGCTGGTTCATAGAAAAAGTTCGTATATCCTATGAGAAACTATTTTTTAGACCGCATAGCTGCAACAACAACAATAGAAGAAGTCGTATCCTATGAAAAACTATTCAGTATATTACCTGTAACGGGTAATATATTGTCATATACATACGTTTCTATTTAAGCTGAAATGTATATATATTAATAAACTGATTACTATGAAACAATTTCTCCTCAGGGTTCTCGTAATGGCCGTTCTGGTGTTTATCGCCGGGAACACCATCGCGCAGCCACCTCCCGCCTGGAACGAAACAGCGGTGGCGAAAGATTCCTACAACAACGTAGCTAAGAACAGGAAGATCTATGTAAAGATCAATATCAGGCAAGGTAATTTGTCCAACGCCCCCATCTGGGCCGAGGTTTTCGAAACCGTAAGCGATGCAGACGGTGTTTTTAACATTGTGGTGGGACGTGGCGTAAACGATGCGGCCATCACCCCAAATCCGTTGGCCGATCTGAGCAAAGTTGACTGGTCTATGGGTCCTTTCTTCATGAACTTTAAAGTGGCGGTTGCGCCCACCATTCCTGCGGCATGGTGGATCCCGGCCGACAATTATGTTGATATCGGCACAACCGAACTGCTTAGTGTGCCTTACGCGATCTATGCAGGCAATGCAACGGTTACAAACGTAAACACCAGCATCCAGCCGGGTCCGAAAAATACTTTCCTCGTAACCGACAGTGCGGGAAATGTAAACTGGAGAACCCCGCAGGCGGCAAACACTACGGTTACCACGATCACAAACTTTAATGTGAGCTTCAACTCGGGCACAGGCGTGAACGTTGATATTCCCCCAAATACCACTTCTGTGGTGGATGTAAAACTGGAAGGCGTTCAAGTCGGAGATCCGATACTGGTTACACCGCTGAACGATTACCCGATGTGGTCCATTTACAGTTCATGGGTAGAGAAGCCGAATTATGTGCGGGTGAGGTTCGCGAATTATACGCCAGATACTGTGCATGTCCAGGGCAGCCAGTATAAAATTGTGGTGATCAAATAAAAAAGCTGATCGTTATTATGAAAATAATATTGATTAATTGATAAAACGAACTTAACGGAAGATCAACTTGATAGTAAGTAATTTGAGAAGGAAATATGGCAAGCATGTCACGGTAATCTGTGTCATGCTCTTCTCATTTATATATACTACCAAGGCCCAGCAGCTCGGTGATAACCTCGGTAGCCATATTGCGAAGAAGGCGCTCGACATGAACAAATGGGACATTCAGGACGCGAACGGGGTAATGATCGGTACGGCTGCCTTCCTCAATAAATTTATCGCGTTCCAGATAGACGCAACCGAAAAAGCGATGCTGATTCCGCGCATCGCCGATACCTCGTTGATCCCTGGTGCAAATGCGGTGAACGGGATGATGATCTTCCAGACCAGCGACCAGAAATTTTATTTTCATACAGGTGCAGACGTCCATCCGGGGGGCATCACAGGCCATTGGCAGGAGCTCGGAACCGCATCCGGTAGCGGCAGTGCCGGCGTGATCTCGTTGAACGGGCGCGCGGGGCGGATGATCATCGATTCGGGATCAGTGAACAACAACCCGGCCAATTCGGGGATCTCGATTGTAAACAATGGCGATACGATCCGTATCATCGCAAAAAATACTTCACCCATCTGGAACGCAAACCGTTTGATGGGTAATTTAATTTCAGGAACGGCGCCGGCTTCAGGACAAGTATACGCATGGAACGCTGTTGCGAACCAGTGGGAACCTACAACCATTTCGCAAGTACAATTCTCCGGAAATGGTACGCGAGCGGATTCGATCGTAACCACGCTAAACGGAACCTTACGAAAGATACCATCGAGCGATCTTCTGTATGTAACGGATATTGCGATGCTGCAAAGCGGCCTGCTGAAGATCAGCGATACGGCGGCGATGCTGAGCAGTGTGGTGCACATTAAAGACACCGCTGCGATGCTGGATGGTTATGTGCGCAAAGGGAACGTACCGGCATCGGGTATTACAACGGTGTCGATCGTAAATGCAAATGGAATATCAGGAACGGTTGCCAATCCAACAACAACACCTGCGATCACACTCACACTCGGTAACATCACACCGGTATCGGTAGTGGCATCGGGCAACATCAGCGCAGGCGGAACGGTAAGTGCGTCGGCTGTGTCGGCAACAACACTCAATGGTACGATCGTACAAGGATACCAGCCTAACATCACCACGCTTGGCACACTGGGCGCATTGACCGTTGCCGGAAATGTTACCGGGAATACATTCAGTGGAACATCCGCAACCTTTGGGGATCTTTATGTGCCGGGAACCATCGTTGGTGGTGTGTTCAGCGGAACGCTTTCTCCAGGTACAATCGCGGGTATTACAGCATTGAGCACATTTACAAACATCACGGTAACCAATTTTGCAAACATCGGAACGATCAGCGGTACATTGATCTCGGGTAACCAGCCAAACATTACTGCCGTAGGAACTTTATCAGGATTAACAGTTGCAGGAACGGTGAACGCCAACACGGTCAATAGCCAGAATGCGAACCTCATCAATGCAAACATTACCAATCTCACAGGATTACAAGGCCTCTCTGTTACAGGTGGCGTTTCTGCAGGAAGTCTTTCTGTAACAAATGGCATTACTGCGGCAGGTATTTCCGTTACCGATGCGGTAATTGCAAACCGGGTTAATACCGATGTATTATCGGCTACAACAGCGATCATCAGCAACCTGGGTGGACTGAACAATCTTACGGTTACGAATAACATCGATGCGAGAACAATCAGCGCCACTATCACCAATGGTTACCAGCCGAACATTACAACCGTTGGTACTTTATCAAATCTGACGGTATCTGGAAATGTTACTTCAGAGAATTTGAGTGTAGTGAATGGAATTATCGGGAACCTGACGGTGCCGGGTGTGATCACGGGAGGAACATTCAGTGGAACTTTATCGCCGGGCACACTTAACAATATTACTGCATTGGGCAACCTGCAGGCGATCACGGTAGCTGGCAATGTAACTGCGGGATCGATCAGTGTTGTGAATGCGAACATCACGAACCTGGGCGGACTGCAAAACCTGACTGTTGCCAATAACATTGATGCAAGAACGATCAGCGCAACGATAACTACAGCGAACCAGCCATACATCACGGCTTTGGGTACATTGACGGGCCTGAGTGTGAACGGAACGGTTGATGCGAAAGTTTTGAGTGCGATCAATGCGAGCATAACGAACGCAAACATTACGAATCTTTCGGGGGTGCGGTCGTTGAGTGTTACGGGTGCAATTGAAGCGGCCAGTCTTTCTGTGTCTGCGGGTGTACTTGCAAACAACCTGTCTGTGACCGGTGGTGCTGCGGTTGGAAATCTTTCTGTGACCAACGGGATCACAGCGAACGATATCGCCGTAACCAACGGGATCACTGCAAATAATTTAGCCGTTACAAATTCGGTTACTGCAGGAAGCATATCGGTAACGGATGCGATTGTTTCGAATAAGATCAGCACGGATGTTTTCACAGCGACAACGGCCAGCATAACAAATCTTGCCGGCCTGAACAATCTTACGGTTACCAATAACATCGATGCGAGAACAATCAGCGCCACTATCACCAATGGTTACCAGCCGAACATTACAACCGTTGGTACTTTATCAAACCTGACGGTATCTGGAAATGTTACTTCAGAGAATTTGAGTGTAGTGAATGGTATCATCGGGAACCTGACGGTGCCGGGTGTGATCACCGGAGGAACATTCAGTGGAACTTTATCGCCGGGCACGCTTAATAATATTACTGCATTGGGCAACCTGCAGGCGATCACGGTAGCTGGCAATGTAACTGCGGGATCGATCAGTGTTGTGAATGCGAACATCACGAACCTGGGTGGACTGCAAAACCTGACTGTTGCCAATAACATTGATGCAAGAACGATCAGCGCAACAATAACTACAGCGAACCAGCCATACATCACGGCTTTGGGTACATTAACGGGCCTGAGTGTGAACGGAACGGTTGATGCGAAAGTTTTGAGTGCGATCAATGCGAGCATAACAAATGCAAACATTACGAATCTTTCGGGGGTGCGGTCGTTGAGTGTTACGGGTGCAATTGAAGCGGCCAGTCTTTCTGTATCTGCGGGAGTACTTGCAAACAACCTGTCTGTGACCGGTGGTGCTGCGGTAGGAAATCTTTCTGTGACCAACGGGATCACAGCGAACGATATTGCCGTAACCAACGGGATCACTGCAAATAATTTAGCCGTTACAAATTCGGTTACAGCCGGAAGCATATCGGTAACGGATGCGATTGTTTCGAACAAGATCAGCACGGATGTTTTCACAGCGACAACGGCCAGCATAACAAATCTTGCGGGCCTGAATAACTTGACGGTTACGAATAACATCGATGCGAGAACAATCAGCGCCACTATCACCAATGGTTACCAGCCGAACATTACAACCGTTGGTACTTTATCAAACCTGACGGTATCTGGAAATGTTACTTCAGAGAATTTGAGTGTAGTGAATGGTATCATCGGGAACCTGACGGTGCCGGGTGTGATCACCGGAGGAACATTCAGTGGAACTTTATCTCCGGGCACGCTTAATAATATTACTGCATTGGGCAACCTGCAGGCGATCACGGTAGCTGGCAATGTAACTGCGGGATCGATCAGTGTTGTGAATGCGAACATCACGAACCTGGGCGGACTGCAGAACCTGACTGTTGCCAATAATATTGATGCAAGAACGATCAGCGCAACAATAACTACAGCGAACCAGCCATACATAACAACATTGGGTACGTTGAATAATTTATCGGTTGCAGGTGGCGTAGAAGTTGGCGGCAACCTGACAACTACCGGGAACCTCACGGCGCAATCACTCAGTGCAGTAAATGCGATTGTGAACAATGCGAACGTTAACGGAAATCTTACATCAACCGGAACAATAACTTCTCAAGGCTTGAGCACTGTAACCGGCCTGATCGGTAACCTGACTGTTCCTGGAACAATCATTGGTGGAACGTTCAGCGGTACACTCGGAGCGGGTGCATTGTCAAGCATCACCAATCTTACATTGAATGCATTGACCGTGACTGGCAACATCACCGCGCAATCACTTAGTGTTGTTGATGCGACTGTAAATAATGCGAACGTTAACGGTAATCTTACTTCAACAGGAAATATTACTGCACAATCACTCAGTGCAGTAAATGCGACAGTTAACAACGCTAACGTAAACGGCAACCTTACCTCAACCGGAACAATAACTTCTCAAGGCTTAAGCACTGTAACCGGCCTGATCGGTAACCTTACTGTTCCTGGAACGATCATTGGCGGAACATTCAGCGGTACACTCGGAGCGGGTGCATTGTCAAGCATCACCAATCTTACATTGAATGCATTGACCGTGACTGGCAACATCACTGCGCAATCACTTAGTGTTGTTGATGCAACTGTAAATAATGCGAACGTTAATGGTAATCTTACTTCAACAGGAAATATTACTGCACAATCACTCAGTGCAGTAAATGCGACAGTTAACAACGCTAACGTAAACGGCAACCTTACATCAACCGGCACAATAACATCTCAGGGATTAAGCACAGTAACTGGCTTGATTGGAAATCTTACTGTTCCTGGAACGATCATTGGCGGAACATTCAGTGGTACACTTGGAGCGGGTGCGTTGTCCAGCATCACAAACCTCACCTTGAATGCATTGACTGTGACCGGCAACATCACTGCCCAATCATTGAGCGTTGTTGATGCAACTGTAAACAATGCGAACGTAAACGGCAACCTTACATCAACCGGAACAATAACTTCTCAGGGATTAAGCACAGTAACTGGCTTGATCGGTAACCTGACTGTTCCTGGAACGATCATTGGCGGAACATTCAGCGGTACATTAGGAGCAGGCGCATTGTCAAGCATCACAAACCTTACATTGAATGCGTTGACTGTGACTGGTAACATCACTGCGCAATCACTTAGTGTTGTTGATGCAACTGTAAACAATGCCAACGTTAATGGTAACCTTACTTCAACAGGAAACATTACTGCACAATCACTCAGCGCAGTAAATGCAACAGTTAACAACGCTAACGTAAACGGCAACCTTACCTCAACCGGAACAATAACTTCTCAAGGATTGAGCACAGTAACGGGCTTGATCGGAAATCTTACTGTTCCTGGAACAA
>NZ_JAACJS010000005.1 GCF_009939005.1 Sediminibacterium roseum | reverse complement strand
ACCAACGGCAGCTCGCCATTTAATTACACACTCACAAGAACATGGACGGCAACGGACGGATGTGGCAACACATCGTCTAAAACGCAAACGGTTACGGTGCGCGATACACAGGCCCCTGTTCCAACGATTGCGAGCCTGCCAACGCTTACGGGCGATTGCTCCGTAACAGCTACGGCGCCAACGGCCACGGATAACTGCGCGGGCACCATTACGGCCACCACGCTGAACCCGGTAAGCTATACGGCGCAGGGTGTCTATACCATTACCTGGACCTACAACGACGGGCAGGGCAATACAACCACACAAACACAAAGGGTAGTGGTGAAGGACCAGTCGGGCCCGATAGCCGATGTGTCCACGCTGCCAGTGGTAGCGGGCCAGTGTTCGGCCACGGTTACCACCAAACCAACGGCCACGGATGCATGCTCTGGCGTAACGGCGCAGGGTACCACCACCGACCCGCTGAGCTACGGCACGCAGGGCACGTACACGATCCACTGGACGTATACGGATAACCTGGGTAACAAAACCTACCAGGACCAGACGGTGATCGTAAAAGACAACCTGGCTCCGGTACCGAATGTGGCCACGCTGCCTGTAATCGAGGGGCAGTGTTCGGTGAACATCACGATGGTAAGTGGCACGCGCTGCACGGACAACTGCCGCTGCTGCCGCAATGTGTGCCATTGCCGCACGGGCAACTGCGGATGCAACCAGTGGGGTGAGTGGGTGCGCAGCCTGTTGTGGTTCCTCTTCGGCAATACCGGTGACGACGACCATGGCTGTGAACACAACGATGATGTTGACGACGTGAACAACCTGAAGATGCAGGCGCCAACGGCTACGGACAACTGTAAGGGCACCATCGTAGGTACCACTACGGACCCGCTGAGTTACAGCACGCAAGGCACTTACACGATCCACTGGACGTTCACGGACGGCAACGGCAACACGAGCGTACAGGAGCAGACGGTGAAAGTGGCGGATGTGGAAGCGCCTGTACCGAGTGCGTACAGCCTTCCTGCCATACACGGCACCTGCGCTGCCACGGTTACCACCAGGCCAACGGCTAAGGACAACTGTAAAGGAACGGTAACGGCAACAACAACGGATCCATTGACTTATAATACACAAGGCACCTATACGATCCGCTGGACCTATGACGACGGCAACGGCAACACCACGGTGCAGACACAGACAGTGGTGATCAGCGACAACAGCAAACCAACGCTGAGCGAACCCAACGACATCACCATCAGCTGCAGCCAGTCTGCCCTGCCATCGGTAACGGGTATGGCCACGGCCACGGACAACTGCGGCACGCCAACGGTAACGTATAGTGATGTGGTGAACGGCAATAAGATCACACGTACCTGGAAAGCGACGGATGCGGCGGGCAATTATGTGACCGATGTGCAGGTGATCACCATCTCGGATGGCATCAAACCGGTGCTCACGGCGCCGTCGAACACCACGGTGGCATGCGGAAGCGCAACGGCACCTGCAGCCACGGGTACGGCCACGGCCACGGACAACTGTTCAACGCCGGTGGTAACCTACAGCGACAACAGCAGCAACGGCGGCTACACGATCACACGTACGTGGAAGGCGACGGATGCTGCGGGCAATACGGCCACGGCCACGCAGACCATCACGATCACAGACAATGTGAAACCGGTGATCACCGCTCCTAACAATACAACGGTGAACTGTGGCTCATCCACTTCACCCAATGCCACGGGCACGGCCACGGCCACAGACGCGTGCAGCAGTGTAAGCATCAGCTACACGGACCTGCAGAGCGGCAGCGTGATCACGCGCACCTGGAAGGCGGTGGATGCATCGGGCAATTTTGCCACGGCCACCCAAACGATCACTGTTACGGACAACACCAAACCATCGATCGCTGATGTGAGCGATGTGACCATCGGCTGCAGCCAGTCCACGGCGCCATCGTCGTGCGGCGGCACCCCGAATGCATGGGACAACTGCTCCACGCCAACGGTAAGCTACAGCGATGTAACAAACGGTAATGTGATCACGCGTACCTGGAAGGCGACGGATGCCGCGGGCAACTACGCCACTTCTACGCAGCTGATCACCATCGTAGACAATACCAAACCGGTGCTCACGGAGCCTAATGACATCACGGTAGGCTGCGGTTCATCCACACTGCCTTCGGCCACAGGTATGGCCACGGCTACGGATGGCTGCTCCACACCAACGGTGACCTATACGGATACACAGAGCGGCAATGTGATCACGCGTACCTGGAGGGCCACGGACGCATCGGGCAACTATGCAACGGATGTGCAGTACATCACCATCGGCTCGCCGTTCACGGCCACGCTGAGCTCGGCGCCAACGAACGGCACCTACACGGGTGGTGTGAACACGAACCTGTACCTGGGCTACGGTGCACAGAGCACAACGCTTATGATGTGTAACCTGCCATCGGGTGGCGCGCCTTACACGTATGCGTGGAGCGGCAGTGCAACCAACAGGCTGAGCAGCACCACGGCGGCATCGCCGGTGTTCACGCCGGCTACGTTCGGTTACTATACCTTCAGCGTAACGGTGACCAACAAATACGGCTGCAGCTCAACGGCGGTGATCAGCATCTGTGTAACGGATGTAAGGGTGCCTGGCACCAACGGCGCCAAAGTATATGTGTGCCACACCCCATCGGGCAAGAACAAAACACCGCAGACACTGCAGGT
>NZ_JAACJS010000004.1 GCF_009939005.1 Sediminibacterium roseum | reverse complement strand
TAACTCCATTTCATCTTTACTGCGCCGCTTCCATGGCACTTTGCTGAGCGGGCTTGGTTGGCTTTTCTGCTTTTTCTTTTCAGTCATCCTAGAGGCATTGCTGTAAAGCTATTTTAGGACTAGACAATTGCTAATTTTTACTTTGCCATGGGTATTTGCATTAATTCTTTACCGGCTTCATAAATAATCAGAATGGAACATCTATTTTATTTAAAAATGCCAATGCATGAGCATTCCCAGAAAACAACCAACTAATCAGGAAATATAACTATTTTGCCTCTGCCTTTTTTACCCGGTACTTCATGCAAGGAAACTTATCTCAAATTATTCAGCAATACAAAACTGATAAAGAGTCAGTTTATAATACATGGTTCATAAACAATGAAGAACGGCTAAAAGCTTTTCGCTCCATTCGAAGGGGGGTAATGCAAGTTGTAGAGGATATAAAGTCACATCGGTTCCCTAATGATTTTAAAGGGTCATCCCTAGAATTTGTTCTCTCCTGCATTGCAGAACAAAAACAGGTTTTTGAAGGTGCTTCACACCCATTTTACTGGAAACCCAAACTCCGTATCCCGGATATTTATGAAAATGAATCAAATAAACAGGGATTTGGCCAGTTCCTTGAAAATTGCCTGAATGCTAAAACTGAAGAACAGATTATCAGGCAAATCATTACCCTTGATAATAAAAAAATCAAGGGGTTAGGTCCTGCTGTTGCCAGCATTCTGTATTTTCTACATCCAACCATCATTCCTCCTTTTAATACAGCAATTATCAATGGGTTCAATTTCCTCTTTAAGGATAAAAAAAAATTAGGGAGCTGGAGCGAATACTTGAAATTAAGGGAGGTATTGATAGATACAAATAACCAGCATCGTGGAGATCTGTCATCGGATTTAGGTGCTGTCGCCGGGCTTCTTTTTGAAATAGGTTCTCAAAAACTTGTATTGGGCGCGGATGAATACCTTTCTCAGAACGAACGTCAAAAGATAGAAAAACTCATCGAAAAACGGCGAGAAGCTGTGGAACAGGAAAAGGCAGAAGATGATTTACATACAGAAATGCAGTATCATTTATTAAAAATAGGTAATGCTTTAGGATATGATGTAATCGCTGCATCAAATGACCGGTCAAAATCATTTAGTGGTGCTAATTTTTCATTTATCAGTTTACAGCAATTCCCCACTATAGAGTTAGAGAAAGATACCCTCAACACAGTGAAGCTGATTGATGTACTATGGTTCCAAAAGGCAACTAATAATGTGATTGCAGCTTTTGAAGTGGAAAAGAGCACAAGTATCTATTCCGGGATCCTTCGGCTGGCAGATTTGTCTTTTACCATTGCTGACGGAGATGAAGTATTTTATTTAATTGTGCCTGATAAAAGAGAGAAAGATGTTGTATTACAGTTACAGCGTCCAGCTATCAGGCAAAATAAAGTAATTATTAAATATATAATGTTCTCTGATTTACGGCAGCATTGTGATGCACTTTGCAGGTTTGGAGAAACACATCATATCATGGAAAAAATTGCAAAATCTGTATAGATTAAGGGAGTTAGATTATCTTGAACTTATTCCTTTTAACACTATACTCGAACTTTCAAAACCACAGGTTAATGATGTATATACGAAAGCTTGCAATTCTATTGCTTATGGGAGCGCTGGGTTGTCATCAGACTGAAAAAAACAACTCTGTTTCAAATGATTCGGAAACTGCCAAAATCAGGTTAATGGATTTAAAAGGTCAACCGATACGTCTCGAAAACTATAAAGGGAAAACAGTTTTTATAAATTTCTGGGCCACCTGGTGCAAGCCTTGTATAGAAGAAATGCCGTCAATAGAAAAGGCACAGGTTATGATGAACGATAAAGAAATAGTTTTCCTGCTGGCATCAAGTGAGAGTGTAGAAGAAATAAAATCATTTAGTATCAACCATAATTATAAATTCAAGTATGTTCATTTGGAAAACGGGGAATCGCTTAATATCCAGGCGCTACCAACCACTTTTATTATTAATCCTGAGGGGAAACTTGTTTTCTCGGAAATGGGCTCCCGCAATTGGGGTGAAAGTGAGAATATCAACCTGATCAAAAAAATAATCCAACAACATGAATAAACTATTATTTCTTTTGGCATTAACCGTTTTGGTTATTGCCTGTAAAAATCAATCAGCAGAACAAAGCAATGTAAAGCCGCTTGTTCTAAATGTGGACTCAGTCAGTGGGGAACCGTTTTTATTTACAGATTCCGCTGGTGTCAACTTTCTTTCATGGGTTGAGAAAGCGAAAGAAAAAAGTACGTTTCTTTTTTCTCGGCTGAATGGAGATGAATGGTCAAAGCCAACTGTTATCAGTTCCGGCGACAACTGGTTTGTTAACTGGGCAGATTATCCTATGCTTGCTTCAGATGGATCTGGCGGCATGGTGGCTCATTTTCTTGAAAAAAGCGAAAAAGGGAAATACACGTATGATGTAAAATTAATCACCTCTGCTGACGCTGGAAATACCTGGAGTAATTCAAGAATTCTGAATGAAGATGGCAAGAAGGCGGAACATGGATTTGTTTCACTTGTTCCCTATGGAAATAATTTTTTCGTTGCGTGGCTTGATGGAAGAAATGCCGCCTCCGAAGGTGAAGGTGGGCATAGCGAAGGGCACCATGGACAGATGACGCTGAGAGCTGCTATCATTGATAAATCAGGAACCAAATCTGCAGAATGGGAACTCGATGGCAGGGTGTGTGACTGCTGTCAAACAACAGCAGCGATCACAGCAAATGGTCCTGTCGTTATTTATCGCGACCGTTCTGACGACGAGATAAGGGATATATCTATTGTCCGTTTGGTAAATGGCCAATGGACAGAACCTAAAACGATCTTTCCGGATAATTGGAAGATCGCTGGCTGTCCTGTTAATGGCCCAAGGGTTGATGCACACGGCAATAATATTGCTGTAGCACGATTTACATCACCGGATAAAAAAGGACAGGTTAGCGTTGTTTTTTCGCAAGATGGAGGGGCAAGTTTCGGCACTCCGATCCGTGTTGATGAGGGGCAAGCCATTGGCCGGGTAGATATTGTATTGCTCGATGATAAAACTGCCATGGTGAGTTGGATGGAAGGTGATGCCATCAAAGCTGCAAAAATCCATGCAGATGGCAAAAAAGAGTCCTCAATTACAATTGCATCATCATCGCAATCAAGATCAAGCGGTTTCCCGCAAATGACAAAATCTGGGAATAGTATTTTATTTGCCTGGACGGATGATAAATTAAAAAAAATAAATACAGCACGACTCGCTTTATAAATTCTTAATGTCATTATAGATATTTTATGAAAAAACTTATGCTATTTCAATATTTCCTGATCACAATTTCATTATCGATTTCATGGAAAGCACCAGATAGTGGGGTAATAGGTGCAGGAACACAACCTCAAATCAGTGTAGATCCCAAAGGCGTGATGCGTGTTGTTTTTGGTAGAAATGACAGCATATTTTGTGCGACTTCCGTTAACCAGGGAACTACATTTTCCATCCCTGTTCTTGTGGGCAAAGTTACCGGGATGCATTTGGGGATGTCAAGAGGGCCGCAGATTGCCAGCTCAGCTACGACCTCACTTATTACCGCAATGGATAAAGCAGGTGATATTCATTTTTTCCAATTGGACAATAACAAGAGTGCGTGGATCAGCAAAGGTTATGTAAATGATCTGCGCTCTTCAGCGCCGGAAGGCTTAATGGGATTGGCCGCAGATAAAAATGATCATTATTATGCTGTATGGCTGGACACCCGCCTGGAGAAAAAAAATAATATTTATTTCTCTTACCTTAATCCGACACAAAAAGCATGGTCAAAAAACACACTGATTTACCAGTCGCCGGATGGTCATGTATGTGAATGCTGCAAACCCAACATCACGGTAAAAAATAATCAAGTGGCAATTATGTTTCGCAACTGGATTAGCGGATCACGTGATATGTACCTGCTTCAATCAACTAACGCCGGACGTAATTTTAGACCTGTTCAAAAACTTGGAGAGGGCACCTGGCCGCTGAAAGCGTGTCCGATGGATGGAGGTGGTCTCGTCATTGATAATAAAGGAGGCATACAAACTACGTGGCAGCGGCAAGGTGTCGTATATACCTGCAGGCCAGGAGAACCAGAAATAAAAAGAGTAGATGGTCGCGGGCCGGCCATCACGTACAATCCAAAAAATGATAAATGGTTAATTACCTACCAGGAAGGAGAATCGGCAAAAATCATCAGCTCCGAAGGTGAAGAAATGACTACCGTTAGAGGTAGTTTTTTGAAAGCCTTTGTATTGAATAAGGACAAAGTGTTTTACGTATGGGAATTTAATAAATTGATTCTTTTTAAGCAACCAAAATTGTCAGAATAGGCTGCCTCAACTCATTTATTAACATAGCGTAATTTCGATTTAGCCTACAAAAAGTTTATATTTACATCAGCAGAAAATGAAAAAGCTACTGGTTACCATATTAGCTGTTGCATATCTCACCGTTTCAAGCGGCGCGACCATCAATTTGCATTATTGTATGGGTAAGCTGATGACCGTCGATATGAAACAGGAGCAAAAAGGTTCCTGCGGCACTTGTGGCATGGAGAAGGCAGGGCATAAGGGCTGCTGCAAAGATGAACAGAAAAAACTGCAGATCGAAAAGGACCAGAAGATATCTGAATCATCTTTCCAGTTTCTCACTGTTGTTTCCGATATAAGTGTTCCTGCATATTCTTATTTCAGTTACGTTCAGTCAATCATTATTGACTATCCTGTATCTCACGCACCGCCGGATTGGGGAGCAGTACCTATTTTTATCCGCAACTGTAATTTCCGTATTTGATTTTTCTTTCTGTAATTCCCGCCTCCTGCGGGTAAAAGGCATTTCTACAATGCTTGTATTCTACTATTAATAATTAATAAAATATTTACAAATGAAAAAGTTTCAAATACTGTTTGCTATGCTCTTTGCATTAGCAACTACTCATACTGTTAACGCGCAAAGCAATAAATCAGACCGTATCAAAGATGCTAAGGCTTCCACTACTATTATTAGCTATACGTGTCCAATGCATCCGCAAGAAACCAGTGACAAGCCGGGAAAATGTTCTAAATGCGGTATGGCTCTCAATCTTTCTAAGAAAGAATTGATGAAGGCCGGTGTTGTAAAATATGCATGTACAATGCACCCGGAAGTGATAAGCGATAAACCGGGCCAGTGTTCCAAATGCGGGAAGAACCTGAATCTTTCCAAAAAAGAACAAATGAAAATGGAAGTGATGAATGGATATAGGTGTCCCATGCATGCAGATGTCACCAGCGATAAACCGGGCAAGTGTTCAAAATGTGGTATGGCCTTAACAGCGGTAAAACCTACAACGAAAGATTAGTAATTATTTTTAAAAAGACGATCACCTAAAAATTATATCATGAAAACATTTCTTTTTTTAATAGCAGCAATAATTTCGATAGCAACCAATGCGCAGGTTTCAAAGGTGTCCCTGCAGGCAAGTGGTTTAACCTGCAGCATGTGCAGTAACTCTATCAATAAGGCTTTAAAGACAATCGATTTTGTGCAGACTGTAAATCCAAATATCAAAACGTCTACATTCGAAATAACCTTTAAGGAGGGTTCTTCTGTTGATTTCGATAAACTGAAAAAGAAAGTAGAAGATGCGGGGTTTACTGTTGCGAGCTTTGTTGCTTTTGTGAATTTCAATAATACAGAAATAAAATCCAACGAACCCGTTAAGGTCGGTGATAAAACTTTTTACATTCTTAATGCAAAAGAAAAATCCTTGAACGGCGCAAAACAGGTAAGAATCGTTGATAAAGGATTTGTATCAACAAAGGATTTCAAGAAAAATACACTGGCTGCCCCAACCAGCGGAAACGGCGTGTATAATGTAACCATTTAATCATCGGGCTTTGCTTAGCGGCAAAGCCCTTTAATTTTTTATATGAAGACCAAACTAATTACTGCATTGTTGCTGATCTCGATCAGCAGCATGGCGCAGGAACTATATGTGTATACAGAACCGGCCAGCAACATGGCTGCCAAGAGTATCGGCCTTCGGCTGAATAATTTCATCATGCCGGAATCTTACACAGCCAAATCCAATTATCACATGATACCTGAGATAATGGTTGGCGTTTCCAAAACCACCATGGTTCATTTTGATGCTTTTCTATCAAACAGAAACAAAGGATTATCCGTAGAGGGTGGCAGCATCTATGCCAAATACCGCTTCCTGAGCAATGATGAAGTGCAGAAACATTTTCGTATGGCAGCATTTGGCAGGTACAGTTTTAATAACAGCGATATTCACCAGGAAGAGATCAACCTGTACGGTCACAATACAGGATTTGAGGCCGGTATCGTTGCTACACAGTTACTCCACAAAGTGGCGATTTCATCAGGCCTTTCATTTATCAAAACACTGGACAACGGCGGCAACAATAAATTTCCGTACGGAAATCTGGACAGGCAGGCGATCAATTATACATTATCTATCGGTAAATTGATGTTGCCGAAAGAGTATACGGACTATAAACAAACCAATCTTAACCTGATGTTGGAATTCCTTAACCAATTCAATCTGGGATCAGGCAAATATTATATGGATATTGCTCCTTCTATGCAGCTTATCTTTAATAGTGTTGCCAGGGTTGATATAGGTTACAGGCAACAAATGAGCAGTTCACTTTACCGTACTGCCCCGAACGGGTTGTTTGTGCGGTTAGAGTATAATTTATTCAATGCATATTAAACGGAGGGATTGAACGATTCTGCTAAAAACGAGTAATGTTAATAGATAAATATGTTTCTGTTTACGATTTCAAAGAATTTCATTCCATTAAAGCGAATGGTCCAGCTAATGAAATCTATCACAAAATGTTACATCGTGATTTAAGCGGGGCTACGGTAGTTACATTACTATTCTGGTTAAGAGGGATTCCGAAAAGAGCATATACTATCGAAGGCCTTACGAAAATGGGCTTTATCAAATTAGAAGAAAACCCTGGAGACGAAATTGTGTTTGGAATAGTTACAGAAAGTCCCATGTTCAATGGCTGCGTATCAATTTCTTCACCGTCGCTATTTATTGAAACGAAAGGACAGAGAATAATCAAAGCAGTGATTAATTTTAAGGTTGAAGAACAAGGTTCATCAAAATGCGTGGTTTCAACTGAAACAAGAATATGGTGTGGTAGCAGGGAAATGAAATCAAAATTTAGGGCTTATTGGTTCTTTGTAAGGCCCTTTAGCCAGATTATCCGAAGATATATGCTTAGGCAAATAAAAAGACTTAGTACATGAAAATAACCAATTACCGTACTGCCTGCCCTGAACATACCGGAACCCAAAAAGTTACAATAAACACAGTATTGAAATTTAAACAAATAAATTACCTGGTAATAGATGACATTTAAAATTTCAAAAAATATAGACAAATTCGGTACAGCAGGGTTATTTCTGACAGCAATATTTTCACCCTGTTGTTTCCCGCTTTTTGCATTTGCGGCATCTGCTCTTGGATTGGGCAGCGCGGAACTTTTTGGTGGCTGGACGATGTGGATCTTTCAGGCTATGGTTTTGGTCTCAATACTTGGGCTTTATATTTCTTACCGAAAACATGGTTGTTTGTATCCATTATTGGTGGCCGTTCCCAGTGGGCTTCTCATTTTTTACGCATATCATTTTAATGATAACGACAATTGGATTTATTTTCTCTACGCCGGAATGTTTGGAATGTTGGCGGCAACCATTTGGAATTTTCAAAGAAACAGGCTTCACAAAGCAAATGAAATTGTATTGCGATCCATTATTAAATGTCCGGAATGCGGCCATTCAAAAGAGGAAATAATGCCAACAAATGCATGTACTTTTTTTTACGAGTGCAAAAACTGCAAAACACGCTTAAAACCAAAACAAGGCGACTGCTGTGTTTTTTGCAGCTATGGAACAGTGAAATGTCCGCCAATGCAGGGGGGAGAGAACTGTTGTTAGCCCAAGGTGAGCATTTGATGCAGCGCGGAAGATGGCAGATATCAAATAGTCTATTTTGATTGTATGGCATTTTACCTAATTAGACCAGGTAGCGTAACCAGCTATTTAAATAACTACAAAGCGTAGAATATAGTGGACAGGCAAAGATGCAGAGATGCTAACCTCAGAAGGTTAATCTAAGTAGAGAGGTGGCATGTTTTTTTCATATTTTAATAAAATTTAAATTATGACAAACAATAACGAAGAAAAAAAAGACGGTGTCAACCAAACGCCTGGCACAGGTAAAGCGAACCCGGAACAGCATGAGCATGCTGAACATCATCAGGAACTGGAACATCATCCACATCCTGAACATCACGATGGGAATACGGATCCTAATGTGCTGGAAAAACACCCGGAAGCAGAGCATCATGAACATGATGAGCATCATAAAGAGAAAGAACATCATCCTAGGAAGTAACCCTAAGATTTTACCCGATTAAAAATTGTTTTTAATCGGGTAATCTTAAACATGATTTTTAAGACATATAGTTTTCACACCACCTTATTATAGATCTAATGCAATTTTTTTGCAGATAGACTATCCTTCCAACGAAGTAAGGAGTAACAAAAGCATTTATTAATCAGCATTTAGATTTGATTACTTACTGAATTTTTTGAAAATGCTTTTTACTGAACTTTCAATTTCCTGATCTGATAACAGTTTGGTATTTACCTCTTTTGTTGTCCAGCCTTGCCAGAAGGTTTTGTCTGTTTTTGCATCGATTAAACTTACGGTTAAAGTACCTTCCGTTACCTGATATTGCGAATTGTTATAACCGGCAAAGCGGGAGGGATAGTAAAGAGTTCCCAATCTTCTTGTATAGGGGTTGTAATACATGCGCGAATAAGAGGGCGTGTAGACAGGATCACTTGTTCTTCGGGTATTTCTTTCAACAAGTACATCATAAGCTAAAACAGCGTCCGGGTTTGTGGGATCCTCCCGCCATCCTGCACTTATCAGACTTTGATTTACAGCATTTCTGATTTTACTTTCCTGAATGTCGTTGTGTTTTTTCTGCTCGTGCACTTCCTGTGTTTCTGACCATGCAAATGTTTTGTACTGGCTAAGATCGACGGTGTCATCCCGCTGAATATAAGCCTTTGAGGAACAGCTGGTGAACAGTATAGCGGAAACGGCAAAAAGAGAAAAGAGTTTTATAAACGGGTTTTTCATAAAGGTGTTTTTTTAAATAGGTCAAAAACTAGGCACTAACCAAAAAAGGTCGTGTTAAATCGCTCACAATGCTGTTGAGGTTAGGAGCGTCCAGTAACCTGCAAATTTATTTGTAAAATAATTGTACCAAAGTCTTTCCAATTGGCACAAGAACTACTTTTGACTCATGACCCCTATCCAGTTTAGAAAAGAAGAAATAAAGGGACTGTTTACTTATCTCTATGTCGAACCGCCCGCATACGAATCAATGCCGGGATTGACTGACGGAAGCTTATCCTATCCGGCCACAGGCCTTCAACCTGTAGACCCTATCATATATAGCAGTCTTTTCCGCCACTATTTGGCACTGGCGGATTTTTGTTGTGGTAAAATGGACAAATATGTTTTATTGCCGCCGTCTCCAGATACGGAAAATTCAGACATCTTATTATGGCTCGGGGCATCACGGTGGCGGTTTGAATTGCTTTCAAATGACGTTGACGGCCTGGGCGCCGACAAAGGGTTTGTACAAACGATGAATTATGATACTGCCAACCCATCTGTTGTGCTTTTTGCGTCGAACAATTTTCCTGATCTTTCCCTTCTTCCGGAAGACCTGTTTGGGGAAGCCTCATCTCAATGCAGTCTTTTCGGACTCAGCCCAAACAGATCGGGAGCCCTGCTTCATTTTTTACAATCTGGAGCTGTCCCGGAAATCCAAAGGTTTCTTCTGGAAAGCGAGTTATTTTTTCAAGTTTCCATTGCCAAACAGCTAGGCAGCTACAATTCCATTCTGATTAAGTCACCCTTTGATATTGACAGAGACCTTGCCGCTTTTCACTCGATCCTTGATCCTGATAATTAATTCTCAGCGTACCTGTTTCTCATTTTTTAAGGAAAATCTTACCCCTGGCAAAGATTTGGAGTGTGGGCACGATTTTTTCCACTGTTTTGTAAAATACATGTATGGATGGGCTTAAAATGGAAAAATGGCGGACTTCTTTTGAAATGGGGGTATCAGGACTAAAGGCCAGTTATGATTCACTTTTACTGCATAAACGCTTTGAAGAGACCTTTATTTTGAAAACTGATGAAACCAGCCATACTTTTAACCTGGAGCTGGATCCGGAACTACCTGCAGAAGTGCAGGACAGGCTGGAAAAACTACTTATTGAAACGGAACCTGAGGACTCCATATAATGTAATTGCAACCACATTGTGATTTTTTACCCTATCTAATAAATTGTTTTGCCGATAAACACCCTACTTTTGCACCTCATGCGTATTACCGTTTTCATATTAACGTTTATTGTACTGGGACTGAGTCTTCTCCCGTGTGCAGACAGGGGCAACGCTATGAAAGCTGGAAAAGCAAACACAGAAATCACTGCCCAAACCAACCACGAAGAAAACCAGGGTAACAATGATCTTTGCCCGCCGTTTTGCCATTGCGGTTGCTGCGCCAATGTATTTATCAAAACAAGTTTCCTCTCTTTGGAAATGCCACCTCAGATTTACATTAACAAAATACCTTCTTATTTACCTGGTGACATCACCGGTATATCCTTGCCCATCTGGCAACCTCCGCAGTTAATAGCTTAATTGTAGTGCGCTAAAACGCACGAATTCTGCTGTGCTTAATGCACGGACTATCATCATTTTCTCACTATCCAACCAGTGTGGTTATGGCTAAGTCAAAGCCGCCAGGCCGCAAGCAGAAAATTGTTTATAGCAAAATAAAAGACCCGGTTAAACCAAAATGGATCCGAATTACCAAGTCCATTACCATTGTTGTGCTGTCTATTGTTCTGCTGCTGGCTATGGCGGGTATGTTGTTGAAATACTTTCATCTGATTTCAAATCATTTATAGGTCATGTTAAATAAGATCATAGATTTTTCTGTCAAGAATAAATTAGTCGTCGGCATTTTCACCTTTGCCCTCATTATATGGGGCGTAATGTCTCTAAACAAACTTCCGATCGATGCGGTTCCTGACATCACCAATAACCAGGTACAGATCATCACAGTTAGTCCGTCACTGGCCGCCCAGGAAGTAGAGCAGCTCATTTCTTACCCGGTGGAACAGACCATGTCCCTGATTCCGGAAATACAGGAGGTTCGCTCTATCTCCCGCTTTGGGCTTTCAGTGGTAACCGTCATCTTTCATGATGATGCCAATATTTATTGGGCCCGCTCGCAGGTAGCTGAAAGGCTTCCGGAGGCAAGAAGCAAAATACCGGACGGCACCGGAGAACCGGAAATGTCACCTATCTCTACCGGACTCGGCGAGATATACCAATATGTACTTCATCCCAAAAAAGGTTTTGAAAATAAATATAATGCAACCGACCTGCGGACCCTTCAAGATTGGTATGTAAGGAGGCAACTGCTCGGTACACCCGGCATCGCTGAGGTCAATAGTTTCGGTGGTTTCTTAAAACAATACGAGATCGCCCTGAACATAAACCAGACGCGCAGTTACAATATTTCCATTGGGGACATATTTACCGCGTTGGAAAAAAACAACCAGAATACCGGTGGTTCCTATATTGATAAAAAACCAAACGCTTATTTCATACGCAGTGAAGGTCTCATTACCAACCTCGGTGATATCGAGCGCATCGTGGTGAAAAAAACTGAATCCGGTTTCCCGGTTACCATTCGCGACATTGCAACCGTCGGTTTTGGGGCAGCCAATCGCTATGGCGCACTGACGCGAAACGATCGTGAAGCTGTTGGAGGAATCGTTATGATGCTTAAAGGCAGTAACTCCAGCGAAGTAGTCAAACGAGTCAAAGAAAAAGTCTTACAGATACAGAAGACCCTTCCCGAAGGTGTGGTGCTCGAAGCCTTCCTTGACCGCAGTGAATTTGTAGGAAGGGCGATCGATACGGTTAAGAAAAATCTCATAGAAGGAGCGCTGATCGTCATATTTGTACTCGTGGTTTTCCTGGGTAATATCCGCTCAGGCCTGATCGTTGCCTCCGTGATTCCACTAGCCATGCTCTTTGCCATTTCGCTGATGAATCTCTTTGGCGTATCGGGAAACCTTATGAGCCTTGGCGCCATTGATTTTGGGCTGATCGTAGATGGAGCGGTCATTATCGTTGAAGCTACAATGCATCACCTTGCCAGCCGTAAAGAGGGCAGAATTGACCAGGCGGAGATGGATCGCGAGGTGGGCTCGTCGGCAAAAAAAATGATGAACTCGGCAGCATTCGGGCAGATCATAATATTTATAGTTTACATGCCTATCCTGGCACTGGTAGGCATAGAAGGTAAAATGTTCCGGCCAATGGCGCAGACCGTTTCTTTTGCTATCCTTGGCGCCTTCCTGCTGTCACTGACTTATGTTCCCATGATGAGTGCGTTATTTCTCAGCAAAAACATAAAACATAAACGAAATCTCTCAGATAAGATGATGGATTTCCTCCATCGTATTTATACACCTGTTCTCAGAGGCGCCCTGCGCATGAAAAAAATAGTGGTACTGATCGCAGTTTCTCTGATGGTTATTGCTTTTTTCGTGTTCTCTAAATTGGGTGGAGAATTTCTCCCGCAATTGGAAGAAGGCGACCTGGCGGTTGAAACAAGGTTGTTGACGGGAAGTTCCCTAAGCCAGACTGTTGAAAAAATAACCCAGGCTTCCAATATACTCACCAAAGAATTTCCGGAAGTGAAAGAAGTAATTGGTAAACTCGGTGCATCTGAAATACCTACTGATCCCATGCCTATCGAAGCTGGAGACATCACTATTATTCTTAAACCCAAAAAAGAATGGGTGAGCGCAGGTACACGCGAAGAGTTGGCTGAGAAAATGAAAAAAGCGCTGGAAAGAATCCCCGGTGTAAGTTTTGGTTTCTCACAGCCCATACAACTTCGTTTTAATGAGCTTATCTCGGGAGTGCGCCAGGACGTGGGCATTAAAATATTCGGGGAAGACATGCAGGTGCTTGCCGAACTGGCTAAAAAGATCGGTAGTATCGTTCCCACAGTCAAAGGGGCAGAGGACCTGTACGTAGAACAGGTGGGTGGTCTGCCACAGATCTCAGTTAAGCTCGACCGTGACAAGATCGCACAGTTTGGTCTAAATGTATCCGATATCAACCAGGTAATCAATACTGCCTTTGCCGGTGGTAAGGCCGGTACCGTATTTGAGGGAGAGAAGCGATTTGATCTTGTTATCCGATTACAACAGGCCGAGCGCCAGGGTATTGAAGATGTACGCAGGCTCTTTGTGGTGGCTGCTGACGGAACCCAGATTCCGCTCGAACAGGTGGCAGATATCAATCTGGTATTAGGGCCCAACCAGGTGCAGCGTGAACAGGCGCAACGCAGAATCATAGTTGGCTTTAACGTTCGTGGAAGAGACATCGCATCTGTGGTAGAAGAAATGCAGCTGAAAATTGACCAGAAGATCAAAATGCCGGTGGGTTATTACATTACTTACGGTGGTCAGTTTAAGAACCTGGAAGAAGCTAACAAAAGGCTTTCCATAGCAGTACCTGTAGCATTGGGGCTTATCCTTCTGTTACTGTATTTCGCATTTGGCTCCTTTAAATATTCTTTACTCATATTCACCGCAATCCCGATGTCAGCCATCGGCGGAGTGTTCGCACTGCTGATCCGCGGCATGCCTTTCAGTATTTCAGCCGGTGTAGGTTTTATCGCCCTCTTTGGCGTTGCCGTACTGAACGGGATCGTTCTTATCTCGGAATTCAACCGGCTTAAAAAAACTGGACTAACCAATTTAAATGATATCATAATGAAGGGAACCGCTATCCGATTGCGGCCGGTACTGATGACTGCAGCAGTGGCTTCACTTGGTTTCCTGCCTATGGCACTTTCATCCGGTGCCGGTGGCGAGGTACAAAAGCCGCTAGCGACAGTTGTGATTGGTGGGCTGCTTACGGCAACACTGCTAACACTCATTGTACTGCCTGTGCTTTACACTTTCTTTGAAAGGTTCGGCAAAGGTAAAGAGCCCAAAAAAGTGACGGCGGTAGTGACCATGTTGTTATTGTTCTTGGGCGGTTCAGCTACAGTGAATGCACAGGTGCCGGCTACTGCCACCAATACAAGGATCAACCTTCAGTCGGCCATAAGCCGTTCGCTGGATGCCAACCCTAACATCAGGGCGGGCAACCTGAACATTGATTACCAACAGGCGCTTAAAGGGGCGGCAAAAGATATCGGCAAAACCAATATCACCTTAACGCTGGGGCAGTATAACAGTCCGATCGTGTATGACAACAACATCACCATTACGCAGAACATTCCCAACCCTGTTTACTTAAAACGGCTTTCCGAACTCAGCGATGCATCGATCGATGCGAGCCGCCTGCAGGTGGGCATCTATAGAAGCCAGGTGACTTACCAGGTTAAAAGCATTTACTACAGGTTGATTTACCGGCAGGAACAACGCAGGCTTAACGACACATTGGTTAGCCTATATGAGCGGGTACTCAAAGCAGCGGACACCCGCTTTACGGCCGGTGAAACCAATATCCTGGAGAAATACAACGCCAATACCCAGCTCCAGGAAGCCATCGCGCAGAGCAACCAACTTGGGGAACAGATCAGGACGGATCTCGGACAATTGGCCAGTTTCACTTTCGACTCAAGCCTCAGCGGGATTGCAGATACACTTCTGGTAGAAAAACATCTTGTAATGAATCTCGATTCAGGCTTGCTCAGTAATAACCCTGAGCTACAGGCACTCCGGTCACAAATCGCCGTTGCGGAAAAGGAGATCAGCGTAGAAAAGAGTAAACTCCTGCCTGATTTTAACGTGGGCTATTTTAATCAGTCACTGGTAGGTACCTACGATGTAAACGGGTCTCCTAAATATTATGGCGCAGGTAAACGTTTCCAGGGCATTGAGGCAGGTATCAGCATACCGATTTTTGCCCGACCCCAGAAAGCGCGGATACGTGCGGCCCAGATCAACCGGCAGCGAAGGGAAGCTGAAGTCCAGGCGTTTTATTTCAGCCTTTCACAAAGAGGGTCATTACTCCTTTCTGACCTACGGCGAATTACGATTCAGCTGAATTATTACCGCAAAACGGCACTTCCCCAGGCACAGCTGCTCATACGTACCTCGCAGCGCGCATTTGAAGCCGGAGAAATGGATTACTACCAGTTGTCTCAATCACTGAACAATGCAAACAGTGTCCGCCGCCAATACATCGAATTATTGAATCAATACAACCAGTCAGCGATCGAACTGGAATTAATTACAGGTTTATAAATTTTTACTACCATGCGCAAAACACTTTATGCAATAGCACTCACCCTTTCTTTTTTCTTTACAGCCTGTTCTTCCAAAAAAGAAGAAGTTCAGGTAGAGAAGGCAGAGGAACACAACCCGGATGTGGTTGAATTTACCAATGAACAGTTCCAGACTGTAGATGTCCGTTTCGGTGGGGTTATCACTACCAACTTAAGCAACTATATTAAGGCATCCGGCACCATTGATGTTCCCCCACAGGATCTGGTAAGTATTACTTCACCTTATGGAGGGTCGATCAGGAGCACCACTGTCATCGAAGGAAAATACATGAAGAAAGGCGAACTGATCGCCACCATTGAAAATCCGGAGTTTGTTCAGGTGCAGCAGGATTATTTGGAAACCAGCAGCCAGCTCAGTTTTTTACAGCAGGATCTTACAAGACAGGAAGAACTGGTGAAAGAAAACATCGCAGCGCGCAAATCGTTACAGAAAGCAACGAGTGAATACAACACCATGAATGCGAGGCTTGAGGGCTTGAAGGCCAGGCTGCGAATCATGAACATTAACCCGTCCAGCGTTAAGGCCGGTAATTTTACTTCCGTAACCCGTATCTATGCCCCGACCAACGGCTACATTACCCACGTATATTCCAACGTCGGCAAATTCATCGGACCCAACGAATTGATGGCTGATATGGCCAATACCAATAACATCATGATCAGGGTTAAAGTGTTTGAAAAAGACTTGCCGAATATAAAACTCGGGCAAAAGGTACGCTTCCGTGCCACCGGTGACAGCGTAGAACGTACGGCCAAAGTATTCCTGATTGGTAAAGACATCGATACCGACCGGACCGTGGAAGTGCATGCCGCTATTGAAAGATTAACCAGCAATATGCTGCCCGGTATGTTCGTCAATGCCATCGTTGAAATCGGTACGTCCAGCACACCAGCTTTGCCGCAGGCTGCGGTCGTGCCTTCAGGTGGAAAGCATTACATTTTTGTGGAAGAGCCATCCAAACAAGGAGAGCAAAACACAAAAACAGCGGACAAAGAAAAGCACCATTCGTTCAGAAGGGTCGAAGTGGGTATAGGCGTAACGGAGAACGGTTTTACGGCCGTGATCCTGCCTGAAAAATTTGACCCCAAAAGCAAGATTGTAATCAAAGGTGCCTATGACCTGTTATCTAAAATGAACAACTCGGAAGAGGAAGAAGAATAATCAGTTTTAAACCTCTTACAAGATGCTTCAACTGCTTGAATTTACGCATAACAATATCATCGCTACCCGCACAGACACCATGTTGAGCGCTGCCGGGTATGCGAAGATTCTTCCGCTTGTTCACAACATTGAAAGCAGGGGCAAGAAGGTCAGATGGTATTTTGAAATAGATGATAATTCCATTTTAGACGAAAGTTATTGCAGCAAACCGGCGACCGATGGTGATTACCAGCTGGCTTTCCCACGCGCAGCAGCGATGGAGAAAATAGCGATAGTTGCGACTGAAAAATGGCAGGTATTTCTAACAGTAATAAAAGGAATTGCACCAAACGCAGACGTTCGATGCTTTGGTTTGCAGGATCGCAAAAAAGCGATGAAATGGATCGAGGTGTAGAAAAGTGTTTTGACTGAAATACCTTAAAATGTAAAAAATCCCAGCAATTCTTCCCGCTTTTTACAATACTGCAAAAGGCGAAATATTGTTTAGTGAAAAGGGCGTATTGTTGGAGAAAGCAAATGCAAAAGAAAAATTTAAATGCAAGTTATGGACATCGGATTTGAACTCATCATCATCGTAAAATTACTGGCCTCTTTTATACTCGGTGCCTTGATCGGGTATGACAGGGAAATACATGGGAGGGATGCAGGCATCAGGACATATGCTGCTGTATGTATTGGTTCGACACTATTTACAGCTATCGCATGTCATCTCACCGGTGACCCTGCTGCCGCCTCCAGGGTGATTGCTAACATTGTGACAGGTGTTGGTTTCCTTGGCGCGGGAATTATCTATCGAAACAACAGTGCAGGCACTTCGCACGGGCTTACTACTGCAGCAACTGTTTGGTGTACTGCTGCCGTGGGGGTGGCTATCGGCCTGGATATGTATATCATAGCATTGGCTGGCGCACTGACCCTGTATTTTCTCCTTTCCCTGCACCACCAGAAATGGTATATTCAGTGGAAGAAAAGAATGGTTAAGGGTGCGGGGCATCACGAAGACGAAGACTAAAATCATTATCCAAGAATTTTTCAGTTATGGCACAGGATATTGTTGCACTTTCAGCAGGAGGTAAACACAACCGGTCACTTAAAACCGTTTTCATTATTACGTTCGTCTATTTCGTGATCGAGGTGGTGGTGGGTTTTATGTCCAACAGCCTTGCCTTATTATCTGATGCAGCACATATGCTTACGGATGTTGGAGGACAAGGCCTGGCGCTGTTTGCTATCTGGATGTCTTCCCGGCCGCGCAATGCATGGAAGACATACGGTTACTACCGCACGGAAATTTTTTCGGCACTGCTCAACGCGGTTGTGTTGTTGTTTATTTCCGGCTACATTTTATACGAAGCCTGGCAAAGGTTCAGCAACCCGCCCGCTGTAGCTGGTATCCCTATGTTGGTGGTGGCTTTCTGCGGGTTAATCATCAACCTGATTTCGATGAAGATATTGAGATCCGGTTCCAGGGAAAGCATCAATATCAAAGGAGCATTCCTGGAGGTGGTAAGCGACATGTTGAGTTCTGTGGGAGTGATTATTGCGGGATGTATCATTTTGGCGACAGGATGGTTATACATTGACCCAATTATGAGCGCTGCCATTGGCCTTTTTATATTACCCCGGACCTATAATCTTTTAAAAGAGTCGGTGAATATCTTACTCGAAGCCGTACCTAAAGATATAGACTACAATGCAGTGAATAACCTATTTACTGCCAAGCCTGGTGTCATCAGTATTCATGATCTCCATATCTGGACACTTACTTCAGGTATGTATGCCTTAAGTGTGCATGTAATTATGGAACCCGAAACCTCACTTGAAGAGGCCAGCGAAATTTCACGGTCACTTAAAGAATTGCTGGCTACCAGATTTAAAATTAACCACACCACTATCGAAATACACATCGACAAAACAGAGGACGTTCTTAATAATATTTAATCCATGCGCCATATCATGAAAAAGATCAGATACAGGAAATTGAAACAAACCAGCGGCATAACCAAACTGCTATTTGCTATTTGCATGGCTGCAATTGTTTTTTTTCTTTTAAGGCTTACCAACATTGAAATGCAATGCCGCATGATCCTCGCATGGGATGCCTTCTGCCTTACTATGATCGCACTGAGTTGGGCTCTCTTCTTTTCAACCGGAGAAAAAGAACTCTGTGACGTCGTGGCTGTTCAGGATGAAGGATTAAAAGTAATTTTTACCATTGTGCTCGTTGCGCTTTGTTTCAGCGTATTTGCCACGTTGTTGCTTTTAAGCAGTCAGTCAGAACCTTACATGGATAAAATACTCTACATGACAATCACATTGTCGCCTGTGCTCTTATCATGGATACTATTGCACACCATTTTTACCATCCGGTATGCGCATCTGTATCACGATCATAATTCACTGGCAACAGGAAGCAATGTGGGCGGTATCAGTTTCCCTTCCAAAGAAGCCCCCGACTATGTAGACTTCGCTTACTTTTCTTTTGTGATCGGTATGACCTTCCAGGTCTCTGATGTGCAGGTTGAATCAAGGGTAATCAGGCGTTTTGTGCTGATGCACAGTCTTATTTCGTTTGTGTTTAATACGATAATAGTGGCTTTGACCATTAATACCATTGCGGGATTTGGCAAATAGTGTGTAAATAGTAAACAATTAAAAACAGGGAAAGTGAAAAAATATTTTTATTGTCTTGAAGCACTTATTGTTGTTTGTATTGCAACCAATGCGTATTCATTTTTTCACCATGCCTTTTTCAGGTCCGGATTTTCGACAACGGTAAACATGCTGACACCTTTAGCAGTATTTGTGTACTTGAGAATAGCATTTGTAAAAAACAAAAACGCAAAAAAAAAGCGGCGAACCGACTATGAAAAAATATTCAGCAAAAATTAGTAAGTTTTTTAAAGCCCTAGGGCCAGGGCTGATCACCGGTGCCAGTGATGACGATCCGTCGGGTATCGCCACCTATTCCCAGGCGGGCGCGAAATTCGGCCTTGCGACCCTATGGGCTTCGCTGATCACTTTCCCGCTGATGGCAGCGATCCAGGAAATGTGCGCCCGCATCGGCATTATGACTTCGGTTGGATTGACCACAACACTTAAGAAACATTATTCCAAACCGATACTTTACCTGATGCTTCTCTTCAGTGTCCCAGCGATCATCCTAAATATTGGGGCAGATATCGCGGGCATGGGTGCGGTCGCAAACCTGATCTTTCCTTCGGTATCACCTCTTTTATTCAGCGTTTTGTTTACTGCGGTTCTGATTGTTATGATAGTCTACCTTCCTTACCAAAAGATCGTGTCTGTCCTGAAATACCTATGCCTTTCCTTGTTCCTATACATTGCTGTTCCGTTTTTTACGCACCCGGACTGGGGAGCAGTCCTTAAAAATACGTTTGTTCCTACCATCCATTTCAATAAAGAGTTTGTTGAAATACTTGTTGCTATTTTAGGTACAACCATATCGCCTTATCTTTTTTTCTGGCAGGTTACCATGGAAGCCGAAGACGTCAAATCTTCCAGGCAGCTCATACTCGCCAGAAATAGAATTGCCCGAAGGGATGAGGACACCAAAGTCTTAGAGGCAAAAACAAAAAACTTCCTCAGCCTGTTGATTGCTAAAATGCGGCTTGATGTAAACCTGGGAATGCTGCTGTCCAACCTGGTTATGTTTTTTATCATCCTTGCCACCGGCACCGCCCTGTTTGCCAATGGAATTACACAAATAGATACAGTAGAACAGGCGGCTAAGGCATTGGAGCCTGTGGCAGGAAAAGCTTCCTACCTGATATTTACCATTGGGGTAATCGGAACCGGCTTTCTTGCTATACCAGTCTTAAGTGGATCTCTCTCCTACATTGTATCTGAAACTTTTGGCTGGAAGGGAAACCTGGATGCAAAATTTTACCGGGCCAAATCCTTTTATATTGTTATCATCATTTCACTTTTACTCGGACTCTCCATTAACTACTTTGGTATCAGCCCAATCAAGGCACTGCTGTATACAGCCATTCTGTATGGATTAACTTCGCCTATACTGATAGCGATTGTCCTGCATATATCCAATAATAAGAAGATTATGAAAGAGAATACAAATGGTAAGCTATCCAACGTACTCGGATGGCTTACGCTGATAATAATGTCAGTTGCTGCTATTGCACTGATCTATTTACAGTTTTAAAAAAACGAGAGAAAATAAATAAACAAATGTTCAGTATTCTTATCGGAAGTTTTTTATTGAGTGTTTTACACGCCATTATTCCCAATCACTGGCTACCAGTACTTGCCATAGGAAGAAGGGAAAAATGGTCGGCTGCTGAAACTTCCAAAGTGACCCTGGTGGCAGCACTGGCGCACGGGCTGAGCACGGTTGTCATTGGCCTCCTATTAGGGTTTCTGGGGAATTCAATGGCACAAAAGATCAATCATTTTACGCACCTGGTGGCCCCAATTATTTTCATCATACTTGGAACTTTCTTTATCTACCGTCACCACCGGCATAAACATTTTCAACTCTCGGATGTGCCGCAGAAAATTTATAGCAAAAATCGAATCATTATTGCGTTGGTACTAGCTATGTTTTTCTCGCCATGTATGGAAATCGAAGCTTATTTTCTGATGGCTGGCACCCAGTCACAATGGCTGGTGGTAATTATAGCTGCTATGTATGTAGTTATTACAGCCGCTGGCATGACATGGCTGGTGTCACGGGCATATAAGGGTTTGCTAAAACTTAACTGGCATGCATTGGAACATAATGCAGGCATCATTACAGGCATCACACTTATCATAACAGGTATACTATCATTTTTTATTTTTTAAATTTAATACCATGGCAAAAGATCGTTACAACACGCAGGATGATCAGCAAGCTGAAAAATCATCTGAACCGGAGGCGACAGAAAGAACTGCTGTACCATCCGGCAAACCGGAGAAACATAGCGAAGATGACGGGCATGATCACGGTGAAAAAAAACACACTGAAGACGACGGTCACGATCACGGGGATGAAGAGGAACATAGTGACGATGATGGGCATGATCATGGAGGAGCAGAAACGACGGGCTGGAAATCGCACTGGGATCTTCTGCTGGCGCTTGCGATATTAGCCGTATTGATGGTGCTCAAATTCGGGTTTAGATATGTTCCACCCCCATTGCCCGATCTTATCATAAACCTCGCAGCTTACCTGCTGGCAGGATGGCGCGTGCTGGATATGGCATGGCGCAAAGCGAAGCGGGCTGATTTTTTCAACGAATTTTTTCTCATGTCGGTTGCAACGATCGGTGCATTTATTATCGGTTCATACAGTGAAGGTGTTGCAGTCATGGTGTTCTATTGTATAGGGGAATGGTTCCAGGATGCAGCGGTCGCTAACGCCAAAAAAAGCATCAAGGCATTGCTGGATGTGCGCCCCGATAAAGTATCGGTGTTGCGTAACGGTAGCCCACTGGAAGTATCGCCCGCAGAAGTACTGGTCGGGGAATCCATACAGGCGAAACCGGGAGAAAAAGTAGCACTTGATGGTGAACTGATTTCTGAAAGCGCTTCGTTCAACACTGCAGCGCTCACTGGAGAAAGCAAGCCTGATACCAAACGCAAAGGCGAGGCAGTGCTGGCTGGTATGATCAACCTCAACGGTGTTGCTGAAATCAAAGTGACCGCGCTTTTCAAAGACAGTAAACTCAGCCGCATTCTTGAAATGGTGCAGGATGCAACCGCGCGTAAATCACAGACGCAACTCTTTATTTCAAAATTTGCCAAAGTATATACACCCATCGTATTCCTGCTCGCACTTGGCGTATGCCTGGTTCCCTACTTTTTTGTAGACAACTATATTTTTCAGACCTGGTTTTACCGTTCGTTGGTGTTCCTGGTCATCAGTTGCCCTTGCGCGCTGGTAGTATCCATTCCCTTGGGTTACTTTGGCGGTATCGGTCTTGCATCCAGGCACGGGATACTGTTCAAAGGCGGAAATTTCCTGGATGTCATGACAAAGATCAATACAATCGTCATGGATAAGACAGGCACACTGACCAAGGGTGTCTTCAAAGTACAGAAAATACAACCGCAGGATATGTCGGAAGACGAACTGGTAAAGTTGACTGCTGCTGTTGAAGCAAATTCTACCCACCCGGTTGCCAAAGCTGTTTCTGACTATGCAAAGGAGAAGGGGGACCTCGCAAAAGCAACGGATATCGAAGAGATAGCGGGCCACGGTCTGAAAGGCAAAGTGGATGGTAAAGAAGTGCTTGCGGGTAATGTTAAGCTGCTTAAAAAGTTTAATATCAGTTATCCCGCAGAAATTGAATCTATAGCAGATACCATTGTTACGGTGAGTGTGAACGGTAAATATGCCGGTTATATAACCATTGCTGACGAGATCAAAGAGGATGCAGCAGCCGCGGTCAAAGCCATGCATGAACTCAACATCAAAACAGTGATGCTATCCGGAGACAAGCAGGCTGTGGTAGACAATGTTGCTAAACAGATAGGTATTGATGAAGCATATGGAGATCTTTTACCGGAAGGGAAAGTAGAAAAGGTGCAGGCACTGAAAAACGAAGGCAGGCATATTGCATTTGCAGGTGATGGAGTTAACGATGCACCTGTGGTGGCGCTCGCAGATGCGGGTATTGCGATGGGAGGCCTGGGCAGTGATGCAACAATCGAAACAGCAGACGTGGTGATCCAGAACGATCAGCCGATGCGTATAGTGGTAGCGATAAAAATTGGAAAGATTACCCGCAAGATAGTATGGCAGAATATCATTCTGGCCATGGCTGTAAAAGTGATCGTGCTGATCCTGGGTGCCGGTGGTATTGCTACTTTATGGGAAGCCGTAATTGCAGACGTAGGTGTTGCTTTACTGGCGATCTTAAATGCAGTAAGAATACAGCGGATTAAATTTGACGACACGCAGCCGTGATAAACAATGGGCTAAAAGCAAAAAAAATGCGGGTATAAAACCCGCATTTTTTTGCCCATTACATAAAAATGAATTTAAGACATCAGGCTGGCCATACCCATAAGTGAAGCCAGTACGATTACGCATTTGTAACAATATGTTCTGTTCATTATAATTGATTTTAGTGGGTGTTAAAGATACGAAAGCAGGGCTGGTTGGATATGTTAAATCTGTACACCGTCAATGAATAAAAAAACTCGCTGCGCCTACGAGTACAAGCAATAGTGCCGTTATTTTTTTTTGACGTGTATTACCATGCTTCGCGTAAATCCTACCAGACCATTTGCTAGCCAGGAACGTTATCAGCAGTACCCCCGAAATATTAACCATAGCATAAAACATGGCGAGCAATAAGATATTATTAAAACCATAATCCGCGGCCGCGATAAAAAGATCATGCACTTCCAGGCAGGGAGAGAGCAGCATCATAAGGAAAATGCCCACCATCCATGCCTTGCCTGTGCGCTTTTCCTGTTCATAACTTTCATCTCTTCGTTCATTTTTATTGGCAACCAGGAAATAAGCAATGCCGAACAGGATAAGAACAATTGGTGCGGCGAGGTGAAGGTATGTCTCATAAGTATGGGAGAGTTTTGTTCCCGCTATTCCAAATGAAATACCCAACAGTAAAGTACCCATAACATGCGCACATGCACATATACATGCCATCAGCTCCAGGCGCTGCCGGGTCCAGTTTTCTGACCTGCTTAAGGCGGCTAAAGGAAGCCAGTGATTAGGTATAAGTGCCTGCATCAGAGCCAGCAGGCATGTGTTAATCAATAGTTGAAGCATTGCACTTATTTAATAGTGTTTAACGAGGCAAGCTTTGCTATTTCATTAGTGTTGTCTTTAATGAGCTTGACAGCGATATCCCGAAGATAAGAGTCCTTTCCTGTCTTAAGGTACGAACGGGCTATCATGATTTCACTTTTTTCAATGAGGACCGACATTTCAAGAGACAGTTGATCATCTGACCCTGAATGAGCCATTTTCTCAAAATCATTTTCCGACATGGGAATTTTATACAAAAGTTGATGGGGCTTTTGTACACTGGTGTCTTTGATTACAATTTTGGAAAGAGCACCAATTAATTTATAACTGCGTGAGATTATATCACTTGCTAACACGACTGGGCCTTCCCGGCCTCCTACCGATAGCTCAACATTTGCGATATCTATCAATGCCTTTCGATGTATAGTGATTAATTTGATAAAAGCAATCTCTGTATTTACTGCCTTTTCCGCATCTTTCAGCTCATGCGTTAGCTTGTCAGTAAAACCGATAATGGTTCCAATGTGATGCGAGGTGTCAGGCTTTTGATTTTTTGCTTTTATATCTGCAGTATCCGGCTCAGGCCCATGAATGTTGTGGTCCGACGTGTCGTGACAGGAAAACAAAAAGCCAACATATAAACATACAAGAAGCCCCCGGATCATGGCATTGTTTTTTTTACAAATTTACTATCTGTAAATATACCAATGTTAGTCCCGTTCAAATGGTTTAAATTTGAGAATATTTTTACGAAAGATCAGGCCTCTTTTACCCATTGATTCTCTATTTAGATTGCACATGAAACAGCAAACTGTTACTGTCATAGGCGCATTTCTATTTACTGCAGTAATTCTATTATTGGGCTATATTGCTTTTGGTTTTTGGACAGCGTTGATTTTTACCTCAGGTTTTCTTGGCGGTTATTTGTTGTGGATCTTCGTAACGGGAAAGCCATCCTTTGCTTCCCTACGTGTTCCGTTTTGGGTATCATTTTCTTTATTCATCGTACATAGAGTTGAAGAAAAGATTTACGGTTTTTTTGCCCGTCTTTCGGATATTACCGGCGTTCAAACACCCGCTATTTCTTCGTGGCCTGTAATACTGCTCGTGCTGGTTTCTGTAGGTGCCTGGATTACCATTCCAGTTCTTGTAAAAAAGGGTTATGCATTTGGTTATTATTTAGCATGGACATTTTTTGCGGCTATGGGAATTACAGAGCTTGCCCATTTTATTTTTCCTTTTTTTACCGGACAACCGTACGGATATTTCCCTGGGATGGCCAGTGTTTTGCTACTCGCACCTGTTGCCTGGTGGGGAATGTACAGGCTTTCACGGAAAAATCAATGATCCAAGTGATCAACAATTGTTGATTCATTTTTTAATAGTGAGGAAACCACCCTGTTACACGGTAATTAAAATTGACATACAATGGGAATAGAACTTGAATTAATTATTTTGCTCATCATACAAGCTTTTGCAAATTCATTTTTTGCCAAATTTGAAATTGAAACTCCTGCCTGGAAGAAACTCCTGAAATGGTTGCTGATCGATACGATAACCCTTGGGCTGTATTACATTATTGGCCACTATGCAATTATTCTCCCTTTTGTATTAATTGCAGCTGGAACTATTATTCATTTTAGAATCTGCCGCAAGAATGGCATAGATCCATTGAATGCCACCCCACGCAAAAAATATTATAATCTTAGGGGATGGAATTGGGTCGAGTAAAATGAGATCACTTAATCTACAGTTTTGCCGAAAGTCAATTCTTGCCGCCTGCGCCGTAATGTAATTTCTATTGCGCTTTAAAATCCGTAGCTATACTAATCTGGATCATTTATACATCTCATAAGAAACACCCAACATTTTTTTGCCGTCATAAAATGCAGAACTGTACAAATTACCTTTTCGATAAATGAGAGATAAGTACGGGTCATGCACTTTGTTTAAATCGTTGTGCACCGCTTTAGCATCTTTATTAAATCCTGTTTGAGATATATAAAACATCAATTCAACCGCTTTGTTTTTAGTAAGTGTTTCTTTTTCATTCCATGAAACGTATGCAAGGATTTTCTTCCTGACTTCTACACTGTCTGGTAGGTCAATATGTCCATCAAGGAAGAAATGTTTAACAGGAAGCGAATCAACCGATGAGACTGTCAAATGACTTCCGCCAGGATCAATCGGAAAGATCTCAAATTGAGTATACTGCGAATCGCAGGCATTCAGAAAGCCCAAAGTTAATCCTATAAAAAAAAGCGAAAATATATTTTTAAGCATGCTGTAGATTTCTAAAACAAGGTAATAGTAAAAAAAATAACTGTAAAATTGCGAAGAACTTTAACCTGCGTGGGAAATAAAAGAAAAAATGGAAAAATTACTCTTGGCTACCGAGCCCGAAGACTAATTTCCATTGCTGCAATATGGCACCTAATAAGAGGGCTTAAAAATAAGTCGAGAATCCGAATTGAAATCCTGCCAGCCTGGATGGAGGATTACCTAAAAGATCTGTTTGCCAGTTATAGCGATAGTTAAACCTGAAAACTGTTTGCGGTGTCGGCCGCCAGCTGATGGCGGAAACAACTGAATAAATATGATCTGCAATATTATCCCCAGTTGAGATAAATTTTCCTTTATTCCAATCCACATGTTCTAACCTGATCGCTGCGTTGATAACAGATTTTTCAAAACCAAAAAGTGATCTTGAATATACGGGTTGAACAATATCCAGGAATCCACCTTGTTGCGCGCGCCCAAACTGCGCAGTATAGGTGTTGGGAACATCTACCGAAACCCATGCCCATTCACCATTGATGAATGTTTTTGTTTTGGAAAGTGTTGTGTTGAAATCAATCGCATACACATTTACGTTTCTTTTTTTGTCGAGGATAAGGCCGTCGTCCTGGAACTTATTGTAAACGCCACCCATATAAGAAAGTCCGATCTCTCCAATGCGGTTGTTACGCAGGGCAAATTTTGCAGTAAGCAACGGCACACCATTAAAAGATTCTTCAAACCTGTCGGGGTTTTCCTTTGCTGCAGGCAGATAAGTTTTGTTCTGCCCATTCGATATGATGCTTTCATCAAACCCGTTTGTTAAATAAAGTTCGTAACCATATACCCAATCTTTGCTGTATTTTTTTCCATATACGCCGAATCCAACATTACTCCAGGTAGCGGGCAGCATCTGTGTAGCAGAAATCGGACGGTCAACAAATTCCCATTTGGGGCCATCGTGGTTCTGGTTAAAAGAACCGATGGGGTTCATGACCACGCCACCGCGGAAATTTAAAAGGGGTGCCAGTTCAAAATCGATAGATGCAAATTCTATATTGATCTCTTTGGTTCCATCTTCGAATTCGATCTCGGAAAGAAATTTTAGTCTTTTGGAAATGGAAGAGGCAACAAACAATGTGAGCCTTCTCATCTGGAACTGGTGGCCCTCGCTGATACCATTTTCATTCAGGTATTGATAATTGGCTTCTACATATCCTCCCAACGAAACAGGCAGCTTACCGGCAGCGAGCAACGGCCTGTTGTACACGGCATCCATATTCAATAACATCCTTGAAGTATCGGTAACAGGTTTCCGTAACAGGACCGGGTCTATTTGCGCAAATCCTTTGCAAATACTCAAAGCCAGCAGAAATAATATCGCGAGATTTTTCATGATTGTTTTCTTAGGTCGATGAATATGTCGCTGTTAGTAACCTGTATGGGGAAACTGCGTAAGGAATTATCTGCGGGACCATTGGTAGCGATGCCCTTGTTGTTGAAGGCGCTTCCATGGGCAGGGCATTGCAGCGAATCGCCGGATGCCTGCAATTCTGTTCCCTGGTGTGTGCAACGCATCCACAAGGCAGAATATTCCTGGTCGCTGAAACGGTACACATAGATGGGGTATTGCAGCGTATCATTTCTTATGATGATAAAAGAGCGGTATGCCGGTGTTCCCTTCTGGTTAAAATTGAAATCATTTTTACTGATCCTTACTCCATCGTTGCTGATGTTGCCCGCAATAAAATGTGTTACGCCACATGATGAAAGCACAGAAGCCATAGCCGTCATTGATAAGCAGGCCGTGCACGCTTTAACGATAAAATCCTTCCTGTCCATTTCTCTTTTTATAATGATTCTAAAAACTGTATCAGTTTCGCTTTATCTGACGCGTTAAGCTGTTGAAATTTAGTTTTACTCTGTGAGGCTTCACCACCATGAAATGAAACGGCTTCTTCGATACTTTTCGCTCTTCCATCGTGCAACAGGAATACTTTACCGCCCTGCGAATTTTTTGATAGGCCCAATCCCCAAAGCGGAGGCGTTCTCCATTCGGCTGGCATAGCTGTTCCTTCAGTATAACCGTCATTTAACGATGGTCCCATATCATGCAATAAGAGATCGGTGTAAGGAAAAATTGTTTTATTAGCTAATGCTGCGATAGTTGAAGGGCCTGTTTGCATTTGCGGTGTATGGCATTTGCCACATGAAATATTGGTAAAAATCTGTTTACCCGCTATTACATCCGCATTGTTCTGATCCCGCTGTATCGGCGCTTTGAGGGTTTTCAGATAAAAGATCACATCCAGTACTTTTTGATTGGAGATCTCCGGATCGATCTGTAGTCCATTATATGTGTTGTAAGATTCATAGGACGAGTTCACACCCATATCCTGGTTGTATGCGTTCGCTGTTTGCTGTTGAAGATCATAAACTGCTGCTTTTTTACCGAAGCGGCCAATATATCTTCCGTTACGCTCAATCGTTCCTGGGCGTGATAAACAGTACACGGGAATATGTATCCAGTTGGGTCTTCCGGATATACCGTCGCCATCTGCATCCAGTTCATCTGATAAACCAAGAAGGGTAGCATCAGGCACCGCTTCCAGTAATCCAAGTCCCGTATTGGCGGGAGGTGTAAAACTGGAAAAAGTTGCGCCTGTTGGAATCGTTTCAGGCTGAATGCCGGGTAGGGCCCTCGATTGTAATTGCGGGCCTCCCAGATGTAAGAATTTGTTTCCAAGTGTATCGCTCTGTCCGAAACGTGTGAGCGTGGTAAAGGGATGTCCTTTTCCATCGCCCGCGTGACATGAACCGCAGGAGGTGGCTACAAAGGTTGGCCCCAGCCCATTAGAACTGGTGAAAATATCATCATTAAAGGCAATGTCCCCACGCAGGAAAGCCTGGTTTTGTTCGCCGCTCAGACCTTCAACAGGCCCGTCCAGCACACTATCATCTGCGGGAAGGCCTGGCAATAGCTTATTGCAGGATACCGTGACCACAACAGATCCCAGTAACATGGTGATCAATAAAATTTGCCTTTTACCCATCCGTAATTTTGGCTAAAGGTAAAATATATTTGGTTATGCCAAAATATATTTTTAGACGAGCCTAATAATTATGTTTTAGAATTAGGTGTATCTTTCGGTTATGAAGTCTGCAACTCTTTTGAGTTTTACGGAAGAAAATTACCTTAAGGCCATTTATTCCCTTACGCAAAAGCATGGCTCGCCGGAAACATCTACAAGTCATATTGCGGAACAGCTATCCACCAAGCCGTCTACCGTCACAGATATGCTAAGGAAGCTTGCTGATAAGAAACTGATAGCATATGAAAAGTACAGAAAGATTGAATTAACCAAATCCGGCAAGCAGCTCGCAATTCTGGTAATAAGAAAACATAGGCTATGGGAAGTTTTCCTGCATGAAAAATTACAATTCGGCTGGGATGAGGTTCACGAAATAGCTGAACAACTGGAACATATTCAATCAGAAGAATTAATCACCAGGCTGGAAAGGTTTTTGGGGTTCCCGAAGTTTGACCCACACGGAGACCCGATACCTTCTGCAAATGGTGAACTACACGCAGGTCAAAGAATTACATTATCTGATGTACAAATTAATAAAAGCTGCGAGGTAGTTGGCGTAAACGATAGTTCTGCTGTTTTTCTTAAATACTTACAACAGGTTGATATTGGAATCGGTACTAAAATAAAGGTATTGGAGAAGATCTCTTTTGATGGATCCATGGCCATAAGCTTGCCCAGGAAAGTAAGCATTTCGGTATCAAAGAAGTTTGCGGACAATCTCATGGTAATTCTTTAAATAGTATCAGTTTGATAAGGCTGGTATATTAGCAAGACATTAAGTATTAAAAAGTATCAATTAGGCTATTTAAGTAGCCTAATTAATGTAAATTGCGACAGTTGATTAGCTTAATTTACAAAAAATGGATATTTCCAGAGTTATTCAGGAGCAAATAGAAGCCAAAATTGGCCTTCAGAAAGTAATCATGCTGTACGGTACCCGCCGTACGGGAAAGACGACGATTATTGAAAATATTGTCCAAAAATATGGCGATGAAGCCTTATTGCTGCAAGGTGAGGATATGCAGGTAGCTGAGCTTTTGCAAAAAAGAACAGTAGCTAATTACAAGCAGCTAACAGCAGGAAAAAAGATCATAGTTTTAGATGAAGCGCAGGTCGTGCCGGAGATAGGCAAAATTTTAAAACTAATGATCGATTCTGTAAAAGGTATAACGGTGATCGCAACGGGTAGTAGTAGCTTCGACCTAGTATATTCTACCGGTGAACCTCTTGTCGGGCGCAACCTCGTATATTACCTTTATCCCATTGCGCAGGTAGAACTCTCGGCTACGCAAGATTACCTTACTACCGTAAGAAACCTGGAACAACGGTTGATCCATGGAAGCTATCCGGAATTATGGCATATTGATAAACCACAGGAACAGGAAAACTATTTGAAACAAATGGTAAGCAGCTACCTTTTAAAAGACCTGTTGACGATGGAGAATATAAAAGGGGCTGATGTTTTATACAAGTTGCTACAAATGCTGGCATGGCAGATAGGAAGCCAGGTTAGTACCGTCGAATTAGCCAACAACCTGCAGCTAAATAAAGGAACAGTCGAGAGGTATCTTGATCTGTTAAGTAAAGTATTTATTATTTATCCATTAACGGGATATAGCAACAACCTTCGCAAAGAAATTACAAAAAGCAAGAAATGGTATTTTTTTGACAACGGTATCCGAAATGCGCTGATCGGTAATTTCAATCCTTTGGAACTGCGCAATGATATAGGCCAGTTATGGGAACAATATATTTTAAGCGAACGGATAAAATACAATAGTTACAGGAACTACCAACCACAGTATTTTTTCTGGAGAACTTATGACGGCCAGGAAATCGATTTAATCGAATTGAATAATGGGCAATTACAGGCCATTGAATGTAAATGGAAAGCAGCAAAAGCGAAAAAGCCAGTGGCCTTTGCTAAGGCATACCCGGAAGCAAGCTTTGCTGTTGTCGATCAGGACAATTACCTGGAATGGATCACAGGTAAAATATGAATGGTTGGTTTAAATAGTTAATGTTACAATGGACTATCCAAAAAAGTACTTTTGCAACGCCTTATTAAGTTGTTGATAGGTTGGATCATCTCTGTCTATATCTCCCCGTACCCTGTAATATTGCTTTTCTGCAGCCTCTATTTTGGATTGATTGAAGGGCACAAAATTGAGTAATAAATGAGCGATATCAATATTATCCATTTTGGTAAATAGGGGTTCGCCCTGCTGGTGCTTATTTGTGTCTTTGGACTTAACTTCCTTTTGCAATTCTTTTAATACCTGGAACAGCCCGATTAACTTATCCTTCAAATGAATATTTGAAAGTTTGATTGATCCTGTTTGTTGTTGGTCAGCCAATCTGCCATCAACCTGATCCATGATCTTTTCAACAATAGGTTGTACTTTTTCGCTTACTCTGTCAGCCAGCCTATCTAAATGCGCATCATCAAATGCATTAGAATTATTCGACCCTTGCAATTCATTTTTTACAAGCACCGTTAAATCGTTACGCACAAACTGATTATACATTAATTGTTTACGTGAGTCGCTAACATCATTTATTTTCTTTTCGACCCATTCCAGGCTCAGGTTCATAATTGATCGCCACTTGATAATGTTGGATGTTTTGGAATTAGTTCCCAAACGATCAATCCGGTGCCGCAGTTCAAGCTGAAGAAAATTTAGAAAGGCCGGTTGATCAGGATAGAGATCATAATGCGTACTTATATACCGGATTGCATCCGCAGCATTATAGGCAAACAACTTGGTAAAAATGAAATTATAATACTGTTCTGCATAAGGCTCCTTTGGAAAATTAAGCAGGAAACTCTCTTGCTGATAAGGACCAATTACATAATTAAAATAAGGGATGAACGCTCCTTTTTTCCGGCTGTAATTATTTTCATACCCGGAAATCAGCATCATATTCCGGAATGCCATGCTATTCATCAGGAAGCTACGTATGGACATAGGATCAGGTATTTTTTAAACTTTCAAATAAAGCATTTTCTCCATGACCTTCATATTTCAGGAGGGTTCTAATATCAGAATGTTGTGTTATTTTTTGAATTACCGTCATAGGGACACCCTTTTCAAGCATCAAGGTTACAAAAGTACGCCTTGCCATGTGTGATGACATGAAATCATGTTTAGGCTGCCGGATCTGAACTTCTGTAACACCGCTAAAACGGATTATGCGAACGGGTGTATCAATCTTGACAAGCTTACCGATATCTTTTAAATATTCATTGAATTTCTGGTTAGAGATTTCCGGGAACAGGTAATTGAACTTTTTTAGTATTGGCAAAGCGTTCGCGATAAAACCGGTAAAGGGAACAATGGTATTCTTCTTTGTTTTAATAGAAACGAAGTTCCATTTCTTACCATCGAAATCATCTGGATTGAATCGCATGATGTCGGAGAAACGCTGGCCGGTAAAGCAGCCAAAGCAAAATAGATCACGCACTCTTTCAAGTTTTTGATTTTCGGAAAGATCAAAATTGAGAATTTTAAACAACTCATCCTCTGTTAGTGCTACAATTTCATTTTTACTTTTTCGCTTGATCTGGGTTTTGATCTTGGTAAATCCCGCCGCATTGCTGTGATATTTATTTTCATAAGCCCATTGCAAAAAAGATTTCAGCGTAGCACAATATTTGGCTATCGTGTCATTTAATAACCCCCTTTCTTCTTTATAAGGATTTTCTTTTCCTAAAAGGAATTTCTCATAATCATTGAAGAATGTCTGGTTAAAACTCTGGAAGGTTAATATAACTTTTTTGGTATCCTCATAATCATCCAGACTCTTAAAGATGGTCCGGTATTCTTTGAGTGTACCTTCTGTTAATACGCGTTGTTTTTTTATTTGAAAATCGGCTCTTGCCTTAGTAAGTGAATTTGCCTTTGCCGTAGTTTTACCATTGATAGCGGTGCTAAGCATTTTCTGAATTGCAGATAGATCCAATGCTGCCTGGTCATCATCCTTCAGTTTACTGAATTGTTTAAGAAGTGTATTAGATAAAGTATCCAGTTCGTTGTTTAATTCCAGGCTCCCACGGGTAGTGCTTTTATATTTGCCCTTCTTAAAGTCCCACTGTTCCGGTAATATCCGGAAGTTGGTCTTTATTTTAATTCTTGATCCTCTTTCAAATGTAAAAAACAGGTAAAGTGCGGTGGGCTTATCGTTTAAAATATTCTTTGGATATGGTTTATTACCAGCAGAACAGTCTGCGACAACTTGTTTTACTTTCTCTTTTGCTACCTCTTGTGAAAAGGGTTTGTCCAGATAATAATTGATGAATGCCATAGGTTCAAAGTTATGAGGAATCGAACCTATTTCGGACAGATTTCGGACAGATTTTCTTAATTTAGATAACTATTATTTTAGTTATATTTAACTTTTGAAATATTAAATTAGGTTAAGATCAGTTAGTTAAGTACATATATAAATTAAAAATAATTAAATAAAACAAGGCGGTTCGATTCCTGTCTTCCCGACTTTACAGGACAAGTCAAATTTATTTTTGGCTTGTCCTTTTTTATTTCCGCCTAAATTGCTGTCTATCATGTAAATAAATTTAACAGCTTCATTTAATCTGCCAGTTCGAAGTGAACTATTCTCAAAATGCAATTTTTCAGGGAACATCGAACTAATTACTTCCCGTTTCTTTTCTATATCTGCGCAGCAGTTCTACCGCCTGCTCTGGTTTTAATTTTTCCATTGCACCTCTTCATTAAATCATTCACACAAAACCTTCGTGCAGAAGGACACCTTTCAGAAAGCTAAGATAGCAAATTGTTTTGATAGTTTATGTTTTACCAAAACTTTTTTTATTATCTTTGTCAGGAGATTGAGATAATATATAAATACACTATCGCATTTGATTAAATTTGATGCAGTTTGACCATAGGCAAAATATATGTAGTGGCATAAGAAAGCTAAAAACCAGTAAGTAAGGGCAAATGAGCAAAGTGTATAAAGTTAGTTACAAAACCTACCTTAACGACCGGCTAAAGCAGGTGTACCTGCATGGCCAGCAAACTTATCCTTTATACGTTCAGGTGACCTTTGAGCGCAAGACTATCTTTTTCAAAAGCTACTATTTTGAGCTTTTTTCAAAGTCCAGGTATTTCTTGTCTGCTGCCGGATTGAGCCGTGGCCCCTCTATTGGGGAAATAACAGCCAAAGAAAACGAAGTCATTGATTTTATCATCAACAAGCATCCTGACGATTTTTCGTTAGACATGTTCAAACAGGAATACGCCTTTTACAGCAGGGATCTGTGCGATGTTACAGAGGAAGGCTTTACTGACTATATGTACACCTTCTTTCAGGATAAGGGTATGCCTGCCTTTGCTGTAGCTATCCGGGAAGGCAGCAGGTACCGCATTGCGTATGATGTGGTACGGGATATGAAACGGGCGTTTACAAAACCCCTTTATGAGGAACTGGTCGAAAATTCACTGTATTATGCGCCACCGTATTTACCGTTATATGGATTTATGCAGCAGACAAAAAAATGGCCTATGCTCAGCCTTACGGTTATGGAATGGGAAACTGGCGATACGCAAACTTCATTTACAGAGTACCTGCAAAAATATTATCCTAAAAATGATGCTGGTGAAATAAAGGAACAGGTTAAAAAATGTTTAGCGAACCTAAAAAATGATAAATAAATAGATATTTTAGGCTAAGTGGTAAAGACATCCTTAATCAACTTCTTAATAGTCAAATTTTCCAGTTTGGATGCAATCGGCGACACATTATCAAAACCGTCTTTCCAGTGCATCCCTTCGTTATAAATTATCCCAAGCAGATAATGTGATTCAAGTGAAACCACTCCCATTTCTTCTGCCTTTTCTAATTTAGATCTTGTCTTTTTTGTTGTTAAAAATTCAGTTTGTGCCGCTTGATTTTGCAGTTTATTATAAGCAATTTCTTCAATCTTGACTCTTACACCGCCACAAACTGCAAATGGACAAAATGCTCGACCATTCAAGTAGCTGTCAACCTCACTATTTAAAAATTGATAAAAGTTGTTGACTGACCGTCTTCCCTAACATCAATAACATCTACCAAAGTCCAACCTTTGTGCGGAATGCCATGTTGTTTCCAGAAGTTAGCCATACCATTTGATTTAAAAGTTATCCTTTATGATGCGTTTATCGTTTCTTGCAATAGACACGCACCCGTTCAAATGCGTTATGAGACTATTAACTCCAACTTGGAAATAATCTTTTGGCGTAGCATCTGATGGTGGGTACGGTGTAACAATTATTTTATGCCACTTAAGCTGTAAACACCAGCTTTTGATTCTATCACTTTCAAACGAGGCGTATAAATCGCGGGCAAACTCGTTGCGTATTTTTCTTATCAAGTTCAGATCGTCTTTAATAATTTTATCAATCAACCCTAAACAATAGCACATTTTGATTTTGTTGCTAAAGTTCCCTAAAGGCTGATTAAATTGCATCATTTCTCCCACTTCTTTATCGTCTTCGGGGAAAAAGGCGTAAAGGATATGTTCTAATATCATTTCCAAAAAAGTACCTCCCAATATGGCAATGGCTCTATCGTCTTTACTTTCATAAGTAAAAAGATTATGGAACTCCATCAATGCGTCATTCAGGTCGAAATATCTTTCGACGGCTTTTCCTGTTAAGATGAAATTGCTATCCTTTTCCATTTTATATATTGAAACCTCTGGGGATGATGCCTGTTTCTTTCATTCGAGAAAATACCCTTTTTATCTGGTCTTCACTAAATTTCTTCTTTTCCTCCGACCAGCCATAAAACCGCTGAATAAGCAATGCTTCCGAAAAAATCACGTTTTCTTGCAGCATATTATCCATACATGCGTAAAGCGTTGCCACAATCTCCACAATATCAGATTTTATAGTTTTAAACTTATCGATGATAAACTGGATGCTATCGCTTTCTGCTGAAAAGTATTTCAGGAAATCATTGTGGTGTTGCCCTGCTTTTTCTAATGGCTGATATTTTAAAACCTGGTCTTTTTGATATTCAAACCATTTCTTCTCCTTTAATTGCTTATCAATGGAACGCATTAATCTGTTATCATAAGGCCCCATTGCCTGACGAAGAAAATTAGTTGGCAATTGCATATCCGCTGATTTTTGACAGAGATAGATTAGCTTTTGTAATTTCAAATGGCCTAACGTTGGCTCTTTATGTAATTGCCATACTATTTCTGCTGCAAGAACTGTTCTGCGGTAATAATCTACGTTAGTTGGCTTTAGTTCAATTACTTTCCCTTTAGTTTGTTCTACTGGTTTTTTATCTGCATTTTTATTTTCAACCTCAAACGCCTGATGCAGTAATGCTTTGAGCAATTGCTCGGTGGCTTGTTGGTTGGCAATGATGTGTTCTTTTAATTGTTTTGTTTTGGCTAATTGCTTTTCAATTTCTGCCACTATACGTTTTTGTTGGGATAGTGGGGGTAATGCTAATGCGAAATTTTTTAAATAGGTTTGGCTAATGTTCGGTTGTGCTTGTCCCCAAGAATCTTCGATTATTTTATTTCTGAATGCCCACAAATAATAGAATAGGTATTTGGTTTCATAAAATATATTTTCAAAAATACCACAAACTGCCTGATTCGTTGTACTTTCAAAATTCAAGATACCAAGTTTACCTGCTGTTGCACCGTATAATGCTATCAACAATGTGCCTTTAGGAAATAGTTTTGTTGAAGAGTTTTTAAAGCCTTCCTCTGTTATTTTCTCCTCTGACTCATTCAATATAAAGCTATCAGTTAATTCTCCTGATTTAAGCCAACTTATATTTCCCTTCCAATAAGTAGTATTACTTCTGTCTGGGGTTCCGCCAGAAGTAGAATCTGCAATTTCCCCTAATCTGCACCACACCCAATTTTCAGGAATGTCAAACAGAATTTCTTCGGGTTTAATAGGTGGCAATAATTTTTCTTTCTTGCCTGATTTGGCTTTCTCTGCTTTGATGCGTTTGAGCAATTCGCTTGCAAGTTCGTCTTCTTTGTCTTGTTTTACCAATTTTCCCCGCACCGCTTCTTGTAAAATCGCTTGGTTAAGGTTTTCGAGTTGAGTGAGCTGGTCGCAAAGCAATTTTTGAACTTCCTGTGTTTTATCATATTCTATCAATGCCTTTTTTATTGCAGAATAAAGGTCTTCATAACCCTTTACCAATTCACCGTTTGAAATTTTAACAGCATCATTTTGAATTTCAGTTGGGCAATCGGGTAAAATCAATGATTTTAGATTTTCAGCATTTGCTTTTGGTCTGAAGTTTCTCTCGTTAAGGTTTACAATTTGGCTCCAATAGGCGAAGCTGTGTAAAAACAAATAGATGTAATCAGGGTTTACTTTCTGCTTTGCTCTAATCCTTATCAAGTAGCCCGCATAAATGGAATGCGCAGGTGGATTATCTATTTTAAAACTCTTTCCTGTTGTTCCGCCTGTACGTGCAATTAAAATATCATCTTTTTTAAGCAGATAAGTTTCTTCATCATCGCAATTACAATAAGGAACTGTTTCCCAATTTACCTTGCTTTCATGAATATCGCTTATTCGCAAAAAATTATTCTTACCTGATTGTAAAGCAGAGGCATTGTAACCGTATTGTGTGCCTTCGATTAACTTTTCTAATCGAACAGGATTGTTATATTTCTCAAACAAGTGAATGAGAATTAAAGTGTTTCGTATTTGCTTTTTTATTTCCTCTTGGTCATTGATAAACGTAAGAGGAACATAGTCAAAATTCAAGCGGCTCATTGTCCAATTCGGTTATCAGTTCTGTAATTCGGTTTTGATTTTTCTTAATCGTTTCAATTATTTCATGGCGCTCATAACTTATTTCTTCAACAATCTTGTTAGGGTTTTTTACATCCAGATCGTAACCTCTTTCAATTATGGCGTCAATTGAAACCTTGTAAGCAAATTCGTGTTCTGTTCTTTTGTTCCACCACTTCTTAGTTTCATCAAATTCGGAAATCTGTATGGGTTTTGTCTTGCTATATGCTTTATAGCCATCAGGCAAAGTATGCTCGTAATACCAAATCTCTTTGGTAGGCTTACCCTTTTCAAAGAAAATCAGGTTGGTGTTTACGGTGGCATAAGGGGCAAACACTGATTGGGGTAATCGAACAATGGTATGAACATTACAGTCTTCCAATAATTTCTGTCTTACCCTTTGTTTTACGCCATCGCCTGTTAAACTGCCATCGGGCAATACAATTCCCGCTCGTCCGCCATCTTTCAGCATTTGGATAAACAGAATTAAAAAGAGGTCGGCACTTTCTTTTGTACGGTAATTCAAAGGAAAATTGGTTTCCATTCCATCACCTACCACACCACCAAAGGGTGGATTTGCCACAATTATATCTACACGATCAGCTTGTTTTATCGAAGTATATTCCCTGCTGAGTGCATCCGTATTTACAATTTGCGGTACTTCAATATCGTGGGTAATCAGGTTTACCACACTCAGCATAAATGGTAAAGGCTTTAGCTCTGTACCTGTTACAGTTTCCTGTAAGGTTTTTTGGTCACCAATATTTTTTACTTGTTTTCGCAAATGTTCAATAGCACAAACCAAAAATCCTGCTGTTCCACAAGCTGGGTCGCTAATCTTTTCGCCCAGTTTAGGGTTTACCATATCCACGATAAACTGGGTTACTGCTCGTGGGGTATAAAACTCGCCCGTGTCTTTTTTTGTAGCAAGTCCTTGTAATATGTCTTCGTAAATGGCATTAAAAATATGATGCTCTTTACTACTATTAAAATCAATTTCATTGAGTTTGTTAATGGCCTGACGAAACGTTGTTCCGCTTTTCATGTAGTTGTTAGTTCCGTCAAAAATATTGCGGATAATGACCCCTAATTTATCATCTAAGCCAATAGTTAGATTTTTCAGTTGGGAAAATAACTTGTTGTTCACAAAAGCAATCAGTTCATCTCCTGTAATGCCTTCATCATTTTCCGCCCAATTTCGCCATTGCAATTCCGCAGGAATAGGTGATTTGTAATTAGGTTCAAGTATTTCCTTCTCCTTGTCTTTATCATCAAAAAGTTTTAGAAATATCATCCAGCCCAACTGTTCTATGCGTTGTGCATCACCGCTCAAGCCCGGATCTTTTCGGAAAATATCTCTGATTGATTTTATTATTCCTCCTATGTTGCTCATTTCAATTTATATTTTGAATAATTGGTATTGTCTTTCCAGAAATCATAACAGGCATTCATTTGACCAATTTCAAAAGATATGTCAGCCTTTAATTTCTTCCAATTTCCAAATCCTAATTCCTCGCTTAATTTGTAAAAACCATCTCCTTGATAATTGTCTCCTTTACTAATTACCAATGAACTGATGAGTGGTCTGCCATTCTCATGTTCGTAAACAGAAATCTCACCTAATATTCTGCCGATTTCAGCTCTAGCATATTCAGATTCTCTCATTACTAAACCAAGTTTACATTGGTCTGATAATTCCTGGTATGTAATTGTTTTACCACTACGAGCAATTTCAACTAAATATGTTCTTACTCTTTCGTTCATAAATTATGCTATATTATATAGTTCGTTTTCTAATTCTTTGATGGCTCTTTCGTACTCTTCACGACTACCAAACGCTTTGATGATTTCAGTTACCGAACCAAACTCATTTATGGGTGGAACAGTTAAGATTTGAATATTCTCAATGTTTTCGATGCCTTGATCAGCATATTTGTCGAGTAACGCTTCTAATACTTTTCGAGCTTGGTCGCCATATTTGGTAAAGTAGTTACGTTTTTTCACTCCGTTTGCTCTTTCCTTTCTTGTCATTGGTGGCTGGTCATACGCAACGTGGCAGATTAAATCAAATAAATCTACTTGCTTGTCAACGGCTTCATACAATGCTTCCACCATTACACCTTGTTCTACCAATTCCGCAATGATTGCTTCTTTTCGATCTGAACCTTTCCACTTGTTTAGAAAATCATCTAAGGAGGAAAACTGCTCTTTGATGATTTCCTTGGTGTGGTCTTTAAGACTTGTTGTGATGGGTTTTCCATGTTGGTCAAAATGTAATTCCCGACTAATCAAAACCGAAACATCAACACCATTTACATAGACCTTTCGCCTTGGTTCATTTACAGTTGATGGCGGAAATTCTTGTTCAGGATAACGAATTTCTGGTGGAGTAACTTCGATTTCTTCCCCTGTTTCGATATCGATGATTGGTTCTGCGTTTTCTTCCTCTTCGTCAATAATATCTCCTAAGTCAGTTGCCTCTGTAACAGGTTTGATTCTTATTGGGTCACCATCAAATTGAGGGTCAGCAAAAAGGTCTGTTGCATTTCTGAAATCTAAAATGGTAAAATACAGTTTCCCATATTCCTCATTAATTCTTGTACCTCTACCGATGATCTGTTTGAACTTGGTCATTGAATTGATATTGGAATCCAACACAATCACTTTACAAGTTTGAGCATCTACACCCGTGGTCATCAACTCGGAAGTAGTTGCAATAACAGGATATTTTTCTTCGGGATTGATGAAGTTGTCCAACTCTCGTTTCCCCTCGCCATTGTCACCTGTAATCTGCATTACATATTTGTAATTCTCGACAACCAAGTCCGCGTTATGTCTTGATAATGCGGTTCGCATACGTTCAGCGTGGTCAATGTCCACACAAAACACAATGGTTTTTGCAAAACGGTCGTAACCCTTCAAAAACTCACTTAGTTTTTTTGCAACGGTATTTGTTCTTTCTTCAATTACTAAATTTTTATCAAAGTCCCTCCGGTTATAAATTCGGTCTTCAATTTCGTTTCCATCTTTGTCGGTTTTTCCTTGCTCTGGGCGCCAACCTTCTGTATCTACATTCAATGCAATACGCACCACACGATAGGGGGCCAAGAAACCGTCATCAATCCCTTGTCTCAAAGAATAGGTATAAACAGGATCGCCAAAATATTCTGAATTACTCGCTTCGCTAGTTTCCTTTGGTGTTGCGGTCAAACCTATATGTGTAGCCTTTTGAAAATAGGTTAAAATCTCCCTCCAACTGCTGTCGTCCTTTGCACTTCCTCTATGGCATTCGTCAATTACAATCAGGTCGAAGAAATCCCTTGAAAATTGTTTGTAAACATTGGCCGCTTCATCTGTTCCTGAAAGTCCTTGATAAAGTGCCAAGTAAATTTCAAAACTCTTATCGATCTGCCTATGTTTTACGACAGTCATTTTATCCTTGAAATGTTTGAAGTCTCCTCTGCGTGTTTGGTCGATTAAGGCATTTCGGTCTGCTAAAAAAAGAATGCGTTTTTTTGCTCCGCTTTTCCAAAGTCGATGGATGATTTGAAAAGCGGTATAAGTTTTTCCTGTTCCTGTTGCCATAACCAGCAAAATCCTGTTCTGCCCATTGGCAATGGCTTCAACTGTTCTGTTTACAGCAATTTGTTGATAGTATCTTGGTTTGCGGTTACTACCATCAAAGTAATAGTCTTGTGAAACTATTTTCTCTGCTTGAGGTGTTTCAATGCCTTTATACTTTTTGTATTTCTTCCAAAGGTGTTCGGGAGTTGGAAACTCGTCTAAACCAATGTCAGTTTCAATATTTCCGTCCGTTGCCGTACGATCGTGAAATAAAAACCCATCTCCATTACTGCTGAATACGCAAGGAATATCTAATATTTTAGCGTAGTCTAACGCCTGCTGAATACCTGATCTTATGGAATGACTGTTGTCTTTCGCTTCAATAATGGCAATGGGAATATTCGGCTTGTAATAAAGAATATAGTCAGCTCTTTTCCCTTTTCCTCTTGCTGTCAATTTACCCCGAACAAAGATTTTACCATCAGTGAAAGACACTTCCTCTAATAGCTGAACGTGTTTGTCCCAACCTGCTTTTTCAAGTGCAGGGGTGATAAACTTGGTACAAATATCTCTTTCCGATAAAGTCTTTTTGTTCATGATATCGTCACAGCTTAATTTGTTTTAGTTGTCTCAGAGCCTCTCTTTCTACTTTGTCAAATTCAGGTAAGTCTTTTATCTGTTCACTCATGGAGCTTTTCCAACGGCCTTTATATTGCGGCAGACGTTCCACTAATTTCTTAGGAAAATCAGCGGCGTTTAATCCTTTGCTTGCGCATTTCTTCTTGAACTCATCTAAGTAAAAATCAGCTTCCATTCCATGCTCGACCAATAAATACCAGATATCGTAGAAATCCCTTGCTGCCATACGCTGCATTACAGAGCGTAGCTTTTCGATCAATACTTCTTCGAGTGGATAACATAGCAGATCATATTCTTCTAAATCAGTATAATCAATAAAAGCAGCGTTTAAGACAGGTTTAAATTCAAGTTTTTCGCTTCTTGAAATATCTACTTTTACCCGTTTATTATTGCCTTGTCCACCCAATGGCCCTACATAACTGATATAGAAGTTTATTCCACCATCTTCATGCTCATTATTATCGATTATGTCAAGGGGAATATTTGCTTCGTCCCGGATATATTCAAATGCTTCTTTAAACCATGCAAATATTTGCTCATTGGTAATTTCGTTGTTCAACAATGTGAAATCAAGGTCTTCTGAAAACCTGTAGTCGGGAAAATAGATTTTCTTTAATACAGTTCCACCTTTGAATGCCATGATGTTTGAAAGCTGGTCATGTTGAGACACACCTTTTAATATCCAGGAAAGAATATAGTCTTTCTCTATCTGCTGGTCACGAACACCGACTTCTCTTGCTTTTTGCTGTATTTCTCCGGGCTTAATCATGTGTAAATAGCTGATTTAATAGTTTCTGTTTCCAGATTTTGCTGAATGCCCCACCTGCTTATCATTTTTCCTGACTTAGGTAGTTCAGTATCTAATAAAACATAAGAGGCCGTCTTTTCTTTTAATAATTTTTCTATAATCGGATTATTAATTTCTAACAGCTCCAAGAGAAAGCCAAGCCGCTTAATAACCGCCTGTGAATTAAACCTTTTAGCGTATTCCAGCAGCTTGTCAAATTTAATTTGATTTGCAGAAATACCGATTGCTCTTGCAATTTCAACGATGCCTCCTGCATAATCAGGCTTAAAAAGGCAGTCGATTACTGTCTTTTCAAGATCTGAGCATTGCACTTTATGAAAGTTGTCAATCCAAATCTTTTTCATACCAAAGAAGTGATCCGGATTATGGTATATAAACTGAAAGGGAACGTTTTTAATCTTAATTACTGAAGGCCTAAGCTGTTTGGAAACTACAATTTGCTCCTTTAGTGATGGCTGTGTAATCAAATTATGAATTTGCAACGCAGAATAGTAGCCAATATAATATTGGGCATCTTTTACAATAAATTCCGGTATTAGGTGCCAGTCGGGCATAAATGTTTCAGCATCCTGTTCGTAGGGTATAATATAATAAACTCCCTCTTTTAAGCGCATTAAAAGCCCCCTTTTGGTCATATCACTGAGTAATTCCTTTACTGCGCTTTCGCTTGATTCAGGTAAAGCTTTAAAAGCCTCTGCATAACCAAAGCAAAACCTGTCCTGTTCATTAAAATATGAGAGAAGTTCATTAGATTGCGTAGAGATATACTTATTTCTCATAGTTGAATGGTCAGGTTAAACCTGACTACAATGATATGAAAAATAATCTTACTGATATACAAATAGAGCTATTTTTTTTGTAAAGGTAGCTATTTAGTCAGGATAAAGCTGACTAAATAGCTACGGAACGTAATTTTAATTGCGAATACACTGTATTTGCAATTCTCTGCAATTATTCTCCTTCAGAACTTTCTGAATTGACATAAGCCTTCTCCATCAGCTTTTTTACTTCTTTGCCATTATTATTATATATATAGTTCCACGACTTCCTTATGCGGTCGTTTTCAATCTGTTCCAGCTTGATCTCCTTCTGGTTGTCACTGTAATGGATACCCCACTTATAAAGATTGGTGAGAAAGAGCATAATAGTCAGCCACAAAAACCAACGGCTGAAAACCACTTTGTAAAACAGCTTGGCATCCTGCTCAGGAAATAGGAGTATCTGGAATTTCCTGACAATACTTTTCGGTTGTGTGCCGATCATTAGCTTTACATCAGCAAAGCCGTTTTGCACAATCTGTTGAATGGGCTTGGTATCGGTTGTTACCGAAACGGATTTAGGATTATCCAGTTCTTGCGTAAAATTATCAACCTTGCTACCGATAGAATTAACGGCAGCTACGAGATTGTTAATGGTTTGATTGGTGGTTTTCTGTTCCTGGGCAAATTCTTCCAGCACCAATCCCAATGTTTCTTTTTCGATCTGTTCATTTTTTCCTGTAGTGTCCATAATAATGCGTTTTAATATTATCTGTTTACTTGTATTGTTGGCCTTTTACCTTTTTTCTTAGCCTCTTTGATAAGTTCAGGATTGATATAATCCACCTCGTATTCAGGTTAGTAATTCGTATAAGATGCTGGAAAGCTGTTTTTCAATCATTCCAAAGGATTCTTGTACTTCCTGTTTATGCTCCTGCACCGATGCTTTTAAGTAAGTCATGGATGGTTTATTACCGTCTGCCTGTCTTTGCTGCTTGGCCTTGTTTATTTCCAGTTGCTGCTTGATACTTAAAATCCTATCAATCTTTGACAACGAAAAACCAACCGCGCTGCCCTTAATCTTTACTTTTTTATCGTCGATAAAGGAAATACCCCTGCCTTTGATAACCTTATAGCCCAATGCCTGCATCTGCTTTTCAAAGGCGGAATAGAGGCTTACTTTCTCTAAGGTCTGCCGGATATCCTCCTTTAACCGTTTCTTGCGCTGGTCGTGGCGAGGCAATAGCCTGTCCTTTGGTGAAAGAAACGCACGGGGACTTAATACCTCTTGCAAGTTGTATTGCTTCTCCAAGCTCCGGCAAAGGCTGGCCATGCGTTTATAACTGTTGCTGTCGCTGGCAACCTTACCGTCAAACCCTACACGGTTAGCTGCAATATGGATATGCTGCTCTTTGGTGTCCTTGTGCAGCACGCAGATATACTGGTTCTCTGCCACGCCAAACGCTGCGGCGCAAGCCCTGCCAATTTCCATAAGCTGCTCTTTGGTCAGCGTTTCGCCCGGAGCCAGCCGCAGGGATAAATGCAGTACAGGTTTCTCGACCCGCCTGCTTAATTTCTGAACGTCCTTAAACTGCTGGGTCAGTTCATGCTTATTGCCAAAGCACTTATTGTATTCCAGTACTTCCGCACGTTCCCTGTGCTGCAAATGATCCTGCATGGAAAGCTCCTGTTTCTGCTGCTCGGACAGTTCCTTTTTATCTTCCAGACAGTAGCTGATACAGTGATAAAAAGACGCCCCTATTGATACATGCCCTATCATTGTAAATAGCTTTTAATCTGTACTGCAATCTCTTTTAGCTGGCCTGACTGTACCTTTAATTCTGCACGCTCCAACGGGCTTAATTCATCCGTACCATTCCGCTTTTTAGCGATCTGGTTAAGGTTGGCACCCATGTGGTTGAGCGCAGCTGTAAGGTTTAAAACTTCCTTTGGCAATGCCTTATCCCGCCTGTCAATTTTTCCGGTCAGCCCGATTTCCCGCAGGTATTCCGAAACGGAAAGGTTGGCACTTTTGGCTCTGGCCTCAATTACCTTGCGCTCGTAGAGCGTGCATTTAATTGCCATGAGCTGGTCTTTTTTAACGGCTTTTTTAGGTCTGCCGCCTTTGTTCTTTGTAATAACATTCTGCTCCTCCATAATCTTCCTCCTCTTTATTTTTTGAATGCGATAGCATGAAAAAAATCCCTCATCGAATGCGATAGCATGAGGTGAGCCAGCGTTTTGGTTTTACCAAAACATAGCTGGCTACCCAAAACGTCAAAAAGACCTTCCAATCTTCTGACCTTGCTTTATGTCCGGCTGCTTTTTCACAAACCAATCGTTTAAGTCCTTATGATTGCTGTATAAATGGCTCTGGTCTTTGTACAGATACTGGTTCCACTTTAAGGCTTCCTGAGTGCAATTAATGCCTGCCTTGTCCCTGTCCAGATAAAGGTTTACCTGCTCATGATTTTCCATCAGGTTGCGTGACTTTTCAAAGAAGGAAAGGGAATTGAGCACCAGAAAATTTGTCAGGGGTTCTCCCGCTTTATGGATCATAGTCCGGTAGGACAGGTAGTTGAAAAAGCCTTCAAATACATCTAATAACTTACTTCCGTTATCTATAAAAGTGGTGTCCTTTGGCGAACTGCTGCCCTTGAAGTTTTGGCTTCTTAGCTCATAACCTCCGGCGTTGTTCTGAAAACCGATGACCGTTTGCTTTTTGCCGTACAAAAGAAAGTCCACCTCCCGGCAGAACCGGCTCGCAATGTCCTGCGGTATGTTCCGTTTTTGCAGGTAGTCCAGTAATGATTTATCCGCCAGTACCCGGCTCCCCAAAATGACGATTTTACTTTCAGGGTTTTCTTTCTTTTCACCAGCAGAGAGATTTTGGATATTGTGCGACTGGCTTGTTTGCTGTTGCGGGTGAAAAGAAAAAGTAGGCACTGCCCGTCCTGATAACCGTCGCAATAAATCGGCAACGCTACATTTGAAATACTGCGTGCCGAAGTTTATCAAGTTGCCGCCTTTACCTGTAGCATGGTCATACCACATGTTTAGTTTACGGTTTACCTTAAAAGAAGGTGTTTTCTCCTCTCTTAATGGCGAGAGATACCAGTAATCCTGATTGGTTACTTTTTGGGGCTGATGCCCTAACGAGGCGAGATAATCGACCAGATCAATCTGCTTTGCCCCGCTGCATGTGAGCTTTTCCATATACTTATTTCTTTATTGGGTTATGCAATAGAAAAGCGGCTGCAAGCACGGGTTATTAAACCGCAATGCTTGCGAGCCGCTTTAAATCCATTAAGAATAAGTTCGAAATTTGTACAGGCAGGGCGACTTTAGACTCTTCAGAAATGAAGGGTCTTTTTTTTGTGCTATAGTCAATCATATTAGGGGTTTATAGCTATTCTGGCTTCAGAATAAACCCTATCCTCTCAAATATTTTGGAAGTGCTAAAATGATCCTTGCAGACCCTCTCACCTCAAAATTGGGTATCAAATGGGTATCAAAAATCCAAAAGGAACTGTAAGCATTGAAAATTACAGAACACGGTTAAGGTTAAGGTGGAGATTTCAGGGAGAAAGATATTCCCTCAACCTCTCTCTGTACAACAAGGCCAATCTTGTGAAGGCAAAAAGGTAGCCTCACAAATTGAACAGGACATTTTACACCAGCAGTTTGACTCTAGCCTAAGAAAATATAATGGCAAGTCTGAAGAACCTGTAGAAAGGCAGGAAAAGACCATGACTCGTCCTGAAAAAACCTTACACTGTTAGTAGATAATCCTGGTATTTTCTTTACACTAAATTACGTTTCTATTGATTCAGTTGCTCTTTTGTATTTCTTCCACCGCTTAGGGATCGTTCCCTCG
>NZ_JAACJS010000003.1 GCF_009939005.1 Sediminibacterium roseum | reverse complement strand
CTGCATCAGCACCTGCGTTCCAGTCTTCCGAAGCAACCAGGTTGTAAGTGGTGCCGTTGGTAGAACTGTTTCCGTTTTTATTGAAGATGAGGTTGATTGCATTTTTATCCGTTGCATTGAGCCCGATGGCAAAACTGGTGGTACTGATCACATCAACACTGTTGCCGGTTAAAGTATAAGCGCCACCCTCACCAACGAAAGTAAGTTTGAGTGCGTCAATGTCGTTGTTAGAACCCGAAGCGGAGAGGAAGCCACTACCTGTTGCCGTCAGTATACCTGCTGATGCATTGTAAGAAACCGATGCAATGGCCGGTACCGCTACATTGACTGCAGTGATTGGCGAAACGGCATCCACGATCGTCACAGCCGCATCAGCACCTGCGTTCCAGTCTTCCGAAGCGACCAGGTTATAAGTAGTGTTGTTGGTAGAAGTCGTACCATTTTTATTGATGATCAGGTTCACACGGTCCTTATCGGTAGCGTTAAGCCCGATAGCGAATGTTGTTGCATCTACGATGTCCGCGCTGTTGCCAGTAAGTGTGTATGCACCGCCCTCGCCAACAAATGTGAGTTTGAGTGCGTTGATGTCGTTGTTCGCACCACTTGCAGACAGGAAGCCGCTACCTGTTGCTGTCAGCACACCTGTTGCCGCATCATAAGAAACCGATGCAATGGTTGGTACCGCTACATTGGAAACGGTGATTGGTGTAACCGCATCCACGATCGTCACAGCTGCATCAGCACCTGCGTTCCAGTCTTCCGAAGCGATCATGTTGTAGGCAATCGTGTTGGTAGAGCTGCTGCCATTCTTATTAAAGATGAGGTTGATGGCGCTCTTGTCTGTTGCATTGAGCCCGATGGCAAAAGTTGTAGCATCAATGATGTCTACGCTTCCACCGGTAAGTGTATGCGCACTGCCTTCACCGATGAATGTGAGTTTGAGTGCATTGATGTCGTTGTTGGAACCCGATGCAGCAAGGAACCCGCTGCCCGTTGCTGTCAGTACACCTGAAGCCGCATCATAGGAAACCGATGCAATGGTTGGTATGGACACATTGGTTACGTTAACCGTGCTCACCGCATCTACAATGTTCACAGCAGCATCAGCGCCTGTGTTCCAGTCTTCCGAAGCAACCAGGTTGTAAGTGGTGCCGTTGGTAGAAGTGTTTCCGTTTTTATTGAAGATGAGGTTGATTGCATTTTTATCCGTTGCGTTGAGCCCGATTGCAAAACTGGTGGTACTGATCACATCAACACTGTTGCCGGTTAATGTATAAGCGCCACCCTCACCAACGAAAGTAAGTTTGAGTGCATCAATGTCGTTGTTAGAACCCGAAGCGGAGAGGAACCCGCTGCCCGTTGCTGTCAACACACCGGTAGATGCATTGTAAGAAACCGATGCAATGGCCGGTACCGCTACATTGGAAACGGTGATTGGTGAAGTAGCATCCACGATCGTCACAGCTGCATCAGCACCTGCGTTCCAGTCTTCCGAAGCGACCAGGTTATAAGTAGTGTTGTTGGTAGAAGTCGTACCATTTTTATTGATGATCAGGTTCACACGGTCCTTATCGGTAGCGTTAAGCCCGATAGCGAATGTTGTTGCATCTACGATGTCCGCGCTGTTGCCA
>NZ_JAACJS010000002.1:30645-1044684 GCF_009939005.1 Sediminibacterium roseum | reverse complement strand
TTAACTCCATTTCATCTTTACTGCGCCGCTTCCATGGCACTTTGCTGAGCGGGCTTGGTTGGCTTTTCTGCTTTTTCTTTTCAGTCATCCTAGAGGCATTGCTGTAAAGCTATTTTAGGACTAGACATACATCAAAACCGGAATCAACTGATCTGTGCGATCGGATTTTGCAATCTGTGGTTCGAATCCTTCCGTAGGGGCCACTTTTAAAAAAAAGGATCCTGTTTTTGACGCAAATTGATAGCCTTATCAATCATTTTTAAAGTTCAAAAACACCTCCAATGAACACTGACACGCGCACCTCAAGACAAGAACAATAAGATAGGATCCTGTAATATTTCGTATTGGACGATGTCAGAGGGATCGGATTTTTTTAGATAAATCAGGTCTATTTCTGCCTCTGTTGAATTTAACGAAGTCGCAAAGGCAAACTCGTCATATTTTTGTGCAGCGTTTTTCGAGGAATATATGTGCGCAAAGATTGCCGCTTCATTTAAATATTCAGGCGGAAGCGTTTTGCCGAACTCTTCTAATAATTCGATCGAGATACGATCAAGAACCTTTTCTTTATTTTCAAGGCCGATAATCGTCGCCAGTTTTGCCCTTACAAAGCAACCTACATTCCATTTTACACCGTCAATTGTTCTTGCCAGCGTCTTCTTTACAGCATTGTTGAAGGATTCAATCAGTACATTTATCTGATCTGTCAGCTCCTGTAGAATTTCTAAAGTGCGCTCATTTCGACGCACTTTGCCCGCGAGTTTTTTGATGGGGAATAGTAGTTCCTTAAAAGAGCTATTCATCAACACCGGCCGCAAGTGTTTTGATTGCTCCAACATAGTCATCCTATCAATGTCTGGTGTTCCTATTTTCGTACTATTATCAGTATTCAACTTCCCCGAATGTTGACCAGCGGTTATTGATTTGGCGAGCTGATCAGCGGACAACAGTTTTTCAATGCTCTGATTTGTAAAGAAATTTCGCTTTTCATCATTGACGATTGCCAGAAGCAATTTTATATGATCCCATGTAATACATTCAGATTCTGACTGGCTCTCAAATTCCGGAAATTTATCAGCAAATTGAGACATCAGCAATAACGACTCTTGATTGAAATATGAACCAAAGGAATGAAACAGATTTTCGGAAAGAATCTTAATAGCTGAAAGTTTTTCATCATCCGTTTGCTTCAAGGACGGACACTTGTTTATTGATTTTCCAATGTTCCAAAAAAGCCTTGTCAGGCCTATGCTGGTATAGCGCAATAAAAATGATCGTTCCCTGTTGACTACAGCAGAGAACGAATCAGGGTTAAGTTCGGAGAAAATCATAGACAAAGTTAAGGCCTGACAATGGTAGTGTTGTCGTAGAAAAAATCTGTACGTCCATAATTGGGTGATCCCGAACGCGTTATCTTACCCACGCATGTACCTCTCCACGATAATGTTACGCGTTTGCCGTCAGAACTGACAAAGAAATTCTTGTATGTCTGAAAAGGTTGGGATAACCTGCGGGTGTCTGTCACTCCCGGACGCCAGTAAATATAGGAATATAAAGGTTGGACCGTTGCAGGATCTTGATATACAAAAGTTATCTCACGCGTGTCTGCATCGAGAGTAATCGTTGCATGATGATTCCAGACGACAGGGTCAAATTTTCTTGGCGCTTCGTTTGGATCGTCCGGGGACTCTGCCGGTGCATTTGCCGGATCTTCTTCCGCAGGTGTGTCCTCATTTACATCCTCGATAATGGGTAGGTCTTCAGGGGGTGTTGGCTGTGAGGGTCCGCTTCCACCTCCTCCTACACCGGGGCACAACGTCATGTAATTGAAATCACTACAGTCGTAACAAGTAGTTCCAAGATATTCCCTGATGGTTTCACGTGTGCCATCTGTGTATTCAATGTATGTTTCCAGGTACCAGTCTATACACACGTTGTCTGTTTTATTTCCGTTTATCTGACCGGTGGATTTTGGTTTAACGACTCCAAATGAATATCTGTTTCCATTCTTGTACTCATACTGATAGAGTAGGCGGCCTGTGAGGTCTAGAAAATGAAATTTTCCACTCACATTCAGCGGGCTATTATTGAAAATTCCCGAAAACACATTTCTGTCCAGCTTAACACTCTTTTTTCCATCAACGGGTCGGTAATAGACAATATTTCCTGATTTTATTTCACTTGTTTTATCAATGAGAATAAGTAAGTACAGTGACCCGTTTTTATCCAACTTTTTTATATCAAGCATGCGGTCATTGACTGGTATGACGAGATATTTTCTATCAGCGTCACGGTCTTCAGTCGTTGCCAGATCGAATCGCAGGTTTTCCTTCAGCAAATTTATATTACCCCATTTCGATCCTGCGGTAGTTACTATAGTATTGACCTGGATCGAAACGGATTCAGCCGAATTATTGCTGTAACGGGCTTTTCTTATATCTAGCCATTGATTACTTTGCCCGCCATATTAACGTCGAGGCCTACTGGCTGAGGAACAACCTCATTTTTGTGACAGCTCAGCATCAGGATGGATAGCAGGCATACCCCTGTAATCAAATGGATCTTCATTTTTTCATTCGGTTAGTTTTGGAATTGTGAATATTAAAGGGGGCAAATATACTTTGGTTGATGATTGCATGGTAGGGGTAAAAGCCCCTAATTGCTGCCGCCGGCGAGATGAAAAAGTTATCCTGGTACGGTTGCCATTACTCGGGAGTACAATTTGGATTCGCCAAGCCACAGTTTTTTTTGATCGCCGTTGATGCTGATATGCACGCCATCAAATCCATGCACATTCACATTAATGGCGTCTTTGAAATATATTTGGAGATCAGGGGCAAGCTCATCTCACATGATCTTCTTCAAAATTAACAAACCCGTTCCTGATCGCATATTTCACGAGCCCCACCCTCGAGTTGATATCCAGTTTTTTGAAAAGCGTATCGCGGTAGCTGTCTACCGTGCGCTGGCTCACCTGCATCCGGTCTGCGATCTCGCGGTGCGTGAGGCCGGCGGCGGCCCAGCGCAGGAACGAGCGTTGCTGTGCGTTGAGGGGTGGTTTGTAGAAAGATGCTTTCTGCTGCGTTTCTTCAATGGTAAAATCTTCGTTGAAATGATAACCCGTTTCGTGTACATCGTGCAGGGCGTTTCGCAATGCTTCGGTGTCGCAGTCTTTGAAAAGATAAGCACGCGCGCCGCTCTTGACCATGCGCATTTTAACGTGATCGCTTTTTACAAGCGTGAGCACGATGATCTTTATGCAGGGATATTGCTTCTGCAACAGTATTGCCGTTTCCACGCCCCCGGTTACCGGCATGGCCACATCGAGCAGTACAATATCGGGAATGGGGCCGACCTTCAACTGTTGTAAGAAATCAGTTCCGTTGCCCGCTTCGATCACCACCTGGAAACCACCCATCGTTTTGATAAGCATGGCGAGCGACCGGCGCAGCACAACATGGTCATCTACCAACGCTATTTTTATCATATGCTTTTTGCTTGAATGAAAGATGGATCACCGTTCCTGTTCCCGGCGTACTGCTGATATCGGCCTTCGCGCCGATCATCTCCGCACGCTGGCGGATGCTGTTGAGGCCTATACCGGGTTTGAAATCTTTGTGCGTGAGCGCAAATCCTTTGCCATTGTCCGTGATCCTTATGTGCACCTCGTCGTTTTTCTGGAGCAGGCTCACCGTTACGCGGTCGGCCGCCGAATGCCTGATCACATTGTTGATCGCCTCCTGCATCATGCGGTATAAAAAAATAAGGTCGTTCTTTTCCATCGATACATTCTCCAGCTGCGTTTCAAAGGATGTGGTGAACAGGCCGGTTTTTTCCAGCTGGTTGAGCTGGTGCCTGATCGCATCCACCAATCCTTTTTCTACCAGCCGTTCTGCATAATAACCCGTTCCCAAATGACGCAGTTCGGCAATCGCATTGGCCACAAGCTCCTTGATGCGCTGGAACGATTCATTTTCTTTTTGTTCGAGGGTAAGGAGGTTGAGGTTCACTTTCGCAAGACTAAGGATCTGCCCTACGTTGTCGTGAATGTCCTGGCTGATGATGTTGAATGTATGTTCCTGCATTTCCAGCTGCGCCTGCAGCACGCCTTTCTGGTAGTAAGCCTCGCGCACTTCGCGCTCGAGCAGCAGCCTGCGTTTGCGTTTGGTGAAGCTCACGGCTATCAGGAAGGTGGTAACGCCAAACATCGCAATAAAAATACTACCGGCAACAACGGCAATGACGATGATGTCTTTATCTATATGCATACAGGTTCGTATTTAGGCGCGCTCTTATTCTTCAGCGCTCCTGTGTTCTCTTTTTGGGTGCAGGATGATTGAAACAGAGATGCACGTGTATAAAAAGAAACTGAGGATCTGGGGGATGATCCAGTACAACTTATATCCAAAAAGCCTGAGGTTCTCCTTAGAAATAAAATCGTGCAGGCTGAAAACGATCGATGTGCCGGAGAAAAAAATACACACACCCAATGCCACCCAAAAACCGGGCTGCCTTACCAGGTCGGTATCATCGTCAATGTTCACTCTTTCATAGAGATACAACAACGAAACCAGCGCAAGAAAAAAACCGCTGGTGGCGAGCAACAGGATGTAATAAGAAGCATTGCTTGTGTGAAAGATCAATCCATATAAATACGCAAGTGCAAAAAAACAGCTGAAAACCCTGATAAAATTTTTCAGCAACCGGTTTTTCGAAAGATGGTAAAAGAGGTACCCGTAAAAAACAGATTCGCCGATGCTGATGATGTAGTAAATATGAATGTTGTTCGTTTCCAGGAAAGCGCCCGCTGCCATTTCTCCAACCGCAACAAAAAGAAGAAATGGAAGGAACCATTTACTAACCGAGTACCTGATCCTCGCATAGTAAACAGCAGCGATGAGAACGCTGATCAGCTCTGTTACCGGGTTGAAAAAAATATTCACGCAGCCATGTTTAGGTGAATCAAATTACAATTACCTAAATATAGAAAAGGGCTGATTTATGAATTACCGTATTTATACTTGTTTTGGCACCGTAGTTTCACGGTATTAATCGCGCGGAGCGCTGCCTTGTTTGGAGAGCAGTAATTTATTTTCGATGAGTTTGTTTTCTTTGAAAGCTTTTATCTCCGCATCAAATTTTGCCTGTGTTTCCACTGTCCATGCATTGCATAGTTTGGTGAGGTCGGGTTTGCCGGCATCTACCCAGCATGTATACCAGAAATCCGCCACCATATCGGTTGAATGGATGAGCTGGTCGTTCACACTTGTCTTTAAACTCGCTGCATATGCTTTTGCAAATTCAGAAGTGTAGCTACGCGACTCCCGTCCGTTGCGCATCTGTACGCGGTATTTTGTTTCGGGAGTGAAGCTTTTGCTCACTTCCGTTTCTTTTTCCAGCATCTCGGGCACCAGTTTGAATGAGCGCCTGATGGCCGTCCATACCGCCGCCGCCGGATCTTTCAGGTAAGTGGCTTTGTGATCTGAATAGAGGTTGTAGTTTCCCACCAGTATTTCCGGTATCATAGACTCCCACAAACTATGCAGCCCTTTCTGGTTGGTGAGCTGCCCGTCGTAATTCACGCTTGTATGCAAAGGCACATTCACATCGCCGATGTAGTGGCCAAGATCGGTTGCATAAAACAGGATGCTGTCTTTGTTGCCTTTCCTGAATGCATCTGTCAGTTTTCCTTTCATATAGATAACATGATAGGGAACATAGCCGTATTTCAGCAGGCTGTCTTTGGTATATTTCTTCACCGCGCTTTCCCAATCCGCCGGCATGGTATGGGCCGCATCGGTGCCGAACATTTCCAGGTCTATAAAATGCTTGGGGGCCTCCGTGCTGTCGGTATTCCTGCGCTGGTCGGGCCGTGGCGCATTGCTTACCAGGTAATCCATGTGCTGGTAAAAGAACGGGACCATTGGAGCGGGCAGCTCGTACACCGCCAGCTGGTGAACGGTTCTGTGAATGAGGAAACCCCATCCACCCGCAATGATCAACAACGCCGATAATACAACCGCAACACCAAATTTTCTGACTGATCCCATGATTTTCATATTAATGCCGCGAATTTATCGTTTTTTAGTACCCGCCCTGTAATATTTAGGTGAACATTCCTACTAACCCGCTGTACAGCGAAAAAAATATACGCTACATTTGACCACAACCTAAAACCGCTATGAACAATCTCCTAGAACTCCAAAACCTGAAAAAATATTACGCTACCCAGAAAGCGGTAGATGATATCAGTTTTTCCCTCCAGCCGGGCAGCATTTTCGGTTTGCTGGGGCCGAACGGCGCCGGCAAGACCACCTTGCTGCGTATGATCACCGGGATCTTTTATCCCGACAGCGGCCATATCCAGTTTGACGGAAAGGAATTTGACCCGCACAACGACATTGTCAAGATCGGCTACATGCCCGAGGAGCGGGGCCTTTACAAAAAAATGAAGATCGGCGAACAGGCGCTCTACCTGGCGCAACTCAAGGGCCTCTCGCGCAGCGATGCAATGGCCAAAATAAAATTCTGGTTCAAGCGCCTCGAAATGGACAGCTGGTGGAACAAAAAAGTTGAGGACCTGAGTAAGGGCATGAGCCAGAAACTCCAGTTTGTTACCACCGTTTTGCACGAACCCAAACTCATTATACTCGATGAGCCATTCAGCGGCCTCGACCCCGTGAATGCAAACCTCATCAAAGATGAAATTTACGGCCTTGCACAAAGGGGCAGCACCATCATTTTCAGTACGCACAGGATGGAACAGGTAGAAGAGATCTGCGACCATATCGTGCTGGTAAACATGGGCAAGAAAATACTCGACGGAACCGTGAACGATGTAAAACAGCAGTTCAAGGAGAACAAGTTCCACATCAAACTCCAGGAAGTGCCCGCCAGCGTACAGGGAAATTCGTTCGAACTGGTTGACCAGAAGGCAAACGCATTAACGGTACGCATCAAAGAAGGGTTCAGGAGCAACGATGTGCTGCAGCATTTTATACAGCAGAACACGACCATTGAAGCCTTTCATGAGATTCTGCCTTCGCTTAATGATATTTTCATCGGGCTGGTGGAAGGCACAAAGGCCACCACGAGAGCGTTTCAACCTGTACAATAACCTTACTCAACTCTTCAACCTCATACCATGAATAAAATAGCACTGATCATAAAACGCGAATACGTATCAAGGGTACGTAACAAAGCGTTCATTCTTTCCACGTTGCTTACGCCGCTCCTGTTTGCAGGCTTGTTCGGCATCAATATATGGATGTCGATCCGCGGCAACAATACATCCAAACACAACATTGCGGTAATAGACAAAAGCGGGATCTTCAAAAACAACCTGAAAGGAACCGAGGAACTCGAGTTCAGCTTCCCCGAAGGTGTTGATACGAGCAATTTCATTGCAAAAGGCTACACCGATATTTTACTGATCTCCGATTTGAGCAACCCGCAGGGCAAAACCAACTACATCATCCGCTCCGAAAAAAGCCTGGGTTACGGGTTGAAAAAATCGGTTGAAAGACGCATCAATGCCGCCATCGAGGACCAACGATTACAGGACAACGGCATCCGCAAATCGCAGCTCGATTCCATCCACAAAGAATCGCAGTTTGCCGAGCTGAAAACAGAACAGCTCACCAACGACAACAAGGCAACCGAAAGCAACGAAGGTATGGCCACGATGATCGGTTACGCCTGCGGTATTCTCATCTACATCACAATGCTTGTGTATGGAATGATGCTGATGCGCGGTGTAATGGAAGAAAAAACGAACCGCATTGCGGAAGTGATCGTGAGCAGCGTAAAACCATTCCAGCTGATGATGGGAAAGATCATTGGTGTTGGCGCCGTAGGTATTACCCAGTTTTTATTGTGGATCATTCTGATGTTTGTGCTGATCACCGCTGCGCAGGGTTTCATCCCGCACGATGTACTGGAGCAGGCAAAAACATTGCAGCAGAACGGGGGCATCATGCCGGGTGGCGGAATGGTGCAGGCCAGTGAGGGCGCACAGAAACTGTATGCCGTAACTCACTCTATGAACACTGCCAACTGGCCGGTGATCATCGGCTGTTTCATTTTCTATTTCCTTGGCGGTTACCTGTTTTATGCTGCGCTCTTCGCTGCGGTAGGAAGCGTGATGGAAGACATCCAGGCCTCACAAAACCTAACATTGCCGATCATGATGCCGATCATCTTCTCTTTTGTGATCATGACAAGCGTTATTCAAAACCCTACCAGTCCGCTCGCATTCTGGGCAAGCATCATACCATTCAGCTCACCAATCGTAATGATGGCGCGGGTTTCGTTCGGTGTACCGGGAACGGTTCCTTACTGGCAACTTGCTACGAGCATGTTAACGCTTGCCGCCGGGTTTATATTCACCACATGGCTGGCGGGTAAGATCTACAGAACCGGCCTTTTGATGTATGGAAAGAAAGTGTCCTGGAAGGAAATGTTCAAATGGGCTTTCCGCAGTAACTGATCAGCCTTACTCAACAAATAGAAAAAAGCTGCCCCCTTTAATGTGGGGCAGCTTTTTTTATAACCGCTTGTTGGAATTCTTTTAGCCGGGCACATTTACATGCCTATCTCTCGTTCAACCCGTAAACTACTTCTTACTGCGCCAGCGACACCCTGATATTGATTCCCGCCCTTGTATTCGTCATCGGTGCAGAGGTTGAAATGTATGGTATCGTTCTCCGCTGGTCAAAGAAGAGTTTGATGTTGATCCTGTTGTTCAGCACATAATCAACCGACGGTTGTATGGTGATCTCTTTTTGCCCGCCGGTTCCATATGCATTCGCCTGGTCTAGCCTGCTGTTGCTTGTTGAAACATCGCGCATGGAAACATCGAGGCGCAGGTTCAGGTCGTTCTGCAATACTTTTCCTTTTGCACCCGGCAGCCTGAATGGAAGTTTCACCCCTTTCTTTTTCAATCCCGCACCAAATACCCATTCTGTGCTGCGGCTCTCACTCAACTGGTAATCGATCAGGCTCAAGCTCAACTGCCTGCTTTTTGCATAGCGGAACGTGAGGCTAAGGTTGTCAACGGTTGTTACATCAAAGCCGATCAATGGTTCAAACGATTCTTTGATCGTAATGTTTGGCACGAGGAAATAAGGAATAAAATTACCGCTTACCGTATCGATAAACCCTGGCGCACTGAATCGGAACGGATCCTGGTAAAGCAGTGCGCTGTTGAAACTGTTCATGCTCAGGTTGCCGTTGTAACCATGCGAGATGTTGATGCTTGTAAAAATATTGGCCAATGCCGGCATCTTGCTCAACCCCGTATAACTCAGTTTCCAGTTCGGTTTCGGAATGATGCCGCTGAACGGGTTGGCGCTGATGTTTGGATTGGACTGTTTGATGAGCGCAACCGAGTTCGGATCTTTCTTCGTGTACGCTGCAATGAAGGCAGGCACCAATACATCCTGCGCATAACGGCCGTATCCTTTTGCATAACCGTCGGCAGTAAATTTCTGCCCGTTCGGAAGCGCTTGCCAGTAAGGGTTCTGCTCTGCCACCCTTTTACTGATGATGAGCCTGTTGTTTTCAAATGTCCTGAACGTTGCCGAGATCTCGTTCGGGTTCTGTTTACCGAATAAGGTGTTGAATGAAATATACGATACATTAAATCCGCCGCTCGCCAGCGGGTTCAGGTGTCTTAATCCCGCAGATCCTGTTGTATCCTTGAACAGTTCGGTGTATTCTTTGGTGAATGTTCTTTCTAAATTGAGGTCAACGATGAACTCACGTATCGGTTCGAGCTGGGCCGTTATGCTCAGGCGCTGCTCAAAAGTCTGGCGGAACAGGAAGTTGAATGTGCTGTCGCGTGTGATCAAGCCTTTCGACCCCTGTTTATCGAGCCATGCCGCATCCGGTTGTTTCCCGAAAACATAATCCAGCCCCGGCGCCATCGATTTCCAGTTCTGGCCTATGTATTGTGTGCTGTCCATATAACCCGGAACGCGGCTGCGGTAATTGGCCGTATAGGTTACACCGATGTTGCGCACCGCGGTAAGTAATTTACCTGCTGTTCTTGTGATGCCGTTGAGCTCGATCGGTTGATTGGCCCTGGCGAGCTTATCGGCGGTGCGCGCATCGCGTTTCATCTGCCGCCATTTTTTGACCGCATCCCTCCGCGCTTTTCCCTTCAGCCCCTTGGCGATCTCTTCTTTGGTAGGAATGGCATCGCCCAATGGATTTTTGCTTGGGAAATCTTTCACACCCACAGGGTTCCTCGGGTCGGGTTTTGGTTTGGGCGCCGGAATGTTGTCAAGCGCACGCAACCATTTCGATTTTGCATACAGGCTCGCAAAGTTGAATTCTGCACGGAACGTATTTTCCTGGCTGTTCTCTATCGTGTTCCCAAGGTTTACCGCCAGGCGGCTCGCGCCTATCCAGTTGTAGCTGGCGCTGTAGCTGTAGTTGGCACGGATCCAGTCGGTAAGCGGGATCTTGCTCAACGGAAGTGCATAGGTAAGCGTGGCCTTCTGTGTATACAAAGTATTTCTCCCGCCTTTGAAAAGGTTCTTGCGCACGGAGTCTTTTTTCTCTTTTGTATCGATCTTTCCAAACGGCTCATCGATGCGCGCATTGTTGATGGCGTTGAAATCAAAATTGAGCGATCGTGTAAGATCCCATCGCGCGCCATAATACCTGTCGAACGTAAAATATTTATCGTACGTGGTATCCACCCTTTCCACTTTGCTATCCACCGTATTCACGATACGCGGGATGAACTCGCCGAACTGCCGGTTGATATCGGCCCTGAAACTCAGGAACGATGGTTTGAGGTTGAAGTTGAAATCCTTGATGAACGAAACCCATGGCGACTGCCAGCGGATCAGTTTTTTAAAGGGTTCTATAAAACTGCTTCCTCCTACAAATGTGTAACCCAGCGCGCCGCGTTGCCGCGTAACGGTGTTGGACAGGATCACGGGGTTTGATTGCTGTATCTGCGAATAGGCATAACTGAAATCAAGATTGCTCAGCCTGAACAATCCCGGTTTACCGGAACCCGGAAGTATGCGTGCATTGGTGAGGTTGATGGTACGGATGGTTGTCTGGTCAACCGCCGCGTTCCTGATCGAATCGCGTTTGTCTTTTGCGGCGCCGTTCAGTTTTTCCTTGTACAATACGTCGAGATCGTACGGATCGTACTGCGGTGTCAACACGGTCCTGTTGATGCTTGCATAAACCGGTAATGAAAGGCGCGCCTGTCTTGGAACGAGCTTACCCACATCAATGCTTGCCGCCGCATCAAACTGCAGCAGGTTATCGCGGTAGCGTTCGTTCACGCGTTGTTCAATGGTTCCGAACCCATTTGAGTGGGTGTTTGCAGAAACGGTAACGGTACCCAGATCGGCAAGGGTAAGGTCCACCCTTCCAAGCGCGGCCCATCCACCGTGCTCGTCGAGTTCAGACAGACGGAGTTCATTCGCCCATACTTCTGTTGTGATCGGTTGCCCGTCTGGTTTAAAAGGGTTTTCTATCGCGATCATGATGCCGCGTACTTCCCCGAGGTTGGGATTACCCAGGATGGAAATGGTTTTGTTATCGAGCTGCTGCCGGTAAATATTGGTAACGGATGCACCTGCATTGTTCCTTTTTATTTTCAGATCGATGAGTGCACGCAGTGCGATGTCGAGGTTGTTTGCGGCGGGCCATACTTTTTCTTCCTGCCCAACGGTATACCGCCCCGGAGGTGTGATCTTAAGCGGGATCTTGATCTCGTAATAGTTGTTCAGGAAGTCCTGCCCTATTCTCACGATCGCGTTCATCTCATCGTCGGCAATGGCTCTTTGCCCTACTACCGATTCTGCGTGCAGGAACATGGATAACCTTCCATACTGGCGCATATCAAGGTTCATGGTTTTAACTACCGCGCGCGAATTGCCGGTGAAGAGGTTGGTCACTTTCAAACTCATCGCCTGCTCATTCTGCTGCAGGTTCACACCGTTGTTGCTCAGCAACTGCACACGTTCGATGCCCGGTGGCATAATGTAGTTAACAGGTGTACGGCTGCTGTTCTCTTCAAGGTTTACCGCCAGTGTGTTGAATGTGGTTCCGCCTGCATTGTTAACAGGCGTGTATTGCCCTGTTGTATCTACGTTGAACTGGAACTGGCGCCATTGGTTCCTTACAAGATCGAGCCTTGCCAAACGCAATACAACCGAATCGGAGAAATCGGTAAGATACAAACGGGCGAAACGGATCGATTTAAAATCCGGTATCGTTCCTATTTTCCTGGTATATCCTTTTACCGGGATGCGGAAGAGGAACCAGTTCTCAAACCGCTCCACACCATCTGCAGAAACAACACGCACACGTCGTTTATCGGTGATGAAGGGTGTGATGCCCACATCCATTCCCGGTTTCAGTTCGATATCGTATTCGTAATAAGATTCTGTTTCGTTGAGTGTGTTGTCGCGGTTCAGGTCCTCGTTATCCGGGTACAGTGTGGCCGCAGAAGTAAACTGGCTGCTGGTTGATGCAAGCGGCGAGTTGCCCTGCGGGTTGTTGTAGTTTTTATAACGGCCGAGTATTCCTGTGCCCAATGCATCAAACACAGGATCGCGGTACCAGGTGTAGTTGTCGGAAGAAGGATCCGCTGCGGCTTTGCGGTACGCAGAGGATGAGGTCCCGAAATTATTGCCGAGCCTTTGCAGTATGTATCCTTTCCTGCGGATCTCGCCCGCATCGTCCAATCCGTCAAAACCCACATCCTGGTAGGGCCTGTCGTCGGGATCGTTGCTGAACGCCTGTGTTACCTGTATCGGGTTCACCGGCGTTACACCCCATGTGCTGGTGCTGTCTACCGATGCGGGAATCTTTGGTGTGTTCAAGCCATTCTCAAAAAAACGTTTGCCGTCTTTGAGTATGTCCTCGCTCACATTTCCCAGGTTGATGTGCATTTTACCGCCGGCACTTGTCGGGTTTAAAATGAACGGGTCCTGCATCCATGTTTCTATGTATTCGATGTTCCCTGTTTCAAAATCTGTCTGGTCTATCGCGCGCATCAATCCGCCCCAGCGGTCCTGCGGGCGCAGCAGTTTTCCTGCGGTATCTATTTGTGTTGGCCTGTATTCGTAGTTGTACGGCCCTTTTTCCCTCGGGTAAAATGCGAGGTCAAATGTTGATGCCTGCACATCGGTGATATTGGTTGTCCGCTGCGGAAAGAGTTCATTGGTATAAACCTGCCTTACACGCGGATCACTCAGCTCCGCGAGGTTTCTCCGCAATGGGTTCGTGGTAGAGTTGCGGTCCTGCAGGTTTGGCTCGATGTTGTAGTAGGCAAGTTTTGCACGGTTGAAATTGTAATCGATCGAATCCGTCAACCCTGCTTCGGGGAATCTTGGATTGCCCTGTGGTGTTGAGGCCAGTGTCCAGGCAACCAGCGGGAAACGCAGGTCGATGCTTGTGCGTGTTCCTTCAAACTCGTCGATGTAGATCAGGCCTGAGCTTCCGCTGCCGATCTGGGAAGGGTGGCCCGGTTTTAAAACAGCGGCCTCACCATAGGCGGTGATGGCCGATCTTGCCCTGGTTGAATAGAAAGGAAGTTTATCAAGCAAACGCGTAAGGCCCGGGAGTTCGGAGCGGTAGCTGATGTCGAAACCATACATCGAGTTGCTGATCGGATCATCCCCATAACTCATTTTGGTAAAGAACGGGCGCTCCGCCAAACGCATGAACGACGTTCCGAGGGTGAGCTTTTTATTTGCCACATAATCGAGTCGCAGCCCCGTAAAATTCCTTTGCTGCACGCCAAAGCCGGCGTTGTTTTCGAATGAAACGTTTACCGGAACATTGGAACTCAATATCCCTGCGTTGAGGATTTTTACGGTTCCCAAATTGTAATCGATCGTATAATCGAGCCCTTCGCGCAGTACCTGTCCGCCTGCCGTTACTGTTACAGATCCCGGCGGAATATTAAATGCGTTCAGTTGTATCTCCGATCCACCGGCGCTTCCTTTTATCTGTCCCTGCATCACAAACCTGTTCAGGTTCGCATAGGTCTGCGCAATGGCCTTGATGGAATCGTACAACTGGTAGTACACATATTTTCTTCTTGTTGCAAGCGGCTGGCCCGAGAAGGCCAGGGTATCCAGGTCGCGCCCAAACGGTTCAAGAACGGGAAAGATCACGCGGCCCATGGTGGGCAGCACCGTAAACCCTTCTACATAATCGAATACGCCATCGGGTTGCGGATCGTTCCGGTTGTTGAGGCGGTCGAGGTTTAAAATGCGGAGCAACGATTTACCATCAACCGCAGGCGAACTTTCGGGCAGGTATCGTTTCAGTCCGCCGCTTGGTTCTTCATACAACACATTCAGTTTGAAATCGTCTTTCTGTATACCGCCGAACAGGTCGAGCGAGTATACGTTTTTCATCATCCATCCCCATATGGGCAAACTGGTTCTTTGCGAAGTGGCTTTGAGCAATTTGAGGAACAGCACCTTTTGCACACCCTTTGTTGAATCCAGGGCCACATCCTGCGAAAACTCTCCTACCTGGTAAACACGCCCGTTGTAGGTGTATTGGTAAGCAACGGCAAGCACCTCATCCGATTGCAGCTGCACGTTTACCGAAACAAAGCCTACCTGCGGGTTGAAATAATATTCCGTTGGGTTGAGTTTGCGTGCAAATGTTTTTTCGTAATCGTCTACCGGGCGCAGTCCCCTTGCGATCAGGATAGAATTAATAGCAGAAGGGTTGCGCGCGGCCTGGTTGCCATTCAGTGAATTGTAAAGATCGTTCGCGCCGTTGGCGGGCAGTTGTCCCGCACCCGGAGTGCCATGCACATTCGGGTTGAAGGGCTGCGGTTCTGCCAGGTCCATGAAACCAACAATGTCGCGCGCATCTGTTGTTGCCCCCGTTCTGTTGGTCACCCATACCTCGATGCGTTGTACCTGTACCTGCGAGTTTACGACAGGCAGGTTGGACATCGTTTTGTTGTACGTGTTGCGGAAGTATTGCGCCATTAAGAAGTGGCGGTTCTCTTCGTAATCATCCAGTTTTTTGCTGAAGTTCTGCGTGGCGGTTCCACCAGACAAGCCCACAGACTGCCTTGTTGAACGCTGGTTGGCGAGAGCGGCCGTCACAAATAATTTCCCGAACTGCAATTGCGTTTTTACGCCAAAAAGATTCTGTGCGCTGGGCATGAGTGTGCTTCGCGACTGAAAAGAAATGTTACCGGCTTCGAGACTTTTGATGATCTCGTCGTCCATTCCTTTGTAATCCAGTTTCAACTGGTTGTCGAAACCAAAATTCGAAAGTGTATTGTAATTGATGGGAAATTTCAGTTTGTCGCCGATGTTCGCGTTCACATTCAGTTTCGCGTTCATATCGAAATCAAATCCGCCGTTTCTCCGTGCGCGTTCCGGCAGCGTAGGGTTTTCGATGTTTTGTCCCTGGTACCCCGCCATAATGTTCACCTCACCGGTAGGCACGATGTTCACTTTCAAACCATTGGCCGTTGTTCCGAAAATGCGATCGAACAGTTTATCGTATACCCGCATTTTGGGTCTTTGCGTTTTGAGGTTGAGGGCAGTGAGTGCATTGGCGCGTTTGCGGAAATAATCGGCTTCGTCTTTCTGCGATTGGAGGCGCATGAATTCATCGAACGTGAGAACGGTGGGAACGCGGTAAAATTTATTGCCTACTTTTTCAATGATATAATATTGCCGGGTGGCGGGGTCGTACTGGATGTCTCTTTTGATAAGCGAAGTATCGCGCAGGTCAAATGGGTTCCTGCTCGGGTTTGAATACGGGTCGCCCCTCCTGTCGCTGATAGGAAAATGAACAGAATCTTTCTGTTGCTGCGCCCGGGCGCCCATTGCCGGGAGAAGCAGGAATGCGATGTATGCTAAACGTTGAACAGCCTTCTTCAAACAGTTGAGCTTGGTTACAGGTGGATACAATTTGCTACTGGTAACTGGTTAGGTAGAAATAAAGGCGATAGACTATAGATTTTTGAGTGCTTGTTTAATGATATCTTCCAATGATGCGTTGTCTCCCAGTGCCGCGGTTGTTTTCTTCACCGCCTGTTCTGCCATGGCCCGTCCAATACCGAGTGCGATGAGCGCGGTAACTGCGTCTGCATCCACCGCCGGGAAGCCGGCCACTGCAACGGCGGAATCGAGCGGATGTTTGCCGAGCTTGTCCCTGAGCTCCACGATCAACCGTTCCGCCGATTTCTTTCCTATCCCTTTGATCGCTTCCAGCTGCTTTGTGTTGCCTTGAACGATGGCGCGGGCGATCTCGTCGGGTTTCATACCTGACAACATCATCCTCGCCGTTGCTGCACCTACGCCTGAAACGCTGATGAGGTGAAGGAACATCTCTTTTTCCGCTATTTCCGCAAAGCCAAACAAGGTCTGGGCATTTTCGGTGATGTGCAGATAAGTAAAGAGCTGGCCGCTGTCTTTGTTAACGATGGAAGAATAGGTGTTGAGGCTCACCTGCAACTCATATCCTACCCCGTTCACATCCACCACAATGCGGGCGGGCGTTTTTACAGCAAAATGTCCTCTTACAAAAGCGATCATACCGGCGTCAAAAATATGTGAAAAACCGGTGTCAGCCGCAGTCTGGCACGAAATAAAACGCCTGTTTTTTTGCCGGCTCCCGGGAACAGGCTTGATTTAGGGGGGATTTTGCCCCGATATGGGGAAACAACGGAACGGCCGGTGTAAAAAACCCTAAACCCCGGCGAATCCTTTGCCCCGGCCATTTTTGTCGGTTTAACCGGCTTACCCCCTTCCCTTCGGTTCAAATTCCGAAAACAAAATGTTATAGCTTTGCGCCAATCAAAAATCTGTATGAGTAAAATTACGGCAGCTATTACAGCAGTAGGAGGATATGTTCCCGAGACGAAACTTACGAATTTTGACCTGGAGAAGATGGTCGATACGAACGATGAATGGATCCGCACCCGCACCGGCATCTCCGAGCGGCGGATCCTGAAAGAACCCGGCAAAGCGAGCAGCGATATGGCCGTTCCGGCTGTGCAGGAATTATTGCGCAAAAAGGGCCTCGACCCGAAAGACATCGACTGCCTCATCTGCGCCACGGTTACCCCGGATATGGTCTTTCCCGCCACCGCGAACATCATCTGCGATAAACTTGGCGCCACCAACGCGTGGGGTTACGACATGAGCGCCGCCTGCAGCGGTTTCCTGTTTGCCCTTACCACGGGCGCCATGTACATAGAAAGCGGCCGCTACAAAAAAGTGGTGGTAGTGGGCGTTGATAAGATGAGCGCGATCGTGGATTATACCGACCGCGCCACCTGCATCATTTTTGGCGATGGCGCCGGGGCGGTATTGCTCGAGCCTTCGGTGGATGAGAACGGTATCAAAGACAGCATACTCAGAACCGACGGCAGCGGCCGCCAATACCTGCACATGAAAGCCGGTGGCTCATTGAAACCCGCTACAGTGGAAACGGTTCTTGCCAAAGAACATTTTGCTTACCAGGAGGGCCAGCCCGTTTTCAAATTTGCCGTAAAAGGAATGGCAGATGTGAGCGCGGAACTGCTTGAAAAGAACAACCTGACCGGCACCGACATCGCCTGGCTCGTACCGCACCAGGCCAATCTCCGCATTATAGATGCCACCGCCAGCCGCATGGGTCTGCCGATGGAAAAAGTAATGATCAACATCCAGAAATTTGGCAATACCACGGCCGCCACCATTCCCCTTTGCCTGTGGGAATGGGAGAGCCAGCTGAAAAAGGGCGATAATATTGTGCTGGCCGCATTTGGAGGTGGTTTTACCTGGGGCGCCACCTGGGTTAAATGGGCCTATTGATTGTAACAGCCTTCCCTGCGTTTGGGTTACCAACCCCGGAGCCTCAGCGCAGGGAACTTTCTAACTCCTGGCATACAGGATATAATCTACCTGGGGTATCTTTTCAATACCTGCCTGTCTCAACATCGTAACCAATTGCCCGCGGTGGTAGCTGCCATGGTTGGCGAGGTGTAGAACGATTTCTTTCACCGCCTGCGCAAAAACATCTCCTTTCATGGTTTTGTAGGGCAGGATCTCTTCAAGGTCGGCTTCCGAAGCCTGTTCTATCCAGTCGATCCATTTCTGGTTGGATTGAAGCAGCCCTTTTTCAATATCGTTCATGTTTGGATGGAATGTAAGGCTCGGCACAATGATCTCTTCTTCTCTCCGGAGCCGCTGCCACCAGATCGTGTTCGCATCCCATATGTGAAGCAATGTTTTGTGAATAGACGGGAAACTGCTTACGATGCTTTGGTGCCGCTGCTCGTCGGTGAGCGAGGTAATTACCGGTAACAATCTTTCATTTGCCCAGTACTCATATTTGGTGAACGAGGTTAGTAATTGCTTCATGTTTAGTTTTACTTTTGGAGAAGGCCGTTGCGCCGATAAAATCGATCAACCAAAAATAATGAATAAAAAATTCCCGCTTACCGGCATCGGCTCCGTGGCAATACACGCTTCAGGACAACAGAACGCAGACTATGCTCACCTTACGCCCATTTATGCAAGCTCCACCTTTACCTTCGATTCTGCGCTACAGGGCAGCGAGCGATTTGCAGGGGCCGATAAAACAAAGATCTACAGCCGCTGGGGCAACCCCACTTTCACCACCGCAGAAGAAACCATCGCGGCGCTTGAAACATTCGGCATCAGCGATGCCGGTGGCGAACCATTACAGGTAAAGGCATTGCTGCATGCGAGTGGGCAAGCGGCCATGACAACCCTGTTTCTCAGCACACTTAAATCGGGCGATACGGTTCTCTCCCATTTTTCCCTGTATGGCGGAACGCAGGAGTTGCTGCAGAAAGTTTTGGCGGAGATGGGTGTTCATACCACCATTATCGATATGCGCGACCTAAACCTTGTTGAAGACACGCTGAAAAAAGATCCATCGATCAAACTCGTGCACATAGAAACGCCGGCCAACCCAACCATCCAGTGTGTGGATATCGATGCGGTTACAAAACTCGCCAAACAACAGGGCCTTACCGTTTCAGTTGACAACACCTTTGCAACGCCTTACCTGCAGCAACCCTTTAAATACGGGGTGGATTTTGTTTTTCATTCCACTACGAAATTCCTGAACGGACATGGAACTGCTATTGGTGGTGTACTGCTGGGGAAGGATCTTGAATTCATGCGCACGCGTGTATGGAAATGGCACGCTTTGCTGGGCGGCAACAGCAACCCGTTCGATGCGTTCCTGCTTACACAAGGGATGAAAACCCTGGAGCTGCGTATGGAAAGACATTGTGAGAACGCAGTAAAAGTGGCAGAATTTCTTTCGGCGCATCCAAAGATCGCACATGTAAATTTCAATGGGTTAGCATCACATCCTGATCATGCCGTAACAAAAAAACAAATGCGGCACGGGGGCGCCCTGATGAGTTATGAACTGAAAGGCGGACTGGACGCGGGACGCCGTTTTATAGACGCACTGCAGATGTGTGTACGCGCCGTATCACTGGGAACGGTTGACACATTGATCTCACATCCTGCAACGATGAGCCATTTCGGGTTGAAACGCGAAGAACGGATCCGTTATGGCATCACAGACGGATTGATACGGATGAGTGTGGGGATTGAAAACATTGCCGATATCCTGAACGATCTTGACAATGCGCTGAAAGCGTAATCCGAAAGCTTTTTGATAAACGTCACGCGCTGATGGTTTGTGATGCACTTGTAACATCTGCCGGTCACCTTTACTTTTACAACTCACGGTCCACCTAAAATAACCACTATGCTCCGCCGCATCTCCTGTTTTGTTTTGCTTGCTTGTTTGCTTTTTTCATGCAGCAGCAAAAAATACGATACCATTATCCGCAATGGATTGGTGTACGATGGCAATGGCGGCGCGCCTTTCAGGGCCGATGTTGCGATCAGGAATGACACCATCGCCTTTATCGGCGATCTTTCAAAGGAAACATCTGCCAAACACGAGATCGATGCCAGGGGAATGGCCGTTACGCCGGGCTTCATCAATATGTTGAGCTGGTCGCCGGTTACCCTGATCGAAGATGGAAATTCGCAGGGCGAAATAAGAGAGGGCGTTACGCTGGAAGTGTTTGGCGAAGGCGAAAGCATGGGTCCGTTGAATGCGAAAATGAAAAAAGAGATGCAGGACGACCAATCCGTTTACCGGTTCCTGGTGAACTGGAACACGCTGGGCGAATACATGCGTTCGATGGAAAAGCGAGGCATCAGCTGCAACATCGCTTCGTTGGTTGGCGCTACAACGGTGCGCATAAACGTGGTGGGCGAAGAGAACCGCGACCCTACGCCTGCAGAAATGGAACAGATGAAGCGGCTCGTAAAACAGGCAATGGAAGAAGGCGCACTCGGTGTTGGCTCTTCGTTGATCTATCCACCCGCATTCTTTGCAAAAACAAACGAGCTCATCGAGCTTTGCAAAGCCGCTGCCCCTTACGATGGCGTGTACCTTTCACACCTGCGCAGCGAAGGAAACAAATTGCACGAGGCGGTGGAAGAACTCATCACCATTGCAAAAGAAGCAAAAGTGCATGGAGAGATCTACCACCTCAAAGCGGTGGGCAAGGATAATTTTTCCAAAATGGACAGCGTGATCAAACGGATCGAACGCGCGAGAAAAGAAGGCATCGATATTTCCGCCAACATGTATACCTATACGGCAGGTGCAACCGGGTTAACAGCCGGGCTCCCGCCTTCGGTACAGGCAGGTGGTTTTGGAAAATTATGGGAACGTTTGCAGGATCATTTTATCCGCGAAGGAATGAAGAAGGCGATGCGGACCAATGCCACCGATTGGGAAAATTTATATTATGGCGCCGGCTCGCCCGAAAATGTGTTGCTACTCGGTTTCAGAAGAGACTCGCTGTATAAATACACCGGGAAAACGCTGGCAGAAGTGGCGCGCATACGAAACACGACACCTGAAGATGCTGCGATAGACCTGATCATACAAGACAGCAGCCGCATAGAAGTTGCGTTCTTTATGATCAACGAAGACAACATAAAAAAACAGGTCGCGTTGCCATGGACCAGCTTTGGGTCAGATGCAGGATCGATGGCCACGGCGGGAAATTTTCTCAAGCAAAGCTCACACCCGCGCGCCTACGGAAATTTTACAAGGGTGATCGGCAAGTACACGCGCGATGAAAAAATAATTACGCTGGCCAACGCCATTTACAAGCTTACAAAACTTCCAGCAACCAACCTCCATCTTCAGAAAAGAGGGGAACTGAAAGTGGGAAACTACGCAGACGTACTCGTTTTCGATCCCGCAAAAATGCAGGACCATGCAACTTACCAAAACCCGCACCAGTACTCAACCGGAATGGTACACGTATTTGTAAACGGGAAACAGGTGTTGAAAGACGGCACACACACCGGGGCAAAACCAGGACGGTTTGTGAAAGGAAGAAAAGCGGCATGAACAGCCATGCATGAATAAACAATATTGAATTGACCATAGAACGCGCGTTGATCCTGCCGCGTTTATCAAACACACAAAGACCATGGAAGTAAAGATCAGAAGGGCCGTTAAAGAAGATTGCAGGCGCCTGCTTGAACTGATACAGGAGCTGGCCGATTATGAAAAAGCGCCTGAAGAAGTAACCGTTACACTCTCGCATTTCGAAGAAAGCGGCTTTGGCGAAAAGCCCGTGTGGTGGGGGTTCGTGGCCGAGATCAATGGCCGTGTGGAAGGAATGGCACTGTACTACATCCGTTACAGCACGTGGAAGGGGCAGTGTCTTTACCTCGAAGATTTTTTGGTTACCGAAAAATTACGCGGCAAGGGCGCAGGAAAATTATTGTTTGACAGGATCATCCAGGAAACAAAAGACAAAGGCTACACCAGGATGGTATGGCAGGTGCTCGACTGGAACGAACCTGCGATCAATTTCTACAAAAAATACAATGCAACACTCGACCCGGGATGGATCAATGGCATTTTGGATCTTTAAAAGCAACCCGCAAAATACAAAGGGCCGGGTGCAGTACCCGGCCCTTTCAAAAGCCCGCGTTGGTTATGGCTCACTGTTAACTTACACCGGCAACCACCGCTTCTTTAAAAATTTTCTGTACCAATCCCTGTAATACTTTTCCCGGGCCGCATTCAGTGAAATCAGTTGCGCCGTCTGCTGCCATGGCCTGAACGCTTTGTGTCCATCTTACGGCGCCGGTCAGCTGGTCGATCAGGTTCTTTTTTATTTCACCGGGATCGGAAACGGCTTTGGCAACCACGTTCTGGTAAACGGGGCAGCTGGCATTGTTGAAATGCGTGGCCTCAATGGCAGCAGCAAGTTCTTCTTTTGCAGGCGCCATCAAAGGAGAATGAAATGCACCGCCAACAGGCAATACAAGCGCGCGTTTGGCGCCGGCGGCTTTCATTTGTTCGCAGGCAATTTCAATGCCTTTGATGGAGCCGCTGATAACGAGTTGCCCCGGGCAATTGTAGTTTGCCGCAACAACCACTTCACCTGTTTCTGCAGACACTGCCGCACAGATCTCTTCCACTTTTTCATCGGCCAGTGCCAGTACTGCCGCCATGGTTGAAGGATTGAGCTCGCAGGCCTTCTGCATGGCTTTTGCCCTTATGCTTACGAGTTTCAATGCATCTTCAAACTGTAAAACATTGTTTGCAACAAGCGCAGAGAATTCGCCGAGCGAATGGCCGGCAACCATATCGGGTTTGGCATCGCCGATGGTTTTGAATGCGGCCACGGAGTGAAGGAACACGGCAGGCTGCGTTATGTTGGTTTGTTTTAATTCTTCATCCGTTCCGGAAAACATGGTGTCGCTGATGCGGAAGCCGAGTATTTCGTTCGCTCTTTCAAAAAGATCTTTCGCAACCGCGTTGTTCTCGTATAAATTTTTTCCCATTCCGCTGAACTGCGAGCCCTGACCGGGGAAAACATAGGCGTGTTTCATAGGCAATCTGTTGTTAAATGTATTTCAGAATTGAATGCTTGTTTGGGTTATGTTCGTTGTTGGTCAGGAGACCAACAAAGGCACAGTTTTGATGATTGGATGATGCATTGTTGTTCGTCAGGCGACCAACAACAGCACCTACCATTATTCCAGGTTCTTTGTGATCAGTTTGAGAAACTCACTGCGTGTTGTATTTTTCAAAAACTCCCCATCGAATGCGGATGTGGTGGTAACGGAATTCTGCTTGCCTACCCCCCGCATCATCATACACAAATGTTTGGCTTCGATCACCACTGCAACGCCAACGGGGTTCAGCGATTCCTTGATCGCTTCGAGTATCTGCGTGGTCAGCCTTTCCTGCACCTGCAGCCTGCGCGAGTAAACATCCACTACGCGCGCAAGTTTACTTAAGCCGGTGATCCAGCCATTTGGAATATACGCAATGTGCGCCTTTCCGAAGAAGGGTAGCATGTGGTGTTCGCACATAGAGTACAATTCAATATCTTTTACGATCACCATCTCGCTTACGTCTTCCTTGAATTTTGCCGATTCAATGATCGCTTTTGCATCGAGCTGGTAGCCTTGTGTAAGGTACTGCATTGCTTTTGCCATGCGCTCCGGCGTTTTGAGCAATCCTTCTCTTTGCGGATCCTCACCGAGCAATTCTATGGCGTGGTGGTAATCTTTGATCAGTCCTGCCGTAACGTCCTCATCGTATTTTTCAATCTTTGAATAGGCCATGTTCGTGTGTTGTTTTTTTATACGGGGTATTCTACAAAATTTCTTTCCGTTTCGTACAGCCGTACCTGCAGTTCCAGCTTTGCATCGAGCCTTGGCCTGAGCAGGTTGTAGATAACGATCGCAATGTTTTCTGCGGTAGGGTTGAGGTTTGCGAACTCGGCCGTGTCGAGGTTCAGGTTTTTGTGGTCGAACCGTTCCATCACTTCTTCTTTCACGAGATCGCTCAGTATTTTCAGATCGATCACGTATCCTGTTGCCGGGTCGGGTTCTCCCACCACCTTCACCACCAGGTCGTAATTATGGCCGTGGTAATTGGGATTGTTACAAAGACCAAATACTTCATCGTTCCGCTGGTCTGTCCACGCAGGGTTGTGCAGCCGGTGCGCTGCGTTGAAATGTTCCTTGCGGTAAACAGCTACTTTATTCATGGTATGGGTTTCAATAACGCCGCCGCCGGTACTTTGTTCGGCGGTTCAGTTAATCGCCAAAATATTCAACATAGATCCTTGCAGTCTCGTACAATTTAATACAATGCAGCTTCACATCTCCCGGCAAATGGGGCGCCAGCTGCTGCCAGATGGCGATCGCGAGGTTTTCGGTACTGCACATTTTGTCTTTCATAAAGTCAACATCCATGTTCAGGTTCTTATGATCCAGTTTATCGATCACATATTGTTTTACCAGTATGCTCAGCTTTTTCACATCAAATAAAAACCCTGTATCCGGGTTGGGCTCGCCCTTGATCGTAACAAAAAGATCGTAATTGTGTCCATGCCAGTTCTCATTGGCACATACCCCGAATACGGCCTCGTTCTGCTCCTTGCTCCATTTTGGGTTAAAGAGTTTATGCGCCGCATTAAAGTGTTCCTGTCTAGTTAAATACACCATTCTCCACCAAAAATTTCCGCAAAGGTAGGTTTTTTGACGGTGAGTTTCAGCCTTTGGATTCGCGCCTTCAGCTGTAGATCGTGCTCATTTTACAGGTTTTTTTTTGAAAATTATCGGGCAGTCGGGTAAAAAAAGCGGGCAGTCCCTACCCCCGGCTTGCAACTAACGGCTAAAAGCTACCTTTGCCCTATGCGAGTAATCATCACCGCCGCAACCGTTGGCGAATGGATGCCGGCCTTCCTGGCGATCGACAAGCTGTATACCGGCGAGAGCGACCGCCTCAGGGTGCAGTTTCACCAAAGCGGCATCGGTATGCTGGGCAGTTCCTATGCGCTTTCCAAAATGATCTTCGAAGACAGGCCCGACCTGGTGATCCAGGCTGGTATTGCCGGCTGCTTCGATCAAAGCGCGCCGCTCGGGAAAGTGGTTGCGGTTAAAGAGGAAATGCTGGGCGATGTTGGAGTGATGGAAGACGGGAAATGGAAAGACATCTTCGACCTCAAACTCGAGAAAAGCAGCTACCCTCCTTTTGAAAGAAGAAGGTTGCCGAACCCGTGGCTCGGTAAATTCAATCTTTTGAAACTGCCCGAAGTGGCCGCCATAACGATCAACGAAATAACAACCGATAAAGAAAGGATCCAGCAACTCATCAAAAAATACGACCCCTTCATCGAAAGTATGGAAGGCGCCGCGCTGCATTATGTATGCCGGCAGGCCAACATCCCTTTCCTGCAGATACGCGCCGTATCAAACTACATCGGCGAAAGAAACAAGGCCGACTGGAAAATAAAAGAAGCGATCGATAATCTTAACGAAGTACTGGTAAAATACGTGGACAGGCTTTACAAAATACGATGAACAAACTACCATCAACGTTGAATAAAGGCTGAATGATTAACTTTGCCTTTTCATTACGATTCAATATTCATCCCTCACCCCATGACCCTCTCACTCGGCTTTTCCCCCTGCCCCAACGACACTTTTATTTTTGATGCACTCGTCAATAAAAAGATCGACACACAGGGAATTGAGTTTGATGTAGTGCTTGAAGATGTGCAGACTTTGAACGATTGGGCGAAAGAAGGAAGACTGGATGTTTCCAAGATCAGCTACGGTGTGTTGCCGCTTGTATTGAGCGGGTATGTTGTTTTACACAGCGGCGGCGCATTGGGCAAAGGTGTTGGACCCTTGCTGATCACCAACAAGGAAAACTACGATAGGCTGGCAGCCGATCACTTCAAACTACAGGACGCATCTGTTGCCATTCCCGGCGTAAATACAACCGCGCACATGTTGTTTTCACTTGCATTCCCGGAAGTGAAGAACAAAACGTTCATGGTGTTTCATGAGATTGAGAACGCGGTATTGAGTGGCAAGGCGGATGCGGGAGTGATCATCCATGAAAACCGTTTCACCTACCACGACAAAGGATTGATCAAGATCATCGATCTCGGAGCTTATTGGGAAGAAACCGTAAAAGTACCGATACCACTGGGCGGCATAGTGATGAAGCGTTCCTTCGACCCATCACTCCAACAAACCGTCGATACCCTCATCAGGCAAAGCGTATCGTATGCATTTGAGCATTATCCTGAGCTGACTGATTACATCCGCATGCATTCGCAGGAAATGAGCGAACAGGTTATGCGGCAGCACATCGATCTTTATGTAAACAATTATTCGGTTGAGCTTGGCAACGACGGCAAGTCCGCAGTAAAAAAATTACTGGATGTGTATACAGAACTCAACCACCACGCTTCTTTCGAAGGAAGTATCTTCCGTTGATGTGTCTTTATTAATAGACTATTATTTCAAAGCCTTTGCATACGTTTCCAGCGCCCGCTTCCTCGCTTCTTCGTGCACAACCATGGGCTGGGGATAAGTAAGCTCTTCAAACTCCGGCACCCATTTGCGGATGTACCGCAGATCCTTGTCGAATTTCTGCGTCTGCAATGCCGGGTTAAACACACGGAAATAAGGCGCCGCATCACACCCGCTGCCCGCGGCCCATTGCCAGCCGCCGTTGTTGGCGGCCAGGTCGTAGTCAAGCAATTTTTCAGCGAAATAGGCTTCGCCCCAGCGCCAGTCGATCAACAAATGCTTTGTAAGAAAAGACGCAGTGATCATGCGCACACGGTTGTGCATAAAACCGGTCGTATTCAGCTCGCGCATACCCGCATCAACGATCGGGTAGCCCGTGCTGCCCTCACACCACCGCCGGAACTCATTTTCATTATTGCGCCATTTGATGTTATCATACGCAGCTTTGAACGCATGCCCCTTACCCACTTTTGGAAAATGCCAAAGTATCATTTGGTAAAACTCGCGCCAGATGAGCTCGTTCAGGTAGGTCGCATTTAATTTTACGGCACGCGAGGCAAGCTGCCTTATGCTCACCGTTCCAAAACGGAGATGGACGCCTATGTGTGATGTGCCATGCGCTATCGAAGGAAAATCCCGCCGTTGCGTATAATTTTCAAGGATGGCATCAGGCACATCCGACGGTGGAAAATCTTCTTTGGCCGGCTTGAACCCGATCTCTTCCAAAGCAGGAACGGCAACCAGATCACGCCTGTAGAACCGGTCGTAATATTTTTCAACAGGATAGGCTTTCAAATAAAAAGGCTGCAGCCTGGCGCGCCATTTTTTTGCGTAGGGTGTAAAAACGGTGTAGGGCTTGCCATCGTCCTTAACCACCTCGTCTTTTTCAAAGATGACCTGGTCCTTATAGGTGTGAAAATCCGCTCCGTATTGTACGGCCATTTTTTCTATCGCACCATCCCTTTCCGTAGCATAAGGCTCATAGTCGTGGTTGGTGAAAATTTTTCCGACGGCATATTTCTCAAACAGTTTCCTGAACGATTCCTCCGGCGTTCCATGGCAAACCTCCAGGGAAGAACCCAGTGCGCTCAATTTGGATTGCATGGCTTGCAGCGCCTCATGAATGAACACGACACGGCGGTCTGACCTGTTCGCGAGTTGATCAAGGATGTTGCTATCGAAAATAAAAACCGGCAAAACCGGGGTATTGTTCTTCAATGCATGATACAGTGCGGCATTGTCGGTAAGACGCAGATCCCTTCTGAACCACATGATATTTACGACCGGCTTCATTTGTACGGGTTGATGAAAAGACGAAACAAGTTTGCCGCCCGAAAGTTTAGCGGTTTATGCGATTATTGTTTCCTTGTTTATCGGTTGACCGGCTGAAATGCATATTCGTTGAACAGTTTGTGGTGGAGGTGGGCGGCCAGGCTGTTGTCAAACCCATTTTCGCCCAGTTGTTTTACCCATTTGATGCCCTGTATGGCATTGGTTAAAAAGATCTCCGATGCCTGCAGCACATCTTCTATTTCCAGCTGTGTTTCTTCAACGGGTATGTTTTCCCTGCGCAGCAGCTGCAGCAGGTATTTGCGCATCACGCCACCCACGCAGCCTTCGGCCAGCGACGGTGTTTTGACAAGTCCGTCTTTCACAATAAAAATATTGGCGATGGTGGCATCTGCGATCCTGTCGAAAGAATTGAGCACAAAGGCCTCGTTCATTTTTTGTTCCTTCGCCCAAAGGGCAGCCATTGCATAAGCGAGGTAGTTATTGCTTTTGATATGCGAAAATCCATCACACGCCTTTCGTGCATCCTTGTAAATACCTGCAACCAACCCGTTCTCATTCAGTTTGTTTACGGAAGGATTCAGCGGCCACGACTGGATGATGTAGTGCGGGGCCTGGTCGTCCAGCTCATACAAACCACCCTCGCCACGAAACACGGTTAAGCGGATGCGTGCAAGCGACTGGTGTTTGTTTTTCTCGGCGATCTCCAGTACCTGCCTGCGCAGGTGATCGGGTGTAAAAAAAGAGGGGCGTTTGAAACGGAGCTGATCGAGGGAGGTAAATAATCTTTCGAAGTGAAGCGGTTCGAGAACGATCTGCCCGTTTTCCATTTTCATGGTCTCAAAAAAACCGTCGCCATAGCGGAACGACCTGTTATCCGGCGAGATCAGGGGAATGCCCGACTTGCGTATTTTACCATCGTGAATAAGGAACCCGTTTTCGTTCATGGAATAAAGGTATTTTAAGTTGTAGGTTGTAAGTGATAAGTAGTAAGTATTTTTGGAAAAAGGAGATACAGCCAACTGCTGTTTTCATTTAATCCCTATAATTTACCGCATGCAGATAATCGACATCATACGAACGCTCGAAGAAAAAGCACCGCCCTCGCTCCAGGAGGGTTATGATAATGCGGGATTGTTAACCGGCAACCCGGGCTGGGAATGCAAAGGCGTTCTATGCACCCTCGATGCAACCGAGGATGTGGTAATGGAGGCCCTGGACCGGGGCTGCAACCTGGTGGTGGCGCACCATCCCATCATTTTCGGGGGACTGAAAAAGATCAACGGTAAGAACTACGTGGAAAGGACCGTAATAGCCGCCATTAAAAACGATATCGCCATTTACGCCATCCATACCAACCTGGATAACGTGCTGGATGGGGTAAACGACCAGATCGCCGACCGGCTGGGGCTGGTCAACCGCAGGATCCTTTCCCCCAAACCCGGCCAACTGCTGAAATTGTTCACGTTTGCACCGGCCGATCAGGCTGAAAAAATCCGCGCCGCCCTTTTTGCCGCAGGTGCGGGAAACATCGGCAACTACAGCGAAGCAAGCTTTAATGCCGACGGAACGGGCACTTTCAGGGGAGGCGAAAACACCAGCCCATTTGTGGGCGAACCGGGTAAAAGGCACGAGGAGAAGGAAACAAAAATAGAGGTCATTTTACCCGTATACCGCCAGCCGGCCGTGCTAAAAGCACTTTTCGCGGCCCACCCGTATGAGGAGGTGGCCTACGACCTGGTTGCGCTTGCCAATGATTTTCAATCCGTTGGAAGCGGTTTGCTGGGCGATTTGCCGGAGGCTATGGACGAGAAAGGGTTTTTATATATGCTAAAAACCTCATTCGAGCTTGAACTGGTGCGGCACACCCCGCTGCGGGGCAAAAAGATCCGGAAAGTAGCGGTTTGCGGCGGCGCAGGGAGCTTTTTAACAACCAGGGCCATCGCGGCGGGCGCCGATGTGTACGTGACGGCCGACGTTAAATACCACGAATTTTTTGATGCAGACGGCCGGATGGTCCTGGCGGATATAGGCCACTGGGAAAGCGAACAATTTACCACTGGGCTTTTGGTTGAGCTTTTACAGGCTAAATTCCCTACCTTTGCCGTCCTCAAATCAGAAGTAAAAACCAACCCGGTTAACTACTTCATCGGTTGAGGAAGTTGGATCATGGATTGGTTTATTGGATCATTCGCTGACGGTTTGCTGGTTTTTCAATGACCCGCCACGATAACCCGGTAAACAGTGACCCAGCCACAAACAACAAACTACAAACAACAAATTAAAGTATGGCTTCAGTTAAAGATTTCTCTGTTGAAGAAAAACTGGTGACCCTTTTGAGGTTGCAGAAGATTGACAGCAAACTGGATGAGATCCAGATCCTGAAAGGTGAACTTCCGATGGAGGTGAGTGACCTTGAAGACGAAATTCAGGGTTTAACCGCCCGCCAGACGCGTATTGAAGAAGAGATCAATGGTATCACTGAATTTATTGAGGGAAAGAAAAACGCCATCAAAGAAAGTGAGGCCCTGAACGCGAAATACGAAAAACAAAGCGAGAACGTAAAAAACAACCGTGAGTTTGAAGCGATCAATAAAGAGATCGAGATGCAGCAACTCGAGATCAAACTGGCCGAAAAACACATCCGCGATGCGAACGAGGAGCTGACTGAAAAGATCAAGGCACTCGAGATCGCTAAAAAACAAGTGGGCGTGAAAGAAGGCGTTCTCAACCACAAAAAAGGCGAGCTCCAGAAGATCATCGCCGATACGGAAAAAGAAGAAACGCATTTCAACAAGGAAAGCAGTGACGCACGCAGTCACATAGACGAGCGCCTCCTGTACAGCTACGACCGCATCCGCAAGAGCTACCGCAATGGTTTGGCTGTTGTGCCTGTAGAAAGGGATGCCTGCGGAGGTTGCTTCAATTCGATTCCGCCACAGCGCCAGAGCGAGATCCGCCTGCACAAAAAGATCATCGTTTGCGAAAACTGCGGACGTATCCTGGTTGATGCAGACCTGAACGACAGCGTAGAAGCAAAATAAAAAACCGCTGGTGCTGCAAAGCCACAGCAAGATGGATATAAGATTAAAGGAGCGCAGTGCGCTCCTTTTCTTTTTTATCGTTTATTCTGATTTTTGTGTGATTTTTATAAAGCGGTCGGGTTGATCCCGGCTGGCACAATAATTTAGTTCATGCTGCAATTCCTGTCACATCATAAAAACAACAAGATCAGAACCCCGTTCCTAATAACCGTATTGCTTTTGAGCTGCTTTTCTGTAAGCGCCCAGAAAGTATTTGAATTCAATTCTACCTGCCAGCAGGCCTACCAGGAGATCACCAGGCTGAAGATCAACAACGGGCTGGCCCTGGTGCAGAAAGCGAGGGAGCAGAACCCGGACAACCTCATTCCCGAACTACTGGAAAGTTATGTTGACTTCTATGTTCTGTTTCTCAACGAGGATCCAAAGGAATATGCGGTGCGGTACCCGAAATTCCTCGAGCGCATCAATTTGATTTCCGAAGGCCCGAAAAGCTCACCGTTTTATTATTACTGCCTGAGCATGGTGCGTGTGCACAAAGCCGCATCGGCCATAAAGTTTGGGAAGATGTGGGATGCGGGCTGGGATTTTAAAAGGGCGTATTCGCTCATCAAGGACAACAAAAAACAGTTTCCCACTTTTGGCCCGAACGACCTGATCTATGGCTCCCTGCAGGCCGTTACCGGAACCATTCCGAAAGGATACAAATGGCTCGCGAGCATTTTTGGGATGAAAGGATCGCTTACCGAAGGCATGAAAACCGTGCGTGGGTTTATGAACAGCAACGACCCCTGGGCGCGCGTGTTCTTTAACGAAGCGGCATTCATCTATCCTTACCTCATGTTCTACATCGAGAACAAAAAAGAAGAGGCGCTGGCCTTTACGCAGCAACGCAGGCTCGACCTGGTAAACAACCACCTGCACGCTTACATGGCGGCCAATCTTGGCATCAACAACAAACAATCGGAATACGCAGAGAGTGTGATACTGGCAAGAAACAAATCGCCCGAATATTTACGAACAGGTGTATGGGATTTTGAACTCGGGTTCACAAGGCTCTACCACCTCGAAACACAGGAGGCGGCAAAAAACCTGGAAGCGTTCGTCAATAATTTCAAAGGAAAATTTTACCTGAAAGATGCGTACCAGAAACTAAGCTGGTGCTATTACCTGCAGGGCAACATGGCAAAAGCGGAAGAGGCGCGCGCCAACGTGATCAAAAAAGGAGCCACGGATGCAGATGCAGACAAGCAGGCGCTGAAAGATGCCAAATCGGGCAAATGGCCCAATATGCTGCTGCTCAAAGCAAGGCTGCTGAGCGATGGCGGTTACAACAACGAAGCAACCGCATTGCTGCATGGCAAATCAGAAGATGATTTTCAGAAAGACGAAGAAAAATTAGAGTTCGCCTACCGCATGGCCAGGATCAACGACGATCTGGGAAGAAGCGACGAGGCGATCCGGAATTACCTGGTTGCCATCAACATCGGGCAGAACCGGAAAGAATATTTTGCTGCCCGTGCCGCATTACAGATCGGGCAGATCTACGAAAAGAAAGGACAGAAAGCGCTTGCGATCACTTATTACCAGAAATGCATCGATATGGAGGACCACGAGTACAAGAACTCCCTCGACCAGCGGGCAAAATCAGGGATCGCGCGGTGCAAAGGGGAATAAAATGAGGTTTCTCACCCGTATTTTTACAGTAAATTCTGCTTGCCTGAATTGAGCAACTAGATTAACTTTCACCCCCGATAAGGCCCATACACCAACAACCGATTACAACACAAACCAAAGCCGGTGCTAAAAAAACTTTCCATACAGAACTACGCCATCATCGACGAGATCACCATCGATTTTTCGCCGGAGCTAAATATCATCACAGGTGAGACCGGCGCGGGAAAAAGCATTTTGATGGGCGCACTCAGTTTGATATTGGGTGAACGCGCCGATAGTTCTGTTTTGGTAAACACACAGAAAAAATGTTTTATCGAAGGAACGTTCACCGTTGATGCAAAAAAACAAGTCACAGCATTTTTACAGGAAAATGAATTTGATGTGGAAGAAGAACTTGTTCTGAGAAGAGAGATCGCCGCCAACGGCAAATCGCGCGCCTTCATCAACGACACACCCGCAACACTGCAGCAATTGAAAGGACTTGCATCCCTTCTTGTTGACCTCCACCAGCAATTCGACACGCTTGAACTGGGTGATTCGGATTTCCAGCGGCAGGTAATGGATGCACTCGCCGGCAATGAAACAACGCTTGCCTCCTACCAGAAAGCATACCAGCAATGGCAAACCGCGGGCAAAGAACTGATGGCGCTGCAGCAACAAAAAACAGATTTCAACAAAGAACTCGATTACCACCAGTTCCTATTCAATGAACTGAACGAGATCAACCTCAAAGAAAATGAGCTTGAGGACCTCGACGCTGAATTGAAATTATTGAGCAACGCAGAAGGCATCAAAACAACACTGTCAAAAGTATACTTTGACCTGAAAGAAAGCGAACAGCCACTGGTACAGGTACTGAAACAGCTCATCAACCAATTGCAGGGATACGCATCTTACCACCCAGATCTTACCGGCGTGATAGAGAGAATGCAAAGTGCGCAGATAGAATTGCAGGATATATCAGACGAAGTGGACCGGATCAACGATGCGGTGAACTACGATGAACAGCGGATCGAATTCATCAACCAACGCCTGATGGAGGGGTATAAACTTGTAAAAAAACACGGCGTACAAAATACAAACCAGCTTCTCGCCATTCAAACGGAACTGGAAGAGAAACTGAAAGCCGTTCTCGAGATTGACGATTCCATAGCAGCAAAAGAAAAACAGGCAGCAGCCCTGTTCACCGAAGCAAATACACTCGCAGAGAAGATCTCGAAGGCAAGACACAAACAGGTAAACCCGCTTGCAGAAAAAGTGAACCACCTGCTTACACAGGTAGGCATGCCCAATGCGCGGTTGAAGGTGGAGTTGAAAGAAACTGCACTGCAGGCATCCGGAAAAGACCAGATCGATTTTCTTTTCGATGCCAACAAAAGCAACCGCTTCGAGCCCATACGCAAAGTGGCGAGCGGTGGCGAATTGAGCAGGCTGATGTTGTGCATCAAATCGCTCGTGGCGCAATCCATCGATCTGCCCACCATGATCTTTGATGAGATCGATACGGGTATTTCGGGAGAAGCGGCCAAACAGGTTGGACTCATCATGAAAGGATTGGCATCAAACCGGCAAATCATCTGCATCACCCACCAGCCGCAGATCGCGGGCAAGGCGAATGCGCATTTCTTCGTGTACAAGGAGATCAGGAACGATGCGGTAAAAACAAACATACGCCTGCTTGATCAAGACGAACGCATCACCGCCATCGCACGCATGCTGAGCGGCGAGAAACCTACTGCAGCGGCTTTGGAGAATGCGAGGGAGATGATGAATTGATCGGTTTTGGACCCAGGGCGTTGTTTTTTACACTAAGTATCGCATCCCAAAAAAGCCCGGAGCGCACAGCTCAAAGCTCGTTGCTATTCTCTACTTTTACACCTCAAACAAACCAACTATGGCATACAACTTATTAAAAGGCAAACGTGGTATTATCACAGGCGCACTGGATGAAAATTCGATCGCCTGGAAAGTAGCGGAGAAATGTCACGAAGAAGGCGCAACCTTTGTATTGACCAATGCCCCCATCGCGATGCGTATGGGAGAGATCAACAAGCTGGCGGAGAAAACCGGGTCGAAGATCATACCGGCAGATGCAACAAGCGTGGAAGAACTTACTACACTCTTCACACAATCCCAGGAAGTATTGGGCGGCAAGATCGATTTTGTGCTGCATTCGATCGGCATGAGCGTGAACATCCGTAAAAAGATCCCATACACAGAACTCAATTACGACTATTTCAATAAAGGCATCGATGTATCCGCGATGTCGTTTCACAAAATGCTCGCCGTTGCCAAAAAGCTCGATGCGATCAATGAATGGGGAAGCGTGGTTGCGCTTACTTACATGGCAGCGCAGCGAACCTACCCGTTCTATACAGACATGGCCGATATCAAAGCGATGCTCGAATCGATCGCGCGCAGTTTTGGTTACCATTATGCGGTTGATAAGAAAGTTCGCATCAATACCGTTTCCCAATCGCCAACCAAAACAACGGCCGGTACAGGCATCAAAGGTTTCGGCGATTTCTTTGACTATGCCGATGCGATCTCCCCACTGGGCAATGCCAGCGCTGAAGATTGCGCCAATTACTGCGTAACGCTGTTCTCCGACCTTACCAGGATGGTGACCATGCAGAATTTGTTGCACGATGGCGGCTACTCATCAACCGGTGTGAGCAACGCGATATTAGAGAAACTCGGTATTTCAGAATCTGAATAAACAACCATATGCCCGTATTAGCAGCCATACCGCCCGATATGATCCCGTACATCGGTTATTTCGGATCGTTCTTAACAGCCATCACTTTTATACCGCAGGTATATAAGTCGTGGCAATCAAAAAGTGTGGGCGATCTGAGTATACTTATGGTACTGATCGTTGTACTCAGCACCATCGTATGGCTGGTATATGGCTTCGCGGTAGACAGCGGCCCGGTGATCGTTGCCAATTTTATTGTGCTGGCATTGACGCTGGTATTGCTTTACTTCAAGATCACCTTTAAAAAGCAGCCGCCACTGTCTTAGCGTATTGGCGCTGCCGTCGGGAACAACAGGATCGAATCATCACTAAAATCAAAACCATGAACCGTATCATCCATTTCACACGCCAGGGTATGCTGGCAACTGCATTCTGCATGGTTGCCCATATGGCTTCGGCGCAAAGCCCGGCGGCGCAGACATCTGTTGAGCTGGGAGGCAAAACCATCTCGGTTAAATATTCGGCACCTTCGGTAAGAGGGAGGGATATATTCGGGGCAGCCGGCCTTATCTCTAAAGAAACCAACTTTCCGATCTGGCGCGCCGGCGCAAATGCGGCCACAGCATTTCATACCGATGCCGATCTGAAGATCGGTAACCTGGATGTGCCCAAAGGGGATTATACCCTGTTTGTAAACATTGCCGACGCCAATAACTGGGAGTTGGTGATCAATAAACAAACGGGCCAGGGCGGGCTTACCTACAAAGCGGAGAACGACCTCGGGCGCGTTAAAATGAAAATGAGCGCACCCGGCGCACCCATCGAGCAACTGAACTACAAACTTACCCTGCTGGGCAATGGCAAAGCATCGCTCACACTCGGTTGGGAAAAACACATCGGAGAGGTTCAGTTCACCGTACGTTGATCGGTACACCTGCAACAAACAAAAAAGCCATTCAAAAACTGAATGGCTTTTTTACATCGGTATTTTGATGCGGGAACAACAGCCCCGCAGGCACACACATATGCCTCCTGTTTCACGGGAAGCCGGTGCGGGCTCAGTATTCGTCTTCGTTGAACATAAAGTCTTCCTGGCTCGGGTAATCGGGCCAGATGTCTTCGATGCTCTCGTACACCTCTCCTTCGTCTTCCAGCTCCTGCAGGTTCTCTACCACTTCGAGCGGTGCGCCGCTGCGGATCGAATAATCGATCAGCTCGTCTTTTGTTGCCGGCCAGGGGGCCTCTTCCAGGTAACTTGCCAATTCTAATGTCCAGAACATATTTTACCTTTTAATTTTTTGCAAATGTAGCCGTATAAACGAAACCACCAAATGTGAGTTTTCATCTTTTCATGAAGAAATGTTTAAAAATTCGTGCCGAACTGCCGTCCTGTTGTACGTTTGTATCCATAATTTAACCCACCGGGATGCTCAAAGCCGAACAGATCAAGAAGAAATACAACGAATTAACCGTACTGAAAGGTGTGGATCTTGAGGTCCGCCAGGGTGAGATCGTAAGCATTGTAGGGTCTTCGGGCGCTGGTAAAAGTACATTGCTCCATATCCTTGGAACCCTTGACAAACCTGATTCCGGCGCCATCTGGCTGAAGGGCGAACGCATAGACCAGCTCACGGGCAAAAAGCTTGCAGCTTTCCGCAACAAACACATTGGTTTTGTTTTCCAGTTCCACCACCTGCTGCCCGAATTCAGCGCACTGGAAAACGTTTGCATACCGGCATGGATAGCGGGCCAGAAAAAAAAGGAGACCGCCGCAAGGGCCATCCAACTGTTAACAACTTTAGGGCTCCAGGACCGCATGGAGAACAAGCCGCAGCAACTTTCAGGCGGTGAGCAGCAACGGGTGGCGGTGGCCCGGGCGCTGATCAACAACCCCTCCATCGTATTCGCCGACGAACCCACCGGCAACCTCGACAGCACCAATGCCCGCGAACTGCACGAATTGTTCGTAAGCCTCCGCAACGATTTCAACCAGACATTCCTCATCGTAACCCACAACGAGGAGCTGGCCAATATGAGCGACCGCACCCTGCATATGCGGGATGGGATGATGGTAAGCTGATACAGGGCAAACCCTAATGTGCTTAATTAAAACCCGCTCCCGGCGCCAAACTCCCAACTTCTGAGTATATTAGGGTAAACCAAAACTACTGCCATATGAAAACGCCCGCTGTAAAATTCGGGGTGTACGCGCTGCTGTTCACCCTTGTATGGACCGTTATCGAACACGTACTCGGTTACAACACCACCAACCACGAAACAGGACAATATGCAAGAATGCTCGGCGCACTGGTATATTATGTGCTGATCTTTGTTGCCATTTACCAGACAAGAAAACAACAGGGCGCGCTCAGTTTTGGCCAGGGGGTAAAGGCCGGGATGACGGTTGCTGTTATCTACAGCATCGGCGTTGTGATCATCTATAGTATTTATGGGGAAGTGATCAACACGCAATTCAAACCAACCCTGATGGAATTCGAACGCGCCAAAATCACAGCCACCGGCGCCTCGCAGCAGGTAATAGATGCCCACTTAAAGATGGTAGACATGAGTTCCGGCGGATCAGTGCTCTCGTACTGTTTTCTCTTTGTACTTATGATGGGTTTCGGACTGGTTCTTTCACTCATCGGCTCGGCAATATTCAGGAGAGGGGCGGCAAAAGCACAAAGTTAGCATCGTGTTTAAAACCACGGGGTACGGACTGCATCTCATTTCGTACCCCGTACTTATACCCTGGGTTTCCACGCGATCTCCGGAGCATTCAGCAGGTGACCGATGTAACGGGATAGCACGAACAGGTGATCGCTCAACCGGTTGAGGTATTTGATCACGAGCGGATCCACAAAAACATCCTGTTGCTGCATGTTTACACAGCTGCGCTCCGCCCGCCTGCAGATGCAGCGCGCAACATGCGTTGTTGATACCGCTACATGCCCGCCGGGTAAAATAAATGATTTCATCGGGGGCAGTACCCCGTTCATTTTATCGATCTCCTGTTCCAGCAGTGTGATGTCTTCTTCTTTAAGATCGGGCATTTTCATCAACGGCTCCTTTTCGGGATCGCAGGCAAGCGATGAACCAATGGTAAAGAGCCGGTCCTGGATCTCCTTCAGTATTTTCCTGGAATGATCGTCGGCCAACAGATCGCCCACCAAACCGATGTATGAATTCAACTCATCCACCGTACCATACGCTTCAATGCGTATATGACTCTTAGGCACTTTCGTTCCGCCGATAAGCGATGTCTTTCCCTGGTCGCCTGTTTTAGTATATATTTTGAGAGCCATGATTTAGCGTTTGGAGTAAAAGTTGGCGATTGGAGCAAAACCGGGCAGGATGCAGGATAACTATTTCCCTGCGCCCATTTGCCAGCTGCTTTTCTGCGTATCTGTTTCCACCAGTCCATCCCTTAAACGAACCACGCGGTGGGCGTAATTGGCGATGTCTTCTTCGTGGGTCACGAGCACAACCGTGTTACCCGCCTCCTGGATCTTGCCGAAGATCTCCATCACTTCAACCGACGTTTTTGTATCGAGGTTACCGGTGGGCTCGTCTGCAAGCAGGAGCGAAGGATTGTTCACCAACGCACGGGCGATGGCCACACGCTGGATCTGCCCGCCGCTGAGCTCGTTCGATTTATGGTGACTGCGTTCTGCGAGCCCAACTTTATGCAAGGCCTCCATCGATCTTTCAATCCGTTCTTTCTTGCTCACCCCGGCATAGATCAGCGGGAGCGCCACATTCTCCGCCGCCGTTAAACGCGGCAGCAGGTTGAATTGCTGGAACACGAAACCGATCTCTGTATTGCGCACTTCGGCGAGGTCATCGTCTACCATCTTGCTTACATCTTTGCCATTGAGAATGTACCTGCCGCCTGTGGGAGAATCGAGGCAGCCCAGGATATTCATCAGCGTACTCTTACCGCTACCCGACGGGCCCATGAGCGCCACATACTCGTTCTTGAAAATATCAAGCGTTATGCCCTTCAAAACAGGAATGGCCTGCGTACCCATGAAATAACTTTTCTGGATGTCTTCGAGGCGGATGATGACGTCGTTCATAATTGATGCGGTTTATCAGGTTGCCGGTTGATCGATCTGTGGTTAGGGGTTTGCCGGTTTGTGCCCCCGGCCAATTACGATCGGTCAATCAAAAAACAATTTACTTCTTTATTACTTTAGGCACTTTAAAAAACACCTCATCTTTTACCGGCGAATTCAACAGTGCCTCTTCGCGGCTGATAGAGCCCCGGACCACATCTTCGCGCAACACATTGGCCGCATCGCTGATGTGAAGCAATGGCTCAATGCCGGTCGTATCCACCTCCCGCAGCTTTTCCACGAACGCCACCATTTTTTCCAGCCCTTCGCGGATCTGCTCTTTCTCCGATTCGTTGAACCGCAGCCTTGCGAGGTGGGCCAGGTTTTCTACTGTTTTGTTGTCGATGGTCATAAGGCAAAAATAGCTGTTCCCCGTGAGCATAAGCCACAAGCCCATAAAATCACCAAAAAAGCCTGCGACCCGCGGCCAACAGCTAAAGGGTTTTCCCTATCTTCGGTAAATAGTTGCATAACTAACTAATTTTAAGAAAAGCTATCATTATGAAACGTTCTATCAGGAAAGTTGCTGTTTTAGGGAGCGGTGTTATGGGTTCGCGGATCGCCTGCCATTTTGCGGGCATTGGTGTGCAGGTATTACTGCTCGATATGGTTCCCAAAGGTTCTGAAGAAAGTACCAAACCCGCCGAGCGCAACAAACTGGTGAACGATGCCCTGCAGGCCGCCGTTAAAAGCAACCCCTCGCCCGTGTTTACAAAAGATGTGCTGAAAAGGATCACCACGGGAAACTTCGACGATAATATGAAAGACATCGCTTCCTGCGACTGGATCATTGAAGTGGTGGTGGAGCGGCTTGATATCAAACAACTCATTTATGAAAAAGTAGAACGGTTCCGCAAGCCGGGCACGCTGGTTACTTCCAATACATCGGGTATCCCGATCCATATGATGGCAGAGGGTAGAAGCGATGATTTCAGGAAAAATTTCTGCGGCTCGCATTTCTTCAACCCGCCGCGCTACCTGCGTTTGCTCGAGATCATCCCTACACCGCACACCGACCCTGCCGTAGTAGACTTCCTGATGCATTACGGCGACCTGTACCTCGGGAAAACAACCGTGCTCTGCAAAGACACGCCCGCATTCATTGCCAACCGCATCGGCGTGTTCAGTATCATGAGCGTATTTCACATCATGGACAAACTGGGTTTGACGATAGACGAGATCGAGGCGCTCACGGGCCCGGTGATGGGACGCCCCAAATCCGCCACCTTCAGAACAGGGGATCTGGTAGGTATCGATACACTTGTGAAAGTGGCGAAGGGGGTTGCCGACAACTGCCCCAACGACGAAGCAAAAGAAGTTTTCACGATCCCGGCATGGCTCGATACCGTTGTTAAAAACAACTGGCTCGGCGATAAAACGGGACAGGGTTTTTTCAAAAAGATAAAATCGGCCGAAGGCAAAGAGATCCTTACGCTCAACCTCCAGACAATGGAATACGGCGCAAGAATAAAACCAAAATTTGCCAGTATCGAGGCCGCCAAGCCCGTTGAGGATCTAAGGCAAAGAATAAAAATGCTGAATGCCGCGCCGGATAAAGCAGGTGAGTTTTACCGGATGTTTCACTACGCCCTGTTCTCTTATATCTCCCACCGCATACCCGAGATCAGCGATGAGATCTATCGCCTGGACGATGCTATGAAAGCCGGCTTTGGCTGGGAGATCGGCGCTTTTGAAACATGGGACACGCTTGGCGTTGCCAAAACAGTTGATGCCATGAAATCCGCCGGATACAAGGTTGCACCATGGGTTGAGGAGATGCTTGCAGCGGGCGCCACAGGTTTTTACAAAGTGGAAGCGGGCAAACGTTTGTATTACGATGTTGCTTCAAAATCATACAAAGCATTACCGGGTGGCGAAGCGTTCATTATTTTGAACAACCATGCAGACAAGCTCGTTTGGAAAAACAGCGCCTGCCGTTTGTACGATATAGGAGACGGCGTTGCAGGCTTCGAATGGAGCAGCAAAATGAACAGCATCGGCGGCGAAGTACTCGAGGGTTTGAACAAGGCGATCACAACGGCAGAAGAAAAATTCAAAGGCCTCGTGATCGCGAACGACGGACCCAACTTCAGCGCCGGCGCAAATGTGGGTATGATCTTCATGCTTGCCATTGAACAGGAATACGATGAGCTCGACATGGCCATCCGCATGTTCCAGAACAGCATGATGCGCGTACGGTATTCTTCCATACCCGTTGTAACGGCGCCACACGGGCTTTGCCTTGGCGGGGGATGCGAAATGAACCTGCACGCCGATAAAATATGCGCTGCCGCAGAAACATACATCGGTCTTGTGGAGCTCGGCGTGGGATTGATACCGGGCGGCGGAGGCACCAAGGAATTCGCATTGCGCGCCGGGGATGAACTGCATACCGATGAACCGGAGACCGTAACACTCAAAGACCGCTTCTTCTCCATCGCCACCGCAAAAGTGGCAACTTCTGCGCAGGAGAGCTTTGATATGGGCATTATGCGCAAAGGGCACGACGAAGTAGTGATGAACATAGGCCGACGTATCGCGGAAGCGAAAAAAAGTGTGATCGCGTTGTACGACGAAGGTTATTCGATGCCTGTTCAACGCAACGATGTGAAAGTGATGGGCCGCCTCGGGCTCGGTGCGATGCTCGCCGGCATCAACGGTATGTGGCGCGGCAACTACGCCACAGATCACGATGCACTCGTGGCGCGCAAACTTGCTTATGTAATGTGCGGCGGCGACCTTACCAGCCAAAGCCTTGTAAACGAACAATACCTTCTTGATCTTGAGAGAGAAGCTTTCCTGAGTTTGTGCGGTGAGAAGAAAACCCTCGAGAGAATACAGAGCGTGTTAAAGAGTGGAAGGCCGGTTCGCAACTAGTCATTACTTATCAATAAAAACAAGTTGAATAACGCCAGGGAAAATGCTGCTCGCAGGTGCGTTTCTCCAGTGTTGTTCAACTTGTTTTTGTTTCGGTTAAATGCCCGCTGTGGCGTCAGATCAACCCGAACTTCAACCGCACATAATTGGGTCTGTCTTTGGTGAACACATAGGCCAGTTCTCCTTTCATGTCTTCCACCATTTTCTTGTATGCCAGTAATATGTGCTCGTCCTGCATAGCCGGCGCATGAAGCACATTGGTGATGCGGTATTTTTTAAAATAGTCTTCAGAAGCTCGCCCTGCCTGCATTTCTGCACGGCTCATGAGCTCGACGATGCATTTGCCATCGCTGTCGGTTACGTACACGCTGATGATGGCTCCCTTTTCATTCACCTGCAGCATATCGGCAAACAGCCTGTAAAACACCTGTTGAAAAAACAGCCGGTCTACCTGCACCATCATCGATGCGGGCGACAAATGCAGGTGAATGCCGATGGCGCTTTCTTCGGCCTTCTCCACCTGGCTGGTAACGGTCTTTTCTATTTCAGGAATAAGATCGACGGGTGCGGGGTCGTACCCGATCTCCATAACACCGTTCTTTTCAAGCGAAGCTGCGTTGCGGTTAAAATAATCGAGCTTGGCAATAGGGCCGTTAACCGCACTGAGAAAGCGTTTCAGGTCGTCTGTAATGCTTTTTATTTCCCGCCTGTTAAAAGCGTGGGGCATGGCTGGATGGTTGTTGATTGAATGTAAGCAATTAGTTTGTAGTTTGTTCCGATCGGGTACCGGTTTTGCTGCAAAACCCCTTTCGTATCGGCAATCCGGCGTTTCGTCAATATTCCATTTTGTTCCCGAATATCTTGCTACCTTCATCAAGCATCTTAAAACCTTAACTATTATGCAGCCAGTACTTTCTATCAATGGTGTTGCCAAAGCTTATGGGGCCATCAAGGCGCTGAAAGGCGTTTCGTATGATGTTCCGGAAGGGTCGGTGTTCGGGATACTCGGGCCGAACGGCAGCGGTAAGACCACCATGCTGAGTATCATCCTCGATATTTTAAAAGCCGATTCGGGAACCTTCTCCTGGTTTGGCCAGCCGGGCAGCCCCGAAACACGCAAAAAGATCGGATCCTTATTGGAGACGCCCAATTTCTATCATTACTTATCGGCGGTAGACAACCTTAACATTACGCATGCCATCAGCGGGCGGGGTGATGCGAAAGACATCGACCGTGTATTGGAGATCGTAAAACTGAGCGAGCGGAAAAAGAGCCGTTTCAGCGCATACAGCCTGGGTATGAAACAAAGGCTGGCGATCGGCGCCGCGCTTTTGGGCGATCCGGATGTACTGGTGTTTGATGAACCCACAAACGGCCTGGACCCTGTGGGCATCGCCGAAATCAGGGAACTGATCAAGGAATTGTCGAAACGCGGCAAGACCATCATTATGGCCAGCCACCTGCTCGATGAGGTTGAAAAGGTTTGTACGCATGTGGCCATCATGAAGAAAGGCGAACTGCTGACAGCCGGCGCAGTTGACGAGGTTTTGTCGAACGAAGACATCGTGGAAGTTTCATCAAGCGACCCGCAAAGGTTGTATGCAGAACTGAAAAGTTTCCCTGGCTATTCGTCTATCAAACAGGATGGAAAGAACATACAGCTGTTTTTCCCGCTTGCCACTTCGCAGCTGGAACAGGTGAACCGTTTTTGTTTTGAAAAAGGCATCACGCTGAATCTTTTGCTGGTGAAGAAGAAAAGCCTTGAATCGAAATTCTTTGAATTAACCAACGACTAACTCTAAAACGAACAACATGTTTGCGCTTATAAAAATTGAATGGCTTAAGATAAAAAAATACCCCGCATTCTGGTGGATGCTCGGTATCGTTGCCCTCACCTATCCCGGCCTGAACTGCCTGATGTATTATGGGTACCTCGAGTTTACGCAGGGAAAAGAAGTGACCAGCAACCTTGCCAAGATGCTGCTCGGCAACCCTTTTGCTTTTCCTGAAACCTGGCATTCCGTTGCCTATTTCTCCTCGTTCTTTGTTTTGCTGCCATCCATTCTTGTGATCATGATGGTAACGAACGAGTACACTTTTAAAACACACAGGCAAAACATCATCGATGGATGGAGCCGCCAGCAATACATTACCAGTAAGCTGTTTGATGTGTTGATCGTAGCCGTGATCGCCACCGTGGTTTATATCCTTGTTGCGGGAGGCTTCGGCATCTATGCCGACGCAGATTCAAAAGGAAGATGGGCCGAACAGGCGCAGTACATCCCGCTGTTTTTACTGCAGACTTTCGCCCAGCTATCGATTGCGTTCCTGCTCGGGTACCTGGTGAAAAAGGCGTTCATCGCCCTCGGCATTTTTCTTTTCTATTACCTCGTACTGGAAAACATTGCGGTGGGCTATGCCACTTTCAAGCTGAACGACATCGGCAGGTTCCTGCCCTTCGAGATTTCCGACCGTTTGATACCGCGCCCTGCTTTCTTCTCTAAATGGGGAGAGGCACAAAAGGCCAGCTACAACAAAGCCATCTCGATTATTCCAGAGCATGTGGTGCTGTCTATTTTGTTAACTGCGGCTATATGGGGCATTTGTTACTGGGTACACAAGAAGAGAGACCTGTAAACTTTTTCGGCGAACGAGGCATTGTGCTTCGCAACCAACGGGCTTACCACCGGTTCACGTTACTGCATGGCAGGCGTGCACCGGTAGTAAGCTCTTTTTTTATCTATCTGCCAAAGTGTTCAACCGCGCACGAGATCTCTCAATGCATCACCTATCGTTGGAAAACGGAAGGCAAACCCGGCGGCTTCGATCTTCTTTGAAGAAACGGTAGCGCTCTTCAACACTTCGATACTCATCTCTCCCAACATCGCTTTCAGCACGAACGAGGGAACATGTATGGTAACGAACGAATTACCGCGTAATGTTTTGGCAAGGGCAATCGTTAATGTTTTGTTTGATACCGGCCCGGGTGCCACTGCATTGTAAACACCGTGCAGGTTTTCATTCCCGATTGCATCGATGTACATGCGGCAAAGATCATCTATATGGATCCAGCTCACAATCTGTTTTCCATCTCCCAAAACCGCTGCCACAAAGGCTTTCAGGGGCTTTTTGAATTCTTCGAGCGCACCGCCGGTCTTGCTGAGCACAATGCCGGTCCTTAATTTTACAAGCCGTTTACCCAACGCCGTAACAGGTTCGATGCTCTCTTCCCATAGCCTGCAGGTTTCTCCAAGAAACGCAGTGTCGGCTGGTTGTGTCTCAACAAAACCCTGTTCCCGGCTCGCTTCCGTATCAGGTCCGTACCAACCGATAGCGGAGGCGCTCACCACTGTTTTTATTTTATTGGGGACATCATGCATGGCTTTTACAAGCAGTGCGCTGCTTTGGGTACGGCTTTCCACGATTTCCTTTTTTCTTTTCTCGCTCCATCGTTCATCAGCAACGCCGGCTCCCGCAAGATGAATCACATGATCCGCATCTGCCACGGCTTTCTCATCGATGGTTTGGTTCCCGGCATCCCAGTTGGCGTAACGTATGCCGGGGTGTTTGTGCTTTATTTTGTGCGCGTCGCGTGTTAAGACGATGACACGGTGTTGCTGTGCGAGCAACAGTTTTGCAAGCTGTGTGCCGATCATTCCCGTGCCGCCGGTTATGAGGATTGTAGACATGGACGAATCATTAATAATTAGGAATTAGTAATTAGGAATTAGGAATTGGTAATGATTTGCGGTTTTGTGGTTTTCTGGTTTCCTTGTTTGGATTTCAACAGAAATCCGGTTAAAAAGTTCACCAACAAAAACCCCCGACTCATCATCGGGGGCCACAACTAAAATCACCAATTTTAAATACACAATTATAGCAAGCAAAGGCTAGTCGGGTTTTTTGCCATCCAGGAATGTGTTGATGGTTGAGATCTGCGTCTGGTCGTTCTCGTCTTTTCCCACAGTATACTTGCTGTAGAAGTTTTCTACAGAAGTAAGTGTATTACCGAACAGTTCCATGTTCCTGCGTACATAGGCCGGCACTGCGTCAAACTCATTGTTTGCATCTGATGAATTGTTCATGTTGAACGAGAGGTTGCGCAGTTTCTGGATCCTTTCTGCGGCCCTTCTTTTCTGGTCCTCCGCTTCGTCTGAATATTCGTCGTTAAAAGAACTGAGATCGGCCTGTGGCATTGCTTTCGGCTCTTCCTTCATTACGATCTGCATTTCCATTTCTGTTTCTTCCACTTTCGGAGCGGGTGGTGGCTGTGGCGCCGGTGCCGGTTTGATTTCCGCTACCACCGGCTTTTTCACGGGTGCTTCCTGCTCTGCGTAAATATTGGATGGCTTGCTCAGGAAACTTCCAATGGTTGAAGCGGGTTGTGTGGGCTGCTCGCTTACCTTGAAGCTAACCAGTTCTTCCCTTTCTGTTTTTGGAGCTTCTGCTTTTGCAGGCTCTTGTTCTTTTACTTCTGCCGTGATCTCCGGGCTCAGTTCAAACTGCAGCACCATCGATTCTTTTTCCTGCACCACCTCTTTCACTTCTTCATAAAAATGCACGGGTGCTGAAGTGAACTCGGGTTTGTTGAATACAGTCAGGAGGTTTTCTATCGGTTGTCTTTCCTGCAGGCTTGGTGCGAGGAAATCCTGTTTCTCTTCGTTGATCACGGAAAGCACTTCCTGGAGCTTTGGCGACACAGGCGTTGGCTCAACCGCCGCAGGTGTTGGTTGCGGCGCCGGTGCTGCCACGGGTGTTGTAACAGCGGCTTTCGGTACTTCAGTCTCCAGCGTCATCACAATTTTTTCAGGTTGTGGTTCTGCCTGTTTTACGGCAACCGGCTTTGCAAAAGGGTCTTTGTGTTCAAATCCTGTTGCGATAAGGGTGATGCCGATCTTTTTATCGAGGCCGGCCTCGTAACCCATACCAACGATCACATCCGTATCGGGCCCTGCCTGCATCCTGAGGTAGTTATTGATCGTTTCCAGTTCATCCATCGTACACTCGTGTTCTCCTTCTGCGCTGTTGATGTTGATGAGGATCCATTTTGCACCGGTGATGTCGTTGTCGTTCAGCAATGGAGAAGACAATGCTTCTTCGATCGCGCGCTGCGCCCTGTCTTCGCCTTCCACCTCTGCTTTACCGAGTATGGCAACGCCGCCGCTTTTCATTACGGTACATACATCCGCAAAATCGACGATGATGTGCCCACGGCTGTTGATGATATCGGTGATGCATTTTGCTGCGGTGGCGAGTACATTATCCGCTTTGCCAAACGCTTCCTTCATTTTCAGGTTGCCGTACTGGATGCGGAGCTTGTCGTTGCTGATCACGAGCAGCGTGTCTACAAAGGGTTTCAGTTTCATGATCCCTTCTTCCGCCTGCTGCAAACGGCGCGGCCCCTCGAAACCAAATGGTGTGGTTACGATACCCACCGTGAGGATGCCGAGTTCTTTACAGATCTGCGCAATGATGGGCGCGCCACCCGTACCGGTTCCGCCACCCATACCTACGGTGATGAACGCCATCTTGGTGTTCACTTCCAATATCCTTTTGATCTCTTCAAGAGACTCTTCTGTTGCTTTCTTGCCCACTTCAGGGTTAGCGCCTGCACCCAAACCTTGTGTAAGGTGCGGCCCCAGTTGAATCTTGTTCGGGATGTTGCTTTGCTCAATGGCTTTCGCATCTGTATTACAGATAATAAAATCAACACCTTCGATATTCTGTTCAAACATGAAGTTTACTGCATTACTTCCTCCACCTCCCACACCCAATACTTTGATGATGGAAGATTTTTGTTTGGGAAGATCGAAATGAATCATAGCTGGCTTTTTAAAAATTGATAATAGCGGTTTCTTTGTTGGTTCTTTCGTTTACGATTACCCGGTTTGCGGATTGGTTATTTGTGTTACAAATACCTTACCAACAAACCATTCAACCAATAAACTACTTAACCAGGAACTTTTCTCACAAGTCGGATAGTATATAACGGTATTACCAAGCCATTTATTTTATAACCTGGTCCTCTTCTTCTTTAAACATATCGATCAGGTTGTTCTTGAACTTATCCCAGAACTTTCCCTTGCGCGCGCTTACGTCTACAGATGCAGCAGGGGCAACGGTTTCAGGCGCCGGGGCTGCCGCTTCAACGGTGAGTTTTTTCGGTACTTCCACTTTCTTGAATTTTTCCGAGAACTCTTTGTACTTGTGATCGTAATCGCTGTATCCTTTTAAAATAAGCCCGATACAGGTTGAGTACATCGGCTTTTTTAACTCTTCTATATGATTAGGCGCAAGGTGCTCGTTGGGCAAACCGATGCGTGCATTCAACCCCGTTGTATATTCTGTTAGCTGGATCAGGTGCTTCAACTGCGATCCGCCACCGGTAAGAATGATCCCGCCATTGAGCATGCGGCTGTCCAGTCCTACCTGTTTCAAATGATAAGTAACAAAATCGAGGATCTCGCTCATGCGCGCCTGGATGATGGCCGCAAGGTTTTTTACACTGATCTCTTTTGCCGGCATGCCCTTCAGTCCGGGTATTGTTATATAAGCATTGCTTTTTGCTTCGTCGGCCAATGCGCTTCCGAACTGCACCTTCATGGCTTCGGCCTGGCTCTTCAGCACACCGAGGCCCATTCGGATATCGTTCGTGATGTTCTCCCCGCCAAACGGGATCACCGCGGTATGTTTCAATATGCCTTCGTAAAAAACCGCGAGGTCACTGGTACCGCCACCAATATCCAGTATGGCAACACCCGCTTCCATATCAATCTCACTCATAACAGCGCTGGCCGAGGCAAGCGGTTGCAGAACGAGGTCCTTTGTTGTGAGGCCGCTTCTTTCTACCGACCGGTTGATGTTGCGGATCGCGTTCCTGTCGCCGGTAATGATGTGGAAATTCGCACCCACCTTCACTCCATTGTACCCAACCGGATCTTTGATGTTCTGTATATTGTCTACATGAAAATCCTGTGGGATCACATCAATGATCTGGTCGCCCGCCGGGATAAAGGTCTTGCGCTGGTTGTTGATCAGCTGTTCTATCTCGGGGCGCTTGATCTCTGTGTCCGGGTCGTGGCGCACAATGTCTCCGCGTGTCTGCAGGCTTTTGATGTGATGCCCCGCAATACCCACATACACTTCGCTGATCTCAAGATCAGGATTGCTTTCATAGCAGTTCTCAAGGGCAGATTGTATCGCTTTGATCGTCTGGTCGATGTTCAGTACCTGCCCGTGCTGCACGCCATTGCTGTTGGCGCGGCCAAAACCAAGGATCTCCAGCTTACCGTACTCGTTCTTACGGCCCGCAATGGCGGCTATCTTGGTGGTTCCGATGTCAAGACCAACAATGATTGGTGATTCATTGTGATTCATAGATGGTGTGTTTTAGTTGTTAGTATGCTTAGTTGTGTATTTATTCCCGGGCCGGTAACGCCTTATTGTTTTTTCAAAACGGCTTTCGGTTGCGGCTTTACCGGCTTCTTACTTTGTTTCCTGTTCACTTGTTTCTTACCTACTGGTGTTAACGCCTTTTTTACTCCTTTATTGTTTGATTTAGATGCTGAATTTGTTTTCGCCGTATTTTTTACCCCGCTCTTTACCATTGCAGCTGGTTTTACAACCGCCGCACTGTCTTTCGCCGGTTTAACGGCTGTCGGTTTTGGCGGTGTTGTTACGAGACCGCTGTCCATCACCGGCTGCGACTGCGCCATTAAATTCTGCATCAGCAGCTGCGCCCTTGCAGAATCTACCTGGGCCCTGCCTGTTCCTTTTCTTACGGCCACCACCTGGTTGCTGTACTGCACATCCAGCTTTTCGTAGGTGTTGAGGCCGTTCTGCAACCATGCCTTTTTATAAAACGTGTACAGGTGACTGAATTTTCTTTCGATGTTGTTTGCATCGCCCAGCGCCACGATATGATCTCCCACCACCGGTACCATTTCAAAAGTGGATTGCGGGGTGATGTCTATCTGCGCCACCTGCGCCATCCAGAACGAATCTGCAAGAATGTATTTGCCCAGTGCAACCACGTTGTGCAAAAGCATACTGTCTGGCGCCGCCAGTTTTTTCCTGTCTGTCGGAAACCCCGTGAACGATGGAACGCGTGCCGATAATTTATCGCTCAAAGGCAGCCGGAGCGCGCCGCTGTCGAGGTAAAACGAACTTCCATCCAATGTAAACACCCTTGCCACGGGTTGTCGTTCTTCGATGCTCACCTGCAGCACCTGGTTGTTGTCTAAAAACATTTCCGCGTTCTTCACCCATGGGTTGCGTTCAACAACCTGTTCCATCGAGCGGAGGTTGAGTTCTGCGATCGGGTAGCCTTCTACTTTGCCGGTGCTTCGCAGGATCTCCATCACATCTTTCTCATCGATGAACATATGCCGCTCCGCGCCGCTGATCTCAATTTTTATGCCCGCACAAACCTTATGGTTTTTCTTTTGCACAGCTGCGCCCAGCAGTACGATCGCCCCGATGCCTGCCATCGCCCAGAGGGCGCTCATTGCTATTTTTTTCCAGTTGTACCTGCGCATTTAACTCAATAATTCTTTCACGGGCCCAACAAGTGCGTCTATATCACCTGCGCCGGCCATTACGATCAAACGGGGTTTGTTTTCCGCCACCCATGTTTTTATTTCTTCTTTACCCAATACTTTTTTGTTGGGATTGTTCATCTTTGAAAGAAGCAACTCACTCGTTACCCCTTCCATCGGCAACTCGCGTGCGGGATAGATGGGCAGAAGGATCACTTCATCCGCCTGGTCCAGGCTCGCCGCAAACGCATCGGCGAGGTCTTTTGTTCTGCTGAAAAGATGCGGCTGGAAAACAAGCACCAGCTTTTCTTTATCAAATATGCTTCTCACCCCACTGATCAATGCATTGAGTTCCTCTGGGTGATGCGCATAGTCATCGATCAGAACATGCTGCTCGTTTTTAAGCGCATACTCGAACCTTCTTCTTACACCCCTGAAATCTGCTACGGCCGCCCTGATCTTTTCATCGCTGATCCCGATGTGTTTCGCAACGGTGATGGCCGCAATGCTGTTCTCGATGTTGTGCAGTCCGCCCATATGCAGCGTAACCTCTTTGATACTCCACTCCCTGGCCACCACATCAAAAACATAGCTGCCGTTCTTTACTTCGCGGTTCGCTGCATAAACATCGGCGCCGGTGTTCTCAAAACTGTACGTGTAGTGATGCGCCGCATTCAATTCATTGCCTCTTTCCAACCCGTATTTTGAAACCAGGCAACCGCCGGGTTTTACTTTTTGCGAGAACTGGATAAATGCGTTCACCACTTCTTCAGGCGTTCCATAGATATCGAGGTGATCGGGATCCATCGCCGTTACGACCGCTACATCAGGAACGAGTTTTAAAAAGCTCCTGTCGTATTCATCGGCTTCAACCACCACCACGTTTCTTTCATGGCTCCAGAAATTGGTATTGTAGTTTGCGGCAATGCCCCCTAAGAAAGCATTGCAACCATAACCCGAATGACGCAGCAAATGCGCGATCATAGAGGTAACGGTTGTTTTACCGTGTGTGCCCCCTACGCAGATGTTGAAGGAGCCCTCGGTGATCCATTGCAGCACATCACTTCTTTTCACCACGGTATAATTGTTCTCGCGGAAATATACCAGTTCTGCATGCTGCGCGGGAATAGCGGGTGTATACACAACCGCGTCCACATCTTTCGGCAGCGCATCCACCCGTTCTTCGTAATGGATGGCGATGCCGCTTGCTTCCAGTTCGCGTGTCAAAGGCGTTGGGGTTTTATCGTAACCGCTCACTTCCACGTTCTTCGATCTGAAATAACGCGCCAGGGCACTCATGCCAATTCCACCGATGCCGATGAAATAGATCTTCTTTATGTCGTTTAGTTTACTCACCTGATGTGTTTCAATATTTCTGCCGCCACTACCTCGTCGGCATTTGTTACCGCCAGTGCGTGGATGTTTGTTTGCAGCAACCGCTGTTGTGCCTCGTCTTTTGCAAGCGCAACCACAGCGGCCACCAATTTCTCTTTTGCTTCGTTGTCTTTCACGATCAAAGCCGCATGCTTGTGCACCAGGTTCATCGCATTGGATGTCTGGTGGTCTTCTGCCGCCAAAGGATACGGAACAAATATGGTGGGCTTGGCAGCTACGCACAATTCTGTAACCGCCATAGCGCCTGCGCGGCTGATCACTATATCCGCGGCGGCATAGGCCATTTCCATTTCCCTGATAAAATCATTCACCCAGATGTTCTTTTTTCCCTCTCCTATGTGTTTGTATTCGGCCGCGGTTGTTTTACCGGTTTGCCAGATAAGCTGCAGGCCGTTCTCTTCAAAAACATCTATGTGCGCAGCAATGGCTTCGTTTATGCTTCTTGCACCCAGGCTTCCGCCTACGGCAAGCACTGTTTTTTTACCTGCATCGAGCCCGAAAAATTGCTGGCCATCTGCCCTGCTGTGCGTTGAATGCGCGATCGCACTGCGAACGGGGTTACCCGTGATCATTATTTTATCCTTCGGGAAAAACATTTCCATCCTGTCTGAGGCCACGAAGATCCTAGCGGCCTTCTTTCCCAACATTATGTTTGCCCTTCCTGCAAAAGAATTGCTCTCGTGGATAAATGTGGGTATGTTCCTGGTTTGCGCATAACGTAAAACAGGATAGGTTGAATAGCCGCCCACACCAATGACCGCATCGGGCTGAAAACTTTTCATGATCGACCTGACCCTGAAGAAACTCTTCAGCACTTTAAAAGGCAGTGCAACATTTTTGACCATGGATTGCCTGTTCAGCCCGGCAATATCCAGCCCTTCTATCTGGTATCCTGCCTGCGGAACTTTTTCCATTTCCATTTTTCCCCTGGCGCCGATGAATAATATTTCGATGCCCGGCTCCTGTTTTGTTAATGCGTTGGCGATGGCGATGGCAGGAAAGATGTGGCCGCCCGTGCCGCCGCCGGCGATGATGATGCGGGTGCTCCTTCCCCTTCCGGCACCACCGCTTCCCTTCCCGTGGGGATGGTGTAGTGGTGATGCTTTGCTGGTTGTGTTATCTGCCATTTTTATTTCTTCAATTACTTATGTTATTGTTATGCGGGTATGGGTTCTGCCTGTGCTGCGTTTTCTGCAGGTGGAATTTTTCCTTCTACCAGTTCCACGTTTCTTGCAACACTAAGCACGATGCCGATGGCGGCGCAGGTGAACAGGAATGAACTTCCGCCCATGCTCACCAATGGCAGCGTTACACCGGTTACGGGAACCAGGTTTACGTTTACCGCCATATTGGCCACCGCCTGTATCACCAATGTAAAGCTCAGCCCCAATGCCAGGAACGCGCCGAATGCATACGGGCATCGCCTGAAGATCCTGATGCACCGGAAGAGGAACACGAGGTAGATGAATATCATAAACGCACCGCCGAGCAACCCATATTCTTCTATGATGATGGAATAAATAAAATCGTTGTAAGCCTGCGGTAAAAAATTACGCTGCCTGCTGTTTCCCGGGCCGAGCCCCACCAATACGCTTCCATTTGCGATCGCGATCTTTGCCTGCTGCACCTGGTACGGTGTTTCTTTGTCTGTTGCGTAAATAAAGGACTGCACCCTGCTGACCCAGGTACCAAAGCGCCCGAACGATTTCGCCTTTTCTGTTACGGATGTCTTGGGTGCATCTTCTTTTGATTTACCATCGTAGGTTGCAACTGCCACTGCTATGATGAGGGTAACCGGTATCAAAGCGACGCCGATCGTCAGGAAAATATGTTTCAGGCTCACGCGGCCGATGAACATCAGCAGCAGCGATGTTGCGCCGGTGAGCAATGCGTTGGAGAGGTTGGCGGGCATGATCAATGCACAGATGATCATTACGGGTGCAACCACGGGTATGAACCCTTTCTTAAAATCCTTGATCACCTCCTGCTTTTTACTGAGCAACCGCGATATGTACATGAACAAAGCAAGCTTCGCAAAATCGCTGGTCTGTACCGTCATGTTGATGATCGGCAATTTGATCCATCGGCTTCCATCGTTGATCTTGGCGCCAAACAAAAGCGTATACAGCAACAACGGAATGGAGGCAAGGAACAGTATCGTTGCCACCCTCGAAAAAATGGTGTAGTTGATGCGGTGCAGGAAATAGATCAACAGCAATCCTACCAATGTGAAGGAGATCTGTTTGAAAAGGTACACATTCGTATTTCCCTTGTACATCTTATATGCCAGTGATCCGGTAGCGCTGTATACAACAAGGATCGAGATCAGCGACAACAACACCACTATCCCCCAGATATACTTATCTCCCCTCGTACGCTGCACAAGCTGTCCGCGCATTCCACCAATGGAAGGCATCTGGGCAAATAGGGTATCTTTTAGCTCTGACATATTTCTGATCCGGAATTTTCGGTTATAGTTCTTTTACTGCATCCTTAAACTGTGTTCCCCTGTCTTCGTAATTTTTGAACAGATCGAAACTTGCACAAGCAGGACTGAGCAAAACCACATCACCTTTCTGCGACATTTTGAAAGACGCGTTCACGGCTTTTTTTGCCGAATCTGTTTCCACGATCACCGGAACAATGTCTTTAAAAGCCTCTATGATCTTTTTATTGTCCACTCCCATACATACGATCGCTTTTACTTTTTCTTTTACCAGGTCGGCGATCAAACCATAATCATTACCCTTATCGGTACCACCCAATATGAGTACCGTTGGTTTATTCATACTCTCGAGTGCAAACCACGTGCTGTTCACATTCGTGGCCTTGCTGTCGTTGATGAACTCAACACCTCTAACCATTGCAACAAACTCCATGCGGTGCTCGAGGCTGTGAAAATTCTTCACTGCTTCGCGGATCTTTTCTTTGCGGATGCCAAGGGTTGCCGCTGCAATACCTGCTGCCATAGTGTTGTAGTTGTTGTGTTTGCCTTTCAGCGCAAAATCGTAGATACTCATGCTTACTCTTTCTTCCTGGATGCGCAGCATCATCTGGTCGCCCTTGATGTAGCCGCCTTTTTTTACTTCTTGTTTCATAGAGAATGGTAATGGGTTAGTATGAATGGTTAGTAATGGGAGTTTTTTTGTGATCACTTCATCGTCCAGGCAGTAAATGAAATAATCTTCTTTTGTCTGGTTCTCGATCACCCTGAACTTACTGTTGATGTAATTCTCAAACCTGTAGTCGTACCTGTCTAAGTGATCTTCTGTAATGTTCAGCAACACTGCTATATCCGCACGGAAATCTTTGATATCGTCCAGTTGAAAGGAACTTACTTCTACCACGTATACCTCTTTCGGATCCTGCGCCACCTGTTTTGCAAACGAGATCCCGATATTGCCCACCATCGCGCAATCGAGCCCGGCTGTTTTGCAGATTTGGTAGGTTAAAGCGGTTGTGGTGCTTTTCCCGTTGCTTCCCGTGATCGCAACAATTTTGCTGTTACCCTTAAACCGGTACGCCAGTTCAATCTCACTGATCACGGGTATGTTTTTGGCCCGGATCATTTTTACCAGTTCGTTTTTTTCGGGAATGCCCGGGCTCTTCATCACTTCGTTTGCCGCAAGTATTCTTTCTTTTGAGTGTTGTCCTTCTTCAAATTCGATCCCGCTGTCCGTTAATTCCTGCTTGTACGCCTGTTTGATGGTTCCGCCATCGCTTACAAATACATCATACCCCTGTTTCTTGCCAAGGATAGCCGCACCTACGCCGCTTTCGCCTGATCCGAGTATGATGAGTTTGTGCTTCATTGTTGTGTTACGGTTGTTTGCCTCTTGCCTTTATTTTTTGTTTCGAATGATGGTACGCTCTTTTGTTTCTTCACCTTACCTGATCTTGAGCGTTGCAATCGATAACACCACACAGATAATCGTTATGATCCAGAACCGGATCGCGATCTTGTTTTCGTGAAAACCTTTTTTCTGGTAGTGGTGGTGCAACGGGCTCATCAGGAAAACCCTTCTGCCCTCGCCGAATTTCTTTTTGGTGTATTTGAAGTAGGTAACCTGTATAACCACGCTCAGGTTTTCTATCAGGAACACGCCACAGAAGATCGGTATCAGCAATTCTTTTCTTACGATAATGGCGAGTGACGCGATGATACCGCCCAGCGCGAGGCTTCCCGTATCGCCCATAAATACCTGTGCGGGAAATGCGTTGTACCAGAGAAACCCGATACAGGCCCCCACAAACGCGCCAACAAAAATGGAGAGCTCGCCCAGGTTGGGGATGTACATCACATCAAAATAATCCGCGAAAATGTAGTTACCGCTGATGTATACAAACACGCCGATACCCGCACCAATGATCGCACTCACACCACCGGCCAGCCCGTCGAGACCGTCTGTAAGGTTGGCACCATTTGATACTGCAGTGATGATGAATGTTACGATGAGTATGTAAATGATCCAGGTATATTTCTCAGCGCCCGGGCCTATCCAGCTGATCAGCCTGCTGTAGTTGAATTCATGGTTCTTTACAAATGGAATGGTGGTGATCGGCGTTTTTACTTTTACGAATTGCTTCTCCACACCATTCAGCTTTCTCACAACAATGTCTGAATCTTTTGCGAGGCGCTCGCCTTTCTGCAACGCGGCCAATGGGCCCTGCGGACTGCTGATCACTTCTCTCTCAACAGTTACGGCATTGCTGAAATAAAGGGTCAAGCCGATGATGATTCCCAAACCGATCTGCCCGATGATCTTTGATACGCCCGCAAGCCCATCACTGTCTTTCTTTTTGTATGCCTCACCTTTTTCCTGTGCTTTTTTTCTTGCGCGGATCTTGAAGAGATCATCAAGGAAACCGATCACTCCCAGCCACACCGTGCAGAGTACCATCAGGCGGATGTACACTTTGTCGAGGTTGGCAAACAACAAGGTCGGGATCAGGATACTCAGCAGGATGATGATACCGCCCATGGTTGGCGTTCCTTTTTTCTGCGTCTGTCCTTCCAGCCCAAGATCACGCACACTCTCGCCGATCTGTTTCTTCTTCAGGAACGCGATGATGCGCCTGCCATAAACAGTTGCAATTACCAGCGACAGGATCACCGCCATCGCAATACGGAACGTAAGGAACTGGAACAGTCCCGCGCCCGGAATGTGAAACTCTTTGTTCAGCCAACTGAATAGATAGTACAGCATAGACGAAGCGGGTTTGTGGTTTGGTTTATTGGGTTATTCCTGTTTTCGGTCTTTCTTATTCCTGTGTTCCTGTTTTCTGCACATCTATTTGCCAAGCAACTCAAACATCTCCCGCAGGATCTCTTTGTCGTCGAATGGATGTTTTACGCCTTTGATCTCCTGGTACTTCTCATGGCCCTTCCCGGCGATGAGGATGATGTCTTCTTTGTTCGCGAAGCTCACCGCCGTTTTGATGGCTTCCCTCCTGTCTTCAATCGATATGTATTTTCTTTTGGCCGAGCTTGTGAGCCCTTCTTCCATATCCCTCAGTATCTGCGCGGGATCTTCTGTTCTCGGGTTATCGCTTGTAAGGATCACGCGGTCGCTCAGGTCGCAAGCCGTCTGCGCCATCACCGGCCTTTTTGTTTTATCGCGATCGCCTCCGCAACCCACCACCGTGATCACCTGCTCATATCCTTTGCGTAATTTTTTGATCGTCATCAATACATTTTCCAAAGCATCCGGCGTATGTGCGTAGTCAACTATTCCTATGATGAGGCCACTGCTAACGCTGTAATCAAATCTTCCTTCGGCGCCGGTGAGAAGGCTGAGCGTGGTTAAAACGGTCTCGCTCTCTTCGCCCAGGCAAACGGCTGCGCCGTACACCGCTAACAGATTGTATGCGTTGAATTCGCCGATCAGGCGGAAATGAACTTCCTTGTCGTTTACCTGCATCACCAGCCCCGTTAATACATTCTCCAGGATCTTCCCTTTGAAATCGGCCATCGTTTTCAGGCTGTACAGGTATTTTTTAGCATGTGTGTTCTGCAGCATTACCTCCCCGCGTTTGTCGTCTGCATTCGAGATGGCGAACGAGGTTGATGGCAGGTCATCAAAGAATTTCTTTTTAACGCGTATGTATTCTTCGAATGTTTTGTGATAGTCCAGGTGATCGTGCGTGATGTTGCTGAACAATGCGCCCGTAAAATGCAGGCCGGTGATGCGGTGCTGGTGTATCGCATGGCTGCTGCATTCCATGAAAACATGCGTGCAGTTCTCATCGAGCATGCGTTTGAGCAGTGCGTTGAGGCTAACCGCATCGGGCGTGGTATGCGTTGCAGGAATGATCTCGTCTGCGATCTGGTTCTGCACCGTACTGATCAACCCGCATTTGTAACCGAGCTGTGTAAACAGTTTGAATAAAACAGTGGCGATCGTTGTTTTGCCATTCGTTCCGGTAACACCCACCAGCTTCAGTTTTGCCGAAGGCTCGCCGTAAAACTGGTGCGCCATGTAAGCCACGGCTTCATTGGTATTGGTTACTTCGATGTAGGTAACACCTTCGGCCATTGACGCGGGCAATTGTTCGCAAACGATGGCCACCGCGCCCTGGGAAACTGCTTTTTCAATGAAGGCATGCCCGTCAGACTGCGCGCCGCGTATGGCAACAAATACACAGCCCCCGCTCACTTTGCGGGAGTCGATCTGTATTGATGTTACATCAACACTTGTACTTCCCTGCACTTTCTTCAGGTGAACCTTGTACAATATGTCTTTTAATACTGCCATGCGTTTATTTATTTTTCAGCCCAAAATCAATTCAACTCAACACTTACCAATTGCCCTCTTGCGATCAACTGTCCGGGCAAGATCGACTGTGCAGCCACTTTGCCCCTTCCTTTCACGCTTACTTTCAATCCCATGTTCTCGCACAGGTATACCGCATCTTTCAGTCCCATTCCTTTTAACAAAGGCATTTTACCGTTGTCAACCGTTTTTTTACTCAGTGATACGAATGCATTTTTTCCGTTCATGTTGATCCATTCATCGTTGCGCGTTGTTGAATCTGCATACGGCAGTCCCATTTTCCGGTTGATGAATGCGATGTCGCGTTTGCTCCCTGTATAAGCGAAGGAGCTGCTGTCTTTTTTGGGCGCCTGTGCCACCTGTGTATTCACGGCGCGGATGTAAGTGCTGTACAGGCGGTCTGCAACTTCTTTGAAAACGGGCCCCGCCACACTCGCACCAAAATGGTTAACGGCATGTGGCTTGTTTACAATGATCACCGCAATGGTATACTGCGGCGCATCTGCCGGGAAATACCCAACAAAAGATGATTGGAAGATCTGGTCGGCATACCCACGATTGCCATTTGCCACCAATGCGGTTCCTGTTTTACCGGCAACCTTGTAAGGCGAGTTAACAAAAACTTTTCTTGCTGTTCCTTCTATACAAACGCCTTCCAGCAGTTCCTGCGCCTGGCGAACGGTTTGATCGCTGCAAATTTTTTCATCCACTACAACCGGATCGAACTGCCTGATCAGCACACCTTCTTCTTTGACCGCGCTTACGAGGTAAGGGCGCATCATTTTCCCGTTGTTGGCAATGGCATTGTAAAGGGTGAGCGTTTGCAGCGGGCTTACCTGTACGTTGTATCCAAACGCCATCCATGGCAGCGTGGTGGGTCCCCAGAGTTTACTGCCCGGGCGAATGATCACCGGCCGCTTCTCCCCAACAAGGTCTATACCGGTGAGTGTATCGATGCGGAGTTTTTTCAGGTGTCTTAAATACTGTTGCGGGTTAGCGGCATAGCCCATTGTTGCGATCTTTGCCATACCAACATTTGAGCTTACCTCGAATGCTTTTTTAACGCTGATGGTGGTGATGTTGCGCGTATCATCATCGTCGCGAACCGTTTGCCCCGCGGTTTTCCAGACACCATGCTCCACATCAACGATCTGGTTGAGCGATATTTTTTTATCCTCGAGCAACGACAACATCGTTACCAGTTTAAATGTTGATCCGGGTTCTGTTGGCGTGATGGCGTAATTGTAATTTTCCCAGTAATTGCCATTTGGTGTTTTGCCCAGGTTGGCGATCGCTTTGATCTTGCCTGTTTTTGTTTCCATTACCATGGCACAACCACTCTGGGCCTCGTTCTGAACCATCATCTTCATCAACGCATTTTCAGTAACATCCTGGATAAAAACATCGATCGTACTAACAATGTCTTTCCCTGTTTCGGGTTCTATCTCATAAGTATCATCAACAGGAACCGTTGCGCCGCCAGCGATCCTTCTTACAAACTGTTTTCCGTTTCTTCCACGCAGCAAACTATCATAAGCCATTTCCAGCCCAACCTTGTTCGAGTCACGCGCAAGACCAATGGTCCTGAATGCGAGCATCTGGTACGGATTGAGGCGGATCGTTTTTTCATTTGCAATCAGCCCGCTCTTGTAACGGCCCAGTTTGAAAATCGGGAACGTACGCAGCTGCTCATATTCCCTGAACGATATTTTTTTCTTCAATGGAAAATATCCTTCCTCGTCTTTATACGCCTGCTGCAGCATTGCCTTGTATTGCCCGGCCGTCTGGTCCTTGAAAAGATTGGCCAGGCACTCACTCAACGAATCAACGCCCGAACGAAACAGCTGCCCGTTTTTCTGGCGGAGCGATTCGACCCTGAAATCGATGTATATATCAAACTGCGGAATGCTGGTGCTCAGCATCTGGCCGTCTTCACTGTAAATGGTTCCGCGCTCCGCTTCTATCTCATCGAGTTTCTGGTGAAGGCTGTCGCTCATGCTTCTCCATTTTGCGCCCTCCACCTGTTGTATGTAAACGGCTTTCCCAAAAATGGTAATGCATACCACCACTACCAACAGGTAGCTGAGGTATACTCTCCATAATATGTCGCGTTTTACATCCAACTGTTTTACTTAATAATGGGTGATTGGTAATTGCCAATTATTGTTTTTCTGCTTTTAACCTTACAGGTGTTTCCTTGCTCACCTGCAAACCGAGTGGTTGTGTTGCCGTTACCACCTGTCTTTCTTCGCTTCTGAACATCATTTCACTTTTCAGTGTTTTGTATTCGTACTGCAATTCTTTCAGCTCGTTGGTTGTACTGTTGATCCTGCGTATCGTTTTATCTGCTTTGTGTCCATTGGCGATGTACAGGATCGTGAGCGCCGACAAAAACAAAAAGAACGGAATGTTCTTCACGATCCATTGGTAGTTGAACAATCCTTTCAAAGGATTCCTGCTACCCTTCTCGCCTTGCTTTTCCGTTTTTTGTGCGGTTGTATCGTTAAGCTGTTCTGCCATTGTTTGTTTTTTCCTGCGCCAGGTCTTTACACCTTTCTCGCCACTCTCAGTTTCGCGCTCCTGCTTCTCGTGTTTCTTTTCAACTCTTCTTCCGAGGCCGTTACCGGTTTTTTGGTGATGATGTCAAACACATTTTCCTTCGTTGAAGGCATAAAAGGGTTATCAGGCGTTTCGTCGAAACTCCCCTGGCGGAAGAAATTCTTCACTACCCTGTCTTCTATAGAATGAAAGGTGATGATGGCAACACGGCCACCCGGTTTCAGCACAGCAGGAACCTGCTGCAGCATGTCTTTTAACGCACCCATTTCGTCGTTCACCTCAATTCGCAAAGCCTGGAATACCTGCGCCAAGTACTTGTTGGGATTTCCTTTCACCACGGGACTGATCAATGCTTTGAACTGTTCGATCGTTGACGATTGCAGGTGTTTACGCTCCTGCACAATGTGTTTGGCCAATGTTTTCGAATTGGTTACTTCGCCGTACTGTTCAAACAGTTTGTGCAGCTGTGTTTCGCTGTACGTACGGATGATGTCGGCTGCCGTTGCGCCCTGGCGCCTGTCCATACGCATGTCCAACGGCCCTGAAAACCTGATCGAAAAACCGCGTTCGCCTTCATCGAACTGGTGGCTGCTTACGCCGAGGTCGGCGAGGATACCATCCACTTCGGTGATCTTGTGCAAACGGAGCATGCGTTGCAGGTGACGGAAATTCTGCGGCACAAAAATGACACGGTCATCTTCGGGCAGGTTTTTCTGTGCATCTGCATCCTGGTCGAAAGCGATCAGTTTGCCTTTGCTGTTTAGTTGTTCCAGTATTCCGCGGCTGTGGCCACCACCGCCAAATGTGCAATCCACATACACACCATCGGGTTGAATGGCTAAGCCGGAAAGGGTTTCGCGGTAGAGGACGGGAACGTGGTAATCGGAATCGGGGATCTTGGATTTAGAATTTTGTTCGTTCATTTCTTGATCCATTTTCTTGATTCGTGTTTCTTGATTACTTGCTTTCTTTCTCCGCCATTACTTCCGCTGCCAAACTGCTGAAGGCTTCGGGTGAAAAATCCTCAAAGAGCTGTTTGTACTTACCTGCATCCCAGATCTCGAATCGGTCAAGCGCGGCGGCAAGAATGATGTTCTTGCTGATGCCCGCGAATTCTTTCAATGTTTGCGGGAGAAGCATCCTTCCGGCAGAATCGAGTTCCACCTCCGTTGCCCCACCTAAAAACTGACGGCGGAATTCACGTACTTTTGGGTCGAAATCATTCAACTGGCTGATCTTTGAAATAATTTGTTCCCAGCTTTTGATCGGATACAACGTGAGACATTTCTCGAACCCACGGCTCAGAATAAAGCGGCCCTCCCCTTCCGGCAACTGTTTTTTCAGTCCGCCCGGAAGAAGAAATCGCCCTTTCTGGTCGACCGTTGCTTCGTATTCTCCGTGAAATCCAATCATTAGTGAATAAATATTTCCAAGATTACCACTTGTTGACACAAAATAACACTATTTCCCACTTTCTAATTGAATTTGGCGCATTTGTATTTATCCACAGGTTGGAACGACGTGGAATGCAATACCACGCTGGGTTTGCACCCTTTTTGAGCAGAGATTTCCCTCTAATGGTGTGAATTCATGTGGATAACCCATGAATAAATGTGCTTTTGTTGTGCATTTCGACTGTTTTTCCTGAAATTCGGCGCTAAATCGTCAAAAAATGGCCCCAACCGGGTATTCCGGCACTCCGCTGATCAAGAAATTGGGTATCAAACCGGGTATGAAGATTTGCCTGGTTAACCCACCGACCAACTATTTTGAGCTGCTGGAGGCCGATGTTTCGGCGCAGGTGGTAAAAAGTGGAGGCGATTTCGTTCACATTTTTGCGGAAAGGGCAAAAGATCTTGAGAAACAATTCCAGCTTACCATCCATTCTATTGCACCGGGTGGAACGATCTGGATCTCGTGGTACAAAAAGTCAGCGAAAATGCCCACAGACATCACCGAAGACACCATCCGACAAATTGTTCTGCCAACGGGATGGGTGGATGTTAAAGTGTGCGCGGTGAGTGAATTGTGGAGCGGTTTGAAAATAGTAAGGCGTCTTTCGGAAAGATGACCGGCATGCGGGTTGTTTTTCGCTGTTTTGGATAACGGGGATCAATTAGTTTTGCAACCAATCACAACCGGAGCGATCTCAACAATCAACGCAGTCAAATTAACGGGCACACACCAACATGCATCCTAAAAACCTCCCGATCAGAAATTTCACCTACGACCTGCCGGACGACCGCATTGCGAAATACCCGCTGGAGAAAAGGGATGAAAGCAAATTGCTGATCTATCAAAACAAGGCCATTACGCAGGATGTGTATGCAAACATCGCATCGCATTTGCCCCCGTATGCTTTTCTTGTTTTCAACAATACAAAAGTGGTTGAGGCGCGTTTGCATTTTGAAAGGTCGAACGGCAGCAGGATCGAGATCTTTTGCCTGGAGCCGCACGAGCGGTATGCAGACATTACATCCGCCATGCTGCAAAAAGAAAAAGTGTGGTGGAAGTGCCTGGTGGGTGGTGCAAAAAAATGGAAAGAGGGTTCGCTGACATACCGGATCACGCGTAGTGATGCAGCTGATGTGGTTTTACAGGCAACAAAGATCGAACAGCGCGCAGACGCCTATATCATTGAACTGGATTGGGATGATGCTTCGCTGAGCTTTGCGGAAATTTTGCACCTTGCAGGAAACATCCCACTGCCCCCTTACCTGAACCGCGCAGTGGAAGCGGCCGACAAAGAAAGATACCAGACCATTTACGCCGCTCACGATGGTTCTGTGGCTGCTCCCACGGCAGGGTTGCATTTTACGGATGCCATCCTTCGATCGCTCGCGTCAAAAAAAATACAACACGGTTTTGTTACCCTGCATGTAGGCGCCGGAACTTTTAAGCCGGTAAAAAGCGATACGATGCAGGAACATGAAATGCATGCAGAATTTATAGACGTGCACATTGCTTTTATTGAGCGTCTTCTGCAAAACATCCATCATGCCGTTATCCCTGTTGGCACCACTTCGCTGCGTACCCTTGAAAGTTTGTATTGGTTGGGCGTAAAAACAAAACTCGATCCATCCATCACCCCGGAAGCATTGACCGTTTCGCAATGGGAACCGTACGATCTTCCTGCAGACCACATCAGCGCTGCCGATGCATTGGGTGCATTGCTGCAGTGGATGCACAGGCACAAGGCGGAGCGACTGGTTACCAAAACACAGATCATTATTGCGCCGGGCTACCGCTTCAGGATCATCCGGGCGCTGGTCACGAATTTTCACCAGCCGCAGTCAACGCTGTTGTTGCTGGTGTCTGCCATCGTTGGGGAGGAATGGAAGAATATTTATGCATATGCCATGCAGAATGGGTTCCGGTTCTTAAGTTATGGAGATGGAAGTTTGCTTTGGAACGAAGAACCGGCAAACACAGGTTTCTGAAATTCGTATCGCGTAAATGCAGTTTTCTTTGGAAAATATTATAACTCCGTAACATGAAATATTTTCAATTCAATTTCTCGACCAAACCGGAGGAAACAGGAATGACTTTCCCCCAGGTACAAACGTCGCGAGATTTGATCCCGGTTAATGATCCGAGACATATCAGAGGTAAAGGTTTTGAATTTTTGCACGACGTATATGTTCCGGAAGCCATTGTACATCCGGATGCAAAGCCTTCTGATTTATTGAGCGTAGTGTTTACTTCCCGACTTGGCATTAGTGCAAAACTGAAGATGTTGTTAGAGGAAAATACTGAAGAAGGGCTTTTTCAATTTCTTCCTATGACCGTACATTACCTTGACAAGACCTACGAATACTGGCTATTGAATCCACTCAGGTTCGATATGCAAACTATTAATTTTGAAAAGTCAGAAGCCTGGTTGTGCGGCGCTGGGGATACTAAAGTTAAAAAGTTGTCGATTGGCTCGCAAAACGATTTTGAAAAATTGTCGAAAGCTGTTTTTTTGCCCGAGCGCATCAATATTTACTCCGTCAAATTCAAAGATAACATCCAGAAAGATTTTATTATTTTACGCAATGCTCCAGGTATCCGTTACTATGTATCAGAAATACTTAAACAGAAAATAGAAACGGCAGGGTTGACAGGAATATCATTCGAAGTGCTCTGATTTTATGAATAACATAAAGCTCCCCTCGCCAGGCGGAGCTTTATGTTTAAGCTTGAGACCAAAACTTTCTCCTATTATCAGCTACACGTAACTTCCCAGTTTCTTCATCAGTGCGTGCAATAGGACAGCACGATAATCAGCTTCCAATACTGTGGCTGATGCGCGAAGGCAATAATTATTTGGGGTTGGATGCCCGTGCGCAATTTTCAACCTTTGCAACGCTTCTGGTTTTGGGCTATCAAAAGAAGGAACAGATGAAGCGTTTCGTGAAAAGGATTTTTTTGTTGATTGAGTTGGATTCTGCGGTTTCGAGTATTCACAAGACATTGAACTGCGGGACAGTTTTCGTTAACATACGTTAGGGTTATATGAGTACTATACCATTAATAGGTTGAATATAATCGGTTGTTCAGATCTGCTGTTCCGCCAGCGGCACATCGATGGTAAATGAGCTTCCTTTTCCCAAAACACTCTCTACTTTGATCTTTCCCTTGTGGGCATCAATCACCGTTTTTACGTAGCTCATGCCCAGGCCGAAACCTTTTACGTTGTGCAGGTTGCCGGTGTGTGCACGGTAGAATTTTTCGAAGATGCGTTTTACGGATTCTTTGCTCATACCGATCCCGTTGTCTTCGATGCGGATCACCAGGTTATTCTTGGTGCTGTGGGTGGAGATGATGATCTTGAGTTTGTCTTTTGAATATTTGATCGCATTGTCTACCAGGTTCGAGATGAGATTGGTGAAATGCACTTCATCGGCATTGATCACATCGTGCTTCGCATTCAGCATCAGCTGTATCTCGCCTCCTTTTTCCTGCAATTGTAATTCGTAGGTGTCTACCGTATCGGTGATCAATTCGTGTATGTGAATCGGTTTCAGGTTGAGCTGGAGTTCCTGCCTGTCCATCAAAGCGGCCTGCAATATCGTTTCCACATGTTTGTTCATGCGGATGTTCTCTTCCTTGATGATGTTGCTGAAATACCTTGACTTCTCCCGATCGGCCTGTACCTTCTCATTGCGCAATGCATCTACCGCCAATGAAATGGTTGCGAGCGGTGTTTTGAACTCATGCGTCATGTTGTTGATAAAATCGCTCTTGATCTCGCTCAGCTTCTTTTGTTTGAGCAGTGATTTTACCGTTACAAAAAATGCCGCGATGATCACAATGGTGAAGAGCCCTGCGCCAAGTACGATCCAGCGCAATGATTTCCAGATCTGCTGGTCGAATGCGATGGCCATGATCACGAGGTTCTCCGCCGCACCGATCTCGATGTCGTTGTTGTTGATGGGAATAACGGGAACGATGAAGCGTTTGTTGTTGATGGTATCCCAGTACGCGTCGTAAAAATTCTTGCTTGCCATTTCAGGCTCGTCGTTCGGTTCGGCGATGGCGAATTCGAAATCTACGTGTTTGAGGTGGTTGCGTTCGAGGTGCTTCCGGATCATCTCCGACACTTCCTGCTGCGTAAATTTCTGTTCTACGGTAATCGGTTTGATGTTGTGGTAAAGATGCGGGTCGGTGCCAAAAATGGTGCCGCTTCTTTTGGGCAAACGTATGATCTGTTTGTTGTTGGTATTGTACAACTCGTTCGCAACGGTTACCGCTACCTGGTTATAGTTGTTGTAGTACTGTGTTCGTGTGGTTTCCAATAAATTCTTGAACCATGAGACCTGGAGAAGAATCAGGCCAAACAGTGAGAGCGAGATCAGTATGACTATGGCAAGGAAAGTTCTCTTCATCCTTACAAATATAATGTGAAAGGAACAACCCTGCCCGGCACCCGGCAGGTTTATAAGGAATTTAACGGCGGGGCGAGCATAGTTTTTTTATAAATAAATTCTTTGGCTTATCTTTTACCTATGACAGATGCAGCGCCAGGAACCTTACTCATCTCCGATCCTTTTTTAAAGGACCCCAATTTTATGCGAACCGTTGTGTTTCTCTGCGAACACACGAAAGACGGCAGTTTTGGCTTTGTACTCAATAAGCTGATCGACCAGCAGATCTGCGACCTGCTGCAGGATGCCGAGGGCATCCGTTTCCCCGTTTACAGTGGTGGCCCGGTACAGCGCGATACGATCCATTTCCTGCACCAGCGCCCGAAAGACATTGGGGGCGTTGAAGTTACCGATGGCATTTTCTGGGGCGGCGACTTTGAGCGTGTTTTATCGATGCTCAAAGCCAACGAGCTTGGCAAAAACGACATACGCTTCTTTCTCGGCTACAGCGGTTGGGGCGAGGGGCAACTGGCGGCCGAGCTCGAAGAAAAAAGCTGGATCACACGCGAGGCCAATAAAAGTTTTGTGTTCGGCATGAATACGCCACAGATCTGGAAAGCGGCGCTTGAAGACCTTGGCGGCGAATACAGCCAGATGGTGAATTACCCCATCGATCCGCAATTGAATTGACGGTACCCTTTAACTGATGGCCAGGAGAATAACCGGTAGGCCAAACCCCACTCTATGGTTTCGTTTGTTTACCGAAAGTTTCTTTTTAAAAAAGCCAATAACCCACAGCGGAAAGCTAACAGCTAAATCCCTATTTTCACCGCGTGAAACTAACAACCCGGCAATTTATTCATTCCGAACATCCTGTTACGTGCAGGAATTGCCAGAATCATTTTACAGGAAAGATCTGCAACAAGTGCGGCGAAAAGGTTTTTGATGAAAAGCAGTTGTCGTCGGGACATTTCTTTCACCAGATCATCGATTTCTTTACGCATTTTGAGAGCAAGGTTTTAAAAACCATCTGGCTCAACATCAAAAAGCCAGGTTTTATCACCCAGCAAAACCTCCAGGGGATACGGGTAAAATATGCGAACCCCATTCAACTGTACCTGGTGGTAAGTGTGCTTTTCTACTTTACGGTAACCAAGATAGGCGTAACAGATTATACGCCGGGTTATGGCGACCAGAAATACCACCTCCTCTCCGATTATGCCACTTTCAAATGGGCAGCGCCGCTGGACAGTGCGGTGATCAGGGGCATTGATAAAATGCATTTGAAATATTTTGAGGAAACGCGTCAACACCTGCTGGAGCGATTTGAAACAGTTAAAGATTCTGCAACAGGTTTATACCGCATCCGCAATTTCAGCAACAACGATGCTGCCTTCGTAAACAAAGAGCAGCTTTATGCCATTGCAGGCAATGAAGCACAAAAGCTTTTCCTGAAATCGTTTGATGCTTCGGTATCAACCCTTTCAAAAACATTCATTTTTGTGATGCTGCCTTTTATGGCCGGCCTGTTGTTTGTTTTCTTTTTCCGTTCCTTGAAATATTACGGCGCTGCGTTGGTGCTGGCCACGCATTTTATGGTCTTCAACCTGTGTTTTTTCATCATGCATTGCCTGGTGAACTGGTTGCCGTATCGACTGTGGGGCGAAGATTTCGGATCTATACTCTTCCGCCCGATCAACCCGCTGTTCCGGGGCGCCACCGGGCCGTATTTTGAATTCCTGTTTGGGAACTCGTTTGCTTTCTTTCATTTTTTGTTCTGGATGCCGTGGCTTTTCATCGCGTTCAAACGAATTGCCAACAAGCCATGGTGGTTCAACCTCCTGGCTTCGTATATCTGCAGCAGGGTATTCTTTTTCCTGCTGTTTGGGGTATTGAAAAAGTTATTGATCGCATTTACGGTCTGGACGATGCATTGATCGAATACCGAATGGGATGTCCTGCTTGCTTTCCGTTATTCGCTATCCGGCATAAAAATCCCCGGTTTCTCAACCAGGGATCTATTCATTGGTAAAAGCAAGCGCTTTATACTGCTACAGCGCCTTCAACAAGTACGGTTACTTTGTTGTTGAGCACTTCTACAAAACCACTCTGGATGGAGTAGCTTTCCGAGCTTTTGCTTTTGTCTTTCAGAATTTTCAGTGTTCCGTTCTTCAAAGCGCTTACAAGCGGGGCGTGGTGGTTCAGTATTTCGAACAACCCGGTAATACCCGGCAACAAAACACCGTACACATCGCCGCTGTAAAGCTTTTTTTCGGGAGTTAATATTTCTAAAGTCATGTTATTAATTAGTGGTTAGGAATTAATCACCGGTAATTGATAACCAGTACCGGTAACCGGCAGTTACCCATACTGCTTATTAATACCAATTGAATTACTTCGCTGCTTCCATCATTTTCTTACCTTTCTCGATGGCATCTTCCAAGGTACCTACGAGGTTGAAGGCTGCTTCAGGATAATCGTCCACTTCTCCATCCATGATGGCGTTGAAACCGCGGATGGTATCGTTGATGTCTACAAATACCCCTTTCAGACCGGTGAACTGTTCTGCCACGTGGAAAGGCTGCGACAGGAAACGCTGTACTTTACGTGCGCGTTGTACGGTCATTTTATCTTCTTCGCTCAACTCATCCATACCGAGGATCGCGATGATATCCTGCAATTCCTTGTAACGCTGGAGGATCAGTTTAACACGGTTTGCACAGTCGTAGTGTGCATCCCCAACGATAGCTGGCGTAAGGATCCTTGATGTTGAATCCAATGGATCCACCGCCGGATAGATACCCAGATCGGCGATCTTACGGCTCAATACCGTTGTGGCATCGAGGTGGGCGAAGGTTGTTGCCGGGGCCGGGTCGGTCAGGTCATCCGCAGGCACATAAACCGCCTGTACCGATGTGATCGATCCGTTTTTGGTTGAAGTGATACGCTCCTGCATCAATCCCATCTCTGTGGCAAGCGTTGGCTGGTAACCTACCGCTGAAGGCATACGCCCCAGCAATGCCGATACCTCTGAACCCGCCTGTGTGAAACGGAAGATATTGTCTACGAAGAACAGGATGTCTTTTCCTTTACCGGTACCATCTCCATCACGGAAATATTCTGCGATGGTAAGACCGCTCAGGGCAACACGTGCACGCGCCCCTGGAGGTTCGTTCATCTGTCCGAATACGAACGTTGCTTTTGATTCTTTCAGGCCTTCCATATCCACTTTGCTCAGATCCCATCCGCCTTCTTCCATACTGTGTTTGAAAGCGTCGCCGTAGTTCATGATACCTGCTTCGATCATCTCGCGCAGGAGGTCATTTCCTTCACGTGTACGCTCACCCACACCGGCAAATACAGAGAGACCGCCATGTCCTTTGGCGATGTTGTTGATCAACTCCTGGATCAATACGGTTTTACCTACACCCGCACCACCAAACAGGCCGATCTTACCACCTTTTGCATAAGGCTCGATCAGGTCGATCACTTTGATACCTGTGAACAGGATCTCTGAAGCGGTACTCAGGTTCTCAAACAATGGCGGTTTGTTGTGGATCGGGCGGCCGTTCGATTTGTCGAGCTGCGGCAAACCATCGATCGCATCACCGGTAACGTTAAAGAGACGGCCGTTGATGCCACCACCGATCGGCATTGCGATCGCTTTACCGGTATCAATTACTTCCATACCACGCACAAGGCCCTCGGTTCCGTCCATCGCAATGGTACGAACGCTGTCTTCACCAAGGTGTTGCTGCACTTCCAGGACTAATTTTTCGCCATTCGCCTTTGTGATTTCAAGGGCATTGTAAATTTCAGGCAATGTATTATCGTCGGGGAAATGAACGTCTACTACCGCACCGATAATCTGTTTGATCTTACCTTTTGTAGCCATATCAGGAGATATATTAAGGTTTAAAAATGTACTTTTTATGTACCAAAAGCCGGATTTTCCGACTTGGCGGCAAAGGTAAGGGGATGGGGGGTAAAAATTTAGAATTTGGGGGATTTTATTGGAAAAATGTGGTTAATCTGCGGGGCTGGCTCCGGGTCATCGCCTTTTGTGGCGTTGTTCGTGCAAAATCGCGGGTAAATGCGTCCGTAGCTCAGGAGGTGGCTTTGTCTACCTGCTTCTCCAGGTCGTTCATAAAGGCATGCGGATCATTGGCCATATCGTCGGCCATGGCCAGGATGTCTTCTTCCACTTTGCCGGCCTCCGCCTTTAGTTTGGCGGTGAGCGCCTTGCCTTCTTCTGTTTCAAGGAAATACAGGATGGCGGCGGTAGCGGTAGCGCCGATCAGCAGGCCGGCGATGAATTTGAGGCTCATAGTTTAAGATTGTTTGTTTATGAATGCTTTGGGGAAACCCAACATTCAACTGCAATAAGTGTTCCGGCCAACCAGCTTAAATGCTCTATCTTCATCGGAGAGAAATTGTGAACCAAGCATCAATCATTGTTACTGTGGACAATCAACGCGATCATAAAATCAACCGTTACATTCTACTCAGTGTGATCCTGATGTTCGGGATCTTCCTTGTATACAGCCTTGTTGAATTTTTTACCGCATTTCTTGCCTCGGTAATGTTTTACGTGCTGAGCAAACCGCTGGTAGAATACCTGATCAAGAAAAAACGGTGGAAAAAATCGATGGCGGCGGTGTTGGTGATCGTGATCTCGTTCTTTATCATCCTGCTGCCGATCTCGCTTATGGGAACGATGCTGTTCGGAAAGATCGAACAGGTGGCCGGCAACATGCAGGCTACCATCATCCAGCCACTGAAAAACCTGGATGCGCTTCTGCAGCAGAAATTTCACATCACCCTGATCTCCGATAAAAACATTGCTCAGGCCGAATCGTTCGTTACCGGGCTTATTTCGTCTTTACTCAACCAGGGATTGAACCTTCTCGGTACGATCACCATGATGTATTTCTTCCTGTACTTCCTCATCATCAACATCAACCGCATGGAGGCGGCGATCGTTTTCTACCTGCCCTTCGGTCGCCACAAGATCGAACTGTTTGGCGGAGAGCTCAAGGCGCAAACCTTCAGCAACGCAGTGGGTGTTCCGTTGATCGCGGTTGTGCAGGGATTGATCGCGTATATTTCTTACCTCATCGTTGGCATCAACGACCCCGGCTTTTACGCTGTGCTTACCGGCTTTGCATCAATTCTGCCGTTGATCGGTACCGGGCTCGTGTGGATACCGATGACGATATACCTGTTCGCAAACGGGTTAACCTGGCAGGGAATCTTTATACTCGCCTGGGGGCTCGTGGTATTAAGCAGCATGGACAACGTGGTGCGTTTTGTGCTCGCCAAACGCATGGCCGATGTTCACCCGGTGGTAACGGTACTGGGCGTGATCATCGGTGTAAAATATTTTGGGATTACCGGGCTGGTGTTCGGACCGTTGCTGATCTCTTATTTCATCATCCTGCTGCGCATTTACTACACAGAATACCAGAAGGCCACTCCTGTAAGAAGAAGAAAAGTGGTTAGCAACAGCTATTTCAATGTGCCGTTCCTGGGCAAAAAACGCGGCGGAAAAAGTTAGGACGCTTTGCTGCTACCTTCCCTTTAACCAGCTTCTTGGGTTCTGTTGAACGCCTTTGTCGTTCATAATGGAGAAGATCATGATACCCTCGCCGTCGATAGAGGTTCCTGATTTGCCTAGCACGGATCCGGCTTTTACTTCCTGGCCCTTGGACACGCTGAGTGAGGACATATTACTGTACGATGTAAAATATTTTCCGTGCTGCAATACCAGCGCCTGTTCGCCGTCGATCTCACCTGCGTAGATCACCACGCCATCTGCAACCGAGCGCACGGTAGAGCCCACGGGGAGTGAGATCTCTATGCCGTCTGTTTTACGGGTAAGCTTGGTATTGGGGATCTGCGTTACCCCAAATTCTGCCGTAACAACCCCTGTTGCCGCGGGCCATGGCAGGCGGCCCTTGTTGTTCTCAAAATTGATCGACATTTCTTTTCCCTCGGGTGTTGATTCCAGCGGGCTGTAAGACCTGTCCCTGTTTGTTGCCGTTACACCGGTAATGGGTTCGTCCGATTTAGGGCGTGCAGAAACAGGCGGGTTGTTGTTTTTTGCGGTAGCATCTGCTGCTGCGTTTGCTTTTTTCTGATCGTCGAGCGCTTTTTGTTTGGCAGCCGCCTCCTTCCTCTTCGCATCTTCGATGGCGCGGCGGATGATGGCGTTCATGGCATCCTGCACTTTGCGGCGCTGTTTGTCTTTATCGGAGATCTGTCGCGCCAGCTCCTTTTCCTTTCCTTTCAATTCGTTCACCACCTGGTCCTGCTGCTTTTTATCATCCTGCAATTCCTTCAGCTGTGCGCTTTGCGCCACCAAAACGGTGAGCCTTTCTTTTTTGCTGGTGCTGAGGTTTGTGATCTTTTCCTGTAATAGTTTATCCGATTTCACGATGGCCTGTGCCTGCGCCTCGCGGTTCTGGCGGTAGCTTTTGAGGTAGTTCATGCGTTTGATCGCATCGTTGAAACTGCTGGCCGAAAACAGGAAGTTGAGGTACTCGTAGCTGCTCCTGTTCTTGTAAGCAAAGACGATGCTTTTCGCATACTTCACTTTCAAAGTGTCCAGCTCACGGCGCAGGCGGTAAATATCGCGTTCGTTGAGAAAGATGGTCTCGTCCATCTGGCGCACCTGTTTGTTGATGCTGTTCACCAGCTCTTCCCTTTTGTTGATCTTGTTGCGGATGATGGCCAGCTGCTTCAATGAAAGCTTTTTGTTGCTCTGTGTTTCGTTCAGCGACCGGTTCAGGTCGGCGATCTCTTTCTGCAGTTCCCGTTCTTTTTGCTGCAATTCTTCTTTTGTCTGGGCAGATGCGCCGATAGCGAAAGCCATTACAAGAAGGATTGTAGAAAAAAGTCTGTTTAGCATGCTGATCAATTAAAGGGGTGATTGCTCTATAATAACGGCTAAGATGCGTTTAAATTACTTACGCTTCAGCTTTTTCGGGATATCGAAATTATATTTTAACGGTTCATTTAGGGCATATTCCTTGAAATCAAGGTACACATTCAGTTTTGTTTTTTCGGCGATGGAGATGTTGCGGTAGGTGGCAAACTGGTACGGGCCCATCTTCTCGTAATTGCTGAACGTAATATCGCCCGTACGGTTGCGCCTCGGATCCACATCATCCAGCTTGCTGTGCAACGCTTTGAAACCGTTGTTGTCGAGCGTCAGCAGGTGTTTGAACAGATCGCCTATCATCAGTACCGACAACTGGTTGGGACCGGCCCGGTACGAAACAATATTGCTGTCTATGAATACCGGGTTGCCGATGAGCAGGTCCTGTATCGTTGAAAAATCAAACGGTATCTCGATCACTTCCTTCAGGTAGCTGATCGGGCGCACCATGTAATATTTTTCGCCCTGGTGATAGACCACGGTAACACTGTCCCTGTTGATCCGCGCCTCCAGCCCCAAACCCGAAATGCCCAGGAAGGTACCGGTTACCTTGATCAATATCACACTGTCTTTCTTCATACCCAGGTACACTGTGAAATTATTGTCCTTATCGCCCGACTCATAATTCACCTTGATCTTTGCGTTGAATGTGTTGAAGCTGATCTTGCTTCTCATCACCTTGCTCATGATGTCGCGAACGATGGCCCCCGAATCCACTTTGGGTGTTTCTTTGATCACGATCAGGGGTGTGGTATCTTTTTTAGTGATGGCGGCCTGTATCACCTGTGTTTTCTTCACTGTTTTACACGAAAAGAAAATACAGGTAGCCGCTGCCAGTATGAAGAGTACGTTTTTCATAATTGATTATTTACCTGTATGCCCAAAGCCGCCTTCTCCCCTCGTGGTTTCGTTGATGGCCTCAACAGGTTGCCAGTTTATTTTTTCTACTTTCTGCATCACCATCTGCGCAATGCGATCGCCGGAGCGGATGGTTTGCGGTTCGGTAGACAGGTTGATGAGTATCACTTTTAATTCGCCGCGGTAATCGGCATCTACCGTGCCGGGTGAATTAAGACAGGTAAGCCCCTGCTTGATCGCCAGCCCGCTGCGCGGCCGTACCTGCACCTCGTAGCCTTCGGGCAATTCGATAAAGAGCCCTGTAGGAACCAGGCTACGCTCCATCGGCTGAAGCACGAGGTCGCCGGGAAGCCATGCCCGCAGATCCATACCTGATGAGCCGTCGGTGGCATAATGCGGAAGCGGATTGTCTGAACGGTTGATGATGTTGACGTTGAAAACGGTGTGCTGCATGACTGCGAAATTAAGCCTTTAGCTGTTAGCGATCGGCTAGATTTTACAAACGGGTGAATGAATGGATGTCTCTAAATAAAAAAAAGCCGGTGGCCAGGAGCCAACAGCTTTTACATGAGTAAAAGATGGTCGGTCGATAAAATCCGGTGGCTAATAAGCGTTCTCGTCTCCCTTGATCATGTTCACGATCGTCTGGAAAATGATCTGGCAATCGAGCCAGAAACTCCAGTTCTGTATGTACCAGAGATCGAAGGCTACGCGTTTGCGCATGTCGTCCGGGTGACTTGTCTCACCCCTGCTCCCGTTCACCTGTGCCCATCCCGTGATGCCGGGTTTTACAAGGTGGCGCAGCATGTAGTTTTGAACCAGGTCTTTGGACTCGAGCGAAAGCGGTATGGGATGCGGGCGCGGACCCACTACAGACATGCTGCCCAAAAATACGTTGATAAACTGGGGCAGCTCGTCGAGACTTGTTTTCCTTAGAAATTGTCCCACTGCGGTTACGCGTTTGTCGTTGCGGCTCGCCTGTTTGAACCCGATGCTTCCTTCGCCGGTAGACGGCATGTACATAGTGCGGAACTTGTAACAGATGATCTTATCGTTGTTCAACCCCCATCGTTCCTGCTTAAAGAGGATCGGCCCGTTTGAATTCAATTTAATGGCCAGAGCGATGATGGGCCATAGCCAGCTGTATACGAGCACAAGAAACAATGCAGAAAAAACAATATCGAATACACGTTTGAAGAACCTGTTCTCCGCATCATCCAAGGGAATGTAACGGATGCCCACCACGGGGAACCCTGCGAAATTGGTTACTTCAAAAGAGCCTGCACCCAAGCGGTTGATATCCTGGATCACATTTACACGGCAGGATCTTTTCTCGCATACATCGATCACATAATCCGTCTTTTCGATCGCATCGCCGGGCAGTGCGAGGAATACCTCGTCAATGCTTTTCTGGTCGAGTATTTCTGGGAGGAGATTGATGGAACCGAGGTATTTGCTGTTGAAATTCTTGTTGTCGTTATCACCCAGGATACCAACAAGGTTGTATTTAAGGTCGTTGTGAAGAATATCGGAGCGGTAAAAATTACTGGCCAGGGCGCCATCGCCAACGATCAGGATGTTCTTTTCGTATTTGTATTGCCTGCGTACATACGCAACCACTACACGGTAAAAGTATTTTTCAAAAGGGAGCGTGACGAAAATGAGCAGGTGATAATACAAAAGCAGCGAACGGAACTGGTAAAACTGCGTATAAAATACAAACAGGATAAAAGTAAGGATCAAAAGATGTGTGACCAGCTGCCGGAGGAACACCGTCATCTCCTGCGAAAAGGAAAAGATCGTGATTTCTCCATACAAAAGAAAGATCCGCGCACCTACGTACCAAACGATGATGCTTAATAAAACAATCGCTAAAAGAGGCAACTTCAATACATCGCGTATGGCCCCGTTGTCGATATAACACGCGAAGAGAAAACAAGTCGCGAGCATGAATATATCCAACCAAATCCTCAACAAGTAATTTAAGCGGTTTCCTCTAAACATAGTTCCCAGGTAAGTCCGTTGCAATATAAACCTAATGGATTTAACCGTCAACCTTGTTTCTCAAAAAATAGCCGTTGAAATGATGGCGCAGCGATAATTTCCGTCAAAGCCCATAGGTCAGCCCCACAAACACAGATTGATGATTATCAAATCTTTTATAATAGCCGTTAAAGCAGAGCCTGTGCAGGTATTCGTAAGAAGCGTTGAAGAAAAACTCGTTCGATTGCAGTTGCGGGCCAAACAAGAACGGCGGCTGAGCAGGATCGGTATATTGCTGCGCCAGCGTGCCTGCGTCTCCTTTGCGCAGGTAAGAATAACGCATCTGCAGCTTGAGTTTTGCCAATGGCGTGTATTTTACAAAACCAACGAACCTGTCTGCATTGCTGCCCAGCCAATCCCCCAGTAAATAATTGTTGTGGGTATAATTCTGCGCCGGTAAGAAATTCCGGTACACAAATGGCCTGATCCGCGTGTATTCGACGCCGGCCGTAAGGTAACGGATGCCTCCGATATCAGTAAGCGATCCGCCAACCGAGTATCCGAGTTGGTTGCGTTGTTTCTGTTTATCGAAAATAGTACCCACCCTGATCTCATCAATAAAGAGGGTGGCGTAGAGGTGCGTATTGCGCAGTTGGTTGCGTGAACTGGCCTGGAAAAAGAATTGCCCGTTAGACCCCCTCGTGATAGAACCGGAGCCGATGGAATTGTCTACCGCTTTAAAAAACATGATCGGTATCAAGTAACCGATATTGAGGTTGTCGTTGTAGATCACCGATTCGCCCATGGAAAAATTCAATCCTTTCATGATTCTGAAATCCAAACTGTGAGAGGCCATGAATTTAGATACCTGTACTTCGCGAATGCCGCCAAAAATACCAGAAGGAATGGTGTAGGATCTTGTGCTGTCTAACTCTCCCGACTGCAGGAATGCATGTGTATAATTAAAACGGAGCCAGGGCAAAGGCTGAAAATCGAAACGCAGGTATGGATAGGTGGGTGCTTTGTCTGAAAGCACCAGCCTGTTCTCTCCATACCCCCATAGAAGATAATCCTGCCCTACGGTTACAGATCCATTTTTAAAAGAATAACTTAGGTGACCGCGGATCTCCGTAAAATTCTGTACGTTCTTGTTGAAATTATTGAACAGTACAGGCCCCGTTATCCCACCGCTTTCGAGCGATCTGTAAGAAGTGTCGAGTCCTTTACCATTCATATTCACATCCTGGAAAGAAAATTGAAATCCCCAGTGTTTTCCTGCGTGGCCCCAGAGATTGATGCCAGAACTGGTGCTTTTGATATCTTTTCCTGAACCGGACTGGTAAGAACCGCTGAATACGGGATCGGCCTCGAGTGTAAAGTCTTCGCCGGCCGCGCGTAAAATTCTTTTACGGACGCCTGGATTGTATTCTTCCTGGTAAAAAGCCAGTTCTTTTTTTTCTGTGGGCGACAAGCGCTGCGGGTACGCGGCTACGCTGTCCAGCGCCACCCTTATCCTTTCTTTGCTCACCGGGCGGATCATATCATCAAACTCGATCACCCCTTTCTGCGCAAAACGCGAGAGGAAATTGTACACTTCGTTCGTGTGGCGCTCATATACAACCTGTGAATAACTATCGGCTGTTAAAACCAGTAATCCTAAAACGATGATAATCCTTAAACGCATTTATTTGGTTTTTTGTAAAGATATTGTGTGTACCCGAACAGCCTTTTAGACCCGAAATATGTACATGGGCACCTGCATTAAACATTAACTTTGTATCGTGACTGCATAGTGGCAATGCCATGGTATAAGCGGCCAGATAATCGATGAGTGCACGTTTGCAAATTCTGCCGGCTTGTTTTATGCAAACAACAAAGCGGTTATTGGAACAATGCCTCAAAAAAAGCCGGAATGCAACATCAGCCGTCTTCCAGGATTGCCGATCACCCGCATGGTGCCGGCGCTTTGTTTTGGAGTGGATAACGCTATTCAGCAGGCATTTCGCAAAGCACCTGTTCTCTGATCCACTGGTAGGTTTTTTTGAGCCCTTGCACCAGTGGTGCATTTGGCGCCCAACCCAGTTTCTCATTGATGAGGTTGTTATCGGAATTACGTCCCCTTACACCAATATGTGAAACGGGAATGTTTTTAATGGTAAGCGGTTTATTGGCGATCTTCATTATCATCTCTGCCAACTGGTTCAATGAAACCATTTCTTCGGAACCGATGTTTACCGGGCCTGCAAAATCAGATTCCATCAAACGCTGAACTCCTTCCAGGCACTCATCGATGTAAAGAAACGAGCGCGTTTGCTTGCCATCGCCCCAAACTTCAATGTACCCGCCATCGGGCGCTTCGGCTATTTTCCGGCAGATGGCCGCCGGCGCTTTCTCTTTACCGCTGTTCCAGGTACCTTCCGGCCCGAAAATGTTGTGGAAACGGGCAATGCGCACAGTCATATTATAATTACGGCTAAAGGCAAGGTACAGGCGCTCACTGAATAATTTTTCCCACCCGTAATCACTGTCTGGCATTGCCGGGTAAGCGGAATCTTCGGTACACAACGGGCTATCGGGATTTTCCTGGTTAAACGACGGATACACGCACGCCGAGGAAGAATAGAATATTTTCTTAGCACCGGCCTTATGCGCCTGGTGAATAATATTCAGGTTGATCGTTGCTGAATTGTGCATTACGTTGGCATCGTTTTCACCGGTAAAAATATAACCTGCACCGCCCATATCGGCTGCCAGCTGGTAAACTTCGTCAAAAGGCATATCGAGCACCTCACGCACTGTTTGCTGGTTGGTAAGATCCCCAATGATGAATTCATCCGCGGGCGAAATGCTGAACTCGTTTTCTTTGAGGTCAACCCCTCTCACCCAGCAGCCTTCTTTTTTTAACTTTTTTACCAAATGCCCCCCGATAAAACCACCCGCACCGCAAACAAGCACTTTCTTCATTTAATGTGTCTTTTACTTAGATAAAAATAGAAAAATTCCTTGATATTTAGGAAGATGAATTTAGGCACGATCTCGAAATATCGCCGATACAAACGCCTCGGTTCTGTGAGTAATCTAAAAAACCATTCCATGCCGATCGACTGCATCCATCGGGGCGCCTGCTTTATCCTGCCCGTGTGAAAATCGAATGCTGCACCTACGGTTATGATGTAATGAGCCTTTACATAACCGGCCAGCCTATGAGCAAAAGCCTCCTGTTTGGGCGTACTCAGCCCGATCCATATGATGTCTGCGCCAGCCTTTGAAATCCGTCGGCCCAGTTCCTCCATTTCCTGGTCGGTCATAGAACGGAAAGGAGGTGAATATGTTCCGGTGATGTGTTCATTGCGAAGACGGGTCCGGCAGAACGCCTGCAACTCTTCGGCAACCCCCTCCTTTCCCCCACAGAAAAAATGATTGATGGGTGTGTTGGCGGTAGCTACGATAAGTTCCTTGAAAAAATCGGGGCCGTAGCACCTGCGCATCTGCTTATGGCCCCGGAGCCGGCCCACCCATACAACCGGCATGCCGTCGGGGAGGTTGATGTAAAAATCCTGGATCACCGCATTGAATGCGGGGCTTTTACGCGCCTCTATCAACCCGTGTGCGCCCGTAGCGCTGATGCGGAAATTTTGGGCCCGTGAAGCGCCGGACCTCATTTCAGAGAGTATTTGCGCCACCGCCGATGGTATATCGCGGTCGTAAAAAGGAACGTTGAGAACAAAAACCATGTTTGTGTAATAAGCAGCGAAAATAACAATTAACCCCCTCCCTGTAGTCTTTCAGTTTCCCTATCCCGGGCATTCCACCTTATTTTTTCATAAATAAGGTGCATTTATCGAACCGGACCAGCTTTCCGCGATCTCCAGAATAAATAAAAAAAGACCTCTTGATCCCTTGGTTTTGCCAATCGTTCATCAGAAATGCTTCTCCTGTTTTGATAAAAAAAGCAGTTTTACCAACCACTTTATCCAGTTTCCAGTTCTTCTTTTTGCGAAGGAAGGTATTCAGGTTGCGCACGGAGGATAAATTAACATCGTCAACGATCGTGTACCCGCCCGTTTTTTAGTTTTTTTTCTGTGTAAGATCGTCGGGTATATTGTTTTTGCCGCAGTAATCCCGGATGCGCTCCTCTTCGTTTGGATCGGGGGGATGGCCATATGCTTACAGTCTGCCAGTAAAAAACCGAAGGTCGACTTCCCTGAGCCCGTTTCCTGGGTAAAAAAGCCAGGACACGATGTGCCGTCCATATATTTAAGTACCTCATCCGATGCGCCGAAATTCGCTGTTTTGCCAGCCGACCACCCATGAAAACTCGGATTATCCTTTACTATTCTTTCGATTGACATTATTACACGATTAAAGCTATCGTTTCAAACGCACGCAATGGTATTAGATATTAATACAGATCCGCATTTTTTATGCTACCCCGCCCCCAGGCGAGCGGGGTTCTCTGGCTTTTGTTTAAATACTTCTTCTGCATATGCGAGCCCCACGAATGTCCAGAATGGGAAGGCTCCCATGGGCCCCTCCAGGAATACATCGAAGGATGCATTGACCAAAAAAGCCAATGTGATGGCTGTGAACAACAAAGCGTGCGGACTGGTATTTTTTTTACGGATATGGGAAAGATGCAGGTACATCCAGCAAATCCACAGCAAAAACACAGGTACGCCGAAACGTGCCAACACGGTCATGTGAAAACTATGCGGTGACCTCAGATCGCCTTCCGATACATCATATCCCGCTTCACCGACAGGCACAAGACTCATTCCCATGCCTTTGCCCCAAAGGAAAAAGGGCCCCATAAAAGTTTCATCGACGATCCGCGCCCACCACAACAACCGCCAGGCTTTGTTGTCGCTTAAAGTTGATCCGTCGTCTTCAAAAGAAAAAATGCTGGTTGCGTTCTTTGAGAGTTGTTCCAGGCTCAACGATCTTCCCTGGAAATTTTCTTCGACGTTGGTAGACAAAAACAAAGGCAGCGCGAGCAGGATGAGTAGAGGAACAAATTTAATCCACCTGAATACCTGCCTGCGTAATGCAACGTTCTTGGTATAAACGAGAAAAGCGCCCATGGCCAGCACATAAGACATCATCCCTGAACGGCTGTAAGAGGCTACGATCAATAATAAGTAAACGATCATGATGCATTGCATCACAAAATAGCGTTTGCGCAACGTGATGTTCCCGCTCAACAGCAATATACTGGCAATAAAAAGATGCACGCCCATGTCGCCAAACTTATATAGAAAAAGCCGCTGGCCTCCAAACAGGATGAGTTCCCGGAAAAAAGTATTGTAAGAAGAGAGCAGGAAACAGAAACACATCACGAAGGGGTACCATTTGTATACGATGGAAAGCCGTTGGATCAATTCAGGCAGGTCGTCCTTAAAAAAGTAAATGATAAACGCGAAGCCAATGTAGTTGAACATAACAGAGTCGCGGACCACATCAACTAGACTATACCCCGATGCCAATCCCCTGATTATATAAACTATTGAAAGGCTTACAAACACCGCCAGCAATGTCATTCGTTTCCCCCAGGCAAATTCATACCGGCGCAGGTTCCAGAGGATGAGCAGTAACCCGGTTACCAGCGTAACTTCGGCCAGGTAACTGTAGGCGATCCCTTTGTTAAAAAAGGCGTACAGCGCATACACAAATACAAAAAAACGAAAATAAAGTGCTTTAACTGAGGCCATCCGGGCGGTGCTGGTTTTTATGGGTGCAAAACTAATCGCAAACTAGGCAAATAAACGTAGCGCCCTGCAAATTCCCGTGTCATATAAACTATATTTGCAGCCGTTGATATCCCGTTTAACGATGATCCCCTCTATTTTGACCATTAAAACCGAAAATAAGCGATGAGAGACGGCACATACGACTACCTGATTGTAGGTGCGGGGTTTTTCGGCTCGATCTGCGCAAGAGAATTGACAAAAAAAGGGTTTCGCGTTTGCGTGATCGATTCGCGCAATCACATCGGCGGCAACTGCTATACCGAGGAGCGGGACGGTATCCATCTACATATTTACGGCCCGCATATATTCCATACATCCAACCCCATGATATGGAGCTGGATCAACGAACTTGCAACATTCAATGATTTTACCCTCAGGCCTGTTGCAAACTACAAAGGGGAAATCTATTCGCTTCCCTTCAATATGTGGACCTTTTCAAGGTTATGGAATATCACCCATCCGCACGAAGCAAAACAGATCATTGCTGCGCAGGCTGCCTCCATTTCGGGCGACCCCGGCAACCTGGAAGAACAGGCTATTAAGCTGGTTGGCACAGACGTTTATGAAAAATTGATAAAAGGCTATACACACAAGCAATGGGGCAAGCCTCCTGCGGAGTTGCCGGCGAGTATCATAAAACGGCTGCCCGTTCGGTTCACATACGACAATAATTACTTCAATGACCGTTTCCAGGGGATCCCGGTGGGAGGATATACGCAGATATTTAAAAAACTGCTCGAAGGGATCGAGGTAAGACTCAACACTGATTTTTTTAACGACCCCTTGCCGGCTTATGGAAAATTAATCTATACAGGACCGATAGACCGCTACTATGCCTATGTACATGGCGAACTCGAGTACAAAACAAACCGATTTGAACACCGCTTAGATGCTTCAACGTCAAATTACCAGGGAGTGGCGATGATGAATTATACAGACATCGAAGTACCGTATACGAGGGTCATTGAACACAAACATTTTGAAAAAAATGAAACACAGCACACATGGATCAGCTTCGACTATCCGGCCGAGTACAAAGCGGGTGTTACGGAACCCTATTACCCTGTAAACGATGAGGCCAACAATGAAAAATACCGTAAATACAAATCCCTGGCCGATGCTGAAACCAACGTTTTTTTCGGCGGGCGGCTGGCTGAATATAAGTATTACGATATGCACCAGGTGATCGAATCTGCATTAGAATTCATCAGAACGCATTTGTCATGAGATATTTGGTAATCAGTGCAGTGGGAGACGAATCACTGCACCCGGAATGGATAGCGGGCAACGCAGGATTTGATCTTTGCCTGCTTTATTATGGCAACAGTGATGAGGTTGCAGAAAGGTATGCGGCAACTACCGCGCTTTTTTTCATGATGAAAGGAAGCAAGTACCACCTGCTGAAATCATTTATTGAGACGAATCTATCGTTCATCGAAGGCTACGATTACATTTGGCTGCCCGACAATGACGTGTCGATCTCTACAGCTGACATCAATAAATTGTTCCGAATTGCAGACGAAAATAAGTTGTTGTTGAGCCAGCCGGCGATGACCGGTTATATTTCACATAAGGTGACAACCCCGACCAAAAATTTTTTACGCTTCACAAACTTTGTAGAAGTGCTTGCGCCGCTGATGAGCCGCGAAACACTTTTGCGGTTGAAGGACACATTCAATTTGAACTACTCCGGTTGGGGATACGATTACTTGTGGCCTTACCTGCTGGGATACCCAAGGAATAAGATCGCCATCATCGATTCGGTAATCATGAAACATACGAAACCCGTTGGTAAAGATTATTCGCGGTTTCCAAAACATCCTGAGAAAGAAATGAAGGAACTGATCAAAGCATATGCACCAGGGTTGCGCGCAAAGATCATTGTGTATGATGCGATCGCTTTTAAATAAATAATTCAGGCAACCGGGGGTAGGCAATATACCAAAATCCAGTACAAACAGAGGCTGCTTATATCTTATCATCCTGCCTGATGGCTAACCCCCTGATTTTTTTCTTCATTACCGAAACCAGGTGAACCGGGTTATAAATAAGATTAGTGACTGCAAGCGCCGTGATGGAACCGACGGCCATCCCGGCAATACCCATTTTTCTCAGTAAAACAGATCCGATCAGCAACGCAAGAATTCCCTGGCCGATAGAAATGATGGTTTGCCCCCTGTTTAACCTGAGCGCATTCAGGAACACGGCGGAAACATTATCAACAACGATCAACATCGTAAATATAGACAGGAACACATAAAGCGTGAGTATGTCACCGCTGTTCTGCCCACTCCAATACTGAAATATCATTTTACCGGCGGTAAGCAGGAAGGCAAGGCCGATCACCGCCAATACGGCTACGCGTGATAAAACCGTAAAATAAGTATCCTTCAATGCGCCCCATTCGCCTTTTGCCTCCGAAATAGCGAGGGAAGGAAATAGTACTGTTGTAAAATTTGTTGATCCAAGCCTGATCGCATCAAAAAAACGCGTTACCAACACGTACTTTGCCACCTGCGCTTTCGTGACCAACTGGTTAAGCATAATAATCTGCGAATAAAATACGAGGGCCACACTGATCGCGTTTAAAAAATACCAAAAACTATAGCGCATGTGATCGAATGTAGACTGCCACCGGAACATACGGATGGAGATTTCGTAGTTTACCTGTTTGCGCGAATGAATAAAAAGAGTGATGATGTAAATAAAATTGATAAGGGCGCTCACCAGCAGCAGTAAAGTCGCAGAATCATATTTGCTGCAATAAAGTAAAATGCTAAACTCTGCAATGAGTTTGCCCATCCTGATCAACTTACCAAGAAATATCTTGTTTTTTGTTTGCAGTACAACGTCGAACAAAGCCGCAACAATGGTTTGTGTGGCCAGCAAAGCGGTTAAAACTGCGTTGTAAAAAAAATGCTCCCCTGTGCGAAGAACATCGAAATAATACAATAACAGGAAAACGGGAACCGCTAAAGCAAATAACAAAAGATAGAAAAAAAACGTGGAGCTTACCAGTACCGAAGCTGCGTTTTCATTATGAATGATCCTTCGCAACAACCCGATATTCAAACCGAAATCAAAGGCGGAAGCAAACAGGACGATATTGAGCAGTACACCGTAATTGGTAAACTCATCTACGCTGAAGCTTCTTTGCAAGACGGGGGTAAGAACAATAATGATCCCCGCGCTACAAGCCTGTGAAAGAAAGGTTGTGAGCAGGTTGACCAGGTAGTTAACAGGAACTTTTCCCTTAAAGATCGCCATTCCTCTTTTTTTCAGCAACAATTAACAATTCGCTTCCCTCCTCTTTCTTTTTCCTGATAAATGATACCAGGTAAGAAACTGGTGTGAACAAAAGTCTTGCCACCTGGTTGGCCCTGAAAAAAAGGTTCGCTCCTGTTCCGTTTCCGAATTTCCGGACCGGGTTCCTTGATTTTTTCCGGTAAAAAAAATAAGTGATGAGTAAGTCGTACAGGTTCTGGTCCCAGGTATCCCGCGTGCTGGCCGACCGAACCGAAAAACCGTGCTTTTGTAACAGCATACTTAGTGTTTGGCGATTGTAATGATTGATGTGAACATAAGGCTGTTGTACCCACCCCCATTTCTGTCTGAACAACTTATAGCCCAGGCTGCTGATATTGGGCACGGCTATGATGATCTTGCCACCGGGATTGATCCGTCCCGCGAGATCCTCCAATACTTTGTCGTGGTCTCTCATGTGTTCGAGTACATGCCACAAACTGATTACATCAAAGCCTCTTTCTGTATATTCTTCCAGATTGTTTTTGTTGGTGATGCGTGCATTGCCGGCCTCCATGATCTTATCGGCGCCTATATCAAAACCAAAGCTTTCAAATTTTTCCCTGGCGAGTTCCTGCACAAAAAAACCATGTCCGCAACCGAAATCCAAAATACGCGAGCTACCCTTCAGGTATCTCCGAACCTTACCCAACCGATGCGATGCCTGCCATTTTTTAAAGTATGTATTCTTTTGAAACCAATCGTATGCATATTGTTCGCGGTAATACTGCAGCAGATCATCCGCTGGCGGAACCGGGTGGCACTGAATGAACCCGCATTGATCACATGCTATATAGTCGTAGTGAACATTGTTCAGATACCATTCGGATGATTCGACGGTATCATTAAACAGGATCGCCTGGTCGCTGGAACCACATATTGCGCAACTCATGATCGGACTTGGTTTATCATCATCAATGTAAGCGTGGCGACAAAAATAAGGCCACGGGTGCCTATTCCATCTATTTTAGCATACAAATCAGTGCATTTTTAAAATCAAGGGCCAACCAAAGGAAAAACTCTTTTACACTGTTGCGGCTTTCCTGTATATAACTCTTTTTACGGCCGGCTGTTTTTACCAATTCCGGCATTGCACCCCCGATGCGCAGGTCCCCGGGTCGGATAAACCGCTTGAACTGGTCCACCGGGTAGCCAACTTTTTTTGTCTGCTTCAACAGGTGCCTCGCGCCTGTACGGTTGATGGAGTATCCATACGTACAATACACCGATTTGATATACGGCGTTCCAACAGCATACTCGCCGGATAAGGGTCTTTTTGTACTACGGAGCAGTTTCATATGCCCTTCCCATGCGCCCCAGAAAAAAAGATCATATTCTTCTGCGATTTTTTTAAAATGCCTGTTGATGATCGCGGCATCTACCAGGCAGCTATCGGATTCCAATACCAGGAACATCGTTTTGTCATCTGGTTGGGCGGCAATCTTTCTCCAGATATTCCTATGGCCGAGTAAACAGCCGATCTCTCCTTTATTCAATGAATGACCCGTACGCTCGAGTGAACGCGCGGCGATGTCATCGACAAAAGGAACCTTACAAAAAGCGGGGTAGATCGCTTCTTCATATTGAAGCAAAGGCAGCGTTCGCCGTAACAATGCGATGTTCTGCCGGCGATCAGGCTCATGAACCGATCCTAATACAAATCCTTTTATCTCCTCATGCATCGGGCAAAAATGAATTTCTGGAGGCGATCTCCTCAAAAGTAAAATGTGTTTTGTGTTTCATCGAGAACGGCGTAAAGAACTGGTCCTTCACATGTGAAGGGTGCAGGATGTAGTGGGGCTTTCGAAAAAATTGCGCAAGGTGAACCGGCATACTGTCGGCACCTACAATAATATCGTAGCGTTTTATCAATGCCACCAGGGTTTGAAAATCGCCGTATACCTCAACTTCATTTGTAACACTAGGTTTTCTTTGCCTGAAGAACGCTGTTGTTACACTATTGCCACCTTCCTTATAATAATCTGCAATCTTTTTGATCACGCCATCATCCAGGTTGCGTTCTTTTTGTCTTGCATCCGCGATCACCAGTATTCTCAGGCCGCTTTGCTTTTTCGGTGTGGCCGGATAATCCATTGCACCAGGATGAACAGCAAAGAAATCCGCGTATGCCTCGTATGCATTTTCATCTGAAAAAACAAAAGCAAACAAACTGCCCGAAAATAAACCGGGAAGAATACGCCTTTTCCGGTTCTCCAGATAATAACGCGTACCAGGTGATGACCTTTGTTTAATGTAGCCACGCAATGCAAGCAATTCTTTTATGGCTCCCATGCTGAAAAGATACCTGTTTGTAAAACAACTAAAAATATTGTGGCTGATCTTAAAATCTTCAAACACCAATGTAATGTTTTCCGGAAGCCTCGCGGCAAGCGCGTTATAAAGTGGTTCCAGATGTTTTGATGCGACCAAAGTAACCGGCTCCTTTACAGTATTATGAACGGCAGCATAGATGGCAATCACAAAGTCACCGAAAGCCCTCAATAGAAAAACGGTCTTGCTTTTATGCATTCCTGAAAATTGAAGATGCGTTTTTAAATATGAAGGGAAAGATCACCTGTAAACCGTCAACGTTTGTCATTCAGAAAAAATGCGGCTTATCCAGTTGATGTTGTATAAAACAGACAGTCTTACCTGGAAGTTCTTTTTATCCGACAGCGAAGACGGCTCGGCAAAACCGCCATCGAGTTTCTGCCACTTGTAATTGATCGACTTCAGGTAATCTATGGATCCTGCAAAAAGGAACTGGCGGTAACTTAACTGTCCATACAATGAACCAGAAACATCGACCCACGATGCATCGGTATTACCCCCGCCAATGGTGCCGTTGAAATACCGGTAATAATAGAAGTCTGTGTTGTGCACAACCCGCTGCAATTTCAAACCCAACTGGTTCTGCGCCTGCACCCATGCGATGTCTATGGTTTGGCTGTTACTGCCGGGACCAATCGAAGCGCCCATTACCTGGCCATCGTTTGTGTAACCATGCCGGATGGTTGCACTGGTATACCAACTATAAGAATTGAGATTTGAAGGTCCGAATATGTTGTTCCTGTCAAAAATGAGCCTGGCTTTCGGCAATCCCAACTGGGTCAACTCACCGGTGATACTGATAAAACTTTTGTTCCGCATGGGTATCATCTTCCTGATACCAAGGGTATACGCATAGGGAACCGAATCCTTGAACAGATCCAACGGGCTGATCAACCGATCCGATCTACCGTATTCTGCGTATATTTCCGCATTGTCTTTTGGCATTGTATAACGCAGAAATAAAGAAGACAGTTGTGAAGCCGCCAGGCTGGAATCGCGGTAGAAATAAGACATAAATGCCAGCCCGATGTGCAGGTTGGTGAGGTTGCCGGGACTGATCGCGAAAACAAAACCCGCGGCGTATCGTTTGCTGATAGAATCAGACAATGGTGGTTCATAGCATTGAGGGCAGCCGAGTTGTGCGATCCTTTTATACTCAGCCGGCGCAAACCCTGAAGCCTTGAGTCCACCGTAAATAACTTCCGCTTCTATGCGTCCCAAAGGCGTGTTGACAGGCCTGGTGGTGCTGGCGGTGCCATGGAGAAAACCCGGCGCATTATTTCCCATGATCAGGGCATTGTACCGGCCCGGTCCCCACCACATGCTTTCAGATGATAAGCCGACAGATACCCATTTATAACGGTACCGTAGGGAAGACTGGCCCCAATAGCTCTTACTGTTCGCAGCATCGCCAAAACGGAAAGGCATATCGATCTTATTGCCGAGCATAGCGAAATAACCTCCGAAATAATTGCCCAGGTCGGCCCTTGCCGGAGGAATCAATTCATCGTGAACCGTATTGGCTGCATAAACAAATTCGGGTTGGATCCTTATGCTTAAATTTTTGGTTTCAAAATAAATACCAGCCGTGATTCGCTGCTGAAATCCGGATGCCGGCATCAATGTTTCATCGTTGTACCCGTATGGCAATAAAGAGTTGTTCTGAATGGTATAGCCAACCACCGACCTCAAAAGGGAAGTATCTTTTTTTGTTTCGTACAACTTATCGCTGTACCTGTATGCATAAGGCTGCATAAAAAATGAATACGGAATACTGTCCGTTCCGGTTATCTGCCGGCGCCTGTAATAGTCATCCAGTTGAACCTGTTGCAATAGTCCCTGTTGCGCATGCGCCACATTGCCCGTTGCCATGAACAACAAAAAAACAACTGTCTGCAAATATTTTTTTACCATAAGTATGTCGCTGCTAAGAATCCGTATAAATTAAACCGGTTGTTCCCGTTTTCCCATCCGTAGTTATTCGCGTTCACGGCTTGTAGTTCTGCATTTAAAATAAGCCGGTTGAATTTTTTCTGGCCTGAAATTCCGATTGAAAAATCGTTCCACTTTGTTTCACGAATGCCAAAATTAGGTAGGCCGCCCACAACAGCCACAGGACGGTGCTGCAATCCCTGTATAATCACACCCATCCGTGAAAACCCGGAGAGCACATTTGCACGCAATGTAAAAGCATTGTTACCCTGGCCAAGTCCGGCGCCAATGATGCGCCCCTGGTTGGTATAACCACCCTGGTAACTATACCAGTCGCCGGCGGTACGCAATAGATAGTTAACCGGCTCCGACATATGCGTGATCTCTGCGCCAATATCGAGCCATTTGCCTTTGTTTAATGCTTTCAGTTTTTTAAACCCAACGATATATGCCCTCGAGTGTGGGGCATCCGTATTCATGTCGCGCAGGTTGTAAAAATTATCGCCAAATCCATATTCCGCATATACTTCGGTTTGTGAATTGGGAAAAACAAAACGCGCGGCAAGGGATGCCATCTGTTTATAGCCTATGTCGTGACTCTGGCTGGGCGACCCATAAGGATAGCTTTTCCGCATGACCCCGAAAAACACGGGGAAATATTTTTGGAAAAAGTTATAGCCTTCGACAGAATCCAATTTTGTTTTGTAAGTATACCCGACACGGCTTACAGAGAGAAAGAGCCCCTTGATCCATTTGGGATTGTAGCTCAAGGTGATGCCGTTTAAATAACGCCATTTCTTCCTGGGGTCGTAAGCCCACGAGTAACCTGACCCGTCGTAGTTTGCGGGGTTGTAATACCGGGTGGTCAAGGATTTGTTTTCCAGCAATAAGGAGGTGTCTTCTGTTAGTTTGCCGGAGATCAACTGCCACTCAAAATTTCCGATCGCTGTTTGTATGGGTTTGACCGTATTAAAGGTTGCGTGTAAAAACCCAGGAGCATTACTGCTCATAAGTAATGAGTTATGAACACCCGGGCCCCACCAGATGTTTTCTGTTGACAAACCCAGCGACACACCGGCCTTGGTGAGCCTCACCGCGGATTGCCCCATAAAAACCTTCCGGTAATTTCCTGTGGTAGGCGCTCCCCAGTTGCTGTTGTGTGGAAACATCGGATTGTTTGCAAGCACCAGTTCAGGTTTTAGCTGTACACTAAACCAACCTGCGGATGCATACACTCCGGTTGAAACAAGGGTTTGCAATCCTTTTGCCTGTATAAAACCCGGCTGGTTCCAGGAATAGGGATGGTCGCTGTTGAATTTGGTATACAGGCTTAGGGGTAGCAATGCCGCATTTACTTTTCCATTCATGAACGCTTTATGGGAAGAGGGGTAGCTCACCTTACCATCTACCATGTGGAAAATGCTATCCATTGTAATAGAACGATCTGCAAAAAAAGGCCGCGCCATCAGCGAATGATCAATGCCCAGCTTTCCTTGCAGCTGAAGGATGCGTAATTGATCATCAAAGCCTGTCATCCCAACCGGAACAGACAGCTGCGCCATGGCAGTATGCATGCCCGATAACCCGGCAAGCAGCACGACAAGCAGGATCCGCTTACCAGCCAATGAAACCAATGATGAATAATTACGTTTTTTATATTGCATGACTTCTTGGATAAAATAAAAAAATAAAGGCCCCACATACAAGCAAACCAGCCACTATGCTCAGCATCAGTATCATCAAAAATGTTGACTTTTCATTTTCCAATGGATATTTTGACGAATCCAATATCTGTATAACCGGAGTTTGATTTGCCATCGCCATCCGGCTCGCTTCGAGGTTTTTCATAACCTCGGTATAGATTGCATAAGTTACCATCCTGTCGCGTTGTGTAACTTCTGCAGGTACAGCTTCGGCTTTGAAAGCGGTATTGGCATCGACGATCTGGAGGGATGCGGTTTGGTAGGATTTGAAATTCATGACCTTTTGTAAAGAATCGGCCCTTGACTGCAGGCGGTTGATGTTGGCGGCGGAAACGGATGTTTTTACAGAAATGTACAGTTTACGTGTTTCGTCTACCAAACGCTCTGAAAATAACTTGGAGAAAACCTGGTCCTCGGCAACCGTATTCACCGTAATGATTGAACCTTTTTTATTCAACCTGTCGGCTTTCACATGCTTCTTCTTCAGTCGTTCGAACAGAACAAAAAGCACACTATCCTGGAGAATCGTGTGCTTCGATGCATTGTCGTTTTTTAATTTTGAAAAATCTATATTGCTTAAACCAGCCTCACCTTTCCTTGCCCATTTCTGTTTCAGATGCGAGAAATCGAGGTAACGGTCTGCAAGCGTTTCTGACTCCTGCCCTTTTGTGCTGTCCACTTTTGTCAGCAGCACCGTCTCCATCACGGAACGTGATTTTAAAATGTCAAGAATATTATCGCCCGCCAGCATACCCGAACTACCGCTCATCGAGCCAAGATCAAGCCCGAACTGTGATGCCAGTCCGGCAAGCCCTCCACCCATGGATGAGCCTTTTTCATCGAGAATAAAATTAACCGTCGACTTATAAGCCGGTTTCTGAATAAAATAGTACCCAGTTCCCAAAAGAACAAAAGCGATCAGAATGCAGACCCCCTTAAAAAAATGCCTGGCTGCAAAACGTACCATACGCCCGATGGCATCCAAAAGATCTGACATTTTAACTGTTTGCATAAAGGTTTGCTTCTATTGAATGAATCAGCCGGGCTAAAAATCATCGCACCGGTTTCGTGCAACAATGATGTTTGTTATTTAGTGTTGACCAGGATTACCACAAGTCCCAGAACTGAGGTTAATCCGGATATCAGTCCTATTGTTTCGCCCGTAGTTAGTTTTTTTCGTTCCGATTTTGCCGGCACATATATTTCAGCGCCTGTTTTTAAACGTGGATAGGAGCGAAAGAACAGGAAGTTACGCGTAGGTGTTACTTCACCATTCGGATAAACAACATAAGCGTGCCTGCGCGATGCATTTACAGAAAATCCACCTGATTCCAATATGGCATCCTTGAACGTTAAACCGGGGTGAAAAATGATCTGTTTGGGAACATTCACCATCCCGAAGGTTTGTATCGTCTGGATCGTTTTCGGGATCTTAAGTATATCGCCTTCTTCAAGGAACAGGTCATCTTTCGAGCCCGGGTTCGTCAGGGCCTCTGTCAGGCGGATACTCACCAGCTGCTGTTGGTCTGAAAGCGTATTCACGAGTACGCTGTCGTTGACAGCGCTTGGCGCGACTACGCGTCCGCTTTGTTTGTTAATCAGGTTTGCCTTGGTAGCGAGCAGCGAAGCATCAGATTGTGAGATGCCTACATAAACATTCCTGATCAACCGCGCACCATCCGTAAATGCATTGGATTTTAATCCGCCGGCCCGTTTAATGATATCCGAGATGCGTTCATTGCTTGCAGACAATGTATATTTACCGGGGTAGCGGACCTCTCCTTCAACGGTTACGTTGATCTGTTCTTTATAGGTACTTGATTTCCGTACCGAAATAACATCAAATGGGTTCAATTTGAATTCGAGATCTGAAGTGCCTGCGTTTGCAAGATTGATCTCTTTGATCACTGAATAAAGGGATGTATCGCTGTCCCTCCCATCTGTTTTTAAACGACGGGATATCTCAATTTTCTGCAATGATGCTCCTTCGCGGTAACCATTCGCTAACAGTACGACATCCTGTGCGGTCATATTTTCCGAAAAAGCATAAACGCCCGGGTTGTTCACCTCGCCGTTTATCGTTACGGTATATTTCTCGCGCAGCTCATCACGCACATAAATATGAATGGAATCTTCTCTTTCGAGCTTTAGCGTAAATGTTCCATTCAATGCATCACGCACATTGAAGTTGATAATAGAGGAAGTATAATCAGGTTTATAGCGGCGCAACAGGGCCCTGTCGTAATAAGCTTCTTCACGCGGCCGGGCGATCGTTAACAATTCCTGGAGGCTGGGTATTTGTGCAATGCCATACGCACCGGGATGGTACACCGAACCGGTAACAATTACCCTGTTTGCATATAAATTGGAGAGCTTGTCTACAGCAAGTGTATCACCCGATTGAAAGATGAATTTGGCAAGGGCGTTTCCCTTCACCGAAATGATTTCCTTGCTGGACTGGCCGAGACGGGTTACCCGTAACATTTCCTTAAATGCGATGTCGGCGAAGCCTCCTGCATAGGCAAGGATGTCTGCTGCACTTTCACCCGGTTTCACATCGAAGAGTGCCTGTTTTTTTACTGCCCCCCTCAGGGCAACACGGGTCTCATAAGGTTTTATCCTGATCACATCATCATCCTGCAACAAAATGTTTTTGCTCAGGTCTGCTTTCATGATAAAATCATACAGGTCGAAGCTAACGATCAATTTGCCGTTTCGTACCAGTTCTACATTCCGCAGCGTGCCTATATCGTTTGGCCCGCCCGAAGCATACAAAGCAGTCATTAAGGTAGCCAACGCCGATAATGTATACCTGCCGGGTTTCCTTACTTCTCCAATCAAACTTACCTGGATACTCCGGGTTTGCCCGATCGCGACCTGTACGTGTACCGACCCGCTTGCAATGCCCGGATATATACGCGTAAGCGCATTTTTGATCTTTACCCGCGCTTCGTCAACGGTAAGTCCCGCTACTTTGATCGGCCCATATTTTGGGAAACGGATATCTCCTTCCGTGGTCACTTTTAGTTTTGAGGTATTATCAGAAACCCCGTAAACATCGATCACCAGCTGGTCGTTCACCCCAATCACGTAATTGGCAGGTGTAGCGATATTTAGGTTGGGTTCAAAACTCAGGTCTGCGTTATCGAAGATCTCAGACCCGAAAACATTGAGGATACCCAGTGAGTCTTCCTTGCGGGATGGGCCTTTTGTAAATACTTTGTCGCGCAATACATAAGAATTTGTCTTGTTGTTGAACGAGGTGTTTTCGCCCGTAAGCCCACCACTTCCCTGCAATACGGCAAGCCTTTTCTTCAGAATCAATACTTGGTCTGAGGGTATGCCATATTCCCTGGCCTTTGCATCCAGCTCTACTTCAGAAAGACCGCTGAGCTGGTATTTGGAGACGAGTTGCATCAGCTGCTCGTCGGTCAGATTTTCAACACTTACGGGCAATTGGGCACCGGCCGTGAACTGCATTGCCACCAATAGAACCACCATTAAACCTTTAAAAGCACATTTCATTACCGGATTTTTGGGTGCAAAGATAGCGAAGTTGAAGGGTTTCTGTTACTGTATCTCCCGCTGGCCGTTTAATACTTCTTTTTAGCAGGATTAGCACGATCGGACCAATATTAACTTAACAGCTCTTTTTAATAAAGAAAGCAATGTTTAACCGGATTTTAAAATCAGGCGGGGTAATATGCAAGTAAATTTAACTGCTTTAGCATCCGGTGCCTAATTTTTAATACTTTTGCACGGTTGCTTACCAGGACGTAATCAAAAGAGTGCAATCTTACCGTATGCTGATCATTGCTGTAATACTATTTCTGACGGCCTTATTGGGAACAATGATATGTATCCGTTCCGTTATCTCTATAGCGAGGGAAAAGCATTTATTTGATGAACCTTCGGAAGAAAGAAAGATACATATTTATAAAACGCCTAACCTGGGTGGCGTAGGTATTTACTGCGCGTTCATGTTTTCGGCCTCGCTCGTGATCCCTTTAGGAGATCTGCCCTATTTTAATTGTTTCGTAGCAGCAAGCCTCATCATTTTTGCGATCGGCTTAAAAGATGACCTGGTTGGCCTCGGACCCACCAAAAAATTCCTTGCCCAGATCGCCGCGGCCGCTATTCTTGCTTTCCTGGGCGATTTGCGTTTTACGAGTTTCCATGGATTGTTCGGCGTTACGGAAATCAGCTATCCATTAAGCATTCTCGTGACCATACTAATAAATATTTTTATTTACAATGCCATCAATCTTATAGATGGAATTGACGGACTTGCGGGTTCATTGGGATTGATAGGATCCCTGGCCTTTGCTGTTTTCTTTTTTATGATGAAGCGCCAGGGCGAATGCCTGTTGGCAATCGGGTTTGCAGGTTCATTGATCGGTTTCCTGTATTACAACATCTCCCCTGCCAAAACGTTTATGGGCGATACGGGTTCGCTTTTGGTGGGCTTTATGTTATCTATGTTCTGCGTACGTTTCGTGGAATTGAACAAAGGTCCGGGCTCTTTTTTCCCTGCCGCCCCATCTATCGCTTTCGCAATTCTACTGGTTCCTATTGTTGATACAGTCAGGGTTTTCATGTTCCGCGCGCTGAGAGGCCGCTCACCTTTTGTGGCCGACAGCAATCACCTCCATCACAGGTTTATTAATATGGGCTTTACACATATGCAGACCACCGGCATCATCGTACTCACCAATATCATTTTTATTTCGGCAGCACTTGTTTTCCAAAACATCGGCAACGCCCAATTGATCAGTTTCCTGGTCCTCTTTTCCGTTATTACGAACTTTTTCTTCTGGAACCTCTCGAAGTCTGAACGAAGGAATGCCAATGTACTTCCCATCGATGAGAAGATCGGCCACGATGAAAAACTATCCTCTTTTGGCAAAAACAACTGATCTCCCCACGGCCGAACTCAGTTGAAAGAGGCGGTAATCTCATCAAATACCTTCGTCACTTTCATCTCGTCATCGCGGTTGTATTTCTTTGCAGTATCGATAAAGTACCCTTCCTGGTCGTGCTCACCATTTTTGATGGCAACAAACGACACGTAATCATGCAGGTCAACATTCGTGTCTTTTCCATCCAGTTGTATCATATCATTTTTCGAAACATTCCGGTCGTAGGTAAGTTCAACGAAGAGCGAACTTTCCCTGTTATCGATCGTAAATACCGGTATTCCATTCAAGGTTACTTTCTGCAGCTTTTCTTGCGTTTCAAGAGCTGATTTATTGTTCTTACAAACGATAAGGAAGTCGCGCGACATTCGTGGATTGATCTCGGCATACGGGATCTGCAGTAAATCCAGGAATGCTTTGTGGTCGTTGAGTCTCCAGTAATAGGTATCGTGCAAATGCGGATTTTGGTGGAGCCCCGTGGCAACGAACAACCTGCAGTTCAGCTTGAGCATTTTTGCCATGACCGCATCGTATTCTTTCAGGATATCCAGCACCGGGTCTTCATCGCTTTTTATATACCAGTCAGGATTTTTCAACTGGCCCTCGTATACGCCTGAATTGAACATGTAATGATGTTGTTCGTGCGCACCGGAGTTAAGGAACAGCGATGAGAAATCAGGTTTATACTTTTTCCATAAAGCGATGAATACATCTGAAAGGATGTTATCGAGAATCGCGGCTCTGGTGGCTTTCCTGCGTATGTTGAGCATTAGTTTGAGGTACGCGGGATAACGCTTTACCGGAACAAAAGACAGAAATCCTTTCAACAGCACGATGGCCGCCTTTTTGTCGAGTTTGTTATTCGCGTTGTTGTTGACCGCTTTTGAAACTGCTGCCGACAACTCCCTGACCAATTTGGTTCCAGAGGCATCTGTAACCGTCCATGGATCGGGAACAAAAAAGCAAGGTTTTTTTAAACTGTTACGTGCATTGAATGGTGAAACGGCGCCTACACGCAACCCTTTTTCCTCGGCTATTTCCCACAGTTGTTTCAGATCGGGGCGGTCTACTATGTCTCCAAGCCTGAATACCCCGTGTTCATCATAAGCTTTACCTGTATGGATGCTTACCCACTGGATCCAGGGTTCGAGCAGCTCATACCGTGATTCTGAGGTTGTACGCGCATAACCGTACTCCTCAAATATTTTTTTAAAGGTGGGTAATTCACCCTTCGCTATGTATTTTTCAATGAAAGCAAAATTGATCTCATTCAGTCCAATCAGGATGGAAGGTTGCATATGCTCGACATTTTTTTATGAAAGGATCCGCTGAGCGGTCCTCAAACCATTTTCACCAAATATATTACACAAAAGCCATTGCTAGTCATTAACTTACCATAAGATAACGTATCTCAATGAATCGTTAACTCCTGGGAGGCAGATAGCTGGCAATCGACGCGGCCATTTCGCGGATCAACCTGGATCTCCGGAACCGTGCAATGAAATCATCGCGTTTTTCATGCCGGTACGTATAATGCGAAAGCTGCTCAACCAGTGAAGCACAATCGCCTGGTTCAAACACGATTGAATTGGCTACGTGCTCTTTTACAAATTCGCCCGCATAACCGCCAACACCGGCGATCACAGGCTTATCATAAGCGGCCATTTCAAATACTTTTGACGGCAGTACCTTTTTAAATGCTTCGTAGTTATTAAGGTGGATGAAAAGAAAATCGCTGTCGAGATACATCTCCATCAACTCCTTTCGTCTCACGGGGGCGAAGAGCCGTACATTTTTTACCTGCAGCCGCTCCAGTTCCTCCACCAATTTATTTTTCGTACCGCCATCGCCCACCACTACAAATTCATATTTCCCTTCCAGTTGGCGCGCCGCCTGGGGAATGATGATGTGCAATCCCTGTCCTTCCCCAATGTTCCCCGCATACAGGATCTTTTTTATCACACGATCCGATGGAGGGCTTGACGGCAGTGATGCGAATTCATCATCCACCCCGTTTGAGAACACTGAATAAGCGGGCTTTTTGTATTTATTGAAATAAGAGATGAAACCTGCGGATACGAGGTTAATGTGTGTTGCATAGGAAAACACCTTTCGCTCGATCCAGCGAAGTTCGGGCATTATAAAAAATTTGAGAAGCCGGTTGCCGAGCACATCATCCATAGTATCAATAAAAATATCCCTGATATCAAGGTAAAGGGGAAGTTTCCGCGACCTGGCTATCCTGTATCCCAAGAACGCACTAAAAAGGCGGCTCGACGAGGCATACACCAGGTCGTAATGCTCTTTTTTCGCGATCTTCTTCGCCTCACGGTAAAATGTCCTGAAAGAAAAGATCTGATCAGTAAAACCGCTTTTGTGTTCAGGTATCGTAATGCGGTGAATGGTGATGTTTGCTTTTTTTTCGAACAAAGGTGCCGATACTTTAAACGTGTTGTAACGATTGGGATAGGTAGTGATTACTGTGATCTCATCATCCTCATTCAACTGTTTGGCCAGTTCATAAACAAGCGGCGTGTTACGAAACGATCCTGCACAAAGATCAGGTTCAAAATAAAACGTAAAATAAAGTATCCTTCTCAAGCAGTCTTTTGTTTAATTGTCAATAGATGTTGTTGTTGAAGCCTTTACATTTTCTTGTCGAGGCCAAGTCCCGTTTCGATATGATCGAATTCGGGTATGTATTTTTTCAGCCAGGCTACAATATGAGTTTTCTGTGTATCCGGTCTCGCCAGTAATTCCTTCAATTCAGTGATAACCGAGGCGAAACTGATTCTGTCGTGAAACGTTTTTTTATCGATCACTCCCAATGCATGGAACCTGTTAAGGTCGTACACCTCTGCTTCTGTATAAAACTCTTCGTATAGTTTTTCTCCCGATGTATCTGTTTTAAAAAAATAAACGGGATATTTTCCTTCTGCGATCAATGAGGTTGAAAAGCGCGCTTCTTCTTCGGTTGCACAGGTGTGCAGTGTATACCCCAGTTGTTTCAGCAGGGGAGGAAGTATGTCGGCAAAATTGACCAGGTCCTTTTCCATATCCAGTTTTGGGAAAAATATTTCGCCGCTTTTTCCAAGAATGCATGCCATCAGGCAAATCTGGCCCGACTCCTGCGGCGACACAAAAAACCGGGTTACATCCTGCGGGCAGGAAAGCGGTTGTTCTTTCTCGATCCGTTTTAAAAATCCGTCCAGTAGGCTCCCGTTTGAGAACGCAACATTGGCAAAACGCGCGGTGGATGTTTTGAAGGCATCCGAATAAGAAAGGATCAGCTCCTCCATCATTTTTTTGCTCGCACCCATGATGTTGACCGGGTTGGCTGCCTTGTCGGTAGACACACAGAAAAAATGCGCGGGTGGGTTTTCCAATAGCAGGTCGAGAAGACCCTTGGCTTTCATCACATTGTTTTCCAGCAGCGCCTCTATTGAAAACACATCCTTTTCACTTCGCACGTGTTTGTGTGCGGCGAAATTGGCAACAATATCGAAGGGGCCATAAAAACGGAATAATTTCGTAAAGGCAAGTTGGTCGAACGAGAGCGGGTAGGTATAAAAATCCGCGGGTACGAACTGGCCGGCGGTGCTGCGCAGATCGCGCACCAGTTCGGTCAGTCCATTTTCATTGCTATCGATCACAACCACCATCGCTGGTTCGAATACGAGCGCAGCTTTGATAAAGGAAGAGCCGATGGTGCCCGCACCGCCGATCACCATTATCTTTTTCCCCTTGATGTTGCTGGAAAGTACCTCGTGCTGATTGCGGAGATCCGCAGCGAACATGCTCTCTTTTCGTCCCAGATACTGTTGTATAAACCTGTCAGTGTTCATCGGTTAAATTTTATGTTGTAGTTTTCAGTAGGTCGGGCCCGCTATTATTTTCTCCTCAATACCGGCTGCTCCACTAGTTTCCATGAGAGCAGGGCCAGCAATACGGTGGCTCCCAGGGCGATGGCAAGGACGAATATCTTCGGTAGGTTGTCAATGTTCATGCTTATCAGGGAATTGACCACCAGCATATGGTAAATATACACTCCGTAAGAAATATCGTTTCTCTTAAGTAACTTATCCGAAAGATGTATACGTGTATAAGCTGCTGAAACGATACATCCCCACAACAGCAAATTAGCGATCCATCCGTACAAATTTAAATAATAGCTAGGGTTGAACCATTTCAGCCATGCGCCAAAAAAGGCGCAAAAAAGGACGTACGCCGCGAACCACAGATAGGCTTTGTTCTCGAAAAACTTCTTGATCTTTTCCCAATACAGCGCTGAAAGTATGCCAAGACAGAAGAAATGAAAATAAGGAACGATGGTTACATGGAACAGTTTAGTATATACATTTTCCTGATCCATCGTTTCAAAACGATTGCCTGCAAGGATGGAAATGAGCATTAAAGTCAGCAGAAGCGCTATCCAGGCCTTTACATTGAGTTTTTTTTCCGCAACCAGTAACAATGGAAGCAGTATGTAAAACTGTAACTCAACAGCGATGGTCCATAAACTGCCGTTGGGCGTACCTGTTCCCCAGCTTCTTAGGAAGTCTGGGGTATAAAATTGCAGGAAGGTTACCTGACACGCTATCCACCTTATCATGGGAAACGAGAAGAGTGCGTGGAAATCGATGATATGAAAAACCAGCAGCAATACGATGGTCATTGCAAGGCAGACCCACATTGCGGGGAATATCCGAATTGCCCGGTTGCGTGCGTATTTTTTTAGGGATGGATTGCGGATGTACGATGAGGTGATCAAAAATCCCGATATCCCAAAAAAGATAGGAACACCCTGGAAATAATTGAGCATGGATGCTACAAGAGGAAAATCGAGCGACAGGTGTGATACTGAATGCGCGAACGCAACCTGCATGGCCGCAAACAAACGGATCAGGTCAAAATTATTGATGTAGCTTTTTCTACTTGTGATTTCGTGGTTGCTCATATGTTGGTTGCGAACGCTGTGAAAGCTTTCGTTGAAGGCATTATGTCCTGATCAACGTGCGGAGGTTCTGTTCAAATTTTATTGCGAGCAATGGGGCGTCAACAAACTCATTGTACCTGAGCGATTGTTTGTAAGATAATATTTGGATAGAGCTGTGGCCCGAAAACTCAAAGACCGGCCCGCCCTCCGCAACCGTTGCACGGTTGTTTACTACTTCGATCTTCAGGTTGTGATCGAAGTGAAAGAATGCAATAGCGTTTTCACTGGCAGCAGAAAGACGATCGTCTACAGATACCTGCTGTTCGTCGAAGCGAAGCTGCCGGGTATGGGTGATCCCCAGTGCCCGGTACCCGTTGTGCGCAGCGGTAATGCTGCGTTCCGTTTCTTCCAGGACGGTGAGTTTTGCGCGGCGGCCGACACGGAAAGCCGACCAAACATCCGACTGGTTTTTGTTTCCTATCGAAACGGTATTGTGCGACGGCGTTCCGCGTTCCGTGTTTCTCCTTTGATTATCCTGGTAAGTACTTAAGCCCGTATCAACAAGTATGGGTTTGTTCCTGTATTGTAAACACAGGGAAAGCATGTCGGCATGCGCATGACCAGGTTGATAAGGCGGCATGATATTGCCCGCATCGAAAACCAATTCAAAATGCCCGCAATTGTAACGCCGATAACCCGAATGTTCGATTTTTGTTAGCGCGGGCACGAGACCAGAATCGTGGGCGGCTTCTATGAGTTGCGCAGCTTCTGGTGCGATTCCTTCTGTTGCATCGTTTACATGCGCCCATTTCCCGTCCCGGAAAACAAAGGTCTGTAACCAACCCAACATGTTGCGGATCGGGTTAAAAAGTCGTTCACGACCGTGCGCCCCGGCCTGCCTGTACAACAGGATGAGTTTGGACAAAAGAATGCTTTGGTACATTGGTGAACTTTCGTAATGACCGCCATCCGCAAGCACCTGCTCATCTAATTGTTCGTCCAGGCCCTTCGAAGCTTTTTCCACGAGTTTGACATCGCCAAGCGTGATGCCTGAAAAATACAATGCAATATAATTTTCAAGCAAGTGGTTTGCGAGGATGTGGAATTCCAGGTTATTTTCAAGGTACCCTACCTGCAGTCTTATGCACTTGTGAAACAGCGCATTCTTCCATCCTGTTTTACTGTAATAAAAAAGCCAGTTAACAATACGCAAAGATACCGGGTAGGGTTCGGGCGGGATTGCACCTGAAAGCAATCCATCACAAAAAGAAAGGATCAGTCGCTGCTTTTCCTCGTGTGTTATCAACGGATCGTGCAGGTAATCGAAATATTGCAGGTTGTAGTTCCACAATTTTCCGTGCCCGGAAAAATTCCAATCGATGTTGCCCTCAAAAGAATGTCCAAGCGAAAGGAAACAGAATTTATTCAGGCCCTGGTACCTGTTGCGGTAGGGGATCAGTTCTCCGGTATCACAGCAAGGGAGCGGAGATATCGGGTGATCCAGATAGTGCGTATAGCTGATCAGCTTAATATAAGGCCGCCTGGCCCGATACCAGCACTGGTACAACACCTGGCGAATCCGGAGGTGACGCAGCGTTTGAAAAAGGCGCAGCACGGATGCAGTCACTTGCTGTAAATGTTTACCAATGTTGAAACGATCCGACCGGAAGTCTTTCCATCCCACAGGTCAGGGATCGAGCCTTTTTTCCAGTTTCCGCTCACCAGTTTTTGGAAAGCGGGGTAAAGATTCTGTGGATCGGTACCGATCAATTCATTGGTACCAACTTCGATCGTCTCTGGTCTTTCAGTATTGTTACGAAGTGTAATGCACGGTACATGCATCACCGTTGTTTCTTCTGTGATGCCGCCGCTGTCGGTGATCACCGCTTTAGCATACTGCACCAGGTAATTAAATTCGAGGTAGGGCATCGGTTCAACCATGAAAAGATTTGAAGTCTGGATACCAAGGCTCTGCAGGTTCTTCGCCGTTCGTGGATGTACAGGAAACACAACCGGAAGATCACCCGCACACTCGATAATTGTATCGACAAGTGTTTTCAATTTCTGTTCACCATCCACATTTGCGGGACGATGCAGTGTGGTTACAATATATTTCCCCTTTGTTAGTCCGAATGCATTCCAAAACGGAGGTTGCACAAAATTGGGTTGGTGTGTCAGCAATGTATCTATCATTGTGTTACCCACAAAATGGATCCGGTTTTCCGGCACTCCCGCCTTTCTAAGATTGTTGTTTGCTGTTTCGGAGGTGGTGAAGAAATGATCGGAAATAGCATCCGTTACCATCCGATTTATTTCTTCTGGCATGCTAAGGTCGAACGAGCGGATGCCGGCTTCCACGTGCACCACGTCTATACCGAGTTTTTTAGCAACAATGGAGCAGGCGAGTGTAGAAGTAACATCTCCCACCACCAGTACCACATCTGCCGGATTTTCCATCAGCTCCTTTTCGAAGCGTACCATTATATTGCCGGTTTGTTCTGCCTGCGTACCACCGCCGCTTTCGAGGTTGGCATCGGGATGGGGGATGCCCAGTTGATCGAAAAAGCTTTCACTCATGTTTTTATCATAATGCTGCCCGGTATGTACTAGCCTGTACTCAATCTTTTCAGCGGCTGCAGCATTGTGCTTTTTCAGTGCGTCGATAATGGGCGCTATTTTCATAAAATTGGGGCGTGCACCCGCGATCAATGTTATTTTCATATGGTGGTATCAACTTTTATCCATGAGCCTTTTTGTAAACTTTCCAGCGCTGCAAAAGATGCCCGGGTGGTATTTACCAATTCCTCAAACGGAATGAGCACGGCTCCGCCTGATTTTACCGAGTCGATTAATTGTGCGAATTGCGCCTTGTGTCCTTTATCGAGTGTGCCGGACATAGACGAAAAGCCGCTGAACCCGAATCCTGTCAATTTCCTGAAGTTATCAACGATCAGGATCCGGCCCTGGCTGTAGACCTCAACGCGTTCTTTTGCATAGGCTTTGTTCCCATTTGAAAAATAATTGATCACACCCTGGGAGCCATTCTCGAACTGCAATGTAATGATCGCATTATCGGTATTGCCGGCAGGGTTCTTCCCCAAGGCGCTCATTACAACCGCTTTCACTTTACTACCGGCCATGAATATCATCATATCAATAAAATGACAGGCTTCGCCTATGATCCGCCCGCCGCCTACCAGCAAATCCTGCACCCACACCTCAGGCGGAATAAATCCTGCATTTACGGTCGCAATCATGTTCACCGGCGCATCGCCAATCAATTTTTTTGCTTTTTGTACAAATGGTGAAAAACGCCTGTTGAAACCCACTGTTACCGACAGCGGTTGTGGCAGTGTTTTAAACGTGTTTATAATTTCTTCCAGTTCGTTTTTCGTTATGGCAAGCGGTTTTTCTACAAATACATTTTTTCCTGCCTTTAGCGATTCATTTACCATCGATGCATGCAGGTTGTGGCGTGTGGTGATCATCACGAGATCCACTTCCGAATCTTTCAATATTTCCCTGTAGTCTGTTGTGCTGTATTCGAAATTGTATTTTTTAGCAAGCGCTTTTGCCGTTAAGCCTCCTGCACTGGAAATGTACTTGTAGTGCGCCCCTGCCTTTTTAAGGGCAGGCATTACGGTCATCTTTGTGAAATTTCCCGCGCCGATTATACCGATGATACCGCTTGAAGGCTTTTGCCCGTACGACTTAACCGCCACAACTGGTGAGACACATGCAGATGTTACTGGATACTCAAGTATGGAAGCAATGGATCCGCCCCCCATATTGTCATAGATAACGCGGTAATCCGGCAGCGCTATCCGCTCGGTAATCAGCGGATTTACCTTGAGTTGTTGTTTCGAGATGGCCGAAAGAACGGTTTCGAAATTTCTTTTCTCGGTCCACCGCACAAAGCCGATAGGATAATCGATGCCTTTCTGCTCGTATTCCTCATCATACCTCCCGGGGCCGTATGAACAGGATACCTGGAAGCTGAGTTCCTTCTTATAAAAATCCGCTCTCTTGATGTCCAGCCCGATTACCCCAACCAACACAATCCTTCCTCTTTTCCTGCTCATCTGCGCCGCCTGGCTGATGACATCATTGCTTTTGGTTGACGCGGTGATAATGACTGCATCTGCGCCTATGTCGGCAGTAAGTGATTCCACTGTTTTTACGGGATCAACCTGCGCGGCGTTAAAAGCCTTTATTCCTTTTTCCCTTGCTATGTCTACCTTCTTGTTGTCGAAATCAAAACCGACCACTTCGCATCCGTTCATGAGCAGGAGTTCTGCAGTGATGAGGCCGATCAATCCCAACCCAATCACTACTACGGTTTCTCCCATAGAAGGATTAACAAGTCTTATCCCCTGCAAACCGATGGCTCCTATTACAGTAAAAGAAGCGTCTTCATATGATACGTTGTCTGGTATTTTTACCACGAGGTTTTGCGGTATGCATACGATCTCTGCATGGTGCCCGTTACTCGCCACCCTGTCGCCAACTGCAAACCCCGATACGCCCTCACCTACTGCGATCACTTCACCTGCATTGCAATAACCCAGCGGCATAGGTTCATCAAGCTTGTTAAATACAGCTTCCAATGTTGGGAACAATCCTTCTGTCTTTATCTTATCCAATACCTGTTTTACTTTTTCGGGTTGCTGACGCGCCTTGCTGATGATATTACCCTTGCCGAACTCCACCAGCATTTTTTCGGTACCTAGGCTCACCAGCGAGCGATGCGTTTTGATCAGCACCGTTCCTTTTCTCACGAGCGGTGCCGGAATCTCTTCTAATATTGTATTTCCGTTTTTAAGGTCCTGTATGATCTGTAACATAGTTGTGTTTGTAAATTGTAAATAACGTATACCGGTCTAATGCCCGTCCTTCGCGGCAAACTGGGTAAGCCAACTGTCGATGGCGAGTATGGACCATATGGCATACGATGCATCGACTTTTTTGTTTTTGTTCTGTTCTATCAGCCTCCATACCGCATCTGAATCGAAAATACCTTGTCTGTCAATGTTTTCCTTAGAAAGACGGGATCGGATGATCGCGTCCATATCCTCCGTTATCCATTTTCTGACAGGTGCGCCAAAACCCGTTTTGGGTCGATAGATCACATCATGCGGCAAATACCTTTCAGCAACTTTTTTCAGCAGGTATTTTGTCGTATTGCCCTTCATCTTAAGTTCCGGCGGCAAAGATGCTGCAAAGGAAATGAGTTCAAGATCGAGAAACGGTACACGGATCTCCACTGCTACGGCCATGCCCATCTTATCGGTATAATTCAGGTTATGGTCTGGCAAAAAACTGCGCAACTCCCAATGCAGCATTTGGTTGAGGTCATTTTTTTCCTGGGGTATATCCGCATTGAGTGCGGTAAGGTATGCGAGCGGATCAAAGGAACCGACGATGTCTTTTTGTTTTTTATTAAACAATTTTTTTACCGTAGTAAGAGGTAGCCAGCTAAAGTAACCGGCCATACGCTCAGCTTTCGTTTTACCCAGTCCCTCACCCATTTTTTTAAGTCTCCTTAACTTTGCATTCGATACCGGTAAAAACTTCAGCACTCCTTTCAACAGCCTGCCCGCAAACCCGGGAAGCAACCCGAACATCTTTTCATACCCAAGCGCCTGGTGTCTCCTGTAGCCGGAAAACACATCGTCGCCTCCTGTGCCGCCCAATAACACTTTGATCCCTGTTTCTCTTGCCAGCCTGGAAATATTCAGCACGTTGAGGGGAGCAGCATCGGCCTGTGGTTCATCCAGGTGCCATATCATTTTGTCGAAATCCTTAACAATATCGATGTCTCCTTTTACGATGTGCAGGTCCACGTCGAGGTGTCCGGCTACTTTTTTCGCATATGCGAGGTCATCCGCAAAATCTTCCACTCCCTCGCTCCAGCCATTGCTGTCTATCGTGAAACATGCAAATTTCTTATCAGGATACAATTCTTTTGCAAGCGCCACAATAATACTCGAATCAAGGCCACCCGAAAGAAAGAAACCTACCGGAACATCAGAGAGCATCTGCCTTTTAACAGCCGATCGTAATTTTTCCTGTAACAGGTCAATCAACTCGCTTTCTGAAGCCTTGCTGTAATCGCCGTTGAACGGTATTTGGTAATATTTTACCGGGTTAACCATTGCCTGGTTAACAGCTGTTTTAAAATAATGGCCTGGTAACAGCTTTTTTACCCGGGTAAAAGGTGTTAATTCTCCAGGCGACCAAAGGAAAGTAAGGTAGTTGACAAATGACGCAACATTCACTTTCCTGTCTATATCGAACGATAGAAATGTTTTTATCTCCGACGAAAACAGGAGCATCCTGTCATCATGGTAGATGTATAACGGTTTTACACCTAACTGGTCACGTGCCACAAACAGTTCCCTGGTATGGGTATCATACACTGCAAAAGCAAAAATGCCGTTGAGTTTGTTAAGACAGTCGGCCCCATAGTGAATGTATGCGTAGAGAACGGTTTCTGTATCACCGGTTGAATGGAACTCGTATGATCCCATTAACCCGGCCCTCACCTCCATATGGTTGTATATTTCTCCGTTGAAGATGATCACATGCCGTCCATCTTTCGAATGCATCGGTTGATTTGCGTTGGCCGACAGGTCCTGTATCGACAAACGTGTATGACAAAGGAATAATTTGTCATCCTGGTAACAACCGCTGGAATCTGGCCCCCTGTGTGATATACAGGAGACAACTTTTGCAAGATCAATTTTTTCGGTGGCAATACCACCTGCAATACCGCACATGTGTTTATGTTAAAAAGTTAGCGGAACGTATCAAAATAAAGTCGGCAATTGGTTTCGCAATCGTGGTTTTGTTTTACAATATCAAGAGTTTTGCGGGAATGCTGCTCAAGGCGCAGATCGGGCGATTCGAGATAATAAGTCATCCCTCTAATCAGTTCCTCTGTACTGCGGGGCGTTACCAGGTAGCCGTTTTCTTTATGAATGACCGAGTCCGATATTCCACCCACGTTTGAACAGATGGCTGGCAATCCTTTCGACATCGCTTCGATCAGCGACATTGGAAACCCTTCTGCATAGCTTGGCAGCACAAATATGTCTGAAGATGAAATTTCTTTTTCAAACTTGGCATCGTCTACCCACCCCAGTGCGCTGACCCTTTCTTCCCAATGCTGCGTGGTGATGACAGTTCTGACCTCTTCGAGCATCGTGCCACCTCCGATGAGTACAAACGAGAAAGGATACTTATTGTACAGGGCGCTTATCGAACCAATAATTTCATTCAATCCTTTCTCCCTGATCATCCACCCGATAAAAATAAATTTCAGCGGTTTTTGTGGCAGTGCAGTTTTGGGCACAGCGGCAACAGTGAACGAAGCTGGCAGCCAATATTTCACCTCCAATATTTTATGGTCCGGTACTTCCAAAGACCGGAAAAAACGTGCCCAATTTTTTCCACTGGCACCCAGTTTGTAAGGAATTTTAAGGAGTAATTTAACCACCGAACGTTTGAAAAATCCTGCCTTTTCTACCTGCAAGAACCAACCGTCTACAATCACGAAAAGATCTCTTGTTTTATACCAGCGGCAAACCAGCGACATCACGATTCGCTCGTAAAATCCCACGCCGGCACCCGAAAAAATGATCACACCTGCAAAGCTTTCGTTCCTGAAAAGTCGAACAAGGCTTTTGATCCTTCGCAAACCTTGTTTCATGTTATCAATAAAAGAGATTGACTTGTCGAAACTCGACCTGTATGTGTCGATCACCTCGATTTCAAAACCATGCGCTGTTGCATAATCGATCAGCCCGGCAGACAGGGTGAGAACACCTCCTGGATGCTTTTTGTTATGTTTGTCCTGCCTGGCGCCAACCAGGATAAATTTAGTAGAGGTCATCAACGGTCGTTCTGCGGTTTTGCAAACATGTTTTCTTTTGATAGATAATCTTCCAGTCCCTTGCGGATCGTAAAAGAAGGTTCCCAGTTCAGCAGTTCTTTTGCCTTACTCATGTCTGCGATGGTATCAGGTATTTCGTTCTGCCTTACTACCTCTTCAGAAAAAACCGGCAGGTCGGTGCCTGCGATTTCCTGCATCAGGCCAATGATGTCTTCCGGAGAATGACTTTCGCCTGAGCCTATGTTGAAAATATTGAATGACACTGGCTTATTCAGCAGTTGAAGCATCATTGCCACCACATCGTCTACATAAATGTAATCGCGGCGCGGTGTTTTGTCTTTTATGTAAATGGCTCCCCCCGCTTTCAACTGTTTGATAATGGAAGGTATCAGGAACATGTCTTTTTGGCCGTACCCGTAGATGTTGAAAGGCCGGACAATTACGATGGGCACTTTATAAAATTCATTGTAAAACCCACAAATGTCTTCTGCTGTTTTTTTGCTGAAGGCATAGGGGTTATTAGGGTGTATGGGTGCATCTTCTGCAATGGGGAGGGAAGACGGAATGCCATATAGATAGGCACTTGTTACGATTAGTCTGGCTTTTTGTTTACGGCAATACTCACATGCATGCAGCGTTCCGGCGGCATTGGTCTGAAAAAAGGAAACAGGATTTTCCCAACTGGCGGGAACGAAGGTCATTGCGGCGAGATGGATCACTGTATCGCAGGCAGGCAGCGCTTCCCAGGCCCTGGCATCCGAAACATCGATGGTCGATTCAACCACCTCGTTGTCGTTGTGTTGCTTCAGCATTTCCAGCAGACGTTTACCGATAAATCCGGAAGCGCCTGTGACCAGTATTTTACTCATGTATGAACTTACTTTTCAGCGTTTCAAATTCCTCGATCGCCTGTATGTAATCATCTGGTCTGCCGATATCAAGCCAGTAACCGCTGAACTCATTTACGGTAACGGGTTTTCCGGCAGCAATAAGATCATGCATAAGGTGGTCAAACCCATAAGGCCGGTTGCGCGGTATGTGTTCCAGTATTTCTTTGCTGGCAACATAAATACCCATGCTGACGAGAAAATCGGTTATGGGTTTTTCTTTAAAGTTTATCAGCCTGTTCTCTTCATTGATATCCAATACCCCATAATCGTTTTTCTGCCGGCGGCGATAGCCCGAGATGGTAAACAGGCTTGTATTGGCGATGTGGTCATTATACAACCCCGCAAAGTCGATATCGGTAAGGATGTCGCCGTTCATAATGAGAAAATTCTGGGGCAGGTTATCGATCAGGTGTAGCGGCCCCATCGTGCCCAGTGGTTCATTCTCCATCGAATAGCTGATCTCAACGTTCCAGCGTTTGCCATCGCCAAAAAAAGCCTTGATCAGTTCCGCCTGATGATTCACCGCCATAGTGATCTTTGTGAAACCATAATGCGCCAGTTGCCTGATCACCACTTCAAGTATCGGTTGTTCGCCAATAGGCATCAACGGCTTTGGCAACACCCATGTATAGGGCCTGAGACGTGTACCTTTTCCACCAGCCAGTATGATCGCATGTTTGTTCATGTAAATTTATTTATGGTTGATTGAAGACTTATCAAATGCTGGCTTGCTGCAGCCTTAGTTCCCGCTCCATTTCATGTTCGCCTTCGAACTCGTAAACAGACATCACGTAAACAATGAGCGGGCTCAATATGAAACTGTAATGGAACAAGCTGATGAAAATAAACACCCGGAACCTTGTAAAGTTTTTGAATACATTGTACAGGAAAGAAGCTGCTAGAAATACGCCGCCCTGTACGAGAAATCGCACGATCGACAATTCGCTTCCGTGATCGGAGAAAGATACATCTGTAAGTTCCGGGTAATCGAACAGTGCCACTTCACCGAGGTATTTTACTACATCTGTAGGAAATATATAAAAGGCCTGCAGGTATGACCTGGGATCAACGAACTGTGTCAATACTACGTACGCACTGTTGTAACCGTAATTGTATTCTTTGAAAAGTTCAAGAATAGCGAGTACAGAAGTAATAAGAAAGATGATACAGCCAATTGCCAGCAGCACCACTGCTTTGGTCGACTGCAGGAATTTTATACGTTTCTGTGCGAAAGAAAATATTTTTTGCAGTGCGTAACCGATCACATTTGTTTTAACGCTGATGAACCACAACGAAAGGAAATCGATAAAATAAGCCCTCCGCCTGATCGTATATCCAACAAAGAATATCCCGAGAAAAAATGAAGTATAATGATAATTCAGGAAAAGGCCAATAGCCCGCGATCCATAGGAATCACGCATTGTAGACAATATCGGTCGTATATCGAATGGGAAGGCGCCGGTAAGGCTTTCAAAAAAAACAAGAAATATACAAACGACGACGGCCGCCGATAAAAAAACAGAACCTTTAGCATTGCGCCTGAAATAAATGAGTGACAGTATACCGAGTCCAAACTGTTTGGCATTAAGCAGGAAGATCGAAAGATCGTTAACAAAAAAAGAACCTGTTTGCGCAAAACAAAAGGTAATGAGCAAAATGATCTCGGCCCGCGTAAGCCGGTAAGAGTAGATGCCAATGGCAAGGATGATGAGCAATAATAATTCTGCCGCATGCTGTAACAAACTCATTGTGGTGCCTGCAAGCATAACTACGAGAATCATCAGCGGAACGATAAAAAGGGTTGTAAAATCGTTTATACGCCTGCTCATTTCCCTTTTTTAACGGCTTCCTTGTGCCTCAACCTGTTTAGCATCATGTACAATGATTTTATTTTCATGGCCCATGGCCCATGGCGTACGATAAACATCAGTTCCGTCATTGATACCCTGGCCGCTTTTCCATTTACAAACAGGGACCTTACATGGGCATAACCGATCCTTGCTTCTGCTTTGTTGCGTTGCTTTCCGCTGAGCCTGTCCATAAAAGCGGCGGTGGCTTTTTTCATGGGCTGCGACATATCTTTTCTCGACATCCCGGAAGAGTGTATCCTATATGAACCCAGGATGACCGGCAAGTATACGAACGATTCGGTAACAGCTGCAATACGAATCCATGTATTGAAATCCTCCGCTGCTACCATTTCCGCATCTTCGGATATATACCCTATTTGTTCGAGAAGGTCTTTTTTCACCACTACTGTCGAATTGATGATAGCGTTCCCGTTCACAAGCAGATCGGTAAGCACCGGGCTCAGCATTTTCCTGCCTTTCAACCGTCTCTGATGGTAGAAGCTGCGTTCTCCTTCTATGGCCATATCGTGAAAAACGATGTCGGCGCCGACATCTATTTTTTCTATACAGCGATGCAGTTTATCCGCTGTCCAGCAATCATCAGAATCTAAAAACGCAACAACGCTTCCCTGCGCGGCACGTATGCCGGCATTTCGGGAAACTGCGATAACGCCGTTGTTGTGCACTTTGATCATTCGCACCGCGTTGCCAAATGCCTGAAGCACCTCGTTGGTCTGATCAGTGGAATGATTGTCAACGACAATGACCTCGAAGTTTTGATATTTCTGATCCAGCACCGATTGTATCGCATTGCCGATAAACTGTGCATGATTATAGGTGGGAATAACAACAGAAACCAGCGGTTCTTTCATCATTCTGCTTTTTTAAAATGAGCCGCACAGAATTGCAACAGCTTGTCAACCTCTTCATCGACATCGTGTTGTACGACAAAACCGCTACCGCGCAATTTTTCTATTTTAAATTGCAGCGGCGCCACCTGTTCCTGCTTCGAACCCGCGGGCACCTGCAGTATTGGATCGAAGCCCAATACATGTTTCACACGCCTGGCTATGTGTTGTGCCATTTGTAAAACGGAAACGGATGAACCGCTCCCCAGGTTATAGATTCCCTGTACGCGATCCGAACCGAGCAAAAACGAAACGGCGCGGGTAACATTGGATATCGATATAAAATCTCTTTCCTGCAAGCCTGTTGATGTTAATTGTAACAGGCCTGTTTCAACCACCTGTTTGCAAAGTCCGTTGACAAGAAGCGACCAGCAGTTGTTAGCGGCATATACCGGCTCGCCAAACGAATTGGACAGCCGGATTACGACAGTTGTAAAATTTCGTTCTGAGGCAGCGAGCACTGCGTCTTCTCCGGCCCGGTGACTTGTAGCATAAGGATGGAGATTCAGTGTGCAGGTATCTTCGGTTATTGTGCCGGTGAGTGGTTGGCGGTATACGTGTGCAGTAGAAAAATATACGATCTTTTGTACTCCGGCTTTTTTTGCGGCCTTTACCAACCGAAGTGTACCAACACCGTTGATCAGCAGCGCGAGTTCCGGGTTTTCCATTGAGTCGGGTGCATTAACGCCAGCCGTATGAATTACATAATCAACACCGGCGCAAGCTCTTTCGAGCGATGCAGGGTCATCCCAGTTTACATACCGCAAAGAAAACGGCGGAGTGATCTCTTGCCCGGTACGGGAAGTGGCGAGGGTAATTTCATAAACAGCAGATAAATACTGCGCAATACGCGCACCCAGGAAACCGAGGCCGCCGGTTACGAGAACATGCTTGCGGGGTGCGTTTATATTTTCCATGGCGCTTTACCGGATAACCATAATGATTCAAGCAACTCATGATCACGTTTGGTATCCATACAATGCCAAAAATCTTCGTGTTTGTAGGCCATGAGTTGCCCTTGTGCGGCCGCCGTTTCAAGTGGTTCACGCTCAAGCAGGGTCTGGTCGTCTTTAATCAGGTCGAAAAATCCCGGCTCTACAACAAAATATCCGCCGTTGATCCAGCCTTTCTGCAGCTGCGGTTTTTCCTGGAAACTGATCACGGTATCTCCATTGATCTCCAGTTCTCCGAAACGGGCAACAGGGCGAACAGCACTCACCGTTACCATTTTTCCATGGTTCTTATGGAATCTCAAAAGCGCATCCACATCGATATTCGCTACGCCATCGCCATAAGTAATCATACACGGTTCATCGCCTATAAAATTCTTCAGCCGTTTTACACGGCCGCCGGTCATTGTCTTTTCGCCTGTATCTACCAGAGTAACCCGCCAGTCCACATCGTTCTGGTGATGCGAGTCTACGCTGCCCGTTTTAAGGTCAACTGTAAAATCGGAGTTGAGGGCTTTATAATTATAGAAATATTCGCGTATCACTTCCGCTTTATAACCCAGGGCTACAAAAAAATCTTTGTGCCCGAAGCTTGAATAGGTCTGCATGATGTGCCATAAAATAGGTTTGCCGCCGATAGGCACCATAGGTTTGGGAATAAGCCCGGTATATTCGGCCAACCTGGTTCCAAAACCACCTGCGAGTAGTATTACTTTCATATTGTTTACCAATTATAGTTTATATCGTTAACAGAACTTCGTTCTACTTCGTCTGGATCGTGCTCAATATCTGCAATATTAAGCACAAGACTTTTACCCGGCCCCAATCCCTGGAAACCAAACCACAAACCCGGCGGAACGGTCAGACGCGCATAGCGGGCCTCGCCGATGTCTTCTGTTACAAATTCGTTCTGCCCTGTCATCATTACAAAACGGACAGTTCCTACCGGAACGACCAGGTTCAGTGTCATCCGCTTGTGTTTTTTCCAGGCCTTGACCGCACCTTCTTCTACCCAGGAAAAGTAAGCTTCACCATATTCGCGAAACTGGGGGTCACTCCTTTTAAATGCATGCCATACATCACCTCCCTTTACTTCTATCTGTTTTAAAGGCGTTACTATGATGTTGTCTTTTACTGAGCCCATAATAGCCCCATTTGTTTTGCTGTGGAAGAATACAATTTTATCTGATCCAACGACACCTGCCGGATATCCTTGGCATTTTCGTAAAATGCCTTATACCATTCCGATGTAAATTTCACGGTGTCTTCAAATCCCAATGCCGCCCACCATTTCAGGTGATGCAATGCTTTATCGCAGTTGAGTTTCAGCAAGGTAGATTCATACGGCCCTTCGTGTGATTGCGAGATGTCTTTCCATTTTACCTGCTTCCAAAAGGTAGCCATGTGATCAACCAGGTCGCCAACACTATGGTTCTGGAGAATCGATGGGCCAAAGTTGAAAGCTTCCCCATGCAATGCCGCATTGCCCCACATAGCCGCCGCGAGCGTAAGATAGCCGCTTAGTGGTTCGAGAACAAGCTGCCATGGCCTGGTTGCAGACGGGTTGCGAAGTTCAACGGTCTGATCCTTCGACCAGGCTTTTACACAATCGGGAACTATGCGGTTTTCGGCCCAGTCACCTCCGCCAATCACATTACCCGCTCTGGCTGAAGCGATGATCACTTTGTTGTCTTTGTGAGAGAAAAAAGATTTGATTTGAGATTTGATTACCAATTCGGCAGCTCCCTTTGAGGCGCTGTACGGATCGGGGCCGCCCAACGCATCCGTTTCACGATAACCCCAGATCCATTCTACGTTGTCGTAGCATTTATCGCTTGTGATCATCACGGCTACACATTTTTTGTCCAGCTTGCGCAATGCTTCCATCACATGCAAGGTGCCCATTACATTCGTGTCCCAGGTTTCAGCGGGATTGGTATAAGAATCACGGACGAGTGCCTGCGCCGCCAGGTGGAAAACAAAATCCGGTTGCGCATCCACGATGATCTTTTCAACATCTTTTGCGCAACGCACGTCGGCCCTTGTATCTTTGATGTCTTTGTGCAGGCCAATCACATCAAAATGAGCCGGATTTCCGGGAACACCATTTGCCAACCCCACCACAGATGCGCCCAGTGAATGCAGCCAAAGCGATAACCAACTTCCTTTGAAGCCAGTATGGCCGGTAATAACGACAACTTTTCCTTTAAAGATCTTTTCTAATTCGTTCATAACGGAGGATATCTGTATAGTTAATTTTTTAATCCAAGATAATGATCATATTCCGAGATCATATGGTTCACTGTAAACTGTGATTCAAACAAATGATGCGCTGCACTTCCCATCGTTTGTATCAGGTGCCTGTTGTCTATGAAAGACTGCAGGCAAAGCATCATTGCCGCAATGTCGTCGGAATTTACCAGGTAACCGGTTATTCCATCGTTGACCTGTTCTGCAACACCACCCGCCTTCGTAGCCACAACGGGCATCCCCACGCGCATCGCTTCGAGTATCACGATGGGAAAGCTTTCGATTTTTGAAGTGGACACAAGAATATCGTGCGACAAATAAAAGGGCGTGACATTTTTCTGAAAACCGGTAAACGTCAGGTAATTGCTGATGCCGGTGGCGGCAACATATTCGTCTATTTCCTTTCGTGCGGCCGGCTCGTCAATATCTCCTACAAAAGTTACCGCGATATTCATGATACCTGATTGAACCAACCCGGCTATGCATTTTACCAGTAACATCTGATTTTTGTTGTAATCAAAATATCCTACGTGTAAGATCTTCAGTACCGGTGTATGGGCATATTCCTTTCGGGGTGAGGGCTTTAACCCATTGTAAATGCAAATGGGTTTCTGTTTTACCATCCGGACCGCATTCATCTGTTCAGCAGATTTTTTCGAAACCGCAATGAAGGTCACCAGTTTGTCGAGCGTATGGTCCCAAAACCGGTCAAACCAATATTGGTTTTTTGCGACCGGTCTTGGCATGCTGTGAAAAGCGTAGAACCGTTTTTTTACAGAGGGTAAAAAGTAAGACGCCATAGCCGCTGTTCCGCAAAAAAGGCCGCCCGGGTATCCTCCATTGTGAGCGATAAAGGTATGGGCGCGAAACCGCATCATAAAAACCAGGAAGTAAAAAAAGGAAAACAGTAACAAGGGGTAACGTACAATATAATCAAATGCTTTCAGCGTCAAAAAGATCAGTTTGTTGTGCCGGAACCTGTTTGCAAAAAGGCCGATATCCATTGGCGTAACCAAATGGTATGTGTAAACGGATACATGATCGGGCAAACCGGGTGCGAGAATGATCCTTTTGTCGATGCTGCTGTTTACAATCAGGTATATCTTTTCGCATGCGAGGTTCTCCAGTAGTACCCGTGCAACCTGGTCTGAGCCGCCGGCGGTATAGCTTTCTACAAAAAAAATCAACCTGCTCATATCAAAAACTATTCGCTTGCTTTGCCAACCGTGCGCGCTGGGTTTCCGGCTACTATTGTAAAGGGTTCAACATCATGCGTAACCACCGCGCCCGCAGCCACGATCGCCCCTCTCCCTATCGTAACGCCTTTCAGGATGCTGGCATTAAAGCCCACCCAGGCATCATCTTCAATAACAATTGGTTTGCTCTTGATATCACCCAATGGCAACAATCTACCTGTTATAAAAATATCCTTAAACTGTTCGTGCCGGTTCTTTGCGGAAATTGAATGCGCATCATAATCGTGAATATTCACGCCAAATGAGATAAAAACCCGGTCGCCGATACTGATAGAGTTACCCGACCATATTTTTGTATTATCTGCGACGTAACTACAATCACCTACACTAATTTTGCCGGAGTGTGTAAGAACCAACAACTGCCCGAGAACAACCGTATACTCCCCGATCGATATCGCATTGCGGTTGCTTTGCGGATTATTGATTATACAGCTGGGATAAAGTAGGCTGCTTTTTTTTGCCTGGCATCTTGAACGCATTTTTTTGCTATGCAGTACAAAAGCAATCTGTGCAGGCCAACGATAGATGGCAAATAATAATTTCTTCATGGCCGGTATCACAAACTTTTTTCCAGAATGATGTCAGCAGCTTTTTCTCCGATCATGATCGCAGCTGCATTGGTATTAGATGCCACGAGTATCGGCATAACCGAAGCATCGGCAATACGCAAATTTCCGATGCCATGAACACGCAGTTTATGATCCACCACCGACATTGGATCATTTCCCATTTTGCAAGTACCGATTCCATGATAAGTGGTTTGTCCAACTTCGCGCATATAGGAAACCAGTTCCTCGTTGTTGGTCATGTTAACGCCCGGCCTTAATTCCTGCAATACAAACCGCTTGAGCGCAGGTTGCGTGGCTACATGTCTTGCCACTTTCACTGCCTTGAGCATGGTGTCTACATCTTCAGGATGATCAAGATAATTGGGGCGTATTGCCGGATCATCGGTATGCAAGGCAGATTTGATGTGGACCGTTCCCACTGATTTAGGAAAGAGCTGGTATGCCCCGATTGAAAATCCGGAGAATTTATCTACGCCCGAATTGTGCGCAACGCCGAAACGCCCTTGTTCGCTCAGGTGCACCAGTTGTATTTTTATGTCCGGCTCTTTGAGTGAAGAATCGCTTCGCAACATTGCCTGTATGGTTGCAGATGGCGTTGCAAGCAATCCATCGCGGTGTAATATATACCTGAGACCGAGCTGAAACCCTTTCCATTTGCTGTTCAGTGCATCATTAATGGTTAACGAGCCTTTTGATTCGTAAGCGGCGCGTACATTGATATGATCCTGGAAATTTTCGCCAACGCCGGGCAGGTCGTGCACAACCGGTATGCCAAGTTTTGTAAGCAAAGCTGCATTGCCGATACCAGACAACTCCAGCAGTTTGGGTGTATTGATGGCGCCCGCAGAAAGGATCACTTCCTTATCTGCGTATACTTCGTAAGCGTTGCCACCCTTTGTGCTCAACCGCACTCCTATGGCCTGTTTATTCTTTACCAGGATTTTTTCTACCAGTGTGTTGCTTCTTATTTCGAGGTTTTTGTTTTTCCTTACTTTATCAAGATAAGATGTAACCGTGCTCTCACGGAGTCCATTGCGGGTATTCAATTGAAGATAACCAACACCTTCCCCGTTTACAGCATTGTAATCGGCCACGGCAGGATAACCCGCCTGGAGGCAAGATTCACGAAATGCTTCGCTAAGCACATCGCGGCGTTTGATCTCGGTGATTTTAAACGGCCCTCCCACTCCCCTGTACGCAGGATCGCCACCCGGAAAATCCTCCATTCTCTTAAAATAAGGAAGAACGTCTTTAAAACTCCAGCCCGCACATCCATTACTTGCCCACTCATCGAATTTAGAAGGAAGGCCGCGCACATATACCATCCCGTTTACCGTACTCGACCCTCCGAGAATACGGCCCTGCGGCATGTAAACCCTACGCTGGTTGATGCCCTTTATTTCTTCAGTGAAAAATTTCCAAACGTATTTTTCGCGGTGGAGCAACTTTCCGATTCCCAGCGGAACTTTAAACCAGATGTTGTCCGGTTTGCCACCCGCTTCAATCAACAGCACAGAATGCTTGCCGTTTTCCGCAACACGCGCAGCCAATGCAGCACCTGCCGAGCCGGCACCTGCGATAATATAGTCGAACCTGTTATTCATAATCGCTCTCCTTGGTTTCTATCATTTGTTCTTTGTTGACTTTACCAGCCCAAACATTGAGCCCTGCACCATCCATCCGCTCAGCCTCTTCATGTTTCTGGCTATCCAGCAGGATATTTTTATCTCTGTCAAACGGGTTTTACTTTTTCTCATTTCAACATAACCGGGGTACGTCGAATTCAGCAGCATAAAGCAGTAGGGTCTGAATGCGCTTGTTACGATCCTGTGTTTTTTTGCAAGGAAACGACGGGCAGACGCCACTGTAAAGAAATGAACATGGCCCAATATACGGGTCTGTTCTGCGTAGTACCTGAATTTATTCGCCATGTTGCGAAGCCCATCGAACAGGTTCAACTGCACGGGGATGTTGTAAAGAATATATCTCCCGATATTGTTTAGCGCATCGGCTGCCGATTCACTATCCGGTATGTGTTCGATCACATCGATCATCAATACAAGGTCAAAATCGTTTTCCGGGCATTCTTCCAGTGTACAGTTCCAGCTTTCATTGATTTCGGGATGATTGATTTTTTGTATCCTGAGCATTTCTGCAGAAAGATCAAGCGTGTTAAAATCTACCGTAATCCCTTTCTCCTTGAAAAAAACAGCGACCATTTTACCAAGAATACCAGCCCCACCGCCAACATCAAGTATTTTGATCCGGCCATTTTTGATTTCCAGTTTACCGAGCATATCTGCAAACTGTGAAAACTTGTATTCTGAATCTTCCGAATGCAGATCCGGGTTGTGAGAGATATACTCATTGTTGTTGTATATCTCCTGGATTTTCTCTTTCATGTGTTATTGTAAAAATGTTCTCAGCCAGACAGATCGCCATTGCTGGTGAGGTCGGGCATATTTATAAATAAATGATTTTACGGCCTGCTGAACGTTCTCGCTCTGCCACCAGCCGTCAATATCGTTGTATACCTCGTTGAGATGGTTCGCTGCTTCGGATGGATCTGTAAAGATGATTTTTGCCCGCTGCAATTTTTCAAAATCCGGTATCGCGTCTTCACGAAGGTAGCCTTCCAGCGGTGGGTGTATGATCACGGTGGGGATATTCCATGCCAGCGACTCAAGGAAAGGTGTTCCAAAATGATTGGATAAATGAATCCTGGCATTAACAAGACTGCTATGAAAATCCGGGACCTGGTCAATTTTCAGATCAGCGGGCATAGGCAGGTAACGAAGACCAGTGCGCTTCAACTGGCGTATATAAACCGCTTCCCTCTGCTCTTTTTCCAAACCCTCCATCACTGAGTCAGAAAGCTGAATATAGTGGGGAAGATCGTATGAATATACCATTGGCGTTTCCAAAAGACCTGAATATTCGCTTATCGTTGGGAAAGTAAAAAGAATCCTCGATTTTTCTTTATAGCTTATGTTCCCGGGAGGCACGAGTTTAGCATTGGGCAATACATCTTTTCCCCAGCCCCATGTAAAATAACGGGTGGCTGCCTTTCTTTCATATTCTTCGCTGGATAACACCTTATTTACCCCGTAACCAAAACCATGTTGCGAGATCCAGAGTTCTGCTTTCGGCGCCTCCGCCGTCAGGTATTTGAATCTCTCTTCAGTATGTATGGCATTTGCTGTAAACAACACCTGCAGGTTTGGGTTCTTTCTATGCCATTGTATTGCTTCCTCACGCAATTTTTGAAAATTCTCAAGAAACGAATGCGGTATAAATGAAAAAAGAATAGAGGAAGCTATTGTGAGCAGCGAATCTTCATTGTCCATTTTTATCTTATCAGCCATTTTATTACGCAGCGCTGCATCTGTAGCTTCGGGAGTGGAAAGAACGCGATTGAACCTATAATGCACCACCCTGAACTTACTTTTCCAGAAAAACCAAAGACTGTTTATAAATGTGTTGCTGGGATAATAAGGAGATACAACAAGGATCAGTTTTTTTGTAAAAATCCTGTTGACCGCGCACAAAAAATTCTGATACACCGATGCAAGCTTTTCTCTCCCTGAAGCTTGTGATCTTATCCATCCTATGTCTGTTTCTGGTGTTTCAATAACATTGAAATTGATCCCGTCAATATGCCTCGCTACGGCAGAGAACAAACGAAGATTGAATGTATGCGAAAGGTAAGTTTTCTGGTTATAGTCGTCTGAATCGAAAGAAAACGCGATAGATGGTGCACAAACATCTGTACGCACAGGATGATGTTCTTTAACCGCAGCATTCAAAAGTGCCATTCGCTCATACACGTTATGAAGGAAATGGTATAACCACCTGCCCAAAAGCAGCTCGTAATATTTTTCAGGTTTTTTTATGCCGAATCGTTCATTATAAACACAGGTCAGCCTGCTAAGCAAAACCAGGTATACCTGCAAAATAATTTCCCTGATCTCAACGGCGTCCTGGGGTTTAACCGGATACTGAAGTACTTTTCCTTTGAACTGTTCCTCCATTTCCTGGTTTCCGTTGAAACACCAGTCGGCGGCAAAAATCAAATCATCTTGCTGTACAGATTCAGGAAAAAATCCGGTTGTAACTAATTTTTTTCCCCTTATCATTCAGCCCTTAATTTTTTTCTGATGCGTTGTGCGATCGCTTTCAGATTCAGCGATAACGGGTGATAATAATAGGAAAAATCAAATTGCAGTGCCGTATTCTTTTTTATTTTATGCCTTGTTGCGAGGGCCATGTCGAACACATGCATTCCCAGCAGATACAATCCATCCAGCGGGCTGTTCTTCCTGGGTGTCTCCATAATCTTATCGGTTACTGTGTCGAACACAAGTTCGCTGTTCCCTTTAAAATCGTTTTCAATCAAATCAACGAATCTTTGTTTTGCCACGGGAGGCAGGTTTTCCTGGACAAGCAACTGCATGGCTTCTTCTATTGTCTCAGGCAAATAGCAACTTTCATACATCCATTCGAGACCCGGATCAAACTGGAGCGTGCTTTTGCTGGAGCCAAGGAGTACATCCAGGCAGATGACCGGGGTTTTAACCAGGTAGGCGTCTATATATGATGAGCTCGCCAATCCTACAATCGCCCTGCATTCAGACATCCACTCCGCCACATCGAAATCGTTATTGATCTCAAACCGTTCTCCATACTTTTTTTTCAGCGCAGCATAGGTATTAAGGTTTTCATTCGGGTGTGGGCGCAGGCTGATCGTATAATCCGTTTGCTGAATGATCTTTTCAAAAAAGTCAAGGTAGGCATTGATCGCTTTCGATTCCGCATCGAGGCGGGCCATTGTTTTGTAACGGTTTTCAGCAAGTTCTTCTACCAGGTAAAAGCTCATTACACTTCTTTTGTAAAGGTCATTTACCGCAGGAAAACGCCCGATAAAGCCGACTTTTTTTGTATCCTTCTTTACAACTTCACTATAGGCTGTGGCGATAGGCAGACGGGAATATCCAGCCTGTATCAATTTTTCGGTGTCATCTATATTGCGATTTTTTACGAACCAGCCCAATGAATTCTTACCCCAGAAAAAAACTGACTTGAGAAAATCATAATCGTTTTTCGCGGGGTACATTACCACATACTCCGAATCATAAGCGAAGCCCTCTGCAGGCATAAAGTGTACTTCCAGCTCGCCCGCTTTCGCCTCCTTAATGATTCGCTCATTATAAATCATATCTATCTGCCCAATGATAAATATTTTTCGTGGCTTCAATACTTTAATGAATAGGCCAAAATTTCTTCTCGAACAAATAAATGTCTTGTATCCGTTTGCACGAAGTATTTCCTTGATAATGAGGCACGCCGAAAAATCCCTCCTCAGCGAATCGGAATACAGTAAAATAATATTGGTACGAAAACCCATTCCTTTGTAATTAGTGATTGGTCAATTTTTCTTTGTCTTGTTCCTGGTATTGAAGTAAGGCTTTTGCTATGGCAAGGTCAGTAACCGAGTCTATATCAATCCCCCTTTCTTTTGGCATTACATAACAAAGCGATCTACTTTTAATAAAAAACTTTTTTATGGCTAAAAACGTTTCTGTCTTAATAAGGTAAATGGCTCCGTTGATAAAATGAAAGTCCTGTTTAAAATCCTGCCTGCGGGTTACAGTGTGGGCAGGCTCTGCCAGGAAACTCCACCCGTTTTCGTCTATTTTGATACATTCAAAGGGGTGTTCCGATAATGCATGCACACTTATCAGGCTTTCTGCCGACCGTTCAATAAACATTGCCATCGAATTGTCTATATCTGCTGCCGATCTCAGTGGAGAAGTTGGCTGCAGCAGCACAAACTGTTCCGGTAAAAAACCGCGATCGGTTTTAAACCATTCCAGGGCGTGTTCTACCACATCGTACATAGAGGTTTCATCTGTAGCCAAGGCGGAAGGGCGTTTGTATCTGCAGTTAATCCCTTTTTTTTCGGCCAGTGCTATCACTTCATCATCATCTGTCGTTACCAGTATTTCATCAATGCATGAACTTTGCAGGGCAGCTTCTATCGTGTAACTGATCAGCGGCTGCCCGTTGAGGTCTACAACGTTCTTTCGTGGAACCCCTTTCGATCCGTACCTTGCGGGAATGATTGCAAGCAACATCTAGGCTATCTCTTTACTGATCTTTAATAATTTTTCAGCTATTTCAGCGATGCGATCGTCTGTCATTTTGATCATGACCGGCAATGCGATCGAACTTTCCAGAATGTCTGCAGACTTTTGCCATTGTGTTTCATACGTATCATGGTAAACGCCTGCCTTGTTGAACATATGCGACCAATGCTTTGCAAAATGCCATCTCATCGCATCCGGTACATTTTTCGTACCTAGACCCTCTTCCTTCATTCTTTTCAGGAATGCCTGTGTTTGTTCGCGGTTGTTGAGGATAAAGAACAGGGCATCGCCACCTTCTCCTTCATCATGAATTGTTCTGAACCGGAATGGAAAACCACCTTCTGTCAAAAGCTTTTTAAGTTTTGCTTTATTGGCTTTCTGCATAGAAATGATCTTATTGAGTTTGCCAAGCTGCACGATACCTATCGCTCCCTGTAATTCGGTCATGCGGTAATTGAATCCTACACCAATTGCCCCCTCTTCGCCACGGCTGACATTGGTTGCATATTCGTGCCCGTGGTCGTGGTAAGCGCGGACTTTCTTAAACAACTCTTCGTTGTTTGTCAGGATCATTCCACCTTCACCTGTACTGATGCACTTTCCGGCATCGAAACTGTAACAGCCCATATCTCCTATCGTGCCCAATGCTTTGCCTTGCCATGTGGCACCAACTCCCCATGCAGCGTCTTCTATCACTTTGACATTATGCTTTTTGGCAATGGCACAGATCCTATCCAGGTCGGCCGGTGCACTCATCATGTGTACGGGTATTACGACCGCTGTTTTATCCGTGATAGCTGCTTCGAATGCGGCGGGGTCCATTGTGAAAGACTCATCAATATCTACAACAACCAATTTTGCGCCCGCGGCGAGTACGGCTTCTGCGGTGGCCACAAAAGTGAAACTTGGGATGATCACCTCATCTTCGGGGCCTAGATCAAATGCAGCCAAAGCTACCCGCAACGCTGCAGTGCAGGATGATACCGCCTGTGCGTATGGCACATGGAACATCTCTGAAGCAGTTTTTTCAAATTCGCGAACTTTGAATACGCCATTGCGTATGGCATCAAAACCGTGCGCAAAAAGCACACCGCCATTTGCATCGAATATGGCGTTTACAGCGTTTCTTTCTTCGTGATCAAACAATTCATATCCTGGCATGGGTTATATTTTTAAGATGAAAAATTAAACAGGATCAATATCAACAAATTTTTTCTGCGTTTTTTGTTTCCAGAACTCCGCCGAGCTTAATACTGCGTGAAATTGGGGAGCACTTTTGCCATCACCGAAAATGTTATGTGTTTTACCATTATAGGCCAGTGATTTTTTTAGTTCGGACTGAATGTCTTCACTATCAATAGAAACATCGAAAACAGATTCACAACGAACACGACCATTTTGCCGCGTTCCCATATTGATGCTTGGTACGCCATAATGCGGCGCCTCGCGTATACCCGCACTGGAATTCCCAATCAGGACAGCCGCATTTTTCAGAAGCGTAAGGAAAGATTCGAAACGCATAGACGGATAGATGGAAAAACGTTTATTGCCTGCAAAACGTTTGTATTCATCCAATATGATATCAGACCCGGGATCATTGTTTGGATAAATGACCACGAAATTCATGTCAGATTTGATCAATTGATCAACCAGGAATTTCACCTGTCTTTTCAGGTCATCCAGTTCAGTTGTAACAGGATGGTATAAAAGGATGCCATATTGATCGAAATCAAATTCATAATGTTGTTTAACTTCTTCAATTGTGGGAATTTCATCGGAGCTCATGATATCAATATCCGGAGATCCGATTACATGTACCGAGTTTTCGGGCTCGCCAAGCTGCAACAATCTTCTCTTCGCGATTTCATTGGCAACAAAATGTATTTGCGATAGCTTGGAAACCGAGTGCCGGATTATTTCATCGATGGTTCCAGATACTTCTCCTCCTTCCACATGCCCCGTGAGAATATTATTAAACGAGCCCACAATGGCCCCGGCCATGGCTTCCAGCCTGTCACCATGTACAATGATAAGATCCGGTTGAACTTCTTTGATGTAGTCTGAGAATCCTGAAATGGTTTTAACCAGTATCTGGTCCATCGCATCGCCTTCATTCTGGTTGATAAACTTGTGAATGTTCCTGAAGCCCGATCTTTCCACCTCAATATGCGTACTACCGTATTTGGAAAGCATATGCATACCTGTAACAAAAACATATACTTCAAAAGCTTTGTCTTTTACAAGCACCGACATCAGCGATTTCAATTTCCCGTAATCTGCCCTGGTACCGGTAAGAAAAACTACTTTTTTAGGATTATCTACAGAATTATGCATTTTCAACATCTTCCTTTTTTAGTTGATACCCTTTGATTATATCTCTTGCCGCTGTTTTGCCCAGTAATAATTCGTAATCAAGCGCACTGAAATCACCAGTTCCAGGCCTTTTTACCCATATGTTTTCTTCTGTCAAAAGTGTGCCTGCAGGAATGGGTTGGATGGCGACCACCGAAGCGAATGCAAATGCGATTGTGGGGGCTTCTTCTTTTACAGCATCTTTGTTATTCCCCTTTGCTTTAAAAATCGTCTTTGAACCCTCGATCAATTCAGAAAGAGCCTCAGGATCCATTGAACAAATGATATCCGGCCCCGGCCTGCTCATGCTGTCTGTAAAATGTCTTTCCAATATAGAAGCACCGAGCGCCACGGCGCCAAGACAAGGGTAATTTGAAAGGGTGTGATCGGAAAGACCGACCACAGCATCTGGAAACTCACCTTTCAGCACTGATATGGCATCAAGTCTTACGATCTCCGGCGGGGTCGGATATACATTCGTGCAGTGAAGAAGCGCAAAAGGAACGCCTGCATTGCGCAGGATTTCTACCGAAGGCCGTACTGACTCGATGGAGTTCATTCCGGTACTCAGAATTACTGGTTTTTTGAACCTTGAAATGTGTTTGATCAATGGGTAATTGTTGCACTCACCCGAACCGATTTTAAAAGCAGGAATATCAAATTTAGCCAATCGGTTGGCAGCTGCCCGGGAGAATGGCGTACTGATAAAAATCGCTCCTCTCTGTTCAACGTGCTGCATGAGCTTCCACTCTTCGTCTTCCGAAAGTGCGCATCTTTCCATGATCTCATAAATAGAAACATCTGCATTACCGGGGATCACTTTCTTAGCCTCATCAGACATTTCATCTTCTACGATATGAGTCTGGTGTTTGATGATCTCAGCGCCCGCGCCGATGGCTGCATCTGCCATCTCGATGGCAAGATCCAGCGACCCCTCATGGTTAATTCCTATTTCTGCAATAACAACGGGTGGATGATCATCGCCGATCTCCCGATTTTTTATCGAAAAACTTGCCATAGTATATTTTTTATTTAAAGATTGATTTATGCCGGCAGTATTTCCTGTGGCGTACCTTGCTCAACAACCACACCCTCTTTCATACGGATGATCACATCGCATTTCTTAACAGTGGTGAGACGATGCGCTACTATAAAGATCGTTTTATTAGTAAGTAATTCCACGGAGCGCATAACCGCCTCTTCGGTATCATTGTCCAGCGCACTGGTGGCTTCGTCCAGCACCAGCACATCCGGGTTATGATAAAGTGCACGCGCGATCCCAATACGCTGGCGTTGTCCTCCCGATAATCGAACCCCTCTCTCACCAACTATTGTATCGAGTCCCTCCGGCAATGACATTACAAATTCCTCCAGCTGTGCGGAACGGAGTGCTGTTAAAAGCGCATCCTCGTTTATTTTTTCATCCGACAAACCGAACGCAATATTCCGACGCATGGTGTCGTCGGTCAAATAAATGCTTTGTGGAACATACCCGATGCTGTTCTGCCATTCGCGCAATGTTTTCGGTGATTCATGAATGCTTTTCCCATTCACGTAGATATCTCCGTCTGTTGGCGACAGGAGTCCTAAAATAAGATCGGTTAAGGTACTTTTCCCCGAACCGCTTTGACCAACAATACCAATTGATTGTCCTTTCTTAAGTTCGAAGGAAACTGTTTTTACTGCTGCTTTTTCGGTATCCGGGTAAAAAAAAGTCAGCCCTTTAACTTCTATTCCTTGTAAGCCAACAGAATGTTCCGATAACACGGAAAGTGCTTCGGCATGGAGGGTAATATCATTGTAAATAATATTGATTGAAGGTTGATTATAACGGATATTCTGAATGGCGTTTAAAATCTTGATCGCCGAGGGGATCAGCCTGAATGCTGCCACTGCGAATAATCCCAGAGTGGGAAGGATGATATTGATGTCTTTACCCTGCATAACAATGGCGAGTACCAGTACAGACATTCCAATTACGGCCAGAAACTCGAGCCAGAGACGCGGAAGCGCTTGTAACGTGGTGTTAAGCCTGTTAAAATGGGCATAACGGCTGTTATGTTTATGGAATTGCTGAAGAAAATCACTTTCTCTTCCGAGAAGCTTTACATCTTTTGCGCCACCCAAACCTTGCATGAGATGTTGTGTAGCCAGGCCCAGATGAAAGACGCGTTCCTCGCCCCATTTCACAATATTTCTTTTCATATACCTTGAAAATCCCCAGGCGGCGATCCCGCCGACCAGCAACATCAGAAAACTGCCGACAGGTTCGGCGGAAACAAGGATCACCACGAAGCCAAGCAGTACGAAGATTTCCGTGATGAAGTTCATGATCGACAATACAGCGCTGAATACACTCACCACTTCTGTATTGATGTTCCTGATAAGCGTGGCAGAATTACGTTGCAGATGAAACACATACGGCTGGCGCAGGTAAGTGGTAAACAGGCGCTGTGAAACCTGCACCTGGAAATCATTCACAAACCTGTTTTGCCAGAATATATAATAAGTAAGAAAGAAATTCTTGATCAGGTATACAATTACAAGTGTGCCCATCCCGATGGATACGATCGCTTTCTGTGATGGATTTCCAAGAAAGTCAAGCACCGGCTTTAATACAGGATATTTTCCACCGATGTCATTTTCCATCAGCAACGCAATTGCAGGAACGACCAATCCGACGCTCATCATTTCCAGTAGCATGGAAATAAGTGTCAGGATCAGTAGCACAACTATCTTCTTCCGCTGCTTTTCATCCAGCAAAATATACAGTTTCTTAAGCGAGCCCATATCCTTATCCTTTTGTCCGTTTGCCATTTTGTGATCTTAGAGATTTTCAGATTGAACGTAGCCCTTTCCGATAAGGATATACTTGTTGTCTGGTGATTTCTTTTTAGGGACCGTTATTCTAAAATCAAGTCCTTTATCCGTACACGCAATAGCAAAGCTATCGGGTGTTTCTTTCCGTAGTTGTGTACCATCAATCCTCTCCCAATCCCATTTTTCGTTCCTATGCCAGATCTTTTTATTACGATGCTGATCGATCAGGTAATGAAAACTGTTTTCGGTTATGCCGATCCATTCAAGAAACTGGGGCAGGTTACGTGGTTGGGTTATTCCATATTCTTTTACCAGTTCTACTCCTTCATCGCGGGAAATTCTTCCAAAGCGGATTTCTCTTGAGGCATGATCAGTGATCTTGCCATACCCGTGTTTTACGTATTTGATATAATCGTGAACATCCGAATAATTGAAGCAATCCACATCATTATAACGATCGAATGTCCCTGTTTGCGGAGCCGTTTCATAATTATACAAACCGAGCATTTGTTCATGCTGCGCCTTGGTATCCCACCGCATATAGTTGTTGAGATAAATACCTCTCACGCCGATCCTTTCTATTTCTTTATCATCAGGATAGCGGAATTGTATAACATCCTGCTCAATTATATTGTCGAACTCATTGATCAGGTCATCCGCTTCTATCCCCATTAAATCATGTTCCTTCCTGTATTTTCTTGTCATTTCCACTTCATCGAGGTGTGAGAACATTCCTACCTGGTCAATTCCCTGGTGCGCTCCCCAAATGATCAATGGAATTTTGAATTTCACGGCGACCTGAACCGGATATACGGTTTGCCCCGCAAGACAATGCCAATAGATACTACCAGCTTTCCTTATCGTTGCCCTTGTAATTTTTTTTACCGTCTCCGGATTTACAGTAAGTGTCATGATATCGCAGTCGAATACAATGCGGAGGTTCGCGAGGTTGCGGATACCGAGGTCGGTATTGTAATGCTTGTTGTAGGTAACAAGAAGCGGATTCATGCCATACACGTTCTTTACGGTATGAACAATAAAATAGGAATCCCTTGCTCCACTAACAGGTATGATACAATCGTATGATTTGCCGGAAGTGCTCCTGTAGCTGTCGAAAATCCTTCCAAGCTTTTCCTTACGGGGTTCCCAATCGATTATAGCTTTTTCTTCATGCACCCTGCAGCCGCTGCATATTCCTTTTTCATCAAGGACGATATTTAAAGGATGGTTTTCCGGGTACAGGCACCGCCTGCAATAGTTGATCATATCACTTCTTTTTCTATTCGGATGTATAACATTTCCTCCAATACTTTGTCAGACTTCTTCCTGATCCGCAGATCCTGGTCAAAATCTGTGTCTGTATAATCTGCAAAAGTCTCCAATCGTACGTCCACCTGTTTAATAATGTTTGCTTTCGAAGTATTTACACTGTGTTCAGTAAAATGAAAGAAATTACCCGCACAGGCAGCGGAAATGTTCGTGTCCTTCAATATTTTAATCATATCACCGGCATTTTTCGCGCCGCCGCAGGCGATAACAGGAACGGAAACTTTTTCACATACTGATTTTATCAGTTCCATATCATAACCCCTGTAACTTCCGTCTCTGTCAACAGAATTGATGAATATTTCTCCTGCCCCCAGATCTTCTGTTTTTTTTGCCATATCAGCCGGAGAGATTTCGAGAGGGGTCTTAGATATATAATCATACACACGATACCCCTTATCCGTTTGTACAGCATCTATAGAAACAACAACGCATTGGTTACCGAAAATCTCAGCGGCTTCGGTAATCAACCCCGGTTGATAAATCGCAGACTGATTCAGAGATACTTTATCTGAACCGCAATGCATCAGGTCCTGGATATGGCCCACTTCAGTTATGCCGCCGCCAACAGTAAGCGGAACAAAACATTTCTTAGCGGCATTCCTGATCATCTCATAATCCGGTCCACGCCTCATCCGTGAAGCCGAAATATCCAGCAAAACAATTTCGTCAATACCCCAGGTTGTTAAAAACTCGACTGCAATAGCCGGTTTACCTACGGGCAAATATTTATCAAAGCCGATGCTCTGTACTACAACACCCTCTTTTACGACTAAGCTGGCAACAATCCTTTTTTTAAGCACGTTATATAGAATTAAAAAAACTCCGGAAAAGTTTGAGTCCGTTGGTCTGGCTTTTTTCAGGGTGAAACTGAACGCCAAAAATGTTTTCTTTCTTTACTGCCGCGGTAACTTTTATGCCGTAATCACAGTAGGCCGCTACATATTTTTCCTCGCAGTCGAAATAAAAACTATGATCAAAATAGAAGTTCGCGTTTTGCTGGTTCAGTCCGAATAATTTTTCTTCATTGTTCATTACATCGTTCCATCCTACATGCGGCACCGCAAGTTCTGATGGAAGCTCCAGCTTTTTTACGCGGCCCTCTATCCAGTTAAGCCCTTCATGTATTCCCATCTCTTCAGAAGCCGTAGCCAGCAACTGCATACCCACGCATATCCCGAGGATCGGCTTTTTTTTGGAAAGAACTTCCTCATTCAATATCTCTACAATATTCCTGTCCTGAAGGTTACTCATACATGCTTCAAAAGCACCCACACCGGGAAGAATCAGTGCGTCGGCTTCACGGATCACTTTTTCTTCGTCGGATATCCTGAGATTTTTATATCCCAAGTGTTGTATCGCATTAGCTACTGAATACGTGTTCCCTACACCATAATCAATGATTACTATTCCCGGATCTTTCATAACCCTTTTCCCACTTTGAATTTTGGTGAATAATTTCCTAAAGAATGGCGATTAAACAGTTCCAGGTTTACCGATTTATCTACCTGCTGCCAAAAATCTTCAACTGTAATACCGATGTAATCAGAAAAGCTTTTTATATATTCGGGCGAACACTTACCGTCGTACCTTTCATTAAGTGCAATCCCTTCCTCTCTTGTCATCTTTCCGTTACGTATGTCCTCATTTACGTAATCCGAAATACGTCCGAAGCCATATTTCAGGTATTTAATCATCTGGTTAAGCGTGACCCAGTCTTCATCCAGTGAAGTGATACCCAGGGGATCGCCAATTTCCCATGGTTTTTCGTTCCGGATCTCGAGGCCCCGCAGTGCTGAAAAATTTCCGTTATCTACCAGGGACCAGTCGTTCCAGAAATAGCCAAGGAATGTGATACGCAGATTGGCATCTTCCATTTCTTTTTCCGACGGATATAAATATTGCAGTATATCTTTTGTACCTACTTCTTCGTTTATCAACCAACTGATATCACCGTCACCCAGTGTGTTCATTTTCCTGAGGTTATTGCCATCGCTACCTGTCTTCCCCATGACATTCAAATCTCCCAATTGCAATGCGGCGTTCTCCCCCCACCAGATCAATGGTATCTGGTAAGCGATCGCCAGACGCGGCACACTGCTAAAAAGTGCAAGCTCGGTGGATCTGGCCCAATTGGTAAAATTAAAAAAGCCTTTGTGCATTAACTTTCGCCACAGTTGCGGCGCAGGATTGATCGTGATGCAATCGAACCCATGCGAGATCATATTCGATACATTGTCTACACCCCTTTCCGTTACCTGTTCAGGCGGATAGCTCAGACATACCAACAACGGGTTCATTTTAAGCACATCTTTTACAAAAAAAGCTTGCCGCGTGCTATCCTTGCCACCGCTTACGCCTATTATGCAATCATAACCAGACCGGTTATTCTGTCTTCCGAACTCAACTATCCGATTGAGTTCTTTTCTACGCTCATCCCAATCTACGTTCTGAAGGGACGCATGATACCTGCACGCGGGACATATCCCGTCAAAAAATCTGGTACCAGGACGAGTATCCGGTTGCAGGCAAGTTTTACAATAGATCATTTTGCAGCGAGTACTTCGTTTACAGTAAATACGACCAAATCGAGATTGAGCATCTCGGTGATCTGTTCATCAGTTAAGCGGATATCAAACTCCTCTTCAAGAACTGTAACCAAATTCATATGACGCAATGAATCCCAGACGAGGATGGTATCCGGCGAAGCATCATCACCGATCTGATCAGGCGAGAGCTCGAATACCGACGCCATAATAAGTTTTATTTTATCTTTCATAAGCCATTTTTATATAAGAAAAATCATCTTTAATGACATCGTCGATCATACCTTCATAACTGGCAGTATCGTTCTCTTTCTGCACTTCAGTTAGACCCGCTTCAAGATAAAAATTACTTACCTGATCGTTTTTAGGAGTCCTTTTATATGAAGCGGTTATTCGGGTTATGCTTTCTTCCTTCAGGTGAAGGATGATTTCCTGTATAAATTTCTTTTCAACGCTTCGCCCCAATACCCTGCAGCTCATCAAAAATGAATCAAATTCAGCTTTTTCACCTTGAATATGAACGATTGCAATACCGGTAATCCCAAAATCACCGAATTTATCTTTGAGTCCGAATGCATACACATGATGATCCGGGCTGTTTATAATACCGGTAATTTCAGCTTCCGTGTATCGTTTTGTAGTAAGATTAAACTGATTGGTTTTCTGCGTAAGTTGTGCGATACGTGGCGCAATGTTCGGGTTGTCGGTAAAAAGCGTCATCTCGAGTTCGAGAGATCGAAGGTATTCATCAAGGTTCTGAAATGAACCACGCTCTTCAAGTCGCTGGCTTTGCTCCTTATACATCTTTGCGCGTCCTTTGTCTTCTGCCGATATACTGTTTGCAAAGAAAACGCTTAGGTTTTTTCTCAACAACGCTGCATAGCGATACGTATCCTTGGGAACCTGTATCGTTTTTACTTCGGGAAGATACTGGTTAACCAAATTGATCTCAAAGTCTGAATCGTCTACAAACACAATGCTGTCCACGCCGATATTAAGTTCTTTACTTATCTCACGGAGATTGGTCACTTTATCGTTCCAGTTAACACGTTTTACAGCTATCTCATTTTCTTTCAAATGCATGTCGCCATGGGTATCAAATATTTCTTTAACATCATGCTCATTGTTTTTTGAGTTGATCCCGATTAAAATACCTTGTTTCGCGAGTGCTTTTGCAATATACTGTATCTCTTCATAGAACACCCCTTTGGTATCCGTTGCAGACATCCTGATGCCTGTCGGGCCGTCTTCTCCCACGATTCCGTTCCATAGAGTATTGTCACAGTCAAATACAAGTGCTTTTTTACTTTTACCGGATATTGAAAGGATGTACGGATTGATCATCTGCGAAAGCTCATTGAAAAACTCTATCGTGTACAGCGCTTTTGATGAATAAAAGTTTCTCAGATCAACAGAGCGATCGATTGAGATCCTTGCAAAGATCTTGTCGATATCCAACAACAGGCAATTCGCTGAAATTTTCTCCTCAAGATACCCGTTCAATTCCTGGCAGATTCTGTCGAAGTTGTTTTTTTTGATAAAATAATTATTGAAAACGGCACTGCTGAATTTTGTGATCACAACAGCCGGGGTCTGTTTTATTGATTGCAACACGAGATCAATAGAGTTCTTAACGTTATTTATGAGCAGCGTGGTCTCTTCCTCGTTAAACAATTCAGCACGATACTGTAGTCCGTCTACGATGTTGGCGGCTTCCCATATAATGACCATCAAGTTTTTGTCTTTATACTTTTCACTATCCTGTATAATGTTGTCGTAATCGCCTGAAATACATTTCGCATAAACATCATTGGTTCTGGCAACGTATTCGAGTACAGGGTTTAACTGGTTTGTCATGATATTCGACAGCACAGCGATCTCGTACGAGGTCCGCCCTGTGAACTTCTTTTCCAATACATTATTCTGGAGCAGTATTTCTGAGAATTTCATTTTTACATCATTATTTGACCACCGTTAACCCTTATGGTTTCCCCTGTTATGTAGCCCGATTTTTCAGATGCCAGGAAAGCGATTGCCGATGATACATCTTCAGGCTGGGCGAGCCGCTTTACAGGAGATTTCGCCGCAGCAAGGAGCCTTGCCTTTTCAGGGATACCCGCCAGCAAGTCGGTTTCCGTCATACCTGGCGATACAAGATTCACAGTAATGTTATGAGCGGCCAATTCAACCGCCAACGCTTTTGCAAACCCATTTAACGAATATTTTGCCGCTACATACGGCATGAGTTCCGGTGGTGGTGTTCCTTCGGTGTATTGTGTTGTAACGAAAATGATTCTCCCGTATTTTCTGTTCTTCATCCCGGGAAGGACTCGTTGTACGAGAAAAAAATTAGCTCTCAGATTGATATTGAGATGTTTTTCAATATCGGGCCATTCCAAGTTTTCAAATTTGATATTAGGTATCTTAATCGTGGCGCAATTGACAATAACACTAATCTCGCCAATGCGCCTTTCTGCTTTTTCTACAAGAGCATCAACCGCAGCTTTTGTATCGATACTGCCTTGCAGAGCAACGGCATTGTGGCCTGTTTCAAGAATTGCGTTTACGATCCCGGCTGCTTTCTGTTCATTAGAGTAATAATGAACTGCTATTGCATACCCACTGTTCGCCAACTGCATGCAAACCGACGAACCGATGCCCCCGGTTGCGCCGATTATCAGGGCACATTTTGGGTGGCTGTCAGACTCTGCAGTTGTTTCCTGTTTTTTCACTTCTTCTTCAATAACTTTGACTTTAGCCTTGCCTCCTATAACCTTTTGTTTATCCTGGTTGTAAATGTCCGTCCTCAGTTCTATCGCCCGTAATCTATCATCTTTCCCGATCACTTCTGCTATCACATGAATGGTATCACCGGAACGAACCGGTAAAAGAAAGTCAAGCGATTGAGAAAACCATAATGCCCCATCACCCGGAATTTTTGTTCCGATGATCGTAGATATAAAAGAAGCACTTAGCATGCCATGTGCAACCGGTTGTTTGAAACTTGTTTTAGAAGCATATTCCTTATTAATATGCAACTTGTTATCATCGCCTGTTAGAGAAACAAATTTATCAATATCAGAATCTGTGATCTTTTGGATAATTTCCGCTTTGTCGCCGATATTTATTTCATCGTACCTGCTCATAAGGTCAAGATTTATAGGTAAAGTCTTTTTTCAGCAGGCTGTATAGGTACGCATCCTTATACTCGCCATCCTTATAAATATCCTCCCTGGCTATTCCTTCCTGTTTACAATTAAGCGTACGTGTCATGAGCATTACCAAATCTTTGGAAATGCTTCCTCCGTACACTTTGTTCAGATTAAGTGTATCAAAAGCATGCCGGAACATAAGATTGCAGCATTCTACGAACAACTTAATATTTTGCTCCTTCTTTTCGCCGATGATAATCGAGAATTCACATTTTCTGTTAATGTAATCTATGTTGTTCAGGCTCACAATGCCGATAATCTTATCGTCCCCCGGTTTGCAGATACCTAACTGAATTTTATTGGTTGGTATGGCAATGTTTTTTTCCCAAAAATCCATCTGTGCTTCCAATGTATTAGGGAAATAGTGTTTTTGCAGGGTCCTACTAAGTTCTTCATCATTAAACCAACCGTACCAATTGCTTTCGATCACATCGTTCCTGGTAAGGCTTTTCAGAAAAACATGTTTACCTGACAGGAAAATATCACGTGAATCAATAGACTTACTCATATCACTGTAGATTATTGTGAAGGTTTTTTTCCAATTGTTCTTTTGTCGTGCAAACCTGGCCGATATTCTGTACTTCCAAAGGATCAATAAGACAATTGATAAGTATCCGGATAATTTTTTTTCCAAAGATACTGGCTTCCGCAAGTATATTAGAGAAAATGCCTACCACTATATCCGAAAAGTATAAAAGGTAGCGAGTATCAACTTCTTTAAGACAAACAGATGGAATAGAAGTGTCGTCAAATGCAGAAACGAGATAGTCGTAATTCTGATTGGGATGCAGCTTCACTATAACAGTTATTTTCTTGTCGGTACTGATGTTTTCCAATGCCTTGATAAAAATTGACGCGATTTCTTTTTCATCGGTTCCAAACCGCAGCGCTCCACCAGCATTTGATAAAGGATCGGGAGCGAACGTAATCACGAAATCGTTCGGATCAATGTTGTACGAGCCGAAAAAAGATTTCCTATCGATAATCGGCTCCCAATTCTTAAGAAAAAGATGATAGGGATTTCCAAATATCTCTAGCCGCTCACTTTCAATCCCCTCGTTGAGAGCCAGTTCCTTTGCTGCTTGATCGATAACAAGTATTTTATCGGGCATACAGAAAACATCATCTTTTTTAAACCTTTGAAGTATCTCGGACCAATGGTCTACAAATGAATAGCAGGGTATCTTGCGGTCAGCAGCTTCCTTTATGTACACAAGCTCTATATCCGATGTATAGGAGGTTCCGGTAAAAACAAACTCCGGTTTGAACTCATCGAAATCCGATATCATATCGGGCCTGGATACCACGATGCCAAATTCATTAAAAAATGAATACTCCCTGTCGGATACTACCCTATGGTCTTCCAGTATTCCGGAGAGCTGATTTATAAGTGCCAGCAATGGTTTGGCGCCACCGGGATCGCTGAATACAAAAAGACCGCGTCCTTTTAACTTCGACAATATCACCAGAGCTCTTGTTTATTATCAAATATTTTCTCTATTGCATTGATCACATCCATCATATCCTCTTTCTGCATACCCGGACGCATGAACTCGTGTGTGAACAATGTTTCGAAATGCATTTTCTCCGTTACCGGGCATATGCCTTTGCTGTAATCTATATTTTCAGGATATAGCGCAGGATTGAACGCCCATGCTGCTTTCTGCTGGTATATTGGTTGAAGATAGATGGGTTTCACGTATCCCGCACCCAGCAAAGGAGCAGTTTCGCGCAAGATGGCGGAAGGCACTTCTGCTTTCAACGCTTCTACAAATGCATTCCTGCTGATGCCTGCTTTTTCAACATCGAATTTTACAGGGTACAGGTAATATGTGTGTACCGATCCCTCCGGCTGCGGCGCCTGTGTTTCAAAAGCTGGGAATGCAGCCAGCTGTTCATCAAAAAACGCAACATTTGCCAACCTTTGTTCAATAAGTGATGGCAATTTCTTCAGCTGCTCGATGCCTATCGCGCATTCGATTTCCGTCATGCGGTAGTTGTACCCGATCAGGTTGGTCAGGTCTTGTATGTCGCGCGGCGCGGTTACGTTCTCGCCGTGGTTCCTGATCATCTGGCAACGATCTGCAAGGTTTGCATTGTTCGTGGTGATCATACCACCCTCGCCGGTATGAATGTGCTTATGGTAGTTGAGGCTGAACACACCCAGATCGCCAATTGTGCCTACAAATTTCCCTTTGTATTTGCCCATTGGCGCCTGCGCGCAATCCTCGATCACATACAGGTTGTGTTTTCGTGCTATGGCCATTATCGCATCCATATCGGCCGGGTGGCCAAAAATATGCACAACGAGGATGGCTTTGGTTCTTGGTGTGATTCTCGCTTCAATGCTTGCGGGATCCATACAAAAGGTAACAGGATCGATATCGGCAAACACGGGTATTCCACCATAAACCAGGGGTGCGATGGCACTCGCACTCATCGAATAAGGCGACACGATCACTTCATCACCGGGCTGGATACCGATGGCTCCCATTGCGGTAAAAAGGCCCGAAGTGTTCGAGTTAACCGACACTGCATGCGAAACACCTGACATTTCGCACCAGGCTGCTTCAAATTTCTTTACCGTAGGACCGCCTAGAAAATCAGAAGTCCACGCGCCGAGGTATTGAGAGAGATTACCGGAATCCATCACTTTCATCACCGCTGCTTTCTCTGCTTCGCCAATGGTGTTATATGCAGGAAACAACTTAGTTCGTACCGGTGTTCCTCCTTTGATCGCCAGTTTAGCCATGGTGCTGGTTATTTAATAAATTAAGCATTGTTGTATTTAATTGTAGTGCTTCTAAAAAATTATCGTCGCCCCCTCTTTCTACAAGCGAAATGGCTTTTTGCACAACGGGTAACATGTAGCTGTGTATACATCCATTCCGGCTAAGTTCAGTCTGCAACTGCAGTGGCGCAAGCGGCCCGTTTTCAGCTACAGGCGCTTTGAAAATATCAATCACGTCTCCTGCATTGCGAAATTGTATTTTATATTGTTTGAAATGCAGGTCAATCTCGAAATGCCCGTACCCGATACCCTGTAAGCCAAATATGCCCACATTTGCGCCGATCCATTCCGCATAAGCCGTAAGGGTCGGGTCGTTTTTAAAATGATCGAAATCTTTTCTTGCGGTAACGAACGAAGCCGGTATAAATGGCTGGCGGAAAAGAAATGCAAGTAAATCCAATGCGTGACTGCAATTATTGATAAAACCACGTTGATATCGTATGGAGATGTTCGTCACTGGCTCGTCTATGGTGAGCTTGTCTATGAATGATCTAAGTTCCTTGAAAGCAGGCTGGAACCTGCGCATGTAATTAACCAAAACCTTCGATTCCGACAACGCATACAGCTGCGGCAATTCAACCAGCTCTCCTGCATCAAGCGAAACGGGCTTTTCGCATATGATTACCGGAACACTTTCTTCCATGGCCCGTTTCAGTAAAGGGAAATGCTGTGCCGTGGGTGTACACACAGAAACCACATCATAACCCGATAACTTCAATTCCCCGTTTTGAACCGGCGCGATTTGTCCATGGTATCTCTCTGCCACACGTGTCGCCTGCTCCCTGTCGATATCAAAAAAGAAAACTTCATTTTCGCCCTGCATTGAAAAAGCTTTCGCATGCGTAAGCACAGAATCGGTATTCCAGTCATACATAGCGCCGATGTTGCCACAACCGGCTACCAATACTTTATGCATTTCCAACCTTGTTTCTCGCGAGTAAGAAGGTGTATTTTATTTCTGCCACTTTCCAATCTTCTTCATGGTCGATGTCCTGCACTTCCGATTCCGGCATTTCGTAAGGCACAGTAAAATCTGTAAACAGGCGCTTGTTCTTTTTAAAGCTGTCTACATGCAGAAAATAAAACTGCCCGCAGTCGTGAAATGCCGGCTCGAGGTCCTGCGACCTTGTTTGCATATATTCAGGCCAGTTCATTTTCACCAGTCCGTCAACGATCTTAAACGATCGTAAAATCGGAAACCCGAAACGAACCACCGGAACTACCGATTCTGCACCTGATGAAACGAGTTTATCGTATGCTGTTTTTAGTTTCTCCGCCGTAACAAACGGTGCGGTAGGATAAATGCAGCAGCAATAGTCAAATGTTTGCCCGAGCTTTTCGTAAGATGCCAAAACTTCCATGATCACATCCGCAGTGGTGGCGTGGTCATCCGATGTTCCGGCGGAACGGGTGAAGGGCACTTTAGCACCAAGAGAAGTGGCAATTGCGGCAATCTCACTGTCATCCGTAGATACCATCACCTCGGTAAAACAACCGGCATTCACAGCGGCGTCTATCGAGTATTTAATGATCGGGCTGCCGAGAAATGGCTTGATGTTTTTCCGCGGTATCCTTTTGCTTCCGCCGCGTGCGGTTATGATCGCAAGACAGTTTACCATACTATTATCCAATTAGATCAAAGGTCAACGCCGTCCCTTTTTTTACGGAACGGTTTATTTTTTTCCCAAGCACATTCTCCATGTATTTCGGCGCCATACCGAGCCCGGGCCTGATGATGCGTATGTTCTGCTCTGTAAATACATCCCCTTCATTCATATCTTCCACAACGTATATAGAACGTTTGAAGGTTTTACTTTTCTGCTCATCGGGGAGGATGCCATACTTCACTTCACCAAGACTCAGGAAGCAGCGTTCCGTTTCGTCAACCAGTGAGCGGAACTCATTCGGCTCCATTGAAAAGGCCGAATCAACCCCTCCTTCCGAGCGGTCCAGCGTAAAATGTTTTTCAATCACACGTGCACCCAACGCCACTGCCGCAACAGAAGCGCCGATCCCAAGCGTGTGATCCGACAGACCCACCATGCAATTGAACAGGGTAGCGAGATGAGGTATGGTACGAACGTTTGTGTTCTCAGGCGTAGCGGGATAGGTACTGGTACATTTTAAAAGCACGAGATCCTTACATCCATTGTCGCGCAATGTCCTTACCGCGATTTCAATATCCGCCAATTCAGAAATTCCCGTACTCATGATCACAGGTTTACCTGTTCGCGCTATCTTTTTCAATAATGGCAAATGATTGTTTTCGAAAGACGCCACTTTGTATACCGGCATATCCAGTTCTTCCAGGAAATCGACCGCAGTATCATCAAAGGGTGTGCTGAAGCAGAAGATCCCTTTTTCTTTGGCACGGTCAAACAAGGCTTTGTGCCATTCCCAGGGGGTCATCGCCTCCCGGTACAATTCGTATAAGTTACGCTTATACCACAATGATTTGGGATCTTCTATGCAGAACTCGCCATGCCTGACATCGATCGTAAGCGTGTCTGGTGTGTAGGTCTGTAATTTGACCGCATGCGCGCCCGCGGCGGCGGCGGCGTCCACGATCGCAAGCGCTTTTTCCAGCGATTGGTTGTGGTTGCCACTCATTTCAGCTATTACAAAAGGTGGATGGTTCTCACCGATCTGTCGATTGTAAATCTTAATGTCCTGCATGCAATACCTCTCCTTTTTTAAAAACAATACCGGCATTCGCTTCAAGTTCTTCCAACCTGATACAACCATTGCTGGTTTTGATTACAGGTTGCTCACCACCGGATACGATCAATCCATCCGGGTCGGTATATTCAAAACCTGCAGCATCGAACGCCACTTTGTGTATGATTATTTTTTGATCGTTGTAATAAGTAAATGCACCTGGGTAAGGTTTGGCCAGTGCCCTCACCCAGTTGTATATTCTTTCTTTTTGCCATATCCAGTTGATCGCTCCGTCTTCCGGGGTTCGTTTTCCAAAATACGTTGCCTTGCTTTCGTCCTGCGCTGTGGTTACCAATTTACCGGCCTCCAGCATACCGATCAGTTTTTTCACGATGATGGGGTATCTCTCAAAAAAAGAACCCAATACATCGAACCCCGTGCTGGTTTGATGAATCGGAAGCGATTCCTGGTAAACAATATCTCCGGTATCACAACCATCGTTGATGAGGTGCGCGGTAATACCGGTTTCTTTTTCATTGTTGATGATCGCCCATACATGCGGTGTACGGCCACGATATTTAGGCAATAGAGAACCATGAATGTTAATTGCATATTGCACCGAATGATCAATCACATCACGCTCTATAATAAAAAGATAATTGATGGAAAGGATCACATCAACTTTTCGCTCCGACAGAAACGCCGCAGCTTTTCCATTTCGCGGGTTACCGGCAAATACCGGGATGTTTTTTTCGGCGCACATTTGTACTATTTTCTCAGATTTCTTATCCGTAAGCACAAAATGAACATCCTGTTCGTCGGATATATTCGAAAGGCACAAGGCACCCAATTCTCCGCTCACAAGTAATCCGTATGTCAGTCTTTTCATGCAGCGAGGTTTGTGAAAACTTCTAAAAGCCGTTCGGCGGATCTGCCGTCCACATTTCTTTTCTGGTTCGCAATCACCTTCCCAAGTACCCCAGGATCAACTATTTGCCGGATGCAGTCTGCTATATGCGCTTCAGACGCCGTAATGAAATTGCCTGCGGAAATACAACATCCGTTTGCCAAAAGCTGTTGATGGATGGCATTTTGGTTATCGACCACAATTCCAGAAACCAATCCTGAACGCACGCAACAAATTTCCATTGCAGTTGAACTGGCCGTAGCAAAAGAAACCTGGCTTTCTGCTATGTGCTGCACCATTTCTTTTGCATTAAGGTTTTCATAGTGGCGTATACGGGAAGAAGAATCAGCAGCCAGTACATTGCTGAGTGAAGACCTGTGCGCATAAGCCGCGCCGGTAACAACGTTCAGGCGTTGAATGTAATCAAACGATAGGCAAACGTTTATGATTTTAGTCGTAATGTCGAATGGGTCCGCACCTCCCATGCAGATGAATACGGTTTCGACGGGTGAGATTTTTCTTAATTCTGGTGAAGATGCGGCATGAATGAACTCATTTCTTGCGATCAGGTAATCGAATCCGCTTAGTACGCGGGTGAACGGAGCCGTTCTATAACTGGGGATTTCAGAAAGACCGCCGTGGTTGATAATTACATCGGCGTAGAAAAAATGCATGGCCTTATCATCGATCATGACAAGCTTGTGTACCTTTTTTTTAATCTGTTCCTGGTAGGCGGTATCAAAAAAATAGCCGTCTGAAACAAAGATATCATCCTGCCGTATGATGCCGCTGATCGCTTCCGGCTCTGATTCGATATCCTCTACATTAATGAACACCGCCTCTCCATGTTGCGAAACCAGCTCTTTCACCTTTTCATCGGCATTGTTCACAATAAAAAGATATGAAAACGCCGGTCCCAACATTTCGCTGAGTGAAACACACCGCATGATGTGGCCCAACCCGGTTAACTCACCTCCATCGGCCCGGAAAACGATTCGGTTACTACGCAAAAAAAGTCTTGATTGATGTAATTACGTAATCCTGCTCCTCGTCTGACAGTGCAGGATACATCGGCAAGCTCAAACATCTGTTATAGTATTGTTCGGCCGATGGAAAGTCACCCTGTTTCCAGCCAAACTGTTTGTAATATGGCATAGTATGAACGGGTATATAATGAACCTGGGTGTAAATGTTCTTTTCCTTCAGGAAGTCATACAGCGCCTTGCGGTCGTTAACCTCTATAATATAGAGATGATACGCGTGGCCGGTTACAAGCCCTGAATGTGAAACGATACCGGGCATGTTCGTGAACGTTTCATTGTATTTACGGGCGATGGCTTTCCTTCTCTCCATCCCATTCTCAGCACGGCCGAGTTGTGACAATCCCAATGCCGACTGGAAATCTGTTAACCGGTAGTTATAGCCAAGCTGCTGCATCTCATAATACCATCCGCCATGGTGATCTTCCAATAGCTGCGGGTCTTTGGTGATACCGTGCGTTCGGAGCAGCATGATTTTTTCATACAGTTCCTTGTTATCCGTTGTGATCATCCCGCCTTCGCCACAGGCGATGTGTTTAACGGGATGAAAAGAGAAAACAGAGATCTCGGCAAATTTTCCATTGCCGCAAACCTGTTTCTTCCCGCTTTTGTCTGTGAAATATCCACCCGGTGAATGGCATGCATCTTCAATGATCCACAATCCATGCTCATCTGCGAGCGCGCGCAGTTCTTCGAGGTTCACGGCAAACCCCGCAAAATCAACAGGTATAATTCCCTGAAAAAACCCCTTGGGTTTGGATGCAATGAGCTGACGTACTTTCCCGATATCCATGGTATAGGTTACCGGATCTATATCAGCAAACCATACGGTACCCCCACAATAGCGTACACAGTTCGCGGAGGCAACAAAAGTAATTGGCGAAGTAATTACGTTCGAACTCCCGTTAACACCCAGTGCGAGTGCGGCAAGATGCAGGGCCGTTGTGCCGTTAGACAACGCGATCGCATAGTTACTTCCGCAATAAGAAGCAAATGCATTTTCAAATGCCTGGATCGCCGGTCCCTGCGTGAGCAAATCACTACGTAATACATTGTTCACCGCTAGTATATCTTCATCGGTTATTTGCTGCCGCCCGTATGGAATAATCTTCATATAATATTATGGCTTAAATGCAGGATCAACGTGCTCAACGATCATTTCTCTCAGTTCCTTCACACCTACCCACTCATCGTTTTCGCCAGAATTATACTGGAAACCCTCTTTCACCAACTTGGCTTTTGTTTCAGCGATGTATTCGCCAAGGTCCCATGTAGGCAGGGATGGAAGCACCACATAATATTTACCCAGGTCATAGGTAAAAAACGAATCCGATGAGGTGATCATTTCTTCGTGTACTTTTTCACCGGGCCTGATACCCACCACCTTTATTTCGCATTCCGGTCCGATCGCCTCTGCTACATCCAGTATTTTGTATGATGGAATTTTGGGAACAAAAATTTCTCCACCCCAGGCGTGCTCAAGTGCGTGGATCACCATATCTACACCGGCCGACAAAGTAATATTGAAGCGTGTCATTTTTGGATCTGTGATCGGCAATATTTTTTCCTTTTTCTTGTTGATAAAAAAAGGGATGACCGAACCATTGGATCCCATAACGTTTCCATACCGTACCACCGAAAACCGGATCGGGTTCCATCCGCGGATGTTATTGGCCGCAACAAAAAGTTTATCTGAAGTAAGTTTAGTGGCGCCATACAGGTTGATGGGGGCGCAGGCTTTGTCGGTAGACAATGCAACCACACGTTCTACACCTGTTTCAAGTGCAGCATCAATTACATTCTGAGCACCAAATACGTTGGTCTTTACACACTCTTCAGGGTTGTACTCTGCAATCGGCACATGCTTCATCGCCGCAGCATGTATCACATAATTGACACCCTGGAACGCCCTTTTTACTTTTTCTTTGTCACGCACATCACCGATCAAAAAGCGGATCTGTGGATACTTGGAAACAGGAAAATCCTGAGCCATCTGAAACTGCTTCTGTTCGTCACGCGAAAAAACGATCACGCGCTTTACATCCGGATGGTTGGTAAAGATGTATTTAACCATCGCTTTACCAAACGAGCCCGTACCACCGGTAATTAGAATTGACTTATCTGTGAGTACCATAGTATGTGATTATAATCTTGCGTTAACAATTGATCGTGGGAGGAATGATTTAATATCAAAAATAACCGAGTTGGCGCTTGATTTCAAAGCGTTGTAATCGAGTTCCCTGAACTCCGCATGCGACACGGCAACAATGATGGCATCGTATTTACCTTCTATGTTGCTGATCATTCTAACACCGTATTCTTCCATAACGTCTTCGGCATTGGCATTGGGGTCGAACACATCTACCTTTACTCCAAACTCGATGAGTTCGCGATAAATATCAACGGCTTTCGTGTTACGAATATCAGTCGAATTCTCCTTGAATGTGATTCCAAGGATCAACGCCCGTGATTTGTTGATCGTATGGTCATTTTTGATCAGCAACTTGATCACCTTGTTGGTAATAAAGGTAGACATCATATCATTGACCCTTCTACCACTCAGAATCACCTGTGGATAATAACCAAGTGCTTCAGCTTTGTAGGAAAGATAATATGGATCCACACCTATGCAATGCCCTCCTACCAACCCAGGACTGTAACGCAGAAAATTCCATTTGGTAGCGGCTGCAGTAAGTACGTCGTTGGTATCGATACCCATCCTGTCGAAGATCAGCGCCAACTCGTTCACAAATGAGATATTTACATCCCGTTGCGCATTTTCGATCGCTTTTGATGCCTCCGCTACTTTTAGGCTTGCCGCTTTGTGTGTACCCGCAACAATGATGCTGCTGTACAATCCATCAACAATGTCAGCGATTTCGGGGGTTGAGCCGGAAGTAACCTTTACGATTTTTGTAAGGGTATTTACCTTGTCTCCGGGATTGATCCTTTCAGGAGAATAACCGCAGTAGAAATCGCGGTTGAATACCAGTCCGCTTGTTTTTTCGAGCACAGGTACGCAATCCTCTTCGGTACAACCTGGATACACCGTGCTCTCGTAAATAACGATATCCCCGTTCTTAAGAACCGAACCGATCATGGCTGTTGCTTTTAACAGCGGTTTCAAATCTGGTACTTTAAACTGGTCGATCGGGGTAGGAACCGTTATGATGAATACGTTGTATTTTTTAAGCTCTTCCTGATCGTATGAAAAGGAAAGCTTTATAGCCGACCTGATCTCATCTTCCGATGTTTCTTTGGTGACATCGTAGCCTTGTTTCAGACTTGCAATTCTTTTTTGATCAATATCGAAACCGAGTACCTGGTATTGCTTGCCGAATTCCACGGCCAGCGGCAATCCAACGTACCCGAGGCCTATCACAGCAATTTTGTATTCCGCCAATTTGTTATCCAAAGCCATAGCGTTTTTATGTAAATGAAGAAAACGTTTTCTTATACCAGTAAAAACCGATCAATCCGATCACTGCAATAAACCCACCTAACAGCCCACCCCTGATGAGGTAGTTTAACTTGCTGGGTTTGATGCGCGGCAGGGGCAATATCGGCTCGTCGATGATCTGTATCAGTGGTGTTTCTTTTCGCAGCGACATCCGGGCCACTTCAAGATTCTGTACAAGCTGCATCAACATGGCCGTATTCGTTTGCACATCAATTTGTCTCCTTGCAGACGGCGCCCGCATAATATTCATGGAGGGATTGAGATTGAATACATTGTCTGATGCCGCCGCAACACCCGCAATACCCGAATTCAGCTGCGCGCGGAGTGAATCTACCTGGTGCTGCATAATATCCACCGAAATCTGCGATTTCCTGCTTTTTGTCTGAACATAGAAGTCTGATACCACTTTTGCCAATGTGACCGCAAAGACCTTTGAAAAAAGCTGGTCAGCTGATTTCACATCGATGTAAGTAATGTTGATCTTTTTATCTTTCGGACCAACATTCAATTTTTCAGTGGTAATGTCCTTTTCAATGATCCCAAGCACACTATCCTGCTGCAGCGTAAATTTGCTTCTGTCATCATTTACTTTGAACGAACGGCCGGCAAGCCCGGGAATGTTTTCCCATCCTTTGCGCAGGTCGTACAACTGTATGTAATATTCAGCCAACGAGATCTCACGGCCATTGACGGTAATGGGATTCAATAAGGTTTTTTCTACCAGGCTGCGTGACTTCATCAGTTCAGAAAGATTGGATCCGGAAAATGCGCCGCCTGCACTCCCGCCGAAGTCAAAACCCAATTGGCTCGCCAAACCGCTGATACCGCCACCGCCTTTGGCGTTATCTTCTTCCAGCGCGAAACTGAGCGTGGCAATGTACTGTGTTTTCTGTTTATAGGCATAGTAAAAACCGATGCCGCCGCCGGTAAGACCCAGCAATACAACGATGTACCATTTCCTTCTCAGGTAGAGGAACCATGCTTTTAAAACCGGTACGAACTCCTTGATGGAAAAGCCATCGGATCCGTTTGATCGTTTTAACTCGTTTAACTGCGACATTTTATATGGTTAACATTCATGGCAATACGGCCGGATACTTCGTGTGTGCTACAAACGTAAAAGTGCGAGAACAACCCCTGCCAGGCTGGCCAGAACGCTGGAAAGGCCAATTATTTCAGTCGTACTTAACGGCCGTTTTTCCGGTTTGTAAGGAACAACAATCTCCGCGCCGGCAGTTACTTTAGGCGAGAAACTGAAAAACAGGAAATGCTTGGTAACCGCTGTTTTGCCATTTGGATAGATTACAAATGATTTTCTTTTCATGCTATTGTACGCATAACCTCCGGCAGCATCGATATAATCCTCCAGTTTGTTGCCTGCCCGGTAAGTGATCTGGGTAGGCAGCAATACGGCACCACTAACCTTCACCTGCGCATCGTACCTTGGTATGACCAATTGGTCTTTTTCCTTCATGAAAATATCTTCGATCGAGCCTGGGTGCGAAAGGATATAAGGCAGATCCAATGGAATCTGATCAAAATCCTTCACCACAGTTGTTGAATTGCTGGTGTCGGCCTTTACATCTTTCTGAATTTTCATCGTCTTGTTATTCAGCGCCTCTATTTCCATCTGCGTGCGAAACCTTTTGATATAAGCGCCGGTTAGATCAGCATCCGGCAATGCGCCTCCTGCACGATTGTAAATATCACTCACCCGTTCAGAGATCCTGTTAAGCGTATAAGGACCAGGAAACTGCACCTGCCCGATCACCGTAATCGACTCAGGCAACTGGTAACCCGCTTTTCGTCTTATGGTTACAACATCGTATGGTTCCAATTTTACATTCGCCGCTGCAGATTGCAGATCATCGGCCTCGATCTGTGTAGTGATCAGTTGCGCCGAACGAAAATCATTGGAACTGATGCTATCGCGTTTCAGCAACCTTGATATCTCTATGTTTTTGTAGGCCGCATCTGTAAAACCACCGGCTTTCAGGATCAGGTCTTTTAAAGTAAGGTTAGCGACATAGTTGTATTCGCCTGGCAGCCGGACTTCTCCCTGGATGGTAATTTTGAATTTGTCCTGCAGATCCTGCACCGAAACGATCAGCACCTCATCTTCTCGCTTGAGTACGAAGTTATGTTCAGGATCATTGGAAAGCGCCTTTTTGATATCAAAGGAAAGAATGGACGGCTGCAGGTTGTCCTGCAAACGCATAACCTGCGCACGCCCCGTATAGGCGTCCTCCCGTATACCGTCTGCTTTCCTGATCAGATCGGCAACCGTCATCCCCGGTGTTAAAGCATATACATCAGGACGGAATACGGCGCCGCTGATGCGTACACGGTTCGCAAACCGGTTCAGGATTTTTGATACGATGAAGAGGTCTCCGGATTTGGGTGTATATGTTGTGTATTGTTCCGATGTGATGTCTGTTACTTTTCTTTCCCGGTCGGTTTGCTGGTATACCTTCACGCTGGCGGTGTATGCAGAATCTGTAAAGCCAGAAGCGAATTCTATCACATTTGAAAAATTTTCGCCGGGAAGCAACTCGAATATTCCCGGTCTTTTAACCTGGCCCCTCAGTTCCACGCGTTTTTTATAAGGAGGTATCCTGATCACGTCATTGTCTTTAAGACCAATGTTATCAGACTGGTCTCCATTGAGCAAAAACCTGTATAGATCGATTTTGGTAATAAGTTTGCCGTTACGCATCAATTCGATCTCGCGGAAACTTCCGAATTTAGATGGACCGCCGGCAAGGTATAATACATTGAACACCGTGGTCAACGATGACACATTGAAATTCCCCGGAAAGTTTGCGCCGATCACATTCACCCGTATCGTACGTATTTTAGCGAGTGACAGCGCCAATTTCGATCCGCCGGATTTCAGGTAAGGGTATGCACTGTTGCCCAAAACTGTTTTCAGTTTCTCCGTCGCTTCCTCAAAGCTGAGCCCAGCCAGTTTGATCTGCCCTACATTCGGTATCTGAATGCTCCCTTCCGCAGAGATCCGGTGCTCCCCTTCGTATTGCTGAACGCCATAGATTGAAATGGATACCACATCTGTGGATCCGAGGATATAATTTAACGGAGTTGCCATGTTCAGGTTGGGTTCGAAACTGGGTGCAACCGATGTATAGAGTTCAGAACCAAATATCAATGAATCGATCAACGATCTAGGCCTTTCGGATTGATACTGGGGTTTAGCCGTTGAATCGGAACCGTTGCTGTTGCGATCCGGGTTATTAGGGCCTGAAGATCTGTTTGTAGATGCTGCAATGCGCTGGCGCAGTTTATCAAATTCCCCAAGCGGCATTCCCTTTGAAACGGCTATTTTTTCGGCCTGGTCCAAGGTCATACCCATATTGGTCAACTGCGTTTTGAACTTAGAGATATCAGTCTCAGTGAGCTGGTCAACCTTCAGCTTACTCAGATCCTCACCCCTGAAAAGATCCTGCGCATAAAGGTTTGTTGCAACAAAAAGTAAAATAAATGTCCCGGTAACTTTCAGAAATTTCTTTAGCATAACAGACTTATTTTAAAAGACAGGGCTCCGCCCTCCTCACTTACATGAGATTAAAAAGCCTACTTAAACCGCCAGCCATCTACGATTAGTTACAGCGTGTCTTTTAAATACAGGCGATGACCAAAAAAGCGTTTTTGAGTAGTCATTATCAAAGACTTAGGCGCTTAAGGGGGATTAGGACACCAGCTTTATGGATTGCAAATATATGGATATAACGACTGATAATTTCAAAAAAATGAATTAGCCCAAACTGCTATCAAAACGACCATGGTGCTGTATATCCTGAAGCACTCCGGCTATTCCCTGGTGCAGTGAAATAGTTGGTTTCCAGCCCATGGATTCGAGGCGGGTCACGTCCATCAATTTGCGGGGTGTTCCGTCCGGTTTGGTTCGGTCGAGTACAATTTCACCATCGAAACCGGTTAGCGCTGCAATCATTTCAGCCAGTTCATAGATACTGATATCGGTACCGGTTCCGATATTGAGAAAACCGCTTTGGTCATACCGGTCCATCAGCAAAAGGCAGGCAGCGGCGAGGTCATCCACATGCAGAAATTCACGGCGAGGCGTACCGGTTCCCCAAAGGGTCACCGATTTTTCGTGTTTTTTTTGTGCGGTTAAAAATTTGCGCAAAAGAGCCGGCAAAACGTGAGAAGTCTCCGGATCGTAATTGTCATTCGGCCCGTACAGGTTGGTGGGCATGGCAGAAATGAAGTTACATCCATATTGTCTCCGGTAAGCATCGCACAATTCGATCCCGGCTATTTTAGCGATGGCATAGGGCTGGTTGGTTTCTTCCAGGAAGCCCGATAAAAGATATTCCTCTTTTAATGGCTGTGGGGCCATTTTGGGATAAATGCATGAGGAACCCAGGAACAGCAATTTTACCACTTTGTGAACGTAAGCCGCATGGATCAGGTTGGCTTCGATCATAAGGTTTTCGTAGATAAAGTCTGCGCGGTAGGTATTGTTTGCAACGATCCCTCCCACTTTTGCTGCTGCAAGAAAAACGAACTCCGGTTTTTCCGTGGCAAAGAAATCATTCACAGCCTGCTGGTTCCGCAAATCCAGTTCTGCAGAGGTTCGGTAAATGATATTTGAATATCCTACTTCGCGGAGTTTTCTAAGGATTGCGCTGCCTACCATTCCGCGATGCCCGGCTATATAAATTTTTGAATTCAGTTCCATTCTACTCATGCTCGTTTTTTGTATTGAACCCGTTGGATTTGAGAAACAGGCTGCGTTCGAACAACTGAATATCGCTGGCTACCATTTCTGCGATCATTTCATTCAGTGTATAACGTGGCTTCCACCCTAGTTTTTGTATGGCCTTGCCTGCGTCTCCGATCAGAAGGTCAACTTCGGTTGGACGATAATAATGCGGATCAACCTTCAATACTACTTTACCAACCGGTAATGCGAACCTGCCATGGCATGCTTTCACTTTTGCGGTTTCATTCTCATGCTGCCCTTCGAACTCGAGTTCGATACCCGCCTCCCCGAAGGCACGTATCACGAAATCACGTATACGTGTAGTGATGCCGGTGGCCAGTACAAAGTCTTCCGGGGTTTCCTGCTGCATCATGAGCCACATGCCTTCCACATAGTCTTTGGCGTGGCCCCAGTCGCGTTGTGCATCAAGGTTGCCCAGATACAAAGTCTCCTGCAATCCTAACGCGATCTTAGCAACTGCGCGGGTGATTTTCCTGGTTACAAACGTTTCGCCGCGCAATGGTGATTCATGATTAAACAAGATTCCGTTGCAAGCGAACATACCATAGGCTTCCCGGTAATTTACCGTGATCCAGTACGCATACAGTTTGGCTACTGCATAAGGGGAACGCGGGTAAAAAGGCGTCGTTTCATTCTGCGGTACTGCCTGAACCAGTCCATACAACTCTGAGGTGGAGGCCTGGTAGACTTTCGTTTTCTTCACCAGACCAAGTAACCGCACTGCTTCCAGTATCCGCAGTGTTCCGATACCATCTGCATTGGCTGTATATTCAGGCGTTTCAAAACTAACATGTACGTGGCTCATTGCGGCCAGGTTGTAAATCTCATCAGGCTGTACTTCCTGGATAATCCGTATCAGATTGGTTGAATCCGTAAGATCGCCATAATGCAAAAAAAGATGCCGGCCGGGAATATGCGGATCTTCATAGAAATGATCTATCCGCCCTGTATTAAAAAGCGAGCTTCTCCTTTTGATGCCATGCACTTCGTATCCCTTCTTCAGCAGGAACTCGGTGAGGTATGCGCCATCCTGACCGGTGATCCCGGTTACCAGAGCTTTCTTCATTCGTATTATTTTCAGAGTTTTGCAAGGTATACAATTATTGACAAGTGCTATTGCGATGCGCGCTTGTCCAGACTTTCAAAAACGGAATGATTGCTGATGTATTCGGGAATGATTTCCTTCATCAGTTTTACGATCTCCAGTTCGTCGGCCACGTTTTCAATAAGTGTGATTATCCGATCGATTACCTGCCGCACCTGCTCATAATCATACTCCCGCACTTTTGCAATCATGATCTGGTTGTGGTAAGTTGCAATGGTGTTTTCATCGCTCGTCAACAACTCTTCGTGCAGTTTTTCACCGGGGCGAAGGCCTGTGTATTTGATATCGATGTCTACTCCGGGCGACAATCCCGCCAGCCTGATCATCTTGTTTGCCAGATCGACGATCCTGACCAGTTTGCCCATTTCGAACACAAATATTTCACCGCCCTTCCCCATGCTTCCTGCCTCCAACACCAATTGGCAGGCTTCAGGAATGGTCATGAAATACCGACTGATATCCGGATGCGTAACCGTGACCGGCCCTCCCTGCGCGATCTGTATACGGAAACGCGGTATCACCGACCCATTCGATCCGAGCACATTGCCAAACCGCGTGGTGATGAAACGGGTGAGCGTTTGTGTTGCCAGACCTGCGTCCTTACTTTTCTTTGTTTCTGCAACGTGATGATTGTGCAGCGACTGCACATAAATTTCTGCAATCCGTTTGCTGGCGCCCATCACATTTGTAGGGTTCACAGATTTGTCTGAGGAGATCATAACAAATTTCTGCACCCCGTACTGCAATGAAAGATCGGCTACGTTTTTTGTACCCAGCACATTTGTTGCCACCGCTTCATAAGGGTGTTGCTCCATGAGGGGAACATGTTTATATGCTGCGGCATGATAAACATAGTGAGGCTTGCATTCACGAAATATCTGCTCCATCCGGCGCCGGTTGCGGACATCGGCGATGAAATAACGGAATACAGTTTCTGTCTTGTATTCACTGAACTGTAACTCCGATTCATACATGGGTGTTTCTGCGATATCCACCAGCACCATGAGCGCTGGTTTGAAACGGGCCAACTGTTTTACGATCTCGCTCCCGATCGAACCCGACGCACCCGTTATCATGATCCGTTTACCTTTCACCTGGTTTTCGATGATATCATTGTGAATTTCTATCGGCGCGCGTTCCAGCAATTCTTCAATGCGTATGTCGTGGATCTGGCGCAACGACAATTGCCCGTTCACCCATTCCTTCACGGGTGGCGTAAGCATGGCCTTTATGTTCCTATCGAGGCAGATATCTACCAATGCATTTTTCTTTCCAGCGGATATGGATGTTGAGGCGATGATCATTTCATCCACGTGTTCGTTCTCCAGTAACAGTTCAAAATCGGATGATTGAAAAACGGGAATACCGTCAACCGAAAGACGGGTCTTGTATCGATCGTCATCCATGAAAGCGATTACGCGATTGTATATACGTGTGTCCATTTCGAGTGCCCGTTTGGTAGCGATACCCTCATCTGTTGCGCCGTACACTACGATATGTTTTGTTTCGATACGCGGGTTCCTGAAATAGGAAAAAAGGTACTTGATGCCAAGCCTGTACACAAGCAGCAGCACGAATTCGATGAACCCATTGATCACGAGTGTGGTAATAGAAATAAAAGAGGAATGAAAAAAGATAGTGGTAACCATGTAAATTGCAATGAAGCCCCCGTTGATCAAGGTCACTGCTATCAATATCTTGAAGGCATCCTGTATGGTAGTGAGCCTTACAATACCCGTATATGTTTTCAGTATGAGGAAAACAGGTGCACACACACATATAAGGACCAGTGTGTTCTTCAGAAATATGGCCTTGTTAATTACATCGAAACTCATATCTCCCTTTATCACATAGGCGAGAAAAAATGCAAGAATGCAAATGAAGATATCGATGATGAAGATCGCCCACCTTGGTAATATGTTGATCTGTTTGAACATGGCTATTTTAGGATTTTTTGAATGGCCTTTATAACGCGATCAAGATCCTCTGATGTGAGATTTGAACCCGAGGGCAAACACAAGCCGTTGTTGAATAATTTTTCAGACGTTCCATTTGTATAACTAGGCGCGTCTGCAAAAACAGGCTGCCTGTGCATCGGTTTCCAGAGCGGGCGGGTTTCGATATTTTCTTTTTCGAGACCCAGCCTTATGTCTTCCCTCGTGATACCCTTCTGCTTTGCCGGATCAATGATAATGGAAGTAAGCCAACGGTTACTGAAGCTGTCTGGACCTTCCTGTTGAAATGCAATACCATCAAATTGCGCAAATGCATTGCGATAGGTTTCAAAATTACGCCTGCGTTGCTGGACGCGCTCCCCCAATACTTTCATTTGCCCGCGGCCGATACCTGCGAGAATATTGCTCATCCTGTAATTGTAGCCAATATGACTATGCTGGTAATGAGGCGCAGGATCGCGGGCCTGTGTTGCGAGAAAACGAGCGTGCGTAATCCAGGTCTCCTGCGCCGACAATAAAGCACCACCGCTTGATGTTGTAATGATCTTATTTCCATTGAAACTCAGAACACCCATATCTCCCAAAGAACCACATTGTTTTTGTTGATACATGGAGCCCAATGCTTCTGCCGCATCTTCTATTACAGTTATCTCGTATTTACGGGCGAGCCTCATGATCGCATCCATCTTTGCCGGCATACCATACAGGTGTACCGGTATGATCGCCTTCGGCTTCTTTTTTTGGCCGATGCATTCCCTGATCGCTTTTTCAAGCAGTTCCGGATCCATATTCCAGCTATCCGCTTCCGAATCAATGAAAACGGGCGTTGCACCAAGGTATACTACCGGGTTAGCCGATGCAGAAAAAGTAAAACTCTGGCAAAGCACCCTGTCCTCCTTCTCCACGCCTGCCAGGATCAGGGCAAGGTGTAAGGCGGCTGTACCCGAACTTAATACAGCTGCGTAGGGAACATTTGTAAATAAGGACAGGTCCTGTTCAAAACCATCAACATTTGGTCCGAGGGGCGCCACCCAATTCGTGTCGAAAGCAGACTCCACAAACGCTCTTTCAGCATTTCCCATGTGTGGTGATGACAACCAGATTTTTTTCATTGTCTATTCCATTGATTTTATTTGTAGTGCGGCAATTACTGTTCCGCCTCCTTTAACCACTTTTGGTAGTATTGTTCATTATTCGTTCCAAGGAACCATGTACGGCTACCGCCTGTTATCAGGTTCACCTTACCCGATTCGAGGTATTTCATGTTGAAAAACAATAGGATCTCCTCCAGGTTGGTAAAATAATTTTTTCCATATGCCTGGACTCCCAGCTCATACGTCATGAGCATGTGCAACAGAAATGTGTCGGGCAGTTTTTCTTTCAGGAATTGAATAAACCCCGCAAGGTCATCAAGCACATACCATGTTATTTCGGGCATCACAATGATGTCGGGTTTATATGACGCCAGGAAATCAAAATCATCAAACCGTGCCACTGAGAAATTCAATCGTCCGGTGGACAGCATGCCTGCATGTCTTTCCCGTGCTTTGGCAATAGCCGTTTCTGAGATATCCAGTCCATGCGTTTGCAATCCCGTTCTTGCGATCCGTGCGGTGTATTCGCCGAAACCGCAACCGAGTTCCACGGCTTTCTGTATATACATATTGCGTTGCAGGCGTTGAATAAGATTAATGCCCACGGCTTTCTCGGAAGAGAATATTTCCCGGCTGCTCTGGTGCCAAGGATCGGTGTGATCACGGTACATCTCTTCGAATCTGCCCACCAAACGGCCGTCTTTGATCACATAATCCTGGTAACGGGTTTTCTTTTTTTTGCTCATCAAACGCGGTCTATTACATTTTTAAATACAGTTCCCTGATCTTATCTCGGGTGAGAATCGCTTTCCAGTTTTCGCCGAGGGCATTGGTAAGGGGACGTTCCATCCGGAGTGTCATATCGATCATACGATTCATTGCACTATCATCCAGGTTGCTGCACACGTTCGTGGAAAGTTGTATGTCGTGCCTTTTAAGCATCTCCCTGAATGATGCAACATGTTTCCCGTAGTATTCGTCGAGCACATTGAACGCGATACAGTTTGCATATCCATGTCGGTATTCCAATTCGATACTCAATCCGTACGACAATGCATGGCAAACGCCCACTTCCGAATTCACAATCGAAACGCCGCCCATGTACGAAGCGGTCATAAGCATATCATCATCGCCATTTCCCATGAACACACGTTTGCAAAGTTCAAGTGCTTTGTCTGCATAACCTCTTGCGAGTTCGTTGATCATGGTGCCTTCAAGACTTTCGACGCAGTGAATAAAACAGTCCATTCCCGAGTAAAACCACTGGTCTTTTTTCACTGTTTTGATCAGTGAACTATCCATGATGATGGCGTTGAACATGCTGTGATCACTATTGATTCCGAATTTCCGGTCTGCGCCCATTAATACCGCGGTGCGGCTTGCTTCTGCGCCGGACCCCGCGATCGAAGGCACCCCGATTTTGAAGATACCCGGATTGGCCACAAGGTCCCATCCCTGGTACACCCTGGACGAACCTTCGTTACAGAGCATAACAGAAAGCGCCTTTCCAACATCCATTGTGCTGCCACCGCCGATGCCAATAATGCACAACGGCATTTTACCGGCTTTCTCCTTTATTACTTTATCACGCAATTCATCCACCTGAATAGTAGAAGGTTCTTTTCTGGTTGCAGGGAACCATTCAACCAGATCGTTCTCATCGATGGATAGTGAATCTTCCACGACTCCGTTCTTCAGTACATCATCTATCACATAAACATAATAATCACCTTCATTTTTGGGGGGAACGAGTTCACCGATTCTTCTGAGTGAACCCGCGCCGAAGATCAATCTTGGCACCTGCTTGAAAATCCGAAAGGTTGTTTCCATTTTTTTACTTTTTAACCGTTTTCATCAAGGCTTCCAGAACGATAAAGTCTATTGCATCGTCGATCTCGAAATTCATGTGTTTTTCAATTGGAAATTTGCATGGATTGCTACCGCTCCACCGCCCGGTTAAGACAAGTTCTCTCGGTAGAATATATACGTTGCCATCATCATAAAAAAAACCTTTGTAATCTTGCCTGCGCATATTGTTATGTGATCCGAATTCCTGGTATTTGCACCAGAAGCCGGTTGCCAGGTTGGTATAACCGCCCGACTCATAAAGACGGATGCATGTATCGAGCAATCCCTTGTCGCGCAGCGGCGACGTGGGCTGCAAAACGATAATCTGTGTGGCGGCCGGCACTTCTTTCGCAGTATGTTCGAGTACCGCAATTGTTGTGGCTTCATCGGTAGCCAGTTCGGCCGGCCTGTCTATCACTTCGGCACCAAACCGGAGTGCCACCGTTTTGATCTCCTCACTGTCTGTTGACACGACCACCCTGTCTATAAGTTCCGATGCCAGCGCCGATTCGATCGACCATGCAACAAGGGGTTTACCGTTCAGCACCTTTGTATTTTTACCAGGCAATCCTTTACTCCCTCCCCTGGCGGGTATTACTGCAAGACGCATAGGTTATCTATTATTGAGTTTGTTCACTGCCGAACGCACAGATTCAATGAGGTAGAGTATATCTGTTTCTGACATAGTTAATGAGAAAGGAAACGAGATCATATTGTCGAAAAAGCGGTCTGTTTCAGGAACATCGGCTGCACCCATTCCATTTTTGCGGAAAAGGTCGTAGCGGTACAACGGGTAGAATTGTATGATCGTTTTTACCGCGTATTCATCAAACAACAATTTGATCAATGCGTCCCTGTGCCATTTTGTACTTGCAACACGCGCTGGCAATAGGTGATGGCTGTGGGCTTCCGCCGCATAAATGCTTTGAAAAATAATTTCAGGGATATCTTTCAACGCTTCCCTGATCTGCATGCTTCTTTTTCTCCTTCGTTCTGTAAGCTCGTCGAGTCTCGCTATCAGATGCGAACCCAACGCTGCCTGCACTTCATTCATGGTTGATTTGACGGGCCAGATACCGTCGATGTCTTGATCCACATTTACCATCGCGGGCAGCCAGTATTCGATTTTATTTTGAAAAGGCGCATGGCCATTAAGCCTGAGGCCGGCAACCTTTCTGGCGAGATCCGGGTTGGCAACATTGATCACGCCACCTTCGCCAAGCGTTGTCAAGTTTTTCTGTGCATGAAAACTGTAGACGCCAATGTCTCCGAAAGTACCACAACAACGTCCGTTCCATTTCGCACCAAGCGACTGGGCGCAATCTTCTACTAGAAATATGTTTTTTTCTTTTGCCATTGCAGCAAACTGTTCTGTTTCCGGGCTCATCAACCCGTACAGATGCACCAAAACGATCGCCTTTGTTTTTTCTGTGACCAGTCTTTTCACATTGTCTAATGAGGCCGTAAAAGTGTCTGGCCTTATGTCTGCCCATTTGATCACTGCGCCCCGCCTTGCAAATGCAAGAGCTGTGGCACAATAGGTATGTGCCGGTATGATCACCTCATCACCGGGTTGTATTTCAATCAACATGGCGGCGATATCAAGACCATGTGCGGCACTCATAAGCGAAAAAGCATTAGGCGCCCCAAGATACGCGGCAAAATCTTTTTCAAACTGCTGCACACGGGCGCCCTGTGTAAGTGCTTTGTTGCTTTCCCGCATAACTTCCGCAACCGCAGCAATTTCCTCCTCTGTAAACTCATGACCCCGCATGGGCCAGTCAACACGTATGTCCATACTTTATAATTAACCAGTTTATAAATAATTCTCCAGCCGCTCCAGCGCAATCCAGAACCCTTCACAATCGTTTTTATGTCCTTGCCAGATCTCAGGTATGAATGACGCTGCAGGACAATGCCTGTTGAGCTCATTTGCCACCAGTTTAAAGTCTATATCTCCTTCGTGAATCTGCAGCCCCTCCCCATCTACACCCATTGCATCGGCAATATGAAGGTGCGCAGCGTATGGGGCTGTCTGTATTAAGAAATCAATGAAAGACAGGTGTTCTTTATTGGTATACAATTTAGAATGCGATATATCCAGGCAAATGCGGCTGTTGTTCTCCTGGCAAAAGTCAGCGATGTCTTCAGCGGACATAAAAAGATTATGGTATCGCTGTCCGCCAAAATGCCAGGGGAAAGGCGGCATGGTTTGCGGAATAAGTTCAACTCCTTCTGTATCGAGCGACCTAATTGCTTCTGAGATCAATGCATATTTTGCCTGTTTCACAGAGTGTGGCATAGTTTCATTCTGCGTGGCGCCGCCGGCGTTGATGATGATGCACGGTTTTTTGGTTTTGAAATATTTTTTTAGCGAACGTGTGATATCTATCACATGTTGCAGCTCTTTCATAGAATGTTGCCGGTAGGCAGCATCGTCAGAACAGAGATCCATGATATGGTCGCCTGCGAAAAGTTCGGGGCTGTGCACAACAAAATCGAGGTTGTAACTTCCGTCTAAGTATTTTGAAGGATCAATCTCCATGTCTTTGTAACTCAAATGAAATTCAACCAAATCGAGATTCGAACTGTTCACTGCCTGGTTGAAGTCGTGGTAACGAACCGGAATTCCAAAAGGGCGTTTGAAAGCGTACCTTTTCGCTACAACTGTTTCTTCTTTCAGATCACGCAGGTAGAAAAAGCTGCCTGTTTCAAAATCGCGTGGCGCCCGTTTGCCAACCAGTTCATTTCGTCGGTATGGCGGCAATCCTTTTCCCGGACTTCTGACATCGAGGTCATCTTCAAGTATGACGTTTCCTTTTTTTACGGGCCTTGCGGCCACGAGGCTCTTGCCGAGAAATTCGCGGTTCATCATTTCGCCTTGTGTAACGCGGCGTATATCACCGGATCCCAGCGACTCCTCCACCTCACGTATGGAGCGTACCATCTCGGCAAATTCCTCTGGCAGCAGACTGATTTTGTGATCATTGCCTTCCATATTGCGGTCGATCGTAAAGTGTTTCTCAATGATGCGCGCTCCTTTTGCAACGGCTGCGATGGGAACGGCGTAACCACGCTCATGGCCGGAATAACCAACCTGGCAATTGCCTCCGATCTTTTTGAGATGGGGCAGGTAATTCAGGTTTACATCCTTAAACGGTGCAGGGTAAGTAGAATTGCAGTGCAGCAAAGCGAATGACGCCCCGTTGCGCTTCATTAATTCAACAGCTGCAAGTATTTCTGATTCGGAAGACATCCCGGTAGAACAAATCATAGGCTTACGCGTTGCAGCCATTTTTTTGATCAGATCGTGGTTCGTGAGATCTGCGGAAGCAAGTTTGTACGCTTCAAGGCCATATCCTTCAAGCAGTGCGAGACTCTCTTCATCAAATGGTGTGCAAAGTGGGAGAATGCCAACCTTTTTGCAATAGTCAAACACCTCAAATAACTGTTTATTGGGCAACTGGAAGCGGGAAAGCAGGTCAAGTGTATATTCCGCTCCGAGATCTTCACCAGCGTTGCCTTCGTGCTCACCTGTTTTGCGGTACATTTTATCCATCTGGCGCATCTGGAACTTAACGCAGTCGGCGCCGGCTTCAAAAGCTTTGTCAACCAGTTCCTTTGCCATTTCAATGCTTCCATTGTGGTTGTTGCCGATCTCCGCGATGATGAATACAGGCTGGTTCTCTGCGATCACAAACTTACCGATGATCAGATCCTGCATTTTGTTGATCGCGATGGCGGTGAGTCGCCTGCGTTTGTCTACAATGGGTATAAAATTGATCTCGCGCGAAAAGAGTGATTCAATCTCTTCAATGGCCGTATCCTCCTGGCAGGAAAGGAATTCTTTGTTTCCGGCGATTGTTACGGGTTGGTTAAGATCCCAATTGGTCGTGTTTACGAGCCATCTGCGGAAATCTCCATCTGTCAGTATTCCTTCAAGTACCCCGCTCTGGTCAACGATAAACACAAAACCGAAACGGTTATCCGTTATTTTGTGAAGCGCAAAACTGAGGCTGTCCTCAGAAAAAACAACATACTGTGATATATTCTTACTAATTGGCATCTGCTGGTGGATGATTGGTCTGTAGAATGGTTTTTATTTCGTGAATGTTCAACTACTGGTTGTATTTGATTATGTCGGCGGGAACACCCACAACCACCGCATAATCGGGTACGTTTTCAATAACAACGGATCCAGCACCTATGGTTGCCCATTTCCCTATTCGGATGCCAGGAACAATGGCACTTCCTATTCCCACCAAAGTGCCTTCGCCGATGCTAACACCTCCAGCCACCGAGGAACCAGGCGCTATGTGAACAAAATCTTCGATTTCACAATCGTGATCAACGGATGCATTGGTGTTAATGATGCAATGCTTCCCGATTCTTGTTTCTGAATTAATTGTTGCCCCGGCCATTACAACTGTGCCTTCTCCTATTTTGCAACGTGATGAAAGATTTGCCCTGGGATGCACAGCCGTTTCAAACGGGTTCTTTGCTTCGAGTGCGATTTTCTTTCGGGTGCGGTTATTGCCTACCGCTATCAGCGCAGCCACATTTACCGGCGGCTTTTCAACGCTTACCGAGTATCCCAGTACCGTTGTTACAGAGCTTTCGTCATCATTTACAAACACAATACGGCCGTCCATTTCTTCAATAATCTCAATGATTACTTTGGCATGTCCGCCGGCACCGATTAATGCGATCTCTTTCATTGGGGCTTTTTTGTTCCTGTAAACTTCTCCATGGTAACAGTTGCCGATGCGTTTATTCCTTCTCTTTTGAAAACCCTGGCAAGTGTCCGGAAAATGATCTTCACATCCAGGGCAAAACTAACATGTTCTGCATACCAGACGTCGTACTCAAATTTTTGTTCCCACCCGATTGTGTTGCGCCCGTTTACCTGTGCCCATCCCGTGATGCCCGGTAATACTTCGTGCCGTTTTGATTGCGTGGAGTTATACAGCGGAAGGTATTCAACCAGCAGGGGCCTCGGGCCAACAAGGCTCATATCTCCCTTCAGCACATTCAGCAGCTGCGGAATTTCATCCAGCGATGTTTTCCGGAGGAAAATGCCCGTTCTTGTAAAACGCTGGTCATCGGGCAATAATTTTCCTTCTGCATCTTTTTTTTCATTCATGCTTTTGAATTTTACCAGTTTGAACAAGCGACCGTTTTTACCCGGGCGCACCTGGAAAAAAAAGGGGGGCTCGCCTGTTGCTATTGGGATCCATACTACAATGATCAAGAAAAAAGGCAATAACAACAACAACAGGCATAGAGATACCAGCACATCTACCATTCTTTTAAAAAAAAATCGGTACATAATTTATTTGCAATAACCGAAGATGATCAGGAAAAACAACATCACGCGGTGAACCCATTTGCGCCGGTGAGACGAAACCGCGAATGCCATGCGGAATCTCGAGAGAATTGATGTATGTTGATACGACCTCACTGCTTCTATAAACGAAGGGTGCGTTCCTGTACGGTTATAAAGTTCATCGATCATCAAAATATGTTGCCGATACCATCCTGAAGTAAAAAGCTTAAGTAATTTGCCAATCGCCTTTCTACCAATATTAGCACCATATGCATTCTCTGAGTGCTGCCTGTAAATGATGAACGAGCGGCTGTCAATATACCATTCGAATCCACCTAGCCGCGTAACCGCATAAGTTGACCAATCATGAGATGCGCGCACCGGGATACGTTCAAACTCTTCGGTGAATATTTTCTTGAGGTAGACCGCAGCACGCTGGTTTAAAACCAGTGTACAGCCGGCAGAAGCGGATTCAAAATAAAAGTCGTAACGCATTTTTTTATTCCGCTTGTAATTCAAAAGATACGCAGCTATTTTTTTAACCAATGACCTGTTTGGAATGACATTCGCGTCCGCATCGCCCATTAATAAATTGGATGCATAACAATCCCTTTTTTCCTTCTTTATCTTTGCGATTGATTCGCTTAGCTTGCCCGGGAGCCACACATCATCCTGATCGCAATAAGCCATGTAATCAAAAGCGGAGATATCCACATCTTTCACAAGACTCATAAAATTTTTCGCGGCATACAATTGGTAAGGAACGTCGTTTAGTAACAGAACGCGTTTCGTTTGCTCCTGGTAGGCCAGGACCAGTTGCCTCGTTTGGTCTGAAGAATGATCGTCACGCACAAATACATGCACATCTACATCCTCCTGCGCCAGGATGGAATCCAGTTGTTGTTCTATAAACCGCTCACCGTTGTAAGTGGCCATTAACACGGCAACCGAGGCGAGTTTTTTGTCTGCTTCCTTCACAGTGCGTTATGCTTTCGTTTGAATAGAATTTGCCTGCCGTGCTTCATCAAAGAAAAAAACAGCAAAAACGGAATCAAAAGATACCGATTGTTTCTTTTACCATAGTTCATATACATTTTCATTTCACCTTTTCTCATCTTCCATTTATGGCTGCTGATACCGCCGCCTGTAAGCGGCGCCCTTTGTAAAACACACAATGGAAGATCGATGAACCACAAGCCATATTGTTCTGCCGTGCGCAGGATAAAATCATGGTCTTCTGCGTAACCCATCGCTTCATTAAACAAAATATCGTTCCCTGCACGCACACACAACGCAGGTGTTACCACCGGATTCTTGAGTAATACCTGCCACAAGGTTATTCGTTCCGGTATCGGAACAGATTCTCCCAGATGTGCTCCGCCAAGCCCTGCAATGTTATATGAATGTCCGAACGCTCTTATTTTTCCATTCGACCTGATACAATCGTCCACGATCCTGATCTTTTCAGGATGAAAAAGGTCATCTGCATCCAGGAAAAGAATCCAATCCGATTCTGCAAGTTTCATTCCTTTATTTCTGCTGAAGGAAGGACCCCGGTTTTCTTGATTTCGCTCAATTTTTATCAATGGCGATTGAAACGACTGTACAATGGAAACCGTTTCGTCCGTGCTTGCATCATCAATTACAATTATTTCGTCAGGGAGCATGGTCTGCCCCAAACAACTTTCAATTGCTTTGCCGATAAAATGCCGCCCGTTGTAAACGGGGATAACAACTGAATAACGCAACCTGGCTCCTGACATTGGCGATTGTTAATGCTACCTGTAATTTCCAATCTTTTCGTAAAACTCAAAGTTCACAACATGTTCATCGATCGTGCACAGGATCGAAGCATCGTTTCTAAAAAAAGCCTTGGTTAACTCAAGCAAACCCGGTTTAAACGCGATGTCTTTCGAATAATCAAGCTCCATCTCGTTCACTTGCACACTTCCTTTTTCCTGCACAGCCAAGCGCTCGAGCGGTTTCAGATAATACCGTTTCTGCCGGGTCGTTATCTCGATAGCCCAACGTCCGGGCGCGCCCCAGTTGGACGCATAAGAAAAAGGAATATTTTTTTCCGTAAGCCCGGAACCTGTAAAGACAGAACCTGCAGGATGCCAGACCACCGCGTTACCGCCTACATGCGCATGCAACTCACGCGGCTTTCCCGCAAGATGAAAAACAGTATCGAGTACATGACTTGAATTGACGATCAAAAGACGACTCAATACTTCTGGAGGATACAGATTGGTATCGAACGTATGCACCCACTCTGTAAATTCAAAACTCACAGAAGCAATCCCTCCCTCAACCGCGATTCTTTCTTTCAGGTAGTTTACGGATGTATAAAACCGTCGGTTGTACGCAACATATAACCGGATGCCTGTTCTTTTTGCTTCTTCCTGTAATAGCAAAACCGAATCGAAGTGTAAACCTGCGGGCTTTTCCACAAGGATGTTTTTAATGCCCAAGCCGATCAACTGTAGTGCAACATCTGTTAGTTGCTCATTCGACACGGCTATAATTGCGAATTCCGGCAACGGATATTCAAGTAGGTTTTTATGGGAAACAAGCCCGCCGTATACTGCGTCTAGGGTAAATTCGGCGAGCAAATCATCCACGCTTTTTTTACTGCGGCCTATCACGAGGGTCTTCACCTGTAGTTCTTGCAGTACTTTCACATACTCCTTCGCCATATTACCTGCACCCAACAACCAGCAATCGTAATTCATTTTATATTAAGTTATGGGACATCCCGGGATGCCGAATTTTTGAAACACTGAAGTAAATGCAGTAATCATTGTTTTATGTTGTTTTGCGGAAAACGAAAACGAAGGCAGATCGGGGTCATTGCCTGATAAGACATTATGGCATTGAATATTGGTTGTGTCACTTTGATAGGGATATGAATAAGGTTTCGACACAACAGGTTCAGCCGATACCATTGATGTCCGGATTGCAGACAACCGTATTCCATCTATATTCCACTCATAGTCGTCTGACGTTATATGGAAGTTCATATCTATCGAATCAATATCACGGCTATTCAAGAGCATTACTGAACCATTCGACTGACGGCAGATCAATGTTCCGATCATCTCATAAAAACCATTTCTTTTGCTGGGGATGATTTTTTCAATGGCAGAAATATCCAGTGTAAAATCCTGGATACCGCTCAAGCAGCTCAACAGGTCCATATTATGAATCGTGTTGCATGCCAATCCCCACCTACCCCCCGTCACAACATAAGTCATTTTCGATGGCGCCCTCACTTCATTCCTGATTTCTTTTAAAAAAGGAAAATTCCTCCATCCGGAATTCACCCATGCTTTGATCTTCTTTTCGGTCAGCAAATCCTGTGCGATATCATAAGAGGCCAAATCCTGGAATAACACTTTTTCAAGCAACATGTTTTTAACATCGCTTCTATCCGCCACTTCCTTTAACACCCGTAACCTTACATCCGAATTTGTTGCAACGATGCAAAAGTCGATCGTCCGCTGTAATTCACTAATGACTGTAAAATAGTTTACATTGATCTTATTCTTTCCCCGCGGAATCTCCCCGGCGCGTTGTTTTGCAACTGCCAGCGAAGACTCAAGCGGATCCACAACAGCAATGTTCAGATCAAGCGTGCTCTTCATCAAACCCTGCAGGTGCCTGCTTCCTAGTTGACCAGCTCCAATGATTGCTATGTTATACATGTTTTTACGTATGCATTACCATTGTACAACAGGTAATACTCTTTTTGATGAATGAATCAGCATTCTGATTTACAATGTGCCTATTGTTCGGTGTTGTGTGTAAAGGAATAGAAGAAGCTTCTGATCTTGCAAAAGGTCTCATAAATAAACAACCGCCACATGGGTCCATTGCTCAGAGACACGTAATAACGTCTGATTGGTATCTCTTTGTCAACAATGGCCCTGCTCAATCTTGACGCCGGTTCATCAGTATAAACCCGCGTACGCGTTGCAACCCAAAGACGTGTGCCCTTTTGTTTTTTGAAAAAAGAGTGCAGAATGTCTTCACAATACGCTTTCCCTTTGAAAGGAAAATAGTTTTCCGTTACCAGGTCGTCTTTATATGCCAACACGCATCCGCCTGGCAGCCATCCAACCGAAACCAGATCCGTGCTTGCATATTTGTCATCCACACCATAGTTCAGTCCGATGGATGTAATCACCCCCATTTTCTTTTTGCCCCAGGGGGCCCCGCAAACAATGTAATCAAAAATATTTTTCAACAAGCCATTTTGCAATGTATGTATACAGGTCTTCGTATGTGGCCCATAAAAGATCGGGGCAACTGCATTACCCTTACCCAGCTTTTGCAATACCGCAACCATTTCGCGCAACGAACGCGCTTCCACATGGGTATCATCATCAAGCTGGAGAACCATGTCGTTTTGTACCTGCGTAAAACCATAGGCACGTTGCTTTACCTGCCCCCGGATATCGATCGCCAGGTTTTTTACAACATCGTTTGCGAGGTGTTGCGTTTTGTGAGCGTGTTCTGTGGGAATACAGATCAATATTTCAGCTGGCGGCAACGATCCCTGCATCAGGGCCGTGATCGTTCCCTGTAGAAAATCGCCGCCCAATGTTGCGATCACTACCGACACGTTTTGATTACCGTTCTCCGCCATTATAATAACCTGGTGCTGTTTGGATTGGTGCAAAAGAACAGGCTCTGGTACGCAAACAAGCCCCTGAATATCCTGGTAAGGCCGTAAAACAACTGCAACATCCACCTGAACGCAGTCAACCGCAGAAAAGGAAACACGATCGCCAATGGAATGGCCGTTACGTTTTTACCCTGTATTTTCCATCCTGTTTTTGCCAGCATAGACGATGCGGTGCTGATGGTATAAAAATGCAGGTGCGTTTTATCAAGCAGCCCTTTGGAATGATAGTTGAAACGCCCGAACAACAAACTCATCCGTACGTAAATATTTGCAACATTGGGCAACGAAACAACCAGCAGCCCGTCTTTTTTGAGATGGGTCTTCAGTTTCGACAAAACATATTCCGGGTCAACCAGGTGTTCAAGAATGTCTGCGGCCACAATGATATCGTAATCGGTATCGAGCCCGAGCGTTTCTATTTTGTTGAGGTCGCCTGTAAAGATCTGCCGGCAATACGGTTCTGCCTGTTCAATGTAAACTTTGTCGAGCTCAACGCCATCGATCATTGCGCCATTTGCTTTTAACCTCCTGGTCAGCGATGCGTCGCCAACACCCAGCTCAAGGATCTTTTTACCGTCAACACCGTGATTGAGTAAATATTTATAAATGATGGAGTGGCTTGAATATGGATCATCAAATTTATCGAAATAACGTTGCCCCTTCAGGTTCACATCGTATTTGCGGCTGTAATAGATGCCGCTTTTGAACAATGCAAAGCCGGTAGACGTGAGCACGCAGTTGAGCCCATAGCTGATGCCGTTTACGTGACAGATCTCGTCGCCATAATAAGTTGGTATCGGCAGCTCCCTGATGCGCGCATTCACCTGGTAATTCTGCAGCAGGATCTGCGTATCAAAATGCCATTCGTTTGAATTTTCCCAGAATGGAATACTCTTCAGGTATTTTACGCTGTATGCGCGGTAGCCGGAATGGTACTCTGATAATTTCAAACCCGTAAGGGCGATCTGTATCCGGGTAAGGATCTTGTTTCCGTAATACTTGTATTTCGGCATACCACCCTGCAACGCAGTTTTGGCCGTCATCATCCTCGAACCAATGACCACGTCCGCTTCGTTGTTCATGATCGGCGTATACATTTGCTCAAGGAACTCCGGCGCATATTGTCCGTCTGCATGCAGCATAACCACTATATCCAATTGCTGGTCGATGGCCCATTGATAACCCAGTTTCTGGTTGCCGCCGTAACGAAGATTCACGCGGTTCCTGATCACGACGATCTTCGCGGAATGCGGGTGATGGAAGTCGAGCGCCTTTAAAGTGGTCTCGTCAGAACTACAGTCGTCTACAATGTATACCACCGTAAGCTTCTGCCACACCGCTTCGGGAATGCGGCTCAATGTCTTTTCGATATGGCTCTCCGCATTATATGCGATCACAAAAATACCGATGCGGCAATGGGGCGAATTGGGGTTTGTGGGGATCAGGTTCATGAACTATCAAATAAACTGCTGCAAAATTGGAAACTTCCGGATGTATCTTTTAAACAGTACCGTGAGGTAACAGGCCATGATCAATATATAAGGCGTTGCCTGCATAAAATAGCGATCGTTCTCTCCGCCTACCAAACAGGAATAGACAACGGCAATACAAACAACCGGGATCGATAACAGTACAAACGGGTGCTGCAGGTAAAACAAGCGCCTGCTTTTGTTTTTCACAGACCGGATCAATGCAAAGGGAATGGCGCCCAACGACAATATATAAACAAACAAAGCGACACCGGCAAAAACCAGCGCTGCGGGTTCGATCAATAGATGCAGTGGCAGCTTCTCCTTCATCGTACGTAAAGCGCCGCGTGCCAAGAAATTAGGTTTGCTTTGTGAAACATTGTACATAAACAGCGGGCCGCAAATTCCGAAAACAGATTGTTGTTTTGCAAACGCTTTCAACATGCCCCAGGGATTGTCTTGCAGTGCTTTGAAATATATTTTTTTGGAAACACTGCCGTATACGCCGATCCACCGCGGACTCAATTCTGAAGAAAATCCTGAAAAGCGATAGGGTTTATAAACCGCATCGGCCGCGTCAGCCTTAACAACCGGCAACAGCTTTTTGGGGCCGTTTGCGGATAAATAACCGATCAACGGATTGAAATCAAAATTCCAATAACCCGTTGCCTGTTTTGCAAAGAAACAAATGCCAAAAGCCTGCGATAATGGAATGGTTGCGGTAAACGGCTGCAGGGTGTTATAATCTACCGATGGTGTGGCATGATCGTATGCCCACAGGTACCAACCCGGTGCTCCGCCGCGTTGCATGATCGATCGCACTGCTGCAACATCGTATCCATAGGCACGCTGAACAACCATCATCATCGCGGGACCGGCCTTGTTGCTGGTAAGCGACTCGTTTGTTTCGGCTGCATTTTTCCTGCCTATGATAACCATCAAAACCAGCGGAAGTGAAATACTGATTGCCAAAGCAGCCAGCATTTTACGAAACTGCTTACGCGGCAAATACAACAATGCAAATATCAAAACAATTGAAAAAGGCGCAATCGCAGCGTTGGCGGCCGATTGAGATACCAGTAAAGCGGCTGCAATGCCCACCCACAATGCGTTCAACAGATTTGATTCGTCTTGAATGGCCTTCACCAACGACCAGGCGAACAAGGAAGTGAGCACAAAAGTAAGATGGTCGTAATGCATCCCGTCGCGCCAGATCTCGAAAGAGACCAGGGCGATTGAAAAAATACACGAGATGATAAACGCGAATTTTTTATTGGCACCGATGCGCAATGCCGACCTGAACAACAACACGATCCCGATCACATCCAGTATCGAAACAAGCATAAGGAAGATCCTGGCAGATGTTGCTGTTTCAAGATCCACTATGTTCAGCACTGCTGCATGCACGATAAATGTGCCTGGCGGAATATTTGTGCTGAACGCGAGGTAGTCTGCAAAATGTTCCGTGAGCGCCGAATAATACAAGGGGCCGGAATTCTGGTACTTGTTAAGGTCGGCCGAAGGCGGCAGCAGAAAGTAAACGGCCAGTCTTACAACAAGGCTGACCAGGATCAACATGGTTGTATAAGACAGAAATCTATTTTTTGCGCCTGCTAGGGAACGATTGCGGATAGCCTGCATTATTTCTGCGATTCCCATTTATTGCTCATCTGCTGCAAACGTGGATCAGACACAATGAGGTGCCACACCAATGCCTGGAAAGATTCGGTATGCGGTGTAATGTAATCTTTGTTAACGGTTGGAACGATAACGCATGCGTCTGCAACCTTGCCCGTGTACCCGCCATCGCGGCCAACCACACCTATTATTTTGCAGCCCGTTTCTTTAGCGAGTTTCAATGCATTCACAATGTTCGCGCTGATGTTCCTTTCGGCATCGCCGCCACCCACTGAAAAAACGAACAGCATGTCTTTGGAACTGAGATTGCTCACCTGCAACCATGCAGAATAGGTTGTTTCCCAACCTTCGTCGTTGGTGCGTGCGGTGAGTTCACTCACATTGTCGCTCGGCGAATATGATTCTATACCTGCGATCTTCCTGAAATCATTTACTGCATGGCTCGCATGGCCCGCTCCGCCACCTACGCCCACCAAAAAAAGGCGGCCCTTATTGTTGCGCAGCTCAAGCAGCAGCGCTGTCATTTTATCGATCTGGTCTACATCAATTTTCGAGATGATCTCTGCGGCTTCCTGCAGGTACTGTTTTGCGAATTGGTTGCTCACTTTGGTTTTGTTTTTGATAAATAATGAGTTGTCAGAAGAAAATGCTATCGCCATCCAGCGAAGTAAGGAAGGGTTGTTCGTCCCTCTTAAGAAAAGATTGTTTATAATAGGTCTTCTCTACCTTGTTCACCGCTATTCCAAACAAACCACGCAACACCTGTTTTACCTTTTCATTATTGGAACGCATGATCAGAAACGTTTCATGTGAGGCGTGCAGGTTTGCCTTGTAATATGTTTTGATGATCACCTGCCGCAAAAGTGCATCGTCCATGGGCAGCAAAGCCTCATCAACCAGTTCCATGTAATGAAAACCGGAAGTGGCGTTGTATTTTGTTTTGAAGACCAGGTAACCGAGGATCTTTCCCGCGTGTCTTATTTCAAATGGCTTGAAGGAAGAACGGTTGCTGCGGTCAAGGAAGATCCAGCGATACATCGCCGCCGAGCGGTTCATAGCAAAACGGTGTTGCCGGCTGAACGCCTCAAACCATTCGTCGGTTTCGCTCGAGAAATTATCAACGCATGCCACAGAAATCCCGCGGAATGTTTTGTTGGCCCTGCCCTTAAAAAAAACAAATGCCTGCGGGATCTTCAACAGAACCGATGCCGCTGTAAGCGCAGCGCGTTTCAACAGCGACCCATTGTTTTTCCTGGCACTGAAAAAATCTTTCAAAGGCTTGACCGGGAACAGGAACGAGCCCGTAAACCAAGGTGAATCCGCACGTTTGTATTTGAATGCTTTTACAAGCATCGTTTCAACAGAAGGATTGGGTGTATTGCTCATCAGCAGCCCGCCTTGTTTAACATAGTTCATAAATAATTCAAGGCTGTGTTTGCGTGCATCCTCATCTACAAACCAGCTTGTGGCCCAGTAAGATGGATGTACAACACCATCAACCACACATTTCGCAGCAATGTTCCCGAGCACGCCGTGTATCGTATCGTTCTCGTCAGTGATCGACCAGCCGAGGATCGTACTCGTTTCAACATTTGGATTGTTGATCCAGATCCATTCCAGGATGCGCATCCAATCCTGCTTTGTATAAACACCACCCGATTTTGTTTCAAGGTATTGCGATACCCGCGGGATATCAGCCGCTACAATATGGGTGATGCTGAAATCAGGCATGCATCGCTCCTTCTTTGATGAACTGTTCGAAAACCTTTACGTCATATGGGATCATGTACTTCCTGCAAAACGCGAAGGCCTCTTCACGTTCTGCAGTTCTCTCTTCCGACGAAGTATGTGCATCCTGCGCAAAAATCTTTTCCAGATCGCTAAGATCCGTAACCGTTTTGCGCCAGCTCTTCAGCGCATACAACACATCATCTGAAATTTCAGCGCCTATCTGCAGGTACAGGGGCCGCAAACCGGAAAGCACTGCAAAAAAAGCAACGGATGAGTTACGGTACAACAACCAGCTTGATCTTTTAAAATCGTCGTCGATGTTTTTATTTGTCGAAAGAATAATATTCGGCGGCAACTCGCGAAGCAGGGGCTCTTCTTCCTGCAGGTCTGTAAAACGGATCGTTGGGTGCGTGCGGAAAATAAAACTTGTTTCCGGCATCGCTATCGCCGCTTTCACAGCAAACCCGAACAAAGCCATGCACTCGTTGACCAAACCTTCGGGTGTAACAAGGCACGCGTTGACGGTCTCCCCAACTGGTGTATATACGGGCTCCCGCTTTAATCTTGGTGAGCCGTATTCCAGGATGGCCGTATTTCTCAATTCACCCGAGGCCATGAGTATACCGCGTGTAACTCCGCCAACCGTGAGTATCAAATCAGGATCATAAGCGGCCCCACGCGATTTTTTTATGGAATGTGAACTTGGAAACAATATGGTGTGCTGGTATCCTATTGCCATTATTTTACGCGGAGCCGTTTTTGCTGCATGGCAAGCCATCCTTTCCCATGAGTGTCCTTCGTATGTAAACGCAATCGTTTTTATATTGGTTTGTCTGATCACGGGCACCAGCGTTTCGTACAAACGGTAAGCTCGGAGCGTGTGCGGTGAAAGTGTATTCCCGGATAATTCCCTTAAGAACGATTTTCGCAACGGATCCTTCTCTTCGAGGTATTGCCGGAAGAAAAAAAACGCTGTCCGCAAAGCCCTGCTTATGATCTTTAATTCGGCAACAGGAGCAAGCTGCAATGGCAATACAAACTTCTCTGGTTGCGCCGAAGCGGTCTCATCATCCACCCATCCTTTGAAAGCCGGAACATGATTCATCAGCCCAACTGCTACATGGTAGCCCTGCGACTGCAGGTAGTCCGGTAATTCCTGGAAATAAAAATCAGGCGCATGTTTGGGTGTGGATGCATTCAACAGATGAGATATAAAAAGCACATCCGTTTGCGGTTTGATCTTACTCAGGCCAGGGGTTTTAAAAATCATGGTAAGCGACCGAATGAGGCCGGCCAAAATATTTACTGCTCCCCGCAACACATCTGTGATCAATTCAGGTACCGTCCTTTTATGGAACACACGAACGTAACGCTCCTGTATCGATGGATGGCTATGTAATACATTCAACCATGCATTGCCAACGATTGAAAAATCGGATGCATGTTTTTCGAGGATCGCCTCCGATTGTTCAACGATGTATTGAAATTGTGACTGGGTAAGTGAAAGCGGCCTCTTCATCTGTTTACGACACCCTTGTTTTCTTCAGGCGGTCGCCATATTGTACTTCGTTGTCTACAACTATCTTCACCGGAATTTTATAAGGCGCAAGCACCTGCCTGCAATGTTTTTTTACCCGGCTGGCGAGATCTTTTCTATCTTCTTCTTCAAACAACCTTACGCGGGCAACCACGATCATCCCCGTGATCGGGCTTTTTTCGCCATATACCATAACTTCTGCTATGTTTGGCATCTCCTGTATCACCGTTTCTATTTCGGAAGGATATACTTTTTCGCCTCCTACATTGATGAGCTCCGACTTTCTGCCCAGTATCCTGAAATACGCTCCATTCACTTCAACAGCATCACCTGTTTTGAACCATCCATCTTCTGTAAAAGGGCTCGGTGCGTTCAGGTATCCAAGCATAGCCGAAGCAGCTTTTATCTCCAGCAGCCCATCCACCACGCGCAGTTCGTATCCATCACCACCCAATTTTACCCAAAGCGATTCGTCGCTTTCCGATTTTGAACGCAGCACGCCCAATTCGATCAGGCCATAGGTTTGCTGCAGCTTCACGTTCGGGAACAATTCTTTCAAACGCCGGAGCGTTGATGGCAACATGGGCTCTGTTCCGTAAGAAATAATTTTAAGGCTGCCCAGGTCAAATTCATTGTACGCTTCGCTTAGCAGCAGGAGGTTCAGAAAAGTTGGGGAAGCGGGTAACAATTCGATCTTGTATCTTTCTATCAAACGGCAGATGTTTGCCGGCGAACGGTCTTTGGTGGAAATCACTACGCCGCCGTTCGATAAAATATGCAGCATCGTATTCAATCCACCCCAATGATCAAACAACAGGAAATTCAATGTCCGCAGCGCCGTCCGTTTTGTGCGGAACTTGTCGAGCAGTTTTGCGAAATCGTGCACCGCGCATTTTGGCTCCCCTGAAGTTCCCGACGAAAACAAAACCAGGCCCGGATGCCTGCGGTCCCTTATGATATCGTAAAACGCATGAGTGGCCTGCCGGCCGTTCTTTACAACACTGCATTCGTCGTTTTGATCGATCGTAAAAACAGCACCGGCGCCCGAGATCGTTACCAATTCTTCTTCGTTCTTTACCGTAGCAACCAAGGGAACCACGATCGCATTTTTTTTAACGAGCGCAAGGAACAAGGCGATGCTGTTTGGCGTAAAATCGCCCTTCAGTGCAACAACAGTCCCTTCGGCGATGTCGTTTTGCGAGATATATTCCTCGAAAAAAACAACCCGCTCCATGAGCCATTGGTACGAAAATGACTTGTCATTCCAGATTATGGATTCCTCATGTTGGTGGGCGTCAAATCGTTCCAGCAAAAATGAAATGCTGTTCTCTTCCTGCATGATCATGTGTTTAACAAAAGGGTTCCGTAAGAAAGCCCTACGCCAAACCCGCAGAGAATTATCTTTTGCCCCGGCCGCATTTTACCACAATCCATCGCGTCTTTTATGGCAATGGGTATGGATGCAGAAACCGTGTTACCGATCTTACCGATGTTCATAAAAACCTTCTCACCCGGCAATTGCATTTTCTTTACCAACGATTCGATCGTCATCAGGCTTGCCTGGTGAAAAATAAAGAGATCGATGTCTGCGAGCGCAAGGCCGTTGCACCCGAGCAATTCGTTTACCTGTTGCGGTACTTTTGAATTGATGAACGACCAAACGGCAAGGCCATCCATCCTGATATCATCAGCGCTCCTGATGTTGCCGGCATGATCGGCGGTTTCGATGGCGGTGGCTGCCGACTTTGGCAAACGCATACCGCCCGCGGGAATCATAAACTTATCATACCCATCACCATGCGTTGCAAGAACAACATCTTTGATGCCCGTTCCGTTTTCTGAAACACCAATAACAGACGCCGCTGCGCCGTCACCGAACAATACGCGCGTGGACCGGTCTTTCGTGTTGATGAATTTTGAATAGGTATCCGCATTCACCAGCAGTATATTCTTCGCTACCCCAGAACGGATGAATGAATCGGCCATCATCAAACCATATATATAGCCGGTGCAGGCATGGTTAAAATCAAAAGCAAACGCGCGTTCGCTGAGTTTGAAATGACGCTGCAGCAAAAACGCATTCGAAGGCATGATGTAATCAGGGCTCTGTGTGCAGTAGATGATGCCGTCGATATTTTCCCGGTCGAACTGTTCAAATAATTTTTCGCATGCTTTAACCGACAGGTCGAAAGCGGTTTCTTCAGCCGATGCAATGTGCCTTTGTTCCACACCGGATTTTTTTTCGATCTTGTCTACATCCCAATCCGGGAACTCGTTGCGCAGGTCCGTATTGGTCACGATCCTGGCAGGAAGGTGGTATTCGATATGTTTGATCGTTCCATTCATTTTAAAAAACTCTTGAAAGCCTCATTGTGTTCAAGCTCTGCTGCGATGGTTGATGTTTCGCCATGGCCAGGATAAATTTTCAACCCGTTTGGCATAGACGCGATTTTCTGTAAAGAGATTTTCATTTTTTCTTTGTTCCCGCCGGGAAGGTCGAGCCTTCCGATCGATCCTTTCATCAAGGTGTCACCCGTGAACAAGTGATCGCCGATCAGGAAACAAACACCGCCATCTGTATGCCCCGGTGTATGCATCACTTCTATTCGTAAGTTGCCGAATACTAGCGGCAACGCAGTGTTGTCCAATTCACGATCTACAACAGGAACCCGGATCGGCGCTTCGCCCATAAAAAGCGACATATAAAGATTTGCGGATCGCAACAAACGCTTATCCGCCGAATGCAGGTAAAACGGGCACTTGAACGCATCCACCACATCCGCTACCGAAACAATGTGGTCAAAATGGGCATGTGTGTTTATTACCGCCCATACTTTTAAACCATTCCCGTTGGTGTATTCTTCCAGCTCCTCAAAATTTCCACCGGGATCAATGATCACTGCATCCTGCCCATCGGAAACGATGTAACAATTCTCCTCCCATTTCCCGTTTACAATTCTCCTGATCTCCATTTTCTCAAACACCTCCGAGGTAAATATGCTGTCCGGTTATTGTATCGCTGGCAGGATCGATGAGCCAGTCCAGGGTATGCGCCAGCTCTCCCGTTGTACCCATTTCAGGGATCGCATTTCGCTGCAACACTTTTTGCAATGCATCGCTGTCTATGTTTTTCAGGAGGTCGGTATCGATCGCCGAAGGCGAAACAACATTGCAGGTGATCCCATGTTGGAACACTTCCTTGGCAAACACCCTTGTAAACGAAACAACCGCTGCTTTTGACGCCGTGTAGATCGCCTCACCTTTCTCTTCATGCCTTATGGCCATACTTCCGAGGTTGATGATGCGGCCCGAATGGTTTTTCATCATCAGTTTTGCGGCTTCGCGAGAAAAAAGAAATGTTCCGATAAAATTTGTATGCATCGTATTGATCGCTGCCTGTACAGATACCAGCAACACAGGTGCAAGGGTCTGGTTTACCGCAGCATTGTTGATGAGTACATCGAGCCTCCCATGTTTTTTCCGGATCTCGCTGAACATATTTTTCACCAATCTTTCGTCCGTAACATCGAGAACGTAATGTGTATACTTGTCATCGCCGTGATCAACAACCTTCCGGCTGCATCCAATAACAGCGTGCCCCGCAGCAAGATAATGCTGCGCCAGTTCTTTGCCGATACCGCGGCTGGTGCCTGTTATCAAAATGACCATGCAGTAGATTATTTTTCGTTTACCAATACTTCAATGTAGTCGCGGATCGTGCCTATGCTTTTAAACGGGCTCACCGCTTGTCCCAAAGCACGGTCGTCTGCCAGCGTGATCGATATGTTGTGGTCATCTTCCAGCGTCTGTTCCAATGCCACGATAAAAGTTACCAGGTCTACCGAATCAAAGATGCTTTCGCTGCCCATGATCGCCGTATCCGGTGTTGGCTCACTGTCTATTGTTTTATCGCTGTCGTTGATCACCCGTTTGAAAGTGGCGATAACGATGTCATTGATTTCTGCTCTTGTCATTGTTTCTTTTTTATAACGATTCCTGAAATTAAATCAATACCAGCCGCTTACCGCCCCCGCCTTGCGCAATATCTTTCCTGCAAAGGGGTACGACAATAACGACGGGATTGAATTGGGCCTCTGAAATGGAACATTGTAACGCGATAGGCACGTCCTCGTTTCAACAGCAGCCGGCACCACCCTGTTTGTAAACCCGTAAGCGAAATGTTTCCCAACCACGGCAAGTGTTTTCTCATCATACATACCGTGCGGAAATGTGCAAACAACTGCTTCTGTATTCAAATGCGTTTGGATCTCTTTTTTGTTTTCGGCCATCTCCTGTTCCAGCTCATCCGCACGCAACCATGAAAAAGGGGTATGCGTTTTTCCATGCCCGCCAATATCGATGATGCCGCTTAGGTGCGCGGCGCGAATGGTTTCCCATGATGCGGGTTTCCAGTACCCGGGGTTGCCCTCATCCGTTAATTCATTCATTGGAACGCCATTCAGGGATATCTCGTTTGCACGGATGGAATTTGCGGAGATTTTCCTGTTAAAAAGCTCGTTCCACAATTCATTCAACACTGCATTGATACCGCTTTTTCCGGTCACTTGTCGTTCGAAATGCAGCTCGTTTTTTTTAACAACAAGTTTCGCGGGCAGTTTGCTGTACAAATGATATTCAAGCGCGAATATCGCAGGCTCTATTCCCTCGTTTGTCCAGTCTGATGTAATGAAGACCGTTGCCGGCGCATTGTATTTTTTTAAAACGGGCAAAGCATGATCGAAAAAATATTGAAGCCCGTCGTCAACTGTAATAAATATACCATCGTCTGAAGCAGTTCCATCAAAATACGCATCCAGGTCACCGGGACGAAGAATTTTAAAACGGCTGCTGCAATAATCGATCGCTTTTTCAAAATCGTCCGTGCGTACAAAACAGTTCCTGCTTGGCATGAACACGCAGTGTTCACTCATATCATCGGCAACGCCATGGAACATCAATGTTTTAAACGACTTTCTCATCCGCTGTTACCAAACCTTTGGTGAAACGAATGGCGTTCTCAACACACTCCACTTCCATGGCAACGCGTGTCTCAACTGTTGATGTAGCGTTGTGCGGGGTAAGGATCACATTTTCAAGATCGCACAATGGACCGTTGTAGGGTTCTTTGGCAAACACGTCGAGACCCGCACCGGCCAGGTGTTTCGATCGGATGGCTTTCAACAATCCATCCTCATCGATCATTCCGCCGCGAGACAGGTTAACAAGAAGTGCGCCTTTCTTCATCCTGCTGTAATCATCGGCACCAATCACGGGTGTATTTGATTTTGCGGCGTGAACTGAAACAATGTCCGATTCGCGCAACAACGTTTCTTTATCAACCAGGGTTGCGCCCAGGTTGCCAACAGATTCTTTCGCCAGGAAAGGATCCGCCACGAGAATCTTCACGTTGAACGGCTTGAGAAACTCGGCGATCTTTCTGCCGATCCTTCCAAACCCAATGATGCCAATGGTTCTGCCACTCACAAGATGCGATTCAAGCCGCTCCCATTTCTTATTTCCCATGCTGTTTGCCTGCACACGCAGGTTGCGGCTCAGGGAAAAATAAAGTGAGATAGCAAGTTCGGCAACAGCGATCGTGGGAACATCGGGTGTATTTAAAACCGTGATGCCTTTTTCACTTGCCGTTTCCAGGTCGATCGCATCCACCCCAACGCCGCAGCGGGAGATGCAGCGCAGGTTGGTAAGCGCTGAAAGCACTTCCGCATCATATGGTTCAACACCGGCTACGATCACGGTTGCATTTTTTCCTGCCTGCAACAATTCCTCCTTCGTTATTCTTTTCCCTGTTGAATGAATGGTATAGGGAATGCCCGACGCTTTCAACAACTCCAACGGTTTTGCATCAAATTCAGCGAAGGTGGAAAGGGCTATTAAAATATTGTCCATGCTGGTTCTGTCAATTCAAAAATAAATTTGCAAGGCCGTTAAGGTCGTCAACGCTTATCTCAGGTTGCGGATCGTCGAAGTGCAGCCCGCTTTGCCTTGCGATAAAATGAACACCTGTTTGAAAGGCTGTTCTCTGGTCGCCATACGAATCGCCGATCAATACCGCATTTTGCGCGGAACTGTTTTCCTTTGAAAGTATGTCGTATACCGCATCGATCTTAGTCCATGGCGGGCAACCGTATACGTTTTTGAAATAAGACCGGATCTGCAAATGGTCAAGTATGATCTCGAGATCATGTATCGGCGTAACGGATGCGAGGTACAGGGGATAATGCGGCTTCATCGTCTTTAAAAAATCCACTGCGCCGTTCACGAAAGAAACATTTTTCATTTTCTCCAGCGTTAGGGAAGAAAACTCTTCCAGCAACTGCCGCCTCAATACCGCATCGTCCGTTCTTCCCAATTGCGCGAGCAGGAAATCAAACTTCTGGAAACGCGATACGGAAACATGTGTACGATGGTAATTCAATGCAGCCTCGTATTGTTCCGGGAAACGTTTGAACAGTTCATCAAATACACGGTCTTTTATGTCATTCGATTCAACGATCACGCCGTCAAAATCAAGTATCACAATTTCTATCTTTCCGTCAAACAGCACTTATCCGATCGATTTTTCCAGATCCGACTGCATTTTGCGCGCACTGTCGCCCAGGAACAGGATGTCTGTTCCCACTGCTATAAACGTATACCCTTCTTTAACTGCGTTCTCACAATCCTGTACCGCAGTAGACGGCTGCACCATATGGATGCCCGCTGCCAATCCCTTTGCGAGCACGGCTTTGAGCACTTTTTGTTTTGCTTCGATCACTTTGGGATGGGATAATTGCCCCGGTATTCCCAACGACATCGACAGGTCATAAGGCCCGATGAATGTTCCGTCGATACCCGGAACAGAAAGGATCTCATCTATATTATTCACCGCATCGATGTGTTCGATCTGAACGATCACCAATGTTTTTTCATTTGCTTTTGTAACATAGGCATCAAAGTCAACGCCATATCCCTGCGCACGTGCAAGCCCTACGCCCCGCGTTCCCATAGGCGGGTATTTGCACATGGCGACTGCCAGTTCGGCTTCTACTTTTGTGTTTACCATGGGAACGATCACGCCGGCTGCGCCGGAATCCAGTACTGCCTTGGCCTGTACAGGATCAACGGAAGCGAGCCTTACCAATGGTATGGATCCGCGCTGTTCGATCGCGATCACCAAACGCAATACTTCTGAAACATCGATCGCGGTGTGTTCTGTTTCAACCACAACCCAATCGTAACCTGCCATTGCCAGTATTTCAGCAATGGAAGGATGGGCCATCGACATCCAGGTACCAATAGAAGGTTTTTTTTCCTTTAGCTTTTGTTTGATCTTTTCTGCAAGCATGTTTTTGTATTTAGATCCTGCGCAGAACGATGCGCGCGAAAGAGGACAACCGTTGCGATTGCAAATATTCTGTAAACATCGCCACCCCTTGCGGGCTGATCGTATCAACCAATGCGCGCAAACTGCGCGGCCATTGTTCGTTGGGCAATTGAGCGATGGTTTGTTTTACCATTTCCACATCAAACATACCCGGTGTGCTGAGTTCAAGTATTTTCCATTTGCCGGAAGCTGTAAAAAGATCGATCAGTCCCTGCACTGAGGGAAGGTTCAGTTTGTCGGGCGGGATCACCGAAGGTGAACGCTCCCACAACGACTGGATCTCAAATCCGCTCGAAACAGGGCATGTTGCAAACAAAAGCCCGTTGGGCAGCACAACATCTTCTACCTGCCCTAAAAATTTTGATATGCCCGAGATCCTTTCCAGTACATCAATTGCAACCAATACATTTGTTTTATCCAGGGAAGAAAAGTCGTCCAGCGACCTGCTCCCGGCTTTCTGAACATTGTTTTCAAAGTCTACGTCGCCGTCCGTTAAACCGGCGGAAACGATCTTCATCCCTTTTGCATAACCGGCTACTTTTTCGATCAGTGCTTTTCCGAAGAAGGAGATGTCTGTGTACTGAATGGCAGAAAACGATTGTCCCGGCAAGTATTCCGACAATCCATCCATGATCCAGTTGGCACGCGGTTCGATGATCTTTTCATCACGCGATGCAGCGCTTAATTTCAATAATTTATTTGTCCAGAATTCCGTTGAAGCCGACTCCTTGTACCACCAGTTCAATTCATTTTCCGAAGGGCGCTCTTTTGCGTACAATGTTTTGCAATTGCTGCATTCCACGTATACAAATCCCGATTTGTCGAACGCCGGGTTGGATGCGCTGCTGGCGCAAACAGGGCAATCAACTTTTACCCAATCTTTTTTCCCGGCCCAGCGTGTTTTGATCTCTTCCGCCACCGCATTTTTCCATTGCGCAAGTTCCGCCCTGGGTTTTATTTCAAACTCTGAGATCTCGTTTACAGATACAACAGTTTTCATATTAATTTCTTTTATCCGAAGGGATGATGGGTGATTGGTATACTTTATCGATGATCTCCATCACTTTCAATGCATCGTTGGATGTTCCTTTTTCAATGGGCCTGTTCTCAAGAATACATTCTGCAAAATGTGCGATCTCGATGTTCCATGACGGGTCGTGATCGTAGTAGATCGTTTCTTCGCGCGGGTTGCCAACAGCCATTTTTTCGTTCTGCGATGGCCTTCTGCCGATCACAAGCGTTTCCCTTCCATAACTCCCGGTTTTCGACAACAACCCCGAGATCACCGCATACCCTTTTTCACAACCGATCTCTAAACGGAACGTATGCTTCCAGGATGTTGCCGATGAATGCAGTTGCCCGAGTTGCCCTGCGGCGGTGCGCAATATCACCACTGCATTGTCTTCCACTTCTATGTCGAACGCCGTAATGGCGCGCATGCCGTGCACCTCAACAAAATCGCCAACAAAATACCGGAAGAGATCGAGCATGTGAATGCCCTGGTCGAGCAGGATACCACCGCCCGAAACCGCTTCGTCGTTTCGCCAGGAGGTGTGGTAATCGTATCCGCCACCTTTTCCATACATACCGCGCAGGGTAAGGATATTTCCCAGCGATCCTGAATCAATGATCGCTTTTGCGTCTGTAATGCCGGGGTGGTGTCGGTGGTTAAAACCAAAGATCAGCTTCACACCCGGATTTGCAACTTCGGCGTAGCGGATCGCTTTGATGTCGTTGTAATTGCGGCCCGGTGGTTTTTCGCAGAATGCATGTTTGCCATGGTTCATTGCATAGATCGCCACTTCGGGTATCGCAAAATTGGGTGTGCATACGATCACCGCATCGCTGTCGTGAACGAGCTTTTTCCAGTCTTTGTAAACCGCAACATTCTTTGCAGCGATCTGTTCTTCCCGGTTGGGATCGCAGATCCCTACCAGTTCCATACCGGGATGTTCCATCACATTGCGCAACCTGATCTCGCCCATGTAACCGAAACCAACAATACCTGTTTTTATTTTTGTACTCATGCGTATACTTACCGGGTAATTGATTTGTATAATTCGTGCTGCACCTTGTTGTTCCTGATCCATTCTTCCACCAATGGAACATCGGATGGATTGTCTACGCCTATCGTTGGATAATCTGCCACCACGCCACGGATGCGCATTCCATGTTCTGTTGCACGCAGCATGTCTACAGACTCCGCGATCTCCATTGCGGTTGGCGTAAGCGCGCTGAACTTATTCAATGCATCTTTCCGGAAGGCCATGATACCCGTTTGCCTGTATACCGGCACCGCAACCTGCTGCCTGTAATAAGGAATGGATGAACGGGTAAAATAGATCACATCTCCATCGAGTTTGCAAACTGCTTTTACGATATTGGGGTTGGTGTGATCGTCCTGCGATTGCAGGGGCGATAACAGGTTCACGATCGGCAGCGACGGATCTTCCAGCAATGGCGCGGCCACTGCATTGATGGCTTCGGGCATGAGCAGTGGCTCATCGCCTTGCACCATTACAATGATATCACCCGGCAGGTGTTCCATCGCTTCTTCAATGCGGTCGGTGCAGCGTTCGTGCGTGTCCTTTGTCATTACTGCCTTGCCGCCAAAATTCTCTATCGCTTCTTTGATAGATGTATCGCAGGTTGCCACCACTACCAGGTTGTTTCCTGCAAGCAATGATCTCCTGCGCACATGCTCCACCAACGGCAATCCCAAAATAGATTCCAATGGTTTACCCGGGTAACGCGATGAGGCCATGCGCGCCGGGATAACGATCGTAATATTATCTGCCATAACTTTTTTTATTGAGGTAACACACCGCAATCCACATTGATACACTGCCCCGTGATGGCGCCCGCCGCCGCAGAAGCAAGGAACACACAGGTATCTGCAACCTGCTGCTCTGTTGGCAATACACCCAATGCAGTTTGCGTTTTTGCAAATTCATCGAGGTACGAAGTAAGGTCTCCACCTTTGGTGGGCGAGTCTTTTTCCTGGAGCGCCTCTTCCAATCCTGGTGTGCGGAGGTATACCGGACAAACAGCGTTTACGCGGATGCCCCTGCCGCCGAGTTCTTTGGCGAGCGACTGCGTGATGCCATTCACACCAAACTTGCTGGCACAGTAAACGGAATTGTTTGCGCTTCCTCTTTTGCCTGCAAGGCTGGAAATATTGATGATGGCACCACCGCGCGTCATCGCAGCCACCGCTGCCTGCGAAGTGAAGAGAATGCTTTTGAGGTTCGTATCGATCATCTGGTCCCAAAATTCCTCCGTAATTTTTTCGAGGGGTTGCCAGCCCGAGTAGCCCGCATTGTTCACAAGCACATCAATGCTTCCCGACCACTTTATGATCTCTGAAAAAGCAGTTTTGATCTGATCGGGTTTGCTTACGTCGGCATGAAAGAATCTCGCACGATCCCCCAGATCTGCGGCCAGCCCGGAATCGTTTCTCGAAACGATGGCAACGCGGTTTCCCGCAGCATGAAAGGCTTTGGTGATGGTTGCGCCTAATCCTTTTGATCCGCCTGTTACAACAATGGTATGCATGGTAATGATTGATGAAAATTAAATGGTCATTGCAGTAAAACCGCCGTCTACCGCGATCTCTGCCCCTGTTACAAACCCTGCGGCATCGGAGAACATCCAGAGTACCGCACCCACGAGTTCATTGGGTTTTCCGTAGCGTTTCATCCCGGTGTGGCCCAGTATGGCCGCTTCCCTTTCCGGTGTGATGAAATGCTGCATCGACCATTCAGTAGGGAAGAACCCGGGCCGCAATGCATTCACACGCACGCCCATGGTGCCCCACTCGCGCGCGAGGTTTTGTGTAAGGTTCTTTACGCCGGATTTGGCAACGGAATACGTAAAGGCCTTCGACAACGGCGGGCCCGATGAAGCAGAACTGATGTTGATGATGGACCCGCTTCTTCTCTCCACCATATACTTACCATACACCTGGCAGGCAAGCATCGTTCCTGTTAACTGCACGGCAATGATGTTGTTCCATTCTTCAAGCGGTATTTCAAAAAAGTCTGTAGGTGCGTTGGAGCCTGCACCGTTCAACACACAATCGAGTTGGCCATAAGTATCGAGGGCAACCTGCAATGCGCGCTGGTGATCTGCTGCAAGACGCACATCCATCTGCACCGCCACGCCATCGCCGCCTGCGGCTTTGATATCGGTCACCACTTTATCTGCCGCTTCTTTACTGAAATCGCAGCAAACAATTTTCATCCCTGCTTTTGCAAGGCTGCGCGACATCTCTCCAACAAGATGTCCGCCTGCGCCGGTAAGCAGAACAACTTTTCCTTCAACGTTAAAAAGATCCTCTAAATAACTTCTCATATAAAAATTCTACTTTTTTATTGCTGTTGCACGCAGCCACCAGGCCGGCGCGTTCTGTTCGATATAGGCCTTGAAAGGTTTGATCACCGCCCGCTCCATCGGATCCGGAACAGCTTCAAGTCCGCTCACCGTAGCAGAATATAATTTTACAAATCCCCTGTTCAATAAAAAATTCCTCAGGCGGCTCTTGAACTTACCAACCGCGGAAACGCCCCTTGAAAGATCCGTGATCGTATTACCATGATAAGAAAGTTTGATGGCACCGTAACCTGTTTTCTGCAGCAGCAGTTGCATCGGCTTTTTATCAAAAAAAAGCAAATGCGGTTCATCAAGCGATTTGTGTTGGTAATCGTTGCACGGAACCTCAATGAATAAAATGCCGCCGGGCGATAATTTTTTTGTGCACTCGTTAATGAACGAGACAGGGTCCGTTGTATGTTCAAGCACATGCGAGATCACCACGAGGTCAAAATCCCTGTCATGGGGCACTTCATCAAGTTTTGCATACACATCCACCTTGTAATTCCTGAGGTTTGCGTGCGTGGTAGCGTCTGATTCAACGCCCGTGTATTGAACGGTGGATGGGTTTCTTTCCATCCAATGTTTTGCAAAATAACCGGCACCCGGTCCGATCTCGAGCACTGTTTTTACTTCACATTTGTTTTTATCGCGGAATGCCTGTACATGCAGCATTCTTACAAGACTGATCGCGGAATAAAAAGCTACCGTTAGCGGGTGTGTAGACATACCGCCGTGTGCGTTATCGAAATAACCTTCGTTGTACTTACGTAACGCATCCGCATCCGGCAGCGGATACGCAAAAACCATCGTGCAGCTGTTACAACCCACCAGCGCACAATCTGCATAGATCGGGTTTTGGTACTTGTATTTCCGGATGAGGTAGCTGTCTGCATTGGCGCAAACGGGGCAAACAGCTTCTTTGTAATTGTGATCCATTCAAAAAAAATATCAGATGGTGTAACCTGCTTTCACGGCGTCGTTCCTGAACATCTTCACTGTTTCGAGTGAATACGCATCAAGATCCTTTCCAATGAGCGGAAGTTTGTTCAACAGGTCGTTTGCAACGGTAATGATCTGCACACCCGCTTCATTTGCCTGGAATATATTGAGCAACTCACGCGGGCTCGCCCAGATGATCTCTGTGTTGGCCCTTGTTTTTGAGATCGCTGCGGCTTTCGACATAATGTCCATCGGGTCCCTTCCCGTATCCGCGATCCTGCCTGCAAATACCGAAATATAAGCAGGCGCATCGCCCTGCAGGCTGTCCATTACCTTGTTCACCTGTTCGAGCGTCATCAATGCGGTTACGTTTACAAAAATGCCTTGTGCAGAGAGGCGTCTGATCACATCGCCCACAAACTCATTCCTGGTATTGGTAACCGGAACCTTGATGTTGATGTTCTTTCCCCAGGAGGCGATCTCAACGGCCTGCGTGTACATTTCTTCCAGGTCATCTGAAAACACTTCAAACGATATCGGCAGGTTGGGCACTGCAGCCAGCACATCCTGTGCAAATTTTTTGTAATCGGAGATCCCGGCCTTGCGCATGAGCGTAGGGTTTGTGGTGAAACCTTTGATGACCGGGTTTTTAGCCATTTCAACAATACCGCCCAGTTCGGCACCGTCGGCGTATATTTTTGTCTGAAGTTGATCGATGGTCATGGTGTTGTTTTATCTTTTTTAGTAGATCAGTTCGAAATAGGAAGAAGACAGGTTGCGGAAATAATTTCTTCCGAACATGTTCCTGCGGATGGATAAATAATGATTCACAGGAAACACATCAAAGTATTCCTGCTTCCTGCTGGTATTGAGATAATCCTTAACCGTGATGTCCGTGTCGTATGTTTTTTCGAAGAACGGGCTGCTGACAAACCGGTTCACCAGGTAGATCTTGTCTGCACCCTGGAAAAGGCTGCTGTTGAAATAACCTTCAAAATGTTCACGCCTCATTTCTCCGAGGCTGAAAAAATTGGAAACAAGATTGGCTCTGTGCGATTGTATCTTATGGTAATCATTCACCGGCACATACATAAACGAACCTTCCGGCATCTCCGAAAAATCTTTGAAATTTTCTATCTCCGATGGAAGAAAATGCTGGCTGCCCGGGTACAAGGTATTCAGGTAGATATAACTGCGCAACAACTGGTGGTGAAAATCGACGAGGATGATTCTGGCCGACGGATGGTATTTTTTTACCAGGCCCTGCAACCCGCCGTAAAACGAACCGATATCGACCCATACTTCATCATTCGACAGTAATTTTTTCCCGCGCATTCTTGTGAGCAGGTAAATATAACGCAGCCATCGTGTAGAAACGGAATAGCCATTGATCAGCGGATAGTCGGCCGCCCCCGGTGTTGCATTTTGCGGATTGTCTACCAGCAGGTCCTTTCCACCTATCGATTCGATGATGGCAATATCATCGAGGTGCATGGAAAACGTGAGCCCGCCCTGCATCAGGGAATTTACTTTACCCGCAATGGGGCTCATCAGTTTAGAGAGCCATGAGTAATCCTTCATCCCCACCATCGCCGCATAGAACGAATTGAATTTTCGTTTGATGCCCATATCAGACTGGCCGCTCCAGTTCCGGAGTTTTTCGATGGAGAAATCAGAATTGAGCAGGTCGTAGGCGCTGCTTACAATCCCCTGGTGTTTGCTATCGATCTCGGGGAGCGAGCCATCGTTGAAAAAATCGGGCGACTTTGAAATAAAATACGCAAGCTGTTCCTTGAAATTATCCATTGTAAGAATGAAATTATTTGATGGCCAAAAAACCTTCGAAACACAAAAATTTCTGGATCGAACATATATCCACAAACCCGGCGCGTTTCAGCATATCCACATTTGCATTGGAAGAAAAAGGCTCCAGTATGCCTTTAAGGCTGCGCGTTTTGGTAACGATCTCTTCGTATGAATACCCTCTTTCGAGTTTGTAATCGTTGTACAAAGTGGTGATGATGTCCTGGAAGCGAGCATCAGGGTAACGCACTTTTTCAAACAGTATGAATGCACCGCCCCAGTTCAGCGCTTCGTAAATGCGGTTCACCAGGTACTGTCTTTCTTTGGGGTGAACGAACTGCAGCGTGTAATAACAAACCACCAGGTCGCTCGGCTCAAAATCAACGAGCGTAATGTCTGCAGCCTCAAACTTGATGTTTGTGCCTGCGCCGATCGTCGCCAGTTTTTCATTCGCCTTCGCCACCATATCCGCTTCAATATCGTAACCTATGAATTTTGCCTGCTTGTGGTTGGTGTGGTTAAACAGCTTGAAGGTGAGCGTTCCCGTTGAGCAGCCCAACTCGTACACTGTAGAATCCTTCTTGATGAAATAATCACTGAACTGACAGATCTGCGCATGCCCCTCGTTGTAAAGAGGAACGGATTTCGATACATGATCGTCAAATGCATCCACCATCTCCCCGGAAAATTTCCAGTTTGCATTGCTTGCAGTAATGTTGTCGCCTGCCTTTGCCATATGTTAAGGTTTAATGATTATAATGATTGAATGATGTTTTCCAGGTCGCCCTTGCCCAGTACCAGTTTTGTTCCCAATCCTTTTGCAAATGCTGTTTCAAAATTGGTGGGTGCATAAAAAACCGAACGCTTGCAAATACTTGCCGTTGTATAAAATGTAGAGGTGAAAGGAAAGCTGATCCCCAGGTCGATCTTGCCTCCCACTGTATTCAACGCCACATAGGGATCGAGCACAACAAACTGGTCGCCTGCCTTTTCCTGCACTTCCCTGAGCAACGCTGTGTAGGATGCAGGGAAATCGGGAGACGACAATGAATATTTCGGTTTCAACAGCATCCTGCAATTGTATTTCATCGCGAGGGAAACGATATCGTTGTAAAATGCCCTGACAATTTCTTCGCTCGCTGCCTTGTCTCCCACTGATGTCCTGGCGATTCCCCTTTCAGTCGACTCATTAGGAACATCGAATAGCATGATGTTTTTGATAGTATCATTGATCTCAATATTGAACAACGATTCATAGCTCCCATTGGCGGGCTCGCTTTTCAAACGGTTTAAATTCACCGGGAGCGACAAACCAAATTCACGGTTGATGAGCGATTTAAAATAATTCAACGCATAGCTGTGTTCCGTAAGGCCAATGTGGTTGTGTGTGTAATAGGAGAAAAGCAACGTTTCGCATTCCTCGAAAGCCTGCTTTAACGTAACATCCATCACACCCGTTAGCAAAGCCGCAGAAATGGCGGTGGCCGGCGGTACAAATAGATTCTGGCTGTAAGAAAAAACGCGGATGCGGTCGTTGTAAACAGAACCGTATTTCAGCAGGCCGATATCGAAAAACGACATGACATAGATCCTGCGTACGCTTACCTTCCTTTGTTCCAACTGTTCAAAAACCGAAACATATTTTTTTGATACATGGTACTGGCTGAAGTATTCCTGCAGCAAAAACAAATTACGCCGCGCGATCATGTTCCGGAATGAGCCGCGGACCGACCTAAATTCAGCGGCCGCTTTTCCAAAGCTTTGTTTTGTTCTTACCAGTAGCGCCGGCTCGTGCGGGTAAACATCCGGTTGAACAAAATCACCTGGTCTTCCCCGTTCGTGTTTTTTGCTCGCCCTTTCATACTCATCAACACTCAACATGTGCTGAAACCCAAGGCCGGCGTATTCTACCGACACCAGGAACTCGGCAAACGACCTTGAATGCGAAACCGAACCCGCTTCATAAGAAAAAGCGTGCATGGGAAATCGGATGCAGACATCCGTTTCAGCAACTTTCACTTCATTCTGTAAAAAAAAACGGTATTGAAACCTGCTCAGCGACAGCAAAAGCCTGGCCAACGTATCAACCCATGCGATCAAAACACAGGTGATGACAAACAGTTGCCGCTGTTTTACCGCATTGTATATTTTCAGCCGGCGGGTATAGTGTTTTTTCAGCAGCGAAGAAACCGCATCAACGTAAAACTGCTGCGCCTGAGCGTTTTCGCCGGCTCTCGCGTTGGAGAGATGCGTAAAGACCAGCGTGTTCATCTCCAGGTTGATCTTGTTTTTCGCGCTCACCCATTCTTCAAACGCACCTGTTTTTTTGTATGCATCCAATGCATCAAACGAACAACCAAAAAGTTTCGCAAGCAATCCTGTCATGATCTGGTGTTGGCAATGTTCAATTGCCGAATCCTGCTTTTCTTCTTTTTCCTTTTAAAGAAAGTACCGGTTTTTCAACGAATTGATAAGAAAGAAATGCGGCGGATACCGATACCAGGATCAGGATTAGTGTTTTTCTTTCGATCTGCGGCGTGTATTGTATAAAATACGGGTGCCATGCATACACACCATACGATATCACCCCTAAAAATGAGAACGCGCGCAACAGGTAATTTTTACTGCCATAGGTTGTACCTGAAACTTCCTTGTGCAGCAAAACACAAAGAAGGATGATAAAGTCGATCGTTACGGAACCGGCGGTCCAGTAATAATCGATATGGTGCGCGTACAGGTAATTGGTAACGGCCAGCAATGCCAATATGATTATTATAAGCAATGCCTTGTTTATGGCCGGCAGTTTTTTCTCAAGCATCAATTTACATGCGAGCATGCCGATGAAAAAATGAGAAAGGTTGGCCGGGAGGTTGCGCCCGTCGAAACTTTGCCCGAATAAATAAAATGCAAACGGAACCCAGCAAACAAACAAAAAATATACACCTGCCAGCAGAAACCATTTATACGGGAACCTTCCCATGATAAAAGCCGCCAGCAAAGGCGCGATGATGTAAAACTGTACCTCAATGCCCAGGGTCCAGAATACCCGGCTGAACATGTAATCGTGGTTGAACTGGAACATGAGCAGTTGCGGGAGAACATCCTTAAAATGAAGGGAAGATTGTCCGCTGGCCAACGACCCTGTTATCCATGCGAGCAACGATAACAGTAGGAACAAAGGGTATATCCTTAAAAACCGGTTCAGGTAAAAAACGCCAAGGTCTTTTTTGGTGAACTGGTAACGTTCTGTAAAAAATCCGTAACCGATCACATATCCCGAAATACCAAAGAACATCCATACCGCCGTTCTGCCGGGGATATTGATGAATGCCGTGGTATTCTCGTGCATCGTGGCTGAATGAAATACTACCACTGCAATGGCAAGTAACCCGCGGATGATCAGTAAGGTGTCAATCTTTTTTCCGGTTACGGCTTGCGGCAAGGATCAAATGTTTTTTATGGTGTTTGCGAAACCATCCTGTTCCTGCTTTTGCAATCTCCTGATATCGTCATCGATGTTCCCAAAATCTGCGCCGACGAAGGCCACTGCTTTTTTGTTGGAAAGACTGAGATCTAAAGGGCGCTGAACAAGGTCTTTCCTGTCGGCAAAACTGGAAGGCGTGATCAGCGAGTCGTTCAATCCAAAGACCGAAGCCACCCGCATCCCGAATTCGTATTTCGAAATGCGTTCATTGCCAACGACATTGTAAATTCCTTTTGCATTTTTTTCGATCAGTATCATCACAACATGCGCAAGTGTTTCGATCAGCACCGGCGTATAGTGAATGTCGTCAAACAGAGAAATATTCTTTCCATTTCTCAATGCAGAAAGAATGCTGTCGCTGAAAGAATGCCTGTACGTCGTTCCCCACCCATAAAAATTGGTACGGATCGAAAGGAAGTCCTCAGACACTTCCAGTATTTTCTGCTCCGCCAATGCTTTCGTACGGCCGTATTCGTTCAGTGGTTCCACGGGATCTGATTCTGTGGCCAACGGCTTTTTACCGGCGAACAGGTGATCCGTACAGATATTTACGAACCGGACATTGTATTGCTTACAAGCCAGTGCAACATTAACAGCCAGATCAATATTGGTGTGTTCTGCAAGGCCGGGATCAGATTCACAACCCTCCACAGTAGTCAGGCTGGCGCAATGAATAACAACATCAGGATGGACCACCTTGAGTGTTTCAGCAAAAGCTTCTACGCTTTCCATATCGATCACCAATGCCTCAACACCCGGCAGCGCGATCATTTTGTTGTGGAGCCCGGCAAACACCTCGAACTCGTCCGCAATCGCGAGCGCCCAGTTGGTGGCCAGCAAACCCGACCCTCCGGTGAATAATATCTTTTTTTTCATTCAGGATTACAAAGTGTATGAATTGGACTGGTACGCTGTAACTGGAATTTATAAAACGCTCAAGCCTGTTATGCCAGTTCTTCAAGTTTGCCTTTTGCAACGATAGCACCGTTTTGCATTTTATATACCACGTCCGCGAAATGAAGTGTTGAATAGCGATGCGCAACCAATATGATCGTCAGTTTCCCTTTCAAATGCGCCACCGATTCCATGATATAGTTTTCTGTTTCGGTATCAAGTGCACTCGTTCCTTCATCAAGAATTAAAACAGACGGATCGTTGTACAGTGCACGCGCGATGCCGATCCGTTGTCTTTGCCCACCGGATAATTTGATGCCGCGCTCTCCCACGATCGTGTCGAGTCCTTCAGAAGCATTCTCAACAACCTCATTAAGCTGCGCGGCATCGATCACAAAACGAAGGCGTTGTTCATCTTTCTGCTCTTCCGGGATACCAAAGGCGATGTTGTTCTTCAACGTGTCATCCACTAAAAAAATATGCTGCGGAACATAACCGATGAATTTCTGCAGTTCGTATGTTTTGTGGGTGATGTCTGTATCATCGAGCATTATTTTTCCTGATGAAGACTGCAGCAATCCTGTGAGCACATTCACCAAAGTTGTTTTTCCCGAACCGCTTTGGCCGATGATGCCTGTTACAGAACCTACGGGAATGGTGAGGTTGATATCGTCGAGTGCTTTCTTTGTTGCGCCGGGATAATCGAAAGAGATATTCTGCAACCTGATCTCCGAATGGATCTTTTTAACAGTAGGCAAGCCGGATGGCACTTCCCTGTTTTCTTTTTCGAATGTTTTGAATTCGTTGTACACCAGGTCTATCGCAGGTTTGTGATAGCGCATCTGCTGCAGGTTTGAGATCACCCTGTTGGATGACGGCAGCAACCGCAGCGCAGCGAAAAGAAATACGCTCAGCGAGGGCAGTATGGTTGAAACCGATTTTCCCTGCAGGATCACCACGAGGGCAATGAGTACGATGCTTACGATCAGCACCAGCTCAAGGTAAAACCGCTGCACCTGCTGAATAAACTGAACGCGCCGTTGTGAGCTGTAAAATGATTTATTGAATGCATCGTATTTGCCCAGGAAGAAATTCTCTTTGTGAAAGAGTTTAAGCTCCGCAATACCCGTTAGCCCCTGCGATAGATTTTTGGAACGCAGACCATCGTATAGCTGTCTTTCTTTACCCCAGACAGAGATCCTTCTCTTCGAAAAACTGAACAGCAGGTAGCTCACACCGCCAACAAACGCAAAGATGATCAAAGCGCCAACGGGTTGCAGGTAAAACAGGGTCACAACAATGCCCGCGAGCACTGAAAGTTCAACCTGCATATACATGACCGCCTGCACAAAGGCTGTAAAGGCGCTGATCTCGGTAGTGATGTTCTTCATCAGTACACCGGAATTCTTGTCGAGGAAAAAAGCATAGGGTTGAAATAGATATCCTTTGTACAAACGGGAAGAAACATTTCTGGATAATCCCTGCGTAAATTCCGACTGTTTCAAAACGAGGAACGAAAGGAATACGGTTTTGATCACGTAGAACAAAACAAAAGCCACGAGCACCGCCAACACAAGTTGCTGTGTGCCTATATCGCCTGTTATTTTCCTGATGATCCTGATCACAATACTTTGCTCCGAACCTTTGGGGTCCATGATCACCTGGACCAGCGGAATGATCAGGCCAAGCCCTACCGATTCAAACAATACGCCTATCAACAGGTATACCTGTAGAACAGCCGCTTTTTTTCTGAACGGACTTTCAACAATGAACAGTAATTTTTTCAGTGTGCCCTTTTCCATACACGCTCTACGGAAACAGTTGAAAATGAAATGATTGGATAAATTTATCGACGGGGCATGGCATGGCCTATCTCACTCACAAAGTGGTCGTGATCAACCGCTCAAATTTAGTCTTAATATAGGTACGTAAGATAATATTTATTAACCTGGATGCCCTGTTGCCGGCCCCGGATCATCGTTCTTGAAATGGATCATCGGTTCATGATCCGCGATTCACGGTTCCCGGCCCGGCAGTCCGGCATATAAGGTGCTGTCTTCCGCTGTATCATAACGGTTGAAAGCGTACGAAAGTTTGCCTGGATATGGATTACTACACAACGGAAATCAGCGCGCAATATTGTTCCGCGGCGGGTTGTGGTTTTGGGATATTGTCAGGATTGGATCAGGCACGCTGCATGTGCCACGAGCCCTTCTTTGCGCCCCACGAAACCCATGGTTTCAGTGGTGGTGGCTTTGATGGAAATATCTTTCACAGAAATACCGAGCACCCCGGCAATGGTTTGCTGCATCTGCGCCACGTAAGGTTTGATCTTGGGCGCTTCCAGGCAAAGCGTTGAATCGATATTGACGATGGAATAGCCTTCTTTTTTGATCAGTTCATTGGTTTTGGCAAGCAGGATCTTGCTGTCGATGTTCTTGAACTCCGCCGAAGTATCCGGGAAGTGAACACCGATATCGCCCAGGCAGGCCGCGCCCAGCAGGGCATCGCAAATGGCGTGCAGCAGCACATCGGCGTCGCTGTGGCCAAGGGCGCCTTTGTCGTGTGGAATTTTTACGCCGCCTATAAACAGCTCGCGCCCTGTAACAAGCTGGTGAAAATCGATGCCATAGCCTATCCGTAAACCCATATTCTTTTGATAAAAATGATCAGATGCCGTTGGTTTATTTGCTGCCCACTCCGCCGCTTTCCGAGGCGCCGCCGAGGTTAAATACGATTCCGAAACGCAAGGTATTTGACAAGGGATTCCTTGTTACGCCGCTTCCGGAAGGAACAAGATAAGAGAAATTGATGTTCAGTTGATCCATGTTAAAGCCCGCGCCCACTGAGAAAAATTTGCGGTTTCCGCGGTTTTTGTTCTCATAAAAATACCCTGCGCGAACAAAGAACTGCTCGTTGTATGCATACTCCGCACCCAATGATGCAGTGAGTGAATTCAACTGGTTGGTTCCATCGCTGAACGATTTGAACCAGCTCGAGATCAGGCTGGTGGAACGGTATTCTGCGAGTCGTGCCGAATCAACCGAATACGTTCCTGTAGCAGAGGGCGCTGTTGGAACAAGCAGTTTGTTTACATCCAGCCCGAAAGTGATCTTATTGCTTTCATTGATCGCCGAAGTATAGGTTGCGCCGATGCCCAGGTTCGCCGGGATGTAATCCTTGTTACGCGAATCGTTGGTATATCCAATCTTTGCGCCGAGGTTTGAAAGAACGGCGCCCCATGCGAGACCTGAACCCTGGTCGTCGAGCCCGTTGTAATAAAGCGATACATCGCCGGCAACCGATGTGCCTGCCTTGTATACAACACCTGTTCCCACATCGCCCACCACCAGTCTTGAATTGATGTAACGCAAAGCCACGCCAATACTGAGTTTACTGTTGATCACACGTGAATAGCCGGCATCTATGGAAAACTCACTTGGCTTAACCGTATTGAGTATGTTTCCGGAGTAATCCGTTAACTGTATGTTACCTAGACTGAAAAAGCGAAGCGAAGTTGAGATCGCATCCTGGTCGCTCAGTTTGTAATAGGCTGCGAGACTGGCTAGGTAAACATCCGTTAACCCCAGATCCTTCAACCACGGCGTGTAGTTGAGCGCAATGGCTGCATTTTTCTTTGCGAAAGGAACTTTTGCGAGGTTATAGAACGGCGCATTTGCGTCTGGAGAAGTGGCGATGGCAAGATCACCCATACCGCCTGCGCGGGCATCGGGCGAAATACGAAGGAACGGAACGGCCGTGGAAACAATATTGATCGAATCTTGTGCCTGAACGGTTCCTGCGAAAAATACAAGGGCGGCAAACCCTGTCATTACCTTTTTAGCGATCGGACTCATCAAAATAGAATTTGATTTTTAATTTAATAATGTAATAGAGCATCAAATTACCACAACCGCTTGCCGTAAGAAAAAAGATAGCGAACCTTTTCCCAGTCAGCCTTGGTTTGCTCAGACCCTCCCGAAACCGGATCTAAAGGTAATACAATGATATTAGTTAAAACGATTAAGTAAAAAACCTTAATAATGAGTAGAGATCAAACCATTCAGACGATTTAGAATACGATCAGTTGTTGGGCGTTTTCGGTTTTTGCACCGCCGGCAACAACTATTATTTTGTAAATATATACACCTTTTGCCAGTTTTGCACCTGATTGGCTGTCGCCGCTCCAATTTATCTGGCAATTGCGTGTGCCGCCCGTGTTTACTACTTTTTTGATCTGCCGCACCAGTGCCCCGCCGTTGTTGTAAATGTTGATGGTTACATACAGGTCGGTAGCCGGTTGGTTGTGCTCAAAGGCAAACGTGGTGGTAACATTGAACGGGTTGGGAAAATTGCGCACGTTGGTGATAGAAAGCTTTTCCTGCTTCACTACCGTAAAGGTCAATACCACCTCACTTGAATTATTGGCCACATCCCATGCTTTGATGCGTATGGTGTGCACCCCTTCCGACAGGGTTGGCAGCTGTAGGAGCACCTGCCCCTGCTGGTAACTATCCTGGTAAGCCGTATAAAAATTGTTCAGCACCAGCACATTTCTTTCATCGCCATCGATCACTGCTGTGATATCGTGGCCGATGCCGTTGCCAGAGGTGTTGATGCCCGATGTGTCGGACAGTTTAACAAGGAGAACGGGGTTCTCATGCGTCAGCCCACCATCCATAAACCGTTCGTCGTTAAGATAGGGTTTGATAATCGGCCCTGCATTGTCTGGAATACCCGCACCAATTCCTCCCACAAAAAAATCGGTATCCACGCCATTGGCATCGCGCCTGCCATCGTCTGCGTAAAGACAGATCCTGCCGCGCCCGCTTTGGTAATTGATGTCTTTCGGAACGATAAACGAAAAACTGAAACGGCCGTTGGCAACGGTTGCATTTCCTTTGTACAAAACACTTGCCTGCTGGTTAAACCCGGTAACTGGGCTCGAGGGGTTATTACCCAGCGTTTTCACGGTTTGTTGTTTATCGAATACGGTCGGGCGCAACGTTCCGTTGAAATCGGTTACGGGGTTTCCGTTGCCGTCGGTTACGATGCCTGTAAATGTGTATTTCTGCAGTGCCCGCAGCGTGTCTGAGCCAGTGATCGGTGATCCGTTCATTTCCGTTAAGCGCAAACGCAATTCAGGAAAAGCGATGCGCATGGCGGGATCGCCCAGCAAGGTAAACTTCCGGTTGTTGAGCAGGTCGCCCGTTGTGGATGACGTATAGTTTTTTGTTTGCCGTACCGATTCACCCAGGGTCATGTACTGCCCGCCTGGCAAGGCTTTCAGGCCGATCTGCATGTAATTTTCATTGATGATGCGGTTGCTGGCCGCAAACACCAGGCGGGTAGTGGTGAGCAGGGCGATCGCGCCGTTTGCGCTTCCTGTTAAGATGCCTGCGCCCAATGAGTTTTTTGAAGGATCATCGTGCGGCGCAAAATCACAACTGGCCGTAATAAAGAGCGGGAGTTTATCGGGGTTCCTGAAACGGTTCAGTTCTTCCTGCGTAACCACCGCTTCTTCTGCAAGCCGCGAATAACTGCCATGGCCCGTATAATTCAACACCAGCGCGCCCTTAAACACCTGGTTTACGATCTCATCGTTCACCACCGGGTAACGCGCACCGCCGTTGCTGCTCACAACGGGATAAGCATCGAGGTAAACTTTGTATTGATTGATCAGCGGGTTGGCCACATGGGCCGCCGCCGAAACATTTTCCGCGTCGTCGAGGTGAAGGTTTGCATCCTGGTCGTCGGCCACAAAAACAGACTGGTTGCGCCAGGCGCCGAGGCTGGCGGTATCGTGGTAATGGATGATCTTGTCAACCATTGTTTTCGCCTCAAGCAGCGTGCGCGCAGGTATGCGGCCGATGCCGATATCGATGGTTTCGTTGGGGTCGTCGCGGTTGATGTCGTCTGTATGATCAAGCAATCCAAAAAAATCATCCGTAGTATACGTAAGCAAGGGCTCGAGCGAGGAAACGGATTCGTATACCGGAACAAGGTTGGCATTGCCGGTGGTACGGTAACGGTAATCGTACGATCCGCTGCCGAACAACAAAAGATATTTCGGCCGCTGCGATGGCGCCGAAGCCGCCCTGTCAAAATACATTTTTACAAAATCGCGCAACGCACCGGGGTCGGGACTGCCGCCTGAAAATTCGTTGTACACCTGTTCGGTGGTTGCAGTAACGGTTTGATAGCCGTTCCGCTGTACGTGAAACTGTGCGAGCCTTTGCGCCTCGCTGAGCAACGAAGGATGGGTAATGATGATGAGGTCTGCGGCGGATCCATGGTGCAGGTCCTGGTTGGCGATTTTCCCCATCGCCAACGGCGCCATGGCATTTGTATTGCTGAAGGCCACGTATTCCCGCAGGCGCGACGCATCGTTCTCAAAAATGGTTTGTGCATTGTTGCCCGAAGCGTTCATTTTAACCGGCTGCAACGGGTCTGTTACTTCCCATACACTTGTGGCGGCGCCTGCGTTTGCGATCGTAAAACCTGCAACCGCGCCTGGGGAAACCGATTGCCAGTCGCGGAAAAACAACTGCGCATTCCCGCTTACAGCGAGATTTCTACGCCCCAGTATTTCAAACCAGTTGAGCCACCCTTTCGCGCCCGCCGCTGTTGGTGTATAGGTAATCGTAACATTCAGTAAACCCTGCGAAACGGCTGAAGCGGTTCTTTGTTCCGCAGCAGATGCATAAGCGTCCAGTAAGCCACCATTCACAGCGGGCAGGTTGTAAGTCTGAACAGGCGTGCCGTTTAACCGCACCGTAAAATTACCGGGCGCTCCTACGCTTCTCGAGGCCAGGTTGGTAACGAGCGTAACCGGCTGGCTGGTAACGAGGCCTGCCCACTCTACCGGGAAATTTCTTGTTGCGCTGCCACCTGCGTTCAGATTAAATTCTTCGCCGTACCATTCTTTCCCGCTGTTCAGGAAATTGACGAGGTCGGTTTCGTAAAAATAGTGGTCGTCGTATGTGTTTATCGAAACCGTAATGGCCGGTGTAACCGGCCTGAGCGGGATGCGTTTCCCGGCTCCGCCGGTGGTGATAAAATAGTAACAGGTATCGGCGTACAGGTTCTTTTTGTGCCTGAAGCCTGCATTGACGCTGTCTTTGAGCCATCGGTGCGGGCCCGGGGCATAGAATAAAAAATAGTCGTTGCCGTTAAAAATGCCATCGCCGCCATCAACCATCTCAACCGGGTTCTCAAAAAGGTCGTCGGGCCGCGGGGAAGCGTTGTTTTCATCGATCATTCCCCCACCATTTCCGTAAAGCCGGATGGATGCAGACGGGAGGTTTCCGGTGGGAATACCGAGGGCGGAGAGCTGGGCCACATCCACCTTATACACGCCTTCCTGTTTGATGCCGATGCGGTACCAGTTGCCCGTGGCAAGCACAGAATTGGGGGCATACACGCGCTGGGCGGTGGCTTTTTGTACAAAAACCGGTAAAAAACAGAGGAAAATCGCCCAACCCTTCATATAAATGCCAAGATCGTGAATAAAATGAGGCCAGGCCGGAAAGCGGTGCAGACCCGGGCTTAAAATTAGGTTTTTGCTAACACCAAAGCCAAAACAGGGGTTAGGTGATTAACAGAAATCTTCTATATTCGCATAGACTAATTCGAATATCTGAAGAAATTCTACTTCATTCAATCTACTAGAAAATGCAGTTATTGACCTCAACCAGGAATCTTGTGTTGCTGTTGGCAGTGGCGGGATCGTTAGCATCGTGCCATAAAAAGAAAGACAAATCAACGGCAACCGGTTGGAACTACAATGATAAGGACCAGGGCAATTTCTCAGTTGCCAAGCCCAAAGACGTAAACACGGCACCGGGCCTGGTGTTTGTGCAGGGCGGTACCTTTACCATGGGTGCGGCCCAGGAAGATGTGATGGGCGACTGGAACAACATCCCGCGCCGTATCACGGTTAACTCATTCTTTATCGACAAGACAGAAGTAGCGAACGTGCATTACCGCGAGTATTTGTACTGGCTGGAAAATGTGTTCGGACAGGCGGGTATGGATTCGGTTGTTGACCAGGCAAGACCCGATACATTGGTTTGGAGAAGCGAGCTCGCGTTCAACGAGCCTTATGTAGAATATTATTTCCGCCACCCTTCTTACAATTATTACCCTGTAGTGGGTGTGAGCTGGGTACAGGCAACAGAGTATTGCAAATGGAGAACGGGCCGTGTGAATGAGCTGGCTTTGATCAACAAAGGCTACCTCGATAAGAAAAGCCAGATCAAGAAAGAACTGAACGGCGCGGGCCAGGACAACTTCGATACAAAAGCTTACCTGATGGGCGAATACCAGGCAACGCCGGGTAAAACCGCAACATCAAAAAGCAACCCGTTGAAAGATGCACAGGGCCGCCCGAGAACGCTTGTGAAATTTGAAGACGGCATCCTCTTCAGCGATTACCGCCTGCCAACAGAGGCAGAGTGGGAATATGCTGCATACGGTTACATCATGCAGAACCCGCAAAGGAAACAGAAAGGTTCTTCACGTGGTGAAGAGGTTATATCCAACAAACAGATCTATGCGTGGAAGAACGATGGTTTTGATAACCTCCGTTATACCAAGAAAAGTGCTTTCCAGGGCGCTTTCCTTTCCAACTTCAAACGTGGTGCGGGTGATAACATGGGAGTTGCCGGCGGCTTGAACGATAACGCGGCGATCCCTGCAGAAGTTACTTCCTTCATACCAAACGGCTTTGGTTTGTATAACATGAGCGGTAATGTGAATGAGTGGGTGGCAGATGTATACCGCCCGATCACAAATGCGGGCGATGATGATTTCAACCCATACCGTGGTAACGTGTTTCAGAAAGTGGATATGACGGGTGGCGCAGGTAACCTGAGAGACGATAAGGGCCGTATCAAATATGTACCTGAATCGGATTCGGCTTTGCGCAACAGGAGAAACTACCAGAAGTCTTATGCAACCAATTACCTTGATGGAGACTCATCCAGCAATGCGGTCTACAACTACGGTATCACCACACTGATCTCTGATAAATCAAGGGTTTACAAAGGAGGCAGCTGGGACGACAGGGCCTACTGGCTGAGCCCCGGTGCACGCCGTTTTCTTGAAGAGGACCTGAGTACAAGCACACTTGGCTTCCGCTGCGCGATGAGCCATTTTGGTGCGGCAGAATCAACTTCTAAAAAAGCACAGAACGGAACCTTCTTCCCTAACAGGAGAAACAAAAGATAACAACACCGGAGCGATCTGGTATAAGATAAGGAAAAGGTAGAATTACAGCAAAAGAGCCATCCCTGGATAAGGGGTGGTTTTTTTTGTTTATACATTAGAGAATGAACGAACGCTTTTCGCAGCTGGTAAGGCTTACAGCTTTCCTTACCTTTGCATATGACCATCTCCGAATTATACCAATACTATCTCCGGCACCCTTCGGTGCAAACAGATACCAGGAAAATAAAACAGGGTGATATTTTCTTTGCGCTGAAAGGGCCGAGTTTCAACGGCAACCATTTTGCAAAACAGGCGCTGGAAATGGGCGCGTCCTATGCCGTGGTGGATGAAAAGGTGGGCGACGGCGATCCGCGGGTATTGTTGTTCGACGATGTGCTTACCACTTTACAATTACTCGCCAAACACCACCGCGAGCAGTTCAGGATCCCTTTCATTGGCATTACGGGCAGCAATGGAAAAACAACAAGCAAAGAACTCATCTATGCCGTGCTTTCGTCACATTACAAAACCTATACAACGCAGGGCAATCTCAACAACCACATCGGCGTGCCGCTCACATTGCTGGCCGTTAAGCAGGATGCGGAAATGGCGGTGATTGAAATGGGCGCCAACCACCAGAAAGAAATTGAAGGGTATTGTGTGTACGCACAACCCACACACGGCGTGATCACCAACGCGGGCAAAGCGCACCTGGAAGGATTTGGTGGTGAAGAAGGCGTGCGGAAGGGAAAAGCAGAGTTATACAATTACCTGGGCGAACACAATGGCATCGCATTCATCTTCGACGATTATGAATATTTGTGGGAGATGGCCAAACACGTGCAAACCTTTGTTCCTTACAGCACAACGGGAAGGAATGGCGTAGTACAGGGGCACATCGTTTCGAATGAACCCTTTCTTACCATCTCCGTTTCGATCAAACAGGGCGAAGCGTTTACGATACAGACAAAACTGGTGGGCGATTACAATCTACCCAATGTATTGTGCGCGGTAGCAGTGGGCGATTTCTTTCTTGTTCCGCAGGAGAAGATCAAACAGGCAGTCGAAAATTACACGCCATCCAACAGCCGGTCGCAATTGGTGCAGAAAGACAGCAATTCCATAATTCTCGATGCCTACAACGCAAACCCCACAAGCATGAAAGCTGCGATCGAAAATTTCGCGCACCTGAAAGCAGAAAAAAAAGTGCTGATGCTGGGCGGCATGATGGAGCTTGGGGATGAAAGCATCGAAGAACACAAAAACATCATCGCCCTTATCAAAAAATACAAGTGGCAAGATGTTGTGCTCGTGGGCGGCGATTTTCAAAAGATCGATCACGGGTTTATTTTCTTTGCCGATTCGTTACAGGCCAGGGAATGGTATGCAAACCAGCATTTTTCAAACACACATATATTGATCAAGGGATCGAGGAGCATGAAGATGGAGAGAATACTGGATTGATTAAAAAGGATAAAGCATCCCTTTTGTGCTGTCCATGCCTGTATCGCCTTCCTGAACATCGTCTACTTGTGCCTTGTTTCTTATATCACTACCTTTGCCTATGCCGCAATCGAAAAGAAGTTACCTGTTGAGTGTGCTCACCAACCGTTGTCCACGATGCCGTGAAGGGAAAGTGTTTGTGAAAGACAGCGCCTATAAAAAGAACAGCACCCAGATGCATGAGCGGTGCCCTATGTGCGGACAACCCACCGAAATTGAAGTTGGTTTTTACTATGGCACCGGGTATGTAAGTTATGCACTCAGTATTGCCGTGCTGGTTGCGAGTTTTGTGGCATGGAAAGTATTGATCGGCGTCACTTTTTCGATAGACGACAACAGGATCTTTTACTGGATGGCCACTTCTTTTACCCTGCTTTTTGCATTACAGCCCGTGCTTATGCGCATGTCGCGCGTACTGTGGCTGAGCTGGTTTGTAAAATACGATCACAACTGGCGCGAACACAAGATCAAAGATCCCGAACGGGTAGTCAAGGAGCAGATGAGGAATTGGTAACCCTGCGGATGTATTCACCAGTTGTTATTCCTTACTAAAATTTCTAATTCCTAATTACTCATTATTAATTGATGAAGCTTCGTCCTCAAACCGTAACGCTTAAAGACATTGCCCGCGCAATGGGGCTTTCGATTGCAACGGTGTCGAAGGCTTTGCGGGATAGTCATGAGATCAGCCCGGCAACAAAGCAGCGAGTTTGCGACTACGCGGAGAAGCACAAATACCGCCCCAACCTGATGGCCCAGATGCTGCGGCACAAGAACGGGAGGAGCATTGGCGTGATCATCGGTGCGATCCCCAATAATTTTTTCAGCGATGTATTGAACGGGATGGAGTCGGTTACGTTTCAGAAGGATTATCATTTCATCATCACACAAAGCCTGGAATCTTTGCAGCGCGAGAAAAAGAACCTCGAGCACCTCACCTGGAGGGCGGTAGATGGTTTGCTTGTTTCGCTTTCTGCAGAAACACAATCCATCGATCATTTCAAGAAAGTGCACGAGTCTGGTATTCCCATTGTTTTTTACGATCGCGTTACCAATGAAATAAAAACGCACCAGGTTGTTTCAGATAACGTAGATGGCACATACAAAGGAACCATGCACCTGCTGGAGAATGGCTTTTCCCGCATTGCGCACATCACCAGTTCAAAAGAATTATCGATCACGCAGGAGCGTTTGATCGGCTACAAGAATGCGCTTGAAGAGAAAAATATTTTCTTCAACAACGATTACGTGAAATACTGCGCCCATGGCGGGAAGGACCGTGATGAAGTTGAAGAAGCCATTGATCAATTGCTGGCGATGAAGCCGATGCCCGATGCATTGATCACGGCATCAGACAGGATCACGATCAGTGCGCTGGCTATTCTTAAGAAGAAAAACATCAGCATCCCCTCACAAATTGCCATCGTGGGTTACAGCAATTTCAGCGCGCCGGAGGTTTTTCAACCGGAGCTCACTACCATTCACCAGCCTGCATTTGAGATTGGCAGGGCCGCGGCAGAGTTACTCATCAAACTGATCGAAACCAAACGCCCGCCAACAAAATTCGAGAAACGCATCCTGCCGGTGGAGCTCCAGGTAAGGGAATCTTCCTTGAGAGTGCGTTGAGCCCCAGTCGTGCAACCTTTGTTGTAAAAGCCCAGGAACCTTTAACACGTCAGGCCTTCCAAACAGGCATGATTATTTAGCTGGATATTCCCTAAATATCCCGTTATGAAAAAGATCTTATCCACCCTCTTTTTTCTCGCTTCCCTTGTTTCGCTGCAGGCGCAGCAAGACAAGCTCCGTAGCCTGGATGTGAATCTTGACAACTACACCTATCCCTACCCTGTTCAATACATTACACTGGAGATCCAGAAGCAATCGCTGGTGATGGCTTTTATGGATGTGAAACCTGCTGCCCCAAACGGGAAGACCGTTTTGTTGCTCCATGGTAAAAATTTCAACGGCGCTTATTGGGAACAGACGGCGAAGGCACTGGCCGCAAATGGTTACCGGGTGGTGATTCCAGACCAGGTCAGGTTTGGCAAATCGTCTAAGCCTGCACACCTGCAATACAGTTTTCAGTTACTCGCGCAAAACACAAAGGCGGTGCTCGATTCATTGAAGATCCAAAGCGTTACCGTTCTCGGGCATTCGATGGGCGGGATGCTGGCAACAAGGTTTGCATTGATGTTCCCGGAAAGAACAGCGAAATTGATCCTCGCCAATCCCATCGGTCTCGAAGACTGGAAAACAAAAGTTCCTTATGCGTCTGTTGACAAACAATTCGCGAAGGAGCTGAAACAGGATTACGACTCTCTCAAACAATACCAGCTCAAGAATTATTACCACAACACATGGAAACCTGCTTACGATGAATGGCTCAACCTGCTGGCCGGATGGACGTTGAGCAAAGATTATCCGCTGATCGCATGGAACAGTGCGTTAACATCAGACATGATCTTTACGCAACCGGTTTGTTATGAGTTTGAAAACCTGAAGGTGCCAACACTGCTCATCATTGGCCAGGCAGACAGGACCGCAATAGGTAAAGACGCCGCGCCCGCCGGGGTAAAGGAAACGCTTGGCAATTACCCGGTGTTGGGCAGGCTGACACAACAAAAGATCAAAAATTCAAAACTGGTGGAGCTTGATGGTGTTGGGCATTTGCCGCATGTAGAAGCGTTTGACCGGTTCATCAAAGCGGTTATGGATTTCCTATAAGTACACCGCCCTCATTGCAGTAATGACGGCGGTGTACGAAATAAAATCGCCTACTTTTTACTTACTCTCCAAATGATATTCGCCCCATCGTCTGCCACCAGCAAAGAGCCATCCTTTGCAACGGCAACACCCACGGGCCGGCCATATACTTCGTTCCCGGTTGCGATGAAACCTGATAAGAAGTCTTCCATTTTACCGGAAGGTTTCCCGTTTTTGAACGGAACGTATACCACTTTGTATCCGCTCAGCACAGAGCGGTTCCATGAGCCGTGCTGGCCAATGAACGCGCCGCCATTGTATTTCGCGGGAAAGCTGTTGCCGGTATAGAATGCAAGTCCGAGAGAAGCGGTATGGCTCCCCAGTGAAACATCGGGTACAATTGCTTTTGAAACGAGGTCGGGGCGGTTCTTATCTTTCAGACGCGGGTCTTCGTGTTTGCCGAAATAAGAATAGGGCCATCCATAAAAGCCGCCATCCTGCACGCCGGTAAGGTAATCGGGAACGAGGTCGTCGCCCAGTTCATCGCGTTCGTTTACTGCGGTCCATAAAGTATTTGTGCCGGGCGCCCAGTCCATGCCAACCGGGTTGCGCAGGCCGCTTGCATATACCCGTTCGCCGCTTCCGTCGAGGTTAACTTCAAGGATGTTGGCGCGGTGTGTTTCTTTGTCTATCCCATTCTCCGCAACATTGCTCGAAGAGCCAACAGCGATGTAAATTTTATTTTTAGCCGCATTGGTGATTATGTTTCTTGTCCAGTGCCGCGGGCCGGGAGGCAACGCAACAATTTGTTTTCCTTTGACGGTTATGGATGTTTGTCCTGCTTTGTAAGGAAACTGCACCACCCCATCGGTATTGGCCACATAAAAGTTATCGCCTATGATGAGCATGCCGAAGGGTTTGTTCAGGTCTTTCAGAAACACCGTTTTCAATTCAGGCACGCCATCTTTGTTGGCATCACGCAGCAGCGTGATCCTGTCGGCGCTTTTGTTTTTGCCCGTTACTTTTTCAAGGGTGCTGTGCGGACTGTTTGATTCTGCGATAAATACATCGCCGTTGTCTGCCACGTAGATCCAACGCGGGTGATCCAGGCTGTCGGCAAAACGACTTACCGTAAAACCTTCAGGCGCAATGGGCACGCGGTTGTTTGTCCAGCCGACGATCTTACTGTTGTTCTGAACTGATTTTGTTGCATACGGTTCCGGGAGGTTCACCTGTTCTGTTGCGGTGTTAACAGAATCTGCGGATGTAGTATTTTCTTCCTTTGCCTTTTCGTTTGCTTTTTCGCTTGCGCTTTTGCAGGAGAAAGCAAGAACTGCCATCGAGATGATGATAAGCTTTTTCATAGGTATGATTTAGGAATCGTACCCTGAAAAAAATGTTCCCCACAATTTCGATATTCTTAAAAACGCCCTGGTTTATTTTGTAGAAAATACTGTACAAGCCGCGCTTGCCGGTGCGCGAAAACAAATGGCATGGTTTTGCTAATAATAAAGTACAGTTTTTTCATTTATGACAGGGTATCCGTAGCACCGGACAAATCCCCGCGAAGTTTCAGCCGCATAAAACCGGCTAAGAAATGTCATAACTGAATCATCATATATAGCCTCGCATTATGCGGGGCTTTTTCTTGCCCGGATGTTGGTTCTGAAGGAATCATCGTTGCGTACAGGAATGCAAAAGAAAAGGGATCTGAAACTGTTTGCTCAACAAATTTCAGATCCCTTTTCTTTAACCTGGTCCGGTTGTTATTTTATTGCTGCGGCCTCGGCGCAGATGCTGCGGAGCGCAGTTCGTAATTCTCAGGGGGCTCGGCACCCAGTAAGTTTTTCACGAAATAATCCCAGCGGCGGCGCATCATGTACGGGCCATAGGCGCCGTATCCATGTGCACTGTTGGGGAAGAGCACGAGGTCAAAGCTTTTGTTTGCTTTTTCGAGTGCTTCTACCACCAGCAATGTGTTGTAGGGCGGAACGTTGTTGTCCATCATCCCGTGCGCAAGCATCAATTTCCCTTTCAGGTTTTTTGCGATGTTCTGGTTGGCCTGTGCCTCGTAGTTTGCGTTTGCCACCAGGCCGTTGTAACGCTCACCCCAGTCGTCTTCGTAGTTCCTGTTCTCATGGTTACCTGATTCTGAAATTCCTACTTTGAAAAAATCAGGATAGCGGAACATCGCTGCCGCAGTTGCAAAGCCACCACCTGAATGTCCCCAGATCCCCACTTTCGTTGTATCGATCGGGTACCGTTGTGACAACTGTCTGATCGCTGTCATCTGGTCGGGTAAAGTATTTTCCCCCATGTTTCCATAATTCATATCATGGTAACTTTTGGAGCGGTTCGGGTTGCTGGTTCCTTCGATCAACACCACGATGAATCCCAGTTCGGCCAGCGCCTGGTGATCGCCTCTTGATGCGGTGAACGACCAGCTGCCTACGCTGCCACCTTGCGGGCCCGGGTAGATGTAATCGATCACCGGGTATTTTTTTCCTGGTTCCATTTTTGTTGGCGTAAACACCAGCCCATAAATATCCGTTTTACCATCAGCCGCTTTTACGGAAACAGGAACCGGTGGTTTCCATCCGGTGGCCACCAATCTTGATACGTCCGTCTTCTCAAGCTCGGCCACCAGTTTTCCATTGAGGTCATAAACAACGGTAACAGGCGCCACGTCCGGTTTTGAATAGGTATCGATCAGGTAGTTGCCCGATGGAGAAAAACTGGTTGTGTGGTTTCCTTCGCCTGGAGTAAGCAGTGTAAGGCCCTTCCCGTCAAAACCGATTTTATACAGGCTCTGGAAATACGGATTGCTTTTCTGCGTGCCCGATGCCGTGAAGTAGAGGGTGCGGTTCTTTTCATCGACCTTTATCAAACGGCTCACGAGCCATTCTCCTTTTGTGACCTGGTTTTTGAGTTTACCGGTGGTTGCATCGTATAAATACAGGTGTCCCCAGTTGTCTCTTTCCGAATACCATAGAATTTCATTGGAATTGGGAAGATACCTCCAGTTGATGGCGCCGCGTCCCGATTCAAACTGCGTGGCTACCGTTTCTTCAAACACTTCGCGAACGGCTCCTGTGTTCGCATCCGCGATCCTGAATTTTTCATTTTTATGGTCGCGCGAAGTGGAGAGAAAGGCCAGTTGCGACCCGTCTTCTTTCCAGTCGTTGTCGTCAAAGGTTCCACTGCTCGATATATCATCGCTCAATGTTGCGCGGTGCGCATCGGGAGGGATCTGCAGGTTTACCACTTTTGCATTTTCAACATCAATGATCACGCGGTGAATCATCGCGATGTCTTTGGCGCCGGCCAATGGATATTTCCATGCTTTCAATACCGGTGCGCCAACGTTGGTTGTTACGAGATACATGTCCGTAACGTTCCGTTGATCCTGTTTAAAAGTTGCCAGTTTTTTAGAATCGGGCGACCAGCGTACAACGGGCCTGTCGCTCGACTTCCATCCCGCATTATCGGTTGCGTAGCCAAAATCTTTTACGCCATCTGTGGTGAGTTGGGTTGTTTTATCGGTGGCCACATCGCGCACCCAAAGGTTCCAGTCTTTGATGAACACCGCTTTTTTCCCATCGGGCGAAGCGATCTCATTGCCGCCACCAAAAGCTCTTCCACCGCCACCGCCCCTGCCAGCACGGCCAAAGCCACCGGCTGCAGCTGTTGTTACGGCAGCAACGGAACCATCGTCTGCAGAAACCTGTCCGCCCTGTGTGTCGTATTTCCATTTCTTATTATCGGCGGTTGCAAACAGGACGTATCTACCATCGGTTGAAAAATTGATGGTTTGAAAAGGGAGTTTGTTTGCATCTACCGCGGTACCGGTGGCGCTGGCCAATGCGGCGGCCAGTTTCTGGTGATCAAATGCCGCCGCGCGCGTTTTTTTAGCCGGGTCAACAAGAATGAACTCATTTTTCTTAGAAGAAGAATTGAGGTACCAGAACTGGTCGTTGGCCAACCATACCGGGCGAACATTGCCGCCATCGATAAAGGGTTCGGTGTTGTAGCTCATGAACTTTTCGGCACGTTCATAATCTTTTGCCGTAAGCGTTTTTTGTTGTGCGCCTGCGGACGCCACCAATGCGATGGCCGACAGGGTAAGCAGGTATTTTCTCATATGCGATGAATATTTGAGGGAAACAATATACGCCAAATCGGGTTAGCTGACCGGGGGTGTTCGGTGAACCCTGGGCCTCATTCGGGGATACCGGCCCATGTGCCATCCTGCCGCAGCCCGGCCCGGCAGAGAAAGTCGCATTCAGCCCGTCATTTGTCGCATTTACCCATCAAAATACACCTGGCTAGTACGAACTTTAGTTCCTAAATAAAAAAACCATGGAGAACCTGAATTTTAAGATCACCATCAATGCAACAAAAGAGAAAGTGTGGGACGCACTTTTTTCCGATGCCAGCTACCGTGAGTGGACAGCGGCCTTTGCCGAAGGATCGCGCGCGGAAACAGACTGGAAACAAGGCAGCAAGGCTTATTTCACCGATGGCAACAACTCGGGAATGGTCTCTGAAATTGAAGTGAGCAGGCCCTACGAATTTCTTTCCATCAAACACCTTGGTATTCTGAAAGACGGCGTTGAAGACCTCACCAGCGAAGAAACGCTGCAGTGGGCGGGCGCACATGAGAACTACACGCTGCGTGACGCCGGCGGGAAAACAGAACTGCTCATCGACCTCGAATCAAAAGGAATGAAGCAGGAGTTCATCGACTACTTTAACGGAACATGGCCCGTAGCGCTTGAAAAATTGAAGGCAATAGCCGAACGATAAACAGTAAGAAGATACACGACAAGGTAATGCCGGGTGCTGCATTGCCTTGTCTTCTTTTGTATATTTATCCGATCGATACCACGATCCAATTCAAATGCCCAGGAAAAATATACTCATCATCCTACTCGTCGCTGTTTCGTTCTTTGCCTTGGCGGCCTCCGACAACGCCGGCGAAAAAGCGGTGAATTTGAAAGTGCTTCCCAAAGACATAACGGAACATGCGCTTGATGACATCATGGTAAAAGAGTGTGGTGAGGCGCTGGGGGTGAAATGCAACTATTGCCATGTACAGGATAAGGCCACCGAAAAATTCGACTACGCCAGCGATGCCATCCCGGAAAAAGACACCGCACGCTCGATGATGCGGATGACATTGGAGCTGAACAAAAAATTTTTTGGCAAGAGCGATCCAATGATCGGCGACAAAACATCAGCAGTTACCTGCTATACCTGCCACCGTGGAAACGCAGTTCCTAAAGACAATAACTAAAAACACATCCCATGCATTTTACCCAACTTGTGCCGAACATTTTTTACGAAGACATCAATGTTGGACTTGATCTTTTTGTGAACTGTCTTGAATTCAAGATCGGCTACAACGGGCTTGCCGAGAAAAGGCCGTGTTGCGTGGTGGGCAGGGATGGGCTCGCCGTTTTTCTTTTCCAGGATAAATTTTATGCAGACAAGGACCGGCCGGAAATAAGGATACATACAACGGATATCGAGGAAGCCTACAAAAAGATCTCGGCATCGCACCCGCACCTGCTACATCCGAACCTAAGCAGGCCCACTTTACGTCCTTGGGGCGCGAGGGAGTTTGCTTTGGCTGATCCTTCGCATGTGTGCGTGATCATTCAGCAATGGTAGCCGTTAATCGGCCATCAATGTGTGGTTCGCTACACGTTTTAAAATTTATTCGCGTAAGATCTTTTCCATCTTCCTGCCTTTGGCCAGTTCATCAACCAATTTATCGAGGTATCGCATTTTTTGGATGATGGGGTCTTCTATTTCTTCAACACGGTAACCGCAAATGACGCCGGTAATTTTAGAAGCGTTGGGATTGATCTTGGGGGCCTCGTTAAAGAAGGTTTCAAAATCCGCTTTTTTGTCGATCTGCTTCTGCATCGATTTCGCGTTGTAACCGGTGAGCCAGAAGATCACCGTGTCGAGTTCTTCTACCGTGCGGCCCTTTGATTCCACTTTCTTGATGTAGAGTGGGTATACAGAAGAGAAGAGGAGTTTGTAGATGCGTTCTTTGTTCATTTTTTCCGGGTTAACAGTTCTAAATTTAGGCAATACTTTGCACCTGGCAAATCCGGCAGCATGGATCAATTGAATCCGGTTGCAGCCATTAGGAGTTTAATGGGGGAATGACCAACACTACCTAAGGGGCGGAGACCATTTTTATTACAAGGCAATACAAGCGATGATTCTATAATTAAATTGTGAGACATGAATCCGATAGCGAAATATGCGGGGTTGTTTTTAATTGCAACAGTTTGGGCAATGACCGGTTGTACAAACGGAACGGACACGAATACAATCCGATCGGTAAAGACCGCCGGCGCGAAATCAGCGTCGATCACCTATGTTAGTCCAGCCAGTAACAACTGGCGCTACGATTCGTTGCGATCGATGACATCAACCGTACCGGCCAATGGCAAAAGAACCTTTCCTTTTGGTGGTTGGGTAAGCGTGGAGCAATACAAGGGTAAGCGTTACATTTACTACCCCTGCGATCTGGCCTATCTTTCCCGCACGGAAATCACCCCGGTTGTGTGGAAGGAATATGGCTTTGAAACGGAAGAAAGCAGGATCCGGTCGGTCAGTTACCGTGGAAAGAACCAGGTCGAATATGATCTCACAGATCCTGCTGGCCGCCTGCACAAAGTGACGCTCTACCTGGTAGACGCCAATAATGGGCTCGTTGTTAAGGAAACAAATAGCGGCTCCGCGGTATATAATCTGCTGGTCTCCACCGACCGGTTACATACGCTACCGATGATCGTTAATGAATGCGATTCGAAAGTTGAGGAGGTGGAGATGGATAAAATTGATTTTGTTAGGCTGTTGCGGGGAGCGGGGTTTAAAAAATAAGGAGGGGTCTATGAAGAGATCATCAATAATCCTTCGTACCTCTCTTATATTGACCGCTCTCTTGTTTTGGTTTGATGGATCGTTTATGAAAACAAAAAAGCCTGTAACTCGATGTTACAGGCTTATGATCATCCACCTTCGCTGAAGCTTCGGTGGATAAAGCAGAGAGGAAGGGATTTGAAAATCGTTTGTATTTAATTGATTTTCAATTATTTATGATTTATTTTGTTTTTAGGACAACGATTAGGACAATAAAACGCAGAAATCGAGGATCAGGAAGAAAGGTGGGGTTAAGAGCAGTGTGAAGAATCAAAAAAAAGGGCATTTTTAGGCGATTTGCGGGCATGTAGATCAATAGAGGAAGACGAGTAAGGTAAAAGTGTAAAAGATTGATTTATCGAGGTTAAAACGATGCGTTATAACAAGGTCACAATAGAAACAATCGTAATATCAAGTTGGCTTTATATCTTAGAGGCAAACAACGAGGTTTCTCAACGATGAAGGCAGAAAAGTTATATAACGTATTAGAGGGCTTCGACTTTAATTTAATTAATAATCCAGAGTTTCAAGAAGACTCTGTTAGAGAAGAAATTGTTGTTCCAATCATTAAAGGCTTAGGATATTCTGCAAACAAGCCCAATCAGATAATTAGGAGTAGAAAACTTTTACATCCATTTGTTTCAATTGGTTCAAAACGCAAAGACATCTACATTATACCCGATTATTTATTTGAAGTTGATGGAAAACCAGCTTGGATTTTAGATGCAAAAGCACCTACAGAAGAAATAATCAAATCAAAAAATGTTGAGCAAGCATATTCATATGCAATTCATAGTGAGGTTCGTGTAAACTTTTTTGCGTTGTGTAATGGAAAGGAATTTGCTCTTTATAACATTGAAAAGGTTGAGCCGATCTTACATTGTCCTATTCAGGCATTACCTGTTTATTGGGCGACATTAAAAAAATATGTATCACCGGAAAAGGTCTTTTCCGAAAATCACTTCAAACTTGCAAAAGACTTAGGTTTACACTTAAAGCGATTAGGGTTTGAAAGTTTTGAAAGTTTGATTTTTCCAGATGTTCCAATAACACAGATTGGGCAACTCGATCCCGATATGTTTTCTCTTTCAGGTGGAATTAAAATCGATGAGGATAGATATGTCGTTACATTCGATTTTGGACAAGAGGCTTTTGAACAATTAATTGGCAAAATTCCTGATGAAGCTATTCAACTGTTGTCTAAGCGAGAGAAAGGGTATCGCCAGGCAGTTAATTTTGGCGATACTGTGTACAAAGTGACAATAGATAGTATAATTGGAAAAGTGCTTCAAGAAAATGAAGATGAAATTTTTCTTCCCTTAATAATTACCCGTATTATCCGTTAACACATTAAATACAATTAATCAAACGATCTTATGAACATCTTTTTGTATGATATAGAAAAAAAGGATCACGTTGATGTTGACCTTGAAGTCGAATATTCAATTCCATGTAGTGATTTATTTGTTGTATTTTATTCACTTGACGAAACTTGCGGCCTTTTAAACGGCAACAATTCACGCCCTTATAATGAATATTTTTTCAAAAAGGTTAGTCATATTGTAAGTGCAAAAATAGATTATGAGGATCATAAGTATTCATTAACCATTGGTCACTATATCGACAATAATTACATTACCCCTTTTCTAATCGATCAGCGAGGGTCGAATGATTTCATAAGATTTGAAACATCTTCGATTCACAACGATCATTTATATAAAGGCTTTAGGCTAATAAATTATAAAGAATATTCAGAATTATCTTCCATGTTAGGATTTGAGAAGTTGACCTTTAAAGATTATCTGACGAAATTAATAAAAGATGAACTCGATAAAAGTAAAACGACACTTTACAATATATTCCCACATGAAAAAGGTGATTTTAATGACTTCTTGACGCATAAAGGGTTCACCGTTTTTTTAGACGAGGAAGAAATTAGAACAAGTTAGAATAGTGATTGTTCGTAAATAGGCTATTCCTGAAACCAAATCATATACAGATGGATAACAATTTTAATGAAGACATGTTTTACGAATACTGGATTGGTAAAGACATTAATCTCAGCAAATATTGGTCCGCATATAAAAATGGTAATGGGTATATGCAAAAATTTGAGAACATGAGATGTTATGTATTTGAAATCACTTTTGAAACACCATCAAGAAACCTTCCACTATTCAATTTGGAACCTATATACAAGACTTTAAAATCGTACTATCACGAACTCAAAAAAGATTTGCTAAGTGAAAATGAATATAATTCGTCAGGCCCCTTATTTATTTATGAGATAAACCGTGGATCAGGAATATTTACCTTTTTGGGAGAACTATGGTACACCTTAGTATTAGGAACAACACTTACGGAAGAAAAGATAAAGGGACAGCGGATAGATAATCTCGATAAGAAGCTTAGAATGCTAAAGGAATATTTCGGCGAGGGTTGTGTGCGAGCCGATTTATTTGAGAAGTTTATCAAAGCTGATACACCTATTGAAACACAAGAAGCATTGCAAAACCTTTTTGATGAAAAAATCAAAGCTGTAAGAATTTCCAGGCAACCGTTTATGGGCGAAATTGAAGAAAATAGAAAAGATATGATTGATTTAAAGAACATACAATCTGATCATAACGATAACAACAAAGGCAACTAACGTTTTTAATAATATTATTGTTAGTTGTTTGAGGTCATTTGAATAAAATCCATACCGTCCTTATAGTATTTCACTGATTTTATTTTTCCATACATTTTATAGTGATCTTTAATACTTTTTTCAAGTTGGCTTTGTTCACTTCGCGGAACAGTATTTACTTTAACCACTACAGTAGTTTCTTTCCGCAGAGCCTCATACGAAGCAATATATGTATAACGACTGGTAGAGACTTTACTTTTTACATCCCCTTCCAAAACGACAAAAACAATAGGGCTGTTTATTTCCATAACGTGCGATTTATTCTAAAAGTAGGAAAGAAAAATAATGCAATAAGGGACATTATCATCATCTTTTGTAACTTTATTCACCTACATACATCCATTTGAAAGCAGTAAATCCCCCCCCAACTGTTTAAAAGCCAGAATTTTAGCAGACATTTTAAAAATTATTTATGGACAAAGTAACCAGTGATTTATCATCACTCTTCGATGAAGCAAAAAACAAAAGTGAATTTGATTTTGTATTGACTCTACTTAATTATAGGGGCATTGGGGCAAAAGAATTATCATCAAATCTTCACGAATGGTTTGAAGCAATTGAATTTTACAAGAACTTATATAATACGCATGCGGGTAAAGAAAAGGTAAGAATTGGCACATTATTATATTCGACATTTTTTGAGAATAGCGACTTCTATAATATAATTGGAAGTCTGTGTAGAATTAAGTTGGGCTTTAAGGGATCATCCTACCTCTTTTGGAAAACAAGAAAATACGAGCGTCTTTTAGGAATTGGAGAAAAGGAGGATTATTTAACTGAACTTTTGGAGGATGCAGGAAAACCTAATTTAATCTCATTTTTTACTGACAATCACTATAAGGAGATTAGAAATAGCTTTTTTCATTCTGCATATTCTTTGGATGAGGATGAATATATTCTTCATGATTCTGAACCCATAATCATAGGTGGTGTTGGTCATTCTTCATTCAATGTAAAAACATTTTTATTCCCAAAAATTGAAAACACGATAATTTTATTTGATGCATTCAAAAAACTCTATTTAGACAGCTTTTCTTCATACAAGAATGATAAAGAGGTAAAAGGACTTTTTCCGAATCCAAGTAACATTACTATAATCGGCTCCGAAGATGGATTAAAAGGTTTTCGGATCAAAAATGCTGTTCAATTTTATGGAAAATCGCATGATTCAGGGATTTGGTATGACGAAAGGTTTAACATGTGGGCTGGACATAATATCACGATGTATTTTCAAAATTTAGAAACTATTGAAGTCAGGGATCAACTTAAAAGATATGAGAGCAAAGACGATATAGTTAAAAGTGATTCTGAGTTTCAAAACCTCATTGACAAAGTAGTAGAGAGAAAAGATCAAACAGAAATAATAAGAGCAACGCAGCTTCTTGTGAAATTTGGCAATGTTCGTTACCAGAAAATGATTGCCGAGGAAAATCCTTATAAGAAACAAAGCTTTCCAAAAATAATACTTCCATATTATCAGCGAGCCGCTGAAATTGGTTCGGAGTTATTTGATACAAAGACATTAAAAGAAAGAATAACAGAACTTGAAAAGTTAAAGTAGAAACCATTTTCGGTAATCTAAATGTTAGTTTCAAAAGCCGATACAAAATGCCCTTATTCCATTAAAATTTTCTTTTGACAGTATGTCTATATACCCCCCGATTATATTATGAAGGTCGAAAGTTGCCTAAAAATTGCGTTTAAAATGGTATTTGACATTATACAGATTGAGTAAAAATAATTCTATATATTTATTATCCTCACCGCTTCAATCATAAACAACCGCCATCATTAAATTAGCATATGAGCCGACTGGAAGTAGACATAAACCCACACATCTTAAAATGGGCACGCGAAGAATCCGGTTTTAATGTATCAGATATTGCGGCTAAGTTAGAAGTATCTACAGACCATTATGAGTTATGGGAAGAAAAAGGAAAAAAAATTCCTTTTGGCAAATTGAAAGCAATATCAACGCAATTTAAAAGACAGTTGGCTGTTTTTTTCCTATCAGACATTCCTAAAAAAAGCAATAAACCCAAAGACTATAGAAATTTATCAAATTCGCAAAGCAAACTTAGCCGAGAGGTGCTAATGGTGATGCGTGATGTAACATACTTTCGTCAAACCGCCTTGGAAATGCAAGGACAGGAATATTGGCAACAAAAAAGCAAACCTTTAGCCGGGATAGACAATATTAAAAACGATAACAATGCGTTAGCAACTTGGTTAAGAGAACATCTGAAAATAAGTGTTGAAGAACAGACTTCTTGGAAGTCAGATAGTGAAGCATATAGAAATTGGCGGCAAGCAATCGAAAATCATTTAGGAATTTTGGTATTTCAATTTGCGATGCCTCTCTCTGAGGTTCAGGGCTTTTGTTTTACAGATTTTCAACCCTATGCAATCGTTGTAAATTCCAAGTACAAATACAACAATAGACTTTTTACACTTTTTCATGAGTTGGGTCATATTTTCAGGCATCATAGTGGGATATGTTTACCAGACAATGTTCGTGAAAAACAAGAGGAAGAATACAGCTGCAATAATTTGGCTGGTAAATTCCTGATTCCAGACGAAACCTTAGTTGCGACAGATCAATTGTCCCAAATTCAAATGCACTCAAATAAACTGCGAGTAAGTCGCGAAGTTTACTTGCGGAGGTTGAGGGAAGAACATAAAATTTCCGATCCAAAGTTTTTTAGCCTTTTAAAAACAATTCGAGCAAGCTATAGACCTGAAACAAAGAAAAAAACGAAGTTTGGAATCAAGCCGGAGGTTTTAAGTCGAGCCAGTCGGGGCGAGACTTTTTTTAATCTTGTTCTTGACGGCGTAAATCAAAACAAGATATCCTATACAAAGGCATCGTCTGTTCTTAATTTAAAGGTTAGTAAAATCCTAAATGCCGTATAATCCACCCAATATATACTGCATTGATTCAAGCGCATTTATTACGATGCACCGTTATTATCCTAAACGTATAATGCCAGATTTATGGAACAATATTGATAATCTATTTAAGGAAGGTAGAATAATTTCTCATGAGTTTGTTTTTGATGAAATAGTGAATGACTCTGATCAGAAAGATGAACTGTCCAAATTTATCCAACCATACAAGGATTTTTTTGGCTCGATCACACAGAGTCAGTTGTCTTTTGTGCAAGAGATCGTTACCTTATTTCCAAAATTAATTGATGTCAATTGTAAAAAAGACCAGGCAGATCCATGGATAATATCTTTGATGTTAGAAATCATTACACGCAATACTCTGTTTGGAAGTAATGACCACTATATTCTTGTTAGTGCAGAAAGTGAAAACAGTGACTTCAAAATCCCTGCAGTATGTAAGCACTATAATATTCGACATCTGAATGTGTTTGAGTTTTTTGAAGATAATGGCTGGTCATTTAATATGACGAGTTCATGAAACATTCTAATATTCACCTGTTTTTTCATTTCTAGACATTCTTCACCTTTAGAACCACTTAGTTCTGGTTTAAAGTACCAACGTTCAAAAGCACCTACAAGTGGATTTTGCTATGCTACAGGTAACGTTTTTAGGTTAACCACATCCAAGAAAGGTGGTCATTAGTTTCGAATAGAAAAAAATCGATTTTATACAAAAGGTTACCTTTTGTGCCCGGGCCTGGATTTTTCGTTTTTATAAAAAACGGCTCAAACAAATAACAGATTATCCAAAAGTTATTTAATGCATGGGGTAAATTCAATAAAGTGTCAATTTGCATTTTAATAACAACTGCCATTACCTGATCTGCGTAAGTAATTATCAAGGACACATTTTTCTTTTAAAATCGCAGATCAGGTGGTGGCAGTTGTTAACTTCATATAACAATTCAATATCTCTTCTTTTATATACGTAGTATATATACTTCTGTTTGACAATCTTACACACCAGATGAAAAGATATTACATAGCTATCGACACATAATGATTAGGCGGCTGTATCATTTTGGCCTTCTACGGGCGATTTTTTTAGCAAGAGTGGATGCCACTTTACGAGTATTTGCCCTTCCTTTACTCGGTAAATTTTCATCTAAAAGCTTTAGTTTAATTAGCTTTTTTACGATCCTACTTATTGTTGTGCGAGTACAGCCAACTTTCCTTGCAATTGTTTCATTAGTTGCAAAACATCCTCTTTCATTGTCATAATACCTAATTACACCCCAAGCCAATCTATCGGCAGGGTTAAGTCTTTTGTCAGTGAGGATCTCAACTGGAAAGTACAATTTCATTGGTTTATCACCTTTTCTTTCCTCGGTCATTTGATTAATTTTTTAATATTATCTAATTCGTAAAACCATGTTCCGTTAACTTTTTTTGCCGGTAGAGTTCCAGACGTTCTTAAACGCTGTAGTGTAGCATCTGAGATATTGAGCATCTCCCTAACATTAGCGGATCGGAGAATTTTCTTTTCAGGCGCAGACTTCTCGAAAACAGACTTCAATTCATGTATTTCTTTACGAAGAATTTCGATGTCAGCTTTGGTAGCAATTTCATTCGGGTTCATAGTCCTACTATTTACCTTCAAGAAGAAAGGACTTTCAATGTTATAAACAATGGCCACTTTTTTAAAAAACAAAACATTCAGTACATTCTTAGTATTAACTGATTGATAATCAGTATAATTGCAATTGCATTATTTTTATGCACATTAATCATTCAAAAAGAAATTTATAGGAGAAAAAAGAAAACATAATCACATATAACTGCGGATACTTATTCTGTCTTCCAAATCGACGAAATTTAAATAGCACAGGAATAAGAGGACGCCACAACAATGCGTGTGGGGCTTCTCTATTTTGTGCATGGGTTCTTCGTCGGACCTGGAAGACAAGTAGTTTAGCTTCCACGCAGATTTTTTTATAGCCAGTTTAGGAAGCGATTGGCAATAAACAAATCACAATGAAATTCATTTTAGTATGCCTCGTTTTCATTTCTACCGCATCATTCGCACAAACCAAGGTTGATCTAAACAAGTATGGCAAAACGCTATTGGATTGTTTTTACTCCGTAAAAACTTACATGGGAGTAACTTTTTCAGAAGATTGCAACAATAGTATCAAACAGAAGGTATTTGATCTATCCCTTATTCTTCAAAAAGGATTAACTGATAACAAGGTTTTGATTATAGGCAAGATCGGAGAAGAGGATAGTAAGGAACTTCAAAATTTTATAACTGGATGCACAAAGATTGCTTCTGAAATTACACCTTCATTCGAGCAACGGGCCTCCAGTTTGGTGTGGATTAAATTATTTGAAACGCCTATAACAAAAATATTTGTAAAGTTGATTAAGATTTGATGCTATTCCAAACGACCTCTTTGGTTTTTAGCGGATTCCAATTTGTCAATAATTGTCCAAGTTGATTAATAGACGCAGCTTCGGCAACAATCGTAAATTCTGATTGATATCCACTAATAATATCTCCGTTGTTAATCGCTTTTATTTTTATAGCACTATGCCCGGAGGCATCATAGCATAATACTTTGATATTTAGATAGTAAGCCCATTTGATATCATCTTTTCCAATTTCAAATATTGGAGTATCATTTATTGTCTGGGGAAAATTTATTAAACTTTGTCCAAATTCATGGAATGAATCATCATAGCCATAAAATTGAAGGAAGGTTGAACAATTGTTGTTTGATATATCTATTCTGAAATAAGTCTCATTATCACTGTGAATATCAATGCTAAGAACCGATATTTTAATTAATCCAGTCATAGTTATTATTCGATTATTAATGGTTCATCAGATTTTATGTTCTTCCAATACTTGTTTGATGCAACGCCAACATAATATCTGCCAGATAAAGCAAAATGAATTACAGCCCACAAAACAAATATTGGTTGAAACGCAATAATTGAAATCTGGGAATCGCCAATAGATTTGCCTATTGTTATTGTATTTATCGCCGGGCTAAATGACAGTAGTCCAAACAAGCCAAGCAATACTGTAAGCCCCAATGACAGAACTCCAATTTTGTGATTTTTCAGAAAGATTAGAGTAGTTGCTACAATCATTACAAATCCTACATAATGCTTCCACATAAATAAAATTCGCCCATCAAAGAATGCATATAATAAATACATAGCAGTTACATAAAGTATGAATAAGGGCAGATAATCAGCTTTCTTTTTCATTGCTTTGGTCATAAATAAATTGTTTTTTGTTAGAAGCCCATTTCAAAAGTTTCATCTTCCGGTTTGTCAGAACGATAATTAGGAAATTGTCTTATTGCAAGCTTAAATATATAAAAGAAAAATCGTTTGATTATTTCTAAACTATCATCACAAAATTGCTCTTCGGTAATAACAATATCATCATTTACAAGCTTTACAGAAGAATATTTTTGAGTCATTAACTTGATAGCTGGTATATATTTTGATACAAAATCCATATTCCCACTTGAGTGAACTAACGAATTCCGTAATAGCAAGCAAACCCTGAAAATCACTTATTTCGGCTTTGGCGAAATTTATACCGCTATTAAATACATTTTTATCATATTGCTTTAGATACTCGACAATCCCATTTCGCGGTTGTATGGTAGGTTGAAGTTGTAGTATTTCTAACCATGTACTTACGTAACATTTAATATAGGCTTCAGCAACCGACGAAACTGTTACAATAAATGAACGGCGAAATGTTTCACCGTAAGACCCTGCGTAATAATATTCAAAAAAATCAGACGAATAAATTTGAAGATCTTTACCAAGTTTATTTTCGGCAGAGGTGACGAACGAGTGAACGTGACGTAAAAAGGAATTTAATTCAACCAGATGGTCTTTAAGTTCCGAATAAACGAAACGAAACTCTGAATTTGCTTCACAGTGGTTTGTGGCGTGCATTCGGTGTTTTATAATTGTAAAATTAAGATACGGCTTTCAGTTGGCTTTCAATTTTCTTCATTTCAGTATGCACTTTTTCATGTATTACCTTACTGTAGATTTGAGTCGTTTTAATATTTGTGTGTCCAAGCATGGAGCTCACAGTTTCAATACTCGCACCTTTGGTGAGCATTAAGGTTGCAAATGTATGTCGGGCGGTATGAGTAGTTAGTTTCTTAGTTATACGGCATATATCAGCGATTTCTTTTAAATAGGCATTGTGCTTTTGATTACTTTTCACAGGTAACAGCTTTTCATTGTATATGCAGTATTCATTCTTTGCATACTTTTTTAAAACATTTGCTGCCTTAGATAGCAAGGGAACATTTGCGGTCACATCGGTCTTGGTTCTTTTAATAGAGATTTGTTTTTGACCATTAATGCCGATTATTATATTTTTCGCACTTAGTTTGGCCACATCGGAAAATGATAAGCCTGTATAACAACAAAAAACAAAAATGTCTTTTACTTCCGTAATTCTGTCGTTGTCGAATTTCTTGATTTCGATTTGGTTTAGTTCAGCTTGCGTAAGAAATGCTTTATCAATCTTTTCGAGTTTTGCTCGATAATGGTCAAGTGGATTATTATTCAACCATTCATTTTTTACGGCAAAATTTATAACTGCTTTCAAGTTCTTAATGTATTTCAAACTGGTATTGTGAGAATTGTTTCGTACAGTTTTTAGATAAAACTCATATTCGGTTGCAAAAGCATAATTAATGTCAGTAAGCAAAAGGTCGCTGCTTTTGTTTTTATAGAGCATAAACTCCTTGACGTGACTTAATGATGTTTTATAACGTTCATAGGTTCCATTTGCATAATCCTTACCAATAAGTTTTTTTACATGTTGCTCATTGAAGTATTCAAGCAGTTCGAGTAAAGTGTATTTTCTCTCTTCTTTGCCAAGATGGAGGTTAATCACAGCATCAGGGGTAACATTCTTCCCATTTGCCTGTAAGTCGGCCCTAACGTTTAAAAGATTGTTACGCACAGTTTCAATCGTGTGGTTAGCAGTATTGGCAAACTCATTCTTACCAAGCACTTTATGAGTACTGGGATTCCATTTATCATTAGCAACCCAGATTTGAGTTGAAAATTCTTTGGATTTACCCTGCACGGTTAATCGGCAGTAGATGGGGTGTTCTTTTGATTTGTTCTTCTTACCTCTATGGATGAAGAACATGATCGAAAACGTGTTTCGGCTGATTATCGACGAATTCATAGACAACGATTAAGGGTTTGACGTTGTCAGAAGATACGAATTAATAGGGTAATAATCAAGCATTTAGGGGCAAATCGTTGTACATTTTTTCAGGTGCAAAAAGACAACGATTAGGGCAGATAAGTTTGGGGCAATATGATGAATTTGAAGGGGTAAAAACGAAAAAAACCACGTAGATCGTGGTTTTGAGCGGATTTGGCGGCAATTGATTTGCAGCGATGCAGAGAGGAAGGGATTCGAACCCTCGATACGGTTTCCCGTATACACACTTTCCAGGCGTGCTCCTTCAACCACTCGGACACCTCTCTGTATTTTTAAGGACTGCAAAAATAGCCTTTCAACGCTAGCTTCCGAATATTTTTTGTGCATTGGCCGTGGTTTGGGCGGCAACCTCTTCCAGGGTCGTGTTTTTTACCTCCGCAAGTTTTTTGGCAATGTACTCAAGATAGGCGCTCTCATTGCGTTTGCCGCGGAACGGGACCGGGCTGAGGTACGGCGCATCCGTTTCCAGTACAAGATGCTCCAGGCCCGTATCTGAAAGCGCTTCGGCCAATCCGCCGTTTTTATAGGTGATCACCCCGCCAATGCCCAGCAGGAACCCCATACCGGTGATCTGCTTCGCGTCCGCCGCATTGCCGCTGAAACAGTGAAATATACCGCGGAGACCCCTGGCGGCGAAAGGCCTTACCAGGTCGATCGTTTCCTGCATGGCATTGCGGGTGTGGATCACGATCGGCAGGTTATAATCCAGCGCCCACTGCATCTGGGTTGTAAACGCTTCGGTCTGCTGGCTCAGAAATGTTGTGTCCCAGTATTTGTCAAGGCCAATCTCGCCGATGGCCGGAAACTTTCTTTTTACGAGCCACTCTTCCACAACCGCCAGCTCCGTTTTGTAATTCTCTTTTACATAACAAGGGTGAAGCCCCATCATCGGGATACAGACACCGGGGTACTTCGCCTCAAGAAAAAACATATCGGCAATGGAGCCGCTGTCTATCGAAGGAAGGTAAAATTTGCGCACGCCATAATCCTGCGCCCGCGCAATCACCTGCTCAATATCATCACGGAATTCTTCACTGTACAGGTGGCAATGTGTGTCGATCAGGTTCATGGATTGTTCTTTTGTTTCTTTATATACGCATCATTAATAATCATACCAAACTACAATCCACCAAACAGGTAGCCTTCATTCGAAAAATGTTCGAGCATCCTGGGTAACGTGTATTGCAGCCTGGGGAACGCTTTTGCACTGTCGTGGAAAACAATAATAGAACCCGGGCGTGTGTGGTACAACACGTAACCAAGACAAGCCTCCCCTGTCAGGTCCACATCAAAATCGCCGCTCAGCACATCCCACATTATTATTTTGACACCTGGCTGTTGTTGCCGTAATTTTTTAACCTGAGCGCGTTTGATCCTGCCGTACGGTGGGCGAAAAAGACCGGATTTCACCAGCGTTGATGCCTGGCGGATGTCATCGAGATAAACCTCATCCTTCACCTTCCATCCATTCAGGTGATTGTGGGTATGGTTGCCCACCGAGTGCCCTTCATCCAGGATCCTTTGATAGAGCGCGGGATGGGCCGACACATTTTTACCGATGCAGAAAAAACTCGCTTTGGCATTGTATTGCTTTAACTGGTCGAGCACAAAAGGCGTTGCCGTTTCATGCGGGCCATCGTCAAAACTGAGGTAGATCGTTTTACCATCACCGTTTCCCCGCCATACAAGCGAGGGATACAACGCACGCAGCCACCACGGAGTTTTTACCAGATACATTTTGCAAAGGTACAGGCTGGATGCCACAAGGAACAAGGTTTCGGGGCCAGGATCCTGGAAACATCTATATCAACGCAGGCGCTGTGGTAAAGCCGGAAACTTGTCCCTTGTACCCCGATCAGCTATCTTTGCGCCATGAGTAAAGTAAGAGTACGTTTTGCGCCTTCGCCCACGGGTGGACTGCACCTGGGTGGTGTGCGGACGGTTTTGTTCAATTACCTGTTTGCAAAACAGCAGGGCGGAGATTTTATCGTACGCATCGAAGACACCGACCAGGGCCGTTTTGTGGAAGGCGCCGAGGCTTATATCTTCAATACATTGAAATGGTGCGGGCTTGAGCCCGACGAAAGTCCGTTGCACGGCGGCCCTTACGCACCTTACCGGCAAAGTGAAAGAAAAGAAAACTACAGGCAATACGCTGAGCAACTCGTGCAAAACGGTTTTGCCTATTACGCTTTCGACACAACAGCGGAGCTGGAAGAAATGCGCAACCAGTTTAAAACGCCAGAAAATCCATCACCGCAATACAATCATTCACTGCGTGGGAAAATGAAGAATTCCTTAACGCTCACGGCACAGGAAACAGAAACCCTGCTGGCCAACGGAACACCGCATGTGATCCGCATCAAAATGCCGTTGAACGAAACGGTAAGCTTTACGGATATGATCCGTGGCGAGGTTTCATTCAATACATCGCAGGTAGACGATAAGGTTTTGCTGAAAGCAGACGGAATGCCTACGTACCACCTCGCGGTTGTAGTAGACGACTACCTCATGAAGATCACCCACGCGTTTCGTGGCGAGGAATGGCTGCCTTCTGCACCTGTTCATATTTTGTTGTGGGATTACCTCGGGTGGAAAAATGAGATGCCGCAATGGGCGCATCTTCCACTCATCCTGAAACCCGACGGGAACGGGAAACTGAGCAAACGCGACGGCGACCGTTTGGGGTTCCCGGTGTTTGCGATGGACTGGACAGATCCAAAAACGAACGAAACCACCATCGGCTTCAAAGAGCGCGGATTTTTACCGGAAGCCTTTGTAAACCTTTTGGCGATGCTGGGCTGGAACGATGGAACGGATACAGAGATCTTCACCATCAGCGAGCTCATCGAAAAATTCTCGATGGAACGCGTACACAAAGGCGGCGCCAAATTCGATTACGAAAAAGCAAAATGGTTCAACCACGAATGGATGAAAAAAGCAGGCGCCAGTAACCTCGTGCCCGCTGTAAAACAGGTATTCGCCCAGAACGGAATAGAGATCAACGACGATGCCTTGCTTACAAAAGTGATCACGCTCGTAAGCGACCGCTGCACCCTGCTGCCCGATTTTGTGCAGCAAGGCTCTTTCTTTTTCGTGCCGCCGTCAACCATCGATACAGATGCAGTCAAACCAAAATGGGACGAAAAGAAAAACCTCTTCTTCGCAGAACTCATCCGTGCCTGGGAGCTCAGCACCTTGTGGGAGGTGCATGATCTCGAAAAAGAATTCAAAGAGCTTGCCGCGGCCAACCAGCTCAAACCGGGCGACCTTATGCTTCCCTTCCGCATCATGCTCGTGGGCGGTAAATTCGGGCCCGGCGTGTTCGATATCGCCGCTCTGATCGGCAAGTCAGAAACCATCAAAAGAATACAACATACTTTGAGCTTATTGTAACATAAACATCCAACAAACGTTCAGGAAGGATCGCAACAGCGATCCTTTTTTTATATCTTGTTATCAAAACCAGGCTAATGCAAGCATCATCCCGTTCCGCGTACATCATCGCGTTCTTCGCGTTGGTAAAATTGCTGATCCCATTTCTATTCATCCATCCCGATTTTGAATTGCACCGCGATGAGTATCTCTATCTTGCAGATGCAGACCATCCTGCCTGGGGTTATGTTGAAATGCCTCCCTTGCTTGCCTTTCTCGGCTACATCAGCAAACTCCTGGGTGGAACCCTTTCAACCGTGCGCCTATGGGGTGGTTTATCGGGCGCCCTGACCGTACTCGTTGTGGGCCGTATCGTTTTGCAATTGAGGGGAAACAGTACTGCGGTCTTCTTTGCCTGCCTCGGCTTTTTGTGTGCCGGTTTCCTGCGCATGAACATCCTGTTCCAGCCCAATTTCCTGGATGTGTTTTTCTGGACCTTGAGCAGTTATTACATCATTTGCTGGATAGACACCGATCAAAAAAAATACCTTTATTTCCTTGGCATCTGCTTCGGGTTGGGCATCCTTGGAAAGTATTCTACCGCATTTTACATCATCGGTTTCCTTACCGCCGTACTGCTCACCCGAAAAAGAAAATGGCTGGGCAACAAACACTTTTATTTCGCAATGATCGTGGGGTTGCTCATCTGTCTTCCGAACCTTGTTTGGCAATACACCCACCATTTTCCTGTGATGCATCATATGGAACTGCTCAACAGGCAACAACTGCGTTTCAACAGCCGCATGGCGTTTATTGTTGACCAGCTGCTGATCTGTTTCCCATCTTTTTTTATATGGGTTGGCGGATTGTTTTTCATCCTGTTTAACCGCGATGGAAAAAAATATACGGGCATCGCAATCATTTATGCGGTAATCATCGGGTTGCTTTTGTTTTTTAACGGGAAGGGATATTACGCTGCGGCCATCTACCCTACGATCATGGCATTCGGCGGCGTATGGATCTCGCGGGTTGTTGAACGGAGAAAAATGCGCTGGCTGAAATGGGCCGCGCCGGTTTACATGCTCATCATGACAGCGTTCCTGCTGCCTGTGCTCCTTCCCTTCATGTCTGCGGAAAAACTCGTAAGCTTTTACAAAAACACGCGTTTCAACAAACACGCACCGCTTAAATGGGAAGACAAAAAGCAACACCCGCTGCCACAGGATTTTGCAGACATGCGTGGCTGGAAAGAAATGGCTGAAAAAACAGCGCGTGTTTACCACAGCCTGCCCGACTCTGTAAAAGAAAAAACAATGGTGTACGGTGAAAATTACGGAGAAGCGGGCGCGCTCAGTTTCTACCGCAAACAATTCAACCTCCCCGAGATATACAGCGACAATGCGAGCTTTATTTTCTGGTTGCCGGATCAATTCAACAAAAAATATTTTCTTTTTGTGACCGACGAAATGCCTGAGGCCGACGACCTCTTTTTTACGCATTGGGGCAAATGCGAGATCAAAGATTCCGTTACCACGAAATATGCACGGGAATTTGGAACCAGGATCATCCTTTACAGCAACCCGGGAGATTCAGCGAAAATTCTTGCGGAGCAGCATACCCTGAGGGATAAGAAACAATTCAATCTCAGGTAACTTCTTTTGCAGGTATGGTGCCTGGTTATACTTGTGAATCGTTAAAGCCGGGAAGTTGAGCCGATGCTACGAACAGGATTATCGCAGGTGTTTGGCCATAACAATTCTGCATACGCAACCGCCCATTGCCCGCTCCCGATTTACGATTCCCGATTATTCGTACTTTCGCCCTATGAAAAGACCTGTCCGCGTACTAGTTGCCAAAGTGGGCCTTGATGGCCACGACCGTGGTGCGAAAGTCATCGCCACTGCCCTGCGCGATTCAGGAATGGAAGTGATCTACACCGGCCTCAGGCAAACCCCCGAAATGGTTGTGAATGCCGCATTACAGGAAGATGTTGACGCCATCGGCATCAGTATCCTCAGCGGCGCACACATGACCGTGTTCCCGAAAGTAATGGCCCTGTTGAAAGAAAAAGGCATGAACGATGTACTCGTAACCGGCGGCGGCATCATTCCCGAAGACGATATGAAACAACTCAACGAAATGGGTGTTGGGAAACTCTTTGCACCGGGCGCAGCAACGGCAGACATCGCAAAATACATTGAAGACTGGGTTGCTGCTAACCGAACGTTTTAAGATTAAACATACCTGGAACTCCTTCTTCCTGCGTTCAAATTCTTTCGATCCCGTTTTATCCTACCGGTCGAACCATTTTTTAAAGGACGGCGCCTTCTCCCGGCTGATGTCGAATTCCATCTTCAGCGGCGACTTCAGGAACACGGATAATTTCTGGTTCTCATGCGGCTTTACGCTTTGTATCGCATTGATGTGAATGATGCTCTGCCGGTTGGCACGGTAAAAGACCTTCGGATCGAGAAGCTCCTCAATGTCTTCAAGCGTAGTATAATCGAGAATGTATTTTTCACCGTTGAATGTGTAGAGATAATTCAGGTTGTCGCGTACAAAACAAGCGATGTCTTTGGTATCAACCGGGATCCAGTTGTTTCGCTGGTTAACAATGAATTTTTCCTTGAAAAGATTTTGCCTGGGCACTGCGAGGCTGGCCATGAGTTGTTGCATGTCTGCCGGAAAAGAGGTTTTGTTGCTCAAAAGGCTGCGGCATTTGTCGATCGCCTTTTGAAGTTCCCCCTCATCAACCGGCTTCAGTAAATAATCAACACCATTTACCTTAAAAGCGCGGATGGCATAATCATCGTAGGCGGTTGTGAACACAACGGGGCAATCCAGTTTAAAGTTCTCAAAGAGCTCAAAACTTACACCATCGCTCAGTTGTATGTCCATGAACAAGAGGTCGGGTTCTGCATTTTGCATGAACCATTTCCGCGCTGTTTTCAGGCTCGGTAATGTTTCAATCACTTCCACATCAGCGGCCACAGCCGCGATCTTGTTTACGAGTTCTTTGGCGATGAGCGGTTCATCTTCAATTATCACAGCTTTGATCATATCAGAGGAATTTTAACAGTGAAATGGGTTTCCGTTTCTTCCACGAGCATTGGTTCATCACTGAGGTATTTGTATAACGATACGAGGTTATCCAATCCCTGTTTATTGCTCGTTTCAACAAATCTTTTCTTCTGCAGGTTGTTGCGTACAAGCAGGTATCCATCGTTTACAAAAATATCGATCACCAGGGGTGTTTCTGTATCGATGATGTTGTGCTTGATCGCGTTTTCCACCAGGTTCTGCAAGGTAACCGGAACAATTTTCCGGTGATGGTATTCTTCATCCACATCGAGGTTTACCTGCAACCCTTCTTCAAACCTTGTTTTCTGCAGCGTGATGAAGGTTTGTATGAAACGGATCTCTTCCTTTAACGATACCAGTTCACTGTCTTTGCTCTGCAAAATATACCTGTATATTTTACTCATCCCATCCAGGAAATCCGCCGCCATTTTCTGGTTGATGCGTATCAGGCTCCCGAGCGATGTGAGTGAATTGAACAGGAAGTGCGGGTTCAGGTGTTGTTTCAGGTTCTCATACTGAACCTGTGTTTTCTCTTTCTCGAGCACATGCGTTTTTGCCTGCAGGCGCAGTATCTCCCTTTCTTTTTCCAGCCTGAACCGGTAAAAAACATACAACACCCCCGCAAATACAAACGCCAGCAAGGTAATGAACCACCAACGCTGGTACACCGGCGCATTCACGTGCAAGGGAACACTTGTTACCAGGCTGTTTGCATCGCCGTAGGTGTTCATTGCTTTCACCTTGAAAACATAGGTGCCACCCGGTATGTTTGTGTAGCTGGCATAACGCCTGCTCCCCGCGTTCACCCAATCCTTGTCAAAGCCCTCCAGCATGTAAGCGTACTGGTGTTCGTCGGATTGTTTGTAGTCGAGTACGGCAAATTCAAAAGTGAAAAGGTTTTCGGTTGATTTGAGTTTGATCTTACCATCCGCTGCCAACCCTTCTTCGTAATAATATTCCTTGTCTTTCACGCGGAACGATGTGACCGCCACAACAGAATCCTGCTGCTGTACCTGCAGCGATGCGGGATCGAACGAATAATAACCGCCATAGGTAAGCACCTGCAGCTGTTTATTGGCAACAGACAAAAAGATCCTGTTGGTGATGCTTTTGATCACATCGTTCTGGAGCAATACACTGCTCACGCGATGTGTTGCTGTATTGACCATGCTCAAGGCAGACGCAGTGGCGCACCAGATATTACCGGATGGGTCTTCCTGGATAGAATACGCCACATCGCCACGCAATCCGTCCTGCGAAGTGTAGGTTCTTTTAACATAAGGCTTTTCTTTCGCCGCATCCAGCAAAACCAACCCGTCGTTCGCACCCGCCCATATATTTCCAAAGCGATCAGCTGCGAGCGCGCTGATGTTATCCGATCCGGAAGGCTGCTCTTTGCCTGATATTGAAAAATTCACGAACCTGCCAGCTGTGTGTTCAAAATATGCGAAGCATCCATTTGTTCCCGCAACCCAAACCCGGCCGCGCCTGTCTACAGCGATGGAATGTATGCCATCCGACGCCAGTGAATTTTTATCTGCAGGATCGTGGTAAAAATGTTTGTACGATTTTGTTGCCGGGGAATACATGAAAACGCCGTTCTGAAGGGAAGTGATCCAGATGTTGCCGTTTTTATCTTCGGCAATGTTCCTGTACCAGCTCGATGCTTTTTGAAGCGGGTAACCATCGGGCTGACCGATCATCACCAGTTTTTCATGCTTCACATCAAACTGGTAGATGTAATCGCGGGAAACGACCCAAATGTTACCCTGGCTGTCTTTGAGCAGTTTGTAAACAGATAAAAACGTTTCTTCACCCGGAAGCGTTTTAACTGCGTAATGTTTGGTTTTACCTGTTTTACGGTTAACCACCTGGAGCCCGTCTGCCAACGCGGTGGCGATGTAAAGATGGTCCTCATCTTCGATCATATCACGCAGGTAATAAAACTGTTTGTTGTCTGATCTTGTAACCGGTGTTTCTGTATAGTTGAATTGCCTTGCCCTTGGCTGTATGCGCGTAAGACCCCATTCGTGTATGAGCCAGAGATTATCGTTCCTGCCGGTTTCAAAAGCGTAACACAGTTTTGCGGGGATGTCTGTCCTGGTGGCCGAGTAATAACTGAACCGTTCCTTCTGTTTGTCGAAAACACCAACGCCCATGTCGGTGCTCGTTACCCATAGTTCGTTTGCCGAACGCACTTTAACACCCGAGATGATATTGGTGGTATACTTTTTTGTTTCGGCCAGGTTGTGTTTGAAGTTCTTCCATTCGTGTGTAACGGTATTGTAGCGAGTTAAGCCACCCGCCCAGGAGCCCATCCACAACAGGTCGCCGTCTTTTGTGATGCAGGTAAGATCATCATCCCTGAACTCGCCGGCATGATATATTCTTTTCCTTTCGGGTGTGAAGGTTTTGGTTCTTTTATCAAACCGGTACAAACCATTGTGCGTTGCCAGCCAGAAAGAATTTGGTGTTGCTTCGATGCCCGTATAAATGGTATTGAGTTCTTTGCGCCTGTCTTTCGGGATGTCTGTGTCTTTTTCCGTGATCAGATCGTACTGTTCACAAACACCGCTTCGCACATCGAGGTGCCACAATCCTTTTTTGGCGATGGAGAACCACACGTCGTTTTTTCCATCTACCACCAGCATCTGCACGTTTCCTGAAACGGCTTGTCCCTGGTAAAGCACCGGGTAATTCCTGAAGCGGCCGGAAGCAGGGTCAAAGCTGCTGATGAGTCCTTTGGAAAGGCCCATCCATATTTTACGGTCGGCGCTTACTGCAAGTTGTGTGATGTTGTTATCGGCCAGGCTGTTGGTATCGTTCGGTAGTTTACGGTAATTACGGAACGAGTAGCCGTCGTAACGGTACAACCCATCGGAGGTTCCGATCCACAGGAAACCTTTCTCGTCTTTTACGAGTGATGAAACAACACGGCTGTAGAAACCCGTGGCGCCATCAAAATTGGTGATCTTCAGATCCTGTGGAAGTTGTGCCGTTGCAGCAGCAACAACCGTCAAATAACAAACCGCCGCCAATAGTAAATGGCTGCTGAAACAGCGTTTTGGTATGCATTGTATGTTGCTCATCAGAATTCACCAGCAAAATACGCAATTCACAATGCCCATGAAAAAACCCTGGATGAAGTGGGGTTGCAGCGGAATGAAGCGTAGAAAAAACCAATTGAGATGATTCGATGACAACCGGTTTATTGTCTTTTACCGATCATGAGCGAGGACAACATACCGTAGCATGCCGCCCAGGCTTCGCCCACTTCTGCGTTCCAGTCTTTGCCCAGGCCTTTTTCGAGCGTCCACAACAAGGCATCTCCCACCACTTTATAATGCCCCGGACGAACACCATATTGAACATGCCGCTGCGCCAGTTGCTCTACATCCCCCGCAAACTGTTCGGGTTTGTCCAGTTTGGAAACAATGTAGCTGAGCATATCAACCAGCTTGGCATATTGCTCCGCCATATTTGTTTTAAACATCGATTTAAGGGCCGGCATCTGCTGGAACAGCCTGCTGTAAAACACATCACCGATCAACTGCGGATCGATGCGGCGGAAAAGCGCCCAGCTGTTTTTTACGAGTAAAGTTTGCCGCTCTGTCATAAGGTCCATTTTTAGCTGTTAGCCCTGCCTGGCTCCTACAAATCCGGAGCCCTGTAAGCCCGCGGCCGGTCACGCACTGCTTCGCCGTCAAAATTAAGCAAGCCCTGCCCAAACCGTTGAATCTTTTTGCTGCGGCTGTTTGCCTGTTTCACCGGCTGCTGCGATCATGGCTCCTGCAAGTGTGGTGTAACAAAGCACCCAGGCGTCTTTCACATCGTCTGTCCATTCTTCACCCAACCCCTGTTCGAGCGTCCAGAGCAAGGCAGTGGCAACGGTTGAATAGTGTTCTGCCTTCACACCATACTGTACATGGCGCTGTGCAAGTTTGGCCACTTCGTCGATGATATCGTCGAGTTTATCAAGTTTGCCGATCACATACCCGATCATCGAAAGCAACTTTTTGGATTGCTCCGCAACGGGTGATCGGAACATGTGCCTTACTTCTGGTGCGATCTCGAATAAACGGTTGTAGAAAAGTCCGCCTACTGTTTCCGCATCCAGTGCGGCCACCATTGCCCAGGTGGATCTTACGTGGTTGATCTGTTGGTTTGTCATTGTAATGGTTTATAGATCTTTTGTATTATTGAATCAAGTGTCTGTACATCACAAAACCCGCCTCCTGCTGTGCCGCCTTCCGCAATTCTTTTTTAACAACAACACCATCGATGCGTCCAAAGCTTTGGTCAACGGCATTTACGCATACTGCCGACATCGCTATTCCCAGCGCGAGGTACATCACCAACGCATCCTGCAGTATGTTCTGGTTATTGGTCTTCATTGTCTGTGTTGAGGATGCAAAACTGCACCGGCGCCCGGTACAGAAAAAAAATAAGCGCACCAGCAGTGCAATAAATCGAACAAAGCGTGGTAATCATTGAATGAATCGTAAAACCCAAATCATCCTGGAAAAGAAAGGAAAAGCAACAAAACGGCTTAATCCGTTTTATATCCGTTTAAACAAGGAATACGGCCGGATCGTGTAAGAATGTTTTGCAAGGAACAGGTGCAGTTCAATTTTTGCGGCATGAAAATAAAATCACTAACCAGTTTTGCACTGGAAACAATCAATAAGATCGGGTGGAAGAAAGTGATCCTGCTTGGCATGATCAAGCTGGCTATGACGATCATTTTATTCTCCTGTACCAAGAACGATGTTGCGCAACCGGCGATCGACAACACAACGGGCACCAACACCGGTGGTTTTGCCGAGTCTACGGAGATCATCACCCTAAACAATCCCACCGGCGGAAATCCCTTGAAAGCGGTACTATTCATCCCTGCTTCAGACAAGCCCGTTCCGGCCGTGGTGGTGATGCATGGAAGTGGCGGTTTGTGGAGCGCGACCGATGCTACCAATACCAAGCTGGCAACCCAGTTCAAGGGATGGATCGATTCGTTCCGCATCCATAAGATCGCTGCCTTGTTCATCGATAGCTATACGCCGCGCGGGGTACAGACCTTTCACAACGAAGCGCCACCGGAAAATCTTTTTATCGCGGCAGAATTTGTTCGCCCGAGAGATGCGTATGCGGGATTGAACTACCTGCGTACGGTTCCGAAGATCATTGCGGGTAAGATCGGTCTGCTGGGATACTCACATGGGGGCACCACGGTATTGAGCACAATGGTTGATGCGGTTGCGGTTGCAAAGTCAACCCCATGGTCTTTGATCAGCAACAACATCACTTATACGCAGAATGTATTGCCGCCCGCGCAAAAACCTGCGGCCGGCGGGTTTGTGGCGGCAGTATCGTACTATCCCGGGGCAGCCATGTTCAGTTATTATGGAAAACCTGGAACACCCAGCAACGGCAAATACGTTCCTTACGCGCCGGTGATGATACATGCAGCGGCGCTCGATCCTTTGTATACGACCACTTATACCAACAGCGACAACAACACACAGATCAGTTCATACGATGCATTGATATTGAAGGCGCAGCTCAATCCCGCGTCGGCACCGATCACAAAATATGAATACGATGGCGCATCGCATAGTTTCGACGGTGTAACCACGGCATCTGCGGATGGCGATGCATCCAGGCTGGCAAGGGCGAGAAGCATTGCGTTCCTGGAAACGTTCCTGTTCAAATAAAACATTGAAAAACCGATGGCCCTTTAAGCGGAACTGCCTGTTGTGCGACGGGCAGTTTTTATTTAGTGAAAGGATCAGATCTCGGGCAGCATGATGCGCTTGCGTTTGCTGAGGATCCTGATGGATACAACAATGCAAACGCAGATAAACAAACCCAGGTTTTTCTCAATGCCCAAGTGCTTCAGCAGAATATAGATCACGCCGCCGATGGCACAAACGGTTGCGTAAAGTTCACCTCGTTTCAGCAGGTTGGGTTTTTCGCGGCAGAGCACATCGGCAAGAAGACCACCGAAAGTGGCGGTGATCACACCCATTACCACTGCGTATCCATCGTTGATGTTATTGTTGATGCTGATCTCGATACCTGCCGCGGTAAACATACCCAGCCCAATGGCATCCGTGAAAAAAATGGTTCTTTTGAAACGTATCTGGTCGGAATCAAAAAAAGAAACGATGATGGTGGCGCTCACCACCAATCCCAGTGCAAGGTAATCGTTCACCCAATTTACCGGGTGCACGCCGATCAGCAGGTCGCGAATGGTTCCGCCGCCGTAGGCCGTTGCAAAAGCAATCACCAGCCCGCCAAAAATATCCATATGGTGTGTCCGCGCCTTGAGGGCACCCGTTCCGGCAAAAACAAAAATACCAACGTACATGATGATCTGTATGAGGTTCATGTAGGGAAATTACGGAAAAGGTTGGTTTGTTTTTGCCCGGGGCTTAAAGCCGAAAAAGCCCCATAAGAATATGGGGCCGCTAATCAACTGTCTGCTTATGAAACAAAATTTATGGCCTGTTAAGGGCGAATGCCTTTTTATCGGTTGCGGGAACAATGTTCCCGAGTTCGTTCACTGAATGTTGTCCTTTTTCCTGGATCGTTGCCGGTTTTGCGGTGATCCTGATGCCTGCTACCGAGGGCTGTGTGTTCAATGTCTTTCTACCGCCTGTTTTAACTGCGATCAGCAATGCCGTTGACAATGATGTTCTGTGTATCATAACTTCCTTTTTTATTGATGGTGCAAATTTCGCATTTAGCCGCCTGTGGTTAAAACTTATCTCCTTTAAACAGCTGCATTGTCCAATGAACCGTATCAAATCCGTTACGAAGCGATCGGCCGGGCCGGCGCGTCCGTAATAAGGCCTTTATAATTATCTTTATCACAAAATCATCCCATGTACCAGACACTTCTTTCCTCCCTTGAAAACGGGATCCTTACCATAATCATCAACCGCCCGGATAAACTGAATGCGCTTAACAAAGATGTTTTTGCAGACCTCGACAAAGCGCTCGTGGAGATCTATTCAAACAAGGAGATCAGGTCCGTTATCATTACCGGGGCCGGGCCAAAAGCCTTTGTAGCCGGCGCCGACATCAGCGAGTTCAGCGGGTTGAGCCTGGAGCAAAGCAAAGCATTGTCGAAATCGGGACAGGATACTTTTTTCAAGATCGAGAACGCTCCCAAACCCATTGTTGCCTGTGTGAACGGTTTTGCATTGGGCGGCGGTTGTGAGCTGGCGATGAGTTGTCATTTCAGGATCGCATCAGACAATGCCAAATTCGGACAACCCGAAGTGAACCTCGGCCTGTTACCCGGTTATGGAGGCACACAGCGCCTTGTTCAACTCATCGGCAAAGGGCGGGCGATGGAACTGCTGATGAGCGCGGGCATGATAGATGCCAATACCGCCTTGCAATATGGCCTGGTGAACCATGTTGTTCCACAGGAAGAATTACTCGCAAAGGCAAAAAGCATTTTAGACATCATCAATACAAAAGCGCCCATCGCTGTTGCAAAATGCATTGAAAGCGCCAACGCGGTGTTCGATGAAACAAAAAACGGGTACGAGGTAGAAGTGAACGCGTTTGCAACCTGCTTTGAAACAGAAGACATGAAAGAAGGAACCACTGCCTTCCTTGAAAAAAGAAAAGCAGTGTTTACCGGAAAATAAATGTTGAAACAAAACCGCCATCATTTGATCGCGGTGCCGATCTCCTCGCCCACCGGGTGTTCGGCGGTAAAGGTTTGTCCCATCAGCTTCGCCACCGTTTGTGCAAATTGTTTTTGCCAGAGTTGTGTTTTTGTTTTCACTTCACCCAAGGCCGGCGTGTTCGGGCCCATGATGGCGCACCAGATCTGGTCGGCATCAGCAATCGCTTTCCCGTGCGAGGTCCATTTTGTCTTTTCCACATCGCCACGGCCATGATCGGTTGTAATGAGCAGCGTTGTTTTGTTTTTGTATTGCGGATCGGATTGTAAAAAACTCCAGATATCTTTCAACCATGCATCAAACTGGTGCGCGGCATTTAAGTAAAAGCTGTACTTGGCGCCATGCGCCCATTCATCGGTTTCTCCGTAGCTGATGTAAAGCACGCGTGGTTTGCGCACTTTCAACTCCTCCATCGCGGCATAGTGTGTAAACACATCCATACACTCCCCCTCCCACTCGCGGTGCGTATCGCGCAGCATGGCGTTGATCAGTTTCTCGTTCACCGTGGGGTTCTTGCCTCCCACCTCGTCATACGCCGAGTATACCGGGAACCCGCTTCGTTCTTCGTTCAGTATCCTGTCGAATGCATTCCATGCACCATACGCCGCAACCTTTCCCTTGTACTTTGGCTGGTTGTTGAAAAATTCGAGCAGGTTTGTGTTCGGGTTGGGTTTGTATTCGTTTGAATTAACAGCCGTATCTACGTAACCGCATAAAATTTCGCTGTAGCCCGGGTAGGAAAATTTATAAGGGTTCGACACATTCACATAATTACCGGCCCAGCGGTTGCCATATAGCTGTCCCTGAGCCGCAATCGTGCTCCAGAAAAAAGGAAGCAGTTTTTTTCGCCTGGTATCTGCATCTTCTGCCCAATATTTTTTATAGATGCCCGCGCTGTCGCTTTGGAAAAACAATTTGTTGTTGGCGATGGCGGGGTCCATTCCGCCAAACAGTTCCTGCCAGCGAAAGCCATCGGTGGTGATGATGATGATGTTCTCCGTTTTCTGCGCCTGCGCCGAATAAAAACAAAGCAATGCCCCGATCAAAAATAATTTTCTCATACTTTTTGCGTGTTGGCGATGAAGGTAGCAATCATTCCTACGCTTCACCCGGTTTCCGTATTATTTAAATATAAAAGAAAAGGGGCAGACACAACTGCTTACCCTTACCAACTTATTACCTCCGCCGGAAACGGTGTTGCCGTGATGAAGCCGGTGGGGCGTTTTCAGGACCGGCCGGCTAAAAAAAGCCCGCAGCCAGGGCGCAAGCTCGGCGCTAAAACCTACCTTTGCCCCGCTAAAAAACCACCAACATGAGCTACAGAATAGAAAAAGACACCATGGGCGAGGTGCAGGTGCCCGCAGATGTTTACTGGGGCGCGCAAACGCAGCGCAGTATCGAGAATTTCAAGATCGCCCAGGATATCAACCGGATGCCGAAAGAGATCATCAGCGCATTTGCCTACCTGAAAAAAGCAGCCGCCCTCACCAACCGCGATGCGGGTGTTCTGCCTGAAGAAAAAGCCGCATTGATCGGCCAGGTGTGCGATGAGATCCTTGAAGGAAAGCTGGATGGCCAGTTCCCGCTTGTTGTATGGCAAACCGGCAGCGGCACACAGAGCAACATGAATGTGAACGAAGTGGTGGCCTACCGCGGCCATGTGATCAAGGGGGGAGCGCTTACCGACAAAGAGAAATTCCTTCACCCCAATGATGACGTGAACAAATCACAATCTTCCAACGATACTTTTCCTACGGCAATGCATATTGCGGCCTATAAAATACTGGTGGAAACTACTTTGCCGGGCATCAAAACCCTTCGCGATACCCTCGCACAGAAAAGCAAAGCGTTCATGAACGTGGTGAAGATCGGCCGCACGCATTTTATGGATGCAACGCCGCTTACACTCGGCCAGGAGATCAGCGGCTACGTATCACAGCTCGATCATGGCATGAAAGCCATCAACAATACACTTGCGCACCTCAGCGAACTTGCATTGGGTGGAACGGCCGTGGGCACAGGCATCAATACACCGAAAGGATACGATGTGAATGTTGCCAAACACATTGCCGCCTTAACCGGTTTGCCTTTTGTAACAGCAGAAAACAAATTCGAGGCGCTTGCTGCACACGATGCAATTGTTGAAGCGCACGGCGCACTGAAAACAGTTGCGGTGAGCCTGATGAAGATCGCGAACGACATACGCATGCTTTCTTCCGGACCAAGAAGCGGCATCGGCGAACTGTTTATCCCCGATAACGAGCCGGGCTCTTCGATCATGCCTGGTAAAGTAAACCCGACGCAGTGCGAAGCATTGACCATGATCGCCGCGCAGGTGATGGGCAACGATGTGGCAATAAACATCGGCGGCGCCACCGGCCATTTTGAGTTGAATGTTTTCAAACCGGTGATGATCTATAACTTCCTGCACAGCGCAAGGCTGATCGGCGATGGTTGTGTTAGCTTCAACGACAAATGCGCAACGGGCCTCGCTCCCATCGAAGCCAATATCAAAAAGCATGTTGACAACAGCCTGATGCTTGTTACCGCGCTCAATACAAAGATCGGCTACTACAAAGCGGCAGAGATCGCCCAAACGGCACACAAGGAAGGAACAACGCTCAAAGAAATGGCGGTTAAACTGGGCTACCTTACCGCTGAGGAATTTGACGAATGGGTTGTGCCCGGCAACATGGTTGGCGAGATCAAATAACCTGTCATCCCATCGAATAAAAAAAGAGAAGTCCGCGGGGGCTTCTCTTTTTGTTTGAGGAAAGATCGCGCGATCCTCAATACTATCTGATTTATTTCTTCGGCGCAGGATGTAACATTATGGTATCCGCGGCGATGTTTGCCACACGATAATTGCCCGAATCGATCCGCGCTTTTGGAAAGTATGTTTTAATCGTTGCAAAATCTCCTGCTTTTATTTGTGTTTGCCCGAGGTATATATTTTCAAGTTGCGAAAGTTTCTGCAACTGACTCACGCCGTTCAGCGTAACCTTGGTTCCTACCAGGTTGAGGTATTGCAGTTGTTTGAGCCCCGTTAAATAGGCAAGCTGTTGATCCGTTATGTTTGTGTGTTCAATGCTTAGCCTTGTGAGGTTCTTACATTCTCCAACGGTTTTCCAGGAGGCATCCGCCAGGTTTGCGTAACTGAGTTTGAGCCATACCAGTTGCTTGCTCACCAGCTTGAGCAGCGCAACCGTTCTGTCGTCGGGTTTTGGAATGCTCACAAAATTGGCAAGCAGGTAATTGCTCGAGGTGGAAACGGGAAGGATGATGATGCCCGCATTGCGCAAGGTATCCAGCACCGGTTGCGGAACCTGGTCTACCGGCTCCAAAGGAACCTGCGGTTTGCTTTGCGGCCCTTCGGGCGATTGCAGCGCTTTCAATGCTGTGGCCACAGGGGCTGTTTTCTGCAGTTGTTTTATTTTTTTGTCGAACCCTGCATCACTGTCTATCCACCACTGGATAAGCGAGACCTCCTGTTCGGTAAGCTGCGGTTTTCCTTTAGGTGCCATGTGTTTTTCATCGAGCGGATCCAGGGTGATACGTTTGTACAACTCGCTACCCGCAGCATTCCCGTTCACGATCACTTTCCCGTTTTTGCCGCCTTTTACGATCCATTCTTTTTCATCGAGGCGGAGGCCGCCTTTCTGTTTGGTTGCGCCGTGGCAGTTGCCGCATTTGTTTACCAGTACCGGCTTTATGATATCGGTATACAAAACGGCTTCCTCAACATCACCAACGAATTTCTCGGCGGTTGGTACGCTGTCGTTTGCTGCAATGATCCCCTTCGTCAGAAATCCCTCGCCATGCGTAAGGCTCCCGCCAAGATGCCCGGCGATGAGGATGAGTAACAAGAGAACAAAAGACAAAATATTCTTCAGCAAAGAATAAGGCCTTTCGGCAAACAGGTAACCCGCGGCAGAAAGCACCGCTACGCTGATGCCAAACCATTTGTGCAGGTTCAAAGTGGATTCCTCGTAGCCGCCGTTTGAAGACAGCAACCAACCCGACACGCACGAAAGCACTGCACTGACCGTTCCCAGCAAAAACGTAAACCCGACGGCATGGGAAAGGTTGCTGTATTTTTCTCTCCGGCTTATCCATTGAAACAATAATGCCAGCAGCAGAAAACCAATGGGCAGGTGAACCAGCACCGGGTGCAACCGCCCGGAAAATTCTGTGAGTGCATTCATCAGCGGAGATATCTTTTGCGCAGCAACTGCATCATGTATTCATTGATTGCCCATTGGTCGGCAACGGGCTGCTGTGTATATGGTAATGCCGGCAGATAATGCGGCGGGCCAAACTCGGTTAGGATGGTGAGTTTGTTTGCCCCGCTTTTTATTTTCAGCTGAACAACGGCATCCCACCATTCCAGGTGCCTTTTCAAAGTATCTGCCCACTCCGGCGCGCGCGGATCGTTTACCTGCGGGCCCTCTGTATGGCCCACCCTTGCATGCACATGGTCTGTTCTCGACAGTGCCAGCTGAACCGTTTCTTCCTGGTCGTGCAACAGCGATTCGTGAACGTTGCACCAGTGCGAGATATCCAGGGTCAACCGCAGGTCGCTGTACCTGTTAATGTATTGCCTGGCAACATGCGCGGCAAACAGGATGCGGCTGCGGTGTGTTTCGTGGCAGATGGTTATGCCCGTTTCTTTTGCAACCTTCGTTGTATAATCGATGAACTTTCCATTGTCGTCCATCGAAAAAAAATCCCTTCCCGAGTGGCAATTGATATAAAGCGGCTTCTGTGTTTTTTGATAGGCGCCTCCATCCAGCATTGCTTTAAACTGGTCGAAATGTTTGGAGGGATCCTTGTCTGATCCACCCGCCAGGAAGCCCACTTCGAGATTGTGTTTCTGAAGTGCATCGAGCATGTTTTGCTGCGCAGCCGTGTTCATGGGCCACCACAGCTCCACACCATCGTACCCGGCTTTTTTTGCCTTTGCGCAGAATTCATCCATCGTTCCGGGAAAACCCCAGTTGGTTCCGAGGATCTTCAGTGAAAAAACTGCGGGCACTTGGAATGCAGGCTTGGATGCAAACAGCTCTTCGAGCGGGGTTACGGCTATCGCTGCCAGCGTGCCTGCGGTTGATAAAAATTTTCTTCGGTCTAAACTCATAATGTTGGTATGCACATCGTATTTGCAGTAAGAAGCGGTGCGCCCCCGGTATACGATGTCCTGTTGTTTGGATTACTGAATTGATGCTGTTTACACAATGCCATCACGATCCGTTCTTCTTCTATGCAATACCAATCACTTCGCTGCGCGATGATGTTACGCAACGATCTCGTTGATCACCCTTCCACTCACATCCGTTAACCTGAACGGCCGTCCCTGGAATTGATAGGTTAGTTTTTCATGATCAAACCCGAGTTGGTTTAAAATGGTTGCCTGCACATCAAACGCATTTGTTTTCCCGCTCACCGCTGCATAGCCGATCTCGTCGGTTTCACCGAAACTTGTTCCGCGTTTGATGCCGCCACCGGCCATCCAGATCGTAAAGGCCTCGGTATGGTGGTCGCGGCCCTTGAACGGATTCTTTTTGCCGTCGCGGTTTTCCTGCATAGGCGTTCGGCCAAACTCGCCGCCCCATACCACAAGCGTTTCATCGAGCAGTCCCCTTTGTTTCAGGTCGAGTAACAACGCGGTAACAGGTTTGTCCATGCTCTTGCATTTGTTCACAAATCCATAATCAATGGCAAGGTTTTCATCGGTACCGTGGCTGTCCCATCCCCAGTCAAACAATTGCACAAAGCGGACGCCTTTCTCTACCAGTTTACGTGCGAGCAATACATTGTTTGCGAAACATGCTTTACCCGGTTTGGTTCCATACATTTCGTGGATATACGCGGGTTCATCATTAATATTCATCACATCGGGCACGGAGATCTGCATGCGGTAGGCCATTTCATATTGAGAGATGCGCGACAATATTTCCGGGTCCCTGAATTCTTCATAACTCATCCTGTTCGCCTCATTGATCGCATCGATGGATGCCTTGCGCAGGTCGCGGTCCATGCCCGCCGGGTCTTTGATAAACAAAACAGGATCGCCCTCGCTCCTGCATTGCACGCCCTGGTAAACAGACGGAAGAAAACCGCTTCCCCACACACTCTTACCCGCATCAGGGAATTTTCCGCCCGAGGTGAGCACAACGTATCCCGGCAGGTTGCTGTTCTCGCTGCCCAGTCCATACGTTGCCCATGCCCCCATGCTCGGCCTGCCCAGGCGCGGTGAGCCGGTATGTATCAGCAGTTGTGCAGGACCGTGGTTGAACTGGTCTGTCTGCATGGCTTTTAAAAAACTGACTTCATCGGCTACTGTTGCAAAATGCGGGAGGTGTTCAGAGACCCATGCACCGCTTTCGCCATATTGTTTGAAGCTCGCCTGCGGCCCCATCATCTTGGGCACACCGCGGATGAACGCGAACTTTTTTCCCTCGAGCAATGATTGCGGGCAGTCCTGCCCATCCAGTTTTGCGAGGTCAGGTTTGAAATCGAACAGTTCCAGTTGCGAGGGCGCTCCCGCCATGTGCAGGTAAATCACAGAACGCGCCCGGGCAGGAAAATGCGGTGAATGCGGCATCAGGGGGTTTGCGCTGTTGTACAGATCTGCAGGCGTTCCAGTTGATCCGAAATTACATCCACTCAAAAACGAACCCAATGCCATGCCCCCCATTCCGAGCATACAGTTTTTCAGGAACAGCCTTCTCGTTTCAAGTTCAAGGTTCCTGTTCCTCGCTTCGTTAAATATGCGTTCGTTGTTCCTGCTCATGTTTAGTTTTTTGTGATGAATTCATCGAGGTTCATCATGGCGCCCGCAACAACGGCCAGGGCCGCGGTGGCGGGGTCCTGCCTGTGCTTGGTGTTGTTGCCCAGCATCAGTTTCATCTTTGCATTGTCGCTGCTGAATTTTGCAAAAGCGTTCGCATAGAGTTTTTCAAATACTTTCAGTTTTTCGGGTGCAATGGGTTTGTACATCGCCAATTCATATCCCCTGCTGATCTGCTGTTTCACATCGCCGCCGCCGGCCTGCATGCGGTAGGCGAAATATTGCGCCGTTTCAATATAGGCCGAATCGTTCAACGTGGTGAGCGATTGCAACGGTGTATTCGTCCGGATCCGCCGCGCTGTACATACTTCACGCGATGTGCCATCAAAAGTGATCATGGATGGATAGGGCGCGGAACGTTTCCAGTAAGTATACATGGCCCTCCGGTATTGATCGCAACTATCGCTTTTTTTCCAGGTAGAACCGTTCCAGGGCGACATCCATATTCCATCCGGCTGGTAAGGATAAACACCCGGCCCAAACATTTTTTCGCACAGCAACCCGCTTACAGACAAAGCCTGGTCGCGCACCTGCTCTGCAGACAAACGCACACGCGGCCCCCGGGCGTAATATTTATTGAATGGATCTTTCTCTTTTGCATCCACATTCAATTTTGATTCCTGCTGATAGGTTGCCGACAACACGATCTCTTTCATCAATTTTTTCAGGTCCCACTTGTATTCGTTCACCAGTTTCCAGGAGAGGTAATCGAGCAATGCCTGGTGTGTTGGCGGCAGGCCCTGCGTGCCCAGGTCTTCCAGTGTTTCGGCAATACCCTGTCCGAAGAACTGCTCCCATATCCTGTTTACGATGGTACGCGCAGTGAGCGGATTTTTTTTGTCGGTTACCCACATCGCCAGTCCCATCCTGTTGTGTGGTGCATTGGCGGGCAGGGAACCAAGCGATCGTGGCACACCCGCCTTCACTTCTTTTCCTTTTGTTAACCAGTTGCCCCTTTCGAATATTTTTGTTCGGCGGAACAGCGAGGTTGTATTTTCAACCATCACCGGTGTAAGCGTAACCTGTTTTGACGTAAGCAGGTCGTTGAAATATTTATACGCGCTGTCGTATCCTTTCAAACCTTTTCCCGGGAAAGGATCGCTGATGTAGAACCAATCGAACTGCATTCCTGTTTCTTCCGGCGTTTGCAGGTTTTTGTTTTGATACGTAAAATAAAGATCATGCGCACCGCTGATGCGCGGAATGTTCATCGTTGTTATTTTCCACGCACCTTTCGAGTCCTCCACCTGTACCGTGTTCAGAACGGTGCCATTGGGGTTATCGAGATGGATCACCCATTTGCCACCGGGCTTCCACGCTTTGTAGCGATATAAAATTTGTGTGCGCTGCTGAAGATCAACACCCGGCAACCTTGCAACAGCATTGTTGCGCAGCACCAGCCATTTTGTATCAGTGAGCGCGCTGTTTGTGAGTTCGTCTGCGGCAATCGAGTTGATCGCGGGCTCGCCGGTTTTCACAAACTTTACCAGTTCTTTTTCCTGCGCCGGTGCATGCTGCCTGAGCCATTGTTTGAACTGCAGGAACTTCAGGCTGTCTTCCCTGTGAAATTCGCGCAGCAAAGGATATTCATCATACGTATCCTCATCGCGTGTGTTGTTGAAAAAAGCCATGAACTCGTAATATTCTTCGTGCCTGAAGGGATCGTATGGGTGACTGTGGCATTGCACACAGGCAAAGGTTGTTCCCATCACTGTTTCCCAGGTGGTATTCACACGATCTATCACGGCTGCCGTGCGGAACTCTTCGTTGTCGGTTCCGCCTTCATCGTTTGTCATTGTGTTGCGGTGGAAGGCTGTGGCGATGTATTGTGCATCCGTGGGATCGGGTAAAAGATCGCCGGCCAATTGTTCCGTAATAAACCGGTCGTAAGGTTTGTTTTCATTGAATGCATTGATCAGCCAATCGCGGTAGCGCCAGATGGAGCGCCAATCGTCGCGTTCATACCCTTTTGTGTCTGCATAACGCGCAAGATCCATCCACATGGCGGCCCAACGTTCACCATAATGCCGAGAAGAAAGCAGCGTGTCCACCAGTTTTTCGTACGCGTCTTTTCTTGTGTCTTTCAGAAATAAAGCGGCAAGTGAAGTCGATGCAGGAAGGCCCGTTAAATCGAGGCTGACCCTCCTGAGCAAGGTTGCCTTATCTGCTTCTGCGGAAGGTTTTAGTTTTTCTTCGCGCATGCGCTGGTAAATAAAATGATCGATCGGGTTCTTTACCCACGATCCACCGCCGGTTGTTCCGAAAAACCAATTGTCAACCTTAGGCACCGCTACTTTCTGAACCGGAACATAGGCCCAGTGATCGCCCCATTTGGCGCCTTGTTTGATCCATTTTTTCAACGTCGCTATTTCATCATCCGTAAGCGGCGGATGCTTATAGGGCATCCGTTCTTCCGGATCTTTCAGCGTCAGCCGCCTGATCATTTCGCTGTTCGACGGATCACCGGGAACAATGGCAGGAAGCCCGGATTTATTGGTCGCCACGGCGTCCGAACGGAAGAGCAGGCTGAAACCGCCTTGTCTTTTCACACCGCCATGACAAGTAATACACTTTTTATTGAAGATGGGTTTTACCTCGGTATTAAAATCAACCTCGTCTGCCGAGCGCATGCAGGAAAAGGTAATGCCGCCCAATACCAGGACCGAAACGATCCATGCTGTTTTAGGGAACAGGGGCAAGCGCATGCGTGGGAGTTTGTTTTAAAGTTAGCAAAAACCCACATAAGTCAGGTGAGAGAAGTATGAAGTATGAAATTCTTTTCCTGCAAAAGAAAAGAGGTACGGATTGAATATAGGGTCATCCTTTTCAATCCATACCGCTTGGTTCCGGCAAAGTGGCCGGGTTAGAATACTTTCTTTCCACCCAGGTAGGTGGCTTTCACTTTGGTATTGAGAATATCGGCAACGGCTACTTTCATGAGGTCTTTGTCGAGTAAAATGAAATCGGCTTTTTTGCCGGCTTCGAGGCTGCCCACTTCTTTTTCAAGAAACCCTGCCCTGGCCGCCCAGATGGTCATGCCGCGGATCGTTTCTTCCCTGCTGAGCGCGTTTTCAAATTGAAAACCACCGGCGGGAAACCCTTTCGCGTCAACACGCGCAACGGCTGCGAGAAAGGTTTTGAAAGGAGAAATGTCTTCTACCGGGAAATCCGTTCCAAGCGGGATCCAGCCATTTTGCTGCAGCAACTGTTTGTAAGCATAGCCTCCATTCAGCCGTTCTTTGCCCAGGCGTTCTTCTGCCCAATACATGTCGCTGGTAGCATGCGTAGGCTGTACAGAAGGAACGATGCTGGCCGATCCGAACAGGTTAAAATCGTTTGCATTAACGATCTGGGCGTGTTCGATGCGCCAGCGTTTGTCGTTTTTGCCTTTTAAATACTTGTTGTAGATATTGAGCATTTCACGGTTGGCGCTGTCGCCGATGGCGTGGGTGCACATCTGGAGATCGCTGTTGGCCAAAACCTGCGCGAGCGAATCGTAATGCGATTTGTTGCGCAGCAGGAACCCGCTCCAGCCTGGCTTGTCGTTATAAGGATGAAGCAAACATGCACCACGGCTGCCCAATGCACCATCTGCATATACTTTGATGCCTTTTACAAACAGTTTGTCTGTTTTATAAGGGCCGCTTTTCAAATATCTGTTGAGGTTTTCTTCGTTATCGCTCAGCATTACAAACAGGCGCATATCGAGTTTGCCGTTTTTCTGGAGCCTGTCGATCGCATCCACGTCTTTCCACCCGATACCGCAATCGGTAATGGTGGTGAGGCCTTGCTCGAAACAGTTTTTCTGTGCGGCTTGCAGCCATTGGATGTATACTTCTTTGGTAGGATCCGGGATCTGCGCATATACTTTGTCGTCTGCATTATCGATCAGCACCCCGGTAAGTTTTCCATTTTTTGTTTCGATGGATCCGCCAACAACGCTTTGCCCGGCGCTGATGCCCGCAAGATCCATTGCTTTCTGGTTGGCGATGGAGGCGTGCCCGTCGATCCTTTTCAACACAACCGGTTTATCGGGGAAAGCGGTGTTCAGTGCTTCGTTGGTAGGATAGTTTTTGCCGGGCCATTTGTTCTGGTCCCATCCCCGCCCCTCTATCCAGAGAAGATCGGGATGCTTCGCGGCAAAATCTTTCACACGCGCCACGGCTTCTTCCCATGTGGCCGTTCCAAAAAGATCAACCTGGAAAAGCGAGCTGCCGTATCCGACAAAATGCGCATGCGCATCAATAAAGCCGGGATAAACCGCGGCACCCTGCGCATCGATGTTTTCTGTGGCGGTGTATTTTTTCTGTATGTCGTCGTTCTTTCCAACAGCAACGATCTTACCGTCTTTCACCGCCATGGCTTCTGCCACGGTAAAAGAAGAATCAACGGTATAAATCACTGCGTGGTGAACGATCGTATCCACTTTACCGGAAGAACAAGAGGCGATTAAAAACAGCAACGCAAGGGGAAGGAGTTTTCTCATGGCAGGTTTTGTTGTGGAATAAAGTTAGCAGAAAAGACAGAAGCGGCAAGCATTCGGCCCGCAGGAGAATTTTCAGGGGGGAGCCAACACGACGTAGTTGGGCATCGATGAAAATGCATTTCACCGGCCGGTTGAACCTGTGCCTTGTTTTCTGAATTGATTATTTCAGCAGCTCACACGGTTTCAAACCCGTATGCTTCTTGAATGCCGCAGAGAAATGCGAGATGGAGGAATAACCGAGCAATGCAGAAACATCCGTTACACTCAATCCTTTTTCGTACAAAAGGTATTTTGCGTGTTCCATTCTTTGCTGTTGGTAAAAATCGAATATGGTGGTGCCAAAAACCTCTTTGAAACCTTTTTTGAGGTAGCACTCGTTCATGGCCACTTTACGGCTCAGCTCCTTGATGGTAATGGGATCGCCGATGTGCTGCAATAAAATATCGCGCGCCTGGTAGATCCTGTCGCGCCCCGTCTCATCCGCAAGGAACTTGCAGTTGAAGCCTTCTTCTTTATCATCCACCAAACATTCGAGGCTGTACAACAGGAGCTCGTGAACTTTGGCGTTCATGAAAATGTTCTCCAGTGCGCCAGAGTAGCTGTGGTTGAGCAAGCCATCCAGTACATTTCTTTTCTTGGTGCAAAGCGGGAACACCTTGGTAAAGGCATGCGGGTGTTTAAAGGCCAGCACCTCATCTTTCCTGTTGCTCAGCTTTACATTGTGCACAAACTGGTGCAGGAAGGTGGAAGTAAAATGGAACGTAAACACATCAACCGTTTGCTGTTTGCCGCTGCAGTTGTTGGTAGGAAGCTGGTTGCATTGCGAACAGCTTTTTTCCTCGCAATAACGGTTGCCGGTGGTGCAGTAACGGAGCTCGAGGTAATTTTCTTCGGGTTTGCGGGTATTGTAATGGTACACCATCATACCCGTGTCCTCCGCCACCCATGGATGCTGCGCATAGTACCGCTTGATGTTGTACTGGATAGAACCCGGGATCTGCTGGGCCTTCTCATACAACAGGTCCATAGACGGCTCTATGCCGCCACGGTTCGATACTTTCAATATGTCCATCGCCTGTACCATTGCCGCACAAAATTAATGTATAAACATCCATTTTAGAACAAGTGGATTGTCACGCAACCGTTAAATCCTTTCGTTTAGCGGAAAAAATCCATCCGACATATATAAATAATTCATCTTATATAGGTGTTTTTTACGCGTATAATTTTTTATTTAGACGTCTAACTACTAAACACATGAGAAACCTTGTTTTAATGCCGTTGCCCGTTACAACGCTTATCCCACCCGGGCGTTGAATACCCGTTCAAAGCCACTTTCCGAGTAGAGGACCATATGTTCGAGATCGGGTTTTTTGAAGCCGGAACGTATTCGGTGGATGTAGCGATACTGCAATAATTTCAGCCGGTGCAGGACCGGTGGATCACGAAGAGGCGGCCCATTCCCGCCTCTTTTTTTATGCCCGGCGTGTGCAAAAATGTTACCCCCATTTCCCGTATTCCGGTGCATAAATCGCTTCCGTTTTTCTTTCAGAAAGCCCTTTATTTTCGTTACATTTGTCGACTTGTAAAAAACACTTAAAATACAAGCGTGACCTACATTTTATGAGCGAAGAAAAACAGGAAACCAACGAGGCGTCGAACAAGAATTACGGGGCCGACAGCATACAGGTATTGGAAGGTTTGGAAGCGGTTCGGAAAAGGCCCGCGATGTATATTGGCGATATAGGCATTAAGGGTCTGCACCACCTGGTATACGAGGTGGTTGACAACTCCATTGATGAGGCCCTTGCGGGATATTGTAAGAACATTGTTGTAACCATCCACGAAGACAATTCCGTTAGTGTACTCGATGATGGGCGCGGTATCCCTACCGGTATCAATACCAAGGAGCAAAAAAGCGCGCTCGAGATCGTTATGACCGTATTGCATGCGGGGGGAAAGTTCGACAAGGATACGTACAAGGTTTCCGGGGGTTTGCACGGTGTAGGTGTGAGTTGCGTAAATGCGCTCAGTACGCATCTGCATGCAACCGTTCACCGCGATGGAAAAATATTTGAGCAGGAGTACAAAACCGGTATCCCGCAATACCAGGTGAGAGAGATCGGCGAAAGCGATAAAACCGGAACCCTTGTTCATTTCTGGCCCGATGGCACCATTTTCCAGGAAACGGTTTACCGCAAGGAGATCCTCGAAGGCCGCCTGCGTGAGCTGGCTTACCTCAACAAACGCATCAACATTACCCTAACAGACCTTCGCGAGAAAGACGAAGAAGGAAATGCGTATACAAAGAACTTTTACAGCGAAGGCGGTATCGTAGAATTTGTGGAGATGCTGGACAGGAACGGCAACCGTACCGCCCTTATCCCTGCGCCGTTGTATGTAGACGGGCACGACGAAGCTTCGAACATAGCCGTGGAAGTGGCGCTCACTTACAACGACGATTTTAAAGAGCATATTTTCTCTTACGTAAACAACATCAACACCATCGAGGGCGGAACCCACGTAACGGGTTTCAGGCAGGCGCTTACGCGTGTGTTCAAGACCTATGGCGATAAGCAGGGGCTTTTTGAGAAGGCAAAAGTGGTGATCGAGGGCGATGATTTCAGGGAAGGATTGAGCGCCATCATTTCTGTAAAAGTACCGGAGCCGCAGTTCGAAGGACAAACCAAAACCAAGCTGGGTAACAGTGAAGTAAGCGGTATCGTTCAGCGTACCGTGGCAAGTGCATTGGAATCTTACCTCGAAGAGAATCCCCGCGAAGCGAAGAACGTGATCTCGAAGATCATCCTTGCGGCGCAGGCAAGGGTTGCGGCTAAAAAAGCGCGCGATATGGTTCAGCGTAAAACCGTGTTGAGCGGTGGCGGTTTGCCTGGTAAACTGGCCGACTGCAGTGAGCGCGATCCGCAAAAATGCGAATTGTACCTGGTGGAAGGAGACTCGGCGGGCGGAACGGCAAAACAGGGCCGCGACAGGAGCTACCAGGCCATTCTCCCACTGCGCGGAAAGATCCTGAACGTGGAAAAAGCAATGGAACACAAGATCTACGAGAACGAAGAGATCCGTAACATGTACACGGCGCTCGGTGTTACCGTAGGAACGCCCGAAGATCCGAAAGCATTGAATGTGACAAAGCTGCGCTACCACAAACTCATCATCATGACGGATGCCGATGTGGATGGTTCGCACATCGCCACACTGATATTGACGTTTGTTTTTCGCTACATGAAAGAACTGGTAGAACAAGGCAATGTATACATCGCGCAGCCGCCATTGTACCTGGTGAAAAAGGGAAAAGAGCAGGAATACGCTTACAACGAAGAACAGCGCAAAAGCTGGATCGAAAAACTGGGTGGCGGTAAAGACGACAGCGTAACCATTCAACGATACAAAGGATTGGGAGAGATGAATGCCGACCAATTATGGGAAACCACGATGGACCCGGCGCGTAGAACGCTCAAACAGGTAACGATCGAGAGCGCGGCCGAAGCCGACCGGATCTTCAGCATGCTCATGGGCGATGATGTGGCGCCACGCCGCGAGTTCATCGAGAGCCATGCGAAATATGCAAGGATCGATGTCTGATCAAATTAATTTTTTACCGGAGCCGTGGCAAATGCTACGGCTTTTTTTTGCGGCTGCTGCCAGCACAAACCACCAGCGGTTCCTTCAGGAAGGCATTGGGCCCTTTGCGCAAAGTTTTCAATACCACCAACAAAGGCTCGTTTTTGGCCAGGCTGGTATTGCTGCTTCCGGGATAAAACCGCCGTTCAGCCTAGATACTTTTGAAACCGGCCGGCCGGGCCGTTGGCCTGTCGGGTGACCGGGCTTACCACCGAATGAGCGCCGGGTTCGGGCTGTATTTGAGGAATAAAGTTTGATTTTAGATTATATTACCGATGGACGAGCACGCATTTTGCTGAAAAATTGGTAATTTGTGTCACTAACCCAATGTTTATTTACTAACTATTTTAAATTCAAAGAACATGGACACTTCAAAAATGATCAAAGCATATTGCCTGAAAACAAAGGAAAAGAACGTTCCGATGCAGGATGCGGTAATCACCAAAACTGCCAAAGGCGGTTACATGGCCGGCGGCCACGATGGAAAAGGCAATAAAATGGCGGCTATTCTCAGTGAAGCAAAAGCTTTGCAGGCGATCGCCGACGGTGTTGCGAAAAAAGGATTCTAAGCCATACGAAACGACATTTGATCCGGCCCTTCCTCTGAAGGGCCGTTTTATTTGGCGGAAACAGGAATGAACCCGGGAACATTTAGGCGCCTTTGCCCACCACATTGGTATGCATATGCCTCAGAAACCGCTCCATGCCCTCCATATCCTTCACATCTTCCACGATCAGCAGGAACATTTTCCCGGTTTGCTTCAATCGCGCCTTATTGGTGCCGGTTTGTAAAAAGGCGAGCACCCTGCGGAAAAGGTCCGATTCAAAATAGGGCGAATCAGGCCGGTTGATGAAATAGCAGCGCAGCGTTTCATCCTTCAGCGCCATTTTTTCGAAGCCAAGATCCACCGCAAGCCAACGGCAGCGGACGGTTGTAAACAGGTCCTCCACCGGTGCCGGTACAGGGCCAAAGCGATCCGCCATCTCCTGGTGAAAAGCCTGCAGCTCTTCTTCCTTTTCGCAGTTGTCGAGACGTGTATACAACGACAAACGTTCCGCAATGCTCTCAACATAACTGTCGGGTATCAGTATTTCAAGATCGGTATCTATCGTACAATCGCTCACAAAATCATCCTGCCTGCTGATCTCTTCTTTGAAAAGATCCTTGAACGATGTTCGTTTCAGCTCACGTATCGCTTCTTCAAGGATCTTCTGGTACATCTCAAACCCGATCTCTGCCATAAAACCCGTTTGCTCCCCACCCAGGAGGTTGCCCGCCCCGCGGATGTCGAGGTCGCGCATCGCTATCTGGAAACCGCTGCCCAGGTCGCTGAACTGTTCCAGCGTCTGCAGGCGTTTGCGGGAATCGGTTGGCATGGTGCTCATGGGCGGGCCGAGCAGGTAACAGAACGCTTTTTTATTGCTGCGCCCCACCCTGCCGCGGAGCTGGTGCAGATCGCTCAAACCAAAATGATGTGCGTTGTTTACGATGATCGTATTCACATTCGGGATATCAACCCCGCTCTCTACGATATTGGTACAAACCAGTACATCGTATTTCTTATCGATAAAATCGAGAATACGCTCTTCGAGTTCGTGCCCTTCCAGTTGCCCGTGGGCAAAACCGATGCTCAGATCCGGGCAAAGCCCCTGTATGAGCGCGCACATTTCGGAGAGCCCCTGTACGCGGTTGTGTATGAAGAAAACCTGCCCGCCCCTTTCGGTTTCATAGTAGATCGCATCGCGGATAAAATCGTCGTTGAACACGCGTACTTCTGTTTGTATGGGTTGCCTGTTGGGTGGCGGTGTGTTGATGATACTGAGATCGCGCGCGCCCATCAAACTAAACTGCAGCGTACGCGGAATAGGCGTGGCGGTAAGCGTTAAGCAATCCACGTTTGTTTTAAGCGTTTTGAGCTTCTCCTTGTGGCCCACGCCGAATTTCTGTTCCTCATCGATCACCATCAATCCCAGGCTCTTGAACTTCACCTCTTTGCCGAGGATGCCATGTGTGCCTATGATGATGTCTATCTTTCCTTCTTCCAGTTTTTTCAGCGTTTCCTTTTTTTCTTTCGCCGATTTAAAACGGTTGATGTAGTCAACCGTAACCGGGAAATCTTTCAACCGCTCCTGGAACGTTTTGTAATGCTGAAAAGCAAGGATGGTTGTAGGAACCAGCACCGCCGCCTGTTTCCCATCCAGGCATGTTTTGAATGCGGCGCGAACGGCCACTTCTGTTTTTCCAAAGCCCACATCGCCGCACACGAGCCTGTCCATCGGACTCTCACTTTCCATGTCTTTCTTCACATCTGCCGTGGCCTTGCTTTGATCGGGCGTATCCTCGTAGATAAAAGAGGCTTCCAGTTCGGTCTGCATATAATTATTCGGCGAATGCGCAAACCCTTGCTGTGCCTTTCTTTGCGCGTATAGTTTGATAAGATCGAAAGCGATCTCTTTTACCTTGGTCTTTGTTTTTTCCTTCAGCCTGTTCCATACATCTGAACCGAGCTTGTTGATCTTTGGCACCGTTCCTTCCTTACCCGTATATTTTGAGATCTTATGAAGCGAGTTGATGTTCACATACAGGATATCGCTGTCTTTGTAAATGATGCGCACCGCCTCCTGCACTTTCCCGTTCGCTTCAATTTTCTGGAGCCCGCTGTAGGTGCCCACCCCGTGATCGATGTGCGTTACATAATCACCAGGCTGCAGGTCGCGCAGCGTTCTTAAAGTGATCGCCTTGTTCTTGTTATAGGCCTGTTTTACTTTGTATTTGTGGTAGCGCTGGAAGATCTGGTGGTCGGTATAACACACCACTTTCAATTCTTCATCTATAAACCCTTCGTGTATACCGGTGGCTATGGGCGTGAACTGTATCTCTGTGTTCAGGTCGGTAAAAATGCTGTTGAGCCGCTCTAGCTGCCGTGCCTGCTCCGCAAAGATGAAGATGCCAAAACCCGCGGCCTCATGGGCTTTCAGGTCCCTGATCAGCAGGTCGAACTGGCGGTTGAACGAGGGTTGTACACGCGTTTTAAATGCAATTTCAAAATTGGCGTGGTGCGGTTTGTAACCAAACTCCACAATATGCCGCTGCTGCAATTGCTGTTCAATGGCAGCGCTGCTTACAAAATCGTTTTTGTCAACAACCTTGAGGATCTTTGTATTGTCCTCGTCGTCATCGTCCTGCGTTTTATTACCCGCACCGGTCAGGGCCACAAACCCCTGCAGGTCTTCTTCCTGCTGGTCGATCTTTTCTTTGATCACATCCCAATCCTTCAGCCATACGATGGTATTGTCTGAAAGAAATTCAAGCAGCGAAACCTTCTCCCCGCTTTCGAACTGTGTTTCTACATTGGGAATGATGTTCACCTGCATCAGTTTCCTTTCACTCAGTTGTGTTTCCGGGTCAAATATGCGGATGCTGTCTACTTCGTTGCCAAACAATTCTACGCGGTATGGTTTTTCGTTGCCGAAAGAATAGATATCGAGGATCCCGCCGCGCAATGCAAACTGCCCGGGTTCGTAAACAAAATCGGTGCGTTCAAATCCATACATCACAAAAAGATCCATCAGGCTGTCGGGGTTGATGGTATCATTGGCCTTGATGCTGATGATGTTGCTGCTGAGCGTTTTCGGCAGCACCACTTTTTCAAACAATGCTTCGGGATAGGTAACGATGATCTTGCGGTTGCCGCCCACAGACAATTTGGTCAGCGCCTCCGTACGCAGCATCACATGCGAACTGTTGAGCAGCCTGAAATTCTTCCTGTTTTTGAATGAAGAGGGGAAATAAAAAAGATCCAGCGCATTGGTCAGGTTCTCCAGCGTGTTGTGAAAATACGCGGCATCTTCCGCATCGTTCAACACCACCAGGTGGTTCAGTTGCTGGCAGGCCGGGTGCATAAACACCGAACTCACCAGGAACTCCGAACTGCTGCCCTGTAAGTTTTTGAGGAAGATTTTTTGCGCCTGGGCAAAAGAAAGCCTGTCCGCCAGCTGAAAAAGGTGGGGTGATTTTTGGTACTGCTCCAGCAACACATTCAGATTCATCAGTCCTGTCTAAGACTGCAAAGGTAATGAGTTTTCCCGTGCGTTTCAGGCAGCGGCTTCCCTGAACCCTGGAGGAATCGTCGATGCAACATTGGGTTCCGCAACCCGTTCCGGCTAGTAACTGGCTCCTTTGTTTACCACCAGCTTCACTTCCGTTAGTTTCCCTTCCTCAACCGTAAATAGGGCAATGTTGTTGTTCTGGTCGAAGAGATTGGCGAAATAGTTGTTCCCGTACTTAACAAAAACGGAATAGGACCCTGCGGGAAGCGCTATTTTGAACGACCCGCTGCTGTCTGTCTGCACCGAAGCAACCTCTTTTGTGCTGATCTTCGTATATATGGGCGAGGTACCCTGTTGCGTTACCTGGGTGGTGTTGGTGGGTTCGAAAATGTATACAGTTGTTAAAATTCCCTTAGAAACCGGGCGCGGAGCGTCCTGCATGGGCATCTGGTTGCCGGTTGCCTCCGTAACTATTCCACTGATTCCCTGCGTAATCATCGATGGTTTAAGCTTTTTTGACGACGAACAGCCGGATAATGCCAGGCCACCCGCCAAAAGAAAAAAAAGAATCTGTTTCATACATCACTTTGAATGATGAAAGTATCTAATTTAGTGAATAGTTCGCCTGAAATTTTCTAAAACCAGGCAGGAAAACTTCAAAAAGTTATGATGAAAAAATTAGCTGTGTTCTTTGCCGGGATCTGTGGGATGGTTTCAGTGGTTTCTGCGCAGACTTTTACGAACACCCGTTTGCTGAATGAGAATGCTTCGCGGTTAAAACTGACCAATCTTGCCAATTTCGCCAAAGCGCTCTCCATGGCGAAGGAAAAAGGATGGCAGGTGAGAACCGTTACCAAAACCGGGCGGGTGGTTCAGCTGATCGGGGTTGACGATGCCGGCTTTCCAAAATACTACATCACAGACAACAATACCACAGCGGCCGCTACCGTGCGCACTTCCCAATTGTGGCCCGGCGGCGCTTCGGGTCTCAACCTCACCGGTGGTACGCCATACATGAAGAACAAACTGGGGATCTGGGACGGCGGCAATGTACTCGGCACGCACGTAGAGTTTGCGGGACGTGTTACACAGAAAGACAATGGAACGGTAGACGACCACGCAACACACGTAACCGGAACCATGATCGCCTCGGGCGTTAACCCCGCGGCAAAAGGGATGGCGTTCGGTTTGCTGGGGATGATCGCTTATAATTTCGACAACGACCAGTCTGAGATGAACGCAGAAGCAGCCAGCGGCCTGCTGCTGTCCAACCACTCTTATTCACGCATCGCGGGCTGGTATTACAACGATGAACAGGCAAGATGGGAGTTCCGCGGCCGCGCCAGTGATAACGAAGATTACAAATTCGGGTATTATGGCGATGAAAGCGCTACGCTCGATGAACTCACTTACAATGCACCGTTCTATCTCGTTGTTAAATCCGCAGGCAACGTGCGCGTAAGCAACGGTCCTGAAGTAGGGGCGGATTATTTCCGTTACAATGCAAGCGGAACCATGGCAAAGGCTGCAACCGGCAGGCCGGCCAGCCTGAGCAGCAACAACGCCTATGATGTTATCTCGCTCGATGTAGGCGCAAAAAATATTCTTACCGTAGGTGCGGTAAACCCGCTGCCAACAGGGTACAGCCGTAAAGAAGATGTGGTGATGACAAGCTTCAGCGGATGGGGGCCAACCGACGACGGCCGCATCAAACCCGATATCGTAGCCGATGGCGTGAATGTTCTGTCATCCATTTCAACATCAAACACAGCCTATTCCTTTTTCAGCGGAACATCTATGGCGGCCCCGAATGCAACGGGCTCTTTGTTCCTTTTGCAGGAATATTATTCAAAACTCAAGAACAGCTCCACCGCTTTTCTCCGCTCCGCAACTTTGAAAGGCCTGGCCATCCATACCGCAGAAGAAGCGGGTTTGTACGATGGGCCGGATTACCAGTACGGATGGGGATTGCTGAATGTTGAGAAAGCAGCAGCCGTGCTCACCGCCGCTGTTCCGTCAAACAACGGCGCAACCAGTGCGAGCCGGTTGTACGAAACATCCCTTGCACAGGGCGCAAGCTTTTCCGTTACCGTTGTGGCATCGGGTAAAGGAAAATTACAGGCAACGATCTGCTGGACAGACGTGAAAGGAAACGTGGTAGCTACACCCAGCGATCCGCTGGCGTTGAACAACCGAACAAAAAACCTTGTGAACGATCTTGACATCAGGATCACCAAAGGAGCAAGAACGTATTTGCCCTGGGTGCTTGATGTAGCCAATCCATCCAATCCTGCCACACGCGGCGATAACATTACCGACAATGTGGAAAGGATCGACATCGACTCAACCGTTCCGGGTCAGACATACGTGATCACCGTAACGCACAAAGGCACACTAGTAAAAGGCCCGCAGGCTTTCTCATTGCTGGTAAGCGGTGTAGGCGGAAGCGTTTACTGCACATCTGCTTCAGGTGGCGGCGGCGCGAGGATCGACAGTGTGAGCTTCAGGAATGTTCAGGTACAGAATTCGACAGGTGCAAAGACCTATACAGACAATACCGGTTACATCGCCAACATCGAACCCGGGCAAACCGTTCCCATCTCAGTACGCGTTAATACGGCAGATGCTACAACCAACAGCCGCATCGTTAAAGTGTTTATCGATTACAACAACAACGGCGTGTTTGATCTTCCTGCCGAACTGGCCCAAAACAGCGGCATCCTGAATTCAGCATCGCAGATCTTTACGGGAAACATCGTGGTACCTTCTACGGTATCCATCGGCAGCATCGGACTGATGCGCATCGTTGTACAGGAAACATCAAACCTTGCCGACATCAATCCTTGCGGCAATTATGGAAAAGGCGAAACCATGGATTTCACGGTGCGCGTTGTGAGTCCTTCCAACGATATGAGCATCGCCGAGATCGTGGTACCGCAGAGTCTCGATTGCGGAACAGATTCTATCTATGCAACCGTGGCGTTGCGTAATTCAGGTACCGTATCGCAAAGCAACATCCCGGTATCGCTGAGTTTTGCAACATCTTCGGGTGCAACTACCACTTTAACCGGAACATACCCGGGCCCTGTACCGGCGCTTTCCACGCACAACTTCACTTTCCAGAAGCCGATCACACTGGTGGCGGGAACGGGTTATGTGTTTACCGCAACAGTGAGCCAGCCTACCGATCAGTTCAGTGGCAACAACCAGCTTGTCAGCAGCATTACTACCGCCGCCAAACCGGGGGCCATCAGTGCAACGGGCAGTATCTGTACCACGAACGCGCTGCTGAAAGTGAATAATCCGGGATCCGGTCATTATTACTGGTATACATCTCCTACCAGCACACAACCCATTGCGCTCGGTACCAATGTGAGCACTACCACCATTCCTGCCAACAACACTTACTACGTGGCTTCGGAAGCACGGGTGAGCATCGGGCCGGCCACAAAAATGGCGTACACCAATGGAGGATACAACCACTTCAACGGGAACTTCGTCCGCTTCAACAATGCCGTGCCGGTAGTGCTTGAATCGGTGAGGTTGTATGTGGGCAACCCGGGTAAAATAAAATTCACGGTTGCCAATCTTATTTCGGAAAACGCAGACGGCTCTTATTCGTATAGTGAGATTTCGTCTACCGTAGTGGATGCATTTGCAACCAAACCAAACCCCGGTCCGAACCCGACCAGCGCAACAACCAACGAAAACCCTGTAGACGATACCGGTGCAGTTTTCCATTTAGGTTTGCCGGTGCCGGTAACGGGCGATCACATCATCCAGGTTACGCTGCAATATCCTGATGGAACACCGATCCCGAATTCGATCAGCAGCACGGGTGCTTCGCTGTTCAGGAACGGGGGCATCACAGGCGCCAATACTTACCCGATGGGTATTGATAAGATCATGCAGTTCACAGGCAACAGCGCCACAGGAACAGGTGTTTCACAATCACAGTTCTACTATTTCTTTTACGATCTGAAAGTGAATACGGGCGATTGTGTGAGCGACCGGGTTGCTGTTGTGGCCACCACGCCGCCAACACCTGTAGCGGCACAGGTAGGCAACCAACTGACCAGCTCCATTACAACGGGCATCCAATGGTACCTGGGTACAACGGCTGTTTCGGGTGCAACGGCAAGTCCGTTTACGCCAACACAAAAGGGCGCGTACAAAGTGGTTTATACGGATCCCGCCGGCTGCCAGAAAACATCCAATACCGTCAACTTTGTGATCACTGCCATCGATCCTGTTGTAGCCGCAAGGGAAATCGATCTTAAAGTTTCGCCTAACCCTAATACAGGGGTATTCAACCTTTCATTCGTGGTATCGGATAAAGCGGATCTTTCGATCGAGATCGTAAATGCGGCCGGGCAAAAAGTATTCAACCAAACGCAGAAGAACTTCGTGGGCAGGTACTCGCGCGATATCAGTGTTCCGGCATTGGCCTCAGAAGTGTATATGCTGAAGATCAATCACAACAAGAAAAATTATGTTCACAAGATCGTTACCACTCACAAGTAATAACGGACGGGTGAAATAAAGTAAAAAAGGCTGTCTCGAATTGAGACAGCCTTTTTTTATCGCGAATAGCGGTACCATGTATATCGCGTACGAACCTGCAATAACTTTTTATCAGTATATTTAAAAAAAGACTGACTATGCTTGAACCCTGGCGAACCGGTAAGGTGATCAAAACCGAGGACATAACAGCGCTCACCCGCAGGTTCTGGATACAGGTTCCGGAGCTGGAAGTGTTTGATTTCAAACCCGGACAATTTGTAACGCTCGACCTTCCCATTCACGAACAGAAGAACAAAAGATGGAGAAGTTATTCCATTGCGTCTGCTCCCGATGGCACCAATGTTTTTGAACTGGTGATCGTACTGCTCGACGGCGGCGCGGGAACACATTATCTTTTCAATGAAGTATCCATCGGCACTGAAATTATGCTGCGCGGCCCGCAGGGCAAATTTGTGCTGCCCGAAACCATCACAGAAGATCTTTATTTTATCTGTACCGGAACTGGTATTGCACCGTTCCGTTCGATGGTCCAGTTCCTGCACAAACACAAACTTCCCCACCAATCACTGCACCTGATCTTTGGATGCCGCAAGTTTGGAGATGGTTTGTATGTTGACGAACTGAAACAACTTGAAAAAGACGAGCCCGGTTTTTACTTCCACCCGTGTTATTCGAGGGAAGAAGAAGTTGGGCCTGGTGCGCACAAAGGTTATGTTCACCCGGTTTACGAAGCATTGACCGACATGGGCAAGAAACCCGCTAAATTTTACCTCTGTGGCTGGAAAAACATGATCGATGAGGCGAAGTACAGGATCCTGCAGATGGGATATGATAAGAAAGCCATTCACCTTGAACTGTACGGGTAGACTTTCTTTACCCCCTTGTGTATATACAAAGAGAGCCGGTATTGCCGGCTCTCTTTATTTTATTTTTCGAGATGAGGGAATTCTCAGAGAATTTCTCCCATCACCAATTCTTTTACTTTACTCATCAATACTCTTTCCTGTACCATGCTGTCCCTGTAACGCACGGTTACCGTCTGATCTTCTTTTGTCTGGTGATCGATGGTTACGCAGAACGGTGTGCCGATGGCATCCTGCCTCCTGTAGCGTTTGCCGATCGCGTCTTTCTCTTCGTAGAAACACTTGAAATACGGTTTGCATTCATCCACCAGCTCCCGCGCGATCTCGGGTAATCCGTCCTTCTTTGTTAAAGGCAGGATGGCCAGTTTCACAGGGGCTATTTTTGGCGGAATATGCAATACCACGCGGCTGTCGGTTGACCCGTCTTCTTTGGTGATCGTTTCTTCTTCGTACGCATTGGAAAGGATCAAAAGGAACATCCGGTCGAGGCCGATCGATGTTTCCACCACATAAGGAACATAGTTCTGGTTGATCTCGGTATCAAAATACTGCATCTTCTTTTTGCTGTATAGCTGGTGCTGCGCCAGGTCAAAATCGCTCCTGGAGTGGATGCCTTCTACTTCCTTGAATCCAAACGGGAACTCGTACTCGATATCGCAGGCTTCTTTTGCGTAGTGTGCCAGTTTTACATGATCGTGGTAGCGGTATTTGCTTGCATCGATCCCCAAACCAAGGTGCCATTTAAGACGTGCTTCTTTCCAGTATTTATACCATTCGCCTTCCGTGCCGGGGCGTACAAAGAACTGCATCTCCATCTGTTCAAACTCGCGCATGCGGAAGATGAATTGCCTTGCCACGATCTCGTTACGGAACGCTTTTCCCGTTTGAGCAATGCCAAACGGGATCTTCATACGCGCCGTTTTCTGTACGTTGAGAAAGTTCACAAAAATGCCCTGTGCCGTTTCCGGGCGCAGGTAGATCGTATCCGCATCTTCTGCCACAGAACCCAGCTGCGTTGAGAACATGAGGTTGAACTGGCGGATGTCTGTCCAGTTACCGGTACCGCTTACACTGCAGTTTATTTTCTGGTCGATGATGAGTTGTTTCAACCCCGCAAAATCTTCGGCGGCCAGGAGGCTGTCCATAGAAGCGAGCAACGCCTCTGCTTCCTTCTCCTCGCCTTTTTCTTTCAACTGGTCGGCTTTTGCTTCAATCAGGTGGTCTACCCGGTATCTTTTTTTACTGTCTTTGTTGTCGATCATGGGATCGCTGAAATTATCAACGTGCCCGCTCGCTTTCCATGTGGTCGGGTGCATAAAAATGGCGGCGTCGATGCCTACGATGTTTTCGTGGAGCTGTGTCATGCTCTTCCACCAGTAGTCGCGGATGTTCTTTTTGAGCTCACTTCCGTAAGGGCCGTAATCATACACGGCGCTGAGGCCATCATATATTTCACTACTCGGGAAAACAAAGCCGTACTCTTTGGCATGCGAAATGATCGCCTGGAACTGGTTGTCTTGCTGTATGCTCATAACGCGGCAAAAGTATGAAGAAAGGAACAAGGTACAAGCACGACAAAACAGGCAGGAACACGCTCCTTATATCATCTCCGAGACCTCCTCCCCTAAGAGCATATGTAAAAAAACGACAAGTTGTTGTCTTATGCGGCCTGCATTCGTCGCTGTTTTTGCGCCCAACGGCGCATTCATCCAAAAAACCGGTCGCATTCGCATAAAAAAATTAGTTTTAGCACTTACATCAAACGAAAACAAATGCTTAGAAGATTAACTGCTTTTTTACTATTCGCAATGGCCATCCCTGCTTTTACGGATGCGCAGCAAAAAACCGACTACCCCGAAGATTACCTTACCCCTGCCTTTCATGCCGGCAGAAGGGCGGCCGTAAAAGAAATGATGCCCGCAAAGTCTGTAGCCATCTTCTTTGCATCGCAGGTACGCAACCGCAACAACGATGTGGATTACATCTTCGCACAAAACAAAAATTTTTACTACTTAACCGGGTTGGATGAACCCAATGCGATGCTCCTGCTTTTCAAAGAGCCCGTTACCATCAACGATAAAACAGGAACCGAATTCATCTTTGTACAGCCCCGCAACCCCAGCCGGGAAATGTGGACGGGAAAAATATTGGGAGCGGAAGGCGTGCGCGAGCGTTACAAACTCGACAACGTGTTTACCCACGAACAATTCAATACAAATACGCTCGACCTGGGCAAAGTAGATACAGTACTTACCTCTTTCCGCAACGAGAACATCATTGCAAAATATTACCCGCAGGGACGTGGCGGTACGCAGATGGACCCGCTTTCGAGAATGGCATCGGTTGTAGACAGCCTGCTTACGGCCACGGGAAAACCTTTTCGCTCGCCGGCCAGGATACTGAGCACCCTGCGCTCGGTAAAACAACCCGAAGAGATCGTACTCATCACCAAGGCAACGGAGATGAGCGCAGAAGGCCATACCGCCGTTATGAAGGCTGCAAAACCGGGTATGACGGAATACCAGGCGCAGGCAGTGATGGAGTATTATTTCAAAAAGAACGGTTCTGAATACCCGGGCTACCCAAGCATCAACGGGTCGGCAGAGAACAGCTGTGTGCTGCATTACGAAACCAACCAGCGTTTGATGAAAGACGGCGACCTGCTCCTGAGCGATTGCGCGGCGGAGTACCATGGATACAGTTCAGATGTAACCAGGACCATACCCGTGAACGGAAAATTCACACCCGAGCAGAAAGCCATTTACGAGATCGTGCTCGAAGCGCAGGATTCGGCGTTTGTACTCTGCAAACCCGGCAGCGCCTCAAACGAACCGCATATGGCGGCACAACGGGTGATCGCGAGGGGATTGGCCAAACTGGGGATCATCACGGATGCGAACGACAATACGCAGGTGAGGACATATTTCCCCCATGGCACATCGCATGGACTGGGCCTCGACGTTCACGATCCCAACCCGGCCAGGCTGGTTCCGGGCGCTATTTTTACGGTTGAGCCAGGTATTTATATCGCACCGGGCAGCAAGTGCGACAAGAAATGGTGGAACATTGGCGTGAGAATTGAGGATGATATATTGATCACGGCAGACGGGCACAAAAATCTCTCCGCCGGCGCACCAAGAACGGTGGCCGATGTTGAGAAAGCCATGAAACAAAAAAGCATTTTCGACTAGTAATAACCAAACATTACTGAACGGGACATTTCGATTGATCGATTGTTTCAACAATCTCAATTGAAATGTCCCGTTTCTTTTTTGAGATCTGAACGCAGGTTGCATAATACCGGGTTGTTTTAAAAAATTATCCCCGGGGCTGCAACGGTAAACGGTTGGGGCGTGTCAAAAGACCACAAACACGACTGTTATGAAACGCTTTTTTCTATTTGCCACACTTGGTTTGTCTGCCGCAACCCTGTTCTCATCCTGCGAAAAAAAGGTGGAGGAACCCGGGCCGGTCGTGTGCTTTTTTGATACATGGATACCGATCCGCGTGATCAATACCAAAAACGAGGACCTGCTCAACCCCGCCAAATTGCCAAATGGAACGGTTGAGATCAGGTGGCTGATACCGGGAAGCAATATGAATCCCGTGCGCCTCGCTCCTTCCGTTTATTCGATCGACGTTAACAAGGGCGATCAATACTACATCAGTGCGCCGCTCAACAATGCAGACAAAGGCCTCACCGTGTATTTTTCAGTAAAACAAGGCGATACCGATACATTGTTTATGAGAACCGCCGCCAACAGCAGCAAACCTTACGGGCTTGCGGAACTTAGTATCAATGGCGTTAGAACAGAACCGAAGATCCTTTTCCACAACAACCTGGCCAATTCGACGCTGGGTGTTGAAGTTGTAAAAGACGGCAACCGCAATTGATGCGCAATTATTTTTTGGGTTCTTCAACCGAAACAAAAGTGTTTGTGAGCACGGGCTGTTCCTGTACCTGCAGCGAGGCCTTGTTTTCCAGTTCAATTTCCTGGATCCATACGGCGTAATCGTTTGGGAAAATATTCCGCCCCGTGCGTTTTGCATAGGCACGGGTAAAGCAGGCGCCGAAATAAAGTATGGTGGCGGAATAATAAACCCAGAGTAAGATGATGACGATAGAGCCCGCCGCACCATAAGTACTGCCGATCCTGGCTTTGCCCAGGTAATAACCGATGCCGAACTTACCGAGCATGAACAGTATGGCCGTAGTAATGGATCCGATCACCACATCGCGCCATTGTATTCTCGCATCGGGCAATACCTTGAAAATGATGGCAAATAAAAGACTGATGGTTGTAAACGTAATCAGAACGTTCAACCCGTAGGCAACATACGCGGCAATGCCCGGAAGAAGTTTGGTGAGCTGCTGCCCCACAAGATCCATCACCGAATTGATCACAAGCGATACGAGCAAAATAAACCCGAGGCTCACCACCATCGAAAAACTAAGCAACCTGTTCACGATCAGTTTGAGCCAGCCTTTTTTAGGTTTTGCTTTCAGCCGCCAGATAAAATTGATCGAGTCCTGTATCTCCGCAAACACCCCTGTTGCCGCAAAGATCAATGCGCATATCCCAATGATGGAGGCCCAGCTGATGTCGCGTGAAATGGTTGCATTCTTGATCACCTGCTCTATCTGCAGGGCGGCATCGGTTCCCACAATCTTCTGGATGTGTTCAAAAATGCTTCCCTCTATCGCCGCGCGCCCATAGAAGATATCGCAGAGGCTTATGATCACGATCAACATCGGCGCCAGCGAAAACACCGTGTAATAAGCCAACGCCGCACTCATGCGCAACGATTTGTTATCGATAAAATCCGACACCGATTCCTTCAGTATCGGCCACATGTTTTTTGCGTGCCATTTCATGGTAGGTTCTTTTAGCCCGGCGCGCATCGTGCGCCACAATAAGCATTACAAAAGTTTCTCGTTCCCCTTATGCCTCTCCCCATCCCTTATGCTCTTTTTCCTGAAATTATTTTCCAGGGCAGTTGTAAGGTCAACACCGGTTTGGTTGGCGAGGCAAATAAGTACCCACAAAACATCGGCCATTTCATCGGCAAGCTCTTTTCCTTCATCGGACGCTTTGAACGACTGTTCGCCGTATTTCCTTACCATCAAACGGCTCAGCTCTCCCACTTCTTCCATCAGTATACCCAGGTTCGTTAACTCATTAAAATATCGTACCCCCACCGTTTTGATCCAGTTGTCTACATCGGTTTGTGCTTGTTGGATGGTCATGTTCTTTGTTTTGATTGGTGTTTTCCTGAGTGATGGCCGGTCAGTTCATCCTGCCGATCCCTCCATGCAATAATTTTATTTTCATTACCGTGGCAATCGATTCTGCCCTTTGTTTTACAAGCTCGGCATGGTTGCCATCGAACAGCTCGTTTACCGTTTGCTGAAACAAGGAAACCCAGCGTGCAAAATGTTCTTCCCTGAAAGCGGAGAGCTGGTGAATGTGTTGGTGAACCTGCAACACATTGCCCTTGTAGGCCGCTTTGCCAAACACGATCGTTTCCCAGAAATCGACAATGAGCGGCATATGCGTCTCCATATTCAATGGGGCCACTTCTGTGAAGAAAAAACCGATCAGTTCATCCGCCAGCGCTTTGCTGTAGAAACGTGTCATGAGTGTTTCAAGGTCGGAGCGGGTTTCTATATCTGGCATTGTGGTACCGGAGTTTTTAATAAAGATTTGTAATCGAACAAAGGTTTTTCCATTGCGGTTCTGCACCCCGCCATCATTCTTTGTTCTTCGAGTCCATCACGATCGTAACAGGCCCATCATTCAGCAACCGTACTTTCATGTCTGCGCCAAAAATGCCGGTCTGGATTTGTTTGCCCAGGTCGGTTTCCAGTTGCCTGATCATCTTTTCATACACCGGCACCGCAAAACCTGGTTTGGATGCTTTGATGTAAGATGGCCTGTTGCCTTTTTTGGTACTCGCATGCAGGGTGAACTGGCTCACGAGCAGGATGGATCCCTCAATATCTTTTACACCGAGATTCATCACCCCATCCGCATCGTCAAAAATACGCAGGTTGGTGATCTTGTTGCTGAGCCATGTGATGTCTTCATCGGTGTCGGCATCTTCAATTCCCATAAACACAAGCAATCCCCTGTTGATGGATCCGGTTACCTTATTGTCTACCGTTACAGACGCTTCGCTCACGCGTTGTATCACAATTCTCATGATGCTTTAACAATTTTTATACGAACTTTATCCCGATGAAGATAGACATTACACCCGAAATTTTGTTTCAAACCGCGCGCAGTGGCGGCAAAGGCGGGCAGAACGTAAACAAGGTGGAAACGATGGTGGAAGGTCGTTGGGCCTTCAACAGCTCGTCGCTGCTGAATGAAGAACAAAAACAACTGGTTGGCACGAAGCTCGCCAACAAGATCACCGATGAGGGTTTCCTGCTTGTTAAATCGCAAACGGAGCGCTCGCAGCTGGGCAACAAACAGGAAGTGATCAAAAAAATGAACCAGCTGGTCTCCATCGCGCTCACCAAACAGAAAGTGCGCCGCGCCACCAAACCCAGCAAGGCCGCACAGGAAAAACGAATCGAGCATAAAAAACGAAACACCTACAACAAAGAGCTGCGCAAAAAAATAAACAAGCACGATTACTGAATGAAATTTACTCCGCTCATACTTCTGATCCTGTTTGCAGTAACCGGTTCTTCCTTTACAGGAACGCTACATACATCTCCTGCCGCCAGGAAGATCACGGTCGTATTTCACAACCAGGTAAGCGGTAAGGATCTTGTGCTGGGCGACTCAGTTAAAACCAGCGTAGGCGAAACCATCACCGTTGAAAGGTTCCGCTATTATGTTTCCAATTTTTCGGTGCAACTGGAAGATGGCAAAACCCAAAAACTTCCCCCGGAATATTTTTTAGTGGATGAAGAAAACCCCGTCACAAAAACCATCACGCTTGCTGTGCCCGAAGGGAAGATCGTACGTCTTGGTTTTTTACTGGGTGTAGACAGCATCCGCAATGTATCGGGTGTTCAAACCGGTGCGCTCGATCCGATGAAAGGGATGTTCTGGACATGGAACTCGGGATATGTAATGGCCAAGATCGAAGGCACATCAGGATCTTCTTCGTCTGCGGGCAACCGCTTTACGTATCATGTGGGCGGGTTCCGCGCCGGCATGAATGTTTTGAAAACGATCGATATCGATCTTCGCGCAGCCGGCAGCGCGATCAGCGAAATACACATCAACGCAGATATCGACCGGTGGTTCAAAGGAAATACAGAACTGAAAATTGCAGAAACACCGGTGTGCCACAGCCCGGGTGCGCTCGCCATGCGCATAGCGGATAATTACAGCACGATGTTCTCCCTTAATTCCGTTAAATGAGGCCGCGTAAACACATATGGGTGTTGCTTGCGATCACTGTGGTTGGCGCAGGATGGATTACGGCCGACAACCGCTTCTTCAAACCCAAACCCGTAAAATTCACCGTGCCCAAAGGCTGGCCGCAGCCCGCTTACGATTTCTCCAAAAATCCTTTGACAGAAGAAGGCATCGCCCTGGGGAAGAAATTGTTTTACGATGGAAGATTGAGCAAAGACGGCAATTTTTCATGTGGCGCCTGTCACCAGCAGTTCGGCGCGTTCAACACTTTTGACCACGACCTGAGCCATGGTTTCAACAACGCCTTAACCACGCGCAATGCACCGGGTCTCTTCAATCTTGCCTGGCAAAAAGAATTTATGTGGGATGGAGGCATCAACCACCTCGATCTGCAACCGCTCGCACCCATCACGGCAGAAAATGAAATGGCGGAAACGATCGCGAACGTGATCGATAAACTTAAGTCTGACAAAGAATACCGCAAAGCCTTCAAAGCCGCTTTTGGCGATGAAACCATCAACACGCAACGCCTCGGAAAAGCGATCAGCCAGTTTGTGTTAACAATGGTGAGCAGCAACAGCAAATACGATAAAGTAATGCGCGGCGAAGCAAGCTTTATCTTACCGGAACAACTGGGTTATGATATTTTTAAAAAGAAATGCGTTTCCTGTCATGCAGAACCCATGTTCACCGACTACAGCTACCGCAACACCGGCCTCCGCACCGACCGTGCATTGAACGACATCGGCAGGGCAAAGATCACCGGCAACCCGGAAGATTCGTTGAAGTTCAGGGTTCCGAGCCTTCGCAATGTGGGCATGACCTTCCCGTACGGCCACGACGGCAGGTTCTTTTCTCTGCTGAATGTATTTGATCATTACCGCAAAAACATGGTGGTAACGGCCCATACCGATCCTTTGCTGAAGGACAAGATCGCCTTGTCCAATTTCGAGATCGGCCAGCTCACTGCATTCCTCAATACACTTACAGATTCAAGCTTTCTCAGGGATCCACGCTTTTCGCCGCCCGGTTTCGATGGGAAAGCGCCGGTAGACATCCATCCTTAAAGAAACGTTACAAGACAGAGGCAAGCAACAAGGCAAGGCCGTTGATACCGGCACATTTGTTACTTTAGATGATATTTGTGGCTGACGGGCCTTCATTTCGTAAAGACAACTGCCCCAGGGGCAAATAAAAACCGAACAACAGGAACTTTGAGCGGAATCAAAAAATTAGCGGGACAGACAATCTGGTATGGCGTAAGCTCCATCGTAGTAAAATCGATCGGGTATTTGTTATCGCCATTGCTTACCTATTCGGCGCATGTGAGCATGGTAGATTTTGGGCGGCAGTCGTTGTTGTATTCAACCATCCCCATCGCGAGCATTATTTTTACGTATGGTTTTGAAACGGCGTATTTCCGTTTTTCATCAAAAGAAGAACACAAGAGCACCATCTACAGCACTGCTTTTTTTTCGATACTGTTTTCAACCGTTTTTCTCTCGCTTGTTTTGTGGTGGTTCAGGGCGCCCATTGGCAACCTCATGGGTTTCCAGGATGTTCCGGAGATCATGGTACTTGCCATTTTGATCATTGCGCTTGATACACTCAACAAGATCCCGCTTGTAAGACTCAGGCAGGAGGAACGTCCGCTCCGGTATGCATTCGTAAATATTTTTGGTGTTACGGTGATGATATTGATCGTAGTGTTCTTTGTATATTATTGCCCGGCCCAGGTTGCAAAAGATCCCAACAGCTGGGTAACCGCGTTTTACGACAACAATAAAAATCCCATCGTGTATGTTGCGCTCGCCAATGTGATACAGTCGTTTGTTACATTGCTGTTGTTGAGCAAGGAGCTCTTTTTTATAAAATTCACCTTCAACACAAAGCTTTGGAAACAGATGATGGCTTACGCGCTTCCGCTCATCATTGTTGGGCTCGGTGGAATTGTGAACGAGACCTTCGACCGGATCTTTTTAAAACTATGGCTGCCCGGCACAGCGCAGGAAAGATTGGTGGAACTGGGTATTTACAGTGCGTGTTACAAATTATCGATGCTGATCACGCTTTTTGTACAGGCTTTCAAAATGGGAGCGGAGCCATTCTACTTTAAACAGGCCGAGGGCGCCAACGCACAGAAAACATACGCAAGGGTGATGAAGCTTTTTGTGATGCTGCTCACGGTCATGTTTCTCGCAGTGAGCCTTTTCTTACCGGTATGGGCATTGATCAACGATGCCAAATACAGGGTAGGCTTGAAAGTTGTGCCGGTGCTGTTGCTCGCCAATATTTTTCTCGGCGTGTATTACAACCTGAGTGTATGGTACAAGATCAGCAATAAAACCATTGCGGGCACCTACATTACACTTACAGGCGTTGCGGTAACCGTTGCGATCAATTATTTTTTCATACCGCGATTCGGGTATATGGCAAGCGCATGGGCCACTTTTTTCTGTTATGGAACGATGATGGTGCTGAGTTACAAATGGGGACAAAAAGTTTACCCCGTACCTTACCTCACCAAAAAAATGACTGCTTATCTCGCGATCGTTGTCTGTCTTTTTTTGATCCACTACGGCATCACCTGGCTCTGCAACAATAACCTGGTGGTGAGCCTGGGTTTGGGCGCGGTGTTGTTTTTGATTTACATCTGGTTCATTCTTTTGGTGGAGAAAAAAGAGTTCCAGAAGATGCCGTTGATCGGTAAATACATAAAGTAGCCGCTTAAGCCAAAGGGGCCGTGAAAACAAAAGCGATTATCTTTGCAACATGGCAGAAGACCTTACCATCCTCAAAGGAAGCAAAACGGAACAATACGAATCTTTACTACCGCAGATCAAGGCGTTGATAGAAGGCGAGACGGATCTGATTGCCAATCTCGCCAATATTGCCGGTGCGTTGAAGGAGCAGTTTGGCTGGTTCTGGGTTGGCTTTTACCTGGTAAAAGAAGAACAGCTTGTGCTGGGCCCGTTCCAGGGGCCGGTGGCCTGTACGCGCATCAATAAGGGCCGCGGCGTTTGCGGCACCAGCTGGGCAAAGGCAGAAACACTGATCGTGCCTGATGTAGAAAAATTCCCCGGTCACATCGCCTGCAGCAGTTTGTCGAGATCGGAGATCGTTGTTCCAATGTTGAGAGACGGGCAAGTGTGGGGCGTGCTCGATGTAGACAGCGATGCGCTTTCAGCGTTTGATGAAGTGGATCGGAAATTCCTTGAGTCCATCGTGCAAAACATTAAATGAGTAAACAGCAAAGCTGAACAAGGGGGAGCCAATGATTTGTTAACAACACCTTCTTTCAGGTTCAAATTTCCCATTAGTTGGTTGTTAGCGGGTCATTCCTTATCTTTGCACCATTCATATACTCTCTCTAGACTGATCACTCTTCCGTGACAAAGTTTCATCAAGTCAATTACGGGCAGGCTATATACCACCTGATCTGATTTCGGGTGTTCATACTTAAATCATATACTTTGTTATTCAAAGAATTAAACCTCATTGAGCCCATATTAAAGGCGCTCGATACGGAAGGTTACACTACACCAACTCCGATACAGGAGCAATCTATTCCAGTTGTATTACAAGGGCGCGACCTACTGGGCTGTGCGCAAACCGGTACCGGTAAAACGGCGGCGTTTGCCATCCCGATGCTGCAATTGCTTGACGCATCGAAAAAAGCCAACCCTGCCCAAAAAGGCATCAGGGCCTTGATCTTAACACCCACAAGGGAACTCGCGATCCAGATCGACGAAAGTTTTGCCGCTTATGGCAAACACCTCAACCTGAAACACCTCGTGATCTTCGGCGGTGTGTCGCAAGTGCCGCAAACAAATGCGTTGCGCAACGGGGTTGACATACTCATTGCCACACCGGGACGTTTACTCGATCTCGTTGACCAGCGTTTCATCAACCTCGCAAACATCGAATGGTTTGTACTGGATGAGGCAGACCGCATGCTGGATATGGGTTTTATCCACGATGTAAAAAAAGTGGTTACCAGGATCCCTGCGAAAAGACAAACACTTTTCTTTTCAGCAACCATGCCAACAGAGATCGCCAAATTATCGAACACGATCCTGAGCAACCCTGTGAAGGTTGAAGTAACACCTGTTTCATCTACGGCAGAGACGATCCAGCAATCCATATTTTTCGTGGAGAAGGAAAACAAAAAACACCTGTTGATCCACCTGCTGAAAGATGCGGCCATCAAAAGTGTGCTTGTTTTCACACGCACCAAACATGGCGCCGATAAAGTTGTAAAAGAACTGAGCCGCGCCGGTGTTTCTGCAGAAGCCATTCATGGAAACAAATCACAGAATGCAAGGCAGCGTGCTCTGGGTAATTTCAAATCGGGTGCTACGCGCGTACTGGTTGCAACAGACATTGCCGCGAGGGGAATTGATGTTGACAATCTCTCGCACGTGATCAATTTCGAATTACCGAATGTGCCTGAAACCTATGTTCACCGCATTGGCCGTACGGGCCGCGCGGGTGCAAGCGGTATTGCCTTTTCTTTCTGCGACATGGAAGAAAAAGAATTTCTCCGCGATATTCAGAAGCTCATTGCAGCGCAGGTGCCGGTGGTTACAGAACATCCTTATGCGATGGACGAAACATCCACCTACAAAGCCTTACCGCAAAAACCGGTGCAACGCCATTACAACGAAAGAAGGTCTTTCAGGGGCGACGATCCGAGAAGGTATTCGGGCAACCAGCAGTCGGGCAGAAACAAATAACCTTAAACGAACAGGCATCCCGTATGCCAGGTTCAAGATACCAGCATAAAAAGCGGAGCGCAGGCTCCGCTTTTTTTTTGCGCGTTTCCTGGTGCAAGGTACCGGCTGGTTTAATTTTGAATTTCATAAATTAGATCCATGTTAAAACCAACCACACTCCTGCTCGTATTGCTGATCGCATCAAATGCATTCACGCAAAATAAAAACGCGAGAGCCTATTTTCCCGCTGCGCAGAACTGGGAGCTGCGGCTTCCTGCAGATCTCGGCGTTGATGCGGGCAAAATAAATGAAGCAATAGAGATCGCCAAAGCGGCGGAATCAAAAAACCCGCGCAACATGGAGATCAGCCATTACCAGACTTTTGGCAAAGAACCATTTGGCGAAGGCATCGGCCCGTTTGCAGAGCGTGGAGACCCTACCGGGCTGATCATTTACAAAGGATACATCATCGCCAGCTGGGGCGACCCTTCCCGCTGCGATATGACGCACAGCGTTACAAAAAGTTTTTTGTCGGCCGTAGTGGGTCTTGCTGTCGACCAGGGATTGATCCATGATGTGAACGACAAAGTTGCGCCTTATGTTCCGCCTATCGAATTGTACACACCAACGCAGGTGAACCGGCCGGCGGACCAGTTTGGACAGCCGCAGTTGCTGCAGCCTTTTGCAGGTGCGCACAACCAGACCATCAGCTGGGACCACCTGCTGCGCCAGACCAGTGATTGGGAAGGCACGCTGTGGGGCAAACCCGAATGGGCCGACAGGCCCGATGCCAATGCCTCAACCTGGCTCACACGCAAAAGGAACGCACCGGGTACCGTGTGGGAATACAATGATGTTCGTGTGAACGTGCTGGCGCTCGCGGCAACCAGTGTTTGGCGCAGGCCCTTGCCACAGGTGCTCAAACAATTTATCATGGATCCGATCGGGGCATCCAATACGTGGCGGTGGACGGGTTACCGGAATGCATGGATCGTTTTAGACGGGCAGCCCGTTCAATCGGTAAGTGGCGGCGGGCATTGGGGCGGGGGTATGTTCATCAATGCATATGATATGGCGCGTTACGGTTTGCTCACACTGCATCGCGGCAACTGGAACGGGAAACAATTGTTGAGCGAACAGTGGATAAAACAGTCGCTTACTTCAACAACCGCAAATACCGGATACGGATTTATGAACTGGTTTCTCAACTATGATAAAAAAATGCTGCCCGATGCGCCGGCGAATGCGTTTATGCACATTGGCAATGGCAACAACCTTGTGTATGTAGACCCCGAGCACGAGCTTGTGGTGGTAGCGAGGTGGATCGCAGATAATAAATCCATGAACAACACTGTGAAAAAAATAATTGAAGCGTTGAAATGAGCAGAGCGTCAGTGCTTTGGGGCGGAATATGTTTTTTGCGCCCCGCGTCGCACTTCAAACTCCTAACTTTTTCTTACCTTGTTCTATATCCGTGCGTAAGATGTTACCCATTTCAGAGACCGATTTCTTCCAGGACATTCAATTTCTTCAATCCATCACCGCTTCCATACAGGAAGGCGTGATCATTCTCAACAACGAAGGCAGGATCATAAGTTTCAATGAGCAGGCAAGCGCATTGCTGAACCTTCGCAGCGACCAACTGCTTGACAGGTCGCCGTTTGATTCTGCCTGGCGCGCGTTTGACCTGGAAGGGAATATGATCGAATCGATCGATCTGCCGATAGGCATTACGATGACCACCGGCAAGGCGCAAACCAATGTGATACTGGGTATAGTGGCGGCCGACAATCCATTGAAATGGCTGTCTGTCAACTCACGCAGGGTAAAAACCAATGCGGATGGCTTTTTTGTGTTTGTTACGTTTATCGATGTAACCAATCTGATCCTAACCAACCGGTCGTTGCACGAAGAGCAACAGAAATTAAAAGAGAGCGACGAAAAATTCTCGCAATCGTTCCAGCATTCTTCCATCGGCATGGCCATTGTTGCGCCGGATGGTGCGCTGCGCGATGCGAACGAATCGTTTTACAAAATGCTTGGTTATACGAGGGAGGAACTGCTGCAGAAATCTTTCCAGGACATCACGCACCCCGATGATCTTGAAAAAGATCTTTCGCTGGTACAAAGCATGTTGCGCAAAGAGATCAAAACCTACCAGCTTGAAAAGAGATACATACACAAGAACGGGAACTATATCTGGGCAATGCTCAGCGTTTCGCTTGTATGGAACGCCAATGATGAACCCAGGTTCTTTGTTTCGCAGGTGCAGGAAATTACAGAGTTGAAAAAACTGAACAAGTGGCTCGAAGACAGGAATGTTGAGTTGCTGAAAACACAGGCGGCGCTGAAAAGAAAGATCGGGCAGCTGAAAGATTTTGCGGGCATCATCACGCACGATGTGCGCGGCCCTGCGGGAAACATCAAACGCATGCTCGAGCTGTACGAAACGGCGCCGGAAGAAGAAACCAGGAAGACCGCGTTCAATTATTTGAAAAAGATCAGCAATGACCTTACGAATAACCTGAACGAGTTGATCCATGTGTTACAGATCCACCTCGAAAAAGACATCCCCTATTCACAGTGCGATCTTGCAACGATCACCAGCAGTGTTTGCCTGCAGTTACAGAACCTGGTAACACAGAAGCAACCGCAGGTGACCACCGATTTTGAAGTGCAGGTGATCAGTTATCCGAAAGTTTATTTACAGAGCATTCTTTACAATCTCATCAGCAATTCGCTCAAGTATACACGCGACGGGGTAACGCCGGTGATCAACATTCGCTCTTATACCCGGGAAGGCAGCACTTATCTTTCGGTATCAGACAATGGCCTGGGGATTGATCTCAAGAAGCATGGCAGGCAGCTTTTCCAGTTCCAGAAAAGTTTTCACCCGGGGTTCGACAGTAAAGGCATCGGCCTGTACCTGATACGCAACCAGGTGGAAGACCTCGGCGGCAGCATTACGGCAGAGAGCGAGGAGAACAATGGAAGCACCTTTACGGTGCGGTTCTGAGGCGTTACAATGCAACTCGCCCTGTAAACGACAGGGGCAAATAGAACAAGATCATTTTTGGATCGTTAAAATTCATTTTAAATCAACTGCAAAACACTATTTTTGCCCTCCTGCGGATGTGGCGAAATTGGCAGACGTACCAGACTTAGGATCTGGCGCCGTAAGGCATGCAGGTTCGACCCCTGTCATCCGCACCTGGTTTTAAATGAAAGAGTTATACGAGTAGTATGACTCTTTTTTTGTTTGATGAAATACTACCCGCACTGAAAGTTGCACTATGTCGTTACATGGAATACTTCCATATATTTATATACCGTCGCTTAATAAACTAATCATAAGACAATGAGTTCACCCTACACTGAATATAAATCCTCCAGAGAATGGCAAGTCATCGAAAAAGCAATTACTGAACTTGCTAAAAATAACGATGTAATAATTACTACTGGATTTGATTATGTAGTAGGCTTTATTACGAAACAATTAATCGACAATGCATCAGAAACTCATACGCTTTACACCATATTAGAACAACTTGACTCAGCCAAAATTCATTACCGATTGGAACGCTATAGAGATGACACAATAATGATTTGTGTTACTGTTGTGGGTTCAAGGATTGAAATAGAGGTATTTAGTGATGGGTCTGTTGTCACCTCAATGTTCAAGGGAGATGAAAGCCTTGAAGATGGATTAGAGATTGTGAATAAGATAATCGCTGAAAATCGTGATTAATTTAAAGTAATTGCACTGAAAGTTGCACTACGTATCAGCAACACTATCCCTTTTTACAGAAACAGATGCACTACGTATTGGTTGTCAACACGTAAGTTGGACTTAGGATCTGGCGCCGTAAGGCATGCAGGTTCGACCCCTGTCATCCGCACCATGTTTAAATCCAAAAAGAAAGGTTCGCTATGCGCGAACCTTTCTTTTTGGATTTAACCGAACTGTATTTTGACCGGTCAACTACCGGATCCTTCCATTCTCGGCATCAAGCGCAGACACACGCGTGTTTTTTGCTTTGGCATTCTTATCAGCAAAACGATAACTGAAATTCAACCGTACCTGCCTGGTTTCATAGTAACCATAACTGCGGATGTAATAACCGCCGTTGTCCTGCTGCGTTTCAAGCCGACTGCCCTTATAAATATCTGAAAACGCCAAACGGATGGTGCATTTCGGGCTAATGGACTTTACAAAAGCTATATCAATTTGACTCGTTGGCCGATTGCGCTCATTCGCCGCCGTAAGCCTTCGCGACTGGTACATACCGGTTACTTCTGTAACCAGGCTGGACGAAACCTGGAAACGTTGCGTCACATTAAAACGCCCCGACCACTGCTTTGCCTGGAAGCCCGCAAAGGATAAGTAATTAACCTGGTTGTGCAGGTAAGAAACCGTAGCGTTCAGCGTCATATCCCACCATTTTGTGACGCGGATGTTTTGCGACAATGTAAGCGCCACGCTGTTCTGTGTGCCTATGTTTCGGGGGATCATCACCACCTTGTTGCCGCCCGTAGTATCATTCACCCTCCCGGAAAAAGCCTCCGTGTTTGCATAGCTCAGGCCCAACACTGTCGTGTTGCGATACACCCATTGCAATTGAAAACGGTGGGTGAGCTGCGGTTGTAAATAAGGGTTTCCCTGCCAGAATGAAAGTTCATCCAGCATATATACAAACGGGTTCAGGTCGGGATACGCCGGCCGGTCTATGCGCCGTGAGTAAGCAAGACTCACCGTTTCGCGCGGTTTGTATTGATAACTGATGCTTGCAGACGGGAAGAAATTAAGGTAGGCCTTGCGCAACGTATCACTGTTGTTCACCGTACGTTCCATACGCACACCGGCCTGTACCATCCATTTACCCATCGTTTTGCCATAGGCCGCATAAGCACTCAGGATCGATTCGGTAAATGCAAAACGGTTGGAGCGGCGGTTGTCCAAACTGTCGAACGATACGGCATGGTAAAATTTTCCATCATTCACAGAACGAACAGAAGCGTATTTCAATCCTGTTTCAAATTTTCCTTTCCACAGGGATGTGACATAATCCGCTTTGAAGGCATAGAGATCTATATCGATCCGGTTCAATGTCCGGTACAGGTTTTGGTTCACTACAACCGAAGACGCATTCTTATAAATATTCGATTGCAGGTTCGCATTGTTTTTCGCAAAAGATCCATAATCCAGGTCTATCGAAAGTTGTTTGCCGTTCTTCCCTGCATATTGGTAAAAGAAATTGTAGTTATACCGTTCCGTTGATTGATGGTAGTAATCATTCACCGCATCCAGTGTATTCTCTGTAGCAGTTGATCCGGATCCGCTGATCACGGTATGGGTTTCTGTCCGGCCGCCGCCGGGAATAAAATTGGCAGAAAATAAAACACCAATGGTTTGTTCCTCATCCAGGCTATAGTCAATCCCAAACCTGGTGTTTACACGTTTGCGTTTGTCTTCGTCGTAGGTTGCTGCATCGTAGTAACGGCTGTTCTGGAAACGGTTGCTTCCGTAATCATAAGTATATCTCCCGAACAGGTGAGCGTAAGCGAAAGAATAATTAAAACGGTTCCTGCGGTAATTCACCGACACATCTGTGTTCTGCCGCATGGTGATCCCATAAGCTGCGCCCATGTTCACGGAGCCGTTGAAACCGGTTCCCTGCATTTTGATCGTGCGTATGTTGATGATGCCCGCGGTACCGGATGCATCGAACTTCGCACCCGGACTGGCGATCAATTCAATTGAACGGATCGACGAAGAAGGCATCGCCTGTAAAAGATCGATGATCTCCCGTCCCGAGAGATACGTAAGTTTTCCATCGATCATAATGGTAACTCCTGTGCGGCCATTGAATGAAATAACGGAATTGTTGTCTACAGAAACACCGGGCGCTTTCTTGAGTATCTCTAATCCTGTTTGTCCAACTGCATCTGCGGATCTTGCAACATTGTAAACGATCGTTCCGGGGGCAGACCCAACTTCTATCACCTGCGTACGGGAGGTAACCGTAACCTCATCCAAAGGCTTTTTAGAAACCATCGTGTCCTTGCCGGAGCGGGTGGTGTCCTTTTGATTCGCTTGTGAAAACAACGGTATGGCTGGTAAACCAAGAATGCCCAGCAATAGCAGCGTACGTCTCATGGCAACGAAAATAGCTTTTTCTGTAGTTCCGGCGTTGAAAAAGCAGCGGCCATCATTTTTAAAATGATGGCCGCTGTTTACCGGTTTGCTGTTAAATGATGTGCCTGTCGTTTGCATCCCACCATACAAACCGATAGCATCAAAAGGTTTTCGAACCATTGGCCTGGTATACAAAACGGAACGTGTAAAACCTCGAAACATCGTTTGCAGATGGTGTAGCGGGTGCGTTCTTGTAATAACTGAGGATCTCAACCTTTGCGTATTTGCCCGTTGCCGTTCTGATCACGAGAATGTTCCCGGGGATAGGCGAAATGATGTTGGTATTGAAATCATAGTTGTACCATCCGTTGCCGGATCCTGTTTTGATCGCGGGCGCTGCCGATGCATCTGTACGGAAAACAGAATCCGCCGGTATGGTTTTAAAATTATCGAATGTGGTTGCTTTCTGAACATAGGCGCCACCTGCACCCGGCCCGCTTGTTCCGCTGTTTGTGATGATGCTGGTGCTGCGCACGGCAATGTCCCATTTGGTTGTGTTGGAGTCTGCCAGGGGCACAACTTCATTCCGCTCGAGCGAAAAGAAAGTATAGTGGTTATCGGTTCCTTCTCCGGGTATATTTTTTCCCTGCGAAGTAGTTAACAATACGGTTCCGGTATCGTCTTTTTTTGTGCACGATGCGAATGTTACCGCCAGCAAAACGAGCGATGCGAATTTGGTAAGGTTCTTTTTCATCAATGTGTATTTTTATTTGTTAGGATTGTTCAATGCGTAAGAAACGGTTGCGTAACAGGTGATGCCCGGTTGGTTTGCCTGGTAAACTTTGTCCTGGTAATTCAACAGGTTGTCTACACCTGCTTTAATGCCAAGCCCGTTTTTAAAATGGATACCCGCGCTTAGGTTGAGTTGCAACATGGCTTTCGCATATTCATCGTCGCGGTTCAAGATTAGGTTGCCGTCTTTATCTGCTACTCCCCAGCGGCCCCGGTAAACGGCGCGTGCCGTTGCAAACCAGTTGCTCTTCTCGTAAAAGAACTTGAGGTTGGCCATGTGTTTTGAACGATCGGTCAAGCCACCATATTCATTTCGTTTTACTTCTTCCGACACAAGTGACCCTTGTTTTTTTCCATACAATTGGCCTGCCTTGATCTGTCGCAATACCTCCTTGTCTGCGGTGATCATAAACTGGTAACCGGCTTCTGCACGCAAGTTCTTTGTAAAATGATAGGTCACTTCACTTTCCGCACCTTCTGTGAATGCGCTGTTGACGTTGAAATAACTGTACACCGGCGCGCCTGTTGTTTTTGTAGCTATGATCCTGGTAACGATCAGGTTCGAGATATCGTTCCGGAACACATTCAGCTTGATGCCCAATTTCCTGCTGAATTGATACGTTGCGCCAACGTTTAAACCTGTTGAATACTCCGGCTTCAACAATTGCAACTGGTAGCCAAACGCGGAAATGTCTGCAAGAATACCCGCTGTTTTCTGTTGTTCAAGTTGTGCAAACGTAATTTCATTCGCCCCATAAACAGTATAACCGCCCGCCGCGTTGTTGGTGAAGTTGAGATACAATTGCCTGAAATCAGGCGCTTTGAACCCTGCACCATACGATGCTGTAAGTGCGAGTTTCGAATCTGCCTTGTAACGCAAGGCAAGTTTCGGGCTGAGCCTGCTCGCATACGCCGCGTTATCATCGTAGCGGATCCCCGCAATGGCGGTGAGTTTACCGGAGAACCGATGCTCATCCTGCAGAAAAACATAAGCGATATGGTTTGTGCGGATACCCGAGTACCGGTTCGTATTCAACCGCTCCCATGTATAGCCGCCGCCGGCTGAAAGATTGTTGGAAGAACCGATGTTAAGATCTGTCTGCGACTCAACCCTTGAGAAGCGTTGCTGGAAAAAATCGTCGTAATACAAACTGTTGTTGCTTTTCAGGTAGTCCTTTGCTTCTGATTGAAACTGGGAAAAATAAGTCCTGATTGTTGTTCTTAGGTTTGCGTTCACCTTATAAGACACAAACGGAGCAAGATTGTATTCTTTTATGTCAGGGTTTCCATACGCAATGTCTGAACCGGTACTGTACAGGTCGTTCTGCTTCTCGTAGAAATAACGGAAACCCAAGCCTGCCTTCAGGTTGGCGCTGAATTCCTGTTGGATCTTCACTTGCCCTGTGTAGTTGTAAAATGGATTAACGGTTTTCCCTACGGTCGCATTTGAATTTGAAAACCCGTCAGAGCTGTTCCTGTTGCCAAAAGCTGAAAAGCTAAAACCCTTGTGTTTAAAGGATCCTGAGAGATTTGCATCGATGCTGCTGTATTTTGCATAGCGGAGCGATGCATCCAGCGCGCTGTTCGAAGCGTTTTGCGTGATGATATTGATCACACCGCCCATCGCCTCGCTTCCATACAAACTCGAAGAAGGGCCTTTTACGATCTCGATCTTCTTTATGTTGTTAACGGTGATGCGGTTCAGATCGAGCACGCCGCCATTTCTTCCCACGAGCGGTTCGCCGTCTACCAATATCAAAACATAATCAGGCGATAAACCCTGCACCTGCACACCATTGCCAAAACTGTTGGTGATATACAATCCCGGCTGTTCCTGCAAAATATTATTCAGCCGCAACGATCCGCTTTGCTGTATTGTTTTGCCGGAAATCACTTTTACAGGTACGGCAACATTGGATAATTTTCTTTCTGTTTTGGTAGCCGTAACCACCACTTCATCGAGCTCGGTAAAAGACGCCGTATCTTTTTGCTGCGCAAGAACAAATCCGCCGGCAAAAGTGAAAAGGATGAGCAATAGCTGTTTCTGGTACATGTAATTTCATTTACGTTGAAGGAAAGGCACGGCCATCACCGGGGTTTACACACGGTGCAAGGCTTACCAGTAAAAGGTTGATTTATCCCGGCTTAATTTTTTGCCGATACCGTTCGCGTATCCGGCTGAACAAACTTCTGCAGTACCTGTGTTATTCTTTCTTTGAGTTGCGATGCAGATAAATTTTCTTTCTGCAGTTTGTCAAACTCCTGTCCCATCGATCGCTCCTGCACCTTTGCCAAAAGATGAACTGTATTTTTTCCATTCAGTATTTCATCCCATGCGCTGCGCACTTCTTTCCAGAAAGCTTCGTTCTTCGCCCACCATTTTTTCGCGGGATCGCAGTTGCTTTCGTTTGACTTGTGGTAGATGTTAAACCCTTTCTCCTGCACAAGCAGTTGGTCGGCTTTTCCATCCGCCCTCAGTATTTTGTTGTTGTCCTGCTCATGCACCCACCCCGTATCGGTAATGATGATGCGGTTGCCTCTCTGCAGTACATTGTAATCGCTGCGTGATGAATATTCTCTTCGTGGTAATGGCGCATCGGCCGTGTTCTGCCAGTAAAATTTATTGTCGTTACTGATCCATTTGCTGCTGCCCTGGTAGCGTGGGCCATCATCCGTTTCCCAAACGGTTTGTGTCCATTCGCCTTTAACGGCCTCGTTTGATGTTACGTGTTTCCACGATGCATCGTGGTTGAATACGAGCCAGTCTTTCTTTTCGTATTCCCAGTCTTCGCGCCAGTGCTTTACGATCACGCTGTCGTTGATCACGAGCAGGTGTTGCAGAACAATTTTTTTATCGCTCCACTCGATCGGGAAAACCCATTCGAGTCCGTGTGCATCGTAAGGTTTTTTAAAAGAGTATGCGCTGTTGGGAGAGAAGGTTTCGGCATACATAAAATCTACATCAAAACACCCGCAAAGGCTTTTGATGGCATCTTTTTCCTTTTTGCTTTGCGCAAACGAAGTAGTGATAAGCAGCGTTGCCACAAACAGGAACAATATCTTCTTCATACAGTTAATTTGTTTTTACGAATGCAAATTTGCATCGACACAATGAGCGCCGGATGCCGCATCGGGAAAAAGGTTTACGGGAAGAGGAAAAGGATGTTGTGCGCGTCACGAAACTGTCAGGAACAATTTCAAATTTGTTGCATCACCTTGAACAACAGGTTGAAGTTCGAAACAACGATAACTGTAATTATTGAATCAATATACTTTTGAATCGTGAAAACAAATTAAGGATCACGCCGTTCAAAAAGATCAAGCAACTGCTGCGTTTTCATTTCTGTATCCGCATGCTGGAGCATTTCGTAAAGATCGTTCAACTCCTGTTCGGAGAGTATGATCTGGACCGACTTACAGGGCGTTGCGATCACGATGCATTTTGTATGCTGATCGACAACAGGAAGATGCGTTTCTTTTTTCCAGCAAACAAGATCGTAGAAAGCGCGATAGTCGATGCAGTTCAGCGTCAGCATCGTACTGCCAAAGCAAACACGGAGATGGTTGCACTCGGCGCACTCGATCACGTACCCATTATCATCGAAATACCAGCTTTTGAAATTGCACATGTTGTACCGGTTTAGCATGCAAATATGAAAACCACCCGTGCCATAAGCTTGCAAAATGCGGAAATCAGCTTACGGAATGAGGAAATACAGAAACTACCAGGCATTTCCACCTTTCTCCCTGACGCCAATCGGTTAAAAAAACCGTTAAATAGGGAAGAATTTTACCGTCAATATCCCATCATCAATTTTTATCATGTATATGGGCGCAAACTACTGCGCGCCAACCAATCCATTACGTCGATGCTGCAGGGCAAAGATTCTTCCAAACACTTTTACAATTTACAGCCCCGACAAACCCGCCCTGGCCGTTTACCTTAAAAAAGGAAACGAGCCCGATGCCAATTCGGTGTCTGCCCTGCCTAAAACCAAGGTGGTGGGTTATTCAACGGTAAAAGAGTTCTATTCGCCCGATTATTCCGTGGCCGAAAACCGCAGGGCGGCGCTCGACAAACGCACGACCCTGCTCTGGCAGCCTTATCTTTTTACAGACAGGAACAACCAGAAGATCACGGTGAGCTTTTACAACAACGACATTTCCACCGATCTCTACCTGGTACTGGAGGGCATGTACGAAGCCGGTAAACTGGTGAGGGTGGAGAAAATGCTGAAATAAGGCGCAGTCCGGCCCGGGAAAAGCTTGTTTTACGCCGAAAACCGTAAAAAACGAAAAAGCCCACCGGGCGCGGGCCATGGCTTATAGCTTATACCCGTAAAATCCTTACCTTTGCAGCCCAAATTTTAAAATTATTTACCATGGCGTCTGTAACAAGGGAGAACATCGGGCTTTTGAACGACAAGCTGACGGTTCAGCTTACCAAAGAAGATTATTATAGTGGCTTTGAACAAAGCCTGAAGAAATATGCAAAAACGGCGAACATTCCCGGGTTTCGCAAAGGAATGGTTCCTGCGGGACTGGTTAAGAAAATGTATGGCCAGGGCGTTTTCAGCGATGAGATCCTCCGCAAAGTGGAAGGCGAGCTGAACAACTACCTCAACAACGAAAAACTCGAAATCTTTGCGCAGCCATTGCCCCTGGACAATGACGCAGCCAAACTGGATATGAACAATGCCGGCGATTACACTTTTTCTTTTGAAGTGGGCTTGAAACCGGAAGTGACCGTAGATCCTAAAAAGATCAAAGTAACCCGATACAAGATCGAGGTTACCGATGCAATGGTACAGGAAGAAGTGGAGCGCCTCCAGGTGCGGAACGGTAAAATGACCGAGCCGGAAACGGTTACCGGTGACGACAACGTTCTGAACGTAAAATTCATCGAATCCGACAAAGACGGCAACGAAACAGAGGGCGGTGTGAGCAAAGACAATTCCCTGCTGGTTAAATATTTTGAGGAAAAAACACGCAAAAAATTCATCGGGAAGAAAAACGATGATTCGGTTGTCATTCAACTGAGCAAAGCCTTTGGCGAAAAAGAACTCGAAGCCATACTGGGTGATCTTGGTTTGACGAAAGACGATGCGGACAAATATTTCAAGCTCCAGATCACAAAAGTTGGCCTGGTTGAGAAAGCAGCGCTCGACGAGGCATTTTTTGCAAGCGTATATCCAAACAACGAGATCAAAACAGAAGCTGATTTCCGCGCAGCGGTAAAAGCAGAGATAGAAAATCATTTTGAGCAGCAGGCAAAAAACCAGGTGTACGACCAGATCTACCACGAGCTGGTTGATCATTCAAAGCTCGAGTTCCCTGAATCCTTCCTGAAACGCTGGTTGCAAACCGGTGGCGAAAAACCAAAGACTGCCGAAGAGGCAGAAGCGGACTACCCGAATTTTGCCAACCAGCTGAAATGGACCCTGTTCAGCAGCAAGCTCATTGAAGACAATAAGATCGAGGTTTTGCCGGAAGACATCCGCGAGTTTGCAAAGCAACAACTGTTCAGTTACATGGGTGGCCAGCTGGGCGCGCTCGGTGATAACCAGCAGTGGGTTGACGATTATGCGAACCGTATGATGCAGGACAGGAAATTCGTAGAAGACAGCTACCACCGCATCAGCACGGATAAAATGTTTACCGCGCTTGAGGGCCAGGTAACTTCGAAAGAAGAAAAGATCAGCGCAGAAGAATTCGCGAAAAAACTGCACCACCACCACCATTAATCACCGTAACAACCCCGCGACGGAGTTGTACCCAGAGGATAAATCATACGCCGGGCCTTCGTGGTCCGGCTTTTTTATAGAAAAAAGTCGACCGGAGCGCAAAGCCGGCAAACACCAAACCGCCACATTGTCGTAGCCAGGGCGTTTGCATAGTATTTGCCATAGAAATGGTTCTGAAATAGCAAATCACTTATCTTCAAAGCGAAAATAGAAAGAAATGAATCAAGGAAAAGAATTCGAAAAATACGCTGTCAAACACCGCGGTATCAGCAGCGCCACTTTGCATAATTACCAAACCAATGGATTTACGAACCTGACCCCTTACATCATTGAGGAAAGGCCCCTGAATGTGGCCAGTATGGACGTGTTCAGCCGCCTGATGATGGACCGCATCATCTTTCTTGGTGAGGGCATCAACGATTACGTGGCCAATATCGTTACCGCACAGCTCTTGTTTCTTGAGAGTACCGACCGGACACGCGATATCCAGATGTACATCAACAGCCCGGGCGGAAGCGTTTATGCCGGGCTCGGTATTTACGACACGATGCAGTTCATCAGTCCGGACGTGGCCACCATCTGTACCGGTATTGCCGCCAGCATGGGCCAGATCCTTCTCTGCGCCGGGGTTCACGGGAAACGTACCGCGCTGCAGCACAGCCGCGTGATGATTCACCAACCGAGCGGTGCGATTGGCGGACAGGCAACGGATATCGAGATCACTGCAAGGGAGATCAAGAAATTGAGGCATGAACTGTATACGATTACGGCGTTGCATGCCGGCAAGGACGTTTCAGAGATCGAGCGCGACAGTGACCGTGATTTCTGGATGACGGCGCCCGAGGCCAAAGAATATGGGTTGATCGACGAGGTATTGTATACGAATCCAAGAAAAGAAAAAAAGAGCTGATACGGGAACCGTAGACAGCAATTGACCAACCACGCGCGATTGAGGATTACCTATTTAAAGACCAAAAAAATCAAAAAAATGAGCAACCTGAAATATACAGCAAACCCTTTCCTGATGAATGACGACGACGAAAATGAAGACGATCCCAAACCAAAAGAAGACAAACAGGGGCCGGTTGACGATTTTATGAATAAACGTCTCGAGAAGATGTTCTTTGAGAAAAGGGCGGTTTATCTCTGGGGCGTGGTAGATGACAAATCTGCCCGTGAGATCGTGACCAAACTGCTTTTGCTGGATGCGGATAAGACCGAGGAGATCAAATTCTACATCAACAGCCCGGGTGGCGTTGTAACCAGTGGCATGGTAATTTATGATACTATGCAGTTGATCGAAAGCCCGGTAAGTACGGTTTGTATGGGATTGGCAGCGAGTATGGGTTCTATATTATTGAGTGCGGGAACAAAAGGCAAACGGTTTGTGTACCCGCATGGCGAGGTGATGATCCACCAGCCGAGCCTTGGCGGATATTTCCAGGCAACCAGCGCAGATATTGAGATACAGGCCAACCAGATCATCAAAACCAAGGAGATCGGTGCGAGGATCCTGGCCGAGAATTGCGGTAAAACAGTTGAGCAGGTAATGAAAGATTTCAACCGCGACTACTGGATGAATGCCGAAGAAGCCGTTAATTATGGCATCGTGGATGCTGTTTTGAGGAAAATCTAGGCCGGAACCTACCAGGCAGGCAGCTTTTACAATAGAAAATACGTTCAGCAACCTGAACTGTTATAGCTTTGCAACGAATAGCGGGAAAGACGTGTCTGTAAAAAGGCAGGGTGTGCGAAGGAAAAAAACAAATTATGGCGAAAGCATCACAATTACACTGTTCATTTTGTGGCCGCAACCGGGATGAGGTCAAGATCCTCATTGCCGGGCAGGATGGCCATATCTGCGAGAACTGTGTGGAACATGCGCAGGAGATCATTGCGCAGGAGCTTAGCTCCAAACAGGAAGGCAGCAGCACAGGCAACAATTTCAAACTCAATGTGCGCCGCCCGGCCGAGATCAAAAAATTTCTCGATGAGTACGTGATCGGGCAGGACGATGCCAAAAAGGTATTGTCGGTGGCCGTATACAACCACTACAAAAGGGTCAACAACAGGCAGCAGCAGGATGAAGTTGAGATAGAAAAAAGCAACATCATTATGGTGGGCGAGACCGGCACAGGCAAGACCCTGCTGGCCAAAACCATCGCCCGATTGCTCAACGTTCCATTTGCGATCGTGGATGCCACCGTATTTACCGAAGCGGGTTATGTAGGCGAAGACGTAGAAAGTATGCTTACACGGCTCCTGCAAAACTGCAATTACGATGTGGCGGCTGCAGAACGTGGTATCGTGTATGTTGATGAACTGGATAAAATCGCCCGCAAAGGCGACAACCCTTCTATTACCCGCGATGTGAGTGGTGAAGGTGTTCAGCAGGGATTGTTGAAAATGCTCGAAGGAACGGAAGTACTGGTTCCACCACAGGGCGGACGCAAGCATCCCGAACAAAAAATGATAAAAGTAGATACGAAAAATATCCTTTTCATCTGCGGAGGTGCGTTTGATGGCATCGACAAAGTGATCGCCCGGAGGGTCAATACAAATGCGATCGGCTTCAGCGTAAACAAGGAAGAACAGGAGCACCAGCGTAAAAACCTGCTGCAGTTTATCAATGCGCAGGACCTGAAAAGCTTTGGGCTGATACCCGAACTGCTGGGCCGTTTGCCGGTGATCACACACCTCAACCCGCTCGATACCGAAACACTCAGGAACATCCTTACCGTACCTAAAAACTCACTCATCAAACAATTCACCAAGCTGTTTGAACTGGAAGGTATTGAACTGGTGATCGATGACGAGGTATTCGACTTTATGGTGAAGAAAGCCCTCGAGTACAAACTTGGCGCAAGAGGATTGCGCAGCATCTGCGAAAGCATTCTAACCGACGCGATGTTCGAGCTGCCAGGCACGGATGTGACCAAACTGCACATTACGCTCACGTATGCGGAGCAGATGTTCAGTAAGAGCAAGCTTTCTATTTTAAAAGTTGCCTAAACACAGGAATACATTTTTTACCAAAGCGATGGGAATAACTTCTTATCGCTTTTTTATTTTCAGCGAGTAATTTCGATGGAGATAGAAAACGGAATTTACCAACCCTTCAAATTTCTCCCCATGAACGAACTCATTGAACGCCTCGTTAAAGAAGCCAACCTGAATACGGAACAGGCCCACAAAGCTGTTGAAACCATCGCCAATTTTGTAAAAGAAAAGTTCCCGATGCTGGGCGGGGCAGTGGACCAGGTGTTTTCTGCGGGCAGTAAAAGCGATGACTAACGAAACATCGAACGGTGGCCTGGCATAGCTTTATACTGTGGCAAGCCACTGATTTTTTTCGGCAATTAGCAGGGCATTTTGATCGTAAACGCGCTCCCCTTTCCAGGCTCGCTTTCAATGATCAGTTCGCCGCCGGCTTTGGAGATCAGGTCGCGGCAAAGCATCAGCCCAAACCCACTCCCTTTTTCGTAGGATGTTCCCGTGGTGTTGTAGTATTGTTTGGCGTTCACCTTCTCGATATCGGCCTGCGTCATACCTATGCCGGAATCTTTTACGGTCAGGTACAGGTGGTTTCCTTCTGTGTGCGATGTTAATTCGATAAACCCGCCTTCATTGGTAAACTTGATCGCGTTGCTGATGAGGTTGCGGCACACGATGCGGATCATTTCCTTTTCCGTGACAATGGTAAGCTCGGGATCGATCAGGTTTTTCAGTTCAATTTTTTTCTTACCCAACGGCAGGCTGTGTTCTTCCTGCAGCGTTTTCATCAGCTGGTACAAACTTACCGTCACTTTATCGTCTTCTTTCCCTTCCATCTGGCCTTTGATCCAGAACAACAGGTTATCAAGGAGAGATGTCGTTCCCAAGTACTGTGTTTCCAGCAGCTGCAGCAGGCGGTCCGCTTCTTCCGGCGGAACCATGCCCTGGTTTACGAGGTTCAATACACCTTTTGTATTAACCAATGGCGTGCGGAGATCGTGCGAGATGATCGAGAGGAGTTTGTTTTTTGTTTTGTTATCCGTTTCGAGCAATTGGTTCTGGTGCGAGATCTCTTTGTTGAGCTGGTCAAGCGAAGCAGAGTTCTTTTCTATGATCTCGTTCTTCTGTTTCAGCTCCTTGCCAAAGAAGCGTTGGCGCTGGTAGTTCACCAGGGCAAGCACGGCCAGTACGGCAACGATGATCAGGATAAAAGTACCCACGGTAATGATGAGTAACTGGTCTTTCTGAACCTGCCTTTGTTTCTCAACCTCTTTTTCGGCATTCGTGTTCTTCGCGTCCTGGTTCTTGATCACGTCAATAAAATTGTTGGCGTATTCTTTCTCGTTCTCCGCCTGCGCTTTCAGCACCTTTACGAGCGAATCCTGCCACTGCGCAGCTTTCAGGATCTCTCCTTTCTGGCGATATGCATCCACAACTTTGGTGGCCGCATCCTTCAAAAGATTCAATGCAGAAACAGAGGCTGCGTTGCCGTATGCTTTTTTAGCCATGTCGATGGAAGCATCCATATTGTGCTGTTTCATGAACATGGATGAGAGCTGGAGCTGGTTCAACGCGATCCCGTACTTGTCTTTGAGCAGGCTGTCTTTTGCGAGCGATTTATTAAAATACGATTCTGCCGAGCTGAAATTGTTGCGCTGCGATTCTAGTATGCCTAGGTTGTAATACGATTTCTTTTCACCGTAGGCATATTTGTTATCAATACTGATGCGAAGGGCGTCTTTAAAAAGCTGTTCCGCTTCGTTCAGTTCTTTCATGCTGGTGGCAATGGTGCCCAGGCTGTTTTTGATGTTGGCAATCTCCTGCTTGTTGTCTATGCCGATGTATACACGAAGCGACTGGTTGTAAAGATTGATGGCCTCATCCATTTTGCCGTCCATCTGCATGGACAGGGCTATTTGCTGGCTTACCTTGGCAATGCTCAGCGTGTCTTTGAGCGTACGAAACAACTGCAGCGCCCTGTAGTAGGTAGAAAGTGCTCTTTTATCGTAGCCGATCTGGTTAAAGATCCCTCCCTCGTAGAGATAGGTGGTGGCAAGCCCTTTCTGGTAATTGGAGGCCACTGCAAGGTTCTCGGCGTTAAAGAGGTTATTGAGCGCCAGGGCCACATCAAATCGTTTCTGCCTGAAAGCGAGCTCGTTAAGGGAATCGATTTTTTTTATTTCGGAAGGAGGCGGTTTCTTATCTGCGGCCCCTGCTTTCGTAAAATGAAGACAGGCAGACACGACGAACAACACGAGTATATGTAAGCGGTTAGTTTTTGTCACAGTTTTACTACAAATGGTCGAGAAAGTTAATTAAATAAATTAAAAGACGTAATAAAAAAGCCCTCGTTGGAGGGCTTTTGATATAAGCAAGCAATCGAAAAGAGACTATCCATGAAGAACCTCTCTTGAGATCACCAGTTTCTGGATCTCAGAAGTTCCTTCTCCAATAGTACACAATTTTGCGTCACGGTAGTACTTCTCAACCGGAAAATCTTTTGTGTACCCATAACCCCCAAAGATCTGGACTGCATCGTTGGCTGTTTTTACTGCGATCTCGCTGGCGTAATACTTTGCCATGGCGCCTTCCTTGGTCACTTTTGCGCCGCGCTTTTTAAGGTCGCAGCACTGCCAGATCAGCAGATCGGCCGCAGCAATTTCGGTTGCCATGTCTGCTAATTTGAAGCTGATACCCTGGAAATTCGAGATCGGCTGGTCAAATTGATGCCTTTCCTGCGAATATTGAAGCGCCGCTTCATAAGCGCCTTTGGCTATGCCGGCCGAAAGCGCTGCAATGGAGATCCTTCCTCCATCGAGTATTTTCATCGCCTGCCTGAAACCATCGCCTACCTCGCCAAGCCGGCTTGAATCGGGTATACGGCAATTTTCGAAGATCATTTCGGCTGTTTCGCTGGCACGCATGCCGAGTTTGTTTTCTTTTTTGCCGGCCGAAAAGCCCTGGGTTCCGCGTTCTACCACAAACGCCGTGGAGTTTCCACTGGTTCGTGGTTCGCCTGTACGGCAGATCACCACGGCTATATCACCTGATTTGCCATGTGTGATCCAGCTTTTGGTGCCATTGAGCAACCAATGATCGCCGTCTTTAACCGCGATAGTCTTCATGTTCCCCGCATCGCTGCCTGTATTGGGCTCTGTGAGTCCCCAGGCGCCGATCCATTCCGCCGTTGCGAGTTTGGGAAGCCATTGTTTTTTTTGCGGTTCCGTTCCAACGGTGAGAATATGATTGGTGCAAAGCGAGTTGTGCGCAGCCACGCTCAAACCGATCGAGCCACAAACCTTGGCGATCTCCTGTATCACCGCGTTATACTCAAAATAACTCAATCCTGCGCCGCCGTACTCTTCAGGAACGAGAACGCCCATCATACCCAGCTTACCCAGTTCCCTGAACAGTTCGATGGGAAAAGTCTGCGACTCATCCCATTCCATTACATGCGGCCTGATGTATTGGTTGGCGAAATCCTTCGCAGTCTGGGCCACCTGTTGGGTCAATTCATCCGGTTGAAAATTCATAATGGGTATGGTTTAAATAGACGGAGGTTGCCTAAGAACAAGCAATCGTTACTCGGCAACCTCCTTTAAACAAACTATTGTTTGTTAGTATTCGGCAAAAATAGGGGAATCGGGGTTACAACCAAACAGAATTTACGGTTCCTGCATAATTTGTGTTTTTAATAAGAAAGAGGCGGTTTTATTCCAGCCTTTTCTGGTTCTTGTGTATTTCCCTGTACCGGGTTACCGTATCGATCTTACGGACCTCCACGATCAGGATCTCTAACCGAATTTTGACTTCCTTGAACCCGGAAGCAGTGGTGCGCTCCGAAACATCCACCCGTATTTCGAGGCGGCTTATTCTTTCTTCAACAAGGGTTATTCTTTCTTCAAGAATGGTAATTCGTTGTTCAACGACATCCATTCGCTTTTCAAGCGCATCCATTCTTTTTTCAAGAATATCCATTCTTTTCTCGAGAGCATCCATCCTCTTCTCAAGAATATCAATTCTTCTTTCAAGAGCATCCATCCTTTTCTCGAGAGCATCCATTCGTTTTTCGAGAGCATCCATCCTCTTCTCAAGAATATCAATTCTTCTTTCAAGAGCATCCATCCTTTTCTCGAGAGCATCCATTCGTTTTTCGAGAGCGTCCATCCGCTTCTCAAGAACATCCATTCTTTTTTCGAGTGCGTCCATCCTCTGCGCAAGAACATCCATTCGCTTTTCGAGAGCGTCCATTCTCGTCTCGAGAACATCCATTCTATTCCCGAGGGATTCCATTCTCGCCTCGAGAACATCCATTCTATTCCCGAGGGATTCCATTCTCGCCTCGAGAACATCCATTCTATTCCCGAGGGATTCCATCCTCGTCTCGAGAACATTCATTCTCGTTTCAAGAACATCCATCCTCTTTTCAACGCTATCAAACCCCACCACCACCAACTCTTTTATTTCCACCATTTGTATCGAAAGATTGGAAAGTATCTTTTCCAGGTTTGTTACATTCACTTCCATAAGATTTGTTTTGAGTCGCATGCAAAGATAAACACGGAACCAGCGCTGATCTTCACACCTGACATGTTGTTAGATTAAGATGAACGATGCAATCGATTCATCCTTTTAATTAATGATGAGAAACGGCGAAATGCGCGCAAACAAAGTGTCACTTATCAAACTGATCTTTTTAAGATCAACGACCGATTGATAAGGCCCGTTCTGTTTCCTGTAAACGATCACGGCTTTCGCCACCGCATCTTCTACCTGCAGTTTTCTTTTCAGGTCGTAGGCCGACACCAGGTTCAAATCCAATTTGGGCAACGATCGTTCATCCGTTCTTAAATAAGGATGTATACGCTGGTATACCGAATCCGCCAACCCATAGGTTTTCCGAACCTCATCAACCGAAACAAAACCACCCGCATGCTCCCTGAATTTCAGAATGCGTTTCGCCAGCACCACGCCTATTCCCGGCAGCATTTTCCATTCTTCTTCTGTTGCGGTATTGATATCGATCGCAACTATTTTTCTGCCCGCCGGTCTAACTGAGGTCTCTTCTTTGGTGGGTGCATCATTTCGAACGGTTTCCTTTTCCTCCATCCGTACCAATGGGATCAACCGATCTGCATCTTCTTTTTTGATACCCCAGATCTTATGAATGTCTGCCGCACTGCGAAACCGCCCGCCTTTGCTCCTGTAGTTGATGATCGTGCGCGCAGTCTTCGCCGGCAAACCCAATCGCTGCCAATCCTCCTGCGTGATCGTATTCGGGTCAAAAAAGAAATTTTCTTTTTTAACAACTGTACGCTCTTTGTGCCCAACCGATCCGTAAGAAGACCCGGCGGGTTCCTCCATGCTATCGCCCACCTGCCTTGCAGTCCTGGCAATGTATGACGCCAATACAGGATTTACCGGTGGCGGTTTGCGCCTGGCTGGATAGAAATAAGGCATCGCAATAAAACATGCGATCAACAGCAGCAGCACCCCAATGGCTATGCGCTCTTTCTTGCTGAATGTAAAATAGTCTTTGATGACCCTCTTCATACCGTAACATTTTAATTGTTCGTGTATTTAAAGGAGGCTACAGGCAGATCTTTAATCCATCATACGCGAGCCGTATGTGTGCCGGTAATTCGCGGTTGATGTCTTGGTGTTTTCCTAGCTGGTGACTGATGTGTGTAAAATATACTTGCGGCACCGCAAGCTCATTGGCAAGTGACACTGCATCCGAAAGCGTAAAATGCGACAGGTGCGTTTCTTTGCGGAGCGCATTGAGCACAAGAACGGCGGATCCTTTTATCTTTTCTTTCTCCGCTGCGTCAATATAATTCGCATCGGTGATGTACGTAAAATCCCCGAACCTGAAACCCAGTACCGGCATCTTATGGTGCATCACCTGTATGGGCCGCACCTCTATATCACCCACTTCAAACGGCGATGTATCGATCGTGACCAGGTTCAGCTGCGGAACACCGGGATACGTTTTTTCTGAAAATGCATAATAGAAATCGCGTTTGATGGCTTCGCCGGTCAGGAGGTTGGCGTAGATATCCATCGCCCGCTCATCAAAAAAATTGAAGGCACGCACATCATCCAAACCTGCAATATGGTCTTTGTGCGGGTGCGTGTAAATGATCGCATCGAGGTGTCTGGTTTTTGTGCGCAACATCTGGTAGCGGAAATCGGGTGTTGTATCCACCACGAGCCTTGTGCCGGCCGATTCTACAAGTATGCTGCTGCGCAGGCGCTTGTCGTGCGCATCGGCCGATGTACATACTGCACACTCACAACCGATCATCGGTATCCCGGTACTCGTTCCTGTTCCCAAAAAAGTTATGGTAAGAGATGCTGCGCTCACAATTCAAATCTAAGCCAATTCCGGCAAGAGAGAATAGCGTATTTACCGTAGGTATTTGCCGAGGCTATGCTTCGGTGGCTGCTTTTTTTATTACCTCTTCGTAGAGTTTCTGCGATTCGTGGGTAAGTTTATCGAACTCGATCTCGAGCTGCGGGATGATTTCCATCAGCGTGTTGATCCTTCCTTCAACGCTGAGGAATTTGTTCAGCACCACGATCTTCCTCGCTTCCAGCAGGCACCAGCCGCTTTGGAAAGTTCCACGCTCGTATCTCACTACATACCCCGATTCCCCGAGGATATCGCCCAATTTATCTAGAGTTCCCTGTGTGTATTTCATACCGTTTGTCTGAATGGTCTGTCGTGATCTGTCTCACCCTACAAAGATAACGAAAGACAAAAGCACCCAAAACGGCAAATACCCAGTAGTTATTCACATTTAACAGCGCGTTGGGCCTTGTATTCGCCTCCTCTAAACCATTATTTACGACGATTTGCTCACCATCTTAATGATCGGCACGATCATCTCCTCCAGGCTGATGCCGCCATGCTGGAATGTGTTCCTGTAATAATTCACATAATGATTGTAATTATTCGGGTAACAAAGAAACCCATCCTCTTTCGCGAAAATGAACGACGAATTCACATTCGGCACCGGTAACCCCGCCTCTTTGGGGTCGCGGAAAGCCAGCACATCCCTCGCCTCAAAATTCAGATTGCGCCCATGCTTGTAACGCAGGTTTGCCGTGGTCTGCTTGTCGCCGATCACCTTGTGCGGCGTATTTACACGCACACTTCCATGGTCTGTGGCAAGAATCACTTTCACTTTCTTGTCGGCAATCTTTTTCAGCGCCTGGTGCAGCGGGCTGTGTTCAAACCAGCTTCGCGTAATGCTCCTGTAACTGGTTTCATCGCTCGCAAGTTCCTTCAGCACTTCCATTTCGGTGCGGGCATGACTGAGCATGTCCACGAAATTATATACGATGATGTTCAGGTCGTTTTGCAGCAGGTTGTGTATGTTACTCACCAGTTGCTGTCCATCCTGGTGGTTCACAATTTTGTTGTAACTGAAACGGATGTCGTCTTTCTTCAACCGCTTCAGCTGCGCCCTGAAAAATTCTTCTTCAAACAGGTTTTTCCCGCCCTCTTCATCATCGTTTTTCCATTGTTGCGGAAATTGTTTTTCGATATCGATCGGAAGCAGCCCTGCAAAAATAGCATTGCGGCAATATTGTGTTGCAGTAGGGAGTATAGAATAAAACGTTTCCTCTTCCAGGATCCTGAAACTCTCTGCAAATATGGGTTGTATGGCTTTCCACTGATCGTAACGAAGGTTATCGATCAACACAAAAAATGTGGGCTCTCCCTTTTCTACATGCGGCAATACCTTGAACTGGAAAAGATGATTGCTCATGATCGGCGCCGAAAAACTTTTCGGGTCGAGCCACGATGTATAATTTTTGGTGATGAATTTGCAGAACTCCGTATTCGCCTCCTGTTTCTGCGTATAAAACACTTCGCGCATTTCGGGGCTATCGCTTTTTTCCATCTCCAGCTCCCAATACACTAATTTTTTATAGAGCTCCATCCATTCATTGTAATCGGGGTTGTTGTTCAGCGCCATAAACAACTCGCGGAACTGCTGCTGGTAGGCCGTTGTGGTTTTTTCTGCCACCAGCCGTTTGTTATCGATGATCTTCTTCAGGCTCAGCAAAACCTGGTTGGGGTTAACGGGCTTGATCAGGTAATCGGTGATCTGGCTGCCGATGGCATCGTCCATCAGGTTCTCCGTTTCATTTTTGGTGATGAGCACCACGGGAATACTCGTGTTCGCCTCTTTTATCCGCGCCAGCGTTTCAAGACCGGTGATGCCGGGCATCGTTTCATCCATCAATACCACATCTACAGGATTCACTTTTACGTATTCGATGGCATCAAAGCCATTGGTAAACGTTACCACTTCATACCCCTTGTTTTCGAGAAACATCTTCTGCGATTGCAGGCTCTCGATCTCATCATCTACCCAAACGATTTTTGCTATGGCCATTCTGGTTGGTTTTTTGAAACGGTGTGCGGCAGACCCATGGCAATAGCCCAGGGCCGGATCATTAAAATTACGAAATCAGTTAGTAGAAATGGCTGCGATAAGATTGTTTTAAACCGGGGCCGGTTGTTTGCACAATAAGTAAATCTATGGCATCGGCATTCTTATTTGTACTTTTGCAGACGGAGATGAATTGATTTAACAAATCTTCAACAGGCCTGAACTTTTGAAAGTTGAAACTTTCAAAACTATCTTGCCTTCCTGGATTCTCGTCTCCTGCATTTATACAACTATGTCTATCAAAAAAAGAAAAATAATCAACGACCCTGTTTACGGGTTCATCACCATCAACCACCCTTTGATCTTTTCCATCATCGCCCACCCCTATTACCAGCGTTTGCGGAGGATCCAGCAGATGGCAATGGCGCAGTTGGTGTATCCCGGTGCAGTGCACACCAGGCTGCACCATTCGCTCGGCGCCTACCACCTGATGTGTAATGCGGTGATGGAACTGCGCAGCAAAGGGGTTGAGATAACCGAAGAAGAAGAGACTGCCGTAAAAGCAGGTATTTTACTGCACGATATCGGCCATGGGCCCTTTTCGCACGCACTCGAACACATTGTGGTAAAGGGCGTTCACCACGAACAGCTATCGCTGCAGATCATGCAGGTGATCAACGAGGAACTGGACGGGCAGCTCGATCTCACCATTAAAATATTCACCGATCAATACCACAAACCGTTCCTGCACCAGCTCATCAGCGGGCAACTGGATGTAGACAGGATGGATTACCTGAGCCGCGACAGCTTTTATTCCGGCGTAAGCGAAGGCGTGATCGGCTACGACCGCATACTCAAAATGCTGGTGGTACACAATGGCCAGCTGATGGTAGAAGAAAAAGGCATTTACAGCGTTGAAAAATTCCTGGTGGCCCGGCGGCAGATGTACTGGCAGGTTTACCTCCACAAAACCGTGGTGGCCGCCGAAAAGATGCTGGTAAAAATACTGGAACGCGTTCGCGCCATTTACCGGGAGGAGGATGAAATGCTTTCGACCCTGTCGGACCTGGATTTTTTCCTCGGAAAATTCAATGGAGAGATGAATACTGCGGCGCTCGAAAAATTCTGTTCGATAGATGACCATGATGTGATGCATGCCATCAAAAGATGGAGCAAACACCCCGATAAAATACTATCGCTTCTCTGCACCCGTTTTCTCAACCGCAAACTGTACAAGGCAAGGATCCAGGCCGAGCCGTTCGATGAAAATTATATCGAAAAGAAAAAACACGAAACGGCGGAGAAATTCGGCATCGGAATGGAAGACATCGGTTATTTCTGCTTCACCGGGGAGGCCACCAATACGCTGTACCAGACAAAGGATGAACGCATCAACATCCTGTTCAAAGACGGTACGGTAAAGGATATTTCGGGCATTGAAAATGCGCTCATCCAGCAAAACCTTTCCGCCGCGGTTAAAAAATTTTACATTTGTTTGCTGGATTAATTTGTGGCAGACAGACCATAGTAGCTAGTTTTACGTTTATATTTAAGACACAAGGCCCCCCGCTCACCGCCCGTGGCCACGAACCATAACAGACCACAGACCAGAAAATGCAATTCACCGCCACCCAAATAGCCCTGCTCATCAATGGCAAACTCGAAGGCAATGCCGACGCCACAGTGGCTACTTTCGGTAAAATAGAAGAGGCCGGCGCGGGCCAGTTGTCGTTTCTCGCCAATCCCAAATACGAAGAATACCTGTACAATACCAATGCATCGGTGATCATCGTCAACGATTCACTGGAGCTCAGGCAACCGGTTTCGGCCACGCTCATCCGTGTGCCGGATGCCTATACCGCCTTCGCCACCCTTCTTTCCAAATACCAGGAGCTGAAAACACAGCAGCTGGCAGGTATCCAGCAACCCAGTTACATTGCGCCAACAGCCGTTACGGGAGATAATATTTTCGTAGGCGCATTTGTCTACATCGGGGAGAAAGCAGTGATCGGCAACAACGTAAAACTCTTTCCCGGCGTGGTTTTGGGCGATAATGTAAAAGTGGGCGACAATACCATTCTGCATGCCGGTGTTAAGATATATGTAGACTGCGTGATCGGGAAAAATGTGACCATCCACGCAGGCACCGTTGTTGGAAGCGATGGCTTTGGCTATGCGCCGCAACCCGATGGCAGCTACCAGAAAGTTCCGCAGATCGGCAACGTGGTGATCGAAGATTTTGTGGAGATCGGCGCCAACACTACGATCGACCGTGCAACCATCGGTTCTACGATCATAAAAAAAGGCGTTAAGCTCGATAACCTGATACAGATCGCACACAATGTAGAAGTGGGATCCAATACCGTAATAGCCGCACAGGCAGGGGTAAGCGGAAGCACCAAGCTGGGTAAAAACGTATTGATCGGCGGACAGGTAGGCATTGTTGGCCATCTCTCTATCGCCGACGGCACCAAGATCAACGCCCAGAGCGGCGTAACCAAATCGGTTAAGGAACCCAACAAAGCGCTCAACGGCTCCCCGGCACACGATTATTCTGCCTCGCTTCGTCTGCAAAGCATGACCCGCAACCTTCCCGAACTTGAAAAAAGGGTTAAAGAACTGGAAAAACTGGTGGAACAACTCCTCGCCGGCCGCGGAAATGGCTGAAAAGTCTGATTAACCGTCGCGAAAACCTATTTTTGCTGAATATATTTTCGAAAACAATGCCTGTCGGATAAAACATAACGGCAGGCAGGTTGGCGATCTTTAGCTATTGCCGGCTCCAAAACAAGTACAAATGGATAGTAATTTCAATCCTGACAAGCAGCATACGCTTAGCAATCCCATCAGTATCAGCGGCACCGGCTTACATACAGGTGTATTGGTAGACATGACTCTGAAACCCGCCAATCCCGGTTTCGGTATCCAGTTCCAGAGAGTTGACCTGCCCAACCAACCGATTATCAAGGCAGATTGCGACCTGGTAACCGATACCAGCCGCGGAACCACGTTGCAGGTTGGCGATGCCAAGGTGAGCACGGTGGAACATGTACTGGCCGCCCTCGTAGGCATGGGCGTAGACAATGCGCTGGTTGAACTGAACGGCCCCGAAATTCCTATTATGGATGGAAGCTCCGCCCCCTTCATCGCACGCATCGAAGAAGCGGGCGTGGTGGAACAGGAAGCCACCAAGGCCTGGTACAGCCTCGACGAAAACATTTACCACTACGACGAAGGCAAACGGGTGGAAATGGTGGCCCTCCCCTCTATGGACTACCAGATCACCACGCTGATCGATTTCAACAGCCCGGTTTTGGGAACGCAGCATGCGGGGCTGAAGACCATCAAAGATTTCCAGGCAGAAATAGCGCCCTGCCGCACCTTCTGTTTCCTGCACGAGCTGGAGGCTTTGCTCGACAACGACCTGATCAAGGGCGGCGACATCAACAATGCAATCGTGGTGGTTGATAAACCCGTTACCGACGATGAGATGAACCGCCTCGCAAAAGTGTTCAAGCGCGATAAAATTGAAGTAAAAAGCGAGGGCTACCTCAACAACCTCGAGCTCCGCTTCCCCAATGAACCGGCGCGCCATAAATTGCTGGATGTAGTTGGCGACCTTGCCCTGATCGGCTATCCCATCAAGGCCCGCATTATTGCGAACAGGCCAGGACATAGCACCAACGTTGAATTTGCGAAGAAGATCAAACAATACATCAAAAAGAACAGGCATGTAAAAGATGTGCCGGTTTACGATCCTTCGATGCCACCGGTTTATACACTGGAGCAGATCGAAAAAACATTGCCGCACCGCCACCCGTTTTTGCTGGTAGATAAGATCATCCAGTTAACAGATACTTATATCGTAGGCATCAAGAATGTAACCTTCAACGAATGGTTCTTCCCCGGTCACTTCCCGGGCAACCCGGTAATGCCCGGTGTTCTCCAGATCGAAGCACTGGCGCAAACGGGGGGGATACTCTGTATCAATTCAATGCCCGAAGGCGTATACGATACTTACTTCCTGAAGATCGACAACTGTAAATTCAAACAGATGGTGCGCCCGGGCGATACCATGGTGCTGAAAATGGAATTCACCGGCCCCATCCGCCGCGGCATCTGCGAAATGCGCGGTACCGTTTACGTAGGAGGCAAAGTTGCCACCGAAGCGGATCTCGTTGCCCAGGTGGTAAAGAGACAGAACACTTAGCGGGGTGAGAATGGTACGTGGCGAGTTCTAAAAAAAGACTCTTCACCAATTACCGCTAACCACCCCCACAAAATCATCATAACCAACAACCAAAGCCAATGACGCACCCCTATACATACATTGACCCCAATGCCAGGATCGCACCCAATGTGAAGATCGATCCGTTCACCGTTATTCATGGCGACGTACAGATCGGCGAAGGCACGTGGATAGGCAGTAATGTGACGATCATGGACGGAACACGCATCGGTAAAAACTGCCGGGTGTTCCCGGGCGCCGTACTGGGTGCCATTCCACAGGATTTGAAATTCAGCGGGGAGAAAACAACGGCAGAGATCGGCGACAATACAACCATCCGCGAATTTGTTACCATCAACCGCGGTACCGAAGACCGTGGCAGAACAAGGGTTGGCAACAACTGTCTCATTATGGCCTACAGCCACATCGCGCACGATTGCCTCATCGGCAACAACTGCATCATGAGCAACAGTGTACAGGTTGCAGGGCACGTAACCATGGGCGACTGGGCCGTAGTAGGTGGCGTAAGCGCCGTGCACCAGTTTGTAAACATAGGGCAGCATACATTTATTGCAGGCGGAAGCCTGGTAAGCAAAGACGTTCCCCCTTACATCAAAGCCGTGCGGAACCCGTTGAGCTATGGAGGTGTGAACAGTGTTGGGTTGAAACGCCGCGGCTTCCCGTTGCAACAGATCAACGGTATACTGGATGTGTACAGGACCATTTACAACAAAGGCTTTAACACAACCCAGGCACTCGAATTCATTGAAGAAGAATTGCCCGCAACCGATGAGAGAGACGAGATCGTAACATTCATAAGAGAAAGCGGAAGGGGAATTATCAAAAGATTTATCAAAGGTGCAACAGAGGAAGATTAATTTTCAGTATTGCCGTTACAGCACGCTATCCAATGAATGAATCCCCGCAAAATATTCCAGGCACCAACCCCCTGTTAAAAAAAGGCGGGGTGCATCCAAAAACAGGAACCGTTGAACTGGTAAATACCACCAAACGCTTCAACCGCGATTTCATTTTTTTTAAGGTCAACTATACTTTTAAAACGCAGCGCTCCTACGCCATTACCGGCCCTAACGGAAGTGGCAAAAGTACTTTGCTGCAGGCCATTGCAGGGAGCCTGCAATTGAGCGAAGGAAAGATCATCTATAAAAGCAGCAACGGTGTTGACGAAATTCAGCCCGAAAAGATCCACCAGCAGGTTTCCATCGCCGCACCTTATCTTGAACTGATCGAGGAGATGACGGCAAAGGAATTTCTCAATTTTCACAAACAGTTCAAACCTTTGTTCGAAGGTCTTGGCGTTGAAGACATCTTAACCGAGATTGGCCTGGAAAATGCAATGGACAAACAGATCCGCTATTACAGCAGTGGAATGAAACAGAGGGTAAAACTTGCACAGGCCGTTTTTTCGGATGTTCCCGTCCTGTTGCTCGACGAGCCTTGCACCAACCTCGACAAAACTGGTTACGACCTGTACCATTCCCTTATTGAAAAATATTGCAGGCACAAACTCATTATCGTAAGCAGCAACGATGCAAACGAGATGAGCTTTTGCGATGAACGCATCAATATTATCGATCACAAAAGACCAGCCTGATCAAACCGGCAACAATGCATCACCGTATTCCTTCCTTACGCAAACGTGCTTTGTAAATTTCTTCCAGCGCCGCAAGGTTCGTCAAAAACATTCCATGATCTGCAAACCGTTCAGGATCGTAAGCATCGCCCGCCTTGTATTTTTCATGCAGCCCAAATTGGCTCGCGTGTGATGCGAGGAATATATCAAATTTCATTTTTTTCAGGGATGAAAATGTTGCCGCAAAATCTTTTGCCACATCACGGTAACCCGGCATGCCCGCCAGTTTCACATCATCCAGTATGGTTGGCATGTTGGCGATGAGAACCGTGTACGTTTTGTTTCCTTCCTTCACCGGGAAAGAGAAACTGGTTGAACCTTTTGTATGTCCCGCGCTGTTGTGCACGGTCAGCGTGGTCTCACCAAGTGTAATAAGATCCTTGTCTCTCAACACACGATCCGTTTTTACGGGTTTGAATGTGCTTCCTTTTCCACCAAAAACATAATCGGAATTTCCGCCATCGGCCAGTACGGCCACATCTCCCTGCAGCGTCATCATGGATGCCCTGGTCAACGCTTTCAATTCGGCCATCGCACCAACATGATCGTAATGGGCCTGTGTGGTAAGCAATATTTTTATGTCGCGGAGCCGGAAGCCCAGCGTTTCAATATTTTTTTTGATCAGCGGCGCCGATTCTGCCAGCCCGGTATTGATGAGGATGTTTCCTGCTTTTGTAACGATGAGATAAGAAGCCAGGTCATACGTTCCCACATAGTACAGGTTGCCAACAATATGAAAAGGTGCAAAGGGCTGCGACCAGGATGGCTGCACATTAGGCGGAGGGATGATCTTTTGCGCGGGCAACCTGAACACAAAAAATACAAACAGCAGGATGAGGATCTTTGTTTTCATTTCCCGGTTCTTTGTACCAAAGGTAGTAAACACAAAACAAGATAATCTAACAGATTAGCCGTATAATTGTTGAAACGATTTCAACCGCAAAAGTTATTGTTATGAAAGATCCTGACATTGAGCAGCTGGCCGGCGATGGAAAAGGTTACCAACTCAATATGGGCCACGTGCTTGAATTTTTGATGGCGCGAACCATTGCCAATTCTTTTCTTTCTGCAGAGATCTTAAAAAGGCAGATCGAACTCGAACAACTGATCAAAACCGGCAAAACCGATCATGAAAAAGCCGCGCAGGAATGCAATACCATCTGCGAGCAGCTGCGCACGGCTGCCGACAATGAGAAGAACAACGTGATCAGCCATTTGTATTTTATGAACAAAGAGGCTGAATAATAGCCACCCGATTATTCCAACAGGTTACAACCGACGAATCACGATCCAATATCCAGAATTCACATGAACCGCATCGACCGCGTAACCGCCATTCTCATCCAGCTTCAATCACGCCGCGTGGTGAAGGCGCAGGATATGGCCGACAGGTTCAACATCAGCCTGCGTACCGTTTACCGCGACATCAAAACAATCGAAGAAGCCGGCGTTCCTGTTATCGGCGAGGCCGGTGTTGGTTATTCGATCATGGAAGGGTTTCGCCTGCCGCCCGTTATGTTTACCCGGGATGAGGCCACGGCTCTGTTAACTGCCGAAAAACTCGTTGAAAAATTAACGGATCATTCCACACAGGCAATGTACCAGGCGGCCATGTTCAAGATCAGGTCGGTTCTTCGCCTTACAGAACGCGATCATCTCGAAAATATGGAACAGCATATCGAGGTGGTGGAGAGCCCCTATTTTTCGAGGCATAAAAATGAAACGGCCTACCTGCAGCAGATCCTGAAAGCGATAGCAGAGAGCTCGGTTGTTAACATCGATTATTTTGCGGAGCATTCGCAATCCAAAAGCAACCGCAACATCGAGCCGGTTGGCATTTTTTTCATGGGACGGTATTGGTACCTCATTGCATGGTGCACGCTCAGGAAAGATTACAGGACCTTCAGGGTAGACCATATCAAATACCTCTCCATTACCGCCATCCGTTTCAATAAAACACATCCGGCGCTGAAATCGTTCCTATCAAGGGTATCCAAAGAAAAGGAACTCCATACCATCATTATACTTGTGAACAAAGAGATCATGCGTTATTTCGGTGAACAAAAGTTCTACAACGGCTTTGTATCGCAGCGCGAGGTGGATGATAAAATTGAAATGACATTTCTCACCGAATCGCTTACCGGCTTTGCCAAATTCTATTTGTTGTTTGGTGAACAGGCAGAGATCGTGAGGCCCTTGGAATTAACGGATGTGGTGCGGGATCTTGTTGAAAAGCTGCGAAAGAAACTCGCCCCCCCTGCCCGCTCCTGAGCTTCCGGCACCGCCCCCGAAAAAAAAGTTTGATTTCGTGGAATCCTGTTGACATACTGTTGTCACTACCCCAGGTTTTCTTTGTATCCTAAACCAAAAACAAAGAAAATGTCACACATCAAACAATTCCAGAAAGAGTTCGAGAAAGAAGCGGTTATTACGCGTAAAATGTTGTCGATCGTGCCAAACGATAAGTACGATTGGCAGCCGCATCCCAAAAGCATGACCATCCGCCAGCTTACCACGCATATTGCAGAGCTTTCGTTGTGGATCGGAATGATCCTGGACACCAACGAGCTCGATTTTGCGGCAAACCCTTACGAACAGAAGCCGATTAACGACACCAAACAACTGGTGGATTTTTTCGAGGCCAATTTACTCGAAGGCAGAAAAGCGCTTGCTGAAGCTAAAGAAGAAACGCTCAGCGAAATGTGGACGCTCCGCAATGGCGATACCATTTACAGCACAGAACCGAAGATAGATTGGATCCGCGTAACCTTTAACCAGGTAACCCATCACCGCGCGCAACTGGGCGTGTTCCTCCGCCTGCTCGATGTTCCTATCCCCGGCAGCTATGGGCCGAGCGCAGATGATATGAGTTTTTGATCACCCACACGGGCGGAAACCGCATTGTTAGCGGTTTCCGCCCGTTGTAAACCAAACATGCACTATGATACTGGTTTTTAAAACAACCGTAGATTCCATCACAAAGATCAACCAGCTGAAACCGCACCTCGACGGGATCAAATCCATTCACCAATGGAACTTTGACCTGTGGGACTGCGACAAGATCCTGCGCATAGACGGCCCTGAAGATATATCTACAATGGTTATTGATACACTGAAGATGCACGGCTTCCATTGTGTTGAACTTTGACAGTAAGCGGCACAAAAGATCTGCGCGTCCTCAACCCCGAAAATTATTATCTTTCAAACACCAAACGGCCCGCAATGAAAACGCTCCTGTCCATCGCCCTGTTCCTGTTATCCGCATCCGCAGTGCTGGGTCAAAACACCCAACGGCATTTTTTACTGCGCGATGAAGGCATTTCACAACTCGCTTTTATAGACGAGGCGCATCCCGAAAAAAATTGGTACACCCCCATTCCTGCGGGGCGCGATATACAGCTTGTTGGCAACGGCCGCGTACTCGTGGGCACAGGCAATGGTTACGAGGAACACGATATTGCAACGGGAAAGAAAGTGTCGGAGCTTACCAGCTTTCCCGGAACCGTTTCTGCACGGAGGTTAAAGAATGGCAATACCATGCTCGTTGGCGCCAACTGGCAGGAAAAACAAGGCATTGTGCTGGTAGAGGTAAACCCTTCGGGTGAAGTGCAGCGCAAAATTGTTTACCCGGGTTTTGGTTATGTCAGGTTGATCCGCGAAACAGCGTCCAATACATTTCTCGTTACCGCCGATGAAATCGTGTTTGAAGGCGATGCTTCGGGTAACATCACCTGGCAGGCAAAGATTGCCAATAAAGACAAGCCACATGCCTGGCAGGCCATTCGACTGGCAAACGGTGAAACGGTTGTAAGCACCGGTTATGCAGTCAGCCTGCAGTTCTTTGGCAAAGACGGCAACCTGCTTCGCACGATAACCGCCCCGCCTGCTGCTAAACCCAATTTTTTCGCCGGCCTGCAAATACTTCCCAATGGAAACTACGCCGTGATCAACTGGCAGGGCCATGGCGCAGGCTTCGGCAACAGCGGAACACAACTGCTTGAGTTTACCCCGGAAGGAAAACAAGCCTGGTCATGGCAACAGGATGCCACAAAGTTTTCGTCCCTGCATGCCGTTATATTTCTTGATGGGCTCGATACCTCATTGCTGCATGTTGAAGACAGCAGCGGCAAGCTGGCACCGGTAAAGCGGCCCTAAATTACAAGGCACTCTTCCATGCGCTGAACCTGCTCAGGAAATGATCGCTTTCCCCTGCACGCCGTCGTCGTCTTCGGCTTTTGTTCCGGTAATGATGGCGGTTGCCATTTTTGCAAGGGCAACAAGTTTGTTGTGTTTGGTATCCCAATAATAAGAATCCACGGGCGTTACCTTGATAAGGCTCATTTCGGGATCGTCTGTTCCCTTCTCCATCCACGCTTTTGCTTCAGGCACCCATTTCTCCTTAAACAATTCCTTGTCTATAACCACTTCCGCTTCACCATACACGCTCAGGTACTCGTTGCTGTTGCGCGATGCATAAAAAAGCTGAACCCGTTTGTCTGCCGTCACTTCCCGGTTCTTCGCGCTTGAGCGCATGCTGATGAACCATATGTTTCCTTCGGCATCAATATCAACCGTACTCATTGGCCGCGCCGTTAACGGCAATTGCGAAAGCGAAGTGGTAAACATGCAGATGTCTGCATTCTTCGCCAGTTCCCTGATCTTTTCGATCGCTTCTGTACTTACCAGGTTTTTAACATCTCCCATAACATTGATTTTAACATACACCCACAATTGGCGTGCCCTCAGCATATGAACCGTTGTTGTTTAAAAGAATGCTGTATTAGCAATACCCTTCGCTAAACACAGGAAACGCATGTATAATTTATTCCACAGGCAGCGGTATGCTTTTTTCTACATTTTAGGTAAAGTATGTATATGACAAATCCATTTATCGAAGAATTACTGGAAAGAACGGCAGACTGGCGCGCCCGGTTCGGACAAAATATTTTGTCTGTGCACCTGATGGGAAAAGACGTAACGGAAGACTACTATAAAAAATACCTTTCGGCGCTGTATGGTTTTATTGCTGGTTTTGAGAATTATATTTTTCCTGAACTCAAAGATCTTGTGCCCGATCTGCAGGAAAGAAAAAAAACTTCCGCGATTGAAAACGACCTGCAGAAATTAAAAGTAGATACCACTTCTTTTGAAGTACTACCGGAAGCTTATTTCAGGTCGATGTATCCTGACGCATATGCCGCACTCGGCGCTTTGTATGTGCTGGAAAGTTCTACCCTTGGCGGACACCTGGTGCAGGAACACCTCAAAGCCGCGCTCGGCGAAAAAACGGCCGACAAGATCAGTTATTTTGTTATGCACGGCGACCGTTCAGACGCCATGTGGCAGCGCTTCCTCAAAAATTTTGCGGCCATCGCGGAAAACAACGACAAAAAGGAGATCATCATAGACGGGGCATTGAGAACCTACCGGTTGCTTGATCAGTTGATGACAGACGAATCGCTTAAGTAAGATGTGGGACAGGAAAACAAATTATGTTTCCCTTTATTTCCGTTCTTCTCCATTTCACGCTCCCGGGAAAATCTTAACACATCATTTTCATGAACACATTTTAACTACCGCAACCGTTTGCGGTAGTTAAAATATTGTGGGCCGTGGAAAGTGAATTTATTTTTTGAATACATTTATCGCCTACAACAAAGGCGTGGCCAACACAATAAAAATATTTTATGCCGACGATGATGCGGACGACAGGTACCTGTTCAGGGCCGCCCTGCAGGAGCTTGGCCTTCCTTTTCAGCTCGACGAATTTGAAAATGGAATTGCCCTTGAGCATGCGTTGGCGCACAAAGAGGAAGAACCAGATCTTATCTTTCTCGATCTGAACATGCCACAAAAAAACGGGCTTGAAACACTTGCATCTCTGAAAGAAACAATACCTGGGAGAAATTTAAAGGTGATTGTATTTACAACGGCCGGCAATGAAGAGGTGATCAAAGAAACACACCGGCTCAACGCGGCGCTGTTCGTTAGAAAACCATCGGATTTCCATGAGTTGATGGCAACGCTGCGTTATATCACGGAAAATGCTTCGCAGTTCGGGCTTCCTGTTTCGTTTGACGACTTTACTTTCAGGCTGAAAGACTAACGGGTTCTAACGGTTGTTTTCTCAGCGCCTGCTGGCGATCAGTAGATTCAGATCGGTATACTTGAGATCAAAGCGCTGGCTGATGTAGAAATCGGTGAGCGCACCCTTGAACATATAGATGCCCTCGCGCAGGTTGAAATTGTGCCACACCATTTCCTCGATACCACCTTCATCGCTAATGTCGAGTACCAATGGCATCAACACATTGCTGATGGCCTGGCTCGCCGTGCGTGCAAAGCCGCTTGGTATATTGGGTACACAGTAATGGATCACATCGTGTTTTACAAATGTTGGCTCTTCGTAACTGGTAAGCTCGCTCGTTTCAAAACAACCGCCGCGGTCTATCGCCACATCAATGATGATGCTTCCCGGCCGCATGGCCTCTACCATCTCTTCTGTTACCACAACAGGCGCACGGCCATACTCATTGCTCAAACAACCCACGGCCACCTCGCATGTTTTCAATTGCTTCGACAGGATACGCGGTTCAAGAACGCTGGTCCAGATGCGCTGCCCCAGGTTATTCTGCAGTTGCTTCAGCCGGTATACATTGTTGTCGAACACCTTCACCGAAGCGCCCAATGCAAGTGCATTGCGTGTGGCAAACTCGCCCACAATGCCCGCACCTATGATCACTACTTTGGTGGGCGGGATACCGCTGATGCCGCCAAGCAATACGCCCTTGCCTTTGTTAAAGCTGCTGAGGTACTGGCCCGCGATCAGCATCACCGCACTACCGGCGATCTCGCTCATGCTGCGAACGATCGGGTACGTGCCGCTCCCATCTTTGAAATTCTCAAAACTCAACGCCGTAATGCGTTTCTCCATCATCTTCTCGATGTATTCTTTTTTGAGCGCAGACAGGTGAATGGGCGACACAATGGTCTGGTTCATCTGCAGCAGCGGCATATCTTCTTCAACCGGCGGCGCGCTCTTCACAAGGATCGGGCATTTGAAAATCTCGTCGCGCTCGTAAACAATACGCGCACCCGCCTCTGAATAATCTTTATCGGAAAAATGGCTGCCCTCGCCCGCATTGTGTTCCACCGCTACCTGGTTGCCATTGGCCACCAATACACCCACCGCATCCGGCGTAAGCGCAATACGGTTTTCCTGGAACGCGATCTCTTTGGGGATACCGATGTTCAGCTTCTCACCCTTCGGTTTTACATCGAGGGTCTCCTCAAGCGTTTCGTAAGTGAAAGACGGACTGATAGACGGTTTTGTAGCCATGCGGCAAAATTAGTGAAGTTTGGAGTCTGGAACGGGGTGTTAACAGTGTTTTTAAAAAAAACCGGGTTCGCTACCCAACCCTTAACTCCTCACCCTCCTTGTCTTTTCATCTACCACCTCCAGGTATACATGAAAAGCATCATCCGGCAAAAGACCGGGGGCATTTTCGGGCCATTCCACCAGGCAGTAGGCATTGCTTTGAAGGCTGTCTTCAACGCCCGCATTCACACCCTCTTCCTCGTTCTTGAGACGGTACCAGTCCATATGAAAGATGGTGCCCGCTTCCGGACTTGTATATTCATTGATGATGGCAAAGGTTGGACTGCTGATGGCAGAGCGCACGCCCAGCGACTCGCAGAGTGCATGAATGAAAGTGGTCTTACCCGTTCCCATTGCAGCATGAAAAGCCCATACCTTGTGGCTCTTGCCTTCGTTCCAAAGCGCGATGGCGGTGGGTTTGAGTTGGTCGAGTGTGAAAGTTGCATCCATGAGGCAAAATTAGCAATTGTAACGGATCTGCCGGAATGAACCAAAACATTGCCACAACGTTGTAATTATACCGGCCAACAATGACACAGTGTTGTATTTATTGATCGCAATTCGAAAACCGCCCGGAAACGACGCGCGGTAACTTTGCAAGGAAGGGAAGTAATACCCATCAATCCTCAATCATCAAAAATTAAAAATTAAAATACATTGGAACGAGTAGACTGGAAAGTAACCGGCATGAGCTGTACCAATTGCGCCCTAACGGTAGATAAATTTCTCCGCGGCAAGGGGGCACAGGATGTAAAAGTTAACTTCATTGGCGGCGATGTTAGTTTTGGCATGGCGCCCGATGTTTCTAAACAGGAGCTCGCCAAAGGCATTGCGCAGTTGGGTTACCAGGTTGTGAGCGGCGATCCATCTGAAATAAAAAAAGACAAACGACTGTTCAAAAACCATTTTCAACGTTTTGTCTTCTGCCTTGTCTTTACCGCGCCATTGATGCTGCACATGATACCGGGCATTCACATTCATTTCCTGATGGATCCTTATGTGCAGCTCGCGCTCACGATCCCTGTTTTTATCGTAGGGATGGATTTCTTCGGGCGCAGCGCCATCAACAGCATTCTCAAAGGCATTCCCAACATGAATGTACTGATCGCCCTCGGTGCGATCGCTTCCCTTGCATACAGTTTATACGGAACCCTTACTGCACAAGCCGCGCAGTATATGTTTTATGAAACCACGGCCACCATTCTCACACTTGTTTTCCTGGGCAACTGGATGGAAGACAAGTCGGTTGAAACCACCCAATCCGCACTGCGCAAACTCGCGGTGAGCCAGGTATCGATGGCAAACATGATCGCATATGACGAAAACCATGCAGAACATGTTTTCCCGGTAGAAAGCAAGACGCTGAAAGTAGGAGACCTCCTGTTGATCAACAGTGGCGAAACCGTTCCGATGGATTGTAAGGTTTTATGGGGCGAGGCCAGTGTGAACGAAGCGATCATCAGCGGCGAGAGCGCGCCGCTTGAAAAAAAGATGAACGACAAACTCATCGGCGGAAGCATCCTCGAAAACGGCACCGTGAAAGCATATGTTACCGCAGTTGGCGAAGACACCGTTCTGGCCAACATCCTGAAGCTGGTGCGGGATGCACAAACAGAAAAACCGCCCGTTCAGCAATTGGCCGACAAGATCAGCGCCATTTTTGTTCCTGCAGTGATCAGCATCGCATTGGTTGTTTTCCTGCTGAATTATTTTGCCGCAGATCAATCTTTCAGCAATAGCTTGTTGCGGTCGATCGCCGTATTGGTGATCGCATGCCCGTGTGCCATGGGACTTGCAACCCCCGCGGCCATTGCCGTAGGACTCGGCCGCGCGGCGCGTAACGGCGTTCTTTTTAAAAATGCAAAGAGCCTCGAATCGTTCAACAGCATCAAACAGGTGGTGTTCGACAAAACAGGAACGCTTACCACAGGCGCATTCCGCATAGCGGGAAGTAAGATCCTGGGCAACCAGGTTGAGGATACAGACCCTGCAAACGGCGACAGACAGCTTGCCGCATTCAGATCCATCGCCTTCTCCCTGGAAAAATACTCCTCCCATCCTATTGCCAAAGCAATTGCGGGGGAATGGAAGACAAAGGACGAGATCCGCTGGGCAAAGATCGAAGAGGTGAAAGGGCTGGGCATGCGTGCCACAGACAAAGAAGGCAATGAATATACGGCGGGCTCTTACAAAACGGCCTCGCATCTTACAACCGATGCCACGCACAATATCTACATCATCCGCAATAATGCATTGCTGGGATGGATAGATGTGGCAGACGAGATCAGGCCCGAAGCAAAAGAAGTGGTGCGTTTGCTGAAACAGAAAAACATCAAAACAATCCTGCTCAGCGGCGACCGAAGGGAGAAATGCGAGCAGGTAGCGCAGGCCTGTGGTATCGACGATATTTACGCAGAACAATCGCCACAACAAAAACTCGAAAAGATCACCGCGCTGAACCAGGAGGCCCCCACCGCCATGGTGGGCGACGGCATCAACGATGCACCCGCCCTTGCAAAAGCAACGGTGGGTATCTCGCTGAGCGATGCCTCGCAGATTGCCATGCAAAGCGCGCAGGTTGTTTTGATGAACCATGGTTTAAAGAACCTGCCATTGTCGCTCGGGCTGGGAAAACATACCTACATCACCATTAAACAAAACCTGTTCTGGGCATTCGCATACAACGTGGTCGCGATCCCCATTGCAGCATTTGGATTATTGAACCCAACCTTTGGGGCACTGGTGATGGGACTGAGCGATGTTGTGCTCGCCATCAACTCCGTACGGCTGAATTTCAAAAAAGTGTATTAGTGGCTTGTGCAGGCCGGTTGAACATCACCAGCTGATCCATACCACGTATTATTACGCTCACAACAATCGCCATTACGGCGTACTTTCACAACGCGATGGAATCACCCCAATCGATACTGAAATACTATTGGAAACACGACAGCTTCCGCCCCATGCAGGAAGACATCATCCATTCTGTATTGAACGGGAACGATACGCTTGCCCTGCTACCCACCGGTGGTGGAAAATCGATCTGCTTCCAGGTGCCGGGGTTATTGACCGATGGGCTGTGCCTGGTTATCAGCCCGCTTATTGCACTGATGCGCGACCAGGTAGAGAGCCTCCTGCAAAAAGGCATTCCGGCAGTGGCGCTGCACAGCGGGTTGAGTTTCTATGAGGTAAAACAGATCCTGCAACAGGCAACGCATGGGGATTTCAAATTCATGTACCTGTCGCCCGAGCGACTGGAAACAAATCTCTTCAAAGAATATCTGCCTGCGCTGAATGTAGGTTTGTTGGTGGTTGACGAGGCGCATTGCGTATCGCAATGGGGATACGATTTTCGTCCGCCCTACCTCCGCATCGCCGCCCTCCGCAACGAGCTGCCGGATGTAACGATGATCGCACTCACAGCATCGGCAACGCCGGTGGTGCAGGAAGACATCACCCAAAAATTAAAGTTCACGCAGGGCAATGTGTTCAGGCAATCGTTCGAGCGGCCGAATATTTCATACAGTTGTTTTAAGGTAGACAGCAAAGTGAACAAGGTAATAGAAGTGCTCACCAAAATACCGGGCAGCAGCATTGTATATTGCAGCAGCAGGCGGCAAACCAAAGAACTTGCGCACCTGTTGACGTTGCAGAACATACCCGCCGACTATTACCACGCAGGTTTGCCACAGGAGATCCGTAACGCGAAACAACATGCATGGATCAACAGCGAAGTACGGGTAATGGTTTGTACCAATGCATTCGGAATGGGCATCGATAAGCCCGATGTGCGCAGTGTGATCCATTTTGATATACCGGAATGCCTCGAGAACTATTACCAGGAAGCGGGCCGCGCGGGCAGGGACGGGAAAAAATCTTACGCCGTTCTCGTATACCAGGAAGAAAACCTGCAGGCGCTGGCCGCCATGCCCGACAAGCGTTTTCCGCCCATCAGCGAGATCAAAAAGATCTACCAGGCGCTGGCGGATTATCTGCAGGTGCCGGTGGGTATTGGAGAAGGGCAGTATTATGATTTTGACCTGATGACCTTCATCAAAAATTTTAAACTGGATGGGATGCTTGTGGTGAATACGCTGAAAGTATTGGAACAGGAAGGGCACATCACATTCTCAGAAAACATCTTCCTGCCATCGCAGGTAAACTTTACTGCGTCCAAAGAATCACTGCAGCTTTTTGAAGACAGCTATCCGCATACCGAACCGCTGATCAAATGTTTGCTGCGCACCTATGCAGGCATTCTCGACAACCGCGTATCGGTTCATGAAAAACAACTGGCGAGGTTGTGCCGCCTTACGATGGAAGAAGTTCATGAACAATTGCTCCTGATGCGCTCCTATGGCATCATCGAATACCTGCCGCAGAAAGACACGCCACAAATTCACTACCTGCTCAACCGCGCGTCTGCACAATATTTACAGATCAACCAGGACCGTTACCTGTTGCGTAAGAAATTGTATACGGAGCGTGTTGAAACCATGCTCAGCTATATTAAACTTGAAAACCAATGCCGCAGCCTTTACATCGCTTCTTATTTTGGAGACAGCGCCTCAAAAGAATGCGGCGTGTGCGATAATTGCCTGGCAAAAAAAAGAAAGGCCTTGAGCAGTGAAGAGTTTGAGGCCATTCAAAAACACATCAGCAATGCGGCGCCGATACGATTGACAACTTTATTGGATCAACTCAATAAATTCAACAAGGAAAAGATCTGGTCGGTACTGGATCACCTGCAGTCCGAACAGTTGATAACGATTGACGAACAGGGACTTGTGTCAAATCCATCTTCATAAATAAATCCTTTTAAATAAATATTTATCGTTTATCAATAAATATTTATACTATTGCGGTATATTTATTGCAATATGAAGCCAAACCTGTTCCGCTCCGTGTCCGCTGCGCTTGCGCAAAGTTTCCCGCTTTTGCCCAGGATCAGGCGTAGTTTTTTGGGGATGATGCTTTTTAGTTTGTTGTTTATCGTCATTGGCTTCTCGAACAGCGATCTGATCACCATCCCGGTAAAACCTTTTGCGAAAGACAGTGTTGAAAGAAAAACAAAGGCTTTCTACGGAAAGGCGGTTGTTTACTACAGTCATGAACTTACGATCCAGCATCCCGACCCTTTTGAACGCATCCTGTTGACCGATCCCGCGGATGGCATCGACCTGGTTTCGCTGTTCTTTCTTTTTGTGATCAGCCTCATCATTGTGCTGGTCATACCAAAACTCCAGCAGAACAATCTTTTCAGGCGCGATATTTCCGATGCATTGCGGTGGCTTGGGTACCTGATAATGGCGCATGCCCTGCTGGTTATGTACCGCGATATCGTACTGATCCCCGAACTCGTTGAAGGGCGCACGGACCGGGCATTTACAAGCATTCACTCCTTCCCGATCCTCATGATAGTAGAGTCGAATTTCGCGCTTGTATTACTGGCATTCGCTTCTATTTACAAACGCGGTGTAAAACTGCAGGAAGAGCAGGACCTGACCGTTTAAAAAAAATCGATATGAAAAACCGTTTATGACCTGATCAAATTGTCGCTATCGCAGCATAAAAAAATGTAAAGAAGCCGCTCGGATAATCATTATTAAAAAACGTTTGTCATGTTAAAAAAAATAGTACCCAACACAACCTTGTTCCTCACCATCGTTTTTGGGTTGGGACTGATCGGTTTTTTTTCGGTTGCTTACCAGCGTGATAAAATGATCGCTGATAATGTAATAATCGATACTGCCTATCAGATCGCACCAAAAGAAGTTCCTACCCATATTGATTCGCTGCCTTATTACCAATACAAGATCGTACGCGACAGCATCGATAAAGTTGAGGAGATGAACAAGAGCCGCAACACATTATCGCCGGATTACAGGATCGGCGCAGGTTTTTTAGGCTTGATACAAACCTCCAGTTACTACTACGATTATTATGGAGACGGGCAAAGCCATTTGAATCCAAACTATTTCATCGCCATACCCAATTACGCGCTCACACCACCGTACCGCTATGCCTACCAGGATGGGAAAAATTACCTGGTCAAAAAGCGAAACGACAGTACTGCCATTGATGTAGCGTACCTTACCCGCACGCAAACGGTTTTGATACCGATCGAAAAAAGCAGTTACGACGTGATGCGCAAATTTTTTGGCGCCATAATGATTATTGCCATAGGCGTTGCCATTTATATTTACATCGTGCTGCCCATCATCGTGTTGATCAATATATCTTCGGGAAATGTATTTACCAGGGGAAACATCCGGAAGCTCAAGATCCTTGCCTATACCACATTAGGATGTGTATTGCTGCAGTTGTTGATGCCCTACCTGGTCGGCCTGGTCTTTATCAAGAAGATCCCCGACGCTTTTGTGATCTCTTTTTCCGATGTATTCACCAACCAACTGAATTTGCTTCTTTTTGGAACAATCTTACTCGCCATTGCAAGCGCTTTTGCAAAAGGATATAAATTACAGCAGGACCAGGATTTAACCATTTAATATGCCCATAGTAGTCAACCTTGATGTTATGCTCGCCCGCCGGAAGATGAGTCTCACAGAGCTCAGCGACCGCATAGGCATCACCATCGCCAACATGAGCATTTTAAAAAGCGGGAAAGCGAAAGCCATCCGTTTCTCAACGCTCGAAGAAATCTGTAAAATACTGCAATGCCAGCCCGGAGATTTATTGGAATATATGGAAGAGGAAGAGTATGATAAGTTGTTTAACAGGTGAGGGCGGCATCATCCCATTGATAAGATCAGTGATTTTTTTCCAATTCAGCGCCGGGTCAAAGTTTAACGTCGCTTCGTTAAAATCGGTCATCGGTTCCTGTGTATCGGTGCTTCGCGATAATTTAGTAACTTAGGTGGATATAGAAAGGCTGGCACGGTCTTTTTAACAAAAGATTGCGCGGACACAATGTGAATTCGCATTCTTTTGGCTTTATTTCACGTTAAATAAGAATATATGGAAGACAAAAAAAGTAAAATACTCTTATGCGAAGACGACGCAAATCTTGGCATGGTATTAAAGAATTATTTAGAACTGAACGACTACGACGTAACGCTTGAAAGGGATGGCCGCCTAGGCCTTGCCGCTTTCCAGCGCGAGAAATTTGATATCTGCCTGCTGGATGTAATGATGCCTAACATGGATGGTTTTACACTGGCCGAAGAGATCCGTGATGTGGATCCTGATATTCCCCTGTTCTTCCTGAGCGCAAAAACGATGAAAGAAGACATCATCCAGGGTTATAAGCTGGGTGCAGACGATTACATCACCAAGCCATTTGACAGCGAAGTACTCCTGCTGAAGATCAAAGCGATCCTTAAACGCAACGAAGAAGAGAACCGCGTTAGCGATAATGTTGAGTTCGACCTCGGCAAATATCATTTCAACCCGAAACTCCGTGAGTTGAAACACGATGAGCTTACACAAACGCTTTCTCCAAAAGAAAACGAACTGCTCAAAATGCTTGCAGAACACAAGAACGACCTTTTGCCAAGGGAACGCGCCCTTAAAAAAATCTGGGGCAGCGATACCTATTTCAACGGCCGCAGTATGGATGTATACATCGCCAAACTCCGCAAATACCTGAAAGACGATCCAAACATTGAGATCGTGAACATTCATGGCAACGGGTTCAGGCTGGTGGCGCCTTAGGCCGCAACCGGTTACGTGATCAAAGAAATTAAATGGGGTTAAAGAATGTGTTTACATCTTTAACCCCTTTTGTTTACCCGATCTTAATCGTTTGACTTTTTACGTCTCCTGTTTTTCAACCGTTCACTTTTACGAAAACAAATTGGTTCCGTTTCCCCTGAAAGGGCTTCTTCCCAGGTGTTCGTATGCTTTGGCGGTAACTTCCCTTCCGCGTGGTGTGCGCTGCAGGAAGCCTTCCTGTATCAAAAACGGCTCGTATACTTCTTCGATCGTTCCGGCTTCTTCGCCAACGGCTGTGGCGATGGTGGTAAGTCCTACAGGGCCACCCTTGAATTTGTCGATGATGGCCGATAAGATGCGGTTGTCCATTTCATCCAGTCCGTGCTCATCCACATTCAATGCCTTGAGAGAATGTTGGGTAATGCCGATATCGATCTGCCCATCGTTCAATACCTGCGCAAAATCGCGCACGCGGCGAAGGAGACCGTTGGCAATACGCGGTGTGCCGCGGCTTCTTCTGGCAATTTCAAACGCCGCGTCTTTGGTAACAGAAGTATGAAGGATGGCCGCGCTCCGCTCGATGATCTTTTTCAAAACCTCGGCATTGTAATATTCGAGCCTTGATTTAATGCCAAAGCGCGACAACAACGGCGCCGTAAGCAAACCGCTTCTTGTAGTGGCACCCACCAGGGTGAACGGGTTCAGATTGATCTGAACGCTTCTCGCATTCGGCCCGGTATCGATCATGATATCGATCCTGAAATCTTCCATGGCCGCATACAGGTATTCTTCCACCACCGTGCTCAGGCGATGGATCTCGTCGATGAACAATACATCGTTGGGTTGCAGGTTCGTTAGCAGGCCCGCCAGGTCGCCGGGCTTTTCAATTACCGGGCCCGATGTTTCCTTGATGTTCACACCCAGCTCATTCGCCACGATACGGCTGAGCGTGGTTTTACCGAGACCGGGAGGCCCATGAAACAACACATGATCCAATGCCTCTCCACGGAGCTTGGCGGCCTTGATGAAGATGCTAAGGTTCTCGATCAATTGCGGCTGGCCGGAGAAATCGTCGATCTCCCTGGGGCGTATCGTATTCTCAAACTCCTTGTCTGAAGAAGATAAATTTCCGGGATCAGTATTGAGATTGCTGTTGGGCATGAACTCAAAAGTAAGCGTTTTGTTTGATCGGGGGCGATTGGAAGTAGTGAACCACCAATAGACGGCACCGGCCCCAAAAAAAATATTTGTACATACAAACAAAAACCCATTACCTTTGTTCTGTCAATGAAAACATGCGATAGTAAATATGCTGGCTGTCTTTATTTCACCGCCAATGCCCTGGCGAGGAAAGTAGAAAAGATCGCGATAGAGACCTGGAAAAAGGTTGGTCTTTCGCCGAGCCACGCCTATTTATTGATGCTTGCGCTGGATGAACCGGGTATACAGGCCGGGCAGCTTGCCGGTCAACTGCAACTGACACCCAGCACCATTACCCGTTTGCTGGAGAAATTGGAAGAAAAAAAGCTCGTGATCCGTGCATCGGAGGGGAAACAAACCAATGTGTACCCAACGCAAAAGGCAAAAGACCTGAAACCAACCATGAAAGCATGTGTTGACGAAGCAACCGAACGCTATGGAAAGATTTTTGGAAAAGAAGAATGCAGGCAGTTGCTCAAAAACATGCACCAGGTTTCGGATAAAATAGAAATATAATTTTTTTTCACTCATTATTTGTATATACAAATATCAAATCTAAAAACCATCTCATGAAGTATGTAATTACAGGCGGTGCAGGAAACATCTCGCTTCCGCTTTCCCTGGCCCTGTTGAGAGCCGGCCACCAGGTAACTGTTATCGGCCGCAATGCTGCTCATCTCACAACGCTCACCAATGCCGGCGTTACCGCCGCCATCGGCTCGGTAACCGATGCAGGTTTTCTCGCCACGGCTTTTGCGGGAGCAGATGCGGTTTACACGATGGTGCCTCCCATGCACAACCCCACCAACTGGAAAGCAGAGATCGCCGCCGTTGGCAAGAATTATGCTGATGCAATCAGGACCTCCGGCGCCAGGTATGTTGTTAACCTGAGCAGCGTAGGGGCTCACCTTCCCGATGGCGTTGGCCCGGTAAGCGGTCTGTATGCCGTGGAGCAACACCTCAACGCGCTTGACAACGTAAACATCCTGCACCTTCGTCCGCCTTATTTCTTCAACAACCTGTTGGCCAATGTTGGCATGATCAAAAACATGGGCATCATAGGATCGAGCTTTGCGATAGGTGAATCAAAATTCCCGATCGTTTCGCCTGCCGATATCGCTGAAGTGGCCGCTGAAGCCTTGCTCGCGCTTGATTTTACCGGCCGTTCGGTACGTTATCTCGCGAGCGATGAAGTGTCGACCGACCGCATCGCATCCGAACTTGGCAAGGCCATCGGTAAACCCGAACTGCAATGGACACTCTTTACCAACGAACAGGCGCTCGGCGGAATGATCCAGGCCGGGCTCCCGGAAGAGGTCGCAAAAAACTATGCAGAGATGAACCAGTCGCTGCACAATGGCTCCATGACGGAAGATTACTTCGCCAACCGCCCTGCAGCACTGGGGAAGGTTAAACTCGAAGATTTTGCGCAAACATTTGCGAAGGTTTACCATTCATAATACCAAATACAAAACAGGGCGGAATTTCTTGCCCCATAACAATCACTCATAAAAACAATAACATGTCGAACAAAATTGCATTGATCACCGGTGCCAACAAAGGCATAGGTTTTGAAACCGCCCGTCAATTGGGCAAAGAAGGCGTAACCATTATTGCAGGTGCGCGCAGCAAAGAAAAAGGAGAAGCAGCCGTTAAGCAATTACAGGATGAAGGCATTACTGCCGAATTTTTGCAGCTGGATGTAGACAACAATGCCGATATCAAAGGCGCATACGATTACATCAACAACAAATACGGCAAACTCGATATTCTTGTGAACAACGCAGGCATCATGATCGAGAGCGGCGGGTTTGGTACCAACAATACCACCACCATCTCAGACAAAGAACTGCACGATACACTTGACACCAACTTTTTCAACGTGGTAAAACTCACGAACACCTTGCTTCCCCTTATCCGTAAAAGCAATGCGGGCCGCATCGTGAACCTGAGCAGCATCCTCGGTTCGCTGAATCTTCACAGCGATGCAAGCTCTCCTATTTATGAATCCAAGCTGTTTGCCTACAACACTTCAAAAACAGCATTGAACTCATACACCATACACCTCGCGGCCGCGCTCGCGGGAACCAGCGTGAAAGTAAATTCCGTGCATCCCGGCTGGGTTAAAACAGACATGGGAACCGATGCCGCCCCTATGGAAATCACCGACGGCGCAAAAACTTCGGTGGCGCTCTCCTTACTGGACGAAAACGGTCCAACGGGGAAATACATGCACCTCGGTGAAGAATTACCCTGGTAGTTTTTGATTGATGAATAATCCACAAACCTCTTTCCTCCTTCCTTTTTTACCATCAAATAAAACAGGACAAGGATGGAAATGAGGTTTTGTTTTTTTATTTTGTTGTATGAACCTGGATGAATTTGTAAAAAGTGTTTCCGAAGAAACCGCTCCCAACCTGCCTGTTCAATTGCTTGCGTTGTGGTACGATGCAAGAAACGATTGGGAATCTGCGCACGGGCTTGTCAACGATCTCGAAGACAAAGATGCTGCCTGGGTACACGCATACCTGCACCGCAAGGAAGGCGACTTGGGTAATGCAGCCTACTGGTACCGGCGGGCCGGAAAAGAGATTTCACCTGCACCGTTGAAAGACGAGTGGCGGGCCATCGCAGGATCGTTGCTTGAAAAAATAAAACATTGACCGCTTCGCGAATGCATTACAATCCGCCGTTGGCGGATAAAAAATGCCGGGTACAAACTGTATCCCGGCATTTTTTATTCAATGCAATGTTGACCTGGAAAAACTAAGATCCACACATCTCACACCCTTCCGGGTTATCCAGCGAACACGAGATCTGCGCCGCAGATTCTTCCTGCTGTATCCTGGCCTGGTCCAGTACCGATGCATCGATCGTGAATTTGATCGCATCTGCAGCGGCCTTGGTACGGAGATAGTACATGCCCGTTTTCAGACCTTTCTTCCAGGTATAAAAATGCATGGACGACAACTTCGCAAAATTCGGCTGTTCAACAAAAAGGTTAAGCGATTGCGACTGGCAAACAAAAGCGCCCCTGTCTGCAGCCATGTCGATGATGTTCCTTTGTTTGATCTCCCAAACCGTTTTATAGATCTCCTTCATTTCCGCAGGGATCTCTTCGATATTTTGCACAGATCCGTTTGCGGCGATGATCCGCTGCTTCATGTTGTCGTTCCACAAACCAAGTGTGACCAGGTCTTTCAGCAGGTGTTTGTTCACCACCACAAATTCGCCGCTCAATACGCGCCTGTTGTAGATGTTGGATGTATACGGTTCAAAGCACTCGTTGTTGCCTAGGATCTGTGAAGTGGATGCGGTTGGCATCGGTGCAAGCAACAGCGAATTGCGTACGCCATATTGCATCACTTCTTTGCGCAGTTCTTCCCAATCGAAGCGGTCGCTCGGTTTGGTGTTCCACATATCGAACTGGAAAATGCCTTTCGACAATGGCGACCCTGGGAATGTTTCGTAATGGCCAACTTCTTTCGCAATGTCTTTTGATGCGGTCATGGCGCCAAAATAAATCGCTTCAAAAATATTCCTGTTGAGCATTTTTGCCATATCGCTTTCAAACGGCAGGCCGAGCAACATGAATACATCTGCGAGGCCCTGTACGCCCAACCCGATGGGCCGGTGGCGCAGGTTGCTTCTTTTGGTTTCTTCGATCGGGTAAAAATTGTTATCGATCACTTTGTTGAGGTTGCGCGTAACGATCTGCGTTACTTCAACCAGCTTGTCGAAATTAAAATTCTTGCCCTCAACAAAACGCGGTAATGAAAGCGATGCGAGGTTACAAACCGCAGTTTCGTTCTCATCGCTGTATTCGATGATCTCTGTACACAGGTTACTGCAACGGATCGTTCCCAGGTTCTTCTGGTTGCTTTTTTCGTTGGCCGCGTCTTTGTATAAAATATAAGGTGTTCCTGTTTCGATCTGTGCCTCCAGGATCGCGTTCCACAACTCGCGCGCAGGAAAAGTCTTGCGGGCCTTTCCTTCCTGTTCGTATTGATGGTACAACTTTTCGAATGCCTCGCCATGCGTGGTGTGGAGGTTCTTTGCTTCGTTGGGACAAAACAAACTCCATTGCCCATCTGCTTCCACGCGTTTCATGAACAGGTCGGGGATCCACAAGGCAAGGAAAAGATCGCGCGCGCGCATTTCTTCTTTTCCCTGGTTCTTTCTCAGTTCGAGGAACTCAAACACATCGGCATGCCATGGCTCGAGGTAAATGGAAAACGCGCCTTTGCGTTTACCGCCTCCCTGGTCAACATAACGCGCAGTATCGTTGAACACCCGAAGCATCGGGATGATGCCGTTGGATGTTCCGTTGGTTCCTTTGATGTAACTGCCCGTTGCGCGGATGTTGTGGATGTTGAGGCCGATGCCGCCGGCCGATTGGGAGATCTGCGCACAATCCTTCAACGTTTCGTAAATACCCGGGATGCTGTCGTCTTTCATACTCAGCAAAAAGCAACTGCTCATCTGCGGTTTGGGCGTGCCCGCATTGAACAGTGTTGGTGTTGCATGGATGAACCATTTTTCGCTCATCAGGTTATACGTTTCAATAGCAGCCTCTATATCCGCTTTGTGAATACCCAGCGCAACCCGCATGAACATGTGCTGCGGGCGCTCGGTGATCTTTCCGTTCACTTTGAGCAGGTATGATTTTTCGAGTGTTTTAAAACCGAAGAAATCAAAATGATAATCCCTTTCATAAATGATCGATGCATCCAGCCTGTCTGCATGTTCCTGTATGATCTCGTAAATATCATCCGCTATCAATGGCGCAGGTTCATTGGTTTTATCGTCGATGTAGTTGTACAGCAACTTTGCCGTTTGGGAAAATGATTTTACCGTGTTCTTGTGCAGGTTGCTCACGGCAATGCGCGCCGCGAGTACCGCAAAATCAGGATGCTTCGTGGTAAACGATGCGGCTGTTTCTGCTGCAAGGTTATCCAGTTCCGTAGTGGTTACATTGTTGTAGATCCCGATGATCACTTTCTTCGCGATCTCGATGATGTCATCCTGTTTCAAATGCAATCCATAGCTCAGCTTCATCACGCGCGAAGTGATCTTGTCGAAATGCACTGCTTCTTTCTTTCCGTTCCGTTTTACTACAAACATGGTGTTGTATCTATTATAAGGTTAATTGAATTAAAAGTCTTCATCTATCGAAAATGTCTTCGATCCCGCATCACTCATCACGCCTGCTTTCTGGTATTCACCCACTCTCTTTTCAAAGAAATTTGTTTTGCCCTGCAGTGAGATCATCTCCATGAAATCAAAGGGGTTGGCCACGTTGTATATTTTGCTGCATCCGAGCGCCACCAGCAAACGGTCTGCAACAAATTCGATGTACTGGCACATCAGTGCGGCGTTCATACCGATCAGTCCTACAGGCAATGCACTGCTCACAAACTCTTTCTCAATTTCCACCGCATCGCGTATGATGGTAACAACGGTTTCCTGTGACAATTGGTTAACGACGTGTTTGGTGTACAGCAAACATGCAAAATCGCAATGCAATCCTTCGTCACGGCTGATCAGTTCGTTCGCGAAACTGAGGCCGGGCATCAATCCTCTTTTTTTCAGCCAGAAAATAGAGCAGAAGCTGCCGCTGAAGAAAATGCCTTCTACGGCTGCGAAAGCAATGAGCCGCTCGGCGAAATTTCCTTTTTCTATCCAGCGCAGCGCCCATCCCGCTTTCTTCTGCACGCAATCGATGGTATCTATCGCGCGCAGCAGCCTGTCTTTCTCTACCGGTTCTTTGATATAAGTATCGATCAGCAACGAATACACTTCGCTGTGTATGTTCTCAATCATCACCTGGAATCCATACATACAACGCGCCTCAGGGTATTGAACCTCCTGCAGAAAATTAACGGCAAGGTTTTCGTTCACAATACCATCACTCGCTGCAAAAAAAGCAAGCACGTGTTTGATAAAATATTTCTCATCCTCATTCAGTTTGTTGGCCCAGTCCTGTACATCTGTAGTAAGATCAAGTTCTTCTGCTGTCCAGAAACTTGCTTCTGCCTGTTTGTACATGTGCCATATGTCCTGGTGCTTGATCGGGAACAACACAAAGCGGTCTTTGTTATCCTGGAGTATCGGTTCGTTCTGCATATAATCGTTTTTAAAGATCAAAACTTTCTGCTGCGGAGACGAAGATGCGGAAGTGGCAGAGACAGGTATCCCTTTCCATTTCACGCTGCTTTTCCTCCGAAAGCTGGTGTTTGTGTTAAGCTGGCAGGTCTTCTGGCTTGTCCTTATCTTTTGCGGCCTTCCCATCCCGTACACGGAACAGTGGCAAGAATGATGCAAAAAACGTTTTAGGATTTACAGCTACGGGGATAGCTCGTGATTTTAACACGATTCCCTTTTAATTCGGCTTCACCTGGTATTGAAACCAAAACCAAAGATTAACAACACAATGTTACAGTGGTTGCCCGGATGGGGAGGATAATGTTTTTCACAGGATGTTCAAAAGTTGCTGAACCCTTGATTTTATTGAATTTCCGGGGAATTACCCATTTTGGGAACATGATCTGGGGGCTAGCCGCTGAGCGGCCGTATTTTAAACGTATATGAACGTTTGTAGTCTCATAAAGTATTATACATATTGGATCATCTGCAATATGGAATCGGGATCCGGGCAATTTTGCAGATATTTTTCCCGCTCACTGAATTTACAAACACCGGGATAATCGCCCCTATGGTTCCCCATCTCATTGATCAACTGGAAATGCAAATGCGGTGGCCAGTGCCCGTTCTCAGCCGGTTCTCCAAAATGCGCGATCCGTTCACCGGTTTTGATTGGTTTTCCTTCATACAAACCATCGAGGTCCTTTAAGGAAAGATGACCGTATAGGGTATAAAATGTTCCGTGCGACAAAATAATGGTTGCGCCATAGTCGCCATATTGATCATTGAACGCAAAACTATGCACCGTTGCTTCAAGCGGCGCATACACCGGCGTTCCGGCCTTGCCCCAGATATCCACGCCCAGGTGCAAACGGCGCGGTTCTTCCCCGGTATCAAAAACTTTACTGCGGCTGTACACTGTGCGGTGTTCGTCGTATCCGCCAATGCCGTAAGTATGCGATTGTATTTTATGATCGATGTAAGCAGAGAACAATGTTGTATCGTTCACGATCTCATCTGTCAATTCAGTGTTCTTCGATGTAAAATCGAGCCGGATCAATTTGTCTGAAGAAGGATCGAATGGCACAACCCGTTGCATGGATCGGAATTAAGTGGGTGGTTGAAAAAAATCACGGCCCTTACAGCCTGCACACATGGGAATTTCCCATTGAGCACCTGTAAGAACCGTGATCCGGATGCTATTTCAATTGTTTCATGATCTCCGCTATCGCCCTTTCCAGCTGCGGGTCGCGGTGATTGATGCGGTCTTCAAAATTCATGTTCACCAGTATATCGGGATCTACGCCTGTTTTCTCAATGTCCTTGCCATCCAGCGTATAACAACCCCAGCTCGGCAAACGTACGAACGATCCGTCTACCAGGCCAACGCCGCTTGTAAAGATGATCCAGCGATACGTTCCCGTTCCTACGATCTTTCCAAGTTTGAGCGCTTTGAACCCCTGCGCTGTCATCTCCGCATCGCTCAGCGATTGCTCGTTGGTAAGCAGGATGATCGGTTTGTCTGAAGGCGCAAAATTTGCCTGCGGCGTTAATTTTCCTTCGCGGTATTTCCATTGGAGGTAGGCACGCTGGCTCAAAAACTTCAACACTTCATCGTGCACATTTCCACCTGTATTGTAGCGCAAATCCAGTATCAATGCATCTTTCCTGTAAAAATCCTGTGTCATATCGATCAGGAATTTCTCCAGCTCGCCGGTGCCCATGTTCTTCATGCAATGGTAGGCAATACGGTTCCGGCTCTTCTCATCAACGATCTTCTGGTTGTTGTCGATCCAGTCATCGTACAACACATTGGCCAGCGTTGGCTGCGGATGAATTTTAACGTCTATCGATTGCGCGCCGCGGCTGAAGCTCAGTTTGATCTCCCTGTCGAGGGAGGGCCTGCTGAAATAGTAATTGCGGTCAATGCGTTGGTCAACCGGCTCATCGTTTACTTTCGTCAACACATCACCGGGTCTTACATCGATCGCTTTCTTATCTGCGTTGCTTTTTTTGACCACCGATCTTACTTTGTATGGATCGTTGTTCTCAAAGAGGATACCTGTTTCCATGGTCCTGTTCGACAAGTTCAGGTTTTCTTCATCGCCATTTGAAGTAAAGCCCTGGTGCGATGAATTGAGTTCGCCCAGCATATCGCTCAGCAGCGTGCGCAGATCGGACCGGTTGTTGATATGCGGAATGAATGCCTCGTACTTTTTCTTTGTCGCCTGCCAATCCAGTCCATGGAACTTCTCATCGTAATAATTCTCTTCCACCTGCGCCCATGCTTCTTCAAAGATCTGTGCAAATTCTGCGGAGAGATTTTTTCGGAACGTATAGCTGATGGCAACCGGGTCAAGCCTGTTTCCATCCAGGTTGAGTTTGTAAATGTTCCCACCGATCAGCGCCATTGTTTTATCGGTAGATTCAGCAAGATCGAAACCGAATGCATCCGCTCCGGTAATCTTTTCTGTCTTGTTATTTTCAAAAGGCTCTATCGTTGTCTTCCACATTGCACCCCTGCCCTCGGCATGATCGCTGATGTAGAGTACGGAAGTTTTATCGCCTTTCTGTATCACCGCGCCCAGGAACTGCGAACCGAAATTGGGGCCAACCTGCTCGAGCCTTTCCATTATGTTCTCAACATCTATCGCGATCGCGTTGGTAACAACGGGTTCTTTTTTGGTAGTGTCTTTTTTTGCGCTGTCTGCTTTCTCTTTTTTATCAAGGGGTTTAAACAGGTCGTTGTATTTATCGCTGCGGTAAGGCTCGTCTATTTTTTCAAGCGCCATGCGATAGATCCTTGGGTTCTGCGGGCCAAACGGATACGATGGTTTGGTGCGTGCAGAATTGAAATAAATGTATTTGCCATCCGGCGACCAGATCGGCGATGCCTCCGTTACACCGGTATTGGTAAGATTGATGGTTTTGTTCTCTTTGATGTTGTGAACAAAAATATCCTGTTCAAAATTGCGGATCGCGGTAAAGAATATGTACTCATCGTTGGGTGAAAAGCCCGGGTCGGAATTCTGGAACGCCCAGATCTCGTCTTTCACCATCGTTTTGTTCTCCATCGTTTTCAGGTCGAGCATTTTTACTTCGTCGCGCCCGCTGAGGTAAACCGCTTTTGTTTTTGTTTTGTTGAAAGCGATGGACCGGTTGTCTTTCTGATCGTTGGTAACCTGTTTTACGCCAGAAGAACCATCTGCCGCTACGGTATAGAGGTTAAGGTAACCACCGGCGGTCTGGTTGAACAAGAGCGTTTTGTTATCGCTCATCCACTTCACTTCCCTTGCGCGCTCCGTGTTTTTACGGTTGATGCGTTGTACGAATTTTCCGTCCACATCGCTCACAAACAATTCGCCGCGCGAGGTGAACGCGAGCTTTTTGCCATCGGGCGACAGATCAAAATTGGTGATGTTGCGGGTCACTTCGTAGTCTTTTTCCGCAGGCAGAATATTGTTGCGGAACAGTTTGATGTCCAGCTTTTCCGATTCTTTTTTTGCAACATCATACATCCACAACTGGTAATCCTTTTCAAAAACGATCTTGCCGCCATTGGCATTTACCATGGGGGTTTTGATGGAAGTCGGGAATTTGGTTAACCCTACCTTCTTTCCTTTATCAAGCGCATACAGGTTGTATTCGCCATTGGCCTCATCTGAAACAAAATAGATGTTGCCGTTTTTATCGATGGTTGTTCCAAAATCCTTCCCTTCCCAGTTTGTATATTTTTTGTACTCTTTTGTTTTAAGGTTGTACGATTGAAGGTCGGGGTTAAACGGCCCTTTGTAACGTTTGCGCGAAAGCTGGTTGCTGCTTTCCCAGGTATCGTTGAAAAATATTTCGCCGGTTGACGGGTGTTCGAACAAGCCATGATCAAACAAAAAATAATGATCGCCAAACAAACGCTGCGGCGTGCCGCCATTGATGCTCACGGTGTAGCCGGAAAGCTGCCCCGTACGTCCTGATGTGAAATATATTTTTTTATTATCCCAACTCCAGCTGTTCACATCGTCTGCCGCACTGTGGAAAGTGAGCTGTTTTACTTCGCCACCTGCAAGTGGCATCACGTATACATCGGCGTTTCCCATTTGCCGGCCTGTGAACGCGATCCATTTGCCATCCGGCGAGATCCGCGCATTGCTCTCGTAACCCTGCATAGCGGTTAAGCGAACGGCCTGCCCGGTGTTAACGGCAGCTTTCCACAGATCGCCCTCGTAACTGAACACAACGGTTTGCCCATCGGGCGACAAGCAGGGCGCAGATAAAAAATAGGCGTCTGAAGATTGCGACATGCCACAAACCGCAGTCAGGCATGCGGCCGCAAAAAGAAAAAGAGTTTTCATTGCAGTATGATTTGGTTGCAGATACAATATAAGATTTTACAGAACTCTTTTGAGAGAAACTAGATGTGCGGTAGCACAGGATTTTACAATGGGTCAGACACCGAGCTTTTTGTAAAATGCCGGCCTGTACGCCTCCCCTACAGGAACCGCTTCTTTCCCGACCAAAACCTGGTGCTGTTCTACGGATCGGATTGCAGGAATGTAAACGATGAACGATTTGTGTATGCGGCAAAACAGGTCGGCCGGCAGCATGTCTTCTGTTTGCTTCATGGTTTGCAGCGCCATGATCTTTTCGTTGCCAAGATGGATCTCCACGTAGTTCTGGCGCGCCTCGATAAAAAGGATGTCTTTGAAATCGATCTTCCTTATCTTTCTTTCCGTTCGGATGAAAACAAAATCTTTTGTTTTTGGAACATTGGCTATGGGCGAACTTTCATTTTTATCCATCACTGCCTTTGCTTTCTGCATAGCCTGGTAAAAACGGTCAAAGGATACGGGTTTCAATAAATAATCAACCGCGTTGTGTTCAAAGCCCTCGATGGCATAGCCAGGGTAGGCGGTCACCAGGATGTAGCGGCTTTTTGCGCCGGCCATTTTTCTCAGCTGCACGCCTGTTATTTCGGGCATCTGTATGTCCAGCAAAACCAGATCGGGCGCATGCAGCTCGATATAATCAAGCGCTTCGAGGGCATTGGTAAAACTTGCACTGCAACCTGCAAAAGGGATCTTCTGCAGGTAGCCCTCGAGTATTTCGATGGCGAGGGGCTTGTCGTCTACAATGATCACGGATAACATTAGTTTTCAATTTGCAGTTGAACAACAAAGGTATCACCGTCCTGCCTGATCTGCAATGAATGTCTGGACGGATATACCAGCATAAGCCGTTTGCGGATGTTCTCTATCCCGATGCCACCCACCGCGTCTTTCTGCGCGGTCCTGATACGGTTGGTCACAAACAAGGAGAAACTTCGCCCGTTTACATGCAATGCAACACGAACCGGGTTTGCCTCATCATCGGTAACGCCATGTTTGCAGGCATTTTCCACAAAAGGCAACAGCAACATCGGCGGTATCCGCCAGAGGGAAACATCGCCTGTTGTTTCTACCGCTACATAAAATTTATTTTCATAGCCCGTTCTTTGCAGGTTCAGGTAATCGTTGATGTGATCGATCTCGTTCTGCAGCGGAACCGCGGGCTGGTTGTTCCCGTACAAGGCATAACGCAGCAAACCCGAAAGCTGCATCAACGCTTCCGGTGCCAGCTCCGATTTTTTCAGCACGAGCGCATAAATATCATTGATGGTATTGAAAAGAAAATGCGGGTTGATCTGCGACTGCAGGAATTGCAACTGCATCGTTTTGTCAAGTGTTTCCTTCTCACGTCTTGCCTTGTCCATTTTCTGCCAGTGCATAAAAAGCGCGAACGACAGTCCATATACAATGGAATCCCAGTAATATAGGATCACATTCGGGATAAAAAAACGCCAGAACGGCCGGGCGGTATTGTGCGCGTAGTTGTCGAAGTTGAAGAGTGGTTTAAAGATCCAGAACTCCAGTACCGCGCGGTATGCAACAAGCGAGGCAAAAAGAAGCAGTACATATAAAACACCCTGCCATAATTTGCGCCCGTCAAGCACTTTTCTTGAAACAAGATAGGCGCCGTAAAACGCAAACATGGTAACAGACATATAGCCTATCGAAATCACAAGGCCATTGTGCAGGCTCAGCAGGCCGCTGAATGTAAGCACCAGGCCATCGGAGGTCATTTCCAATACCCTGCTTTTCACAAAAAGCACGAGCCAGAACAAAATATGGATGAGTATGACCTTTTTCCGTTGCATAACGCGTATGAAAGTACTTCGATCGCAAGCGATTCCTCAAATCAATTTATGAACACCCTTTTTTGAGTGACGAAACCGGCTATCGGGCAGACAAAATAAAAACGGGTTTCGTCAATTCCTTAAGGGTGTTTATCAATAACCGGGAATATGCGGTTGCAGATTTTAAAATCTTGCATCAAAATAAAATTTATGAAATCAATATTGCTCCCGTTTTTTTTACTGGCCGTGTTTGCCGTCCATTCCCAGGAAAAACAACCGCTTCCTTACGGTGCCGTTGCCGGGGAGGATCTCACCGTTTATGTGCACCCTGGTGTTGAACTGATGTCGGTGGTACAGATCCTCGCAGACAAATACCCGCAGCCAACGCCTTCTGTTTATGCAGAAGAGATGAAAGCATACTTCAAGCCGTATGCCAACCACCCGGCGGTTGAATACCTGAAAAGTTTCAAAAAGAATCTGTACACAGATTTTGTTGAACTTGGCTGGTGCTTTGATGGTTTTCCCGGCATCACGCTTACCGAACCGACCAAACAGAACTGGATAAGGAATTATGGAAAGGATTCTGTGATCCGGTATCTCAGGTTGGTGAAACAGTTTTACGAAGACTCACAGTTCTGGAAATTCTATGCTGCGCACGAAACCAATTACGCGCGGTGGGCAAAAGATGTTCAGCAAAAGATCAAAGACAGCGCTTCGTTTGAAAAACTGTATGGTTTTTACAAGATCAAAAAGCCCGTAAGGCTGTACATCGGTATCGAGCCCTTAAACAATTGGGGGGCGCATGCGATACCGGGTTTTGCAGAGATCAATCCGAAATACAACAACCTTGTTGCTTACGAAACGGGCTACTTCAACGACACCGCTACAAAATATGGCGAACCCAAATTTACCATGGGAACGGAAACGATCTACGATCTGCTCTGGCACGAGGGCGGGCACATCATGATCGAGGGATTGATGAAAAAACACGACGCCGAGATTGCACAACTCGCTTTCCTCTACAATGGGAACGATGAGGGAATGAAACGGAATTCGATCGGTAGCTGGGCGTATTGTTTGAACGAGAATATTGTACGTTCTGTTGTTGCCTGTTTAAAAAGGCAGTATCGCGGCTACCGTCCATATGAAAAAACGATCAGCCGTGAAGATGCAAGTGATTTTATTTATGTGAACGATCTCGCACCGTTCATCTGGAAGGAATACATCGAAGAGAAAAAATATGCAGACTTTGCTTCACTGTTTCCCGCGCTGCTGGAGCTATTGAAGAAAGGGAGTAATGCTTTCACGCATTACTGAATGGAAAAACAAAGACGCGGGATGGCCGCGTCTTTGTTTTGTTTCTATTGGAAAGAAGCCTGTTTGCTGCCGCGCCTGTCGATCACCAATTTTTTTTGCCTGTTGTTTGCAGGAATCGATTGTCTTAACGTGTTCAGTTCCGCTGTAAGCGTGCTGTCTGTTGTCTTCAGTGTTTTGATCTCCGTCTGAAGTTGTTTAACAAGCTTTTCCATCTGCTGCACCTGCTCTTTTAACTGCGCAGAGTCTGTGTTTGCCTTTGTTACGAGGGTTGCCGTAAGGAAACAGCCGAGAATGATTATTTTTTTCATGGCAATGCTTTTTGTTTACAACAATCGGAGTACTGTTTTGTTCGGATTTTTAATAAAAAACAAACCCTGCCCTGGTTCTAAACCACAACATTGATCATTTTTCCCTTTACAAAAATGAATTTCTTTACGGGTTTGCCTTCCACCCATTTTTGAACGAGTTCATTGGCGAGTACCAGTTTCTCAACCTCTTCCGCAGATGCATCCAGCGCTATGTTCATGTTGGTACGCACTTTCCCGTTGATGCTTACCGGGTACTCTTTGGATGATTCGATCACATATTTTTCTTCAAAAGCCGGGTAAGCGGCATCAAGTATGGAGCCGCTGTTGCCCAATGCCTGCCACAGTTCTTCGCTGATGTGCGGTGCATAAGGGGTGAGCATGACCAGTACCTTTTCCAGCACTTCCCGTTTGTTGCATCGTAGGTCAGACAGGTCGTTGATGCAGATCATGAACGCACTTACCGCGGTGTTGAAGCTGAATCGTTCGGTGTCTTCTTCGATCTTGCGGATGGTCCTGTGCAGCACTTTCAATTCTTCCGGCGTTGCTTTTTCTTCGTTCCAGATCCTGCCCTTTGCCTCATCATAAAACAGGCGCCATAATTTTTTTAGGAAGCGGTGCACACCTTCGATACCCTTGGTATCCCAAGGTTTGCTTTGGTCCACTGGACCGAGGAACATCTCGTACATGCGGAAGGTATCTGCGCCGAATTTGTTTACCAGTTCATCGGGGTTTACCGTGTTGAATTTCGACTTGGACATTTTTTCAACCTCTACCCCGCAGATGTATTTGTCGTTGTCCAAAACCAGGTCCGCATCTGCATATTCGCCATTGCGCCATGACCTGAATGCGTTGATATCGAGTTCCACGCCATCCACAAAATTTACGTCCACACGGATGGGATCCATGTCTTCTGACTTATATGCCTTCTCATCGATCAATCCGTGCGAAATAAATTTGTTTGTTCCCTTCAACCGGTACACAAATCTTGAGCTTCCCTGTATCATTCCCTGGTTCAGCAGTTTCCTGAAGGGTTCATCAAATCCAATATGGCCAAGATCGTACAGGGCCTTGGTCCACATGCGGCTGTACAGCAAATGCCCTACGGCATGTTCTGTTCCACCGATGTACAGGTCTACCTGGTTCCAGTAATCGCTTGCTTTTCTGTCGCAGAAAGCCGTGTCGTTGTGTGGATCCATGTACCGTAAAAAATACCAGCTGCTGCCGGCGTAACCGGGCATGGTATTGGTTTCCAGTTCACGCTTCACCCATTCAGGAATGTTTGCGAGCGGGCCCTCGCCCTCGGGGCCCGGGCTGTAGCTGTCTACTTCGGGCAGCAGCAAAGGCAGTTCATTTTCATCCAGTGCAACGGCAACGCCATTTTTCCATTGGATCGGGAAAGGTTCGCCCCAGTAGCGCTGCCGGCTGAAGGCGGCGTCGCGCATTTTGTAATTCACTTTCTTTTTGCCGATGCCTTCTTCTTCGAGTTTGCTGATCACGACTGCCATGGCATCGCGCATCACCATCCCGTTGAGAAAATCGCTGTTCTCCAGTTTTGCGTCTTTGGTTGGATTGGCTTCTTTGCCGTCGTAATGTTCGCCAATGATGTTTGTAATGGGTATGTTGAAATGCGTTGCAAACTTATGATCACGCTCATCGCCGCAAGGCACGCCCATAATGGCGCCGGTGCCATAACCGGCCAGCACATATTCAGAGATCCAGATCGGGATGTTCTTTCCGTTGAAGGGGTTTACCGCGTAGGCGCCGGTGAAACAACCCGAGATCTTTTTCTCGGCCTGCCGTTCGCGGTCGCTGCGGCTCTTAACGTATGCGATGTATGCTTCAACGGCATGCGCCTGTTCTGCTGTTGTAATGTTGGCGATCAGTTCATGCTCCGGTGCTACCACCATAAAGTCTATCCCGAAAATTGTGTCGGGTCTTGTGGTATAGACCGTAAGCGGGATCTCGTGCGGCGTAACGGCAGTTGTGTTCACCACGAAATCAATTTCAGCGCCGTATGATTTGCCGATCCAGTTTGTCTGCATCTCCTTCATCGCTTCGCTGAACTCGATCGTTTCGAGCCCGCTCAGCAGGCGGTCTGCATATTCGGTGATGCGCAGGTACCATTGGCGCAGTTTCTTTTTCACAACGGGATGCCCGCCGCGCTCGCTCACACCGTTCACCACTTCATCGTTTGCCAATACCGTTCCCAGCGCCTCGCACCAGTTCACTTCACCGTAGCCGCAGAAGGCCAGGCGGTATTGCATGAGGATGTCTTGCTGTTCTTTCGGCGTATATGCGTTCCATTCAAATGCGGTAAATGAAACGAGGCTGTCTTCGGGGCACTCATGTGCAACATTGCCATGCTTCTCGAATTCTTTTACAAGGGATGCAATGCTTTCCGCCTTTTGTGTATTGCGGTTGTAAAAACTGTTGAAGAGCTGCAGGAAGATCCACTGCGTCCATTTGTAATAGGATGGTTCGCTGGTGCGTACCTCGCGGTCCCAGTCGTAACAAAACCCGATATTATCCAATTGTTTCCTGAACGTATCGATGTTTTTTGCGGTACTCACTGCAGGGTGGATGCCGTGTTCGATGGCATATTGTTCGGCTGGGAGCCCGAATGCATCGTAGCCCATCGGGTGCAGTACGTTAAAGCCTTTCAGGCGCTTGAAGCGGCTGTAAATATCAGAAGCGATGTAGCCCAGCGGGTGCCCCACATGCAGGCCCGCTCCGCTTGGATAGGGGAACATATCCAGCACATAACATTTTGGCCTGGTTGAGGTATTGCTGACCTTGTATGCACCGGTTGCTTTCCAGTTGGCCTGCCATTTTTTTTCGATATCCCTGAAGTTGTATTCCATTCTGTAATTTCTAACGTTTCTTTAACCGCCACCCGTTTCCGAATGCGCTATTTTCAAAAAGCAAATTAGGGTTGGGTGTGGGTTGCAAATGTAAGTGTTTGGCGTACATTTGCCACATCCCCGGCGGCTTCCCGGCGAAGGGCGAAGGGAGGGAGGCAGGTTAAAACGATTGGCGTTGAACTATTAAATCTTTCGATACATGGCAGATCTGAGCAAATCATCAATGAAAAGAAGCAAGCCCAATTACATTTACAGCATCGTAGGCGTGGCGCTTGTTTTACTGATCATGGGCATTATGGGATGGTTTTTCCTGAACATCAGTTCGGTGGGAAATGCTTTCAAGGAAGATATCCGGATGAGCGCTTACCTGCGTACCCTCAACAAGGATACCATAGGCCAGATCCAGCAATACATCGCGGCGCAGCCGTATGCCAAGAACGTGGTGTACGTAGACAAAAAAGCGGCGCAGGAGATCTGGAACAAAGAGAACAACGAAGACTGGGCAAAGATCCTGGATGTGAACCCGCTACCTGAAAGCATCGATTTTTATGCGAAAGCGAACTATGTAAATTCAGACAGCCTCAACAAGATCTCCAGTAACCTGATGGCCGCTTATGGCGACCAGATCACGGAACTGCAATACCCGAAGATACTCGTAAGCAACCTGAATGAACGCGCATCGAAAATAGGCCTCATCTTCCTGGTGGTGGCCGTGGTGCTTTGCCTGATCGTGGTGTTCAGCATCGACAATACCATCAGGCTCGCGATGTTCAGCAACCGTTTCCTCATCAAAACCATGCAGATGGTGGGTGCCACACGGGGTTTTATCGCAAAGCCGCTGAACCTGAGGGCGCTCATCAATGGATTGATCAGCTCGGGCATCGCCATTTTTGTGCTGTTCATGCTCATCGGCTGGGCCGAGAACCAGTTTCCGCAGCTCAAGACCATACGCGATGTAAAACTGACCCTGATCCTGTTCGGCGGGCTCATCCTGCTCGGCGTGGGCATCTCTGTTTACAGTACGCACCGGAGCGTTTTGAAATACCTGAAAATGAAACTGGACGACCTGTATTAAGCCAGGAGCGGGTAACGAGAACATTCACCTCCTGCTTCCCGACTGATCCAACTTTTCCCTATCTTACACACTATAAAACTTACCAAATGAGCGACAAAAAACAAAACGTGAATTCGGCCCTTTTTACGAAAGACAATTATACATGGATGATCATCGGCGGTATCGTTATTGCCCTTGGTATGTTCCTGATGAGCGGTGGCAAAAGCGCAGATCCGAGGGTATTCAATACCAACGAGGTTTACAGCACAACCCGCATCACCATCGCGCCGATCCTGATCGTGCTCGGATTGCTGGTTGAAGTGTACGCGATCTTCAAGAAACCAAAAGCAGTTGTAGTTACGCAGTAAGCCACAAGGCCGGCTGCAAACGATAAGTAGAAGAGCGGTGCCTGTGCATCGCTCTTCTACTTATTTTACCCTACCCCTTATCCGGGCTCCAGAATCTAACAAGAACTACCATGACCATTTTTCAGACCATTATCATTGCCATCATCGAAGGCTTGACGGAGTTTTTACCCATCTCATCAACGGGCCACATGATCATAGCCAGCTCCCTGCTGGGCATTTCTTCCGACCCCTTTACAAAACTCTTTGAAGTAGCGATACAATTCGGGGCGATACTCTCTGTTGTAGTGCTGTACTGGCGAAAGTTCCTGTCGTTCAACAAACTGAATTTTTATTTCAAACTCATCATTGCCGTTATCCCGGCATTGGTATTGGGCGCCGTGTTTTCCAGCAAGATCGACAACCTGCTCGAGAGCCCGCTCACGGTTTCGATCACCATGCTTGTGGGCGGTTTTGTGTTGCTGTTCATCGACTCCCTCTTTAAACAGCCAACGGTAGACAAGGAAGAAAACATCAGTTTATCCAAAGCGTTCACCATCGGCATCTGGCAATGCCTCGCGATGATCCCCGGAACCAGCCGCAGCGCGGCGAGCATCATCGGCGGCATGCAGCAGAAGTTAACACGCAACCTTGCCGCCGAGTTTTCTTTTTTCCTCGCCGTGCCAACCATGGCCGCCGCCACAGGCTATAAATTATTAAAAGCTTGGAAAGAAAACCCCGAGGTATTGCAAAACAAAAACAACCTCATCGCGCTCGGACTGGGCAACATCATCGCGTTTGTGGTGGCCATGCTTGCGATCAAGTTCTTCATCGGCTTTTTACAGAAATACGGCTTCCGTCTGTTTGGCTGGTACCGGGTAATCGCCGGCGCGGTGTTACTGGTGCTGGTACTGACCGGCTATCTAAAATAACCCCGATCCACCCACCCGCATCCCTATCCAACTCCAACAGAACCGATGCAGGGCAAGCCATCCGTGTCATTCCGTGAAATCCGTGGCAACAAAAACTCCAGCAACCCCCAATCCTGCTTATCTTTAAAAAGACCAAAATCCACCACATGCAAACTGCTCCTAAAAAAGTGATCAATGGCTGGGCAATGTACGATTGGGCCAACAGTGTTTACAATCTCGTGATCACTTCCACCATCTTCCCTGCCTATTACGAAGCGGTTACCGGCGATGGCAAAGATGAAACCTTAAACGACAGTGTTGTTTTTCTCGGAAGGGAATTTTCAAATACGGCTCTCTACAATTATGCATTGGCCATTGCGTTCATGGTGGTCGCTATCCTCTCCCCCCTGCTTTCCTCCATTGCAGATTACAAGGGTAACAAAAAGAGTTTCCTTTTCTTTTTCTGCACCATCGGATCGATCGCCTGCTCTGCCCTGTATTTTTTTGACAGCAGCAATTTAGGGTTCGGCCTGCTTTGCCTGATTATTGCCTGCACCGGTTACTGGAGCAGCCTTGTTTTTTACAATTCTTACCTCCCGGAAATAGCGGCGCCACAGGACCAGGACCGTGTGAGTGCGAAGGGATATGCCATGGGCTATATCGGAAGCGTGATCCTGCAGATCATCTGTTTTGTTTTTGTGCTGGCTAAACCGTTTGGCATGACGGCCGGTAAGGGTTCCCAGATCTCTTTCCTGCTGGTGGGTATCTGGTGGTGGGCATTTGCACAGTTCTCTTTGTCGCGCCTGCCCAAGGGCACGCCCATTGCCCGGCAAACAGATCGCGGCAGTGTATTTACACATGGCTATAAGGAATTGAGAAAAGTATGGAAACAGGTCCAGCACCTTCCTGTCTTGAAAAAATACCTGGTCGCATTTTTCTTTTACAACATGGGTGTGCAAACAGTAATGCTGGTAGCAACATTATACGGCAAAAGCGAATTGAACATTCCTACGAACAACCTGATCATATCGATCCTGATCATTCAACTCGTGGCGATACCCGGTTCTTATTTTATTGCAAGGATGTCTGAGAAAATGGGCAATTTCAAAGCGCTGATGATCACCATCTGCTTATGGATCGTAGCCTGCGTTATCGGCTATTTTTTACCGAGGAACGGCATCTTCGAGTTTTATGGCCTTGCCACGGTGGTGGGTTTTGTAATGGGAGGCATTCAATCGCTCAGCAGGAGCACGTATGCCAAACTGATGCCTGAAACCAAAGACACCACTTCCTTCTTCAGCTTCTACGATGTAACAGAAAAGATCGCGATCGTAATCGGCATGCTGAGCTTCGGCTACATCACCGAGCTCAGCGGATCGCAGCGAAACTCCGTCCTGGTCCTCGCAGTATTCTTTGTGATCGGACTGGCGTTGTTGGCAACAGGAAACAGAAAAATTAGGAATTAAGAATTAGGAATTAGGAATTAAGGAGAAAACACCAATTATTAATTCCTAATTCCTAATTACTAATTATCAAAGTCTTTATTATTATGAATATATATACAATCAACGCTGGTTTCTTCAAGCTCGATGGCGGCGCTATGTTTGGGGTGGTGCCGAAGAGCATCTGGAACAAGCTGAACCCGGCAGACGAGAACAACATGTGCGCATGGGCGCTGCGTTGTTTGCTGGTTGAAGACAATGGTAAACTTTTGCTCATCGATAATGGCATGGGCAACAAGCAGGATGCAAAATTCTTTGGCCATTATTACCTGCATGGCGACGACACGCTCGACAAATCACTTGCCGCGCACGGCTTTCACCGGAACGATATCACGGATGTTTTTCTCACGCACCTGCATTTCGATCATTGCGGTGGGAGTATCGTGAGAGAAGGAGATAAACTGGTGCCCGCCTTTAAGAACGCAACCTACTGGAGCAACGAAGACCACTGGCAATGGGCAACCACCCCCAATGAAAGGGAGAAGGCCTCATTCCTCAAAGAAAATATTTTGCCTATCAAAGAAAGCGGCCAGCTACAGTTTGTAAACGTGCCGGAGAAAGGAATGGGTATGGATGGGCTGCTTGCCCGCACTTCTTTTTCAGAAAACATAGAAGTGCGTTTTGTGAATGGGCACACAGATAAAATGATGTTACCGCAGATCAGTTACAAAGGCAGGACCATTGTGTACATGGCCGACCTGCTGCCCTCTGCCGCGCATATGCCGTTGCCTTATGTGATGGCGTATGATATGTTCCCGCTAACCACCCTGCAGGAAAAGAAAAGCTTTTTGCAGGAGGCGGCCGACAAAGATTACATCCTCTATTTTGAACACGATGCGGCAAACGAATGCTGCACGGTACAGCAGACCGAAAAAGGCATACGGCCAAAAGAAAGCTTTACACTCGGCGACCTGTAAACGAACGGCCGGTAGTTGATTAGTACAAACCCATCCGCCGAAAGCCATATCACTACACGGTTACAGGCCGCGTGTCTATGCTTTTTACGGTCTTTTCAACGATGTATTTCGGTGTTTTACGGTAATGGTTTCTGTTGTGGATTAGTATTTTAGATGCCCAGGAATTGTGTAAACAAAACCGTATCCAATGAGAAACCAAACTGCCTGCTGCCCGAGCTGTGGCCAGCGTATTTCGTTCAAGAAATTCGTACAGCTCAACAATTTTTCTGTTACCAACTGCGGCGATTGCAATGCCCGCATAGAAATTTCCAACCGCACCGCCAATGCCGTTATCGCCGGGGTTTCCGGTATCGTGTCGGCTGCATCTATTGTTCTTGGCGCCTATATCGGGCAAAAAAATTATGAGTCGCTGTTTGGCGGGTTGATGTCGGGCTGCCTGGTAGCAGCGGTTATTATCACGGGCATCTGTATGTATGCTTACCGGAATTCGCAACTGAACAGGATCCATCTCGAATGAACCTTGATGCTTGTTCCGGCATTGCAATCCTATACGGCAGGAACCGTAAGCCCGGGTTGGTTGTTTAATGATTAAAGCTGATCATTGAGCTCAGGGGATATCTCAGGTTCCTGTATTGCATCATATCCACTTTCACGGATCCCACCACGATAGGGCTCTCGATGCGCAGGGGAATATGGTTGGCATCATCACTCACCCACACGGTCATTTTTTCGCCGCCCTCAAACAAGGTTCCCTTGATGAGCAGGGGTTTGAATTTGATGGCTTTGAATTTACCGTATTTCGTTTTCACGGTTTCTTTTCCAATGTATTTGATGTAGAGATTGTACACCTCATTATCCAGGAACATCTGGAAAGGGATCTTGTCGTCGGGCTTGTATTTGTTGAAATCGATGTTGCGTGCATAATAGATAGAGCTCAGCACATCCTGAATGCAATCCGGCACTTTGTACACACCCTCTGTTGTTACCGCCGTGTTTGCATTGTGGTTAAAGGTGATGTTCTCGTATTTCTTGAAACCGCCTTCATTGATGTCGCGTACAAATTTCAGGGGCTTGAGAGAAGCCGTATCGATATACGATTCGTATTTGTCGCGCAGGCGGAAGATCCAGTCGTAACTCGGGTTCGAGCTCCCCGTCCCGATCACATGGTAAACGGGCCTGTTGGCAAAACTTTCCTGGTTAACGGTAAAATTGGCCGTGCCCGCATTGATGTAAATACCGGCAACTGCATAAAAAACATGGTAAGAAATGTTTTCACCATCCTGGAAAGAACGGTTGCGGATACCGCAGAAATCGTCGGCGGTGGCCACCGGTTTCCAGCAAAGGGATGATACAATGCAAAAAAGAATAACTATTTTTTTCAACGCCTCTAAGATTTATTTCTAAACAATCGCACACTCAATATAAACAAACTGCCGGCAATGGCTGGCAATATCAGGTTGATGATCCAGATACCAGCCGCCGTTGCCACAATACCGATCGTATTGGTGCTTAACAAACCAAACAGCTGCAGGCTGATCTTGCCCCTGAAACCCAGTTCAGCCAGTGCAATGGTGGGTACGATGGCCAATACAAGGAACATCACACAAACCATGCACGCCGCATCAAACCAGGCTATGTTCACATCGAACACCTGTAACAGCAGCAGGTATTGGACCACAAATACAACGTACCGGCCGGCAGAAAGGAACAAAATTTTTGTTAATTCCCTCCAGTGAAAATCTTCCATCGCCTGAACAAAGAAACGGTACTTCGCGATGAAGGGAACCTTTTCGAGCAGTTTGATGAGCCACGACAAACGGAAATACATCAATACCGCAACGACCGTTCCGGCGGCAATGGCATAGATCAGCCCGTCGAGCCACAAGGTTGACAACCCGCCGATCTGCTGTGTTTCACTGAGAATGTTAAAACGCATGTAAAGCAGCGCGCCGAGTCCCATACAAAAGATCACAATGATCTGCGCAAGGCTGCCTACCACGGAGAGCACGATGCCGCGCAACCTGTTTCCTTCGTCGAGAAAGATGGCGCGGCCGGCCGATTCGCCAACCCTGTTGAGGGTATTGAAACCGAGCGCCTGCCCCGATAATACCGCCCGGAACGCCCTGCCAAACGAAACACGCTGGATACGGACCATGAGCAATTGCCATTTGTGCGCCTCTATTCCATAATTCAACAGTACCAGGGCAATCACAGAAAGCAACTTGAGCAACTGCGGGCCGGCAAAAGCAGAACGGATCAGTTGCCACGACTGCTGCACATCGCCCTGCCGCTGCACCTGGCGGTAGATCGAATAAGAAAGCCACACAAAAAGGATGGGGCCTACAAAATAGTTGAGAAATATTTTTAGCTTTTTATTCAGGGGGTACTGTTTTACCGTTGCAAAGAACGGGTAAATGCGGGAATCGCGGGTTTTGAATCGGGAATCGTCGATCGTAAGGTGCGCATCGCCAATGGTTAACTGCGATTCGGTGGGTAGCGGTATGTTATTCATTGCGGTTTTGAGTTCTGATCAAACAATAGCCATTATCGCCGGCAGCACCACTTCCTCACAATGGATGCTCCAGGGTTCACGAAGCCGTCCACCCTGTACAGATCTAAAAAAACTATGCCCCGAACGCCGTAATTTCACGCTACGATGAAGAAAGGCGAGATCATTCTGGGGATAGATCCTGGAACACAACTGATGGGGTTTGCCCTGCTCCGCATCAACAACGGCCAGCCGCAGGTGATCCTGATGGATGTTTTGAAACTCACGAAGGAGAAAGACATCTATGCGCGCCTCGACCTGATCCACAGCAAAGTGTGCGAGCTCATACAGCTTTACCAGCCTTCAACCTTCGCGATCGAGGCGCCGTTCTTCGGGAAGAATGTGCAGAGTATGCTCAAGCTGGGGCGGGCGCAGGGTGTGGCCATCGCCGCAGCCATGCAGGCAAAAATGACGGTTACCGAATACTCGCCTAAAAAAGTAAAACAATCCATTACCGGCAATGGCAATGCAGACAAAGACCAGGTCTGGCGCATGCTGCAACGCGTACTCAGCATCGAGGAAAAGCCACAGTACTTCGACGCTACAGATGCTTTGGCGGTGGCGCTTTGCCATCATTACCAAAGCAGTTCTGTTTTGGGGAAAGTGGCCAAAGGGCCAAAGGGATGGGATGAATTTATCGCGAAAAACCCCGGCCGGGTCAAAAAATAACTTCCTGTAAATTCTACAATGCCGCAACGATCCTTTGCTGGATCGCTTTTAATTCTTCTGGCGAAAGCTTAAGTTTCGGCCGGTTAAAGTTCAGGTCGTCGGCACTGTTGATGGGAACCAAGTGCAGGTGCGCATGCGGCACTTCGAGACCCACTACACTGATGCCGCAGCGGTTGCAGTCGAAGGTTTGCTCAATCGCTTTTGCGATGGGTTTGGCGAACAGGAGCAGTTCGCCAATGATCGCATCGGGAATATCAAAAAACTTATCGACCTCCACCTTGGGAACAACCAGTACATGCCCCTCTACCAATGGAAAAATATCCAGGAACGCAAAGAACCTATCGTTCTCCGCGATCTTGTAGGATGGGATCTGGCCATCGATTATTTTGGTAAAAAGGGTCATGCCGCAGGTTTAGGCAGGTTTGAAATTAAATGGAAATATCGTCTACCCTGAATTTCATCACCCCGTTCGGGGCCTGTACCTCAGCGATCTCGCCCACTACTTTTCCCATCAGGCCCTTGCCTATGGGCGATCCGGCTGAGATCTTCCCGAGTTTGAGATCGGCTTCTTTCTCACCCACGAGCTGGTAGGTAACGGTTTTTTTGGTGGCCATGTTGGTGATGGTCACTTTGGTGAGGATCGTAACCTTGCTCGTATCGATAGAGCTGGCATCGATTATCTTGGCGGTGGAAATAGAGCCTTCCAGTTGTTTGATCTTGGCTTCGAGCATCCCCTGCGCTTCTTTGGCGGCATCGTATTCGGCATTTTCCTTCAGATCGCCCTTTTCGCGCGCCTCCGCGATGGCGCGGGAAGAAGCGGGGCGATCAACGGTTTTCATCCTGTGCAGTTCTTCGCGAAGCTTGTCGAATGTCTCTTTTGTTACATACATAGTGTCACTCATATCTCATTCTGTTTAAAAGAGTCAAAAAAAATACAACGCCACATTTTACTGCGGCGTTGCATGTGTCAAAAATACAAAAAACTTTCCCATAGACGCCAGATTACACATCACCCGAAAAAATAATTTGGTGGTTTAACCCATATTTATACATTTGTAGTGTACTATCACACTAATACACGATTTATGATCCAGTTTTCGGAAGTGCATTTTGGTTACAGGAAAAAGAAACCGCTGTACCGCAACCTCAAGCTTACGGTTGAAGCGGGGCATATTTACGGGCTGCTCGGGAAGAACGGTGCGGGCAAATCAACCTTATTGAAATTGATCTCTGGGCTGGTTTTCCCATCAGCCGGCAAGGTTGAGGTGCTGGGACAGGAGCCGCGGAGGCGCCAACCCTCTTTTCTTGAGAAAGTATTTGTAATTCCCGAAGAAATTGAAACACCCGATGTAGATGTGATCGGCTTTGCAGACGACCATGCGCCGTTTTATCCCAATTTCGACAAACAGCTTTTTCTCCGTTTGCTGAATGATTTCGACGTTCCGCAAACCAACCTCAAGGCCATGAGTTATGGCCAGAAGAAAAAAACCTGGATCGCATTGGGAATTGCGGCAAATACACAGTTGCTGATACTGGATGAGCCCACCAATGGCCTCGACATTCCATCCAAGCGGCAGTTCAGGAAAATGCTGGCGGCAACCGTTACAGACGAGCGCTGCGTGATCATCAGCACACACCAGGTGCGCGACCTCGACAGCCTGATCGACAACATCATCATCGTAGACGAGGGCGAGCTCATCCTCAATGCCAACATCAATACCATCACGCAAAAAATTGCGTTCAGGCAATACCAGGAAGAGGGCGATGCGCTGGACAGCCTCTATTCTGAAAACAACCTGCTGGGCACATCGGCCGTGGTGCTCAACAACGGCGAGGATGAAAATGTGAGAATGGATACAGAATTGTTCTTCAATGCAGCCATCGCAAACAAAACCAAAATACAATCCCTGTTCAGCAACTAATAAAACTCTTATGAACGATACTTTCAGTTTTTCGAGGTTTGGTTTGCTTCTAAAAAAATTCATCAAGGAGCACAGCACCACTTATCTTTTATACATCGCCATTTTGGCCGGCCTGCTTTTCGTACTATACGGTTTTACGGTGCTCGCCTGTTTGAATTCAAGGTTTCCCGAAGAGGCGCCGGTTATCTTCTTCATCATCGGGATACTGTTTATGGGCGGACTTTTTGCTTCTACCTTCTACAGCTTTTTCAACAACAAGGCAAAGGGCATTCAATACCTTAACCTTCCTTCGTCGCATACAGAAAAACTGATGATCGGATTTTTGTTTACGCAGATCGTTTTCTTTGTTGTTTATTTCATCGTATTCTTCCTGGTGGATCATGTGATGGTCGCTGCCTACAACAAATTCCACAAAATGCCGGCGAATGTTTCACCGGAATACATCGCGTTTTACACCGCCAAACCGGTCGACTTCACCAATCCCGAAATTTTAAACGGGATCACTATTTCATTTATCGTAACCGCCATCAGCCATTACGGTTCTTTGTGCTTCGAAAAAAATGCCTTTGTAAAAACAGCGTTGCTTACGATCATCGGTGGTGTTGCTTATATGTTTTACAGTTATTACGGGATGAGGACCCTGGTGCCGGACGATGTAATGCCGGGTGGCGATAATCTTTTCAATACGAGTTTACGCGTTGGCAACGACGAGACCGTTAAGGGTATCGTACATTTGCCCGCCGCATGGACAAGCTTCCTGACCTGGTTCGTACCGGGCATGTTTTATGTTTTGTTCTGGATGGGCAGTTATTTCAGATTGAAAGAAAAACAGGTTTAACCCGAACAATGGAATTCAACAACCAGCAACCCATTTACCTGCAGATCGCAGAGCTGATCTGTGAAAAGATCTTACTGAAAACATTCAGGGAAGACGAACGCATCCCCTCTGTGCGCGAAATGGCGGTGCAGCTGGAAGTGAACCCGAATACGGTGATGCGGACGTTTGAGTTTTTACAGGGAAAAGACATCATCAACAACAAAAGGGGTGTGGGCTATTTTGTTTCTACCGATGGAATTGCAAAAGCAACGGCGCTCCGCAAATCGGAGTTCCTGGATGAAGAACTTCCGAAAATCTTCAGAACGGCGCATTTGCTCAACATATCGATCGAAGAACTGCAAAACCAGTACAACGCATTTATCAACAAACAAAAAGGCGCTTAAAAATAATTTATGAAAACAAGTACGCTTATCGCACTACTCGCTGTTACCGGTGGCTTTGCTACCCTCACGGTGGTAAACTTCAAACTCAAGAGTGAATACGACAAAGGGAAATTTGAAAACCCTTACATCAAAAAAACACTCCCCGCTTTCTCACACATCAAAGACCTCACAGACACGAACACGCTGAAGAACGGCAGGTTCGAGATCCGCGTTGGTAACAGTGAAGAACCGGGTGTGGCCACTTATTACGCGGCAAGAAAAACCTATAATTTCGACGTCAGGAACGATACTTTGTACATAAGCCTCGACAAAACGGACCAATCGCCTTACAGCCACTGGCTGCCTATGATCATTACCACCAAACAACTTGAAAGCATCGATGTGGTAAATGGAGAATACAGGATCGTCTCGAACATAAATGCTGATCTTTCCATTAAAGCAGTCAGAAAAGCTGAAGTTGACGTAAAGGCAGGCGGTCTTAAAACATTATCCATCGCTGCTGCAAATACAGCATCCATCGGCGTTTCAGCAAAGGATTCGATCGCGGCCATGAACATCCGCCTCGATGACAACAGCTCATTCAATGCAAAGGACCTCGTGATCGGCCAACGCTCACTGCAACTCGGCAAACGCGCCAACCTGCAATTGAGCGGAAGGTCTATTGAAAATTTCGGGCTGCGAAGCAGGGAATAAGGAATATAAATTTCAAATGAAAAGGGTTAAAGAAGCTTCGTTGTTCACTTCTTTAACCCTCTTTATTTTTAACCTGCTTAACCCGTGTAAAAGTTCTACTGTACGATCCCCAACTTCTCCAGCACCACTCTTGCCATTTTATAGAAGGCTTCATGACTATACCCTGCAATGTGCGGCGTGATGATCACGTTGGGTTGCGCCAGCAGCCAGTTGAGGTCTTCCTGTTCTTCGTTGGAATAGGTTGGTAATTTTTCGTTTTCGAGCACGTCGAGTGCGGCGCCCTTTATCTTACCTGCCTGGAGTGCGCGGATCAGGGCCCTGGTGTCGGTGATCTTTCCACGACAGGTATTGATGAAATAAGGTTTTCGCAGGAGCGAATCAAAAAAGGCATCGCCTGCAAAATGAAAGGTTTCATCGTTGAGCGGGAGATGTAAACTGATCACATCTGCATAACGAACGATCTGGTCGATCCCCGCTTCGCGGATGTAATTTTTGGCAAAGCCCGATTTATAGGCGTCGTTGGCCATTACGGTAACATCGAAAGAAGCAAGCAATTTGGCGAACGCGGTGCCCGTGTTGCCAAATCCGATGATGCCAACGGTTTTGCCGGTGAGTTCATCCGCGCGGTTCTCGTCGCGCAGCCATTTGCCTTGTTTGATTTCCTGGTTGCTGGAATTGATCCGGTTCATCAAGCCCAACAGCATGCCCAATGCATGTTCTGCAACGGCGTTCCTGTTTCCTTCCGGGCTGCTTACGCATCTGATGTTCTTTGATTCCGCGTAGGCCACATCGATCAGCTCCATACCGCTTCCCAGCCGGCCGATCCATTTCAGGTTATCGGCTTTATCGATCATGTCCTTATCGATCTTAATCCTTGTAGTTACGATCAACCCACTCACACCACCAACGATCTCACCCAATTCTTCATACGTGATTCCGGGCCGATACAACACCTCATAACCCTTCTCCTCCAGCGTTTGCTGAAGATAAGGATGAACTTTTGCCGTGATGATCACTGATTGCATGGTGTTTTTGTTTGTGAACGGTGAATCCTTTTAGTGCCTTATCTCATCTTGAAAGTAAGCGCGGCAAAATCGTCGATGCTCAATTGCTCTGCGCGTTTGTCGAATATTTTGTCCTGCAGTATTTCTTTCTCAAACAGCCCTTTCAAAGGGTTGCGAAGCATTTTCCTGCGTTGGTTAAAAGCGGCTTTTACGAGGGTGAACAATTTTTTCTCGCTTGCCATTGCTATGGTATCGCTTTTTCTTTTCAGCCTGATTACACCGCTTACCACTTTGGGTGGTGGATTGAAGCTTTCGGGTGGCACGTCAAATAAATACTCCACTTCGTAAAACGCCTGCACCAGCACACTCACTATGCCATATACTTTGGTTCCGGGTTTTGAAGTGATGCGTTGCGCCACTTCTTTCTGAAACATGCCGATCATAACCGGAACCGTATTCTTCCACTCCAATACCTTAAACAGGATCTGCGACGAAATGTTGTACGGAAAATTACCTACCACCGTAAAAGGTTGGTCGAACGGCGCGTCAATATCAAGAATGCTTTGGTGTATGATCCTGCCGCGGATGGCCGGGTATGTTTTTTCGAGGTACACCACTTTCTCATCATCAAGTTCAACGGCCCTGAAATCGATGCCCGGCAAGGGCAACAGGTATTTCGTAAGCGCCCCTCCTCCCGGGCCCACTTCTACCAGCCGCTCAAACGGATCCTCCTCCAAAGCCGCAACAATGCGGCGGCAAACGGATTCGTCTTTCAGGAAATGCTGGCCGAGCGATTTTTTAAGGGTGTACTCCATTGCGGCAAAAGTAGTGAATAGTTGGTGGTGAGGGGCCAATGGGTGTTTCCGGTATCGCCGCGTCCACCGTTCACGTTTCTCCGGCACAATCGTTAACCGCTATTCATGATTCACCATTCCTCACCTATTCTTCTTATTTTTACCCCTCAAACACTGCAAATGAACGAACAGCAAAAACCCATTATCGGATTTACCAGCGGCGACCTCAATGGCATCGGGCTGGAACTGATCATCAAAACCCTGTCTGATAACCGCCTGCTCGATATCTGCACACCTGTTGTTTTTGCCAACAACAAATGCATCAACTTCTACAAAAAGGGTTTGCCCGACTACAACCTCAATTATTCCAATACCAGGGAGCTCAACCGCCTCAACCCAAAACAGGTGAACGTGGTGAACTGCTGGGAAGAAGAAGTGGCGATCACACCCGGCCAGCTTACAGATACCGGCGGAAAGTATGCATTGCTTTCCCTGCAGCAAGCCACGCAGGCGTTGAAAGACGGTCATATCCACGGGCTGGTAACCGCACCGATCCATAAAAAAAACATACAGTCGGCCGAGTTCAACTACAGCGGTCACACCCCCTATTTCAAGGCCTTCTTCAATGTACCCGATGTGGTAATGCTGATGGTTGCGGAAAACATGCGCGTGGGTTTGGTAACCGAGCATGTGCCGGTTACCGATGTGGCCAAACACATTACGCCGGAAGCGATCATTGGTAAACTCAAGATCATCCACAGCAGCCTGCAGAAAGATTTTGGGGTAGACAAACCAAGAATTGCCGTACTCGGGTTAAACCCGCATGCCGGCGACGAAGGCCTGGTGGGCAAAGAAGAGGAATCGATCATCAAACCCGCGATCAAGGAAGCGAAACGCTCGATGATGGTTTTCGGGCCCTACAGTGCAGATGCATTTTTTGCGCACGGGCATTTTGAGCGGTTCGATGCGGTGCTCGCCATGTACCACGACCAGGGCCTCATCCCTTTCAAATCGCTTGCGCTGGGTGAAGGAACAAATTATACCGCAGGACTGCCGATCGTAAGAACAAGCCCCGACCACGGCACTGCGTTTGACATAGCCGGTAAAGACAAAGCCGATCCCAGCTCGTTTCTCGGCGCATTGTTTACCTGCGTGGAGATTATACGGATGCGCCACGGATATGCAGATATGCGCCGTAACCCGTTAAAGAAAATGAGCGCAAGGATCATTGCCAATGCGGTGGATGAGCGGATCGAGGAGAGTGAGGGATAAACAACCGGTTGTTGATAAATGTACCTATAATAAAAAATGCGGATCCTTACGATCCGCATTTTTTATCAGGGAGGTTCGGTGCGCTATTTAAACACCGCATCCGTTACGCCCTTGTTCACGATGTAATTGGTGTAGGTAATGTATACCCTGCCTTTCCTGTTCTTTAGTTTCTCGGCTTCTGTCTGCGCCTTTGGCTCATCGTCGAACTCGAGGGTTATGCCTTTGGGGAGTTTGTAATCTTTGGTGTTGAAGCTGAAAGTTACCTTGTCGGGCAGTCCGTACTGCGCAAACTGGCCGTAGTTCATCTCGATATCGTAGGTGCCGTTCTCTTTGGTTGTGGTTACGGCCTTTTTTACGAGGAGGTTCTGCTCGTCTATGTACATCGTTGTTAAAACGATCTCGCTGTTCTCGCTGTTGGGGAGCAGTTTTACGATCTTCGTTTTTGTTCCGCCCACAACCGCTTCTCCCGCTGCAATGGCCACGAAGTCTGTCATGCCGAAAATAGAATTCATGTTTACAGACACACCTCCTTTGGGTAACAACGAGATTCCGCCATCTTTTTTGAGACGGAACTTGTTCGGCTTTTTGTAATACACTTTTACTTTTCCGATCGGTGCTTTGATAAATGCAACGTCTGTTTTCATCCTGCCATCTGCCTCGTAATCGTTTACGAGGTCAAGCTTTGCTTTCACTTTTGCCACAAGCGCGGTCATGTCCTGCGCATGGCCAACCAGTGAATAATGAATGATGAACAGGAGTATGGTTATTTTTTTCATGATAATTATTTGGGGCGAACAGGTCAACTCAACACATCCTTCTTCTTGAAGATCAATACCGAAGCCGTAACAAACCCGATGATGTGCAACAACAGCACCAGCGCCGAATGAACGATGCGCTGCGGGTTCTGGATGCTGCCAACAATGGCTTCGTTTGCATCGTTCACTTTGATGTCAAAAAATTCTTTCCAGCCGATCATGTGCGTGGTGAAAAGAAACGGTTTTATTTTATTGAAAACAGCAATGTTGAGGGTGCTCAGTATCGTAAAGAAAATGATCACGCTCATCGTGGCCACGATGGGGCCGATCGAGTTCTCTGCAAAAAGCGAGAACAGGAAACCGAGCGAGGCAACGGTTGTCATGGCCAGCGCCGCAAAACCAAATGCCCATACATAGCGCCAGAAAATATCGTCTTTCTTCAGCAGCACAACGTATTGCGATTTGAGCAGGAAGAGATCATCCGTTCCGAAAATGATCATGTTTAAGAACAACGCGAGAATGGCGAGCCAAACAAGCAACAGGAGCGTGTACACCATGGTTGCCACAAACTTGGCAAGCAGGAAGCGCGTGCGGCTGATGGGCTTGGTGAGCATGAGGCGGAGCGTTCCCATATTGGCCTCGCCCGATACCATGTCTGCGGCCACAAGTGCGATCAGCAACGGAACATGCACCAGCAACACCTGCAATACGATGTAACAAACCTGGTAACCGTTCAGTATTTTTCCTTCTACGGTAATGGAAGAAGTGATGTCGCGCATCATGAAATCAACATACGCATCGCCATCGAGTTTGAGGCCGAATTGTATGATGCCGATCAAACCCGTAATGGCCGCAAAGGCGATATAGGTTCTCGGCCTGCGGAAAATCTTGAATAACTCAATTTGTATAACTGTCCACATGTTGCTTACCTGATGTTACCTGTAAAAAATAATCCTCCAGCGAATGGCGCGGCTGCACCGATATTACTTCGATGTTCATCCTTACCAGGTCGCGGTGAAAAGCTGCGATCTGTTTTTTATCCAGCTTAACCAGCAATGATTCGTCGCGCCGTGGCTGTATATTTTCTTTCCATTCACTCGCCTGCAATTGCCGTAAGGCCTCTTCGTTGTTGAAGGTCTGTAGCTCTACAATGGTTTGCGAAGGGTCAAAAAGTGCTTCGGCATTGCCCTCAATGATCTTTTTGCCTTTGTTGATGATGAGTACCCGCGTGGCTACCTGTTCTATCTCGCTCAGCAGATGCGATGATACGATCACTGTTTTATTCAGGTCGCGGCTCAGGTGAAGGATCAGGTTCCTGATGTCTGCGATGCCTTGCGGATCCAGCCCGTTGGTTGGTTCGTCCAGTATGATCAGTTTCGGATCGTGTACCAGCGCGATGGCAATGCCCAGGCGTTGTTTCATACCCTGCGAAAAAGTCTTTACCGTGTCTTTTGCCCTGCCCGCCAACCCTACTTTTTCCAGCTGCTGCATGAGCAACTGGCTGGTCACTTTCATACCGCTCAGGCGGGCAAACAGTTTCAGGTTTTCGTAAGCAGAGAGGTATTTGTATACATCCGGTTTCTCGATGACCGCGCCAACTTCGCGCAATATTTCGTTCCGGTGTTTCGACAGTTCCTTGCCAAAGATCTCCACCGTTCCCTGCGTAGGCTTGATCAGCGTAAGCAGCATACGGATGGTGGTGCTTTTACCCGCGCCGTTCTGCCCGAGAAATCCATATACATCTCCTTCGTTCACAGAAAAAGAAAGATCCTGAACAGCGGTGAGGTTGTTGAACTGTTTGGTGAGGGAAGTTACTTTTACGATCGGGCTCATGCGGATACAAAGGTAGGCGTGAATGGCGAACCGTACGTTGTGAATCTATATCCGGGGTTCATAAAGTTTTCCCAATGCAGGCCCGGGCACTTGTGAATGGATATCGCTAAGGTTGCAGATACTGCTGCAGGGCCTTCACATAGGCCTCAAATGCCGCGACCCCCTGCGGGGTGATCTTGCAGGTGGTTTGGGGGTAATTGTCTTTGAATTGTTTTACCACATCGATATAACCCGCCTCTTTGAGCTTCTGCACCTGCACGCTCAGGTTACCGGCAGTAGCATTGGTCTTTTCGCGGATGAAAGTGAACTCCGCTTCTTTTACCGAGATGAGCAAACTCATCACGGCGAGCCGCAACTGTGAGTGTAATATGGGATCGAGCTCTTTAAACATGCTTGAGTTTCAGGTACCTTCTGCGTAAAATAATACCAGGGATGAGCCAGGCGCTGGTTGCTGATAATGCCATAAGTAACATGCCTTCTGGAAAATCGGTGTAATAGCTGGCAATGCTGCAGATCCAGCAGACCACGCCACCAATGATCATCGGGTTGAATTTGCGTATACCGCCGGTGATAAATGTAGGGATGCCGAAAATGATCATCTGCAGGGAAATGCCTTTGGGCGCATGGTTGTGGATGATGTAAAAATTCACCATAAAAAGACTGAGCGCAAATGTGCCCCACACGTAATTCATCATCGCTTCTTCATGCGTGGTATACGTCCTGTTTCTCTTCGAGCGGATGCTGAAATAAATCTGTGGGATCAGCGCAAGCAACGACAATATCCAGATATCAAAACCGATCGAAAACGCAAACTTGCGCTGCGCATAGGTAACAAGGCTGCACACAGTAATCAATATACCCCAGCACAAAGGGCCTATACCGGAATCGATATAAGAGTTCTTTGCCTTGCTGATCATCGATGCAATGAGCGCCAGGCTTTCCTTTTCACTGAGTTGCTTTTCGTCTTCCATGATTAACTGTTTTGTTTTTGATACCTGCGGCGGAGTAAATGCCCGGGAATAATGTAACTGATCAATATTGCCAATGCCCCGATCAACAACTGGTCATCGTATTGAAATTTTGCAGACACCACGCACAACCCGAAGTTCACCAATCCCCCATACACCAACGGTTTGAAACGAAGCAGGCTGCCGCTTACAAATGTCCCGATCGCGTACAACAGGATGTAATAGGTAAACGCTGTTTGCCATGCTTGCCCGCCAATCATATTTACCGCCACCAGCACGATGAACGAGAGGGCAATGGCGAGCCACAAATACCCCAATGCCTCGTCCAGGAACGTTTTTACCCTTTGCTGTTTTGACTGTTTGGCCCCATACCATCCTGAAACAATTCCACCAACGGGCATCAGCCACCAAACAATGAAGTGATTGGGGTAGCCTACAAATACTTTCAATACATATCCTGCCACGCAACACCCGAATACAAGCCATCCCCACAACAAAAAATGGAAACTGTCGTCTGCAACAGCTCCTTTCGTCTTGTTGATCATGGTTTGGATCAATGCAAGACTTTCCCTGGGTGACAATTCTTTTTCTTCGTTTTCCATGTGTAAGCGGTTGGTTTACAAAAATAGCAGTGGCCCATCAACCACTGCTGTATTAGATGCACATATTACTGACAAGAAGCCAAAAGTTTCTCCGCTTCCTCCTGTCCCCATGTAGGATGCAAGGGCGATGCCGGTTTGAACGTTTTATACAGCTCCAGCGATTTTTCAACCAGTTTTTTTGCGGTTGCTTTTCCGCCGCCAAAAGCTTCAGGTACATTTTTCCAGTATTGCGCATCTACGAACCATGCGCGCGGGTTGGTTGGATCTGCCTGTTTTGCTTTGGCTGTGTTTGCATTGATCTCGGCGCCGTAAGACTGGTAGCGTGTCATCGGGTCAACCGTCATTTGCTGGATAGCCGTCATTTGCCGAAGGCAAAACAATTCAGAGTTGTTGGGTGAGAGCGCTTCCGCTTTCGTAACAAGTTCCTTTGTTTTCTCTGCTACTTTGTCTTTGTCTGCTTTCGGGTTCATCCATCCGGTAAGATAGTTTGCATAAGCCGCATAATAGTAGGGCAACCATTTGTCTTTTTCGGCCTCGCCCACCCTTTCAAAAAAAGCTGCGGTGGCGGTCATGTCATCTGCAGATTTTGCGTCTTTCAATTGTTGTAAACCTTTTCCCATCGCGCCTTCGTATTTAGGCTGTGCAGAACCAAACGCGCAGAGGAATAAACTGATGATCACAAGTACTTGTTTCATAAAATAGGTATTTAAAATTTTAGTGTTGTTGTTTTTTCAATTTCTCAAATTCTTCCCTAATGGATTCTTTGGTGTTTACAATGTATGCGCCCGCAAAAGAGAACGCAAGACCGATGCCCCACCAAAACATTACCCAAACCGGCCAGGGCGCACTGCCAAACGACAGATGCGTATACCGGTCGTCGGATAAAAACCATACACCCCACAGGAAACAGTTAACAAGTATGTAACTCAGCAACTGCTTTTTAAAAGACGCTCTTTTCTTGGCGATGTGCCATAATATTTCATCATTTGTGCTCATGATATTTGCGTTTTATGTTTATAAGTTCTGATCCTGTTCCCTTCTTTTCAGTTTCTCATACTCTGCATTCACGTTGTTGAGTTTTCCACCGTGGTAGGCATGAAAATACTGGAATGCGATGCCCAGTCCCCAGCCCATCATTGGCCATACGGGCCAGAAGTAATCGTGGTTCTCATCAGTCACAAACCAAAGGGCCACGAGAAATGCGTTTACAATAAAATAAACTGCAAGGCTCCATTTGAAAGCGACTCTTGCTTTTGCCGTTTGCCAGAGTTCGTCGTCGCGTTGTTGCGGGTTCATGGTTGGTCGGTTTTAGGGTTTATTGATTTTGATGCATTAGAGGTTGTTGTTGATCGCATCCTGTCTCCTGTCTACTCCCCAGCTCAGGAACAAGCCGATGAAAAAGAACTGCGGCGCTGTTGTTGTTACTGCTTCTTTCCTGGCGCCATTGTGGGAGTAGTTGTATCCAAAGATCTGTTTGCTGTTGAGCACATTGGTTACAGAGAACACAAACACACCATATGCTTTACCTATTGAGGTGAGATAGTTTGTGCTGAAGCCAAGTGAGTTGTAATCGATCGTTTTACCCTGGTCGGCAATATCATATTTTGTACCGTTCTTCTGGAAGAAATAGTAAGGCCGTCCGGTTGCGTATGAGTAAGTGAAGTTGAACCCTGTGTTCCATTTCGTCACAAACTTTTTCAGTACCAGCGAGGCCGTATGGTTGGCGGCAAAGTTTGGCTGAAGCTGCGCAGGGTAATTCAGGTAATCGCGTTTTGTATCGAGGTATGAATAACTGATCCAGTAATCGAGACCCTCGAACGTTTTTTTGTCTCTCCAGAACAGCTCCACACCTTTTGCATAACCACTTCCGCTGTTGTTGTATGCGGGGAATGTTTTTACAAGATCATCATACTGTTTGTAAAACGCTTCTACACGGAAGGTTTGCAGTGTTGTGTTTTTTATGTAGTTGATGATGTAATGCGTTGCTTTTGTGTATCCGAAACTGGTTGTATAATTCAGTTGCGTATTCTCGGGTTTCTGGTAGAAAACACCGTATGCGATGCTCATTTGCCCGCCGGCGCCTGTTTTATAAGCGAGCGATAAACGCGGGGCAAAGTTCGCTTTGTTGATCACGGATGAATGTTCAAAACGTGCACCCAGTTTTGCAGCGAGGTCGTTGGTAATGTAAAGGTCCGCCTCACCAAACAACGATTTATAATGATCAGAAAGTACACCATTGTAACTATTGTACAAGCTTTTGTTGTAGGCATACTGGTACTCACCGCCAAAACGTAGTATGCTGATGCCGCTCAATCTTTTATCGAACACCGCTTTGACCTGGCTCAGGTCGCCACGTGTGGTGAGGTTGAAATTGGTGCTGTCTATCCACACCTGTCCTGTAGTAACGGGTGCATTGCCCGCATCCTGGATCTGGTTGGTAATATCGTTGTGATCTGTGCTGAAACTAGCGCCCAGGTTGAGTTTCCAGCCATTGCCCAGGTTTTCTCTCCAGCTGAAATTGTTGTACAGGTTTGTATTCTTCAGGCCGAATGCATTTTTCACAGACGGGTCATCGATGTTGGGCCTGCGCAGTCCGAGCTGGTTGGCCGCAAACGTTGTATAAAACTTGATCATGCCGCCGCGTTTTGTTTTTGCGCGGTAGTTGAAAGAGGCTGCATGAAATTCGGGTACTTTAAAATAGTCCGGCGTTTGTTTAACGAGGGCGAAATAAGCCGCAACGTTCGTGTAGTTGTAGTCGGCGCCCCACGACGATTTTTTATCTTTTGCAATGTTCTGGATCGCGGCCCCTAAAAATATAGGTGAGATGGATGCGCTTGCTTCGGAACGTTCCGGGATGTCTATGCTTTCGAGAATGAGCGCGGAAGAAAGCGCCTGCCCGTACAAAGCAGAATAACCGCCCGTGCTGAACACCGTTCCTTTGAACAACATGGGTGAAAAACGCCCGCGTTGCGAAATATCGGGTACGCTGCTGAAGTAGGGGTTGTTCACCATCGTTCCATCGATAAACTGTTTTGTTTCGTATCCCGCACCACCCCGAACAAAGAGCCCTTCCTGTTCTCCTACCTGTTGTGCACCGGGCAATGTTTTGGCAACGGCGGTTATGTCTGCATTGGCGCCGCCGGTAGTTACTACATCCAGCAGGCTCAGAACGGTAGCAGCGCGTTTTTTGTCGCCTGCCTCAAAGCTTCCCGCTGTTACGGTTACGGCTTTCAGTTCGCTGATCTCTTCTTTGAGGAGGAAAATAAGGTCGATGGTATCCGTTCCTATCGTGATGGTTTGTTCGGCGGGTTTGTAACCAACGCTCGTAACCACGATCACCTGTGTGCCTTTTTCTGTTGTTTTGAAGGAAAAGTGGCCGGTAGAATCGCTGACACCGCCATCGTAAGAATTTTTTACCTGTATGCTCGCGCCCGCTATGATGTGGTTGCGGTTGTCGGTTACTTTACCGGAGAGTTTTACCTGGGCATTTACCCAGCCTGCTGATAAAACAGTAAGAAGCAGGATTGTTAGCTTTTTCATTTGTTTTGGTTTGACAAGACAAACATAGACCAGTTTATTTTATAAACCAAATTATTTGATAAATAAATTCTTTTGGTTTCCAGCGCAAGTGATTTGGGTGTTTTTCCCATTCTTTCAAATTAATAAAATGATTAATATTGTTTTAATTTTTCCTATGAAAATGAAATTTCTATTCGGTTTTCTGTTGTTATCAGCAGGTGTACAATCGCAACCCATTAAAAGCACCAGGGTATTGAGCTATATGGCATTTGTTGACAGCGTAGGCAGATCTTCTGTTTTTGATTCGGTCTATATCGAAATGTACCAATCCGGAAACAAAACGGTTTACGGGTTGCCTTATCATTATTCAGAGTCGGTTGATGATTCTGTGATCGTACAGGAGGTGCGTTATCATTATTTTCTTCATATCAAAGACAGCATTTTTGGATATGATTTCGATGAATACAAAAACATCAACGGGCAAAAAGATATCGCTGATTCTATTCTGAAAGATTATAAAGTCACCCCTGTTGAACTGAACAACCTTTTTAATACAGCCGATTATAAACTTTTTCAATCCATAATCAATACCGATTCTGGAACATTGCACGAAGCATATGAGTTCGCCTCAAAAACAGATACCACAGGTGCTGTCACCCTTTTTATCGATTATGTGAAACGTGCTCCTCTCATCGTAAACACAGGAAAACTGAAAGATCTGGAGTCGGAAAGAAACATGACAATATCCAATATTCTGTTGAAAACGAGGCTTACCTGTTTGCCGGTTGGTGTTGATATAAGATGGGCGATTGAGCCGCTCAACGAGATCAAACCTATCGTAAGCAGGTTATTCGAAGAAGGCTTGGTAACAAAATAATTTTTTCGACAACGGACCTTTTAAAAACAAAAACCCTCACATTGCTGTAAGGGTTTTTTATCGTTTGGTTACGGTCTTATTTGTAAGATGGCATCAAACCTTTTGCGAGGTTTACCATTTTGGCCAGGCTCTCATCGTTCAATTGTCCTTTTTTGAACTCTGCAAGTACATCAGGCAATTTGTTTTCCATATCGGTAAGGAAGTGTGATTCGAAATCTTTCACTTTTGAAACCGCTACGTCTTTCAACAAACCTTGTGTACCGAGATAGATGATCGCTACCTGTTTTTCTACAGTGAACGGCGTGTACTGCGCCTGTTTCAGGATCTCCACGTTGCGCGCACCTTTGTCGATCACGTTCTTGGTAGCCGCATCGAGGTCTCCACCAAATTTCGAGAACGCTTCCAGCTCGCGGTAAAGTGCCTGGTCGAGTTTCAGTGTACCTGCCACTTTCTTCATCGATTTGATCTGCGCATTACCACCCACACGGCTCACAGAGATACCCACGTTGATCGCCGGGCGGATACCCGCATTGAAAAGGTTACCCTCGAGGAAGATCTGTCCGTCGGTAATCGAGATCACGTTGGTAGGAATGTATGCTGATACGTCGCCCGCCTGTGTTTCAATGATCGGCAAAGCGGTCAGTGATCCGCCACCTTTTACAAGGTGTTTGATCGATTCCGGCAGGTCGTTCATGTTCTTCGCAACATCGTCGTTCGCGATCACTTTTGCAGCTCTCTCCAGCAAACGGCTGTGGAGGTAGAACACGTCACCAGGATACGCTTCACGTCCCGGAGGCCTTCTCAGCAACAAAGAAACTTCACGGTAAGCCACCGCCTGTTTCGACAGGTCATCATAGATGATCAGCGCCGGGCGGCCTGTATCGCGGAAGAACTCCCCGATCGCAGCACCCGCAAATGGTGCGTAGAACTGCAAAGGAGCCGGATCTGAGGCTGACGCGCAGACAATGGTTGTGTAAGCCATCGCACCGTTATCGCTCAATGTTTTCATAACACCGGCTACGGTTGATGCTTTTTGTCCAACGGCTACATATATACAGTATACAGGTTTACCTGCATCGTAAAATTCTTTCTGGTTGATGATGGTATCCACGCAGATGGCGGTTTTACCGGTCTGGCGGTCGCCGATCACGAGCTCACGCTGTCCGCGGCCAACCGGGATCATCGCATCGATCGCTTTGATACCTGTCTGCAGTGGTTCTTTAACCGGCTCACGGTAGATAACACCCGGTGCTTTACGCTCCAGTGGCATTTCGTACAGCTCACCCAGCAATGGGCCTTTGCCATCGATCGGTTCACCGAGTGTATTGATAACACGGCCAACAACACCTTCTCCCACTTTGATAGAGGCGATCTGTCCGGTTCTTTTTACTTTGGCACCTTCCTTGATTTCTCCGCCTTCTCCCATCAATACCACACCCACATTGTCTTCTTCCAGGTTAAGGGCGATGGCTTTTACGCCATTGTCGAATTCAACGAGCTCACCACTGCGTACGCCGTTGAGGCCATACACACGGGCGATACCGTCACCCACCTGTAATACGGTACCCACTTCTTCCAGGTCAGCGGAGGCATTGAAGTTGCTGAGCTGCTGCCTCAGAATCGCTGATATTTCGTCGGGTTTAATGTCTACCATGATCTATCTTCTTTTATGATTGTTTAAAATTCTTGTTTCTATTTTTATCGCAACTGCTGTACGAACAGGTTTCCTGCAAATTGTTTTTTAACATCGTTCAGGTCCCTGAGTATGCTCGCATCCACCAGCTTGTTGTTGAACTCGAGTACAAAACCACCGATGAGTTTTTCATCAACCACTGTTTCCAGTTCCACCGAGCCGAGGTTTTGTGCGCTTTTTACTTTTGCCTCGATCGATTTTTTCAGTTCATCGCTTACCGGAACGGCAGTGGTCAGTTTAACCCTGTGTATCCCTTTGATGGCATTGTACTGGTCAATAAAAGCAGAAGCAATTTCAGGAAGATCGCTCTCGCGTTTCTTCTTTACCAGCAATGTGTTGAATGAATCTGTGAGCGCGCTTACTTTTCCTTTGGTAACAGCAGCAACGATGTTGTTCTTCTGATCGGTATTGATCACCGGGCTCTTCAGCACTGCAACAAACTCTTTGCTCGATTTGCAAACCGCCTGTAAATATTTCATGTCAGCATACACCGCTTCCAGCTGGCCTTTCTCTGTAGAAAGGTCGATCAGGCTTTTGGCGTATCTGTCTGCTAATCTCGGGTTAGGCATCTTTGTTAATTAGTAATTAGAAATTAGTAATTAATAATTGAGTATAGTGGTAATGGTTGGTATGCTTATAATTGCCCATTACTATTAGTACCTGGTGATTATTAATTCAGTTTCACTCCTTCTGCAAGGTCCTTGATGTATTTCTCCTGCTCGCTTTTGTTGCTCAGTTCGCGGCGGAGGATCTTCTCGCTCACTTCGATAACCAATGCACCAACCTGGTTTTTTACGTCGGTCAATGCGGCATTTTTTTGCTGGAGGATGGCTGCCTGTGCATCTGCTACGATGCGGTCGTATTCTGATTTTGCCTTGTCTTTTGCTTCGCTGATCATTTTAGCCGATTGTTCCTTTGCTTCCTTGATCATCGCTGTGCGTTCTTCACGCGCCTGCGCCATCAATGCTTCGTTCTCGTTTTTGAGAGCGGCCATTTCGCCTTTCACTTTTTCAGCGGTAGCGATGGCTTCGGCAATACCTGCTTCACGCTCATTCAGTCCTTTGATGATCGCGGGCCATGCAAATTTTTTCAGAATAAAGAAAACGATCAGGAACGCAAGCAGCGTCCAGATTAATAGCCCCGGGCCGGGTGTAAGTAATTCCATGATGTTTTATTTTTTGACCTTTCCTGTCCTTCCCTTTTACCGGGAACTGAGGAGGGAAGTTAAAGTAAACTGCACCCTCCGTCCTGTACTTCAGGTGCAGTTTAGTAATTTGTTACAATGGTTTATTTCAATACCATTGCAAGGAAGCCTACGATGATTCCGAACAATGCGGCACCTTCTACGAGGGCTGCAGCCAGGATCATGTTCGCGCGGATATCGTTCATTGCTTCAGGCTGGCGCGCGATGCTTTCTACGGCACCTTTACCAATCTGACCGATACCTAAACCTGCGCCGATTGCAGCCAAACCTGCACCTACCGCGCCACCCGCGTTCGCAACGCCATCCAACAAAATTGTAGTCAAACTCATGATCGTTTTATTTACAGTTAAAAAATACTTGTTTATACATGCAGTGTTTCGCCCTCATGATCCCCGCCCTCGAATGCCGAACCGATGAACACCGCGGTAAGATTGGTAAAGATGAACGCCTGTAAGAACGCCACCAATACCTCGATCATATAAATAAATACCGTGAACCCTACTGCTACGGGGCTTGTTCCCCATCCGGCCGCTTTGTTCATTTCGCCGAAGATGAATATCAGGGAAATAAGACAGATGATAATGATGTGCCCCGCCACCATGTTCGCGAACAAACGGATGATCAAGGCAAAGGGTTTGATGAACACGCCGAGAAACTCTACCAGCACCAGGATCGGTTTTACAAAACCCGGAACACCCGGCGGGTTGAAGATGTGGCCCCAGAAATGGCTGTTCGTGCTCGCGATGATCACCACGAACGAGATCAGCCCCAATACAACTGTGAACGCTATGTTCCCGGTTACATTCGCCGTGCCTGGTATCAATCCGAAAATATTGTTGATGAGGATAAAGAAGAAAGTAGTTAACAGGTATGGCAGGTATTTCTGCCATTTTTTGCCAAGGTTGGGCCTTGCTACTTCATCACGTACAAAAATGATCAGCACCTCGAGTAAATTCTGTTTGCCTTTTGGCGCAGAAGTAACGCCATGGCCCCTTTTATAGGCACCGGCAATAGAGAGCATCAGCCAGGTAAGCACCGCCAGGGCGATCATCATCTGTACCACGTTGCGCGTAAGCGAAAGATCGTAAACCTTGATGCTTTCGTTGATGCTGCCGTCTTCGTTTACGGCAACGATCTTTTCGCTGGTGATCTTGTATCCGTTATAGGTTGCATGACCATGCTCAAAACGGGAAGATGAGAAAAGACTGAGGCCCTTTTCTTTTGAATAAAGGATAACAGGCAAAGGAATGGAAATGCTGTGTTCAGCGCCATCGCTGCCTTTGTATTCTGTAATGTGGAACTCGTGGTTATCGAGGATGTGACCGAAAATTACGCCGGCTGCGTCGAAACCCTCTTTTTTCTCTTCGTGGCCGCCCGCCGCCTCATGTTCCCCCTTGCCGGCCGTTTCACCGGAATGGGTAGTATCATGCTGTGCAAGCAAAGGAGCCGAAAAAAAGATCGTAAACAGGCTGAAAGTCGCTACCAGTATATATTTCACAGTTCTAAGGGCCATACCTCTTTCTAAATTTGCGGCAAAGATAGGGGTAAGGTGCTGAAAAATGTGAACGGGGCGGGAGAAAATGGAGAAATTTATCCGCCCGATTCTGGATCGTCTTCGGCCATAAGACGCTTCAGTTTTTCTAAAACGGATACATCAATCTGATCTTTAGGTCGATTGGCGGCTTTTTTTGAATAAATTAAATGATTAATATGTAAAAAAGGGATGGTAACCGGCCCCAAATCGGCCATTGCGGCAGCTTGCAGGCACTGTTCGAACGATAACTCTTCCAGCCCTTTTACGGCCACCATAAGGTCTAATCTCATTCCATTGTTAAGATTGAAATGTGTCCACCCGGGAACAATCTGGAGTGTTTCGAGCATGAAGTAGTCCGTCCCGCAGTATTCTTTCATCGCCAACCGAAATCTTGTCCTGTTTTCCCGCGTATCATCGATCCATACGTCGATATCATCTGTTGTCCGTTGATAACCGTGCAGATTGGTAGCTACGCCTCCGATCATTATATATCGAACTTCATTTTTGTTTAAGGAAACCCAAAAATTTATCAGTTCCTCGTTGAAAATGTCCATATACTGCTCAATTAAGCTTGCCCGGTTGCGTTGAGGGGTTTGTGGGTGATTTTTGCTTTGCGGAACATCAGGTTCATTTTCATTAACTCTGCCATCATATTGAAACGCTCAGCATATGTGCGTTTCAGCGCATCGCGCAATTGATCCAATTCTGCTTTTTCAAAATAAGCATTTTGATCGGGTTCGTTTAATATGTTGTTGTTTTCCGACATTGTTACACCAACGCAGTCTTCTTCATCTCAAACTGCATCTCATGCAATTTAGCATAAAATCCACCCAGCGCCAACAGCTCTTCGTGGTTGCCCATTTCTTTAACTTCTCCTTTGTCGAGCACAATGATCTTGTCGGCCTTGCGTATGGTTGAAAGCCTGTGCGCGATCACGATAGACGTTCTGCCCGAAATAAGCGCATCCGTTGCTTTCTCTATCAGCATTTCGCTTTCTGTATCAATAGAGGAAGTGGCCTCATCCAATATGAGTATAGACGGGTTGTACAGCAAGGCGCGTATAAACGACAGCAGCTGCCGCTGTCCAAGGCTCAAGGTGCTTCCGCGTTCCATCACATTATAATCGTAACCGCTCGGAAGCTGTGTGATGAATTCATCAACGCCGATCATCTTCGCAGCGGCGATCACCTGCTCGCGCGTGATGGCGGGGTTGCGCAGGGTGATGTTGTCCATCACCGATCCCGAAAACAGGAACACATCCTGCAAAACCACACCAATGCTCTTCCGCAAGGTATCCAGTTTGTAGTCGTTGATGTTTACGCCATCCACCAGTATCTCTCCCTGTTGTATATGATACAGCCTGTTGAGCAGGCTGATGATCGATGTTTTGCCGCTGCCGGTATGCCCCACCAGCGCCACCGTTTCTCCCGCCTTCACCTGGAAATTGATGTTCTTCAACACATAATTCTCATCTACATAGGCAAAGGAAACGTTCTTGAATTCGATCTTTCCTTCTACCAGTACCGGGTCGTAGGTTTTTGCTGGGGCGGGAGGCGTAACATCATCATTGTCGAGCACTTTCAATACGCGTTCGGCGGCCACCATTCCCATCTGGAATACGTTGAACTTATCGGCGATCACGCGCAGCGGCCGGAAGATCTGGTTGAGGTACAAAATAAAGGCAACGAGCAGACCCGCCGAATCTTTCGTGGGATGCCCGGCGATCCACCACACGAGCAGTCCCATGCTGATGGCCAGCACCACTTCCACCACAGGAAAAAATACGGAATACGCAAAGATCGCCTTGATGTTTGCGTTGCGGTGTTCGGTATTGATCTTTTTGAATTTGGCCATCTCCCTTTCTTCCGCGGCAAAAGCCTGCACCACCTGCATGCCGGTGATGTGCTCCTGCACAAAAGCATTGAGCGCCGTTACGGCATTGCGCACGCGGATGAAACTTTTGTTCACGCTCTCCTTGAAATAATAGGTGGCGATGATCATTACAGGGAAAGGAATGAGGCTGATCAATGTAACGCGCCAATCCATCCAGAACATCCACCCCAGGGTGATGACGATCGTGAGCAGGTCGGCAATGATCGGGATCAGCCCATCCGAAAAAATATCGTTGATGCTTTCGATATCGTTGATGGTCCTGGTGGTAAGCGTGCCGATCGGCGTTTTATCGAACTGCCTTAAATTAAGGCTCAGGATTTTCTGGTACACCGCATTGCGCATGTCTTTCACCACACTTTGCCCCATCCATGCCGTGATGAACGTGAAGAAGAAACGGATCGCTGTTTCTACAAAAAGAAAGATCACCTGGAAAATGCTCACGGCAATGATGAACTGCGTGGCATCCGAAAGATCTGACTTGAACAGGAACAGCTCGAGCCAATGCGGAACTGCGATCGGTTTGCCCGTGGCCTTGTCTACGGTAAGCTGTATCAGGTACGGCCTGATGGGCGCAAACACGGCCATTACGATGGCCAGTACCAGGCTGATGTAGAAAAACGAACGGTAAGGCCGCACAAAACGGAACACCCTTCCCAGCAGCGACACATCAAATATTTTCTTTTTCGGCGATTGGCTCATAGTGAGGTGCAAATTTAAGGAGTATAACGGCAGGGATTCTGCCGATCATAATTTAAGTTGAACGCGGCTTTAATGGGTTTGACCATTTTAACCCCTCACCGCTCCAACTCATCGCTCCAAACGCTTAACTTTGCAGGGATGAGTGAGCAAGCACCTGAAACCCTTTCCGAACCCGTTTTACCGAAATACAATCTCAATCCCGAACAGGAAAAAAATGAGATCATCAGGCACTACCGTGCCCTGTTGCGGAGCCTGCGCCCCAAATTGAAAAAAGGCGATAAGGAACTGGTACGCGAAGCTTTCCAGATGGCCGCAGAGGCGCACAAGACCATGCGGCGCAAGAGCGGCGAACCCTATATCCTTCACCCCATAGCCGTGGCGATGATCTGCGTGGAAGAGATCGGCCTCGGGGTTCGCAGCACCATCTGCGCCCTGCTGCACGATACCGTGGAAGACACAGACATCACCCTCGAAGATGTGGAAAGGGAATTCGGCCCGGAGATCGCCCGGATCGTTGACGGGCTCACCAAGATCTCCAACGTAATCGATACCAATACGAGCCAGCAGGCGGAAAACTTCAAAAAGATCCTGCTCACGCTCACCGACGACCCGCGCGTGATATTGATCAAGCTGGCCGACAGGCTCCACAACATGCGCACACTCGATCACATGAAACGCGAGAAGCAGCTGAAGATCGCTTCCGAAACGGTTTGGGTGTATGCGCCGCTGGCGCACAGGATGGGGCTGTACAACATCAAGACCGAACTCGAGGATCTTTCCATGAAATACATGGAGCCGGAAGCCTACCGCGACATCGCCAGGAAACTCTCCGAAACCAAACGGGAACGCACCCGTTACATCAACGAATTCATCAGGCCGCTGAAAGAAAAGATGACAGCAGTAGGATTGAATTTCGAGATCTACGGACGGCCAAAAAGCATCCATTCCATCTGGACCAAGATCAAAAAGAAATCCGTTGCCTTCGAAGAAGTTTACGATCTCTTCGCCATACGGGTGATACTGGATTCGGCGCCCGAGAAAGAAAAAGAAGACTGCTGGAAAGTATATTCGATGATCACAGACGAGTACACGCCATCGCCCGAAAGGCTACGCGACTGGCTGAGCAACCCGAAGAACAACGGTTACGAGGCCCTGCACACAACCGTGATGGGGCCGCAGGGTAAATGGGTGGAGGTACAGATCCGCTCCAAGCGCATGAACGAGATCGCAGAGAAGGGCCTTGCCGCGCATTACAAATACAAAGAAGAAAAAAGCGACGAGGACCGCTTCGATAAATGGTTTGGCCAGATACGCGAAGTGTTGAACACGCAGGATACGGACGGGGTTGACTTTTTACAGGATTTTAAAACCTCCTTCCTCGCCGAAGAAATTTACGTATACACGCCAAAGGGCGAAGTAAAAATGCTCCCCACCGGGAGCACGGCGCTCGATTTTGCCTTCGCCATCCACTCGGCCATCGGCACCAAATGCATAGGCGCAAAAGTGCATCACAAACTGGTGCCCATCAGCCATAAGCTGCGCAGCGGCGACCAGGTGGAGATCATTACCTCTAACAAACAGAAGCCTTCGGAAGACTGGCTCGGTATTGTGGTTACGGCAAAGGCCAAAAGCAAGATCAAGGATGCGCTGCGCGAAGAGAAGAGAAAGATCGCAGAAGACGGAAAATACACCTTGCAGCGCAAGATGGAAGGCATGGGCGCGGCTTACAATGAACACAATATTAATGAGCTCGTACAGTTTTACAAACTTCCATCGCCGCTCGACCTGCATTACAAGATCGCAACCAAGGCAATCGATCTGAAAGAGCTGAAAGAATTCCAGGTATTGGGCGATAAGATAGAACTTCCAAAGCCCAAGCCGGTTGTTACCGAGATACAGCCCGAGGCACCATCAAAAAATTACAGCAAAAAAGATTCAGAGCTGATCATTTTCGGGGAGAGCAGCGATAAGATCATGTATGCCCTTGCCAAATGCTGCAACCCCATTCCCGGCGATGATGTGTTTGGATTCGTGAGCACCGGAAAGGGCCTGATCATCCACCGCACAAGTTGCCCCAATGCCGCGCAGCTGCTCGCCAATTACGGCCACCGGGTGGTAAAAACGAAATGGGCAAAGAACAAGGAGATCTCTTTCCTCACCGGCCTCAAAATTGTGGGACTGGACGATGTTGGTGTGATCAACAAGATCACCAACGTGATCAGCGGCGACCTGCGCATCAACATCGCGGGGCTGACCATCGAATCGAGGGAAGGACTGTTTGAGGGTACCATCAAAGTGTTTGTGCACGATAAAGAGGAACTGGAAGTACTGGTGAATGCATTGAAACAATTGAACGGGATACAAACGGTTGACAGGTTTGATACAGAAAACTAACCAGGAGAACCGGGAAACACAGGTACCGGTACCAGGAATACGGGTAACAAAGAGCCGGACTTGTGATTTCATGTAAAATACCATCCAGCTTCGCGGCTACTTGTTTCTTGTTGCTTGTTTTTCGCTTACTTTTGCCGCGATCCAAAATAATTTTATGGTTGACGTACTGTTAGGCTTACAATGGGGCGATGAAGGCAAGGGAAAGATTGTCGATTATTTCGCACCCAATTATGATATCATCGCCCGTTTCCAGGGTGGACCAAATGCAGGGCACACCTTGTATGTAGAGGGAAAGAAAATGGTGCTGCACCAGATCCCTTCGGGCATTTTTCACCAGAATACCATCAACATCATTGGCGGTGGCGTGGTGCTCGACCCGGTTACCCTGAAAAAAGAATGCGACGCCGTTGCAGCGTATGGCATCGATGTAAGAAAAAATCTTTTCATCTCGGAGCGCACCAACATCATTATACCAACGCACCGTGCACTCGATAAGGCTTCGGAACTGGCAAAGGGCGAAGCGAAGATCGGTTCTACCTTAAAGGGCATCGGGCCGGCATACATGGATAAAACCGGGCGCAATGCACTGCGTGTGGGCGATCTGCTCGACAAAAGTTTTACCACCAATTACATCAAGCTGCGGTTGAAACACCAGAAACTGCTGGATAACTTTCATTTTATTGAAGACATTTCATCATGGGAAGAAGAATTTTTTGAGGCCATCGAGTTCCTCAAAACGCTGAACGTGGTGAACTGCGAATATTTTATCAACGACCAGATCGCCAAAGGCAAAAAAGTATTGGCAGAAGGTGCGCAGGGAAGCATGCTGGATATTGATTTCGGAACTTTCCCTTTTGTAACCTCATCCAATACCATTTCGGCAGGAGTCTGTACCGGGCTTGGCGTTTCCCCGAAACTCATCAATGAGGTAATGGGCGTAACCAAAGCATACTGCACACGCGTGGGCGGCGGGCCCTTCCCAACCGAACTGGACGATGCAACAGGCGAAGAACTTCGGAAAATAGGCAGCGAATTCGGTGCCACCACCGGCAGGCCGCGCCGTTGCGGATGGATAGACCTTGTGGCGCTTCGTTATGCATGTATGCTGAACGGGGTTACACAGGTAATCATGACAAAAGCCGACGTACTCGATTCATTTGCCGAGCTTAAAGTGTGCACCGCGTACAACATCGATGGAAAAGAAACCAAAGAAGTACCGTTCCGGATCTCAAGGGTGAAGATAGACCCTGTGCTGGAGGGTTTCCCGGGCTGGAACATGGATACGACCCAGATAAACGACGTGGCAGCTTTGCCCGCAACTATGACGAATTACATTAACTTTATAAACAGCAGCATCGGGGCCCCGGTTAAATATGTTTCAAACGGGCCGGGCAGAGAACAGATCATTCATCTGTAGGAATTATTGGCACTTCATTTGTGACGTAAAAATTTTTTTGGTTAATAATAATTTGCGTTGAAATTTTACGCAATAATCTTATTAGGATATGGCAGCGAAATCTGATAAGGGTCCTAAATCCACGACTCCGAAAACACCGGCAAAAAATGCTGATGCGAAACCTTCTTCCAAAAGCAAAAAACAAATGGAAGAAGACGACGATGATTTGGAAGATGATGATGAGGATACCGCACCTGTGAAAAAAACAGCAGCAAAAGGATCATCAAAAAAATCAAAAGACGATGATGATGAAGATGATGATTCAGATGTTGATGTAGACGATGATTGGGAAAAACCGGAAGAAGGCGACGACGACTGGGATCCTGATTTTGATGAATTCGACATCCCCAAAAGCAAGGGCAAGAAAGCTGCGGGCGCCGGTGGCAAAAAGAAAGGCGACGATGACGACGACTTCAAGCTCGACGACGACTTTAAAGAGTTCGATCTCTTCAATGATAAAAGTGGTGGATTTGATGATGATGAAGATGATGATTTTTAATCATCGCAACTGCCAGTGAACAGAACAACCGCATCTTTTTCAATACAACATACCGATGTATGCAAACAGCAAATGTTGAACTGGGCAAACCGGTTCAACATTTGTTGCTTTCTGGACAACCACCAGTACCATTCGCAGCACCAGGCCGTTGAGTGCCTTGCGGCCGCAGGCGCAGTAAACATCTTTTCACCGGGCGAAAATGCATTGTCGCAACTCGATGCATTCAGTAATACGCACCACGACTGGCTCTTTGGCCATTTTGGCTACGACCTCAAAAACGAAACCGCCCCGCTCCATTCGCAGCACGAAGACAGGATCGGGTTTCCCGATGTGTTTTTCTTTCAACCGGAAACTGTTTTGCAGTTGAAGGATGATACACTTACGATCTCCTGTCTTGAAAAAGATCCGGCTGCGGTATACCAGGAAATAAGCTCCCTGTCCATTACCGGAACAGATGAATCGTGGGCGATCCCGATCCGGCAGAAGATCCCGCGCAGCGATTACATTGCAACGGTTGAAAAACTGCGCGATCATATTTTGCGCGGCGATTGTTACGAGATCAACTTCTGCCAGGAGTTTTTTGCAGAAGATGTTGAAGTAGATGCACTGCAGGTTTACCGCCGTTTAACTGCCATATCGCCCAACCCTTTTTCCTGTTTTTACAAGCTGAACAACAGGTATGTTTTGTGCGCAAGCCCGGAAAGATACCTTCAGAAAAAAGGGAACCATATCTTATCCCAACCCATCAAAGGAACATTCAAACGCAACGCGTTGGATGCAGCGGCCGATGCGGCACTGAAACAGCAACTGCAGCAAAGCGAGAAAGACAAGAGTGAAAACGTAATGGTGGTAGATCTTGTGCGCAACGATCTGAGCCGGATCTGCGAAGAAGGTTCGGTAAAAGTAGACGAGCTGTTTGGCGTGTACAGCTTCCCACAGGTGCACCAGATGATCTCAACGGTAAGCGGCGACTTGAAACCCGGTATAACGCTATCGAAGATCATCACCGCCACCTTTCCCATGGGTAGCATGACGGGCGCGCCGAAAAGAAGGGTGATGGAGCTGATAGAACAGTATGAAAAAACAAAACGCGGCATCTACTCCGGCGCAGTGGGATACATAAGCCCGGGAAAGGACTTCGACTTCAACGTAGTTATACGGAGTATTTTATACAATGCGGCCAACCGGTATCTCTCGTACCTCGTGGGTGGGGGCATTACTTTTTACAGTGATCCCGGAAAAGAATACGAAGAATGTTTATTGAAGGCCGAAGCGATAAGGAAAGTACTCTCGTAGCGCTCTTCTATTTGGCCGGCGAACTCGTGTTGCCGTCCAGCAACGCCCTTACCGACTCCATCAGGAAATTATTCTTGCGCGCATGAAAGACCGCGACCTTGTCCTTTTGCAAACGCAAGGGATATTTCTTCCCTTCTGCCAATGTTTTATCAAAGCCCGGGTTCCATTTGTTGAACTGGTTGATTTCCATCGCCAGACCGTTTGCAACAATAACAGAGTTGTAACGGCCGCTGATCTCTGTGGTGGCGGTATTCTCGAGGTCGAGATCGGTAAGCACAGCCTCCTGCGGTTTGGCAAACAATTGCTTCTGCGCCTCTGTTTCGCTGGCGGTAAGGGTGGTCCATCCGCCGCTTCCTTCAAAAACATAATGGGTACCGATGAATTTTTTGACGTGGTTGCGTGTTTCTTCGGGTAAATTGTACTGGAGCTCCCAGAAATCCCTGCTCCCCGATCTTTTGATGGCTTGCCTTACACGTCCTGCGCCGCCGTTATAAGCAGCCACTACGAGCAGCCAATCGCCAAATTCAGTGTACAGCTCTTTCATAAGTTTGGCGGCCACGTGGGTGCTTTTGTAATAATCCATTCGGTCGTCGCCCGCGCCACCGGTGCGCAGGCCAAAACGCCTTGCTTCATAATCCATCAACTGCCACGGGCCAACGGCACCCGCCCATGAAACGAGGCCGGAGCTGAGGTGGCTCTCAATCACGCTCAGGTATTTCATTTCTTTGGGAACACCGTAAAGGCTCAGCACATTATCATAAAGATCGAAATAGGGTTTGCCCCACGACTTCATTCTCTCCAGCTCCTTGCCCTGTTTGCGGATGTATTCCTGCACAAAAGAAACCGCACGCGGGTTCAATTGCGTTGCATACGGCTTGGTTGCATCGAAAGTATTTGATGCGAAAAGACTCTTAAAACCGTTTTTGTCTGAAATAGTAGAATCGGAGATGAGCTGGCCGTCGTCTGGTTTATTGGTGAAAGACATGGTGGCCATGCTTCCCACCACGAAAGAGAAACCCACCAGCCCGATCCTGGCCAACGAAATATGACTATTGATATTGATACCGAACCATCGCATGCCTATCGAATTCGTGAAACAAATAGCTGACAGGGCCATGTTGAAAGAACCAGTCAGTTACCTACCCCGCCATCTGTGTAAGCTGTTGGGAAAGGCGCAGCAAAGATACCTCATCAAAATGAGAAGTCATTACCTGCAGGCCAAACGGCATGCCATCGGGGTGTTTAAAGAGCGGGATGGAAATAGCGGGTATCCCGGCCAGGTTGGCGAACACCGTATATATGTCTGCCAGGAACATTTCAACCGGGTCGCTGCTCTTCTCCCCGATCTTGAAAGCGGTAGAGGGAACGGTAGGCGAAACAATCGCATCGTAATTAGAAAATAGCTGTTTCGTACGATCGCACAACAACTGTCTAACCTGCTGGGCCTTAGTAAAATAGGCGTCAAAGTACCCCGCACTCAGCACAAAGGTGCCCAGCATGATGCGCCGCTGCACTTCTTTACCGAAACCCTCGCTGCGGGAGGCCTTGTAGAGCTCCGTGAGATCGCCGTTGGCGATGTTGGCGCGGTAACCGTATCTCACCCCGTCGAAGCGGGAAAGGTTACTGGAAGCCTCTGCGGTAGTTAAAACATAGTAAGTAGGAACAACATGTTCAAGCAACTCGAAATCAACGGCTTCTACAACATGCCCGGATTCTGTTAATTTTTTTATAAACGACTCGATCGACGTCCTTATAGCCGCATCCAGCCCGGGATGTTCCAGCGCTTCCTTGAAATAGGCGATCCGGTATTTTTTTTCCGGCCCGGGCAGTGCTTCCGCAAACGCAGGCACTTCCCGTTGCGAAACGGTGCTGTCGAAATCATCCGCACCCGAGATCACTTCGAGTACGATCGCTGCGTCTTCGACCGAGTTGGCAAAAATGCCGATCTGGTCGAACGAAGAAGCGTAGGCGATCAAACCATAGCGGGAAATTCTTCCATAGGTAGGCTTCAATCCCACCACACCACAGAAATCCGCCGGCTGGCGAACGGACCCGCCCGTATCACTGCCCAGGCTCACCATGCACATACCGGCCTGCACGCTTACTGCGGAGCCGCCGGAAGAGCCACCGGGCACGCGTTCTTCATCGATGCTGTTCTTTACCGGGCCGAACGCAGAGTTTTCATTGCTGCTGCCCATGGCAAACTCGTCGCAGTTCTGCCTGCCGATCACAATGGCGCCGGCGGCCAATAATTTATCGACTGCGGTTGCGTTGTAAACGGCCGTAAAATTTTCGAGAATGCGGGAAGCCGCGGAGAGGGTATGGCCTTTGTAACTGATCACATCTTTCAACCCAACCACCACGCCATGCAAAGGTGGGAGCTCAGAAAGGCCATTGCGTTGGAGATCCAGTGCTGCTGCGGCTTTCAGCGCCTCATCATCGTATACTTCGAGAAAAGCGTTGAGGTGTTTTTTTTGCCTGATGACATCCAAATAACAACGAACGGCCTCCACGCAGGTGGTTTGGCCGTTCTGTAATGCTTTATGATAGTCTTTGATTGAGCTGTAGCGAAACAAAGGCTAAAATACTTTTAGAAATGAATTACGGTTGTGGGGTAGTAGTTGTGGTTGTGGTCTGGTCTTTTTCTTTCATGCCTTCTTCCAGTTCTTTCTTAACGTTGCTCTTTGCATCGTTGAATTCGCGGATGCCTTTACCCAGCCCTCTCATGAATTCAGGAATCTTCCTGCCACCGAACAATACTAATACTACTACTGCAATCAGTAATATTTCTTGGAATCCTAAGTTGCCCATAAAAATTGTTTTAAGAGATGTGAAGGTAAGAGAAAACCAATATTCTCCAAGTAATTAATAGGTAAATACGCTGCAAAACATGTTTTAGACGCAATAAAAAAGCGAAAGTTTAGCATTTACTAAACTTTCGCTCCTGTTTATTTTGAAACCGCTGTTCTTAGAAGCGTTTTTCTTTGATACGTGCGCTCTTACCGCTGCGCTCACGCAGGTAGTAGAGTTTTGCGCGGCGGACTTTACCGGTCTTGTTCAGAACGATAGAATCGATGTTTGGAGAAAGCATCGGGAAAAGACGCTCCACACCTACGCCATCTGATATTTTACGTACAGTAAATGATGCCGTAGCGCCATTTCCCTGTAATTTGATCACATCTCCACGGAAATCCTGGATACGCTCTTTACCACCTTCTACGATCTTATATTTCACAGTAACATTGTCACCAGCCTTGAATTTAGGATGGGTCTTCTGTGTGGTCAACTGGTCGTGTACAAATTGAACTGCTGCGTTCATAACTTTTCTTTTTTGCGGACGGCAAAGGTAAGGATAATTGATAATTAATAATTAGTAATTAGTAATTATTTTTTTGCAAGCCCTGTGGTTGCATATTTATGCTGTTTTTATGTTTGACAAAGGCCACACATTAATCTTTAGTTACAATTATTACTTCCTAATTACTAATTCCTAATTTCTAATTCCTAATTTCTAACTACGAATTAGAAATTTATCGCGCAATATTTATCGCCCTTTTCTCCCTGATCACCGTAACCTTGATCTGGCCGGGGTAGGTCATTTCTGTTTGTATTTTTTGTGCGATCTCGAAGCTTAGTTTGTCGCTGTCTACGTCTGTTACCTTATCTGCTTCTACGATCACGCGGAGTTCGCGGCCGGCCTGGATGGCGTAGGCTTTTTCTACACCGGTATACGTTAACGCGAGATTTTCAAGGTCTTTGATGCGCTGGAGGTATTGCTGCATGATCTCGCGGCGTGCACCCGGCCTCGCACCGCTGATTGCATCGCAGGCCTGGATGATCGGGGAGATTACGTACTGCATCTCCATTTCATCGTGGTGCGCACCGATGGCATTTACCACCGCAGGGTTCTCACCATACTTCTCTGCCAGTTTTGCGCCGAGCAATGCGTGTGTGAGTTCGGTTTCTTCGTCGGGCACTTTGCCGATATCGTGGAGCAGGCCCGCGCGTTTTGCCAGCTTCGGGTTCATACCCAGCTCTGCGGCCATGATCGCACAAAGGTTGGCCGTTTCGCGGCTGTGCATGAGCAGGTTTTGCCCGTAAGATGAACGGAAACGCATCTTGCCCACTATGCGTACCAGTTCCTTGTGCAGGCCGTGAATACCCATCTCGATCACTGTTCTCTCTCCTATTTCGATGATCTGTTCTTCCAGTTGCCTGCGTGTTTTTTCTACTACTTCTTCGATACGTGCCGGGTGGATACGTCCGTCTGACACCAGCCGCTGCAGGCTCAAACGCGCCACTTCCCTTCTCAGCGGATCGAATGAAGAAAGGATGATCGCCTCCGGCGTATCGTCAACGATCAGGTCAACACCCGTTGCCGCTTCGATGGCGCGGATGTTGCGTCCCTCACGGCCAATGATCTGCCCCTTGATCTCATCTGTTTCGAGGTTGAACACGGTAACCGTATTTTCAATGGTTACTTCGGCAGCGGTACGCTGTATAGACTGTATCACGATCTTGCGGGCCTCTTTGTTGGCCTTCAGTTTCGCGTCTTCGATGATCTCCTGTTGTAAAGTAAGCGCCTGCGAATGCGCCTCGGCTTTGAGGCTTTCTACGAGCTGCGTTTTTGCCTCTTCGGCGCTGAGGCCGGCAATTTTTTCAAGTCGGCGGATGTGTTCCTCCTGGTGTTTCTCCAGTTCGGTACGCTTCTGGTTCACCACCTCTATCTGGCGGTTGAGGTTTTCTTTGATGGCCTCGTTCTCTTTAACCTGTTTGTCGAGGTTGGCCTCTTTCTGGTTAATAGACTGTTCTTTCTGTTTGGCACGGTTCTCAGACTCGCCCAGTTTGCGGTTGCGTTCGTTCACCTCACGCTCATACTCGGATTTCAACTGAACGAAGCGTTCTTTCGCTTCCAGTTGTTTTTCTTTTTTGATCGTTTCGGCCCTTAGTTCGGCCTCTTTGAGAATATTTTGAGCCTGCTGCTCAGCCTCTTCTACCTGCTTTTTCGTGTTCCTGGCGAAAATAAGCCTACCCGCTACAAGCCCCACAATCAGTGCACCTACACCAATTATAATATACATGACATTCTGGTCCATGGTTTTGGAATGTTTTTAAATAGTTCGCAATCAAATAGAAACGTTGTTCACATCTCATTTTCCTGTCATAAGTAGTGATACCGGACGAAGATACGGAAAATGAACATCGAACGCCGAACAGCGAACCGCGAACTTGAATATTGCCTATTTACAAGGGTAAGCTGAGCCGGTTTGGTCGGCACAAAAAACGGCCTGGGCAGGGATTATGTCATCCGGATCCAGGATTCTTTTTTCATTTCTCAAGCCCGCGGACCAGCGATGTATTGCGATTCGTAGCCGTTCTTGAAAACATGGAGAAAGGTATGCCTGTCGAGCGGCGGGTGATTTTCGAGGTAGGCTTTCTGGATGGACAGCGCATACCCGATACCCTCGAAAAAATCGTAGACCTCTTCGGGGGTTCCTTTAAAATATTCGAGGCCGCCGTACCCGCATTCGAAAATGATCGTGGGGCGGCAACGTGCGATCGTTTGCCTGGCGCCGCGGAAAACCTTCAGCTCTGCGCCTTCCACATCTATTTTAACCAGGTCGATGCGCGGCACATCTTTCAAAACATCATCCAGCAGCGCTGCCGTATAGTTCAGCTCTTTTGCCTCCAGTTGATTGAACGAACGGCGCGCCAGCCCGCTCACACCGGTGCGTTTGGGGAAATAAAAAAAGCTGACGGCCTCTTCCGTATCCGACAAAACCATTTTCTTTAAATGAACACGGGGCGAATTGTATTTACGGGTGAGGTAATTGTACAGATCGGGTATCGGCTCAAAGCCATACAACATCCCGTTTTTGCAATGCCTGTACATAGAATTGAACAGCTGTCCTTCGTTAACGCCAATGTCTACACACACTGCATCAGTGGGCAAACGGCGGATCAGGGAGATGGCCTGCAGATCGTATACAGAGATCTTGTGTTTGAAATGCCGCTCATAATAACTGTACAACCGGAACGCAAAACTGCGGATGCTGTTCTTGACCGATATGAGGAAATAATTTTTCATGCAGGAGGCAATATTAGGGAAAAGGTCCAAGAAGAAGACCAGTCAGGGCGACTGGGAACGGAAGATGGCAGCACCCTGTCTTCAATTTTTACTTTATAAAGACTCTTCGATTCCCTTATCCAGGATCTTCTCCAATGAGGCCAGCTTAGCGGCGGCCTCGTTCCATTTTACCATATCGTTGCCGGATTGTTTCTGCTCGGTAGCGAACCAGAGCAACACCATCGACACATAATCCTGCATATCCTTGCCCGCGAAATTGGTTTTGAATTCCGTGATCTTGTCGTTGATGAGCGCTGCGGTTTTCCGCAACACCTCTTCATCTGCAACATCTATCTTAAGACGGTAGCTGCGGTCGGCGATCAGGATATTTACGGGAATGAGTTCGGGCATAGGTTGCAGGTTTGGGGTTTGAAGTCTGTAGCCGGGGTGAATGATTTACACCGCGGCCCAAAAAATGCCGGCTGCTCAGGTATTCAACAATGCGAGACATTTATCAATTTCCCTGAGGTAACCGTCGATGCGCTTGCTGAGTGCATTTTTTTCTGTTTCGTTCAGGAGATTGCCGGATCCGAGTTTGAGCGCATCTACCTGGTGGTTGATCGCCTGGAGCGACCGTTCCTTGGCCTCGTTATCGGCAACCGCTTTCTCCAGCTCTTTTTTCAGCCGTTGGTTTTCCTTTTGCAGCATTGCCTGTTGCTTCAGCAACTGCTGAAGTTTGTCCTGGATGCTTTTTATCTGTAAGTCAAGGTCAACCATCAAACTAAGTTATAAAAAAGTTGAAGCAGAAGTGCAAACGGAAAATAGGAAATACGAAGTCGGCAGTATGGATTCCTTACCGCCAACTTCGTACCTGCTTCTTTTATTTACGGATCTCCGCGGCCAGGTCGGTCTCAAATCCCTGCACCAGCCTGGCGATCATACCATCCACTTCTTTGTCTGTTAATGTTTTCTCATCATCGGAAAAAAGAAAACTGATGGCCATCGATTTTTTACCTGCGCCCAGTTTTTCGCTTTCAAAAACATCGAACAGGCGCATGTCTTTGAGCTTGGGCAGTTTTACTTTTTTTACCGTTTGCTCTATCGATTCGTAAGTAGTGGAACGGTTTACAACCATGGCAAGGTCGCGCTGCATTACCGGGAACCTGTTCACTTCCCTGTACGTGATCCTGTTGCTGCTCACCGCATTTTCAAGCGATGCAAAGCTGATGTCAAGGATATATACGGGCTGCCTGATATCAAACTGCTGCAGTTTGCCTGCATCAACCGCTCTTAATTTGCCGAGCCATGTTTTTTCGTGGTACACATCCAATACCGTGCCTTGTTCGCCTGCGCTTTCAAAACGCAGGTTATTGAGGCCGCAGAGTTCGCAAACCGCGGTGGTGAGGCCCTTGAGTTTATAAAAATCCTGGGGCTTGCTTTTTTCGCGCCAGCCATCTTCGTGGTTGGAGCCGGTAATGTACAAACACAGGTGCTCGTCTTCCTGGTATGCCCCCACTGCTTTGCTGGTATAGGTTTTACCGAATTCAAAGAACTGCAGGTTGTTGTTCCTGCGGTTGAGGTTGTAGGATATGGCTTCCAGGCCGGTTTCCACCATTGAAGGGCGCAGTACATTCAATTCCTCGCTCAGGTTATTGATCATTTTCACGGTTGTTTCCAGTACCGCTTCGTCAAAATACCTGCTGTTGGTGATGGAGTTGGTGAGGATCTCCACGAAACCCTGTCCTACCAGGTACCCCGCAATCTTATCGCGCAGCGCTTCTTTCACACGCAGGTTTTCAACCGAAGGGCTGATGGTTATTGTGGCAGGAATTTCTATGTTGTCCAATCCGTCGATCCGCAGGATCTCTTCCACGATGTCTGCGGGTATGCTGATGTCTGGCTTGCTGTAAGGAACCCCTACGCGGATCTCATCTATCCCTTCGCGAACGATGTCGAAACCAAGACTGGTCAATATCTTCTTCACCGCGTCTGAATGGTAATTTTTGCCGCTCAGTTTTTTGAGGTAATGGTTTTTCAGCGTTACTTCTGTCTTTGGTTTTGGGTCGGGATACACGTCTACCACCTCGCTCGCGATCTCGCCACCTGCGATCTCCCTGATCAGCAGCGCCGCACGTTTCAGCACATTCACCGTGTTTGAAATATCTACGCCTTTTTCAAAACGCGTGGCGGCATCTGTACGCAGTTCATGGCGCACAGAAGTTTTGCGGATGCTGACCGGGTGAAACCAGGCGCTCTCGAGAAATATATTTTTTGTAGCGGCCGTTACGCCACTTTTCAAACCGCCAAAAACACCTGCAATACACATGCCTTCTTCCTTGCCGTTGCAGATCATCAGGTCCTCGCTGCTGAGTTTTCTTTCTTTTTCATCCAGTGAAACAAACAGGGTGCCTTCCGGCAGGTTTTTTACGATGATCTCGTTGCCAGCGATCATGTCTGCATCAAATGCATGCAGCGGTTGCCCCGTTTCGTGAAGGATGAAATTGGTGATGTCAACGATGTTGTTGATCGACCTGAGCCCAATGGAAACGAGCCGGTCCTTCAGCCATTTCGGCGATTCGCCCACTGTAACACCGGCGATGCTTACGCCTGCATAACGCTCGCAATCTATTTTGTTCTGAACCGTTACTTTTACCGGCTTCGAATTGTTATCGGCAGAAAACGGCCCGGTGAGGGGCGATTTTACTTTTGTTTCTTTTGAATGATGGGTGAGATAGGCGCATACGTCCCTGGCCACACCATAATGACTCATCGCATCCATCCGGTTGGGTGTGAGGCCGATCTCGTAAATCCAGTCTGCATAAGGCTTGAAATAATCTGCCGCGGCCGATCCCGGTACTGCATTTTCGGGCATTACAATAATACCGGCGTGGTCGGCGCCCAAACCGATCTCGTCTTCGGCGCAGATCATCCCATGGCTCTCAACACCGCGGATTTTGGCAACGCGCATGGTTAGCGGGTCGCCGTTCACCGGGTAAATGGTTGTACCAACGGTTGCAACGATCACTTTCTGACCCGCCGCAACATTACTGGCGCCGCAAACGATCTGCAAAGGCTCGCCTGCACCCACATTTACTTTGGTAACTTTTAATTTATCGGCGTTCGGATGTTGCCCGCATTCCAGCACTTCTCCTACCACCAGCCCGGCCAATCCGCCCCTGATGCTTTCGTATCGCTCCAGGCTCTCCACTTCGAGCCCGATGGAGGTGAGAATTTTAGACAATTTCTCCGGATCGATCGCTTCCGGCAGGTAATCGCATAACCAATTGTAACTGATCGTCATAGTTGCTTGTTCTTTACGGGGGCGAAAATACGCTATAAGCCGCAAGCGGCAAGCTATTGGCTTGCGGGCCTGGGCGGCGGCCGCTTTACCTGCCCCGGGGAATGGCCTGTTACGCGTGGTTTAGGGCACGGGCCTGCCAAAAACAGTTACACAAAAAACCCCCATCCCGCCGTTTTTCCTCAAAAATTCTTTCTGCACAAGCAATGTGAATTAACAGGGCGAAACGTAGGAAAACTTTTACTTTTGGTGGATAAGCGTGTAAAATATGTGAATGAAGCAGGTTTGCGTGTTAGCCTGGGTGTAATATCCTGTGGATGAAAATTTAGTTTGAAAAGTTTTCGCTTGCCAGCTTCTTCCGTTTATATTCGCCCTCTTACCGGCTGGTAACAATTCCGTAACACGGAAAAGAAATCGAAGGAGAAGCATTGATACATCGTTTTTACTAACCCCAACCAAAACTGACGAACACCCGATATGGACCTGACCAGCCTGAATAAAGACCGCAGTAAAAGAAGAAAGACTTCGATAGACATGGGCACCATGGTATATGGCAAGGTGCCGCCCCAGGCGAAAGAACTGGAGGAAGCGGTACTGGGCGCCATCATGCTTGAAAAAAGTGCATTCGACAGCGTTACGGAGATCATCAAACCCGAGTGTTTTTATGTAGAATCGCACCAGGAGATCTTTAAAGCGATGCAGAGCCTGCAGCAGAAAAGCATGCCCATTGATATCCTCACCGTGGTGGAAGAACTGAAGATGCGCGAAAAACTGGATGCGGTGGGCGGCCCCTACTATGTAACCAAACTCACCAATTCCGTTGTTTCCACTGCCAATATCGAGGCGCATGCGAGGATCGTGCTGCAGAAATTCATCCAGAGGGAACTGATCCGCATCAGCGGGGAGATCATTGGCGATGCATACGAAGACAGCACAGATGTTTTTGACCTGCTCGACGACAGCGAAACAAAAATGTTCAACATCACGAACAACTACCTCAAGAAGAATTTCGAGGACATACAGAACGTTCTGGCAAAAACCATCAACCGTATTGATGAGCTCCGCACCAAAACCGATGATATTTCGGGTGTACCGAGCGGGTTTCCTACGCTTGACCGTGTTACCTACGGGTGGCAGCCAACCGACCTGATCATTCTTGCGGCCCGCCCGGCCGTGGGTAAAACAGCCTTCGCCCTAAACCTGGCGCGCAACGCGGCCATGCACCCCACCAACCCGGTGCCGGTGGCGTTCTTCTCGCTTGAGATGGGCGCATCGCAGCTGGTAACACGTATATTGAGTGCGGAGAGCGAGATCAAAATGGAAAAGATCACGCGTGGTAAACTGGAAGACTACGAGTACCAGCAACTCCTGAGCAAGGGAATAAAAAAACTGGAAGTGGCGCCGATCTTCATTGATGATACGGCGGCATTGAACATCTTCGAGTTCCGTGCAAAGGCAAGAAGGCTGGTGAACAAACACAAGGTTGGTTTTATCATCATCGATTACCTGCAGCTGATGAGCGGAAGCGCCGATGCGAAAGGGAACCGCGAACAGGAGATCAGCACCATCTCGCGAAACCTGAAGGCGCTCGCAAAAGAATTGAACATCCCCATCATTGCACTGAGCCAGTTGAGCCGTGCGGTGGAAACAAGAAAAGAAAGCAAGATGCCGCAGCTGAGCGATCTCCGCGAATCGGGCGCCATCGAGCAGGATGCAGATATGGTAATGTTCATCTACCGCCCGGAATACTACGAGGTGATGAACAACGAGAACGGCGAAAGCACACACGGCGAAACGCATGTGCGTATTGCCAAACACAGGAACGGATCACTCGAAACCATTAAGCTGCGCGCCAAACTGGAGATCCAGAAATTTGAAGAATGGGAAGATGGCGGCGGCGGATTGCCCGGCCTGGGCAGCAGCTGGAAACCCGTTGGCACACCCATGCCACCAGCCGGCGGAAGCGATGCCAAACTTTACATCGAAAAAGGAAGCAAAATGAATGGCGGCGATTTTGATGAGGGTTTTGATGCGGACGCACCTTTTTAGCATGAACGAAAAATAATTTTAAAATCATACAATGAAAGGCTGGTTCTCGGACCGGCCTTTGTTTTCGGATCTTATGTACTGTTCAGGCTTCTTGACTATTTTTATGCGAAGGTTGTTACAAAAAAAGATCATACACCCTTAAAACCGATCACGCTCAACTTACCACGCACCATGGCCCTTCCTTTCTTCTACGAAAACACTGTTTCGGCTGCAAGCACCCATTTTACCTTAAGCGAAGAAACCAGCAAACATTGCACGCAGGTACTCCGGATGAGAACCGGTGCGGCATTGCAGTTGACCGATGGGCGGGGCAATCTTTTTAAAGCAAGCATCATCAGCGAAGACAAAAGAAAAACGGTGGTCCTGATCGAAGAACAAACATCCCTTCCCGCGCCGGCAAAAAAAACAAACATCGCGATTGCACTGCTTAAAAACAACAGCAGGTTTGAATGGTTCCTAGAGAAAGCAACTGAAATCGGTGTTACGGAAATACAACCTCTGCTCACCGATCACACAGAGCATACACGGTTCCGGCACGACAGAATGAATGGAATTCTGATCGCTGCAATGCTCCAGAGCCAGCAGGCCTGGCTCCCGGTTTTACACGAGCCCATCGCATTCAACGTTTGTGTGAAAAACGCAACCCATCAACAAAAACTCATTGCCCATTGCGAGGATGAGCAGAAAAATTTTATACGGGATCTTCCCGCTTCAAACGACGTACAGGTGCTTATCGGCCCGGAGGGCGATTTTTCGCACGAAGAGATCCGGCTGGCCCTGGATGCCGGCTTCATACCGGTTAGCCTGGGCAATACCCGCCTGCGCGCCGAAACCGCCGGCGTTGTTGCCGCCACTCTGGTTGTTCAGCGCTGAACTTTTAAAAAATAATACGACAGCTACGCACAGGAAGAAACTTCCTGGTGTACATTCAATAAGCTATGAAAAAACTCTTACCCGTTTGTTGTTTGTTCTTCCTTTTTTCCTGCAAGTATTTCAGCAGTAAAAAAATGGTTCAGCGCGATACCACCATCACCCAAAAAACCTCTTTCAACAACCTGTTTTTCGACAGCGCCCGGATCGATGCATTCATTGCAGAAAACCCGCAGTATGCTGCGTTTACCGATCAGTTCAAAGATTTTTACAGCCACAGGAATTACCAGTACGCATGGTTCGATACTTCTGGTTTGGCAGAACAGGCAAATAATTTCATCAACCTCCAGAACAACTACATCAACGATCTTGGCGACAGCTCGCTGTACAACCCCGCTTTGCAGGGCCTTGTGGACACATTGACCGGCCAAAGGCCAAACCATGTGCTGAACGATGCCCGGGTAATGCAAACAGAGTTGCTGCTCACCGGGCAATTCTTTCAATACGCTGCCAAAGTGTACAAGGGAAGCGATATTGATGCAGCGCAACTCGGCTGGTTCATTCCCAGGAAAAAAATTGACCTGACCGCCCTGCTCGATTCTTCGCTCAAAACAAAAGCAAAAGAAACCGACCAGTTTGCGCCGCAGAATACGCAATACAAAAAATTGCAGGAATACCTTTCAAAATACCTCGCACTGGAAAAACAGGAAACAAACGATACGATCGCCAATGTTCCAAAATCTTTAAAACCAGGTGCCGTTGACGCACGTATTGTTCAGATCAAAAACCGCTTGCAACTATTCGGAGACATTGCTTCAGCGGACTCAAGCGACGTGTACGATTCGCTGCTGGTGGATGGCGTTAAAAACTTCCAGCGCCGCATGGGCTTAACGGTGGATGGCGTTATCGGCAATAAGATGATCGGCGAACTCAATGTTCCCGTTTCCCGGCGCATCCGCCAGGTGCTCGTTAACATGGAACGCGTGCGATGGATGCCGGCAGAGAAAGACACGAATTACATCCTGGTAAATATTCCCGAATACAAAATGCATGTGTACGACAGTGGCCGCCTTGTTTTCGACATGAACGTGATCGTTGGATCGAACGCCAACAACACCGTTATTTTCAACGGCAATCTTAAATACGTTGTGTTCAGCCCGTACTGGAACGTACCTGAAAGTATTGTACGCAAAGAGATCATGCCATCGATCAAACGGAACCCGGGCTACATTGCCAGGAACAATATGGAAATAACCGGTTACAGCGGTGGCGTTCCTAATGTGCGGCAGAAACCCGGTCCCTCGAATTCATTGGGCCTGGTGAAGTTTCTTTTCCCGAACAATTACAGTATTTATTTTCACGATACGCCCAACCGCGAACTGTTTACGCAAACAAACCGCAATTTCAGTCATGGCTGCATCCGCATAGGCGAGCCAAAAAAATTCGCGGAGTACATGCTCCGCAATGATTCTGCCTGGACAAGCGAGGCGATCGACAAAGCCATGCATCTTGCGAAAGAGAAATGGGTGTCGGTTCAAAAACCCGTTCCGGTTTTCATCGTGTACTTTACCGCATGGGTGGATAAGGACGGGTTGCTCAATTTCAGGAAAGACATCTACGGGCACGATGAGAAGATGAGTGAAAAATTGTTTGCAAACTGATGGCTTTATTTTGGCATTTTACTGGCCTATATTTGTAAAAACAGACCTACGATGCAACTGATCGAAGTAACCGATAAACAGACCGCAAAAGATTTTCTTGAAGTAAATGCGTTGATGAACCAGGGCAACCCATGTTACATCAGGTCGCTCGATAACGAGGTGAACGAGGTGTTCGATCCGTCGAAAAATAAAAATTTCAAATACGGTGAGGCCAAAAGGTGGATCGCCAGGAGCGACGACGGTCAACTGATCGGCCGTATTGCTGCCTTTACCAATTCGAAATACATCAACAAAGGCACGGATTTTCCCACCGGCGGGATTGGTTTTTTTGATTGCATAGACGACCAGCCCGTTGCCAATGTATTGTTCGATACAGCAAAGAGCTGGCTGCAGGGCAAAGGCATGGAAGCGATGGATGGGCCGATCAATTTCGGCGACCGCGACAAATGGTGGGGATTGATGGTAGAGGGTTTTGATGATGAGCCGATGTATGGCATGTCGTTCAACCCACCCTACTACGAAGCGTTGTTCAACAATTACGGGTTTGAAAATTATTACAACCAGTTTTATTACAACATGCAGGTGGATGATCCGCTGCCACCCCGCTTTCCCGAGCGGCACGCAAAATTCAAAGCGAAACCGGGATACGAGGCGCGGCACCTCACCCTCGACAAAATTGAAAAATACGCGGTTGATTTCGCTACAGTTTACAATGCGGCCTGGGCACAGCATGGAGAGGCAAAAGAGATCACGAATGAGCAGGTGATCAAACTATTCAACAAGATGAAACCGGTGATGGACCCCAGGTTGATCTGGTTTGCCTATTACAAGGACGAACCGATCGCGATGTTCATCAACATCCCCGACCTCAACCAGTATTTCAAACATTTCAACGGCAAGTTTGGCCTTTGGCAGAAACTGCGCTTGTTGTGGATGAAAAAGATGGGCTACAACAAAAGGCTCACGGGCCTGGCTTTTGGCGTGGTGCCAAAATACCAGGCGCTGGGTATCGATAGTTTTATGATCTACGAATGCGGGTTGCTTGTTCAGAACAAAGGCTGGTACCACCAGTACGAAATGGGCTGGGCCGGCGAATGGAACCCGAAAATGATCAACATCTACAAAAGTCTCAACGGCAAACAAAGCCGCCGCATGATCACTTTCCGTTACCTGTTCGACAGGAACAAGCCATTTGAGAAGCATCCTGAAATGGAGTACAAATGAGCCTCGGGCCGCTCTTGCGGCCTCCCCTGTTTTTCATTGTAGGATAGGATGGCTGTTCGGGCCGGTGGTTCACTGTGCGAGGGCACACCTGTTCAACCCGGTAGAAAAATCAGCTTCCCTTACCCCTTGGATTGACGTTAAAACTTGTTCACATTAACAGAAAAGGCCGCGACCCGCAGCATAGAGCTCGCGGCTAAAATCTTATATTGCACCCCGGCTATGGACAATAAATTCATCGTTTCAGCACGCAAATACAGGCCCCAGAATTTTAATACGGTGGTGGGGCAGTCGCATATCACTACCACACTAAAAAATGCGATCCGGAACAACCAGCTTGCACATGCGTTTTTGTTTTGCGGGCCAAGGGGTGTTGGTAAAACAACCTGTGCGCGGATCCTTGCCAAAACAATCAATTGCACCAGCCCAACCGCCGATGGCGAGGCCTGCAATACCTGTAACAGCTGCGTTTCTTTCGATGCAGGAACCTCCCTTAACATCCATGAACTCGATGCGGCCAGCAACAACTCGGTAGACGATATCCGTTCTCTCGTAGAACAGGTACGTTTTGCGCCGCAGGCGGGGAAATACAAAGTATACATCGTGGATGAGGTACACATGCTCAGCGCAAGTGCCTTCAACGCGTTCCTGAAAACACTGGAAGAACCGCCATCGTACGCGATCTTCATCCTGGCCACTACAGAAAAACACAAGATCCTCCCTACCATCCTGAGCCGCTGCCAGATATTCGACTTCAAACGCATTACCAATAATGATACGGTGACGCACCTGCAGGAGATCGTTGACAAAGAAGAGATCAATGCAGAGAAAGCCGCGCTCCAGGTGATCGCACAAAAAAGCGAGGGATGCATGCGCGACTCATTGAGCATCCTCGATAAGATCGTGAGTTTTACCAATGGAACCGTTACCTACCAGAATACACTGGAACACCTCAATATTCTCGACGAAGATTACTACTTCAAGCTGCTGGACTGTATGCAGCAACAGGATATGGCCGGTGCGATGATGTTGTACGACCAGATCAACCGCAAAGGTTTTGAAGGCGATCTCGTATTGAATGGATTTGCAGAATTCATCAGGAACCTGCTCGTATCAAAAGACGCAAAATCCGCAGCGTTGCTCGAAGTAGTAGAAGGCATGCAGGACAAATACGTTTCCACCGCTTCAAAAACAGGGCTCTCCTACCTGGTAAGCGCACTGAATATACTCAATGAGGCAGAGATCAATTACAAGATGGCGCGCAACAAAAGGCTGCACGTTGAACTTACGCTGATCAAACTCAATTTTCTCCAGCAGGCCATCGACTTGGCAATGGACAATGGCACCGTTGTAAAAAAAAAACGAGTTGACGGGCCCGTCGCCTTTAAAACAAGAGCAGTAACCCCTATACAATACCAGCAGGCGGCTGCAAAAACGCCGGAGGCAAAACTATACATCGACCAGAAACCAGTGGCAGCACCGGCTGCAGCAAAGCCTGCCCCTCCAACACCAACGCATCAAGCCGCAGCGGCAATGGCGCCGCCACCGGTGCGCACTGCGCCAAGACAGGCGCCTGCATCCAATGGTGTAAAAAAATCGCTGCTGGATGTGCTGCGCGAGAAAGCGGGCGACAGGTACGCGGTTGAAGAGATCAAGGAAGCGGAGGTATTGTCTATGGAGAAACTGCGTGCCTGCTGGGACAGCTATACGGAGCTATTGGAAAAGCAGCTCAAGCACTCATCGGCCGGAACATTCAGGGCGGCGAGGCTGGAGATTGAAAATGAAATACGTTTTACGGTAACAGTGTCGGCACTTACTTCACAAAAATTTGTGGAGCAGGAAAAAATGATGCTGATGGACCATATCCACACCAACTTCAACAACAGGGCCATTGTTTTCAATGTGCTTGTGGAAGCAGGCGAAAGAGAAGACATTCCCCTGCACATGCGCCTCAACAGCAAAGACAAATTCGAACACATCGCATCGCAATACCCGCTTGTTAAGGAGCTGAAGGACCGGCTGAAGCTGGAGATCGATTATTGATCGTGTGAGTTGCTATTTGGCCTTGCCGGCTGTTGCCTGCCCGGAGAAGCGCCATTCACAAATTCATTGTAATTTTACGGCATGCCCATCACCACAAAAAAATATTCAAACGGTGAGATCACCGTTGTATGGAAGCCTGATACCTGCATCCACAGCCGTATTTGCTGGACACAGCTCCGCCAGGTTTTTGATCCCACAAAAAGGCCATGGATCACCATGGAAGGAACGGACACCGAAAAGATCATTGAACAGGTGCGCAAATGCCCGAGCGGCGCGCTGAGTTATTTCAGGAACGAAGAAGAAGGCGGGGAAGGCTCAACCGGGAACAACGTGGTAAAAGAAGCCGCGGAGATCCTTAATATCAAGATCACACCCAACGGACCGATCCTGGTAAATACAGACTGCCGCATTACACACAGCGACGGAACAGAAGAAATAAAAAAAGGCACAACGGCGCTTTGCCGCTGCGGGGCCTCCGCAAAAAAACCATACTGTGATGGAACGCACAATGCGATTGGTTTCCAGGGATAACACCCGCCAATGACCAGGAAAGGATCATACTTTTTTCGATTGCGTATAGCCGTTCTTCAAGAGCCACTGCAATACTTTATCCCGCTGGTCGCCCTGCACAATGGCTTCATTGTCTTTCACACTGCCGCCGGTACCGCAGAAATTTTTTAGTTTTTTGCCAAGATCCTCAAGATCTTCTTCTTTGCCGGCAAAACCGGTTACCAGCGTTACGGCTTTGCCCGCGCGTTGCTTTGTATCAAGGCGTACACGCAGCTTTTGCTGGCTTGCGGGAAGCGTATCCAGCGATCCCGTTTCCTCCGGTTCAAACCGGAAAGAGGGATCTGTACTGAAAACAAATCCGCGGGCGTCCGGTTTATTTTTTTTACTCATGATTTCCTGTTTGGTAACTTTTGGAAAGTTATAAACTTTCCAAAAGTTAAGGTTAGATGATCACAGCTTTCAGGCTGAGATCAAGACTTTTTGCCTGGTGTATCAGTCCGCCCACACTCACATAATCAACACCCGTGGCCGCATACGATTCAATGGTTTCGAGGTTGATGCCGCCGCTGGCCTCTGTTTCAAATGCCCCGTCGATGATCTTCATTGCTTCAACGATCAGCCCCGGCGAAAAATTGTCGAGCATGATGCGGAACACTTTTCCTTTGCCCGCTTCACAAACCCTTATCACATCTTCAATGTTTCTTGTTTCCACTTCTATCTTAAGCGGATCCTTCATTTTCTGCACATAGGCATAGGCTGCCTCTATGGCGGGTACAATGCCGCCGCAGTAATCGATATGATTGTCCTTCAGCATGATCATATCATACAAACCAAACCGGTGGTTCACACCGCCGCCGATCCTGACCGCTTCTTTCTCCAGCAGCCTGAAATTAGGCGTGGTTTTTCGTGTATCGAGCAGCCGGGTATGATAGCCTTCCAGTTTCTCCGTATAGGCACGCGTTAAGGTTGCAATGCCGCTCATGCGCTGCATACAGTTCAGTACAAGGCGCTCGCAGGTAAGGATCGTATGCACAGACGCCTCCACCTCGAATGCCTTTTCGCCAATAAACATCGCCTCCCCGTCTTTTTTATAAGGGGTGAAAACGATGCCTTCTTCTTTCATCCTGAATATTTTTTCCGCCACCGCCTCGCCCGCCAGTATGCCGTCTTGCTTGATCTTGAGCACGGCCTTCCCTTTCTTCCCCACGGGAATACTGGAAAGCGTGGAATGATCGCCATCGCCAACGTCTTCCTGTAAAGCTTCGTTGATCAGGTGCGTAAGTTGTTCGTCGAAAGATTTCATGAAACAAAGGTAGGGAATCGTAGGTGGCCGTTGTTGTGGGCCGCAACATGCCCACAGCTTCCCGAAAAGAAAAGATCCCGCTTCCGCGGGATCTTGAAAATGATTTAGGGATGGGCGCGCCAATTGCTAACTTACCCGAACCGTAATGATCTGCCACTTGCCGTTCTTCATTTTCATCATAAGGGTGATGTTGTAACCCTTGTTGCTGTTCTGAAGCTTGCCGGTGAGATAAGAAATACCAGTTGCATCGCGCTGCGAGGTTTTTTCGAAACCGTTGATACCGGTCTCCGTAAAAAAGCCCTTTAAAGTGATGGCGGCCTGGTTACGGCTCATGTTCTTTACCTCTGGTTTATCGAGTAATTTAACGTCTACAAAATCATCAAGGTGTTCCGTCAGCCTCGTGGCATCGCCCGACTTGAGCGCGTTAACGATGGCATCCGCGTCGCCGCTCTGTCCGAAAGACACCAGCCCGATCATCAATCCAATTAATAAGAATAATTTTTTCATATACTGTAATTACCCCCGTAAATGCCAAAAACATGCCAGATTGTGCAGCGGCGGGTATTAGCATAAAGTTAACATCTTCTCATCAATTGTAAATGCAGTAATTTTATGCCATGAGCAAGAAAGCAATACTGGTCATTATGGATGGCTGGGGACTCGGAAAAATAAGATCGGCAGACGCGATCCAGAACGCAAATGTGCCGTTTGTAAGTTCTTTGTATCAGAAATACCCGAATACCACGCTGACCACCTGTGGTGAAGAGGTTGGTTTGCCCGCCGGGCAGATGGGCAACAGCGAAGTGGGGCACCTCAACCTGGGCGCCGGGCGCATCGTTTACCAGGAGCTGGAGCGCATCAATGTGTCGATACGCAAGGGAGACTTAACAAAAAATGAACATTTGCTGGCAGCCATCCGGCTTGCCAAATCGTCGCAAAAACCGTTGCACCTGCTCGGGCTGGTGAGCAATGGCGGGGTGCATTCACACATCAACCACATCAAGGCGATCTGTGACGATTGTAAACAGGAAGGGCTGACCGAGGTATACATCCACGCATTTACAGATGGAAGGGACACCGACCCGAAAAGCGGGCTCGGTTTCATCAAAGAACTGCAGGAACACATGAATGGTTCCGTAGGAAAGATCGCATCAGTGAGCGGGAGGTATTATGCAATGGACCGCGACAAACGCTGGGAGCGCGTGAAACTGGCATACGATTGCCTGGTAAAGGGCGAGGGACAAAAAGCAACCGATGCAGTAGCTGCCGTTGAAAACGCATACAGGGAGAACATCACAGACGAGTTCATCAAACCCACCGTTATTGTGAACGAGGCGCAGCAACCGCTGGCAACCATCAAAGATGGCGACGTGGCGCTTTGCTTCAATTTCAGAACAGACCGCTGCCGCGAAATTTCGGAGGTGCTTACGCAGGCAGACCATCCAGACTTCGGTATGCACAGGCTCAACATCGATTATACAACCATGACGATGTACGACCACAGTTTTCAGAATGTGCACGTGATATTTGAGAAAGACAACCTCAACAATACGCTGGGCGAAATCCTCGCCAACAATGGCAAGAAACAGATCCGTATTGCGGAAACAGAAAAATACCCCCATGTTACCTTCTTCTTCAGCGGCGGAAGGGAAGAACCCTTTGAAGGGGAGAGCCGCATCATGGTTCCATCGCCAAAGGTGGCCACTTACGACCTTCAACCCGAAATGAGTGCTTACGGTATTACCGATAAACTCATTCCGGAAATTGAAAAAGAAACAGCGGATTTTATTTGCCTGAACTACGCAAACACAGACATGGTGGGCCACACCGGTGTTTTCAGCGCAGCGGTGAAAGCGGCAGAAACGGTGGATGCCTGTGTGAAGCGCGTGGTTACTGCGGCGCTTGAACACGGCTATACCGTTTTCCTGACAGCAGACCATGGCAATTCTGATTTTATGATCAACGAAGACGGATCGCCCAATACCGCGCACACACTCAATCCTGTGCCATTGTTCGTGATCGATAAAGAATGGAAAGGCGAACTGAAACACGGTAAACTTGGCGATATCGCACCAACCATTTTAACCATGATGGGCCTTCCGATCCCGCCGGAAATGACGGGTGAAGTTTTAATCTGACCGAACCATGAAACCAATAAAAAAAATACTGCTTGCCCTGTTTATCGTGTTCCTGGTGTTGCAGGCATTCCGCCCTGCAAAGAACATTTCGAACAACAGATCGAAGAACATTTCAAAAACATACGTGGTACCGCTTGATGTGCAGGCCATCCTTGCCAAAGCCTGTAACGATTGCCACAGCAACAGCACACGCTATCCCTGGTATTCCGAGATCCAGCCCGTAGGCTGGTGGCTCGCAGACCATGTAAAAGACGGAAAGCGCCATTTGAATTTTGATGAGTTTGATGGCTACACCATCGCTCGCCAATACCATAAACTGGAAGAATGCATCGAAGAAGTAAAGAAAGGAAGCATGCCCTTGCCCTCTTATACCATTACACACAAAGATGCGGTGCTGACGGCAGCAGAAAAAGAATCGCTGTATAAATGGTGCGACCTGTTAAGAGAAACGATCAGGGAAAACAATCCGCCGGATAGCCTCGTAACCAGGAGAAAGTAAAAACGGTTCAGGTTCAACATTTATCAACCGGCCTGGCCGGTTTAACGCCACCCCATCATGAAGATCAATTCAGCCAAATACCTTATTTCTTCCGCACAGATCAAACAATGCCCGAAGCCCGACAGGCCGGAGTATGCATTTATCGGGAGGAGCAACGTGGGGAAATCATCGCTCATCAACATGATCACCGGGCAGAAGGCGCTGGCGAAAACATCGGCAACACCAGGCAAAACGCAGCTCATCAATCATTTTGAAATAGAAAGTTCGTCTGCAGAAAAAGGCCCGAAAAGCAGGTGGTTCCTCGTGGATCTGCCGGGATACGGTTATGCCAAACGCTCCCAATCGGAACGTGCCCGTTGGGAAGAGATGATCAACGGGTACCTGCGCAAAAGAGAAAACCTCGTACAGGTATTTGTGCTCATCGACAGTCGCCACACCCCCCAGAAAAACGATCTTGAATTTGTGAGCCAGCTCGATCACTGGAAAGTAAACTTCAGCCTTGTATTCACCAAAACCGATAAAGAAAAACCCGCTGTTGTTGCCAGGAACATCCAGGCGTTTCTTGATAAACTAAAAGAGACCTGGCAATTCCTGCCAAGGCATTTTGTAACAAGCGCGGAAAAGAAGCTGGGCAGGGACGAGTTGTTACAATTCATCGAAAACTGCAACAAGGAAATACCAGGGTAAAAACCAACATCCAGGAACAGGAAGGAATTTAGAAAGGACAAGCGCCCGTTGGCAACGGGAGCGCCATCGCCAAAGAAACCATCAACCTGCGGGCCGCCTTAATTCACTGCTTTATCTGCGCAGCAACTGCTTGCAAAGGCCTCCGGTTTTGCCTTGAAGGCAAACCCCATCCCGAGAATATAACCCATTGCTTCGCGCAGCGCATCGTTGCTTTTGAACTGGGGATTGGTGTTGATATCGGCATGCACTTCCATATCAACATGGTGTTCGATAAAAAGATCGCAGAGCTCGTAAGCAATTTCAATGCTTTTGGCCACTTCTACCAGCATCCTTTCCTTGATGTGGAATTTCTGCTTTGTCTTTTCATTGTGGATGTACATAAAGCCACCGTTGTGCTCACGCAAAAAAACGATCACCGTCGCAAATTCGGTGTCTTCGCCTTTTACCTGGCTATCGGTGCCCACGCAGACTTTTAGTTTTACACCATTGGCGGCCTCTCTTTCAATGGCCTCCCGAACGGCATCCTTGATGGGTAACTGAATGTGCTCGCCGTTAAATTTTCTCCAGCGCATAGATTAAGGTTTTCCTAATTTACTGAGAAATACAGCACCAGCAAGGGTTTTAGCGTGATGTTATTATTAACACAAGTGGAAAAGCCACTGCGAACGCAGGCATAAAACTTAGTGCCAACCGGCTGATCGCCTGCGCACAGCTTGCAGCTTATACCCGCCTTCCCTATCTTCGCACGATGAAGGTGTCGGGTTTTACTTTTATCAAGAACGCAGTTGAATTTGGCTATCCCGTAGTGGAATCGATCCTGTCGGTACTGCCTTTGTGCGATGAAATGGTGGTGGCTGTAGGCGATTCTACCGATGGCACGCGTGAGCTCATCAGCAACATTCCTTCTTCCAAAATAAAGATCATCGATACCGTTTGGGATAAAAACCTGCGCCATGGCGGGGCCGTACTGGCCGACGAGACCAACAAAGCGCTGCAGGGCACGGCAACCGACGCCGATTGGTGCTTTTACATACAGGGCGATGAGGTACTGCACGAGAAATATTACAACACCATCAGCGAAGCGATGCTGCGCTGGAAAGACGATGCCGAAGTAGACGGGCTCCTTTTCAAATACAAACATTTTTATGGGTCGTACGATTATGTGGCCACTTCTTCGAGATGGTACCGCAACGAGATCCGGATCGTGCGCAGGAACCGATCGATCTATTCGTACCGCGATGCACAGGGGTTCAGGAAAGAAGACGACAAAAAACTAAAAGTAAGGGCCATCGATGCTTACATCTATCATTATGGCTGGGTGAGGCCGCCGCTTACCATGATGGACAAGACCCGCAACTTCGGCCATTACTGGGGTGGCGACAACATCACCGAAGAATTCACACGCGCCAACTCGGGAGCATTCGATTATTCAAAGATAGATGCGCTTGAAAAATTCAGGGAATCGCACCCGGCGGTGATGCGCGAAAGGATCGCGAAAATGAACTGGACATTCGACTATGATCTTTCTTACAACAACCTGACACTAAAAGATCATTTCAAAAACATCATGGAAAAATGGACGGGCATCAGGCCGTTCGATTACAAAAATTACATTTTGCTGCGCTGAACCCTATCTTTAACGCTCAAGCATCTACTATGACCACACCCTGCATACTTTGCGGCAACACCAACGGCAATGAGTTGTTCCAGGTAAAAGAGCTGCAGCTCGGGCTCGATGAATATTTCGAATACCAGCTTTGCGGCGCGTGTGGCAGTATGCAGTTGCAGGATGTACCGGGCAACCTGGGCAAATACTATCCGAACGAAGATTATTATTCTTTCAAACTCGATATGCAGCACCGCAGCAAACCCGATGCGTTGCGAAAGATCAAAACAGAATACCTGCTGTTTGGCAAAAACAAACTGGTGGGTGGATGGTTGTCGATCGGCTACAAACTCCCCGAGCAACTGCAATGGATGAAAGACGTTGGCGCAAAATTCGGCGATGCCATTCTTGATATCGGAACAGGCAACGGGAGCCTGCTGCTGCGCCTGTTTCAATTCGGCTTCACCAATTTAACAGGCATCGATCCTTTTATCGATGAGAGCCATACTTATGGCTCGATCAGGATTCTGAAAAAAGACATTTACGAAGTATCCGAACAATACGATGTGGTAATGATGCACCACTCGCTCGAACACATGTTCGAACCCAAAAAAGTACTGGCACAGGCCATGAACATCACCAAACCCGGCGGCAGTGTGATGATCCGCATACCGGTGATGGGAAATTATGGCTGGCAGAAATATGGCGTGTTCTGGTGCGGCATTGATGCGCCCAGGCACATCTTCATCCCGTCTGCCCATCAATTGCGCAAACTTGCAACGGATGCCGGTTTTGCAATAGAAAAATTTTATTACGACAGCAGCGACTACCTTATCTGGAGCAGTGAGCAATACATGAAAGGCATGCCGCTGCATGATCCCAAAAGCCATATGTTCAACAAAGACAACAGCAGTATGTTTTCAAAAGAAGACATCCACCGTTTCCGCGAACTGATGAAGACAGAAAATGAAAAAGGAAATGGCGACACCGCCGTGATCTGCCTGCGCAAACCCGCCTGATAATTTTATCGTTGTTCTCCACGGCTCAGTTTCCTGATCTCAACCACGCGGCTCAACAGGCTTTTGTTGGTGAATTGAAAAAGTGCCGCCTGGTGTTTCAACAAAAACAAAAACAGGGGCATTACAAATTTTCCATTTGCCTTTAATGAAAAAAGATCATATAGTTTTTCGTAAAAAGGCCTTTCCGCATCTCCGCAATTGTGCTTGAGAATATTGATCCAGTTTAATTTCTCTTCAAAATCGATGAACCTTTTTTCGTGAGGCCTTGTGGTTGTTTTTTGGGCGATGGTTGTGGTTACTGTTTTTGAATGCTGGCGATAGCGTGTGAGCACTTCGTCCAGATAAACGATCCCCGACAACGCAGTGGCTTTTGCTGCAAACCATATATCGTGCGGTATTTGTTGCGGGATGGGCAATACATGCTGCAACAATTCTCTTTTCACCAGCATCGCATGACCCCATACAACATTGCTGAACACAAAACCACGCGTATCGTTTGTATTTCCCAGCTTGCGCAGGCCGGATATTTTTTTATGGAGGCTCGCGCCTTGCTCATTTACCAGTTCGCTGTCGCTGTACACCAGCAAAGAATCTCCAATGGCGCCGTATAATTTCTCGATTTTCCCGGGGAGCCAGACATCATCCTGGTCGCTGAATGCAATACAGTCCCCGTTCGCCTGGCCGGCAGCGTACTCGAAATTGGCAACGGCGCCGAGGTTTTTTTGCTGGTAAGTGATCCTGAACCTTGGATCGTTTTCATACTTCGACAGAATGGACCGCGTGCCATCGGTTGAATGGTCGTCTGAAACAACGATCTCGATGTTTTTCCAGCTTTGCTGCAGCAACGAACCGATCTGCTCCTGCAAAAAAGCCTCACCGTTGTAGGTGCAGAGTACTATGGATATAAGTGATTCCTGGGTCACAGTAATTTTTTATAAACATCAATGTATTCGCCGGCTGCTTTATCCCAACTGAACAGTGCCGCCTGTTGTTTTACTTTCCCGGGCCCGTTATCGTTTGCGAAATCCGTCATGCCGTTTGCAAAAACCTCCTGCATATGCGAAGGTTCAAAATTGCGGAAGTAATAAGCTGCATCGCCGCCCACTTCGGGCAGACTTGTTTTGTCTGAGATAAAAACGGGTTTGCCATGATACATGGCTTCGATCACCGGCAGGCCAAATCCTTCCGCATACGAAGGAAAAACAAAGGCCTCACAATTCCTGTAGTACCAATATTTTTCCTGTTCCGAAACAGGGCCTGTCATTTTTAAACGATCGCCCACACCTGCTTTTTTTGCCGCTGCGCGGATCTCGTCGCCGTAACCGTAATCATCGATCCCTGCGATCACCAGCTCCAGGTCGTTTCCTTCGAGCAGTGCAGGGAGCACATGAAAATTTTTCCGCGGCTGAATCAGTCCTATGGAAAACAAAAAAGGCCGCATTGGTTTGTATTTTGGCGAATCAAAACCGGGGTATTCGATCACATTGCATCCGTTGTAAACAACCGAAGAAGATACGCGGGAAAGATCCAGGTATTTTTTTGCTTCATCCAGCACAAAGGCCGAGATCGCCGTTACATGATCGGCGCGGTTAACCCGCGCCTGTGTTTCTTTGAGCAGGCGTTGGTTGCGTTTCACATTTTGCGCGTCTTCGATGAGGTAGCTGAAATCGTGCAGCGTATACACCACTTTTGTTCGCTGGTTGAACGGCCGGTACCAGGATAGCTGGGTGGTGATGTGCCAGAGATCAAAACGCGAGGTGCTGGGTTTGAAAAACTTGTCGACCGACTTATGCGCCACATACTTCTCCTGGTCGCCAAAAACACCAAAGTCTTTTTCGGGCAGGTAAAAATTCCACTGCATTCCTTCGTGGGGCACCCGGGTGAGCGCTTTTCCAAGGTTTTTGGAAAAACTGTACAAACCGTTGTACGGGTTGCTTTTCAAGCGGTGCATATCAATCAGGACGTGACGCATGTGGCCATTTTGGGGTAAAAGTAAGCCTCCCGCAACGGATTCAGCAATCTTGCCGGCGGTACAGCAGAAACTTTGGCACTTTTTGATAAATAGTACGGAAATTGTTCCTCTTAGACCTCACAAACTACTCTTCATGAAATTATTGTTACGGTACCTCGCTCCCTATAAATGGCTCGTGTTGCTGGCGCTCCTGCTCGCGGCCATCAACCAATCGTTCTCCATGCTGGATCCGCTCTTCTTTGGAAGGTTGCTGGATCAGTATGCCATGCACCCCTTTGAAAAAGGACATTTTGACGCTAATAAAAAATTCGTGGCCGATGCCGTCAGAACGCAATCGGAATTTATCTGGGGCGTACTGGGTTTCCTGGGTATCCTCATCAGCGTTGCCATGGTTTCCAGGATCGCGAAGGCGTTCCAGGATTATTTCAGCAACGTGGTGGTTCAAAAATTTGGCGCCAAAATTTTTACCGATGGCCTGCGCCATTCGATGAAACTGCCTTACCAGGAGTTTGAGGACCAGCGAAGCGGCGAAACACTGTCCATTCTCACCAAAGTGAGAACAGATACGGAGAAATTCATCATCTCGTTCATCAATGTATTGTTCAGCATCATCGTTGGTATCGTTTTTATTTCGATCTATTCGTTCAACCTGCATTGGTCCATCATGCCAATCTACGTAGTGGGCATTGTTTTGTTGTCGCTGCTCACCAGTTTCCTCAGTAAGAAGATCAAAGTGATACAGAAAAGCATTGTGAAAGAAACCACCATGCTGGCCGGTACAACCACCGAGAGCCTCCGCAACATAGAACTGGTAAAAAGCCTGGGGTTAACGGGGCAGGAGATCGACCGGCTCAATAAAAACACCTATAAAATATTGGGGCTCGAATTGAGAAAAGTAAAAAGCATCCGAACCCTGAGTTTTATCCAGGGCACATTTGTGAACTTCCTGCGCCAGGTGATCATGTTCATGCTGCTTTGGCTCGTATGGGGCGGAAAGATCACTGCCGGTGAGGTGATGACGCTGACCTTTTATTCGTTCTTTATTTTCGGGCCGTTGCAGGAGATCGGCAACATCATTCTCTCCTACCGCGAGGCGGAGGCATCCCTCAATAATTTTCACAACCTTATGCAGAAGCCATCGGAGCCAACACCCGTGCACCCGGCCCACATCGGGGCAATTGAAAAATTATCTTTCCAGAACATTTCATTCAAACACCAGACCGCGCAGTTCAAGGCGCTGGATAACATCAGTTTCGAAGTAAAACAAGGCGAAAGCATCGCCTTTGTTGGCCCAAGCGGCGCAGGAAAAAGTACGCTGATGAAATTGCTGGTTGGATTGTATCATACACAGCAGGGAACCATTTTATACAATGGCATCGACAGCAAAGACATCATGTTTGATGAGCTGCGCGGACAGATCGGTTTTGTAACGCAGGACACGCAACTGTTTGCCGGAACGATACGCGAAAATTTATTGTTCGTGGCGCCGGATTCATCAGATGAAGAACTGGTGGAAGCCCTGCACAAAGCGAGTTGCGACAACCTGCTTGCCAAAGCCGAAAAAGGTCTCGACACAATGATCGGCGAAGGGGGATTGAAACTGAGCGGCGGAGAAAAACAACGCCTTTCCATCGCGCGCGCATTGCTGCGCCACCCGCACCTCCTGATCTTTGACGAAGCAACCTCATCGCTCGACAGCATTACAGAAGAAGAGATCACCAACACGATCCAGCGCATCTCTGCCGAGAAAGAGCAGATCACCGTGATGATCGCGCACCGCCTCAGTACCATCATGCATGCAGACAGGATCCATGTGCTTGAAAAAGGACAGATCGTGGAAACCGGCAGCCACGCACAGCTGCTCGAAGAAAAAGGACTGTACTATGCAATGTGGAGGCAGCAGATTGGTGAAAGAAAGATGTAACACAACATTGAATAAAGGATAACGAACGGCGAATGCAGGAATGTGTTCGCCGTTCTGCTATTCAAACTTCCGCTTGATATAATCGATCACCGAAGGATCCTCCAATCCTTCCATATCACTCAGCTCCAGTTCAAGCGCCCTTGTGCTGAGCTGTATCTCAAGTAACGACAAACCAAGCGATCCCGAAAAACTGATGAGGCTGAAGGCAAATACAATGTTCGCGGCCGTCATGGATCCGATGTAGATGAGATACATGCAAAGAATACAACTCAAAAAAGTAACCACGCCCAATGCCTGCATATTCTTGATCAGCTTGAGCCGGTAACGCAGGTTTTTGATCTGTCCATGGATGATGTGTTTCTGTTCGTGGTTCTGGTATTTGTCGTGCAGGCTCCTCACCCTGTTAGACAAAGCAAGAAAACGGTTTGTATACGCCAGCATAATGAGGCTGATGGCGGGAAACAACAATGCAGGCGTGTTGATCGATATGTCCATATCCCCAATTTACTAAAGAACCACGGAAAACCTGCATTTTGGAAAAATCATCAAAATTTTTATTTTGCCGATCAAAATAATATTTTAGATTTGTCTAAATTTTTATTTAAACCAATGAAGAAAATCTTGGTACTGGGTGTGTTACTTGCAGCGATCGGTTTCGCGGTATCGTGCAGTAAGTTCCAGCCTGCGCTCCCGCCAGACGATGAAACATTGGATGGCCCCGTAGAAGGACTTACCCACGCAGAAAACGCACAACACCTGCGCGGCGATGTTGCCTTTACGGATGAGGTTTTTACCAGAACAACCGGTCTCGGCCCCATATTCGTTGCCACAAGCTGCGGAAGTTGTCATGCGGGCGAAGGAAAAGGGCATCCATTTACCACACTTACCAGGTTTGGCCAGACAGACAGTACGGGGAACAAGTTCATGCATCTGGGTGGGCCACAACTGCAGGACAGGGCATTACCCGGCTTTACACCTGAGCAGATTCCTGCGGGCGCAACCTCATCCAGGTTTTTGCCGCCGGCTAATTCCGGCCTGGGTTTTATAGAGCTGGTGTCAGATGCAGACATCATTGCCCTGAGCGATCCGAATGATGCAAACGGCGACGGCATAAAAGGCGTACCGAATTGGAACCATGTTCCGGCGTACGTCAACATCCGGCCCAATGCCATCACGCGCAATGGCAAATACATCTGCCGCTTTGGAAAAAAAGGAAGCGTGTACGACCTGCTGCAACAGACGGTGAATGCATACAACCAGGACATGGGTATTACTTCTTCATTTGAACCAAGGGATGTTTACTCGGGTGTTGACATTGAACCGGAGATCTCGCTGAACAAGGTACAGGATGTTGTTTTTTACCTTCGAACATTAAAAGTACCCATCCAGCGCAATGCGAACGATGCGGACGTGATCGCAGGCAAACAACTTTTCATCAGCGCCAATTGTTCCGGTTGCCACACGCCGGAACTAAAAACGGGTACCTCACCGATCGCAGCCTTATCCAACAAAATATTCTCTCCCTATACCGACCTCCTGTTGCATGATATGGGGCCCGGGCTCGATGATGGTTACACCGAGGGCACGGCCAAAACAAGCGAATGGCGAACACCCGCGTTGTGGGGACTGGGCCTTTCGCCGAACTCGCAGGGCGGTCAATATTTTTTAATGCACGATGGGCGCGCGAGATCCATTGAAGAAGCCATTCAACTGCATGGAGGAGAAGCAACACGTTCCAGGAACAATTTCAATGCGCTTTCTGATGCAGACAAACAAAAACTCATTCGTTTTCTAAAAAGTTTATAATGAACAGGAGGAAATTCATATCAACGGGCTGTATCAGCTGTTTGAGCGGCGGCTTGTTGTTATCGGTGCTGGAAAGCTGCGGCACATCCAAAATGATCAATGCATCCATTGTTGATGCAGACATGATCGTTCCTTTGAAACATTTTGCAAACAGGAAAGAGAACGGCTACAAAAACTACCTGGTTGTTCAGAACGAAAAACTGCAATACCCGATCTGCATCTACCGCATCAATGAAAACACGTACCACGCGCTGCTGATGAAATGCACACACCAAGGCGCGGAGCTCCAGGTGTTTGGCGATAAACTGCAATGCCCGGCGCACGGCAGCGAATTCAACAACAATGGAACCGTAGCGGGTGGCCCGGCGGCAAATCCTTTGAGGAGCCTGCCTGTTACCATCCAAAACAACGAATTAAAAATTTCCCTGCGCGCATGATAAGATTTTGGTACATACTGTTTATTTTTTTGTCTGTCTCCGCAGGAGCGCAGATCGATCCAACGCTTTTAAAACGTGTTCCCAAAGACACCAGCACCCGTTTGTTGAACATGGATGCGATCTACAACAGGCCCGCACTTAAGTTTGATAAACTGCCGGTATCGTTAGGCGGTTATGTAGAGAGCAACTGGCAGCACATGGCAACAGATGGTATTTCGGAAGGACACCAATTCCAGTTCAGAAGGGTTACCCTGTTTGTTTCTTCAACCATTTCAAAAAGGATAAAATTTTTATCCGAAATCGAATTCGAACCGGCCGAAAAGGAAGTGGCCGTTGAATTTGCAGCGGTTGATGTTGAGTTCCACCCGATGTTCAACCTCCGCGCCGGAATGATCGTGAACCCGATCGGCGCCTTTAACCAGAACCACGACGGGCCCAAATGGGAGTTTACCGACAGGCCCATCTCTGCAACCCAACTACTGCCGGCCACCTGGAGCAATACCGGTTTTGGCGTGTATGGAAAAAATTACAAAAACGACTGGATGTTTGGTTACGAATTTTATCTCTCCAGTGGTTTTGACAATTCCATCATCGAAAACAACCTGAATAAAACCTACCTGCCCGCTTCCAAAGACAATACCGAACGTTTTGAAGAAAGTGCATCGGGCGAACCACTGGTTACCGCGAAGATTGCTTTAAAGAATACAAAGCTCGGCGAGATCGGGCTTTCGTACATGGGTGGCGCCTACAACAAATTCAAAGACGATGGCATCATCATCGATCAGAAACGCAGGCTGGATGTGTTTGCCATTGACTTCAACACCACGATCAAAAAAACAAACACATTCATCACCGGGGAATGGGCCTGGATCTTTGTTGATGTGCCCGGAACATTTACACAACAATTCGGCAGCAAACAGAAAGGCGGTTTTGCCGACATCGTTCAACCCCTTGTGAAAAAAAGAATGCTCGGCTGGGATGATGCTGTGCTCAACCTTGCCTGCCGTTTGGAATATGTTGACTGGAACGTTGGCACCTTTAAACAGACAAACGAAAATATCGGCGATCATTTGTGGAGCATCATGCCCGCAATCAGTTTCCGCCCAACGGCGCAAACCGTTTTCAGGCTGAACTACAGGTTCCAGAAACAGGTGGATATTTTGAGCAATCCCCCGGCAACAACGGCAGGATTCAGTTTCGGCATCTCCACTTATTTTTAGCGGTGAAGCCAAAGCTGCGAGCCACAAGCATACTACAATGAACCTGTGGCTCGCAGTTTAATTATTTGATCTTCCATGAAAGCGGCACGTTGACCTTCACGCTGAAGTTCCTGCCCATATTGAAAACGCCGATCCTCCCGGTGATCACAGTTACGTCTGTATACTTCAAACGACTCAGGTGATTCTGGTAGGCCGCATCGAAAATATTGTTCAATGAAAGATTGATACCGAACAATGCTTTGCCCTTACTCATTACTTCCGTTCCTGCGCCGAAATTAAAAATGGTGTACCCTTCTGTTGGCGTTTCGGTACCATATGCGGTGAAGATGCGGTTTTGCGTGGCAACATTGTCCATTTCAAATTTGAAATAAAGATTGCGCAGGTCCTTCCCGGCTTTTTTAAAATCGGCGCGCAGTTCCGTCTCGAGTTTGGGTGATGGAACGAAAGGCAGTTTGTTTGATCCGTCAAAGCTTTGGTTGAAATGACCGGCAACCATTGAGAATGTATTTTCAAAATGAAGCCAGTCCAGGGGATGCGGGTGCAGGTCAAACTTCACTTCAAACCCAACCAGCGTTGCAGCAGCCTGCCTGAACTTAAACGCGCTGAGGTCTTCTCCATTTACATTCACCAGCGAGTCACCACCATTTACACTCTCGAGTTTGCCGTAAAAAATATAGTTGCGGATGTTGTTGTAAAACGCGTTCACCATCAAACCGAAATGTTGTGTATTCACTTCCAAACCTGCATCTGCCTGGAAAGAGGTTTCGGTTTTCAGGTTGTTGTCGCCAAACTCATACCGGTTGGTTCCTTCGTGTGCGCCATTGCTTGCCAGTTCGCTTACGCTTGGTGCCCTGAAACCGCGGGCCAGGTTGAGTTTCAGCGTTACCGCATCGCTTACCGTGTAGCCGAGCCCGATGCTTCCGCTGATGTTGCCGAACGATTTATCAAAGCCGGTGAATTTTACAATGCCCGCATCCGAAAAACTTTTGCCGTTTACAGATCTTGTATCGGCGCGCAGGCCGCCGCTCAACGTAAGGTTATCGTTGATCGATTTTTTTGTGTATACAAATGCACCGATGTCGAACTGGTTGTATTCCGGTATCAATACTTCTTCGGCGAGGTTGCGGTTTTGCTGGTACATACCCGTTACGCCGATCGATGTTTTCCAGCCCGCTTTTTCTGCAAATGAATATTGAAGATTGTAGTTCACGGTTTGCAGGTCAAAATGCAGGTCCGGTGTATTGGGCGCCGAAGGATCGCCGAATTCCCTTCGCTGGTTGCGCTGGTAGCCGATGTTGACCGCCAGCCTGTCTCTTCCAAACGAAAAATTATTATCGCTTGCGATCTTGAAATGCTGCACGTGCTGGTACGGCGTCATCATACCCCTGCTGTCGAGCTCCGCCTGTGTGGCTTCGTGTGCAAAAGATGTTTCAGGATAGGTGATGAACTTTCCGCTTACCGAATCCCTTGTTCCCTCCACCACACCGATGTGCTGGTTAAAATTGCTTACGAGCAAATGACTGTATCCCCATGATTTGTTGATACCGATATAACCGCCAAAATTCTTTTCATAAAAACGGCTGTTGAGAACTTTGCCATCGTATTTGTTCTGGTAATCGCCCGCAGATTTTGATGTTCCGTAAATGTTCCAGTTGAAACCGTTGTTGAGATGCCCCGCAAGGTTTGCACTTGCACCATACATTGCATTGTTCCCGTTGAATGTGCCCATCACATTTCCTTTGATGGTGCCTTGTTCAACCGGTACATTGGTAATAAGATGCACAACACCCGCCATTGCATCGCTGCCATAGAACAACGATGCGGGGCCCTTGAGCACTTCTATTTTCTGAACGCTGTATTCATCGATCTCGATTCCATGTTCGTCGCCCCATTGCTGCCCTTCCTGGCGAACGCCATCGTGAACGGTAACCACGCGGTTGTAGCCGAGGCCGCGGATCACGGGTTTGGAAATGGCAGGGCCCGTTGATAAGCCCGAAACACCGGGCACAATTTTACTGATGGCATCGATCACATTGGTGGCGCTTGTCTGCATCAGGTCGCTTTTTTTAACGATCGAAACGGGCTGTGCAGACTGGCGCACCTTGGTTGCAGAGGCAACACCGGTTACGGTAACCGCTTCATTCTCTATGAATGTTTCTTTGAGCGAATAATTCTTCACGGTGTTCCCGGCAAGGGTAACCGTTTCAAGAACAGAAGCATACCCTTCAAAAGAAACCTCGACCAGGTATTTTCCTTCGGGAACGGGTGGTGTTTTGTAGGCGCCGTTTGCATCTGCAACCGTGCCTGTTTTGGCTTCGTGGAGATAGATCACGGCGCCGGCAAGGGGTTTGCCTGTTTTGGCATCCGTAACCGTTCCGCTCAAAACCGCATTGGCAGGATCGCCCGAAGCAAAAGACGGATGGGCGATCACCAAAAGAAAAGAGAACATAATAAGTGTGCGTGTAAACAAAGATTTCATAAATAACAGATAACGCATATGCACAGGGCATAAAGCAGGTTAATGAATGGGACCGGGCTGGTCCGTTTTACCAATAAAATTTCATTAACACGCAGGCGGGCCGCGGAGGGAGGAGCAGAACTGCTGGGTAGAATAAACGGCCTCAACATACACCCGTTTGTAAGCCGCAAAAGAGGTTTCAACCGTGGTATAAGCGGCTTCTGAAGAAGCCACGAACGGCGACTCGCTGATCAGGTTATCGCATTGACAGTTGAAAGAAGCAGTGCTCAATTGCGTGGGCGCCTGCTGTTCGGGAACGGAAGTTTTTACCCTGCCGTCGATGTGTGTGGCAACAAGGTTGTGCAACGTGATCTTCGGCGTAATACCAAACGCAAATACAGCCATGAAAAAGCCAGCCAGTAGTTTTCGTATGATCAATGATTTTGCCAACGATATTTTGTTACGTTGTTGCAAATGTAGGAGGTTTTGCCAAACGGCAAAATGATTCCGGAATTTTTGGGGAATTTTTGGGTGAAGGGCGGCTGGCAGGCGGTGAACACAAGAAAAAACAAGGACACACCGCATCCTCCGTTCCTGTTTCCATTACCGTTTTACCTACCTCGCCTTGATCATGGCCCTCACCTGCTGCGTGGCAAGGTTTTGCAAACGTGCATAATAAACACCCGTAGGCAAAGATTCGCCGTTGAACACAACAGTATAAGTTCCTGCCGTATATTCTTTGTCTGTAAGGTTTGCGATCACCCTTCCCGTGGTATCCATGATCTGTATCAGTGTATGGCCACCCGCTGTTGTAAAGGTGATAACGGTTGATGTTACAAACGGGTTTGGATAATTGCTGATCAGTTGCTCTCCCGAAAGGTTAACGGCCTTCTTACAGCCTCCGCCATTTACAATAGGCAGCACCTGGAAATTTTTGAGCATGATCTGTTCAAGGTCAAGGTCGTTCACACACAACCAGTTTGAAAGTATGGTTGAGTAGATGCTCCTGAAATCGTATTGAAAAGGAATGTTGTCGTTAACCGAAGCATTCGCGGGCAAGGTGGGTGAATCGCCCAACACGCCACCGATCACGTTTTTCCCGAATACAAACAAAGGCGCGGCCGAGCCGTGGTCGGTTCCTTCGCTGCCATTGCTTTTGATACGGCGGCCAAATTCGGAGAACGTCATTCCTACAACACGGTCCTGTATCTCTAAAAATTTGCAATCATCCTGGAACGCCCTGATCGCATCGCTTACCTGCCCGAGCAATGTGGCGTGGTAACCTTTTGTTTTATCGGCCGTATCTACCTGCGCAGAATGCGTATCAAAACCGCCGTAGCTAACCATGTAGATCCTTGTCTTCAACCCGCCTTTGATCAGCCTCGCCACAATCTTCAATTGATCGCCCAATGAATTTTTAACGGGGTACGCAACCTGCTGCACTGTTTTTGTTGCAGCTTGCTTGATCACTGTTGCATATTGTGTTGTCTGCTCTGCGATCATGCGTATGTATTTCAATTCTTTTCCCGCCGGGGTATTGGGTGCGGGATCTTCAATGCCATCTATAAGGTTGTAAAAATTGGTTGTGTTCGAAATACTCATTCCCATGCCCACCGCCGGGCCCTGCAGGGTTAACGAAGTTGCCGAACCGATCTGGATGGCCAGCGGGTCCGTCATAGTTGCATTGGGATAACCATTGGGGAAATTCGGGTATTCATAGTTAAGGTAGCGCCCCGCCCATCCCGTGTTCACCACCTTATCCGCATCGCTCGCACTCATCCAGATATCTGTTGCGCGGAAATGCGAATAGCTGGGCTTCGGGTAACCCACTGCCTGTATCACTTTCAGGTATCCCTGGTCGTACATCGATTTCAATCCCGTCATGGCCGGGTGCAATCCCGATTTCCCGTTCAGCGCCAGCAACGATTTTTCAGGTATGGCAATGTTGGCGCGTGCATTTACGTAACCGCTGTAATTGTCTATCGGCACCACCATGTTCAATCCATCGTTTCCTCCATTGAGTTGAATGATCACAAACACATGGTCTGTTTCCGTTACCGGCAATGCCAGCGATTTCATGATGTCTGTCTGCGCACTGTATGCCCTGAATGAAAAACCACTCAACAGCGATGGCAACAAAACACCGGTAGAAGTATTGCGTAAAAAATCTCTTCTTTTCATCGGTCAACAGTTTAAGCAAGTTGGTATTCGGAAAGATCCATGAGGTACTTCAACAGGTCGCGCAGGCGATTTTTTACTGTTGTGGCATTAGACAGGTTGGTGGGATTGCTGATGAACAGGTTCCACGCATCCGTCCAGTAATAGTCGCTGGCCTGTCCGCCCAGCAAAATATCCGTTTTCAATTGTGCCTTTGACGCTGCAGAAATATCCAGCCGGTAAATGATCTTCGTGATGTCGTTGATCAATGCGTTGGGATCCCCGGGATTGGGAAGTGTTTTCGCAAATTCAGCTGCGTCGATCGAGATCTTTTTCCCGTTGAATGTATAACCATTGCTCACCATCGCATCGGTAAACTGGTTGCGTTTGGGAAGCGTATCGGTATTGATCCAGGTCTCGTAAAACTGTGGCGCCTGGTAATACGCTTTCCACCCGCTCACATCGGGCGGGTCGCCGATGCTCTGCTGCATGTTGGCCGACCAGTTGGCGAGGTAATTGTAAAATCCATAATTCGAAACATAATCAGTGGCCGGCTGAAAGGCAACATTGAATTCCCTGCATGCGCCAACGATCAGCTCTACGGGACTTTTGATCAGGCAACCTTTTGCAAGCGCATCAAAAAAATGTTCGCTCTTCAGCAAGGTGTTCAGTACGGGAAGGATCTCGTAATTGTTTGTGCGCAGTAAGTTGGCAAGCGGAACGATGATATTGGCCTCAACCGTATCATCGATGTCATAATAAACAAACCACCGGTAGAGCCTGCGGCAAATGTATTTGGCCACTTCCTGCGTGGCAAAGATCATGGTGAGCATGTCGTCGATCTCTTCATCGCCTGCGGTGGGTGAGTTTCGCCCTTGAATAATCGTATTGTTGTAGAACGATGAGAATTTCTTGTTGCCGGTATCGTGTCGTTTGATGTCGAAAAAAGAAGTAAGTGTGACCGGATCGTTTCTCCAGCCCGTTAAAACCTGTGCCGCTGCGCGTACATCGTCTTCGGTATAGAGCGAGTCGGGCCCTTTGCCGCAGCAAAACAGTTCCTGCAGTTCACGGCCATAGTTCTCATCCGGTGCATTCTTTGTGTTCCGTTCGCCGTTGAGGTAAACGAGCATGGCGGGGTCCAGCGTAACGGCTTTCACCAATGATTTGAAATTTCCCAGCGCATTGGCGCGAAGCAACGCATGGTGTTTGTAAATGAACCGGGCGTTGCCGATCACATTGGTTTCGGTGGCGAAATGGTTGTGCCAGAACAGCGTCATTTTTTCGCGTACGCTTCTTTCCTGGTTGATCATCAGCCCCATCCACCATTTTTTAAAGGAAGCGATGCGCAGGCTGTTCACGCTGCCGTCTGTATTCGGATCGTCCACCCATGTGGCGCCCTGGGCAATATTGGTATCGGCCGCGGTGATGGGGTACTCTTTTACAGGCGGTGCGGGAGGGGCCGGGGGCACGGCGAGGATCTCGTCGACAGACTGCTGGAATGTTCTTGCTAAAAAATAATTGACATCCTGCCTGGTTGCGCCAAACAGGGTTCTCTTCAGCAGGTGAATCACTTCGGCTTCCGTCCATGCACCGCTGAAGGCCGCGAGCCCGCCATTGGGAGGCGGCGCCTGCACAACCGGAGCAGCGAGCGGTACGGGCGAAGAAGCGATGCCGGATCTAAAAAAGGCTCTTCTGTCCATAAACTGTTACTAAGGTGTTAAGGAGATACAGTTGAGGAACAATGTGTTGCCCGGTAACAAAACAAATCATTTGTTTGGTTTTGCGCCCACGGATTAAAAAAATTTAATCTCCTGCCGAAGCATTGGCGATACCGGATGCCCGTACCGTTTCGCCCCTCAAAACTGTGGAAACACCCGCCGGTAAAGAATTTGATGGGGAAATGCAGCTTTGTAAAGGGATTAATGTCATATATTTAGGGTAAACATCCCCTTCATGACAGAACAAGCCATCATTACAGGCTGTTTGCATAACGATCCGTCGGCGCAACGCGAACTGTATAACCGCTACAGCCCCAAAATGCTGAGTGTGTGTTACCGCTTCGGGCAGAGCCGTGAAGATGCGGAAGACATGTTGCAGGAAGGTTTTATCAAAGTGTTTACCCAGATACATACGTTTCAAAACAAAGGGGCTTTCGAAGGGTGGATCCGGAGGATCATTGTTCATACCTGCATCAACTTTTTAAAGAAACACAAAAAGTTCAATGAAAGTGTTGATCTCGCGTATGCCAACTCGCTGCATGTAAAAGAAGAGACCATTCCTTCCATCATGCAGGCCAGGCAGATCGTTGAATGCATCAGGTTGCTGCCGATCGGCTACCGCACGGTTCTTAACCTGTATGCATTGGAAGGATACAGCCATAAGGAAATTGGTGAAATGCTCGACATCGAAGAGAGTACGAGCCGCAGCCAGTATACCAGGTCGAAAGCCATGCTGGAAATGATCCTCATCAGGAAGAAGATCATCGAAAAACCAAAAGAAGATTTCAATTGGCTGGCAGCACTGAAAAACAAGTAAGTAGTGTTTGATTGCGTTTTATATGGATAACAAATTTTACCAGGACGATAACTTAGAGCAGTTTTTACAGGATGAGGTAAAACAGCACCGCATGTATCCTTCCGACCATATCTGGAAGAATATACGCACGGAGTTACACGGATACAAAGCCTGGCCCGCACTTACTTTCATCTCACTTTTTATCCTTACCGCATTAACGATCTCTACTTTACTCAACAACCATCCCGCTGTACCGGTAATTTACCAGCCCGCTTCTAAAATACTCGCCGCCAGCGCACCGGCGCCGGCCGCTTCCGTTACAAGACGGCCCGCTCAAAGCAGTGCCGCTACCACTGAACTGGATTATTTCCAGCGCATCGCACCGGCACAGGTTACCGCAGAAACATTTGCCAATACCCTTGCTGATGCTGCACCGCAGGAAGAACCCCTTGTTGCACGCAACACCCGTATAGACGATGCCGCCGTTCCTGTTAAGATCAGCAACGACCGCCTTACCGCTTCCTCAAAAACCATCAACCGCAGGCTCAATAGCTACGAGCCTGAATTTTTACCTGCGGTAAACGCACCGGCATTGCCTTCGGCAGAAATGATGGTTGAAGAAAACAATACAACAACAGCTTCACCTGCCAACGCAAAAGAAAAAGAAACAAATGCCGCAACAGAGAACGCGGATCCTAAAAAAGCAGACGCTCACCTCACGGCCGATGATTTCCTGAAAGATTTTAATTACGTGACCAACAAACCCAAACCACGCAATTCAAAATTCGGCATCCAGTTTTACATAACGCCTTCTACAAGTTTCAGGAGATTGTCTGACGAAAAAGTAAAAGAAGTGATACAGCCCGCAACAGGCATCAGCACTTCTGCGGTTCAGAACATACCGCTGAGTACAAGTACTTCTGCCAACGTAAACAACGTGGTAAGGCACAAACCCGCCATCGGCTTTGAAGCAGGCTTCGCGGTATTGTATAACATGACCGGCAAACTCAAATTCAAAACAGGCGTTCAGTTGAACGTAAGGCAATACTATATTGAAACATTCCAGTCAACCAACGACCTCACTTCCCTGGCCGTTATCAACACGCGCGGTGTTGAAACCATCAGTTTTTATTCTCCTTACAACAACAATGCAGGCTATAAAAAAACACAGCTTGATAACAAGATCTACCAGATCTCTGTTCCGCTGGGCATCCAGTGGGAGCTGATCCAGGGCAGGCATTTTGGCATCAACACGGAGGCTTCCGTGCAGCCAACCTTAACGCTTAACAAGAACACATACCTTCTTTCTACCGATTATAAACACTACACCAACGGCAACGATTTCATCCGCAAATGGAACATCAATACGAGTGTTGGTGTGAACCTTACCTACCAATCGGGCAAAGGCTCCTGGCAGCTCGGACCGCAGGTTCGCTACCAGCACCTGCCTACATACTCAAATCTCTACCCCATCAAGGAATACCTGCTCGATTACGGGGTAAGGATCGGTTACACGCGCCAGATCTGGTAGCGCCCCCATCACACATCAATTTTTTAGGGGTGATGGAAGTATGACCGCCGCTATATACTTTACCTGTTGTTAAAATATACAACCCTGGCCGCATCATCGCCATCATAAAAAAAACATATCCGCCAGAGATCGTAATTTTGTGAAATGAAGGTGTTCCGTATCCCGTTCCTGTTGCCTGTGTTTTTTTCGATTGCCTGCCTGGTTCTTGTTTCCTGCGGCGGCAGCAACCCGGAGAAGCCAAAAACAGGCGACACACAGGCTTCGGACACCGCGCATTTTTACCCGCTTGATGCCTATTTCAAGGAGCAGACCGATTACGTGGCGCTGCATGGATTCCCCATATACAGGATCATGGTGAAAGATGGAAAGAAAGATTCAGCAGCCATTTCAACCGACGCGTTTATCGCCATCGCGCAAACCCTTCACAGGTACGACATCTCCGCGCCCGATGTGAAAGCATTGTACCGCGAAACCTCATTCGAGGACCTGAGCACGGCGAGCCTTACCCTGAATTACAAACCGGTAGATAAGAGCGCCATCGTTCAAAACATCGACATATTAATGGACCAGGAAGGGCGCGCCGTGAAACGTGTGTTCATCCGTGCCGTACAGCAGAAAGGCGATACCACCATTACCGAACAATACAGCTGGAAAACAAACAAAAGCTTGCAGGTGAACCGTTCGCTGGAAGCAAAAAATTATTCGTCTACCGAACTTAATTTTATCAACTGGAACGATAGGCCCTAACGCGCATGACATCAGAGCAATTTCAAAAGATCGCACACACCATTCCCGTACAACCCGGCATCTATAAATATTACGATGCGGGCGGAACGCTGTTGTATGTGGGCAAGGCAAAAGAGTTGCGCAAGCGGGTGGGATCCTATTTTTCAAAAACATTTACCAACTACAAAACGCATGAGCTGGTGCAGCGCATTCACCGCATCGAGTTTACGATCGTGGATTCGGAACAGGATGCGTTTTTGCTCGAGAATTCGCTCATCAAAGAATACCAGCCGCGGTACAACATCAATTTAAAAGACGATAAAAGTTACCCCTACATCGTTATCAAGAAAGAGAACTTTCCGCGGATCTTCTTAACAAGGAAAAAAATAAACGACGGGTCTGAATACCTTGGCCCGTTTACTTCCGCGGGGAAAGTGCGCGACCTGATCAGTTTCATCAAACAATTTGTTCCGCTGCGCACCTGTAAGCTCAACCTTACGGAACAGAATATTCAAAAGGCAAAATTCAAGGTTTGTCTCGAGTACCACCTCGGCAACTGCAAGGGCCCATGCGAAGGACTGCAATCGGCCGAAGATTACAAAGACGGCCTGTCGCAGGTAAAGAACATCCTGAAAGGGAACCTGGGTTCTGTGATCAATCATTTCAAGGCAGAGATGCAGGAGCATGCGGCCAACCTCAATTTTGAAAAAGCCGAACTCACGCGCAAAAAGATCGAGCACCTGGAAGGATACCGTTCGCGCTCTGTGATCGTGAGCAGTCATTTATCAAACATTGATGTGTTCTCCATCCTCAAAGAAGACAATTGGGCGTACGTGAATTACCTCATGGTTCAGAACGGCACCATCGTTCAAACGCATACGGTTCCGCTGGAAACAAAGCTTGAAGAAACGGAAGAAGAGGTATTGCGCTTTGCGATAGGAACGCTGCGCAGCTCGTTCAACAGCCTGGCCAATGAAGTGATCGTTCCTTTTGAAATCGATTATCCCGACAAGAACGTTGTGATCACCCTACCGAAAGCGGGTGATAAGAAAAAACTGCTCGATCTTTCTGTGAAGAACGTTACCTATTTCCGCGAAGAGCTTTACAAAAAAAGAACCCTTCACCTGGAAGGAAAAACAGACAAGGAAAAGAAGAAAGTATTGTACGAGCTGCAGCAATACCTGAAATTACCCGAAGTGCCCGATCACATCGAATGTTTCGACAACTCGAATTTCCAGGGCAGTTTCCCGGTATCGGCAATGGTTTGTTTCAAAGACGGGTTGCCGAGCAAAGCCGATTACCGCCATTACAATGTGAAAACCGTTCAGGGCATCAACGATTTTGCAACCATGAAAGAAGTGGTGTACCGCCGCTACAAACGTGTGCTGGCAGAAGACCTTCCCCTGGCAAAGCTCATCATCATCGATGGAGGCAAGGGGCAACTGAGCGCTGCAATGGAAAGCATTCGTGAGCTTGGTTTGGTTGGCAAGACCACCGTTGTGGGACTGGCCAAAAACGAAGAAGAACTTTTTTTCCCGGGTGATACGGAGTCGTTCAAACTTCCATGGGACAGCGACAGCCTCAAACTTGTTCGCCGCATACGTGATGAGGTGCACCGTTTCGGCATCACTTTTCACCGCAACAAAAGATCGAAAGGAACGTTTAAAAATGAATTGGAAAATGTGCAGGGTATTGGCGAAACAACCATCAACCAGTTGCTGAAAGAATTCAAATCGGTAAAGCGGATCAAAGAAAAAACACAGGAAGAACTGGCGGCCGTAATTGGAAATGCGAAGGCGAAAATATTACAGGCTTACTTTGAGTCAAAGGCCACCGAACAGTAGGTGGAAGTTTTCCTTTTTCTCAATTGGGAAAATTTTCTACGAAAACGGTTATTCAAGGATTTTAGTCGGTGAAGCAACGCCTCCAGGCAAAAAAAAGGGGCCAGGATAAAAATCCAGCCCCGGTTTAAAATCCAATATCCTATGAAAAACCAGAACAAAGATAGAGATTGTAATGATATCTCCAATTTTTACTACAGGTATTTTACACGTTTGTAGTATAAAAACTAAAAAAGAGGCATAAAAGCCTCTTTTTTAATTTTATATAAAGGTGATTTTAATATTGCCACAGGTCCTGCTCGTAGTTAAAGATCCTCGTTTTGATGTTTTCACCCTCCAGTAAACGGAAGAGCGGGTCCTTGATCATTGCGTTCAGGTATTTATCACCCGGGTTGTTCGCGCTTGATTTGATGATATAGCTGGTAAAGAACCTGCTCTCAAACAATTCTTCCCATGTCATACGGCTTGAGAAGTTCTTTGGATTGTAAACATCTGTTTTTGCAAACGTTCTGCGCAGGTCCGGATAGTAGAGCCAGAACAGGAGAACCGACATGGTTTTACCCGTATTCCCGATCTGCTGTTTTGCAACCGGCGCAATACCGATGATGCGGGTTACCAGGCGGCTCGATTCTTTGTCGAACATGATCTGCTCTTTCAAACGGAACGTATAAACCGAATCGGGACTGAACTTTGGCCTTTTGGTGATCACTTTTTCTTCCGTTCCCGAAATGGGGTCTACAACAGTTACGGTATCAACCACACCTTCCGACTGGTTCATGATCTTCTCCATAGAAAGCGGTGTAGTAAAACGGTCGTTCTCTGCCGAGAAAGCGGTAACGCTGTCGTTCTTGATCGCATTCAGCAATACGCTGAAGAAACGCAGATCGCCGTTATCGTCTTTACCTGCATAGAGGAACGACTGGTTTGCTTTTTCGCGCGCGTCGATCTCTCTCCAGATGAATTCGCTCCAAACAACATCGTCGTCGCGCATGTTATCGTACTCCAGTGGTTTGCGGTCGCGTACCTGGCTCCTGTCGATTGCGTAGTTGTTGCGCAGCGAAACTTCCGGTTTACCGCCAAACCCGTTATTGGAGCTTGTATCGTACCTGATCGTTGCCGCGCCACTTGCGTTCGGGTTTTGTGTTGTGGTTGGTGTTACCGCAGGGTTGGGAACCAATCCACGGCCGTTGTTGTTCGGCGTATTGGTAGCAGGCGCAGTGCCCGCCGGTTTGGTTGTATCCGGCTTGTTTGTCTGAGGGCGTAATCTCGATTGCGCGTTAACCTGCGTTGCAGCCAAAACTGTAACGGCCAACAAACCACCAACTGCAAAAATCTTTTTCATACACACAATTATTGAAGGATAAACGAAATGTTCTGATCCAATGTTCTTGATGATCCACCCGGCCCTCTTACTTTGATCTCATCGATCACCACCGTTGTTCCCGGCTGGCATTTCCTGATGATCGCCTGTGCATCCGCATTAAAATAAGCGCCGGTAACTTCTGCAATACCCGGGTTGTCTTCAAAACCTTTACCTGTACAGTACAAAGTATAAGCAACCACATCGTATTTAACGCCTTCGAAAATAAAGTCCTGCAGATCCGCCGCTACCCCTTTCTGAACACGGAATGCGTTGGCGAGAAAAGGACCACCTGCCTTACCGCCCACTTTCGCCAATGGCAATGGAACGGGTTTGACAGGGATAGTGATCTTCTGTGTTCCTTTTCCGTCGGAAGCGGTTACCGTTGTTGAACCCAGGTTAGGGCAGTTTACGATGTAGATACCCGCACCTTTTTTGGTAAGCGTAGCGCCCGCACCTTCAACGGTAACGGTAACTTTTTCATCACCGCTTCCACCGGTTACACGCAGTTCGTTTTCGAGGTTCTGGTAGAATACGCGTGTTTTATCGGTTGATACCACCAATCCCGAAGGAACACCCACTGTATATTTTACATCCACATCTTTTGTTGCGATGGTGCCATCCGGTTTGTAAAAGGAGATATGCACTCTTTTCGAGGCCGCGCCTGAGTTACCCACCGTTGCTTTGTACTCGGCGGTTCCATCGGGTTTCAGCGCTACGTTAACGCCGTCAACCGAAATGGTTGGTTTCGCCGCTTTACTGAACGCGCCCACACCTGCTGTGATCACGAGTTCTTCACCAGGCATCAGGTATTGCGAGTTGGTTCCGGCGAAAGCCTGGAACTCATCGTAAATGATCTTAACCGCACCTACCTGTTTGTGGCAGTATTCAACGGCCTGCGCCTCTGAATTCTTAACATCGTTCTGAAACTTACTCAGGATGGTAATACCTGCAACCGCCGGAGCCATATGAAAATATCCATAGGCCCATCCGCTGTTGTTGGTAGCCTGGTTGTTGCTTTTCATGGGCGTGAGGTCGAGCGGCAATGTTGCACCGATCTCTTTTGCCATATCAGGGTCGATCGCCAACAGCGCTGCCTTGTATTTGGTGAGCCTGTCGAACAGTTCTTTACCCCTTCCCTTGCCATGCGGCGCCTCTTCTACAAACAAACGTGTGGTAGATTCCTGGTCGTCTTCTTTATAGGTTTCTTTTCCATCAACGATCTTGAACTGTGATTCTTTTTTCAATTCGGTTTTCAGATCATCAATGTATTTGTAAATATCGTCGGACAATGTTTTAACCTGTTGGGCCTTTGCCTGCCAGATCAAAGCTTTTTCCCTTGTTTTTGGATCGTTGACCTTGTCTTCGAGTGATTTGAATATTTCCTGGTTCTTTTGTTCAGCAATTCCGCTTGCCGTCATCAGGCTCCGGTCTACTGTTTTAAAGGCGTTCAAGATCTCAGCAGATATATTCAGTGCTAATATCGCAGTAAGCACCAAGTACATGATGTTGATCATCTTTTGCCGCGGTTCCTTGGGTAGTGACATTCTAGCTTATATTTTTAAACATCCGTTTTTATAAAATGATTGGATTCAACTTTCAACATCACTTATCTTCCCTGCATTGCGGTAATCATGTTACCGTACAAATTGTTCAGCTTGCCCAGGTTGGTGGCAAGTGCGCCCATTTGTTCCTTTGCTTTCACCGCATCGTCTGCGCTGCTTGCCATGGCTGCTGAGGCCTGTGATAATTTTCCGTAGAACTCGTTAAATGATTTCAGGTTCTTGTTTCCTTCCTGTATCTCCAGCTCATAAATTGTATTGAGAGAAGAAAGGTTTTTGTTCATAGACTGCATCTGCTCATGGAATTGTTTTGCACTTTCAGATACGCCTGAAAAACCGGAAAGGGATTGTGTTGCGTGGGCAGCAGCATCTTTGATGCCTGCAAGCGCAGCAGAAGCTTCACTTGCTTTGGTAGAAAAATCGCTGGTAGATTTTACCACGTTGCTGATATCGGCGATCTGGGTAACTGTTGTATTGAGTTTCTGGAAACCGGCGCTCAGTTTTGCAAGCGAGTCCTGGTTGATGTTTGCCTCATCCAGCATTTTATCCAGGCTTGCCAGTGCGGGGTTTCCTGCAGGCGCCGCTGTTTTGCCGGGAAGATGAACCTCATGGTCATCGATGGCGGGGTAGATCACATATAATACACCATATCCCAGGAAGATCACAGCCTCGGTAGTCAAGCCAATTTTCAGCATAATATCGGCCATCGGCGTATGCAGGATCTTCTGCAAGGCACCGTAGATAACCACTGCGGCCGCGATGGATACGAAAATGTCGAACATTTTGGAGACTTTAGGTGGAATTGCAGCTGCCATTTTTTTGTGTGTTTTTTAGTTTTTATAGAATTGGTTATCCAAAACCCTCCCTGCTACTTCGCGGGGAGGGTTTGAATCAGTTTAGCAATAAAAGTTGATTGATTGTTTGCCTATAATTTATTTTTTCATTTTAGGAGCGAGATCGATCACACAACGGAAACCGATATACGATTTCGCTGTGTCCTGGTACTCGTAGCTACGCGTTCCTACCTGGAGGAAGTAGGATACATCCTTCCAGCTTCCGCCACGCACCACTTTCCTTTTCTCTCTCGGGCGGTCTGAGTCTTTTGCTTCGTACCTGATATCAGGACTCATATCCGCCATGAAATTATAGGCGCCTTCGTAGAAATAAGAACCTGTCCACTCTGCCACATTACCCGACATGTTAAACAGCCCGTATTGATTTGGCCAGTACGCATTCACAGGTACCGTATAGAAACCTCCGTCTTCGGCGTAGTTGCCACGGCCCGGTTTGAAGTTGGCGAGCAAACATCCTTTCTTGTTTCTCAGGTAAGGGTTACCCCAGGGGAACATCGAGTTGGTGAGACCTCCCCGTGCGGCGTACTCCCATTCTGCCTCGCTTGGCAAACGGTAGTCGCCATCGATCGCAAATTTATGTTTCGCAAGAAATGAATTCTGGTAATGCGTTCTCCAGTAGCAGAAAGCAACCGCCTGCCTCCAGCTTACCCCAACCACCGGGTAGTTTCCGAAAGAAGGGTGCGAGAAATAGCGTTTGGTCATCGGCTCGTTGTAAGAATAAGAGAAATCTCTTATCCAAACCAATGTATCCGGGTAAATTTTCTGTGGGTATTTGCGGATGAAGTTGCTTCTTGGCAACCCCGCATTGTCCCTGCGCGCCGCAGCGGCAAGGTCGAAATATTCTACTTTGAACTGGATCTTGTCGGGATCGATATCCGGCTTGCCATACAAACGGTTGTCGGGCGCCAGGTTCAGCTCATTCAGTTTCTCAACCGTGTTCCTGTCCCATTTGATCTGCGCCACTTTCTTCCAGTCTACCGCCGAAGTATCGTCGAAATTGGTAATACCCTGCCCGTAAAGGATCTTGAAAGCAAGCGAGTCTCTTGTCCAGTTGATGAACTGGCGGTAATCGTTGTTGGTAATTTCGGTTGCATCCATCCAGAACCCGGGAATAGAGACCTGGCGGTTACGGGTGGTATAATTGTAGCTGATGTCCTCATCGCTCGGCCCCATGTGAAAGGTTCCGGGTGGTACATATACCATGTTGCGCGGCGGGTTCATGCTTTTGTTAGCGGTTGGAGCCACGCCATGTAACTGACCATCGTCGGGTAACCTGGAGGATTTCCCTTTTTTGCCGCATGATGCTACACTTACACAGAGCGCAACTAATACAGTTAGACTTAAATACCCTCTCATCTTGTGAAACAGATTTTATGACAGTGACAAATATAAGTTTTCAATCGGCAGTTAAGCCGATTTTGCGAATTTGTTCCAATAAAATTTACTTCGCTAAGTAAAATTCGTTCAGATACTACAAAATTAAAGTCAGAGCACTACAAATAAGGTTTCGATCATATGGAAGGCGTCTCGGAACCACTGTCATAGAGCAAATTAAGGCAAACAATTGTTACACATTTGCTAAAAGCGTTTCCAACTCTAAAAAAGGCGCCTGGCAGGCATAATTTTTACAGAGGTAAAAGGCTGTCTTCTCACCTACACCTGTTTTCCCAGCTAATAACGGGAAAAACGCAGAATTAGTTTCTTGTGTTTGAACAATTTTGTTGGGCACGAACTTGGCCAGCAAAGCAGGCAATGCATCTTTTGCGTGCGTGCCCGCGATGGCTATTTCCACCATGCCTTTTGTAACCAGTTGCCGGGCCATTGCCCATACCCCAAATGAGCCGGGGTAACGGGTTACTGCGTTGTTGAGCAAATTGAGCAGCCTGTGCGCGTGTTCGCCCCAGGATGGTTGATCGAATACGATGGACAGGTAAAGCAGGTTATGGCACATCACCGCGTTGCCGCTGGGCACCGCCCCATCGTACACTTCTTTTTTACGAACGATCACATCCTGCTGGTGCTTGTTGGTATAGAAAAAGAAACCGGTTTCTTCCTCTTCAAAATGTTCAATCACCCATGCGGCCAGTTTTTCTGCCTTGGTGAGGTATTCGCCGGAGCCGGTGATCTCCTGGAGGTTTATATAAGATTGTATGAGATAGGCATAATCATCCAGAAAAGCGGGAATGCGCGCCGTTCCGTTCTTATAGGTATGGTGCCAGCTGCCGTTGGGCAATGTAAACTTCGATTCGAGGAACTGCATGTTGCGGACCGCCATCTCTCTATATGCCTCATCGCCCAGTGCGGCGCAGGCTTTTGCATAGGCCGTGTTCATGAGTGCGTTCCAGCCCAGGAGGATCTTATCATCCAGCTGCGGGCGTATGCGCCTGCTGCGTTGCTGAAACAGGATCTCACGCGCAGCGGCGAGTTTCTGCGCAACGGCCGCTGTTTCCAGCCCCTGTTCTGCCGCAAAAACATCCATCGGTTTGAGGATGCGCAGGATATTGACGTGTTCCCAGTTACCCTGTTCAGAAACATCGTAAAAACTTTCGAACAGCGGCGCGTCCGCACCCAATAGATCATCGATCTCCGCTTTGCCCCACACATAGAATTTTCCTTCTACGCCTTCGCTGTCGGCATCGAGCGCGCTATAAAAGCCCCCTTCTTCGCTCAGCATTTCGCGTTCGGTAAATGCGAGGGTCTGGCGGATGGTGTCTGCGTATTTCGGGTTCTTTGTAACCTGGTACGCTTCTGCCAAAACACCAACCAGCAGTGCGTTGTCGTACAACATTTTTTCAAAATGCGGGGCCAGCCATTCGTTGTCGGTGCTGTACCTGGCAAAACCGCCGCCAAGCTGGTCGTAAATGCCACCGTCGACCATTTTATCAAGGCTGAGCAGCGCCTGTTTCAACGCGGCGTCCTGTTTTGTAAAATGATAATGGCGCAATAAATATTGTATGGAAAAACTCTGTGGAAATTTCGGCGCCTTGCCAAAACCGCCCCATTCCGTATCTGCATTCAGGAGAATGCCTTCGGCGATCACCTGCAGGTTTTCTTCGGAGAACGGCACATCTGCCCCGGCTTTGCCGATGCCGAACCCGTTGGAAGAAAGCAGGTGAGCGGTCAGGTTTTCGGCCTGGGCGATGATCTCGTTTTTCTTTTCAACATAACTTTTATGGATGCCTTCCAGCACTTCCTTCCAGCTCGCGCGGTTGTAAGCGCGCACCGGGGGGAAATAGGTGCCGCCGAAAAAAGGTTTGGTATCGGGCGTGAGAAAAACATTCAGCGGCCATCCGCCGCTTCCGCTCATGGCCTGAACGGCGTCCATATAAATATGATCCAGGTCGGGCCGCTCCTCGCGGTCTATTTTTATGTTGATGAAATATTCGTTCATCAGTGCCGCCGTGCTTTCGTCTTCAAAGCTCTCGCGTTCCATCACATGGCACCAGTGGCAGGCGGCATAGCCGATGCTCACCAGTATGGGTTTGTCTTCTGCCTTTGCCTTAGCCAGCGCCTCTTCGCCCCAGGGGTACCAGTTTACGGGGTTATGGGCGTGCTGAAGCAGGTAAGGCGATGTTTCGTGGATGAGGGCGTTTGGCATTTATACAATAATGAGTGATGGATGCGGGTAATTGGATAAGGTATCGGATCGGATCCCAATGATGAATGGAGTACGAATATCGCACCAAAGTTTGAAATGTTGCAGGAGAAAGGGTGACGGATCAATATTATAGAGACCGCCTCATTTCCGCATCGCGGAAAAAAGTGAAACCCGTTGCACAGGCCCGGTATTGGTTACTTCTTCGCCGGTTTTGCTTCTTTTGCGCAAAGAAACTGGTCGAGCGCCGAAACCATGCTTGGCCTTTGTGGTGATGGAACCTTGATCTCGAGATTGAGCCCGGCGTCTTCTACCGCTTTAGAGGTATTGTTGCCGAATGCGCCGATCACGGTGCCGTTTTGTTTGAAGTTGGGGCAGTTATCGTAGAGGCTTTTTACACCGCTTGGGGTAAAAAAGCAGATCACGTCGTATTCATTTTTCAGCACTTCCTTGATATCGCTGCTGATGGTGCGGTACATGAAACCGAGCTGGTACTCGCATTTATTGGTTTTGAGCCAGTTTACGATCTCGTTGTCTTGCTGGTTCTCGCTGCACACATAGAGGAATTTCTCGTTCTCTTTGTGTTTGTTGATCACATCGAACATGCTTTTGTTGGTACCGTCGGCGCCGTAAAAAACTTTTCGTTTGCGGTAGAGGATGAATTTCTGGAGGTAAAGCGCCACGGCTTCGGTAATGCAGAAATACTTGGTATCCTGCCCGATGGTGATCTTCATTTCCTCGCACATGCGGAAGAAATGATCGATGGCATTGCGGCTGGTAAACATCACGGCTGTATAGTAGCTGATGTCGATCTTTTGTTTACGGAACTCGCGGGCAGGTATGCCTTCCAACTGGATAAAGGGCTGGAAAACCAATTCCACATTGTACTTTCTTTCGAGATCGAAATAGGGAGATTTATCGCTCTCTGGTCGCGGCTGGGAAATCAATACCCTTTTCTTTGTTGCTGTGGCCGTCGCGTTTTTTGACCCGTTCTTTACCATGCTGCTTCTTATCTAAGAGTTGGTGCGAAATTATAGACTTCCGTTAAAATAATTCATCAAAACCTTAAAAATCAAAGCCAACGGAAGCAATTCAACGGCGCAAAGGTACAGTAAAAAATGAAAGGCATTCACTTTCAGTTTGCCCCTGATGGCCATAAAGCTTACCCAATACCGGTATCCGAGAAGCAGGAGCACCACGCCGGCCGATAAAGTGAGCCCGATCTGCACCAGCTCCGGACCGGCAAAGGCGAAAATGAGGAGAAAAGGCACCAGTATCACCCCCAATACCTTGTTCACCAAAAACACCACGAACACATATGAGCCCGCCGCCTCTTTTGTATTAAAGACCCAACCCGTGAACAAAAGGAAGAGGTATTTAACAAGATAGATCAGCAACAAAGCCGCCGCCGATCCCCCCGCCAGCCACCAGAAGGGCAGGTCGCTCCAGCCTTTGTACCTTATGAAAAGGGTGATGTACAGGCCGGCGCTGATCACGAACAGGAAATTGGTAAGCAATGAGGCCAGGTTATCCTGCAGCAACTGGTCGCGCGTTTGTTTCTGGCGCAACGAAGTTTGAAGGAACAGCAAGAACAGGTTCCTGAAATATTTTGAAAACGCTGCGCGGATAAAGGCCAGCACAAAAACAATTCCCGCCAACAGGTAAAAAAGATCGTCTTTAGAGGGTTGCTCCCGGTAATCGAGCAGCATGTACACCGGCGTTTTGGAAAGCGCCACAAAAACGGACGGTTCATATTTCCGGTAAGTACAGGTATCGATCAACACCACCGGCGCTGCAGGCTTAGCCGCTTTTCTTACCGAGTCGGCATAAAGGCTGTCGTGCACCAGCTTTGCCGCAGCCGCTTTTTCTTTCTCCAGGATGGAATCTGCATATGCGTATTGCGAAGAATCAACAGAACGGCGCCGTACAGGTTGTGGATCGTTTTGCTGCGGGCGCGGCTGAAGGGTTGAGTCTGTTTGCGCAAAAGCGGTGCAGGCGAATACCGACAGGATCAGACTCAGTAAAAACTTCTTCGGGCCACACATCTTACAAAAATAATAGATTAAGGTATATGGGCGTGAAACAAGAACGCAGGATCGACTGGTTTTAACGGATCAAAACCCGCTGATCCGTACCGCGCCGCAATTACGCTAGCCTGATCAATCCCGATATTGAATACTTTTGTACCAATGGCCGGCATCTACATTCATATTCCTTTCTGCAAAAAAGCCTGTCACTATTGCAATTTTCATTTCTCCACCTCTCAGGAAAAAATGCCTGCCATGGTGGAGGCGATCAAAAAGGAAGCGGCGCTGAACAGGAACTACCTGGCGGAAGAGATCGCTACCATTTACTTTGGCGGTGGCACGCCTTCGTTGTTGAAAGAAGAAGACATCAGGCAGATCATCGGCCAGTTAAAAATGCTTTTTGAGGTAGCGGCCGATGCAGAGATCACGCTCGAGGCCAATCCCGACGATATTACCGAAACCACCGCGGCGGCATGGAAGGCTGCGGGAGTGAACCGCCTCAGCATCGGCATACAATCTTTTTTTGAAGACGATCTCCGCTGGATGAACCGGGCCCACAATGCCCAACAGGCCCTGAACGCGGTGCGCACCGCGCAGCAGCTGGGTTTCCGGAACATCACCATCGACCTCATTTACGGCACCCCTTATCTTACCGATGCCATGTGGTTGCAGAATATCGAGACAGCGCTCGCGCTAGGCGTTCCCCATCTCTCCTGCTACGCGTTGACGGTTGAACCGAAAACAGCACTTGCGAAAATGATCAGCACGCACCAGGCGGAAGATGTGGATGCAGACAAACAGGCCCGTCATTTTTCCCTGCTCACGGAACGTTTGCGGTCGGCCGGTTTTGAGCATTACGAGATCTCGAATTTTGCAAAACCCGGAATGCGCAGCCGGCACAACAGCAGTTACTGGCTGGGCAGGCCGTATATGGGCCTCGGCCCTTCGGCCCATTCGTTCAACGGCAAAAACAGGCAATGGAACATTGCGAACAATAGTTTGTACCTGGCATCCATTGAAAAAGGAATCGTTCCGTTTGAGGAGGAGGTCTTGACAAACACGCAGCACCTCAACGAATACATCATGATCGGCCTGCGAACCTCGGAAGGCATTTCAGTAAGCGCCCTGGCAGAAAAATCGGGAAGCAACCTTGTTGAAAAAGTAATGGCCGCAGCAGCAAAACACATGCAACGCGGGCATCTTGTACTTACCGGCGACCGGCTCACGCTCACAGAAGAAGGGAAATTTTTGGCAGACGGGATCGCAGCCGACCTGTTTGTAGAAACATGATCGTGTTGCCAAACCTGCATCCTTCGCTCCTGCGAAGAAATTATACCAACCACCGATAGATGAATATGTAGTGAACCAGAGTAATACGGAGCTAGTGAGAATGGTGACCAAACACTTTCCTCAAGACATTAACCACCACAATCCCTCCCAGCAAAAGAAGAATGGTTCCTGAACCGAATATGGTGAAAGAGAAAGGCATACCTAAAGCTACACCTTTTTCTATACAAGGAATGTTTCAATTTTCTTAAAACCCTGTACTGCCGGCACGTGCTCCCAGAGGATCTCATAGATGGCCGAAGCGATCGGGATGCCTGCCTTAACGGTTTCGTTCATCAGGTGAATACATTTACTGGCATTGTAGCCCTCGGCCACCATATTGAGCTCGAGCTGGGCCACTTTTACAGAATAACCTTTACCGATCATGTTGCCAAACGTACGGTTGCGGCTGTAAAGCGAGTAACAGGTTACCAGCAGGTCGCCAAGGTAAACCGAGGCGGCATAATTGTGCGGCTCGGTATTGTCGTTCAGCATGCGCAGGAAATGAACCATTTCGTTGGCGCTGTTGGCAATGTATACGCTCAGGAAATTGTCGCCGTACTCCAGTCCGTGCGCAATACCTGCTCCCAATGCATAAATGTTTTTCAGAACGGCGGCGTATTGTACGCCGGTGACGTCGTTGTTTACAACGGTGTTGAGGTATTCTGTTTTGAAATAGGAGGCTATGTTGGAAACCATCGCATCGTCGATACCGGAAAATGTGAGGTACGATAATTTTTCGGAAGCCACTTCCTCTGCATGGCAGGGGCCAAGCACCGCAAAATAATCCGTTACCGGGAATTCAAAATGTGTGGTGAGGTAATGGTTGAGCAACTGGTTTTCGGAAGGGAGGATGCCTTTAACAGCAGAAATGATCTTCTTCCCTTTCAGCATTTCGGCCGGGATCTGTGCAAATGCATTTTCTACATATGCAGAAGGCACCGCGATCACCAATGCGTCTGATTTGGAAACCACTTCTTTGATGTCGCTGCTCAGCCGCAGTTGCGCCGGGTCAAAATAAGCGCTGCTTAGGTAGTGCGGGTTGTGTCTTCTCTTTTCTATATGCGTGATGGTTTCTGCATTGCGCACCCACCAATAGATCGTATTGCCGTTGTCTGTAAGAATTTTCGCCAGCGCGGTAGCCCAGCTCCCGCTCCCTATGATTCCAAACTGCATTCGCCAGATTTTAATGATCTGCAAAGATAGGGGGAGAGTTTGGAGTTAGGCGCCGGAACGGTTTGCAGGAACGGGATGAATAAAAAAAGCCGCAGGCGTCTTTTCCTGCGGCTTTTTTAACCTGGTTTATTTTTAATCCTTTTTCTTGTCGTCAAACAATTTATCCTTTGGAACCACATTCACGAGCGTTCCGTCTTTCAGATCCTTGCTTACCGTTGTGTATGGGCCGGTGATCACTTCGTCGCCGGCTTTCAGCCCCTCTACGATCTCGATGTTGTTCAGGTCCTGTATACCGGTTTTTACTTTTACTTTTTTCACTTTCTTGTCTGCCTGCAACACAAACACCACTTCCTCGATGCTGTCGTCTGAGCCGGTTGATTTTGGCGCATCGGATGTTTCGGGTTTTTTATCGCCGCTTTTATCGTTGGGCGATTTATCGCTGTTCTTATCGCGCGTGGTTACCGCGTTCAATGCAACGGAGAGCACATTTTGCTTGGTGCGGGTCTGTATGTCTGCATTGGCGCTCATTCCCGGGCGGAAAGGAAATCCTTTGCCTGTTCCCACGAGGTCCCGGTAACTTTCGGGCAGGAGGCGGATGTGCACTTTGTAATTGGTTACTTCTGCACTGGCCGTTCCTGTAGTAAGCCCGCCTGTATTGGGATTGGCGATCTTATAAACGAGCCCTTTGAATTTCCTGTTGGTATAAGCATCTACCTCTACGATCGTGGTATCGCCGATCTTCACTTTCGGAATATCGTTCTCACCCACATCCACCCTTACTTCAATGCTGCGCATGTCTGCCACACGCATCATCTCGGTGCCCACATTGAAGCTGTTGCCTGCAACGCGCTCTCCTTTTTTCACGTTCATCAGGCTGATCATGCCATCCATCGGCGAGGTGATCACTGTACGCGAAAGGTCTTTGTTGGCGCGCTGTAACTGTGCCTGTGCGCTTGCGATCGAGGCCTCGCTTCCCTTGATGCCCTCTTTTGCTGCGTTGTAATTTGCCTGTGCCGTTAAATAGGCCTGCTGTGCGCCTTCAAATTCTGCACGCGAGATCACTTTGTCGTCGAGCAATTTTTTCTGGCGGTCGAATGTGCTTTTTGCATTGTCGAGCAACGCTTTCAATCCTGCCAGGCTTTCGGTTGAATTCGACAACTGCGATTTGCTCTGGTTCACACCCGCTACCACCTGGTCGCGTTGCGAGAGGTAGATGTCTGCATAGATGCGTGCCAGGATCTGCCCTTTTCTTACGCTGTCGCCCTCTGCCACATTGAGTTCTACGATCTCACCGCTTACATCCGGGCTCACTTTCACTTCTATCTCGGGGTATACTTTACCGCTTGCGTTTACGGTTTCGATGATCGTTCTGGCAACCACTTTTTCAGAGGTCACTTTTGTGCCTTCATCCTTGCCGATCACGCCGCCTTTTTTCAAAAAGATCATAACAATGATCAACACAACCAGGATAATAATGACCCACAGCAGTTTTTTCTTCATATAAGCGGAGTTTGGATGCTAAACTAATTTTTGTCTTTTAATATTTCAGGCCCTGGCCTTTGTAAAACTCAAGCAATTTCATTTTGAATACGTAATCGTATTGCGCATTCAGTTGTGTGATCTTGGCCCTGAGCAGGTTGTTCTGGTTGGTGATGAGATCGAGCGAGCTCAACAGCCCCACTTCAAATCTTTTTGTTGCGTACATGTATGCTTTCTCTGCACTCTCCACGGTTTTCTTACCTGCGTTGAATTTCTGCAGCGCGGTAACGGCATTGCTGTACGCGGTGTAGATGTCCTGGCGAAGCGTAAGATCACCCTGGTCTTTTGTTAATTGGGCCAGTTTGAGCTGCAGTTTTGATACCGCGTAATTTGTTTTTGCAGAAAATGCATTGAAAATAGGAACGCTGATGTTGATACCGATGTTCTGACCGAAATTATTGCTGAGCTGGTTGGTATACCCTTCCCACAATTCACCAAAAGTTCTGGAGCGTTGTGAAATTTTATAAACCGGGTCCTGGATGTAATAATTCACGTTGTTCATTACAACAATGGGTTCGTAACCCGTAATGGGGCTGTAACCCACGATGGTAGGTATACCGCTTGCTTTCTTGAATGAATTGGAAAAGTTGGTCGACAGGTTGCCACCCAATGTAATGGTTGGATACATCTGCGCCTTTGTAACCAGGATGTTTTTCTCTGCCGCCTTGATGCGGAATGCGTTTGCTTTCTGCAAGGGCTGGAACTGCAAAGCGAGGTCGTATACAAGCGCCGGCTCAAGTTCCGATAACGGCTCTATGGGTATAGAATCGATCTTTGGTGTTTCTATGCCAAACAGTACGTCTACATCCAGGTTCAGCAAAGCGCGCAGGGCGAGCAGGGTCTGTTCGTAGTTTCCTTTGGCGGTATAGTAGTTGCTGCTGTCTGCCGCGAGCTGCGCTTCCATTTCTGCGATGTTCAGTTCCGGCAATGCGCCCGCATCCACTCTTTTGCGTGTAATGTTGTATTGGTTCTGTGTTTGCGCGATCTGTACTTCTGCGATCTTGGTCTGCTCCTTTGCCGCAAGCACCTGCAGGTAATAGGTGGCCACATTGAAAGAAACATCGTTGGCCGCCCTTGCCGCATCAGCCAAAGCGGCCTGTGCATTGAACTGGGCAACCTGTTGCGCATTTTTGAGCCTTCCGTAATTGTATACCTGGAAACCCGCGTTCACACCAAAATTCTGGTACAGGAACTGCGATGTGGCGAATGTATTGGTGGTAGGATCGATGGAACGGCCGAAACGCACACCTGTTGAGGAGCTTCCTTCTGCGTAAGGATATACATTGTACTTGGCCTGTTTGGCCTGCAATGCAGCGATCCTTGCCTGAATATCTGCCTGCTTCACAGTAATGTTGAACTCGATCGCATGTTCGATGCAATGGCGCAGGTCCCAGTTATCAGACGACCTTTGTGCAAATGCCTGCGAAACAAGGGCACAGCACAGGAAGGTTAAAAACTTTCTCATACTAACAAAAATAAAGGTTTCCGGGGAGTTGGGAAGTTAAACCGGGTTAAATAGTTAAACCGGTAAAGAATGAAAAACCGAACCGGTCCATACCCTTATTCATTTAACCCGCTTGATCCGTTCTTATGTGGCCCCAGCTGTTAACTGAGTGCTTCAATGGCCGCAAAGCCTGCTTCCAGGTCGCCGATGATATAAGCCGGCTCTTCCAATCCTATATATAGCCTTAGAGAACGGTGGCCCTCATTAGCCGGGTCGAATGCATCGGGGCGCATGCCTGCGCATTTGGGGAGGATCAGCGATTCGTGGCCGCCCCAGCTCACTGCCATCAATATGTGTTTGAGCGATTCGCAAAAGGTTTCGATGGTGGCGCTTTCAGCTGCCCTGATCATGAATGTTACCAGGCCACAGCCGCCCGTCATTTGTTTTTTTGCCAGTTCATATTGCGGGAAAGAGGGGTCGAGGGGAAAGATCACCTTCTCTACGCGCGGGTGCTGCTGCAGGAAACGGATCACCTCCCCTGTCGTTTTTGTGATCTTTTCAAGCCGGGCAGGCAGGGTACGCAGCCCGCGTATCAGGAGCCAGGCGTTGAAGGGTTGTATGCCCGAACCGATGTTCATGTACTCGCTGTTGAAAATCCTTTCGATCATCGCCCTGCTCCCGCTCAGCACGCCTGCTACGGTATCGCTGTGCCCGCCGATGTACTTGGTGGCCGATTGCAGCACGAGATCAATGCCCATCTGTACCGGTTTCTGGTAAATAGGCGAACAGTAACTGTTGTCGCAGATGGTCACAATATTTTTGCGCTTCGCGATGGCCGCGATGGCCTCCAGGTCCTGCAGCTGGAAGAACCAGCTGTTGGGCGATTCGAGGTAGATCACTGTTGTATTGGGGCGGATGGCCTGCTCAAAATTTTCAACAACCGTTCCATCAACATAAGTAACGGTAACATTGAACCGTGGCAGTATTACTTCAAACATCCGCTGCGCCCAGCTGTAGGGTTCCTTAACGCTTACGATGTGATCGCCGCTTTTCACATTTGCCAGCACCGCCGCAAAAATGGCCGCGGCCCCGCTGTTGAAAACAAGACAGTCTTCGGCACCGTCGAGCGCACCTAATTTTTTTCTCAGTATCTCAACCGTAGGGTTCAGTCCCCGGCTGTACAACCAGGTTGAATATTCGTTCTCAAACGCCTTGCGCAGGTCGTCTACTTTGGCAAAGGCAAAATTGCTCGCCTGCACAATGGGCGGTGCAACGGCGCGGTAGTACTGGTCGCGGTCCTCCGCGAATTCGTTTAAGATGTAAGAAAGATCCATTTTTTAAAATTAGCGCTTAAAAGCAGAAAGCAAAACAAGAAACCGGCAAACTCAACGCCCTGGCCGCTATTCTGCGCCCGAAAGCGTATCTGTATTAACAGGGCCCGCATTTCTTCCCCTTACCATAAAATAAAGGATCATGAACCCAGCAAGCACAGACAAACCGATTACCGCGATCATGGGTGTCTGGATGGTGATGCTGATGCCTACAAACATATACGCCGCCATAAATATCAAGGGCAGTACGGGGTAGAATTTCATTTTATAGATACCCGTTCCATCGAGGTGTTTGGTTCGTTTGCGCAATACAAAAATGGTGGCGCTGGAGGCAACCATGCCAAAGCAATCGAGGAAGATGGTAAAGTTGAGGATCTTTTCAAAGGTTTGTGCGAAGAACAGTATCACGATGCAAAGCGCGGCAAAAACGGTTAAGGAAACCGTGAGCACTTCGTTCTTTGGGTTTTGCCTGGAAAATGCCTTTGGCAAAACGCCCTCTGTGCTCATGGCATACATCACGCGCGGGTTACTCATCAGCAATGCATTCACATAGGCGAGTACGCCAAAGAAAAGAAAGAACGAAAGCAGGTCGGCCGCATTCTTTCCGAATGTTTTGTTGATGACCACATAAGCGATCTCGCGCTCGCCTTTCATGTTGTCGAACCCAACGATGGTATAATAACTTAGGTTGACCAGCAGGTACAGTACGATGATGATGGCGATCCCTATAAAGATCCCGCGCGGTATGTTTTTAGCGGGCCGGTCTACTTCGTTTCCAAAATTGATGGTTTGCTGGTACCCGCCATACGTAAAAGAAACAGCGATGAGGCTGATGCCGAGGCTCTGTATCCAGCTCATCGAAGGCGTGGCTGTTGTTGTAACGGCGGCAGTTGTTGCCTCCGCCGCATCGTGCGGGAAAAACAATGCGCCTATGAGCACAACGATCAAACCGATCTTCAGCAACATCAGGATGTTCTGTGCACGCGAACTCATGCGCAGTCCACGGAGATTGATCAGGTAAAAAATCAGGATGGCCGCGCAACTGATCAGTGCCTTGTCGATGTCTGTCCAGGTACCCGGCAACAACCGCGTAACATAACCGCTGCCAATCAGCGCAACCGCGCTGAGGCTCGCCGCGTTACTGATCAGTATGATGCTGTTGATGGCGAAAGCGATGCTGGGGTGATAGGCGTAAGAAAATATTTTATAGTACCCGCCTGTAACAGGATAACGGCTCCCGATCTCTGCGTAGGTCAGTGCCCCGCACAATGCGATAAAACCACCCAGCAGCCATGCCGTAAAATAAACCGAAGGGTCGATCGCATCCTTCGCACTGGTTGCGGCCGACCGGAAAATACCCATCCCGATCACGAGCCCAACAACGATCATGGTAAAACTGAAGAGATTTAATTTTTGTTTTCCGTGCATGGACTAAATGTAATGAATAATAGGAAACAGAATGACATGAGAATTAGGAATTAGGAATTAAGAATTGGGAGTGGGGCGTGAAAGATATTGGGTAACAATTCCAAATTCTTAATTCCTAATTCCTAATTCTTAATTATTCGTTACTTTCGTTTCGTATTTGGTTCCCGCACCTGCGGGATTAAAAGGGAAGTCCGGTGTAATTCCGGCGCTATCCCCGTAGCTGTAAGCTCTTCGTGAGTCAATATTCACGATAAGGATCTTCAAAACCACTGTTCCGCCTGCGGAATGGGAAGGTATCCTGCAGAGAGCGAGCCAGAAGACCTGCCACGTACAAACTGGTCATTCACGGCTTTCGGGTGAAAAGCATGGAACATAAAATGCCTGCTGCAGCGGCAGTTTATCTTTCTCCGTTTTTTTATTTTCCTGGAAGCTCATTGTTCAACAATCAAAACAAACCAACAATGAGCAAAACATTAACGCTCCTCGCAACCCTGCTTTCAGGTTCGGTTGCCTTCGCACAAAAAGACACGGTCAGGACCTCGGTACTGGACGAAGTAATTGTTACTGCCAACAAAACCGAGCAGAAACAAAGCACCACGGGTAAGGTAATTACCGTTATCTCGAAAGAACAGATTGAAAAAAGTACCGGCAAAACCGTTGCACAGATCCTGAACGAGCAGGCCGGTATCGTGATCAACGGCGCACTCAGCAATGCGGGCAGTGTGCAGACTGTTTTCATGAGAGGCGCCGGCGCGGGCCGCACGCTGATAATGATGGATGGCATACCGGTGAACGACCCATCACAGATCAGCAACGATTTTGACCTGAACTTTTTTTCGCTTAACGATGTGGAAAGGATCGAGGTTTGCAAAGGCGCCCAATCCACCCTTTATGGAAGCGATGCCATTGCGGGTGTGATCAACATCATCACAACAAAAGCCAACATCACCAAACCCGTTAATGCAAAGGCAACCCTTACAGCAGGCAACTACGGCACCTACAAAACCAACCTGCAGTTTTATGGCAAAGCGGGCAAGTTCACGTATACCACGCGGTATGCGCGCCTGCAGACCAACGGTTTTTCCGCAGCGTACGATAATGTTGGCAACAGGAACTTCGACAACGATGGCTACCTGGGCAATAGCGGCAATGCCGCGGTACAATACCAGGCCACCCGTAACTTAATGCTGAAAGCCTTTACGCAATACAGCCAGTACACCGCGGCCGTTGATGCGAGTGGCTTTACCGACAAGAATGCCTACGACATACACAACAAAAACCATACTTCCGGTTTCGGTTTTGTATATAAAGGCAACAGTGTTTCCATCAACGGAAATTACCAGTACACAAAGCAGCACCGCAATTACGACGACAATGCATCGAATGGTTCACCTGTTTTTTCGATGAACGATTATGATGCCACTTCACAGTTTGCAGAATTGTATTCTTCTGTAAAACTGGGTGGTGGGTTTACCTTGCTGGCCGGCATCGATTACCGTTATGGTTTGATGAACAACCAATACAGGTCCGTAAGCGCATTCGGGCCGTTCAACAGCAATTTTGATGAGCAGTGGAACGATCAGAAATCCGGTTATGCTTCACTCCATTTCAACAACCAGAAATTTTCTGCCGAGCTTGGCGGGCGGGTAACCAACCATTCAAGATATGGCACGCATTACACCTACACATTCAACCCGGCGTATAATTTTGATGAGCACTACCGCATTTTTGCAAGCCTCGCCACTGCATTCAAGGCGCCCTCGCTGTACCAGCTTGCCAACCCCGTAAAGTTCAACGGCACCGCGGCAAACCTTGAGGCCGAAGTGGCCACCAATTGGGAAGCGGGGCTCCAGCACAAATACGAAAAGTTCAGCGACAGGATCGTTTTCTTTTACCGCAAAACAGGGAATGGAATTGATTACAACAACGTATCCTCTTCCACACCCGGCAATGTAAGAACAACCGGGTACTTCAATTATGTATTGCAGGAAACAAGGGGTATTGAGTACGAAGTAAGTTTTCGTCCTGCAGAAAAACTGACATTGACCGGCAACTATACCTTCATCACCGCACAGGAAACAACGCAGAGCCGTATCAATTTCAAGGACACGCTTTACAATTATTCACTGCGCAGGCCAACACACAATATCAATGTTACAGCCGGCTATCAATTCACAAAAGGATTGTATGCAAGCGTGAGCGGGAAATATGCCGGCGACAGGTATGATGTGGGTGGATATAAAACAGCGGATGTTCGCCTCGACAGCTATTTCATTGTTGGCGCCTATGCTGAATATAAATTTGGAGAGATGCTGAAAATATTTGCAGACATCCAGAACATAGGCAACAAGAAATTCTACGAGGTACGCGGGTACAACGGCATTCCAACCTTGGTTACCATCGGCGGCACTTATAATTTATAAATATGCCGCAGCACGAAACCAAGAAATGCCCGCGTTGCAGCAAGGCCTTTGAGTGTAAGGTTGGCAATATTGCCGGGTGCCAGTGCAGCAGGGTCCTGCTTACGCACGAGCAACGGGTTTATATAGAAAGCAAACACCTCGATTGTTTGTGCGCCGCTTGTTTGAAAGCCCTGCAGTTTGAGCATACTTTGCACCGGAACAATATACTGAGACCCTGACGCATCCAAAAGGCAACAGTATTCAAAACAAGGCGCGGATCAAGAAATTAAATTTCCTGATCCGGCGCCTTGTTTTGTTGTGCCGGTGACCGTTCTTTGCCAATATGGAGATCTATCTTATTCGACATACCACACCTGATGTTGCCAAGGGAATCTGTTACGGGCAAACCGATCTTGATGTTACAGAAACATTTGCCGGCGAAGTACAAAGCATTCTCCCCCATCTCCCGCCCGGCATCGTTGCTGTGTACAGCAGCCCCTTGCAGCGGTGTAAAAAACTTGCGGAGGCGCTGTTTCCGCAACACCAGGTTCAGCTGCACGACGACCTGATGGAACTCAACTGCGGCACCTGGGAAATGCAGGAGTGGAACGCCATCCCCAAAACAGAAATGCAGCCCTGGCTCGACGATTTTGTGAACGTGACCGTTCCCGAAGGAGAAAGTTATACGCAGATGCACAGCCGCGTGATCAACCGTTTTGAACAGATCGCGCAGCAGGCCAGGCCCGCAGTGATCGTTGCGCACGGCGGCGTATTGAGAAGCATCCTCGCACACATCACCGATACACCACTCAAAGAATCTTTCGATGTATTCAGCTGTCATTATGGATGCGTTGTGAAACTGTTTTTAAAAGACGGGAAATACGAACATGAAATGCTCTACAATGTTTCGCTCGCAGGCAAAGAATGGCACCGGCCCACTAATCAGTGAGCTGAGAACCAGGATAAGGCACGTTCTATGACGCATGCCCGTTGTTCCCTGTTCAAGGTTCATTGCTTATCTTTAGTAAAACCATTCTTCCATGGATTTCCGCATTGAAGACCTGCTTACCGTAACCTTTACTTTGTTTGCCGTGATCGATATTGTAGGCTCTGTGCCTTTGCTGATCTCGCTTAAGGGAAAGATCGGTGGCATCCGCTCTTTCCAGGCAACATTGGTTTCTGGCGCATTGATGATCCTGTTTTTGTATGCAGGGAAACCCTTTCTGAAAGTACTGGGGCTCGACATCCATTCCTTCGCCGTAGGCGGATCGATCGTTATATTTTTATTGGGCCTGGAGATGGTGCTCGGCCACGAAATATTCAAAGGCGATAAAGATGCGAAATCGGGAAGCATGGTGCCCATCGCGTTCCCCATCATCGCGGGGAGCGGTACGCTTACAACGATCATGTCGCTCAAAGCGAATTTTGAGGCCTTGTATATTCTTGTGGGGATCCTGATCAACCTCGTTGTTGTATACGTTGTTTTAAAATCACTGAAACACATTGAACGTATGTTGGGTCCGGCAGGATTGCTTGCCGTGCGTAAATTTTTTGGTGTTATTCTCCTGGCGATCGCGGTGCGGATCTTCAGCAGTAACATCGGGGCGTTTGGATTTAAATGATTTTTTTGAATGTCTACCCGTAACACATACCATTTCATCCGCAAACATGCAGAACTGGCCTGCTGGCTGTCTGCCCTTACAGCCTTGTTTTTTCTCCCTTCCGGAACACCGGGTACTTCCTTGTGTGTATTCAGCCTGCTGGGGTTTGGCCATTGCCCCGGTTGCGGCATCGGGCATTCGATCCATTATGCATTGCATTTGAAATTCGCGGTTTCTTTTCAGCATCACCCATTGGGAATCTTCGCAGTTATGGTTATATTTAACAGGATCAAACAATTGATCTACCCCGTAAAAACACCATATGAGACCAAACCTAATCAACATGGTTCCCGCCATTGAAGGCGAAGAACTGGTTTACCTGCAGGCGCTGACCAAAGATCTTTCCGAAGACCAGCTCGTTAATTTTATCGCGCTTTACAATGGCAAAAGAAAAAAGACCGACCAGATCTTACTCGGTTGTGTGCTCGGTTTTGTTTTGATCTCAGGTATCCAGCGTTTCATGGTACGCCAAACAGGCATGGGTATTCTTTACCTGTTTACAGGAGGCCTCTGCCTTATCGGAACCATCGTAGACACCGTGAACCACAAAAAACTTGCTTTCGAATTCAACAGGAAAATGGCGATCGAAAGCATGGCAATGGTGCATGCGTACAGGTAGGCCGTCTTTCCCAAAAAAATAAAAAAATCCCACACACCTAAAAAGACAGTCCACCAACACTGTTCTTTTATGGGTGCGTATATTAAACCCCTCTCAACACCGTCCCTACGCTGCGGCGCCGCCTGCCTGTGGCCTGTTCACCCCAAAACCATCCAGGTACAGAGGAGTTTGTACCAGCCTGCTTTCCGGCACAAAATTAGCATTAAATCTATAAAATGCTAAATTATTTAGTAATCTTGTGCCGGATAGGTTCGTAAAAAATTGCCCATGCAGCCCATAAAAGCTGATATACTCGCAACCCTGCGCGGAGAGATCCTGCAGCGGCAGGGATTGCGGAAAACACCCGGGTCACAGGTCACAGACCTGGGATTGGGCAATGTATGTGCGGCTTTCCCGGACCGCAGTTTTCCTTTGGCGGCGGTGCATGAATTTGTTTGCAGTGGAGCGGAAGACAAAACCGCATCAACGGGTTTTGTTTCGGGGTTGCTTTCGTCTTTACTCAAAAATGGCGGCGCGTGTATGTGGATCGGCGCATCGCAGCAGGTGTTTCCACCCGGGTTGCTTTCATTTGGCATAGATCCTTCGCGGGTGATCTTTTGTACGTTACCACGCGCAAAAGAACAGTTGTGGGTGATGGAAGAGGCGCTGAAATGCGACAGCCTTTCTGCCGTAGTAGGCGATATCGCGCAGCTCGATTTTACAGCATCCCGTCGTTTGCAGCTGGCGGTGGAACAAAGCAAGGTTACCGGTTTTCTCATCAGGCAAACCAAACACATCAACACAACCGCCTGCGTATCGCGTTGGCGCATCACCGCGGGGCCGAGCGCTTTACCGGAAGGCATGCCCGGTGTGGGCTTCCCGAGATGGAAAGTGGAACTCCTCAAAATACGCGGTGGCCAGTCCGGCGCATGGACACTCGAATGGAAAAACAAAAAGTTCCGTGAAATCATCCCAAAACCAAAACCCGCTGTTATAGTAGAACAACAAAAAATGACTGGATAAAAAATACAATGGAATCAGGAGTTAGTAATTATTAATTCCTAATTACTAATTCCTAATTATCAAGATGCTTCGTTTCGTAACAATATGGTTCCCTTATCTCAAAACAGACTGGATGACTCTTCAGCAAAAAGAATTATCCGGCAAGGCTTTCGTGCTAACACAAAACGACCACGGGCGCAAACTCATTACGGCTGCGAGTCCGCAGGCGGTGGCGCAGGGTATTCACAATGGTATGTTCGCCGCAGATGCGCTTGCCTTGCTGCGGGGGCTCGAGGTAAGGGATGATGATACACAATCCGCAGAAAAATTATTAAAACGCCTTGCCCACTGGTGCATACGCTACACACCCACGGTAATGCTGGATGCGCCCTGTGGGCTCATTCTTGATGCGAGCGGCTGTACACATCTATGGGGCAACGAAGAAAATTATGTGAAGGATCTTACCAGGCGCCTGCAGGGTTTTGGTTTTCATGTGCGTGCGGCAATCGGTGATACGATTGGCGTGGCATGGGCCATCACACGTTTTACAAAAGCGCAGCTCATTGTTCCGCAGGGAGAGACCATGCGTGCCTTGCTGCCATTGCCGCCCGCTGCCTTGCGGCTTGATGCGTATACGGTTGAACAGCTGGAGAAGCTGGGACTGCGCAGCGTCAAAAGTTTTATTGGTATGCCACGCATGAGTTTGCAGCGGAGGTTTGGCGAAGATTGCATACGCAGGATCAATTACGCACTCGGACATGAACAGGAGATCCGCGAAGCCGTTCACCCACCCGAACCCTACCAGGAAAGATTGCCTTGCCTTGAAGCGATCGTTACGCGTACAGGCATTGAAATTGCCCTTGAAAAATTACTGGGCGCGATGTGCACACGTTTGCGTGCAGAAGGAAAAGGTTTGCGCACCTCGGTATTCAAGGGTTACCGTATGGATGGAAAAACAGTTTCACTTACCATTGGCACACACAAGCCATCGCACAACGAAAAACACCTGGCGCATTTGTTTTCTTTCAGGATCGAAACTTTAGAACCGGGGCCGGGTATAGAGTTGTTTACACTCGATGCGCAAAAAGTAGAAGATGCCGTTCCGCTGCAAACGCAACTATGGGGCGGGTCGCCGGAACTGGCAGACGACCGTTTATCTGAACTGCTCGACCGACTGAACACGCGTTTTGGCGAAGGGCACGTGCACCGCTACATACCCGATGAGCATTACTGGCCCGAGCGTTCTGTGATTGCCGCACAAAAAATATCATCCAGGATAAATGCGGCCTGGAACACGAACAGGCCAAGGCCGTTGCAGCTGCTGGCGCAACCCGAACAGGTAGAAGTTACGGCGCCTGTTCCTGACTACCCACCCATGAACTTCCGGCACAAGGGAACCCTGCACAAAATAGCGCGTGCAGAGGGCCCGGAGCGCATTGAACAGGAATGGTGGATACAGAACGGCGAGCACCGCGATTATTATTGCGTGGAAGACGAAGAAGGAAAACGCTACTGGCTTTTCCGTTCGGGGCATTATGATGCAACCAAAAAAACAGGCTGGTTTTTGCATGGCTATTTCGCCTGAAAATTTTTGTTATGGCGTATACAGAACTACAGGTTACCTCCAATTTTTCTTTTCTCCGCGGCGCATCACATCCGCAGGAGCTGGTGGAGCATGCGGCTGTACTGGGTTATACGCGCATCGCTATTACAGACAGGAACACACTGGCGGGTATTGTACGCGCGCATGTGGCGGCAAAAAAATCGGGGATGAAATTATTGGTGGGCTGCAGGCTCGACCTGGTGAACGGCCCATCCTTACTCGTTTATCCAACCAACCGGAAAGCCTATGCATCGCTATGCACCTTGCTCTCAACAGGAAATTTAAGAACAGAAAAGGGGAAATGCGAATTGTATAAAGAGGATGTATACGCACATGCGGCAGGCATGAAACTGGTTGTGGTTCCACCACCGGCACTGAATGAAGATTTTGATTTTGAAGAATCGTTCAGGCAGGATCTTGCAGTATACAGGCATCATTTTGGCGCCGATCTTTACATCGCCGCATCTCGTTATTACCAGGGAGATGATGCAAAGTATCTCTTCCGCATCCACCAGTTGTCGCTTGCCCTGCATGTTCCGATGGTGGCCACAAATGATGTACACTACCATTCGCATGAGCGCCGTGAACTGCAGGATATTGTTACCTGTGTGCGGGAAAAATGTACGATCTACAATGCGGGTTACAAACTACATCCCAATGCGGAGCGTTATCTCAAAGAAGAAAAAGAGATGGAACGCCTGTTCCGCCAATACCCCGATGCGATCGCACGCACACAGGAGATCGCCGACCTGTGCCCGTTTTCGCTGGATGAGTTGCGGTATGAGTTCCCCGACGAAATTGTTGTTGATGGAAAAAGCCCGCAACAGCAACTCGAAGAGCTTGCATGGCAGGGGGCGTATGAAAGATATGGCGCAGTATTACCCGCAAAGATCATCCATAACATAAAATATGAACTGGGATTTATAGAGAAAATGCAGTACGCTCCGTTCTTTCTTGTGGTGGAAGATGCTGTTCGCGAAGCGCGCAGGAGAAAGATCCTTTGCCAGGGGCGGGGCTCCGCTGCCAATTCTACGGTTTGTTATTGCCTGGGCATTACCGCGGTTGATCCTACAAAGCATGAGCTTTTGTTTGAACGTTTTATCTCTGATGCCCGCAATGAACCACCCGATATCGATGTTGATTTTGAACACGAACGCAGGGAAGAGATCATTCAATACATATACAACAAATATGGCCGCGACCGCGCCGGTATTGTTGCAACGGTTACACAACTGCACCAGAAAGGTGCAATAAGGGATGTGGCCAAAGCAATGGGATTATCGGTTGATACCATCAGCGCGTTGTCGAATTCTGTTTGGGAGTTCACCGATGAATGGCTGGCCGGAAGAAGTTTGAACAACCAGGGATTCAATGAATCCGATCATCATTTAAAAAAAATGCTGGAGCTCACCGGCCAGTTCATCTCCTTCCCGCGCCAGCTCGGGCAACACACGGGCGGGTTTGTGATTACGCGCGGCAAACTGCATGAGCTATGCCCCATTTTAAATGCACGAATGGAAAACCGCACCTGCATTGAATGGAACAAGGATGATATTGATGCATTGGGCATTCTGAAAGTAGATGTGCTTGCACTGGGCATGCTTACCTGCATACGCAAGGCATTTGATCTTGCGCGCAACAGCCACGGCCTTGATCTTACCCTGGCAACGGTTCCACCGGAAGACAGCCGGGTATATGATATGATCTGCGAGGCAGATACGATAGGCGTGTTCCAGATAGAGAGCCGTGCACAGCAGTCGATGCTGCCGCGTTTGAAGCCGCGCAGTTTTTATGACCTTGTTATCGAGGTTGCCATTGTAAGGCCCGGGCCCATACAGGGAGATATGGTGCATCCGTATCTGCGCAGGAGAAATGGAACGGAAAAAATAGAATACCCGTCGGAAGACCTCAAAGAGATCTTAAACCGCACCCTGGGTGTTCCGCTTTTCCAGGAGCAGGCCATGAAGATCGCGATCGTTGCCGCAGGCTTTACACCCGCCGAAGCAGACGAGTTGCGGCGCGCAATGGCCACGTTCAAATTACAGGGGCTCGTAACAAAATTTGAACAAAAGCTCATCAATGGCATGCTCGAGCGCGGTTATACCGAAGAATATGCCAAACGCGTGTTCAGGCAACTGGAAGGTTTTGGCAGTTATGGTTTCCCCGAAAGCCATGCGGCAAGCTTTGCCCTGCTGGTATATGTATCCTGCTGGCTCAAAAAATTTTATCCCGATGTGTTTGCATGCGCTCTGCTCAATTCGTACCCCATGGGGTTCTACCAACCCGCACAGATCATCATCGATGCGCGTAAACACGGCGTGGATGTACGGGAAATCGACATCAATCATTCTTACTGGGACAATACCCTCGAGGAAAAAACAAACGCTTACTGCGCCCTGCGCATCGGGTTCAGGCAGGTGAAGGGATTGAGGGAAGACGATATAGAAATACTGGTTACAAACCGCAGGTCATCTTACAAAACCATCAATGAACTGCGCGATATCGGCCTCTCCGGTAAAACCCTTACGCGGCTGGCAGATGCCGATGCGTTCCGTTCGCTTGGTTTGGACAGAAGGCAGGCGTTGTGGGAGGTTTCTACGAAAGACAACCCTGAACAATTGTTCAAAGGGCAAACTGCGCCTGCGGTAAAAGATGAACAGCAGATCGAACTTCCTTTTATGGAGTTGGGCGAGCATGTGGTACAGGATTATGCATCCACCGGGCTTTCGTTAAAAGCGCACCCGGTAAGCTTTGTGCGTCAGCAACTGGAGCAGCTTCGTATAACCGCATGCGCGGATATTGGCAAGGCGCGTAATGGCGAACGTATCAAAGTTGCAGGACTGGTGCTCGTTCGCCAGCGCCCCGGCACGGCCAAGGGTGTGATCTTCATGACCATTGAAGACGAAACAGGAAATGCAAACGCGGTGGTATGGGAAAAAGTTTTTGAAGCAAACCGGAAAGAGATCCTCACCTCGCGCCTCATCATGCTCGAAGGCAAACTGCAGATAGAAGGGCTGGTGATACACGTGGTGGTTGAAAAATGTTACAACCTTTCGCCTTTACTACGCAACCTTACGCCAGACAAACCCGCAGACCCCGCCGTGCTCACATTATCCCGCGCAGATGAAAGAAGCCTGCCCGCACACGTGCAGCGGGAACAGGCAAAGAACAAGGATGCTGTTTTTTATGGAGGGAGGAATTTCAAATAGAAAAAGAAAGAGGATAAGACAAATCAACAGAACGGTAACTGGTAAATCATCCCGTTGATCTGTCTTATCCCCTCTTGTTTTCTTATCCTAATACCCCGGGTTCTGGTACATTTTAACCGGGTCCAGTTTGTACTCGTTGTAAGGGATCGGGAAATAATAATCTTTCGCTGTCATATTCGTGATCGGCGAGTTGTCGAAGTTTGCCTGGCTTTTTGTTTTGAAATAATTGACCAGTTCATCGGGTTTGAAGAACCTGGTGAGATCGTGCCAGCGGTGATGTTCAAATGCAAGTTCTATGCGGCGCTCGTGCAGGATCGCTAATTTGAGGCTTGGGTATTTTGATGTATAAGATGCATCTCCCTGCATCGCCGCATAACCGGGGCGCGATGCTCTTGCACGCACCATATCCAGGTATTGAATGGCAGTTGCATTGTCGCCAAGGTAAAGATATACTTCCGCCAAATTCAGGATCACATCTGCATAACGGATCAGGATCCAGTCGTTGCCGCCATAACCAAGTGTTCCGGCTGTTGTGCTGTTATCGCGGAACTTGGAAATATAATACCCGTTGTTTGCAGCAACAAACCGGATGGAATAATTGGTGCGCAGGTCTCCTGTTTCAAATTCATTCAACAGGTCTTTTGTAAACAACCCGCCTGCGCCCTGTGAGGGAAACTGCGAAATGAACGTGCCATCATTTTTTGCCTGGTTGCTTCTTGCAAGTGAGGATGAATAACTTGGATCGCCTTGTTTGTACGCGATCTGCCAGATGATCTCCGGGCAGGTTGCTTTCTTGTTCACATCAAATACATCGGTAAAAGGAACATCCGAAAGATTGGTAAACCCCTTCTGCGCATAACAGGCCAGCAGGTATGTTTTTGCATTGTTAAGATATTCTGTTGATGGCGTGGCCGAAAGACTTGTTGCCATGGTAAGGTATACCTGCCCGAGTGTTGCATTGGCCGCCTGCATCGATACCCTTCCTTTATTGGCCGCGCTTTGCGTAACGGGCAGGTTACTGGCAAGCACGTCTTTCAGGTCTTTCACGATCTGCGCATACACATCCTCACGCTTTGCACGGAAAGTGAGCGCTGATGCCTGCTCCGCAGAGGTCAACCTTTCTGTTACCAGTGGCACATCGCCAAACTCACGCACCAACTGGTAATACATATAGGCACGAATAAATTTCAATTCTGCGATGTACTGCGTACGCGTGCTTTCGCTTGCAAACGGGATATCTCCGATCACCGAAAGCACCAGGTTGGCACGTGTGATGGGTGTATACAATGCAGACCAGTGCGATTGCAGGTAACTGTTGCTCGGCACCAATGAAAACGCAGTAAACTGGAACGGCTCGCCGTTGTTCGATTGGTTGTCTGTTGTGTTCACATCATCTGCGCGGTCGTCTGTCCAGAGCTGCGCCCCTTCACCAACACAGTTTGAACTGCGCAGGGCCTGGTATACACCGTATACCCCGGTTGTGATGTCGGTCTCTGTTTTGTAGCCATTGTCTACCGGCACCGCATTGGGGTTCGATTGTTCCACGAATGATTTTGTGCAGCCGCCCAGGAACAAACCCGCTGCGATCATTGCTGAAAATAGGTTCTTATTCATACAAAATTCTTTTATGATTTGGTTTTAAAACTGGATACGCAAACCTGCGTTGAATGAACGCATCAACGGATATTTTCCATAATCAACACCCGGCGTAAGGTTGGCGCCGTTGTTGAAATCTACTTCCGGGTTGTATCCTAAATATTTCGTGATCGTAAAAGCATTGTCCACCGAAGTATACAAACGCAAACCATTGATACCCGCTCTCTTCACAAAAGGAAGTTTGGAAAGGTTAACGCCCAATGTAATGTTGGTGCAACGGAAGAACGATCCATCCTGCAGGTAGTAATCAGACAAACGCGTGCTGTTGCTCTGCGATCCGCCGCGCGATGCACGATATTCGTGGCCATTGCCAGGGTTCGCATCGCTGCGGTAACGCTGATCCACCACGGCATACTGGTTACCCGAGCCTTCCATGTTGCGGATGTAGTAATCCTGCCCATCCACTACCTGGTTGCCTTGCGAGCCATTGAAAGAGGCGCTGAAATCAAAATCACGATAGGTCATGTTAATGCTGAACCCGTATGTGTATTTCGGATAAGGTGTGCCGATGATCTCTTTGTCGGCATCGGTTATTACACCGTCGCCGTTCCTGTCAACAAAATACAGGTCGCCGGGATTGAGTGGTGTGGTTGAAAAAGTAGAGATGGGGAACGATTGCAGTTTGTAGCCCGCCGGGAACTTGTTTCCATTTGCCTTGTAAGCAGCGAGGTCTGCATTAACAGCTGCCATGTCTTTTTCACGAACCATGCCTGCAACACGCAATCCATAGAACGATCCGATCGGGTCGCCTTCGCGTGTTACGTGCGTGATGTAGCTTCTTTCTGCACCTGCAACCTGTATCTCACTTGCGCCGCCAAGGCTCACTACTTTGTTCCGGTTGGCTGTGATGTTACCGCTCAATGCAAGTGTGAAGTCTTTTGTTTGCAGAACACGCGCATCTACCTGCAGATCGAATCCTTTGTTGCGCAGGTCTGAATTACGCAGGTTCGTAAGGATGGTTGATGATCCTGTGATGGCAGAAATATTCTGGTTGTAAAGAAGGTCTTTTGTTTTGCTTGTATAGTAATTGAAGATGATGGAAAGTTTATTCGACAAAAGCGTTGCATCCAGCCCGAAGTTGTACGATTCGGTAGATTCCCATCCAAGCCTTGCATCTGTGGTACCTCCGCTCCAGTTTGCATTGTACACCGTGTTCCCGATCACGATACCGCCCGCACCGGTGATGTCCTGTTCGTAACGGTAGTTACCAATGTTGTTGTTGCCTGTAAGTCCCCAACTCGCGCGCAGCTTCAATGTTGAATTGCGGCCGAGCCAGTTGTTGTAGAATTTTTCGTTCGACAGGGTCCATCCCGTAGAAACCGAACCAAAACGGCCCCAGCGGTTCTCCGGCCCAAAGCGTGACGATGCATCTGCGCGGAATGAGCCGGTTACAAAGTAGCGGTTATCGTAGTTGTACACTACCCTTCCGAGATAAGAAAGCAAACTGGTTGTAGATTTACCTGTGGCGCCGAGGCGTGAGAAATCGCCTGCAACCGATCCGGCCGCGGTTAATTCGGGAACAAGGTCATTGGTAAAGTTTTTTGCTGCTACTGCCAGCACATCCAGTTTTGTTTCCTGCGCGGTATAGCCTGCGAGCAGGTCGAAATTGTGTTTGCCGTACTGTTTTTTATAATCCAATGTGAACTCTGCAAGCACATCCTGCGAACTCATTGTTTGTGCCGAAGCATTTGCTGCAAGTATGGCCTGAGATGAGCCCGGTGGATTAATGCCGCTGCTCAGGTTGGTTGGATAATAGTACTCGTATTTTTCATTGTAGGTGCTTCCGCCAATGTTGGCTTTGGCAACAAGGTTTTTTACGATCTCGTAACTCATCGTTCCATTATATGCCGCACGAATGCCTTTGCGGGTCATGTTCACACGCTGTGCAAGTGCGAGCGGGTTTTCAATTCCCTGGAAGGAATACGCAAAACCATCCGTTTGTGCGCCGGCGCCCTTGTCGGCAGTTGCCAATGTTCCATCGGCGTTGAACGCAGGAAAAATAGGCATGTATACCAACGCACCAAGGATCGGGCCCTGGTTAAACCTTCCTTCCTGCACCTCCCTTCCGTCGGTATTGGTTACAAACACATTTGCAGAAGCCTTCAGCCTGCGCGAAAGATCCGCATCAATATTGCTGCGGAAATTGATGCGGCGCTGGTAGGTGCTGTTGAGAATACCCGGTTGATCAAGGTATCCACCACTGATGAAATATCGCGTGTTGGCCGTACCGCCCGTAAAAGATAAATTATAACGTTGTGTAAGCGCGGTCCTGTACAAAACATCCTGCCAGTCGGTATTGTATTTAGGGGCGAGTTTTTGCTGGCTCGCAAAATCATACACATCACGCAGGATACATACAGAACAACCCGTTGCTGTTTGGCCAGCTTTTACAATACGGGTTGCATTGTCGTCTGAATAGAATGCATCGTTCCATGCAATGCCTTTTGAAATAAGGATGTCCTTGTAATTGGCATTACGGCCATCCACAAAGAGATCGATGAACTGTGTTGCATTGAGGAGCTCTACTTTTTTTGCCAGCGACTGGCTGCTTACCTGTGTATCGAATTCGAATTTACCATTGCCTTGCTTGCCCCTTTTTGTTGTAATGAGCACCACACCTGATGCAGCGCGCGAACCATAGATGGCCGCTGCGGCCGCGTCTTTTAAGATCTCTACTGATTCAATGTCTTCGGGGTTGATGAAGATGTCATTACCTGCCATCGCCGGGTTGTACCCACCGGTACCGTTACCGCCATTGCCTTGCCCCTGGCTTGTATTGCCACCCATTGCATAACCATCGATCACATACAGCGGTTCGGAGCTTGCATTTACAGAGCCGATGCCACGCACGCGGATCTTTGTTCCCGCATAAGGCGCGCCGCTCACCTGGGATACCTGTACGCCGGCCACTTTTCCTACCAATGCCTGCCCCAGTGTTGGTGTGGAAAGATTCATCTCTTTTGCCTTCACACTTGTAATGGCGCCGGTTACATCCGATTTACGCAAGCGCTGGTAACCCACGGCAACCACTTCTTCCAGTACATTCACATCTTCCTGTAACGAAACACTGATGGATGCTGCGTTTTCAATTTTTATTTCCTTCGTTATAAAACCCGTGAACGAAAACACAAGCGTGTTCCCTCTTTCTGCAGCAATGGCAAAGCTCCCGGTATTGCCGGTTACACTTACCTGCCTGGATCCTTTTACCTGCACGGTTACACCCGCCATGGGCTGGTTTTTTCCGTCTGTAACGGTGCCTGTTACCGCCAGGGCCTGCGCCTGCACAAATGTGCAGATGCACAAAAGCGCCGGAACAACGGCGAGCATGATCGCCATACGCTTTTTGTTCATCATTTTTTTCATGATCTGTAGTTTTCGGTTGCTTGAATAATTACCAATTGATTTGCATAAGGTTGACATTGTTTTTGCGCGACGAAGAAACCGCAATGCCTTTGCCTGTATCTTTCAGAAAAGCAAAGCCCTCCAGTTCATCCATGCGTTCATTGATGTCTACCACTTTTATTACTTCTTCTTTTCCCGATAGGATGGATCTTTCAACATCCACATAAGTAAAGCGCCATTTTCTTCCTTCTGTTTGATTTTGTATCAACAGCAACAGGTTCTTTTCCGGTATCCAGTGGAGGTTCTGCACCCATGGAGAGCAGCGGAACTTAGCAACCAGCACGCCTTTTTCACTTGTCTTCTTTGCCTTAGACAGTAATTGCGGATCGTAGAGGCGTACTTCATTTGCTTTCTCTCCATAATCAGCGGTTGCTACATACCATTTGCCTTTGTACGGAACGTATTCAGGCCGCGTGCCCTGTACGCAGGTGTCATCGTCAATGGTGTTTAACAGGTTTCCATCGAGCGTGCCGGTTTGCTGCAGACCCTTCCAGTTTACATGATAGATCACGGCTTTCCACAATGTGCCTTCGGGATTGAGGCGGATGCTGTTGCCGACGAACACCGGCATGTTCCCATGAACGGCAATACCGGTTGGGTGGTTGATCACATCTTTTCCATCAACCGTGAGGCGCATTTCCTTTTGGCGGTAAAGAAGGCTGTCGCCATCCTGTACATATTCGCGTATCATTCCAACTTCCCTGTCGCCGTAAAGAAATAGTTTACCGCCCTGGTAAGAAATGCCCTGGCATGCGCCCAGCGAATCAACAGAATAGCTGTGCCTGATCGCCATCAAGGGTTTGGCCTGGAAAAAAGAATACAGCGTGAGAACGGGAAGAACATATATCAGGTTTCGTTTTTTCATCGTTTTGGGGGTTAAGGATCCAAGGGTTCTGTGGGATTGATATGCAATGCCTCGGGCAACGGATAGAATTCGACAGATGTTTCGCTGAGTCTTGTTCCGTTGCGGTAGGGTGCCTCGTTCAGTTCTTTCAGGCAACGCGCAACCAGCGTTGTACCGATCATCGTGCTTTGCCCGCGCGTGGTGGTGGCAATGCCCGGCCTGTTCATCGGTATTCCATACCTGTACATCAACCTGGCCGTATTGCGCATATTTGTTGTTGTATGCCTCGCATGCGGATCGATGATGATGGCCGATGCCGGCACCTGCAGCGTTTCAACCATGAATTTTTTCATTTCAGTAGCCTCGCAATACACTGTTTTGTAAGGGTGTACTTTGCCGCCCGATACCACCACAAACGGTGCAAGGCCCTGTTTGTATTGCAGCGCCGCGAGCCTGCAGCGAAGCATTCCCTCTGCACTCAACGCAACGCGCGGGTCTTCCGGACCGGCGCCGGGAACGAGTATAACGGTGTATTTATATTTGCTCCAATCCGTTGTTTTGATCTTCTGAACAGCCGCGCGGTTCTCGCCCGCCTCCATGGGCTCGAAGTCTGCGGCCTGTCCCCTTTCGTTCATTTCAAGAAAATAAGCCGCGGCCATCAAGGGCAGTTGGTAAAATGGAGATGCATGGGTTGTCTCTACCGACAATAACGAGGTTGTGTTGTACAACAGGCTTACATAACCATTTGCAAAACCGTTCGGGTTCCTGGCGTCGCGCGTATTGAAGCTGATCGAATCGATCAAAGGGTAATTCGGCTTCCTGCCCTCCGCATATACACCGATGCAAAAATTGACACCCATCGCATCCTGCTCCCAGGCCTTAACAAGCATTTCAACAGGTGCGGCTGATTGAAAGAGGATATAACATCCCGAAGGAACCAGGTGTTGCTGAACCAACCTATCGAGCGCATTGCCTGGTTTGTAAAGGGCACGTAACCGATTGCCAACTGTTTTGATATCTTCCTCGCTGAACTTCAGTTTGGAAGTATAACACAACCCATCGCGCTCGCAATGCTGCAGGGCATAGCGAACCGAATCCGTTTTTGTGGTGGCCATTTGTTTCAACACCTCATCAGCACCAAGCATACGGCGTACTTCGGGTATTGCATCGAATAACGTAAGGAGGTAATAATTTTTACGCTGAACGATATTTTTGGCCTCAACAAATTTGTAATCGGCCCTCGGTCCCTGACCGGCAAATGTGATCGTAATGTGCAGCAGTAAAACAAGCGTAGCTAAAATTCGGGGGAACATATTGCAGTTGTTTGAGTTGCAATACTCACAACTGCATCTTATGGGAATGTTAAGAAAGCATCACTTAATCATTAATTCATTTTGCGGAGGTACGGAAAATGCATCAAAAATTTTTTACACACGATACGTCTTAAAAAAAAGATCCCTGCAAACGGTCGTTTGCAGGGATCTTTAACTGGTGGCCTCGCCGGGAATCGAACCTGGATCTGGAGCTTCGGAAACTCTTATACTATCCATTGTACTACAAGGCCGGGTGGCAAAAATAACAGAACAAATCTATTGTTGCTAAAAAAGTTCCTGTAATGCCGCGGGAAGGAATACAGACACCGGTACGCTCCGCATGATCCGGAGATCATCCATCAATCCGCTCTCGTTGTCCAGGAACCGCAAAACACGTTCAGGCGGATTTTTCCGGAATATACTGGCGAAAATGGCGGCCCCTTCCATCTTTTTATTGCAAAGAACGTTGAGCAACACGCGGTCGTAAAAATAAAATTTTTGATCGGTAAACGATCTCCTGGAAAAGGATGCGCTTCCGTTCATCAGTCCCCCTACAATTTCCTCCGTTCTTTTCTGGATGAATTGAAACGCGTAACCACTGCTCCCTTTCACCTGTCCGCCTGCAACGCCCATGTGAACCACGCGCCCCGTTTGCAAAGGAAACCTGCGGCTGGTCATGGGAATGACACCGTATTCTTCGTGCAGTATTTCGTACTCGCTAAGGTGTAACGATGATGCAATGTATGCACGCAGTTCTTCCTCGTACACATCCTGCGGCAACAGCGTTTCCGTAAACAGGGTATATTCAACCAATGCAGTTGTGGGCGAAACAGGCAGGCAATACACAAACGTGGTACCATGGTTTTGATGCACACGAAAATCCATAAAAGTGGCGCGCGCAGGATCGAATGCATCCGTCTTCGATTCTATCAAATAACCCTTGAAATGTTGAAGAAGATCCCAATTTCCGGAAGAATGGCTTTCGTTCAACTGCACAATACTGTTGAACACATAAGTTGCGGAGATCTTTTCATTTTCCAGCTCAACAATGGCCTTGTTGTTTTCTGTATAGATATTCTTTACCGTTCCCTGGTGCCAGTCTATATTGCTGTGCCCGGCCGATGCCGTCCGCGCCAGTTCATACAGGTCAATGCCCCTGATCATTTTGTATTGGTACGGATCGATGGCAAGTGTTGCGGAAAAATCGTTTGAGAGAAAATCAAGTTTTGTCCAGCGGCGAAAAACAATGGATTCAAAAAGCCCGCTTTCTTTCTCCCAGAAACACCAGGTACGGTCGTTCTTGTTTTTTTGCGACTGGTCGATAACAAGAATCCGTTTGCATGCAAAAAATGGCTCACGCATCATCCGCATCAATAAACTGGATCCTGCACAGCCGGCACCGGTAATGATATAGTCGTAGTGTGTTTGCAAATGATGAATTACCTGACTGTTTTGGTCGCCCTGGTTGCGGCGGCCGGGCAACTGTGTTGCGCCAGGATACGGGCAAAATAAAGGTAAACGTTTATAGAAATTAAAAAGCTTATTTCCGGCCGGTTGGGCTATCCACGTTTCGCGGCCTTTTCATCTTTCCTTACTTTGTCCCAATATTTTTTTGCCACCAGCAGCATACCAAAGCTTTCGCCTTCGTGTTTGTCTAAATGCTTGTGGTGCATTTTATGCGCCCATCGTATGGCCTTGATGTACCTGTTGTTGCTTCTTGTGAACCATTTGAAACGCTGGTGGATGATCACTTCGTGTACAAGAAAATAGGCAAGCCCGTACAATGCGATCCCCGCCCCGATGCTTACTACCCACCAGGCCTGGTTCATACTTCCCAACATGATGCACAGCCAGCTGGGTATCGCAAAAATGATGAAGAAGGCATCGTTCTTTTCAAAAAAACCAGGCCCTTTCTTGTGATGATCCTCGTGCAGGTACCACAGGAAACCATGCATCACATAGCGATGCGTGAGCCATGTAATGCCTTCCATTCCGCAGAATGTAACCAGTGTTATGAAAATGTACCCGATCATACCAAATAAATTCTGAGCGCCATAAAAAACAGCAACTGGATGATAAACAACTGTACCGCAAAATGGTTGGCCTTCTGAAAGCGCATCCAACGCATGATGAGCAATAAAACAAAACTGATCGCGAACCAGCAAACATAATTGTACAACGGCACCTCGTTGTTTTTCCATTGCCAGTAACCGAGTTTGATGGCAACAGGCTCCATCACCCAGTCAAAAAAAGCCGCCAGCGTGGCGCCGTCTACAAGCAATGAAAGGGTTTGGATGCGTTTTGGCATAACCGTTTGCTGCCCTTCCATTTTTCGCTTCATCCATGCGAAGATCTTTTGCATCACGGCCGCAACACAAAAGATCACCACAACCCAGTTCAGCCCGATGAGCCATGGCACGTTGTTGAACTTCGGGCCCAGTGTGCCGCCATATTCATACGATCCAAAAAGCTTGCCGGTATTGACGCCGATCATTTCCGTTCCCATGCCAACGAGAAAAGCGATGGCGAAAAAGAAATAGAACGACAGGTTCTTTTCTTCGTGTGTCCAGATGATGAGTGCGGCCATCAGGCAAAGGTTCAACGGCGTATTTTGAACGAACCAGTTTTTGTATGGCGTAAACACCATCCCCACAAACCCGCTCACATGAAACAGCAGCGCTATAAAAATGGCAATATTTGACCGTGATGGCTTCAATGCTTTTTTCCTTTTTGGTCTTCCTGTACCAGCCCGCCCATAATGCGCGCGCTCTGGAGGCACAAAGGTATGCCACCGCCGGGGTGAACGCTCCCTCCTACAAAATACAAACCTTTTATTTTTTTACTGAAATTCGGATGGCGCAAAAACGCCGCCATTCTCGAGTTGGAACTTGTTCCATACAACGACCCCATGTACGACCCTGTTTTCGACTCGACGGATACAGGGTCAAGCACATCTTCGGTTTCGATGTATTTGCCGATGTCATCGTTCAATATCCTGTTGAGCTTGGCTATGATCGTTTCGCGGTAGCTGTTGCGGTAGGCTTGCCAATCCTGCCCTGTATTGGCCGGCGCATTCACCATCACAAACCAGTTTTCCTTTCCTTCCGGGGCATGCATGCCCGGTTCGCATTTGCTGGTTATGTTGATATAGACCGTGGGATCGGCATATATTTTTTTCAAACGGAAAAGATGATCGAATTCCGCCTTGTAATCTTTTGCAAAGAAAATGTTGTGAAGCCCGAGTTGCGGAAACTCCTTCTTCATTCCCCAATAAAAGATCAAGGCACTGCTGCTTCGCTCCTGTTTTAATACTTTGTGGGCGCTGTGTTCACGGTTCAACAGGTGTTTGTAGGTAAAATACACGTCCATGTTGCTTACTACAATGTCTGCTGCGATGTTCTCATCATTCACAACAATACCGTGTACTTTATTATCGTGGAAAATGATGCGCTGCACCGCGGCGCCGAAATAGAACTTTACGCCTTTTTTTTCGGCAAGACTGATCAATGCATTCGTAATGCTGATCATCCCGCCTTTCGGGTAAAACACCCCTTCGTTGTGTTCCACATGCGGGATAAGGCTCAGCATCCCGGGCGCGCGGTAGGGGTTGCTCCCGTTGTAGGTTGCATAGCGGTCGAACAACTGCACCGTCTTCTCATTTTTAAAATGGGACGCATTCATGTCGTGCATCGTTCCGAAGAGGTATGAAAAACGCGTAGCTTTCAGCGCTTTGAAAACACTCTTTTGAAAAGCCGTGGACCTTTTGTGTAAAGAGTGATTGAGAAATACTTTACCGATGTCGTTGTAGATCCTGCCCGACCTGTTGAGGTACGACGATAATTTGTTTTCTTCTTCCCCCAACTTTTCATTCAGTTCTTTGGCAAACAGATCGTGGTCTGCGTAGGCTTTTAACCGGGTTCCATCTTCGTAAAAGTAATGGCAGGAGACGGGGACCTGTGTGTAAGAAAAATGATCTTCCATTTTCTCGCCTGCCAGGTCAAAAACTTCCTTTACCAGGTGAGGTTGTGTAAACAGGCTGGGGCCGGCATCGAAATAAAAATCGCCGTTGACCAGTTGGCTGAGTTTGCCACCCGGGTAATCGTTCTTTTCGAATACAGAAACGGCAAACCCCTGCACGGCCAGCCTTATTGCGCCCGCAATACCTGCGATGCCGGCGCCGATGATGATTGCATGTGGCGGATGATTTGATTCTGTATGATCCATTTTTTTGTTATTGCGATTGGCCCACTATCACTGGCTGTTCACGATTCACGCCATTCCTTTACTTTAGGAAACGCAATGTGGAACCATGCCGTGAACAATTCAGGCTGCGATTTCAACAATCTTTCAATTTCGTTCACCGACGTAAATGCGTAGCCGGCCGCTTCGTTCTTGTCGGGATAAACTGCGCCATCGTGGTAACCAACAAATACATGGTCAAACTCATGTTCGGTGAGGCCATTTTCAAAAGAGGCTTTGTAAACAAAATCGAATACTTTTTCCAGTTCCGTTTCAAACCCCATTTCTTCTTTTAGCCTGCGCAAAGCGGCAGTGGCGGTGTCTTCACCGGGGCGCGGGTGACTGCAACAGGTATTGCTCCACAAACCTGCGCTGTGGTATTTGTTCTGCGCGCGCTGCTGCAGCAGCATCTCGCCTTTGGAATTAAAGATGAAAATGCTGAAGGCCCTGTGCAATACGGCTTTTTCGTGCGCTTCCAGTTTGGGCATGGTTCCGGTTGACACGTCCTGTTCGTCTACTAATATCACCTCTTCCATTCGTTGGGTCTCTTGGTTGAATAATGGTTACAGCAGGTTCAACTGGCTGCGTATGCCGGCATTGGCAACGATAAAAATCTTAAGGTAATCGGGGATGCGGATCCTGTCCTGCAAAATGTGTTGCGGTTTCATCTTCCTGATCTTCCTGAACAGGGAGAGGTAATACCTGTAAGCCACATACACGCCAAACCTTGCTTTTGCCGGCAGCATCACGATCCCGTTAAATGCATTCTCAAAATCTTTCTGTATCTCGTTTTCGATCGAAGCCTTGTCGGCCGCCGTAAAGTTACGAAGATCGCAGCCGGGAAAGTAAACGCGCTCCAGCCCTTCCAGGTCGGCCTTTACATCACGTAAAAAATTCACTTTCTGAAAGGCGGCGCCGAGGCTGCGTGCGTACGGTTTTAGTTTTTCATAGGTTGATCGATCGCCTTCGCAGAAGATCTGCAGGCACATCAACCCCACTACTTCCGCGCTTCCATAAATGTATTCATCATAACCCGCGCGGTCGTAATTGTATTTGTTGAGATCGAGTTCCATGCTGTGGAAGAACGATTGGATCAATGCATGATCAATTGAATACTCGTTCACCGTCAACTGAAAACTGTTGAGCACGGGATTTACGCTGATGCCGCGTTCTATGGCGCGGAACGTTTCTTCCTTGAGCTCGTTCAGCAGTGCGGCCTTGTCGTATGCATGAAACGTATCCACGATCTCATCCGCAAAGCGGACAAAGCCGTATACGTTGAAAACGGGTGCACGCATGTCTTTGTGCAGTAAACGGATCGCCGAAGAAAAGCTGGTGCTGTATCTCTCCGTGGTGATCCTGCTGCACTCCTGGCTCACTTGATGAAACAGGTCTATCATGTGTTTGGTTTTGGAATTTCTTGATTGAAAAATTGCAAATCGTTCAGGGACCGGTTTTCCGTCCTTCAACTTAATATGGATCGATCTCAAATATTTCCTGCTTAGAATGCCTTCAACACTTCACCTGCAACCACTTCTCCGCTGATCAGGCTCGGCGGAACGCCGGGGCCGGGAACGGTTAGCTGGCCGGTATAAAAAAGATTTTTCACTTTTTTACTTCGGCACGATGGCTTTAGTACCGCGGTTTGCATCAATGTGTTTGCGAGGCCGTAGGCGTTGCCCTTGAACGCGTGGTACTCGCTGGTAAAATCGCTGTGTGCAAATGATCTTTTAAAGATCACCGAGTCTTTCAGCGACTGGTTAAAATGTTTTTCCATCCGCCCCATGATCATTCCGAAATATTTTTCTCTCAGTGCTTCCGTATCGTTTGCCAAACCCGTGGCAACCGGTACCAGTAAAAATAAATTCTCACAACCGGGCGGTGCCACGTGCCTGTCTGTAACAGAAGTGGCGCACACATAAAATAAGGGATCGCTTGGCCATTCTTTTGTTGTATAGATCTCTTTGCCATGCACAGCAAAAGAAGTATCGAAGAACAGGGAATGGTGTTGCAGTCCATCGATCTTTTTATTCAGTCCTATATAATACAAAAGGCAACTGGGCGCCATTACACGGCTGTTCCAATAGTCTTCCGAATAACTGCGGTATTTGCCCGGTAACAATGCGGTTTCGATGTGATGGTAATCGGCTCCACCGATGATCACGTCTGCTTCGTATTCCGAAAATGTTCCATCCCGTTTCCTCGTAACGATCTTTTTCGCGGTATTGTTTTCTACAACGATGCCTGTTGCCTCTTCTGAAAAAGCAAAGCGAACGCCGAGCTGTTGCGCGAGCCGGTACATGGAATCTACGATGGTATACATGCCGCCTTCGGGGTACCAGGTACCGCCCTTGATGTCTGCATAATTCATCAGGCTGTACAAGGCGGGTGTCCGTTCGGGAAGTGCGCCCAGGAACAACACGGGAAATTCCATCAGCTCCACCAGTTTGGGGTGCCTGAAATATTTGGCAACATGCGAGCGCATGGAGCTGAAAACATCGAGGCGGAACAAACCTTTTGCCAGGTCTGGATCAATAAATTCTGTCAATGATCTGCCGGGCTTGAACACAAGTTTCTGCATGCCCACTTTGTATTTGTATTCCGCTTCTTCCAGGAATTTCAAAAGGCGCTTGCCCGCTCCCGGTTCTATGGAATCAAACAATTGTTGCAAGGATGGCAGATCGGCGGGAATGTCTACCGGGCCATCTTTATAATATACGCGGTACGACGGGTTTAGTCTTTGCAACCGGTAATAATCTGAAACATTTTTCCCGAACTGTTTAAAATAACGCTCAAACACATCCGGCATCCAGTACCAGCTCGGGCCCATATCGAACGTAAATCCATCTGAAGAGTACTGCCGTGCCCGGCCGCCGGGGGTTTCGTGCTTTTCAACGACCGTCACATCCCATCCGGCCTTTGCCATAAAAGAGGCAGCCGAAAGGCCCGCGAACCCGCTTCCGATAACGATCACTTTCTTCTTCAAAGGATGGCGCAGGACGTTGATGGATGAATTAATAACGTTCGATCTGCGTCTTCAGCAATTTGCGCGCAAAGTGAATGCGGCTCTTGATCGTTCCCAATGGCTCCCCAAGCATATCGGCAATTTCGTGGTACTTATACCCGTCGAAATACAACAGGAATGGGTTGCGGAAAATTTCCGGGAGATTGTAGATCGCCTGCTGTACCTCTTTCAGGTTGATGCTTTCTATGGCCGCATTCGCAACCGCACCCTGGTTGTGGTTCAGCAGGAAATCGTTGGGCGTGTTGTCGAAAACAGTAGACTGCTTCGCCTTTTTTCGATAATTATTGATAAAAATATTGCGCATGATGGTATACAACCACGCTTTTATATTGGTACCAACATTATACTTATCCTTATTCGCAAGCGCCCTGTACAATGTTTCCTGGAAAAGATCCTTGGCAGCCTCATTGTCATGCGTAAGCGTAACGGCAAACGGTTTTAAAAAATCGGCGTTCGACAACAACATCTCGTTAAATTCTATCTTAGACATATAGATGTGTTTAAAAGTTGAGGGTATAAAGTTAAACAAAATAATGCAAACCCAAAATTAAAATAGTGGTAGAGCAAACCCTTTACCATTTGCGGGATTTCTGCCTTATCAGGTTAAAAAAGGGTGCCGGAACGACGTTTTTACAGGGTTTCCATGTATTCCATCACCTCTGAAAGTGATTTTTTGAAGCTGATGGCGGGTGGAAGCTTCTTTTTGTAGGCCTGTGTCATCAACCCGGAAACAACAACCTCCTGGCCGGGCATCCGGTTATGCAGGTTGAGGATAAACCTGTCGAAATTGAAATTATCGCAGCAGGAGGTCAGGTGCGAGTAGAGGATATCGGGATTTTTCAGCGAAGCCACATAAGCCACGTCTTTCAGCGGGATATTGGCACCGAGGTACAACACTTTTACGCCCCTTGTTTTCAGGAGGTAATGGATAAACAAAAGACCCATTTCATGGTGTTCGCCTTCGGGTAAGAACAGCAGGACGGTTTTGGCCGACCGCGGCTCTTTCCTGGCGCCGTCTATCCCCGCGATTATTTTCTGGCGAATCATGTTGCTCACAAGGTGCTCCTGGGCGGGGTTGATGTGGCTGGTGAGCCACAAAATGCCGATGCGTTCCAGGAAGGGGAAAAGGATCTGCATGATCGTTTTTTCGATCCCGCTGGTCTTGATGTAATCGTTTATCCGCGATTCAAAATCATCCATCCTGAGATCGGTCATCGAGCTGATGAGTTCGTTCACCACCCTTTCCTGCTGCGCCTGCGCCTGCGCCAGGGAGAGGATCTTTTCGTTGATCTCGGTTTCCGACATCTTATCGATGTACGAGATCTTGAAGCCATACTTGTTGAGCAGGGCCACATTCAGGATCTTCTGTAACTCTTCGTTGGAATAGTAGCGGATGTTGGTGTCTGACCGCTGCGGGCTGAGAAAATTATACCGTTGCTCCCATACCCGGATGGTATGGGCCTTGATACCGGACAGGTTTTCGAGGTCTTTGATGGTAAAAACAGCCATAGCAATCAGTAACGCAGCGGAAATAATTTTGTTTAAACTTTCTGAAAAATGATTGCACAAATATACGTTGGCCGTTTTAAAAAGATCTTACTTGCGTATATTTTTCAGGTATTCTCCGTATCCGCTTTTTGCATATTGATCGGCAAGGCCGAGTAATTGTGCATGGTTGATGTAGCCCATCCGGTAAGCAACCTCTTCGATGCACCCGATTTTCTGGCTTTGTCTTTTTTCTATCACGCGAACAAACTCGCAGGCATCGGCGAAGGAGTCGAAGGTGCCGGTATCGAGCCAGGCGGTGCCGCGGTTCATGATGCCCACTTTAAGTTTCCCCTGCCTGAGGTATTCCCGGTTTACATCGGTGATCTCGTATTCGCCGCGGGCCGAGGGTTTCATGGTTTTGGCGATGGAGACCACGCTGTTATCGTAGAAATACAAGCCGGGAACGGCATAATTCGAACGTGGTACCGCGGGTTTTTCTTCGATGGAGACCGCATTCCGGTTCTCATCAAATTCAACCACGCCATACCGTTCCGGGTCATTTACCTCGTATGCAAAAACAGCCGCTCCATCTACATCAACAAAGGATTGAATGAGTTTGCTGAAACCTGCTCCGTAGAAAATATTATCGCCCAGGATCAAAGCCACTTTGTCGTTGCCCACAAATTTTTCGCCGATCACAAATGCCTGCGCCAGCCCGTTGGGCACTGCCTGTACCGCGTACTCGAAACGGCATCCCAGCTCTGCGCCATCGCCCAGCAAACGCTGGAACTGCGGCGAATCTTCCGGTGTGGTTATGATGAGCACTTCGTTGATGCCGGCCAGCATCAGAACCGACAACGGGTAATAGATCATCGGTTTATCGTATACCGGCATCAGCTGTTTACTGATGCCCTTGGTAATAGGATACAAACGCGTACCTGAACCACCCGCCAGAATAATACCTTTCATCATTAAAAATTTATGGTCTTTACAGCTTCACCGAACGCAGGCAGCTTTTGATCCTTCGCTGACAAAAGGATCTCATCACTTGAGATCTTCCAGTCGATGTTGAGCGTTTGATCATTGTAAATGATCCCGCCCTCTGAGGAAATATCGTAATAATTGTCACATTTATAAAAAAAAGTTGCCTCTTCACTCAGTGTTACAAAACCGTGTGCAAAACCGCGCGGAACGAACAGCTGTGTACGGCTTTCTTCTGACAGCTCTACCGTAAGGTGCTGGCCGAACGTGGCCGATGCCTTGCGCAGATCCACCACCACATCCAGCACTTTACCCCTGAGCACCCGGACCAGTTTTGCCTGTACCGAAGTACCCGTTTGAAAATGAAGCCCGCGCAATACACCGCGTTGGGAGTGGGATTGGTTGTCCTGCACGAAGTCTACATCCATCCCCGATGCTTCGTAGAATTTTTTCCTGTTGTAACTCTCAAAAAAATAACCGCGTGCATCCCCGAAAAAGGTGTCGTGAATAAGAAAACATCCGTCCAGTATCGTTTTTTCTATGCGCATTTAATTACCTGTTAACATACATCGATTCATAATATTTCTGGTAGGCGCCGGTGGTTACGTGCTGCAGCCATTCGGTATTGGACAGGTACCAATCTATCGTTTCGCTGAGTCCCTGCTCAAAAGTAACGGTTGGTTTCCAGCCAAGTTCTTTGTTGATCTTGGTGGCATCGATTGCGTAACGCCGGTCGTGCCCCGGCCTGTCTTTCACATAGGTGATGAGTTTTTCGCTGTGGCCCTTTTCCCTTCCCAGTTTTTCATCCATCTGTGCGCACAATAGTTTTACGAGGTCGATGTTCTTCCATTCATTGAAACCGCCGATGTTATAGGTCTCGCCATTTTTTCCTTCATGAAAAACAAGATCGATCGCGAGCGCATGGTCCTTTACGTACAGCCAATCGCGTGTATACAATCCATCTCCGTAAACCGGCAATGGTTTTTCTTCTATGATGTTGTGGATGAACAAAGGAATGAGTTTCTCGGGGAAATGAAACGGCCCGTAATTGTTTGAGCAGTTTGAAACAACGGTTTGCAGCTGGTAGGTTTCGTGGTAGGCCCGCACAAAATGATCGGATGCGGCCTTGCTTGCTGAATAAGGGGAGTTGGGATCGTAAGGCGTGGTCTCTGAAAAAAGCCCGCTATCGCCCAGGCTTCCATACACTTCGTCCGTTGAAATATGGTAGAAACGGTGTTTTGAATAATCGTCTTTCCATTTTTTCCGCGCTGTATTCAGGAGGTTTACCGTGCCGATGATATTGGTGTATACAAAATCCAGTGGTGAAACGATCGACCTGTCTACATGCGATTCGGCAGCAAGGTGTATCACATCCGTGATGGAATATTCATCAAACACTTTTTCGATCGCTTCCGTATCGAGGATATTGGCTTTGGCAAAATGATAGTTGGGGTTTGCATCTACATCAGCCAGGTTTTCGAGGTTGCCCGCGTAGGTAAGGGCATCCAGGTTTACGATCGTATAATCCGGGTATTTGTTTACAAAAAGCCGTACTACGTGCGAACCGATAAAACCCGCACCGCCGGTGATCATTATATTTTTGCGCATGAAAACAATAAAATTATTGGACTACAAAATAACGATAAACCCGGTTGCGGGAGAAATTCGTTGCCGGAGCCGAAAGAAACCCTGAAACAGCATACAGGTTTTTGCCGGTTTCTTGTACCTTGTTGCCCGTATTCCTGTTAAACCCAACTACCATGAACCAACGCTACTATTCGCTGGATGTTTTCCGGGGCGCCACCGTTGCCCTGATGATACTGGTTAACAACCCCGGCAGTTGGTCGCATATTTACGCGCCGCTTGAACACGCTACCTGGCATGGCTGCACGCCAACCGACCTGGTGTTCCCTTTCTTCCTCTTTGCTGTTGGCAATGCGATGGCCTTTGTGATGCCGCGTTTTGAACAGGCGGGGCCCGCTGTATTCTGGAAAAAAGTGATCAAACGTACCGTACTCATTTTTGCCATCGGGCTGCTGCTCAACTGGAGCCCTTTTGTAAGGTGGGATGGAGAGCACATTGCCGGCAAACCGTGGGCAAACGTTCGCATCTTCGGCGTGCTGCAACGCATAGCGCTCTGTTATTTCTTCGCTTCGGTAATCGTGTATTATGCAAAGGCAAAAGGCGCATTTGTGATCAGCGCAGTGCTGCTGCTCGCCTATTGGTTCATCTGCCTGGTGGCAGGCGCGCCGGGTGATCCGTATAGTTTATCCGGGTGGTTCGGCACACCGGTTGATCTGAAGATCATAGGCCTTACCCATATTTACAAAGGCGAAGGCGTTCCGTTCGATCCCGAGGGGCCGATGAGTACCATGGCAGCCGTGGTGCAGGTGATCTTTGGTTTTTTTGTAGGACAATACGTTCAGCAAAAAGGCAAGACCTATGAAATGCTGTCCAATCTTTTTGTAGCAGGACTGGTGTTGTTTTTCACAGGCTATTGCTGGGATATGGTTTTCCCTGTGAACAAAAAAATATGGACGAGCAGTTATGTACTTTATACCACCGGCCTGGCCATCATGATACTCGGCACATTGATCTATCTCATCGAATTCAAAGGAAAAAAAGGAAAATGGAGCCGCTTCTTCGATGTGTTTGGAAAAAACCCGCTGTTCATTTTTGTATTGAGCGGATTCCTGCCCAGGTTAACCGCAATGTTCCGATGGGTTGATCATGTTACGCCCGAAGGTAAAAAAGTATACACCTCTTTCTTCCCCTGGTTCTATGAACATGTGTGCAAGAATATCGCCACCGATCTACGTATCGGTTCGCTGTTCTATGCACTCTGCATGATCACGTTTTTCTGGCTGATCGTGTATATTCTTGATAAGAAAAAGATCTACGTTAAGGTATAACGCAGGGAGCAGAGATTATTTCTCCTGACCGATCTTTTTTGCGGGATTGCCTGCGTAAACACCAGGCTCTGTAATATTCCTGGTAACCACTGCACCTGCGCCGATCACCACATGATCGCATATGGAAACAGGCAACAGTGTGGCATTGCTGCCGATGGAAACATGATCGCCGATCTTTGTCGGCTTCCATAAATCCCTGTTACCCGAAGGTTCTCCATTTGGGAAGGTATCGTTTACAAACATTACACCGTGGCCGATGAAACAATGATGGCCGATGGTAACCAGTTCGCAAATAAAGCTGTGTGACTGTATCTTACAATGATCGCCGATCAACACCCCTTTTTGTATCTCCACAAATGGCCCGATAAAACAGTCGTTGCCGATGGTGCATTCATACAGGTTGCAGGGCTCAACCACCCGCACATTCTTTCCAAATGCAACGTCGCGGATGGTGGAGGTGGTAGATTGGAAGGGCATAATCGGTTTTGTGCTCGTGAATCGTGGTTACGGGAATCAGGCATCCCGTGTTATGCTAATATACGGGATGGATGTTTGTAAACGTTTAAAAAAGTCGGTATCCGTGTTCGCGCAACCACAACGAGCCGTTCATGCACCCCGCGCCGCCTCGTAGATGCGTTCAATGATCTCCACCGTTTTCGTTCCTTCGTATGCGGATGCGTAGAACGCTTTTCCGTTGCGGAGCGTTTCAACAAGATTGGCGTATACCTGGTGGTGATTGCTCATCGATCCTTTGTATGCGCCGTAATCGTTGGCCGCCGTATCACCGGGAATCATTGCGGGTTCGTAGTTTTCAAATTCCGCGAACTCGAGGGTATTGAGGTATTCGCCGCCAATTTTAGCTGTGCCTTTCTCGCCAAGAATGGTAAGCGATCCTTCGTAATTTTTTTTGAAACCGTTGATCGAAAAATGAATGGTTCCAATGATGCCGTTTTCAAACACAAGCGCCACCGCACCGCAATCTTCAAAATCGATCGCATCGTGCGCCGCATTTGCCGTAATGGCTTTGACCGTCTTCACTTCTCCAAAAAACCAATACAGGAGGTCAATAAAATGACTGAACTGCGTATACAAAATGCCTCCATCCATTTCCTTGTTCCCATGCCATGGATGTTCGTAATACGCTGGCGGGCGGTTCCACAAACAACTGAGTTGAATGGAAGAGATCTTTCCAAAAGCATTCGCATCGAGCGCATTTTTTATTGCGAGGACGGGCGGATTGAATCGGTTTTGAACCACGGGAAAGATGCTCCTGCCTGCAAGCCGGGCCGACTGCATCATGATGTCGCAATCTTCCATCGTGAGCGACATCGGCTTTTCTACCAGTACATGGTGTTTCGCGTGCAGGCTGCGTATCGTGTGCTCCGCGTGCAGGCCGTTGGGCGTACATACGGCAACCACATCAACCGCCGTTTCTTTCTCCAGCAGGTCTTCGATTGAATAGTAAGGCGTGGCGCCGTATTCTTTTGCCAGTGCATCGGCGCGGTCCGGAATGGTATCGCAAACGGCAACCAGGTTACCATATACGCGCATCTGCCTCGCATGGCGCTGGGCTATTTGTCCGCAGCCGATGATTGCAAAATGTATTGTCTCCATCTGGAAAAATCAGGGGAATAGAATAGCTGCTTTTTCAATGCTCTCCGGTTTGCCCACATCGATCAGTTTACAACCGGTATGGTCGTAAGAGGAGATGATATGGTTCTTCGCCAGGTCAAGGTAAACATCTACCATTGAAAACTTGCCTTGCTGGCTGATCATTTCCAGAAGCGATGTATCGATCACATGTATACCGCTGAATGCTTTCTGTGTAAGGGCCGCTGCGCTTCGCACGATCTTTTCCTCGCCTGTTTTTACATTGCGCCAGCCGCTTAACACATTCTGTTCATCGAACAAAAAATAACGGGATGTTTCGCGGTTGCTCACCGCAAGGGTGGCGAGTGCATTCTGCCGGTTGTGCCGGGCGATCATGTCGGTAAGGTTCATATCGGTAAGAATGTCGGCATTCATTACAACGAATTGTTCCGTACCGTTAAAATACCAGCCTGCTTTTTGCAACCCGCCGCCTGTTTCAAGCACTTCTTCCGTTTCGTCTGAAATAGTGATGGATGAGCCCCATCCTTTGTTCTCATTAACCGCATCGATGATCTGCTTCGCAAAATGGTGCACATTAACGATCACCTCCGTAATACCGTGTTGTTGTAAATACGCCACGTTCCGCTGCAGCAAACTCTTTCCATTCACCATTGCCAAAGCCTTGGGGTGGTTGTCGGTCCACGGTTTCAGCCGCGAGCCAAGTCCTGCTGCGAAGATCATTCCCTTCATAATTACAGTGTGGTTTTCCAGTTGGCCGTGTTGGTGTGTTCGAGGTTTACTTTCAGGTTGTATTTATTGCGCAGGTGCCTCGCCGTTTGTTCGGCAGCATACACGCTTCTGTGCTGGCCGCCTGTGCAGCCGAAATTGATCATCAGGTTACTGAATCCTCTTTTCAAATATTCTTCTACGGTAATGTCTATCAGGTCCCACACACTGTTCAGAAATTCGTTCATGCGTGTGCGCTGTTCCAGAAAATCCTGCACGCTTTTGTCTTTGCCGCTGAGTGTTTTGTATTCATCAAAGCGGCCGGGGTTTAAAATGCCGCGCATGTCAAACACAAATCCGCCGCCATTCTCGCTGCAGTCTGATGGAATGCCCACTTTGTAACTGAAGCTGTTGATGGTTACCACCAATGGTGTGTTCGCATCTGCCCGCATCGGTTCAAAACGTTTGATCATATCGTCGGCCACAACCAGCCGCAGCACCCGGTCAAATTCTGGTGTTACGATCCCTATGCGTTTGTGTTCGATAAAAAATTTCAGGTTCCGCAATGCAAGCGGGATGCTCGCAAGGAAATGCGCTTTCCGCTCGAACAATCCCCGGAAACCATAAGCGCCCATTACCTGCAGCAAACGGATCAGTACATACCCGTTGTACTGGCTCACAAACGTGATCCGGTCTACCGGCTTCTGCAGCAAAGCATCTACCTGGTCCATGTAATATTCAAGCAAAGAATCTTTCCATTCTTCGCTCAGCTCTGCTTTGGCCTGCCAGAGCAGCGATGCCACATCGTATTGCAGCGCGCCTTTCATACCGCCCTGGTAATCGATGAAGTTTACTTCGTCGTTTTTAACGATGATGTTCCGGCTCTGGAAATCGCGGAACATGAAATATTTGTTCTCTGTACGCGTAAGGTAGGTACTCAATGCATCAAAATCTTCGAGCATCGCCTGTTTATCGTATGGAAGTTGAAGCGTATCGAGAAAATAGTATTTGAAATAAAGAAGATCACTCAGGATGGCCTGTTTACCGAATTCCTTTGCGGTGAGCGACCAATCATAATCCAGTCCCTTATCGCCCAGGATCTGAACCCGCGCCAGTTGCGCCAAACTTTTCTGGAACAATCCATACGCGTAATCGCCGTGGCCGTGTTGTTCGAGTTTATTGAGCAATGATTCGGTGCCGAGGTCCTGCTGTATATAGATGGTATCATCCGCATTCACCGCGAGGATCTGCGGAACCGGTAACCCTGCATTTACAAAATGCCTGCTGAAATAAACAAAGGTTTGCGTTTCGCGCTGGTTGAGGTTGTAGGTGGCGATGAATGTTTCATCACCCGAATAAATACGGAAATAGATGCGGTCGCTCCCGCTCTGTGGCAGTTTCTCGATGCGGGTTGGCGATGGGTGCCCGATCGATTCGAATAATTTTCCAATGGCTTCTATCACTGCCTCCATGTTTCTTACTGGTTTGTGGGCGAAAATAGGTCACAGATCCCACAGATCGGCACAGAAACCACGTTAATCTGGTAAAACCGGGGCATTCTTCTTTCCCGAAAAAAGGTATACCGGGATGCCGATGCAGGTTATAAGGATCCCGAGCAATGCATTGATCACCGGGGTGAGGTCCTGCCTGTAGTTCTGAATATCGTTCACCAGAGTGGTGCCCAGGAAAAACGCGGTGAACGCAACAAAAACAACCGGTACAACCGGGTAGCCCGATACCCTGTACGCACGTGGCGTGTCTTTCATTTTTTTGCGGAGGATGAGAACGCCCAATGCGCTCATGCCATAAAAAAACCAGCTTACAAAAATAAGCATATCGGTAAGCATATCAAAAGAGCCGCTCAATATGAGTACCACCGTCCATGCAGCATTGAGCCACAAGGCGTTTCCCGGCGTATTGTAGTTGGGGTGTACTTTACCGGCCCACCTGAACATACGGTTGTCTTTGCCCATCGCAAAAGTTACACGTGCGGTGGCCAGCACGTTGGCGTTGGTGGTGCCTGCGGTTGAAAGGATCACGATCAGCGCGATGATGCTCCCGCCCAGCGTTCCCCAGGCAACCAGGGCAGCATCGGATGCCACAAAGGAGGATGAAGCAAGTGCATCGATGGGCAGCGCGTATATATAAACAAGATTGATGGAGGCGTAGATAAAAATGCAGAACAACAACCCCGCGAACAGGCTTTTCGGAATGTTTTTCTGGGGTTCTTTGATCTCGCCTGCAACGAAAGTGATGTTGTTCCATCCATCGTATGCCCAGAAAGCGCCTGCGATCGCGGCCATGTATGCGGCCACCAGCTTCCAGCCATGCGGAGCAGAAGGAAGTGTTTGGGAAAGATGCTGCATGGATCCTTTGCCCGATCCAAAAACACCGGCAACCAGTAAAACGATCGCGACTACTTTGAGCAGTGTGAGTATCCGTTGCAGCCTGCTTCCATACTGAACGCTGCGGTAGCTGATGAAAGTGAGTACGAGAATGATGAGTATGGTCAATGTCTTTACCCCAAAATTCTCAAGCGGAAAAAGATCGCCGATGTAAGGCAGGTGTATCACCCAGGAATGTTCAACCGAAACGCTAAACCGTGGAAGCGCCACAAAATAATTGGTGTATTGCGAACACACATAGGCGATCGAGGCATTGCCACCCGTGTTAAAAACCGCGAATGCGGCCCACCCGTATAAAAAAGCAAAACCTTTTCCATAGATCTTTTGAAAGAACACAAACTGCCCGCCTGTTTGCGGAAACATGGAAGCGAGCTCGGCGTTAGACAATGCGCCGAACAGGGTGATCAATCCGGCAACCACCCATACGCTCAGCAGCAACACAGGCGAGCCCAATTGAGAGGCCATCAGCGCCGGTTTCATGAAAATACCAGAACCGATCACGCCGCCGATAACGATGGCGATGGTGGTTTGCAGCGACAGGGTGCGTTTGAAAGCCGTCATGTTGGTTTAGCCGCGATGTGTTCCCGGGCTTTTGTTGCTGAATATAAACCATAACGGCGACTATTCTTTTTTGCAACCCCAAAAAGTGATGGATACTACTGCAATGCAAAATCCACGGCAGCGGTTGCGTGGATCAGCGTAGTATCAAACACAGGAATATTGCAATCAGACGGCTGCAGCAAAATAGGAATCTCGGTGCATCCGAAGATCACGCCCTGTGCGCCCTTACTGGCCAGGCCGTCGATGATCGCGAGGAAACGCTGTTTGGCCTCAGCCGTAAAGATGCCTTTCCCGAATTCATTGTAGATGGCGCTGTTGATGTAATCGATATCCTCCTGTTCAGGAATAAGGGCCGTGATGCCCTGGTCTGCCAATTTGTTGCGGTAAAAATCCTGCTGCATCACATACTTTGTACCCAACAACCCAACGGTGCTGATGTTTTTTTGTTTGATGGCATCCGCTGTAACAACAGCTACGTGTATGAGTGGAATTGATACGGCAGACTGTACCCGATCAGCTATCTTATGCATCGTGTTCGCGCCAATGAGCAGGCAATCCGCTCCAAAAAGTTCTAAACGCTTTGCCGCATCCGAACAAAGTTCTGCAAGACCCTCCCAATCGCCCACCTCGGTTAAACGCTTGATGTCTGCGAAGTTGACCGAGAACACGATCACTTTCGCAGCGTTCACGCCACCGAGCCTGTCGTTAACGATCTGGTTCAAGAACCGATAATATTCTACGGTGGATAACCAGGAGATGCCGCCGATGATGCCGATTGTTTTCATGAGGCAAAGATATAAAAGAGTTTACCTGGTGATGGCCAGGAAAAAATCAAATAAAAAACTGCACTACGCTAAAACAATCTGCCCTGCTCACCCGGTCTTCTGAATTTGCTGCAATCCAGCTCCCATCGCTCATCGTTCAGCCTGTAGATCTTGTTATACTTCTTATACTGTTGCCGCACCAGGTCCGATATGGGCCCTTCGCCACGCATGCGCACCCCGTAGCGGCTGTCGTTCACTTTACCGCCATGCGCATTTTCGATCAGGTGCCATACTTTGTCTGCCCGGTCGGGAAAATTCTTGTACAGCCAATCGTGGAAGATGAGTTTGATCGCACCGTTGAGCCGTATGAAAGTGTATGCGCTGAAGGTTGCGCCGTTCTCGCTGGCGGCTTCCATGATGCGTTGCATTTCGTGCTCATTGAGCCCGGGTATCATCGGCCCGAGCATTACGCCGGCGCGGATGCCCGCGCTGCTCAGCTCATTGATCACCCGCAGCCTTTGCCTGGCCGTTGTGGTGCGCGGCTCCATCGCGCGGCGCAGGTCTTCGTTGAAAGAGGTGATGCTCACCAGTACGCTTACCAGGTTTTTCTTCGCCATCTCCTGCAGTAAATCTTTGTCGCGAAGGATGCCCGCATTCTTGGTGATCATACCAACCGGCTGGTTGAATTCATTACACACTTCAAGCATGCGTTTGGTGAGCTCGAATTTTTTCTCGGCCGGTTGATAGCAGTCCGTATTACCGCTCAATCCAATGGGCACACACTCCCAGTTCCGGTTCATCAGGAACTTACGAAGCAGTTCCGGCGCGTTTTTTTTGACAATGATCTTGCGCTCAAAATCAAGTCCCGCACTGTAACCCCAGTATTCATGCACATTACGGGCATAGCAGTAAATACAACCGTGTTCGCAACCCTGGTAAGGGTTCATGCTGTACATCATGCCCACATCAGGGCTGTCCACTTTGTTTACAATGCTTTTGGCATGGTCCTCGAGATATACGGTGGCAGCATTCGGCTCCGACCAATCGTCGATGCTCTCGATCTCTGATCTTATTTTCTCATTTTTTAAGAACCGGTTCTTCGGGTTGAATTGTGCACCCCTTCCCTTGAGATAGGTATTTGGATCTTCATTAAGCTGTTCTTCTTCCACAAAATATTTTTTGCGCAACCTGCCGCTTCCTGCTATAACGATAAGACCGCGATGGGTTAACGGTTAATTTAATTCGATTTTATTTTTACGCACAAACCGCCGTATCGATCCGGGCTGGCGATTTATAGGTGATCGATCGCTTATCACCCTCATACTAACTCCTCTCTTTACGCAGCGTTGTGGCCCCGGGCGTGAGTAAAAAAAACAATTCCCCTTGCACCACTGTCTCTTTCTCATTCAACAAGCCGAACCGCCTCACTACCTCAAACCTTTTCTCTCCATCGCGCTTTCGCAACAGCAGCAGGTGTTCTGCCATGAATTTTCCGCTGAAATGTGTGTTGCTCATTTCGAGCCATCCTTTTTCGTATTGCCAGGGCAGTAGCTTGTTTGCAATACCGATATGTGGTTCGGTGATGAAATGGGGTTTCCGCTCCTTGTCTATTTTTAACAGGTGCTGTATCGGCCGCAACGCCTTCACCAGCTCCACGATCTGCGTTTTGGTGACCACATTCAAAAAGATACTGTGCGTAGGGTAACTCTCAAACCCATTCACTTCCACCAAAAAAGACGGGTGCCCGCGCGCAATCAACTCGAGGCGGTGCACTATTTTCTGCTCAAGCATTTCATACTGCTCAAAACGCGCAAGCGTGATATTGGGCGTTCCCGTTGCAGCTGCGGGACAATCATATTGCCCTGCAAATTTTTTCTTCACCTTACTGATTTCATCACACAAAGCCGCATGCGGTTCTATCACAAGTAAATAATCGGCGGTTGCGTAATCTGCTAGCATTTCCATCTGTGTTGGTTTATCACATGGTTCAGGGCATCGGCCCAAATACGTTTCCTGCCGGCTGCTGTCGAAAGGGTGTTCCCTTCTCAACAACAAAAGCTGGTTTACTGCAAACGATGCATTAAATCTTTACCCTGTTTCCATAAGAATATTTTACAGGGATAATTATTTTAGCATAAATTTACTAAATAATTTAGCACAGCAAAATTTAATTTTTATGGACGGACAACAATGGTATGGAGCATACTCAGGATCGGATGATTACATGGAGCGAAGCATCGATCTCAACGAACAACTCATCCGCAACCGCCCCGCTACTTTTTTCTTCCGCATGAACAGCGATGCGATGATCGATGCAGGTATTCACAGCGGCGACATACTCATTGTTGACCGAAGCATCAAGGCCGTAAGCGGAAAAATAATTGTAGCGGTGATCAATGGCGAACTGCTGGTGCGGAAACTGCAAACACACATCAGGGGTGTAACACTTATTGCGGAGAACAAGAGATACGGCAACATCCAGGTAGACGAATTCAGCAGCTATGTGGCATGGGGCGTAGTCGTTTACGCGATCCATGGGTTCTGAAGGCGGGTTCAAGGCAGTTTCGCGAACAATTTCCTCACGCCCGCTGTGGCATCACGCTGCGCGTTTGAATTTTTACTGGATACTACGCCTTGTATCGCTCCCGTCCAAACCAGTTTATTCCTGAGCGCATCAACAAGATGAACCGTAACGGTTCCCTCGCAGTAATGGCCAATGGGAATCTCTTCTGATTTCCAGGAATAGTTTCTTTGTCCCATGTACCGCGGCGCCCCATCCGTAGCCCAGTCTGTGGTGCGTGTCTGCACTTTTTCACTTACCTGCACACCGATGTTTACAAGCAGGTCGGGATTGTTTTCTGCGTGCACATAACCGCGCTGCACAAGCGCTGCAGCGATGGCTTCTTTCAGCATTGCGATGCGCTCGTTGAATACGCTGCTGTTGGTATCGCCGGTTGCATCTACCTTGTAGAAGCCAAAGGTTTTGTATTGTTTGAGATCGACATTGTCTGCAAGCGCTGTGTCCAGCACCTTGATACCCGAACAGGCGCAAACCGTTGCGGCAACCAGTATTGCCAGTATGTATTTTTTCATAGGATGCAATTGTATTGTTTAAAACAAAGTTGCGTCCTCAATGAATTTTGGTTTGGTAAGATGCAGTCCGCAAGCGGCATTGAGCTTGTCAACAAGATAAACAGTAAGTTCCGGCGATTTGGCCTCATCGTGCATGTGCATGAAAAAATACAATTCTTCCATACCCTTGCCCAGCCAGTACTTCATGCGTGCCACCCATTCGTCTATGCGCGTATAATCGGTTCCATGCAAACTGTTGCCCACGTACCTGATGAATGTTTTGGGCAACGTGAGGTGCATGTGCGCGCAGTCGCGCCTCCCGCTTGTATCCGTGATCACGAATCCCATGTTGATGGACCGGAGCATTTCAACCGTTTCTTCCATCACTTCTTTTTTTGCAAACCAGTCGGGGTGCCGCACTTCTAAAAAGAACTGCATATCGGTTGGCAGCGAACGGAGAAAAGAGAACAACTCTTCTTTTCTTTTGGGAGAGAACGCATCACTAACCTGTACAAAAACAGGACCAAGGTGTTTGCCAAAAGCAATGATACCGCGCAGGAACTCAGAGGTGATGAAATCCTTACCCGTAAGGTTGCCGCGGTGCGTAACGCCCTGGTACATTTTCGGGCAGAATTTAAAATCCATATCCCCGGCCCTGGCCGCCCATTTTTCAATACCGGATGCGCCATAGATCTTGTAATGCGTTGCATTCAGTTCTATGCTGTTGTAATGTTTTACATAATGCTCCAGGAAATCTTTTTCTTTTGTTTTGGGCGGATAGATCTTCCCCACCCATTCCGTTCTGCCCCATTTGGCGCAGCCAACGTATACTTTCGGATCTTTTGCTTTCCTGCCCGTCAACACCAGTTTATTCGATGCCGGTTCTTTCGGTAACGAAAAATCAATCTGGTCAAGCTCAGATACAGGTACGCGTCCGAATTCCATGGGTTGTTTTTTAAGGAGGATAAAGTTACGTAATTTGAGTGAGGAGTTGAGCGTGGCAGTTGTTGGTTGCCGGTGTGGTTGCGGACGATTATCCATTACATTTTGATCGCATGAAACGAGTTTTCCTTTGCCTGTTTTTCCCGGTATTTGCTTTTTCGCAGCAACGTGCGAATATCATATACATCATGAGTGACGACCATGATGCCAGTGCCATCAGTGCGTACAACAAAACGCTGGTAAGCACACCCAATATAGACAGGATCGCAAACGAGGGCATTTTGTTCAACCGATCCTTTGTGGGAAATTCTATTTGCGGGCCGGCGCGTGCCACCATTCTTACCGGGCTGCATTCGCACAAAAATGGTTTTACAGACAACCGCTCCAGGTTCGATGGTTCGCAGGTAACCGTTCCCAAACTGTTGCAGCAGGCGGGTTACCAAACAGCGGTGGTGGGTAAATGGCATCTTTCTACGTATCCAACAGGTTTTGATTTCTGGAACATCGTTCCCGGCCAGGGACAATATTTTGAACCGGCGATGATCAGTATGAAAGGCGATACATCGAGGTACCATGGCTATGGCACCGATGTGATCACTGATGAAGCGCTGGGATGGCTCAGAAACAAACGCGACAGCACAAAACCTTTTTTCCTGATGCTGCATCACAAGGCGCCGCACCGTTATTTCTTTCCTCCCTTGAAATACATCCAGCAATACCATACCAAAACATTTCCCGAGCCGGCCAGCCTGTACATCGATACCGCGGGTCGCGGCGCTGCGTGGCGCCTGCAAACGATGAGCATATTGCCCGATATGAAATTATCGAGCGATCTGAAAGTGGATCCGGCCTATTTAATGGACATCCCCTGGCTCAAACCCGATTCTGCGGAGATCGCTTATTACAGGGCCATCATCAACCGCATACCCGCACCGGAAAGAAAACAGATCGTTGAGATCTATAAAGAACGCGGCGAACTGATACAAAAGCTCCGCCCGCAGGGCAAAGCATTGCTGAAACTGAAATACCAATGGTACATGCAGGATTACCTCGCCTGTGTAGCCTCGGTTGACGAGAACGTAGGAAGGGTGCTCGATTACCTCGATGCCAGCGGCCTTGCCAGAAACACGCTGGTGATCTATACTTCCGACCAGGGTTTTTACCTGGGACAGAACGGTTGGTTCGACAAACGATGGATGTACGATGTGTCTATGCGCTCACCATTGCTGGCCAGGTGGCCGGGCCATATCAAACCGGGAACCAAAACAAATACGATGGTTCAGAACATTGATTATGCCCCTACTTTCCTGGATGTTGCGGGTGTAAAGATCCCCGCCGCTATGCAGGGATTGAGTTTGAAGGGCGTACTGCAGGACCCTGCCCAAACACTGCCGCGCAACAGCCTGTACTACCATTTTTACGAATACAAGGCGGATCATACGGTGTTGCAACATGTGGGCGTGCGTACGGACCGGTACAAGCTTTTGTATTTCTATACCGTAAATGAGTGGCAGTTGTTTGACCTGCAGAAAGACAAGGCGGAACTCAACAACCTTGTCGGTGACCGGTCGTATCAAAAAATATTTGCAGACATGAAGAAGGAATTGCTGCGCCTGAGAGACGTATACGATGATCACGAAGCGGCAGGTGAATTGCGGTAACGATCGCGGTAACACGTCCGTAGCCGCCGGTTGCCGGCCGGGTTGCGACAAATTTTTCCCACCGTTAAAATATTATCTTTCCGTCCTCGTCTACCTTTTTACATGAACGAGGCACTGACGATACCGTCTGAAATGGCAGAAACCCGTAAAAGCAATGTTACCGAGGTGATCAACACGTATAGCAAGCGGTTGATGGGCTTTATACGCAAACGGGTGAGCAATGAGGCCGATGCCGAAGACATTCTGCAGGATGTTTTTTACCAGTTCATCGGAAACACCAAACCCATAGAGCAGCTTACGGCTTGGCTGTTCACGGTTACCCGCAACAAGATCACCGACAAGCAGCGCAAGCACAAACCGGAGCTGCTGGAGGATATGTATGCGGATGGGGATGGAGAAACTTCATTCGACTGGGCCGATCTTTTTTACGACAGTTCCAACAACCCCGAAACAGAGTACCTCCGCAATATTTTCTGGGAGGCGTTGCATGCCGCGCTCAACGAGTTACCGGTGCCGCAGCGGGATGTTTTTATACTGAACGAGATAGAGGGCGTGCCTTTTAAAACCATTGCCGAACAGACCGGCGAAACCATTAACACCCTACTCAGCCGCAAACGCTATGCAGTACTGCATTTGAGAGAACGTTTGAGCGTACTGCGCGAAGAGTTATTAAATAATTGATAAAACAACGAACATGAAATTCTGGATCAAAAAAATCATCGGCTTTATTCTCTGCTTTTTGCTGATAGCCGCATTGCTAAGCTGGATCGTGATGAGTTTGTGGAACTGTGTGCTGGTAGCCGTGCTGGGCGTATCGGTGATCAGTTTCTGGCAGGCCGCGGGTATCCTGCTGCTTTCCAAGATCCTTTTCGGCGGCTTCCACAAAAGCGGCCACTGGGGCAGAAAAAGGGAATGGCGCGAAAAATGGGCCGAAAAAATGAAGAACATGAGCCCCGAGGAAAGGGAAAAGATCAAACAGGAATGGAGGAACCGATGCAATATGTGGGGCAAGAAAGAGAGCTGAACGCTGGCGCCAATGAAATTAAAAGGGCAAAGCGGCTGTTTAAGTTCTACAACTTGCAGGCCCTTTGCCCTTTACCGCTTTTTACCAGCGCTGCGCCTAAGCTAATCCCCGTTAGTAAAAAAAAGTAACATCGTCCAAACCCCGCGCCCTTACTGGCTTTCAGAAATTGGGGCAAAAAAAATCCGGGAAATCTGCGCCACAACCCTAATTTTGCGCAATTCCTCGCAGAAATGAACCCTACACTTAATTCCAACGAATCGGTACCATCGCAAAAGAAAAAGATCATTGTTCTGGGCAGTGGCCCCAACAGGATCGGGCAGGGTATTGAGTTCGACTACTGTTGCGTACACGGTTTGCTCGCCATCAAAGAGTGCGGTTTCGAATCCATTATGGTGAACTGTAACCCCGAAACGGTTTCGACCGATTTCGATATGGCCGATAAATTGTATTTCGAGCCGGTTAACTGGGAACACCTCTGGGAGATCATCGAACTGGAAAAACCCGAAGGAGTGATCGTGCAGCTGGGCGGACAAACCGCGCTGAAACTGGCGAAACGTTTGCATGCAAAAGGCGTGAGGATCATCGGGACCTCTTTTGAAGACATGGACATTGCGGAAGACCGCGGCCGTTTCAGCGACCTGCTGAAAGAACTTGAGATCCCTTATCCCGAATACGGAACAGCCACGGATGCAGACGAGGCCATTACCGTTGCCAACCGCGTGGGTTACCCGGTGCTCGTAAGACCGAGCTACGTGATCGGCGGGCAAAGAATGCGGATCGTGATCAACGACGAAGACGTAGAAAAAGCGGTGATCAGCCTGTTGAAACATTTGCCGGGCAACAAGATCCTCATCGACCATTTCCTGGACCGTTGCCAGGAAGCAGAGGTAGATGCCATCTTCGATGGAGAAACCTTTCACATCATGGGAGTGATGGAACACATTGAGCCGGCGGGTATACACAGTGGCGACAGCAACGCGGTATTGCCTGCGTTCAACCTCACACCGCTGGTGATCGAGACCATGAAATATTATTCGGAGAAGATCGCCAGGGCATTGAAGATAAAAGGTTTGATCAATATACAATTTGCAATCAAGAACGATAAAGTGTATGTGATCGAGGCCAATCCAAGGGCATCGCGCACAACACCGTTCATCGCGAAAGCATACCAGATCCCTTACCTCAACATTGCCACCAAAGTAATGCTGGGCGAAGCCAAACTGGCCGATTTCACCCTCGAGAAAAAACTCGAAGGTTATGCGATCAAAGAACCTGTTTTCAGCTTCGAAAAATTCCCGGGTGTAAACAAAGAACTCGGCCCGGAAATGAAAAGCACAGGCGAAGCCATCCGCTTTATCAAAGACCTGAGAGATCCTTACTTCAGAACCCTGTACAAGGAGCGAAGCATGAACCTGAGTAAATAGCAGGATCCGCAACAAACTTATACTTAGTATTTATACCTGGATAGAGAAAGCCACTTCAAATGAAGTGGCTTTTTTATTACGTTGCTGTTTCACAGATCCTGCCCTCACAGGATGCAAAATCCAGTCCATGCAAAAATTCGGTATACCCTTCTGGCGCTCTGTTCCGTTTATACGATTGTTGATTCCTTTGGCAGCAGGCATTGTAGCGGCTTTTTACCTGCGGTTTCCCCTGGCATTTCCCCTGGGCTGTTTACTCGCCGGGGGTTGTTTCTTTCTTTTTTACCGCTTTGTTCCCCCGGTAAAAAAATACAGGTTCGGTTGGGTAAACGGGATAGCCATCAACCTTCTTTTCTTCTCAACCGGATGTTTGCTTATCCATTGCAGGGATCTCAGGAACGATAAAAACTGGATCGGGAACCATGTGGCAAATACGCAGTATTTATCTGTTACGTTAGCGGAACCACCGGTAAGCAAACCCAATTCATTCAAAGCACTCGCCGCAACCGAATCTGTTTTTGTGGGTGGGAATTGGCTGCCTGCGAAAGGAAACATCATTCTCTACTTCAAAAATGACCCGGTATTGGGATATGGATCAAGGATCGTTCTCACCAGGAAGCTCCAGGCAATAACCAGCTCCGGCAACCCGGGCAGTTTTGATTACCGCAGGTATTGCGCGTTCCAGGACATCCATTTCCAGGTTTACCTGCAGCCGGGCGATTACATCAACACAAATACCTTCAGCAAAAACCCGCTCACCGGCATGCTGCTCAATACACGCAACAATGTATTGTCGGTTTTCAGAAAACTTGTGCCCGGCAAAACGGAAACCGGGGTGGCAGAAGCCTTGCTGATCGGCTATCGCGATGACCTGGACAAAGACCTTGTACGTGCCTACAGCAATACGGGCGTGGTTCACATCATCGCCATCAGCGGCCTGCACCTGGGAATGATCTATGGCTTGATGCTGCTAATCCTTAAACCATTGCGCAAATACAAATGGATGCGCTGGGGCAAACCCCTGCTGATCCTTTTTGTGCTGTGGGGATTCAGCCTGCTGGCCGGCGCCGCGGCCTCTATCCTTAGATCGGTAGTGATGTTTTCCTTTATTGTAATCGGCGAAAGCCTTGGCCGCAAAACCAATGTGTACAATACTTTGGCGGCATCTGCCTTTTGCCTGCTGGTCTACGATCCCTATTTTTTCTGGGACGTTGGCTTCCAGTTATCATATACAGCCGTTCTCAGCATCGTGTTGTTTATGAAACCCGTTTACCGCTGGTTTTATTCCAGGAACAAACTCCTCAATGCAATATGGGAACTCAATGCCATCACCATTGCCGCGCAGGTATTGACATTACCCGTGATCCTGTTTTATTTTCACCGGTTCCCCAATCTCTTTCTTTTTACAAATTTTATTGCGGTGCCGTTGTCGGGTTTTATTTTGTATGGAGAATTGATCCTGCTGCTGGTTTGTAAGATCCCGTTTGTAAACGTTTACACCGGCAAACTGGTCTCTCTCCTGATCGGTCTGATGAACACATTCATCGAACGCGCCGACCGTTTGCCCTTTGCAGTTACAGAAAATATACAGGTAAACATCCCGCAAACCATCCTTCTTTATTTTTCGGCCGGGTACATTGCGTGGTGGCTGTTGCGGAGGAAAACAAAGGGCCTGGTTGCCGGGATGTTTTTTTTCGCCGGGTTTATTTTGATCCGCTCCCTCCTTCTCATCCGGCAATCGAACCAGCACAAACTGATCGTATACAACATCCCCAAACGCCGCGCGATCGATGTGATGGTTGGAAAACAATATTCCTTTACCGGCGATGCTGCCGTTGAAGACGATCCTTCTTTGCTGGATCGTGCCCTCCTGCCTGCGAGGATCCTGTACGGTGCCAAAGAACGCGCACCCGCAACAGGCAACCTGGTAAATGGCCATGACCATTCCGTTTTACTGGTTGATCGCGGCTTCAGGCCTGCCGCTGTTGCACAGAAAATTCCGGTAGATGTGATCGTGATCAGCCAAAACCCCGGGATACACATGCACCAGCTGGCGGCTATGTTCGATTGCCGCCGATATATATTCGACAACAGCAATTCATTGTGGAAAATACGTTACTGGAAAAAAGACGCCGACAGCCTACATTTGCGCCACCATACCATTTCGGAGCAGGGCGCTTTTGAAATGGATCTCTGACGACCGTTGCCTCTTATTTTCAATCAACCAATACAATGCAAAAGAAAATTCAATCTGCACTGATCTCCGTTTTTTATAAAGACGGCCTTGAACCCATCGCAAAAAAATTACAGGAACTGGATATCACCATTTATTCTACCGGTGGTACACAGAAATTCCTGGAAGACCTTGGTATTGCCTGTGTTCCGGTGGAAAGTTTAACCTCTTACCCTTCCATTCTCGGCGGACGTGTAAAAACACTTCACCCTGCTGTGTTTGGCGGCATCCTGGGGAGAAGGTACGAGGCGCAGGACCTGGCAGAAATGAAAGAATACAATATCCCTGAAATAGACCTGGTGATCGTGGACCTGTACCCTTTCGAGGAAACACTGCGCACAACCAGCGAAGAAAAACTGATCATTGAAAAGATCGATATCGGCGGTCCATCGATGATCCGCGCGGCGGCAAAAAATTTCAGGGACATTACGGTGATCGCCGCAAAAGACGATTACGCTTCGCTTGAAAAACTGCTGGCAGAACAAAGAGGCGAAACCTCTCTCGAACAGCGAAAAGCCTACGCGGCCAAAGCATTTGAAGTAGTGATGCATTACGATATTGCCATCAGCAATTATTTTAATCCCGCCATGCAGCAGGTATTGCGCTACGGCGAAAACCCGCACCAGTCGGCCGTGTTCCATGGCAACCTCGAAGAATTGTTTACGCAACTGAATGGCAAGGAACTTTCTTACAACAACCTCGTTGATGTGGATGCTGCGGTTCAACTGATCCGTGAATTTGCGGGCGACAAAGGCGCTGTTTTCGGTATCATCAAACACACCAACGTATGTGGCATCGCTTCGCGCGAAACGGTGAAGGCAAGCTGGGATGCAGCGCTGGCCGGTGACCCGGAGAGTGCTTTTGGCGGTGTATTGGTTTGCAATCACGCTATAGACAAGGCAACGGCAGATGCCATCAACGAAATATTCTTTGAAGTGCTGATTGCCCCTTCTTTTAACGCCGATGCGCTCGAAGTGTTGAAAAGCAAAAAGAACCGCATCTTGCTGCAACTGAAAACTTCTGATGTGAAATTAAAGAGTCCGTCAAAATCCCTACTCAACGGAACACTCGAGCAGGGCTCCGACGATGGCAATTTCAGCAAATGGGAAGAAGTAGGCGGAAGGGAAACAACAGATGTAGAAAAAGAAAACCTTGCATTTGCAAACCTTGTGTGCAAACATTTAAAAAGCAATGCCATCGCCCTTGTAAAAAACAAACAGCTGGTGGGTAAGGGTTGCGGGCAAACCAGCCGCATCGATTCACTCCGCCAGGCCATTGAAAAAGCAAAACAATTCAATTTCGATCTTAAAGGCGCCGTGCTTGCTTCAGACGCGTTCTTCCCCTTCAACGATTGCGTGCAGATCGCGCATGCGGCAGGCATTGAAACCTTTATTCAGCCAGGCGGCTCGGTGAGGGACAAAGACAGTGTTGAATATTGCGTGAATAACAATCTTGCGATGGTGATGACCGGCATGAGACATTTCAGACATTGATCCATTTGCAATTGACAACAGCCAGGATCGCAAAGTTTTTCTATTGACAACAAAACAAAAAGCATACATCGCCCTCGCTCTTACCAGCACGGTCTGGGGAACCACATGGGTGGCGAGCAAGATCGGGATACAGCAAGTGCCTGCGTTGGAGATTGCCTCTATCAGGCAATTCATCGCAGGTGTTTTGCTGGTGGGCTTTTACCTGGCAAGAGGCGAGAAACTTCCCACAGGAAAACAATTGTTGTGGCTCACGATGATGGGCGTGCTGCTGTTCGTTTCTGCCAACGGCATTGCCACGCTTTCGTTGAAACACATTCCTAGTGGAATGGGCGCATTGGTTTCGGCGCTGTATCCTTTATCGGTTGTTATCATTGAACGTGTTTTTTTTAAGAATACAAAGATCACCTTCATCACTTTTGCCGGTTTGCTATTGGGCATTGGCGGCATCGCCGTTGTGTTTTACGACAATGCGTTTGCCAACCACAGCGAAGGCTATTTTGCCGGTGTTTGTCTTGCGTTGATCGCCATGCTCAGCTGGAGCATCGGAACAATTGTACTGGCCAGGAGCCGCAATACCATCAATCCCTATTACGCGGCCGGTTGGGAGATGCTGATCAGTTCCATCATCATCATTGGTATGCTTTCTGTTTCGGGTGATGCCATCCCGCTGGCGAAGATACCTGCACAGGCTTGGGGCGCACTGGCCTATCTCATCATTGCAAGCAACATCATCACCTTCATCGCATTTATTTATACGATGAAACACCTGCAGCCGGCGAAAGCTGCACTGTATGCCTACATCAATCCCATCGTTGCCATCTTTACCGGCTCATTGCTGTTGGGCGAAAACATTACATGGAAGATCATCGTGGGTTCTATCATCACACTCGTGGGTGTGTACCTGGTAAACCAGAGTTTGCGAAAACAAAAGGAACTGGCGGCGCAGCAGGCGGCTGATATTATTTAAAGGCTTCCCTGGAAAAGTTCCTGCTGATAAAATCTTCATACATCTCCCGCCAGGCGATCCATTGCGGCTGCTCCGTTAAAAAATGATTGTGAAACAGCGTGATGAATTCTCCATTCACTTTTTTAACCACGTCGTGGTAATATTGAATTTCTTTGCCGGCCTCTCCTGCTGAATAATGCTGGTTAAAAAAAGATGTGGCTTCCATAAAACAGAAAGGGTGGATCACAAGACCCGTTTCCATGTTCCGCTCCAGGTCAAACCAGCGGAAAGGCGCGGCATAGGATGCGCGGAATCCGTTCACGTTTCCATAAGCCATCGAATAATCATCCGTGATACCCGCAGTAATCAACCGGCGGTAGGTATGCGGCACCGTAAAACGAAGGTAGTGGTTGCGCGAGGCGGTTATGGGTTTGCCGGTGATCTCTACCAGTTTATTCAATTCCTTTTCCAGCAGCCACTCGTCTGTTCCGCTCTGCCACGAAGGATGCAACCCTGTATTGTGTTTTGAGGAAAGACGTTTGTAAAGCTCCTGCAGCGGTTTTGAACCGGCATGCAGGTTCTTGTCGTATTCACCCCGTTTTAGGATCGTTAGAAAAAACCAGGTTGGCGTAAGGTTGTATTTTTCGTGAAGCGATTCTATCCAGTCGAAGGTATCGTATGGATCTTGTTTTCTTCCACTGTAAACATTTCCCCTTTCAACAACCTGTTCCAATTTGCTTTGCAAAAGATCCCGGAAAAAACCAAGTATGTTTTTCCATAAAGGTTTGTGGCGGTAGCTGAATGCCTCATCCACATCATAGGTTGGCAGGAAGGAGAATTTTGACCGCTGGATGGCGAATCTCAACTGGCTGCACCGCTCGCGCAATTCATGCTCAAGCAATTTCATCCACTCATTTACCAAAGGAGTATCGAGGAAGGCTTCTTTATAAGCAATACTGTTCACATGGGAATAACGGCCGTACTGGTCCTTCTCGTGCGGAAGGTATTCTTCGTAGCGTGAGAGCAAATAAAAGGCGGCAGAAAAAACATCAAATGGCAGGTCTCCCCCGGTAAGAAAAAACACTTTCTTTTTTTTCCATTCGCCGAAGGTTATTTCCTGCGATCGGATGTTTTCCTGTTCCAGCAAACCGTAAGGAACGATCCACAACGTATTGTTACAGAATTTTTCTTTTGCATAACAGATCTTGACACCCAGGTAAGCGGCGAATTGCTCCCTCGAATCCGTCAATGCAACCAAAGGAAAAAGCTCTTTGAAAATATAACGCATCCGCGCAGTAACCTGCGAAGCATACACCAGTACCGTATCTGTACCTGTCTCTTTCAACTGTTATGGTTTTATAAAGCGGCCATCGCGGTATAAATAGTCCGACTTACCCGTTCCGATGCTGTCGTAGAGTGTTGTTTTCCTGTCGTGCCTCCCGTTGCTGTATACCGTGCGCTCTTTTAGTTTTCCAGTTCTGAAATACCTGCGCAGGCTGTCTACATTGCCGTTGGCGTAATAGATCTGTTCATTGATCTTTCCGTCTGCGAAAAACGAGACCGTCAATCCATCTTCCACATCGTTTTTATAATTGATCTTCTTGGATACCTTCCCGTTTTCAAAGTACATCGTCCAGGTACCGGTTCTTTTTCCATCCAGCAAAAAACCGGTGCCTTCCAGTTTTCCATTGGAATAATATTTTTTGATCTCTTTTTTTTCCTGCGCATCCAGTTGCAGCGTGCATAAAAAAAGCGCCGGAAGAAAAATATGTGTGCGTTTGATAAAGGAATGCATAAAGATCAGTTGTACTTGTCTTTCCACATCTGGTTGAATGTTTTCTGGCTGAAATCAAGATCGCTTCTGTGCGCCGTCCACCCTTTGAAAACCTTGTTTACCACCCAGTTCTTCATTTTGCCCGTACCCATGTTCATCATACCCCTGTTGAGGCTAGCGGTTTTCCATACTTTCCATGCGAGCCGCTCGGCGATGGTGCTTGAGCCCTGTACAACCGCTTCATGACGGTTATCGAGCAACAACTCATGCAGGTTGATCCTGACAGGGCAAACCTCTGTACAATTGCCGCACAGCGATGATGCATAGCTTAAATGTTTGTATTCAGGGATGCCGTTCAGGTGTGGTGTGATCACGGAGCCGATGGGCCCGCTGTAGGTGGTTTCGTACGAATGGCCACCGATATTTTTATAAACGGGGCACGCATTCAAACAGGCGCCGCAGCGGATGCAATACAATGCCTCGCGCGATGTTGGATTGGCAAGCAGGTTGGTGCGGCCGTTGTCGAGCAACACAACATACATTTCTTCCGGCCCGTCCACTTCATTGGGTTGGCGCGGACCCGAAACCAATGTATTGTATACAGTGATCTTCTGCCCGGTACCATAGGTTGCCAGCAGCGGCCAGAACAAAGGAAGATCCTGGATAGACGGGATCATTTTTTCGATCCCCACCACCACGATATGTGTTTTGGGAAACCCGCAACTGAGTCGTGCGTTACCCTCGTTTTCGGTAACGGCGATACCGCCAACATCGGCCACGATAAAATTTGCGCCGGTTACGCCCACTTCGGCCTGCACGTATTTTTCGCGCAGCACCTTTCTTGCAACAAGGGTCAGCTCTTCGGGCGATAACCCTGCCGGCGTGCCCAATTTGTCGGAGAACAAACGTGCCACATCTTCTTTGCTTTTGTGCATAGCGGGTGTAACGATGTGGTAAGGCGCTTCGCCATCGAGCTGCTGGATGTATTCGCCGAGATCTGTTTCAACGCTTTCAATTCCTTTTGATTCGAGGTACTTGTTGAGATGGATCTCTTCGGTAACCATGCTCTTGCTTTTCACGAGTGTTCTGCAATTTTTCGCGTCGCATATTTTACCGATGGCCTCCAGCGCCTGTTCCGAATTTTCGGCCCAGATCACTTTGGCACCGCGTGCGGTGATCTTTCTTTCGAATTCTTCGAGATACCTGTCGAGGTGCTCGATCGCGTCCCATTTCCTGTTCTTCGCTTTCTCCCTTGCCAGCATTACCTTACCGCCAAACTGCGACTTACCTACGGGCACCACCGCATTGTATTTCGCAATGTTGAAATTGATCTTGCGCCGGTGCTCAAGATCCGCCGCTTTGATGGTACTTTTGGCAATGAATGAGGCTGCTGTATCTTTCATATTTTTTTATTCTCGCGTGTTCAAAATCGGATGATTTTTTTGCTGAACCATCCTGCAGTGTAGGCGTGCCCGGTCAACGATCCTTCAAATGCTTCGCGGCCGCCTCCAATGCTTCGTAAAACTCCTCGCCATATTTCCTGATGATGGAATCTTTCAGGAAAATATAGACGGGAACTTTTAACTTCTTGCCCAGGCTGCAGGCCGCTGCACAAAGGTCTTCGCGTGGTTCATAGTTCACGTATTCGATATCGGGATCGCGTTTGCTTTTTTGTATCTTGATGGGAAACAGGTGGCAACTGATGGGCTTTTTCCAGTCCAGTTTCCCGTCGTTATAAGCCTGTTCGATCGCACATTTGATGATGCCCTTCTGGTCCCTGAAACCATACACGCAGATGGCACCATTGATGGTTGGCGTTACCCATCCAAAATCCTTATCGTAAATGTATTTTCCCTGGCGCTCTACTTCCCTGATGCCTTCGGCCGTCATGTAAGGTTTTACCACTTCGTAATGCGCCTTTAATTTCTCCAGTTCCCATTTCTCCATCGGGGCGCCGGCGTCGCCGTCTTCGCAACAACCGCCTTTGCATTTATTGAGATCGCAAACGAACTGTTCTTCCAGTACTTCGTCGCTGATGAGTTTATTGTCGATCGCTATCATTGATTCTGTTTCTTATCGTTGTTGATCCTGCAATGCGCTGTTTCCTTCCCTCTATTTCTTCCATTTAAAAGTATTCACCAAATGCTTCATATCCTCCAGCAGGAACGAATTTACGATGCCGAGCGAATCTGCATTGGGTGTGGTATCAAAATACAACGCGCCGCGCAGGAAATGCTTTACGCTGTCTGTTAAAAAGAACTGGTTGTTGGTGGCAACATCCCCGCCTACCGTAAAGAATACGCCGTGGATGTTGTTCTTCGTGGCGATCAATGTGTCTTCTATGGAGTTGGCGCGCGAAGTGTGTTTGCCGGTGAGCATGAATGTCTGCTGGATCAACGTATCAAAATTGTACTTGCCGATCTCTTTATAACTCACATAGATCCTTCCCGCAAACTGCGGAAAATCTACATTGATCCACCATGGGTTTTCGGTTGCCTCGTCAAAAAAAGTGGTGTCTTTTACGATCCTGCCGTAAACAGGATATTCAAACGAGTAAGGATACCCCGGCTGATCGAACAACACATACTTTTTTTCAGGGAAGTTGATCTTGTAATACCCAACAGGCTTCGCCGTGTAATTGCTGTTGCAGGATGCGGCTGCCGCCCAAAGCGCAACGATCGTTGTAAACAGCGTGATTGTATTGAATGGCTTTTTCAAGAAAAATGTTTTGCGTCAAAATCTTACAGCGATGTGTAAACCCTTTGCTCAGCCAGCGTTCTGCGGGCTGATCGTCACTTTCACTTTCTGTATCCTGTTCTTTTCTATTTCCAGCACGGTGAATTCGAAATCGCCTGCGCGCAGCACCTGCATCGGCTGCGGTATTTCGCCGGCCAGCTCGAGCACGAGCCCGGCAAGCGAATCGCTTTCTCCTTTCACCTGGTCAAAGATATCGGAATTCAGCTCCATCGCCTTGCATACATCGTTGATCATCGTTCTTCCTTCAAAAATATAATTGAACTCGTCGAGCTTTTTAAAATTGGCCTCTTCTTCGTCAAACTCGTCTTTTATTTCACCGATCACTTCTTCCAGGATGTCTTCGAGCGTAACAATGCCGCTTGTTCCGCCGAATTCATCAACCACCATGGCAAAATGTATGCGTTTCGACTGGAACTCCTGCAACAGGTCTTCAATGAATTTCTGTTCGTGCACAAAATAAGGTTGCCGCATGAGCGGGTGCCAGTTGAAATCGTCGTTTTCGTGCAGGTAAGGCACCAGGTCCTTGGTATGGATCATACCAACAACATTGTCAAGGTCCTCTTTGTACACAGGCAACCTGCTGTAGTTAAGCTCGCGCACGGTAGCGATGAGTTCGCCGAAAGAAATATCCTCGCTTACCCCGTTCACATCCACGCGGGTTTTCATGATCTGTTTAACGGTGATGTTTCCAAACTTCACGATCCCTTTCAAAATGTTCTTCTCGTTTTCTGAAGCGGAGTTGTGCGTGGTAAGATCGATGGCATGATCAAGCTCTTCGAGACTGTAAGAAGAGCCATTGGTGCGGCTGGCCAGTTTTCTTTCGATGATGTCTGATGACCTTACGAGCCGCTTGCTCAATCCTGCAAACAGCAAAGAAACACCCTGCACAATGCCGCCGAAATCTTTTGCAAAGCGAACATTGTTCTGCGTGGCCAGCACTTTCGGCATCACTTCCCCAAACAGTACGAGTATAAAGGAAACCGCAACCACTTTGATGACGAATTCCACCCATACCGCATTGAACCTTTCAAAATCGAACATATCATCGATCAGCAGGTTTGAAATGATGATGATGGATATATTGATAAAACTGTTTGCAATGAGTAGCGAAGCCAGCAAAACTTTCGGTTCTTCCAGCAGGTCAACAATTCTTTTGTAAGACGGTTGCTGTTTTGATTTGAGGTTGTTGATGTCTTTGTAAGTGAGCGAAAAAAAAGCGACCTCCGATCCGGATAAAACAAAAGAGAGGAACAGCAGCAAAAACAACACCATCACAAGTACGGTTGTGCCCTGCGCCTGCATGGCCGATAACAATGTTGGATGAAGAAGAAATGCTGAAGCCGGGTGGTGATCCAAAGCGCGTGTTTTTAATGAAAGATCAGGAAGTGGTTTGCGGCCGGCTTCCTGTTTGTACAAAAGTATTGTTTTAAAGGGTCATCAGAAGGGTAATGTTTCCCCCGGGTCGGTCAGCGGCGGAACGTCGTCGCCGGGATATCCTTCCAGTGAGTCGCCCGGCCCGCCGGCGCCATGCCCATCGCCGCGTTTATCGAGCATGATCAGGTTATCACCCACAACTTCTGTCGCAAATTTTTTATTGCCGTCCTTGTCCTCCCAGCTGCGTGTCCGGAGACGGCCCTCTACGTAGATCAAACTTCCTTTGTGCAGGTATTTCTGTGCCAGTTCGGCAAGTCCCCGCCACAGTACCACGGTGTGCCATTCGGTTTGCGAGATCAGTTTGCCGGAGCGGTCCTTGTATGTTTCAGTAGTGGCCAGGGGAAATTTTGCTACCGCGATATTTCCTTCCAGGTGCTGTACATCAGGATCTTTACCGAGATTACCGATCAGCATTACTCTGTTAACTCCTCTCATACGATAGGTTTTAAGTTCGTCGCAGGTTCAATCACCTTAAAAATACCTTTTTTTAGGGAACAAAAGAAGTGCCGACCCTGGCGTTTCTGCTGGAAGGGAGCTGTTTTTACTGATGTGTTCCAAAAAATACCCATTAAAACAAGGTTTCCTGGAACGCTGGTGTTTCGAGGTAACTGGTAATAAACCTGGGGAAGGGCAGCTTCCTCAGTTTTTCAACCGGCTGCCATTGGTAATTTTTCAGAAAGGAAGGAACAGAGGGCAGCCCCACGCGGATAAACTGGCCCCTGATCTGCTGGTGCGTCAACTGCTGCCTGGCCACCGGCGAAATATGGTTCACCGTGGCCTTGCCGATGCCGATCTGCTCTTTGAGCCATGCCTTTACCGTGGCTTCATCCCATTTTACCTGTTCTTCTGTTTCGAGCAGGTAAAACTCGTTCAGGTTTTGCCAGATGTCTTTCCCGCTGCGGAAATTCACAAGTATTTTTCCCTGGTGTTCAAACAGGAAATAATAGAACCATCGGTGTTTGCGGAGCAATGTTTTTTCTTTTACGGGAAGCTGGTTCACGCGGCCCTCTTTGAAAGCGGTGCAGTAGGGCTGCAGCGGGCAGCTGCTGCAGGCAGGTGCAACCGGCTTACAAACCGTGGCGCCAAAATCCATGATGGCCTGGTTGTAAAGGCCCGCTTCGTTTTTGGAGAGCACTTTCTGGGCGAGACCTGTAAAAAGCTGTTTCCCGCTGGTTGAGTCGATCGGCTCGCTGATGCCAAAATAACGGGCAAGTACGCGGAACACATTTCCATCCACAACGGCATAGGGCAGATCATACGCGAACGAAGCAATGGCAGCGGCGGTGTACGGGCCAACTCCTTTCAACGCAAGTATGTCTTCGTACCGGTCGGGAAAAATACCGTTTCGTTCCCGGTCTATTTGTCTTGCGGTAAACAACAGGTTTTTGCACCTGTTATAATAACCCAGTCCTTCCCATAATTTAAAAACTTCCTGGTCGGGCGCCTTGGCCAGGTGCCGGATGGTGGGGTACCGGGTGATGAAATTGGTATAGTATTTCCAACCCTGCGCTACCCGGGTTTGCTGCAGGATCACTTCGCTGAGCCATATTTTGTAGGGGTCCTTCTCTCCCTTCCATGGCATCTCTCGTGAATTGTGCTGTTTGTGCCATTCCATCAGTATATCGGTGAACTTTTTTTCCATAAGCGGGGGCAAATATGCAATAAATAAGGCCTTTTCAGGGTTTTTAATTGGGGTTTCCGGGTAGGTAACCGGAAATATTTTCAGGGGCGTTAAAAATGCATCGGTGTTGAATCATTTATCTATCAATTAGTAACGCCTATAATATTTAATCCATCTTTCTTGTATTATTCAATTGTTTTGGTTTATTTTAATATCCCGTTGTTTATTAAAACCAATTATTATTATGAGAAAATCAGATCTCATTAACCAGATCTCCGATAAAACCGGTATCCCGAAAGTGGATGTCCTGGTTACTTTGGAAACCATGTTTAAGGAAGTAAAGGAAAGTCTTTCGAACGGCCAGAATATCTACATCCGCGGTTTCGGAAGCTTTATTACCAAGAAAAGAGCCGCCAAGATCGGCCGCAACATCAAGAAGAACATTGCGGTGGAAATTCCGGAACATTTCATCCCTGCCTTCAAACCCGCGAAAGAATTTGTGAGCGAAGTGAAAAGCAAACGCAAGCCTGACTAACTTCGCGCAAAGCGATCCGGAGTGAAAAAACAGCAATTAGTATTAGTCAGCATTGCCTTAACCGTCTTTGTTCTACTGTATTTCTTTGGAAATACCATACCCCCCAAAAAAGCCGTGCCCGAAACCGGTCAGGCGCAACACGATGATCATCAATCGATTAGCTTTGACGATCTGTTGAAACAGGCCAAAACCAGGATCAGCCCTGAGCAAAACGAGCGCCTGCTGAAACTGGAAAATTCCGTGAAGCGCGGTGATGTAAAAGAACAGCAATTGCACCTTTACCACCAGCTTGCCCGCTTCTGGTACGACTCGGTGCGCCTCTTCGAACCCTATGCTTATTACACCGGCGAAGCCGCGAAGTTGGAAAATTCTGAAAAAAGCCTCACCTTTGCCGCCCATCAGTTTTTAGACAGGATGATGGACGCGCGTGATCCTGCCCTGCAAAACTGGCTGGCAACGAATGCAAAAGTTCTTTTTGAGAAGGCCCTTGCCCTTAACCCGGCAAACGATTCGAGCAGGATTGGCCTTGGCGCCTGTTACCTGTTCGGAAACATTTCGGAGAACCCGATGCAGGGAATTTTGCCTGTACGCGAGATCGCCGAGAAGCACCCGGATAACTTGTTTGCACAAAAGATCCTGGCGCTGGGTGGTAAGAAAAGCGGGCAGTTCGACAAAGCCATAGAGCGTTTCAAGATCATCGTTCAGAAAGATCCCGGTAACCTCGAAGCCCTGTTCAACCTGGCCGAATGCTACGAGGAGAAAGGCGACAATGCAAATGCCGTTAAATGGTATGAGCAGGTAAGAAAACTGGTAGTGGTTCCGGAAGCGCAGAAAGAAATTGACAAACGTATCACCGAATTGAAAAAATAAATTTATTAATTAACTAACAAAATTACTTAGTGTATGCCTTGTGGTAAGAAGAGAAAGCGTCATAAAATTGCGACCCACAAACGTAAAAAACGTTTAAGAAAGAACCGTCACAAGAAAAAGAATAAATAATTCTTGAGTTGACCTTATAAAAACGCACTCCACGCAATGTGGAGTGCATTTACACTTTCCTGGAGTTCGTCACTACCTTCTACGCTGCAACTTTTCCCTTTTCCTTCCCGATCAGGTGACGAAAGAAACTATGTGAGTGTGTATTGCCCTGCCGTATACCGGCTGTGATTTTGTATTTAAAAGTTGCTAGTTTGTGAACAAAGAATTAATCATTAATGCAGGCCCTACAGGCGTGGAGATCGCGTTCCTGGAGGATAAAAAACTTGTTGAACTGCATAACGAAACTACAGATGCCAGCTTTGCGGTTGGCGACCTGTACCTCGGTAAAGTAAAAAAACTGATACCGGGTTTGAACGCCGCATTTGTAGATGTAGGGTTCGAAAAAGATGCCTTCCTTCATTATACCGACCTTAGCCCGTATGTACGCTCTATCCTGAAATTCACGCAGATCGCGATGAACGACAAAGAGCCGAACGGTTTTGATTTCAGCAAATTCCAGTCGGAAGCCGAGATCGTAAAAACAGGAAAGATCAATGAGGTGCTCAATGGCAAACCGCATGTATTGGTCCAGATCTTAAAAGAACCCATCGCGGCCAAAGGCCCCAGGCTGAGTTGCGAATTGTCGCTGCCCGGCCGCTTTGTTGTACTTACCCCGTTCAACGAGATCGTTGCGGTTTCCAAAAAGATCCATTCTTCGGAAGAAAGAAAAAGATTGCACAAGATCGTTGAGGCCATACGCCCCAAAAACTTCGGTGTGATCGTTAGAACGGCTGCCGAAGGCAAAAGCACGGCAGAGCTTCACCAGGATCTCCTCGCACTGGAAGAAACCTGGAAAACGATCAAAACAAACCTGAAAGGCGCCGTGGCCCCGGTAAGGATCTTGAGTGAAGAAAACAAAACCACCAGCATTCTGCGCGACCTGCTGAGTGCCGACTTCAATAAAGTGGTGGTTAACGATAAGAACCTGTTTGGCGTAACGCAGAGTTACATACAGCGCATCGCCCCCGACAAAACAGACATCGTAAGTTTTTACCAGAATGGCCTTCCCATCTTCGACCAGTTTGGTGTTACGAAGCAGGTGAAATCTTCTTTTGGCAAAACGGTAAACCTTCCCAGTGGTGCCTACCTCATCATCGAACACACGGAAGCCTTGCATGTGATCGATGTGAACAGTGGTTACAAAAGTGTGAGCAACAACCAGGAAGACAATGCACTCGAAACAAACCTCGAAGCCGCTGAAGAAATTGCGCGCCAGTTAAGGTTGAGAGATATCGGCGGGATCATCGTTATCGATTTCATTGACATGAAGCTGCCCGACAACAAACGCAAGGTGCAGGAAGCGATGGAAGGCTTTATGAAAACCGACCGCGCGAAACATTCTGTGTTACCTATTTCCAAATTCGGATTGCTGCAGGTTACGCGCCAGCGCATGAGGCCGGAAGTAAACATCAATACCTCGGAAGCCTGCCCGGCCTGTAATGGCACCGGTAAGATCTCTTCTACCTTGTTGCTGGAAGACGAGATGGAAAAACGACTCGCGTATCTCGTTACACACGGCCACAAAAACCTGACGCTGGTTGTTCACCCGATCGTATATTCTTATCTCACCAAGGGTCTGTTCTCCTCCATCATCAAAAAATGGAAACGCAAATTCAAAACAAACCTGAAAGTGCTGTCAAATACAAATTACCACCTCATCGAATTCAGGTTTATGAATGAACATGAGGAAGAGATAAAGTTTTAATCGGATAACGAAATAAAATACGGGGTACGGTTTACAAAGTGCGGATCGGTTTGCGGTTTGAACTTCGTAACTCGTACCCCGTACTTTTTTATAGTGTATTGTAAAAGCCGATCAACGCCGCCACACTCTCCGCATTCCTGAAGTTTACCTGGTTCTCTGTTATAAATTTATGAACGGCCTCCTGTTTGTCTGCAAGCTCCGCAAGTACGAGGTCCTTGTCTTTTCTCCAATGCTTCAGCGTTCCGTTTGAAGAGAGGTAATATTCTTCAAAGGTTTCGTATTCGTAGTAAACGGAGCGGGTCATGTCGTTTACCCGTTCCGTTACTTTCTTCTGTAAAGATTTAAGAAAACTGCAGCGGCCGTCGGCAAGCACGATGTAGAAGTGATCGCGTGTCTGTTGATCGAACGGCGGGTAGCCAGACCTGACCCTGTAAGAAAACGTTCCGGCAGCTGTGGTGTCTTTGTAAGCGATCTCTTTTACGTTTCCTTTCAAAAGCATGGTACTGACACCGTTGGCAAATACACATTCCGTTTCGTTTGATACCAGGTTGAGCCTGAACCTTACATTGCTCATTACGCGGCCGCTCTTCATGGTGATGGTTCCATATTTCAGGTCGGCATTCAGAAAAGGCGTTTCGTTGTCGGAATAAACCACAGGTATTTTTACCGCAACGCTTTCGGTTTTCACGCCCAACAAAAGTTCCGGCGCCATGACTTTGGCCAACATAAAAAAACTGCTTACTACAATTGCGGTCGTGCGGATCATGGGAACTGATTTGTATTAAAGTTAGCTGATCGGGCTGTAAACCGTTCACTGGCCATACATTGCCCCCCGGTGGCCGGGCCGCCCTTGATACAGGACCGGATGGATCGGTTGTATTTCAACCACTGATCATATATAATATATTTACATTTAATAAAAACGAGGGTTGTTTCCCTTTCTCAACGCCTTTTCCAACCAGCGGTTTGACCCGGGTTAAACTTTATATGATTTTATTCGGTTTTTTAACCCTTTTAGAATCATATCATTAACAAATTCACCCGCTTGCAGGGGTAGGCAACCCCAATGAAACCAAGGGCAAAAACCCCTTTTTGCGAGCCGTTAAATTTATGCCACAGGCCAAAAATTAATTTTGAAATCTGCCCTGTTTTTGTAATTTAGTGGAAGAATTTAATGGGTTAGTAAGTAACGGGGTCAACAGCAATGTTGGCCCTTTTACGTAATAAAAAGTCCTGGGTCGGGGCAAATTTTGTATACCTGCGGTTTTGTTTTTCTTTCCATTCTTTTCCCGAACAAACCGGCAACTTTGGTTGTTTGTTTTCTTTCCGGTTCACCACAACTTTCTTTTCTCGCTTTATCTTTGGTTATGAGTAAGATCAAAACGGCTTTTTTTTGCAGCAACTGTGGTTATGAGAGTGCGAAATGGTTGGGCAAGTGCCCGGGTTGCTCGCAATGGAACACATTTACCGAAGAGATCCTCGACAAAGGCAACAACAAGGAAGAAAACTGGGTTGGCTATACGGCTGAAAAAAGGAACACCAAAACCGTTGCATTGAGCGACGTGATCAGCACCACCGAAAAACGCATCATCACAAAAGATACAGAACTCAACCGCGTGCTCGGCGGTGGTATTGTTCCGGGCAGCATCATCCTGGTGGCGGGTGAGCCGGGTATCGGCAAGAGCACTTTGTTTTTGCAGAATGGTTTGCTGATAGACCAGTTGCGCGTTTTGTATATCAGCGGCGAGGAGAGTGAGCAGCAGATCAAGATGCGCGCCGACAGGCTGAAGATCGTGAACGATAATTTCTACCTCCTCACAGAAACATCCACACAAACCATCTTCCAGGAAATAAAAAAACTGAAACCGCAGGTGGTGATCGTTGATTCGATACAAACGCTTCAATCCAACATCATCGACTCTTCCGCGGGCAGTGTTTCGCAGATCAGGGAATGTGCGGGTGAGTTCCAGAAGTTTGCAAAGGAAACGGATACGCCGGTTTTTCTCATCGGCCACATCACAAAAGACGGCGCCATTGCCGGGCCCAAGATCCTCGAGCACATGGTTGATACCGTTCTGCAGTTTGAGGGCGACCGCCACTATGCCTACCGCATCCTCCGCACCCTGAAGAACCGGTTCGGAAGTACGGCCGAGCTTGGCATTTATGAAATGACGGGTGATGGCATGCGTATTGTTTCCAATCCCTCGGAGATACTGATCGCGCAACGCGAAGAACAGCTCAGCGGCAGCGCCATTGCAGCCACGCTCGAGGGCATGCGTCCGTTGCTGATAGAAGTGCAGGCGCTCGTAACCCAAAGCGTTTACGGAACACCGCAAAGAACGGTGAGCGGTTTTGACCTGCGCAGGCTGCAGTTGCTGCTGGCCGTGCTCGAAAAACGCGGCGGCTTCCAGTTTGGGATGAAAGATGTTTTTATAAATATTGCAGGCGGTATCAAAGTAGAAGATCCTTCTATCGATCTTGCAGTGATCTGCGCCCTGCTTTCGTCGTATGAAGATGTGCCCCTGCCCGCCCACGTATGTTTTGCGGGTGAAGTGGGATTGAATGGAGAGATCAGGGCCGTGAACAGGATAGAACAAAGGATCGCCGAGGCAGAGAAACTGGGTTTCGAGAAAATCATCGTATCCCGTTACAACAAAAAAAGCTTCGACCCCAAAGCGTACAAGATCAATGTGACGGCGTTGAGCAGGGTGGACGAAGTGTACCAGCAGTTATTTTAATGTTCCATCTTTGCGGCAGCTGCGGTGGATAAATTCAAATTATGAGAATAGGAATTGTTTGTTACCCAACTTTCGGCGGAAGCGGTGTGCTTGCCACAGAGCTTGGCAAAGCCCTCGCCGATGAGAACCACCAGGTGCATTTCATCACCTACCAGCAACCCGTTCGACTGAATGTGTTCAACGCCAATATTTTTTACCACGAGGTGCGTGTGCCCACGTATCCCCTGTTTGATTACCCGCCTTATGAAGTGGCGCTCGCCAGTACAATGGTGGATGTGATCATGAATTACGACCTCGATCTCCTGCACGTGCACTATGCCATCCCGCATGCATCGGCTGCGTATATGGCAAAGCAGATCGTTAAACAGAAAACGGGCAGGAGCGTTCCGGTGATCACCACATTGCATGGCACAGATATTACGCTGGTGGGCAAAGACAAAACCTACGAACCCGTTGTTACTTTTTCCATTAACGAGAGCGATGCCATCACTGCTGTGTCGCAGAACCTGAAAGATGAGACCTTCCGTTCGTTCGCGATCCGGAAAGACATACAGGTGATCCATAATTTTGTGGATGTAACCCGTTTCAACAAAAAACCTATAGACGCGTTCCGCAAAGTAGTGGCGCCAAACGGGGAAAAGATATTGATCCACGCATCCAATTTCAGGAAAGTAAAACGTGTGGATGATGTGATCAGGGTATTCGCCGCCGTGCGTAAAGAAATGCCCGCCAAATTGTTAATGGTAGGCGATGGCCCCGAAAGACCGGCCACCGAAGAGCTCGCAAGAAACCTGGGTGTTGACGAAGACGTGCGCTTTCTCGGCAAGCAGGAGCAGATGGAAGACATCCTCGCCGTGAGCGATGTGTTCCTCCTTCCTTCCGAGTACGAAAGCTTTGGTCTTGCAGCCCTTGAAGCCATGGCCGCACGCGCCGTGGTGATCAGCAGCAATGCCGGCGGCCTGGCCGAAATCAATGAACACGGAGAAACCGGCTATCTCACCGAGGTAGGCGATGTTGCATCGATGAGTGCGTTTGCCATTGACCTGCTGAAAGATGAGAAGAAATTAGAGAAGATGAAAGAGGCCGCCTATCAACAGGCGCTGCGGTTCGATATCAAGAACATCATCCCGATCTATGAAAAGCTGTATGCGCAATATTGCCGCCGCACGCCGTGCAAATAAATGAGCCGCCGTGGATGGTTCAGGTATGCGTTATGCTTTTGATGATCACCGAGCACACTTCTTTCAATTCATCTTCGCTGATGCTCAGTGGCGGTGCGATGCGCAAACGGTCTGCCGCAAACAGGAACCAATCTGTGATCAGCCCGTTTTCAATACACCGGTGAACCACGTTCCTGTTCGCTTCATCGGATGAGAACTGCAGCGACATCCAGAGCCCGCAATGTTTTCTTGAAACGATGGATGGATGAACAAGTTCGTTTACCAATATCTGTTCTTTCCGTTTTACTTCGCTTGTATATTTCTCGCGCAGCAACACTTCGAACGCGGCCTTGCCCGCTGCGCAGGAAACGGGGTGTCCGCCAAAAGTGGTGATGTGGCCGAGCACCGGGTCGTGTGTCAATGTATTCATCAGATTCCGCTCCGCGATGAAGGCGCCGAGCGGCATGCCCCCGCCCAAAGCCTTACCCAGCAGCAGGATATCTGGAACAACCCCGTATTGTTCAAACGCCCATAGCGAACCTGTTCTTCCAAAACCTGCCTGGATCTCGTCGAATATAAGCAGCACACAGTGCCGGTCGCATTTTTCGCGGATGCGTTGCAGCCATTCTTTGGAAGGCGTGGTAACGCCGCTTTCTGCCTGCACGGTTTCAAGGATCACGCAGGCGGTTTGTGAGTCGATGGCATCGATCACTTCTTCCTGGTTGTAATCGTAATGATACACACCAGGCAACAATGGGCGGAACGCGTTGCGCCAGTATTCGTCTCCCATTACACTCAATGCGCCCTGTGTGCTCCCGTGGTAAGATTTGTTGAAAGCAATTATTTTAGAACGTTTCGTTACACGTTTCGCCAGTTTCATGGCGCCTTCTGTTGCTTCGGCGCCGCTGTTGGTAAAATACACGCAGTTGAGTGAGGGCGGCAAATGATCCGTCAGCAATTTGGCATAAGAAGTTTGCGGCGCCTCGATAAATTCGCCGTACACGATGAGGTGCATGTACGCCGCGGCCTGCTCCTGCACCGCCTTTACCACCGAAGGATGTGAGTGCCCGATGTTACATACACTGAATCCTGAAATAAGATCCACATACCTTTTACCCGAAGCATCCCACAAATGAATGCCCTCTGCGCGCACCATTTCAATACCGATAGGCGCGGCCGATGTTTGGGCGATGTGCTGCAGGAAGAGGTGACGGTGGTTCATGAGGCAAATATCGTGAATCGTGAATAGTGAATGGTGAATTTTACCAGGAGCTGTCTTGTGAAGGAAAGGTAACGGATGATGAGCGCGAAAAAATAGTGCGGAAACATACAGATCAACACTTATCACCCAATTGCCATCCCCTTGCTTATATCTGTTATTACTCCTACCTTCATATCCTCAACCCCTTCTCATGGCAACCATCCTCCCTGTTCTTGGCAAAGCGCCGCAGTTTGGCGAAAATTGTTTTGTTGCGCCCAATGCAACCATTGTTGGGGATGTGGTGATGGGCAACGACTGCAGTGTCTGGTTCAATACCGTTATCAGGGGCGATGTTCATTACATCAAAATGGGCAACAAGGTGAATGTGCAGGATGGCGCGGTTATTCATTGCACCTATCAGAAAAACCCAACGCAGATCGGCAACAATGTTTCCATTGGCCACAATGCGCTGGTGCATGGGTGTACGATCGAAGATGATGTGCTGATCGGTATGGGCGCTATTGTGATGGACCGGTGCATCGTACACAGCAATTCCATCATCGCCGCAGGCGCCGTGGTGCTGGAAGGAACGGTTGTTGAGGCCGGCAGCATCTATGCAGGCGTTCCCGCAAAAAAAGTAAAGGACATTTCGCGCGAGCTGATCAATGGCGAGATAAACAGGATAGCGAACAACTATATCAAATATGCTTCCTGGTTCAGCGATCACAATGAGGCGCCCGAGTGAGCATTACCAACCGAAACCAACGCTGTAAATATGAGAAGGCTTGTTCCAATGCTGCTGCTGTGCACAATGGCGCTCTGCTCATGTAACATGATGCGCAATCTTCTTGCCCGGAAAGAAAAACCCGGCGGTTGCCCCGTAGGCAGAAACGTGGGCGCGGAAAAAATACTGGCCGGCGACGAAAAATCCATCAAAGCCGCGCGGAAAGCGGGGAACTATAAATCTGATAAAGGGCTGAATTAATCGATGCCTGTACGCACCAGCAGCCGGTATATTTTCAGTTGCTACCAGAACGATGGCTTCACATTATACCCTCTCACCGTGCACACCACGCATTCGGTGGGTGCAACGAACACACTGTCGATCAGGTTCGGACTTACCCTGTTGAACTTACTTACCTGTGTTGGCGTATGCGCCGCGCTGATCTCGAGCGGTGGTGTATTTGCGATCTTTGTTTCCAGGGCGCAACCACTGCGGTAGCGCCAGCTGGTTACCTGCTGTTGATCAATGAAGATGCGCTGTACTTTCTCTTCCGTTACTTCTACAAAACCGATCACTGTTTCGGAAGGGCTGGCAACGCTTCTTACGTTGCCGAGGTTTTCAGAAGGCTGCGAATCGAATATGGACCCGAGCAACTCCGTATTTTTTCTCAGCAATTCAAGCGATTTATAATGTTCACGGCTGATGTAGCTCAGCTTTGCATTCATGCTGTAACGCACCGCCAGCTCTTCGGCTCCCGTGGGAATGTGGCGCAGTTGAAAATTAACCGACCTGTTCTCCTTCAACTTTTCGGTTGATGTGATCAGGATCTTTTTTGCAGAAGCATCTTTCCAGCAAAAAAACAAAGAGAGCACATCGGCAAAAGTTGCAGAGTCGCGGTAACCCACGTGGTGCGGGCCCACCACCGGGTCGTAAAAAACTTTCAGCCTTGTAAAATACTGCGAGTGTATCTCCCAGGTATCATCAAATTTCCAATAATAAAAACCAATTGAGTCCGTGGTGTTGTGTGTGCTGCCGTATATATAAACACCATCTGTTTCCTGCTTCCATGAAATGCTGTCGATGGCAGGTGTTCTGCGCACGGCTGAATAATCAGACAGGTATTCTTTACCACCCTGGGTAATGATGCGCAAACGGTATTGATCGGCGGGGTTTATGTTCACGGCCGCGGTGTACACACCCGGGGTGCTGGCCACTTCGGCAAGTACAACGGCGGTTGTGTTCAGTTTGCCTTCTACACTAACCACTGCTTTTGTTTCGTACTGCACCAGGCCGTTGCCGAGTTTTGTGGTACGCGATAAAGTGAAGGTTGTATTGCCCGGGCCACTGTTGATGAATCCGTCGACCACCAGGTAACCCGTAGCAGGCTGGGTAACGGGTGGAACATATTTTTCCCTGCAACCCTGAGCGGCCAATATAGACACGACGATCAATAAAAAGACTGCCCTTTCTCTCAGTTTGTGCATGGTTTTGGGTAAGCCCAGGTAATATACGAAAATCCTGTTATGTCAGGCGCCGTGACCGTCAGCCGGTTTCTTCACCCGTTCATAAAACTTTCAACCCGGGCTACCAGAACGCCGGGCGTTTATTATACCCACGCAACCTGCAATCCACACAAATCGTCGGGGCAATGTAAACGCAGTCGATCAGGTTTGAATTATTAAAGTTCCATTTGGATACTTCTGTTGGCTCCGCGCCTGCGCTGAGGTTGAGCGGTGGTATGTTTGCGATCGTATCTTCTACCGGGCAGCCTTGTCGATAACGCCATTCCTGCAACTGCTGCCGGTCGATGAAGATTCGTTTGACCTTTTCTTCAGACACCTCAATAAACCCAACCACTATCTCACCGGGAACGGTAACGCAGCGTATGTTTCCATAGTTGTCTGAAGGCTGTGGATCAAAGATAGACCCCAGCAGTTCGGTGTTTTTCTTGAGCTGTTCGAGGAACTTGAGGTTGTCTTTGCTGATCGAATACAATTTTGCGTTCATGCTGTAGCGAACACCGATCTCTTCGGCGTCGCGCCTGATGAACCGCATCGGGAAAAAGGCAACCCTGTTCTCCGTCAGTTTCTCCGTGGAGGTTACGAGAATCGAACGTGCTGTATCGTTTTTCCAGCAGAAATACATACTGTAATCGTATCCGCGTGTAGCAGAATCGCGGTAGCCGATGTGATGCGGCACGCCTTTGGCATCGTTGTACGCTTTGAACCGCGTGAGGTACTGAGAATGGATCTCCCAGGTTTCATCGTAGGTCCACCTGTAAAAACCCACCGGTTCCTGTGTATTGTGCGTGTTGCCGTAAACATAAACGCCGTCTGTTTCTTCCTTCCATGAAATACTATCGATGGCAGGCGTTCTGCGTACGGCTGAATATTCCGAAAGGTATTCCCGCCCCGCCTGTGTGATGATGCGCAAACGGTATTGATCCGCCGGGTTAAGCGTTAGTTGGGCAACGGAATAGTTACCGGGCTTTCCCGTTACTTCATTCAGCAGCACGGCTGTTGTGTTCAGTTTTCCTTCCACACTCACTTTCGCCTTTGTTTCGTATTGAATGGTGATGCCTGCGCTGAGCCTGGTGGTGCGCGACAAAACAATGGTAGTGGGCCCGGGCCCGCTGTTGATGAACCCATCTACCACGAGGTAGCCCGTAACGGGGTTGTTTACATTGGGTACATATTTCTCCCGGCAGCCACTGATCAGCATGAACAGGAGAATGAATAGCCCCGCGCGATTGTGCATTTGTTGGTATTTGTGTACTGGTGAACAGGCCAGGTATGCCCTAATTTACAATTTTAATAGAGATTTTCTTCGATGGTATCCAGGATCGTTAAATAACTCGCGTACCGGTCGATCGAAATAGAGCCTTCGTTCACCGCATCTTTCACGGCGCAGCCGGGTTCATTGATGTGCATGCAGTTGTTGAACTGGCAATCGTTGATGAGCACGCGCATTTCAGGAAAAAAATGGGAGAGTTCCTGTTTGCTGATGTCTACCAGCCCAAACTCACGAACCCCGGGCGTATCAATGATCTGCCCGCCGCCGGAGAGATCGAACATTTCGGCGAAGGTGGTGGTGTGCAGCCCTTTACCGCTCCAACTGCTCACTTCCTGCGTGCGAAGGTCAAGTTCGGGAAAAACGGCATTGATAAAAGTGGATTTACCAACCCCGCTGTGCCCGCTCAGCAAAGTGGTTTTGTTGTGAAGCAATTCCTTCACCTCCCCGATGCCTGTTCCTTCCAGCACGCTTACCAGCACCACTTTATATCCAACGGATTCGTAAATGCCCTTGAGCAGGTCGAAGCGTTCCATCTCTTTTTTGCGGTAGATGTCTGCTTTGTTGAACACAATGATCGCGGGGATATGATACGATTCGCAGGAAACCAGGAAACGGTCCATAAAACCCTGCGATGTTTTGGGATCTTTAAGCGTGGCAAACAAAATACTCTGGTCGAGGTTGGATGCGATGATGTGGTGCTGTCTTTTATTGTGCGGCGAAACACGCGCCACGTAATTCCTGCGGTCGTAGATCTCATCGATCATCGCGGATTTTTCCTGCACGTCTTCCACCACCATCTCCACCTCATCGCCCACCGCCAGCGGGTTGGTGGAAGTGATCTCATCGATCTTAAAGATCCCTTTGATGCGCGCATTGTACATCCTGCCGTCTTCGGCTTTTGCAACATACCAGGAACCGGTGGACTTGTAAATGCGGGCTTTCATAGAACGAAGATAGGGAGTTCACGGCTTGGAGTTGAGCGCCGGGCGCAATGCCTTTTTCAACCAATTTTAACCCATTTTAACTTTTTTAACCGGGCGCAATGCCAAACTCCTAACACCAAACTCCCAACTCTTCGGTATCTTCGCAACCTATGTCGAAATTCGCACATGATGAAGTGGTGCCTTACCAACATAGTCAGCTGGACAAGAAACAGCAGGTGGCAGATATGTTTAACAGCATTGCTTACCGTTATGATTTCCTGAACCGGTTTTTGAGTGTGGGTATCGATGTATGGTGGCGCAAAAAAGCGATCAGCCAGTTAAGGTCCATAGCTCCCCAACAGGTGCTCGATGTGGCAACGGGTACGGGCGATGTGGCCATCATGACCCACAAAATGCTCAAACCCGCCAGCATCACCGGTATCGATATTTCGGAGGGCATGCTGGCATTTGGCAGGAAAAAGATCGAAAAAGCGGGCCTTTCGGATCAGATCGAGCTGAAAAAAGGGGATAGTGAGAACATCCCGTTTGAAGACGATTCCTTTGATGCCATCACCGTAGCTTTCGGTGTCCGTAATTTTCAGAACCTGGAAAAGGGGTTGAAAGAAATGCGCCGTGTATTGCGGCCCGGCGGAAAACTGATGGTACTGGAGTTTTCAAGATCGAAAAACGTGCTGTTCAAGTTTTACATGAACAGGATCACACCAACGATCGGCAAATTATTTTCAAAGAACAAAGAAGCATACACCTATTTGAACCACAGCGTTCAGGCCTTCCCCGAAGGTCAAACCTTTTTAAACATTATGCATGAAGCAGGATTTACCCAAACGTATTTGAAAAAACTTAGTTTCGGAATATGCACTATTTACTGCGGAAGCAAGTAGTCCTGCCTCTTATTGTTCTACTCTTTTGTGCATCGCAGGCCGATGCGCAGAAAGAGATCTTTCGTCGCAACCACGATGATCTTGTTTATTATTTCGGTCTTACGCTCGGATACAACTATTCCTATTTACACATTTCAAAATCAAACCTGTTTCTCAGCAACGACAGCATCCAGACCGCGGAGCCGGGCTCGAGCGGGGGCATTGCAATGGGGTTGATGGCAACAGCAAGGTTGTCTGATCATTTCCAGGTAAGGCTTAACCCGCAGTTGATCATTGGCGGATCGAAGTACATTGCCTATACCCTGAAGAAAGCAAAACCGGGGGAAGCGTTTTACCAGAACCAGGTGCTGCCGTCTACGCTCGTCAGTTTCCCGATACAGCTTAAATTCAACTCGGACCGCATCGGCAATTTCAGGACCTACCTGCTCGGCGGACTGAAATACGACACGGACCTGTCCAGCAATTCATCTGCACGCAATGCGGATGACCTGATCAAACTAAAACGGAACGATCTCGGTTTTGAACTGGGCATCGGTTTTAATTTCTACCTGCCTTTTGTAACCATTTCGCCGGAACTGAAGATCAGCAACGGCCTGAGCAACATCCATCAACTGGATCCGAACCTGAAATATTCCAATGTGCTGGATAAGATCCTTTCGCGGATGATCGTTTTTTCCATTCATTTCGAGGATTAGGGTTCTGCGCACCAGGCGCACTGCCATCTTTACCCCGCTCTGTTGGCACCCTATGTTCTGAAAAAAAATAAAAGCTTACTGCCTGCAGCTTTTACCTTTCAGTTAAATTCGTATCCCACAATCGAAACCCATGAAACAATACATCATCAAAAACACCACCATCGTCAACGAAGGAAAAAAAACGCAGGGCGATGTATTGATCAGGAACGGAAGAATAGAAAAGATCGCAGCTTCGGTTGATACGAAGGGAAAGAGCGATGAAATTGACGGTGAAGGACAGTATCTCGTACCCGGCGCAATCGACGACCAGGTGCATTTCCGCGAGCCGGGTTTAACACACAAGGCAACCATTTACACCGAAGCGCGCGCTGCTGTTGCCGGTGGCGTCACGGCTTTTATGGAAATGCCCAATACCCAGCCGCCGGTGTTTACGCAGGAATTGCTCGAGAACAAATACGAGATCGCGCGGAACACGTCGCTGGCCAATTATTCGTTTTTTATGGGAACATCGAACGATAACATCGAAGAGATCCTTAAAACAAACGATAAGAAAGACAAAGTATGCGGGGTAAAGGTTTTCATGGGTTCATCTACGGGAAACCTGCTGGTTGATAACCCGTTGATGCTCGATAAGGTTTTCAGCGGAAGCGAATTGCTGATTGCAACGCATTGCGAAGACGAGGCCATCATCAAGGCAAACCTGAAGGCGCTGAAAGAGCACAAGGGAAAACTGGAGCCGTCCGATCATCCTGTTATCAGGAACGAAGAAGCCTGTTTCGAATCTTCCTTCAGGGCCATTCAATATGCAAAGAAATACAACAGCAGGCTGCACATCCTTCACATCAGCACGGCGAAGGAACTGCAACTGTTTACAAATATGATACCACTGGCCGACAAGCGCATTACCGCGGAAGTGTGCGTGCACCATCTCCATTTTACCAGCGATGATTATGCGCGGTTGGGCAACCGCATCAAATGCAATCCTGCCATCAAGGCGTCGCACAACCGCGAGGCCTTGTGGGAGGCACTGCTGGATGACCGGCTTGATGTGATCGCCACCGACCACGCGCCGCATACCTGGGAAGAAAAACAGGAAGACTACGAACACGCGCATGCAGGCCTTCCGTTGGTGCAGCACTCGGTGCAGCTGATGCTGAATTATGTGAAAGACGGAAAGATCAGCATCGAAAAAATGGTGGAGAAGATGAGTCATGCGGTGGCCGATTGTTTCCAGATCAAAGAGCGCGGCTATATAAGGGAGGGCTACCATGCGGATGTTGTGTTGGTTGATATGAACCGGCCAACCACCGTTGCCAAAGAAAACATACTTTACAAATGCGGATGGAGCCCGCTCGAAGGCTTCCGTTTCCCGGCCTCCGTTACACATACTTTTATAAATGGCCACCTGGTTTATGGAAATGGGGTGTTTGATGAATCACAGAGGGGAATGCGGATGGAATTTTCACGGTAGAAAAGATTAAATTACGTAGAACGCTCAATCGCCGAATATGCTTGTAGACAAAACCACGCTTGCTGATCTCTCGATATTTCATAGTGAGGAGGAGCAGTCTGTTTTTCATCATCTCAATTACACACAAACCAATGTTGGCCGCGAATACCTCAGGCATTTACTGGGCGCGCCACTGGGCAGCATCGACACCATTCTCGATACGCAGAAAACCATACAGCTTTTACAATCGGTAGAAAAAGAATGGCCCATCGCCGTTACCAACGGAACCATCATGGTGATGGAACGTTTTTACGAGTCGCAGTTCAGCAAGTTTGCTCACCAGCCCAATGCGGTGAATGCGCAGTTCTATAAGATCTTCTACAATCCCGACTACTCTTTGCTCCGCTATACGGTTGAGCATGCGATCGATTTTACACGCGGGCTGCAAAAGATCATCGACCTGTTGCAGGAAAGGAACCTGAGTAAACAACTCGCCGGCTGGATCACGCGCATCAGTATGCTGCTGAACAAGGAGATGGTGAAAGAGATGATGCACGAAGACAAAAAAACGCTTAGCCCGGTACAGGTATTACGCTATGGCGGTTTCATACGGTTTCATTACAAGAGCCAGGTGTTTGAACTTGCAGATATATACAGCCGGCTCGATGCGTACCTGAGCCTGGCCATCGCCTGCACAAAATACAATTTCTGTTTCCCTGAGATCCAAGCGGGAACAGAACCCTACATCAAGGCAAAAGGGCTGAACCATATGATGCTCACGGAACCCGTATCGTACGATATCGAGATCTCCCGCGAAAAGAAAAACTTTTTGTTTCTTACCGGGGCGAACATGGCGGGCAAAAGCACTTTTATTAAAGCCGTTGGTATTTCCGCCTACCTCGCCCACCTGGGCATGGGCGTGCCGGCCCGGGAGATGCAGCTGAGTATGCTGGATGGGATGTTGAGTAACATACAGGTGGTAGACAACATCATCAAAGGCGAAAGTTTTTTCTTTAACGAGGTACAGCGCATCAAGAATACCATCGAAAAAATAAGCGACGGGAAGAACTGGCTGATACTGATCGATGAACTTTTTAAAGGAACCAACCAGCAGGATGCCGTTAAATGCAGCATCACGGTAATTGAAGGATTACGCAAGATGCAGAATGCCTTGTTCATACTTTCCACACATCTTTACGAGATCGGCGCAGACCTGCGCAAATACGACAATATACAGTTCCACTATTTCGAAACCGCCGTGGAAGGCGATCAGCTTATGTTCAGTTACCAGTTAAAAGATGGCATCAGCAACGACAGGCTCGGCTACCTGATATTGAAAAAAGAAGGCGTGGTGGATTTATTGGAGAAATTATAATTAACTTGATACGGTTAATATAAATCTCCAAACCTGCCATTATGAAATGCTATGTTCTTCTTGCCTGCATCGTTTCGTTCACCAGCCTGGCCGCGCAGCCATCGGTTACGCCTATCCCCGCAAAGGTTTATGTATTGCAGCCCATCCAAAACATTGCGCCCGGAAAAGCGGGAGAAACCAACCTGGTGTTTGATGGATCGAGCGAAGTATTGTCATCACAAATGATGAAGCACACCGCGCTGAAAGCCAAAGAAAAATACAGCTTCCCCAAAACGCAGTTCAGGGAAATATTCATCATTGTAAAAAAAGGGCCGATACAGTTCAACCTGAACAACCAGGTTAAGACGCTAGACCGGGGTTCAGTTGCATTGTTGTTACCGGGCGATGAATTAACGATCTTCAATACCGGTACGGAGAACACGGAGTTTTACGAAATGAGTTACACCAGTAAACAACCTGCCGATATGGACCGCGCCAAGGCCGCCGGCCCATCTTTCCTGATGGATTGGAAGGATATGGTTTTCAAACCGCACGACAAAGGCGGGGTTCGCCAGTTGTTCGACAGGAAAACGGCTATGTTCAACCGTTTTGATATCCACGTAACACAGCTTAACGAAGGAAATAAAAGTCATGACCCGCATCAGCACAAGAACGAAGAGATCATCCTGATGCTCGAAGGAAATGCGGAAATGCAGATCGGCACCGAGCACCAGAAAGCAAATCCTGGTGATGTTGTGTTTCTCAGTTCAAATATCTTACACAATCTTACAAACATAGGCAAGGGGGCGTGTTTGTATTTTGCGATCCAGTGGAATTAGGAATTGAAGATTGAATCGTACTTAACCGTATTTTGAATAACTGAAATGATGAACGATCACAAAGATCATTCATCATTTTTTATTTTTCGACCCGCCGGTTATCGGCATCACCCCGTTTCATGGCCGTAAAATTCGCCGTATTAATACGCTATCCTTTCTTACATCCTCCTCCTATCTTGCCAAACAAAAAAATGCTTGTAAAAACATTTGGCAGTGCCGTGTATGGAGTGGAGGCGATCAGCATTACAATTGAAGTGAATGTGAGCATGGGGCAGCATTACACGATCGTTGGGCTGCCAGACAATGCGGTGCGTGAAAGCTTGCAGCGAACGGAGAGTGCGATCAAAACGAACAACTATTTTATGCCGCGCACAAAGATCGTGGTGAACCTGGCGCCGGCAGACATCCGCAAAAGTGGTTCCTCGTTTGATCTGCCCATCGCATTGGGTATCCTGGGTGCGAGTGAACAGATCGGGATGCCCGAGTGTCTTAAAGATTATGTGATCATGGGCGAGCTGAGCCTGGATGGCACCGTTCAACCCATCAAAGGCGCATTGCCTATTGCGATACAGGCGCGCAAGGAGGGGTTCAAAGGGCTCATCGTTCCACTGGCCAACGCACGCGAAGCGGGTATGGTGAACAACCTGGATGTGTATGGCGTGGAGCACCTGAACGAAGTGGTGCGTTTTTTCGAGGACAGCAATTCGCTTCAGCCCGTAGTGGTAAATACGCGGGAAGAATTCTTTGGCAACCAGTATGAATTTGATATCGATTTCAACGAGGTAAAGGGCCAGGAAAACATCAAGCGTGCAATGGAGATAGCAGCCGCTGGCGGACACAACGCCATCCTGATCGGCCCGCCCGGTGCAGGCAAAACGATGCTTGCGAAACGTTTGCCTACCATACTGCCGCCACTGGGTTTGCAGGAAGCATTGGAAACAACGAAGATCCACAGTGTGGCGGGTAAGCTCCCGGAGAACAGTGCATTGATCAGTAAGCGGCCTTTCCGTTCGCCGCATCATACGATCTCAGATGTAGCATTGGTGGGCGGCGGCGGAACCCCGCAGCCCGGGGAGATCTCGCTCGCGCACAACGGCGTGCTGTTCCTGGACGAGCTCCCCGAATTCAAGCGCACCGTTCTCGAGGTAATGCGCCAACCGATGGAGGAAAGACGCGTAACCATTTCGCGTGCAAAAATGGCGCTCGACTTTCCCGCGAATTTTATGTTGATCGCGTCGATGAATCCATGTGCCTGCGGGTTTTACAACCATCCCGAGAAAGAATGCACGTGTCCGCCGGGCGCGGTGCAGAAATACCTGAATAAAGTATCGGGGCCTTTATTGGATCGTATTGATCTGCATGTGGAGGTAACGCCTGTAGCGTTCAGCGAACTCAGCAATCACAATGAAAGCGAATCTTCATCTGCCATCCGCGAAAGGGTGATAGGTGCGCGTGATATCCAGTCAGCACGATATGCCGAAATGCCCGGCACGTATTGCAATGCACAAATGAGCAGCAAACAACTGCGTGAGATCTGCATCATCAGCCCGGTTGGTGAAGCGCTTTTGAAGAAAGCGATGGAGCGGTTGAATTTAAGTGCGCGGGCGTATGATCGGATTTTGAAAGTGAGCCGGACAATTGCGGATCTTGCCGGAAGCGATGACATTAAGCCGGAGCACCTTGCAGAGGCGATACAGTTTCGCAGTCTGGATAGAGAGGGTTGGGCGGGTTGATAAACTCATTGCCCGCCAATCGGACCTTTCTCATCCGTCCGTTACCGACAAGCATCGTTTTGTTCGTAATGGCATTCCTCCGATCGCAGAGTCCCCTTCGGGAGACGTCTGCGGAGAACGTTCAAAAAATAGTTGGTTTTAAGGACGCTCTGCGGAGAATGAATTAAAAAATATTAGTAATCCCGTGCTGCGTAAAGTCCTCTTCGAGAGACATTTGCGGCGAAAAGTCGTGCGTGTTTTGTTTTTGGAAAAAAGGAGGACTATGCGGAGAAAAAAAATATTTTTTACTAATTTATAAAATGAGGGTATTTACCCCTCTTGCTGTATTGAGTTCGTTCTTACATTTATTACGCAATTAAAAAGTAGCAAGGAATAATTTTTTGATTCTGTACATATAACCTTGTGACAATATTGGTTGCAACAAATACTCCCCCCACTGATAGTCAGACGTTTTCACCGCAAGTTGGAAAACACATAACCGAAACTTTTCTATGCATGTCAAACCTTGGTCACTCATCAATTTTTTTATTCAATCAATCTCAACAAAAAACGACCAGAATGAAGAAAAATCTATGGCTTGGATTATTTATCGCTTTTCTCACGATTGCTACGTTCTATGCGTGTAAAAAGCAGGATGCGACAGTTACGCAGCAGGAAACGACTAATTTTAGAGTTGTCGTTGAGACGTGGCAGACAGCTTTTACAAAGACTGCATCACTTAAGAAAATAAATATAACAGATTCGATTGTTGCTAACTTGGATTACTCGCAAGCTACAAAAATGCTCGGATCAAATAATGACGTATTGTATGTAATACGCATTAACGATCAAAGCACTGATAAAAAACAGCGGTTTCTGGCAATTAGTCAAAAGGGTGGTATTTTCACGTTAGCAGGCATATTCAAAACGACAGCCATTTCCTTGGTGAAAGCAGTATATGAAAAAAGACCTCTCCAGCCGAAAGAGAAAGTGTTACTTACCAATTTGGATGGTTTTCCGAAATCTGGGTGGAGAGCAAATACAAAAGGAGAGCAACTAGAAGGCACTGGCGAAGTGCGGGACAAAAAAATGTCTTTTGCAGAGTTTACTAAGCAAGTAATGGCGGGCAGAATAGCACAAACTGCAAAAGATTATATGCAACCTATAGAAGAGCCATGTATCGACCACTGGATGGTTTGGCGCAATGACGAAACTGGAGAAATAGTGGATATAGAGTACTTGGGGTCAAGCGGTGATTGTGAAGAAAACAATAACAGTGGCGGTGACAGCCCACCCTCGCCTCGATACTGTGATTTCACTGAAGAAGAAGGACAAGACCTTTTAGACGCTGCAGAAATAGAATCTGTTGATATTAACCAACAAGAAACAACTGATTCGACTACAATGAATGGCGACGAAACGATTAACCCTTCGACTGGATATATTGAAGGTAGATATGTATCAGGAAAATTGCCCGTTCTCAGGACTACTGCACCGTTTATAAGTACCATTGAATGGTCAGTCCATTTTGCAGGTACGAGGTATAAAATCACAACATCACCTACTGAACAATGGAAGTTCAAGGAAGTTCATTACTCGGGCATAACACAAACCGACGGCGGGACAGATGTTTGCTTTTCAATGAACGTAACGGCGATAGATAATGGCACTATCATAAGTACAAATAAATTGTCAGCAGATGCATCAATCACTTATACCGCCATTCTTTATATATCTTGCCTAAATAATGCGCAGGTAGGCAAACCAAAAATTGATACAGTAACCCCAACAATAGTTGCAAGCTACTCGAAACCAAATTAGTTTATCGAATTTGACCCTACATGAAAATTTCGCACGTAATTATATTGTTGTTTTTTTCCTTTCCCATATACGGACAGCGACCATCACAGCTACGATGTATCAAAGGAACCGCTGTATTTCCATATCTCACATTCAACGGTGAAGTAAAAGGTGAGGAAACTAGCACGATTCATATTTATGAGTTAGGAAAAAAGCGTCTTTATGACTTAGAATACGATGAACGGGTCATAGAGAAAAATGAGCTTAAATCTACAAAAACCGTTAGGCATTGGATTACTTTTCATGTGGATAGTGCCTATGGCTATGACTACAACCTTTCTTCCAAAATTCGCAAGAGAGTAAATCTAGACTCTTCATTGCGGCAAGAGTGGGTGTACGCAAACAGTTTTTATCGTGGGCTTAATTCAAATATCAGTGTTTTAATATCATCGAAACGTAGTTCAATGAATAAAACCTTAATTGAGGAATATTTGATAAAAAACAAGGTTGATTCATCAGACATGATGAAACAGACATTTTTCTACTCATCAGTGAAGTTAAAAAATGTGTCAGCCAGTCTATCTAAAGAGTTAGATAGCATTAAGCAAATGAAATTGTACAAGGCCCAAACAATTATCTTACCTCGAACAATTCCGGGAAAAAACACATCCTTCCCCGCGTTTAGAACAGAATTTGAATTCCAAGAAATAGCCCCCCTCAATAAGGTTGATGTACTTTATCATTTGCACAAGTTAGGAGGTAGTTAGATTGCTTTACAAGAAAAAGCCGCTCAATGAGCGGCTTTTTTGTTTAACAAGTATACTTACCAACCTTTGTGCGAAAGGAGACGCTTACTTCGTTCCCAACTTGCAACAGCTCCTTCATCCACACCAAGCATCTTCGCGAGCTTCAAATTGCTCAACCCATGCTCGTATTTGTACCGCTTGATCTTCCCTCCAAACGTTTCCGTTTCGTGGTCAAAGGGGTAATAGCCGAGAAAAGCAATGATCGTGGGATATTGATAGAGTCGCGGTTCATTGCGTCCATTCTCCCAATAACACAGGCAGTCTTCTGACACATTCATCAACTTTGCGGCTTAGCTTTGATACAACCCCAAATCCATTCTCCGCTTCCTGATATGCTCCCCGAGCGTTTTCGGGTTGGGGATAGCCTTGAAAATGAGGCTTTTGCACGCGGGCGGTGTACCTGCACAGTATCGACAAAACCATGCGCCTGTGGGTTTTACAACCATCCCGAGAAAGAATGCACCTGTCCGCCGGGTGCGGTGCAGAAATACCTGAATAAAGTATCGGGGCCTTTATTGGATCGTATTGATCTGCATGTGGAGGTAACGCCTGTAGCGTTCAGTGAACTCAGCAATCACAATGAAAGCGAATCTTCATCAGCCATCCGCGAAAGGGTGATAGGTGCGCGTGAGATCCAGTCAGCACGATATGCCGAAATGCCCGGCACGTTTGCAATGCACAAATGAGCAGCAAACAATTGCGTGAAATGTGCATCATCAGCCCTGTTGGTGAAGCGCTTTTGAAGAAAGCGATGGAGCGGTTGAATTTAAGCGCCCGCGCATACGACAGGATCTTAAAAGTAAGCAGAACGATCGCGAATCTTGCAGGGAGTGAGGAGATCAAACCGGAGCATTTAGCCGAGGCGATTCAATTTCGCAGTCTCGACAGAGAAGGTTGGGCGGGTTGATCAATCACATCACCGGATTGTTCATTACAAAGAATTAAAAATTATTAGTAAGCCCGTGCTGCGCAAAGTCCTCTTCGAGAGACATTTTCGGTGAACAGTCGTGCGTGTTTTGTTTTGGGAAAAGGAGACTATGCAGAGAAATAAAAATTGAAAGCAAAAGAGAGTACGATAGTTAGCGAACTGGCGAGCGAACTCTCAGGATGCTCAAGAATATATGTAACAAAAAGAAACGTCGCTTATTGAGCGACGTTTCTTTTCCACCCTTTACTGAACATTCAATTTTGACAAGTGTAATAGCACTTGAGTACTATTTGGAGGGACAATTTCTTGCAAAGCAAACTCGGTTCTGAAAGTTGGCAGCGTTATACCCTTTCCTGGGATTTTTCTGGGTAATACTATTGTCTGCGCTTTATATAGTCTCATTTGCTTTAAACTATCCAGCTTCTTCGATAAACTGATCGAGACGTTTTTCAATACGTGAGTTGAGTAAAAGAATATTTGTTTCATTACCTCAGATGAATCTGATGGACTCAGTATTGAATATTCTTCGACCAAAGTTCCACTTACAGAATTTCGTTTCGATGAAGTTAAAACGCTCCGGTTTGCAGAGACACCTGAATACAAATTATTTGAATATACCCATTCTCGTTGCATAGCCGAATCGAGCTTAACCCGCATTCTTTTTTTAGACGATAGGTTATAGTCATATCCGTATGCGCTGTCAACATAGAACGTTATCCAGTGTCTGACAGTCTTGGTAGATTTAATTACACCTCCATCAATGACACGCTCATCATATTCAAGATCATACAGACGTTTTTTTCCATATTCATAGATTCGGATCGTACTGTATTCTTCGCCATTTATTTTACCGCTGGGAGTGAGATTAGGAAAAATAGACGTCCCTTTTATACAACGCAATTTGAGAGTGTGTGACTGTCCTAGAATAATCGCACTAAACAATAACGACGCGATAAAAAATGAAATTTTCATAGTTCTGTTGAATCAAGGATTCACTGAATAACTGGCAACAAGGGTTGGCGTTGACGTATCGATTTTGGCTTTGCATATTGCAAGTTATTTAAACAAGTAATGTAAAATATCGCATTATAGCTTATCGATCCTTGTGCTGATAGTTTATTGGGTTTTATCGTTGTACCGAGATTGGTGAGGGTGACAACTTTTATTGATTGAAAATATCGCAATGCTTTGAATTGAAAAAGGGGTGAAAACCCTTTTTTTATTTGCAATGAAAATAATGGGTGGTTGATATTAATTATAGATAGATCACTAGCTACGCAAACATATTTCATCGGCTGCCACAGCTCAATCAACAATCGCATCTCTGCGGATTTGGAAAAATACCACCCTTAATAGGTGGTATTTAAACTTAGGATAATGGAAACTTTTCCAATAGTTCGTGCTAAAGGTAAAGTCTTATTTGACGCCCATTTTGCGACTGTTCCTTCATCAATACTCAGCATGTTCGCAGCAGTAAGCAGCTACGTGAAATATGCGAGATCAGTTCTGTTGGCGAAGCGCTTTTAAAAAAAGCAATGGAACGATTGAATCTTAGTGCGCGTGCGTACGATCGCATTTTGAAAGTGAGCCGGACAATTGCGGATCTCGCCGGAAGCGATGACATTAAGCCGGAGCACCTTGCAGAGGCGATACAGTTTCGGAGTCTGGATAGAGAGGGTTGGGCGGGTTGATAAACTCATTGCCCGCCAATCGGACCTTTCTCATCCGTCTGTTACCGACAAGCATCGTTTTGTTCGTAATGGCATGTGTAACCCTCCGACCGCAGAGTCCCCTTCGGGAGACGTCTGCGGAGAACGTTCAAAAAATAGTTGGTTTTAAGGACACTCTGCGGAGAATGAATAATACATATTTCTGGATCACATGACTCTGTTTCTCTGCTAATTAACTAGTAGCCGGGTATTTTTCCCGTATTATAAAAAAAAGGGGGGTTACCCCTACGCTAAGTTCTTTATTCGATTTACATTCATTCTTCATTAAACCAAAACAATGAAACTACTATCATCAAAACTGCTTTTGCTTATCGCGCTAGCAACAGGCGTTTTTTTTTGCTTGTAAAAAAGAGCATTTGCAAACAACATCAAATCCCGAAGTACTTGGCTTCCAAAAGATCGTCGAACAATGGTATTTGTCGTACGGCAAAATTGCCAACACGAAAGACAAACAACGAAGCGACATTCTCATGAAAGGAGGACTAGACTATGCAATAAGCTATACAATACAAAGAGCAAACGAAAAGCCTTTAGTTCTCATCAAGATGAAATCAATGTCAGTTCAACGGCGAGAACAATTTTTTGCCCTCGTAAAAAATGACTCATCATATACATTCGATGGGATTTATGAAGCGAAAGACATTACAACGATCCGGACCTTGTTCGCGGGCAATTCCATGATCCCAGGAGATTCTATTAAGGTTCGATCGCTTACCAACAATCCTATTAAGGTGTGGGTTGGCGGTGTAGGCGGAAAGGTTAGGAATTTCAAAGGAATGGGTGTAGCGAAAGGGCAAGACGTCAAAGTGGCGTTCGCCAAAGCGACAAAAACTGCCAGCGGCACCCGATCAGATTATATTCCGCCTATCGAGGAGTGCCTTGCATGGTTTTTGATTGAATACGACCAAGAAACACATAGAATCTTAGAAGTGACGTTTTTATATTATAGCGGCGAATGCTATGAGGGTGGAGGAGGAGGCAGTGACGGCGCTCCACCCCCACCACCTCCCGCTTGTGGATTTACCGACGAAGAGGTTGACGACCTGTTTGCTAATGTCTCTCAGGAGTCCGTGAATGAATGGCATACAACTTCGATTGGGTCATTTGAAGTTGACCCAGTTTCCGGCTATCTCTACAGACCGTATACCGGTAAATGGCACTTTACAAATTTCGAACTGGCGAATGTTTGGTACAACAGATATTTTGCAAATTACTATGGTGAGCAATACAAAACCAGCGTGTATGACCCAACGTGGAAATTTGTAAATGCTATTTTCACAAACACATCAACGCCTGACGGATTTCCGACGTGTCACTCAGGTAGCCTCACTGGAACGTTTACTAACGGAACGCTGGGTAATGGTAATACTGAGGCAAACGTGGCGGGAAGTTGGACTTTTAACTATACTATTGCATGCGCGTTTGGTGTACGCGGTTCACCTGTTTACACTGGTTCAAGTACAGGTCAGGTGTATGTTGGCTATTAATACCGTAGATTAAACATCAAATTCATTCATTGTGAGAACTACATATGACACTTTACTTGCGATTTTCATAATCATTTTTGCATATCCTGAATGTGCGATCTCGCAACAATCAAATCACAACTCGGATATTAGTGGCGTAAGAATCAGCGAGCGGTTGCCCATTCAATCTGATACTGGCATCATTCATTATTCTAACGGAACAGTTGACATCTACACGCTCGCTACTATCAAGTTGTATAAAATGTCTTACAAGTTCGATTCCGTAGGGCCAAATAACAAATTAGTTCAGGAAACTAGATTTCGAATTTTTGTGTGTGATACTGTCACAAATTTAGGTTACGAATTCAACCCTCAAAATCTGTCGTCAAAAAAACAAATTAGCAGAAAGGATGCACTAAAAAACCAATGGTTTGTGATAACCGATCTCTATCCCATTTTTTTGAATTTCAAAGTTAGGGTTGTGAAATCCAAACGCGATAAAAATGGGTTGTATGAAGTGTACGAATTCAGGCATAAAAAAGATAATGCTCTTATTGAAACATGGAAAGTCAACTATTCAGACAAGTTGAAGACCGTTAATGAAACGTTATGCCGCCAATTGGATAGCACAAAGAAAACCAAGGCATATCGGATAGATGTTCAGTCTTACGATTATTATTTTAAAGAATACCGCTTTAAAATGAACGCTGGCAAAACGTTGTACACTTTGGAAAAAATTACAGAAATCTCTACCGAAATACGACGATACTTTGATGAATTTAAGCAATGAAAAAAACGCCGCTCAATGAGCGGCGTTTTTGTTTAACGTCGAAAGTAACCCTTTCAATGCTTCTTTGTGAGGAAGGCACTTATTTCGCTCCCAATTGGCAACAGTTCCTTCATCCACACCAAGCATCTTCGCGAGCTTCAAATTGCTCAACCCATGCTCGTATTTGTACCGCTTGATCTTCCCTCCAAACGTTTCCGTTTCGTGGTCAAAGGGGTAATAGCCGAGAAAAGCAATGATCGTGGGATATTGATAGAGTCGCGGTTCATTGCGTCCATTCTCCCAATAACACAGGCAGTCTTCTGACACATTCATCAACTTTGCGGCTTAGCTTTAATACAACCCCAAATCCATTCTCCGCTTCCTGATATGATCCCCGAGCGTTTTCGGGTGTTGGGGATAGCCTTGAAAATGAGGCTTTTGCACGCGGGCGGTGTACCTGCACAGTATCGACAAAACCATGCGCCTGTGGGTTTTACAACCATCCGGAGAAAGAATGCACCTGTCCGCCGGGTGCGGTCCAGAAATATCTGAATAAAGTATCGGGGCCTTTATTGGATCGTATTGATCTGCATGTGGAGGTAACGCCTGTAGCGTTCAGCGAACTCAGCAATCACAATGAAAGCGAATCTTCATCAGCCATCCGCGAAAGGGTGATAGGTGCGCGTGAGATCCAGTCAGCACGATATGCCGAAATGCCCGGCACGTTTGCAATGCACAAATGAGCAGCAAACAATTGCGTGAAATGTGCATCATCAGCCCTGTTGGTGAAGCGCTTTTGAAGAAAGCGATGGAGCGGTTGAATTTAAGCGCCCGCGCATACGACAGGATCTTAAAAGTAAGCAGAACGATCGCGAATCTTGCAGGGAGTGAGGAGATCAAACCGGAGCATTTAGCCGAGGCGATTCAATTTCGCAGTCTCGACAGAGAAGGTTGGGCGGGTTGACCAATCACATCACCGGATTGTTCATTTCACAATTAAAAATTATTAGTAAGTCCGTGCTGCGCAAAGTCCTCTTCGAGGGCACTAAATCATGTAAAGGGAGAAGAATTGAATTATAATGAGTTAGGTAAGAGTTCTTTTGAAGAACTATGGGAAGAAATTAAAGATACAGAAGCAGAGGTAATAGCCACATTTGAAGTAAGAGACGGTCAGATGGTTACCCGATGGCTAAATAATTCCCTCAAAATTGTCGGTAGCGAAATTGTTGTGTCCAAGTGATATGAGGTCTCCGTTTTTATCCACTACATTATTTTCTTTAATATCTTCTGAAATGAGTGTTAAGTATTCATCTACCAAGTTCCAAACGTGTTTAGAATCTGCTATTGGCTCGTCATCAGACAATAACGCTTTAGTAGTGGCAATGATTGCAGGCAATTCTAATTCTGGGGTTTTAACCACAAATTGTAAGTCCACAAACACATGGTTTGACTTAACTATGGGAGTAACAAAGCCTTTTGGCTTTTGTACATTCCCCAATAAATATGCTGAACTATCCAATGTTTTAATAAGCGGATTATATTCTACCCGAAACACGTTAATGACAATGGTAATTCCTTCACGTTGGATAATCTTTGGCAATTGTAAACTCATTTTTATTACGCTTTAGGTTGCTTTGAGAATACTAAAATAACTAATATATGTTTAAGAATCTACACGAATTATTGCTTTCAATGCCTACTGAAAAGGCTTGTAGGGACTATCTTATTACTCAACGTTGGGATGGTTGCCCGGTATGTCCTTACTGTGGATTTAGTGATAAAACATATGTTATTGAGAGCGGTAAAAGGTTTAAATGTGGAGCAAGTCAAGACGTATGCGGTAAGAAATACAGCGTTACAGTAGGAACTATATTTGAAAGCAGCCGTATTCCATTGACTAAATGGTTATCTGCGGTGTATGTGGTTACAGCACATAAGAAAGGTATTTCTTCACACCAGCTAGGCAGAGACTTAGGCGTTACTCAACGTACTGCATGGTTTATGATCCACCGTATTAGAGAAATGATGAAGAATGTAGGGGTACAATTAGAAGGGATAGTAGAAGTAGATGAAACGTATGTAGGTGGTAAGATGAAAAATAAGCACAAGAAAGTACGCGAGCAATACAAGAAAGAGGGAGGCTATGAATCAGGACACGCGGGTAATAAGACGGGCGTTATGGGATTACTGCAAAGACACGGTGAAGTAAAAGCAGTTGTAATAGACAGCCAAAAGCAAACTTTGAAAGAAATGGTTAACCAGTACGTAACACGCCCTAGTATTGTTATGACTGATAGCTTAATGGCATACCGGGGATTAGATAAAATGTTTGGAGCGCATGAGATTATCAGACATGATAAAGATGAATTTGTAAACGGTGATATTCATACTAACAGTGTAGAAGGGTTCTTCTCAACTCTCAAACGTGGTATCTATGGTATTTATCATCAAGCATCACCAAAACACATGCAGAGGTATTGCGATGAATTTGCGTATCGCTATAACACACGTAAAATTAAAGATGCAGATCGCTTTGCCCTATCCTTAAAAAATATGGAACGCAGGATAGACTATAAAACATTGACTAAGAAGGTTGAAGTATTGCCTAGTGTTCCTAAATGGGTGTTGGATAAAGAAGCTAAAAGAATAAACAAATTCTAATTACGCGAAAAGGTAACAGGAGGTTCAAGCGATGCGGGTATGGGAATACCTAAAGCCAAACAAATTGCAGTCACAGTAGCAGGTAACATTTCTCTATCATCAATTGGTGTATTCAATGTACCATACCTACCATTCTTAGGATTCTCAAAATAAATACAGCGTGCCTGCCCTTCCGGCAAAACACGCTGTGTACATTTGTGTTCCTTTACAATATAATTGTATAATTGTCTTCTGGTCATTCTATGCTAAAGCAAATGATTCTGTCTTTTCACCATAGGACTTATACATTTCTTGCCGCTTATGTTCCATCACTAAATGGAAATTATCCATAAGATTTTGTTTGGCTTCCTCTTTTGTTTTTCCCTCCGCAATAATCCCAGGAAACTCGGCTACGATAGCAGTGTAACCTTGCTCGCCTTCTGCGGGGATCAATAAACCGGTTATCTGTGCCATAATTTTAATTTTTGATAATTAATAATACTAATTATTACTCAAAGTTAGTATTTCTTATACAATACTTTGGTTGTTTAACTAATATTTGATTGATTATCAATGCTTGTTATGCTTAATAGGGGTGATAATACTACGTATAAAACGCTGTATCTTAGTGGCTATGGCAAAAGCAATCAACCCTAAGCCGCCCAAAATGACTAATAAGGCTCTCAAAGATGAGAAGCCTCTAAAAGTCAATCTATCCCCTGATGAACTGCTTAAACTGGCTTTAAATACTCCTATTAAAAAGAAGGGCAAATAACATGGATAACCTTAAACTCATTGAGGAAATTAAGGAACTTATACACGAATCCCCGATGTGTTCTGTGGACATTAAACCATTGATTGAAAAATATACCGAAGGGTTAGATAGGGAACAGCAACGCCCCGTTAGGGGAGATATTTTTAAAGTTCTTCGTGCTTTGAAAGAAGATAAGGACATCGACTACGCAGATAGTGCGGCTTCAATGGCGTTAATGACAACTATGCAAGGTGCTTACCCCACAAACTCGCTCCACATTAAAAGCACTCTTAAATATGAAAAGGAACGGCAAGTTCCCAAAACTCCGCAAGCCCCTCAATACATCACTAACATTACTACTCATGGAGCAAATAGCCCTGCTGTAGCCAACAGCGACCGAACTACCATAGGTACAGACAATAGCGATTTAACTAAAAAGGGCTTGAAAATAAGTAGGGAAACTCTTAATTGGACAATAGCCGGAATAGCACTAGCAACTCTGATAAGCATATTAGTTGCACTACACGTAATAGGATAAGACGTAAAGTATATTCAGATTCAGACATCCCTCACACCAATGCGAGGGATTTTTTAATAAAATAACTAACTTATTATTCTATATACTCCCTTTAGGTGATTCGATACCTCTTCGAGAGACATTTGCGGCGAACAGTCGTGCGTGTTTTGTTTTGGTTTTTAAGATAGAATGCGGAGAATAAAACCGGGATTGATGATTTTTTGATACTTATGCATTATCCCGGGTAGTTGTTGGTCAGGCGACCAACAACTACCCGGGAGGGAGAAAAAGGGTTCGAGAATCATCACGTATTTAACGCATAAAAGATTGAACGTCGACGGCAAAGCTTAACTTTTGGAAAGTTTTAAAACTTTCCAAAAGTTGCAGACGTATTCAAAAAATCATTATATTTCTGATACCAATCCAACTTTATGAGAAAAACAGCCTGCTTTTACATTTTTCTTCTTTTACTCTGCACAGGCAATCTTTTCTCGCAGCAAAACAGATCCGGGCCAAAAACACCTCTCGCTTTGTCAATCTCTCCTTGCTTTTCTATTCCTTTTGGCGTGTTTGCCTCACAAAACACAACATCCGCCAGATCGGGGTTTGCGAAACCAGGCGGTACGTTTCGTGTAACGGCCGATTATAACTTAACCCAAAAGCTGGCGCTGGTTTTGAATTACGACAGGGTCTCATTCCACCAAGATCAAACCACCATCCTCAACTCATTCAACCAATCGTACCCGGGCTATACGGTTAGCAACTCCATCGCCGGCTGGTGGATCATCAATAATTTTCAACTGGGCCTTACCAATATTTATACAATAAAAAACAAGGAACAGCAACCCAAAATGTTGGTTGAAAACCGTTTTCTGTTGGGCCTCGCTTCTGTCAGTACACCAAACACATTTGTAGCAAGCACCAACGGAGCTTCTACACTTTCGTTTAACCAGCCCGCTAAAAATGCTCCTGCATTTTCACTTACCATCGGTGGTGCGATCAAATCAATTCCGAAAAATCATCTTTTTATGAAAGCCACGGTAGATCTGTGTATGAGCCGCGCGCGGTTTAATGATGTCCAGTCAACCAAAAATGATAACGGCACAATCACCAATACAACAAAAATCATTACGCAGCCGATCTCTTATTTGTCTATTGGATGGGCGGTGGGATGGCAATTTTAAATCGCGCCCTGATTGGTTAGGTAAATGGTGTCTTTATTGTTTTGGAATTTCCAACGTTGTAAAGTTGAAGCCCGGAATATTTATTTCAGCCTGAATCCATTGGACACAGAAGCCAGTTCTTTCCAGACCGCATGGGTGTATGGCTGGGGCGAAATTTCAAAAAGGATCGCTGAAGCGCGGCCGACCGGGCTTTTTCGCACATGAACCCTCAAGTGCAAAGCCAGCGGATCGTGGCTCAAAAAATTTAAAGTTTTGACAAACCCTTCGAACGTTTCACGATCGCCGTTTGAGGTTTTTACCTGCCGGAAACCAGACGAGGTAAAGCCGGCGGCAGGGGCTGGTTTCTGACCCAGGTTGCTGAGATAAATGCCATTGTAATAGGCGGTCATGTATGCAGACAAGCTTTTCTCCGTGAATGATTGGGAACCTTTGATCAGCCAGACAAAAGCATAAGACCAGTACTGTACATTCCCTTGTTTTGACCAGCCAGGTGTAAAACGGATGTCCTCGATTCCATTAAAAGTAATCTCCTTTGCAAACCCTGGCGGAAGCTTGAATGTTTCCTTTCCCCAGCCCGCTGGCGCCGGAAATTCATAGGCGGGAAGTTGCGCGGATACTCCTTCTGCAAAAAGTATCATCAACGAAAAAAATGCGATCAGCCTATTCATGTTTTAAATCTACGGATGTTTTTTAAATTCTACGAATAAATCGTAGTGTTACGAAATGATCGTAATTTATGCGATACGGTTCCTTGAACGAAAGAAGAGATAGGGCGTTGCAACCAAATGATTGATACGTTTATGGATTATGATCTTTGTTATAATGATCATATTGATAAAGCAACCGGCATTCACCAATCGTTATCCCTGGCGCAAAAAATCCGCCAGGTAAGGCGCGGTTTTACTGTTCCTGTTTTTCGACACCGCTTGCGGTGTACCCTGTACAATAACCTTTCCTCCCTCGTCGCCGGCGCCGGGACCAATGTCTATTACCCAGTCGCTGCCCGCCACAACATGCATATCGTGTTCTATCACGATCACGGTATTGCCCGCATCAACAAGGCGGTTGAGCTGTTTCAGCAGCCGTTCAACGTCAGATGGATGGAGACCCGTGGTGGGTTCATCAAGTATGTAAAGTGTCTGGCCATTTTGTGTACGCTGTAGTTCCGTTGCAAGTTTGATGCGTTGCGCCTCGCCGCCTGAAAGTTCGGTTGCCGACTGGCCCAGCCGGATGTACCCAAGCCCTACCTCATGAAGCACTGAAAGGGCGGATTTTACTTTTGTATCGTTTGAAAAAAAGCTGAGTGCGTCATCAACGGTAAGTTCAAGTACCTGGGCAATATTCTTACCGCGGTATGTAATCTCGAGCGTCTTTGCATTGTAACGTGCACCGTTGCATACAGGACATGGTGCATACACACTGGGAAGGAACAGGAGTTCAACCATTACAAAGCCTTCGCCCTTGCAGTTCTCGCATCGTCCCTTGGCAACATTGAAAGAAAACCTGCCTGCATCATATTTTCGCTTCTTGGCGAGCGGTGTTTCGGCGAACAGTTTACGCACGTGATCAAAAAGACCGGTATATGTAGCCAGGTTGGAGCGGGGCGTGCGGCCAATCGCTTTCTGATCCACGCGTACCATTCGTTTGATGTATTCCATACCGCCCGTGATCTTTCCGCCTGTCGTCTCAACTTCAACACGTTCCAGTTCTTCGGTTTCCTCTTTTTCCGTTTCAATAAACTGCCCCAGTTGTGCACTTACAAATTCAGGCAACGCCTGTGCTGCAAGACTCGATTTTCCCGAACCTGAAACTCCGGTTACACTGGTGAAAACACCCAACGGAAATCTTACGTCAAGTCCTGCAAGGTTATTGCGGGTTACACCTTCAAGCGTGAGCCATCCTTTGGGCTTCCGGGCCGGGGGAGGCGTAAAACTTTTATTGCTGAACAGGTATTCCCTTGTTTTTGACGCGGCAATTTTTTGCAATCCTTCCGGCACCCCGCTATAAAGGATCTCGCCACCCGCCACACCCGCGGCCGGGCCTACATCAACGATCCATTCCGCTTTGCGGATCACCTCCAGTTCATGCTCAACTACGAAAATAGAATTGCCTGATTTTTTGAGGAGCTCTAGTGTTTCAAGCAAGGCATGTGTATCTGCGGGGTGCAGGCCGGCCGATGGTTCGTCCAGCACATACACCACACCGAAGAGGTTGGAATGAACCTGCGTACCCAACCTTAACCGCTGCAGTTCGCCCGGCGAGAGCGTAGGCGTGCTTCGTTCAAGCGTTAAATAACCAAGACCCAGATCAAGCAACACCTGTAAACGTTCAGCAATGTCGGCTGCAATACGCTGTGTAACGATGAGCTTTTCCGGGTGAGCGTCCTTTTGTGTTACGGACCTCTGCTGTTTCTGTGCAAAAGGATGTAACAGTTCGCTTAACTTCTTCAACGGAACACGCGAGAGTTCTGCGATGTCAAGGCCCGCGAATTTTACAGACAGCGATTCTTTGCGCAGGCGCTTGCCCTGGCATAGGGTGCAGTCCGTGCTTGTCATAAACTGCGCCACCCTTTTTTTCATGAGTTGACTCTGGGTGGTGGCAAAGGTCTGCATCACATATTTGCGCGCACCGGTAAAAGTTCCCATATAGCTGGGTGCCATTTTCTGCTTGAGCGCCTGTTTTACTTCCTTTGCGTTAAAGCCCGCGTATACCGGTACTTCGGGTTGCTCCTCGGTAAAAAGGATCCAGTCGCGGTCTTTTTTCGGAAGGTCGCGCCAGGGTTTGTCCACATCATACCCCAGCGTAACCAGGATCTCGCGCAGGTTCTGCCCGTGCCAGGCCGTGGGCCAGGAAGCGATCGCGCGTTCGCGTATCGATAAAGAATCATCCGGCACCATTGATTTTTCTGTTACCTCATAAACCCGGCCGAGTCCGTGGCATTTCGGACAGGCGCCCTCAGGTGTATTGGGTGAAAAAGATTCTGCATACAGGATAGCCTGCCCTGCGGGATAATCACCCGCCCGGGAATACAGCATCCGAAGCAGGTTTGACAAGGTGGTAACGCTGCCCACGGATGAACGGGTGGTCGGTGAGCCACGTTGCTGCTGCAATGCAACCGCTGGTGGAAGCCCTTCGATCGAATCTACCTCGGGCACGGACATCTGGTTGAACAGGCGCCGCGCATAAGGCGATACCGATTCAAGGTACCTGCGCTGTGCTTCGGCATACAAAGTTCCGAAGGCAAGGGATGATTTGCCTGAACCCGATACACCTGTAAACACGACCAATGCATCCCGTGGGATTTCCACAGACACGTTTTTGAGGTTGTGCTCACGCGCACCTTTTACGACAACATACCCATCTTTTTTCATAAATCATCTACAGTTTCTGAGTTGCGAGAGCAATAGAAATTGAATAGAAAATCGCATGCCCGGAATTGTGAATTTGTAAGGCTATCTTTCCAGGACTGTTTTATGCATACCCTGCCGTGATTGAAAAACTAAAATCGATCACCAGGCAAGCAAGGGTCGCCGCTATTTGTCTTCGATAACAAAAGCCTGCAACCCAGCCATCTCACCTTCCCGGAAATGCCATACATCGCAATAGGATGACTGGACGGGCTTGCCGTCTTTGTCTTTCGTAGTAATTTTCCCGACAGCGGTAACAAAATCGCCTTCCGAGATCAGGTGCTCAACCTTAAACTCCGGCGGGTCTATATAGTTTTCACGCATCCATTGCCGGACAGCTTCTTTTCCACTTAGAACCTGATCGCCTACAAAATTCCACTGCGTATCCTCTGTACAAAAGGATAGAAATCCTTCGTTATCACCTGCAGCTATTAACGCGTTGGCTTGTAAAAGTGTTTCTTTGTTTTTGTCTGACATCGGTTGTTGTTTTATGCGGCGGGTATTCCCCGGCTGGTGATTAATGAATTCTCATGCTTTCATCCATTTGGGCCTTGGTTCTCTGAACCGAAGCAGCTGCCCGGCGCACTATGCAGATACCCAGGTTATACTTCCCTTAAAAGACCGGATGAAACTGAAAGACTTCCTGATTTCAATGTTCATGCCTTACTCTTCAAAAATCCGTGCCGGGACTTGTTGCGTTTTTGTTTACATTGGTAATTGAATGGATGAATAGAAAATCAGTGCGGCGCGTAGTACGCTTCGAGCGTTGCCCACGGCGAATTTTCAGGATTGATTTGTTTGTGTGAACACACTTCGGCGAATCAAAATAACCTCGAATTAGCTTAACTTTTGGAAAGTTTGGAACTTTCCAAAAGTTGTATGGAAGATTCAAAAGAAATAGCAAGATAGAAACCACAGCAAGTACCTAATTGTACTTATCGTCCGGAGCTAAATTGCAATTAACCCTTAAAACAACTGCTATGAACTTTTGTAAAACGATCTTGCTATTCGTCGCATTTCTTCTTTTCAGCATCAACACCATCGGTCAGCAAAAGCTATTGGAAAACAGAAACGCTATTTACAGTAGCCTGAATGCGTATGTCTATACAGCAGGAAAAGAAATATTGGCGCGTGAATGCGAAGATGGCTGTTTTTTTATCAGGTTCAATGTTGATGCAAATGGATTTATAAGTAATATTCAATCCAACCGGGGCGCATGGCAGGCACTGGACACAATTGTACAATCGGCCCTGCGCACAACCAGCGGTAGATGGAAAGGAACGAAAAGTAATAAACCCTTTGTTCTGCCGGTATTATTCAATTCAGGAGATTGCGCTCCGATTGGCCCGAACACGCCCGTGACTGAAATACTTGCGAGAATACCAAAAATCACTGATTCTACTGACATGATCAAAAGCATGCAGAAAAGCATGCACTATAACTTTCTCCACATGAACGACTTTGATCATTCTGAAAAATCCTCGCCGTTTACCCCGGGTGAGCCAATTGAATGCATACTCCTTACGCCGCTTTATTTTACCGGGCCTAAAATAAAAGTGTAGCGAGGGAAAATATAAAGATGAAACGCATAACCACTTATGCTATCACATAACTAACTCCGGGCAACAATAACAGGAATACAACGCCTTATACTTTGTAAAGGGCCGCTGCTAAATAAACGGCAGCAACATAGGCACCCGCAACCTGTAAACTTTATAATCTTCTCCATACTGCGCCATCAATTTCCGCTCGAGAAAATAGATCGCAATAAAACAGTACAAAGTAAAACACACCGCACTAACCAGGTTGTTCCTGTACGGATAACCGATAAATACGCCCCAAAAAAGAAACAAAACACCCGTATACATAGGATGCCTCACATAGGTATGCAATCCATCGCGCTCAAAATCATCCGAAGTTTCCATGCCGAGTAATGTTGCCAGGCCACTGTAATTAAGTGCATGCTTCCAAAGCGAAACAACAATGGCCGCAAAAGCTGCCAGCACCAGAACAGCCGCGATGATCTTAACAACCCAATGCGGGTGCCAGAATATAGTGCCCGTTGCAACATAATGGTAGTGGATCAATATCAACAACACGATCAACACCGCCAGCGAATACAGGGGCCGGTAATATTTTCCCAGCCTTGTCCCAACATTTCTCGCCACAGGCCCCGATGCCAGCCCACTGTGTACCACCGCGAAGATGATCCACATGAGAATAAGCGTTGTAAAAGGAGCTTGTGTCATTTTAAGGAAGCTGTTGATTTATGCTGAGTGAATGTAAACCGTCCGCCATCTTTCTTGCGAAGCGCTGGCCCCCTCAATACTGTCCTGTGCCCAACATCACCAGCGTACAGGCCTCTACGGGCTGGATCCCGTTCTCTTTTGCGAGCGCAGCCAATTCGTCGTTCTCCGTACCCGGGTTAAAGATGACGCGCTTTGGGTGGAGGGATAAGATATAGTCGTAATACTGTTTCTGCAATTGCGGGTTCAGGTACAAGGTAACCGTATCTACATCCTTTTCATCCGGCCGTTCTTTGATCACTTTCGTATTACCTACCTGTCCCTCTTTCTTTCCAATGGCCACCACAGGATGCCCATAACGGTTTAGTTTCTCTACTGCCAAAAAACTATACCGCGAAGGGTTATCGCTGGCGCCAAGTACTATTGTCTTCTTCATATCTGGTTTATGTGTATTTATTTTTGTTGGATGATCAACAGCCCGTGGTAAATGGGTTGCCGTATGCATACACCAAGTTACGCATCAGTTGACGATTTGAACACCCGGGTTCTTCACCATTCATTAATTCAATAACCATACCACCAACTGAAACTTTTCCTAACTTCCGGCCATGAAAAGATTTATGTTGCTGCTGGCCCTCTCTGCCGGTGTTTTTTGTGCCGATGCACAGTGGAAACCCTTCCGTTTTGCCTTTATTTCAGACACACACATCAGCGCGCCGGGCGGTACGCAGGAAGAGGATCTGCGCAGGACCGTTGCCGATATCAATGCCATGAACGATATCGCTTTTGTGGTGATCACCGGCGACATCACCGAACTGGGCACCGATGCCGAGATAAGGCTCGCCAAAGAGATCCTCGACGGACTCAAAGTAAAATACTACATCATCCCCGGTAACCACGACAGTGGCTGGAGCGAAAGCGGCGGCGTAACGTTTGGCAACGTTTTCGGGTACGATAAATTCAATTTCGAATACAACGGGATCCATTTCCTGGGCTGCGCCTCCGGCCCTTTTGTGCGCATGAGCGATGGGCACATCCCGCGCGATGCGGTGAACTGGCTGGATAAAGAACTGAAAAAGATCGATCCGAAAGAGCCCGTTGTCTTTCTCAATCACTATCCCATCGACAATGCGCTCGACAACTGGTACGAAGCCATCGATCGCCTCAAACAACACAATACCCTGGCCATCCTCTGCGGCCACGGGCACAACAACCATGCGCTGAATTTTGAAGAGATCCCCGGCGTGATGGGCCGCTCTAACCTGCGCGCAAAAGCGGAATACGGTGGTTACAACCTGGTTGAGGTTCGTACCGATTCAATGATCTTCTCTGAAAGAACCCCCGGCATCGCCACAAAAAAACCATGGACGCGCGTGAAACTCGAGCCGCATCAATATGACCTTACAAAAACATTTCCGCGTCCGTCTTACAAAGTGAACGACAGCTTCCCGTCCGTCCGTTCAAAATGGACCTATGCTTCAGACGCGAACGTGATCTCTACGCCCGCAGTTACCAGCAAACTCGTGATCTTTGGGAACGCGGTTGGAAGAGTAGATGCCCTGTCTCTTTCCAACGGAAAAAAACAATGGTCGTTTACAACAGACGGCTCTGTTTTTTCATCGCCAGCGGTAAGCAACAACAAGGTGGTATTTGGATCGGGCGACGGCTACGTATACTGCCTCAATACTGCGAACGGGAAACAGGTCTGGAAATACAAAACAGGAGCAGCCGTATTGGGTTGCCCGCTTATTTCCGGCAACACGGTATACATCGGGGGCAGCGATCACCATTTCCGCGCAATAGATCTTTCTACGGGAACGGAAATATGGAATTTTGAAGGCCTGGAAGGGCCGGTTATGAGCACACCTGTTCTTTATAAAAACACGCTTGTTTTTGGCGCGTGGGACAGGCACCTTTACGCATTGGATGCCGCCACCGGCAAAATGGTTTGGAAATGGAACAACGGATCTACCGTCCGGAATTTTTCTCCCGCCGCCTGCATACCGGTCATACACGATGATGTTGTTTACGTTGTTGCGCCCGACCGTTACCTGAGCGCCATCGATTTTACCACCGGCAAAACATTGTGGCGCAACAATGAATCAACCGTAAGGGAATCCATCGGTATTTCGGCCGACGGGAAATTTGTTTATGGAAAAACGATGAATGATACCATCGTTGCGTTCCCCACATCAAAAGAAAAACAACGCGCCGCCTGGAAACTCGATTGCGGTTTTGGCTACGAGCATGTGCCTTCAATGCTGATTGAAAAAGACGGGCTCGTATTCTTTGGAACCAAGAACGGTCAGGTATATGCCATCAACCCGGGCACCCTGAAACGCGTATGGACCGCCAAGATCGATAACTCCATGGTGAACACGGTGAACGTGATCAATGGCAAACAGGTATTGGCATCCACAATGGATGGAAAGATCGCGTTGCTCGAATCTAACTGATCGTAAAAGTCAAAAAAAGGAAAGCAGGAAAAGATGCAGGGAGCCTGCAATTAAGGTATCCCGTGTCCTGTTCCTGCCCTCGTCTCTTTAAAAATACACCTATGCGCCTACTCATCCTCGTTTTTTGTGTTGCCGTCCAATTCAGCGCAAATGCGCAGCAGCGCTTCTTTTTGTATCCATCGGAAGAAGGTATTGTAAACAAAGGGTTTGATACGATCGCTCCGTATATGGACTATTATCCTTCGGCCAATCCTTCGCTCAAAAAAACCTGTGTGCTGGTTTGCCCGGGCGGTGGCTATACCCATCTCGCCTGGGAAAAAGAAGGCACATTGCCTGCCCGGTTCTTCAATGAGAACGGGATCGATGTGTTTGTGCTGAAATACCGGCTCAACAATGCGAAACAGGAGGGCCATCGTTTTCCGGATCAATACAATGATGTAACCACCGCTATCCGCATCATCCGGAGCAAGGCGGACGAGTTTCACATCGATGCAGACAAAACAGGCGTGATGGGGTTTTCTGCAGGCGGGCACCTGGCCTCCATGCTCACTACCATTTACAAACCTGCAGACGCGAACGCCGCGGACCCGCTCAACAGGATCAGCACGCGCCCATCGTTCTCCATCCTTGTTTACCCCGTTATTACAATGGATACCAGCTTTGCCCACCGGGGAAGCCGCAATATGTTACTGGGGCCCACCCCCGAAGAATCAATGGTAGCCGCGTTATCGACCGACAAACGCATCACACCGCAAACCCCTCCCGTATTACTGATCCATGCCGACGACGATAAAACGGTTCCGCTTTTAAACAGTGTTGTTTTTTATGAGGCTTTAAAGAAAAACAAAGTACCTGCTTCACTTTGGGTGTTCGATCATGGTGGCCATGGGTTCGGCATGGCCGTTGCCGATCCTGTGCTCAACCGCTGGCCCGCTCTTTGTATACAATGGTTGCAGAAGCAGGGGTTTGGCAAATAGTTCATAAAATTTCCCGGGAAGAAATGGCGGGTATTAAAGAAATATTTTTTTAACTTACAAAGTCTCATCATTAACAAAACACAACTCCTATTACCATGGCAAAAGCAAGCAAGAAAAAAGCCGCGAAAAAAGCCGTAAAAAAGGCCGCACCCAAGAAAGCCGTAAAGAAGGCAGCTAAGAAATCAGCACCTAAAAAAGCCGCGAAAAAAGCAGCGCCAAAGAAAAAATCAGCGCCGAAAAAAGCAGCCAAGAAAGCAGTAAAAAAATCTGCACCTAAGAAATCTGCCGTTAAAAAAGCGGTGAAAAAATCCGGCGCTAAAAAAGCAGCCAAAAAAGCAGCGCCAAAGAAGGCAGCTAAAAAATCGGCACCAAAAAAAGCAGCGCCAAAAAAAGCAGCCAGGAAGGCCGCACCAAAGAAAGCAGCTAAAAAATCAGCACCCAAAAAAGCGGCACCAGCTAAAAAGCCGGTGGCTAAAAAGAAGCCAGCCGTTAAAAAACCAACCTCAGCGCCTGCGCCCGTTCCTGCATCTGAACCTGTAGAGGATCCAAAAGCTACGGTTGTTGAAACACCGCAAACATCATTGTTCCCTGAAGACCGCGAAGCACCCGGATCTGGCAGTGATGATCAAAAATCTTAGGTTCCCTAAACGCATCCTGCCCCCTCTCTGCATCAGGGAGGGGCTTTTTTTTGCTCACAAATAGAATCACCAAGGTGCGGTGCGGTACGCATCACCGGAAAAAACCGGGCAGGACGGGTCTGCCGAAATTCAATATCTTAGCAAAGACCAAAACCAACCCACATGCGTTTTCTCTGCATTACCGTGTTATGCCTTTCCACGCTGTTCTCTTCTGCCCAGTCGAAGATCGCCGACAAAACAAAAAATATGAAACGCTTCGATGGCTATTTCACTTTTTGGTGGGACGCTGCGAATGGCAAGATCTGGCTCCAGGTTGATAAACTGGATAAGGAATTCCTGTATGTAAACTCATTGCCCGCGGGATTGGGATCCAACGACATCGGGCTCGACCGCGGGTTGATCGGCGGCTCGCGCATTGTTTTCTTTAATAAGGTCGGGAAAAAATTATTCCTTGTTCAACCCAACTATAGCTATCGCGCTTCTTCAAACGACAAAAATGAACAACGCGCCGTTCGCGAATCGTTTGCACAGTCTACGATAGCAAGCTTTGTAGTGGATGAAGACGAAGGCGACAAGGTATTGGTAGATGCCACTTCATTCTTTGTACGTGACGCGCAGAATGTGGCGGACCGCATACGCAACATGCGCCAGGGCACTTATGTTTTCAGCGAACCTCGTTCGGCGATGTATATGGCCAACACCAAAAATTTTCCATTGAACAGCGAGTTCGAAGCAAGCATCACCTTTGTTGGGGGCAGCGATGCGGGACGTTTTGTAAGCGCCGTTACCCCTTCCAACGAAGCCATCACCGTTCGCATGCACCACTCGTTTGTGCAGCTTCCCGACGATAAATACAAGCCGCGCCGTTACGATGTGCGCAGCGGCTATTTCGGGATCTCTTATTTCGATTACAGCAGCCCGCTGTCGGATCCCATCGAGAAAATGTTTATCTCACGCCACCGCCTCGAGAAAAAAGACCCTTCGGCAGCAGTGAGCGAGGCAGTGAAACCCATCACTTATTACCTTGACAACGGAACACCCGAACCGATCCGTTCCGCATTGCTCGACGGCGCCAAATGGTGGAACCAGGCTTTTGAGGCCGCAGGCTTTAAAGATGCTTTCATCGTAAAAATATTACCGGATACAGCAGACGCGATGGACATCCGTTACAACATGGTGAACTGGGTTCACCGCTCTTCGCGCGGATGGAGCTATGGCGCATCGATCACAGATCCACGCACGGGCGAGATCATCAAAGGACAGGTAACACTCGGTTCCCTCCGTGTAAGACAGGATTTCCTGATCTTCTCAGGGTTGCTCTCTCCGTTTGCCAAAGAACCACAAAACGGCGAATTGTATGTTCCGGAAACAGAACCGATGAGAACCGCGGCACTGCAGCGTTTGCGGCAGTTGTCGGCGCACGAGATCGGTCATACGCTCGGCCTGCAGCACAACTACGCATCAAGTTTTAACAACCGTGCTTCGGTAATGGATTACCCGCATCCAAATGTTTTTATAAATGGGAAAGGCGATCTCGATCTTACCCAGGTTTATACCAATGAAATAGGAGAATGGGACAAACGCGCCATTATGTACGGCTATTCTGTGTTTCCTGCAACCACCGATGAAACCGGCAACCTGAACGCATTGCTGGAAGAAAATACACGCAAGGGTCTGCTCTTTATTGCCGACGCAGATGCGCGCGCCGCAGGCGGATTACATCCCAAAGCACATTTGTGGGACAATGGGAACGACGCAGCAGAAGAATTGAAAAACGTGCTCCGGGTGCGCCAGAAAGCGCTCGCCAATTTTTCTGAAAAAGCCATCCGCGTAAATACGCCCATGGCGAGGATAGAGGATGTGCTTGTTCCCGTATACAATTACCACCGTTACCAACTCGAAGCCATCTGCAAACTCATCGGCGGTATGGATTACAGTTACAGCGTTCGCGGCGATAAACAGCAAACACCGCAGGTACTTCCAAAAGCGGTCCAGGAAAAAGCATTGCAGGCAGCGCTCGATTGTTTATCACCCGAAACACTCTCCATACCGGAAAAAATAACCCAGCTCATTCCACCGCGCCCGCCCATGTTTTATGGAGTGGGAGAACTTTTTTCAAAAAGAACAGGCATGAGTTTCGATCCGCTGGCGGCCGCAGAGGCGCTTACGGAATACGAACTCGATTTCCTGTTCCATGTTGAACGGGCCAACCGCCTGGCAGAATTCAAAGCACAGGCCGGTAGCGTTGGCTGGGATGATGTGCTCGACGCCATCCTTGCAAAAACATGGAAAACACCGCGGTTGCAGGGACTGAAAGAAGAGATCCGCCTGCAAACGCAACAGATGGTATTGACTGCATTATTGAGCCTTAGCCAGAACGACAATGCCAATTACGCGGTGAAATCGATCTGCTACAGCCGTCTTCAATCACTCAAAGAATATGCGCAGCGCATGAAAACAACAGATACACGTGGCCATTACGCTTACGCGATCGAGCGTATTGAAAAGCCGAAAGACATTCCGCAACCGCAACACAAAGACATCCCGCCGGGTGCGCCGATAGGGTGCGACTGGAACTGATGCGCAGGATGGGGGAGAGATTTTAAAACAAAAACGGCGGGCCAAAATTGGCCCGCCGTTTTATGTCAACGCTATCGTATAATTTTTTATGATTGAACAAACGAATTTCCATTCACAAAATCATTTTATTAAAACAATCTCTACTCTCCTGTTCTTCTGTCTGCCTTCTCCCGTAGCATTGGTACTTACCGGGAGCGTGGCGGCAAAACCTTTGGTAATGATGATGTCTGCGGGATAATTCAACCTGTCGATCAAATATTTTTTTACTGTTTCGGCACGGCTGATGGATAACTTCTGGTTGTATGTGTTGTTGCCAAGACTGTCTGTATGCCCCAATATTTCAATGCGTTTAAAGGTTTTGTTTTTGATCTTATCGATCAGCGTATCCAGTCGGTAGGCAAATGCAGGATTCAGGTCTTTCTTGTCGAATTTGAAAAGCACATCGGGTATTACCAGCGTATCGTTCACAACCGGTGGTGGCGCAACCACAATGGGGGCGGGTACGGGCGTATCTGTCTTTGTCTCGTCTTTGGGTGTGGGGGTTGAAACAACTTCCTCTTCTTCATCAATAAATTTCCCCGGTGTATGGCGGTAGTTGTTCAGGTATAGTTTTTCTTTATTGACGCTGATCTCTGCACAAGCGCCGGTGTTCCCATCTACGGAACGGAGTGAAACATTATCGATCTCGTAGATGATCAAGCCGCGCTGCTGCGAACCCTTACCGGGAAAAACATCCCTTTCAAGGTTCCCGATCAACACATATTTTTCTTCGCCGGTTGCAACAAAACGCAATTCATATTCCTTCCATCCCACAGGCTGGTCGTTGGTTTTATCAGCCGGCTTTATGGTGTACCGGCTTTTTTCACTTAAGATCCTTCCCTGGAAACGGAAGGGCTCGAAATTTGTCCACAGCAGGTTCATGTGATGAAAATCATCATTGCCACCTGTCCTGAAAAACGCGGTGAACCTATATTCTTTCCCTTTTTCCAGGGAGCAAAGCAGTTTTGTATAGAGATAGGTTCTGCCGATGCCGGGCCGTTTCACGTTCTCCATTACAATATTATCGTGGTGGTTGCCGATCAGGAAACCCGCGGTGCCCTTGTTGGCCGATACGGCATCGAGCGGTATGCGAAACCATCCTTCCGGCGCACATACTTTGTGCAGCTCTGTGCATGTGTTCCGGTCTTCAAAGCCGGGGTTGGCAATGAGGTTCTGCGCATGCGCTTTAATGCATGGCAGCAGAAGCAGTGAAAGCAGCAGCCTGGTCATTGTTTAAATATCAACAATCAAATCCAAACTTTTTGTTAACGCACCGCGGCACATTCTGCTCCGCAAAGGCATTGCCCGGATTGCTGCGCGATAAGTTGCGGGGGATCTGGCCCATGCAAAAAAAAGTCCCTGAATGTTCAGGGACTTATAGATATCATCCGGAATTACGGTAAATGTTTTAAACCAGCATCCGCAAAGGCTCTTCCAGCAGGCTTTTCAGCGTTTGCAGGAAGGCTGCGCCGGTGGCGCCGTCTACTGCGCGGTGATCGCAGCTCATGGTTACTTTCATAACGTTGCCGGGAACCACCTGCCCATTCTTTACTACCGGCACCTGCGATATTCCACCTACGGCAAGAATACATGCATCCGGCGGGTTGATGATGGCGGTAAACTGGTCGATGCCAAACATACCCAGGTTAGAAATGGTGAAGGTGCTTCCTTCCCAATCGGCCGGTTGTAATTTTTTATCTTTTGCTTTCTGTGCGTATTCTTTTACTTCTGCACCGATCTGGCTCAGCGATTTTCCATCGGCGAAACGAACAACGGGTACCAGCAGCCCGTCTTCTACTGCAACGGCAACGCCGATGTTGATGTGGTGGTTGTAACGGATCTTGTCTCCCAGCCAGCTGCTGTTCACTTTCGGATGCTGGCGCAAGGCGAGTGCGGTTGCTTTCAGCACCATATCGTTAAAGCTGATCTTTACCGGCGCCACTTCGTTGATCCTGGTACGTGCCGCAACAGCGGCATCCATATCGATCGTCATGGTGAGGTAGAAATGCGGTGCGGTGAACAGGCTCTCACTCAGGCGGCGCGCAATGGTTTTGCGCATCTGCGAAACAGGCACTTCATCAAAACTCACCACGCCCGATGGTGCCGCAGGCGCCGCCGCTTTCGCAGCTGGTGCAGGTGCAGGGGCGTTTGCCGCCGCTGCCGGTTTGTAATTATCGATGTCTGTTTTTGTAATTCTTCCGTTATCGCCCGTGCCTTTCACATAACGAAGGTCGATGCCTTTTTCCGTCGCCATTTTTTTTGCGAGCGGTGAAGCAAAGATCCTTCCGTCGTTCACTACTTCTGGTTGCGGCTGCGTGGGTTGTTGTGGCTGGTTTGCGGGTGCGGCATCGGTCTGTTGCTGCGCCGCCGGCTGTTGTTCGGCAGGCTTTTGGTCCGCTGCAGGTTGTGGTGCACCGCCGCCGGCTTTTACCGCGGCTACGATGGCATCAACATTTGTTCCCTGTTTGCCGATGATGCAGAGCAGGTCGTTTACCTGTATCTTATCGCCGGCCTTGGCGCCCTGGTATAACAGAACTCCGTCTTTGTAAGACTCCAGTTCCATCGTGGCCTTATCGGTTTCGATATCTGCCAGCACCTCTCCTTTTGCCACGGTATCCCCAACGTTTTTCTGCCATCCGGCGATCACGCCTTCTGTCATGGTATCGCTCAACCGCGGCATCAGTACAACACCATCCATGCCTTCTACATTTGAAGCGGCGGGTTTTGCTTCGGCGGCAGGGGCCGCTTCTGCTTTTGGTTGTTCAGCGGGTTTCGGCGCTTCTTTAGGCGCCTGTTCTGCGGGTTTCGCATCCGCTGCGGGTTTTGCGCCACCTGGTGCATGTTGCGCAACCAGTGCAGATACATCTTCACCGGCTTTTCCAAAGATGGCAAGGAGGTCGTTCACCTGCAGTTTGCCGCCGGTAGGTGTACCGATGTATAATAACACGCCATCCTGGTAACTTTCCAGCTCCATGGTGGCTTTGTCTGTTTCCACTTCTGCCAGCAGGTCGCCCTTCTTCACGGTATCCCCGATATTTTTATGCCATGCGGCAATAACACCTTCGGTCATGGTATCGCTAAGACGGGGCATTAAGATCGCTTCAGCCATAGTTCGATTGCTCTTTTAAATGAGGCGTGAAATTACTAAGAATCGTTGACTCTCAATCGCCGATTTTCAGGATTTTGGCAGGATCGGGTGTGATTTCCTCCCTGAACGGCGGGAAATCTCCTTAATTTATCTGCAACCAAAGCAGATCAGCCGATCCCTCATTGGATCCGTACAATAAATCAAAAAGTTTACGCTATTGCCCCTGTGCCAGGCTATAAGCTTTCTTATCGCCCCACATATCCAGCAACTCCGTTGAGCAGATCTTGAAATCCTGCGAGAGCCTTTTGTACAGTTCCATGATGTCTACCTGCGTTACCGCAACATCTCCCAGGCTTTCAAAACGTGCACAATAAAGGTTTACAAGGTTGGTGAAAGATGATCCCTTGGGCCACACCTGTGTTCCGCGGTTGCTGATGGTTACGAGTTTGAAGAGATTGGCGGTATGATGCAGGCATTTGTCTGCCACGGCCATCGGCTGCAGGTTGCTTTCGATAAACATATCTACACCTACAATCGACACCGTTCCTTCATCCTTGCTCTCGAGCATCGGGTTTTTCTCGAGTTTGAAATGGGTTTGTGTAGGCTCCTGGTTCGGGATAAATGGCCTTGCGTTGTGCGTCGGCTTTTTCCCGAAATTGCTGATCACCGCTTCCGCAAATGCGGTGGTGTTGAGCGATGGTGTGCTTTTATCGCCAAAATCGCCCGTATGCACGCCGCTTTCCAGCGTGTACAGCAGTGCATTTTCGATCATATTGGAAGGTTCCATCAGGCCAATGTGACGAAGCAGGTTGAAGCCGCTCAACAGCAGGGCGGTTGGATTGGCTATGTTCTTGCCCGCAATATCCGGTGCGGTTCCGTGCACCGCTTCAAATATGGAAATATGATCGCCGATGTTTGCGGAAGGGGCAAAACCAAGGCCGCCAACCAATCCTGCGCAAAGATCGCTTACGATATCACCCTGGAGATTGGTCAACACCACCGTATCAAAAAGGTCTGGGCGGCTCACCAGTTTCATACAGAGATCATCCACGATCACGTCGTCTGCATTCAGTTCCGGGTATTCTTTCGCCACCTCGTAAAACACTTCGAGAAAGAGGCCGTCGGTGAGTTTCATGATGTTTGCCTTATGACCACAGGTAATGCGCCTTGCACCTTTTTTCTTCGCCATTTCAAAGGCATATTTGATCACCTGCATGCTGCCCGGGCGGGTGATGAAACGGCGGCTCAGCGCCACATCATGCGTAAGCATGTGCTCAATACCGCCGTAGGTATCTTCAATATTTTCGCGCACAATGGTAATGTCGATGGGAATGCCCGCTTTACTGAACACCGTATCAACGCCGTGCAGGGTCTGGAAAGTCCTTTTGTTCGCATACGTGTTCCATGTTTTGCGCGCGGTTACGTTGATGCTTTTTACACCCTTTCCCTTCGGGGTTTCCATCGGCCCTTTGAACAGGATACCGAGCGATTCGATGGTTTGCTGCGCCTCCGGGGTCATGCCATTGCTGTAGCCTTTATCGAACACCCACTTACCCATGTCTACAAACTCAAACTCGAGGGGCAGTTCAGCCGCTTTGAAAATAGAAAGAACGGCGGCCATGATCTCCGGCCCGATACCATCTCCGTTAGCAACAGCAATTTTTGTCATAGGGAAATTTTAGAGTTGCAAAATTACGAGCAAATGGGTAGAATGCCATGTTATTTTACTCCGGCCCTGCTTTACGCAGTGTACCGCCACCTTTACACCTTCCGGCCGAAAAACAGCCACGATCACACCCAAAAAGGCCAAGGCGCACGGGGCCCTTACCGCCGGTAAAAAGATGCCCGTTTTAACAGCAACCTATCTGCCATTTCCTTATTTTTACTAAAAGCCCTCCCGCATGGTATCCAAAATTTCAGAAGGTGTTGAAATAAGCGTTGAGACCTTTTACCAGGCCGATTACAGCAACCCGCTGAACGGCGAATTTATGTTTGCCTACCGCATTACCATCGAGAACCACAACAATTTTACCGTAAAACTGCTGCGCCGTCAATGGTACATCTTCGACAGCAACGGCGAGCACCGCGAGGTGGAGGGCGAAGGCGTGGTAGGCGTTCAACCGGTTCTCAAACCCGGCGAAAACTACCAATACGTAAGCGGCTGCAACCTCCGCACAGAAATGGGCAAAATGCATGGCTCCTACCAAATGCAAAACGAGAACAGCAAACATTTGTTCTCGGTTAACATTCCGGCGTTTGAGATGATAGCACCGGGGAAAATGAATTAGGAATTAATAATTAGGAATTAGGAATTGGGAATTGAATATTTTCAGCTACCCGATCGCATTTCACAATTATTAATTCCTAATTCCTAATTCCTAATTATAACTATGGTTTGTATTTCGCCTCCTCAAAAATCTGCTTTGGATTTTTTTCCATCAATTGAAGCGGGGTGGTGCCGGGGTTTTTGGCCATCCATTTTTTAACGATCTGCCAGCCTACGAACTGGCCGATGTTTCCGGGCGATCTGTCGCCGAGCGCCTGTGTACTGGGGCCATCGCTCATATAATCTCTTGTAAAGTTGGGATCGTTTTTATAGAGCATGTCGTTTTGCACAAAAAAGCTCCAGATGTTTTTTTCGCTGGCATAACACTCGTCAAGCTGCTGTTGGGTGTAACCGGTCTTGAGTGTGTCGGCGGCCTCTGGCAGAAGCAGGTCCAGCAGGTATAGGCGTTTGCCCGATTCCACCATCTGCTCCACAAGGGGCCTGTTGAGGTTGTTCAGCGGGTACATGTCATCCACGATATTCCGGATGCAGTTCACTGGTATGTATTCGGGGGAAAACCTTCTTGAAATAAAGGTAGGATACATCTGCTGCCCCATGCTGCTCAGGTACAAAGGATAATCGCTCCCCATATACAACTGCAACCCTACGGCCAGCGCATTGGTGGTGATGATGTTTCCATAACTGTTGATCGGCCCGATGAACGTGATCAGCCGCGTAGGCAAACGATACGCCGGGAAATAATAATGCACGAACTGGAGCCCTCTCTTTACCGCCGCCTCGATCTTCGGAAAATCCCTGAATTTCTCCGGCACCAGGGCATTCATGCTTTGGTAACTGCGGATGAAACCCGGAACATCTTTTTCCACGCTGTCAGGTGCCGTTCCTAAAATATTATATAAGAAATCCTGCGTAAACCCGGGATGTTTCCGGTTGAGTTCGGTCAGCGAATTTTTTACGTGTAATGTATCTACCGCAAAAAAATCTTTTTCAAAGCGTTCAGTCTTCAACTCTACCTTGATACCCGATACATCCGGTGTTTTTTTTGAACTGCATGCAGCCAGCAGCGCCACAGAGAAAACCAAAACTATTTTTTTCATACCTGTTTATAAACGATCACAAAAGTAAACGCTGCCGCGTAAGAAAAAAGGGTATCCGTATAATTGTGTGTTAAAGCTATTTCGAGACCACCAGCAGGAGACCTCCTTCCTTGGTTCTGTCGTTCACGTACACGGAACCATACAACTGTTTCGACAACAATTGCAATGGTGAAAGCGTAAGAAATTTCTCCGGCAGTTTCTCGATCAACTGTTCCCCGTTCCTGATGGTGAGCAGCACCGGCTGTGGCTCATCGGCTTTGTCTGCAAGGCTCATGGTCGTCAGCAGCTCACTCTCGTCACCGCTTACATACACGCGGTTGTAACGCGCTTCTGTAAAACGGAAAACATCCTGCCCCTTGATCGAGTGCCATGCAATATTCTGGTCCCTGCCGATCTTCAGGTAAATCATTTTTGGCGAGTTCCAGTTGTTGGCGCGCGATGTTACCATTGCCTGCGGAGCAAAGTCTACCCAGGGCCGGTTGGCGCGGATGCGTTTTTCCTGCATCTGCACCAGTTCCGAGTTGAGTTTAAATATGGCGTACGTGCCGCTGTCGGTGCTGATCATCTCCTGCAGGTAAAGCGCGTTGGCAATACCTCCGTCGGATGCGGCGAAACCTTTTTTGAAATCCTTGATCATCCCGGGCGTGAACGCGCTGTAGCGCTGCCTGATCTCATTTCTCCGTGCAATGGGAAAAGAAATGGTGTACATGCCCCTTACTGTTTTTAAAGATCCATCCGCATACATTCCCTGCGCCTGCAGGCAATTGCATGATTTGTTCTGGAAGATCTGCATCGTCTTCAACTTCGTTTTCTGAAGCGAGAACGTTTCACTCGTCATCAGCTCTTCGGCGAAAGGAATGGTGTTGATGGTAAGGTCGGTAGACAGGCGGTAATTGTTGTATTTGTCGTACACAACGATGTGTGTATTGCCATTGTTGTCTAAAAATGTCTCCGGCTCATCGTCCCGTTCCTTATCGTGTTTGAAGGTGTAGGCAAGGTTTTTTTTCACCAGCCCGTCATTGCCGATGATGGCTGCCTGGATGAATGCCGAATCGGGCCCGCGTTTGAAGTACTGGAAATAAAGCACGTTCTTTTTATCGGGGCTCGCAAGCACATTCATCTGCGGGCTCATCCGGAGCGAGTCTTGCAGGCGCCTGACCTCGTTGCCGTTTTCATCAAGCTCTATAAAATGGTAGCTGACGCCTTGTTCGGCGTTCGCCGTAACACCCGCGAAAACGATCGACCGCTCAAAAACCAGGATAGAAGAGATCTGCCGCGGAAACGTATAGAAACGTTTGTTACCCGTTTGCGAAACGGTATCGTAGATAAAAAGATCAAGCCCGCCCTGCGTCAGCCGGTTGATCAGGAAAAAATGATTGCCCACTTTTCCAACCACGCCCTGGTACACCCAGGAAAGATCTTTGACAGGAAAAAAACGAAACTCATGCGATTGCGCCGTGCCGGTAAAAGACACAACCAGGAAGTAAGCAAATAACGCTGCTCTTTTCATGAAGAAACATTGTCCGGTAAGGGGCCGGATTTTCTGATGCAAAAAAATAAAACCTGCGAAAAGTTACGGAACTTTACCGCATGAAAATCTTTTTAGCGCAGCAGAATTACCATATCGGGAATTTTGAAAGCAATACCAATAAGATCATCTCCGCCATCAGGGAAGCAAAAGCGCAGGGGGGCGACCTGATCATGTTCAGCGAGATGTGCGTAAGCGGGTATCCTGCAAGGGATTTTGTAGAGTTCAATGATTTTATAGGAAAATGTTACGACGCCGTTGACCGCATCCGCGAAGAAGCCGACACCATCGCCGTACTGATCGGAAGCCCGGCAAGAAATACCGTTCACAAAGGAAAAAGCCTGTTCAACGCCGCTTTCTTCCTGTACGAAAAAGAGATCAAAGCCGAGATACACAAAACCTTATTGCCCACCTACGATGTGTTCGACGAATACCGCTACTTCGAACCCGCATTCGATTGGAAAGTGGTACCGTTCAAAGGAAAAAAACTGGCCATCACCATCTGCGAAGACATATGGAACCTCGGCGACAATCCGCTGTACCGCATCTGCCCCATGGACCAGCTCATGGAACAGCAACCCGATCTCATGCTCAACATCAGCGCATCGCCGTTTGATTATACGCACGATGAGGACCGCAAATCGGTGATCAAGGCAAACGTTGTGAAATACAGGATCCCGATGTTCTATTGCAACTCGGTGGGCAGCCAGACAGAAGTGGTGTTCGATGGCGCTTCGCTGATCTTTGACAAAGACGCCAACCTCTGCAAAGCATTGCCCATGTTTGAAGAGGCGATGGAAAGCGTGGTGCTGCTCGACAATGGGATGATAGATGCGCCCATCATCGAACCGGCGAGCCGTGTGCCTGATAAAGAACTCAATCCCGTTACACTGGAACCCAAATTGAACATCGCGCAGGTGTACGACGCATTGATATTGGGCATCCGCGATTATTTTACAAAAATGGGGTTCAGCAAAGCGATCCTCGGATCATCCGGCGGGGTTGATTCTGCCGTAACACTCGCCATCGCCTGCGATGCACTGGGGAAAGAGAACGTACATGCCGTACTGATGCCATCGCCCTACTCAACCAGCCACTCGGTTGATGACGCCGTTGCACTCAGCAAAAACCTGGGCAATCCGTACGAGATCATCCGCATCAACGATGTATACGAATCTTTTTTACAAACACTCAAACCCGTTTTCAAAGACCTTCCCTTCTCGCTTGCAGAAGAGAACATACAAAGCCGCACACGCGGAAACCTGCTGATGGCGATCGCTAATAAATTCGGCTATATCTTACTCAACACATCCAACAAAAGCGAACTGGCCACAGGGTATGGTACATTGTATGGCGATATGGCCGGCGGACTTGGTGTGCTGGGCGATTGTTACAAACTGCAGATCTACGAGCTCGCAACATTCATCAACAGGAACGGGGAGATCATCCCGGGCAACATCCTAAGCAAACCACCGAGTGCCGAACTTCGCCCGGGGCAGAAAGACAGCGACAGCCTGCCTGATTACGAAGTGATGGACCAGGTACTCTACCAATACATTGAAAGAAGGCTGGGACCGGAAGAAATAAAGATCCAGGGATTTGATGCGGCCCTTGTAGACCGCATCCTGAAAATGGTGAATACAAACGAGTACAAAAGAAACCAGTTCTGCCCCATCATCCGCGTATCGCCAAAAGCATTTGGCGTGGGCAGAAGGGTGCCGATCGTTGGGAAATACCTCGGGTAGTACGCTTGAAGCTCAACCGGTAAAAAGATTTCCCTATTTACCAAGGCTCTTAACCACATCCCAATACTCCTTTCCGTATCCAACCAATATTTCGGCGCCGGCAGGAATTTTTTTGGTGGAAACGATATAGACCTTTTTGTTGTCTTCTTCGTACTTGCAGTTGTTAAGCACACCTTCAATACGGCTCAGGCCTTTTGCATCGTTGGCGAGCTGGGCCAATCCGGGTTTGTAGTTTTTTGCGTCGATCACGTGGTTTTTGTTCACATAAAAAACATAACCGTTGAATACGGGGTTGTCTGTGATCTCTTTCCATGTTTTGATCACACCTTTGTATTCTACAATACGCGTGCCGCGTGGGATCTCTTTCGTGGTAAACAAACCTTTTCCTGCGTTGGGTAAACCGGATCGTTTTACGATCAATTGCTTTTCGAGTAGGGCCATAATGGGTTAAAAATTTTCAGCGTCACTGTCGAGGTCCTCGGGTTGCATGCCATCCTGTTTTTCAGGCTCTATATAACCTTCGTCTTCTCGGGATGGCAAATATGCATCATTATCATGAGCTTTCGGGGCAGTTTCTTCTTCTGTCTTTTTTATTTGTTTTTTGGGATCTTTCATAAAACGATAACATGGGTTTAGTGAGCTCGTTCTGTTATTTGTGCACCACCATTACTGGAACATGGCTGTGAAAGGCAAGTATTTTTGTATGGTTCCCGGCAAACAATCCTGCAAAAAAACCATGTTCTTTCGGAACGGAAATGACCAGGTCAATCGCATGTTCCGTTACAAAATCATTCACCGCTTCCGCAAAATTTTTGTTTTCTGTGAAATGATATTCGGGATGCAGCTCCTGCAAAACATCATGCACCGCAAAATCTTCACCCATCACTTCGGAAGGAAGGGTAACCGGTTCTTTGTTCTCTACATGAAAAACAAAAAACTTAGCGCCTGCCCGATCGATGAATTGTTTGATGCGCTGCACCGGAACCGTGGTATCTGCGCGCTCAAAATCGCTCGCCAGCATTACCGACCTGACCCGGTTGAACGATGCGCCTGCCGGTACAATGATCACCGGCACCCGGGTATGTTTTGCAACAGACACGGTGTTGCTGCCGATCAGTTTTTCCTCGAGCACACTTCCACCGGTAATGCCCATTACAACCAGTGCCGCATTGGTTTTTGTACAAACTTCGTCCAGGCCATCTGCAAGCGCCCCATACTCGTTGAGGTGCTCAACCTGTATATCGCCCGCAAAGGCTTTCACCTGCACCTCGAAATTTTCAAGCGATTTTGCTGCGTTTGCCTTAACCGATTCCATATCGAGCATCTGCACACCCGGCGAGATCGGATCGATGGTAAGCGGGATCTCGTACGAATGATACAGCACAATGCGCGGAATACCCAACTGTTTCGCCAGCTCCAAAGCATACCGCGCGGCATTTTTTGCGGTGGGTGAAAAATCGGTGGGGAGAAGGATGGATTGCATGGCTTACGTGTTTGGTGGCCGGTAATGAACCGGCTAAAAAAAGCATGCCCCTGCACCGTTCCGGCGCAGAAAAACCTGTTAAAAAAAAGCGGGCGCCCTTTTGATGGTGCCCGCTTTTTTGTGCGCTGCAGAAATGTGCTCCCGGCTTTGGCAAGGTGTCGTCAAATGCGCTCGATGATACCGGCGATTCCCTGCCCGCCGCCAACACAGGCAGTAACCATCCCGTATTTTTTATCCAGCCGTTTCATATCATTCAACAATTGGACGGTGAGCTTGCAACCTGTGCATCCGAGTGGGTGCCCGAGGGCGATGGCGCCGCCGTTGATGTTTACTATATCAGGGTTCAATCCAAGCTCCCGTATAACGGCCAGCGATTGCGAGGCGAAGGCCTCGTTCAATTCGATCAGGTCAATATCGTTCAGCTGCATACCCGCCTGCTTCAATACTTTCGGTATCGCCGCCACCGGCCCGATGCCCATGATCCGCGGGTGAACACCTGCAGATGCGCAGTTCACCAGGCGGCCAATTGGTTTCAATCCAAGTTCATTGATCATCCGCTCACTCATCACCAATGCGAAAGCGGCGCCATCACTGGTTTGCGATGAATTGCCCGCCGTTACACTGCCACCTGTTGCAAACGCGGGTTTGAGTTTGGCAAGCGCCTCTGTATTGGTATCGGCACGCACACCTTCGTCTGTATCTACCACGTAAGACCGTGTTGCTTTTTTTCCTTTTTCGTTGAGATAAACCTCTTCAACCGTAATGGGCAGTATCCCGCTTTTGAAATAACCCTCGTCGAGCGCGGTCTTTGCTTTGCGGTGCGAGTGGTAAGCGAATTCGTCCTGGTCTTCGCGGCTCACCTTGAACTCTTTGGCAACGGCCTCTGCCGTTAACCCCATGCTCAGGTAATAATCCGGTTCGTCTTTTGCAATGGCATACGAAGGAACCGTTTTCCACCCGGCCGTGGGAACCAGGCTCATGCTTTCCGTTCCACCGGCGATGATGCAATCCGCCATACCCGTGCGGATCTTGGCAGTGGCGATGGCGATGCTTTCCAACCCGCTCGCACAGTACCGGTTGATGGTAAGCCCGGCCACATCAATACCCAATGCCCGCGCAGAAATGATCCTTCCGAACTGCAGGCCCTGCTCCGCTTCCGGAACGGCATTACCAACGATCACATCATCCACCCTTTTCGGATCAAGCTGCGGCACGGTGGCCATCAACCCCCTGATCACCTCAACCGCCAGGTCGTCGGGCCTGAAAAACCTGAACCCGCCCTTCTTACTCTTGGCCACCGCCGTGCGGTAACCGGTTACGATGTATGCTTCCTGCATATGATTACGTTTTACATCTCAAATATAGGAAAAAAGGTTGTTTATGCAACTAAAGCTATGGGGTATGGGGTGTTGCCTGCCGCTTGTCCCGTTCTGTCAACAAAAGCAGGCCGCCTGCGGTTCGCAACTCGCAGCTTCCTGCTATCTTCGCGCTCATGCTTTACCCCCTTATCCGCGAGTTGTTGTTCTGTTTCCCGCCCGAGGATGTTCATTATTTTTCGATGAACCTGCTGCGCGCGGGCTGCGGCATCGCCCCCGTCAGGTCTTTACTGGAAAGCAATTTCCGTGTATCTCACCCTTCGTTGAAAAAAGAAGTATTCGGGTTGTCGTTTGAGAACCCTGTGGGATTGGGCGCCGGCTTCGACAAAAACGCCCTTTACCTGCGCGAGCTCGAAACACTGGGCTTCGGTTTTGCAGAAATAGGAACGGTTACGCCCAAACCACAGCAGGGAAATGAAAAGCCGAGGTTGTTCAGGCTGCCGGCAGACAAAGCGCTTGTCAACCGCATGGGATTTAACAACGATGGGGTTGAAGTGATCCGGAAAAGGCTGGTTGAGAGAAAGGAGCGCGAGGCAAAAGGCAAAAAGACCGGTTTTATTGTAGGGGGAAACATCGGCAAAAACAAAACAACCGATAACGAGGATGCCTGGAAAGATTATTGCATTGGTTTTGAAGGATTGTTTGAGGGCGTGGATTATTTCGTGGTGAACGTAAGCTCACCCAACACACCGGGATTGCGCGCGCTGCAGGAAAAAGATTCGCTCAAAAAGATCTTATCCGAAATACAGAACCGCAACCACGCAAGACCCGGCCCGAAACCATTGCTGCTCAAGATCGCGCCGGATCTTACCAACGAACAACTGGACGACATCATTGAACTGGGTTTTGAGACGGCACTCAGCGGGTTGGTTGCCACCAATACAACCATCAGCAGGGAGAACCTCAAAACACCGGCGCAAACCATACAGCAGATCGGCGCAGGCGGGCTGAGCGGGAAACCGGTTAGGGAAAGGGCAACAGAGGTTGTTCAATACCTTTGCCGCGGGCTCGAAGGAAAAATTCCCGTGATCGCAAGCGGCGGCATCTTTACCGGCGCCGATGCGGAAGAAAAACTGGATGCGGGCGCAACACTTGTACAGGTATGGACCGGGTTTATTTACGAAGGGCCATCGATCGTTAAAAATATTTGTAAACACCTTGCTATAAAATAATTGTTATGGAGTCATTGTTCAGCGCCGACAACCTCGTGAGTTTTCTTGTACTGGTTATACTCGAGATCGTATTGGGTATCGATAATGTGATTTTTGTAAGCATCATCATGAACCGCTTACCCAAAGCGCTGCAGCCGAAAGCAAGGATCACGTGGATGGTCACCGGTATTGCAACCCGCAGTGTCCTGTTGTTCGGCCTGAGCTGGCTGCTTGCGCAAAAAGGCAAATCGCTGTTTTCCATGTTTGGTAAGGATTTTGACATCGCGAGCCTTGTAATGCTGGCGGGCGGGTTGTTCCTTATGTACAAAACCGTAAAAGAAATCCACCACAAACTGGAGGGCGAAGCAGATGAAGCGGCGGGCATCAAAACAAAACCACTGGCATTCGGCGCGGCGGTTGTACAGATCATGCTGATCGATATGGTGTTTAGTTTCGACAGCATCATTACCGCGGGCGGAACCGCAAAACGACTGGAAATAATGATCGCCGCCGTTGTGGTTGCCATGATCGTCATGTTCCTTTTCAGCCCCAGGATTTCGTCTTTCATACACAAACACCCGACATTGAAAATGCTTGCGCTTTCATTCCTCGTGATGATCGGGCTGGTGTTGCTGGTAGAGGGCTGGGACAGCGAGCGCGCACACGAAATGCACCTCAAGAACTATGTTTACTTCGCGATGGCGTTTTCTTTCATCGTTGAGATCCTCAATATGCGGATGCGGAAAAAATACGTTCCGCCCGTACAGCTCCGCGAGCCTACTTTACCGGCCGAAACACTGGATTCCGGTTCAGACGAAGCCCATTAACCAAAGGATGATCCGGGGAAAGCTGCAGGCTTTCCAATGGCCGGTCCGCAAAAAAAATTTTGGGATCTGAAGAATTCAACCTTACTTTGAATTACAAAGTACTTTTTATGGAAGACAAAAACGTACATCTCGACGCCCTGCAAGACATCAAACAGATGATGGAGCGGAGCAGCCGGTTCATCAGCCTGAGTGGGCTGAGTGGTATTGGCGCGGGTGTTTGTGCACTGGTGGGCGCTTTTTGCGCGCAGAAGATCATGCGCATCGATGGTTTTTTTGATTACCAGTGGATCTTTTTCGAGGAAGGCTCCAGTGTAGGCAGGCCTTTGATGGTCCTTGGTGTTGCCATTTTTTTTGCGGCCCTGGCCGTAGCGTTCCTGTTCACCTACCTTCGCAGCAGGAAAACAGCAACGCCCATCTGGGGAACCACCTCCAGGCGTTTGATGTGGAACACGATGATCCCTCTCCTGGTTGGCGGGATCGTTACTTTCCGGTTTTTTGAGTTGGGGTTGGGCGGATTGATCGCGCCATCGTGCCTGCTGTTTTATGGATTGGCACTGATCAACGGAAGCAAATACACTTTATCAGAAATACGGTGGCTGGGTTTTAGTGAGCTGGCACTGGGGTTGATCAACCTTTGGTACATCGGTTACGGGCTCCTGTTCTGGACCATTGGTTTTGGCGTGCTTCATATTTTATATGGCGCGATCATGTGGTGGAAATATGAAAAGAAATAACCAAGGCGGGCAACATGAAAAATCCGATCGAACACCTTAATAAAATTTTTGACAGCCGCATCCGGCTCGGCATCATGAGCGCCGTGCTGGTGAACAATGAAGTGAGTTTCAACGACCTGAAAGAACTCATCCAGGTTACAGACGGTAACCTTGCGAGCCATCTGAAAACACTGGAAGAAGCAGCATACATCAAAGTAAACAAGGGCTTCATCGGCCGGAAAACAAATACCACCTATGCAGTTACAAAGTCGGGCGAAAAAGCATTTAAACACCATTTGGAAGCGCTGGAAAAAATGATCCGGAAGTTGAGCTAAATTTTTTTACCCATTCACTTTGAAATTCAAAGTACTTTTTATGAAATACTCCCCGTCATTCAGAATATGGTTTAATACATGGATCGCTTTCTGCGCACTGCTTATCATGCTTGGTGTATTTGTAAGAACTGATTTTGTCATACCGTTTATCTGCGGGCTTTCCCTTATTCTCAGTGCGCCCTCGGGCGTTGCTTATATGATCGCGTTCTGGCTTTTAAACCGCATCCGCATCCATCCCATCCAAAAATTTTATGGCATAGTTGCAGCAACAGGTGGCATTGCAGCACTGTATGCCATACCGCTCGCGGCAGTTTTTGCATGGAACAACATGATCGGCAACATACTCAACCTGGAAATATATTTTCCCGCTTTTTTAATGCTGTTCGTTTGCGGCCTCGCCTCCGTTTTATGGAACCGAGAACGCATCCTCTCCTATTTTTCTCCGGAAATGAATTTCATTGATCCCTCCACCACCACCGAAACAAATCGTTCACCTCATAAAAACCAAACAAACATGGACCCGTTCACATCCTCACCCGAACCAACAGAAAAACCCGGCAACAAAACCATGATCAAAGGAATGATCACCGGTGGATTGATACTTTTGTTATTGATCCCTACCATCTTCATCACCAACCTCATCCAGGAACGCCAGCTGCGGCAGGCCGAAGTGGTGAAAGACGTGAGCAGCAAATGGGCCACTGCCCAAACCATTACAGGGCCGTACATTTTCATTCGGTATAAAACCAGGGACAAAGACGGCAAAGAAACAGCAGGAACAAAAGAACTTGTATTTCTTCCCGACAACTTAGAGGTGAGTGGCAACATCGTTCCCGAACAAAGATTGCGTTCGATCTACAAAGTGTTGTTGTACAAGAGCCAGCTCAACAGCAAGGGAAATTTCATCCTTCAATTACCCAAAGAAGTTGATCCCGCTTCGCTCGTTTTGAACGAGGCAAAAATCTGCGTGGGCATCACCGATTTCAAAGGGATCGAGAAAAAGATCGAGATCAGGCTGAATGATTCGAACTACATACTTTCGCCAGGCCTGCCCACTGATTTTGTTGATGAAACCGGGTTATCGGCATCCATTGATCTGAAGCCTGAAAATTTTGGCAAGTCCCTTTCTTTCTCGTTCCCTCTGCAGATCAAAGGAAGTGAACAGCTGCATTTTGTTCCGCTAAGCGGAAACAGCCAGTTTACGATCAGCTCTGTGTGGGCCAACCCTTCTTTCGATGGCAATTCGATTCCGAGTGAAAGAAATGTTGGCAACAATGGCTTCCAGGCAAAATGGGAATTCAACAAGGCGAACCTTCCTTTCGGCACCGTACTCGAAAACAAGCAGCTTAATAAACAGGCCCACGCTTTCGGAATAAGCATGATCCAGCCTGCGGATCAATATGCAAAAACAACACGCAGTGTAAAGTATGCGATCTTGATCATCGGCTTGACACTCTCCCTTTTCTTCATCACAGAACTGATGCAGAAAAAACCAGTGCATCCCGTACAATATGTTTTGATCGGGCTCGCGCTCGTGATCTTTTACACCTTGCTTCTTTCGATCAGCGAGTTTGTTCTTTTCGATCTCGCTTACCTGATCGCTGCTGTTGCTACGATCCTGCTCATTACCCTCTATGCGAAAGGCCATTTCAAAAGCTGGAAGACCGCTGGCATATTCGCTTCGCTGATGAGCGGGTTGTATGGATTCATCTTTGTGCTCATCAGCCTCGAAGACACTGCATTGCTTGTTGGCAGCATCGGTTTGTTCATCGTACTCGCCCTGGTGATGTATGTGAGCAGGAAAATAAACTGGTATCAACCGGAAACAATGGCGGTACAATAAAATTTGTCGTGGCGCGGAATCATTGGCAACTGCTCTGTGATCCGCGCCCTAACCTTATTTCAAACAAACATGAAAAAACAATCTCTTCCCCAGGCATTCTCCAACGCGTTCAACGGGCTGTTCTTTTTTTTGCGGCGCGACAGGAACGGCCGTATTCACCTGGCTGTTTCTGTATTGGTATCGGGTGCGGGTCTTTATTTCCATGTATCCGCAACAGAATGGCTTTTCCTGTTGGCCTGCTTCGCGATGGTTCCCTGTTTTGAAATGATGAACTATGCGCTGGAGCAGGTTTGCGATGTGGCACACCCGTCGTATCACCCGCTGATCAGGATCGCGAAAGACGTTGCGGCGGCGGCTGTGTTGTGGTCTGCGCTTGTAAGCGTGGCGATCGGGTTGGTGATCTTTATTCCTAAAACAATTCAATTGTTATGAATCTGAAATTATCCGGAACAAGCAGGATGCTGCTGTTGTCGATCGTATTCTGTATGATCCTGCTGATCGTTCGTTTTGTGTATACAGGCGATACGGTTACTTACCGATGCTATGCATGGAACACCTTCCTGGCCACGATCCCTTACCTGATCAGCACATGGTTCATTAAACAAAGAGAAGGGAACCGTTTTGTGTTGCCGTTGCTTTTTGTTTGGATCCTGTTCCTGCCCAATGCGCCTTACCTGGTCACCGACCTGTTCCATTTTGAACAACGCACCGATGCGCCCCTCTGGTACGACCTGCTGCTTGTAACCTCAGGCGCATGGAACGGTGTTCTTTTGGGCATGGCATCGCTGATGAACATCGAACGTTTTTTATCCCGTTACCTCAAACCCCTGGTGGTAAAGACACTCGTGTTTGCCAGCCTCTTGTTGTGTGGTTATGGCGTATTCATCGGGCGGTTCCTTCGTTTCAACAGTTGGGATGTGGTTACGGACCCCGGGGGGCTTGCGATGGCTTCCGCACATCATATCCTGCTCCCGCTGAATTATCCCAAGCTGTGGGTGTTCACCGTACTGTTTGCGGGGTTTTTGATGATCATTTATTTTACGCTGAAAGAGCTTGGTAAGACAAGCGTTCGCTGAATAACGACTTAATGTATCGGCAAAGGCAACAGGGGTTGCCTCTAAAATCCGCAACAAAAAATATGAAACCATTGTCCAGGAACGAATCGATACTTGCCGGCATTCTTGCCCTTCTGTTGTTCGCCATCGCTTACAGCGCACTTATGAACGATGCGGAAGCTTTTACAAAAGAAGGACCCGCTAAAAGTTCCCATCACAAACAACCCGGACTGTTGCGTTTGCACGCATCTTACGGCGACGATGTTGTTACAGGTCATCGCGTGGCCTGTTTTCTTGCTCCCTGTGTCCTAAAAAAAACAGGAGACAATGTGCTTGTCTCCTGCCTGTTTGTTCCTTGCTTCTTTTAATTAGAAATCAAATCCCAAAGCAAAATAATATACAGGTTTTCCTTTGAACACGCCTTTCATTGGCCAGCCCGCATCAAACTTGAGGAAGTAGCCGAGCAATGTGCTGCGTACACCAAAACCGTAACCACCTGCAAATGGCCCCAGTCCGCCTGCATCTATACGTACCACTACCGGTGTGGTTGGGTCGCGTACCACTTCGCCCGGGCGTTTAATGCCGTTGTAGCTTCCGTTCCATGCGGTTCCGAGGTCGATGAACTGTACGAGCTGGAAGTTGCGCAGGAAGGCGTTATTGATGGGCCTGTTGAGCAGTGTTGAGAAAACCGGGAAACGGAATTCGCTGTTGATCACAAAAGCATTGTTCCCGTTTGCCACATTCTGGTTGTAGCCGCGCATGTTGACCGCGAGCGATTGGAACGCATAGGTCTGATCGGGCGCCGGCTGGTTGTTGTTGAATTTAGGGCTGATCCATCCGTCCACTCCACCCAGGTAATAGATGATCTTATTTTGGCCCCATGAGAAATCCGCAGCGGCGCGGCCGGCCCAGATAAAGTTGCGGTAGATCTTGTGGTAATACCTTCCATCAAAACCAAAATTGAAAGTTGTTTTCCCGCCGCCCGATGGCATGTTCGCATCTAGGTACACTTTGTAACGGAGGCCGTTCCAGATGTTCTGGGTAGGGTTGACCGTATTGTCGTGCACATATTCCAGGCGCGAAACGATCCACTGCGAAAGAGTATCGGGAAACTTCAGCGCCGCTGGGTCGGGCAATCCCGCACTGTTGTCGAACGGCCGCAGAACGCCTTTGTCCGTACGGTATCCAACCGTTGCGCGCAAACTTTTTACTTCGTTGAATGGATAGGAAACATTTACCTGGTAGAGGTTTGTATACAACATCGTGTTGTAGCTCGTGTTGAAGAAATTGGTTACGTTGCTCCGGTAATAAGTAACGCTCCAGTCTACACGTTTGCGGTAATTGGCAAAAGTGAAGAAGATGTCTTTATCGCTCAGGTTGGTTCCGAAACGCAGGCCGCCTACAAACTTAAGGTCCTCCATCAAATCGCTTGCCCCAACGCGGAAGGTGAAATTGAAGTCGTTCCCGTTGTTGAGCTGTATCGGGCCCGATCCACCGCCATAAGGCTGGTAGCGGTTAACGAGGATGTTGTTTGTAAACCCTACCAATGCATAATCGCTGCTGAACTTCATCCTGTAATCAAACAGTTTTGATTTCGACAAAACGGAAGCCGGCAATACACCCGGTAATGCATTGTTGCGAACGATGGTTGTTGTATCGGGTTTTTCATCCGCAAACTCGTTCTGGAAATAATCCACCTTCTTTGTGCTGTCTGCCGTTGTTTTTTTGTTGTAGTTGATGGCTTTCCCGTCTGCCGCTTTTTTCTCGGCCAATACCTTACGCATGTATTCTGTTGGCCTTGCGTTTACGTTTCTTTTGCTGAGCGCCACTTCATCCACTTTCAGTTTGTAGAGGAATTTGTAGTCGCCCTCTCTTCTCACCTCGCTCACGGTTCCGTTGTTTCCCGCGATGCGTGTTTCTAGCAGGCTGCTTGCATAGTTGGTGATCGGGAAGGTGTAGGTTGAATCTTTGTATACCTGGAAATAGCTCACACTGTCTGGCTCGGGTTTCTGCCATGCGCGCAGGGTAGAATCAAATTCTTTAGTGCTCGGGTTGCGCAGCAGCTCGTCGCCGATGTAATACAAAGTATCGAGCCCGTTGCGTTGTGTTGAAAAGAATCCGGCCCAGCGGTTGCCGATGCCGTTTTCATCTGATACGAATGTAAAGTGGTTGGTATTGTATTGCATCGGGTAACGCGCATTACCGGCTTTTACGTTGGTGAGCTGCGCGATCTGTTTCTTTTTGCTGTCGTTCAGAATGTCTACGATAAAAATATTGTACGAATGCCTGCCGGGTAAAACCGTATCCGTATTGGGCGCATCGGGAGCGGGCCTGTTGGATGCGAACACGATGCCGGAACGGTTGGGGAATGACACAAAAGTGGGATCCACATCATCGTATACATCATCGGTGATCTGTGTTGCTTTGTTTTCTTCGATCTTGTAGGTGAAGATATCGGTGTGTCCGTTCTTTACTGCGCTCAATACGAGCGAGTTTGCATCGAGCATGAAAGAGGCATCGATCACCTGGTCAAAATCTTCCAGCTCCTGTTTGTATCTTTTGAATTTAGCGAGCACATCGTACACAAACATTTTTGTTTTGCCGTTTTCCCAGTAGATGCAGAGCAGGCGCGTTCCTTTTACATCCCAGGCGAGGATGGGGTAGTTCGGGTTGATGTCGCCCTGGTTGGTGCGTACGCCGATCTTGAGCAAGGTTCTTGCATCGTAGAAATTCTCCATCAACTTAACGGTGTATTGTCCTTTTTTAAATTCAACCACACCATAGGTTGTGCTTCTCGGGTTTGGGTTGGCCTGGAAGCGGATGTAATCGTTTTTGGAAACATCTTCTGCCACCACCTGTTGCCCTTTGGGCTGGTTCCTGCGCTGGCGGATGTCTTTTACATACACTTCCTGCTCATACTGCATGAAATCGGACAGCACCTCTTTGAATTTCTTTTTACAAACGCGCAGACACGCGTTGTTGAGGTTCTTATAGATCCGTGCGAGGTACAAGAGGTAGGTTACGTTTTCTTTCCTGTATTTTTCGGCGATGTAGTTCCAGAAAGCGTGTCCTGCGAGCAATGGTTTCTCGAAGGCGAACTGGTAAAAGGAATTGTAGCTTCCCCCGAGGATGGCGCTTTTCAGCTCATCGTCTTTTTGGGTGCTCCATGGCTGTGCTGCGTAGGCCACGTAGCCATCGACCAGCCATTTGGGCAGATCGAGCAAGGCCTGGTTGCTGGCAAACTCGCCGATGTCGTCGCCGAACATGAGGTTGTCTGTAAGCACACGTGCGATGCCTTCTTTAACCTGTTGTTTCAGGTGCTCGTGGTTGCCATCGAAGTAAACCACGATCTTGTTGTTAACGAGTTTGGTGAGACCGCCCGAGTTCTGCCAATCGCTGCCGAGGCCTATGTTGCTGCTTTTGTAATCGTTGTAATTGTTGTACACCACGATGTTGGCGCGCCGCTGCAAGGAATATTCAATAAAATTCTCGATGGGCTGCAATTCGGTTTCCGCCACCTGCGCCACAAATTTGCCGAGTTCAACACCACCCTGTGCGATGTAGGTGTTGAAATTAGGCGACTGGTAAAATTTCCATTGAAACTTTTTATGCTGAATGCGGTTCTTGCCAAATTCAACAGAGTTAACCTGCGATTGGGCAAGCACCGGTAAAAGAAAACCCACAAAAACCACCCATTGTTTGATTCGATTCAATTGCATATCCGAACTTTAGTGTTTTAAAATTAGGCAATTACTCAGTAAAAGACGTTAAAAATACGATTATGCTCAAGGTCAAGGCGCTAACATTCAATCCTGCACAGGAAAATACTTACATCTTATTCAATGAACAGAACAAAGCTATCATAATTGATCCCGGATGTTACTTCAGCGCTGAACACGAAACGTTAAATTCTTTCTTAAAAGATACGCAACTTGAGCCCGCGAGGTTGCTGAACACGCACTGCCACCTCGACCATGTTTGCGGCAACCTCTGGGTATACCAGAACTGGGGCACCGAGCTCTGGATCCCTTCGGGCGAAGAAGAAGTGCTTGCCAATGCGCCTTTATGGGGAGAGAAATGGGGCATGAGCTTTAAAAACTACGACGGCCCTGTTCATTTTATACACGAGGGGGATACGATCGTTTTGGATAATGATACGCTCAAAGTGATCCTGGCACCCGGCCATTCCCCTGCCAGTATGTGTTTCTACGCCGAAAAAGAAAAATTCCTGATCGGCGGTGATGTACTTTTTTACCAGAGCATCGGCCGCACCGACCTTCCGGGTGGTGATCATGAAACGCTGTTGCGCAGCATCCGGGAACAATTGTTTGTTTTGCCGGATGATGTGGTGGTTTACCCGGGGCATGGGCGCCCCACAACCATCGGCTATGAGAAACGCAACAACCCTTTTCTTTGACCCAGGCACCTTGCGCCTTAAAACAGTTCCGGGTGGTTAACGCGTTCCGCCTCTCCAGGCATTGTCGTATGCCATGATAAAAATGGCGCCCAGGTTTTTATGCGGTGGAATGTAATCGTCGAATTTCTCGCGGTATCCGGCGCCCACTTTGATGGATACGTTCTTCCAGATGTCTTCCCAAACCAGGTCCTTGCCCAGCCTCAGCCTTTCGGTGATCGCGTCGATGATGATCTGGTTCACCACGCCTGCGCCGGTCTGTTTAGAAGAGATGATCTGGGCCGTAGGGCAGATCTTGAGTATATCGTTCAGTTTCTGGTAACCTCCGCAACTTCCCAGCAATACCAGTTTGGCGCTTGAAGGCAGGCGGCTGATGGTTCCGTTGAGGTAGTAACTGTGGCCGCGGTGGATCACGATCTTTGGTTCAAGGTTGTTTGCTTCGAGGTAATCGATCAATGCATCCTGCGCCTGTATATCCAGCTCCTGTTTCTCATCCAGCGGAAGATTTGCGTAGATGGTAACCGGCGTGGTATTTTTTCCCACAGAGCTGATCTCGACCCACTGCGGCGTTGTTTTTATTTTCCAGTTTGCATTGCGGAAGCGCGACATGAACGCGGCAAAATAGGTGGCCGCATCTTTATCGCCATAAGAAAACTGTTGTATGATGATTCGGTTCGATGTATCCTGCAATGCTTTCTTTGGCATAATATAAACCGGGTCGATGCCAAGCTCGGCGGTCATATCGATGTGCTTTGTTGAATCCATCGACTGGAAAATGGTATTGAGCAGTTTGTAGATCAGTTGTCCTCTTTTGTTCTGTGTTCGCGAGGTTTGATCGAGGTTGGTCTGTACTTCGGTAAGAATCAGTTTGCGGATGTCTTTGTTGTAAATACTGGCATACGAGTCTGCCACATCAACGGCATCTTCGAGCGTGGCGCCTTTCTCGAGCCCGTCTACGAAACTACGCAGGAGCCCTTCTGAAGTGGTGGCGCTCATTCGGCTGAGAAAATTATCCAGCGTATTGTAGGCCGCACACATTTTGATGAACTTCTTGTAATAATCGTTGTGCACCCTGTCGAGCAGCGAGTCCGAACGCGGTACATCCATCGATTCAAAGATCTTTTTATATACACCGCTTACAAAGCTCGATGTGTAGATCTCATCTTCTCCCAATACCGCCAAATAGTACAGTTCTTCGGGGCGGAGTCCTTCGAGTTTTTTGAAACGGATCTTTTCGTTCGAGATATCGTGCAGTGCATTGATCTCGTTGATGAACAGGTCAACCGCTTTTTGTTTCAGCTTCACCGTAAGCGCCTGAACGGCCATAGGCGTATCGCCACGGTGCATGCGTTCTGCATATTCGATCCGGGTTCTTACAAGCAAACGATAGTAACCCACCGATGAATCGTTCTTTACATAGGGGGTGATGGAATCCATGGTGATCTTTCCTGTATATAAATTATCCAGGAAGGGAAAATACATGCGCCCTGTTTTGGTGAGAGCCAGCTTGCCGATGATCTTCACCAGCGGGTGGTTCACAGACTGGATCCTTCGTCCCAATGCATTGGGTGCGGCGGCATAACGCGAAAGGTCTTCCTGATTTTTGAACGCTTCGCGGATGATGAGGCTGTCTGCAAAACGGTTGTTCGGGTGTTTGGTAAGGATTTGTAATACCTGGTTGGGGTTGCGCTGGATCGATTTGAGCACGATCACATCGCGTGCAGCCGGGATGCCTTCGTTTTCCCTGAGTGCGAAATTATCCATCAATATATTACCCACTTCAGGCTCGTTGGCCGTTACCACGGGGAGGATGGAATTACCGGAGAGCTGTGCCTGCATGGCGTCTTCGAACGCTTTTACAAGCGGCGGAAGCATGGAGGCCGAAAGCACGTGGTTGCGGTAGGCCGAACCAAAGGCCACCAGCATTTCGTTGATACCGCGCAGCCAGGTGAATTTGCCTTTTTCGTCCAGCTTGCTGTTCAATTCCACCTGGGCGCGCATGTTGTTAACGCGGAGGCGGACGGCCTTATTGATCGACTGGTCGAGCGTTTTGTTGCCCGTAACCGGGAAAAGCGTATCCGTTTTCCTGGCCAGTTTGGTGATCGCGTTGAGTGAACTGATGATCTGTTCGTGGTGGTACTCGCGCGAGGCGGGTATCACCGGCATCTTTATTTCCTGCTGGGCGGCCAGAGCCAATACCATGAACACCGCAAGGGCTGTAGTGTAGATTCTCTTCATTTGCATATCCTTAGGCAAAAATACTGCCATTGAGATAAAAGACACGATTTTGGCCATTCTTGCAGTTAACAATAACATAATAAAGGCAAAACACGTTATTGCAGCGGTTTAAAATTAATTTTGCGTAAACTTAAGGTTAACATGGAAGGCAAACCGAAACGGATACTGATCGCAGATGATGAACCGGATATCCTGGAGATCGTAAGTTACAACCTTGGCAGGGAAGGGTACGAAATCCACACGGCAAAGGATGGCAATGAAGCGCTGGAGAATGCCAAACAACTGCAACCCGACCTGATCATCCTCGATATCATGATGCCGAAGAAAACCGGCGTGGAAGTGTGCCAGATCCTCCGTTCCCAACCCGCTTTCCAGGAAACGCTGATCATCTTTTTAACGGCTTTGAGTGATGAGGCCTCGCACATCAAGGGCCTCGAAACCGGCGCGGATGATTATGTGAGCAAACCCATCAGCCCGAAAGTACTGGTGAGCCGCGTCAATGCCCTCTTCAGGCGGGTAAACAGCAAAGACACGGGCAAAAGCATCAAACTTGGCAATATTGTTATCGACCCGGTGAAGTTTATTGTAACCATTGATAACCAGGAAGTCATCCTCGCAAAAAAAGAATTCGAACTGCTTTACCTGCTGGCATCGCGCCCTGGACGCGTTTTCCTCCGCAATGAAATACTCTCGCAGGTTTGGGGCAACGACGTGATCGTTGGCGACCGCACCATCGACGTACACATCCGCAAAGTACGGCAGAAACTGGGGGTGGATTGTATCACCACGGTTAAGGGAGTGGGGTATAAATTCGAACATTAACAGCCAGTAACTGATAGCATTGCCCTTATTGGGGGATCCATACTAACTTCGGGCTGATAACCTGCGTTCAACATTCGCATTATTGTTGAATGTCAGGTGTTCAAAAACGGTAACCGCAACATGTTCAAGACCAAAAATTTATCCCCGCAACAACTCTCCGCATTCACGGCGCTGATACTGTCGTTGCCGATCGCGGTGGGGATATGGGTGCTTACGTGGGACTGGCTGGTTGCCCTGGTATCGCTGGTGGTTACGTTTATAGGAGGTTACCTGCTGATCCGTTTTGTACTGGAGTCGTTCATTTACCGGAAGATCAAACTCATTTACAAGTTCATTTACCAGACCAAGGCCACCAAACGGGAGGAAACCTATTACAAGTACATATTACCACAGAAAGGCATAGATGAAGTAAGGAAGGATGTGGAACAATGGGCCGAGCAACGGAGCGCCGAAATCGAGTTGTTAAAGACCAACGAGGCCTACCGGAAAGAATTTTTACAAAATCTTGCACACGAGTTCAAAACGCCCATTTTTGCGATACAGGGTTATGTAGACACATTGCTCAGTGGGGCGATGGAGAACCCCGAAGTGAGTAAACGTTTCCTCGAAAACACATCGCGCAATGTAGACAGGATGGTGAACCTGGTACAGGACCTCGACGAGATCTCGCGCCTGGAGAGCGGAGAACAGCCGCTTAACAAGGAGAATTTTGTGATACAGGATGTGATCCGCGAAACCTACGAGGCATTGTCGATCAAAACCAATGCGCGGAACATCAGGTGCAGCATCAAAAAAGGATGTGAATCACCGATCACGGTGTTTGCCGACAAAGAAAAGATCAGGCAGGTGTTGAACAACCTGATCGAGAACGCCGCCAAATATGGCAAAAAAGACGGCAGCATTGTGGCCAGTGTTTACAAAACCGACGGCCGGCACGTACTCATCGAGCTGAGCGATGATGGCATTGGCATTTCAGAAGAACACCTGCCCCGGATTTTTGAACGTTTTTACCGCACCGACCGCGGCCGCAGCAGGGATGTAGGCGGCACGGGGCTCGGCCTCGCCATCTGCAAACACATCATCGAGGCCCACGGCCAGGCCATGCACGTGCGGAGCAAACTGGATATCGGCACAACCATAGGATTTACACTTGATGCGAGGAAAGAATGATCTTATCCGCTGTGATCCTTATGCAGCCAACCCTTTTCTTAAGAACGGCCAGGCAAAAAAAACGGCCACGATAGAAATCGCGGCCTTCACATGAGATAAAAAGTTCCATTGCTTGCTATGCGGTGCAAAAATGGCGCCCGGATATTAACTGAATGTGAAGGCAGTAAGATGAAAATGTTAACCAGGTGGCTGGTTGTTGACAATAAACACCTGCTTGTTTCTGCAAAGATTCGTACCTTAAAGCTGGCCCGGGGCACGAGGTTTCCGGCTGGTACGTCGCGGCTGCGTCGAAAAAGCTTTACAAAAAATTAAAGAACCCCAATATTATCTAATCGTTAATTAAAATATGGGTAAGCACTATCCCCTGCATACCCCTATTTTTGCCTAAATTTTAATGTATGGGTATCAACAATTTTGGTCGTTTTTTTATGCCAAAGAACAAGGTGTTTTATGAGTTGTTTGAAGACGTAGCCGACAAAGTTTACGAAATGGGCCTCAAGCTCAAGGAAATGGTAAGCGAGCACGACAACAACAAACGCGCCGCTATTCTTGCGCAGCTCGAGGACCTGGAGCACAAAAACGACGACAATACCCACCGCATCTTCACCGAGCTCGGGCGTAACTTCATAACGCCTTTCGACCGGGAAGACATCCACTACCTGGCAAGTGCGTTGGATGATATTGCAGATTACATTTATGGTTCCGCTAAAAAGATCAACTTTTATGGCGTAAACCCGAACGACACCGGCATCCAGAAAATGGCCGACCTGATTCTCCAGGGTTCGGCAGAGATCAAAAAAGCGGTATTCGGTTTGCGCGATATGAAAAACCTCCGCGAAATGACCGAGGCGATGGTGAAAGTGAACAGCATTGAAAACCAGGCAGACGACGTGTTTGACATGAGCATCGAAAAGCTCTTCAACCACGAAAACGATTTTAAGGAAGTGATCAAGAAACGCGAGATCTACCAGGTAATGGAGATTGCTACAGACAAATGTGAAGATGCCGCGAACGTAATTGAATCGATCATTATCAAATACGCATAGGATTTTAATTGATAATTGATCATTAATTATTAGTAATGAGTTTCATTTTCTAATAACTATCCGTCAATTGCTAATTATTAATTACTAATTACTAATTGCACCCAATGTTTACCTTACTCGTCATCATTATAGTTCTCGCTTTCATTTTCGATTACATCAATGGTTTTCACGATGCGGCCAATTCTATTGCCACGATCGTTTCCACCAAGGTGCTTACGCCTTTCCAGGCGGTGGTTTGGGCGGCGTTCTTCAATTTCGCGGCCTTTTTTATCTCGAAATATATTTTCAAAGAGTTTGGCATCGGCAATACGGTTGCCAAATGGGTACAGCCTGAATTCATTACGCTGCATGTGATCCTGGCGGGTATCATCGCGGCCATCATCTGGAACCTGATCACCTGGTGGTTCGGCATCCCTTCCAGCTCTTCGCATACGCTGATGGGTGGTTTTGTGGGCGCAGCCCTCGCCAACGCACATGGGTTTGCAGACAATGGCATTCATGTGATCAACTACGCAAAAGTGGTTCCTACTTTCCTTTTCATCTTTTTTGCACCGCTCATAGGAATGGTCATTGCGTTCTTTATCACCATATTGATCGTTCACCTGTGCAAGCGGTCCAACCCATACAGGGCCGAAAACTGGTTTAAGAAATTACAGCTGGTATCATCCGCCGCCTTCAGCCTTGGGCATGGCGGCAACGACGCCCAGAAAGTTATGGGTATCATCGGCGCAGCCGTGATCTACTACGAAGGAACCAAGGGCAACCATATGGATTTCGACCAGTTTGTTTCGCAGTACGGTTGGGTGCCTTTCACCAGTTTTCTCTGCATCGGCATCGGAACCATGAGTGGTGGCTGGAAGATCGTGAAAACGATGGGAACCCGCATCACCAAAGTAACACCGCTCGAAGGGGTGGCGGCCGAAACAGCGGGCGCCATTACGTTGTTCCTCACCGAACATTTTAAAATTCCCGTATCAACCACGCATACCATTACCGGTTCCATCATCGGTGTAGGCGCCACCAAACGCCTGAGCGCAGTACGCTGGGGTGTAACCGTAAACCTGCTCTGGGCTTGGATCCTGACCATTCCCATCTCCGCATTTATCGCGGCCTGTGTGTTCTATGTTTTGAAGATGTTTGTTTAACCCAGGAAGCCCTGCGCCGCTGGCAATGCAGCGTGGAGCAAAGGCCCGCCCGGCGGGATGTTTTTACGTTTTTCCAATGCAAAGAAAAAAAAGCGCAGGGTCCGCAGCGCGTGGCTCGCAGCTTTTCACCATCTTGCACTTTCAAAATCTCCTATGCCTAAGATCCTTGTTACAGGTGGTTGTGGTTATATCGGTTCGCATACAATCGTAGATCTGCTGGATCACCAGTACGATGTGATTTCTATTGACGACAACTCAAGATCAACCCCCTATGCGCTTGCAGGTATCGAGAAGATCACCGGTAAAAAAATAAAGAACTACAAAGTAGACCTTAAGAATTTTGATGAAACGCGCGCCGTTTTCCAGGAGAACCCGGATATCAATGCCGTGATTCATTTTGCCGCGTACAAAGCCGTTGGCGAATCGGTGGAAGACCCGTTGCAGTATTATGAGAACAATATTTTCGGGTTGATCAACCTCGTCAAATGTGTACAGGAATTCTCCGTGCCACATTTTGTTTTCTCTTCTTCCTGCACGGTGTATGGCAATCCTGAACACATGCCGGTTACCGAAGATTCGCCTACCGGCAAAGCCGAATCGCCGTATGGCGCCACTAAGCAGATGGGGGAGCGTGTGCTGCAGGACTTTGCAAAATCAACCGGCGCCACCACGATCGCACTGCTTCGTTATTTCAACCCGGTGGGTGCGCATCCAAGTGCGCTGATCGGCGAATTACCGTTGGGCAAACCGCAGAACCTGGTTCCTGTAATTACACAAACCGCCATTGGCAAGCTGCCAAAAATGATGGTGTTTGGAGATGACTATCCCACACGCGATGGAAGTTGCGTACGCGATTACATTCATGTTTGCGACATAGCGCATGCGCACACATTGGCGGTACAATATCTTTCCGATAAGAAAAACAAATCGCGCTGCGATGTTTTTAACCTCGGCACCGGCGATGGCGTTACCGTGCTTGAGGCCATCCGCATGTTTGAAAAAGTGAGCGGCGTAAAGCTCAATTACGAAATAGGTCCGCGCCGCGCCGGCGATATCGTGGCCATTTACGCAAACAACGATTTTGCCATCCAACAACTCGGCTGGAAGATTAAATACAATCTCGAGGAAATGATCCGCACCGCATGGCAATGGGAACTGAAGATCAAGGAAGCCGAAGAGATGGTGAAGAGTAATTGAAGTGCGTACTAATACAGATTATGAAAAAGGTGGATCAATGATGATCCACCTTTTTTAGTTCTATTACCATTCCGGATGCATGCTGAGAAGTCTCTATTCACTACCCGGCTTACTGCGTGGTCATTTTCTCTGCGTTCTCTGCCATTTGCAGCGACTCAATGAATTCATCGATATCACCGTTGATCACGGCATCAAGGTTATAAGAAGTGAGGCCGATGCGGTGATCGGTTACCCGGCCCTGCGGCCAGTTGTAGGTACGGATCTTGGCGCTTCTGTCGCCGGTGCTTACCAATGTTTTCCGCTGGCGCGATATTTCTTCTTCCTGTTTGCGTACCTGTTCTTCGTAGAGTTTGGTACGGAGCATCGTCATCGCTTTCTCGCGGTTGCCGAGCTGTGACCTTTCGGTCTGGCAAACCACAACTACGCCTGTTGGTATGTGGGTGAGAAATACTTTTGTTTCTACCTTGTTTACGTTTTGTCCGCCGGCACCCCCGCTTCGTGCCGTTTCCATTTTAACATCGCTTTCTTTCAGTTCAAAATCCACTTCTTCTGCTTCGGGCATCACCGCAACCGTTGCCGCGGAAGTGTGAACGCGGCCCTGGGTTTCTGTATCGGGCACACGTTGTACACGGTGTACGCCGCTCTCAAATTTCAGGGTGCCGTACACATCTTCTCCTGTTACTTCAACGATCACTTCCTTGTATCCTCCAACCGTTCCCTCGCTTTCGGTTACGATCGATGTTTTCCAACCGCGTCGTGAGCAATAACGGAGGTACATACCCAGGAGGTCGCCGGCAAAAAGGCTTGCTTCGTCACCACCCGTTCCCGCGCGGATCTCGAGGATGGCGTTCTTATCGTCCTGCGGATCTTTGGGTATCAGCAGGCGGGTGAGTTCTTTTTCGAGTATTTCTTTTCGCTCCTCCAATGCCGGCAGCTCCATCTTGGCGAGCTCGCGCATTTCTTCGTCGGATGAATGCTGGGCCTCTTTGGCAAATGCGTGTTCGTCCAGCACTTTCCTGTATTCTTCGTAAGGCTTCACGATCTTCTCCAGGGAGCGGTACTCCTTGCTGTAGGCCCCAAACTCCTTCTGGTTGTTGATGATCTCGGGGTTGGTAAGGGCCACGCCTACCTGGTCAAAACGTGCTTTTATGGCTTCAAGCTTATCCAGCATATGATTCAAAATTCAGGGAGCAAAAGTACAATTTTGGGCGCGTTTTACAGGCCTTAATCTCAAAGCCGGTTCTGAAAAGAGAATTCTGTATCTTAATCGGCCCAAACCGGCCCGTTTATGGAAGTACACCACCATTCTAAAAACCATGGAAAAAAGAACTGGAAAAGCTATGCCGGCGAATTCCTGATGCTGTTCCTGGCGGTTTTCTGCGGATTTATCGCCGAAAACCTGCGTGAAAGCTATGTTGAAAAAGAAAGGGCGCACGAATATATGGCCAGCATGGTGACTGATCTTCAGAAAGACACCCTCCAGCTTACGCAATTCATCCGCATCAATAAAAAAATGGTGGTTGGTATCGATTCCCTGCTTGTATCACTGAAATCAAAAGAGCCCGGCGCCGCCAAAAACATATATATGCACAGCCGTTTCGTTGGCATAAGCGCTTTGTTTGAAAACGAGAACGGAACCATCACCCAATTGAAAAACGCTGGCGGGCTCCGCCTGATCAAAGACACCGCCTGTGTAAACGCCATTACCGATTACGAGCAGTTCAACACGCACGTAACCAAACAAGGCGATGCCTATTACAAATCAATGCTCGAGATCCTGAACCTGATGGAACAGGTGCTCGATTTTTCAGGCGCCGCGCAGCAAACGCCGCCCGCCGGCCTTTATGTATCGGATGATGCCGATAAAATGCGCACGTTCTACAACAAATGTTTTATCCAGCGCAAGATCATAGAGAACTACGTGGCCAACCTCGCCGAACAAAAACAAAAAGCCGTAAAAGGAATCGAATTGCTCAGAAAAAAATACCACCTGTCCTGATGAAACCACTGATCATCTTCTTATGCCTCCCCTTTTTATCTCTTGCACAACAGGCCGATGTGCTCATCAAAAACGGAAAGATCCTGGACGGTACCGGCAACAGCTGGCATTACGGCGACATCGCCGTTCAGAACGGCAAGATCGTTGCCATGGGCAGGCTAAGCAAGTGGGGCGCCGCCAAAACGATTGATGCAACCGGGCTCATCGTTGCACCGGGTTTTATTGACGTACACACGCATATTGAGGGCGACGAAAGAAGAAACCCTACTGCCGACAATTTTATTTACGATGGCGTAACCACCGTTGTAACGGGTAACTGCGGCGGATCGCAGATCAACATCGGCCGGTATTTTTCAATGCTTGACAGCCTGAAGTTGTCTGTTAACGTGGCTACACTGGTTGGCCACAACGATGTGAGAAAGGCCGTGATCGGCTCGGCCAACCGCGATCCCAACGAAGAAGAAATGAAAAAAATGGAAGGCCTTGTTGAACAGGCAATGAAAGATGGTGCAGTGGGATTGTCTACCGGCCTCATCTATATCCCCGGCACGTATTCCAAAACCGAAGAAGTGGTAAGGCTCGCAAAAGTAGCGTCCAGGTACAATGGCGTGTATGCAAGTCATATGAGAGATGAGGGCGACAGCGTAACCCAGGCCATCGAAGAAGCGTTACACATCGGGCGCGAAGCAAAGATGCCTGTTGAGATTTCGCATTTCAAACTGAGCGGGCAACAGAACTGGGGAAGAAGCAAAGAAACCGTTCCGATGATCACCAGGGCCCGGGAGGAAGGATTGGATGTAACCATCGATCAATACCCTTACACCGCAAGCAGCACATCACTCAGCACTTTGTTGCCCGATTGGGTTTTGGCCGATGGACAGGATTCGATCAAAGCAAGACTGGCACGACCCGAAATACGCAAAGAAGTAACGGATTACATGCTGAAGAAATTAAAAAAACGAAAGCTGAAAAATTTCAGCTATCCTGTTGTTGCTTCTTTCCGCGCCGACAGTACCTACAATGGAAAAAGCATTGAACAGGTAAACCTGCTCAAGGGCAGGAAACACAAGGCAAAAGAAGAAGCCGTTACCATTATGGAAATGATGGAACAGGGCGGAGCAGGCATGGTGTTTCATGGTATGGGCGATGAGGATGTGAAAGCGATCATGCGTTACCCGTTCAATATGTTTGCAAGCGATGCGAGCATCCGCATTTATGGCTCGGGCAACCCGCACCCACGGGGTTATGGAACCAATGCGCGTGTACTTTCAAAATATGTGCGCGAAGAAAAAGTGATCTCGCTGGAAGAAGCGATACGCCGCATGACCTCCTTGCCCGCCCAAAAATTCCAGCTCGGCAACCGCGGCATCCTCCGCGAAGGTTTTGCGGCGGATATTGTTTTGTTTGATGAGAAAACGGTAAAAGACAACTCAACCTACGACCAGCCGCACCAATATACTACCGGGTTTAAATATGTTCTGGTAAACGGGCAGGTTACTGTTGAAGACGGAAAACACAACGGAACGCGGGCCGGAAACACTTTGCGTTTGCATTGATTTGCCTGCCAGGCTTCAGGCCCGGTGTGCAACTTATTTTAAGAACAACAGGATGAACTGACGATCCACGATCGGCGGTTCATTCAATATTCAATTGACGATCACAACCACCATGAAAAAACTCCTCCTTCTCCTGCTTCCTTTCGCAGCGCAAGCGCAGAAAACAGACAAGCTCCATTTCAAATCACTGGTTTCGGATACGCACAATGATTTTCTCAGCAAAGCTGTGGAGAAGGGTTATGCCATGGATGCCAACCTGAAAGGAAAAACACACAGCGACCTGGCGAGGTTTAAACAGGGCGGCGTAGATGTGCAGGTGTTCTCGGTGTTCTGCGATGGCTCGTTTAAGAACGGCGCGGCATTTACAAGGGCAAACCGCGAGATGGATTCGCTGTATGCAGTGATCAAAAGAAACCCTGACAAGATCGTGCTTGCAACAAATACAAAACAGATCCGCAAAGCGGTACGCGGGCACAAGCTCGCGGCATTGTTTGGCGTGGAAGGCGGACACATGATCGAAGACAAACTTGAGAACATCGACAGTTTTTACAACCGCGGCGCGCGCTACCTCACACTTACCTGGAACAATTCAACGCCATGGGCCACTTCTGCCATGGAAGAAACACGCGGCACGTTTAAGAACGCAAAAAAAGGATTGAACGAATTCGGAATACAGGTTGTAAAACGTTTGAATGAACTGGGTATGATGGTTGATCTCTCACATGTGGGCGAACAAACTTTCTGGGACGCGATACAAGCCAGCACAAAACCGGTGATCGCATCGCACAGCTGTGTATATAATTTATGTCATTCCTTCAGAACACTCAAAGACGACCAGATCCGTGCGATCGGCAAGAATGGCGGGGTGATAGACATCAATTTCTTTTCGGGGTTTCTCGACAGCAATTACGAAAGAAAAAACGCGGCCTTCGCAGCCCGGCACAAGGCTGAAAAAGATTCACTCAAAAAGATCAATCCCGAAAACTATTATGCCGATGAGATCCTGTACGAAAAATACGCAGACGAGGTGCAGAACATCCGCGCACCTTTGTCGCTCGTGATCGACCATATTGATTACATCGTAAAGATGATCGGCATCGACCATGTGGGCCTGGGCTCCGATTTCGACGGCATCAACTCCGGCCCGCAGCAACTGGATGATGTTTCCTGCTATCCCGTTATCACCAAAGCACTGGCAGAACGCGGCTACAGCAAAAAAGACATCCGCAAGATCCTCGGCGAGAATTTTATGCGTGTGATGAAGGAAAACGAGCGGAAATAATTTTCGCGCCTGGTAACCCGTCAATCGTGAATAACCAACGGTTAATATATAGGTAGTCTCTCCTGGTCTCAATTTATACATTAGTACAGCGCTAACTTTTGGAAAGTTTTAAACTTTCCAAAAGTTAGCGCTGCGCAAAACATTTCGCATGAAAAAGTTTTTATTGCTGCTCATCATTCCAATGTATTCGCCTGCCCAAACCTTTACGCCCGCAGAAACAAAACGGAGGGAAGAGCAGGCAAAGCGCGTAACCATCATCCGCGACGGCTGGGGCATCCCGCATGTGTATGGAAAATCGGATGCAGACGCGGTGTTCGGTTTGTTATATGCGCAGTGCGAAGACGATTTCAAAAGAGTGGAGATGAATTATGTTGAGAAACTCGGGCGGCTGTCTGAGATCAACGGCGAAAGGGACCTTTACAACGACCTGCTGATACGCATGCTGATCGATACCGCGGCGGCCATCAAAGACTACAACCAAAGCCCGCCCTGGCTCAGGAAATTAATGAATGCCTATGCAGACGGCATCAATTACTACCTGTTCCGTAACCCGGGTACAAAACCCGCACTGCTAAAGCGTTTCGAGCCCTGGTATCCCATGTTATGGACAGATGGAAGCATTGGCGCCATAGACATTGCCGATGTTTCTGTGAATGAGTTAAAGAATTTTTATTCAGGCGAAGCGGTTACTGCCGCTGTGGTTCGGGGGGATGTTGATCCCTTGCCGGGCGGCTCAAACGGTTTTGCGATCGCACCAAAGAAAACCGCATCGGGCAATGCGATACTGTACATCAACCCACATGTAACTTTTTATTTCCGACCCGAAGTATCTGTGCAAAGCGAGGAGGGGCTGCATGCGTACGGGGCCGTTACCTGGGGACAATTTTTTATCTACCAGGGATTCAATGAACACCTTGGATGGATGCACACATCGAGCTACAGCGATGTGGCCGACTCGTACGAAGAGCAAGTGAGTAAAACGGAAAATGGTTTTGTATATGCATACGATGGAAAAACAAGACCGGTTAAAGTGAAAGATATTTCAATACAATATTCAGCCGCGGGCACGATCCTTTCCAGGACATTCAAAACCTACTACACGCACCATGGGCCGGTGATGGCCAAAAGAAACGGCAGGTGGATCAGCGTACGCGCCAACAACAGGGATGCGAAGGGCCTGATCCAATCCTGGCAACGCACCAAGGCAACTGACCTGGCGTCGTTTACAAAAACCATGGAGCTGCTCGCCAATACATCCAACAATACGGTTTACGCAGACGACAAAGGCAACATAGCCTACTGGCACGGCAACTTTATGCCAAAGCGCGATACGGCATACAACTGGTCGAAACCCGTTGACGGCAGCACACCCGCAACCGAATGGAAAGGGTTGCACACGCTTTCAGAATTGATACAGGTAAAAAACCCGGTGAATGGTTTTATCCAGAATTGCAATTCCACACCCTTTACGGTTTCGGGTAAGGGAAGCCCGGCAAAAGAAAACTTTCCTTCTTACATGGCCCCCAACGGCGAGAATTTCAGGGGCATCAACGCAGTGAAGGTATTGAATGAGAACAGCGCGTACGACATCGATAAAACCATCCGTTCGGGATACGACACACACCTTGCCGCATTTGATGTATTGATACCTGCATTGCTCGATGCCTTTCAAAAAAAGAAAAACGATACCGTTTACCAGCCTGCTGAAACAGCGATTGCCTTGCTGCGCGAATGGGACCGGAACAGTTCAGAAACATCCATAGCAACCACCATTGCGATAGAGTGGGCGCAACGCATATGGCCAGCCATACTAAGAGGAAAAGGCGCGGACGATAAAAGCGACCAGGTTGACAAAACAAAAAACTTTGCGGCTACGGCATCGGCTGAAACGCTGCTGAATCCATTACTGGCAACGCTTACAGACCTGCGAAAAAAATTCGGCGACTGGCGCAAGCCCTGGGGAGAGATCAACCGGTACCAGCGGTTGACAGGAGAACTGGTTGAAAAATTTGACGACAACAAACCCAGCATCGCCTGCGGTTTTGCCGCGTCTACCTGGGGTTGCCTGCCCTCGTTTGTAAGCAGAACCTATGCAGGCACGGATCTCAGGTATGGGTACAACGGAAACAGTTTTATCTGCGCAGTTGAATTTGGCAGAAAGGTGAAAGCAAAATCATTGCTTGCCGGTGGAGAAAGTGGAGACATGCGATCCAAACATTTCGGCGACCAGGCAGAAATGTATGTAAAAGGAAAATTCAAAGACGTACTGTTTTACAAAGACGAGGTGGTGAAGCATGCAGAGCGCACCTATCACCCCGGGCAATAAACCAATCATTCGATAAAAAGAACCGACAACATGAGAACAATCACCCACATTCTGGCATTGCTGGCCATTGCAGTTTCCGTACAGGCGCAAAAACCCGGTCTTTCGTTTACGGTTACCGTAAAAGATCCCGCGGCGCATATCTTACACGTGCAGTTCCGTTGTTCAGGTATAAAGAAAGAATCCATCGAATTCAAATTAGCCGCATGGACGCCCGGATATTATCAATTGATGAACTACGCAGACAATGTTTCTGCTTTTCATGTTACCAATGGCGCCTCAACCGATACACTTTCATGGAGCAAGGTTTCTGCCAACGGCTGGAAAGTGGATTCAAAAAACAACAACACACTCGTTATCGATTATGATGTAAAAGCGCCACGCGCATTTGTGGCCGCAACCTATGCGGATGCGGAACGTGCCTATATTTCGCCGGCAGGCGTTTTTCTTTACCCGGATGGAATGATCAACCAGCCCGTAACGGTAACCGTTGTTCCGCTCGAAGGATGGAACACCGTTGCCACAGGACTGGAACCGGTACCCGGGAAGGCCAACACTTTTACCGCACCGGATTACGACGTGCTTTACGACAGCCCTTTTTTGATGGGGCAGCTTGAATCGTTCCCCACCTTTACGGTAAATAACATTCCGCACAATTTTGTTGCTTTCAAACCCGGCGACTTTGACAAGGCGCGTTTGATGAACGATCTTCAAAAAATTGTTACCGCCGCATCAAACATCATCGGCGATATTCCTTACAGGCATTATACATTCCTGGCCATTGGCCCCGGTGGTGGCGGTATCGAGCATTTGAATTCTGCATCCATCTCATTTGCGGGCGCGCGTTTGTATGGATCAAAAACATCGATGATCACCATGTATAATTTTCTTGCGCATGAGTACTTCCATCATTACAATGTAAAACGCATACGGCCCATAGAGCTCGGGCCATTTGACTACGACAAAGGCAGCCGCACAAAAATGCTATGGTTGTCTGAAGGAATTACGGTGTACTACGAATACATCATTTTAAAACGCGCAGGTTTTACCGATGCGGATGAAGTGTTCAAAACATTCTCTGCCTCCATCAGCGCCTATGAAAACAAACCCGGGCGCCAGTTCCAGACGCCTGCCGATGCAAGCTTCACCACATGGGAAGACGGCCCTTTTGGAAGAACGGGGGATGATGCAAACAAAACCATTTCGCCTTACGATAAAGGGCCCGCACTTGGGATCCTGCTTGATTTCAAGATCCGGCATGAAACAAAAAACAAAAGATCGCTCGACAACCTGATGCGTTTGCTGTATAACAAATATTACAAAGAAAAGAACCGCGGTTTTACAGAAGCCGAGTTCAGGAAAGAAGCGGAAACGGTGGCAGGCACATCACTCGCTGATTTTTTTGATTACATCTACACGTTGAAGACCGTTGATTATCCAACCTATTTTAACTATGCGGGTCTTGCGATCGATACAGCAACACACGATCTTCCCGGGGCGTGGCTGGGCGCAAATGTGCGCAGCAGGAACGATTCGGTTTTTATTGCATCGGTCGACTGGCAATCCCCCGCATGGAACGCAGGCATGCGCCCGCGTGGCGTGATCACAAAGATCAATGGCGAACCTGCGAATGAAAAGTTATTGAAGGATGCGATAACCGCGGCAAAGAATGGCGATCAGGTGAAAATTGCTTTCACTACAGCAACGGGAACCAGGGAAGAGAACATCAGGTTGGGCACAAAGAAAGAAAAGAATTTCACCATCACCCGGATCGCTAACCCGGATGCATTGCAGAAAGAGATTCTGGCGGGATGGTTGGGAGAAAAATAATTTTGTAAGCAGTCGAACAAAAACGGGTTGTGAGGCAAGACCATCGTTCAAACTTCACAGCCCGTATTTATTTATTCTATCAGCCTGATCTTGTATTCCTGTATCAAACCCGGGTTTTCCGGTGTGAGGGTAAAACTGATCAATACATTTGCTTTCTCTCCTTCCATTACAAACGATCCGCGCAACTGGTTTTCGGGGTTGATCTCGCGGATGTTTTTTATTCGGCCTGCCCTGTCGAAAATACTGTTGGCGTCTTTTTGCATCGTCTCGACAAAATAATCAAGAAAGAAATTTTCAGCGAATATGCCGCTGGTTTTTGCATTGGTAAAATCAGGCAGCAGTTTAACAAGTTCGTTTTTCCGTTGTTTCAATATATCTGATGGCACGATCTGTCTTGGTTTCAACTGCGCCATCCTGATCAGCGTGTCCATCACGATGATATTGGCGGTACCTGCCGATGCGTAGGTATTGTTTGCAAAGAAGATCACGCCCAATCCATATTCAGGAAGTATGGCCCAGTTGCTCCCGAAACCTGGCAGGCCGCCGCTGTGCCCCACCGTTTCGCGCGCTTCGCAGTCTTTGCTCCAGCGCAGGCCATAGCCGTAGGCAGCTGTGGTTGGACATGCCCGTCCGCCCGGGTATTTATAATTTGCATTCAGCGAAGCAAACCTGGATGGCTGGTGCATTTCGCGTATCGAACTTCTTTTCAACGGGCCCGCATCCCAGTCATTTCTTGGCGGCCATGCAGATTGGTGCAGGGCAACATATTTACTGAACGATTCTATCGAGGTGATCATCCCACCCATTGCACCGTAAATGCCATCGTGAAGCAACGCTTCTTCGCGCCAGTTATCGTTGATCCACCGGTAGCCATGCGCCAGCTGGTTGGCCGGAACCTTTGTGTATTCCCATTCTGCCTGCTGCATGCCCAAGGGTTTCCAGATGTTTTTTGCAATGTATTCGCTGTAAGCAACACCCGTCACTTTTTTAATGATGTGGCCGAGCATGGCAAAGCCTAAATTGCTGTATTCATATACAAGGCCCGGATCGTTTGAAAAAGAAATTCCTTTTTTGATCAGGCTGATGAGGTCCGCATCGGTATCGGCCAGTTGCCTGTCGCCCCAGGGATTGTCTTCCGGGAAACCCGCCGAATGCGTAAGCAGGTTGCGTATGGTGATCTCCGGCGCATCGGCGGTTAACTTCTGGCCCTTCATTTCGGGGATGTAGAGATAAACGGGATCGTCCAGCTTCAGTTTGCCTTCATCGCGCAATTGCAGGATCGCCATGGCGGTAAAACTTTTACTCATGGAAGCGATGCGGAACATCGATGTGGTGGAGGCAGGAATTTTTTTATTGATGTCGATGTAACCGCCACTTCCCGAATACACCAATTCGCCGTCGAGCATGATCCCGAATGCGTAACCGGGAAAATGATTTTTCTGGGCATACTCGCGGTAGATCATTTCCACGATCGGGAAAAACATCTCCACTTTTTTGCGCCTGTTCTGGTCGGTAAATGCAGGCGCCTTGTAAGCTTTGTTTGGGTTGGGAGCTACCGCCGTGCTTTTATTCTGGCTGAACACATTGATAGAAACAAAAGACAAACCAAGCAGCAAAAATCTTTTCAACGCAAGCATCATGTTGTTCTAATTAGTGTGAGACATTCCGTTCTGTATACAATTTAACCGCAGTTTCGCAGATTACAGAATTAAAATCGCCGGAACTGCTCCTTTTGCTTAATAATTGAGCAGCCGCTGTATGTATTCATGGATCTTGTTTTTTGCCATGAAGTTCTTTTCCAGTTCCAGGTTAAAGGGGATGGGTGTATCGAGCGATGCGCAGCGCATCACCGGCGCATCCAGCAATTCAAAACAATGCTCGCTGATCCATGCGCTTATTTCGCCGCCGATGCCGCCGGTCAACGTGTCTTCGTGCAGCAACAATACCTTCCCCGTCCTGGCAACCGCCGCTTTGATGGCCGTATGATCGAGCGGGGCGAGCGACCTGAGGTCGAGGATGTGAAGCGATACGCCGGGGTGCTGCTCCTGGTATTCGCTTGCCCAATGCACACCGCTTCCATAGGTGATCACGGAAATGTCTTCTCCCTGTTTTACCACCCTTGCCTTCCCGATCTCCACTTCATAATATTCTTCGGGCACCATGCCGCTGATGCTCCTGTACAATGCCTTGTGTTCAAAAAACAAAACAGGGTTGGGATCGTTGATCGCTGCAATGAGCAAACCTTTCGCATCGTGCGGTGTGGATGGATACACCACTTTCAGTCCTGCCACATGCGTAAACCATGCCTCGTTGCTTTGCGAATGGAAAGGCCCTGCCCCAACACCCCCGCCTGTGGGCATGCGTATCACAACATCGGCATTTTGTCCCCAGCGATAGTGGATCTTGGCGAGATTGTTTACGATCTGGTTGAAACCTACGCTTGCAAAATCTGCAAACTGCATTTCCATAACGGATTTATATCCTTCCAAACTCAATCCCAGTGCGGACCCTACAATTGCGCTTTCGCACAGGGGTGTGTTGCGGATGCGCTCCTTGCCAAATATCTCTACAAAACCTTCTGTTATTTTAAACGCGCCGCCGTATTCTGCGATGTCCTGCCCCATAAGGATCAACTCCGGGTGTTGCTCCAAACCCTGCTGCAGTGCGGATTTGATGGCATCAACAAAACGGGTTTCCGTTTGCTGCCCGGCGCCCGCGACCTGGATGGTATCGTGGTCGATGATCCTGGCTTTTGTTTTTTCCGGCCTGCGCATAAATACATCGTTGAGCTCCTCTGCTTCATCCGGCTTTATGGGTGCGGCTTCTGCGGCCATCTTCAATTCTTCATCGATGTAATTCTTGAATTCATTTCTGATGTCTGCGACCTGTGTTCCCGTGATCACGTTTGTATCCAACAGGAACTGTTCATAGTTCCTGATCGGATCCTTCGCGCCCCATTCTTCAAACAATTCTTTGGGAACGTATTTTGTGCCGCTTGCTTCCTCATGCCCGCGCATGCGGAAGGTCATGCACTCTACCAGGTAAGGTTTTTGGTTTTCGATACAATAATCGCGCACGCCGCGTATGGTATCGTATACGGTTAGAATATTATTGCCATCTATCTTTACGCCTTCGATGCCATATCCTTTTGCTTTGTCAACAAGGCTTTCGCAGCGGTATTGTTCATTCACCGGCGTGCTTAACCCGTAGCCGTTGTTTTCGATCACGAAGATCACCGGCAGGTCCCATACGGCTGCAACGTTCAGCGCCTCGTGAAAATCGCCTTCGCTTGTTCCGCCATCGCCGCTGAAGGCGAGCGATACCTTGTTTTCTTTTTTGAGTTTGTAAGCGAGTGCAACACCATCCGCAATGGCGAGTTGCGGGCCAAGATGCGAGATCATTCCACAGATATGATGGGGTTTGCTCCCGAAATGAAAACTTCTTTCACGCCCTTTGCTGTAGCCTTCCTTGTTACCCTGCCATTGCATGAACAGTTTGTGCAATGGCATTTGCCTGGAAGTGAAAACGCCCAGGTTCCTGTGCAACGGCATGATCCATTCATCTGGTTGCAACGCAAGCGTACAGCCCACAGAAATGGCCTCCTGCCCTATACCGCTGAACCATTTGCTGATCTTGCCCTGCCGAAGGAGGAGGAGCATCTTCTCTTCGATCATCCGCGGCATGAGAAGGTTCCGGTAAACGTATATCAATTCTTCATTGGTGAAGTTCTGGCAATTGAAATCCATGTTTGTGTTTTTGAATGCCTGGCCAACGCAGCTACAGATGGCTAAACTACCGATAAATAAAGACATAAAAAAAGCCATCCGCAAACGCGGATGGCCCTCAATTTGTTTGAACCGGTGCTTATTTGTTGTTTGCCAGCTTGCTGAGCAAACGTACTATTTCGAGGTATAACCAAACCATGGTTACGAGCAATCCGAATGCCCCGTACCATTCCATGAATTTGGGTGCGCCGCGTTCTGCGCCCTGTTCGATCATATCAAAATCAAGGATCAGGTTCAGCGCAGCGATTGCCACCACGAACAGGCTGATGCCAATGCTCAGCGCAGAGCTGTCGTAAAAGAACGGCATACTCACACCAAACATGCGCAGCACCATTGAGATCAGGTAAAATACCGCAATACCCAGCGTAGCGGAAATGACAACCGATTTAAATTTCTCTGTTGCCTTGATGATGCGGAAATTGTAAAGTATAAACATCGCGATGGCCACACCGAAAGTAAGTCCAACCGCCTGCATGATCAGTCCCGGGTAAGCCTTCGCGAACTGTGCATTGATCACTACAGAAATACCGCCGATGAACAATCCTTCGAAGAGCCCGTACAATGGCGCCAGGTAAGCTGCCCAGTTGGGTTTAAAGGTGATCGCGATCGCGGTGATCAGTCCGCCGATCATGCCCCCGATCATCCAGCCGTACATTGTGTTGGGTTGGCCGTTCTCAAAAAGGTTCCAGGTGTACGCGGCACCGGCGATCACCATCAATAATAAAAATCCAAACTTGTTGATTGCACCCCGCACACTCATCGTGCCCTGCATATTCGCCTCGATCTGTTTGCTTCTGTCAAACATTTTCTGCGTAAGCGTAGGGTTGCCTGATTTGTAAAGTTCCATGGTATGATAAGAATTATGTGGTGTAAATATAAGGTATTTGCAACGTGGTTTTTATAAGAAAACTCTAAAATGAAAAAGCTGTTTTTTAGTGAACCAAGCGGGTTGGCTTTTGTTATAGTGGGTCGTTTTTTAGAGGTTTTTGCCACAGATTTCACAGAAGGACACTGTTGGTTTCCGTGGGCTTGAACTTTGCGCAACAACAGTGTCCTTCTGTGAAATCTGTGGCAAAAAAAAAATGACTTGCGTTGAGCCGCTATCGCAAAGGTTTTAACCCCGGGTAATGATCCACCGTCTCAAAAACATAGTGCGGGTTTTGTTTGAGAAGGGCAATGAATTTGGCCAGCGAGTCGGCATCTGCGGGGCGTTGGAACATGCGGTCGTGGGTAAGGATAACGAGGTGGTTGGGCACATGCGTTTGCCCTTTCGCAAAAGCGCTGTCTACCATGCGCGCCATCTGTACCGGCGTTTGCACCGGCCGCGCGCCGCGTTTGCTGAAATGCCATTCGGCATCCCAACCGATTACATTGTAACCGGCGCTGTCGAGCAGGTGCGCAACGGGGCTCACCAGGCCTGTTGCTTTTACTTCCCCCTGCCGTACCCAGGAGCGGTTGCCCGGCAGCCGGGCAATTTTATAAGGGATGTGTAATGAGTCCTGCGCCGCAAAAAAATCCGATTCCGCTTTCAGCGGGTGATGGTAGAATGCAACATATTTTCCATTCGCATGCGTATAACTGTGGTTGGACAGCAGCGACTGCGGGTAGCTGTTGCGGATCATCGACACGATCTTTTTACCGTCGCTTTTCATCGCAGTATGCAATCCCACCATGAAGAAACTGGCTTTGATGTTCTCTGCCCTGCAGAGATCGAAACAGGTAACGGTACCGTGTTGCGGGCCGTCGTCGAAACTTAAATAAATGTATTTTTTGGTGCTGTCGTAATGGAGGGGCCTCCACTCGAATTTATCTACCGGGCCGGCATCCGCCTTTTCTTCGGGGTCGGTTCCGTGGGCGCGCAAACAGCCTGTAAAACCTGCACATATCGTCCCGAGCAATACAACCCATAAGCAGCCCTTTCCCGCACTTTTCATTTTCTGCAATTAGTTTGAAACAAAGATACAGGGCTGCCCTAAATACCCGCTTAAAATGCGCCGGTAATTGGGAAGGAATTTGTTAAAACCGGTATGCCGGGTGAATTCCGGGGCCATCTCAGGAACGTTTCGTACTTCGTAATTTGTACTTCGTACTTTCGCTTACTTTCGCAGCGTTCAACATTCAAAATCGTTATATTAGCTTATAAATACAACCAACTAACATGGAAAGGAAAGAAGAGCTCTTACAGGATGTGGTGATCAAGTTTGCGGGAGACAGTGGCGATGGGATGCAGTTGACGGGGCAACAGTTCACCAACAATACGGCTATGCTGGGTATAGACCTCGCTACTTTCCCCGATTTTCCCGCAGAGATCCGCGCCCCTATCGGCACTTTGCCCGGAGTGAGCGGTTTCCAGCTCCATTTTTCGTCAGATAAAGTTTTTACACCCGGTGATATTGCCGATGTACTGGTGGCCATGAACGCCGCGGCCTTGAAAGTAAACCTCAAAGCCATCAAACCCGGTGGAAAGATCATTGTAAATACAGAGGGATTTGACGCAAAGAACCTTCGTCTGGCCAACTATCCCGAAAGTGTTAATCCTTTGGAAGACGGCAGCCTCGACAGCTACGAGCTGATCCGCATCGATGTTACCAAACTCACGCGCGAGGCCCTCAAAGATTTTCCGGAGCTGGGCAACAAGGAGCGCGACCGCGCCAAGAACATGTTTGTGCTCGGGTACATTTATTGGATGTACAACCGCAGCCTCAGCAATACCATCGATTTCTTACAGGAAAAATTCGGGAAGAAACCCAGCATTCTTGACAGTAACATCAAAGTACTGCAGGCCGGTTACAATTACGGCGATACCACGGAGACCTTTACCACAAGATACAAAGTGGAAAAAGCGAAAATGGTTCCCGGCACTTACAGGAGCATCATGGGTAACCAGGCATTGTCGCTCGGACTGATCGCCGTTGGCGAAAAAAGCGGCCTGGAAATTTTCCTGGGCGCCTATCCCATCACACCGGCTTCGGATATCCTGCATGAGCTGAGCAAGTATAAAAATTTTGGCATCAAAACGTTCCAGGCCGAAGACGAGATCGCGGCGATCGCTTCGGCAATCGGTGCAAGCTATGGCGGGTCACTGGGTGTTACGGCAACCTCAGGGCCAGGTATGGCGCTGAAAACAGAGGCGATGGGCCTGGCGGTAATGTTTGAGATCCCTTTGCTGATCATCAATATCCAACGCGGCGGGCCATCAACCGGTCTTCCTACCAAAACAGAACAGAGCGATCTCATGCAGGCCTACTACGGAAGAAACGGCGAATGCCCCATGCCTGTACTTGCTTCATCTACGCCCAGCGATTGTTTTGATGCGGTGTACGAAGCGGCAAGGATCTCGATACAACACATGACCCCGGTTGTTTTACTGAGCGATGGTTACATTGCCAACGGTGCAGAACCCTGGAAATTTCCCACGCAGGCGGATCTTCCGCCGATCACGGTCAATTTCAAAAAAGGACTGGCAGAAGACGAGCCGAAATTCCAGCCATACCGGAGAGACGAAAAATTGGCGCGTTCATGGGCCATACCGGGAACTCCGGGACTGGAACACCGCATCGGCGGATTGGAAAAACAGGATGTTACGGGCAACATCAACTATGAGCCGGAGAACCACCAGCACATGGTGAACATACGCCAGGCGAAAGTTGACAAGATCGCGGATCATATCCCGTTGCAGAAAATAGACAGCGGACCCGAGAAAGGAAAAGTACTGGTGATCGGCTGGGGGTCAACCTATGGCGCCATCAAAAGCGCGGCACTGCAGTTGCAGGCCGAGGGGCATGCGGTGAGCCATGCGCACATCCGTTACCTGCGCCCGTTCCCAAGAAATCTTGGCGACATGATGAAGAACTTTGACCACGTGCTTGTGCCCGAGATCAACAAAGGCCAGCTCGTAAAAATCCTGCGCGACCAATACCTGGTGGATGCAAAACCTTACAACAAGGTAATGGGCGTGCCCATTACAAAGGGAGAGTTGGTGGATGTGATCAAAAAAATGTTGTAATAATAACTTCGCGCGCCGAAGTAAAAGACGCGGGTTTTCCTGCGGGTGAAAAACGAAAAAAATGATATCGCAAGAGAAGATAAAAGAGCTAAGGCAATCTATAAAAAATGGAGTTCCCGCAGAAGAGATACGTGAGCGCATGTTGCGCGATGGTTATACAGAAGAAGACATTAAGCTTGTACTCGCACCCAAGCAATACGATATGCGGCCCTGGTTTTTCTGTGCGGCCGTGCTTTGTTTCCTCGTTGCTTTTTACAAGGTGATGACCCATCAGAAATCTTTCCTGATGTTTGCTTTTGCCGTCGTGTTCTATGCATTTTTTGAGAAGGAACGCAAACGCGTGGCAAAAGAAAATACGCCCTAAGCTTTCAGGTTTAGAAAAATCTTTTGAATCCAGCCCTTACCCGGGGTTTAAGTGAACGTGAGGCAATATATTTTAATCACCAAGGAAATTAATTCGCTTCCAGCTTCATACTGATCTTCTCCACATCCACCGCGATCTTGTAGATAAAATAAAACTGGTCGGTGATGGATTTGAAATCCGACAACATTTTTCTGGTCGCTGTTTCCATTTGCCCCGATTTCAATTCCTCCTGTCTTTTTACAACCAGCTGGTTGATGCGCTGCCCCAGTAAACGGATCTGTTCGGGATCTGTGTTGATGACAAGGTTGCGGTTCTCTTTCTTCTTCTCATCATCCAGCAGATCGAGCGATCGCTGCAAAGCCTGCGTGGTGGCGGTTATCAGCGGGCGGTAATCGTCTGTGACGTATTCCTGCGGAACAGAATCCGCGTAATAGGAGAGCGTGGCAATATGCGAAGCGATCATGTGGTTGGCCACCACGAACTGGTGAATCTCCTTTGCGTTCTTCTGTTTGCGTTTGGGCTCCGATAACATTTTGGTGAACGTATCCGATAAGTTGGCGAGCGAGACCCAGCTGTTTTTCCGCATCACCACTGCTTCCTGTTTATCGAATGTTTTTCCTGTAAAGGTTGCGGTGATGCGCTCGTAATATTTCAGGATGTCTTTCAATGCGTCGCTCATGTATTCGTTGATGCGCTCGTGTTCCCATACCGGGGCGATCAGGTAGCCAAACACGATGGCGATCGCCGAACCGATCGCCGTATCGATCACGCGGTCGATCATAATGGCGCGGAAATCTTTGGGGTCGAGCAGGTGGAACATCAACAGGAGATACAGGGTCATCAGCGTAACGCTTACCAGGTATTTTTTCCGCATAAAACTGTAAGCGCCGATCATGCTCACGGCAAGCAGCACCATGATCGTTGTTTTGTCTTTTACAAGATACAGTACCAACGCGCCCACGCTGGCGCCGATGATCGTTCCTGTAAGACGTTCGAAATTGCGGGTGCGTGTTAAACTGTACGCGGGTTTGAGAATTACGATCACGGCGAGCAGGATCCAGTAGTTGTGCCCGATGGGAAAGAACAACCCAATCACGTACGCAAACAGAACCGCAGCAGAAATACGGATGGAGTGGCGGAAAATATTGGAGCGGAAGGAAAGGTTATCGATGATGAGTTGCCGGTCGATGGACTGATGCATGATAAAATCTTCCGGGTCGGGCGCATTGAGTTTTTTCCTGCGCAGTTTTGCATCGTACGATGTATACTGGTGAAGGGTCCTGATGTGCGTGGCGATCTCATCGATGCTGTCAAGGATATGCCGCAGGCTTATGAACCCGTCGATGTTATCGGGGCGCAGCCGTTCCAGGCGAAGTTGCTGCAAATGTTTTCTTTCGGCAATGAGTTCTGCATCTATGCGTTTGTCGTAACCCGAACGCCTCCCGCTTTTCAAAGCGATGCCGATCTCATCGAGTTCCGCTGCAAGTGTGTTGATGAGGTGCCGGTATTCAGTGAGTATGTCTGTATCGTCGAAATAGCGGTGCAGTTTTTCATAATCCTGGTGCGATGTCATGGCGATCTCAAAAAGATCCGCCACATCCATGAATACCATCATCAGCACGCGCCCGGTATGCGTGGATTCTTTTACGATGCTTCTTGTTTTGAAAAGCAGTTCCGCAACCAGCGCCTGTTTTTCCTGCACGATGATCTGCGTACGAAGGATCTCTTCGTAATTTTTTTCCCGGTCCGTGCCCGTATCAAAAAAGACCGCTTTCGCTTTGAGGTAATCGCCCGTTGCCATCACGTATTCACCCAGCGCCTGCTGGATGATCTTGTAAGGGCGGAGCGTATTCATCAACAGGCTGAGCAGGATATACCATACGCCACCTGAGAGGATGTACAAAGCATTGTAAACGATCTGCCACCCTTCGTAACGGTGTTCTGTCTGCAGCACCAGCACAAACAAAGCCGCGAGCCCGATGGATGTTGCGCGTGTTCCATACACACCGATCATCGAAAAAACAAAACACGCCACCGGCAGCAGCAGCATAAAAAGCCAGGGTACCTGCTGCACCAGGCTCACGATAATGGCCACCACAAAATTGATCAGCGCACAAACCACCAGCCCGTTACGCCGGTGGTGAATGGGGCCCGGATTATCCGTAATGCTCACACACAAGGCACCAAGGCCGATGGCAAGGCCTACCGGCAAGAGATCATAATACCCCAATATAAAAACAGGAATCAGTACGCCGGCAGTAATGCGCACGCCTTCACTTACATAGTGCGAACTGATAAAACTGCGGTATTCCTTGAGGTAATCCATAAGGCAAAGTTAGGCGTTGGCCGTGAGGTGTGCGGGGTTTGGTAAGGGAGTTTGAGGCCGAGAGCGGGTAAACGCGAATGAACCAATTGATTTAACTTTAGTCAAAACTCCTGGCAGCTATGGACATCGAGCAACTGCAGCAATACTGTTTACGCAAAGAAGACGTGGAAGAAACGTTTCCTTTTGGCCCCGACACACTTGTTTACAAGGTAAATGGAAAAGTTTTCCTGTTGTGCGGGCTTGAGAACAATCCCCTTCGTTTCAATGCCAAATGCGATCCCGACAGGGCCGTTGAGTTGCGGGAAGAATATCCTGATAACGTTTTGCCGGGCTGGCACATGAACAAAAAACACTGGAACACAGTAGTGGCCAACGGCAATATCCCTTCAAAACTGGTAAGGGAACTGATCGATCATTCCTATGAACTGGTTAAGGGAAACAGGAAAAAGAAAACATAAACCCGTGTTATTGTATCAGCCCCCAGATCCACACCAGTATGCGGTAGCTTACCCAAACCAGCAGTGCAACAAAAACGAGGAGCACTAAAAGAACAGGAACGACCACTTTCCATGCGCCTCCCTTGTGCCGGCCCTCTTCGTAATGTTCCATCATCAGTCGCATATTGCGCTGGTTGGCTTTGAATGCGAAGTCGAAGATGTCGCCGATAAAAGGGATGGACCCGATCAGTGCGTCGATCACGACGTTGAGGATCATCCGCGCCAGCACAAACCCCGATGCCCCGTTCTGCGCCAGCACCATCACCATAACGGCCGACACGGCAAAGCTTGAAAAATCGCCTGCCCCGGGTATAAGGCCGATCAAAGGATCGAGCCCAAAACGGATCTGTGTGCCCGGGATCCGGAATTGCGAGTCCATGAGCTTTGCCCAATGCTGCAAAAACCGCAGTGATCTTGTCTGATTCATACCACAGTGCCAAAAATAATCGTGCCGCGTTTCCCGCAACTAGTCCTGGCCCGCGTAGGGCGCAACAAATGTTTCGTAGTATTTGCACCATTGCGTAAGCGGGCACTCGTGGCATTTGGGATTACGGGCAACACAAACATACCGCCCATGCAGGATGAGCCAATGGTGTGCACGGTGAACCATGTGCTCGGGAATGTGCCTGATGAGTTCCTTTTCTACGGCAAGCGGCGTAGAAGCGCCGGCACTTACCAGGCCGATCCGTTTGCTTACACGGAACACATGCGTGTCAACCGCCATGTTGGGCTGTTCGTCGATCACGCTGGTGATCACGTTGGCGGTTTTTCTTCCAACGCCGGGTAACTGCACCAGTTCATCAACCGTCATCGGCACCTGCCCATTGAATTTTTCGAGCAGCATGTTGGCCATGCCGATGAGGTGTTTTGTTTTGTTGTTGGGATAAGAAATGCTCCTGATCAAAGGAAACAGGTCGTCGAAATCCGCCGCCGCCATTTTCTGCGGCGTAGGGTATTTTCGGAAGAGGGCAGGTGTTGTGAGATTCACACGTTTATCCGTGCACTGCGCCGATAAAATAACAGCTACGAGCAGCTGGAATGGATTGTCGTAGATCAACTCCGTTTCCGCATCCGGAATATGCTCCTGGAAAAAATTGAGAACGTGTTCGTAGCGCTGCTTTTTGGTCATTGGAGAGCGGTGAGTGGTCCGTAGTGAATGGTGAAATTACGGATAAGTTAATTTTCGGTATTCGAGATTTTCATGGGATTAAAATCGATACACTGTCATTTCCATCCACTGTTCACAAGATTACTTTTGCCTGAAACTGTCCCCGATAAATGCGAGTGCATCCGTAATACCGGTTCGCCAGTAGGTCCATGAATGGCCGCCATCGCGCACGCGGTATTCGTGCGTAACTTTCTTATCGGTGAGCAGGATGTGGAGCAGGGAATTTCCCTTGGTTAAAAAATCGTCGTCGCCGCAGTCGATCCAATAGCGAACTTTTTTGAGATCGTCCGCAGGTTTTGTTTCTACGATCTTAAGCACTGAATTATCGTACCAGCTTTTGTTAAGCCTCTCTTTCCCTTTCAGCCCGCGCCCATACAATTGTCCGAACACCGCTTCGTAGCGTGCATCTGCAGTGTTTACGGCGGTTTCATCGTCGTAGATCGCAGCGCTCAGTGGTGCGGCAGCAGCAAAAAGTTCGGGGTATTTCAATGCATAGATCATCGTTCCATAACCACCCATCGATAACCCGGCAACGGCCCTGTATTTTTTTTCTGCTTTGATGCGGAATGTTTTTTCAACGGTTGGGATGAATTCTTTCACAAAAAAATCTTCATAGCTTTCTTTTCCATCGTATGCATTCACATACCAGCTTGTTCCTCCATTGGGCATTACGATGATCATTGGCGGAATGGTTCCTTCCGCGATGGCCTTGTCGGCATACCGGTTCACTTCACCAAATTGCAGCCAGCCGGTATTGTCGTCTGTGTAGCCGTGCAGCAGGTATACCACGGGGTAAGTACGGTTGGATGTTTCATAGTCCGAAGGCAGGTAAACCGTATACGCAACATTTTTTGAAAGGATCTTACTCTGGATGTTTTGTGTTTCGATAACCTTGCCACGTGACTGTGCGTTTGCGGCCAAAGAAAACAAGGCAAGAAAGCATGCTGCAATGAGATGTTTCATGTAAAGGTTTTTACCTGATAAATGTAGCTGAAAAATCGCAACGGTGGTATCGGTATAAGCCGGCAGGACAAAAACGCAACCAGCCGTTTCACAAATGCGAACAGGCCGGAACGAAAGTACCGCACTACTATTTACCCACGTGTTTCATAATCTCCCGCAAAGATTTTTTGGAAGGCGACTGCAGTTTGAGCTTGTCAAGCTGTTTGATGGTACGTTGCAATACCTTGAGCCGGTCCTTTAATGCAAGATCATCATCCGCCAATGCTTTTTCGATGGCGGTGGTGAGTTGGGGTGAAGCATCTTTGTATAGGTACAGGATCAGGTCCTCTTCTTTAAATGTTTTCATACACGGTGCGGCTGAAAGCCACCGGCCTGGCCGCCGGCTTTACCGTTTACAGCCAGAGCTTAAGGGCTGATAGCTACGGCTACCAGTTCCCAACGGTGTGTACTAAAACGGGAAAGCAAAAGGAATATTGTTGGCGCGATCACAAAGCGCTGCCAACGTTTTTGCGGGGATTTTATTTTTTTGCTGCTGCAGAATCTTCAATAATATAGATATCCTCGCCATTTTTCTTCATCAGGTAACGCTCGCGGGCAAATTTTTCGAGGGCTGCGGGGTTGTTCTGCAGGTCCTGGAGCTCTTTTTTTGTGCGTTCGATCTCCTGCACATAATACGCTTTCTTGGCTTCCAGCTTGGCCAGCTCCGCCTGCCTGTCTTTCTGCTGGAAATAATCCCGCTGGTCAAAAAACAGCATCCACACCACAAAAAACACCGATGCCACAAGGTATTTGTTGGTGATGATGAGGGCGAGCTTTTTCATGGGTGCAAGCTACTGGCTATTGGCGGTTGCCTGTTGGCTGTGGGTAAAAATTGCTGTTGCGGCCGGGCTACGCACATGTGAGGAAACATGTGTATGGTAAGCTTCGGGCCATGGTTTGTAACCGTGGCCCGAAGCTATTGGTCACCCGTCTATTTGGTTCCGAACTTGATCTTTCCTTTGGGATAAACACCGGTGCTTCCCAGCATTTCTTCGATACGGATCAGTTGGTTGTATTTGGCAATACGGTCGGTACGCGATGCCGAGCCGGTTTTGATCTGGCCGCAGTTCAGCGCCACCGCGAGATCTGCGATGGTGGTGTCTTCTGTTTCGCCGCTTCTGTGGCTCATGATCGTATTGTAGCCGTTGTGCTGCGCCAGCGTTACCGCATTGATGGTTTCGGTAAGCGTTCCGATCTGGTTCACTTTCACCAGCAGCCCGTTCGCAATGCCTTTGTCGATGCCCGTTTGCAGGCGGTTCACATTGGTTACAAACAGGTCGTCGCCCACCAATTGGCATTTGCTGCCCACTGCCTGTGTTAACGCTGCCCATCCGTTCCAGTCGTCTTCTGCCATACCGTCTTCAATGGAAGCGATCGGGTATTGTTTCACCCATTTCTCCCAGAACTTAACGAGTTCATCGCTGCTCACCACTTTGCCGCTGCTTTTATGGAAAACGTATTTTTTCTTTTTCGGATCCCACAGTTCGCTGTTGGCGGCATCCATTGCGATCACGATCTGTGATCCTGTTTTGTAGCCTGCCTGCGTGATGGCCTCGAGCACGGTTTCGATCGCTTCTTCGTTGCTCTGGATATTGGGTGCAAAACCGCCTTCATCGCCCACATTGGTGCTGAATCCTTTTTTCTTCAATACACTTTTCAGCACATGAAAGATCTCTACGCCCCAACGCAATCCTTCGCTGAATGAAGGTGCGCCAACCGGCATGATCATAAACTCCTGGAAATCGATCTTGTTATCCGCATGCGCACCGCCATTGAGGATGTTCATCATCGGCATCGGCAACGTTTTCGCATTGGTACCACCGATGTAGCGGAACAAAGGGAGCGCCGCTTCTTCTGCCGCTGCTTTTGCAACCGCCATGCTCACCGCGAGTATGGCATTGGCGCCGAGCTTTGTTTTATTGGGCGTGCCATCCAGTTCTATCATGGTTTCATCGATTGCTGCCTGTTGGGCCACATCGAAACCAACAATTTCTTCCGAAATGATATCGTTCACATTCTTTACCGCCTTCAATACCCCTTTACCGGCATACTTCTTTTTATCGTTGTCACGCAACTCTGCCGCCTCGTGAATACCCGTACTGGCGCCACTCGGCACCGCCGCACGCCCCAGCGCGCCATCGTCTGTTAATACATCTACTTCTACAGTGGGGTTACCGCGGCTGTCTAAGATCTGTCTTGCATGTACTTCAATAATGTAACTCATGGTCGATTGCTTGTTTGGTTATGGTTTGATTGCTTGTGTCTCTTAAATGAGACGCAATTTAAGCAATTACGGGCTTCCATACTGCCACAGATTTGCCGGAACAACATCGTTCCACCCTACCTGCACCATACTGCACCAGCCTTTTCTGTTCTGTGTGAATTCCGGTTGAGGCTCCACCCGGGCACTGGGCGACTTAATCGCGGGTGAGCGATTTGAACACCGCTTCCAGGCTTTGCCCTTCGGTTTGGAGGGAAACAACATTGAGGTTATACGCAACCGCCAGGTTTAACAGGTGCTTCCTGACCTGGTCCGGATTAGCGGTCTGCAGCCTGTAATGCGATCCGCTCACTGCATCGATCGCATTCACTTCCTGCAAACGTTTTAAGATAGACGGGTCGATATCGTTGCCAAACTGAACGTTCACGATGTGCTGGTCCTTCTTACCGCGCTGGAGATTGGCCAGGGTATCATCGGCCACAATATTTCCCTTGTTGATGATGATGACGCGGTCGCAGATCGCCTCCACTTCCTGCAGGATATGCGAAGAAAAAAGTACGGTCTTGTTTTTGCCCTGCGCCTTGATTACGTTCCTGATCTCGATGATCTGGTTGGGATCGAGCCCGCTGGTGGGTTCATCGAGGATCAGCACCTCCGGATCGTGTATCAGCGCAGCGGCGAGGCCAACGCGTTGCTTGTATCCTTTCGACAACTGCCCGATCTTTTTTTTCGACTCTACCGTTAACCCGGTTAAGGCGATCACATTTTCAACTGCCGCCTTTTTATCTTTCAGTCCGTGAACACCCGCCACAAAATACAGGTACTCGCGAACGTACATATCCGGGTATAATGGATTGGCCTCCGGCAGGTAACCGATCTTTTTCTTTACGCCAATGGGTTCTTTGTTCACATCAAGGCCACAAACAGCGGCCTGCCCCTTATCAGACTGAAGATATCCTGTAATGATCTTCATCGTCGTGCTCTTACCCGCCCCGTTCGGCCCCAGGAAACCAACGATCTCGCCTTTTCCGATCCGGAAAGAAATATCGTTCACCGCTTTCTGTTCACCGTATTGTTTGAGCAGTTGTGTAATTTGTATGGACATGTGGCAAAGTTAGGAGTTAGTACCCTGGTGCAGGGCGTTTGGTGGTTAAGGAAGCGTTAGAGTTGTTGGGGATCGGGCGTTTGACCATTTCGAACCCTGACCCAACTCAATTGTCGTACTCCCCTTTCACCGCGTACCAGCCAAAAACAGAAATGCCAATAGCGATCGGGATGAATACAACCACGAAAACGCCCCATTGGATTTTTGTGTCCATCACCGGTTTGGCTGCAATTTCTGCCGCGGCGGTTTTAACGAGATAGAACACCGCTACCGGGCCGAGCAATAACCAGATAATGCCTGCTATTCTTTTTACTTTATTCATAATAACATTTTTAATCGTTCACCTCCGGGTCTATCCTGTTGCTGATGTACAATGCCCCGATCACCAGGCAAACTGCAGCAACAATGATGGGATACATCAATCCTGCCAGCTTATCATTGGTATAGATCGTGGTAAGCAAAGTGGCCACGAACGGTGTTAACCCGCCAAACACACCGTTGCCGATGTGATAGGGCAGCGACATAGATGTATAACGGATCTTTGTAGGGAACAACTCAACCAGGAAAGCCGCAATGGGCCCGTACACCATCGTTACATAAACGATCATGATAAAAATGATGAATACCATTTTCCAATAATCGCCCTTGCCCACTGTTTTTGAAATTTTAACATCGGGCTTCAGCGTTGTTTTCCCAACAGCAGCGTACACGGTGTCTTTTGTTGTTTCCGTAACGGTCATACCGTCTTCGTAGAATTTTTTTACAACAACGGTCCGCACGGTATCTGCCATGCCCGCTACCGGTGTTCTTGTTGTTTTGATCTGTTTGAGGTCAGTGATCGCTGTTTTGTTCGTATGCTCACTCAACGTAAGCAATTGTTTGAACAGGAACTGGTACGAAACGATCGCCAGCAGCATACCCGCCAGCATGATCCATTTGCGGCCCACCTTATCGCTCCAAGATCCGAATACAACAAAGAACGGCGTGCCAAACAAAATGGCCCAGATCAGTATCGTGCGCGATTGATCGAAATCTATTTTACAAACATTCTCGATAAACGACTGTGCATAGAACTGGCCGGTGTACCACACAACGCCCTGCCCCATGGTTGCGCCAAACAGGGCCAGCAAAACCATTTTCAGGTTCGACCTGTGCCCGAAGCTTTCTTTCAACGGGTTCACAGAACGTGTGCCGGATGTTTTCAGTTTTTCAAACAGCGGCGATTCTTTCATCTTCAAACGGATGTAAATAGAAACCACCACCAGCACGATGGAAACAAGAAACGGGATCCTCCATCCCCAATCGTTGAATTTGGCGATCGATTTCGCCTGGTCGGCATCAAGGCTGTGCCTGGTCAGCAGTATCACACCCAGCGATACAAACAAACCAAGCGTTGCGGTTGTCTGTATCCACGATGTAAAAAATCCCCGCCGGTGTGCAGGCGAATGCTCCGCCACATAAGTAGCGGCTCCGCCGTATTCGCCGCCGAGTGCAAGGCCCTGTACCAACCGAAGAAGCAGCACGAGTATCGGCGCAGCGAAACCGATCGTTTCATAACTCGGTACCAGGCCGATGGCGAAGGTTGATCCGCCCATCAGCACCAGGGTGAGCAGGAACGTGTATTTGCGCCCGATCATATCGCCCAGCCTGCCAAACACCAATGCACCAAAAGGCCGAACAATAAAACCCGCCGCAAAAGTGGCCAGCGTGGAAAGCAATGCTGCAGTCGGATTTGTTTTTGGAAAAAACTGGTTGGCGAGCACGGTGGCAAGACTGCCGAAAATGTAAAAATCATACCATTCGATCAATGTGCCCAGCGATGAGGCGCCGATCACTTTCCAGATGCCTTTTGTTTGTTTCATATAGATGTAATGGTTTTCAAATTAATAATTAGTAATTAATAATTAGTAATTATTAATTGTGCCGGTGAAACAACTAACAGGTGTTTGTGAAAGACGCCGCTATCCCGGCCCAATAATTCCTAATTATTAATTACTAATTATTAATTATTAATTTGCCCGGTAAACAAGGCTACGAAAATGTCATACCCCTACCAGATAAGTTCATTCGAGGAATACAAGGAAAAATACCGGCAAAGCATCAGCGACCCTTCTGCATTCTGGGGCGATGTGGCGCAACATTTCAGCTGGCGCAGGAAATGGGACACCGTGCTCGAATGGAACTTTACAGAACCAAAAATCGAATGGTTCAAAGGTGGAAAACTCAACATAACAGAGAACTGTCTCGACAGGCACATTGCCACACGCGGCGATCAACCCGCGCTGATATGGGAGCCCAACGCACCCGACGAGAACAGCCGCACCTTATCCTATAAAATTCTGCTGGAGAAAGTTTGCCAGTTTGCACAGGTGTTAAAAAACAACGGCGTAAAAAAAGGCGACCGGGTTTGTATCTACATGGGAATGATTCCCGAGCTCGCCATTGCAGTGCTTGCCTGTGCAAGGATCGGTGCGATACACAGCGTGGTGTTTGGAGGATTCTCCGCGCAGAGTATCGCAGACAGGTTGAGCGATGCCCAGGCAGCGTTCATCGTAACCTGCGATGGCGCTTTCCGCGGCGCAAAAGACATTCCGCTGAAAAGCGTGATCGATGATGCGTTGATCGGAAACAAAACAGTAAAACGCGTGATCGTTTGCACCAGGACACGCACACCCGTTTCCATGATCAAGGGAAGAGATGTTTGGTGGGAAGAAGAAATGAAACACGTGGAAGAACAAGGCATCACCTTCATAGAAGCAGAAGAGATGGATGCAGAAGACCCGCTGTTCATCCTGTATACATCGGGCTCAACAGGTAAACCAAAAGGCGTGGTGCATACCTGCGGCGGTTATATGATCTGGGCGAACTACACTTTTGTAAATGTTTTTCAATACCGGTATGGACAGGTTCATTTCTGCACGGCAGATATTGGCTGGATCACGGGACATACCTACATTGTATACGGCCCATTGAGCGCCGGCGCCACCTCGCTGATGTTTGAGGGCGTTCCAACCTGGCCCGATGCCGGAAGGTTCTGGGACATCATCGACAAATACAAAGTAGCCATTTTCTATACCGCACCAACCGCCATCAGGAGCCTGATGGGTTTTGGACAGGAGCCCCTGCAGGGAAAAGATCTTTCATCATTGAAAGTGCTGGGCACGGTGGGCGAACCGATCAACGAAGAAGCATGGCATTGGTACGATGAGAACGTGGGAAAAAAGAAATGTCCCATCGTAGATACCTGGTGGCAAACCGAAACAGGCGGCTGCCTCATCAGCAACCTCGCAGGCATTACGCCCGCAGTGCCGAGCTGGGCAACGCTGCCGATGCCAGGGTTACAAATGGTGCTGGTAGACGAGAACGGAAAAGAGATCGTTGCCGAAGGAGAGGAAACCGTTTCGGGCAACCTGTGCATCAAAGCACCGTGGCCGGGTATTCTCCGCACCACCTACGGCGATCATGAAAGATGCCGCACCAATTATTTCGCTACTTACGAGAACATGTATTTCACGGGCGATGGCGCGCTGCGCGATAAAAATGGTTTCTATCGCATTACCGGGCGGGTAGACGATGTGCTGAACGTGAGCGGCCACCGCATCGGCACCGCGGAAGTAGAGAACGCGATCAACATGCATGCAGGCGTTGTGGAAAGCGCGGTGGTGGGTTACCCGCACGACATCAAGGGCCAGGGCATCTATGCATACGTGATCTACAATGGCGTGCACCACAGCGATGAAACATTGATCAGGAAAGACATACTCCAAACCGTAACGCGCATCATCGGTGCGATTGCAAAGCCCGATAAAATCCAGTTTGTGAGCGGTTTGCCTAAAACGCGCAGCGGAAAGATCATGCGCAGGATCCTAAGGAAGATCGCGGAAGGAGAAGTTTCAAATCTCGGCGATACTTCTACTTTGCTTGATCCGGGTGTTGTAGAAGAGATCAGGAACGGCAAACTCTGATAAATATATACCCCGCCGTATTCTAACGGCGGGGTATATTCGTCACTTCATTTTAGTGATGGCCCTTTCCCTTACCCTTGCTCTTAGGGTTGTTGCCGTGCCAGCCATTGTCGTGGTGCTTGTATTTATCATCACGGCTGTCCCTGATCACGATCTGGCGCTCACCTTTCCAGCCTTTGTACTTTCCATAATTGCTGCGGTAATAATCGGCGCGCAAATAAGGGCGCGGTTCGTTTACCACAACCTTGTAACCAGTGTACAGGTCGTAATTGCCGTAACGTGGTGGCAATGCCCGCGCACGGATCCACCGGTTGTTATCATAGTAAACAAACTGCCTTTGCGGAACAGAATAGTAAGCATCTATATCCGGGAGGTAATAATAATCAACATGGTCATATCCTACCGGCCCCCAGGCGGGCTGGTTGCCGATGTTGACGTTGAGTCCGACGCTCACCTGCGCCTTTGTATCAACTGTGGTGAACAATGCGCCAAGTAAAAACAGGGAGGTAAATAACTTTTTCATAAAAAAATGGTTTGATCCACCTGTCATTATTCAAATAGAGTGCCACAAGCGTTTTGCTGGTTTTAAACCCGGTTACAGATTGCGTAACCGCGTTTCAATTCCTACAACATTTAACAATCCCATAAAAAAAAACAGTAAAAAACATTTGCATTTTATAAAAAACTATTCTACACTTGTAGAACAATATTGCAAATTGTAGAACATGACCAGACTATCAAAATCAGAAGAACAGTTAATGGAGCATCTCTGGCGCCTTGAAAAGGCGTTCCTGAAAGACCTGATCGATGCCTATCCCGAGCCGCAACCCGCGCCTACAACGGTGGCCACGTTGTTAAAGCGTATAACCGACAAAGGATTCATCGGGTATAAGGTTTTCGGAAATTCGAGAGAGTACCATCCCCTTGTAAAGAAATCAGATTATTTCTCGAAGGAAGTAAATGGTATGATACGCAACAATTTCAACGATTCGGTTTTACAGTTCGCGTCGTTCTTTACGAAGGCGGGTAACCTTACTACAGATGAATTGAAAGAATTGCGTAAGATCATCGATAAGGAGATCCAGAAAAAAACAAAGAACAAGTAAAAGGAACAGGGAACCCGTTTGTAAATCTCAAAAAGAACAACAGATGATCTATCTTCTCAAATCCACTGCCTGCCTTGGCATCCTGTTGCTGGTGTATCTTCTTTTCCTGGAGAAAGAAAAAATGCACCGGTTCAACCGCTTGTACCTGCTGGGCAGCATCGTGTTTTCTTTTGTTGTGCCGTTGATCAGTTTCAGCGTCACAGCGGAGACATTGCCATTGCTGCAGGCCGATTATTTTGTTATTGGCGAAGAACCTTTATCTGCAGTAATAACGCAGGCCTCGCCATCGCCTGTTGCGGCGCCTGTAGTAACCGGCAACATCGTTCCTTTTACAATGATTGTTTACGCATTGGTTACCCTTGTATTGCTCACCAGGTTTGTAAGAAATCTTTACCGCGTACTTTCAGGCGCCTGGCGAAACAAAACGGTTCCGTACCGCGGTGCAAAACTGGTTTTGATGAACGAAAGAACAGCGAGTTATTCTTTCCTTCATTATGTTTTTATCAACGGGGAAGCGTATGCAAACAACGGGATAGAAGAGGAGATCATTACGCACGAACTTACACACGTAAGGCAGAAACATTCGTGGGACGTGATCTTTATCGAACTGCTGCAGGCCGTTCTCTGGTTCAATCCACTTCTTATCTTCTATAAAAAAGCCATCCAGCTCAACCACGAGTACCTCGCAGATGAAGCGGTGATCAGAACGTACGCTGATGTGCCGGCTTATCAACTCCTGTTGCTGGACAAAACATGCAGTGAAAGCGCCTCGCTCTTCACCAGCAATTTCAATTATTCCATCACCAAAAAAAGATTGATCATGATGACTAAAAATTATAACAGGGTAACAGCGCTGTTGAAAAAAATAACGCTGGTTCCCGTCTTCGCTATTACATTGATCGTTTTCAGCGCAAAAGAAATGCTGGCGCAACAAACCAAACCAAACAAAGTACAGGATCAAAAAAAGGTGGCAGAAGAAATTGCCCCGGCGATCGTACCCAATCCGCCCTATCCGCCCGGATCGGGTGCGAGCCAGGAAGAATTGAATGAATACAATGCCATCATCGATAAAAACATAACCGTTACAAAGCACGGCCATAAGACCCTGCCCCAGGTAAGCCCTGGAGAGCGTGCACGTATGGTTATCATCTACAAACACATGAACAACGCACAACGCGGGCTGGCAAGGGCAGTGTTCTGGAAAAAACCAACGCCAAATCCGCCAAAACATCCAACCGCTGAACAGTTTGAGGACTTTAAAAATGCGGACCTGTATGGTGTATGGATCGGTTCTAAAAAGATCAGCAACGAAGAATTGAACAACTACAAAGCCGAAGACTTTGGCCGGGCCGATGTGAGCAGGCTCCATTACACAGAAGAAATGAAAAAGAACATCATGAAAAAGTTCAACCTCACGAAAATGTATAAATACCAGGTGGACCTTTACAAAACAGAAGATGCCGAGCATGACTACAAACAGCAACTCGCTTCACCGCCCGAATACCTGATGTTCAGGGTAAGCATCGAGGGGGATAGGCATGTGTTGAGGGTAGTCAAATAAGCAGGAATTATGTACCGTTAACCAAAAACCCGGTGACTATGAAAAAAGGTGGATCAACCAGGATCCACCTTTTTATTTATGTCGATTATATTTTCGATCAACGAATCACTTCTTATCCCTTCATCACGCCCAACGACTGCCCGTCCCATGAAGGGAACAGTACCTTGTTGTTGTTGATCTTCAAATGCCCGTTTGCAACCGCGCTGAATACGGAGCGGAAGTCTGTACTTACCGGGAGGTCCCTTCCATCTTCCAGGTCCTCTTTGGCAAGCGTTTTAATGTTGTTGTACACTTTTCCGCCCTGCACATCGTTGCCCAGTACAAAGAGGCAGCTTGCACGGCCGTGGTCGGTTCCGCCGGTTCCGTTCTGGTGGGCGGTGCGGCCAAATTCGGTCATGGTCATTACGGTTACATCATCCTGGTAGGCAGACATGTCTTTCCAGAATGCGTCGATGCTGTCGCTGAAATCTTTCAGGTTGCGTGCCAGCGCGCCGTTTGCGGTGCCCTGGTTGAAATGGGTGTCCCATCCGCCGCTTTCGGCAAAGGCCACTTCCATGCCGATATCCATTTTTATCAGTGTTGCGATCTGTTTCAACGAATTTCCCAACGCCGAATTCGGGTACACGATACCTGCGGCAGGTTGGTAATTTTTCAGGTTGTTCACATTGAGCATCTTCATTGCATCAAAACTTTCTTTGCCTGTTTTGTTGAGCAGTTGATTGGATGTCTGATCGTATAAAGACTCAAATGATTTTGATGCAAGGTTCGATGCCAGCGGATTGCCCCGCATCTGCACCGCAAATTCCTGTAGGTTGTTGATGGCAAGTGTTTCATTGTCGCCATAAAAACTTCTTGGCAGGGAACTTGTCAGGCTCACTGCGCGGAAAGGCGTTGCGGGTTCGTGCCCGAGCAAACCCACGGCCCTGTTGAGCCATCCGCTCTGCGTGCTTTTGCTGAAAGGTGTTCCGCTTTCCATGTAATCCTGCGCATCAAAGTGGCTGCGCGTGGTATTAGGGCTTCCCACACCATGCACGATCGCCATCCGTCCCTCCTTAAAATAAGGATCGAACGCAGCAAGCGATGGATGCAGGCCAAACCTGCCATCGAGGTCAAACATCTTGCCTTCGGTTTCTGCGGGGCTCATGTAGAGCGTAGGGCGCAGTGTTTTCAGATTGGCATCGGCGTAAGGGCTCACGGCCATGAGCCCGTCCATCGCACCGCGTTGAAAAATACATACGAGTACTTTGTTCTTTTTATAGGGCGGGATGATCTTCCTGCTGTTTGCGGCGCGCGCAATAAACGTGGGAACGCCTCCCACACCCGCTGCAAAAAGTGCGAGGGCGCCGGATTTCATGAATGCTCTGCGGTTTATCATAAGGTCTTTTTTTAAGGTTGGGAGGATAGGCGTTTTGAATTACTGGCAGGATGCACTATTCACTACAAGATCATTTCCGCTGGAACTCTGGTGAACCAATAATTATTCCTGCCACCTGCGAAACCGTGCTTGTATTTCCTGCAACATACAATGTTGTTACCGGTAAATTCTTTTTGCTCAGTGCTGCGCGCTGGTTGGCTTTCCTGTTCCTGCGGTTGTCTTGCGAGGCTGCGGTCATCATCATATCATCCTGCGTATTGGCCGTTGCTGCTGCGTTTGGATCTGTTGTTTTATTTGCGGCTTCCGTTATCTTTTTTTCGAGGTTCGAATCACGCACCATGGCTGTGAGCCTCCTGATGTTATCGTCCTGGTTCCTTTCGGGCAGCAATATTTTACTATAGATCATCAAGGCTGCCTCCGCGCTTTCGGGCTCGTGGTTGTCGTTGAGCGCTGCGAGATTCAGTTTTACCCCTGGAATCTTTTCCGTGGCGAATGCCAAACCGAAATTCATGCGGTTGAGCAGCGAACCGGTGTTGATCCAGTACGTGGCCCTGTCGGGAAAACCTGTGGGCGCCTGGTAATAGTAAAAACGTTGGCCCATTCTTGTGCACCAGTTGTAGATCTGGAACGGCTGCTGCACATCTGCGTTGGTGGCGCGGATGGCGCTGATGGCGAACTCAAAAGGCGATTTTACTTTTTCGCGCAACGCCTTCGTATCCCAGAATTCACGGCTGTTCACCATGGCAATGAGAACGGTTTTGATGTTTGCATTGCTCTTGAGATAAGCTTCCGACATTTTGCTGATGAGCGCCGCCGATGGCGTATCGTTTACAAAACGCGTTGCCAGTTTGGTACATATAAATTTTGCGGTGGAAGGATGCATCGACAGCATCTGCAAAACCTGCCGGCCCTCTTCATAACCACCATTTGCGGGAAATGTTTTTCCTAAAATGGTCTTCTCGTTTTCGTCGTGCTTGTCTGCGCGGAACAGGAAATCGCCTTCTACCACAAACCCTTTACGGGCGAGGAAATCGGGCCCCGCGGCTTTCAGCAATCTTGTGCCCGGTCCGTCTTTATACATCGGCATGATGCTCCATCCTGTCAATGCACGTGCAACGGTGGTTACGTCTTTTTGTGTGTAGCCGCCATCAACGCCCAATGTATGCAGCTCCATGATCTCGCGCGCATAGTTTTCGTTGAGCCCCTGTCCTCTTTTTGCATTCGTCATCTGCTGTTCCAGCTTGCCCATCATCGACGAGTCGTTTTTGGCGAGCGCCTGTGTGCGTTGTTTCTCCAGCCGGGCGAGGTTGTTCTTTTGCTGGTTGCGCGCCATGTCGTTGTCCATGCTAACGCTCGAAGCATTGTCGAGATACTCCAGCATCGCGGGGTGTTTGGCCGTTGCTTCCAGTATCGTTTCAAAATTGCCCAATACATTAGGGCGTATGGCATCGCGCTCATAGGTCAATACATATTGCTGGCACTGGCCCTTGGTGAGCGAAACATTAAAATGGTTGAACCAGAAATCGGTAAGCACTTCCTGCAGCTGGTTCTGGCCGTACGCTGCGCGGATTATTTTTTGGTTGACGATCTGTCTTTGCAGCTCCTGTGGAAGTTTATACCCCTGCTCATCCATGATCTTCCTGAGTTGCTGGCGGTATTCGGGTTTATCGAGGTTGCGGATCGAATCTTTATCAAGTAAATTGTTTCTTGCGGCGATGCGGATCACCTGCCCTGCGTTGAGGTATGTGTTCACGATCGTTTCATTGGTCATGGGCAAAGCCTCGTAGTTGCTGTCGGGCAAACGCCGTTTCACTTCATCATCGGGTAGGTTGCCATCGAGTTGCTGCTGTAGCCATTTGTCGAGGCCCATCTCTGCCACTTCCTTTACCTGCCCCGGTTTCGCGCCAAAAGTAAAGCGGCTGAGCAGGTGTGCCGCGGCCTGCTCACTGGTAAGGCCCATTTTTTTATACGGCATGCTGATCTTTGGGTCGCCTGCGTTTACCTGTACAAAGGCAAACAGCACCGCCAGCAATACAGAGCCGGCCAACAGTTTTGTGAAACGGGTGAATGTCATATGATAGAGGCTTTGTGGTTGGATAGATCCCGTTGGCAAAAGTTTAACAGGCAACCGGATTTCTTTAAAAATATATTCTTCAATAATGGTGCCTTTTTTAGCCCGGAGTGGCAAGCACCCTAAGACCGAAGACCCGATACCCATCAACCGCGCAACGCCGGGCATCAAAAAGGCCGCATTTGCATGCGGCCCTTTCAATATGGAAGCGATCCGTTATTCTGTTGCAGATTTTTTAATGGCCACCTTGTAAAGGATCAACCCCATCAGCGCGAAGAACAAAGTGCCGAGCACATAATAGCCGCCTTCTGATAAGCTGCCGGTAAGGTTGTCTTCCATGCCAACGGCTTTGAGGAACCGTTCACCGGAATCGGACCCTGCGAGGAAGGCGATCACCACGCCGGCCACTGCGCCGCCCGCCACAAGACCGGTTGCGAAGAGGTTTCCTTTACCAAGCTCTTCTTCCTCGGCATTCAGTTTTATGTTGTCTTTCTTTTGCTTTGCCTCAACAATGCCACGGATGGCGCCGCCGATAAAGATCGGGAGGGTGGTTGCCAGCGGAAGGTAAACGCCAATGGCAAAGCTCAAGGCCTTGATGCCGCAGAGTTCCATTACAACGGCGAGAAAAATCCCGACCACAACATATTGCCAGTCGAGGTTTTGCGACAGGATGCCTTTGATCAATGTTGCCATCAGCGTAGCCTGCGGCGCCGGGTATTTATCGGAACCGATTGCATGCTGTATGCCCTGCTGCGCCATTTCGGTTGTTGGCCTGTCGAGAAATTTTACGGTGAGGCCGATCACGATCGATGAAACGATCGCGCCTACAAACAATGCGATCTGCTGGTTGCGTGGCGTTGCACCCACGATGTATCCGCTCTTCAGATCCTGCGAAGTGGCGCCGGCATTTGCGGCGGCAATGCAGATCATTCCACCCACTACCAGTACCAGGGGTTCAAACGCTTTGCCCGTCCAGCCAACGCTCAGGAAGATCAGGCTCGTACCCATTACCGTGGCGATGGTCATACCGCTGATTGGGTTGTTGGAAGAACCGATCAATCCAACGATCCTTGAAGAAACCGTTACGAACAAGGCCCCGAATAAAATGACCAGCACGCCTATCAATAATTTTTGTACGATGCTGTCGCCCGGAACCTGCGGCAATACAGCGATCAATGCGATCAGCGCGAGGCTTCCTATCCCTACGATTTTCAGGTTGAGGTCTTTATCGGTACGCAATACCGCAGCAGCGCCCGGTTCTTTGTTTGCTTTCAGCGAAGCGATGCTTCCCTTGATCGATTTAACGATGGTTGGGATGGTCTTCAGCAATGTGATGATCCCGCCTGCCGTTACTGCTCCTGCACCAATCTGCCTGATGTATGCGTAATAAATGGCCGCAGAGTAATCGTTGAAGGTATGCGTTACAGGATCCCATCCACCTTTGCCACCGGCTTTGGTAAGATCTGCGAGATAGCCGAGTTTATTGAGCTGCATGGCGATCATGTCTGAGGGAACCAATGTGGAAAGCAACGGTATCATCACCAGCCAGCTCAATACGCCACCTGCCACCAGCACGCCTGCTATTTTGGGGCCGATGATGTAGCCCACACCCATGTATTCGGGTGTGATCTCACCGCTTACCCTTGCGGAAGGGAAAAACTTATTCGCCTGTTTGGTAGCAAAATGAGGCACTTCTGCAATTACATGCAGGATCTTTTGAAAGATGGCGTATACAAACGCAACACCCAGTCCCCAGAAAGCGGTCTTTGCAAAATCCCCTCCTTTTTCTCCTGCCTTCAGCACATCGCCGCAGGCTGTTCCCTCGGGATAAGGAAGGTTATCGTGTTCGTTAACGATAAGCGCCTTGCGCAGCGGCACCATGAGCAATGTTCCCAGCAATCCGCCAACAATGGCAAGGATCAGGATGGTGAGGTAATTGAAATAAGAGGCGCTGTCGGGCGATGACAAAAACAAAAAACCCGGCAGGGTAAATGCCACACCGGCCGCAATGCTTTCTCCTGCAGAACCGGTGGTCTGGATGATGTTGTTCTCAAGAATGGTGGTCTTCAAAAATTTTCTTCCCAGCGTGATCGCGATAACGGCGATGGGGATGGAAGCAGAAACGGTCAATCCTGCTTTCAACGCAAGGTACACCGTGGCGGCGCCAAAAATGACACCAAACAGGCTACCCACGAGGATCGATTTAACCGTGAGCTCTTTCATATTCGTTTCAGGGGAAACGAATGGCTTAAACGTTTTTTTGTCTTGAGACATAGGGGCGTTTTAATCGTTAGCGTTCTTGGGTGCCGGTTACACGTTAGATCAGGTTAAACAATTTAAAGCGATGAGCCGGTTGCAGGGAAAACAAGGTGCAGGGAAGGAATCTACGGCGGCGTTCTTACAATCTAAACTACCGATTGCTTTGATCTTACCACCTCCTTATTCTCATTTCACCTGCTTACCCTTTTTACTTACTTCACCAACTTAACCATTTTTAACCACTTTACCCTTGCGTAACTATTTTACCCGGCCTACCCTTATCTTTAAAAATCCAAAATACAACTTATGCCCCAAATAGAGAACGATCGCAAAAAAAGCGGCATGCCGAAGTCGATCCCTTACATCATCGCGAATGAGATTGCGGAGCGTTTCAGTTTTTACGGGTTGCGGTCGATCATGGTAACGTACATGGCCGTAGCGTTCTTTAACCCGCACAACATCGCCTCGTTAACCACAGAGGCCGATGCAAAGGCGAACGAGATGTCGCACCTGTTTGTTACCCTCGCCTATTTCATGCCGCTGGTGGGTGCGATCATGGCAGACTGGTTTTTTGGAAAATACAGGGTGATCCTGTTTGTGTCTATTGTGTATACGATCGGCCATTTTATCTTATCGGTTGCAGGGCCAAGCTATCCTGTGTTTGCGCTGGGCTTGATCGTGATCGCCTGCTGCGCCGGTGGTATCAAATCGAATGTGTCTGCAAACCTTGGCGACCAGTTCAACAAGTCGAATGAAAACCTTCTTTCCAAAGCATACGGATGGTTTTACATGGCCATCAATACCGGCGGAACGCTTGCGCCGATATTCATTCCCGTTTTAAAGGACCGTTACGGTCCTGAGGTTGCCTTTGGCGTTCCGGGTATATTAATGGCTTTGGCAACGATCATCTTTTTCATCGGTAGGAAAAAATACAAGAAAGTGCCGCCTGCCGGGGTAAAGAAAGAGAATTTTGTAACCATCACTTTTTATGCGCTGGTAAAACTGTTCAGCCGCAAGGCGGGACAGAAAGTATGGGATGCCGTTGGAGAAAAATATTCACCCAAATCGATCGACGCGGTCCAGGCCGTATACCGCATCCTCGCCATATTTGCGTTTACGGTTGTGTTCTGGGCTTTGTGGGACCAGAACCTTTCTGAATGGGTATTGCAGGCAACGCGCCTCGACCTTACGCTATGGGGCGATTTCCAGATCCTGCCCGAGCAGGTAAATGCGATCAATCCCTTCCTGGTAGTGGCGCTGATTCCAGTGTTCAGCTACCTGGTGTTTCCTTTTCTCGAGAAACGAGGTCTTACCGTATCGCCACTTAGAAAGATCGGCGCGGGATTGCTGATCATCGGACTTGCATTTGTGGTGATCGCGCTGCTGCAGGAGAAAGTAGACATCGGCCAGAAACCATCCGTGTGGTGGCAGATACTTGCTTATGTTTTACTGGCCGCATCAGAAGTACTGGTTTCCGTAACCTGCCTTGAGTATGCTTATACCCACGCGCCAAAATCAATGAAAAGCACCATGAGCGCAATGTACCTGCTGGGTATTTCTGCGGGCAACCTTGTGGTGGGACTGATCAACGGAAACATCGTAAACAAAGGCTTTTTCAGCCAGTTCACCGGCGCCAAATATTATTGGATGTTCCTGGTGATCCTTGCGGTAACCTTCGTGCTGTTCCTCATCATTTCAAAAAGACTGCCTGAAAAAAGTTACGTGGGCGTTGACGAAGAAGAGGCACTGGCGAAAAGCGTGTAGCAGTCTTTCATTATTTCTTGTTTAAGGCCGGAAATAAGAACCGGCTTGTGGCTTGCATAACCGCTAACAGCTTATTTTCGCGCCATGAATATCCTCCTCCTCGGCTCAGGCGGCCGCGAACATGCATTGGCCTGGAAAATGGCGAAAAGCCACCATTGCGATAAACTGTTCATCGCACCCGGAAATGCAGGAACAGCGCAGTTTGGCAGCAATGTAAACATCCAGGTAACCGATTTTGCGGCGATCAAAGGCCTTTGTCTCGAAGAAAAAATAAACATGCTCGTTGTGGGCCCCGAAGAACCGCTTGTAAAAGGCGTGTACGATTTTTTTCAGCAGGATGAACAGCTGCGGCACATTACCGTGGTGGCGCCTTCTGCCGAAGCTGCACAGCTCGAAGGCAGCAAGGCGTTCAGTAAAAAATTCATGCAGCGTCACAATATACCCACCGCCGGTTATGCAGAGTTTACCAGCGAAAATTTTGAAGATGGCAACCGGTATATTTCACAACACAGGTTACCTGTGGTGTTGAAGGCAGACGGCCTTGCAGCGGGCAAAGGCGTGGTGATCGCCGCCTCGCACGAAGAGGCGCTGCAGGTGTTCGAAGAAATGATCATCAACAAACAATTTGGCGATGCCAGCAGCAAAGTGGTGATCGAAGAATTTCTGCAGGGCATCGAGGTAAGTGTGTTTGTGTTGACCGATGGAGAAGTGTACCAGGTGATCGGCCATGCAAAAGATTACAAGCGTATTGGCGAAGGAGATACCGGGTTAAATACCGGTGGCATGGGTTGCGTGAGCCCCGTTCCTTTTATGGACCAGGCGTTCATGCAGAAGGTAGAAGAGCGGATCATCAAACCAACCATCAACGGCCTGGCAAAAGAAAAATTAAACTACCATGGTTTTGTTTTTTTCGGGTTGATGAATGTGAACGGCGAACCTTTTGTAATAGAATACAATTGCCGTATGGGCGACCCGGAAACGGAAGTGGTGATGCCACTTCTGCAGACAGATATCGTGGGGCTTTTCGCGGCAATGGACAATGGTACACTTGCCGACGCCAACATAGAATTCTATCCGCAGAGCTGTGCAACAGTAATGGCGGTGAGTGGCGGTTACCCGGGCGAATACAAAAAAGGACTTGCAATCAGCGGTCTCGAAAATGCGCAGGCAGAAGACTCGGTAATTTTTCACGCGGGCACCAAACAAAATGGGGAAACAGTTGTAACAAATGGTGGCAGAGTTATTGCAGTAACATCGTACGGAAATAATATTTCAGAAGCTGTTGCAAAATCAAAAAAAGTATTGGAAAAAATCTCATTCGAAGGAATGAATTACAGGAAAGACATCGGCTACGAATTCAGTTAAAAACCGGGGTTGGGAGCCAGGAATCAACAGGCTCTTTCACCTCAGAAATTCCCGCGCCAAATTCCTGGCTCCTAACTTCTAACTATTTTCAGTATTTTGGCTTTGTTATTTCCACTATTTCAGTCACCTTTGCAGTCATTGCTTAACACATTCGAACTTTTTATATACAATGGGATTGTTTAACTTTTTTACACAAGAGATTGCCATGGACCTGGGTACGGCCAATACCCTGATCATTCACAACGATGAGGTAGTGGTAAATGAACCCTCGATTATTGCGTTGAACCGCAACAATATGAAAGAGGTGCTGGCCGTGGGAAAGAAAGCGTTGATGATGCACGAGAAGACGCACGAGAGCATCCGGACGGTGCGCCCGCTGAAAGACGGTGTGATCGCAGACTTTAACGCTGCGGAGTTGATGATCCGGGAGCTGATCAAGATGATCTATCCCAAAAAACCACTTTTCCCGCCAAGCTGGAGAATGGTGATCTGTATCCCATCATCGATCACAGAAGTAGAAAAACGTGCCGTACGCGACAGTGCCGAACAGGCCGGCGCGAAAGAGGTTTATATGATCCACGAACCAATGGCCGCCGCACTGGGTATCGGCATTGATGTGGAAGAACCTGTTGGCAACATGATCATAGACATCGGCGGTGGAACCACCGGTATTACGGTGATCGCGCTCGCGGGTATTGTGTGCGACCAGAGTATCCGTATTGCGGGAGATGAATTTACCGCAGACATCATGGAGGCCCTTCGCCGTTACCATAGCCTGCTCATTGGTGAGCGCACCGCAGAACAGATCAAAATCAATGTAGGCGCTGCCATGAAAGACCTGGATAATCCGCCGGACGACCTGCCCGTAAATGGCCGCGACCTTGTTACCGGTATACCCAAACAGATCATGGTAAGCTACCAGGAGATCGCCGAGGCGCTCGACAAGAGCATTTTCAAGATCGAAGAAGCTATTCTCAAGGCGCTTGAAACCACACCACCTGAACTTGCGGCAGATATCTACCGCAGGGGACTGTACCTCACCGGCGGTGGGGCCTTGTTGCGCGGTCTCGACAAAAGGCTCAGCGCCAAGATCAAACTTCCTGTACATGTAGCCGACGACCCGTTAAAGAGCGTTGTGCGCGGTACAGGGTTGGCTTTGAAAAATTATCAGCGTTTTCCTTTTATAATGCGATAAACCAGCCGTGAGCTGTGAGTGATACGCTGCGACTTTAATCGATCAAAGCGCAAAACTCATGGCTCGGAGCCCACAGTTGTTCCCTTGAAAAACATATTCCTCTTCATACGCCGCTACCTCGCTTTTCTCAGCTTTTTGCTGCTGCAGGTGATCTCTATCGTTATGCTGAGCAGTTCGAGTAAAACGCACGAAACCTTTTTTGCCTCGGCCGCAAACGAGGTTACGGGGGGGATCAATAAAAAATACAGCGGTTTCAGTGATTATTTCAGGTTGAAAGAGACCAACCGCCAGCTTGCAGAAGAAAACGCAAGGCTGCGCAATATGCTTTCCACCAATTACATTACACCCGATGTTTCGAAGACGCAGGTGGTAGATACACTGGTGCGCGATACATTGGGCCGGGTGCGCAAGTTTACCTGGTTGCCGGCAAAGGTGGTGTCTAACACCTACACCCTGCAGGCCAACTACATCATGGCCGAGCGTGGCAGCAGCCAGGGTGTTGCCAAGGGAATGGCCGTTGCGGGCCCCAGTGGCAGCGTTGTGGGCGTGGTGGTTGAAACCAGCGCCAACTACTGCAAGATCATGAGCCTGCTGCACCGCAACAGTAAAGTGAGCGCCATGCTCAAAAAAGACGAAAGCGCCGGAAGTGTTGAATGGGATGGCGTGGAGCCGGGGTTTCTCATCCTGAGAAATGTAACCAAAGGCTCCAAGGTGGCAAAGGGCGATACGGTGCTCACCAGCAACTACTCGGCCAACTTCCCGCCTAAAATGATGATCGGTACGGTAGATCAGATCAATTCAGAATCGTCCAGCAATTTCTACACGCTGAAAATAAAGACCGCAACCAATTTCTTCAACATACAGTACGTGAACATTATTGAGAATGCAAGGTATACCGAGCAGGTTCAATTAGAAAACAGCGGTACCAAACCATGAGCACCCTCCTGAAAAATATCATCCGTTTTGTGCTGTTCATCGTGGTGCAGGTGTACATCCTGTTGCAGATCCCGCCGCTGCACCATTTCATCGTTCCGTATATCTATTTCCTCTTTATACTCTGGCTGCCGTTCAACATCAACCGTTTCTCGCTGCTGATCATCAGTTTTCTTTTTGGATTAACGCTCGACTATTTTATCGGCCCCGCCGCAAAACCCGGCCTGCATGCGGCTCCCTGCGTGTTGATCGCTTACCTGAGGCCCTACCTTTTGAGCCTGCTCATCCCCAAAGACACAGCAGAACAGAGCTATGTGGAACCCAGCCGCAAAAGCATGGGATGGGCGCCGTATTTTCTCTACGTGGGCATCCTCAGCTTCGCGCACCATTTTTACCTTGTATTGATAGAATGGCTGCAGTTTGGGAATTTTGTTTATTTCCTGGGAAAAGTGGCCGGCACCACGGCCATCAGCCTGCTCATGATCTTCCTGGTAGAACTGCTTTTCCCGCGTTCGGGAAGGTACAGGGCGCATGGGTAAAAACGCTGAAGCCGGCGGCCCTTCGATCTTTAAGAAATATTTTTTCTGCAACTGATACAACCATCCATTCTTTCCATCAACTTTGTAACCATTACTTCACGCAGTTATTTCATCGCTTTTTTAGTCAACAGGTATGCCGGTATTCAATCAGAGCAGGGGTCGCATTGTGCAGATCATATTCGCCGTGGTGTTTTTAGTGATCATCGGGCAATTGGTTAACCTCCAGATCTTCTCGCAGAAATACAAACTCGCCGCTGAGAACAATGCCATTTTACGCAAGGTCATTTACCCCGACCGCGGTATCATCTTCGACCGCAAACGCAGGGCCATACTAGAGAATTCGAATATCTACGACCTGATGGTCATTCCTTCCGAAACTAGGGGAATGGATACGATGGCCTTTTGCAAGCTCCTGAATATGGACACCGCCGATTACAAAAAAAAGATCCGCGACCTTATTTTCAGGAACGGCTACGTGAAGACAAGCATCTTTCAACCCCTTCTTACCGATGAAATGTTTGCAAGGCTGAATGAGAACATTTACAAATTTCCCGGCTTCTCGCTTACGCTGCGTTCCATCAGAACCTACCCTTACGGAGTTGCAGGGCATGTGTTGGGATACATCCGTGAAGTAGACAGCTCCTATCTCCGTCGCCACAAAGACGAGGGCTACCAGATAGGCGATTACGCAGGAAGAACCGGCCTCGAAGCCTATTACGAAAAAGTATTGATGGGCCAGCGCGGTGTTACCAACTACATCCGCGACAACAAAAGCCGCATACAGGGCTCTTACGAGAACGGCGCATACGACACCGCCGCAGTTGCAGGGAAAAACATGCACCTGAGCCTGGATGTTGAACTGCAGAAACTCGGTGAAAAACTCATGAGCAACAAAGTGGGAAGCATTGTTGCGATTGACCCCAAAACCGGCGGCATCCTTTGCATGATCAGTGCGCCCACCTACAACCCGAACTTTTTAACCGGCAGTGAGCAGGGCAAACATTTTGCCGAAATGTTTGGCGATCCGCGTGAACCGTTTAACAACAGGGGCATCGGCACTTATTATTCGCCGGGCTCCACGTTCAAAACCGTTGTAGGCATCATCGGCCTCACAGAAGGCGTTATCGACGAACATACTACTGTTTCGTGCCCCGGGTATTTCACCGGCTGCGGTAATGGCAAACCCAAATGCCTCGACAAAGGCGTGTTCCGTTTTACAGACGCCGTTGCGCACAGCGATAACAGCTATTTCTCGACCGTATACAAAAGATTTCTCGAACAACGCAAGTTCCCTGGAACAGACAGTGCCTTGAGCGCTTTTAACGTGTATGCAAACTCCTTTGGCCTGGGAAAGAAATTGGGCGTTGACCTTCCCGCCGAACAGGCTGGATTGATGCCGGTTGCACAGAACTACCGCAAAGAGTTTGGGCCAAGGTTATATCCATGTAACCTTATTTCCAATGCCATCGGCCAGGGAAAAGTATTGACCACGCTTACACAGCTCGCCAATGTTATGGCCATTATTGCCAACCGCGGCTGGTACTATACACCGCACCTGGTAGACTCGATCGAAGGCGGCGACGAATTTCATATGCTGGATAAGTTCAGGGAAAAGCATTACACAGACAGAAGGGTACCCGATTCGATCTACACTGCCGTGCAGGATGGAATGGAGGCCGTGGTGAATTACGGTACGGCCGTACGCTCCAAAATATCCGACATCGTGATCTGCGGAAAAACAGGTACGGTAGAAAACTATGCAAGGATAAACGGGAAGGATGTTAAGCAACCCGACCACTCGTTCTTCGGCGCATTTGCGCCGCGCGACAACCCGAAAATAGCCATTGCGGTGATTGTGCAGAACTCAGACCAGGGTGCGCGTGTTGCGGCGCCGATCGCGAGCCTGATGATCGAGAAATACCTGAAAGATTCCATCCGCGGCGCGGAGAGAAAAGCGATGGAGCTGGATTACACCAACCGCGTTTACATACCACCGGTAATGCAGGCAAAGATCCTGGCAAAACAGGCAAGGGAAGACTCGATCAGGCGCATCAAAGAAAACAGGCAATTGCTGGAGCAGAAATTAAGTGAGAAGGAAGCTGCCGATTCTGCGATCGACGAAAGCGTTGATCCCGACCTGCCCGCCAAACCCGCCACTCCACCCGTGAAAAAAGTACCGGCGCGTAAAACAGACCGCGTTACCGCATGGATCTTGCCGGATGAGAAAAAATACAAAAGGAACACAGCCAGATGAGCAACCGCAACAATATATCGAACGGAGTAGACTGGACCATTGTCTGGCTGTATGCAATACTGGTATCGATCGGGATCCTCTGCATTTTTATGGTGGAGTACCGCGCAGACAGCGGCTGGCTGGGCACCTTCCTCGGGGGAAAAACAACGTACAGCAAACAGCTCATTTTCGCAGGTGTGTGCGCCATATTTGCCACCTTTATTTTATTGACCGACAGCAAGCTCTTCACCGCATTTGCAAACCTCTTGTATGCATTCGGCATCATGCTGATGCTCGCCACCTTTGTATTGGGCAAAAATGTGAACGGGTCAAAAAGCTGGATACCGCTCGGCGGCGGATTTAACCTGCAGCCGGCCGAGTTGTGTAAAATATTTACGGCCCTCGCATTGGCAAAATACCTGTCGCGCCCCGAAACCGATTTCAGCAAACTTAAATCGCAACTCATCGCAGGCGCACTGGCCATTATGCCCGCGGCGCTTTCCATTGCACAGCACGAATTAGGGCTTGCGTTGGTATACTCTTCGTTTTTGATCTGTATGTACCGCGAAGGACTGCCTTCGCAGATATTGATCGTTGGTTCATCGTTTGCCATCCTGGTAATTGCAACGCTGGTGGTTGATCCGAATATACTTGCCATCTCATTAACACTGATCGCAGCATTCATACTTTTTGTACTGCGCTACCAGTTGCGGAAAAGCAAGCGCCTGCTGATATTGATCGTTGGTATCTGGTTTCTCTGCGTGGGCACGCAACGTTTTGTGGTTCCTTATATTTTCAACAATGTTTTTGAGTGCTACCAGAGTACCCGTATCTACAGCATGGTAGGTAAAGAGTACGATTGCAGTAAAAACAAAAAAGCAGAAAGAAAAGCAGGGGAAAAAGCGGCTCGCAAACCGGATGATTACAACGTGCGCCAAAGTAAGATCGCCATCGGATCAGGCGGAGTAGAAGGAAAAGGATTTATGAAAGGCACACAAACACGCGGTAAGTATGTGCCGGCACAAAGCACCGATTTTATTTTTACTTCACTTGGTGAAGCATTTGGTTTTATCGGTTGTTTCGTTTTTCTCGGTATTTATCTTTTCCTGCTGCTGCGCATCGTAAAAATTGCGGAGCGGCAACGAAGTACTTTCAGCCGTGTGTACGCATACAGCGTGGCAAGCATCCTTTTCTTTCACATTGCCGTGAACGTTAGCATGACGATCGGGTTGTTCCCCATCGTGGGCATCCCGTTGCCGCTGATCAGTTATGGCGGATCATCGTTGCTTACCTTTACCATATTGATATTTATTTTATTGAGGCTGGATGCCGACAGGCAGATGGTGCTCAGGTAACCACGGACCGATCAAAAAAACCCGAATGAAAATAATCCCGCTTTCAGAAGGCGCTTTTACCATCGACAAAACAAAGGTCTTCGTTCCTTTCGATCCCGAAACAGAAGAACTCAACAGCCGCCCCGCAGGAAGCTTACTGGTAGAGATACAACCCTTCGCCATTGTAACCGACCATGATGTGATCCTCCTGGATACGGGCCTTGGGTACAACGATGCGGATGGAAAGTTCCAGCTCCATGCCAACCTTGAAAAAGCCGGCATCCAGCCCTCGCAGGTAACAAAAGTTTTTATGAGCCACCTGCACAAGGACCATGCGGGCGGCATCACTATAAAAAGCCAGCAGCATTCCGATCGTTTCATCAGTTTTCCATACGCCACATGGTATGTTCAGCAAAGGGAATTTGATTATGCCATGGGTGTTGGCACCGCATCGTACATTACAGAAGACTTTGAAATGCTCCGCGACTTCAGCAAAGTGGTTTGGCTGAACGACGACAAAGGAACCATCGACGGTTACATCCATTATGAAATGACCGGCGCACACAGCAAGTTTCACCAGGTTTTTTGGATAGAGCAGGACGGGAAAAAAGTATTCTTCGGTGGCGATGTAGCGCCGCAATTGCAACAGATGAAAAGCCGCTTCGTGGCCAAATACGATTTCGACGGGAAGAAATGCATGGAGCTGCGCCAGCAGTGGTGGGACCAGGGGCAGAAAGAAGGATGGACGTTTTTATTTTACCACGATATCAAATCCCCGGTTTACCCGTAAGGTTACGGGCCAGCGAAACCTATTGTTTCTCGGGGCCCAGGATCCTGCCCCTTGAGGTACGCATTTTAGCGCGTTTCAATAATTCCTTGCGCACCTCGTTCGAAAAATCGCGTTCTACGGTAAGGACTTTGTTTACACGATCGTCGGAGAGCAGTATTTTTTTAAATTCACCTTTGTATCTTTTACGCACGTTGAGCATATTTTCTTCCAGTGCGATCACATCTTCTTTCTGACCGTTTTTTGCCTTTTTCAGTTCCGCCACATAGCTGTAGTAAACGGGCCAGAATTTCTGTGCCTCCTCGTTTGTGAGTGCGAGCTGCCGGGTTACGAACGCAACTTTCAATCCTGCGATCCGCGGCGGGTCGAGGGTTGGCTGGCTGCCATCCGGTTGCGCCTCCGCCGTTACAAGAACGGTGAGCATCAACAGTACCAGGTAACATGTTTTTTTCATACGCTTTTATTCCTTTTCTGAAACAGCTGGCTCAAATGGTTCGGCGTTATTGCTCAGGTATTGGTTCAATTCATCATCGCTCAACTGCGCGATGTTTGTTTTTACATAGGCCAGGTCCGATTCTGTGGCAAATGAGGTTGCCGCCGGCGCCGCCACAAAATGTTCAGGGTTATCGAGGTATTTTTCGAGATCCCCCTCGCTTACTGCATTCATTTCCGAAGTTACAATATTTCCGTCATCACGTTTTGGCCCGCTGCCGGTAAACACAAACGCACTCATCACCAAAACCCCCGCCATTACCGCTGCCGCTGCGTATTGCATCCATTTACGGGCGATGCGGAGCGTGATCACTTTCCCTTCTTTTTTCCCGGCCATCGCGGTTGCAAAACCTGCCGACTCAAAATACCCTGCAGGAACCTTGTACACCTCGTTGCGGCTGATCGTGTTCAGCAGCGGGGCCACTTCTTCCAGCTCTTCACGCACCTCGTTCACAACTTCACGGGTTTTGATCTTTCCGAGCACATCCGCCGCCAATCCCTCAAAATATCCGGCCGGAACCCTGAAAGGCTGTGTCCGGGCCGAATCCAAAAAGGCACCGGTTGTAACAACAGACAGCACCTGCCCGGGCAGCGCATCAAAATAGCCTGCGGGCACCCGGTACGGGTTTATGAACCGGGATGCGGCGATGTTTACGCCGATTTCCGCGAGTTCCTGTTCTATTTGGCTCCTGTTTTCCATTGTTTACACGGGTTTAGACCATCCCAAAGCCCGGAGGTTTAATAATTTTTAATGAATTCCTCGATCTTTTTGGCCGCATGGTGGTAGCTCGCCTTGAGCGCACCCTCACTGGTATCGAGGATACGGCTCATTTCGTGGTAAGGCATCTCATCGTAATAACGGAGATTGAATACCACCCGCTGCTTTTCCGGCAGTTGCTGGATGGCCACCTGCAGGCGCCATTCCAGTTTATTGGCATCGAAATCGGCTTCTGACCTTACCTTGTTGCCCAGGCCGCCGTCGTCGTCTTCCAGGCTCACCGTGCTGCGCTTTTTCTGTTGTTCGAGAAAGGTCAGCCCCTCATTGGTTGCGATCCTGTATAACCAGGTATACAGCTGGCTGTCTTCCCTGAAGTTCTCAAGACCCTTCCACACTTTGATAAAAACATTCTGCAGCACATCATTTGCATCGTCGTGGTCCACCACCAGGCGGCGCACGTGCCAATACAATTTTTCCTGGTACTTTTTGACGATCGCGGTAAACGCTTTCTCCTTTGTACCGGCTTGCTGAAACTGGAACAATAATTCCTTATCGTCTGGATGCATGCAGGTTTTTTTATAAATATACCAAACAGTAGTTGGATACGATCAAAAGCATAAAGTTTAATGCCAGCCCCGCACCGTGTCAACTAACACTCATTAGCGCGGCACACAGTTTTAGTTCATCCTCTTTTTACGCAAATGAAGTAACTTCAGCAAACTATGTCGTCTTCTGTTTATACCACCAATTTCAAGCGCAACGTAACGGATAAATACACCATCTACAACAGCCTGTTTGCGGCGTTGCCTTTTTCGGGCATTGCCAATGTGGGGGCTTTGTTACCCATTTTATTGCAGGCCTGTATAGAGGGTTATGCCGAGGGCAAAACACCCATGCAGATCATCGATCATTTTTTTGAACAACATACCAATGTTACCTCAGATGCCGACAAGATCGACCGCCTTTTCAAATTCGCGCAATACATAGAGCGGCAGGTGGTTTTGTTTGATGCCATTGAAGACGCCGCATTCACCACCGTTCACAATATGGATGGCGCAGGCAGTCTCAAGACCCTTGTTAGCGAAGCCGCCTTCGCAGGCAAAACCGCGGCACTTAAGAACAAACTGCGCAAATTCAGGGTGCGTGTTGTACTTACGGCCCATCCCACACAGTTTTACCCGGGAAGTGTGCTGGGCATCATCCACGACATGAGCGATGCCATCAGCAAAAATGATTTCCACACCATCAACTCCTACATACAGCAGCTAGGCATCACGCCGTTCTTTAATAAAAAACAACCTACGCCTTACGATGAAGCGCTCAACCTGATGTGGTACCTCGAGAACATTCTTTATACTTCCATCGGGAACATTTACAACTACATCGAAAGGGAGGTATTTGAAAACAATTATGAGGGCGACAACCCTTTTATAGAACTCGGGTTCTGGCCGGGTGGCGACAGGGATGGCAACCCGTTTGTAACAGCAGACATCACCCTCAAGGTGGCCGAGGCCCTGCGCAGTGCCATCATCGTTTCTTACTACAGGGATGTGCGCAAACTCGTTCGCAGGCTCACTTTTACAGGTGTGGATGTGATGATCCACAACCTCGAACAGCAACTTTACCAAAATGTTTTTGGCCCGAAAGACAACCAGCATATTTCGGCCCAGGATCTCCTGCAACAACTAAACAACATCCGCGCCCTCATCAAGGAAAAACACCATTCGCTATACTTATCGCGTGTTGAAAGCCTTATACACAAGGTAAAGATCTTCGGAACACATTTTGCCGCGCTTGATGTGCGCCAGGACAGCCGCATTCATACAAAAGTGCTTGCCGACGTACATGAGCAGCTGAAGTCAAAGGATGGCAAAGGCATCTTCCCCGGTAACTACGCAGACCTCTCGCAGGAAGAAAAAATAAAGATCCTTACTTCCCTCGAAAACGAACTGGACCCTGAAACATTTGCCGAGGGCATCACGCGCGATACCCTGCAAAGTATTTACGTGATCAGAAAGATCCAGCAAATGAACGGCTGCACGGGCTGCCAGCGTTACATCATCAGCAACTGCCAAAGCACGGTAAACATGATGGAGGTATACGCTTTGTTCCGTTTGTGCGGATGGAAAGCCGGATCGCTCACCGTAGACATCGTTCCGCTTTTTGAAACCATCGATGACCTCCACGAAGCAGAGGCCATCATGGAATTTTTATATTCCCTTCCCGTTTACAAACAACACCTGCAATTGCGAAACCAGCAACAAACCATCATGCTCGGCTTCAGCGATGGTACAAAAGACGGCGGTTACCTGCAGGCAAACTGGAGCATCTACACTGCCAAAGAAAGCCTCACGGCCATATCACGCAAGCACCAGATCAAAGTAAAATTCTTTGACGGGCGCGGCGGGCCGCCTTCGCGTGGTGGTGGAAAGACAAATAAATTCTATGCATCACTCGGCAACAACATCGAGAATGAAGAGATACAATTGACCATACAAGGGCAAACCATCACCTCCAATTTTGGAACCATACAATCCTCTCAATACAACCTCGAACAACTATTGAGCGCTGGATTGAGCAATGAATTGTTTGCAGACACACGCATGCAACTTTCGCAACACGACCGGCACTTGCTCGACGAATTGGGGAAGATCAGTTACGGTGTATACCAGTCTTTCAAAACACACCCGCTGTTTCTTTCATACCTGCAGCGGTTCAGCCCGCTGAACTACTACAGCAAAAGCAACATCGCCAGTCGGCCGGCCAAACGCGGCAGCGGTGAGCTGCGTTTCGAGGATCTCCGCGCCGTACCGTTTGTAGGAAGCTGGAGCCAGCTCAAACAAAATGTACCGGGCTATTTCGGCGTGGGCACCGCATTACAGCAGATGAAAGAAAAAGGGAACTGGGAAGACATCAAGGCCATGTTCCGAAACGTACTGTTCTTCAGAACGCTGATCGACAACAGCATGATGAGCATGCTCAAATCTACTTTCGCACTCACGCAATACATCAAAGACGATCCCGAATTCGGGGAGATCTGGCAACTGATCAAGAACGAATTCGACCTCACTGCAAAATTGGTTCTGGAGCTATCCGATTCAACAGAATTGATGCAGGATGATAAAACGGGCCGCGCCTCTATACAGATGCGTGATAAAATCGTACTGCCATTGCTTACGATACAGCAATATGCGATGTATCAATTACACGCAGCCGAAACGGATCCTGCGTTGAAAGAGGTGTATGAAAAACTGATCACGCGAAGCATGTTCGGCATCATCAACGCTGCGAGGAACTCTGCATGATGGGAACGGCATTCCTGTTTGATCCGGCAATATCATTTCTCATCCATCGACCGCCAGAGGTGCAAACAGGCATAGGTTCTGTAGGGGCTCCATTTTTCGGATAACCTGAGCATCTTTTCTTTCATCGTTTTTTTATCCGATGGATCGAGTTTATAGATCCTGGTCATGGCCTGTTGTATACCCAGATCATCCACTGCAAAAACATCTTCGCGCTGCAGTGCAAACATCAGCAGCATTTCAACGGACCAACGCCCGATGCCTTTGATCTGGACAAGAAGATCGATGATCTCCTCATTCCCCATCTTCATCAACTTCTTATCCGTGATCCTGTGTTCTATACAGAACGCTGCAACATTGTGTACGTACGTAACTTTCGAGTTGCTCAAACCAATGGCACGCAGGGTTTCGTGCGGCGTATCGAGCACCTGTTGCGGTTTGGGTTCCTTTCCCTTATACAGGTCGAGAAAGCGGTTGAAAATAACACGCGCAACTTTTGTGCTCAGCTGCTGGCTCATAATACTCGCCATCATGCGCACGGGAATATTGGGTTGCAGCCTGAGCTCATGCACCGTATCGCCCAATACCTTCGCCAGTTTCTTGTCTTTTTGTAAATGCGCAACGTATTCCATGCGGTTAAGTTAATTATTTTTACAGCCGCATGCAAAGAGAAATCAAACTCACCGCAGACGGCTCGCACACCATCGCCATCCCGGAAACAAATGTGACTTATCATAGTCACCACGGCGCCATTGCCGAAAGCCGCTGGGTGTTCCTGGATGCCGGTTTTTCTTACCTGCACGGCACCTCACAACACGATACCATAAATGTGCTGGAAATTGGTTTCGGCACGGGTCTTAACGCGCTGCTTACTTTGCAGGAGGCTATCGTACAACAACAAAAAGTGCATTACACCGCTGTTGAAAAATACCCGCTCACGCAGGAAGAATTTGAAAAGATCAACCACGGGAGATTATTACATGCAGAAGAAAATTTTCTTGCGTTACACAAGGCAGAATGGGAGAAAGACATTGCCATCGGACCATTCTTTACCCTTCATAAAAAGAACATTTCACTGGACGACCTGTTGCCCGGCACAAAGGCAAACTGCATTTATTTTGATGCTTTTGCCCCCACGGACCAGCCTGAATTGTGGACGCAGGAGGTATTTGAAAAATTATTCAGCATGCTTTTGCCAGGCGGCGTGCTTGTTACCTATTCAAGCAAAACAACCGTACGAAGGGCCATGCAGGCTGCGGGTTTTACGGTCACCAAGATCCCGGGCCCCAGGGGAAAGAGGGATATGGTGCGTGCCTTGAAGTGAGTATTGGTATTGGTCTGTTTTATCAGTAGCTTCCCTGTATAAGACGCTCACCCATAAACCACCAGCAATGAAAACCATCCTTACCGTTTTATCAGTTTTTCTGTGCCTGGCGCTGAACGCGCAAAACAAAGACGAACAGGCCATCCGCAACACGCTTGCCCAACAAACCGTTGAATGGAACAAGGGCAACATAGACGCTTTTATGAAAGGATACTGGAACAACGACAGCCTCATGTTTGTAGGCAAAAGCGGCGTTACCTACGGTTACAAACGTACCCTGGAAAACTACAAAAAGAATTACCCCGATGCAGCGAACATGGGCCGGTTAACATTCAACATACTCAAAGTGCAGCCCATTGCTGCGGATACTTATTTTGTATTGGGCAAATGGGCGCTCGCCAGGCAGGTTGGCGATGTGAGCGGGCATTATACCCTCCTGTTTAAAAAGATCAATGGTAAATGGCTGATCGTGGTTGACCACAGCAGTTAATGGTTAATGTAATATTAAGCAGTCATCTGGCGACTCATGGTGTAAATTAACAGTAACCAAAACCTATCATCATGATACTTATCATACTCGGGATCATTTTATGGATCGCCGGCATCATCATCATCAGGCAAAAAGAAGAGTTGCACAACCTGGGCGTGGTACTGCGCACGGGCGGGTTGGCAGTAGTTGTCATCGGGGCGCTTACCTCCTGCATCAAACAGGTGGATGCGGGGCAGATCGGCGTAAAATCATTGTTTGGAAAGGTTGAGAACGATGTGCTCGGCAGCGGCCTCAACATCGTGAACCCATTGGTAGATGTAACCACGATGGATGTTAAGACACAAAACTACACCATGAGCGGCGTGCACGATGAAGGCGAAAAAGGCGGCGACGATGCCATACGCGTGTTAACGGCAGATGGATTGGAAGTAGTGATAGACCTTACCGTATTATACAGGGTAATCGGTACCGAAGCGCCAAAATTGGTGCGGGAAACCGGCTTTGATTACAAAGACAAGATCGTGCGCCCGCTGGCACGCACCAAGATACGCGACAATGCCGTTTACTACACGGCCATCGACCTCTATTCCAACAAAAGGGACCAGTTTCAATCGCGCATTTTTAAAAGCATAGAAGATGATTTCAAAAAAAGAGGATTGATACTGGAACAGCTCCTCATCCGCAACATCACTTTACCGGCCAATGTAAAAACATCCATCGAAGAAAAAATAAAAGCAGAACAGGAAGCCCAGAAAATGGAATTCGTGCTGCAGAAAGAAAAGCAGGAAGCAGAGCGCAAACGGGTAGAGGCGCAAGGTATTGCAGATTACCAACGCATCATCAGCTCGGGGCTTGGCGATAAACAACTGCAATACGAACAGATACAGGTGATGAAGGGGCTTGTTACTTCACCCAATGCAAAAGTGATCGTGATGGGAGGAAGCAAAACGCCGGTGATACTTGACACGAAGAATTAAGCGCCGGTAAAGGAATGTTTAATATTCCTCTGCCACCCATTGCTTCCGCATGGCCATTGCAAACACCAGGTGACCGAGGAAAACGCCCGCAACAGAAGATAAAATATCCAGCAGATCAAAAGTTCTTCCAAACACGGGAACGAGTTGAACAAATTCGTTGATGATCACGAGCAGCAAACCAAAACAACAGGTAAAATTCAGATCGGCATTGGTTTGCAGTTTGAAAAACTTCTGAAAAAAACAACACGCACCAAAAGGGATCAGGAAGGATCCGACCAGGTTGGGCGCAAAGCCCACAAGCGGCTTAAATGCCGGCGGCACATGCACAAACGGGCGCACAATGAACTTGATGGCCCATATCAGCAACGTACCCGCAATGACCGCCCGTTTTGAGATCTTTTTAAGGTGCATATAGTGAATATAACGAAAAAAGATTTCCGTTCGTCCATTGAACGTACGAAATCGTTTCACCACCTTGCGCCAAACGAACCGCTTCTGCGTTTTTTCGCTGTCATCTGCGTATAAGGTTAACCGCTTCCTTAAGTTGTTGGAATTGCGGGCCCGGTGAGTGTGTTATTCCATTTTTGCAAAACCGATGTTACGGGCGGGCTTTTAGCGTTAAACAGAATTCTTCCGGCGCGAGAACCGCTACTTCACTTCCTTTAAAATCTTTGATGTTTCTTGTAACGATGCAACTGATGTTTTCAACTGCTATTGCACAATGAATTTGAATAGAATCTTCAAAGTCCTTGTGTTTCGAACGCAGGCCTTGTTTCAGTACCGAAGCGTCCACCGGTGTGATCGCGATGTAGTCGAGCAAGCCTAATATGATACCCCTTAGGGTTTTGTCATCATGATACTTCTTTAACAAATAATACGTAGTGGCTATGGAGTGTGAGGATGCAAACAGCTTGATCTTTTTGCTTTCAGCAGCATCAAAGATCTCAATCGCGTATTTACTAAAAGGCTTGCGGTCCGCAACCAGGTCTATCAATATGTTCGTGTCCAAAAAGACCTTTCTCATAAATGCTTTTTCTCATAATAAGATCGAAGTTCCTTGTGCTCATCAAAATCTTTCGGAAGCTTAACCGCACCGATCAATTTCTTCAACCTGGGCGAAACCTTCTGTTCTGTCCGTTCCTGGGTTATTTTGTCGAGGTATTGTTCAATCAGTTCTGAAAGACTCCGGCCCGTGTCTTTGGCATATGATTTAGCCCGTTCAATCACCTCTTTTTCCACTGTCAATGTAAGCTTGGTCGTCATAGCACGTGTATTTTATCCAAAGATACGTATTTTTGTTTTGCAGCGGTAGCGGAGCGTTTTGCAGTTTATCCGATCGCTTGGGCGAAAGCAAACCATCCAGCCATCATTTCTCAAAATCGATCGGTTTTCTCCATAACCTGATCACGTACCACAGGTATGCTGCCAGGCTCAGCAGGAACCAGGTAAAGAAAAGGATGTTTCCAATGGTAATGTGTTCATGCACAAAAGCAAGATCGTACATGATGCCCGCTGTGGAATTGAGGGCCATCCACAACAAACCCAGGCCAATCGTATTTACAATACGCAACAGGTATTCTTTTATCCCGGGTTCCACTAAAAAAATATTAAGCCTAAAGGTAAACAACTCCTGTTAAACCCTGCCAGGAGGCATACAGGGTTTTAGTCGAAGCTCTGGTTGCTGGCTGCGGCCATTTTGAGGATCCTGTCGAACTGCGCCGCCGTAAGATCGCTGTAGAAATAATAGATCGGATCAACGGGAACGCCGTTCTTGTGCACTTCGTAATGGCAATGCGGGCCGGTACTTTTCCCGGAATTGCCTACATATCCGATCACTTCCCCGCGTTTAACCGTTTCGCCCACGCGTGCCTTTACTTTTACCATGTGCCCGTAAAGGGTTTCATAACCATTTCCATGGCTGATCACCACACGGTTTCCAAAACCACCGGTATTGAAACCGGCATCCGTTACCCGCCCATCGGCAGAAGCATAAATGGGCGTTCCCATGGGGGCGGTGAAGTCGAGCCCGAGGTGGGCCTTCAGCACTTTATACACCGGATCGATGCGGTACCCAAACCCCGATGCAATACGGTTCAGGTTCTTGTTGCTCACGGGCTGTATCGCAGGGATGGAGGACAGCAGTTTCTCTTTGTTCTTCACCATATTGGTGATCTCATCGAACGATTTTTCCTGGTAAGCGGTAAGCAGCGACAGGTTATTGAGCTGGGCGCCGATGCTTTTTACGAGTTCAGACTCGCCCATGCTTTGTACCAGTTTCACCTCGTTTTTTAGTTCCATCGCCTTCACACGCGCACTGTCCGGGATGGGCTGCGCGCCGAAAATGGAACGGTACACGTTGTTGTCGCGGTTCTCGATCTCATTCATCTGCAGCTCGAGCTGGCGCAGGCGTTCCATGAATACGCTGTAGTTGTTGGACATGTCCTCGTTCTGCTGCCGCAGGTATTTCTCCTTCGGGGAATCGATGTAGCGGAAGGCGATGGCGAAAATGATCGCCCCGGTAACAATGGAAGCCGCCAGGAAGCCGATCAGCTGCAACAACCGCACACGCAGTGGTGTATCCAGCTTTTCATAGCGGAGCGTGTGGGTGTTATAGTAATATTTGACCTTTTTCATGGCGATGGTGCTTTTTCCTGGCGGACCGTAAATCGTTACCGCAAGTGGGGGAGCCGTTCCGGCCATAATCGATTACACGGTCCGCGGTTTACGATTGGCGATTCACGCCCGCGATTCCTTACCTTTGATCCCCCTAAAAAGCCACCAAATATAGTTTCTAACGCCCTAACAATTTGTTTAAAATTTTTTGATCGATGATGACCAGTGCCGACATACGCAAACAATTCCTTGATTTTTTCGCCCAGCGCGGGCACCAGATCGTTCCGTCTGCGCCGATCGTGGTTAAAAACGACCCTACCCTGCTCTTTACCAATGCCGGTATGAACCAGTTCAAGGACTTCTTCCTCGGGAACAAAAAACCCGATCACAAACGCGTTGCCGATACCCAGAAATGCCTTCGCGTAAGTGGTAAACACAACGATCTCGAAGAAGTGGGCGTAGACACCTACCACCACACCATGTTCGAAATGCTGGGCAACTGGAGCTTTGGCGACTATTTTAAAAAAGAAGCCATCGCATGGAGCTGGGAACTGCTGACGGAAGTTTACAGGCTCGACAAGGACCGCCTTTACGTTACCATTTTTGAGGGCGACGAAAAAGAGGGCCTGCCCAAAGACGAAGAAGCGTACAACGAATGGAAAAAAGTGATTGCCGAAGACAGGATCCTGCTCGGCAACAAAAAAGATAATTTCTGGGAAATGGGGGATACGGGCCCCTGCGGCCCCTGCACGGAGATCCACGTAGATTGCCGCAGCGATGAAGAAAGAAAAAGCGTAGCCGGGAAAGACCTGGTGAACAACGACCACCCGCAGGTGATCGAGATCTGGAACAACGTATTCATGCAGTTCAACCGTTTAAAAGACGGAAGCCTGCAAACACTGCCGGCTCAGCACGTGGATACGGGAATGGGGTTTGAACGACTGGTGCGCGTGATCCAGGGCAAACAAAGCAATTACGATACGGATGTATTTACCGGCACGATCGCGGCAACAGAAAAAATAACCGGTAAAAAATACGATTACAGCGACAGCAAGGAAGCGATCGCCTTCCGGGTACTGGCCGATCATATCCGCGCCATCGCCTTTACGATTGCCGACGGGCAGCTCCCGGCCAACAACGGTGCGGGTTATGTGATCAGGAGGATCCTGAGAAGGGCCGTGCGTTATTATTATTCCTATCTCGATTACAAACAGCCACTGCTGTTTCAACTGCTTCCCCTGCTGGCAAAACAGTTTGAAGATGTTTTCCCGGAACTGAACAAACAGATCGATTTTGTAAGCAAGGTGGTTAAAGAAGAAGAAGATGCATTTTTGAAAACGCTGGACAAAGGTTTGAAACGCATCGACGACATCATTGCCACATCAGGCAAACAGATCGAAGGGCGCGCTGCTTTCGAATTGTTTGATACATTCGGCTTCCCCATCGATCTTACCCGTTTGATCGCTTCCGAAAAAAACCTGGCTGTTGATGAAACCGGTTTTGAGGCAGAAATGCAGCAGCAGAAAAACCGTTCGCGCGCAGCGGGAACCATAGATACGGAAGACTGGATCGTTCTCCACGACAATGCCGTGAACGAATTCATCGGCTACGATTCCCTCGAAACAGAAAGCAAAGTAACCAAGTACCGCAAGGTAAAGGCAAAAGGAAAAGAGGCCTACCAGCTTGTACTCGAGGCAACACCTTTCTACGCAGAGAGCGGTGGCCAGGTTGGCGATACCGGTGTGCTCGATTTTGCCGGGGAAGCGATCGCCGTAACCGATACAAAAAAAGAAAACAACCTCATCATTCATTTTACAGAAACCTTGCCGGCAGACATCAAGCTGCCTGTTACGGCAAAGGTTGACAGGCAAAAGAGAAGCGCAACCGCCGTGCACCACAGCGCCACACACCTGTTGCATGCGGCGCTCAGGCAGGTGCTGGGTACACATGTTGCACAGAAAGGAAGTTTGGTGAACGAAGAATACCTGCGTTTCGATTTCTCGCATTTTGCGAAACTTTCTGATGAAGAAGCAGCGAAAATCGAATCGATCGTAAACGAAAAAATACGTGAGAACATCCCTGTTGTGATCAAGGAAATGAAAAAGGACGATGCCGTGAAACTCGGCGCCATGGCGCTTTTTGGAGAAAAATATGGCGATGTGGTACGCGTGGTGATCATGGACCCGGCCTATTCCATCGAGCTCTGTGGCGGAACACATGCGGGGTCTACGGGCGAACTCGGTTTCTTTAAGATCAAACACGAATCTGCAGTTGCAGCCGGCGTAAGGCGCATTGAAGCAGTGAGCGGCAGAGCAGCGGAGCAACTGGCAAACGAACAGTTTGCACAGGTTCGCGCGATCAGGGAATTGCTGAAAAATCCGAAAGAACTCAACAAGGCCGTTGAATCGCTCGCAGCAGAAAACAATGAGCTCAGGAAAAAGATCGAGGGCCTCGAAGCCAGACAACTCATCGTTCTAAAAAACGAATTGCTGGGTAAAACAGAAACCATCAACAACACAACGTTCCTTGGCGCCGTGGTAGAAGTTGGCAATGCAGACGCGCTCAAGAAACTCTGCTTCGAATTAAAGAACGACCTCAGCAATTACGTGGTCGTACTCGCCGCATCAATAGACGGTAAGGCACAGGTAGCCGTGCTGCTCGACGAAAAAGTGAGCGCAGACAAAAACCTGGAGGCGCCGAAGATCATCAGGGAACAGGTTGCCGGGCTGATCAAAGGCGGCGGCGGCGGGCAAAAAACACTCGCAACCGCAGGCGGCCAGGATGCCAGTAACCTGCCGCAGGTGATTGAAAAAGTGAAAGCACTCTTGTAAATCAAAAATACGATCGCATGAAACAAAACGTACTGGCAGCATTAGTATTGGTATTGTTAACTGCATGCAACCAAACAGACCATGCCACCGATCCCAAAAACGGGGCCGGCCATGAACTGGCTGCACCCGTAAAAAACAGTTCGAAACTCGACAGCCTCGACAAAGCCAACCAGGCAAAATTCATTGCCGAAGGCGATACTTTGAAAGCTTTTGTTTATTTGAAAGATGGCGACAGCAGTATCTACGTTGCGTTCAACAAATTCAAGGACCACCGTTTTTTTGGCTATGCCCGGCCTGATCTTTTTTCGGAGCGCCTCCTCCTTTTTTCCATTTATACATCCGATGTACAGGGCAACCCATTTGGTTGCAGGCTGGGTGCTTACTACGACGATTCGCAAACACCCTTCCGTTTGAAATACCTGTCCAGGACCAAAGATTTTATCAAGGCCGTTGCAATCGACAGCAGCAACCATACTACAGAACTTTACTTTGAAAAAAGCTGGGTCGAATTTCAATGACCCGTGGGCCAGCCCCTTAATTTATTAACCTTATTTAACATTTCCGAACACTTTCGTATTTCGGGAAACATTTACATTTGATCTACTAATAAATTCGTACAACAAAAAATCAATATTATGAATACGAAAATCTTACCACTGATCGCTTTGGCGCTGGGTGTGGCTGTGCTGGGGAATGCACAGTCGAAAGACAAGTCGGACAAGAAAGAAAAAGCAGGATCTGACGTGATCATCCGCAAAAAGGGTGACAGCAAAGAAAAAATGACCATCGTGATCGATGGCAACGACATTACCGTGAACGGCAAACCGCTCAACGAATTGAAAGACGGCGATGTTGAAGTGCTCTCCGAAAAAGGGATGGGCGCGATGATACCCCGCCTCAGGGGCAAGATGGGGACAATGGGCGGACTGAAAATGTTTGGCGGCGTTGTTGAAAACAACAGGGCTTACCTGGGCGTTACCTCAACCGCCTCCGAAAAAGGTGCACAGGTTGCTACGGTTCAGAAAGGCAGTCCGGCGGAGAAAGCAGGTTTCAAAAAAGACGATGTGATCACCAAAGTAAACGACATCAAAATCAGCAACGGCGGTGATCTTTACGATGCCATTGGAGAATTCAAACCCGGGGAAAAAGTAACCATTACCTATCTCCGCGATGGAAAAGAGAACACCGCAACCGTGGCACTCGAAAAAAGTACGATAAGCAGCTCTTTCAGCTTCGACAGAAAGGACCTTGACCACCTCAAAGATCTTGGCGATCTCAAAGGAATGGAGGGTCTCCATTTTGATATGCCGCAACTGCACAATATTCCGGGACTGAATGGAAGGGAATTCAGCTTCAACCGCAGGCCAAGGCTGGGTGTTGAGATCCAGGATGTGGAAGAGGGCAAGGGCGTAAAGATCCTCGATGTGGATGATGAAACGCCCGCAGCCAAGGCAGGTCTTAAAAAAGATGATGTGATCTCCGAGCTCAACGGCAAAGCCATCGGTTCTGTAGACGAGCTGCAATCTGCCCTCAAAGAGATCAAAGAAGGCGATACTTTCAAACTCGGTTACAAAAGAAACGGGCAGCTGCAAACAGCAGAGATCAGGTTTCCCAAAAAATTAAAAACGGCAGAACTGTAACCATTGCAATGTTTTGACGTTCTATCTATACAAACACCGTATTTTCTCTCATGTTGTATATGCACCGCGCTATTCTTGGCGCGGTTTTTTTTGTTCCGGCCCCGGCCATGAGCCGTTGCACGCGGTTTGAAGCTCCCCCGAAAAGCTTACCTTCGCTCCCATGTTCCTCCACGAAAAATACGAAGCAGTGATCGGGCTCGAAGTGCATGCGCAGCTTGCCACAAACAGCAAGCTTTTTTGTGGCGACAGCACTGCATTTGGTGCGGCGCCCAATACGCACATCAGCCCGGTAACCATGGGGCACCCGGGCACGCTTCCGAAAACAAACAGGAAAGCGGTGGAATATGCGATCAGGTTGGGGCTGGCATGTGGCTGCGCGATCGAGAAGAACAATTATTTCGCGCGAAAAAATTATTTCTACCCGGATCTTCCCAAGGGATACCAGATCTCCCAGCACACCACGCCTATTTGCAAAGGCGGCCACATCACCATCAAAACAAACGGGGGCGAACGCCAGGTGCAGCTCAACCGCATTCACATGGAAGAGGATGCGGGCAAGAGCATCCACGACCTGGACGACGATTTTACCTGTATAGACCTCAACCGCGCCGGCACACCGCTGGTGGAGATCGTGACCGAACCCGATCTTTTTTCTGCCGATGAAGCCTGGCAATACGTAACCGAGATCAGGAAACTGGTTCGCTGGATCGGCATCTGCGATGGCAACATGGAAGAAGGAAGCCTTCGTTGCGACGCCAATGTTTCCATCCGCCTGAAAGGCGAAACAAAACTGGGCACCAAGGTGGAAGTAAAAAACCTCAACTCCATCCGAAACGTAAAAAAAGCGATCGAATACGAGATAGAAAGAATGATACAACTCGTGGAAAGCGGCGGAACCGTTCAGCAGCAGACAAGAAGCTTTGATGCATCGAACGATACCACCTTCGCGATCCGCGACAAAGAAGAAGCAAACGATTACCGCTACTTCCCCGACCCTGATCTGGCACCGTTTCATCTTACAGACGGCCACATCAACGACATCAGGAACGCATTGCCTGCATTGCCCAATGAGCTCATTAAGAAATACCGGTCGGCATTCGGGCTGAACGAATACGACGCGGGCCAGCTGTGCGACGAGAAAGAGACCGCCGTTTTTTTTGAGGCGGTGATCGGCCACACCAACCAGCACAAAGCGGCCGCCAACTGGATACTCGGCCCGGTGCGGCAATACCTCAACGAGAAGAACATGCAGCTGGCCGACCTCGCACTTGATCCTTCTTTGTTCGCGGCATTGATACAGCTGGTGGAAGAGGGTAAAGTGAACTTTTCTGTTGCATCGTCGAAAATATTACCGCTGCTCATCAGCGAAAACACATCGCCGCTGGAAATTGCGGAACGCGAAAACCTGCTGCAGGTAAGCAATGCCAATGAACTGGAAACATGGGTGAACGATGCCCTGGCATCAATGCCGGATAAAGTGGCAGAATACCGTAAAGGCAAAAAAGGATTGATCGGCCTCTTTGTGGGCGAAGTGAAAAAACGAAGCAAAGGAAAGGCCGATCCGAAAATCGTTACGTATCTACTGGAAGAAAAATTAAAATAGACCTGATCTCTCCCAGATCAAAAAACATTCTTATGAAAAAAACATGGATCGTTTTGATGGCCGCGGTTGCGTTTGTATCGTGTCAACAGAAAAAATACGGCGCATTTACCGTGAGCGGCCGGGTATCAAACGCAATAGATAAAAAGATCACACTCGAAGAAATCCCATTTGGTGGCGAGAGCCCGATCGTGATCGATTCGGCCACGTTAAAACCAAACGGCACATTCGAACTGCGCGGCATGGGCAAAGAAGAGGGGCTTTACCGCCTTGCAGTTGGAGGTAATTCTCTTTTGGTGATCAACGACAACAACAACATCAAGGTGGATGTTGACATGAACAACTACAAAGCCTATAAAACAGAAGGCTCTCCTGCTTCCGAGGCGCTTCATACGCTTTTTGAGAACTACCGTTTGAAAGACTCGGCGCTGTTCAATACGTTCAAAGAACTGGATACATTGGAAAAAAAGAATGCCAGCGACAGCATACTTACGATTCAGCGCAACAAACGTGATGCACAGATCAGGGACATGAATACACTGGTAACCAATTTCATCAACCAGTCGCCAAGCCCCGCCGCGCGGATCTATGTGCTTGGCATGGCCGGCCGCACGATGAGCCAGAACGAAGTGAAGGCGCTTGTGCTTTCATCGGCAGACAAGTTCAAGGAGCACAGTGGTCTTGCACGGATCAAGGCGATGATCACCACGCAGCAGCCGGCGGCGCCGCCAAAAAATCCTTTGCTCGATCAACCGGCACCTGAAATAAATTTACCCGATACTTCTGGCAAAGCCGTTTCGTTGAGCAGCTTCAAAGGCAAGTATGTACTGGTTGATTTCTGGGCAAGCTGGTGCGGGCCCTGCAGAAAGGAAAACCCGAACGTGGTGGAGGCGTACAAAAAATTCAAGGATAAAAACTTTACCATCCTCGGGGTTTCGCTCGACCAGGACAAAGAAAAATGGCTCGAAGCCATTCACAAAGACGGCCTTACCTGGACACAGATCAGCGACCTCCAATATTGGTCAAGCGCCGTTGTACCGCTTTATAAGATCGATGGCATTCCATTCAATGTTCTTGTGGATCCGCAAGGCAAAATCATTGCAACGGACCTGAGGGGGGAACAACTCAACGCTAAGTTGCAGGAGGTTTTGAAATAGGAAGCTTCATCTTCAATTCTGGGTTGTGGATGTAGCCGGCATTGCGGATACAGGTGATGACTCCAATAGGTAGTGGCTGTTCTATCCTCCGGTGAGGAGCGCCAAGCCCGGGAAACTGCAGCAGTCGTATGCTTCTCTTTTCATGGACTGATGGATCGATGGATCTATTACCACCACTCTCCATATTTATTGCTACAATCAATTCCTGGATTAGAATTTCCATATCTGGTGGGCGATATTCTATCGCACAACTTTTGCAAAACCAATGTTATGCGGATAGATTGCTGAACCTGGGAATGGAATTTAGAGTTGCTTTTAGGATTGCATTTTCTTCTTCGATATCGAAGTCGTCCTGTAACCCAAGCCAGAATTTCGCTGAATTGCCAAAATACTTTGAAAAGCGTACAGCAGTATCAGCAGTGATCCTGCGATTCCCTTTTATAATAGCCGACAGCCTGGTTTGTGGTATGCCAGTATCTTTTGAAAGTCGATATGCAGAAATTCCAAAAGGCACAAGAAACTCTTCGTGTAATACTTCGCCCGGATGAATATTTCTAAGTCGCTTCATTTCGCTTGGTTTAGTGATAATCTATTATTTCAACTTCTGACGCATTTCCTGGAACCCATTTAAAGATGATCCGCCATTGATTATTGATCCGTATGGAGTAAAAGTCTTTAAGAGTTCCCTTCAGTTTTTCCAACTTATTGGAAGGTGGTGCCGCATAACACCTGGATACGATCAGGATTCATAAATCACCACAAAAGTGATGCAAAAAAAGCCGCTCCCAAAAAGGAGCGGCTTATAATATCAAACCTTAACTGAATTATTTGTTCAGGTTCGGGTTGTTCAACACTTCCTGCTGTGGAATAGCGAAAGTGAGTTTGTCGTCGTTGTAAGCGAAAGACTTACCAGCTTCGAAAAGGTGGTTGGTGCCTCTTGTTATAGTGGCTTTGTTCCTCTTCATAGCGAGGTACGCTTTACCTTCTCCCCAAAGTTCGATACGGGTCTGGAGGTAGATCTCGTTCAACAAGGCTGCGCCAGACAAAGTATTGATGTATGATACATCAGTGATCCTGTCGGCCAGGAAGTTGCTGAGCTGGGTTCTTGCTGCACCCTCTTGTCCGGTACGTGCTTTTGCTTCTGCATTCAACAGGTAGAACTCGTCTGAACGCATGTAAACGTAGTCGGTTTCAACATACCTTGTACCACCTGATGTACGGGCTGGTGCATAAAATTTGTTGATCGGCTGGAGTTTGTACGTTGCAGTAGGAGCAGCGAACTGTGTTTTCCTGACATCGTCGTTCCTGATTGAGTTGTACAATCCGAGATCGATCGTTTTAGGATCACCCGCCCATGTATAGCTGTAAGTGAACTGATCGATTTGTCCCCACCATGAAACAAGGTTCAGGCCTTGAGACAAAGTAAGGTCAACACCCCACATCCAGCTTGGCGTGGTTACTTTGTTGAAACCTGCAGTGTTGAGGTTTGTTCCATCGTAAGACAGGATCGCTCTTGGTGTTTTTGCGTACGCGGTGTTCAGTTGGTCTGTCAAAGTAACAACCTGTGCCCAGTCTGCAGGAGTACCTCTTGCAGCGAGTACATAGCAGAGCAAACCTTTCGCAACGTTTGCATCTACCTGGTCTTTTGAAGAACGTGTGAAACCATTCAGCAAAGAGATGGCCTGAGTCAGGTCCTGGATCATCAGGTTGTAAACGTCGGCTGCTGTGCTTTTAGGTGCATTGGAAGAATCTGCCCTTGTAGTTCTGTAGATCGGAAGGATTTTAGCAGAACCATCGCCGTATTCTTTTGCGTACAGCTGGGTGAGGTAGAAATATCCATAAGCCCTCATCGCTTTCGCCTGGCCCATTACATAGGCATTGTTACCTGTAACGGCTGCGTTGTTACCACCGAGGATGTCGATGATAGAGTTGGCACCGAAGATCTGGCGGTAGTAATACCTGAACGGAATGTACACCTCGTTGGTCACATAGTTTGTTGTTGCAACCAAACGGGCGAGGTTAGAATACCATCCGTAAGTTACGCCGGCGAGAACCATGTCAGATTCAATCATATCGGTATAGATATCAATACCTTTCTGGCCGAAATCATCGTGGCCGGTTGTTCCACCCACGCCTGTGTTGAACATGGTTGAATACAAGCCCGAAATAGTACCGTTCAGCAACTTCGGGTCCATCTTTGCATCATTAGCCAGCTGCTCGGGAGTGATGAATGAGGTGGGCTGTGTTTCGAGGAAAGATTTTTTACATCCTCCCAGGAAAGCTGTAGCGGCTACCGCAAGTGTTAAGAAATATTTAGTTTTCATGTTTTCTGATTAAAAGAGTTTAGAATCTAACTTTTACGCCTGCGCTGATGGTTGACAATGGAGAATACAGGTATGTATTTGATCCACCGGCTTCAGCAGTTGACGGGTTCAGACCTTTCCTTGCAGATGCAAGATACAGGTTATCTCCTGATACGTAGAAAGTAGCCTGTTGGATGCCTAATGCCTGAACTGTTTTTGTTGGAAGGGTATATCCAATACGAACATTGTTCAGGGCAAGGTAATCCGCTTTCGCCAGGAACCTTGTTGAAGTACCGTTGTTGTTTGCATCGAGGTTGTTCGACAGGCGCGGAACATCAGTGATGTCGCCGGCTTTCTGCCACCTGTTCCTCATGTCAACGTGCCAGTTGTTGTTACCAACCGCACCGCTTGCCATCAGACCCTGGTAGAGGCCGTCAAATGCATATCCGCCGATGCTGTACAGGAACTGAACTGAGATGTCCAGGTTCTTGAATCCTGCATTCAGGTTGAATGCACCGCGAAGCTTAGGAAGCGCTGATTGTCCTGTGTAGAACAAGGTTGCCTGAGAGTATGTTTTAGTGATACCCTGTTTGTAAGAATTCGCTTTTGAAGGATTGTCAATTTTGAATTGCTCAAGGCTCGCGATCTGCTCACCTGCATCAAATGCATTGTTGCTGTTCAGGTCATCGTAGTAAACTGTCCACTGGCTTACACCTGTTGCAGCATCTACACCAGCGTATTGTCTTGTGTAGTAGTCATACAGTGAATGTCCTTTGCCATAACCATACAAACCCTGTACATCCAGGTATTTCGGACCGCCCGTTGATGGGTCTAATGGCATTTCGGTAAGCTGGTTTTTGAAATGTTCACCGTTGACGTTCAGATCCAGCCAGAAATCTTTTCTCTTAATCACGTGTCCTGTCAATTCGAACTCGATACCGCTGTTGCGAAGGTTCGCATCATTCACTGGCAGGCTGGCATATCCATTAGAAATACCAATTGACCTGTTGAACAACATGTTGTTTGTGTTTTTCACGTAGTAGTCCACCGAACCTTCGAGGAACGTTCCAAGCCTGAATTCAGCACCAACCTGTGCCATTCTTGAAGTTTCCCAGGTAAGATTTGGATTTTGCACAACTTGTGGTGCAAACGAAGGCAAGTCATTCAGATTTGATACCTGGATCTGGTTGTAACCAGAATAAGATCCAAATCCAGCCTGGTCGCCCAATACGCCATAGCTGGCTTTCAGTTTCAGGTAGCTGAGGATAGATCCTTTCTTCATGAAATCTTCTTTGGTAACTTCCCAACCTAAGCCTACAGAATAGAAAGTTCCCCATTTGTCATTCCTGAAACGTGATGAACCATCCGCACGAACTGTTCCAGCGAGATAGTATTTGCCTGCATAGTCGTAGTTAACCTGGCCGAAATAACTTTCGAGCCTTTGGAGTGTGTTGTTTGAAGTTACAGCACCCGGAACTTTAACGATTGCGTTGTCGAGTTCGAGACCGTCGTTAAGAACGAGGTTGTTTCCACCCGCACCAAATGTTGAGAATTTGTATTTGGTTGACTCGTGTGCCGCCAAAACTTCAACATTGTGTGCAGAGAAACGGTGTGCGTAACGTGCCATGGTGAGGAGGTTGAGGTTCATTTGCTCGTTCCTTGTGTGGAACAATGAACCGTTCTGTGGTGCAGATCCACCATAGAATTTGTTACCGCGTGATACACCAAGACTTGTATAATACTGCATACCCAACCTGTTTTCGAGGGTCAGGTCTTTTGTGAATTTCAATTTAACAGAAGCGCTACCGTTAAGGTCGTTACGGGTAGAACGGCTTGTGTTGTAGATCGCATCGGCGATCGCGTTGGTCAAACCACCAAATCCGCGTGATTTACCTGTACCTGCACCATAATCGTACTGGAATCCACCAAAAATCGGGTCCGGTACTTTGGCGCCTGTTGCATCGCGGAGGAACAATGGATAGATAGAAGGAAGGTTATCTACAAACCAGAAAATACTGTTTGAGCTGCTTCCCTGTCCGTTGTTGTTCGTGATCGCGTTTGAATAGTTCGCATTGAATGAGGTGCTCAACCATGATTTTACTTCGTGGTTCAGGTTCACACGGAAAGAAAGGCGTGTGAAGTCTGTGTTGATCGAGTAACCTTTATCCTGCAGGTAACCAACTGAAGTGTAGTAGTTGGTTTTAGCATCGCCACCACCCATTTTGATGTTGGTTTCTGTCCTGTTTGAAGCCTGGAACGCATAATCCGCCCAGTTTTCAGGATCGTATTTTCTTGTAACACCTGGTTTAACGGTTCTTGTTACCGGATCGATCAGATCAGCAACAGTTGCCACGTTCCACATGTTGTAAAAAGGTGCGATACCGAGTGTACCTGTGCTGAACAGGTTGGTGTTTGCATACGCTGTAGGGTTTGTACTTCCCTGGAACGCTGCGTAGTTGTACATAGACTCCCATGAGAGGCCGATGTACTCTTCCGGTGATTTGATGGTTTCGTAACGTGGGAGCAAAGACATGTTTGAACCAAACCTGCCATCTACTTCGATGTAAGGTTTTTTGCCACGTCCGCTTGTGGTTGTGATAACGATCACACCATTCGCACCACGTGAACCATAGATAGCTGTTGCCGCCGCATCTTTCAATACAGTCATTGAAGCTACGTCTGCAGTGTTGATGCCGTTCAATGCACCATCAAAAGGAATACCGTCTACAACATACAATGGTGAACGGTTACCGTTTACAGAGCCCAGACCACGGATACGAACCGTAGCATTGGTACCTGGCTGTCCTGATGTGTTGATCACACGAACACCAGCTACCTCACCGGCCAATGCCTGCGATACGCTTGATACGCTTTTTTTGTTCAGTTCTTCGCCAGAAATCTGTTTGGCAGTACCGGTGAATGCCTGTTTGGTTGTTGTACTATAACCAACTACCACCACTTCATCAAGCAGGGCAGTTGAAGCGGCCAATGTTACTGCAACAGTATTATTGGCGCTGATCGTAACATCCTGCGCAGCAAAGTTAACAGAGGATACTGTCAACACTCTTACTGAAGCAGGCACAGAAAGCGAAAAAGTACCTTCTGCATTCGTTGTTGTTCCCTGTCTGCTGCCTTTCGCCACAACTGAGGCATTGGCAACCGGAACTCCTTTGTCGTCAGTAACCTTACCAGTAACGGTCCGGTTCTGAGCCATAAGCTGCGTGCAAAGCAATAATGCACACATGAGCATCTTCACAAGTTTTGTCATGATTGTTTTGTTTTTAATTCGGGGACGCAAATTAGTTAAAGAAAGCTTAACACAAGTTATAATGACAGGAACATTTTAATTTATGCTGCACTTTTTAAAAAATTCGTCGGTTTAAATCGGCTAACAAAAATGCAGCCATTGATTATCAATGAATTAAGAGAAATGATTAAACCTGGTGCAATAAAATAACTACAAGCGCGTTACAGCTTTTTGGTGTAAAAAAACGTCGTAAACCGACTACTTTTTCGTTCAGCAAACTGATATAATGTAAAAATTAATGTTTCTTTTTCCGTCGTGAAGAGCCTAAAATCAGCACCGGTAAAAGGATCAGGTTGGTTAACGTACCGGTTACCAATGTGAGCGATGTGAGCCATCCAAGCGCTTTTGTTCCCCCGAAATCGCTGAAACAGAAAATAATAAAGCCCGCGATCAGTACCAGTGATGTATAAATGATGCTGATGCCCGTATGCCTGATGGTTTGCACCAGCGTTTTTGCCACGTCCTGGTTGTAATGCGGCAGTTCCTGTTTGTAATTGATCAGGAACCGTATCGTTACATCGATCGCAATACCTAGCGCCACGCTGAAAACCAATACCGTTGAGGGTTTGAGCGAAATACCGGCCCATCCCATCACCCCCGCGGTTACCAGCAACGGGATGAGGTTCGGGATGAGTGAGCATACTAGGATCCGGAACGACCGGAACAGGTACAACATACAAAGTGTGATCAGAAGGAAGGCCCAGAAAATACTTTCTTTCAAGCCTTTGATGATAAAGCTGGATCCTTCTAAAAAACTCACGCTCGCACCCGTGAACGTTACATGGTACGATGCGGTGTCGAACAGTTCATTCGCCTTCTTCTCAAAATCCGATAACAGCAGCGGCAATTTGGCGCTGCCTATGTCTTTCATGTTCACACTGATGCGCGCCACCTGCTGTGTGCTGTCCATGAAACTTGCCAGCAGTTTGCCCACGCCCTTTTTCCCTGCCGCCGTATCGCCTTTCGATTGAAGATAAGGGGCCATGAATACAAGGTCGGACTCGTAAGGAATGGTATAGCTGAGGCTGTCGTTGTCGAAATAAGATTGCTTTGCAAATTTCAACCCTTCCACAAACGACAAAGGTTTTGCGGTTGCGGGGTTGGCGGCGATGTATTGCGAGAGCTCGTCAATTTTTTCGATCGGTTTGATGCGGAGGATGCCTTTTTTCTTTTTGGTATCGATCACGATCTCCAATGGCATTACACCACCGAAATGCTGTTCGAACCATTTGAGATCGGTGTAAATTTTATCGTTCCTGGGAAGGTCATCTACAATAAATGCTTCGCTCTTGATCCTGAAGATGCCGATCAGTGAAAAAAGAGTGATCAATGCTGTGATGCCGTATACCCAGCCCGCATGGTGAAACGTCCATTTTTCGATGCGCAGCAATAATTTCTCGAGGAACTTATTATCGAGGTATTTCGTGTGTTTTGCTTTTGGCGGCGGCAGGTAGCTGAGTACCGCGGGGATGAATATGAGCGAGATGAGAAACAGGACCATGATGTTGATCCCCGCCACTGCGCCGAACTCTTTCAGCAGGTCGCTTTTCGTTAATGCGAACACAGCAAACCCAATGGCAGCGGCGATGTTGCAGAACAGCGTTACGATGCCCATACGTCCTACCATGGTTACCAGCGCTGCCTCTTTTGCTTTTTCATCGCGGTAAGCGGTATGGTACTTATTGAGGAAATAAATGCAGTTGGGGATGCCGATCACAACAACCAGCGGTGGAATGAGCGCGGTGAGCAGGGTAATCTTGTAACCGAGCAAAACGATCGTTCCCAGGCTCCACACAACACCCATGCAAACCACCAGCAAGCTCATCAGCGTAGCGCTTATGGATCTGAAGAAAAGCAACAGGGTGATGACCAGCAACACCAGTGAACCAACGAGGAACCAGCTCATTTCGTCTTTGATGCGGTTGCCAACGGAGGTCCTGATAAAGGGTAGCCCGCTTGTGTGTACGCTTACATTGTTCCGTTCTTCAAAGGCGTTCACTTCCTTCATTATATCGTTGATGAGGCGCGTGCGGCTCTTGCTCCCGATGGTGTCTTTGTTTACGCTTACGGCAACGAGGTAGGCGTTTGTTTGCGGGTTGTACAGGATTCTCCGGTAAAAAGGAAGGTTCTCAAATGCGGCGCGGTCTGCGTTGAGCGAATCCTGCGACGTATAAGGATAATGAAAGATACGTTGCGGCAAAAGTTTATGCGCAAGGCTGTCGTTCTGCAAACGCACCACTTCGGGCACGCTCAGGATCTCGGTAACACCGGGGATCTTTTTCAGCTGCTGGTCGAGCAGCCCTACCTCGTTGAAAAACCGCTGGGTGTAAAAACCGGGGTTTTCAATCCCGATGACGACCGTGCTTCCATCGGCCCCGAACTTTTTGAGGAAGGACTGGTATTCCTTGTATTTGGGGTTATCGGTAGGGAGGGCGCGGGTAAAATCGTACGATAACTGGACCTGCGAAGCCTTCCATCCCATGAAAGCCGTTGCTGCGAGTAATATGACTAATAAACTTAATCGATTCTTTAAAATAAACCTACCTGCTTTATACCACATGCGTCTTAATTAGAACTACAAAGAAAGCAATAAAAACGCACAAGAAATTACGGTTGATTTAACGGGCAGAAAACGTATTAACACGGAGTTTTGTTTTGTGCGTTGTAAAGCGGTTTTTCCGGCTTTATATTTAATTACCGGTTGAGAAATGGGTTGATTTTGTGAAGAGAGAAGATTTGTCTGCCGGATGTTTTTCATCCAATATCCAAACGCTGCTTAAATGCGGCCCCCCAATGTCCATGAAAGCCAACAGGTATCTATATCTGTTACTGCTGGCGTGCGTGTGTTACTGTGTGAGACTATCTGCACAGGCCACATGCCCGGGCAGCGCGCTGGCGCCTGTTTTTAAACAGAGCTTCGGGACGAGCCTTACTTCTACCGCAAAGAATGTGGTGCCTTCCGGTTTCACCACCAATTATGCTTTCAATGGTACGGGCAACCTGGCCGACGGGCAGTACATGGTTACGCCGCTGGTGCAGAACGCGGGTAAGAACGACTGGGCCGTAGGCGGCGACCATACCGGGGATGTGAACGGAAATATGTTCCTGGTGAATGCGGGTACGGGCGCCTCCCTGTTCTTCAAACAGCAGGTGGACAATCTCTGCCCGGGATCAACCTTCAGTTTCTCTGCCTGGCTCGCCAATGTAAACACTGCATCTGTTACCGGGCCGATCTGCGGTGCATCGATCGTTTATCCCAATGTTACTTTTTACATCAAAGACGTGAACGGCAATGTACTCGGCTCGTTCAATACCGGCAATGTGCCCTTAACCACCAATGTGAATGTGGCGCCCAACTGGAAACAGTACGGGTTCCAGTTTGCGTTGCCCGCCGGTATCACTTCGCTGGTGCTGGAGATGGTGGATTTTTATGGCGGGCAGCCGCAGTGCGGCAATGATCTCGCCATTGATGATATCGTGTTCTCTGCCTGCACCCCGCAAGCTTCTGTGGCCTTCAACACAACCAATGCGATCTGTGCAGGATCGAGCGTTACCATCAACACAACATTGCTGAACAGCCCGTTTCTTACGCCCGCCTACCAATGGCAGAAATCTTCTGATGGCGGCGCCACCTGGACCAATGTAGGGGCGCCTTCTACAACCGATCAACTTACTTTGACCAATGTAAGTTCTTCTGACAATGCATTGTACCGCGTAATCGTAGGGCCAACGGCTGCGAGTCTTTCGAGCAACAGTTGTACCACGGCATCCAACGCGCTGCAGCTTACCGTCCATTCGTTGCCATCCGCTTCGATCGTAAGCAACAGCCCGGTATGCGCAGGCGGTACCCTGAACCTCAGCGCTAATATTTCGGGCGGCACAGCGCCTTTTACTTACAGCTGGAGCGGGCCGGGTTTTACATCAACCAGTGACCAGCCCTCTGTTACCAATGTTACCGCGGCATCCAACGCGGGCTCTTATGCATTAACCCTTACCGATGCAAACGGATGCGTGGCCAAGGCAAACAGTACCGTTTCCATTTCGCCGCAACCTTCTGTTGCGGCTGCGGGCACCGACCAGGTACTGTGTGCGGTAAACACGATTACGCTCAATGCGGGTGCGCCTGCGGTTGGCACCGGGTCGTGGACACAGGTTGGCGGTCCTGGTACCGCAACCATAGCCAATGCGTTGTTGCGTAATACGGGCGTGTCGAGCCTTTCAGCGGGTCTTTACAAGTTCAGGTGGAGCGTGGCATCTGCGCCGTGTACGGTTTCAACGGACGATGTGGAGATCACGATCTACCCTGCAACCAGCGCTGGTGTGTTGTCAGGCCTGACCACCGTTTGCGCCAGCGGCAACAGCGGCAGTTTAACCTTAACGGGAAATGTGGGTACGATCCTGCAATGGGAATCCTCTACAGACAATGGCAATACATGGAGCGTAATTGCCAACACAGGCAACAGTTTATCCTATTCATCCCTGGCCACAACAACGGCTTACCGCGTATTGGTGCAGAGCGGCAACTGTGCATCTGCATACTCGAATATTGAGACGGTCACCGTTTCGCAGCCAACCACGGCGGGCGTGCTGTTTGGTAACCTGTACCTGTGTGCAACAGCCAACAGCGGCATTCTTTTTAAAACAGCATCAACGGGCACCGTACAGCATTGGGAAAGATCAACAGACAATGGTGCTACCTGGAGCGTGATTGCAAACACGGCTAACAGCCTTATGTTCAACAACCTCACCACAACAACTTTGTACAGGGTGTTGGTAAAGAATGATCCGTGTTCCCAACTTTATACCAATAACGCAACCATCACCATTTACCAGCCTGTGAATGCAGGCACGTTAACAGGCGATGCCGTTGTTTGCGCAACAGGAAATGCAGGAAGCATTTCACTTACAGGCAACAATGGGAACATAGACCAATGGGAATCATCAACCGATAATGGCAATACATGGACGGTATTGTCTAACAATACCGCCAGTTTGTTTTACAGCAATCTTACTGCAACAACAACCTACCGCGTATTGGTAAGCAATGGAAGCTGCGCATCGCAATATTCGAACAATGTAACCATTACTGTAGACGATGCAACCGTTGCCGGAACCGTAAATGGCGGCGCAACGGTTTGCGCGATGGCCAACAGCGGAACCATTACGCTCACGGGTTACAATGGAAATATCCTCAACTGGGCCTCATCAACAGACAATGGAAGCACATGGAACACGATCGCGGGAACGGGAAGCAGTTACAGTTACAGCAATCTCCCTGCGCCAACGCTTTTCAAGGCGAATGTAAAGAACGGCAGTTGCGCCGCAGCCTATTCTGCGCAGGTATCTATCGCGATGGATGCCGTTACCAACGGTGGAACACTCAACGGAGCAGCAACCGTTTGCGCAAATGCAAACAGCGGAACGCTTTCTTTAACGGGCTATGTGGGAAATATCCTGCATTGGGAACAATCAACAGACAATGGCAGCAACTGGAACGTTATCGCGGGCACAAACGCAGATCATTCCTACAACAACATCAACACGAACAGTTTGTTCAGGGTGCTTGTGCAGAACGGGGTATGCAATACGGCCTATTCGAACAGCGTGGCCATTACCATGGTTCAGCCAACGGCTCCGGGCACCCTGGCAGGTGATGCCACCGTTTGCGCCGCAGCAAACAGCGGAACGATCTCTTTGACAGGCTACACAGGAAACATCACCCATTGGGAATACTCAACCGACAATGGAAACAGCTGGAACATCATCGCAAACACAGGCAGCAGTTATTCGTTCACCAATCTACCTGCAACAACTGTTTACCGCGTGCTGGTTCAGAACGGCATCTGCACATCGCAATACTCGAACAATGTAAAGATCACCGTAAATCAACCTGCGGTTGCAGGAACACTGGCCGGCGGCGTAACCGTGTGTGCGGCTGCAAACAGCGGAACCGTTTCGCTGACAGGCAATACCGGGACCGTTGTTCATTGGGAATATTCGGCAGACAATGGAAACAACTGGAACATCATCTCCAATACAAATACCAATTACACGTACAGCAATATCTCTTCCACAACCATTTACCGGGCACTTGTTAAAAATGGTGTTTGTGCATCGCAATACACCAACCAGGTGACGATAAACGTTGACCAACCCACAACTGCAGGAACACTCGCAGGAGCTGCGGCCGTGTGCGCAACCGGCAACAGCGGAACGCTTTCTTTAACGGGATCGGTTGGCAATATCATTCACTGGGAATCTTCGGCTGACAACGGCAGCAATTGGAACGTGATCGCAAATACCAATGCCAGCCTTTCTTTCAGCAATCTTGGCGCAACAACCGTTTACAGGGCATTGGTTCAAAATGGCGTTTGTGCGGCGCAGTATTCAAACAACACCACCATTACCGTAGACCAGCCTACTGTTGCCGGAACACTTGCAGGCAATGCAACAGTTTGCGCATCCGCAAACAGCGGCTCGGTTTCTTTAACCGGTTCTGCAGGAAATGTGATGCATTGGGAATATTCGACCGACAATGGAAATACATGGAGCATTGTTGCAAATACAACCAACAGCATTGCTTACAACAACATTTCAACCACCACTGTTTACCGCGCCATGGTTCAAAACGGCGTTTGCGCATCGCAGTATTCAAACAACGCAACAATCGTTGTTGACCAGCCCACCATTGCAGGAACGCTCACGGGCAATGCAACGGTTTGCGCCTCTTCGAACGGGGGAACGATCTCTTTAACAGGTAACAGCGGAAACATCATTCACTGGGAATTTTCAAACGACAACGGAACCACATGGAGCGTGATCGCCCACACAGGCACCAGCCTCTTCTACAGCAATCTTGCAGCAACAACCCTTTACCGCGTACTGGTTCAGAATGGTGTTTGTTCAGCACAATACGCAAACCACGTTACGATTGTTGTTGATCAACCTTATGTTGCCGGAACACTTGCGGCAAACACAACCGTTTGCGCCACTTCAAACAGCGGAACGATCTCGCTCACCGGCAACACGGGTAATGTGATGAACTGGGCTTTCTCTACCGACAACGGGAATACCTGGAGCAACATTGCCAACACAGCTACCGCGCACACGTTCAACAACATTTCAACCACAACCATTTACAGGGCAACCGTTCAAAATGGGGCTTGTGCGGCGCAGGTATCAAATGCCGTTACGGTTACTGTTGAGCAGGCAACCGTGGCAGGAACACTTTCAGGAAACAACACGGTATGCGCTTCTGCCAACAGCGGTTCCATCTCTTTAACAGGCAATACAGGATCGGTTGTTCACTGGGAATATTCAAACGATAACGGCAACACATGGGCCACGGTCGCCAACACAACCAATGGCCTTTCGTTCAGCAATCTCACCGCAACAACAGTTTACAGGGCCCTGGTTCAAAATGGAACCTGCGCATCGCAATATTCAAATCATGTTACGGTTACTGTTGACCAGCCAACCACAGCCGGAACGCTTTCGGGCAGTACAACCGTTTGCGCCCCTGCAAACAGCGGCTCTCTTTCATTAACAGGAAACACAGGAAGCATCCTTCACTGGGCGTATTCAAACGATAATGAAAATACCTGGAACGCAATGGCGCACACAAGTGATGTTCTCGCCTATAGCAATCTTGCCGCCACCACGTCCTACAGGGTTTTGATCAGGAACGGCGTTTGCGCATCGCAATATTCAAACAGTGTGAAAGTGAGTCTCGATCAGCCAACGGTTGCCGGAACGCTTTCAGGCGATGCAACGGTATGTGCTTCTTCCAACAACGGATCGGTTTCATTAAACGGTAATACAGGAAACATCATTCATTGGGAAACTTCAACCGACAACGGGAACACCTGGAGCGTTGTGGCAAATACATTGAACAACCAACCGTTCAGCAATATTTCAACAACAACCCTTTACAGGGCGCTTGTGCAGAATGGCGTTTGCGCTTCGCGGTATTCGAACAATGCCACGATCACTGTTGTACAACCCGCCAGCCCGGGAGTACTTTCCGGTAACGCAACGGTTTGTGCAGGACTGAACAACGGATCCATCATCCTGAACAATTACGGCGGAAACATCCTGCAATGGGAATCTTCCACCGACAATGGAAATACCTGGTCGGTTCAAAATGTTTCACTGTCAACTTTGTTTTACAACAACATCACCGCCGCCACGCAATACAGGGTACTTGTTGGCAACAATGTTTGCCAGCCGGTGTACAGCAATCTCATCACCATTACCATTACGCCGCAGGTGAGCACCGCGGATGCCGGCCCCGATCAATTGCTCTGCAGCACAAGCTCCATCAGGCTCTCAGGCAACAACCCGGCATCTGGTAATGGCAAATGGAGCCTGTTATCCGGCCCGACTGCTGCTGCCTTCTCTGATCAATCAGCCGGCAACCCTGTTGTAACCAACATCGTTCCCGGCACTTATTATTTTGAATGGAGGATAAGCAATGGTGTTTGCGCAGATTCAAAAGATACGGTCAGGGTCGTTGTGTATCCCGCCATTACCAATAATGTTGATACTACTGCACAGGTCGTTTGCAAGGGGCAAACCCTTACCATTCATGCGCAGGCCGGCACAGGTGGAAACAATTCGTTCCAGTACCAATGGCAAAAAAGTTACGACGGAATTCAATGGACGGATATCGCTACCGGTGTGGATCTCACATTTACGCCGGACGCATCTCTATTGCTGCGCAGGAACATTACATCCTACACCTGTGCTTCTGAAGGCAGCACAACAAAGATCACCGTGCTGCAGGCCTTATCCAACAACCGCATTACGGGCGATCAACAGGTTTGCGAAGGAGCGGTTGCAAAAGAGATCACAGGAACCGTTCCGGATGGCGGCGATGGAATCTTCACTTATCAATGGCAACAAAGCATCGACACCGGCGCGCATTGGTCGGTCATTACCGAAGCCCGGAGCAGGCACCTCTCCCTTACAACGGCTTTTACCAAAAGCACATGGGTAAGAAGGATCGTAACCACGCAAAACTGCAACGGACCGTTGATGAGCACCAGCAACACCGTACTGGTAGAAGTAAAACCTGTTGCCTCCGCAACGCTGCAATACAACGGTGGCGTATACTGCAGGCTTAATACCGGTGTTGAGTTCAAGGCCGATGTTAACCATACAGATTCCATCAAATGGAATTTTGGCGATGGCAGCACGCTCACTACCACTGCACGCAATGTATCGCACGTGTATACGAAACCCGGAAGTTTTGCCCCTTCTGCGCAACTCATCAATGCGGCGGGATGTAATGTTTCTGTGCAGCCCAAAGACACGATCCATGTAGACGAAGTAAAAGCTGCTTTCAACATCAAGGCCATCAACGATTGCGGTAAAACGACCTATCGCTTTGTTGACACGAGTTCTTCTTACTTCCCCGTTTCAAAACGCATCTGGGCCATCAACCAGAAAAACACCGGCGCAGGCAGCACCATGCAGTATTCTTTTGACGCAGAAGGAAAGAACGAGGCTTCCCTGCTTGTGAACAACATTTACGGTTGCAGCGCTTCGCTGCAGGCAAAATTTGATGTGAATATCCACTCCTATCCCAAGGTAGACATCAATGCCATGAGCGAAGCGTGTCTGAATAACCTGATGGAACTGAAATCGGTGATCAACTCTACCGACTCCGTAAAAACGCGCATCTGGAACCTCAGCAATGGCCTTTCTGCAACAGATTCCGTTGTGCAGGTTTCATTTTACAGCGAAGGAAAATACATGGTAAAATTAACGGTGGCCACGGTGAACAGTTGTTATGATTCCGCATTGAAACAGATCATCATTCACCCGATCCCGAAGGTATCGGTGAGTGCGAACAACCTGGTATGCAAAGGTGGCACCGTTGAGCTGAAAGCCAGTGGCGCCGCGGGTTACATCTGGAGAGACCCATCCGGCAACATCATCTGCAACAATTGCAACACGCTAAAAGTGTCTCCGCAAAAAAATACGGAATACAAAGTGCTCGGCTATTCTGAATATGGCTGCAGCGAACTGGCAAGCGCCAATGTAAGGGTGATACAGCCGTTCAAACTCACCGCAAAAACAGCTGATACCCTTTGCCTTGGCGAGACCAAAAAAATAGCCATCAGCGGTGCATCAACGTATACATGGCGAAACGATGCCGGGCTCAGCAGTTACAATGGGGGAAGCGTTTTTGCTTCGCCGGTGGTTACCACAACGTACCGCGTAACGGGTAAAGATGAATTCAACTGTTTCGCGGATACGGCCGATATCAGGCTCACCGTTGGCAAACCCACACCATTCAGCATCGGGCGCGATACAAGTGTGTTGTCGGGTGTTCCGCTCCAGTTGCATGCAATAACATCATCGCCAGACATCAGAACATGGCAGTGGAAGGGTAACGCCACCTTCTCCTGTCTCTCCTGCGCAGCGCCTACTGCAAAAGTGATCATGGATGAGTGCCTGGGCTGTACCGCTACGAATATTTATGGATGCAAGAGCACCGATACAATATGCATCACCACATTCTGCCCGGGTTCTGAAGTATTTATCGCGAATGCGTTTTCGCCGGACGGCGATGGGGTGAACGATGTACTGTATGTGCAGGGGCGCGGCATCAAACTCATCAAGAGCTTCCGCATTTTCAGCCGCTGGGGCGAAATGGTTTTTGAGAAATCAAATTTTTCGCCGGGTGATAAATCGAGCGGGTGGGATGGCCGCATCAGGGGAAAAATGGCATCACCGGATGTATTTGTATATGTATGCGAAGCGATCTGTGAAAAAGGAACGCCCGCTGTTTTCAAAGGCAATACTGCTGTTTTAAAATAAATGTTATGCGTAGAATTTTATTTTTATCACTGTTGATCACCGTATTTGCAACGGATAGATCTGTGGCGCAGGATTTCACTTTCTCACAGTTTTACGAGCAGCCGCTGCTCCGCAACCCCGCACTGGCAGGGCTCTTTACGGGCGATCTGCGTATTTCAATGGCTTACCGCGACCAGTGGGGCAGCGTTACCGTTCCGTTCCGCACCACATCGCTGAGCATTGAACACAAAATTCCGGTGGGCAATAACCACGATGTGTTAACAGTGGGCTCGCAAATGAGCATGGACGGCGCGGGCGACATACGGTTGAAGCGTACGCAGTTGCTGCCCGCTATCAACTTCCACAAATCATTGAATGAAGAACGCGATACCTATTTATCGATCGCATTCATGGGTGGACCCGTAGCGAGCCAGTTTGACGCGTCGCAACTCAAGTTCGGCGACCAGTTTCTGAACGGTGCCTACAATGCAAACAATGCCAGTTCGCAAACCATTACCAACAGCAGTTATTCTTACTGGGACCTGAGCACGGGCCTTTGTTTCAGCACGGTTTTTAACAACAATACAAAATTTTATATGGCCGCGGGCATCTCGCACATTACCAAACCTACCATCCGCTCTTCCACAACCACGCAGGCGGATTTTCTCGCACCGAGACTGATGTTCAACATCGGGGTTAATGTAAAGGCCGGCGACAACGGGCACGTCATCGCCTTCGGCGACTACTATTCCCAACACGGGAACCGCCAGTTGCTCGGCGGTTTGCTGTATGGAATAGATGTGAGCCGTTTTGATGATGAAGAGCCAGCCACTTCTTTTTACATCGGTAGTTTTTTGAGATGGAACGATGCGGTGATACCTGTCGTAAAAATGAATTTCGATCACCTCAGCATAGGTGTGAGTTATGATGTAAATATTTCAAAACTAAAAACCGTCTCAAACTGGAGGGGCGGTCTTGAGCTCACTGCCTCGTACAGCGGGTTCTTAAAGATCAGGAACTCTACCTTGGACAGGGTTCGTTGTGTGAAGTTTTAAAGAGGAGGCGATATGGAAGATGGTGTAAAAAAATTATGTTTATCGCTGTCGCTGCTGGCGTGTTTATTATTGTTGATCGGAGGATTGCTGATCACAGCCTGCCTGTGGTTGTTACTGGTTGGATGAGGTATTGATCACATGGCAATGACAATACACTAACAGCCGTATAACAAAACCGCAGCCAACTGGCAAAAGCCTACGCTATGTTGGCGTCTTCTACTTATTACACCGACATTACTTGAGATTATTTAGATAACCAAACACATGTAACATCTTTTTATATATTCGTGTGAATTAAACCTGTTCGCATGAAATTTCCTTTCCCTACGGCAAGCACCTTTTTACTGTGCATCTTCATTTCGACATCTTCATGTGAACAACCCGCACCCAAAAAACCAGGAACAACAAAAAAAATAGAGCTGATGGAAGGAGAAATGCCACCGCCGCCAACATCGGTTGTTAAATCAAAGGCCGTTGATCTTGAAACATGGTTTTTTTCTTTTGCGAATACTTCCCTTGATAACGCAGTGGTCAGATACCAAATAGGTATGTTTGATGTTGAGGAGGCAATTGTATTGGCGGTGAAGCGCGTGAATAAGGCATCAAAAAACGAGGATGGTAGCTATACCTATTTTAAAGTTTTAAAGGAACCTTCGGAGAAGAAAGAAATGATGACAACCGTTGAGGAACTTCAAGCTAAGGTTGCGGATATCAGATCAAGGCTCAAATCGTTCGCAAAATCAGAACGCTTCAGAGCAACGGCATTCGCTCGTGCAGCATCGGTCACGTTCGTATTTGACGACGAACAATCCATTGTTTTGGGGAAATAATGTTTCATTATGCAGCCGCCGTTTGTTGGTCGCCTGACCAACAACGATGTATTCATAGCCTGACAATCCTAAATAATATCCACAAACAAAAACGCAGCCACCTGGCAAAAAGCGCCTACCAGCAGCCCAACATACACTTCCTTGTTGGTATGGTCGCTCACCAGGAACCGTGCGGTACAAACGAGGCCGGTAAGCACCGTGGCAATGCTGATCGCGAAGCCCAGCGGCATACGGTAATGCAGGGAGAAAAGAATAACAGCGAACATCGCCCCGCCAACACCCATGGCGTGCAGGCTGATCTTGAAATAATTGTTCAGCACTAGGCCGAACACGGTTGACATAAAAATACCAAGGTAAAAAAACTTAAGAACGGAAGGCTGGTCGTCGAACTTCGGGTTACGGCTCAGGAAATACATCCACCAGTAAAACACCATTGTGATCACATAAGGAACGATCCTTTCTTTTTGCGTGCGCAGAAAAATGCTTTCGCTGAACTTCAATCTCCACAACAGGAACACCGCAAACGCGGGAAAAAAAGCGGTGAGCCAGAACGTGCTGAACAAACGAAGCTTCAACTGGTATTCAGAAATACCGGCAAACTCGTAAGGCACCTGGTACATCAAAAAGATAAAAATATACGTTGGGATGAACAACGGGTGAAACACGTAAGAAATGATCTTTGCGCCGATGGTTAATGAGCGGGGATGTTTGATATCAATTGTTTCGTCCATAATTCTCAGTTGTCGGTAAGCAGGATCTTAAGCAGAAGGGCGTTTTTATGGTTGTCTAAAGCTCTTTCCTCAATCTCGCCACAGGAACGTTCAGTTGTTCACGGTATTTGGCCACGGTTCTTCTTGCGATGTTGTATCCTTTTTCCTGCAGCATATCTGTAAGCAGTTCATCGCTCAGCGGTTTGCGCTTGTCTTCCGCTTCGATCATGTCGCTCAATATCTTCTTCACTTCACGCGTACTTACTTCTTCGCCGCTGTCGGTGCTCAGCGATTCGCTGAAGAAAAATTTCAACCGGTAGGTTCCGAATTCTGTCTGCACAAATTTGCTGTTGGCCACCCGGCTCACCGTTGAAATATCGAGGCCGGTAAGTTCTGCGATGTCTTTCAATATCATCGGGCGCATGGTTGTTTCATCGCCTGTAAGAAAAAACTCCTGCTGGTGTTTCATGATGGCGCTCATCGTTCCAACCAAAGTATCCTGCCTTTGCTTGATCATATCGATGAACCATTTCGCCGAATCTATTTTCTGCTTGATGAAAAGCACCGCTTCTTTCTGGCGCTTGTCTTTTTTGCTGCCCTTGTCGTAATCTTTCAGCATATCCTTGTATCCCTCGCTGATGCGGAGATCGGGCGCGTTCTTTGCGTTGAGTGTAAGCTCGAGCTTGCCATTGTTATTGATCACAAAAAAATCCGGGACAATATAACTTTCCGCTTTGTTGATCTCGCCGATATTGCCCCCTGGCTTCGGGTTCAGTTTGATGATCTGGTTGATCACATCCCTGATCTGCTCATCTGTAAGGTTCAGGCTGCGTTGTATTTTTTCGTAGTGCTTCTTGGTAAATTCATCAAAATACTTCGTCAGCACTTGTATGGCGAGTGTTACGCTTTGCCCTTCGTTGAGTTTTCTTTTCAATTGAATCAGCAAACATTCACGCAGGTCGCGCGCGCCAATACCGGGCGGGTCAAACTGCTGGATCTGCTGCACAAGCGCTTCAATCTCCTTCTCATCCACCGTAAGCCCCTGCCTGAAGGCAAGGTCATCTGAAATGGAAGAGAGCTCCCTGCGCAGGTACCCGTCGTCGTCGAGGCTACCCACGATCTGTTCCGCTATTTTAAAACTGCGCTCATCAAGCTCCAGCATTCCCAGCTGTGTCAGCAGCAGTTCATGAAAACTGGTCTCCACCCGGATGGGGATCACTTTCTGATCGTCCATTTCAGGATAGTTGTCGTCTTTCATTTTATAATCCGCGATCTCGCCGTCGTCGTCGGTCACGTATTCGCTGATGTCTACATTATCATAGTCCTCTTCGCTGCCATCGAGATCCTTGTCGTCATCCGAGGCGCTGTCAAATTCATCTTTCATGTCGTCGCCGAACTCGTCTTCATGTCCTTCCTCATCCAGTTCCAGCGCCGGGTTCTCTTCCAGTTCTTCTTTGATGCGCTCTTCAAGATTGGCCGTAGGAACCTGCAGCAGTTTCATTAATTGAATCTGCTGTGGTGAGAGCTTTTGTAATAGTTTCTGTTGTAATGACTGGCTAAGAGACATATATCAATTTGGAGCGGGAACCTGCAGTTTGCAGAGGGCCTTCAAGCCGTGTTTACCGTTATTCCGTTTCCAGGTTTTTCATATTTAATTCCGGTCCGGTAAAACGGGCACTTACCGTCAATTTGCCCATCGTACTTTATACCCGGCTTGATTTTTGCTGTAAATTTACACACAAATGAAAGCAACCCAACATTGAAACCAATTTGTTTGTTTGTGAATTTATTGCTAATAACGGCCGTTACAGGGTTTGCGCAGCCGGTGGTTTCCAATTTACAGCTCTCTCCAAAACGCGCCGACAGCCTGAAAAACACACCTTTAAGGCTGGTTGACCAGGATTTTTACGGCGACAATCTCAGCTTTTTCTGCAAGAAAGAATTACAGATCGAAAAATTAACAAAGATTCCTTTCCGGGTTAGATTGGGTAGTCTTGATTACGTGAACACCCTTGAAGGAAAAGGCCGCGATCTTAAACCGGTGCCGAAACTGCTCCCGAAAAATCGATAAGACAGGTATTGTACGGATAGGCAACCCGCAAACAAGCGGGCGGGCATAAAGCTGGAATCTACCGCAGTTTTATGCTTTCTGCGTTTGCCGCGCAAGCACATTTTTTATAACAGCTACCAGTTTTTCTCCTTTTTCCTTGATCTGGTCTTCGCTCCAAACCAGGCTGATGGCGGTAGATATGCAGCGGCACATGATGGCGTCGCTTGCCTCAAATTTGGCTTCTTTTATCTTTTGAAGTGCATTGCGTTGTTTGCTGCTGAGGTTGTGTAAGGCCTTGGCATCTTTCAGGTGATCCCATTTGCGTACGTAATGCCAGTTGTTCACGAACCAATAAAAATTACCTGCTAAAATGCCCTGCTCCTTTAATTCTGCCACCACGTCTTTTGTGATCTCCTCCGTTGGAAGGAACCAGCTGATGAAGCTGCAGCTATCCTCACCACCTTCGGGCACTTTTCGGAAAGTAATTTCGGGCACCTGTTCGAGGTAAGAACGGAGCGCCCTGTAATTTTTTTTCTGCAGGGTGAGAAAGGTATCCAGCTTCCTGATCTGCGCAAGGCCCACGGCCGCATGCAATTCGCTGATGCGGTAATTGTACCCGAGGAAAGGATGGAGATCCGCACCGCGATCGGCTCCCTTGTGGTCGTGGCCGTGATCGGTGTAGCCATCGCATTTGGTGTAAACATCTTCGCTGTTCGTCATCACAACACCGCCCTCTGCGCAGGTGATCGTTTTTACGAAATCAAAGGAAAAGGTTCCCGCTGCACCGATCGTACCGAGCGATTTGCCTTTGTAGGTTGCACCGATGCTCTGGCACGCATCTTCGAGTAAGATCAGGTTGTGTTCGTCGCATATTGCCTGCAGCGCATCCAGGTTGGCCATGCTGCCGCACATGTGCACCGGCATTACGCATTTTGTTTTGGGTGTGATGGCCGCGCGAACGGCTGCGGGGTCGAGGGTAAGCGTTTCATCTATGTCTACCAGCACAGGAACGGCCCCTACGCTCATCACCGCTTCGAAGCTTGCCACAAAAGTGAAGGCGGGCATGATGATCTCATCGCCAAAACCAATACCCAGTGCGGCCATGGCCGTTGTTAAAGCAGCGGTGCCGCTCGATGTAAGCTGCGCATACCTGCTTCCGAATGTTTTGTTGATGGCCTCCTCGAGTTCCTTCGCTTTCCAATGCCCTTTGCGCGGGCCATCAAAACCGTACCGCATGAGAATACCGGTTTCCATCACATCATTCACTTCTTTTCTTTCTTCTTCGCCAAATAATTCAAAGCCGGGCATGGTAATTAAGTTAGGAGTTGAGCGTTTTTTGATAAGGTTTGTAAGGGCAAAGATATAGATATTAAAGGAACAGGGATCAGCAACCGGCCCACAAGGATTCATGTACTTTGTATTTGGTACTTAACAGTAACTTTGCACCATGCAACCCACTTTGTATTATTGTTACGACGCCTATTGCGGCTGGTGTTACGGGTTTAGCCCGGTGATGAAGAAGATCGTTGAAAATTATCCTGCCCTCCAGGTAGAAGTGCTTTCAGGTGGGATGATCCTGCCCGAGAAACCGGTTCCCATCGCGGCCACGGCGGGATTTATTCAGAAAGCCTATACAACCGTTGAAGAATATACCGGTATCAAGTTCGGGGCGGATTATTTGTGGCACATCAACAACCCGGACCTCAGCGACTGGTACCCGCATTCAGAGAAACCGGCGATCGCGTTGTGTATCTTTAAAGAATATTACCCGGGCAGGCAGGTAGAATTTGCTTCCGATCTCCAATATGCATTGCATTTTGAAGGTAGGGACCTTACCGACGACGAAGCCTACAAACACCTTCTCGAAAAATACAGCATACAACCCGAAGTATTCTACACCAAACTCGGATCAGAAGAATACAAAGAGCAGGCGTATTACGAGTTCCAGCTCTGCAAACAACTTCAGGTTACCGGGTATCCTTGTGTATTGATCCAGACATCCGAAACAAAATTTACCCTGCTCGCGAGGGGATATACCGACTACGAAACACTGAAGGAAAGACTGGATGCGACTTTGGGTGAATTGTAACCGGCCGTCGTTGCAGGGAACGAAGCAATAACGGCCGGTTATCGCTCAACTAAAACAATTTCTCATTCGGCGGCCTTATGCCCTGCAGCCTGATATAGATGGTGCATTGCCCGCGGTGGTGCGTTTGGTGCTCGAACGATTTCATGAGCCACGAAAGCCTTGTCTCATCAAGGTTTCCGCGTTTCACGTGTTCGCTGAGTTTGGCTGCATCCATGTTTTTGATGCCGCTGATGGTGAAATCGTATGCTTCGTTCACATAGTATACAACAGAGTCTTTCGACTGTGCACCTTTCGATTGTTCCATGTTGAAGCCTACGTATTTTCTTGCTTCACCCGTTCCGCTTGCGCTCAGGCCAAAAGTGCCTGCAGCAAGGTGCAGCATCTGCTGCGCAAAACTGCGTTTGATGCTGTCAACCGCATAAGCGCCGTACTTATCGGCAGGCATCGAATTAAGATACTCGTTGGTGTATGCCTTCGCACGCTCCCAGTCTTTTACGAGGATTTCTTTAACCATTTCGCCCGACACCTGCGCGTGCACCTTAACCAGGGAAACGGAAAGCAGGCAGGCCAATAACAATAATTTTCTCATAGTAGTTGTTGTTTATTTTTAGGATTGTGGTACGGAGTGTAAACCAATGCGGTTGCCTTCTGTATCGATGAATACGCCCATGTGCCCATATTCAGGCGAGATCTCGGTTTTTGGAACGATCACCTTTCCACCGGCGGCCTCTACTTTACCAAGCACTTGCTGAAGATCAGGATTTCCGTTGAGGTAGATCAACGGCCCGTCTGTTGCAGACGGTTTGTGAAAACCATCGCTGTGAACAATGGCGCCCCCAACGCCCATCCTGTTTTCCAACGGGAACATGCGCATCTTGATATCTGGCATATCCATCGGGATAAGGGTAACACCAAAAATAGTTTCGTAAAATTTCTGTGCGCGTTCAAGATCCACCGAAGGTATCTCGAACCAGCTGATCGCGTTTTGCATGGTATGAAATTTGGTTTTATGAATAAGGTTTCAATAAGGTTCTCCGTTGATGGTTGCGCTCCCTCACATCTTCTTCTTCTGCAAAGTGCCGTGTATCCGCACCACTTCCATCAGTGCGGCGGTAGCATACCATGGGTGGTGTTCCATCGCAAACATGCCGGCTTTAACAGCAGGGTCCGTCTGGCTTAGCGCCTCGGCCTCTGCAATCGTTTTTACGTTGAAAACAAAAATGCCTTCCAGGCCGGTATCGTCCATCATCGGCCCGGCCACTACCAGTTTTCCCTCGTTGGCAAGACGGGTGATGTTGGCCATATGCCCTCTCAGCAATTCTTTTCTTTTGGCGGTATCGGAAACAAGGGTTGTACCCTTTTTCAGGAAAGCCATTACATACTGTTTCATCCCGTTGTCATCAGCCCCGGTTTTTTTGGCGAGCTCAGCGTTGTAATTGTCGGGCGCCTGCGCATTTGAAAAATAAGAAGCGAGGCATAACAGGCCGAAAAGCGTTAGTTTTCTTAGCATGGGTCTTGTTTTGGATGATGGTTTGATCCCGGCAACTGTTTATTGTATTGCCAGGGGAGCTGTACAACAAACCGGGGATCTGCCTCAAAATACATCATTCACACAAGTCTTCACAGGTTTCAGAAACGCTGCATACTTAAAAAAACTCCGGCGTTCATCCGTTGAAAAAAGCCTAAATCTGGGTTTCCGGGATATTCTTCCCTTACATTTTCTTCATTTTCCCCTTACTTTGCAGCCTTAACAAGTAACTATGGAGTACAGTAAATTGATATCGATCACCGGCCTCAATGGCTTGTTTGAATTGGTAGGAAGCAAAACCGACGGGGCCATTGTAAAATCGCTCGACGACCAATCGACCAAATTCGTGAGCAGCCGCATCCACAACTTCTCACACCTCGAGAGCATTGAAGTATATACCGTTCGCGATAATGTGAACCTGGTAGAAGTGTTCCAGGCAATGGGCGCAAGCAACGAGGCGCTGCCTTCTGAAAAAGATGCCGCAGCAGTAAAAGCCTATTTCCAGAAAGTATACCCGGATATGGATTTCTCACGCGTGTACGCGAGCGATATGAAGAAAATGGTGAAATGGTACGCAGTGCTCAAAGCCAACAACATCGAACCAAAACTCAGTGAAGAACCGGAAGAAGACGTTGAAGAAGAAGCCTAGCCTTTCAATCAGATTTTTATAGACCCCCGCCACCGCGGGGGTTTTTTGTTGCCAGTCCAGTTGCGGTTTTTTGCAAGAATTTTAACGTACAAGGCAAAAACACGCAACGAATTCCTAACTTGTGCTATCTCAAGCCAGTCTATGAAAAGAATAATATTGTCCCTCCTCGCAGCGGTGCTCTTTTGCTTCGCCGCTACTGCCCAGAAATTTTACGAGAAAACACCGGCGGCCGAACGCTGGGTTAAAAAGAAGTTCAGGAAACTGAGCAAAGACGAACGCATCGCACAGCTCATGATCATCCGTGCACACAGCAACTTCGGGCCCGAGCACATCGCAGAAGTGGTAGACCTGATCAAAAAATACAACGTGGGCGGCCTTTGCTTTTTCCAGGGCGGGCCCGTGCGGCAGGCCAATCTCACCAACCTCTATCAATCCATCGCCAAAACACCGCTGATGATCTCTATTGATGGCGAATGGGGATTGGGAATGCGCCTCGACAGCGTGATCAGTTTTCCAAGACAACTCATGATGGGCGCAACACAAGACGCCAAACTCATTTACGAATTCGGCCGCGCCGTTGGCGAACAATGCAGGCGACTGGGCATACAGGTAAACTATGCACCTGATGTTGATGTGAACAACAACCCGATGAACCCCGTTATCAACGACAGGAGCTTTGGTGAAGACAAATACAAAGTGGCGCTTTACGGCGTTGAATACATGAGAGGCATGCAGGATGTGGGTGTAATGGCAACCGCCAAACACTTCCCGGGGCACGGCGACGTGGCGGTTGACTCTCACCACGATCTTCCCATCATCAACAAATCACGCGCAGAGCTCGACAACCTCGAGTTGTATCCATTCAAACAACTGATCGATGCGGGCGTAGGAAGCATCATGACCGCACACTTGTCGATCCCGGCAATTGATACCACCACCAATTTACCCAGTTCGCTTTCTGCAAAAAATGTTACAGGCGTACTGAGAAACGATCTCGGTTTCCAGGGCATTTCGTTTACAGATGCATTGGAAATGCAGGGCGTGGCAAAATTTTTTCCGAAAGGCGATGCATCGGTGATGTCGCTGATCGCGGGCAATGATATGTTGTGCTTACCCGGTGATATCCCCGGCAGCATCGCCAAGATCAAAGAAGCGATCAAAGACGGAAAATTAACATGGGACGATATCAATGCCAAAGTGAAAAAAGTATTGCTGGCAAAATACCACCTGGGTTTGAATGAAGTAAAAGAGATCCCCACCGACAACATCGTTAACGACCTCAATGCCCATACGGCGCGGATCAAAAACCTGCTCAGTGCAAATGCACTTACCCTGGTACGCAAACAAAACGAAACCATCTTCCCGCTCACGAAGGGAAAAAGGATCGCGTATGTATGTATCGGCGCGCCTGCGGAGAACAGGATCACCGCAAGGCTTAAAGCAGAATACAACGCCGATGTGTACCTGTTCGGCAGCAAAACCGAACTGGGTAAACAATTGATGGACGATAAAAACCCATCAACCATCATCGAAAAAAGCGACAATGAAAGCGCGACGCAGCTGATCAACACCATCCAGCAAAAAAATTACGACGTGGTGATCGTTGGCCTGCACAATTTCAGCCGCAGACCCGCCAATAATTTTGGATTGAGCGCCGCATCTGTTTCCCTGGTGAACGGGCTGCAGAGCGGCAAAACCATCACACTTGTTTTTGGAAACCCATACGCGTTAAAGAATTTCCCGGCCGCTGCCAACCTCGTTGCCTGTTACGAAGACGATGAAGTGGTTCAATCCGCAGCAACGGACCTCCTGGCAGGAACCATAGAGCCAAAAGGAAAACTCCCCGTTACGGTAACCGACAACATGAAATTTGGGGATGGAATTGTTTACAACAGCTATTTTCCACCGGCAACGCCGGAGTCTGTAGGCCTCAGCACCGCGGCACTCGGCAAGATCAGCGACATTGCAAGGGATGCGGTTGAAAAAGGCGCCGCGCCGGGAATGGTTGTGCTGGTTGCGCGCCATGGAAAGATCGCCTACCACCAGGCATTTGGGTATACCAATTTTGACAAGAAAGAACCCATGACAACCGACATGGTTTTTGATCTCGCATCGGTAACCAAAATATCGGCCACCAATGTTTCCATCATGAAATTGTACGATGAAGAAAAAGTGGATCTTGATAAAACACTCGGCGATTACCTCCCATGGGTACGCGGCACAGACAAGGCGCCATTGAAACTTTCCGATATCCTGCTGCACCAGGCGGGGCTCAACCCGTTCATTCCTTTTTACAGGGAAACGATCGATACGGCTACCGGAAAACCATTGCCGCAATATTTTTCAACCATCAAAGACGCGCAGCACCAGACCCGCGTGGCAGAAGGGCTTTACCTGCGCAGCGACTGGCAGGATACCTTGTATTCACGCATCCTGAAAAGCAAACTCGGTGCGCCTGATAAGTACGTATACAGCGACAATGATTTTATTTTCCTGGGCAAGATCGTTGAAGCCGTAAGCGGCAAACCCCTGAATGAGTATGCGCGCCAGACCTTTTACGAGCCGCTGCACATGACAACCACAACGTTCCGCCCGAGGGAGCTGATGCCGGTAGACCTCATCGTTCCAACAGAAGAAGAGAAACATTTCCGCCAGCAAATGATGCGCGGCGATGTGCACGATGAAGGCTCGGCCATGTTTGGCGGCGTTGCAGGTCATGCAGGATTGTTCAGCAACGCCTACGATCTTGCGCAGCTTTACCAGATGCTGCTCAATGGCGGCGAACTGAACGGGCAGCGGTTCTTCAAAAAATCTACCGTGGACAAATTCACTGCCTACAGCAGTAGCATCAGCCGGCGCGGGCTCGGTTTCGACAAACCTGAGAAAGACAATGAAACACGCAAGGACCCTTATCCTTCAAAATATGTTTCGCCCGCAACCTTTGGCCATACCGGGTTTACAGGCACCTGTGTTTGGGTGGATCCGAAATCGGACCTTGTCTATATCTTCCTCTCCAACCGCGTAACACCAACCCGGAACAACAATAAATTGAGCCAGTTGAGCGTAAGGGGCAATATCCAGGATGCGATCTACCAGGCGATCATAAAATAAATTCCGCGTTCATCCCCGCAATACGGCGAAAGGTATCAGCAATGGTACCTTTCGTTTTTTTTAATGCCGTGCCGGCTCCCAAATAGCGATGGTTGTTAGGTTTTGTTAGTGGCAAGCTCTAACTTTACATACACAAACCTCACATTCCTTATGAAAAAACTCCTCACCTTATTCATCCCCGCATTCGTTTTTGCTGTGGCGCTTTCATCGTGTAAAAGCAATGTGCCGAAAGAGGCGAAATACATCCCGAAAGATGCGGGCGTTGTGTTTGCACTTGACCCCGAGCAGATGAAGGACAAACTGCAGAAAGGCGGCATCAGCATCGACACACTGATCGGCAGGATTTTTAAAGACGGAAACGATCCGGAAGACAAGGCCATGTTCAACGCCGTTAAAGACAGCGCCGGCATCAACTGGGAAAGCAAAGTGTTTTTGTTTGTGCAGCAAAAAGTAAATGCAGACAAAAGCTCTTCCAACACTTTCACCGTACTTGCGGGGCTGAAAGATGCGGCTAAGTTTGAGGCACAATTGAAGAGCCATCCCAAAGAGTTACAGGGCACTATTGTAAAAGAGAAAGAATACAGTTACCTCTCCATTCCCAAACAGACAACAATAGTTGCATGGAACGCAGACCAGGTAACATTTACCGTGCACCAGCACATACAGAAACCCGTTTTCGATACAGCAACAAAAGTTTACCAGCAACCCACTACCCCTGCCGATGCGGAAGGCGAGGTGAAAAGGCTCGTGGCGCGCATTTATACGCAAAAAGTAAGCGAATCGATGGCCGATGTGAAGATGTTCACCAACATGTTCAAAGACAAAGCCGATGGCTATATGTTCTCCAACTCGAACAGTTCCCTCTCTGCATTGTCTATGCTCCCGATACAGCCGCCCAAACTGGAGGAGTTCATGAAAGACAACTACGCAACAGGAACACTGACATTTGAAGACGGAAAAATATTGATGAAAGGGACAGCGTATCCAAACCAGCTTGTAAGCGGCATCCTGAAAAAATACGCGGGGCCAACGGTAGACCTGTCGATGATCGAGCACTATCCTTCACAAAACATCAACGGAGTAATGTTGTTTGCATTCAACCCTGAGATCTTTGGTGGTGTGCTGAAACAAATGGAAGTGGAGGGCCTCGCCAATTCATTCCTTGAAAAAGCAGGATTGAACAGCGCCGACCTTTACAAATCTTTCAAAGGACACATTGCCGTTGTTGTGTCGGACCTTGGCATCCCATCAGCCGGTCCCGACCCGATGAACAAACACAACGAGAAAACCATGGTGGAGAAAAGATCGATCGGTAAGATGGTGATGAACGCACCGGTTGGCGACAAAGCAAGTTTTTTCAAGATCATGGATCTCGCAGCCGGCATGGGTTACGTAGTGAAACAAAACAACACTTACAAAGGAGGCGCGTTGTTGTCGATGCTTGGCGTTTACCTGCAGGCCGATGAAAAGAACTTCGTGATCGCGAGCGATTCGCTTACCTATGTGAACTACATGGCCAAAACAAGCAAAGCCTTGATCAACAAAGATGCGCTTGATAAATTCAAAGGCAAAGCCGGTGCATTTTATTTCGACATTGCCGGAACGATCAACGCTTTTACAAAAGAACCGGGCACTGTTGGCAAGTATGAGAACTCGGCCCTGTCTGTAAAAAATGCATTCAAAGACGTGATCGGCACCTTCGATAATTTTGATGGAACCACCGTTACCTCAACAACAGAAGTAAGGATGCAGAATGAAAAACAAAACAGCCTTGTAACCCTTACCAGCCTGATCACTGATATCGCCGTTGACATGCGTTTGCAGGCGAAGAAAGAAAAAGAAGCGGAAGAGAAGTTATTTCCGGGAGGTGTGCCGGCGATCATCCGCACCAACTAAAAAAAATTGTAGCTGTACCAAAAACGCCGAACGCTTAACGCAAATGCGTTCGGCGTTTTGCGTTACGGCCCGGGCGTTTTTCTTATGAATATTGAACTCGATCATATCATCCCCATCCCGTTAAAAGACCGTTTGATCCAACGGCGATCCGATGTATGGAACAATACGGTTTCTTTTGCGCACGGTGAATTCGTTAAGATCAAAGCGCCGAGCGGCACGGGTAAAACAACTTTTGTTCACATCCTGTATAACCTGCGGCACGATTACGAAGGGCGCATCAGCATCGGGCAAAAACCGCTGAACCAGGTAAGTGAAGATGAGCTGGCCGAAATGCGGCAACAAAAGATCAGCATCGTTTTCCAGGACCTGCGCCTGTTTCCCAATCTAACGGCGAGGGAAAACATCGAGCTGAAAAGAGTTTTGCAAACGCCTTATTACCCTGCCGAAAAAATTGATGAAATGGCGGAAGCGCTCGGCGTTACACACATACTCAACCAGCGCGCAGGGCTCTGCAGTTATGGCGAGCAGCAGCGGGTGTCTATCGTGCGCGCACTCATCCAGCCTTTTGAATTATTGGTGATGGATGAACCCTTCAGTCACCTCGATATCAACAACACAAAAAAAGCCGCCGCACTGATCGAAACGGAATGCAGGAAAAGAAATGCAGGATTCATCATTACAGATCTTGATGAGGACGACAATTTTCAATACACAAGAAAACTGGTTTTATAACAGATGCAGGGACTAGATTTTTTATTGAAAAAACTGATACACGCAGGCGCGGGCCGTAAAAGATTTTTTATGGCGGTGATCGGTTTGTCCATTGCCATGCTGCTGATCCTCGCCGCGGTGCAGATACAGGCCAATTACAATGATCTGCTGCACAGCAAAAGCAACCAGGACAGTGTTGCCAATTTCCTGGTGTTGAACAAGGTGCTCAACGACGAAACCCTGGGCGCCACTACATTAACAGAAACAGAGGTAAGCGATCTGAAAAAGCAATCCTTCGTGGAATCAGTTGGCTTGTTAACGCCGAGCCGTTTCAAGGCGTCGATACAAAGCTCGAGCGACCGGTTTCCTTTTTTTACGGACATCGCATTTGAAAGTGTTCCCAAAGATTTTATAGATGTTACGAGCAAAGACTGGAAATGGGACGAAAGCGCATCCTTTGTGCCGATCATTGCGCCCAACATGTTCCTGGATTTTTACAATTTCCAGTTCTCCTTTTCGCAGAACCTGCCGCAGTTGACCCAGCAGGTGGTGAAGATGATCGTGTTTAAGGTGAATGTGTACGGCCCCAATGGCATTGTAACGTTTAATGGAAAGGTGGTGGGTTTCAGCGACAGGATCTCATCGTTGCTTGTGCCGGAAGAATTCATGAACTGGGGCAATACGCAGTTTGCAAAGAATGCGGATGCAAAGCCGTCGCGGGTAATCATCCGCACCAAAGACCCCGGCAACCCGCAGCTGGTGCAATACCTCAAACAAAAGAACCTGGCTACCGATGCCGACAAAACTCGTTTCAGCCGCTACAGGCAGGTGGTGGATATTGTGGTGAACATTTCCTGGGGCACAGGTGCGGTGATGTTGCTTTTTGCGTTGCTGATCTTTACGCTCTTTATCCAGTTAACGATCGCATCGTGCAAAGAAGAGATCGTTTTGCTGATCACACTGGGCGCATCGCCCAAACAACTGAGACGTTTCCTGATGAAACAATTTTTCCCGGTGAACATACTGATCGTTCTTGTTTCGTTCGCGATCATCGCCGGTTTACAGGCCTTTATTCATTATGCGTTGCTGAAACAGAATATTTACGTGAGTATGCTGCCCTCACTGTATACCGCGCTTACGGCCGTTGCAGTTTTAACGATCATCTGGCTCGTAAACCGCTTTTCTATCCGCAGATACATTGCGGGGCCCATTCAAAAATAACTGGGTTTTGTTGATTCCCACCTAGTGCAAATGCACCATTTTATTCTACATAAAAGGCTATTTGAGGGCCGGCCTGTCCCAAATCCAGTAGTTTTACCACGGTGTTTTCACGGTATTTTTGTTGGGAGAAACACCGTTTTTTTGTCAACAAATACTATGTATTTAATTGATTTTCAATGCAATAATTTATAGGTCAGCCGGTTTGGGCAAATTACTTCCCAAAGAAAATCAGGGAAACATTAACTTGCATTCCATATATTTTACCGATTCAGAGTATAAACGAAAGGCTGATAGGCATAAAAACATAAGCAATGAAAAAATTCTCCTTTATTTCAGCACCAGTAATGATGGCGATGGCGGTTGTTTTCCTGGTTTCGTGCCAGAAAGATGAGGTTGCCGCTACAACTGATAACCAGAACAATACAACAGTAGTAGCCGAAGGGGCTGTGGTTGGAACCGCAGGTTTGGGCCATTATGCGGGCTCTATTCCGTCTACCTACGCATCAGCGCTTGCTGCTAACTACAGCAAAAAGTATGGCGAAGGCGACCAGGCGCAATCCGTTGCATTTTCTGCAAAAGACCTGATCTCATTTATCCAGGGATTACAGACAAAATACAAGTCGGATGTTATTTACGTAAACTTTGGCGTTTATGGAAGAGGGGCGGCACCGGTAAGTTCAAAAGACTGGGGCAAACTGACCGTATTCTTTACAGGCAATAAAATTCCGAGCGCTTCATCTAACGGAAGCACAAGGAAAGACGGGCCAGATGACATCACTGCAGATCCGGATCAATTTTTAAATCACGGCCAAATCTTCCCATAAGCATAATGCTATTTTCGATAGACTTATATTTCCAGATCATAAGTCTGTTGGTCGCAATATTTCTTTATACACGGAAAAGGAATAAAATAATACTCTATTTTATTCCTTTTTTATTGACCACAGTACTGATCGAACTTGTAGGATGGTGGTATTTATCTAAGGTAATACGCAACTATGCTATGTATAACGTGTTTACCACGTTAGAGTTCCTGTTTTACAGCATGCTTTTTTACCAGCATTTCAAAAAGCCGGTGCTGAAAAAAATGATCCTGGTTTTTGTTCCAACCTTTATCGTGCTCGTGGTACTGAACATGCTTTTTGTACAGGGCTTTAATAAAACATTCAACACCTACACTTTCTTACTCGGTTCTTTTTTTATTGTTGTATGCTGTTGCTGCTATTTTTATGAATCGGTATTGCCAGACAAGATAGACCAGCAGCTGTCGAAGCAACCATTTTTCTGGATCTCGAGCGGATTGCTTATTTTTTACCTTGGATCAGTGATCATAAACGCCTTGTTTGAATATTTACGCAGCAACGACCTGCAGGCACAGGGCGTGAGAATCTATGGGATCATCAATCACAGTCTAAACGTAATTTTATACAGCTCATTCTGCATCGCATTTTACCTATGCCGAAACAACAAGAAGATATCCTCATAACGATCGTCGTTGCTTCTGTATTTTTCATCCTGATAGGTAGTTTTGTATTATTGATCGTATTCGTGTTTCTCAGGCGCCAGCGCAAGAACCGCGAAGAGAAAGAGGAAATGCGCAACCGCTTTGAACAAACCCTTCTCAAGACCCAACTCGAGATCCAGGAACAGGCCTTTGCTTACATCAGCCAGGAGATCCACGACAACATCGGGCAGATCCTGAGCCTGGCGCGCCTCAACCTCAATACTTTCGGCGATGCGGTTCCCGAAGCCAAATTCAACCAGACGGATGACCTCCTCGGCAAAGCCATCAAAGACCTCCGCGACCTGAGCCATAATTTACAGAACAACCGCATCCACAACATCGGCATCATCGAATCGATCAGGCAATTGCTTGTTTCGCTGGAGAAAACGGGCCGGTTCAGCACTTCGTTCCACACTTCCGATCATTTTCACATCCTGGATGTGAACACCGACATCATCATTTACCGAATGATACAGGAGATCATCAACAACATCATCAAGCATGCCGCGGCAAGCAAGATCGATGTGTCGATCAACAATGAAGCGGAGACGACGGTGGTTACCATCAGCGACAATGGCATTGGTTTCGATACCGCCCTGCTCAACGAGGAGCGTTCGGGCATCGGGTTGCAGAACATCATCAACCGCGCCAAAACCATCAATGCTACGGTAGATGTTAAAAGCGCGCCAGGTAGCGGAACTACCATAACTTTGTATATTAAACCTAAATCGCTTCTCCTATGACTTTCGTTGCGTTAGTTGATGATCATGAACTGTTGAGAACCGGGCTCGCCGCCATCATCAATTCTTTTGAAGGTTTCAAAGTTGTAATGGAAGCCAATAACGGCAAGCAGTTCATCGAAAAGGTAAAAACAAAAACTCCGCCCGATATCGTTTTGTTAGACATCACCATGCCGGTGATGGATGGTTACGAAACTTCCGGCTGGATCAAGAACAACCTCCCGCAAACAAAAGTGCTCGTGCTGAGCATGCTCGAGAACGATACCGCCATCATACGCATGCTGAAAAATGGTGCGCGTGGCTATATACTCAAAGACAGCAAGCCAAAAGTTTTCAAAGACGCGCTCGACAGCATCCGCGACAGCGGGTATTTTATCAATGAACTGGTGAGCAACAAACTGATGCATTACATCAACCACGAAGATGTGATAGACAGTGATACCGCGGCCCTGAACAGTTTGTCGGAAAACGAATCCACTTTCTTAAAATGGATCTGCACCGAAAAAACCTACAAGGAGATCGCTGATGAAATGTGCCTCAGCCCGCGCACCATCGATACCTACCGCGACAACCTGTTCAAGAAACTGGATGTGAAAACCCGCGTGGGCCTCGCTATTTTTGCCATCAAGAACGGCATCGTTAACATCTGATGCGCTGACCGTATAAATCATTTACAATGCCTTCCGCCTGTTTTTTTTGTTTGATGAAAAAATTGCGGAAGGCATTTTGTTTTCAGTTGACCGTACTGTTTTGTTTTTGGGGGAATGTAAATGCGCAGTTGCTCCCCGTTCAACCCATCGGGCAGTGGCGCGATCATCTTAACTACCAGCAAGCCATCCAGGTGGTCAGGGGCGATAAACTATATTGCGCAACCACCGCGGCCCTTTTTTCTGTTGATGCCGATAAAGAAATACAACGCTACAGCAAGGCAACGGGCCTGAACGATATTGGTGTGCAGGCCATCGGCTGGGATGCGGCAACCGCCCAGCTTGTGGTGGTATACAGCAACAGCAATGTGGATGTGGTAAAAAAAGACAACATCAAAAACATCGGCGACATCAGGCGCAGCACAATAGCCGGCAACAAAACCGTTTATTCCATTTATTGCAGGGATGGGCTGGCCTACCTGGGCAGCGGGCTTGGTGTGATCGTTGTGAACCTCACAAAATACGAGATCAAGGACACCTGGTTCATCGGCAATGGTGGCGGCCAGGTTAAAGTGAACGGGTTTACAGGCGATGGCGCGTCTTTCTTCGCTGCAACCGATGAAGGGCTGAAAAGCATCGCCGCCAACTCGCCCAATATTTCCAATTATGCCAACTGGCAGTTGTTGAGCGGAAGCAACGGCCTTAGCGCTGGCGCGGTTAAAAACGTGCTCACCACCAATAACAGGATCGTTGCCGAGAAAAACGATTCACTGTTTATTTTAAATGGAACCAACTGGAATTTCCTTTACAGTGATGCGGCCTGGCAAATTGTGAACAGTAATTCCTCCGAAAACAAAATACTTGTTTCGCAACGCACCGCTTCAGGCAATGCAAGGGTGCTGGTGCTGAATACAAACGGGCAGATTGAAAAGAATCTTTCGCAGGGTAATGTTGTTTCTTTTCCCAGATCCGCTGTGATAGACAACGATGGGGTATGGATCGCGGACCAGTTTGGTGGCTTATCGAGGTTTGGCGCGCAGGTGGAACGATTTATCCCGAATGGGCCGCCGGGTACCGCCGATGGCGAAATGATTGTTCAGAACAATGTTGTATACGCCGCCGCAGGAAGCGTGAACACCGCATGGAACTACCAGTACAACCGCAACGGCGTGTATTCATTCAAAGAGGGTCAATGGAACTACAAGGGGTTTTTCAACCTGCCGGTGCTTGATTCCGTTCTTGATTTTATAACCGTTGCCGCGGATCCCGTTGACGCGGGCATATGGGCAGGAAGTTATGGCGGCGGATTGGTGAACTTCAAAGAAACGGGCCAGCCGGTGATCTATAAAAAAGGCAACAGTACGTTGCAACCCGCTACGGGCGACCCGGGAAGTTACCGGGTGAGCGGATTGGCTTATGACCAGTTCAATCATTTATGGATCAGCAATTACGGCGCGCCGCAGGAGCTTCATGTAAGAAAAACGGACGGCACATTCAAAGGATTCACCATCCCGTTCGCACACACCGAAAATGCAGTTTCACAAATTGTGGTGGATGACCTGAACCAGTTGTGGATCGTGAGTCCGAAAGACAATGGCCTGTTTGCGTTCAGCTACGGGCAAAGCATCGACAATACATCCGATGACAAATGGAAGTTTTACCGCCAGGGGCCGGGCAATGGAAACCTGCCCGGCAACAATGTATTGAGTATTGTAAAAGACCGCAATGGATTTATATGGGTGGGTACCGATAAAGGCATCGGCATCATCCAATGCAACAGCGAAGTATTCAGCGCTGGTGGCTGCGATGCGGTGTTGCCCGTTGTGCAGCTCGATCGTTTCGCGGGATTGCTTTTCAAAAACGAGATCGTACAAACCATGGCGGTTGATGGCGCCAACAGGAAATGGATAGGCACCAAAAACGGCGTATGGCTGATCTCGCCAGACGGCGACAAGGTCATTTACCGTTTTACTGCAGAGAACAGCCCGCTGCTGAACAACGATGTAAAACGCATTGCTGTTGATGGGGCAAGCGGAGAGGTTTTCATCTCAACCTTATCCGGCATCTGCAGTTTCAGGAGCACGGCAACAGAGGGTACCACATCCAACAGCAATGTTCTTGTTTATCCCAACCCCGTTCCGCCGGGATACAACGGAACCATTGCCATACGCGGGCTGGTGAACGATGCACTTGTAAAGATCACCGAACTCAACGGCAGGCTTGTTTACCAGGCACGCGCATTGGGCGGGCAGGCGGTATGGAACGGGAGAAATTACCTGGGCAATACAATAGCGAGCGGAGTTTACCTCGTGGTGGTGAGGGATGATAGCGGCAGTGAGCGGATCGTAACAAAGATAGTGATCGTAAGATGACACATTGATACGTAGGTCTCATACGGCCATAACTTTACAGTTTAAGGAAATCAATCTTCAATAGATACATTGTAAGTAAACTGCGCGTTGGCATGCTGTTGTTGTTGGGCGCATCAGCAAATGCCTATGCTGCAGGCCGCCTTATACTGTAGCTATGGTCAGAAGAAATAGTTTATGATATTTGTTGATGAAAAACCAATCTTTATGCGAACCCATGTTCTTATTTACCTAATTGTCGTGTCATCCTACTGGAATTCTGCGGCGGCGCAGTCAAAAAAAGACACTGTGTTTCTGATGAAAAATTTTACGTCGGAAGGAAATCGTCATATCATTTACATTGAATCAAATCCCAAATCCTGGGCATATACAAAAGCCCTGGAAAAAGATTTTGATCCGGAAACTTATAATATGTTCCTGAAAGATGCAGTGGAGGAATATAAGGCTGTACCGGGCAAACACAAGCTTCCGCAGTTTTCTAAAAACTGGTATCCCTTGTACCTGTACAAGGGGAAGTATTATGTTTACTATCCCTCGGATAATTGCGTCAACAACTGGGTTTCAATTAATGACTCTACGGTTGTACTTACTGCAGGTTGCGAGGGTCCTTACCCGGCAGTAATTCAGCAAATTACCATGAAGGAGCAGAATAAGTTAACAATGGATTTAACTGATCCAATATTTGGGAGAGTAACAATGACCATACATCTGATCAATTTGCAGCGCGGTATCGCGATTATCGAGTCGAAACTATCTTCCGGTGAAATCAAATACCAATTGGTTGTTGACGAAAAAAAATTCAGAAGCTTTCCAATCATCGTTAACTACAATCCAAAGGAGAAAAGTCACGAGTTTGAATTTGAGCCGATCGATTATCAAAAATTATTGAGAAGATGAATTTTCTCGTTGTGGATTAATCATCATCGTCGTCGGCCTTTTTTATTGGTTTGTAAAAAGCCGCGCGTTTCGGGCCCGGAAAGCGAACATGGTCGCCCTTCAATCCATACCAAAGCACAATATTAAATTCGAGATCCGGCACTGCATCTTCTTTTGCGAGGTTGAACTTTTCGGAACGCTGCTGCCATTCGTTCATGGCCGTATTCTTTTCCATCAGGTCTACCTGCGAGGCTCTCGCTGTAAATGTGCCCAGGTTCGCTTTGCCTGTAAAACAGCGCCACATGGGTTCTGCAGCGGCATCGTATTGTGTCATGGGTGGTATGCCGAGGATGAGCTCTATCGTGCGCAACATAGAGGAGGTTGAGTACATGGTATGGTCTACGAATCCTCTTTTTACAAAACCGCCTGCAACATATGCGGTGCTCCTGTGTGCATCCACATGGTCCGCGCCGTTTTGTGCATCGTCTTCGATAATGAAGACCGCGGTCTCTTTCCAGATGGGGCTTTTGCTTAAGTATTCAACAAACAAGCCTACCGCAAGATCGTTGTCGGCCACATGCGCATAGGGTGTGGGCCTTCCTTTACGCAACCCTTCTGTATGGTCGTTTCCCATTCGCACCGTATTGAAGCGTGGAACCGCGTTTACCGAAAGCAATGAATCGAATTCTTTTCGCCATTGGTAAAAGCGCGTGGTATCTTTTACATTCATGTTCCATCCTGTATACGTAGTAGAGAAATGCCCTTTGAGCGATGAGATGCTTGCTTTCTTCCCATCTGTAAATTCGCCATAGCTCCTGTAGCTTACGCCTGCGCGTTTGCAATGATCCCAGATAAAACCACCTTTGTTGTTTGCGATCTCGCGCCCACCCTCGCCATCGTAAGTGCCGCCTCGTCCGCCGTAGCTAGTTACCCAGTTTTTTTCTAGATAATCCGTTGCATAAGCGCCGGTGGTCCAGTTGTGTCCGTCCATGCTTACTTCGCCATCTACATAAAAATTATCGAGCAACACAAATTCTTTTACCAGCGCGTGTTGGTTGGGTGTGATCTTTTCGCCGAACAAAGTAAGTTTCGGATCGCCATTGCCTTCTTTCACATCACCCAGCACCTGGTCGTACGTCCTGTTTTCCTTGATCACATAAAACACGTATTTGATCGGGCCCTGCTCGCCTACTTTTCTTGGGATGGGATTTCCTTCCTCTCCCGTTACGGTCATTTCCTTTGATTTGTTGTAGGGCGTGTTTTCGTAAACCATTCGCGAATAGGCCGCCAGTTGTTTTTCATTCGGCTCGTCTATGATGCTCATCGTTCCCTGGAAAAGCCCGGCGATGTACTGCACGTTCTTTGGAATGTTCGGATCGCCTTTGTGGTGAAGTACCTCCTGGTTGTTGCCAAAAGGGTTGGGGCCATAAGGATTGGATCTCGACGAAAACCCTTTGCCATTGGAAACAAATATCTTCCTGCCGATCACTTTGATATTGGTAGGATACCAGCCTGTGGGAACAAACCCAATGCTTTTCCCTTTGTTGGGCACAGAAACATCAAACACACTCAGGCAATTGTTGTCGGCATTGGCGATGTACAATATTTTTTCGTTGCTGCTCAATGCCAGGCCGTTTGTGGTAGAACCGCTGGGCGCACCGGGATACAATGCTGCGTTGAGCACTTCCATCACTTTTCTTTCGGCAACATTGATCACTGAAACAGAATTGTCGTTTGAATTGGCTACGTACAGGTACTTTCCATTCCTGGTAAGGCACAGTTCGTTCGGGTTGTCTCCTACGGGTATTTCTGCCACCACATTCTTTTTCTCTGTATCAAACACATACACCCTGTCGCAACCCCAGCAGCTGATGTACAGTTCTTTTTTGTTGGGCGACAGCAAACACGAGTACGCTTCGCCGCCGAGCGAAAATGGCTGTTCTGCTTTTTTTGTTTTCAGGTCAACGATGTAAAGTGAGTTGTTTTCTTTTGAAACAACATACATTTTCTGTTGTTCATCATCAATGGCCAGCCCTGCGGGTGAAATTTTGTTGGGCCATTTCTTTCCCAGGATGATGCTGTCTTTCAACACTAATTTCTTATCCTCGATCGCATACTCCAATATCCAGTTATCGTTTCCCCCGGATACATACAGTTTCTTTTCGTCTCCGCTGAAATGCAGTCCGTACCAGCTTTTCGGGACCACTACATTATCAACCACCCATTCTTTCACGGGGTCTATCAGTTGGATGCTTTGCACACTTTGCCCGTTGTTGGTAACGGCCATCCATTTCTTTGACCTGCTCACTGCAATGTTCAAAGGAAGATCGCCCAGCGGAAAATTGCGCCCTGCCGGCGTGAGGCTCCATCCGTTGGGCAGTGTTACTTTATTGTCTTCTGGCCCGCTGGTTGTGGTTTGCGAAAAAGCCTGGGCGGAGAGGTATAGTCCGCAGGCAAACAGGATCGTTTTTCTCATGTTGTGTACTTGTGTGAGATAAAGATACGAGGATGGATGTTGCAAGAAACGGGGACGGATTAAATAATGATTGTTTACAGCTTCCCGCGACGGATTAAACAAAAAAACGGCGATCACTGCTTACTGTGATCGCCGCCAATAATTTCTGAATGGCCCGGGCCTATTTCGTAAAATCGTAGGTTCTCACCACTTTGAACTTGTACCCTCTTTCTTCTCTCACTACAGCATACTGTACCTGTCGCACCATATTGCCGTTTGCCGCTGCGGCCGGCGCGCCTTCTGTTGGAAAAATGGGATAGCGGCGGATGAGGTTTCCTTCCATGAGAAAGAACGTGTCGTTGCCTTTGTACCCGATGCGAAGTTTGGGATCATTGTAAATATCCGGGAGCGCGATGGGCACAACCGATTTGTTTTCTTCGGATGCGATCGCGAAGAGGTTTACGCGGTTCAGCGAATCATCGGGCATGATGGTATACAAAAGCAGGTCGGGAAAACCATCCCGGTTCAAGTCTTCCACTTCTGTTTTCAGCAACCGGCCCTTGATGTCAAGTGTAAAATCTCCGCCCGCTTCTTTTTCGAAATTGATGGGCTTAACGGTAAGCAGGTTCTTATCTGCGTTCTTGTTGGTACAGACGATGCGGTAGCCCGATTTGCCAAACTTCATCGTGGTATCGATCTTTCTCGCCGGCGCCTGGGCGTGCGCTGCCATCACACTGAAAAAACAAACCAGCAATGCCGGTACATATTTTTTATACATAACGATCGTTCTTTATAAGAACCGAAAGATACGCAAACCTGTTTACATATTCCTGCGGTATTGGCCGCCTACCTCGTACAGTGCGTTGGTGATCTGCCCGAGCGAACAATATTTAACACAATCCATCAATTCGGCAAACAGGTTATCGTTGTTCACGGCTGCCTGTTTCAACTTTTTCAGCGCATCGGCGCTTTTGTTTTCATTTCTTTTCTGAAACGCGCGCAGGTTCTGGATCTGCTGTTCTTTTTCTTCCGTTGTGCTCCGGATCACTTCGCCGGGCAATACGGTAGGGCTTCCTTTTTTGTTAAGGAAGGTATTCACGCCGATCAGCGGTAATTCGCCCGTGTGTTTCAGTGTTTCGTAATGAAGGCTCTCTTCCTGTATCTTGTTCCGCTGATACATACGCTCCATGGCGCCCAATACGCCTCCGCGATCGGTGATGCGGTCGAACTCGGCCAGCACCGCTTCTTCTACCAGGTCCGTCAACTCTTCTATCGCAAAACTGCCTTGTATAAAATTCTCTGTAACGGCCGTTCCCAGTTCCCTGTTGATGATGAGCTGGATCGCCATCGCCCTGCGCACACTTTCTTCTGTAGGCGTGGTGATGGCTTCGTCGTATGCATTTGTGTGCAGGCTGTTGCAATTGTCGTAGATCGCATACAGCGCCTGCAGGGTTGTCCGGATATCGTTGAAGTCAATCTCCTGCGCATGCAGGCTGCGGCCGCTGGTCTGGATATGGTATTTCAATTTCTGCGAGCGGTCGTTGGCCTTGTACCTGTTACGCATCGCCTTGGCCCAGATGCGCCTTGCCACGCGGCCGATGACACTGTATTCTGGGTCCATCCCATTGCTGAAAAAGAAAGAAAGGTTCGGCGCAAAATCGTCGATGTTCATGCCGCGGCTCAGGTAATACTCAACGTAAGTAAACCCGTTCGACAATGTAAATGCAAGCTGCGTGATGGGGTTTGCGCCCGCTTCTGCGATGTGGTAGCCGCTGATGCTTACGCTGTAAAAATTCCTTACTTTCTGGTCGATGAAGTACGATTGCACATCCCCCATCAATTTCAACGCAAACTCGGTGGAGAAGATACAGGTGTTCTGCGCCTGGTCTTCTTTCAGGATGTCTGCCTGCACCGTTCCGCGCACCTGCGACAATGCCTCTGCCTTGATCTTTTCGTACACGTCTTCCGGCAGTACCTCATCGCCACTCACGCCCAGTAGTTTCAATCCCAAACCATTGTTGCCTTCGGGCAAACGCTCCGGTGAGGCCGGGTTGTAGTAAATCGCTTTCGGTGCCTGCCTGAATTTTTGGTTGATGAATGCATTCACCTCATCCCACTTACCATTTTCTTCGATCCATTTTTCACAACGCTGGTCGATGGCCGCATTCATGAAAAACGCGAGTATGATCGGTGCCGGGCCGTTGATCGTCATGCTTACCGAAGTCTTCGGGTCGCAAAGGTCAAAACCGCTGTATAATTTTTTCGCATCATCGAGCGTGGCAATGCTCACGCCGCTGTTTCCCACTTTACCATAAATATCAGGGCGGTGATCGGGATCTTCGCCGTAAAGGGTAACGCTGTCGAATGCAGTAGACAGGCGGATCGCCGGTTGCCCCAATGAAACATAGTGGAAACGTTTGTTCGTGCGTTCAGGACCACCCTCTCCTGCAAACATCCTCGTGGGGTCCTCGCCTTGTCGCTTCAATTCAAACACACCCGCTGTATAAGGAAATTCACCCGGCAGGTTCTCCTGCAACTGCCAGCGCAGTATATCGCCCCAGTCTTTGTATTTGGGCAATACCACTTTGGGAATTCTTGTGCCGCTTAACGAGGTAACGGTGAGGGGTTGTTTGATCAGTTTGTCGCGCACCTGGTATTCGAAAAAGTCTGCCGTGTATTTTTTTACAACCGATGGCCATTGCGCTATGAGCAACTTACAATCCGGGTGAAGTTGTTTTTCAAAATGCGACTGCAGGTTTAACAGCGCTGGTTCATCGCAGGATGTTGCCGATTCTTTTGCGGCTTCGATCACACCGTTTACCTGGTACAATCTCGAAGCGATCACTGCCTGCTCGTTTACCCATGTATCATAGGCACGGTTGCTCTCTGCGATCTCCGAGAGATAACGGACGCGTTTGGGTGGGATGATCTGTGACCTGGTAGTGGTGGCTTCTCCTTTTGCTTCTTTGTTTACAACTGGAATGCGGCCGAAAGAAACATTGCATTTCTTTTCGATCGCATCAAACAGTTTTTCAAAAAGCTCGTTTACACCTGCATCGTTGAACTGTGCCGCAATCGTTCCTACGATGGGGAGTTCTTCGTCTTTCGCGTTCCACAAACCATGGTTGCGTTTGAACTGTTTGCGCACATCGTGCAATGCATCGAGTGCGCCGGCTTTGTCGAATTTATTGATGCACACCACATCCGCATAATCCAGCATATTGATCTTTTCCAGTTGCGATGCGGCGCCGTATTCGGGTGTCATCACATACAAACTCACATCACAATAGTCGAGAACCGAAACATCGCTTTGCCCAACGCCGGCGGATTCCAGGATAACCAGGTCAAACCCGGCGGCCCTGCAGATATCGATGGCATCCTGCACATGCGCACTCAACGCGGTATTGTCGTCGCGTGTTGCGAGGCTGCGCATGTAGGCGCGCCCATGCGAAATGGCATTCATGCGTATGCGGTCGCCAAGCAATGCGCCGCCTGTTTTTTTTTTGGAGGGATCCACAGAGACAACAGCGATCGTTTTTTCTGTGAACGATTGAAGGTATCGCCTCACGATCTCGTCGGTAACGGAACTTTTTCCTGCGCCGCCGGTTCCGGTGATTCCCAGAACGGGTATGGTGCCATTTGGTTTACTGCTGGTGGTTTCCTGTTTCTCCAGCGATCCATTTTCTGCATTCGTGATCTGTCTTGCGATCTTTCGTACGTCTTTCACTTCGCCGAGTGTCATCGGTTTCGGGTAGTCGCCGTTTCCGTTGAGGGTAAAATCACATTGCCTGATCACGTCTTCGATCATTCCTTCGAGGCCCATGTGCCTGCCGTCGTCCGGGCTGTAGATCCTTGTGATGCCGTAATGATGTAGCTCCCTTATTTCTTCAGGAAGAATGGTTCCCCCGCCACCACCAAAAATTTTGATGTGCCCGCAACCGTTCTGATCTAGCAGGTCCTTCATGTATTTAAAAAACTCCACGTGCCCGCCCTGGTAGCTTGTGATGGCAATGCCCTGTGCATCTTCTTCGATGGCGCATTCCACAATATCGGCCACGCTGCGGTTGTGACCGAGGTGGATGATCTCCGCACCTTTCGACTGCAGGATACGGCGCATGATGTTGATGGCTGCATCGTGCCCATCAAACAAACTGGCGGCGGTTACAATTCTGACTTTATGGGTTGGGGTGTAAGACATGGTCCTTTTTTAAACTCGTCTGCAAAACTACGCTATTGGCAGCAAAGGTTAACAACTGTTAGCTTTGAATTCTGCGGGCTTATTTGCCGCCAAAACGCTTATTTTTCTTTCTTAAAACACAGCCATGCGCTTTGAAGCAACCGTTGACCACGGGCAGCAATACCCGGTTGTTCACCTCGCCGGGCCGGGCGGCTGCCGGGCAGAGATCTACGCTTTGGGAGCAATGCTCAATGCGTTCAGCATTACACACAACCATGAACGGGTGAACGTGGTTGATGGTTTTGATTCGGTGGAGCAGGCAAAAAAGAACGGAACAAAAGAATTCAGGAGCGCAAAGCTTAGCCCGTTTGTATGCAGGATGACCAACGGGCAGTACAAATTCGCAGGTAAAAAATACACCATCGAAAAGTTTTTGATAGATGGCCATGCGATACACGGGCTATTATACGATGCCGGTTTTACCGTTACGCGCCTGTTCGCCAACGAAGAAAAGGCCCTTGTTGAATTGAATTTTTTGTATGATGGAAGCGATGCGGGTTATCCTTTCCCGTATGCCATTTCAATTGTCTGGACCCTGGAAAAAGAAAACCGGTTATCCGTTAGCACAACCCTTAAAAATAACCATACACATGCCATCCCGCTTGCAGATGGGTGGCACCCCTATTTTATACCGGGCGGCTCGCTGGATGATTGCACGCTTCGGTTCAACAGCAGCACACGGCTTGAATACAATGAAGTATTGCTTCCCACCGGGAACACAATTGCCGACAACCGCTTTGAGAACGGGGTTTTGCTGAAGGGAATGGAACTGGACAATGCTTTTTTATTTGACCCTGCAACAGGAGATCCGTTTTGTGTTTTAGAAAACAGCCGGTTGGTGCTGCGTATCGGGCCCGGTAAAAATTACCCGGTTCTGCAGGTATACATACCCCCACACCGCAAAAGCATAGCCATCGAAACCCTGAGCGGCGCACCCGATAATTTTAATAATAAGATGGGATTGATAACGGTGATGCCCGGAGAAGAAAGATGTTTTGATGTAACCTACATGGTAAGCGTAAAACAGTAAAGTTATTGCGGAATCGAAGCGATCTATCGAATGATCAGATCGCTTCGTTCCGCAACAACGGCCTAGAGGTCAACCACGGCGATCATGCTGATCTCTACATTCACACCTCGCGGCAATCCTTTCACTGCAACGGTTTCGCGTGCGGGGTGGTCGCCGGTAAAATAGGATCCATATACTTCGTTCACCTGTGCAAACAGGCTCATATCGCTCAGGAAAATGGTTGTTTTAACAACGTGCTGAAAAGTGAGCTTCGACTCGCTCAGGATCTCGCCCAGGTTTTTCATTACCTGGTGGGTCTCTGCCTGCAGGCTGCTCAAATCGAGTTCGCCGGTTGCGGGCACAAACGCAACCTGACCGCTGATGAATACAAACCCGTTCGCTTTAACGGCCTGGTTGTAGGGGCCGATGGGCGCCGGCGCTTTGTCGGTGATGATGATCTGTTTTGACATAAGATTGTTTTAATCACAGGCAATTTGCTGTATTTCTGGCAACCTGCCAACCTAAATTTAGGGGGTGGTTCAGACTGAAAACCTTATTTTAAGCCACAGATTTCACGGATGAACACAGTCTTTTGTAGGAAGGTAACAACACAAGGGTTCAACTGTGTTCATCCGTGAAATCTGTGGCATTTTTTTTTGCAACGCGCCACCACCTAAATTTGCGCTTCAATCCTACGCATGTATATAATTGTAAAAGCAGGTACACAACAAAAAGAGGAATTCTTATCCAAAGGGTTTCCCGAAGCCGTGCGCGTGGAATTTATTACAGGCGGCGCCGTCGCCAGCAACGCCGATGCCTACTTCGATCTTTGTTTTGAAGAAGAGGGCCCGGCATTTGCAGGCATCACACAACAGCCGGTTTTTGTAAATGCGGTGATCGGCACCTGCAAAGAACTCCCGGCCAACTGTATCCGCATCAATGCCTGGAACGGTTTTCTGAAAAGAGAGATCGTAGAGATAGCAGGGAACGATGGATCGCTGATCGCAAATGCAGAGGAGATCCTGAACGCCCTCGGATGGAAATTCCAGGTTGTGCCCGATGTTCCGGGAATGATCGCGGCGCGCGTCATTGCCATGATCGTTAACGAGGCGTATTACGGGTTGGGCGATGGCATCAGCACCAAAAAAGACATAGACACGGCTATGAAGCTTGGCACCAACTATCCCTTTGGCCCGTTTGAATGGAGCGCAAGGATCGGGCTGGGAAAGATCGCATCGCTGTTACACAAATTGAATGAAACCGACAGTCGGTATGCAGTTGCACCTGCGCTGGATAAAGAAGTGAATGAACTTTAATACAGTATCACCAACTAATCAAAGGCACCAGTGATGCTATTCACCGGTGGCCGCAAAACACCAAAAATGCCCTTACTACTAAACATAGACACCGCCACCGAACACGCCAGTGTTTGCCTTAGCAAAGACGGGCATGTGCTGGGTATGATTGAAAGCACGGAGCAGAAGAACCATGCTTCTTTTGTGCAGCCCGCCATCCGGCAGCTGATGGCAGATGCGGGTTACCCTTTGCAGCAACTCGATGCAGTAGCGGCCACTTCCGGGCCCGGAAGCTATACCGGTTTACGGGTGGGCATGGCCTCGGCCAAGGGCATTTGCTATGCGCTTGACAAACCGCTTATTCTCATCCATACACCCGAAGTAATGGCGCAGGCCGTTGTTTCGCGCGAGCCCTTGTTCGATCCATCGTTCCTGGTATGCCCCTTGATCGATGCGAGAAGAATGGAAGTATTTACGGCCCTTTACAACGCTTCGCTCAGCGAGGTTCAACCGCCGCATGCGGCGATCATTGATGAAAGCAGTTTTTCGGAACTTCTGAACGAAAAAACAGTGGTGTTCAGCGGCTCGGGACGAACCAAATTGAAAGGAATTGTGAGCGCGCCCTCCGCTTTGTTCTCCGATGTACAGCACCACGCAGGCGACCTGGCGGCGCGTGCATTAAAAGCCTATGAGTCAAGGCTTTTTGCCGATCTGGCCTATAGTGAACCGCTTTATGTGAAAGAGTTTTTCAATCCGCAACCAAAGCTTTAAAACAAAGTAAAATAGGTATTCATATAATTTGTACTATGAATACCGATGCAATGTTGTAACTTTAGCTCGTACGATTAAGTTTTATTAACCCCCCAATTACAACTTTTATTGTCATGAGCCAAACCTTACAAGCCGTTACTCTGGTGAACGGTAAGAATCAGATTAAGGTTGATTTTTTGCACACCAAAAAAGCATCACTGATCCTCAGGTCCATTAACCACAAACTCCGTCAGCAGATCATCAAATTGCTGGATGAGCATGAGAAAATGACGGTTACCGAGATCTATGTGAAACTCCGGCTGGAGCAGTCGGTGGCATCACAACACCTTGCCATCCTCCGCCGCGCAGGCATCGTTAGCACAACACGTGATGGCAAATTCATCTTTTATTCAGTGAATTACACGCGTCTTGCAGAAGTGGTAAGTTTTGTTGAAACACTGGTAGGTTGACAGGTTTCGTGCCATTTCAGCTTCTTTTTCCCTAATCCGTATCCATTGGCCTGAAGCTTGCCATTATCTTTGCTTAAAATAGACAGCATGTTCATCAAGCAATTATATACCGGCTGTATCAGCGAGGCCGCTTATTACATTGAGAGTGACGGTATTGCCGCCATAGTGGATCCTATGCGCGATATCGAAGAATACCTCGTGCTGGCGAAAGAGCGCAATGCAACCATCAAATACATATTTGAAACGCATTTCCATGCCGATTTTGTAAGCGGGCACCTCGATCTTGCCGCTGCTACGGGCGCAACCATTGTATACGGCCCGTTAACGAACACCAAATTCCCTGTACACGTGGCAAAAGACGGGGAATTATTCCCGATAGGCAAGCTGCAAATGGAAGTGGTGCACACGCCCGGCCACACACTCGAAAGCAGTTGTTTTTTATTGAAAGACGAAACCGGGAAAGACCGCGCCATCTTTACCGGCGATACGCTGTTCGTGGGCGATGTGGGCCGTCCCGACCTGGCACAAAAAGGAAACGAGATAACAGTGGAGGACCTGGCGGGCATGATGTACGACAGCCTGCAATCAAAAATAATCCCGCTTGCGGATGATGTTACTGTTTACCCGGCCCACGGCGCCGGCAGCAGTTGCGGAAAAAACATCGGGCCGGAAACCTACAGCACGATCGGCGAACAGAAACAAACCAATTACGCATTGCAGCCGCAGACAAAAGATGAATTCATCAAGGCCGTTACAGACGGGCTCACTGCGCCGCCGCAATATTTCCCGATCAACGCAATGATCAACAAAGAAGGTTACGAGAGCCTCGACGCTGTTTTGGAAAAAGGCCTGCAGCCCTTGCCGGTAGCGGTTTTCAAGGAAAGATCGAACGAAGAAAACACGATCGTACTGGATACGCGCAATGCATCAACCTTTACCGCAGGTTTTTTACCTGGCTCTGTGAGCATCGGTCTCGACGGGCGCTTTGCCGAATGGGCCGGAAGCCTGTTGCCCTTCGATAAAAAAATGATCCTGGTTACAGAAAAAGGAAAAGAGAAAGAAACCATCGTGCGACTGGCCCGTGTGGGCTTCGACAAGATCGAAGGATACCTCGACGGCGGGTTCGAAGCATGGCAATCGGCCAATGAGCCGATCGATATGGTCATCGATGTAGATGCCGATGAACTGGCAATGGATATTCCTTTCGATCAAAACCTCGTGATCCTCGATGTGAGAAAAGAAAGTGAATACGCAAACGGACACATCAAAGACGCCATCAACATACCGCTCACCGACCTTACGGACCCGGGAAGCATGGCAGATCTCGACGACAAGCACAATATCTATGTGCATTGTGCGGGCGGCTACCGAAGCGTGATCGCTTCATCATTGCTGAAGAAACAAGGCATCCACAACATCAGGAATGTGGTTGGCGGATGGAGCAAGATCAAGGAATTGCCGGATAAGTTTTCGATCGAGAAAGACGGGCAGAACATTGAACAACCGGCGGCCAACGCTGAATAAAAGATCAACAACCGCTCCGGTCTTAACGGAACATCAGCCATCATTTCGTGTTGCATCAATACCAACGCTCCTGTGTTTTGCAGGATCAAACTCCCATTTCCATCTCCTGTGGCTCCACAGGTAATTGGCGGGCTCTTTCCTGATCGCTTTTTCGAGGTATTGAACATACAACGCGGTTAGTTGTCCTTCTCCGAAATCGTTTGGCGACAAGGTCATCACTTCAAGTTCGAAATGATAGTAGCCGCGTTTTACTTTGTAAAAATGACCAAAGGCGCAGATCATATTGTTTGTTTTTGCGCCTTTCTCGGGGCCGGGCACAAAGGGCGTCATGCGGTTGAAGAACGGGATCCAGTACGCCTTATCGGGAGAGCCGGGATTTTGATCGGCCGCGAGTCCCAAAGCATATTGCGGGGGCGTGAGTTCTTTGAACTTGTGCCTGAATTCTGTTGCCGACAACATCAATGAGCCATAGCGTTTGCGCAGGTCAACGATGATCCTGTTCAACCCTTTGTTTGCCACCGGCAGGTACACCACCACCAGCGGCAGTTTTGCATATTTTGAAAACCCGAGGTTCGCAAACTCCCAGTTGAAAAAATGGCCGGTGAACATTTGTGCGCTCCTGCCCGTATCGTACAACGCATTGATCACTTCAATATTGGAAGTAAAACGCCTGCTGAATGACCGATCGCTTACAGAGATCAGTTTGATGGTTTCAATAAATGTATCCGTGAAGTTTTGGTAAAAATCTTTTGCGATGCGCACCCTTTCCTGTTCCGTTTTTTCCGGAAAGGCGATGGATAAATTGTGCATCACCACTTCCCTGCGATAGCCGAAAACATAATAGATCAATCCATACGCAGCATCACTAACCAGGTAAAGAACACGCCAGGGCAGCAGGGAAAGAAGGTAGAAGATGGGGTAGATGATGTAATACATTGAAGCAAATATAGCGGCTATTGGCCATTGGGTATCGTGTCGTCTTCGCCGATCCACATCTCCCTGTACTCTTTTTTCCACGCATGTTTCCATCGCCTGTGGCTCCACAAGTATAGTTCGGGTTGCAGGCGTATGTTGTGTTCGAGGAACTTTACATAGCGGCGCATGATCTCTCCCTCGGGCAATGCGCTGGGATCTTCTACCAGCAGGTGTGATTCACAATGATAGTAGCCGCGCCTGGGCCTCGTGGTAAGGGTTACGGTGACGGGGATGTTTTGCCCGCGTGCATATTTTTCCGGGCCCTTTACAAAACAAGCAGGGCGGTTCATAAAGTTAAGCCAATAGCTGGCGGCGGGAACAACCGGGCTTTGGTCGCCGATCAGCGCGATCATGTATTGCTTTCTGCGCCATGGAATGATCTGTCGCGCCATCTCGGGCAGTGGTATCAGCACACTTCCAAAACGCCCGCGGATGTATTTCAACAGCCGATCCATTACCTGGCTTTTCTGCGGGAAATAAACCGCGAGTACCTGGTAGGGTTGTGTTGCGCTGAAAAAAAAACTCAATGCCTCCCAGTTGAAAAAATGGCCGAAGTTTCCCTGCAGCGATCTTCCCGTGGCGTGTTGTTCAAAGAAAATGGAGACGTTGCCGGTAAATCTTTTCCGGATTGTTTTTTTGCTGATGGAAATAAGTTTGATCGTTTCGATCCAGTTGTCGCAAAACCTGCTGTAGAATTTCTTTTCGATCTCTTTTCTTTCTGCCGGCGTCTTTTCCGGGAAAGCATGGAGCAGGTTATCGGCCACCACTGTTTTCCTGTAGCCGACCAAGCGGTAGAGGATGAAAGAAGCAACATCGCTCAACGCATACAGCACCCGCCAGGGCAGCAGGGAAGCAACATACACCAATGCGAATACGAGATAATACATCAGCCCTTGTTTGCCTTTTACAAAATGATATTCTGCAGCAGTTCACTTTTCTGCGGGTGATCTGTATTGAAATGCAGGCCGCGGCTTTCCTTCCTGAATTCCGCGCCTTTTACGATGAGGTAGCCAACGGTGATCAGGTTTCTCAACTCACACAACTGCGGCGATACTTTTGTGGAGCGGTACAATGCTTCTGTTTCCGTAAACAGGAGATCGAGCCGTTTCATGGCGCGTTCCAGGCGGATGTCTGTTCTTACAATACCTACATAATCGCTCATGATCTGCTGCAGTTCTTTCTGGCTCTGTGTGATCAGGATCATTTCGCCCGGTTCGGTTGTGCCTTTTGCGTCCCAGTCGGGTATCCTTTCTTCAAAAGAAATATGGCCAATTTGTTGTATGCTGTCGAGGTAACACCTGTGCCCGAACACCATCGCTTCGAGCAGGCTGTTGCTCGCCAGGCGGTTTGCGCCGTGCAGTCCTGTGCTTGCGCATTCGCCGCACGCGTACAGGTTCTGAATAGATGTTCTTCCCCACTCATCCGTTTTTATTCCGCCGCAACTGTAGTGTGCAGCGGGTGCCACAGGTATCATCTGCTGCATCACATCAATTCCCATGCGCATACATTTTTCGTAGATGTTGGGAAAATGGTGGATGAACTTTTCTTTATCCATGTGGCGGCAATCGAGGTACACGTGTTCCGTACCGTTGCGTTTCATTTCATTATCGATGGCACGTGCAACGATATCGCGCGGAGCAAGGTCGCGGCGCTCATCGTACCGTTCCATGAATGCTTCCCCGTTCTTGTTGCGCAATATGCCGCCATCGCCGCGCACCGCTTCGGTAATCAGGAACGAAGGTGAAACACCCGGCTCATACAATGCAGTGGGATGGAACTGTATAAACTCCATGTTCTCGATCTTTCCTTTTGCGCGGTACACCATCGCTATTCCATCGCCGGTGGCAATGCGTGGATTGGTAGTGGTTCTGTAAGCTTGCCCGCAACCGCCCGTTGCCAGCAAACAGATCTTCGCAAGTATTTTTTCAATCCTGTTGTTGTGCAGGTTGAGCACGTACACACCATAACAGGTGATGTCTAAAGTGGATTTTGTGACGAGGTAGCCCAGATGGTGCTGTGTAATGATATCAACAACAAAACAATGGTTAACGAGTTCAATATTGGAGATGGTTCGCAGCTCCTCGAGCAGCGCCCTTTCCATTTCCTTGCCTGTTACATCTTTGTGGTGGAGTATCCTGTTCTCGCTGTGGCCGCCTTCTTTGCCGAGGCTGTATTCGCCTTTTTCATCTTTGTCGAACTGGGCGCCATAGGCGATGATCTCCTTGATCCGCTCCGGTCCCTCTGTTACAACGATCTCAACAATGCGTTCGTTGCACAGGCCATCTCCTGCGATCAGTGTGTCTTCAATGTGTTTGTCGTAACTGTCCTTCTCCTCATCCCAAACACCCGCTATGCCACCCTGGGCATATTTGGTATTGGTTTCATCGGCCTGGGTTTTTGTGATAACGGTTACCTTCTTACCGGGAAAAGCTTTAGCGGTCTTCAGCGCATAGGTTAAGCCGGCAATGCCCGATCCAATCACTAAAAAATCTGTCTGCATAAATTATTTTTGAGTACGAATCTTAAGTAGAGGTACAACATCGAAGTATAAAAAAACTGGAAGCATCGAATCAACCTGTTCGTGCTTACCTTATGCCGGTTCCACCCATGCTTCGTTTTCTTTCAGGAGGTTGATCAGCTCATCCACTGCAATTTCGCTGTCGATGTTTCTTTTCATGATGTCTTTGCCCTTGTACAACGTGATCTTGCCTACTCCGCTTCCTACATAACCAAAATCTGCATCGGCCATTTCGCCGGGACCGTTTACAATGCATCCCATGATGGCGATCTTTACGCCTTTGAGGTGATGGGTCACGCTCCTGATCTTCGCTGTTGTTTCCTGAAGGTCGAACAAGGTTCTTCCGCAGCTGGGGCAGCTGATGTATTCTGTTTTAGAGATCCGTGTACGTGTGGCCTGCAGGATACTGAATGCGGTTGAGTTGATGAATTGTTCAACCGTTGTATTGCTGCTGTAATTTCTTCCGCTTGTATCCTGCGTTCCGGCCGATTGCATTTTGTAGCTCTGCGTGGTCATACCCAGGCAGATGCCATCCCCAAACCCATCCAGGAACAATGCGCCGCATTCTGTTGAGTAGTGTATGAGGTGCTCGTCTGTGGTTTGCCAGTTGCTGTCTGTGATCAATACAACAGGATTCTGGATGGCACGGTTAACCAGCTCCATGAACATCCTGCGTACCGCGGGCATCGCATGCTGGTCGGTGCTGCTTAAACAAAGCACAACGGTGGGGTCGTTTGCGATCTCATCGAGATGGGTATGATCGTTTATAGACGTTGCATCGCCGTAGCAATCGATCATCACAAAATTCAACACATCGCTTTTGCGCTCCGCGTTTACATAGCCCGTTATATCGAAGATGGGAAAATGTTTTTCTTTGCCGGCCGCCAGCGCCCATGTTGCGGGATAGGTGATAACGGATAAGGTTCCGGGTAATGCAAAATCAAGTTCTACATTGCCTGTAAAAACATAATCTGCTGCAGCGTCGCTGATGTTCCATTTGTCGAGCGCCTCATCGTATTTGTATCCAATGCTTTCCAGGTCCTTTGGCGCGATCTTCTGCAGTTTCCCAAGATCGGCCACTACAACCGGCACTTGTTTGCCGCCGATGTTCTTTACTGCAAAGGTTTCCCTTCTTTTATAGGTGAACGGGCTGTAAGGGATCTTATCAGCAGGTGGAATGTGTGCCGCGGCAGATGCCCTTGTTGTATATCGTTTTACAATATCGCGGCAAACAGGGATCTCGAATTCGGGATCCTCTGTGAGACTCACGCGAACCGTATCGCCGATGCCATCTTCGAGCAGGGTGCCGATGCCTGCTGCGCTTTTTACACGGCCGTCTTCGCCATCGCCTGCTTCTGTAACGCCAAGGTGTAATGGATAGCATTCGCCGAACTCTGCATCCATCTGCTGGATCAGTAAGCGGTACGCCTGTACCATCACCTGCGGGTTACTCGCTTTCATGCTCAGCACAATGTTGTGATAGGTTTCTGCGCGTGCGATGCGTAGAAATTCCATTGCGCTCTCTACCATTCCCATCGGGGTATCGCCATAGCGGCTCATGATCCTGTCGCTCAGCGAACCGTGGTTGGTGCCAATGCGCATAGCCGTTCCGTATTCCTTGCAGATCTTCACCAGCGGCGTAAAGCGTTCGCGTATGCGTTCGATCTCTTCGAGGTATTCGGCATCGGTGTAATCGATCTGTTCAAATTTCTTCTTGTCAACATAATTACCCGGGTTCACCCTCACTTTCTCAATAATGCGCGCGGCGATCTCTGCTGCGTTGGGTGTGAAATGGATATCAGCGATCAGGGGTGTGTTGTAACCTCTTTTGCGCAGTTCGTTCTTTATATTCAGCAAATTCTCCGCTTCTTTTTTACTCGGCGCCGTTATCCGCACCAGTTCCGCACCGGCCTCGATGCACCGGATGCTTTGTTCTACTGTGGCCAGTGTGTCCATGGTGTCTGTAGTGGTCATGGTCTGCAAACGAATGGGGTGCCCATTGCCAAGCAGCAGGTCGCCGATCTTTACTTCGCGTGTTTTGAGCCGGCTATATTGTGTAAGCGAGTTACAATACAATTGCATAGGAGGTAAATATGCTGCAAAATTAACAGTTATGCGGCAGACAAACAGGGCAAATGCCCTGTGAACCTCAAATTAACCCGTTTGGCTGTAACCTTTTAACAAAACCGGCGTTCCCGTTCGTACAAAACCAGACCAATGAAAAAGTTTCTTCAGCGCGGGATCTGCCTCAGCCTCGGAGTATTGTTTGTAAATGCCCTTTCTGCCCAGGTTTTGCCTGTGGTGCGCGGATCAATTCTCGATAACCACAAAAAACCCCTGGCGGGCGCATCTGTTTCTTTGCTCAATGCAAAAGATTCATCTGCAGTAACCGTAGTGGCAACGGATGTCAATGCAAAATTCCTGTTTAAGGAGGTGAGAGAAGGAAGCTATATTGTTTTGGCTGAATCGGTAGGTTATAAAAAATATTACAGCGCGGTTGTTATCGTTTCAAAACAGGATGTTGCTGTGCCGGTGATAGAACTGCAGGAGTTGACCGGCGAATTGGGTTCGGTAACCGTTACCGCATCGAAGCAGGTTGTAGAGCAGAAGCTCGATAAAACCGTTGTAAACGTTGACGCGATGATTTCCAGTGCCGGTGCCAATGCGCTTGAAGTATTGGAAAAAACACCAGGGGTGATCGTGGATGAAAATGGCGCCATCAGTTTCAAAGGCAAATCAAGTGTATTGGTGATGATCGATGACAAACCCACTTATCTATCCGCCAGCGACCTCGCGGCTTACCTGCGCTCCTTACCCGCTGCGCAGCTTGACAAAATTGAGCTGATGGACAACCCGCCTGCACGTTACGATGCGGCTGGAAACGGCGGGGTGATCAACATCAAAACGAAAAAATCAAAAGCAAAAGGATTCAACGGATCGCTCTCTGCAAGCTACGGGCAATCGTACTATGCAAGGTTTACGGAGAACCTGAACCTGAATTACTATACCGGCAAAACAAACCTGTTTGTAAGCATCGGCAGCAACCAGCAAAAGACAAGGCGCGAGCTTACCATCGACCGGGATTATTACAACGGAAGCGGGCAGCTGTATTCAATGTTCAGGCAGAACACCTATTTCAACCCGGAAAGCAGCAACCCGAATGCAAAAATCGGTTTCGATTTTTATGCAACACCAAAAACAACATGGGGAATTGTATATACAGGATCGGTTTCGGACAGGAGCGAACTGCGCCCTACCTACAGCAACCTGTACAATGCTTCGGGTGTGCTCGATTCGAGCATACGCGCCGATAACCGCAGCAGCAGCCGTTTTTCGAAGCATGGCGTTAACCTCAATTATACGCACAAGTTCGACAGCACCGGTAAGGTTTTGAATTTTGATATGGATTACATCAACTACACATCCAACCAGGACCAATCGTTTTCAAACGGCACTTACAACCCGGCCGGCGGCTTAAAGGGCGTACAGGATATTACCGCGCAGGTGCCTTCCAATATCTCTATTTATGCAGCCAAGGCCGATCTTTCAAAACCATTGCCGGGCAAGGCAAAAATTGAAGCAGGACTGAAAACGAGTTATGTTACTTCAGATAACGAAGCGAGGTATTTTGATGTTGTGAATGGAGTGCGTACGGTGAACTACAACAGCACCAATCATTTTATCTATAAGGAAAACATCAATGCGGCTTACCTCAGTTTCAACAAAGAGATACGGCGGTTCAGTATACAGGCAGGGCTGCGCCTCGAGAACACGAACGGGAACGGGCACCAGCTGGGTAATGCATACAAGCCCGATTCTGCGTTTACAAAACAGTATACGAACCTTTTCCCAACCGTTTACCTTTCGTACAAACTGGACTCATCCGGCAACAACAATCTGTTCTTTGCATTTGGCCGCCGGATAGACAGGCCCAATTACCAGGACCTGAACCCGTTTGTTTTTATCATCGACAAGTTTACATCGTTTGCGGGCAACCCGTTTTTGCGCCCGCAGTTTTCGAATGATTTTAAAGTATCGATCAATCACAAAAACAAATTGACGTTGTCTGCGCAGTACATTCATACTTCAGATGTACAGATCGAAACGATCGACCAGGCAAATGGTGTGTTCGTGAGCCGCAATGGCAATATCGGCAATTGGGATTATTTCCTGCTGAGCCTTGAAACGAACCTGCGCCCGGCGAGTTGGTGGACATTCAACTCGTACACCGATTTTTTCAATTACCAGAAATACAAAGGCAGTGTTCCTTCGGGAAAAATAGAAACGGCCACGACTTATGTTTTTGCGCAACTCAACAACCAGTTTACCCTGGGCAAAGGATGGAGCGCGGAGCTTGGAGGGTTTTATTGTTCACCGCGCCAGCAGGCGCAGTTCGATAAGATCGCTTTCGGACAGGTGAATGGCGGCGTGCAGAAAAAGTTCTGGAGCAACAAGGCCTCTGTGCGTTTGAATTTCAGGGACCTGTTCAATACCAATACATCAACGGGCAACATCACCAATGTACCCAATGTGGCCATACGCTATGCAAACAGGTTTTACAACCAGACCTTCACCCTATCTTTCGCCTACAGTTTCGGAAAACAACCGGGAACGGAACAGAAAAGAAAAACAGGCAGCGCCGATAGTGAGGCAGGAAGAGCAGGCAATTAAATCGCGTATAAATACCTAATTTTTGAATGATGGCGGTATTTAATTTTACCGAAAATTATTCAATATGGGATATGTGTTTGCAACGATTGGGCTGGCAAATAGATGGCATGTGATCAACGACCGGCACGAATTGGTGGATGATTACGAGATCAGGAGCATAGAGGTTGAAATGCTGGTTGATACCGGAAGTTTGTACATGTGTATAAACGAATCCATTCGAACCTACCTGAACCTTGAAGTGATAGATAAAGGAAAGTTTCAGTTGGCAGATGGGATGATTGGTGAATATGAAATCGTAGGCCCTGTAGAAGTAAGGTTTGCAAACCGGACCTGCCGCGTAGATGCTATTGTTTTACCCGGCAACAACCAATGTTTACTCGGCGCTATTCCTATGGAGGCGATGGATATCCTGATCAGTCCAACCCGGCAGGAGCTCGTGGTAAACCCGGCCCATCCCGATTATGCGCTTTTCAGGTTATAGGCTTGTTGTTCTTTATAACATCGTTGATCAGGCCGTTATCTTTTCCCTTCCAGGAATCCATTCTGTTTCAGGATCGCCTTCAATATATCCAATCGCAAAGTGCCGAGGTTAAGATCGTGAGCACCCTCTACGTTCAACACGAAGAAATAAGGGTGCCTGTTCTCTTCTATCCATCCAACGATCCAGCCCAGCGCGTTCCCGTTTTCACGGAAACCCCAGCCGCTTTTGTAGCTGAGTTTGTAATTGGCATTGTCTTCCTGGAGCATGACCTTCTTAACAATGTCCTGCGATCTTTTCTGGAAGGGAAGTTGACCGAAGTATAACTTCTTCACCAGTCCCATTTCTTCATCAGGAGTGATCTTCAGCGAATTGTCGAGCCAGAATGTATCGATCTTCGTGGTGATCTTTTTGCTGCCGTAGTTGAGCGTATCCAGCCAGTGCTGCATGTTTTCCCTGCCTATGCGGCGGGCCACTTCCTGGTAGTAAGGAACGGCAGAGGCTTTGAAGGCCTGCTCCATGGTAAGGTCCTTGTTCCATGACTTTGCAGTATCTCCGCCGGGGAAAACGCGGACCACGCCATCCCATGGGATCACCATCTGTTCGTTTACGATCTTACCCGTTTCAAGGCCGATCAGCGTGTTAACGATCTTGAATGTGGATGCGGGTAAATAAGCTGAATCTTTAAAACGCGACAAATTGTAGATGGTAAACTGGCCGCTTCCATTGTCGTACAAACCAAAAGTGCCTGTCACATTTTTCTCTTCGAAATATTTTTTCAGCGAGTCATCTGTCTTCACGTTGTTAGGAGAACAGGCCGAAATCAATAATGAACAAATAATAATGAATAATAAAAAAAACGGATTTAGGATCGTAGTCTTTTTCATGCAGTCTGTTCGTTATTTTTTAAATTATTAATTACTAATTGCTAATTATAAATTATTTCAGTACGCCCAATTCCTTACCAACTTTGGTGAATGCTGCAATAGCCCTGTCGAGGTGTTCCTGTTGATGCGCGGCGCTCAGCTGAACGCGGATGCGGGCGAGGCCTTTGGCAACAACAGGGAAGAAAAAGCCGATCACATAAACATCTTCGTCCAGCAGTCTGGCCGCGAAGTTCTGCGCCACCACTGCATCGTACAACATGATGGGAACAATCGGATGATCGCCGGGTTTGATGTCGAAACCGGCTTCGGTCATTTTACTGCGGAAATATTTTGTGTTGTATTCGAGTTTATCGCGCAGTTCGGTTGTTTCCGTAAGCATATCGAGCACGGCGATCGACGCACCCACGATGCTTGGCGCCACTGTGTTTGAGAACAGGTATGGACGGCTTCGCTGGCGCAGCATCTCGATGATCTCTTTTCTTCCCGAAGTAAAACCACCGCTCGCGCCGCCGAGCGCTTTACCCAGTGTGCCGGTAATGATGTCGATCCTTCCCATCACATTCCTGTACTCGTGCGTGCCGCGGCCGGTTTTGCCAAGGAAGCCCGAAGAATGGCACTCATCGATCATCACGATGGCATCGTATTGATCTGCGAGGTCGCAGATCTTATCGAGCTGGGCAATGGTTCCATCCATACTGAACGAACCATCGGTTACAATGATACGGCTCCTGCAGCCCGCGCTTTCTTTCAGTTTTGCTTCGAGGTCGGCCATGTTGTTGTGCTCGTAGCGGTAACGCTGCGCTTTGCACAAACGAACACCGTCGATGATAGACGCGTGGTTGAGCGCATCGCTGATGATGGCATCTTCTTCTCCAAATAAAGGTTCAAACACGCCACCGTTTGCATCAAAAGCGGCGGCGTATAAAATGGTATCTTCTGTTCCCAGGAACGTGGCTATCTTTTGCTCGAGCTCCTTGTGTATGTCCTGCGTTCCGCAGATAAAACGCACACTGCTCATTCCATACCCATGTGTATCGATGGCCCTGTGCGCCGCTTCGATCACTTTGGGGTGAGATGACAAACCGAGGTAATTGTTTGCGCAGAAATTCAGCACTTTCTTTCCGTTTACCGTGATCTCCGGGCCCTGTTCGCTGGTGATCACCCTTTCTTTTTTCATCAGACCGGCTGATTCGATCTCCTTTAATTCAGACTGGATCCGTGCTACAAATTTTTCATTCATGGTAGAATCGTTTGTGAGCGCGAAGGTAGGAAAGAGTTTGGAGTGTGTGATGCGGTATTTTGCACACGGCGAACCGGTTGTTCGCCCCGCCGCTTACCCTATGAACCTGTAACCCACCCCTTTGATCGTGATGATCTCCAGTGCATCATCCTCTTTCAGGTACCCGCGTATCTTGGTGATGTATACATCGAGGTTTCTGCTGTTGAAAAAGGAGTCGTTGCCCCAGATGTGGTTGAGCAGGTCGCGGCGGTCTATTACCTGGTCGCGGTGCAGGTACAGGTATTTGAGCAGTTCGCTTTCGCGGTAAGAAAGTTTTTTTTCTTCGGCCCCTATGGCAAGCACCTGTTTGTTCAGATGAAACTGGTATTTTCCAATCTGTACCGTATCGCCCACCAGCGTAAGCGGCTCGTCTTTTTTTAACCGCAGTGCATTTTCGATCCTTACGATGAGTTCTTCCATGCTGAACGGTTTTCGTATGTAATCGTTGCCGCCGATTTTGAAACCATGCACCACATCGTCTGTTTGGGTTTTGGCGGTGAGAAAGATCACGGGCACATCATCGTTCAGTTTGCGGATGTCTTCTGCAAGTTCGAACCCACTCCGGTTAGGGAGCATCACATCAAATACGCAGATATCCGGGTTGTTTTTTTCGAATGACTGTACCACGTCCGCCCCATCGCTTTCCATGATCACTTCAAAGCCGCGCAACTCGAGGGTTTCTTTCACGATCTTTCCGAGAAACAATTCATCTTCTACGTACAATACTTTTATGCTCATGTAATAGGAAATTTAACGGTAAAGGTGCTGCCATGCCCCGGCTCGCTGTCTACAGAAATGGTTCCGTTGTGCTGCCTGATCACGTGTGCAACATAACTGAGCCCTAATCCATATCCCTTGATGTTGTGATGGTTTCCCGTTGGCACGCGGAAAAATTTGTCGAATATTTTTGACTTGAAATCGGGTGCAATGCCTATGCCTTTGTCTTCTACCTGCAGCATAACCTGGTCTGTCTGGTGGTGCAGGCGTATGAAAATATGCGGCTTGCCATTGCTGTATTTCAGGGCATTGTCGAGCAGGTTAAAGATCACGCTTGTAATATGGAGCCTGTCTGCATGGATGGTAAAATAGTTCCCCTGTACATCCAGCTCAACTTTTGCCTTGTTGGTATCGAACTGGAGTTTCATCGTGTTCAGCACTTCTTCGGTGAGCTCTCTCAGGTCGAACATTTCTTTTTTTAGTTCGAGTTCCCTGTTTTCGAAGAGGGACAGTTTGAGGACTTTATCAACCAGTAAACTGAGTCGTTGTAATTCCGATGCCGAAATATCGAGGTATTCTTTTGTGCGTTCCGGGTTTTGTATCCCGCCAAAATTGCGCAACGCTTCCACTGCCACGCTTACGGTTGCCAATGGTGTTTTTAATTCGTGGGTGATGTTGCTGATGAAATCGTTTTTCATTTCGGTTAACTTTCTTTGCGCCATCAGGTTGCGGTAAAGAAAGATAAAGGCGAGCGATGTAAACGCCACAAGAAAAACGGAGAACAGGATCTGCAGGGAAATTTTCTTCAGCAAAAAAGCGGTCGGGTCTTCAAACCCCGCCTGGTACCAGAAAGGATGTATCAATCCCGCGCCGGCCGTTCCTGTTGAAAACACGGTGGCGGGGATGGTATCCTTCCAATGCAATGAATCGTCCGCGCCTTTTTTTATGTAAAAGCTGATGGGTATGCCCGCTTTGGATAATTCTTTACGGTAGGCCGAATCGAGTTTGCGAACGGGTATGGTATCGTCGATCACTTTCCCGTTAGAGATCAGCCGGATAAAGGAATTTTCGCGCAGGCGCGATGGCAGCCGGTTAGACACGATGATTCCCGAAGTAGTGGTTGCCGCGGTTGCCCTGATGATAGAGGTGGCCACTGGTTTTCCCTTTTTGGCTTTGGCGGGTTTCTCCAACAGGATATTGCTGATGGCCGCTGCGCCCTGCACCGTACGCAGGTGCGTGGTTTGCGGCGATGCTGAATCGTAACGCTGGTTCACAACGATCTTTACCCCCTCTACCGCCATACGGTCGAGCATGGCCGAATCCATGAGCGGCGGCAGTTTTACATGGCTGATCTGCCCCCTGGCCGCAATCCTCGCCGCGATCTCCGGCGGAAGATCACCTCTCAATGCAATGCCTTTTACCACGGGCAAACTGTCGCCGGTGTTCCTGTTCACAATTTTAAAAGTGAACCCGGACGGTGGGGCGGCGCCGGCGCGCGAGATCGAATCCTGGCGCAGGGAATCCTGCAAACGTTTTTTTGCTTTATCGGGAAGCGCCGCTGTCTGGCTGCGCAATACATTCACAGCCGTATGTGCAAAAAGGTTGGTGCCCGCCACCTGCCGCCTGATGAAGGAGTCTCTCGAAAACCGCTGCAGCTGTACATTATAGATCACATCGCGGAAAATGCCATTGGTCTCTTTTTTGAGGCCCTGCCACTCGTCTTTGTAAAGCCGGTTGAGCCAATAGCACTGGAACGCAACGATCAGCAGGATCGCCGAGGAGAGCAGTACGCGCGAGAGATTTAATTTATTGGATGGCCCCATTGCCTTACAAATATAAATACCCTTTTCACGGCCGGGTTCTTTTATTAACCTTAATTAACCTTAGAGTAAGGCACCTTAACAAGCCCGCACACTAGATTTGAAACCTTAATAAACCAGACTTCCATGAAAAAAGTATTTCTACTTATGGCTGGCTTTGCCAGCGTTTCTCTTTTGCATGCGCAGATGAAAGCGGGTACGATCGTTTATGACCAGAAGATCAACATGCACCGCAACATCCAGGACGAACAGATGAAGGCGATGATGCCCGAGTTCCGCACTGCAAAATACCAGCTTGAGTTCAGCGATAGTGTTTCGCTTTATAAACTGATCCCTGAAGACGAAGCGCCGGATCCCTTTGCAGGCGGCGGTGGCGCCCGCAGAATGGTATTTACAATGGGCGGGGCCGGAAGCGAAACGTACAAGAATTTTTCGCAGATGAAATCGATCCAGAGCTCGGAATTGGGAGGTAAAAATTTCCTGATCGTAGACAGCATACGCCAGCAACCCTGGAAACTGGGTGACGAAACCAAAACCATCCTGGGACACATCTGCCACAAAGCAACCCGCAAGATCATACAGCCGGCGCAGCGGCGTATGGTGTTTGGCGGACCAAGCGCGCCCCCGGCCGACACGGCAAAAACAGCACGGCCCGGCGCGGTACCTGCTGGAAAAGAAGTAGAGGTTGTTGCCTGGTATGCAGATGATATTGTTAGCCCGGCGGGGCCCGAGAGCTATGGCCAGTTACCCGGCGTGATCCTTCAGCTGGATGTAGACAACGGCGCAACGGTTTACACAGCAACGGATATCAAAAAAACGGTAGACCAGAAAAGCCTCAAAGAGCCGAAGAAAGGAAAAGTGGTTACCCAGCAGGAATACGTGAAGATGATGATGGACCTCATGGGCAATGGCGGCGGAATACCAATGGGCGGCGGTGTGATCAGGTTCGGAAATTAAGGGTTAATGTGGCCTAATTGATAAAGGGGTTATCGATTATAAATCGATAACCCCTTTATCATTGACCAAAATCCTCACAGCCGAACATCAATACTTATGTTCTTACTGACACCAGCAAACCATCAATTGCAGCAAATACTTCTAAAATATGATCCTGAAAGCAGAAGTCGATCTGACAGCAGTATGGCTCGCCGGGTTTTTGAAAGCATTTAAGGTCTGTCAATTGTTTACCGGCCAGCTGGTTAGTGTATTCTGATTCTACTTTCAATAGCTTTACTCCTTCCTGTAATTGATAATACGATTCCTCTTTTTTGAACTCAGATTCATTCATTACGATAAGATTGTCGGCCATACTACCTGTACCCAAAAAAAAGCAGGTACCATTCTCAAAGATGAGTTTAAGATAGGCAGTTACCGCAAATCCATTAGCGTACTGTAGTTCGTACAGGTACACTGCAATCGATTTTGCATTCAGAGCGTGCCGAAGATGCCTGCGCTCATTATAGAAATAATCTTCTGCTGTCATTGTATGTACTTCTTTACAACAGGGATGGATTTACAAGGTCCTTTCATAACAAGAACGAAGGTAATAGAAAGTACAACGGGAAGCCCATCCCTGGTGAAAACAGTCAAGTGTCGGATTGGCAGCAATCCTTTTTCCAGCTTCGTTCCGCTTCAATAGAAAACACAATCCACTTATATTGACCAAAACCTCCGCTGTTGATGTTGGTCGCCAGCAGTAATTATATATGCAAAACCCGATCGCATTGGTCAGTTGCAGCTTTTGAAAACTTTGAAATTTTTCAACAGCATTCCACGCAAATCGCGGATGCTGTTAAAGAAGAAAAGATGCTCTCTTTAGAAGCCAACGTAGTTTACTGCGTTTTGTTGTTTATGTTGCAATAAATTCCAGTTCCATACATTATCAAAAAAACAAAACCCCACCTCAAACAGAGGTGGGGTCTAAAACGCACAGGAGAAAAACGAGGAAGAATTGTGTAAGCTTTCTTTTTCGCGTTTTACTTTCTCTTGTATACCAGTAAGACTACCCCCCGATAGTTCGGGTAACAATACGTGCGCCGTTGGCGGTGTTGCCCGCTTTGTTAAGACTGAATGTGAAACCCAGTGTGAAATATTGCTGCAGCACGTTGTAACGCGTGTCTTCTACATAGTTCTGGTTGGCGTTGCGGCTGATGCCCTGGTTTTGTTTCAGGATATCGAACGCAGTAAGCTTGATCTCCGCCCGTTTGTTCTTCATAAAGCTTTTGGCGATTGAAGCGTTCCAGTAACCCACACTCGTATTGAACCCATCCGCGCGCCCGGAATTAACGGTGTAGTTGAAGTTGTTGTTCAATACCAACCCCCATGGCAGGTAGTTCGTCATGTCAAAGCCATACACCTGCTGCAGGTAATTGCTGTTGATCTGCGGCTGCGCCGAATATGTGGCTTTGCTGATGTTGAGCCTTGCATTGGCATTGAGGTCCATTTTGCCTTCGAGGTAAAAGTTATAGGTCAGGTTCGGGCTGAGGCTCATGTTCTCGATCACGTTTGGTTTTCCGCTGATGAAGCTGTTGTTGTGAATGAAGTTTGTACCGATACCAATGTCGAGCCTCGATTTCAGTTTCTTCATCGGGAAGCCTGCATTGATGCTTCCGAACAACATGTAGTTGCCGCTTACGTTAACCGGCGATGAGATCCGCAGGTTACTGCCGCCCGTATTCACAAGCGAATCTGAATTGGTGATCGCATTATCCGTTTTTGATGCAGAGATAAATGCGAAGAAATTGCGCTGCGTATACATGTTGGTAGAAAAATAATTCAGGCTGATCGATTGTGCATAGCTGCGTTTCAGGTTCGGATTACCGATATAGGTATTGGTTGGATCCGTTACATCGGCAACCGGCTGCAACTGCGTGGTGCTGGGTTGTGTTGTTGATGTGCTGTAGTTCAGGCTCAATGAACGTGAGCTCGCGATTTTGTAAGTGAGGCTTGCACTCGGCAACGCATCTGTGAACGATTGCCTGATGGCCGTTCCGGTAGTATTGTTATAGCTGTTCAGTTTTGCTTCCTGCAATGTGGTACCGATGGTATAGTTGAACATCTTCTGGTTCGAACGGAAACTCAGGCTACCGCCGCCATAGCTGTAATCGCTTTTGAAATCATTGCTTTGCGCCGCGTTGAACTGGTCGTATTTGCCGGAACTTTTTCCATAATCATACGTAAGGCGTTTCGCATCACCCACATTGGTGTTGTAAAAACCGCTGAACTCGAGCAATGATTTTTTGCCCACCGGTTCCGTATAAACAATGTTCGCACCAAAACCACGCGTAACGGCTTCGCGCCTGTTGCGCTGGTCAACAACAGAATCAGGCCTGGCAACACCACCCACGTAATTGCGGAAGAGGTTGTTTACCGATCCGTCCTGTTTGCTGTCGTTGTATGCAAGCGTTACCTGGCTCGAAATGGTTCTTCCTTTTTTCTGGAAACGTTTCCTGAACAATGCCGTTCCGCCAAAATTGAATGCATCGGAATGTGTTGAATTGTCTGTTGTTCCTTCGCTCAGTTTCACGCCTTTCAGGTTTTGCTGTAGATAGGAAGTGGTGGTGCGCGAGTCTACCTGCTGCGTGGTAAACGAAGGCGTAAATTTAATCGCGTTGAAACTATCGATCTTGCTGTCGATCATCATATTCACCCGCTGCTGCCTGCTGTTGCGCGCAGTATTGCTGGTTCGCTCTTCTTCGTAATCACTACCTCCGCCATTGAAGCCGAAACGGCGGTTGGTTGTCCTGTTTGTGAGCAGATCGATGTTGCTTCCCATACCGCTTGCATTGAAATCCGTTTTCTTGTTCCAGGTATCATTGAAGTTGATGCCGCCGGCATAGGTTGTTGCCACACCCTGCGCATTCTGTCCGGCACCGGTTACGGGCAACCCGTTGTTATCACCACCCGGTCCTCCAGTATTGATCACGATACCACCGCCACCGCTCCGCATGCCACGCGATAACTCGCCGGTGAAATTCAGGATATCTGAAATAGAGAAGCCCTGGCGGTTGGTGTTGTTGGCCATGCCTATGAACGACAATTGCTGGTCGCCATTGAATTTATTGATATTGGTTTGCCCGTCCCAGCGGCTTTCTGTGCCTGCGGCCGCGCTTACTTTCCCGAACAGCGCGTGGTTGCGGTCTTTTTTCAGTTTAAGGTTGATCGTTTTTTCACTTTGTCCGTCATCCACACCGGTAAACTCTGCACGGTCGCTTTTTTTATCGAATACCTGTACTTTGTCTACCGCATCCGCATCGAGGTTTTTGGTGGCCATTTTGGGATCCCCGGTAAAGAACTCTTTTCCATTCACCAATACCCTGTTTATTTTCTGGCCGTTCATACGCACCGTTCCATCGTTGTCTACGGTAATACCGGGCATTTTTTTAAGCATGTCTTCAACAACGGCATTGGGTTGCGTTTTAAAATTTTCTGTATTGAATTCTACTGTGTCGCCGCTGATGGTAACAGGCGGTCTGCGGGCGGTAACGGTTACATCGCCCGAACTGAGAATGTCTGTCATGGCGATGTTTCCCATCTCAACCAATTGCCCGTCTGTTTCAATGTTCAGCGGTTTCCATACCGGAACAAAACCCACATAAGAAGACGACAACAAATACTTACCCTTGCCCAGCGGTCCGAACTTGAATTTACCGGTAGAATCGGCGCGGGTGAAGGTTACGAGTGTAGAATCTTTCGCATTAACGATCGACACGGTTGCATAGGCCAGCCCGTGTTTCGAAGCGGTATCATAAACAACACCACGGATGGCGGGTTGCTGTTGGGCCTGTACAATAAAAGGGAGAATAAAAAAAGCAAGCAGTGTAAAAATCCGGTTCATAGCAATTTTGGTTTATAATGATCCAAAAGTAGCTGCGCGCCGTGGCTGGGGGCGTTAATTTAGATGAGAGAAAGGTTAATAAAGGTTAAAGCTTTTTGTCCGCTGTGGCGATGAACCGGCATTCATCAAAAAAAAGCCACCGGTTGTGGACCGGTGGCTAATCGTATCGTACAATAAAATCTTTGTTGTTGTTTAGTTGGCAAGTCCCAACAGTTCCATCTCAAACACCAGGGTAGATCCCGGGGGAATGCTTGTGCCCGGCGGGTTGTCGCCGTAGGCGAGATCGGCAGGAACATAGAGTTTCCATTTGCTGCCCACGGTCATCATCTGGAGGGCCTGCTGCCATCCGGTGATGAATCCGTTTACCGGGTAAACGATCGGTTCGCCGCGGTCTACCGAACTGTCGAAAATGGTTCCGTTGATAAGCGTTCCGTGGTAATGAACCTTTACTTTATCGGTAAGCTTTGGTTTGGTGTCTTCCGTTCCGGCCTTGATCACTTCATATTGCCAGCCATAAGGCGTGGTAATCACACCCGGGCGCTTTGCATTTTCTGCAAGAAATGCCGCACCTTCTTTTCTCGCCACGGCACCCTTGGCCGCATTTTCTTTTGCCATTTCGGCCTGTTTGGCGCCTTGTACTTTTTGCTGGTAGCCCATTACGCAGTTCTTAACCGCGTCTTCGGTGAGCAAAGGTTTTTTATTCTGTGTGGCATCGGTTACCGCTTTCTGAAAAAGGGCAACATTGAGCTTGTCAAAACCCTGTGCCTTCAGGTTCTGGGCAACCAGTAACCCGATGGAATAGCTTACACTATCCACTTCATTCTTGAATGGGTTGGTTGTTGCAGTACTTGTTTTTGCAGCCGGCTTTGCTGCAGCGCCAGCGGGTTTCTTTGCCTGTCCAAAACTGCTCACAGTAACCAGGGCAAACACAATAATCAGGAGTTGTTTCATTTTTTATTTTTTGTAGGGGTCAAAGAAACGAAAAAAAGCTGTTGACTGTTAGCTATTGCCCCATTGGCTTTTTTCTTCGCAGGATGTTTAACGTAGTTCTAACCGGCACCCCAGGCGGCCAGCCTGCTTATTTTGTCAGTTCCGCAATCGCTTCATGCACTTTCCCGAAGCCAAACTGGGAAACGGTTTGCTGCATCATTGACTGTATCCTGTCGTTGCCGAGGTTGCCAATGCTGCCTTCGTGCACATGCCTGAGTTCGGTATTGTATGTAAACCTGCCCTCTTCAATGGCCATTCCCACCTGCTTATAGGCATCCCTGAACGGAACACCCTGCAGCACCAGCTTGTTCACCTCCTCTACGCTGAAGGCGTATTGGTATTTTTCGTGCGCAAGTATGTTCTCCCTTACAGAAATGTTCGAGATCATCAGGCTGGCCATCTGCAGACAGTCTTTCAGGATTTGAAATGCAGGGAACAGGTGTTCTTTCAGCAACTGGAGGTCGCGGTGGTAACCGGATGGCAGGTTGGTGGTCATCAGCATGATCTCGTTCGGCAATGCCTTTAACCTGTTGCAATGCGAACGGATCAATTCAAAAACATCCGGGTTTTTTTTATGTGGCATAATGCTGGATCCTGTTGTAAGCGCCGGCGGAAAACTGATGAAATCGAAATTCTGGTTCAGGTACAGGCAGGCGTCCATGCTCATGCGCGAAAGAGTGTCTGCCACATTCGCCATCGCCATGGCCGTGATGCGCTCCGCTTTTCCGCGTCCCATTTGCGCATATACAACATTGTAATTTAGGTCGGCAAAACCCAGCAATTGCGTTGTCAACGTCCTGTTGATCGGGAACGATGATCCATAACCGGCGGCCGAGCCCAGCGGGTTCTTGTTCACCACTTCGTATGCTGCTTTCAGCGTGGTCACATCGTCTACCAGGCTTTCTGCATAGGCGCCAAACCACAGTCCGAACGATGAGGGCATGGCAAGCTGCAGGTGTGTGTAGCCGGGCAGCAAATGTTGTTTGTATTTCTCGCTTTGCTCGAGCAGCAAATGAAAGAAGGGTTGTATACTGTTTACCAGTTCTTCGATTTCGTTCCTGAGGAACAATTTGATGTCTACCAGCACCTGGTCGTTCCTGCTGCGTGCCGAATGGATCTTCTTTCCTGTATCACCCAATTTCTGGGTGAGCAGGAACTCAACCTGCGAGTGAATGTCTTCAATAGATTCATCGATCGTAAGCTCCGATCTCGTGGCAAGCTGCAGGATGTTTTTCAATTCTGCATGCAATGCATTCAACTCATCGTTGGTAAGCAGGCCAACGCTGGCCAGCATCCTGGCGTGCGCCATCGATCCCATCACATCAAAAGGTGCAAGTTGCAGGTCAAACTCTTTGTCTTTGCCCACGGTAAATTTCTCTACCTGTTTTGATGTATCGGTGTTGTCTTTGCTCCACAGCTTCATAATACCTGCTTTAAAAGTTGAATGTAAAGTTCTATTCCCCCGTTGATCTCTTCTGTAAATATAAATTCGTCTGCGGTATGGCTCCGCGCACTGTCGCCCGGCCCCATCTTCAGTGTCTGGAACGGCATCAATGCCTTGTCGCTCGTAGTGGGCGATCCGTAATAGCTGCGGTTCAGCGCCAATCCTGCTTTCACAAGCGCATGATCCATAGCGATAGATGTGGAACGCATACGCAGGCTTCTCGGCTGCACATCGCTTTTTACATGCGATCTTATCACAGAAAGGATCTCTTCAAACGTATACAATTCGTTCACGCGTACATCAACCACAAAACGGCATTGCGAAGGCACCACGTTGTGCGCTTTGTTTTCTGTTTCGATCACGGTAACGGTCATCTTAACCTTGCCCAGCAATGGCGAAACTTTTTCAAATGCATAAGTTCGGAACCATTCGATGTCTGCGAGCGCCTTGTAGAGGGCGTTCTCGCCTTCTTCCCGCGCCGCGTGGCCCGCTTTTCCCGTGGCGGTAACATCGAGCACCAGCAACCCTCTTTCGGCAATCGCCATCTGCATCAATGTGGGTTCGCCAACGATGCCGCAATCGAGCCGCGGCAATTCGGCAAGCAGGATCTCGATACCGTTTTTCCCGGAGATCTCTTCTTCAGCCGTTGCTGCAAAAACAAGGTTGTATTTGAGGCCTTCTGCTTCGTAGAAATAAAGGAACACTGCGATCAGAGCCACCAGCGCGCCGCCGGCGTCGTTACTTCCGAGGCCAAACAATTTCCCGTCTTTTTCAACCGGTGCAAAAGGATCGAGTGTGTAGGCTTTGTTGGGTTTAACGGTGTCGTGGTGGGAATTTAAAAGCAACGATGGTTTGCTTTCATTAAAGTGTTTGTTCACCGCCCATATATTGTTCATGAAACGGTTTACGGGTATGGCGTTCTCCCTGAAAAAATTTTCAAGTATCAACGCAGTGCCGCTCTCTTCCCTGCTGAACGATGGTGTGGCGATCAGTTCTTTTAACAAACCGATCGCTTTGTGCTGTAATATGTTCAAAGGTTCACTCATGACTTATTGTTGTTCCTGACGCACCATCCACCAGTTGCTGGAGTTGTTCCGCTTTGCCGATGATCACTTTGGCCACACCTTTTTGCAAGGCAGCGAAGGCATTGTCGAGTTTCGGTATCATACCGGCAAAGATCAGCTGCTTTTCTTTCAGCTCGGCGTAGTATGATGCATTCATCCTGGCGATCACAGAATTTTCATCTTCCACATCCAACAGTACGCCATTTTTTTCAAAGGAATAGATCAGCGATACATCGTACAACGGCGCCAGTGCTGTTGCAATTTCCTGTGCGATGGTGTCGGCATTTGTATTCAGCAAAAGGCCTTTTGCATCGTGTGTGATGGGTGCCGCCACCACTGCAATGTCTTTATCGAGTAAGGTTTGTAAAAGATCGGTGTTCACATGATCGATATCGCCTACAAAACCATAATCAAGCGAAGCGTGTTTTCTTTTGTGCGCAAGAATAAGGCCGCCATCGGCGCCGCTCAAACCGATCGCGTTGCAGTGGTTCGCCTGCAGCTGTGCCACGATGTTCTTGTTGATGTACCCTGCATACACCATCGTAACGATCTTCAGGGTTTCGGCGTCGGTGATCCTTCTTCCGTCGATCATCTGTTGTTCAACACCCATTTGTTCTGCAAGACGTGTTGCCAGTTTTCCCCCGCCGTGTATCAATATTTTTTTTGCGGGAATGGAAGCAAAAGAACGGAGGAATGCGTTCAGCTTGGCTGTATCATCAATGATGTTGCCGCCGATCTTTACGACCAGGAGCTTACCGCTTTGGTGGGCGGCGCCGGGAGAACTGCTGTTTGTATGGTTAAACGTTTCCATGTTATAAATCTGCTCAGGCTTTTAAAAGCTCACTTAACACCGCCTGCGCCGCCCAAACCCGGTTGCCTGCCTGTTTTGTAACCAGGCTGTGCGGGCTGTCGAGCACCTCGTCGCTCAACTCAACGTTCCTGCGAACGGGCAGGCAGTGCATTACCCTTGCATTGTTCGTTGCCTTGAGTTTTTCTTCGGTGAGCATCCACCCGGGATCGTTTTCGTACACTTTCCCGTAATCGCTATAGGTGCTCCAGTTCTTCACGTATACAAAATCTGCGTCTTTCAAAGCCGCATCCTGGTCGTGGGTAATGGTTGCGCCTTTGGTAAATTGTTCAGCAAGTTCGTAATCCTGCGGGTGTGTGATCACAAATTCTGCCTCGCTCCATGCATTTACCCACTGTGCAAAACTGTTGGCCACGCACTGCGGCAAGGGCTTGATGTGCGGCGCCCAGGTTAAAACGATCTTTGGTTTTTTATTGAGTGGTGTTGCCAGCAGTTGTTCTTTGATGGTAACAATATCTGTTAAAGACTGCAGCGGATGCAGCGTTGCACTTTCGAGGCTTACAACAGGAACACCGGCGTATTTGATAAACTGGTTGATGAACATTTCACTGTAATCATCCTCCCTGTTCTTCAGCGAAGGAAAGGTCCTGATACAGAGAATATCGAAATACTGGCCCAGTATGGGGCCTGCGTCTTTGATGTGTTCAACGGTGTTGCCGCTCATGATCGCACCTTCTTCAAATTCGAGGGCCCAGCCTTCCTTGTCTACGTTGAAAACGATCGCCTCCATACCCAGGTTCTTTGCAGCGATCTGTGTACTCAGGCGCGTGCGCAAACTTGGGTTGAGAAACAGGAGGCCAATGCGCTTGTTCGCGCCCAGGCGGGCATCTACAAGCGGATTGGCTTTGTATGCAAGCGCTTTTGCGGCAAGTGCATTGATATCGTTTACATCATTAACAGAAATAAATTGTTTCATCGTGTTTTTTTGCTGGTATGAAGTTGTGCTGGGTAACGGTTTACAGGGCGAGCTCTTTTTGTTCGTCAACGATCTCTTCTATTGCCCCCTTCAGGCTCAACAGGAAATCATCGATTTGTTGTTTGGTAAGCGCAAGCGATGGCAACAGCCTGATCACGTTAGGCTTTGCTTCGCCCGTGAATATTTTGAAATCGAACAGCAATTTCTTTTTCAGGTTTTTCAGCTCTTCGGGAACATCAAAGCCGATCATCAAACCCATACCACGAACGTTCTTCAAGCCATCGATCTGTTTGAGTTGCTCCACCAGGTATTCGCCGTTCTCTTTTGCGTTGTTGATGAGGTCCTCTTTTTCGATCACTTCCAGCACAGCCAGCGCTGCCGCACAGGCAAGCTGGTTTCCACCGAACGTGGTTCCAAGCATCCCGTGTTTAGGCTGGATGCCGGGTGCGATCAGAATGCCCGCAACAGGGAAACCGTTGCCCATTCCTTTTGCCATCGTATAAATATCTGCGTTCACCCCGGCATGGTCGTGCGAGAAAAACTTCCCGCTTCTGCCATAGCCGCATTGCACGCTGTCGGCAATAAAAACCGCGCCGCTTTCATCGCACAATGTCCTGATGAGTTGAAGGAAAGAGGCGGTTGCTATATTGATCCCACCTACACCCTGTATGCCTTCGATGATCACGGAAGAGATCTCACTACCATGTTTTGCAAAGCAATCTTTCAATGCGGCCTCATCGTTGAATGGGAGGAAGATCACATTGTCCGTTTCGTTCACCGGCGCAACAATCGATGGGTTGTCGGTTGCGGATACCGCAAGCGATGTTCTCCCATGAAAGGATTTGCTGAACGCGATGATCTTTTTTCTGCCGTTGTGAAACGAAGCCAGTTTCAACGCATTCTCGTTCGCTTCCGCGCCGCTGTTGCAGAGAAACAGGCTGTAGTCGGGCTTGCCGCTCAAGGCTCCGAGCTTTGATGCAAGTTCTTTCTGGATCGGTATTACGACCGAGTTTGAATAGAATGCAATTTTCTCCAGCTGATCTTCTATTCGTTTTACCCAGTGTGGGTGGGTGTGTCCGATGCTGATCACAGCGTGACCGCCGTACATATCGAGGTATTGAATATCGTTTGCGTCCCAAACATAAGAGCCATTCGCCTTCGTGATCGCGATGTTGTTTAACGGGTATACATCAAAAAGATTCATACGCTTTAATTTATAAACACTTCTTTAGAAATAATTTGCTTTTAGTTTAAGGCCCGCTGTTTCATCGAGGCCAAATAAAATGTTCATGTTCTGTACGGCCTGTCCGCAGGCGCCCTTCAACAAATTATCCGTTGTTGAATGCACAACGATCTTGCTTCCCTGTTTTTCGATATGGATCAGGCATTTGTTGGTGTTCACCACCTGTTTAAGATCGATCATCGTTTCACTCACGTGTGTGAACGGATGATCCGCATAATACGCTTTGTACAGTTGCCTGATCTCATCCAATGGCAATGCGCAATCAACGATGGAGCTGATGTAGATGCCCCTTGTAAAATCACCGCGCCATGGAACAAAGTTCACGTGCATGCCATCATTGCCCTGCAACTGCTGCAGGCTCTGGTGTATTTCGCTGATGTGCTGGTGCTGCAGTGTTTTGTAAGCCTGTATATTGTTCGCCCTCCAGCTGAAGTGCGATGTTGCGCTCAACCCCTGGCCAGCACCTGTTGAGCCCGTAATGCCCGTGGTGTATACGTCTCCGAGCACACCCGCTTTTGCAAGCGGCAACAAACCCAGCTGTATGGCCGTTGCAAAACAGCCCGGGTTTGCAATATTTTCAGCCGTCTTAATGGCTTCTCTATTCAGCTCCGGTAACCCATATACAAATGCACGGTTGCCATTTCCTGCGTTTGCGCGCAGCCTGAAATCCTGGGACAGGTCAATGATCTTTACGCTTGCGGGAATATCATTGGCTGCAAGAAATTTCTTTGCATCGCCATGTCCCACGCATAAAAAAAGTACATCGATATCCTGCTGTAACTGATCCGTGAAAACAAGATCTGTTTCTCCCAAAAGATCTGCATGAATCTTACTCACTGCATTTCCTGCGTTGCTGGTGCTGTGTATGAAAGATATGTGTACATCCGGGTGGTTGATCAGTAACCTGGCCATCTCACCTCCTGTATAACCGGCGCCCCCAACAATTCCTGCGTTTATTTTTTTCATGATGGTATGTTGATCCTGTCGCCCGCTGTTGATGGCTGCGACGATAAAATAAATTCGATTGCCGATCCTGATTTATTGCTGATGCGGTGTTTTTTTCCTGCGGCTATGTGCAGTCCTTCGTTCTCGTTTACGGTCATCACTTCACCGTCTACTTCAAAATGCGCAATGCCTTTCAGTATAAAAAAGAATTGCTGCGCGTGTACGTGGTAGTGCAATGTTTCCGATGTTCCGGGTGGCATTCGCTCCTGTTTAACGGAGAGCGATGCGTTGTCCACAAAATTCCATCCATCACATCCATCACCCCATTGGTAATGATGAAGAGGGTCATTTGCGGATACTTTTATCATTGATTGGATTCTTTGATGTTGTGATAGATCGCTGTCTGGTTGCCGAATATTTTGGTAAACCCTCTTACATCGTCGCCTGTCCAGCCGGAGTTCATCTCCCCGTATTTCCCGAATTTGCTGCTCATCAGGTCGTATTTCGATTCGATGCCGGTTACCTGGAAACGATAGGGCTGCAGTTGCACATATACATCGCCCGTAACGTTCTCCTGCGAGTTTTCGAGGAAGGCCTCGATGTCGCGCATTACGGGGTCGAGTATCTGCCCTTCGTGTAGCCAGTTGCCGTAGAACTGCGCCAGCTGGTCTTTCCAGCCGAGCTGCCATTTGGTGAGCACGTGTTTTTCGAGTGCATGGTGTGCTTTCAGGATCACCATGGGAGCCGCGGCTTCAAAACCTACGCGGCCCTTGATGCCGATGATCGTATCGCCCACATGTATATCCCTGCCAATGCCAAAAGCGCCGGCGATCGTTTGCAGGTATTGAATTGCTTTGGAAGGGTGATCAAAGGCCTGTGCGTTCACAGCGGTCAGTTCTCCTTTCTCGAAATGAAGTTTTACTTCTTCATCGTTTGTTTTGGTAACCTGTGTTGGCCATGCTTCTTCGGGCAGCATGCCTTTTGAGTTGAGTGTTTCTTTACCGCCAACACTTGTTCCCCACAATCCTTTGTTGATAGAGTAGGCCGCTTTTTCGAAATTCATCTCTACGCCTTTTGATTTGAGGTAGCTGATCTCTTCTTCACGGCTCAGTTTCAGATCCCTGATCGGAGTTATGATCTCTATGCCGGGTATCATGATGTTAAAGATCATATCAAACCGCACCTGGTCGTTACCCGCACCCGTGCTTCCGTGTACCACGGCTTTGGCGCCCAGTTTTTTTGCGTGCTCCGCAATGTGCAGGGCCTGGCTCAATCTTTCTGCGCTTACGCTGAGCGGGTAGGTATTGTTCTTCAGCACATTGCCGTAGACCAGGTATTTGATGATCCTGTCGTAATAGCTCTGAACAGCATTTACGGTTGTATGGGATTTTACGCCGAGTGTATAGGCGTGTTTTTCAATTTTAGCGAGTTCGTCTTCTGAGAAACCGCCGGTATTTACGATCACGCTGTGTACTTCGTAACCTTTCTCATCGGTGAGGTATTTTACGCAGTAGGTGGTGTCTAGTCCGCCACTGAATCCTAAAACAACTTTATCTCCTTTTGTAAGTTCTGTTTTCATTTTCTTTGACTTGATCCTTTGTAAAGTGACAGGGGTTATAAATTGAAAAGGGTATGGAACAATGATTTCTGTTTTCCGCCGGTGCTGCCGCCATTTTCTTTTTTGCGGAAAAGTTTCATCAGACGGCTTTGTTTGATCTTCATAAAGCGCTCGTAGAGTTTTGAATTCTGTTTGAACTCAACCGATGTTTCTTCGGGCTCGTAATGATCGGCAGGATCGTAGAGCATGGCGGTGCACATGCAGTTCTTCCTGTCCTTGCTCATCAGGATATCATAGTTCACGCAGCTTTTGCAGCCTGCCCAGAATTCCTCGTCGTCTGTGAGCTCGCTGTAAGTAACGGGCTCGTAGCCCAGGTCGCTGTTGATCTTCATTACGGCGAGGCCGGTTGTAAGACCGAAGATCTTTGCATTGGGGTATTTCTCTCTCGACAGGTTGAAGATGCGTTGCTTGATGCGTTTTGCCGTGCCGCTTTTCCGGAAGGCAGGCGAAACGATGAGGCCGCTGTTGGCCACAAACTGCTCGTGCCCCCATACTTCGATGTAGCAGAAACCTACCCAGGTGCCATCGGGCAGCACAGCGATCACGGCTTTGCCTTCTTCCATTTTTTGGGCCACGTATTCAGGACTGCGTTTGGCAATGCCTGTACCGCGGGCCCTGGCCGAGGATTCCATCTCGTCTGTTATGGTTTGTGCATAATGGGCATCGCCACCATTCGCTACACGAACAATAATATTATCTTCCAACTTGTAATGATTAATAAAGTGAAAAAGAAAACACCTCTGTGTTTTTAGATCCAATTCCGGGAGAATTCCACTGATAGGGGCAAGTGCCAGTTGCTCGTCCTATCAGCAACCACGTCGGGGTTGCGGCAACATAGTATACGGTGCGGGTGCCGGGAGATTCAGCTCCGCGGCAATGGGGAAATTGATATGTGTAACTGTGTGTTTCACGCTTATCTGTAAATAGCTTATCAGGTGTAAAAGTATAACAGTTTGCGCTAACGCGGGTTAGTTTTTTTATGAAAGTTTGGTTAAGTCACCGTTTGGAGCGCTCTTTAGGATGGACGGCAGCTAAACCCCCGCTCCCAACGGTCCACTTCAAAAAAAAAGCCGCTCACAATTGTGAACGGCCTATGGTAATTGGGGGTTGTTGGTCTATTCGTTTCCGCCTCTTCTTCCGCCGCCGCCATTGCCGCCGCCGCTGAAGCCGCCCATCATCATACCACCCTGTCCGCCCTGGAACATCATGTTACGCATCTGGTTTGGCCCCTGGCCTCTTTGCTGCTGGCCAAATGCACGGAGGTTGTAGGTGAAAGTGAGCATCAGGTACCGTTTCAGGTTGTTTGAGATGCTGTTTACGATCTGGTTGGCGTTGGTTGACACGCTAACGGCCTGGTTCTGGTTCAACAGGTCGAAGCAGCTCAGGCGCAGTTCTCCCGCCTTGTTTTTAAGGAAGGTTTTTGCGATCGATGGCGTGATGAGGAATATCGAAGTGTTGTATCCCGCAGGACGGCCATAATAATGTGTATAATCAAAATCACTCGCCAATGTCCATCCATTGTTTGAATAAAGCGTGAAATCGGCCGCGAGTGAATGGGTCATGTAATTGCTGGTGGTAACACCGTTCACCGATGAGTTCTTGATCGGGTTGTAGCTGAACGTTGTACTCAGGTTCATGTCGAAATTGTTCTTCAGGTTCGTGGTCCATTTCACCGTTTCGCTGAGCGTATAACTGGTTGTCACGTTCGGCGATGCTGCCGCGGTTTTGTTTACAGAAAGCAGCGACTGGTTTTTGCTGTAATTGATGTTCGTTGAAAGGTTGATGTTCGATTTCGGCGTTTTCAGCGGGAAACCGTACATGAAATAACCGTTCAGGTTATAGGTGGTTCCGAAGTTCACATAGGTGGTTGTTCTTCCTCCCTTACCGGCTGCGGTGGTATCCTGCAGGATGGAGCTGACGATATCGTTTGTTGTGATGGTTCCGTTAACCGTTCCCACAACGATCTTTTGGGTGAATGGATCAACCGAAGAATACAATACACGCAGGCTGTTGGTGAACTGCGGTTTCAGGTTTCCGTTACCGATCTGGAAGTCGATCGAATCTGTGGTAGTGGTGATCGGCTGCAATTGCGAAACACTCGGCGTGCCCGTACGTCCATTGTAGAATACACGCAGGCTTCTTGTTTTTGTAAAATTGTACGTAAAGTTTGCGTTCGGCGTAAAGTTTACAAAATCGCGTTTAACCAGCACGTTTTTGGTTGTGTTGTTGCTTTCCATGTTCTGGAACTGGATACCCGTTCCCACACTGAAATTGTATTTCGTATGCTGGAAACGATAGTTCAGGTTGGCCGTGTTGTAAGTCTGGATAAACTTGTATGCGTTGCTGTACAAACTATCAAACTTATTGAATTTGCCCGAGGCATTGTCAAAGCGATAGGTATTGGTAACCGAATTGGTGTTGTTGTAGCTCAGTGAATAGCGGATCTCCAGCATCTGGTTCTTTCCCAATGGTTCTGTATAGGAAAGCGTTGGGTTGAGCGAGTAGGAGCGTGATGAATCGTAATAGTGCTGGTTGAGCGTATCCATTCTCGGGTTGCTTCCATATACATTGTTCACGGTATAGGTAAGGCCATCGCCGTAGTTCTGGCTACCTGAGAAATTGAAGTCGAGAGAAAGCGTACGGCCCCTTTTTGCAAAGCGGTGGCGCAGCTGCAGGTTCGACCCGTTCACGTTATAACCGCTGTTGTAGCTCGAGCCATTGCTGATCGATTTGTTCTGCGGTGTAAGCACCCCATTCACATTCTTCATGGTTGACGAGCTCGAATTGGTAACGTTGTTGTTGCTCTGCAAGGCGAAATTCGGGCGGAAAATGAGCGAGTTCATCGAATCGATCCTGTCTTCCAGGTTGAATGAAAAACGGTGGTTCTCAGATTTGTTCTGTCCTACAGAAGCCGCATCTTTTATCGTGCTTACGCCATTACCCAATATGCTTTGTGTGTTCGACGATGATTCTGTATTAACACGTGGCTGGTTGTAGGTATAACTTCCGTAAGCGTCTATTTTAGGGCTCCAGATATCGCGGTAGTTGAAACCACCGGAAAGGATGGTGGTAATGCCGCTTCCGCCGCCTGCTCCACCGCCGCCAAAATTACCGCCACCACCACCACCGCCGCCGCCAAAGTTGCGGCCGCCACCGATGTTGTTGATGGTGAAATCCTGTTTGTTCACATTATTGGCCTGTCCCATTACAGTGATCTGCTGGTCGCCATTCATGCGTGTAAAATTGAAGCTCTCCTGGTATTTATCATCCGAACCGATACCGGCCACGGCTTTACCGAACATTCCTTTTTTCTTGTCTTTTTTGGTGGTGATGTTAAGCGTTTTTACACGGTTGCCATCATCAAACCCACTGAATTTACTTTGATCGCTCAGGTCGTCGAACACCTGGATCTTGTCGATCACATCCGGAGGCAGGTTGCGTGTGGCCAGTTTGGGGTCATCGCCCATGAAACGTTTGCCATCTACCAATACACGCGCCACGGCTTCGCCGTTCGATTTGATGGAACCGTCCTTACCCACTTCCATACCCGGCATTTTTTTGATCAGGTCTTCTGCAACGGCATTGGGTTTTGTTTTGAAAGAGGAGGCATTGAATTCCGTGGTATCGCCTTTAACACGCATAACCGACTGTGAAACGGTAACGCCTGTAAGCTCATTGGCCGCGGGCGACAGGTAAACGGTGCCCAGGTTGACGTTTGAATTGCTTGCAGAGAAAGTGATGTTTTTGGTGAAGGTCTCATACCCGTTGAACTTAACCTGCACCACCATGGCACCAAAAGGGATGCCGGTAACAGAGAAAGAACCGTCGGCGCCTACCAGGCCAAATTTCTCGAGGCTCGAGTCGCGCGCGTCGAGGATGGTAACGGATGCATCTTTTAAAGACTGCTTGTTTACAGAATCGATCAGCTTACCCTTCAGGATGGCCGTCGTATTCTGGGCCGAGGCGGTCATACCCAATAAAACAAAGGCGACCAGTGTATAAAATTTACTCATAAGTTCATTGGTATAAATGAGGAAGCAAAGGTACTTCGCTTCAAATGAAATTTCCTTTTTGTTAATATCAGCGGCAAGCTACCATGATGTTTGGGTTCGCTAATGCTAAAATCGGTGAAAACAGAGCGGTTATAGGTAGGGTAAAAACCGCTGTTCCATTCATCCCGCAAAATCCAATGTTCACCGAGATGCAGGCTGGTATTGGGTTTTAAGGTTTTTTTAATAACGATTTTCATTTGAAAGGCCCGCTGGCCGCCATTGCTTACCTTTGCGTCAACCAACGCTTTTCTTCTGCCGGGCAAACAAATCATAACCACGCTTTTACTACTCGCGCTGCTCGGGCAAACGTTTAACCGTGGCGTAATTCTTACCAGTTATTACACCAATACCGAGTCTTACGCCAAAAATTGCGAGAACAAGGCAAAACCGGTTCTCAAATGCCATGGCAAGTGCCAGCTGATGAAAAAACTGAAGCAGGAAGAGAACAAAGACAGGTCAAACCCAGACCGCCGGGGTTACCAGGATGAAGTGCTTTCGTCAAAATCTTTTTATGCCACCATCGGTAGTGTTTACCGCGCACCGCTGGCTCACGCGACCGTTTATACGGCAACCATACCGGAATTAAGACCCATTTCGTTTTTCCACCCGCCCGGCCTGGGATAACCGCTCCATCACAACCATATCTTTCAAATTTCCTGTCATCCGGCAGCGTGCAACAACCTGTGCTATAAAAGCAATTTTATAAGTGCCGCTAACTGCATGCGCCTGGCCTGCAATTGGAGCAACACCGTTTCCAGTATGCAGATCGCTTTGCGTGCGCGCAATGCCGGCTGGCCCATCACATTCAACCACAAAACAAAAAACATGCTTCGCAAAAACATATATAAATGGCACCGTACAGCTTCACTCATTATTTCAGTTCCCGTTTTGCTTTGGGCATTGAGTGGGTTTATGCACCCCATCATGACGACCATCCGCCCCAAACTGGCCACGCAATTTCTTCAGCCGGCCGTGATCGACAGCAGCAAGATAAAAATGCCGCTGGAGCTTGCCCTGCGCGAAAATCACATCGATTCGTTTGTGTCTTTCCGCATCGTTCACATCGAAGACAACTGGTTTTACCAGGTGCAGGCAACCCGCCACAGCGAACCGGTTTACCTCGCAACGCTGAACGGTAAATTATTGACCGCAGGCAATTGGCTGTACGCGCAATATCTCGCTAAACAATTCCTGGAAGCAAGGCCAAAAGACAGTGCACAGCAAACGGCTGAAACCGGCGGCACAATGGCCACACACGATTGCTGCGATGCCGCAACCAATTGCGTGGTGAACAGCAAGTCAGGCGCAAAGATCACAGACGCCTCGCTGATCAGTGCATACAACAACGAATACAAAAAGATAAACAGTCTGTTGCCCGTTTACCGCGTTTCCTTTAACAGGCCCGACGGGATCAGGATCTATGTTGACCCGCTTACCGACCGGTTTGCGTTTGCAATGGATAACAAAAGAAGGGCTTTCGACAACGTATTTACGCTGCTGCATACCTGGGGATGGCTTGATTTTCTTGGGAAGGGAAAACTGATCGCGGAGCTTCTCCTTGTATCGCTTGCTTTTGCAACAACAGTGATGGGTGTTTATATTTTCTTCACCACCCATTCAAAAAAAGCGAACGGAAACAGGTTGGCGGGTGCAAGAAGATGGCACCGCTATACCTCCGTCACCGTTGCGTTGTTTACTTTGATGTTCACTTTCAGCGGCGCCTACCATGCCCTTGTAAAACTGGGAAACGACCGGGTAACCACCTATGTTTCAACACCTGCATACCATGCAAAAAACATCCGGTTCGATCTTACACAATTGGCAGCGGGCGCGAAAGCAGCTGTCCTCAACGTGGGTATTGTAACCATGAATGGAGCGGATTACTGGCGCCTGCAGGTTAAAACAACAACACAACCCGTTCGCAAAGACCAGCTGAAAGACACCGCATCGATGCCTTCCACGCTCTACCTCTCAACCCAGAACAACAAAATTTTACAGCAGGGAGAAATGATCTATGCAAAATGGCTCGCTGCGCAATTCAGCGGGCAACCCGTAAACGCGATCCTGTCTGTTACACCCATCACCCGGTATGGTGCGGAATATACTTTTGCAGATAAGCGGCTTCCCGTCTGGAAGATCCAATACGGCACCCATTACAACGAACGTTTTTTTGTTGAAACCGCAACCGGTTGCCTGGCCAAACAAACAAACGACATAGACCTGCTCGAGGGCTACAGTTTTGGCTTCCTTCACAAACATGAGTTCCTGGGCTGGGCAGGTAAGGGCTGGAAGGATTTCAGCACCATGTTCTGGGCAATGGCGCAGGTATTGATGGTGGTGGTGGGACTGATCCTTTATTCCAGGTGGAGGGGCAGGAAGAAAATCGCGAAGCGGTAATGTATATATCAGAAGAATTTGCTAAAACTATACAGGCGGCGTTCGCGCCGTCGGCATTGTACATATAAGTGATTATTTTTATCGCATCATTGGCTTATTGCTTAAAAATATAAACCTATCCAAACATGCTTAAGAAAATCTCATTTGTAGTAATGGCAGGCTGCCTTGTGTTTACCGCCTGTAAATCCGGTGCCGATAAAGCGGAAACCAAACCGGCGGGCGATACTTCCGTTGCCATGCAACCCGATTCAACGGCCAACGCTTTTGAACACCTGTTGGTAGACAATAAAAAAGACCCTTCCTGCGGAATGCCTGTGAGCGCCGGTATTTCAGACACAGCGCATTACAAAGGAAAAGTGCTTGGCTTTTGCTCAAAGGAATGCAAAGCAAATTTTGAAAAAGAGCCGGAGAAACTGATCGCGGCTGCTGAACTTGGTAAATAACCGTTCAGCCATGGGCTGCGGGTCTTGTGTTGTTGGTAGTACAACAACATCCGGGCCCGCAGCTTTGTTATTTTGCCGGCAGTTCGCCGTTGCCCCCTGTAAATCTCTTGGATCGCAGGATTTCCCCCCCGGATTTGCGTCTATAGGTTATCGATATTTCGTACTTTTTACTTCGCATGAAACCAAAACAGGCCTGTTTACTGATCTGCATTTTACTGCTGCTCTGCAACAGCGCGCTGGCCGTGCACATCAAAGGCGGCCTGATCACGTATGAATACCTCGGCCAGGGCAAATACAAGATCACGGTGGATGTGTACAGGCGATGCAATGCGGCGGGGCCTAATCCCACCACACTTAATATTTACGACGCGGTTACTTACTCCCGAACCAGCCAGACAAACACGCCGGCGGCGCTGTATTCGATGGTTGGGAGTTTTACAAAAACAACATTCGATCCATGTATCAGCAATAAACCCACGATCTGTTACGATATTTACCGTTATACAACAACCGTAGATCTTCCAGCCAATGCAAACGGGTACATCATCGCGGCATCGGATGCCAACAGGATCGCGGGTATTGTGAATATTTCAAATTCTTCCGCAACGGGTATCACGCTCACCGCCACCATCCCGGGTATGATCAATGGCACGATGTACAATGAGAATTCAAGTCCCGACTTTGCATTTACAGATACGGCTGTGATCTGTTACAAATCAAAATTCAGTTACCAGTTTGCTGCATCAGACAAAGACAACGATGTGCTCAGGTATTCCTTTGGCGATGGACTTAACGGAACCTCCGCAGCAACAACACCACCGTATTCTTCTATCCCTTATGTGAGCCCTTACAGCGGCGCCTTTCCGCTGGGCGCCAATGTAACCATCGATTCGGTCACGGGCCTGATCTCCGGCACCGCGCCGGCGCAAAACGGTGAGTACATCATTGCCGTATATGTGCATGAATGGCGCAACGGCGTACACATCAATTCAACCCGGAAGGAATTACAGATCACCGTTGCCGATTGTTCGCTGGTGGTTGCTGAATTGAAAGATTACATCAGCTGCGACACCTACACACTCACCTTCGAGAACCAGACACAGGCCAGCAATATCATTTCTTATGCATGGGATTTTGGTGTAACCAACAGTGTCACAGATGTATCAACGGCCGCCCGCCCCAGTTACACCTATGCAGACACAGGTACCTATACCGTAAAACTTGCTGTTGTAAACACAGTGGGTTGCAACGATTCTACCAGTGCCCAGGTAAAAGTATATCCCGGTTTCAAACCCGATTTCAGTTTTACGGGAAGCTGTGTTGTTACCCCGTTCAATTTTACAGACAAAAGTTTTGCAAAATATGGAACCATCAACAGCTGGTACTGGGATCTCGGCGATAGCAGCGCAACGGCAATAGATACCTTCCGAACCGCTTCGGTAAGTTATCATTACTCAGGCGCGCAAAGCGCCATTGCCCTTTTGCGTGTAACAAGTTCGATGGGTTGTTCCGGCACCATCACCCAAACCGTTTCCGTAACAGAAAAGGCGTTCCTTTATCATCCTTTCAAAGACACGTTGATCTGCAGCATCGATTCACTTCCGCTCAACGCGCAGGCTTCGGGAAGTTTTGAATGGTCGCCCAACAAAAATATTTCGGATATACATGCATTGAATGCCGTCGTTTTTCCAAAGGACACAACCACGTATACGCTCACGGTTCGCGACAGGGGTTGTGTAGACAGTTTGAAAGTAAAAGTGAATGTGCTTCAATACATCACCGTGAAACTCGCGCCCGACAGTGGTATCTGCCAGACAGATAGTTTTGTGCTGCGCCCGCTAAGCGATGCACTCAGTTACAAGTGGCGCGAATCGGGCAATACCAATACCTTAAGCGATTTGCTGGTGAAATATCCTGTGGCAAAGCCATTGGCAACAACTACTTATTATGTGACGGCCAATCTTGGTTATTGCCAGGATAGCACAAAGATCACCATCTATGTAGCGCCTTATCCTACTGTAGCGCTTGGTCCTGATACGGTGCTCTGTTATGGCAACCGGATCCGGTTCAACCCTTCGGTAAAAGCAGACCTGTTTTTGTGGCAGGCCTCAACCTCGCTCGTAAACACAAGATCCATCAATGCGGTGGCGGGGCCCGATAAAACTTCGGCGTATGTGTTAACCGTGCGCGACACATCATTTTGCAAAACGCCTGTAAGCGATACGATCAATGTAAAAGTGATCCCCGCATTTTTAGCATATGCCGGGAGAGATACTTCTGCAACAGTGAACCAGGCGCTGCAACTCAATGTGTCTGCGCCTGCCAATTACTACACTTATCAATGGTCGCCTTCTGTTTTTCTCAGTAACGATGCGATCAGTAATCCGGTTGCAACGTTTACAGCGGCTGCGCCGGATTCGATCCTTTATACCGTTCGGTTAACAACACCGGAAGGGTGCAATGCCACAGACAATGTGATGGTGCATGTTTTCAAAAACGGTCCAGAGATCTACGTGCCGGGCGGCTTTACACCAAATGGAGATGGTTTGAACGATGTTTTAAAACCTTTGCTCTCGGGCATTTCCTCTTTTGATTATTTCAGGATATATAACCGTCTCGGCCAGTTGGTTTTCTCCACCAGCCAGATCAACACCGGCTGGGATGGAACATTCAATGGAGCGGCGCAGCCTTCAGACACTTACGTGTATGTAACGCAGGGCCAGAGTTTCGATGGGCAAACCATCTTCAGGAAAGGTACGGTGGTTCTGCTCAGGTAAGCTTGCTGGTTTTTAAAAAAATCGCCGGCGCAGGTTAAGAGAACAGGTATTCCACGTCCTCCTTCGTAAGGCTCTTTACGAAACCTTCGTCGTCGGTGATGAGGTCTTTTGCGAGGTTGCGTTTACGTTCCTGGAGTTTCAGAATTTTATCTTCCACGGTATCGGTACAGATCATCCGGTAGGCAAAAATATTTTTTGTCTGGCCGATGCGGTGTGTTCGATCGATGGCCTGTTGCTCCACAGCGGGGTTCCACCATGGATCAACGATGTATACGTAATCGGCGGCGGTGAGGTTAAGACCCACACCCCCGGCTTTTAAAGAGATGAGGAACACACGGCAACTCTCTTCGTTCTGGAAACGCGTGATCGCTTTTTCCCTTTCGGCAACGGTGCTGCTTCCATCAAAATATTCGTAATCAACGCCGAGTTCTGTCATTTTTTCTTTGATGAGCGCAAGCATGCCTAAAAACTGAGAGAAGATCAACGCTTTGTGGTTGCTGATGTTTTCGGTGATCTCCCTTCCGATCTCTTCCAGTTTTACGGATACATTGGGAAAACGTTCTTCTTCCTTCACAATGGCCGGGCTATCGCAGATCTGTCGCAGCTTCATCAATCCCTGTAAGATCGTGAGCTGCGATTTCTGGATGCCCTGGTTCTCCACAACGCCCAGTATTTTGTCGCGGTAATCGTTGCGGTAAGCATCGTAAATCTTTCTTTGCTCATCGCCCATCTCGCAGAAGAGGACCATTTCCTGTTTTTCCGGCAGATCTTTTGCCACCTGTTCTTTTGTTCTGCGCAGTATAAATGGATAGAGGAGCTTGCGCAGGTGGTCTTTCTGTTCTTTTTCTCCAAACTTATCGATGGGTACAGAAAATTCCTGTTTAAAGAACTCAACACTGCCGAGCATGCCGGGGTTGAGGAAATTCATCTGTGCGAAGATATCAAACGTGTTGTTCTGCAACGGCGTACCACTCAAACACAGGCGGTTCTTGGCTTTCAGTAGCCCTGCGGCTTTTGTTACTTTACTGCCCGGGTTTTTGATGGCCTGGCTTTCGTCGAGCACCACATAATCGAAATTAACATCAACGAACTGTTTGATATCGCTGCGCAGGGTGCCATAGGTTGTAATGATCACGTCGATATCCGCACTTGCCAAACTCTCGCGCGAACGGTTGCCGCCATGGTGAACGGCAAAGCTGATGGTGGGCGTAAACTTCTTTATTTCGTTCTGCCAGTTGAACATGAGTGTTGTAGGACAAACAACCAGCGCCTTCAATGATCCGTTCTCGTGTTTCAGGTGGTGAAGGAAGCTCAGCGCCTGTATGGTTTTACCAAGCCCCATATCATCCGCCAATATACCGCCCCACTGAACCTCGCGCAGGTAATTGAGCCACTGGAAGCCGCTTTCCTGGTAGGGGCGCAACACTTCTTTGAGGTGCGCGGGAGCGGGAATTTCCTTGATGGAATGATTGCCTTTGAGACGTTCGTATTTTTCTTCCAGCTGAAAAAACAGTTCTTCTTCGTCGCGTTGCATGTACAACTCTTCGATAACGCTGAAATGGTATTTGCTCAGCTTCATGCTGCCCGATTTGCCATCGCCAACGCGGAAAAGAAGGGCGTATTTTTTGATCCATTCTTCGGGCAGTATACCAAGCGTACCGTCTTCGAGCTGAACAAACTGCTGTTTGTTGCCGAGCGCTTTTTTAACTTCTTCAACCGTTACTTTCTGTTCGCCGAAAAGGATCTCCACTTTCGCATCAAACCAATCGGTGTTGCTGCTGATGAAAATTTTGGTAGAGGGTTTTGCCGTATTGAAACGGAAATTCTTCAGTGCCTCGAAACCATACACAGGAATATTCATTTCCTTTACCGCATCAACAAACAAAAAGAACCAGTTGTTGCGAAGCACATCGGTTCCTTTCAACGCGAGCACGTTGCCTTCAACCGGGCGTATAAAAGCAGAATGCAGCGATTCTATTTTCTGAACAAACTCTTTTTCAACTTCAAGATTGCGTTGTATCACCAATAATTTATCGGCGATGGGGAGTATGATCTTTTCCTTATCCGTAGCACGCACATCGTAACCGCGGTAACTGAAAACAGGTTGAAACAAAAGATACTCGCCCTTTTCTTTGAGCATCACTTTTACCTCGGGGCGGATGTCTTTCACTTCTTCTTTCTGCACATTGGTAAAATGCACATTGTATTCTTTTGACAATGGAAGGATGAACTGCTGCAACTGTGTTGCCCAATCCTCCGCGTTGATCGTCATCTTTCCGGATGGCAAAAATTTCTCAACAAGGCCGATGTCTTCCGGCCGCTGCCAGGTATAAAACTGGTTGTGGTACTGGAACAACAATACGGCCTCACTTTCATTTTCAGAAACATTCAGGTCGGCGAGCGGGAGTTTTATGCGGCAGTCCACTTCGTATTGCCCGTTGCTATAGTTCACTTCAAATTCAGGGCTGATGAACTGTTCCTGGAGTTCGGCCTGCAACAGGTTGGAGGTGGTGAACGTTTTTTTGGGCGGCAGGTAAAAAACAAATTTACTCTGCGTGAGTTCGGTAAATATTTTTTTGATCTTGGGATGCAGGTATTCGTTGATCAGGTGCCTTGTTTCTTCCGGCAACTCATCGTTGTGTTGCTGTATGATGTTTTCCCAAATGCCGCTGAAAGGAGAGTTCCGGTTCAGGTAACGGCCCACTTCACCCGGCATCAATTTGCGCAGTTGCTGCAGCAACATTTTATCGTCTTCGCTAAACACTTCTGTGTTGATGAATTTTGCCAGGTCTAGTTTTACCGTTTTGGAAACATATTTGGTAAGTTCTTCGTCGGCCTCTCCCTGCACAGCTTCCAGTTGTACGTACGGATACTGCGCCTCGTTTACGGTGATCACCACACCCATTTTTAAAGAAGGCTTTGCCGGATGGTCTTCCGTTACTTCAGCCATTGGTTTAACGGCCACCTCTTCTTCTGCCGGCTTTGGTTTCTCTGCCGCAGGGTTCAGCGATACGCGTTTGATGGATGTATCGAGTACGCGCAGAAACGGCTTGCCGTCTGTGTAGGTGAATTCAAATTTTCCTTTGAGGTCGTCGGCCAGGGAATAACCGTAGAGTGCGAGCAGTTTGTTTTTTTCTTTGTCCCAGTTGCGGATCGTATCAAAATAATTGGGCCCGTAGTTGTGCAGTAGCTGGAGCAGCAGGATGTTTTTATGAACGCAGAGCGGGTGTGCCGTATCGCTCTGGCACGCACAACTGGTATCGAAATTGCGTTCTTCGTTTTTCTGGATCACCACTTTGAATGGCTCGCCCTCGTATTCCATCTCGGCCACAACGCGTTCGTCTTTTGCTTCGAGGATATTGCTTCGCGAGCTGCGCAGGTAATTTTCTGCCGCTTCAAAATTTTCAGGGGCCGACAACATGCGGATGAGTTTCAGCTCAAGCTGTTTCATCTTAACTACGGTGTGGCGCTGGTCGTATACCGTTTCCTTATCGCCCAATAAATTCTTGTCGAGCAGATCCTGCAGGTGAAACAGGGCGCCGGCTTTGTGCCGGCAGATCTCAGACAGGTTATACGGGCAACTACAGCGCAGCGATAATGTTTTGGGATCTTTGAATTGGTTGATGTGTACTTTGTAAAAAGTGGAGTACCCATCGTCTTTTACGCGAAACACCACGGCGGCCATAAGATCGTCGTACTCCACCAACTCCACGTTGCCCAGTGCATGGATTTTTTTCCCGCGCCGGATCACCTCTTCGGTTCCGCTGTTGTAGATGTGTTTAACGAGATAAGGTAAGGCCATGTGCGTTCAGGGTTGAATTGAGAGCCCGGAGCCTGGAGTTTGAAACAAGACTGGCTGTTACGCCACGTGTATCAAACTTCGGGCACCAAACCGCCCGGGGCAATTTGCAAAAGTAAAGGAAAGCAAATGGCTTTGCGAAGAGAATTGAAGGAAATCTGCGCAGGAAAAACAATTTATAAAGATCGGGGGCTCTTCTTAACAATTACATCAAACAAAATGCGTTACTTGCGAACTTTTCCTGATCTGGGATGTTTTATGATGATGCACGTCTGATCTTGTGATGTGTGCTACTACTGGCGTTGCATTTTCCGGGTTCCCGGGTTTTTACCATCTTTCATCTTCCGGTATATCATGATTTCTTTGTTGTTCTTTGGATGCGCTGCGTGCTTTGTCGCGTGCGGCCATGCGTTCAATGAGGAGGATGGTGATGACGTCGCTTGGCGGCCGGGTGGGTTCGGATTGAAGTTCTGCACGGAGGCGTTGCTCATTTACATCCATGCGGTAAAGCAAACGGATCAGCGCGTCGAAATCGGTATCGATCAGCTTCTGGATGTATTCCGAAAGCTGTGAAGGCGAAAGTTCTTCGAGTTTCAAAAGGTCCTGATCCATATCGTAAAATTAGAATATATAGAATGAAGTCAGTGTTTTTTCCCGCAAATTCAACTTCTTTCCAGTATTTTTTTATAGGGCTTCCAACCTTTTTCTTTCCCGCTTCTCTTACTACAAATGCGAATATTCTTGCCTCTACATATAAAGCCCGTTCACACCCTGGTGATTTTGCTGTTGCTTGCCATCGCAACGCTGCTTGTCTGCCGTAAAACACCGGCAGCCACAACAAACCAGACCAGTGGTGTAACGGGCTCTTTGTATTCGCCGATGATGTGCATATAGATTGCCTCGAAGCCGCTCATATCGTGCAATTATTTACAACGATCCACAACCCTGTTATCAACAAAACACACGTTTTGTTGATAACAATCCCTTTCGCCTGATGATGCCACAGGATAGATTTGTGTGATGAGAAAAACAGGATCATTTTTCGGGGTAGCCCTAGCGATGCTGGCAATATCGTGCCACCGCAAAAGCATACCCGGCGGCAGTGGAACGGAAACAGGGATGGCTTCTTATTATGCCGAAACGTACAATGGAAAGAAAACTGCTAACGGAGAGATCTATCAATCAAACAAACTTACGGCCGCACATAAAAAACTTCCTTTCGGAACCAAGGTAAAAGTGACCAACCTGGCCAATGGAAAAACCGTCAAGGTGCGCATCAACGACCGCGGGCCTTTTGTTCCCGGCCGCATCATCGATCTTACGCGGGCGGCAGCTAAGAAAATAGACATGGTTGGTGCGGGTGTTGTGAAAGTGAAAATTGCGTATTGAATATTTAAGAATGATTAAGGAGTAATTGGTAAGGGGCTTTAACATAAAAAGTTCGTTGATCTGTTTGAAGCGGATGAAGATCGAGCAGGAAGCGCACATAGTAAACGGGTGACGCTTACAAAAAGGCAGGAACAAGTTGTTTCCGGTTATCAACAAACCCGCCGCGCAATAGGCGGCGGGTTTTCGTTTTTTTATCGCTTGGAATAGAGTGATTTAATAGGCGGCTATTTTGTTTGGAAGATTTTACCTTAAACCAAATCGAATGAATATTTGCTTTACGACAAATAAACTACGTCCGCGAACGCTCTTTCCTGGAAGCAAGCATCGTATTGATCATGTTCATACAAATTTTTTCCTCAATCTCGTTTAACGGCCGTAACTCCTCTAACTCGTGACTCACGGATTCATTTCGTGGGACGTGATGAATATAAAAACCGATCATATTATATGATCTATCCTTCATTATACGATTTGGTATATCATGAACGGAAATAAAATTGAATTGGTTCAGGAAAAAAATGGACGTAATTACGGAATCTGCATCATGCACATCTTTTTCAACCGACCGGTAATACAATAGCTTTCTACCATAAGCTACGGTGTCTCGTAGAAAATCTTTTGTAAAACTCGTATTGGCTTCTATGGCAGCGTTTTCCTTAATTAAAACTCCGAGTGTTTTATCTTGAAGTTGCCCACGCGAGATTATTTTTGCATCTGGTTGAAAGGAATTAAATTCAAAAAACATCTTTTGAATTGGGTCGATAATGTAAACAGTGCCTGTGTCAAACGTAACGCCGAACACTTGTTGACCACTATTCGAGTCTACTGTGTCATATTGATGTACCCTGATATTAAATTCAAACAAATAAGGGGGAAAACTTATATAGGACCCATGACTTCTCATATCAGTTTTTATATTGTTTTCAATGCTATAAATTTTGGTGCTATACGAGAAATTCTGACCTTGAACTGAACAAGAGAAAAAGAGAAATGTCGGGACTACAACAAGCAAATTGAGCAGTTTCATAAAATAATTACTTTATTAGGTAGGGAGATTAGATTCAAGCTATAAAATCAGTTGAATTTAAGCTCCATTGAAACATTATAACGTGAGTTACCGCTGAAAGGTGACGTTTGATACGCAAAGATGAGAAGCGGCACTTTTGCGTTGGAATCGGCAACTGGGATCACAAGCGTCTTTAATCCATTCTCATTTGTAAGGGCAATACTTTGATGAAAGAGCAAGATAAGTCTTCGGACAAATGCGAGACAGGGGCAAAAACCCCTTTTGATTAAATACGGGGAAAATACCCTTAACTGTAGGTGTAAACTTACATAACTCTTGTAGCGTAGCGTGTAGATGTCTGAAACAATTGAAAGTGTAAATCTTTATTTTGTCTTAGCAGATTAAATGTTTTTCCTAAGCATCGTCTAAATTTATTCTCCAACTGAGTACTCCATCCAGAACCTTTTTACGAACGTTCTCCGCAATCGTCTAACCTCTTTTTCTGTCTGGGTGTAAAAAGCTTAACTTTTGGAAAGTTTTAAACTTTCCAAAAGTTAAGCTTACCGTCGGCTTTACATGAGTTATGCGTTAAATACGTGGTAATCCTCGAATCCTTTTCTTCCACCAAACAATCTCACGACCTGCTCCCTTTCCAACATAGACATACTATCCCAACGCAATGCATGTAATGAAGCACTTCCATTGCCCAATACCCGAAACAAAGCCATGCGGGACAGAATTGTAAAGCTTAACTTTTGGAAAGTTTTAAACTTTCCAAAAGTTAAGCTTCGCCGTCGGCTTTAAATCAATTATGCGTTAAATACGTGGTAATCCTCGAACCCTTTTCTCCCACCAAACAATCCCATAACATATTCGCTTTCCAACATAGACATACTATCCCAACGCAATGCATGAAATGAAGTATGCTTCCATTGTCCAATACCTGAAACAAAGCCATGCCGTACAGGATTGTAATGAATATAATAGACCAACCTGCAGAAAGATAAATCGTCCTCAACCAGTCTACTTCTGAAGTTAGGAATAAAAAGACTGCCCTTTCTTCCATACACCTTATTCAAAGCCTGCGTATAGGAACTGCATAAATTTGAAACAGACTTGCTTATTTTCTTATACAGATACTCGAACTGCTCCGTTTCATTCAACGTTGTGTATACGACCGAATGTTCAAACATACCCGCGATCGCATGCTGACTTCTGATACTTACCAACAAATGGAAATGATTGGGCATCAGGCAGTATGCATATATTTTCATGTACGGCAGCAGGTAAATGTTAACTTTACTGAGAAAAAAATAATAGTTCCTTTCCTCCCGAAACAAATTCTCATCGCCGTTGGCGTGATTATAGATATGATAGAAATGCTCTGGATGCAACATGTGTTTCTTTTTTAAAATCACCAGCCCTCACGATCCAATGACCGGTAATGTATCGCCACCGAATGCTCCGGTTTGATCTCATAACTACCCGTAATATCCGCAAGCGTTCTGCTTACTTCTAAGATCCTGTCCTAATCGCGCACGCAAATCCAATCGCTCCATCGCCTTCTTCAACAAAGTTTCTCCGATAGAACTGATCACGCATATTTCAAGCCGCTGTTTGCTGTTTATTTGTGCGTTGACTTACTTGCCGGCGTCTTAGTATAATTTAGTTTTTGGACAAACCGGGGGTCATTCGTTACTGCGCATGGCTCGTGATACCATTACAACATCCTTCAAAACCCTGTACCCGAATTCATAACAGAACACACACCGTTGTCCCCTCCGGTTGCTGGATTGATGCGTGAAATACCGGAAATCGAAACGCTGCTCCTCCAGTTTTTTCTTTGGTGTTTTGATGGTTTGCCGCGATGAAGTAAACAAGCCCTGCAGGATGCGCCTGTTGCGCAGGAGAACCCGGTTGATGTGGCGCACGCAGGCAGTGGCCGGCATTTTCCGCTTGTTGTGGTGCAGGTTACGGCAAGAATCGTTGCAGAATTTTTTATCCGACCGGCCCTGTATGGCACGATCGCAACTAAGACAGTTCTTTCTTCCGGCGGTCATGTGTTTGAATTGTGTACTGCAACACAATGTACCGCGCACGGACAAACGGATAAAGCGTATTAATACTTAGGATTTAACGATGGAAGAGCATATGCCGGTTTTTAATACTGGTCAATGACTGTCTGCAATTGTTGGGCAGAAGTAACGCCCGACTGTCGCCATACCAGTTTCCCACCTTTGAACAACATCAGGGTTGGCACACCCTGCACCTGGTATTGCGAGGCGGTGTGCGGATTTTTGTCAACATCCATTTTTAAGATGGTGGCCTTGTCGCCCACACGGCTCTTCAACTCTTTCAATATCGGCGCCATCGTTTTACAGGGGCCGCACCATTCGGCAAAAAAGTCGACCAGGACGAGATCGCTTTTTGATACTATTTCTGAAAAACTTGCCATTGTAATCTGTTTATATAAACCAGAACAAGCCGCGTGCCAATCGCTTGGACCTGGGCCAGCCAGAGGCACCCTCCGCAACCCGCTATCAAACGTTTCTTAAACACTTATACACGTAAGTAAATGCTTATAAGCGGTTGTTTGCTCTTGCCCTGCTCAATTTTGGGCACCAGTAATCATCACATCAATAACCAAACAGAATGAACGCTATGAGAAACAAAGTACAACTGATCGGGAACGTGGGACAGTTGCCGGAAATCAGAACAATTGCCGATGGCAAGCGGGTGGCCAACTTCAGCGTGTCTACAACCGAAAGCTATAAAAATGCAAAAGGCGAAAAAGTGACCGATACACAATGGCACAACGTGGTGGCGTGGGGCAGGCTCGCCGATGTTGCGGAACAATTTCTCGAAAAAGGAACCGAAGTAGGCGTGGAGGGCAAACTGATCAACCGTAGTTATACAGATAAACAAGGCACCCGGCGATTGATCACGGAGGTACAGGCAAATGAGCTGCTGGTGCTGACAAAAAAACACTGACAGGTTGCTGGTCAAGCTAAACGGTTTTACCCGCAACCTGTCAAATTTGGAAACCGCTGTTTTGAAAATCAAAAAAAGCCCGCAGCGAATCTTATCTTTGCCGCTTTATGGAAAAACCTGTTCTGCATACCGTTTTATCGCCAAGATTGCTGGACATCTATGATGTAAGCAATTCGATCGTTGTGATCATCGATGTTTTTCGCGCAACATCTACCATTGCCACCGCGTTGTACAATGGCGCGGCACGGGTTATACCTGTTGATTCGGTTGACAAATGCATAGAGCTCGGAAAAACAACCGGCGGTATTACGGCCGGTGAAAGAGATGGCAAAGTGATCCCGGGATTATCGTACGGAAACTCACCCGCAGAATACCCCCGTTCCTTTATTGAAGGAAAAACACTCGTACTCACTACCACTAATGGCACCAAGCTCCTTCATATGGCGCTTAACTGCGGGGCCGCGGAAGTGGTTACCGGTTCGTTCCCAAACCTGGGCGCGGTGTGCGATCACCTTAAACAACAGCATAAAAATGTGATCCTGGGCTGCTCGGCATGGAAAGACAAATTCAACCTGGAAGATGCATTGTTCGCAGGTGCAGTGATCAGTGAGGTAAAGGATCATTTCACCATTCACTGCGACAGCAGCCTGATGGCAAACGATATGTACGAACTGCACCGTGCAGATATGTTCAACTTCATCCGCCGCACCACACACTGGCACAGGCTCGCCTCTTACGGACTTGAATCCGACCTCGAATACTGCGTAACGCCCAACAGCGCAAACATTCTGCCTGTATATAAAAACGGGGACCTGGTTGTCTGAATCAAACAGCGGTGTTGAATTGTGGCTTAGAATGACCGACGCAAACAATAATCGCGGAGAATCATACGATGCGAATACGAAGACCGCAAACGTTTTAGAGAATGGAGCAGACCCGGGAGAAATCAATATTATCGATATCACCGTGCAAATCCGACGTTCCATATAAATGTCGGGCGTTCGTATTCGTCATTGTTCCTGAAACATGTCATTGACCTTTTTAAATTCATACCCCTGCTCCTTCAAATAAACGATCAGTTCTCCGAGCCGGTTGTATAGTTTATCCTTCCGGCGCGGGTCGGTGCCCGCGTGAACCAGCAGCACCACTCCATTCAATCCGTTGGGCTGTGTTTCGTTGAATTTTTTAATGTTCGCGATGATCTCTTCGCTTGTACGGTAAGATTTCCCCAATTCAGGATAAGTATAATCGGCATTGCTCGTGGTGCCCGGTGTAAAACTGAAAACACGCATGTGCGATTCGCTCAGCCAGCCTGCCGTTTCCTTGTTCCACCACTCATACGGTGGAATAAAGTAATTGGTCATGTCTCCTTTTTTTACGCCAAGATCAAGAATCGCCTGGCGGCTGTTGGCAAGATCGGTAAGAAGCGAATCTTTGCTAACAAGTGTGCTGTCGCGTTTTTTCCAATCGGCATACAGCAGGTGCTGGTCTGAGTGCGAGCCCATCAGGTGCCGCTGCGCGTATAATTTTTTGATGTCTTTTCGAAACGACCTGTTGCGGTAAAACCTGCCGGTAAAAAAGAACGAACCTTTTACCTTCTCCTTTTCCAGCGTTCCTGCGATCGTTTGCAGTCCATCTCCAAACTCATCCCCCGTAAACACAAGCGCAATCTGTTTTCTGCCCTGGTCGCCGCGGATCAGCACCTGTTCCGAAAGCTGCGGCGCGGTAGTGTTACGGGGCATCCTGTTGTTCAGGGCCGCGGCCCGTGCGCTTTTTGCTTCTGCTTCTTTTGCTGCCAGCAAATAGATCAAAGAAGCGGTTCCGTCCATCGTTGGCTCGTTGGTGCTGTAATCTCCGTAGTCATCGTGGTATACCACCAGGTCGCTTTGAAACTCCGCATATTCGTCCGGGTCTTTTAACGTGATCCCGATCAACCCTTTGTAAATCGACGTATACACCGGCCCGTCTACCAATCCGCCATCGATCGGGTAATTCTTCATGTGCGTGAATGCCGAATGTGGATCAACGGGTGTATCGCCATTGGCAGGCAGTCCATACACCATGCTCGTTCCCCATGGATTACATCCAAACAGCCAATCGAAATTGGCCTGTTCAAATTCTTCAAATTTCTTATCGCCGGTTAACTGTTTGTACCAATAACACTGTGTTGCGAACGATGCGGTGAGGTTGTTGCTGCACCAGATAAACGGCACCCCGCGCAGGAACGCGTTCTTTGATGCCTTGTTCCAAACCAGCTCGATCCCTTTTTTAAAGAAGGAAACGATGGTGTCTTTTTGCGAGCGCAACATGGTATTGCCACTATACTCTTTTTTTGAAAGCTCCTTGATCAATTCGTAATGACCAAGGTTTACAAACGGGTACCATTGGTAATGCTTCGCGGTGTCTGCACCCAGCCAGGGCGTTGTGGGCTCCTGCTTTGCAAAACGGAAAGCAGCTGCGAGCACATTGTTTTTGTTTCCGGGCGTTCCCTTGCCTGCATACAGTTGGTGAATGTTCACTCCCGCAAGCTCCATATCGTCTACCCAGTTGTCTTCGGCATAAATATAGGGTGAGCGTACAGAAGCGGTTTGCGAAACACCCGGGCTGCTCAATCCCACCATCCATGCATCCTCCGCTTTTACAGCGAGCTGATCGGAGAATTTTTTATCGATGTTCTGATAAACAGACGACGCCAATGCAAATGCACTCGAAAATTTTGCCGCCGTTGATGCGGCGCCGGTAGAAGCATTCATGAATTTACCGCGCTGCTGTGGTTTGCCGCTTACAAAATATACTGGGCGCTCGAAACCCCTTCCATAAAAATTATCTTCTTTGGGAATACGCATTCCCATGTGATCCCGGTCATCGCCGAGCTGGTTGAACATCCAGTCTTTGCGCGGGTTCATTTTGAGCAACCAGTCCAACCCCCATTTTGCCTCATCAAGTACATCTTTGATTCCATTCTTTCCATCAAGACCGTTCGCGGCTTTTTCATCACCAAATACACCGGGAAAATCACGATAAGCAGAAAGCAGGTGATAGGTTGCATTTGCAGAAGTAGTGGTGTACTGGAGATAGTCGCTCGCATCGTGCCAGCCACCCGTTGCATCAATGTGCGTACTGTCTGGCATAGGGCCGTACAAAGTGTAGCCATCGTGCGTATGGCAGCTGTCTTTCAGGTAAGGATTAAACCCGCTGCGTTGCTGCCGCATGTAGCGCAGGCAAAAATCTGCAGCGCCCGAATAGGCATCATCATCGATAACAAACACGGGCGAACGGGCATTTCCGGCACGTAAAAAATAAGTTCCTTTTTTATGAAAAGAGGAAAAGTTCAACCGATAGGTTTCAGTGAACGGCCCGTACGCGCCCAATGCCTCGCCCGCGGTTTCCTTAAATACGGTTGTTTGCGAGGCCGCATCCACCAGTTCGAAAGAATAGAGTTTCGTTTTCTCTTTACTGCACCATACGGCAACTTTCACGGCACGTGTGGGATAACCGAGCTGGTTGATGCGGATCCACGATGTTTGCTGTGCATATATTTGAAAACAGCAGATCGTACAGAACAAAAACACGAAGTATCTTTTCATATGGTATGTATTAAGCACACGATGACTTTAATTTCCGGGATCGGTTTTTAATTCACCGTGGCTCCGCGGATAAAGATAGTTTTTTACTCTATTTTCGCGGCTCAATCTCTTCTCTTATGAAACTGGTCTCTTACCTCGCCGACGGCCGCGATCAACTTGCCTTTTTAGTGGATGGGCTTTTATTCGACTGCGACCTGCTGCACCCCGATCTGCCCAACAGCATGAATATGTTTTTGCATTACTGGGACGATATGTTTCCCATAGCAAAACAGGTGGAAGCCGCCATCAAAAGCGGTAAGATCAGTAAAGAGTCGGGCGTTCCTTTTGCAGAAGTGGAATTGCTTGCGCCCGTTCCGTTTCCCACCTCGTGCCGCGACGGGTATGCATTCCGGCAGCACGTGGCCGCTGCGCGCAGGAACAGGAACGTGGATATGATACCGGAATTTGACCAGTACCCCATATTTTATTTTACCAATCACCACAGCATACAGGGCCCCGGGCCTGTTAAGTGCATGCCCGATCATTTTGAGAAACTGGATTTTGAGCTCGAGGCCGCGATCGTGGTTTGTAAAGCGGGAAGGAACATCACCGCTGAACAGGCGGATGAATACATCGGCGGACTCATGATCATGAACGATATGAGCGCACGCCGTTTGCAGATGGAAGAAATGCTGCTGAACCTCGGCCCCGCAAAAGGAAAAGATTTTTCTACCGTAATCGGCCCCTGCCTGGTTACGCTCGATGAACTTGAGGCTTACGAGGTTCCCTGCAAAGAGGGCCACACCGGTAAAAGCTGGAACCTGGGAATGAAATGTTTTGTAAACGGGATACAGGTGAGCGATGGAAACCTTTCGGATATGGACTGGACCTTTGCCGAGATCCTTGAACGTTGCGCCTATGGCGCCGATCTGCACCCCGGCGATGTAATAGGCAGCGGAACGGTAGGCACCGGCTGCTTTCTCGAGCTCAATGGAACCGGTAAACGCAACGACCCGAACTATACGGAGCAATGGCTGCAGGAAGGAGACGTGGTAGAAATGGAGATCGACGGCATCGGGAAGATTTCGAATACGATTGTGAAAGAAGAGAGCGACTTTTCTTTGCTGGCACGCAAAAAATAAAACTAAGAACACAGATCAATGCGTAACAACATTCCCAGGAAGCGTTATCGCGTTCACGCCTCCTTTTTAACCATGTAAAAAATCATTAACTTCAGTCATGGCAAAATTTTTCGCAAAAACCGTTGCAACCGCGCTCGCGGTTTTATTTGCTGCATATATTTTAAAAGGTGTGGAAGTGAATGGCACCGGAACGGCGCTGCTTGTTGCCTTGGTGCTTGGGTTGCTTAATAGTTTTATCAAACCGGTACTGGTTGTGCTTACCATACCCATTACAATAGTTACCCTTGGCTTGTTTCTTTTGGTGATCAACATCATCATTGTAAAATGGGCGGCCGGACTGGTAGATGGATTTACGGTGGATGGATGGTTCTCCGCTTTGTTGTTCAGCCTGGTAGTAAGCTTTGTTTCTTCGGTGATCGAAGGGATCATTGGAACGGGGGCGGAAGAGAAGAAGCGGAAGCGGAGATAATAGGATCAGCCTCAGCCGGCAGCAAGCCGATTCACTTCATTTTACTTTAATTGATCTTAGATTCCTTGTCGCACAACGCGTATTAATAACGCTTTTGTTTGTGCAGGATACATCGATCCGGAATAAACAAAGGATGTAAGAAGGCTCACGAAAAACTTCAATTCAAAAAAGGGGCGCAAAAGGATTCTTATTGCGTTTTCTTATTCGCCTGCCATCCCGGAACAGCCCGATTTACCTGTTAACCGCTGTTTCAGACGTATTTAGCCGCCACTCATCAATATCTATTACCACTTAACATTTTTCAAAAAATTGAAATTTATATAATTAATTGACAATCAATTAATTATATTTAACCAGTTACAATCTTATCCCTATTACCTAAAAAAACTAGGTACTATGTGTTGCATAGTACCAAATAATCGCTCATCTTTGTGTTGTCAAAGGGAATGAAGGAGAACAAACCGGGAGCCCTTTCAGAAACGAACATTCAAAAACACTTTTAATAAAAAGACCATGAAAACGCAAAACACAAACTTCTTCAAGGCGCTTGGCCAGGCCCAACTCGATAACCTTGTTAAGGAAGTAAAAGAAACAGTTGCTGTAAATGTTGCACAGGTTAACCAGAAAAATGCTTTTGGCGTAGTAGATTTATGGAACCTCGAACGCTCACGCAAAACGAGGATCGCAAGAAGACACTTTGCCTGATCGCAGGAACGAAAGCACAACAGCACTCATTACAATCACAACGCTTCCCCCTCACCCAAACGGGGGGAAACAAAAACTCCGGTTATGGATATTCAGAACACACAAAGTCAGATGCGAAAGGGTGTATTGGAGTTTTGCATTTTGTCTATCATACGCCAGGGCGAAGTTTATCCTTCCGACCTGGTTGAACGGATGAAATCTGCCAACCTCCATATCCTGGAGGGCACACTCTATCCTTTGCTCACCCGTTTGAAGAACGCAGGATTGCTCACCTACCGCTGGGTAGAAAGCAACAGCGGGCCGCCACGCAAATACTTTGTTATGACAGACAAAGGCCTCGAATTCTACGGGGAACTCGAAAGAACCTGGCAGGAACTCGCCGACGCCGTTCACGCACTCACCCAACCGCGTGAAGATGCTTCATCCGGTGAAAACCAATCCCAACCTTAACCACCTATAAAATTGAACTGACATGAAAAAGGTAATTAATATAAACTTTCAGGGCAGGGTAATTCCTATCGAGGAATCTGCTTACGACATGCTGAAACAGTATGTAGAAAGTTTGCGCAGGTTCTTTGCCGAAGAGGAAGGTCGCGACGAGATCATCAATGATATTGAAGGACGTATTGCCGAACTGTTTGGTGAGAGCCTCAAAAAAGGCAACACCTGCATCACCGATGATGAAGTGAACCACATCATCGAAAGCATGGGCCGCCCTGAAGACTTCGAAGGCGAAGAAGGCAAAGTAAAATCCCAACTCGGCGCAGAACAGACAGGAAGCAGCCATTCCTCTGCCGCTTTCGAATCAACACCTGAGCCACGCGGACGTTTGTACCGCGATGACAACGACAAGATCCTGGGCGGTGTGTGCGGAGGCCTCGGCAGCTACCTGCGCATCGATCCAACCATCGTTCGTCTTGTATTCGCCTTGCTGAGCTTTGGCGCCGGTACAGGTATACTCGTATATATTTTGTTGTGGATCATCCTCCCTTCAAAACCATTGAACCATACCTCTTCTACCAAAAGAATGTACCGCAATCCTGATGAAAAAGTGATCGCAGGCGTGGCAAGCGGTATCGCTTCTTACTTCGACATCGCCGTATGGATACCAAGGATCATTTTCGCACTGCCCCTGGTAGCCGGCATCGTTTCCTCTATATTCGGAAGGATCTTCTGGTTCGACCACGATCCGTTCCCTAATATTCTCTTCGGATCATTCGGCGGTACCTTGTTCGTAGTATATGCCGTATTGTGGGCCGTGATACCTGAAGCAAAAAGCGCTTCTGAAAAACTGGAGATGCGCGGAGAAAAAGTAGACCTCAATACCATCAAAAACACCATCCAGGAAGACCTCGAAGGCTTTAAGGCCCGTGCAGAAAAATGGGGCGGTGAATTTAAGGACCGCGCGCAGGACTTCGGAAAGGACTTTGGAAAAGACATAAGCCAGAAAGCGCAGCAATTCAGCGCAGAAGCAAGCTATGTAGCAAGAAGCGGCGGCAGCAGGATTGGTGGCGCGATAGGAATTCTTTTCAAAGCCTTTTTCCTTTTCATCGCCGGTATCGCTGCATTCGCATTGCTGGTGGCGCTGATCGCTTTGATGACCGCGGGCATTGGTGTGTTTCCACTGAAAGATTTCTTCCTCGAAGGTGTAACACAACATTTTCTCGCATGGGCAACCATCTTCCTTTTCCTGGGTGTGCCGGTAGTAGCATTCATCACATGGGTGATACGAAGGATCATGGGTGTTAAATCGAAAAAGAAATACCTCGGGTTCACTTTTGCAGGACTTTGGGTGATCGGTTTGATCTGCGGCGGCTTACTGGCAGCATCTATTGTACGCAACTTTGATGCACGTGCAAGAGACAAACAGGAACTTACCATCACACAACCCTCTCATGGAAAGATCATCGTTAACGTACCCGAATCAAGGATCAAAGTGATCGGCGGACGCTGGTTCCAGATGGATGGATTGCTTACCACCTCGGGCGACAGCCTGCTGCTGAACAACGTGCAGCTGCACCTTGTAAAAAGCAAAGACTCCCTGTTCCACGTTACCGCTTACAAAGAAAGCTATGGCCCTGATGAAAACACCGCATTGAAAAATGTGAACGAGATCCACTACGGTTTTGTTCAGCAAGACAGCCTTCTTGACCTCGACCGCGGCTTCTCCATCCAGAGAGGTACACGCTTCAGGAACCAGAATGTAACCGTGATCATGCAGATCCCCGTTGGTAAAAAAGTAGTGATCAAACGCTCGGTGCGCAACAGGCTCAACAACAATTTCCACATCAACAGCAGACACCGCTACGATTGGGATTTTGAAGAAGAATGGAACAGCAACGATTACGAAGACTGGTCGTCTGATGTGGAATACATCATGACAGAAACCGGCCTTGAAAGAACCAACAAAAAACCGGAAGAAACCTCTACCAGCGACGACAACGAAACACACAGCGATGCCGTAGAGAACTTTAAAAAGAGCAGGGAAGAACTGGAAAAAGAAATAGAAAAGAAACAGAAAGAAACAGAAGAACTGAAGAAACAACTCGACAAACCAGTAGATACCACCACCGCTCCAAAATACAAGTACCAAAAAGCAACAACTTACAATATTGTACCCGATACCAACAAAGCAACTGTAGAAGACAAGCCCAGCGATGCAGACAACAATGCATCACCGGAACTCTCCAGGATCGCTTTCATGCAGATGGTATTGTAAACTCGGTTGAAGTTGGGAATACAAGAACCTCGTCCTGTTCACAGGAGGAGGTTCTTCCCTTACTCTTCCTATTTTTTTGCCACGGATTTCGCGGAAGAGCACAGTTGGTTTCCGAAATCTGTACCCTCTCAAAAAATCTGTGTTCTTCCGTGAAATCTGTGGCAAAACTGCCCATGAATCACCCAAGCATTTTTTACCCGTAAATTATTTTAAATGAAAAAGGTTTTCCTGCTGCTCGTTCTATTCCTGGTGGGCGTCGCGGTTTTTGTGACCTATACTTTTGATTCGGTGTTCAGGCACGAAGATCAGCTGTCCATCAAAACAAAAGAAAAAGACAACTCGTACGAGATCCGCGCCTATTTCCACAGGGCGAAAACGAAGATGATCCAACGTTACATGGACCGTCAACTCGGCGCCAACGCCCTGTTTGAAAATTCAAGGATGGACGGGAAGGTAACACTCGATAACAACAGCACCTTCTACGTAAAAACACGGCCCGGCTATGTTTACATCCGCATGAAGAAAAATGAAAACGACTCTTCCGCCCTTGCAAAAATAAAAGAGCTCGACCACGGCATCAGGGAAAGATTAGCGACAGAACTTTAAAATTCCAAACCCATGAACATCAAATATTCATTCATCGGATCAAGGGTGCTATCGTTTGCGATCGTGTTCCTGTTGTCGGTTATGATAGGCCACGCCCAAAAGAACGCCCGCTCACCAGAAAACAAAAAACTGTACGCGGAGATCCTTCACATGGACAGCGTGCTGTTCAACGCCTTCAATACCCGCGACCTGAACACCATGAAAAATGTATTCGGAACCAACCTGGAACTGTACCAGGACAACGACGGCGTAAAAGACTACACGCAAACCATGAAAGATTTCGGCTCGATGTTCGCGCGGGATTACGTGTTGACAAGAACACTGGTACCCGGCAGCATGGAAGTATATCCCATCAAAAATTTTGGCGCCATACAAACAGGATCGCACGAGTTCAGCCATGTAGAAAACGGGAAACCGGAAAAAGGCGTTTTCAAATTTGTGCACATCTGGAAGAAAGATGGAACGGAATGGAAGTTGACAAGGGTGATCACGTTTGACCACTAACCATTTGGAATTTTATACAAAAGAAGCCGCCGGTAGTTAAATGAACCGCGGTTTTTTTTTATGCCTGTTTCAAAATTTCACAATCCACAAATTCCAAGATCAAAGCCCTATTTTTGCGTCCTAACAACCTAACGATGAAAAACACTCCCTTCACCCGGAAACACATTGCACTTGGCGCCAAGATGGCCGAGTTTGCGGGCTATAACATGCCGATCAGTTATACAGGTATCAACGATGAACACGCAGCCGTTCGCAAAAATGCAGGTGTTTTTGATGTGAGCCATATGGGCGAATTCATGCTCAAAGGAGAAAACGCCCTCGACCTGATCCAGCGCGTAACCTCCAACGATGCTTCAAAGATCACCAACGGGCAGGCGCAGTACAGTTGCCTGCCGAACGAGGAAGGCGGGATCGTAGACGACCTGATCGTGTATTGCATTGAGCAGAACAAAGTATACATGCTTGTTGTAAACGCATCGAACATTGAAAAAGACTGGAACTGGATCAGCAAATACAATACAAAGAATGTGGAGATGCACAACATCAGCGACAAAACCTGTCTCCTCGCCATCCAGGGACCAAATGCAACAAAGATCCTGCAGCCGCTTGTTGATACCGACATCATGAACCTCAAATACTACACCTTTACCAAAGGAAAATTTGCGGGGGTTGACAATGTGCTCGTGAGTGCCACAGGCTATACAGGGTCGGGCGGCGTAGAAATCTATTTTGAAGACAAAGACGGCGCTGCCGATAAAATATGGGATGCAATCTTCGAGATCGGCACACCACAGGGATTGAAACCGATCGGGCTCGGTGCACGCGATACACTCAGGCTTGAAATGGGTTATTGTCTTTACGGAAACGATATCGACGATACCACTTCTCCATTGGAAGGCGGGTTGGGCTGGATCACAAAATTCACCAAGGATTTTACGGCGAAAGAGATACTTCAGAAACAAAAAGCAGAAGGCGTAACCCGCAAACTGGTTGGCTTTGAAATGATCGACCGCGGCATACCCCGCCACGATTACCTTATCAAAGATGCAGCAGGAAATACCATCGGCAAGGTAACCAGCGGAACACAGGCACCGTCGCTCGGCAAAGCGATCGGGCTGGGATATGTGGCCACTTCACACGCCGCATTGGATACAGAGATCTTTATCGACATCAGGAATACCGGCGTTAAGGCCAAGGTGGTAAAAGCGCCGTTCAGTTAACAACGGTCTTATGCATGATCAAAAGCGCCGGTGCCGAAATCACCGGCGCTTTTTTTTGCATGCATTGTTCCTGGCCCAGTTCAATACCGCTTATTGAAATTTTTCCATCACACCCAATCCAAACAAAGCAAAATCGAATTTTACCGGGTCGAGCGGATCCAGTTTCTTCAAATACGCCGTTAGTTCAACAGCGGCCAGCCAATCGGTCTGTTTCCTGTGTAACAGATCAAACCGCTTTGCAACACGCGCCACGTGCAGGTCTATGGGGCAGACCAGGTCTGCAGGACTTATTTTTTTCCAGATACCAAAATCAACACCGTTCTTATCGCGCCGCACCATCCAGCGCAGGTACATGTTGATGCGTTTGCAGGTGGAGCCCTTGTAAGGAGTGGCAATGTGCTTTTTTGTTCTGCCGGGCACATGCTCCAGCGAGAAAAAATAATTGTGAAAATGGATCAGCGATTGCTCCATTGTATGCTCCCCGCCGCGCGGGATCTTCAGGAAAGCGGTTTCAAGGCTGTTGTTGTTGGTATAATGGTGTTTCAGGAATGCGATGAAATACAACAGGTCCGTTGCATTGAAGGTGCGGTGTTTGAACTGCAGCAGCGACCTGAGATCATTTTCGCTGTGGTTGAGGCAGAAATCGTGTGGCTCATTTCCCATCAGCCCCATCAGTTCTTTTGATTTGTTGATGATGGTGGTTCGGTTTCCCCAGGCAAATATGGCGGCAAACAACCCCGCGATCTCTATATCCTGCTTTTTTGTGAAAAGATGCGGAATACATACGGGATCGTCCTTGATGAACGATGGCCGGTTGTATTGCTTCACTTTTGCTTCAAAAAAATCCTTCAGGTTCTCTTTTTCCATGATCTACGAAATCGTTTTCTCTTTCTTCGCCTTATCGCTTTTATAAACTATCTACCTTTCCTATATTTATCGCCCGCAAAACCTAACCGATGCTTAAAAAAATTGCCATTGTTTGCCTGCTTGCCTGTTCCCAATTTGTTTTTGCCCAGAAAAAACCGGCGCCAGGCCCGGCCTACAAAAATGCAAAGCTAACCATTAACCAGCGGATCGCCGATCTGCTGCATCGCATGACCCTTGAAGAAAAAGCCGGCCAGCTCAACCAGCTCAACGGTGGTGTATTCACCGGCCCGGCAGTAAACGATGCCAACCAGCAGGCCAAGGTGCAGATGGTGCGCGAGAGCAAGGTGGGCTCTTTTCTCAATGTTACCGGTGTGAAAGAAACGCGCAACATCCAGAAAGTGGCGGTGGAAGAAACGCGCCTGGGCATACCCATCCTTTTTGCATTTGATGTGATCCATGGATACAAAACCATTTTCCCCATCCCCCTTGCAGAAGCCTGCAGCTGGGATCTTCCGCAGATCGAAAAAAATGCTTCGGTGGCAGCAAGGGAAGCAGCGGCGGCCGGGCTCCACTGGACCTTTGCGCCGATGTGTGATATCAGCAACGACCCACGCTGGGGGCGTGTGATGGAAGGTGCGGGTGAAGACACCTGGTATGGAGAAAAAGTAGCGGCTGCCCGCGTAAAAGGTTTACAGGGCGATCTGGATGATGCGAACCATGTGTTGGCCTGCGTAAAACACTACGCCGCATACGGTTTATCGGAAGCCGGAAGAGAATACGGCAATGTAGATGTATCGCGCAGCGCATTGTGGAACAAATACCTGCCTCCTTACAAGGCCGCGGTAGATGCGGGTGCGGCAACCGTAATGAATTCGTTCAACCTCGTAGACGGCGTTCCCGCAACGGCTAATAAATACCTGGTGGATGATGTGCTCAAAAAGAAATGGAACTTCAAAGGGCTGGTAGTGAGCGATTGGGGCTCCTTTGGAGAGATCGTTACACATGGTTATGCAGAAGACGGGAAAGACGCCACACGCAAGGCCCTGGAAGCGGGCAGTATGATGGATATGGAATCGAAACTCATCATCCAATACCTGCCGCAATTGGTAAAGGAAGGAAAGCTTACGATGAAACAGGTGGACGAGGCTGTATCGCGCGTGCTGTACTACAAATTCAAACTCGGGCTCTTCGAGGATCCCTACCGTTTTTCAGACGAGGCCCGCGAGTCGGCCAGCCTTTTTACAACGGCCAACCGAACGGAAGCATTGAAAGCGGCAAGAAGTTCAATGGTGTTGTTAAAGAACGATGCCAATGCACTGCCGCTTAAAAAACAGCTTGGCAAAATTGCACTCATCGGCCACTATGCAAAAAGCAAGGAAGACATGTTCGATTTCTGGATCGCCAACGGAAAAGCAGATGAGGCCGTGAGCGTACTGGAAGGGCTGCAGTCGAAATTCGGCGCATCCAAAATTACATTTGCCGAGGGCTACAACGCAGACGCAACCACGAATGAAAAACTGATCAGCGATGCAGTGTCCGCTGCCTCGGGTGCCGATGCGATCGTTGTGGTGATCGGCCTCAGCGGAAAATTATCGGGCGAAGAAAGATCGCTCGCAAATCTTAACATTGCCGAGGGACAGGTGCAGGTATTAAAAGCATTGCAGAAAACCGGCAAACCCGTTATTGCCCTGATCAACAGCGGAAGGCCACTCGTACTTACCCAGGTAAAAGATCTCACCAACGCGATACTGCAGTGCTGGATCCTCGGCACAGAAACCGGCAACGCGGTGGCCGATGTGCTTGCGGGTGATTACAACCCTTCGGGGAAAACAGTGATGAGCTTTCCGTATGCTGTTGGACAGATCCCCGTTTACTACAACCACATCAACACCGGAAGACCCACGCCCGAAAAACGCGATGGCCCTTTCACCTCGCGTTACCGCGATATCCCGAATGCGCCTTTGTATCCTTTCGGGTTTGGATTGAGTTATACAACGTTTGAATATGCAAACCTGAACTGCGGTAAAACAGTAACGAAACAAACCCAATTGCCCGTAAGCATCACGGTAAAAAACACAGGCGCTTATGATGGTGAGGAGGTTGTTCAGCTGTACATCCGCGACATGACAGCCTCGATCGTTCGGCCGGTGAAAGAGTTGAAAGGCTTCCGGAAAATATTTTTGAAAGCAGGCGAAACCAAAACCGTCGATTTTGTTTTAACCCCAAAGGACCTTTCTTTTTTTGATGGGGAAGGAAACGTAAAACTTGAAACAGGTAAGTTTAAGGTTTTTGTAGGCGGCGATTCAAAAAACACGGTTGAGGCATCTTTTGAGTTGAAGTAACACAAAAAAGAAACGAAGAAAAGAGTTGATCTGCTCCTTTCTTCGTTTCTCTTTACAATAGCGGCCGCAGCAGCCTAACCGATCGCTGCTGTAAGATCGGCAACCAGGTCATCCACATCCTCGATGCCCACGCTCAGGCGGATCAAACTATCGCTCAACCCATTCTTTATTCTTTCCTCGCGTGGAATGGAAGCATGCGTCATAGACGCAGGATGGTTGATCAATGACTCAACACCGCCCAGGCTTTCTGCCAATGAAAATATTTTTGTGGAGGAAAGAACGCGTTTGGCTTCATCAACGCTGTCGTTTTTCAAAACAAAACTCATCATTCCCCCAAAACCGCGCATTTGTTTTTTGGCGATGGCGTAGTTGTGATGGTCCTCAAATCCGCACCAGTATACTTTTCCTACTTTCGGATGGTTGCGCAAAAAATGGGCGATCTTCTCACCGTTCTCGCAATGGCGCTGCATACGTATGTGCAGCGTTTTGATCCCACGCAGAACCAGGAAACAATCCATCGGCCCCGGAACCGCGCCGCAGCTTTTTTGTATAAAATACAATTGTTCACGGAGGTTTTCATCGTTCATCACAAGACAACCCTGTATCAGGTCGCTGTGCCCGCCGAGGTACTTGGTAGCGGAATGCATAACAATATCTGCCCCAAGATCGAGCGGGTTCTGCAGGTAGGGTGATGCAAAGGTATTGTCTACACACAACCACGCTTTTGCTTCCCTGGCCACAGCCGCCACCGCTTCAATATCCGTGATGTTCATGAGCGGGTTGGTAGGCGTTTCTATCCAGATCAGTTTTGTCTTTTCCGAAATGGCTTTGCGGATGTTGTTCACATCGGTTGTATCAACATACGTGAACTGGATGCCGTACTTGGCAAATATTTTTGTGAAGAGGCGGTAGGTTCCGCCATACATATCGTTCGCAGCGATCACTTCGTCGCCCGGCGATAACAATTTGATCACCGCATCTGTTGCTGCAACACCACTGCCGAAAGCCAGGCCAAACCTGCCGTTCTCTATTTGCGCATAGGCATCTTCCAAAGCTTTGCGTGTTGGGTTCTGGCTGCGTGCGTATTCATATCCTTTGTTTACCCCGGGCGCTTCCTGTACATAGGTTGATGTCTGGTAGATCGGGGTCATGATCGCACCTGTAGATGGATCCGGTTCTGCACCTGCGTGAATGTATTTTGTTGCGAGTTTCATGAACTTTATTATGTGGTTATTGAAATGGTTGTTTTACATGGAATCCGGCAAACGATCTTTGTTATACCGACCGCATCACGGCGCTACCGACATGGGCAGTACCGCTTTCAGATCATCCCATAACAAAACAAGATTGGCGCCGGTGCGTGTTTCATCAAAATACATGGTGAAGGCCTCAACGGTATCGTTTGTTTTGTCGAGCTCCACATCTTTGCGGAGCACATCTTTCTTGCTGTCGTATTTGAAATGTCCCCAGCTGTAATTATCCCGGTTGATGATCAATGTCCATTTTGTTTCGTGCGGAATGCAGTACATGGTGTAGCGTCCTTTGGCAATGAACTTGCCCGCCACTTTTACATTTGTAAAGAATTCGATCTCCGTTGCCTCGTTCGCGCCCAGCCTCCATACCTCATCGTATTTCTGGATGCTGCCAAAAATGGTCCTTCCGTTGATCATCGGCCGTCCATACAGCACACGCGCAATGGGCATCGACCTCGCTTTGCCGTTCATTTTAAGGATGGGATAGTTGTGGGGCCAGTAATTCATGTCCATCGGCGACTTATCCAGGTCCGTTGGCTTCTGTGCCTGCGAGGAGAAAAAAGCAAGCATACAAACGAGGCTTACTACTACTTTCATTGAAAAGGATTTTACCAAAGATAACCGCTATTGTATTAGCAAAGCGTTGAATTGTGTGGAAGTATATTGGTACAGCTCGGGGAAAAAAGCCTTGTATGCTTCGTGCAGCGCATCGTAGTGAAGCACAAAGAGATCGAACACTTCTGCAGAACTGTTTAAATACTGCGCCCTGCGCACCACGCCGCCAAAACTTTTTTCGATGCCGTCTGTGAAGCGGTAACCAAACAGCCAGTTCTGCTGAGACATATAAGGCAACAGTGCCGCAAAACGTTCGGGCAATAAGGATAGGTTGCTGTGGAGTTGCGCATACACCTCTTCTGCAAAAGACCGGAGGCCGGTTTCGGTGAAATGCGTTGCATCGAGCGCGAGGAAATGGTCGTACACCACATCCACAAAGGCACCACTGTAGGGGCCAACCGCAGGTTTCAGAAATTCTTTTGCCCTTTTGGTGGCGGGATGCTGGTCGGTGAACGTATCGATGGCTCTGTGCAGGCGGATGCCCTGCTGCACCACCGGGGGGTAATCGAATTGTTTGCGGCCCTTTACAAAATCGCTGATCATGTTTCCCACCAATACCTGTGGTTGATGGAAGGATAGATAGGCGTGGGCGAGGTAATTCATGGGTAGAAGATACGTGTGAAGAGCCGGGAAACAAGAATGATGCCACGGATTTCACGGAAAAACACAGTTGGCCGCCGGGGGTGTGAAATTATACACCGTGTTTTTTATAGTAGCGGTAGGAGAACACGGCGGGTATCGCGATCATGGGGATGAGCACGATCAGCAAAACGAAGATGCCCAGCTCCATCGGCAGGAAAAAGGTGGCGATGGTGATGAGCAGCCCGCCGGGCACCCAGATCTTGCTTACAAGCTGGTGCGTTTTGCGCCAGTTGTCTTCGCTCTCCAGCGTCCAGGGCGTGCGGAAGCCAACGAAATAGTTGGGTTTGATGCTGTGCATGTAATTGCCAAGCACCGCAAAGAACAATCCCATCAACGGCAACAAAAAATGATTCAGGGCAAGCGTGTCTCCTTTCATCGAAGAAACAATGGTCACGTTTATGCCGGTGAGAAATATCACGACCACGAAAGCGATCTTCCTGTATACGTCGGGCGACCGCCCTGCCTTGTTCTTTGGGTCTATTTTAGGAAGCGCACTCATCAGGAAATAAACGCCGAGCGCCACTACACACAAAAGACCGGTGCTGAACCACAGGTTGTCTTTCGAACCAAAACCATCGGGTTTACCATTGGCGCCAAAATGAATGGGAATGGTGTGGGGCAGGCCGGGATAAATGATGGCAGCATAGACCAATGGTATCGCAACAATCAGCAATACCAGCAGGGTTGCCATGGTTGAAAACTTTTTCATGCTATTTCTTTTTGTTTTTTGAGAATTGAATGATCCATTTCAACACCTCGTCCATCACCGTAGTATTAAGCGAGTAATAGATAAACTGCCCCTCTTTCACCGATGTTACCAGCTCCGCCTGTTTCAAAAGATCGAGGTGGTGCGATATGCTCGGTTTGGAAATATGGAACCGGTCCGCAATCTCGCCTGCCGTAAGATCACCATCTTTCAACAACTCCAGTATCTCCCGCCGCGTCTGGTCGTTAAGCGCCTTGAATAATAAGTTCAAATGATTGATTATATATTTAGACAAATATCTAAATGTTTTTCGACAACGCCAACTTTCAACCGGCAAAATGGCGACCAAGGCATTATTGTCGCTCTTTTACATTACGCAATTGTTAAGAAAATCGACCCGACTTTTTACATAAATACCGGTTGCCGCAGGTTTGTATACGCAGCGCACAAGGGATTCCCGCCGTTCATACCAAACCGGACACACCGTACAATCCATTCGTCACTGGTTTTAAGAATCCGTTAAGAAATTGGCTGAAACACTTGCTGGCATTGCGTTTCACGCGGTTTCACGGTATAAATCGGCGGGTGTTGGCTACCGTTTGTAACATCGGGGTGGTAAAAACCTTGTTTCCGTCACAATTCAAAATAAAAAGAAGGGAAGGTTTTTAGATTTGGATTGTCAATAAAAAATGACATCAAACAACATTTATTATAAAATTAAAAACGAACCACTATGAAAAAATTATTTATCGCAGCACTCATTGTGTTAGCAGCCGCCGGAAGTTCTTTTGCAGCAGATGTTGCTAAGGTTTCACGCCAGATGAAAAACAATTTCGAGATCCTGTTCCCCCGCGCCACCAATGTTGAGTGGGCCGAAGCACCACAGTTTCTCAGCGCTACTTTTACCGTTGACGATGAAGAGATGACCGCATTCTTTGCAAAAGACGGCGACCTCATCGGCACCACGCAGAAAATGGAACTGAGCCAGCTCCCAGCGAAAGGTTTGAAAAAGATCAAAAAAACGTATCCAACTTTCACCATCACAGAAGCGCTGGAGTTTACCAGCGGCGAACAATCAAAATACTATGTAATGGTGGCAGATAGCAACAGGAAACAGATCCTCGAGGTAAGCGCCTTTGGTGATGTTTCTGTGTTCAAGGGAAAAATCAAATAATACGCTTGAACCGCAACGTGAACGGTGAACATTGAATTTCTGAATAAGGTTTAAGGATCCAGGTTCAATCTGCAAATGAACGGTCACTACGATCCGTGTTCACCGTTCACGTTCCATTCATAAAGGATTCTCAAGCATAGGTTAGGTTGTAGATCAGAAGAGCCCCGTTACGCGGGGCTTTTCTCGTTCACGAACTCGTTCATCGCGATGAACGATGCTTCCTTCTTCAGATCGCGAACGAGCCTGTGCAGCCGCTCCAGCAGCTGGTATCCATCCGGCTTTTTGGTGAAATTTGGCAGCCCGTAGTTGTCTATATCCGTAAACTCCCATGGATGAAAATAAAGACACAGGTAGCCATCTTTCTTCAGCGTTTGCAGGGCAAGCATTTTGAAAACGGCATAGGGCAGGTTTTTAAAACTGAGCCAGAACAACGGAACCCGGATCAGTGGCGAAACGGAGGCGGGCACACGTGTCATTCCCCCATCGTTGTAAACCGTTCTCGGCAGGTGAAAATTATTGTAGCGGCCCGGCAGCCAGGTTGGGTTGATGGATGAATCGTATCTGTATCCTGCCTTTTTTACTTCGTCCATCTCCACTTTGCGCATGCGCGGCATACGCAGCCCCGTTACCGGTTTGCCGGCGATCTCTTCCAGTTTTTCTTTCGATTGAAGCAGGTGCTCATCCACAAATTCAGAATGGTAAAAAGTATGCGAGGCGATCTCGTGCCGGCCGGCCAGCTGCCTGATGTTCACTGGGTAATGCATCGCAAAATTAGCCGTGGTAAAAAGCGTAGACACAATGGAGGGGTCACTCAGCAACGGATCTATCGCATCCAGCCCATTCTTCCCTACACGCATCTGTTCTCCGGGGCTGATGGAAAAATTGTATTCGAGCGGCATGTCAAATTCCTCCACATCAAAACTCAGCAGCACATAACGGTTCATCCCTGTAGGTTTGATTCTTTGATGATGTAATGCGGGCGCTGTTTGCTTTGCATGAACAGTTTACCGAGGTACATGCCGATGATGCCCAGTATCATCAACTGCAGGCCGCCAAAGAAGGCCATGGTGGCGATCATGGATGCCCATCCTGAAATGGTGTGACCGAAATAATAACTGTAGATGATGTATGGAATATAGAGCAGCGATAAGATCGAAAAAATAAAACCCAGGTACGTTGCAATGTACAGCGGTCTTGTGCTGAACGATGTAATGCCCTGCAACGCGAAACGCAGCATTTTTTTCATCGTATACTTCGATTTTCCATGGGTGCGCTGCGCAGGATCGTATTCTATCCCAAGCTGGTTAAATCCCATCCATTTCACCAGGCCCCGCATAAAGAGATCGGTTTCCTTGAATGCCCGGAACACTTCCACCACTTTTTTATCCATCAACCGGAAATCTGCCGTGCCCTGCTCCAGTTCTATATCTGATAAATTATTAATGAGGTTGTAAAACATGTTCGATGTTTTGCGTTTCATCAGCGGCATTTCCTTGTGGTCCTTGCGGATGGTATACACCACATCAAAACCCTGCTCCCATTGGCGGATCATTTCCGGCACCAGGTCGGGCGGGTGCTGCATATCGCCGTCCATCATGATCACCGCATCGCCGTCTACCAGGTCGAGCCCCGCTTTCAGTGCATTCTGGTGCCCGAAATTCCTGGCGAGTGATATGAAAAATACATTGTTGCTGGCCGAAGCGAGGCGTTTGAGCTCGTTCATGGTTCCATCTGTGCTGCCATCGTCTACAAACGTGATCGAAAAACCATAGGGCAGCGATGCAAAAACATGCTGCAATGCAGCCGTGATGATGCTTACGTTTGCTTCTTCATTGCAAACAGGTATAACGACGGAGATTCGTTTCTTCATCTGGCAGACAGGGGGATTGATGCCACTAAGGTAAGAATTTAGCGGATAGCCGGGGGCCAAACCAAACAGGCCTATTTTTTCAGGCCGGCCGCATATTTATAAAGGCCGTTATAATATCAAAGAATTTCGCTTCGTCCTTTGCTGAAGTATCACAAAGTAAAGGTTCTTACACCGCTTCGTTCCGCCTCCCAAAATCCTTGAACAACATCTGCCATGCCATTACGCACCAAACCACGAAACAGGGCAATGCTTTCAGCGAATAGGGCCGTATGTAATGGTTGCGTACATAGGCCGGGAACAGGTCGGTGGCCGACAAACACGTAAGCAGCAGTACAAAAAACACCAACGCATTTTTGAGTGCGGGTTTCATCCCATCCTGTATAACATACCAGGTGGCGATACCGGTAACAGCGATCACAAACGTAGGCGATTCTGCAGAGGAACTGAAGATCACCACGCTCACCAATGCCATGCACAGGAAAGTGATGCGGAACGCAACATGTTTGTACTGTTTGAAGCGGAGAAACGGAAGGGCGTGCAGCAATGCAGCCGGCGCCAGCACAAACAGGTTGTTCATTTCGTTGATGCTGAAACTGCGGCTGATCATTCCCATCACCGAAATATCCTGTGCAAGCTTGGGCGCGATGGTGCTGGTGTTCTGCTCGTTTTTCTCTACGAGCGATTGGTACCAGTCCTGGTAAGATTGAATCACAAACGCCGGCGAAGAAATAACCATGGGCAGGCAAACCAATACAACGAGCCAGAAAGCGAACGACAAAACAAATTTCACCTTGTGTTTTGAAAAACAGAAAAATGCGATGCCGGCAACGCCATAGATTTTGGTGAGCAAACCCATTACGATAAAAAAGGCGGCCCAGAAATCATTTTCTTCTTCTACGAGCACAAAGCTCAGCAACATCCATCCTGTAAGCATCACATTGAATTGCACGTTGTGGATGGCCGTCATCATTTCAACCAGTGCAATGAGTAAAATGAGGTTGCGTTGTTTTGGGGTGAGCGACAGTTGCCTGATGGCATACAACAGTATCACCGCGTTCACGATGCACCATAGAAAACAACCGATTGCCGCGGGCATCCAGGCAAACGGCGCTATCACGATGCTGAACAAGGGCCCATAATGGTTGGTATCGAAATATTCCGCCGGGTATTCGCTGTAGAGATTGAGCTGTTTGATGGTGTGTTCAAATACACCGGTATATATCTTGTAATTGTTGATCTCCCCGCGCGCGATCTCCGCAATGGCTGCCAGGGCCGTGAGCAGAAACCAAAGGAATACGGGAACAGGTATTCGCCATTTACCGATCGTTATGTTGCTTAACAATAATTTCATAAGGCTGGTTACGGGTAAGCAAAGTATCAATAAGATTTTTCCCGTCGAAAAATAAATCCTCGCCGCGGGCCTGTTCTGCCATAAAACCGGGCAAAAAATTTACTTTTGCCCCTCAAAATCAACCATCATGAGTAAAGGACCGGTTTCCCAGTTTATACAGCATCATTACAGGCACTTCAACGCAGCCGCGCTGATCGATGCCGCGCAGGGATATGAGACGCATCTGCTTGAGGGCGGTAAAATGCTCGTGAGCCTTGCCGGCGCCATGAGTACGGCCGAGCTGGGCATCAGCCTTGCTGAAATGATCAGGCAGGACAAAGTGGCCATCATCAGTTGCACGGGCGCCAATCTTGAAGAAGACATCATGAACCTCGTTGCACACAGCCACTACAAACGGGTGCCCAACTACCGCGACCTGAGTCCGCAGGAAGAATGGGACCTCCTCGAGAACCATTACAACCGCGTTACCGATACCTGCATCCCCGAAGAAGAAGCGTTCCGCAGGCTGCAGCAACACATCCACAAGATCTGGGCGGATGCCGATAAGAGCGGTGAAAGATATTTCCCGCACGAGTACATGTACAAAATGCTGCTGAGCGGTGTATTGGAACAATACTACGAGATAGACCCCAAAAACAGCTGGATGCTGGCAGCGGCCGAGAAAAACCTGCCGATCGTGGTTCCGGGCTGGGAAGACAGTACGATGGGTAACATCTTTGCATCGTACGTGATCAAAAACGAGCTGAAAGCGAGCACGATGAAAAGCGGTATCGAATACATGGTGTGGCTCGCAGACTGGTACAGGCAGAACAGCGGCGGCAAAGGCGTGGGCTTCTTCCAGATAGGCGGCGGTATTGCCGGTGATTTCCCGATCTGCGTGGTGCCGATGATGTACCAGGACCTTGAATGGCACGATGTGCCGTTCTGGAGCTATTTCTGCCAGATCAGCGATTCAACCACGTCGTATGGCTCGTATTCGGGCGCCGTTCCCAACGAAAAGATCACCTGGGGCAAGCTGGATATCCATACGCCCAAGTTTATTGTAGAGAGCGATGCCACCATTGTGGTGCCATTGATCTTCGCTTATTTGCTGGGCTGGTAACATTCTTTAACCTTCCGTAACCTTTTTTAACACGAATTGCTCGAAATAATGCAGATTATTCAGGTAATTCGTGTTTTATTTTAAATATATAAACATGAAAAAAATAACGGCATCCCTCCTGTTCCTCGTAATCGTACTGGCAGCAGGCGCGCAAACCAAAGTGACCAAAGGCAATGTGGTGGGTAAATGGGAGATCTACTCGGTAGATGTACCCGGACAAGTCCATTACAATGTAGACAAAGATTCTATCGCTGTAAGCGATGTTGTAAAACAGGCTGCGGGCAGTGCCGCAAACCTCGAAATGGCGCTTAACATCGTAAAACAACAGTTCGCGATGTTCAAAAAAGTGAATTTCCAGTTCAATGCAAACGGAACCACGCAACTTACTTCACCTGTTGATGAAGTTGAAAAAGGAACCTACACCGTTGATGAAAAGAACAGCACCATCACTACCAGCACGATCACGTCGAAAGGTCAAAAACAAAACACTACCCTTACCAATGCCAAGATCTCCGGAGCGAACAGGCTCGAGTTCACTACCGCAAAGGCCGACGGTTCAGGCGGCGAGGTACACCTGGTTCTGAAAAAAGCGAAATAATTGTTCCTGTATTCATTGCAGGCCATACAACTTACCTGATCGAAACAGCCCGGCATTCCGGGCTGTTTTCTTTTGGAACAACGGTGGCCGTTTGGGAATCAAGTTGTGCTGATCCGGATTTTCACGGATGGACACTGCTTATTCCAACGCGGTAAAAAAGGCGTGCTGTAAACCGCCCCGTTACCTGATGCAACCCATCACGGCGCCAGGCGATGGCAGATACGGGTTATTACAAAGAAAAATCCCCGGCGTCTTTCTCTGCCGGGGATTTTTCTTTACCTGATCTTGTATGCCGTTTATCTTGAAGGCATATTCAAAGGAATATCTCTTTTCAACATGGCATCGCGGTTGGCGATCACCCATCCGGTGTGGAACACGAGTTGGGCGCGTTTTGCCATGATGTCGAATTGAATCTTGTCTACCGTATCTGTTGGCCTGTGGTAATCTGCTCCCAGCATACCATCGTAGAAGAACAGGATAGGAACGCCTTTTTTGGCGAAGTTGTAATGGTCGCTGCGATAGTAGATCCTGTTCACATCCGCCGGATCATCGTATTTGTAATCAAGTGCGATGTTTACGTATTGCTTGTTCACGGCTTCGTTGATGGGTGCGAGGTCTGAGCTCAGTTTGTCGTGGCCGATCACATAAACATAGTTCAGTGTATCGCCCTTGCGCGATGAGTCTCCTCTTCCGATCATGTCTGTGTTGAGGTCTGCAGATGCTTTCGACATATCTACTGTTGGGTGCTCAGAATAGTATTCCGATCCAAGCAATCCCTTTTCTTCTCCGCTAACCGTCATGAAGATCATGGTTCTTTTTGGCTTGTTGCCCGCTTTCGCAGCTGCGGCAAATGCTTCCGCCATCTGGATCACACCCACACTTCCTGAACCATCGTCGTCTGCACCGTAGTAAATCACGTTTCCATTTTTACCAAGGTGGTCGTAGTGGCCCGTGAGGAACACATATTCATCTTTCTTGCTGGTGCCCGGCAATACCCCGATCACATTGCTGCTCTCGAGCTGAACATTTGTTTTTTCTGCGTGGATAGACAGCTCTGCGTAGTAGTTGCCTTTGTTTACATTTTTCAGGTCAGCCAGAGCGATCGTGCTCGTTCTTCCAAACAAGGCCGAAGCCACTGCGTTTGAAATGGTGGCCGTGTAAAAATTGGTTGGCGCCGCTGCACCCCTTCCGCCTGCTGCATTACCTGCTGCTGGCGGGGCGAGCCTCATGCCTCCTTTGGTATTGGTTGGGTTCCTCTTCGAGAAATCAGCAACCGTAAGCATACCCACCGCTCCTTTTGAGAGAAGCATTCTTTGCCTTGCCTGTAACCCTGCAAAAGCCGCGCGGCCCATTACTGCGCCCGGTGTTTCGAGGATCACAACCACTTTTCCTTTCAGATCCAATCCTGTAAAATCATTTATGTTCTTGGCAGAATCATAGTTTCCGTATCCTGCAAAAACAAATTCGTTGAATTTCCAGTCGCCGGAACTGATGCCAAATGAATAGTCTTTGTCCCATTCAAATGTTTTCCCGTTCACCCTTAATTTTTTGTCGGTCAGTTGGTCCTGGTACACCGGGTACAATTGCTGGTAGCTGTCGCCGTTACCTGGTTTCAGTCCGAAGCTTTTGAATTGCGCCTCTATCCACGCCGCAGCTTTTTTCTGGCCGGGCGATGCGGTTTCGCGGCCCTCCATTTCGGGTCCAGCGAGGATGGTCAGTTTTTCTTTCAGCGCCTGAGGCGTAATGAGTGCCGCAAATTTAGCAGCCTCATCTGTTTTCTGAGCCAGCGCCACCGTTGTAGCGAAGGGCAGGCAAAGCAGTAGTAGTTTTTTCATCTGTGATTATTGTTTGAGTTAAGAGCAAGCAATTTTATTAACGCGTGTTCCATGACGGCCGCCTTCGAAAGCGGTGGTCATGAAAAGATCGACCATCTGTTCTGCCAATGCATACGAAACAAAACGCGCCGGTATGCAGATGATGTTTGCATCGTTGTGTTTGCGTACCAGCAGGGCCACATCGTTCTGCCAGCAAAGCCCTGCGCGGATCTGCTGGTGTTTGTTCGCCGTGATGGCCACACCGTTGGCACTGCCGCAAAGCAGGATGCCAAAAGCGCTTTCGCCGCTTTCAACACTCGATGCCACAGGATGGGCAAAATCAGGATAATCCACAGAATCGGGAGAATTGGTACCGAAGTTCTTTACCTCGTATCCCTTGGAGGTCAGCCAGCTGATCAGCGCATTCTTATATTCAACACCGGCATGGTCGCAGCCAATGGCGATGGGTTTGGTACTGTCGAAAACAAAACTCATGTGTATCAATTAGGGGGACTAAGATAACAGATTGCAGGAAGAGCCTCGAAAAAAATATATGAATGGGCGGGATGGGTTCAGGAGCCGGGAGCCTGGAATGAACTGGTTATTCCTTGCTCCCGCCCGCCGCTGTATTAATCCCATTCTGCCTCATCGTCCAGCTTCTGCTGTTTTGCAACGCGGGAAGAAACGATGATGCTCAGTTCATAAAGGAGCCACAATGGAATGAAAACGATCATCTGGCTCATCCAGTCGGGACTCGGCGTTATGAATGCCGCGAGAATAAGGATAACGATGATGGCGTATTTGCGTGTTTTCTTAAGGAACGATGGTGTGATGAGGCCGATCTTGGTGAGGATAAAAGCCAGTACCGGCAACTCGAATGCGAGCCCGCAACCGAGCATGATGTTGGTCAGGTTGTCTACATAATCCGAGAACGTAGGGATCGTTGTGATCATCTTCTGCGTACCCAACTGGAAACCCGCAAGGAAGTTGAAGGTGAACGGCCCAAGGAAAAAATACCCGAAAGCCGCACCGGTAAAAAAGAAGAACGATACCCAAAAGATCACGAAACGTGTGTTCTTTGCTTCCTTTTCTTTCAATGCAGGTCTTACAAAACGCCAGAACTGGTAGAAAACATAAGGGAAAGCCAGGATGATGCCCCCTACCAATGCCATGGTAATGCTTCCGAGGAACTGCCCGCCGAACGTTGTGCTCTGCATGGTCACATTAACCGGCGGCATGCAAAGGGCATCGCCCATATGCGCCCAATGGCTGAAGCGGCACAAAGCGCTGTAGGTAACGAAATCCTTGTTGATGGGGCCCGCAACCACATAGTCAAAAACCCAGTCGCGGTAAATGAAGATTACAATGGCAGCGATCAATATGGCAATCACCGAGCGGATGATGTGTGTTCTCAATTCTTCGAGATGATCTATAAACGTCATCTCTGATTTCATACCGCCCCTGTTTCTGTTAAATAGTGCCATTGCTTCTTAGACTGTTATCAGGGGTCAAAGGTAGGGGTAAGGAGAACATGAAAAATCATAAGTTTTTGAGACAAACGGCCGGCCAGCCGGGTTCCTGCCGCCTCCCGGTTACCGCAATACCTTCATTTCTACCGATTCGATCCTCGTATCGCTCACCGTCAGGATATCGAAACGGTAATCGTCGATGATAATGGTTTCTTTCTGTTTGGGAATGGCCTGGTGGGCATTGATGATGTAGCCGCTGAGGGTCTCAGATTCGCTCGCGGGAAAATCCAGGTCGTATTTTTCGTTGAGGTAGTCGAGTTCTATCCGCCCGCTGAAGATGAACTGGTCGTCCGACAATTTTTTCTCGATCAGCTCTTCTACATCGTATTCATCCTGTATTTCCCCAAAGATCTCTTCGAGCACATCTTCCATGGTAACGATGCCGGCCGTTCCGCCAAACTCGTCTACCACCCAGGCAATGCTTTTTCTTTCTTTGGTGAATTTGCTGATCAGGTCCGTTGCACTCATGCTTTCCGGAACGGCCATAACAGGATGTAGTACCGACCTGATGGAATCCGGTTTTTTGAAAAGATCGAGCTGGTGGATGTATCCCAATATAGAATCGATGTTGTCATCGTACACCACCAGTTTGCTGAGCTTGGTGCTGATGAACAGTTGCTTCGCTTCTTCAACCGATGTGGTAATGTCTATGCCTTCTATCTCCGTGCGCGGAACAAGGCATTGCCTGATCTTTACCATGGGCAGGCTCAGGGCGTTTTCGAATAATTCGGTATTGAGTTCCTGGTTGTCTTCGTCCTGCTCCTTGGTTTGCTGGAAAAAATGTTCCAGGTCTACTTTGGTAAACGCATCGTTGCGGTCGTTCACGCGAACGTTGAACAGGTACTTCAGCACCCACTGCGACACGTTTACAAAGAAATTGGTGAGCGGAGAGAACATTGTATGGAAAAAGCGTGCAACCGGTGCAAAGAAACTCAGCAAGAGGTCGCTTTTTGCGCGGAACAATGCTTTGGGAAGGAACTCGCCCAATATCAGCACCACCACGGAGGAAACCAGGGTATCGAACAGGAGTTTTAAAAATTCGTTCTCCAGGTTCAACGGGTTCCAGAGTGTTTTGCGGAGGAACTCGTGAAACAGCAATCCATAAATTACCAGCGAGATATTGAGGCCGATCAGGCAGCTCCCGATGAATTTTGCCGGGTGCTCCAGGAAGCCCGACAGGATCAGCCCGCTTTTACGGCCCTGTTTTTTCTTGAGTTCGATGCTCAACCGGTTGGCCGATATGAACGCGATCTCATAGCCCGCAAAAAAAGCGATCAGTATCAACGTCAGGATAATGAGTATGAATGTATACAGCTCGGTCATGATGGTATAAAGATAAAGCTATTGGCTTTAATTGCAATTCCCGGGCCGGAAGCTCCGGCCGCTGGCTTTAAGCCGGGAAACAGCAGTTTTTCAACATCCGGCACAAAAAAAAGTGCCCTGTAAAAACAGGGCACGTACCGATATAACAACATGAGAAATCGGCTGTGTGAGATTTATGCACATGAGAGAGTCTCGGTGTTTGCTGTGCAGTGTTTATTTAAAGTCCACTGTACAATTCTGGCATTTCATTTCCACTTTCAGCCCTTTTCCATCGCCAACAGTGGCTGTAAAACGGGATGGGTTGCTGTTGTCGCCAGAACGTGAAAACCCAAGGTTCCTGGCAACATTGCCCTGGATAATGTATGTCTCGCCGTCTTTTTTATCTTTATCAGAAGTGGTGACAGGCACCGGTACTTTTTCGAAATTGCCATATACCGAGCTGTAGTTCCCTGTAAAATCAATGGCGTAATTTTTTGTTTCGCGCAGTGGGATGCGGACGTCGGCATATTTATCGTCTATTTTAATAAGGCTGAGAGCGGGGCCCACTTTTCTCACTTTCACATCGGCATTGCTGCCGTCTACTTCCAGGGAGTTGTTGAGTTTGGTGATGCGCAGGTTGCCGTATGATTTCCGGGCGCGTACCTCGCCGGCTTCTTCCAGCTCATACTCATCGTTGCTGCTGCGGATCACGATCTTTTTGGCCGATGCCATTTCGATGGTGGATGATTTGCTTTCTATATCGAGATCGTCGATGTTCTTTGCCGTAAAGCGGCCATTTGTAAATTCCACTTCAGCCACTTTGATATCGCCCACATTGATGTTTGAATATTTTGAACGGAGCGTGAGTTTATTCAGGTTCTCCGATTCGAGGTTACTGTTGGAAATATCCAGGTTCACATCGCCGATGCCTGCCGGCAGGGTTATGTCTGAATATTTGCTTTCCACATCGATCTTGCTTCCCGCCGGCACAGTGATGGTAAGCGTTCTTTTCAGTGTGCTTTTGCTGCCGATGTTCTGTCCCGAACTGTTGAATATGGCCGCGCCGCCCTGGCTGCCAAAAGTTGAAGTTGTAGTTGTGCTGCCGATCCCGTTGTAAGAATAAACGGTTCCACCGCTGCTAACGCCTCCTGATTTGACCTTTACAGAAGTGCCCAATGTTTTTAAACTGAGGTTGAGTTTGTCAAACCATTCTTCATCGGTTAATTTGGGCTCGCCGTCGTAATAAACCGTGGTGGTCACTTTTACTTTTGGCTGGTCCCATGTTTTTATAACAACGCCGCGTGATGTATTTTCAATATAGATCTCGCCGCCCTTGGGCATCGCGATCTCCTTGCTCACCTCTTTCGATTTCAGGTCCTCCATTTTGAAGTCTTTGCCCGAGGTAAAAACATAATCTATGTTGTTGGTGGAATAGGAATATCCGTGTCCTACCGAAGCAAGCGCTGGCGACGGTGCCGTTGCTCCTGTTACGCTGATCGATGTTTCGGATGCGCTGCGGGCGCGTGGCGCCTGTACGCCGGTAACCTGTGCATTGGCGGCGGTAGTGGATGCCAGCAAAACAAGGCCCATTAAAAAAGTATTCATTTTCATTGTTTTCATTTTTCAAAAAGAGTTTAGAGATTCAGGAAATAAGTTTTAACAGGATCAACAGGTACACGGTTTTGTTTGTAGCGGTTGTTGGTCTTGTTCATTTCAATCTGGAGTTGTTTAAGTGTGTTGAGTTTTTGTTGGTACAGATTGATCAGTTGATCGAGCAATTGATCATTCATGCCGCGCTTTGCAATGTCTGATTTGATTACTTTCTCATCCCTTTCCATCTGCTTGATCTGTATTTTAAAATCATCAAAATATTCCGGCGACTCTGCATACATCGGCATGCTGCTTACCCTGTCGCGTTGCAGGTTGATCACCTGGGTGAAACTTGACTCTATATTTCTGAGTGTGGCCAGCGCCGCATCGTTAGCATGGGCCGGTTTTTCAAGGGTTTTGTTTTTAGGATGTGGTTTTGTTTTCGCTGCTGCCAGCAGGGGCTCCTGTTTTGTTTCGGGAACGATCTCTTCGGGCAGTATGTTTTCTTCCCTGGCCGCGGGCGTATCAACTTTGGCTGGGGCTACAGCAATTTCTGTTTGTGCCGGCACGTCTTTTTTGTTGCTGAGAACGGACCACAGTCCGATCCCTGCCAGTGCAAGTATGCATGCCGCAGCGGCCCAGCGCGTAACCATCAGCACCACCGATGGTTTTTTCACCGCTGCCGATCCGCGCCTGATGTTTTGCCACACCTGCTCACCTGGCTCATCGAGATCGAGCTCGCGGGCGTTGTTCTGAATATATTTTTTGAATTCATCCATGTATCTGTAATTGCTTTGTAATTCTTTCTTTGAGTAATGTTCTCGCCCGGTGGTACTGGCTCTTGCTGGTTGATTCCGAGATCCCGAGCTGGTCTGCTATGTCTTTGTGGCTATAGTCTTCCACCACAAAAAGATTGAACACCTGCCGGCAGCCATCGGGTAAACTTTTGATCTCTTTGTGAATGATCTCGAAGCTTACCGTTTTCCACCATTCTGTTGCTTCATCGGCCGTGTTGTTCCTTTCGTCTTCCCATTCGTTCCAGTAAAAGGTTTTTTTACCGCTTCGGATGCATTCGTTTACCACGATCCGTTTGAGCCATCCGCCAAACTGAAGCGGGTCTTTTAACTGGTCCAGGTTTTTGAAGGCGAGTATAAAGGCATCCTGCAAAACATCTTCTGCATCGTTGCGATTTCCCGTCATCCGCGTGCAGATGTTGAACATCGCCTTGCTATATTGCCGGTATAGCCAGGCCTGCGCCTCTGCATCGCCCTTGCAGGCTTTTCTCACAACAGCCGTTTGTATATGGTTAGCCTGTTCCAATGTCTCGGTAATAAGAGATGAGATGGTTTAAAAGGTTGGAAGGGTGGGTCAAATTTTTTTTCGGCCCATCCGAAACACACAAGGCACAGGCAAACAGGGCAAGGGCATAAAATTTACGCTTCTATCCTTGAAACCTGTCTTCCTGTGCCTTGTACCTTGTTCATGGCCCGCCCGTTAAGCCAGGTCCATAAACGGTTTATTCTCCAGTATTCCCTCAATTTTAGCCAGTACATCGTCTGTAAGCACGGCCAGGGCGTCGAGCGCCTTGAGGTTTTGGTGAAGCTGTTCCGGTTTGGTGGCGCCCAGTATGGCGGTGGTTACATTCGGGTTCTTTACCGTCCAGGCAATGGCGAGGGCGGCCAGGCTCACGCCCAGTTCGTTTGCCAGCACACCGAGTTTTTTCACTTTTTCGAGCTTGGCCTCCTGCAGCCAGCGGTTCTTGAGCCAGTCGAAACCTTCAATGGCCAGCCGCGAATCGGGCGGAACACCGTTGTTGTACTTGCCCGTTAAAAAACCTGCTGCAAGCGGGCTCCAGATCGTGGTGCCCAGGCCTACATTCTTGAATACGGGCAGGTAGTCCTGCTCCATTTTAAAGCGTTCGAACATGTTGTACTGTGGTTGTTCCACCGTTGGGCCGATCAGGTGGTACTGGTGCGCCACACGGTGCGCCTCCATGATCTCGGCGCCGCTCCATTGGCTCGTTCCCCAATATAATATTTTTCCTTGCTGGATGAGGTTGTGCATCGTCCATACCACTTCTTCAATCGGAACGGCGGTATCGGGGCGGTGACAGAAATAAAGATCGAGGTAGTCGCTCTGCAAACGGCCAAGTGCCTCGTGACAGGCTTCTACGATGTGTTTGCGGCTGAGGCCCGTCTGGTTGGGTTTGTTGGGATTTCTCCAGCCAAAATAAACCTTGGAAGAGAGGGTGTACGAGCTGCGGTCCCAGTTTTTCTGTTTGAGCACACGGCCCATCATTTTTTCGCTCTCGCCAAAGGCATAGCCTTCCGCATTGTCGAAAAAATTAATACCGTTGTCGTAGGCAATGCCCATGAGTTCATCGGCGCTGTTATCGGCAATCTGCTTGTGAAAAGTGACCCAGCTACCGAGGCTCAAAACGCTTAACTGTAAACCGGTTCGACCCATTCTCCTGTATTCCATAAGAGTGCATTTTTTAGAGAAGCAATTTAGCGATAAATCGGTGACATGGAAGGGATGGATGAACAATTGGGAATTAGGAATTAGTAATTAGGAATGGGGAATGAATGGCGAATCCGGTTTTCGCTACTTTACGATAAAACAGGAGAGATCATGGTGTGTGGCGTTATATCGGCCTGGCCGTCATAGAGGGCCTGATCTTCGGGGCTGAATCCAGTGCAGCGGGAGCGGGAGCCGGGCTGCTGCCGGACTGTGTGCTATCCGGCACAAAGAAAAAACTATCGTCCTTCAACATGAAGAACTGCAGGTGTTTGAAATCCTGTGTTGCGCTCAATCCATTCAATGGCGTAAAACGTGTGCGGCCAAAGTTGCGTATAACAACCGCTTTTTTGTTGGTGTAGAATTTCTCCGCGGTTTGATCCCAGTACATATCCTCACAAAAAAGCGTATCGCCCTTGTTGTTGAAGAAAACAACGTTTCCGCGCAGGTAAATCTTGTTGTCGTTCTCTTTGTAGCGGCCATAGTCGGCATTGAGCTGGCTCTCGATCTGTTTGGTGCTGTCGTTAAAAAAATCTACATGGAGCGTGTTCGGGAACTCAGACATTTTACCGCTGTCGCCATCCGAACGCAGCAGCAATGGAGCGGTAAGGTGCGCGCGCATTTTGCCGTTCATGCTGAGGTAGCTTTCTATGTTCCTGCCTTCTTCAACATTCGCTTTGCGCCTGCCCAGTTCGCGTACCTCGTTCACATCGTTCTCACAGGCGCATACAAAAAAGCAGCCGGTTAGAAGGGCTGCCTTAATTATGTTCATGGGATGTGAAAGATTAGTCATACTTACGTTTGATGAACCAAAGATCGCTCAAACTCATACCCAAAGAAAACTGGAAATAGGTTTCTGTGATATTGTTAACAGATGACCCGCGTTTGCCAAATTCAAATGCCGTATTGAGGAAGGTGAACTGGTTATCGTAGGTTCTCCACCTGCGCACCGGCAATCCCGCGCCGAACGAAAATCCATATTTCTTCAGGCCATTGCCATCCGGGTTGAGGTAATCCCTTCCCATGTGGTAGCCCAGGCGGTAGTTCACGGTGCTCCAGTAGCTGTTGCCTGTACCGGGACCGGGGCAGAACTGTGTTCCTATTTTGAACTGCCAGCTGTCAGACAGCTGGTCGGGCGTATTGTAAAAGCGGTATTTGGTCCATTGAGTAGCGGTATACTCGGCGCCAACAGACCACATCTCAAACAAACCCCTTGGCGATGTAACTGTTTTGTGAAGTGTGATGCCTGCAGCATAGGTAGAAGGCAGGGCGATGGTTCCTTTTACATCAGACTGTTCGAACACCGAATCCACTTTGATATCGCCGGTTGTACCGTTGATTACAAAAGTATTCTTGGTAATATCCTGCGTTGCGTTGATATTCTGTTTCAGGGAGCCCGTTACACCCAGGCGCAGCAGGTAGTTGGACGTTGTTTTGGTTTCTGCCACTTCTTTTTTGTAGACCGAGAATTCGTACTGCAAGCCGCCCTCGAGGAATATGCCGCTGAAAGAAGTGTTGCTGTTTGATTTTGCGTGGTAGTAATTCACCGTATCATTCAGAAATACCTTCTTGGTAGAAACCTCTTTTCGTCCAAAATTGAACCCGGTGTTGAGGCCGATGCTCAATCCTTTCCATTTCTTGCCTATTCCAACAAAAGCCTGGTTCATACCGCCGCTTCCCTCGTAAATGGTGGCGAGGCTATCGCCCGCGGTGCGGTCCCTGGTCTGGATAGAGTAGCTGATGTTGGTGATCGGTTTCAACCCAAATGCCAATCCCAGCCCCTTGGTTTTTGCCAACGGAACACCAATGGTGATGTAGGAAGGGATAAAATTATTGGTGCTGAACTTACTCAATGGCGTTTTGCTGCTCAGGTTTCTCGAATCGATGGTGAAAGCAAGGTCGAAAGTAGTAACGTAAAGACTGCTGTAGGTGGCGGGATTGCTGGTGTTGATGGATTGTCCCACGTTGTTGTTGAGCCCATCGGCATAGGCAGCCGTTAATCCGCCCATTGAGCGGCTGATTACGTGCTGGTTTGTATAATATTCACCCAAACCAAACCTGGTAAAAGGAGAGTTCTGTTGCGCCTCGGAGGTTAGCAGAAAAAAAACCGGTAAAAATGCTAAGCAGAGCCTAGCGATTGTTGTACTCACTGATCGCATACAAGCCTTTGTAAATTAAGTTAGGGTCGGCAAATATCTTGTTTTTTAGGTGCGGTACAAAAAAACCCATATCGCCCCCGGTTAAGAGCACGTTAAAGTTGCTGTATTTTAAGGCATATGCTTCTATAATTCCGTCAATTTCCTTACACATGCCAAGGATCACACCGCTGAGTATGTTGGTTTTGGTGTCGAACCCAACCAGTGGAAAGTTGCCATCCGGTGTAACGAGGGGCAAAAGCGCCGTTTGTTCATGCATGGCCCTGAACCGCATATTCATACCCGGCGAGATGCTTCCGCCGAGGAACTCCTTTTTGTTGTTGATGTAATTATACGTGATACAGGTGCCTAACCCAATGGCCAGGTTATGACTGCCCGGGAAAAGATCCACCGCGGCCGCGCAGATCGCGAGCCTGTCGGCGCCGATGGTCTCGGGTTTTCCCACAGGCGTGGTAAGCGGCAGTTTGCTATTGTAATCGAGCTTGTGAAACTGCGTGTGCCTGGCCAGCAGGCTTTCGATGTGCAGCGGATGATTGATCACCGAAGAGAGAATGGATTTGGTTGGCTTGTATTGGTCGATCAGCTCCTGGATAGAGGTTTCTTCTGCGGTAAACAGTACTCTTTCTTCCTTGAAATTGCGGTCCTCAAAAACCGCGCATTTCAAACGCGTATTGCCAAAATCGAAACAGAGGGTTGTCTGCATGGTTGGTTGGTTTTCCGTGGGTCAATAGCGGCGAGTGAATTTGTTTTTATGCCAGGAGGAATGTATCCTGCATTTCATTCACCCTCACTATCTGCATCCACGCTCAAAAGTCGAAGTTAAACCCTTTCATCTCTCTAAAATGCCCGTTCAACTGTATCTTTTCTTTCAGGTTTTCCATTCCGGCCACCACGGGCAGCACTTTTGAGAGATGGCGCTTGAGGTATTCGAGGCGCTGCATTTCGTGAAGCAGCGATAGTATTTCGTATTCTTCTTCAATAGAAAGCCCGGCATGATGGGCGAGGTCGTAACTTTTTAATGCATCATCCGGTTTTGAAAAATCTTTGCTCACATTGAGCAGTTTGTGCAACTCGCGTATGCCCATGATCACTTTTCGCAACAGTTCCTGGTGGCCCGTTTCTATGTTCTTTGGATAATTTACGATCGCGCCGCTGTATAATTTTCCCGGGATGGATTTTACCACTTCCAATATCCTGAACACCTCCATCCCCTGGACACGGATGTCCATTTTGCCGTCTTCGTATACTTCTGCTATTTCTTTGACAGCTACCAATGTGCCCATTTCCGCAACACCGTTCGACAATACCGCAGGAACGCCGAATGGCTTTGCCTCTGCATAACATTCATGGATCAGCTGCCTGTAACGCGGTTCAAAAATGTGGAGGTTGAGTTTTTCGCCTGGGTAAACCACCATTGCCAAGGGAAATATCGGAACAAAATTGGTCATGCGGCAAAGCTAAAAAAAACATGCCTGTGCACACCCATGCGCCGCCGGCCTCATGCACGCCCGTTCCTGTTCATCTCGCGCAGCCGTACATATTTCAGCCAGGTATACCACGCATTCATACGGGCAACTGTAAACCCGGCTTCTCCATCGAGGAAACCGAGACGGAAAAAATAATTCTTGATGAACGAAAAAACAGGTGCAATGCGGCATTGCAGCCACGATGCTTTTTTCCCCTGCAGGCGGTATTTTTCTGCGTTCAGCATGGCATAACCAACCGTTTTCGCGGCAAAGTCGTGGATGTTGCGGGATGTATAATGATGGATATACCCCCCGATGGTCTTCTTTTTTGTATCCTCCGGAAAGATCAGTCCCTCATGCACCGCCGCTTCGTTCCAGGCAACACGCGTGCGGTTGTAAAGGCGTATGTGCTGGTCGTTTGACCATTCGCCGTACCTGATCATCACATCACCCAAAAAAGCGCGGAAACGGATATTGAATACAGTGGATGGATCGGTGAACGAGAGCCCGTTCAGCGTTTGCGTAAGCGTTTCGTCGATGATCTCGTCGGCATCTATAGACAGGATCCAATCGTGTTGCGCGGCGGCCACGCCTTTGTTTTTGTTGGTACCATACCCCTGCCAGTCCATTTCTATCAAACGTGCACCGGCAGCCAATACGATGGATTGTGTGCCATCGGTACTGCCGCTGTCTACCACCACCACATCCCCCGATACACGTTGTGCGGCAGCGATGGTACGGGCGATGATGTGTGCTTCATTTCTGCAAATGATCACGACCGAAATAGCAGGGTTCATGCGTTGGGTTTGGTTAATTTCCGTTGCCCAAAGAAAGCAATAAAAGCCAGTATTACCACGCCGTATTGCCCTTCCAATGTATCGTCGATCAAAAAAGGGATGAGCGTGGTTGCCGATAACACAAACGACAATGCATTTTTGGAAGTGGTGGCATAAAGCAGCAACAGCAATCCCCCGGTAAAAAATAAAAAACCCGGCCAGCCGGCCGCAGCGCCGTAAACGAGCCATTCGCTGGCGGGCAAGAAACGATCAGACGCAGGGCTCTGCGGGTTATTTGCATCGTGCCATTTGTTAACCGCCATCAACACATCGCCCGCACCAACGCCTGTTACACGATTGGCCGTCATAACCGCATACCCCGCCCGCATAGACAGCCATCGCGCGCCATCGCTGTAACCGGGCATGGCATTGCCTTTTGAATAGTGCTGGAAATCATACACAACATATTGAATGCGGTTCCGGAGCGTGGGTATGGTTTTGTAGGCAGCGAATGCCATCACTACAACAGCAACGGCAAGGGCGGCACCTGTTCTCCATTTTTTTTGGATGAACACGAGATGAAAAAAATAAAGGATGCCTCCGCCATACAAACAGGCCAACCCCGTTTTCGCGGCAAGGATGTGCAGGTAAATGATAAGGAACAACACCACCAGCGAAAGAAATATTTTTACAACGGTCTTTTTTTCTTCCACCAAACAATACAATCCCAGGAACACGGCAACCGCTGCCAACCAGCTGAAACGGATGTGGTCGTTGTCCATCAGCGTGGGTAATGTCTTGGCCCTCAGGTACGCTTCCTGTATGGCAAAAGAATATTGCGAGAGGCTCCAGCAGCAGCCGGCTGCAGCGATGAACAACAAAACAAAAACAAGCTGTTTCCACCGCGCAAAAGAAAATTCAACGCTGCACAGGCCCAGCATCAGGGTGAGCAGGGGTAATTTAATTGATACGCTGTTCCACCAGGATGCTTTGTCTTCGCTCCACAACCCCGAGACAAGCGGTGGCAACATCAGCAACGCGATTGCAAAAAGACAGGCGGGTTCCATTTTTCGTGCATTAAAAAAGAAAGGCACCACAACAAGCACCGACGCAAAAGAAACAACTGCGCGGCTCACCAGCAAACCGATCAGCAAAGCAACCAGTAAGCCAAACACCCATAGCTGCTGCCAATTATTTTTCGATCCGCTTTGCATCATTCATCTAAATTCGTGTATAGATTTTACTTTAGCAATCATGTGGAAGGAATTATTGCACGATATTATCAACGGCAACGCAAAATCGCTCGCCCGCGCCATTTCTCTTGTGGAGAATGAAGTGGATGGGTATGATGAATTGTTGCTGCAGCTTCCACCCTCATCAACAAAGATCATCGGCATCACCGGCCCGCCGGGCGCAGGTAAAAGCACATTGGTAGACGCATTGATCGGTGAGATGGTTGCGCAGGGAAAAAAAGTAGGCGTGCTTTGTATCGATCCCTCTTCGCCTTTTAACCTGGGTGCACTGTTGGGCGACAGGATACGGATGAGCGAATGGTACAACCATCCCAACGTTTTTATACGGTCGCTGGCCACACGCGGCAGCCTGGGTGGGCTCCACCCCAAAATCATTGAGATCGCAGATGTGATGAAGGCAGCAGGTTTTGATCAATTGATCATAGAAACGGTTGGAGTGGGACAAAGCGAAATAGAGATTGCGGGTCTTGCAGATACCACCGTGGTGGTGGTGGTTCCCGAGGCGGGCGACGAGGTACAAACCATGAAGGCCGGGTTGATGGAGATCGCCGACATCTTCGTAGTAAACAAGGCCGACCGCCCTGATGCAAATACATTCGTAAAAAACCTGCAGTTGATGCTTGCACCGGCTTTCCACAAAAAAGCAAATGAAATCGCGATCGTAAAAACAGTGGCGTTGCAGAAGGAAGGGGTAAGCGAATTGTTGGGTAAGATAGAGGAACATCAATCGCAGGCGGGCAAGTCAGATAAGAAATACTGGTTGCTGGCAGAGAAGGCCTTTCACTTGATACAGCAGTACCGGATGAAGGATGTTGACAAGGCGCGTTTAAAAAAAGAAATAGAAGAGAGTGGGGATATTAATTTGTATGGGTTTATAAAAGCGTATTTGCGGGAATAGTTTCCTTTTTTCTTGGGGGGAGTGAAGCTTGGTGTTTTTTTTGCCACGGATTACACGGATTTTCACGGAGGGGGGTTAGTGGAGGCCTTCGTTGTCTGGGGGGTTGTTGAATCTTTTTTCATTCTTCCACCATCTCCACCCGATGTATCCCATGATGGCGAACGGGGCAAAGGCCATGTAAAGTATGGCCGAATTCAATGCGGAAGCAGGGCCGTCGCCGAGTTGCGAGGCCGTTTTGGTGCAGATGGAACATTGGGCATGCAGCGCCTGGGTTCCGAAGGCTGCGAACATGGCCAAAGTGAACAGAGCTTTCTTCCTCATTTCAAATTCAATTTCGGTGCAAAGATATGATTGTAAATAATGCAGAATCGTTAACTTTCTTTCTCAATTATTACAATGGAACCTCGCAGAAAGTTCATTCAGAAAATGGGGCTGCTGGCCGGCGCCTTTTCTGCCAACAATATCTTTAACGAATTACATGCTGCTTCCTGGGATGCTGCCGGGCAAAAGATCGATGGCCTTGCGCCTGAAACCGTTGCGGCCGACGAAGATTACTGGAGCGTGATACAACAGGGGTATTCCGTTGATTCAAACCTGATCATCCTCAACAACGGCGGCGTGAGCCCCTCGCCCCGCGTGGTGCAGGATGCCGTTGAACGTTACAACAAACTCTCCAACCAGGGGCCATCGTATTACATGTGGCGCATACTGGACCAGGGCCGTGAGCCCTTGCGGCAGAAACTTGCGGTGCTTGCCGGCTGTTCGGCAGAAGAGATCGCCATCAACAGGAATACAACGGAAGCTTTGAATACGGTGATCTACGGGCTCGACCTGAGAGCAGGCGATGAGGTGATCGGAACCAAACAGGATTATCCGAACATGATCCAGGCCTACAAACAACGCGCGCTGCGCGAGGGCATTGTTTACACGCAGCTGAGTTTCAATTTCCCGGTAGAGAGCGATGCGGAGATCGTTGAAGCCTTTGAAAAAGCCATCACGCCAAAAACAAAACTGATCCATGTAACGCACATCATCAACTGGGTGGGACAGATTATGCCCGTTAAAAAAATATGCGCGATGGCGAGGAAGCACAACATAGAAGTGATCGTGGATGGTGCGCACTCGTTCGGGTTGCTCGATTTCAAGATCCCCGAACTGGGCTGCGATTATTTTGGAACAAGCCTGCACAAGTTCCTGAGCGCACCCATCGGCTCCGGTATGTTGTGGATCAAAAAAGAAAAAATAGAAAAGATCTGGCCCCTGTTGTGCAACAGCGAGCCACGCAGCGCCGACATCCGCAAGTTTGAAACCCTTGGTACCCGCAGCTTCCCGATTGAGCAGGGCATTGGCGAAGCGGTGAATTTTCAGAACGCCATCGGCAGCAAAAGAAAAGAAGAACGCATACGCTACCTTAAAAACTATTGGGCAAACAAAGTGAAAGACATTCCCAAAGTTAAAATACACACCTCCTTCAAACCCGAATATTCCTGCGCCATCTGCGGCGTTTCGGTGGACGGCATGACACCCGGGGAGCTCGACAGCGCCCTGTTCAGTACCTACAAAATACACACGGTGGGAATCGTTTGGGAGAACATTTCCTGCGTACGCGTTACACCACACGTATACACCAAACTGCAGGATCTCGATAAACTGGTATTGGCAATTGAGGAAATTGCGGGAAGGAAAAAACAATAGACCCGGAAGGAAACAAAGAAGTTAAAACAAGAGAGAAACAGGAACACAAACCCGCGGCCCGCATTCCTGCTCCTTTGATCTTATTTTTTAGCTTGCCTGTTCAGCAGTTCTCACAACAGGTTTTTTGCTTTTTGTAGCAGTTGCAGGCCTTGATTTACCGTAAGAACCTTTGAATCTTTTTCCTTTTGCGGTCTTTTTGTCGCCACGTCCCATGATTGATAATTTTTAAATGAGTGGCAAATATAAGAAATCCTGGAAAGTAATGCAGAACGGCTTTTCAGCCACAGATTTCAGGATTAACACAGAAGTTCACGTACGAAGTGGTTCAACTGTGTTAATCCTGAAATCTGTGGCAATAAAAAGCCCTCACAATTGCGAGGGCCCATAATTTTTACTTGCCAACAGGAATTAGAGTTTTGCACTCAATTCTTTACCAGCTTTGAATTTTGCAACTTTTTTTGCTTTGATCTTGATCGCAGCGCCTGTTTGCGGGTTGCGGCCTGTACGTGCAGCACGTTTAGAAACAGAGAAAGTGCCAAATCCTACTAAAGTAACTTTGTCGCCTTTTTTCAGTGTTTTGGTAACTGCGCCAACAAAAGAATCGAGGGCCGCGTTAGCTTGTGTTTTTGTTACGCCTGCATCTTCAGCGATCTGCGCAATTAATTCAGCTTTGTTCATAGATGTGTTTTTAAATTGGTTTTTAACGAGGCGACAAATTTATTCGCTTTTCTCAATCGGCAAAATATTTTTATTATTTGGAAACAAGTGTTTTTTCGCCGCAAAAGCCGTATGAATAAAGGATTTCAGCCGATCCTGTTTTTCCCACCTCTCTTCGCTCTTACATTCTTATTCCCTGAAACCCTTATACAGCAAGGGTTTCAGCCCCCAATCGCTGAAATTCAACACCCGAGCGGGTTTCAGCGGAATATAACCAAGATTTGTGATTACCAAAATGAATTTAGCAAACTATCCACAAGCAATTAACAAAGGGGCCGCAGGTTTTTATGCAACAACTTCCATCAGGGAACGGAAGCTGAAATATTGATCGCCCCATGTCTGTTTTACATCATCGCGCAGTTTGTTTGCATGCAGTTCGATGTAATTATCGTATTCCGTTTTACCTGCGGCATAAAACTGTACCGCGTAGGTTGGGCCATCCGTTTCATCGGTTTCAAGTATCCGAACAAAACGGTAATCCGTAAAACATCCGCTGTTCATCACATCATCAATGTGCTTCTCTTTCATCCACTGCACCCACGCTTCGTGGATGGACCAGGAGATTTGGGTGGTTACGTTGTAAATCAACATTATAATTAGCAATTAGTAATTAGGAATTAAGAATTGGTAAAGACATTTTCAATTGGTAATCAGTAATCAGGAATTAGGAATTAAGCAAACGCATTTACAAATTGATAATCGGTAATGGTAACCAGCAATCAACAATTCCTAATTCCTAATTACTAATTCCTAATTAATCAGTTCTGCGTATATCGGACAATGGTCACTGTGTTTTACATCGGGGTAGATTTTTGCATCCTTCAGTTTTGCTTTTAGTTCTTTTGTGATGCAGATGTAGTCGATCCTCCACCCTTTGTTTTGGGCGCGCACCGTGGGGAAGCGCTGGCTCCACCATGAGTAGCCGCCTGTGGTTGTGGGGTTCAGCTCGCGGTAGGTGTCGATCCAGTCTGCCTGCAGAAAAGAATCCATCCAGGCCCTTTCTTCCGGTAAAAAACCCGATGAGTTCTTGTTCCCCTTGGGGTCGTGGATGTCTATTTCCTTGTGTGCAATATTGTAATCGCCAACCACTACCAGGTTCTTTCTTGTTTTACGCAGCTCCTGCAGGTAGTCGAAAAATTCATTCAGCCACTGGTATTTGTAGGTTTGGCGTTCGTCGCCGCTGGTTCCGGAGGGATAATAGGCATTGACCAGTGTTACATCGCCAAAATCGGCGCGTATCACCCTGCCTTCAAAATCGCTTTGCTCAATGGCATGGCCGTATGCTACATGGTCGGGTTTTATCCTGGTAAAGATGGCAACACCGCTGTAGCCTTTTTTCTGCGCAGAGAACCAATAGGTTTCATAACCGAGCGCCTCGATCTTTTTGTAGTCTACATTGTCTTTCATCGCCTTTGTTTCCTGCAGGCAGATGATATCGGCCGGGTCGGTTGCCAGCCAATCTGTAAAACCTTTGTTGATCGCCGAACGGATCCCGTTCACATTGTAAGAGATAATGCGCATGTAGAAGTTTTGTTTATTCAAAAAAACGGTTGAACCCGATCATCAGCAAAGGGTTCAATATATCGGACGATAAAGATGCATCAAAAACAACAAATTTTTCAGGGTTAAATTTCCCCTGGGCGATGCAAACCAGCTTGTCATCGATAAAAATTTCCTTTACGTTATTTCCATTCCCGCTGCATTTTACCGTGAATTTCCTTTGGGCAATCGTTCCCTTCACGATGTACTCATACCGTACGGGCTCCGGCTGCAATGCGGGCGCGATCGTAAAAAAAGAACTGCTGTCGACTCCATTGAAAACCTTTGCAGGAACTATTTTTTTTGTTTCGTCAAACTTATTGGTCTGTATCGTAAACCTCGCGAGCGTATCGTTCTCAAGAAACAGGTAATGGAAATCGAGCGGCAGAAAATTGGTAAAAGTGTACGGTTCAGGGAGAACCGTTGCGGGGTCTACCTGTACGCAGAGTTTTACAAGGTAATTTTTATCGCGCACCACATCCCTGCACACCTGGCGCAGGAAAACAAAATCGGAAGAAGCGTAATTGGGCCGGCTTTTTACCACCGATACAAAATCATCATTGTACGACTGCGCTTTTTTCCCTCTGAGAATGATCTCTTCGTATTCGGCAACACCTAAACGGATCATCTCGTTCTGGCCCTGGTATACATAAGAACCGATGCTTTTATTGGTAGTAACAAAAGTGCGTGGCTTGTTTGTGGTTTGCGGCAGAATGTAATCATCCACCATAAATGCCGGTGATGCCTTGATCTCGATCAGCGTGAGTTCGTTCTTCGGGTCGAACAAAATGCCGGTAGCGGCGCGGAACATTTCTGTAAACGCTTTTGGTGTAAGAAACAATTTACCAAGCCTTGTACTGTACGGAACACCCATGCCTACAGACTCCGCGCTGGTGATCACCACATTGAGCTCCTCGCCAAATACCTGTTTTTTATCGGAGCGAAAAATATAGGCGCGAAGTAAGAACACCGTTTTGGCGCGGGTCTGCATATTGGTATCAACAGACAAAAGCCTTTCGGCAGGTGCGAAATAGGATCCGGGCAGTGTTTCAAACAGGTCGAGATAGAGATGAAACAAAGAAGTGTCTTTGTCGTTGAAAGAAACATCTCCCCCATTCAGATCGGCTATCCGGGAAGGAAACTCAATATTGGCCAGCGTTGAAGTGTCGGCCAGGGATGGGAAACCCGAGCGCTCAAACGTACGGTTCAGGTGGGATGCGATCGTTCTTTTGATACCGGCGTCTTTGAGGTAAGACATGGTTGGCCCAACCGCAGACAGGCAACGCATTTTTTCAAGTATTATTTTTTTCTGAGCGGAGGTATTGTGCAGGCAAAAGACAACGGCAATAAATGTTAATAGTCTTCTCATTTTCATACAGCAGAGGTTGAGCGTTATCTTTACCGTCAAATATTGTGCTAATTTGGGTTTTTATTGAATACAAAGGACATGGAAAAGACAGAACGCATCATACCCGCAAAAGAATCGGTTTACCTGGATGGCCCAAAGCCGCGTGTGAATGAATTCTTTTTTGCTTTGGATATCTTTCTTCAATTCATCAAAGGTTTCAGGACCCTGCATTTTGTGGGGCCTTGTATTACCGTTTTCGGTTCGGCGCGTTTCAAAGAGGGCGACAGGTATTACGAGGCTTCGCGCGAGTTTGGCAAACGCATTGCGGAGCTTGGTTTCACCACCATGACCGGTGGCGGGCCCGGCGTAATGGAAGCCGCCAACCGTGGCGCTTATGAGAATGGCGGAACATCGGTCGGCTGCAACATCAAATTGCCGTTTGAGCAAACACCAAACCCTTACATGCACAAGTGGATCACGTTCGATTACTTTTTTGTGCGCAAGGTGATGCTCATCAAATATTCGTATGCCTTCATCATCATGCCAGGTGGGTTTGGAACAATGGATGAATTTTTTGAGGCCATCACCCTGATACAAACAAAATCGATCACCAATTTCCCTATCGTTTTGTTCGGCAAAGAATACTACCAGCCCCTGATGGGCGCCATCGATGATATGGTACTTAAAGGAACCATCTCGGATGTTGATAAAAAACTGATCCTTCTTACCGATGACATGAGCGAAGCGATGCAATACATCCAGGCATACATCGCAAAGAATTTCAAAGTAAAACCAAGGAGAAGGCTGTGGTGGCTATTAGAGAAACGATAAACTTAATTAGGAATTAGGAATTGAGTCGTTGGAAGATCAATTGTTAATCAACAGCCCCAATTACTAATTACTAATTCCTAATTACTAATTACTAATTTATAGGGTGATCCCTAGACTCAGGATCAGCTCATAGGTTCCAAACGCCTGTTTTGCCGTTCCCTCGTAAATCTTGAGGTTGGAGTAGCGGGCGTAATCGAGTTTGTTGGAGAATTCCAGGAAAACCGTTTTGTAGAATGTTGCGCGTACGGCGCCTTCCACGCCTATGTTCCATCCACCAAGCTGGAAACCCGGGTCGTTTGCTTTCCCGAAAAAACTATTCTGTACATGGGGAATTACAGGGCCGATGCCCGCTTTACCCAATGCGTCTATCTTAAAGTTGCCCGTTTTGCTCTCCTGCCAGTTCCATCTTTTTACGATGTTGAAAAGAAGAAAATTTGCGCCGTTGTTGAGGTAATAATAAAAACCGTTTGCTTCAGAAAAACCGATCGTTGAGTCGGTTTGCCTTCCATTCAAAACGCCGGAAAGCCGAACGGATTGGCCATCCTGGATGATGTGTTTTGTATGATCAAAATTGATCTCAAACGCAAGACCCTTTTTTTTATTGAAGAAAAATCCCAACCTGTAATTGTATTGCGGAATGCTGATGGGGATGCTGAACAAACCCTCATCCCAACCCGGGTGGTCGTGCGACCGTACGCTTTTCAATTTATAATTGTTATTGAGCGAGGGCTGGCTCACCTTCACATCTGAGCGCGTATACCACTCTTTGTTATAGCCCCAGGAAAAATAGAATTCGCCTTTGCGTTCTTTCTTTTTTTCCTGCGCATGTACAAGCAGCGGCGCGATTAAAATCAGCAGTATTGTAGTTCTGAAGTTTCTCACAACAGCGTTTTTAAAAAATTAGTACAACAAAATTAACCGTTGGTATCCGCTACCACATCTTATTCCAGAACCGGGCTCAACCATCTTTCGGCCACATGCAGTTCCATGTGCTTGCGTTTTGCATAATCTTCAAGCTGGTCGCGCTGTATTTTGCCTACACCAAAATACTGGCTCCTGGGGTTTGAAAAATACCAGCCGCAAACAGAAGATGCAGGGTACATGGCCAGGCTTTCGGTAAGCTGTACGCCGATGGTTTCTGTGGCCTTCAGCATATCGAACAGTTTGTATTTCTCGGTATGATCCGGGCAGGCGGGATAACCCGGCGCGGGGCGGATGCCCGTGTACTGCTCCTTGATCAGGTCCTCGTTTGTAAGGGTCTCGTCTTTATCATACCCCCAATATTCTTTTCTTACTTTCTGGTGAAGCGCCTCTGCAAATGCCTCCGCAAAACGGTCGGCCAATGCCTGCAGCATGATCTTGTTGTAATCGTCGTGATTGGCCTGGAACCTTTCAAGGTGTTCCTCTATGCCGTGCAATGTAACTGCGAACGCGCCAATGTAATCTTTTGTGCCGCTGGCCTTGGGCGCAATAAAATCTGCGAGCGAAAGGTTCGGCTGGTCCGCTGCTTTTTTTATCTGCTGGCGCAGGAAGGAAAGCTGAACGATGTTGTCGCCGGTTTTCACCTCCACATCGTCTTCATGGCTCAATGCTTCCCAGAAACCGATCGTTCCTTTGGGTGTGAGCCATTTTTCAGCGATCATTTTATCGAGCAATGCATTGGCATCGTTGTATAGTTTGGTCGCTTCTTTTCCTACCACGCTGTCGGTTAAGATCTCGGGAAAATTGCCATGCATCTCCCAGGTGATGAAGAATGGTTTCCAGTCTATAAAATCACGCAGTGTGGCAAGGTCAAACGCAACCACTTTTGTTCCCGTGAACTGTGGCGTTTGCGTGGTGTGGTTTTTCCAGTCAACCTTCACTTTGTTCTGCAGTGCTTCCTGGTAACTGAGGTATGTTTTAACAGATTTCTTGTTGTCGAAACCGTGTTTGAGTTTTACGTATTCCTCTTTTACGCCGTTTAAAAATTCCGGTTTCTGTTCCTTGCTCAACAGCGAGCCGGCAACCGTTACGCTGCGCGATGCATCGAGAACATGCACAACGCCGTTTTCGTATTCAGGTGCAATTTTAACTGCGGTGTGTATGCGCGAGGTGGTTGCCCCGCCGATCAGCAGTGGCTGCTCCATTCCGCGGCGTTTCATTTCTTTGGCAATGTGCACCATTTCATCAAGTGATGGCGTGATCAACCCGCTTAGCCCAATGATATCAACGTTTTCTCTTTGTGCCGTTTCCAGGATCTTATCTGCAGGAACCATCACACCAAGATCGATGATATCATACCCGTTGCATCCCAGCACAACACCAACAATGTTTTTACCGATGTCGTGCACATCCCCTTTCACGGTGGCGAGCAATATTTTTGCCGCGCCTGCTGCTTCGTTGTTGGCGGTGCCGCTTGCGAGGGCCGCCTGTTTGCGCGCTTCTTTTTCTGCTTCAATATAGGGTGTGAGAATGGCAACGCTTTTCTTCATCACGCGTGCACTTTTTACCACCTGTGGCAGGAACATTTTTCCCGCGCCAAACAGGTCGCCCACTATGCCCATGCCATCCATCAACGGCCCCTCGATCACTTCCAGTGGTGTGGGGTATTTCAGGCGGGCCTCTTCGGTGTCTATGTCAATATAGTCTGTGATTCCGTTTACAAGCGAATGCGACAATCGTTTTTCTACCGTATCGTTTCTCCAGGCTTCGTCTTTTACTTCCACTTTGCCTTTTGCCTTTACCGTTTCGGCATGGGCGATGAGTTTTTCGGTGGCTTCGTTGTTGTCGTTGTTGCGGTTCAGTATCACGTCTTCGCAAAGCTGCTTGAGTGTGGGTTCGATCTCATCGTATACCACCAGCTGCCCTGCATTAACGATGCCCATATCCATCCCTGCTTTGATGGCATGGTAAAGAAAAACAGAATGGATCGCCTCACGCACATGGTCGTTGCCACGGAAGGAAAAGGAAACGTTTGAAACACCGCCGCTCACTTTCGTCAGGGGCATCAGCCTTTTGATCTCGCGGGTGGCTTCGATGAAGTCTACTGCATAATTGTTGTGTTCCTCGATACCGGTTGCTACGGCAAAAATGTTGGGGTCGAAAATAATATCCTGTGGATCGAAGCCTACTTTTTCGGTAAGTATTTTATAAGCGCGGTGACAGATCTCCACTTTTCTTTCCTTCGTATCTGCCTGGCCGATCTCGTCAAAAGCCATTACGATCACGGCTGCGCCGTAGGCTTTACAGGTGATGGCCTGTTCGATGAATTTTTCTTCTCCTTCTTTCATCGAGATGGAGTTAACAATGCATCGTCCCTGCACACATTTCAGTCCCGCTTCTATGATCTCGAATTTGGAGCTGTCGATCATGATCGGGATCCGCGCGATGTCTGGCTCACTTTGTACGAGGTTCATAAAGGTGCGCATGGCGGTAACGCCGTCGAGCATTGCATCATCCATGTTCACATCGAGCACCTGTGCGCCGTTCTCTACCTGCTGGCGCGCCACGGAGAGCGCCTCTTCATACTGCCCTTCGCGCACGAGGCGCGCAAATTTTTTGGAACCGGTTACGTTCGTTCGCTCACCTACGTTCACAAAATTTGTTTCAGGACGGATCACCAGCGGTTCTAATCCCGATAAGCGCAGAAATGGTTTTATTTTCGTTGTCATAGTTTCTTCTTAAATGATGCCGGCAAGTGTGTTTAAGCAGCACCCTTGCCGTTTGCTTTCACTGCTCTGTTTTGTGCCAGCGCGTGGTGCTTACAATGCAGCTTCGAGCACCGGCAGTTGCCTTGGCTCGATATTTCTTACCTGCTCGGCAATGTGTTTGATGTGATCCGGTGTTGTACCGCAGCATCCGCCCACAATATTTACAAATCCCTGTTTTGCCCATTCTTCAATGAAATGCGCGGTTTGATGGGGCTCTTCGTCGTATTCGCCCATCGCATTCGGTAACCCAGCGTTCGGGTAGGCCGATGTGTAGCAGGCGGCAATCTGCGAAAGCTCTTCAATGTGGCTCCTCATTTCAGAAGCGCCAAGGGCGCAGTTGAGGCCAACGCTGATGGGTTTTGCGTGCATTACCGAAGTATAAAAAGCTTCGAGTGTTTGCCCGCTCAATGTTCTGCCCGATGCATCGGTGATGGTACCGCTGATCATAACCGGCAGTTCGGGTTTGTTCACATCGCGGAAATATTTCTTTACTGCGAATATGGCGCCCTTGGCATTGAGTGTATCGAAGATGGTTTCGATCAGGATCACATCAACACCGCCATCAACCAATCCTTTGATCTGTTCGTAATAGGCCTCTACTACTTCGTCGAAGGTAACGGCGCGGAAACCAGGGTTGTTTACATCCGGCGAAAGGCTCAGTGTTTTATTCAGCGGGCCAATGGCGCCAGCCACAAATTTGGGTGCGGCGCCGGGATTTTCGGCGAGGAACTCGGCTACCGCTTCTCTTGCGCACGTGGCGGCGGCAACATTGAGTTCGTAGGCAAATGATTGCATATCGTAATCGGCCATGGCGATCACCGTACTGCTGAACGTGTTCGTTTCAATGATGTCGGCGCCGGCGGCGAGGTATTGTTTGTGAATGCCTTTGATGATCTCCGGCTGCGTAATGCACAGCATATCATTGTTGCCTTTCACATCCAGGTGCCAGTCTTTGAAACGCTCCCCGCGGTAATCTGCTTCTGTAAGTTTATGACGCTGGATCATGGTGCCCATGGCGCCATCGATCACGAGGATCCTTTTTTCGAGTTCTTTCCTGATATCCATACAATAATGTTTTAGTTCCGTTGCCGGAAATAAATGATTGATGAACCATAAACGCTTTGCAGAGTGGAAGAGTGGGCACCTCAAAACGTTTATTAGTTCGATTAACCAAGCCCCGCTTGGTGTTCAGGCCGAACAATAAACAAATCCGCCTGTTGTCAGAAATGCAAAGATAGCTGATAAGAGAGCAAGAAACAAGCGGCGGAGCCGCTGTATGGCGGCAGGTGCCAAGAAAAGAAAAACGAAGGAAAAAAGTGGGTTTGCAGATGCAAATCCACTTTTTTCCTTCGTTTTTTTCAACTGTAACAGTTGATTCGTAGCCTTTGGCCTATTTCTTTTTCTTCCCGATGTTGAAGATCCGTGAAATATTGAAGCCCCAGCGCACCGCGCCATTGCCCCATGAGCCATTGGTTTCATGTATAAAAGTATGCTCATTCATACCTGTTGAATTGGTAAAATGCAACTGGAACACATGCCCGCCGGTATTGATGTCAACCCCGATCGAAAGGGGATCATAGGTATTGTTGAAGCGGGTGGCCTGGAGAAAATACTCGGCATTTATACTGATGCGCCTGCTGATCTTTTGCCTGGCGAGGAAACCGATGGAGAACAGGTCCTTGCTGCCGCCGGTTAAAAAAATGACCCGGTTGTAGTGGTTGTAGGTGGGTGAAACCTGGATGGAGGTATGCTCATTGAGCTTGCTGGCGATCAGCAACTGCGCCGTATAATACGTGCGGTCCGAGCCCGTAACGTTAGGCACCGAAGGGCCCAGGTCGAGTGTTTTATAGGCCATCGCCCCAACAAGGTCTACCGAAAGCGGCGCACCGCCTTTTGTTTTCTGGTGAACGAGCCGCCATTTTGCATACCAATCGTATTCTTTCGAGGTAGAGGTTCGCCCGATACCTACCATGAGGTTCTTCACGATCCCGAAATCAAAACCGATGCGCATCGATGCCTGGTCCAGCCCAAACATCTCGTAAATACCCTGGTTAACGGGCCCGAAACGGTGGTTGATGCGGAAATCCATGCTGCCCGGGTTGAGTATTTCTACTGTATGACTGTTAACCAGCCGCGTAGAATAAAACGTGTTTATCACAGGTTCTTTCGCGGAAGAGCTGGTAGTGCTGTCTTCCATTTTAAACAGGTCTACCTGTTGCGCAAAGCCGGTAGCGCCGGTGAGTACGAGGCATAGAATGGCCAGTAACCTTTTTGAAAAGATCATCATAACGTAAAGTTTATGTAAGGATTGATTATTGGTATTGACAGCTCACGTCAACTGCAATGGTCTGCCCCACGCCCGATGTACTTACATTGAAGTCTTTCAGTGTAACGTTGAATTTACACGAAACAACCGGTTTGCCTGCCTTGATCTCCACGGTGCCGTTGGCTGTGATGCTTTTTGTAACACCATGTAACGTAAGATCACCTTTTACGGTTGCTTTGTAGGAGCCGTCTTTTGCAAAATTCACGTCTTTGAGATTGACGATATTGCCCTTGAAATCGGCCCTTGGATATTTGTTGCTTTCGAGGTATTGATCGTTAAAATGCTCCTGCATTTCGGCGAGTTGAAAACGGAAACCTTTCACGAGCAGGCTGAAGGTTACCTGGCCATTGTCTGCAATACGACTGGTTACTTCATTGTTCACTGCTTTCACTTCTCCATCCGCTGGTGAAGTAAAACTGATCTTCCCGTTCCTGGTACTGAATATTTTCTGCGCATCTGCTGTTTGTGTAAAGAAAACGGCCGCAAGTATAAAAGAGAGCAATGCTTTCATGTTTTTTTGTTTTTTATTTTACCAATACGCCTTCGTTGATCACCACATTTGCATCCGGTATATAACCTGTGCAAATGCCTTTGAATGTTATGGTTTGTCCGGGTGTTAACGCGCCCGGGTTTGTTTTGAATGTACAATTGATCACCACCATCGGGTCGGATGTTTTAAAATCCACCACTACATTGCCATCCTGGTTGGTATTTACCGCACCTACCTCGCCCGTGAGTTCGATGGCTTTGTCGAGGTACTTTTTGTTCGCCGCCGCTTCATCTGTTTTGAATGCATCGTACAATTTCTGCGCCGTTAATTCGATCCCTTTCTCTTTGGTTACATCGCGCTGCTCCTTGTTGTATACCATGTACACCGTAAGCGATGCCGAGGCGATCGCACCCAGTATCATGAGCCACAGCAACAGCCTGGCCTGTTTGAAATTCAACAACACGTAAACAAACAACCCCGCATAAGGTGCAACCAGGAGGATGAGGGTCCACAACAGTTTCGAGTTGCCAGACAGATCCTTTCTCCTGAACAGGTTCACCAGTGATACCAGCAATATGACGCACCAGATGATGGCTGAAAAAAACAATGCGCCTTCAAGACCGTCGAAAACCATATCAGTTACTATTTAGATTTTTTGAATCGGGACCATCTGCAAATATAGACCCGTGGTGATTTTGAACGTGCAAAATAGTAAGGGATCGATATAAAAGAATACGGTTTTGGGAAATATTGGTTGCCTTGGTGGGCCGGAGGCCGTTTTACAGCCGTCACACCGCCGCAAACCGGCCGCATGCCGGCACAAAGATCATTTCACATACTGCTGCACCGGCAGGCGGTTTACGATGCTCCGGGCCAACGTCATCTCATCTGCATATTCCAGTTCGCCGCCAAACGCGATGCCGCGTGCAATGGTGGTAATGCGGCAGGGCAGGTGTGCGATCTTTTTCTGGATATAGTAGATGGTTGTATCACCCTGTATATTCGGGCTGAGCGCAAAAACCAATTCTTCCGTTTCCTCTTTCGCAATACGCATTACCAGCGATTCGATGTTGAGCTGATCAGGACCCACGCCATCCAAAGGCGAGATGATGCCACCCAGCACATGGTAGGTGCCATTGAGCTGCTGCGTGCTTTCTATCGCAATCACATCGCGGATATTCTCTACCACGCAGATCATACGCTGGTTGCGCATGGAGTTGGAGCAGATGGAACAGATATCGCCATCACTCACATTGTTGCAGCGCTGGCAGAACTTGATGTCCCTGCGCATACGCGCGATGGTTTCGCCGAAATGCTGCACATCGTTCACATCCTGTTTCAACAGGTGCAATACCAGCCGCAACGCCGTTTTCTTACCGATACCCGGAAGCTTCGTAAACTGCGCGACAGCATTTTCAAGTAAGGAAGAGGGGAGTTGTTGCATATAAGCTGGTTACAGGAAGCAAAGGTACTGAATCGGGGTTGATCGTGGATTTATAAGGTTACCCGCAGGTCATTGTCCCAATTGGCTCTCACGGCCAGTTGGCCCTTGATGAGGAACACGATCTCGGGTTGGTGTTTGTTCCTGGGGAACTGCCCGGGATCCCATTTGCCGTTTTTGTTGGCGTCGTACAGGATCCTCAGGTCGTAACTGCCGGGGCGGAACAACCGTCTTTGAAATTCGTTCGAGGTAAGCGCGGCAGAATCTACTATTTTATCGTTCTGTACGATCTGCAGCACCGGGTTCCGGGAAAGATCAAGGTTTTCAAAACGCACCCGCACCGCACCGTAATCCAGCTCTTTTTTTGCGGCAAAATGGATCGTATCCGCTTTTGCCAGCACCGTGCCGAGCGAATCGGCCACGGCATCTTTCGATACCAGGAGGCGGTAGCTGAATCCCTCTTTCCAATTGTTGCTGATGGAAACTTTTGTACGCGTACTGTCGAGCGTAACGGCATATCCCCTGAGCGGTACAAAATTCGTATCGGCGAGCACGATCTTCGTGCTGTCGAAACCAAATAGTTTTCGGTTGAAATTCAGTCGCAGCGGGCTCAAAAGATCCTGCATTCCGTTTTCTATGTTTTCGCCTGTGTAACGCAGTCTCCTGTCTTCTGTTCTCCCGCCGGTCAATGGCCGTATGGCCGACGATGCAGCGCCGGGCGCCCTTCTTTTCACTTCTTCAAATGCATACAATGTATCGCGTGGCGTGTTGGGGCCTATGTTTACCGGTGTGGTTCTGAAGGCAAACATATCCGTGCTGTCTGTATACTTTTTTGTAAAACGGTTGGATACAACGTACACCGCAAAGTTTCCATCGGGCAGGTTGTTGAAACGGAACTCGCCGCTGCCGTTCAGTGTGGCGTAATAGCGTGGGTTGTCTTTTGCAACCGCTGTATCGTTCAGGTTACGGTGAAGGATTACGATAACGGAACTGCTGTCTTTGGGCGATTGCCCTGTTTCTGCAATGATCACTTTCCCTTCGTACGTGTTGTAATCCATCTTTGGCCCGGTGGAAAATGCATATACAAAATTCTTCGCCACATTCGATTCGTTTACGTCCTGGATGGCGTTGCCAAAATTGAACGAATAGGTTGTATTCGCCTCCAGTGTATCTTTTATTCTTATGGTGATGGTACGCAGCTTCGATTCTACCTGCGGCGGGTTTGCGGTACCGGGTATGGGCGAGATGACGAGGTTTGAAAAAGCGTTCTGCAGCGTTACGTATTCATCAAATACAAGTGTGATCGTTTTCGGGTTCACATTCACCGCCGAATCCCTGGGGATGGCGCTAACCAGCCTCGGCGGCAGGCTGTCCCTTGGCCCGCCCGATGGCGGAAGTATGTTGGCGCAGGAAGAAACAGCCATCATCTTCATCGCAATAAATAAAAGAAGCAGGGCGGTGGAGAGTTGTTTCATGTTCACGCAAATATAGGCCAGCTTAAAGCTGCGAATGGCCGGGTTGTGGTTTTTTAACAAAGTTTCAGTTGGCGGCTGCAGGTTACGTAACCCGGCCTATTCCTCTTCGGGCAAGTCGTGCAAAGCCACGGCCATTTTGTTGTTCTTTACAAAATTGCACCAATGGCAATCCTCTTTGTAGCAACCCGTGTAAAAATCGCGGGCCTGGATGCGCTCCCACACATGTTTGATCTGCTCCGTCACTTTTTCAATGTGCTCGGGTTGAATAACGACCTTTTCTTTGCGGTACACTTTCTTTTTATCGGGTTCTATAAAGTCGAACTCGGTGCTTATCACGTTCCAGTTCTTTGATTCGTACCTGTCTACAAGAATCTTGTAAAACACGGCCTGTCTCCAGTAATCGCCGCCATTGTCGGTTGGGTCCTGCGGTGGTTTGAGTTTGTCTTTTGCTTTGTCGATGTCGCCGGTTTTGTAATCAACCACGTTCACCGATTTCCCGTCAAACTCCAGTTTATCCAGTTTTCCCTTGAGTGGAACGCCGGATACCACTACGTTGCGGATGTTTCTTTCCACTGCCACAATCCTGTTCCAGCTGTTGACGTATTGGTCGTAATAATTGGCAAGTACCTCGTGCCCATATTCCATCCTTCTTGCAAACTGTTCTTTGGTAAAACTTTCGCGGTGCCGGTTCATGTACCATTCAAAATCGAGGATGAACTCCTGTTTTGGTGGAAATTTTTCTGTTGCCTGCATTTTCTCGAACAAACGCTGCAAGGCATGGTGCACCGCAGAACCAAATTCTGTTGCTTCCGATTTGCCCGAGGGCACGCGCACGAGGTTCTGGAAATAAAACTGCAGGGGGCATTTCAGGTAATTGTTCAGCGCCGTAACATTCATCACAAATTTATCCAGCAGTTGGCTGATGAATTCCGCCTCCACTTTTTCAATCTCCGGCGCCTGCGCGGTGGTGAATTGCACCATTGCAAATTCGCTCAGCACCTCGGTGTCGATCACCACTTTTTCTACGGGCAGCACGTGCGAATCCTGTATCTCTGCAATGAACATGGAAGGCTCCAGTTCTTTTCCATCGTTCTTAAAATGACTGTAGGAAATATAAAGATGCAACCGGGCGCGCGTGAGTGCCACATAGAACAAACGGCGCAGTTCTTCTTCATCGCGTTGTTTGGGTTGTGATGAGAACATGGTATCCGGGAACTGGTACCCGCCGCCCGGTCTCCTTTTTTTCTCCCAGTTGGATGCGTTGCACCCCACCAGGAAAACATGTTCAAATTCCAATCCTTTTGATCCGTGGGCCGTCATCAGGTTTACGCCCTTATCGCTCCCGCTCACCTGCACCAGCGGAAGCGCGATGCCTTCTTTCTCCATCAGCTCAAAAATGTTCACCAGTTGTTCGAGCGTCAATTTCGGGTTGCGCCGCGCTTCTTCCTTTACAAAATCAAACAGTGCGGTCAGTACCTGCAGGTGCCAGTGTTTGTCTTCGCTGCGCATCACCCATGTGAGTACGCCCGCTTCGCGGATGCAGTTCTCAAACAGGTTTACGAGCGTAACATTAGACACATCTGAAATCAACCGTTCTATTGCAAACGATGCCTCCCTGAAACCCTGCGGCGCCCCTTTGCTGAAGAGGTCCTGTGGCGGCTGGTGCACTTTTTCAAACAATGCTTTGCGCAGTGATGTCTTGTTTTCGCCGAATCTTTTGTCGGCAACACCTGTCGACAGTTTCGCGATCTCTATCGGTGCAATGCCAAACCAATCGAAATGCAGTATCTCGAACAGCATCTCATCCCCGCCATCCGGAACATCGTGTTCCGCTGCGAGGTATTGGAGCAGCAATACGAGTTTCTTCGCCAGCGGGATCTCCAAAATATTCAGGTTGCGTTTGCTGTATACCGGAACATTGCGCTGCGCGAAATATTGTGCCAGTTCTTCGCCGTATTTATTCTCTTTGTAGATGATGCCGATCGATCCCGGCAATACGCCCTGCTGCAAAAGCCGCTGCGTTTCGAGTGTGATGTGGATCATTTCCTGCCGCTGCGTTTCATACTCGCGCAGCACAGGCCTGTGTGTGGCGCCGTTGATGAGGTCGTTGGCGGCGCGCAGGTCTTTGGTCAGCCCCTCTACCTGCCTGATCAGCCTTTCCTCGTTGCGGTCGATCAGTGTTTTGGAAACATCGAGTATCGGCTGTGTGGACCTGTAATTGTTGGTAAGCACGATCGTTAACAGGTCTTTCTGGTAGCTCTCCGCAAAGCCAAGCATGTTCTCCACGTTGGCGCCCTGGAAACGGTAGATGCTCTGGTCGTCATCGCCCACCACAAAAACATTCGGTTGCTCCCAGTAATTGATGAGCAGTTCCACCAGCCGGTTTTGTGTGCCGCTGGTATCCTGGTATTCGTCTACGAGTATGTAAAGAAACTGCTCCTGGTAGCGGGTGAGCAGCGACCGGTTTTCTTCAAAAGCCCTGATCACCCAGTTGATCATGTCGTCAAAGTCGTAGCGGTTACGGCTGCGCATGAGTTTCTGAAAACGTTCAAACTCGTGCACAGCGGCGCGCAGTTTTTCCATGCGCTCGGTTACTTCTTCAATTTTATTTTCCTTCCTGTCGCCTTTTTTAAACTGTTTGTATGCGCGCTGGTAAACAAACTCGTCGCGGTTGGGAATATCTGCCAGGAAAGCGTCGATCTTTTCATCGATGAACGCCGGCGTCCATCCTTCGCGTTTCATCGAGCTGAAGAGTTGCTGCAGGTTGTTGATCTCGAAATAAACATCACCGCGGTATCTTTTCAACGGATGGTTTTTGGGAAACCCATCGATCAGTTGTTTGAACAGGTCTATTTTTTCAAGTTCCGATATCGGATCCAATACCGTCTTTTCAAACAAGGATAAATTCTCCTGGATGATGTCGTTGCAAAATGCATGGAACGTATAGATGTTCACCTTATACGCATCAGGGCCTATAAAACTCAGCAATCTTTTGCGCATGGCAACGGCGCCGGCATCGGTGTAGGTAAGACATAAAATATTCTCGGGATTGGTATCCGTATCCAGCAATATCTTCCCGATGCGTGCACCCAGTATCTGCGTTTTGCCCGTGCCCGGCCCGGCGATCACCATCACCGGCCCCTCGATGGTATCAACGGCGCGTTTCTGCTGCTCGTTGAGCTTGTTGTAGATGTTCTCGAACTGTTCTTTCTGCTGGATGTTGGGCATGAGGTAAAGATAAGGATTAGGCAGGAAGCCTTTGTGTGTAGCCGCCCCGCTGTTCAGGGCTTTCCGCCGAACATTTACGGCATCTTCCTGTTATAATCCGCATGTCAAAAATTTACTCGCTGAAAACCGTGCAAAAAATTCCCGTTTCACTGGCAGAGGCGTGGGATTTTTTCAGCAGGCCTGAAAACCTGCAACACATCACCCCGCCTTCGATGCGTTTTACCATTGTGTCAACAAACCATGGAGAGAAAATGTTCGCGGGACAGATCATCGAATACAAAGTGCACCCCATTCTTGGGATCCCGTTGTATTGGATGACGGAGATCACGCACGTATCCGAACAAAAATATTTTATTGATGAACAACGCTTCGGGCCTTACAAATTATGGCATCACCAGCATCATTTCAGGGAAACGGAGGGCGGCGTGGAGATGACGGATCTTGTTCATTACAAGCTGCCGTTCTGGTTTGTAGGCGATTGGGCCAATGCCTTGCTGGTAGAGAAACAATTGAAAGAGATCTTTGCGTACAGGAAAGTGGCCGTTGAAAAACGGTTTCCTTTTTAACCGGCCCGCCCCTTCCTGCTGCGCACGAAGGGGCGGATCAGGTTATGGACGGGTTTTGATCTCTGTCATCGGGCTCACATTATTGTTCCTGTCGATCGCCACTACAAAAACCCGTTTGTCTTTTGTATCGGGGATCTTGTTCAGATCCACAACAGCCATGTTATCCGCCACAATTACCTGTACCAGCTGGCTTAGTGCAAATGTTACGTCGGTGTTCAGCGTAAGCGTTACAATGCCAAATCCTTTGATCTTTTTCTCGCCCTTGTACACGAGTTTAACCATGTTGTTGGGCTGTTTTTCGATCAATGGCTGCGTTGGTATAGAGTTGTCTATCCATGGCATCGGCGGCACGAGCGCGGGATAGCGGTAATAATTGTTGCGCAGGCTGTCGTTCCAGCCATAAGGATTTTTTTCGAAGGTCTTGCTGCTGAAATAAACACTGCCCTGTGTCGTCGGGTAAGCGCGCAATCGGTTGATCTGGTTCGGGATCTCGTTCGGATCTTTCCACGCCGGATTGCTTCCCGCACGGTAAATTCCATGGCCTATGTAAAGGTGTTTGCCGTAGGCATTCTTGTTCCACCAGTCGAGTATGATATCATAATCAACCAGTTTGTGCCCACGCTCCCAATACAATTGCGGAACCACGTAATCGATCCATCCTTTCTGCAACCACAGTAAAATATCTGCGTATAATACATCGTAGTTTGTTGGGCCCGCTTTGGTGTCGCTGCCCATCGGGTCCTTGCTCTTGTTGCGCCATACGCCAAACGGGCTGATGCCGAATTTCACATGCGGGTTGGTGCTGCGAACGATGTTGTGGATGAGTAAGATGATGCTGTCGCAGTTGCTTCTTCTCCAATCGTCCTTGCTCATGCCATTGCCATATTTCAGGAAGTCTTTCTGGTCGGGAAATTCTTTCCCTTCAATAGGGTAAGGGTAGAAATAGTCGTCCATGTGAATGGCATCAATATCGTAGCGCGATACCAGGTCCTTCACCACCCTGCCCATATGCGCCCTTACTTCGGGCAGCGAAGGGTTGAAATATTTTGTGGTGCCGTAAGTAAGAAAAAGTTCGGGGTTGGTTTTGCTGAGATGGTTCGGCGCAACAGAAGAACGGAGAATGTTAAACACAGCCCGGTACGGGTTCATCCACGCATGAAACTCCATTCCGCGTTTGTGTGTTTCGTTGATCATGAATTCGAGCGGGTCGTAATTGGGGTCCGGGCCAAGGCCCTGCTTACCCGTAAGGTATTCGCTCCAGGGTTCCAGTTTGGAAGGATAGAATGCATCGCCGGCGGGACGAACCTGCATCACAATTGCGTTCATCCCATTGCGCTGGTGCATATCGAGCATGCTGATGAACTCGGCTTTCTGCTGGGCCACCGACAATGTTTTGCTACTTGGCCAGTCGATGTTTTCAACCGTGGCCACCCATACGGCGCGAAACTCGTAATTGGGCACAACAACCTGCGCCTGCGCCACTGAGGCGCCAAAACATAAGATAAGGAGGGAAAGGAGTTTGTTCATGGTGCAAAGCTAATTGAATATCGAATAACGAATGGCCAATGCACCGGTGAATGTTAGGCAGAATGATGAACGACGGCAAGAGCGGACCTGTTAGCTGCGCATTTTGTCGAGCAGGTCATTCAATGTTTTCGCTTCTTCGGTAGACAGCGATTTAAGCAAGGCATCAAGCTCGGTGTTTCGTTTGTCGAGTTTTTCGAGAAGGGAGATGCCTTTTTTGGAGATGATCACATCCACCAGGCGTTTGTCTGAGGGACAGGTTTTTTTCTCTACCAGCCCTTTTTTCTGCAGTCTTTCAACGATGCGGCTCGTATCGCTCATCTTGTCAAGCATCCGTTCGCGGATCTGCAGGGTGCTCAGCGGTGTTTTGCTTCCGCGGAGGATGCGGAGGATGTTGTATTGCTGGGGTGTGATGTCTTCTGTTTCCAGCAAACTTCTGATCCGTTCGTGGAGCCATCCCGCAGAAAAAATAATGTTCACCGTGGCTTTCTGGTATTCGTTCCGGAAAGCCTGTTGTTGAATATCTTTTTCGATGCTCATGCGCAAAGCGGTTTGTGGTCTGGGTACAGGTAGTATTCGGTTGCTTCTCTAAGGTATCTAAAAAAATGCTACTATGCCCACAGGATGCAGGCTGCCGGCGAATTTTAATCCTCCCATACCGTAAGGCCCTCGCTGCAATTGGCACAGATATCGATGTTTTTGCGGCTCGTGAGCAACTCGCGGCGGAACTGTTTGTAGTTGTCGTTGTTCCAGGTTTCCTTGAAGCTTTGCATCTTCAGGTTGCCGAGCTGGTGCGTTGCATCTTTGTCGAAACAGCAGGGCACCACCAGCCCATCCCAGGTGATCACGTTTGCGTGCCACAGCTTCCAGCAATGGTTGCCGAGGCCGCTTTTCACTTTCATTTTGCCCGAAGGGTCTTTTTTGTAACGGCTGTACTTATTGTTTAAAGGGATCAGCTGGTTGGGGTCGTTCTCGTAATCGTATACCTGCGCCGTTTTAAAACGTACCTGGTCAACACCGATCTCTTTCGCCAGCCTTTTTACTTCTTCGATCTGGTGCTCATTGTGCCTTACCACGAGGAACTGGAAAAAAACAAAAGGCGTTTTGCTTTTCAGTTCTTTTTTCCATTTTACGATGTTGCGCGCGCCCTCGAGCACTTTGTCCAGTTTGCCACCTACGCGGTATTGCTGGTACACATCCTGCGATGTGCCGTCGATGGAAATGATCAGCCTGTCGAGGCCGCTCTCTACGGTTTGTTTTGCCTTCTCATCCGTCAGGTAATGCGCATTGGTAGAGGTGGCGGTATAGATGCCCTTGTCGTGTGCGTATTTTACCATCTTCAGGAAATCAGGGTTGAGATAGGGCTCTCCCTGGAAATAGAAAATAAGATAGAGTAATTCTTTGTGCAGCTCATCGATCGTTTGTTTGAAGAAACTGTTCTCCAACATTCCGGTTGGCCGCGTAAACGCCCTCAACCCGCTCGGGCACTCGGGGCAGCGCAGGTTGCACGATGTGGTGGGCTCAAATGAAACAGAAACAGGGTAACCCCATTGCACCGGCTTGCCGGAAAGCTTGGTAACCTGGTAGCTCGCATACACTTTGGCCGCGTTCCACAACCGCCTTGGGCGCAGTTTCGTGAGAAAATTGATGCTGTCGTTCCAATTGAAATACATGAGTGTAAAAGTACGGAGTTTGGCGCTAGGAGTTGAAGTTCGTAATCTGAAGAGGCTAACTATTCTGCTGGCCTTTTCGCTCCTCAATTTGGGTAATCGATTGTGGAACCAGTTCCACAAAAATTCTTTTTGGCTTTAACAATTCTTTGGTAAACGCAGGGCTTGTTTTTGCATCTTATATATAGAAAGAGCGCAAGAGAATGATTTCCCGGGTTTTAGAAATCATTAACAGGAAACGCGAAACCAATGGCATATCGTTTGCGTTAATACATACAGAAGCGCACGATAATTTAAAACGATTAGTTATACATTTTTCTCATAAGCAGTTAGTTTTGGTTGCGGTCCCGATTTCCATCGGGACCAATTTTTTTTACCCCTTCCCCAAACCCCTCCACCTGCTGAAGAAATAAGCGGCCAGGCAGCCGGTGCTGTCGGCCAGGATATCCGCCCCTTCGAATGAGCGGTTGGGGATCCAGTATTTCTGCACAAACTCCATCAATGTTCCGTAAACAATTCCCCCGGCCAGTATCAGGATAAGACAGGTTTCTTCTTTACCCGTTGCCAGATCTTTTCCGCGAAGCGGCCTGGCAAACAGGAAGCAGAGGATAAAGAACAGGGCGATGTGAACCCATTTATCGGCGTGCACCACGGCGAACCAGGAATTTTTAGGGATGGCCGAACCGGGCAGGCACAGCAAAACCACAGTTACCACGAACCAGAGTATGGCCGGTATAAAACTCCTTTTAGTCAAATTGAAAAGATTGAGCGCGGAAAATACACAATTATCCAACCTTGCCCGCCACATACATCTCGGCCATGGTTGGTTGTTCTACGCCGCCTTTTTTCTCGAGGGTGATGGCAAACATAGATGCTTTGGGGATGTTCTTCATTTTAGCGAGGCCGGTAACGGGATCTATCATACCTGCATCCACCGGCTTACCATCAACAATGGCCCATAACTGGTATTGCTTTCCTTCCGGTGCGGCGGGGAGGCGGTTTTGCATGAGGTATACGTCTTTGGTGCGGCTGTCCCAGAACACAGTGGCCAGGTTGCCTTCCCTGCCGGTAACCCCTTTCATATAAACTTTCACCACAGCAGTATCGTTCATGATCTGCATGTCTTTCTCCATCTCGTTCGATCTTGCCTGCATCACATCGTTTTTGGCGATGAGGCTTGTTTTTTCAACCAGCAATGCCTGGTAGGCATCTGATGTGTTGCGGAACTGTGTATAATAGTAAATATTCAGCGCGGTGCTGGCGATGAGCAGGATTACGGCGGCAGCCATTGCATAACGTTTCCCTGAAAACGCCACTACGCGTGCTTTTTCTTCTTTTTCAAAATCGAGCGATTTGAGCAGGGCCTGTTTCACATCGGCGCGTGGGGGCACGGCAGCGGCGAGCGCCTGCTCTTCCAGGTTACGCTCAAACGCATCAATGGCCGCCTGTATCTCGGGGTATTGATGGCTGAGCCGCACCAGTTCGGCAGCTTCCTGTGTATCGGCCATGCCCAAAACATAGCTTTCAATCACACCACTTTCTATGTATGCCTTTATATCCACTACGGTTTTATAATTTCTCTTAATTGGATCAACGCTGTTCTTAATCTTGTTTTTACGGTTCCCAAAGGTATATTCAACATCTTCGCGATCTCATCCTGCGTATAGCCCTGGAAATACGAGAGCTCTACCAATATCCTGTATTCTTCTTTCAGGTTGTATACTATTTTTTTCAGGCCGATATGGTCTGTACGCAACTCGTTGGTTCCTGCAATGGCGGAAGAATCGTCGGGCAATTCCCTGTTCTGTTTGCTGTTCTGATAGCCCCTGCTGCGGATGGTATCGATCGATGCGTTCCTGGCAATGTTAAGCATCCAGGTAAAGAGCCTCCCTTTGGAGCTATCGTAAGTATCGCCCTGTTTCCAGATCTTGACGAATACTTCCTGCAGCACATCATTGGCCAGTTCCTCATCGTTTACGATGTTCAGGATAATGGACAGGAGCGCCCCGGAATAGTTATCATACAGGTAGCTGAAGGCATGCTGGCTCCGTTGCCTGAGCAACCGGACCAGTTCAGGTTCGCTGTATTTTTTAACTACTTCCAAACGCAGGTTATAAGGTTGATGCGGTTATATACGGGAGAATGTTTTGCCCGGTTTTTAAGAAACCAGGGCGGTATATGCTGCACTGTCCATCAACGCTGCCACTGCATCAGGATTGTCTACGGTCATTTTGATCATCCAGCCATCTCCATAAGGATCTGTGTTCACCAGTTCGGGTTGTTTTTCGAGAAGAGGATTCACTTCGGTAACCGAACCCGCAACGGGGAGAAAAAGATCACTCACTGTTTTCACGGCCTCTACCGTTCCGAAAACTTCTTCGGCGGCGAGCGACTTACCAACGGTGTTGATGTCTACATAAACGATATCACCCAGCTCATGCTGCGCAAAATCGGTAACACCGATGGTTGCAACATTGCCTTCAATCTTGATCCATTCATGGTCTTTTGTGTAGCGGAGGTCTGCCGGAAAATTCATAGTGTGAGGTTTTGTGCAAATATTGGATAAAAATGGGGCAAAGTCAAAAAAAGCCTTCGCCGCGTATTGCGGAGCCGCGCGCCCGGTAAACCTGTTTTTTTTAAATAGCCGTTGGCCCGGACCTGTATTCTAAAATCCCTCGTTCTCCATATACAACAACACGTGATCCTTGATAAAATTTTCCTGCTCCATCAGCATCATCGTTGGCAGCTCTTTTACCTGCCTGTAGTGTGGCCAGCCGTCTGCGTCGTTTCCTTCGAGTATATAGTAACCGCTTTGGCTGAGCGCTTTGCAAACAGCCACGTGCATGAGGTCCTGCTTCTGTTCCTTGGATATTTTCTCGTTCATGAATCCCGTCTCCTGCATGCCAATGAGAAAAAGAACGGCCTCCAGGTCGGGCTTTTTACCAAACCGCTCCACCAGTTTCGCCTCGAGGTTCCACCATCTTTGTTGTAGGTCGTCTGAAATAAACATAAGGCAAAGATAGCTTTGCGCCCTGAGCCCCGAGCCACCCGTCGCGGATTTTTGAAGGGAATTATCACACCAGGGAGAAAAAAGCCGGTCCCGCAGCTCAAACCGCAAAGCTTATCTTTGCGCAAAACAACGAATCCCATGCTACAAGTGAATGTATTGCGCAACAATACAGAAGACGTTAAAAAAAGACTGGCGGTAAAGAATTTCAACCAGCCGGAACTGGTTGACAGGATCATTGCGCTGGATGACGAGAGAAAAAAACTCCAGGCCGATTTCGACAATACACAGGCGAAAGTAAATACCGCATCCAAAGAGATCGGTAAAATGATGGCACAGGGAAACAAAGACGCGGCCGAAACCTTGAAAACCGATGTGGCTGGCTGGAAAGCCACGCTCGAGCCCCTGAAAGAACAGATGGCTTCGGTTGAAAAAGAATTGATGGATACATTGGTCATCCTGCCCAACCTCCCATCGCCGCAGGTGCCGAACGGGAAAACGCCCGAGGACAACGTGGTGGTACGAGAAGGCGGAACCAAACCCACGCTGGGCGCCAATGCGCTTCCGCATTGGGACCTCATTACCAAATACGACCTGGTTGACTTTGAAACCGGCGCCAAGATCACCGGCCGCGGTTTTCCTTTGTACAAAGGGAAAGGCGCCAAACTGCAGCGTTCGCTCGTGCAGTATTTTCTTGATTACAATACCGAAGCGGGATATACGGAGTACATTCCGCCTTATATGGTGAACGAAGCAAGTGCATTTGCTACGGGACAGCTGCCCGATAAAGAAGGGCAAATGTATCATGCCACCGCAGATAATTTTTTCCTGATCCCAACGGCGGAGGTTCCGGTTACCAATATTTACAGGGATACGATCGTGAAGCTGGAAGAACTGCCCATCCGCATGACGGCCTACTCGCCCTGCTTCAGGCGGGAAGCCGGGAGCTTTGGGAAAGATGTGCGCGGTCTCAACCGGGTGCACCAGTTTGAAAAAGTAGAGATCATCCAGATCACCGAACCCGGGAAAAGTTACGAGGTGCTGGATGAGATGGTAAAACACGTAGAAAAACTACTCATCAGTTTAGAATTGCCATACCGTATTTTACGCCTCTGTGGAGGCGACATGGGTTTCACCAGCGCCATCACCTACGATTTTGAAGTGTTCAGCGCCGCACAGGAACGCTGGCTCGAAGTGAGCAGCGTAAGTAATTTCGAAAGCTACCAGACGCACCGGATGAAATGCCGCTACAAAGATGAAGACGGTAAAATGCAGTTCACACATTCACTCAATGGAAGTGCATTGGCATTGCCCAGGATCGTGGCCTGTTTGCTGGAGAACAACCAGGAGGAAGAAGGGATCAGGCTGCCGGAAGTGTTGCACAGGTATTTTGGAGCGGCGCGAATTTAAACCCATGCTTCTGCTGCTAAAAGCGAATGTTGAATCTGAGTGTCTGGATTAATCACAACAACTTCGATAAATAAATAAGGTGATCATTAAAGTGATCACCTTATTTATTTCGGTTCTGGTCGTGCCGCTCATTCTGCATGGAGGCAATGTATCATCGGCGAATTTCCACTTCCGTTCCCACCGGCAACATGGAAAATATCTGCTGGATAAAAGCATTTTTTGTGCTGATGCAACCTTCCGTCCAGTTCTGGTACTGATCGATCGCAAAGTCTTCGTGCGGCCAGGTGCCGTGTATGCCGATGGAGCCGCCGATGCGCGCGTTTGCGGGGATCTGTCCTTTGGCTTTGCGTTCGTTGAACCTGCGGTAGCTTTCGGCGGTAGGGTAATCGATGGAAAGAAAGCTGTCCCATTTTTCGTGTCTTCTTTTCATGGCAATGTGAAATATGCCTTCGGGGGTTTTGCGGTCGCCCTCCATCATTTTATCGCCGAGGTCTTTGTTGCCGAATACAACGGGGTAGCCAACGATCCATTCGCCGCTGGAGTCGTAGATGTGCATTTCGTATTTGCTTTTGAGAACGAGTACGCGAAACGTGTTTTTGGTTGCCGTTCGGAAATTGTAAATTTTTGCTTTTTTGAACGAGCTGTTGGTGAGAACAACCACACCCATCAGCGAGAGGTACAACGGCGTTTTCATCTTTTTAAAGGGCAGATGAGTGGTAGCCGTAACCACAAATTTTCTCAAAGGAGAGCTTGTGGCATTCACCACAAAGCGCAGTGACTTTTGCACCGGCAGTTTCATAGTTAGCGTACGCATCGTTTTTAGATTAGAACACCAAACTAGGAGAACGGAATGTTGTGTATTTCTTAATTCACCAAAAATTAAGTTAAGGTGATGGTAATTGGAAATGAAATTGTAGAATTCTGAAGATGTATCACATAATGGCATGCAAACGCAAGCACACTTTTAATGGTTCTTACTCGAAGGCTGGACTCGTCTGTTGAGCCAACTACCAAACATGTTTTACTAAGTGTTTCATCTATTTCGTATTTCTTCTGTTTACCAGTTCTCTTGGAAACCCGTATTTGTCGAGAACCTCCTTTGATCGTTTGGCTTTGTTTACAAAAAAAGGATCGTTGCCGTAATCTTTTACTTTGTTATCCGGCTTTGTTTTTTGCTTTTTCTCAACGCCTGCTTTGCCTGACATTTGAATGATTTTTATCGGTTGTAAAATTACTTTTTTCGGGATACTACCGTAGAGTGCTGTAGGCAGAACCGTACAATTTTCCTGATTTTTCCCTTTGGCCCCTCGTTTTCAAATTCAAAATCGAGCATTGTTTCACTGGTAACATATTCATACCGATCGAGCATCATGAAAAAAACGCAATGAGAAAGACAACTAGGTTGGGTGTTAAACGTAATATCATCCTTTTATAAATCGTATTTCTACCCGTTTACCTCCGATGGTTTTTCTTCATTTGATTACCAATTCCACCACGTATTTCTACGCAAAAATTGCGTAGTTCTCCGCTTGCATTCTGGTTCGGAAACTGTTCTATCGTATATAAATTAATCTTAACTGTTTGTCATGCAAAACAACAAGATCTCCGTGTCGATCAGTGCTGCCGACAAACAGGCGGTACTGAAAAACGTGGCTGCGTTACAAAACCAGCTCAAATCCGTTCTCATCTTCAACCTCACAGCGGAGGACCGCAAGGGCATGGCGAAAATGGGCGAGCGGATGGCAACCTTTACCAGTAAATCGCTTACCTATGCCGGCCAGAACCAGTCGCTCATACCCGCGTTCATGAGTCTCGACAAGGCCAACAAGGATTTCGCCCTCGCAATGGACCTCGCCGAGATCCACAAAAAGCTCAGTACCCTGCTAACAGCCCTGGAAGACACCATGATGATCGCCGGCGCCGAGGCCCACGAGAGCGGGCTCATCTTTTACAATGCCGTAAAAGGCGCCAGCCGCTCCAGCATACCCGGCACAAAAGCCATACAGGAAGACCTGGCCGCCCATTTTCCTCGCAGCAAGTTCACGAAGAACCCTAAGACAACTGATTGATAAAGAAGGTTTAGCTTGGTTTTTTTAGAGCCCTGCCAGCCCGGGTTTTTTGCGCCCGCCACTGATAGGGTTTCAAGCCAATCGATTACCATCTAACCAATCGTTTCCTGATCTTAAGATGTATTTGTTCTTTTTGTAGATGCATTTGTCGATTTTGTACAAACGATTGGGGTCGGAGACTAATCCTTGTGAGATTTTGTAGAAGTGTTTGTTTGTTTTGAAGATTTGTTTGTTCTTTTTGTAGGAGTGATTGGGGTACGAGGCAGATGGTTTGGCGATTTTATAGAAAATTATCTTGGAAAGAAGCATGACTGGGGTTTGCTAAATTTATGCTGTTATGGATAGGATAGAATGATTTTTTAATCTCTGTGTTTACATCCTTTGAATTTATAAAATGGAGAACATCCCTCAAGACAAAATCGAATTTTTCCAACACCATATCCTTGAATGGTATAAATCCAATGGCCGTAATTTCCTTTGGCGAAAAAAAGGGCTTACGAATTATCAATATGTCATTGCCGAAGTATTACTCCAAAGAACAAAAGCAGAGACGGTGGCGAAATTTTACCCGGATTTCATAAGAAATTTTCCTAACTGGTTGTCAATCGCTAGTGGTAGTGCCTATCAACTCGAAGAATTTCTCAAGCCTGTTGGACTATATCGTCAACGATCAAAGAGGTTAATGAATTTAGCGAAGGAAATGGTTAAACGGAATGGCAGACTACCAAAAGAGCGAGGAGAGCTAGAATCGATCCCTTTTATGGGGCAATATATTGCCAATGCAGTGGAATTAGTGATTTTTAATGAACAAAAGCCGCTAATTGACGTGAATATGTCTAGGGTGCTTGAACGATTTTTTGGCGAAAGGAGAAAATCTGATATAAGATACGACTCTTATCTCCAAGAATTAGCACATGAAATCGTCAGATCTATGCATTCAAAAAGTATAAATTGGGCAATTCTTGACTTCGCCGCCAAAGTTTGTAAAACAAAGCCACTCTGTCCAATATGTCCCATAAAAAACAAGTGCTTATACTTTGTTGAGCATGGGGGATAAAAAATACTAACTTTTCAAGAAGCAATTTATTATGTCACATAATATATCCCTTTCGGTCTCAGAAATTTATCCCAATAAAGGAATTTTGAGGAGTTGTATTAAAACTTGAATCTTTACAAAAAGTAGACTGTATCATCCTCTGAATACTCATCCAACTCCGATGCATCCGCAGTAACCAAGTTTAGAAAGTCTTTCGAAGTCTCGTCAAAAAAAGTTAACTCGAATTCGGAAGGTAATTTCAACTCTTCTATAGGAGTTGTACGAGTTGGTTTTTCGACCGCCTCCTTAAATTCCTGTTTAAATAGTTTGACGGTCGCAAGCCTACGAATATCAGCTACAAAATCCAACACCAATAACGTTTTTCCTTCCTTGAATCGTAAGCCGCGGCCGAGTTGTTGAAGAAAAATAACCCTGCTGTGCGTAATTCTTAAGTACACGAGGAAATCGACATCAGGGACATCTACGCCTTCATTGAGCATATCATAGCAGGTCAGGATTTTTATTTCTCCAGTCTTAAACAAACGCAACCGTTTTGCCCGTTCTTCTGAACTCGGCACCCTCGTGGTCAACGACCGTGCTGGGAAATTGAATTGAGTCCGCAACAATTGTTCAATTCTTTCTGCATGCTCACTACTATTGCAAAAAATAATTCCCCGTTGGGGTTGCTTAAAATTCCAATATTTAAAAATTGTGTCGCATATTTCTTCGTCTCTCTCTGGGATAAACAACTTTTTGTTTAGTTGTTTAACAGTGTAGCCGTTTTTGCTTTCGTTACTAATCCAACTAGTATCGATGTTGTCGTTCTTGATTTTATATTCTATATTAGCCAGATATCCTTTTTTTAAAGCTTTAATCACGTCATACTTTACCAAGGGCTCGCCAAAAATTTTTTTAATACTTCGTTGATCTTTACGGAATGGTGTAGCGGTAAGTCCTAGTAAATATTTTGGATCGATTTTCTGGATTACATCAATAAATGTGTCGGCAGCTGCGTGATGCGCTTCGTCTACTATTACAACATCGAAGGTCAATTGTGGCCTCTTCTCGAAGTAGCCTTCGAAACTTTGAAACGTGGAAAGTAAAACTCCTTGGTCAAAACTAGGTTTTTCACCCTCATGCAAAATATGGGTAGCAACAGACTTAGGTAGATTCGTCCAAATAGATTTGTCAAATTGTAGGAGCAATTCCCTCTTATCTGCAAGGATCAATACCTGTGAACCGGGATGATTTTCATATAGCCACCTGAGAAAACAGCCAGCCACGTAGGTTTTTCCTAGGCCGGTTGCCAGGGTTATTAATCCTTTGCGGGTTCCATGTTCAAACGATTCGATAATTTTTTCGATCGCTTCTCGTTGATAAGGGCGTAAAACTTTTTTATCCGTTGGCCATTCTGGAAGTAACTCAAACGACTCTAATATTTTATTTCCAGTAAATGTTTCAATCTGGTAGCCTTGCCGCTTGTAAGTTTCAAGCCTTTGCTTCTGTGCTGTACCCAGCACTCGGTTGGATACGCATACTCCCTGTTGAATTCCATAGAATTCGATAGCCCGAACTACGTCGCCCACAATATCTACACTTAAATTACTGTTGCCTTGGTAGAACTTTGTTTGAAATATCTTCTCGACACCATCTTTTGAACCGAGTATATCGGCCCCCTTATCACCAGAACCGCCGACAACGTCGTATGAATCCCATCCTCTATGGGCAAGCAACCGCGCAATTCCCCGTTCGAAAGCCTGCCAAGGGCCTTTAGTTAGTCTATCAATACCTAAGAAGCCGGTTGTCGTCATCAAGATACTTTTGAATTAAGAAACTCAAGGCTGAACCTATTGCGGATAATGAGGTTACGTTGTTGCTTTACAAGCACATCTGTGTAGTTGGATAAGTCGAAGATAAACCATTTAATATCTCCAAGGTAGCCGTTGTATTGCTCTAGCTGTCTTGTCTTGATATCCGAATCATCTAATGTATCATACGGTAGCGCAAAATAATTGTCGTCATAAATCAGTGAAGGGTTACTTTTTGCAAAATCTATGATATAAGAGTAGTCCATGTACTTTAGAAACTCCGTAGTGGTAAGAATTGTGTCAACATCTTGAAGACTCTTCGCTTCAATTTGAAGATAATTTTGCTTCAGTGTTTTCAGTTGTTCTGGGGACAAAACGGGCAATTGCACCAATGGTTGACCGCTAACTTCATTAACTAAATAGTTTTGGATATCTGTAATCAAGGCCTTTGCTTCCGATACTAATGCTTGAACACTTAGCATCTTCTCTCCGAAGTATTTATTCTTGAGTTCGTAATAAATACGACTAAGTGGCCATATATCTAGGTTATTCAGTTTTTCGTAAAAGCGTGTTGAAATTTCCATCAATACAAGGTCCTCCCATCCATCGGCAAAATCCTTGAAGAGCGGGTGATTATTGTTTACGTAGACATTAAATTTGGACGCCTGAATCGCCTCGAATATGATTGGTGACTTAAAGTCAACGGTTGGCCAATAATTATAGATGGCTAAGCGATAAGGCATTTCATTAAGTGTAGGCCTGAGATCAAGTTCTTTATCTGCCAAGTGAATCTTCCTGCCCGGGTAAAGGTCTTGATCTTGGGCCGCATTTGCACTAGGTGTAGGATTGGAATCGTTGGTCGCATCACCCGTATTTTGCTCTCCTTCCGCGGCAGGTGGGGTATTATCCATAATAGTAGGATCAATACCAGAGTCATCGACAGGAAACTCCGCGTTGAGCACAGCTTCGTACCATTTTGTATCCGACTGATAGTCGGGATCCCCTTCATAAAATAAATCCGCCCATTTCTTTGCTTCTGAATATAACCCTTGGCCTGCTTTGTTGCCAGGAATGAGGTTTTTCAGCCCCACAGGGAATGACTTACGATAACCATAAAAAAGCTTTGCAAGCGGTGACTGATTCCGTGTAAACTGTAGTGATTCAGCGATCTTTGGTTGCAAAGGGCCCTTCCCGCGCACAACTTCGACGCTGTCTAACCAATGCTTGTCAGTCTCTTCAAAACTGTCTTTCGTGTACGTTGGAGTAATGAAGTCTGCGATAATTTCACCAACAATCCGGCCACCTTGAGCAGTCGTATCGATTGGGTAATCTTTAATAGGTTCGCCATTATTTTTATTATACCTGTCCTGCCATGTAAAAAGCGATTTGTCCAATTTTTTGATAATCCTTCCGTTGCGAATAATGTTAATCCCATAATGTTCTAAATCATTGTAACGTTGAATTCCCACCCATCCTTTTATGTTAATCTTCCTTGCCTGAACCATGTCCGCCAAGTTACAGTTTGGACAAACTGTTTGGGTGGTTATATCTGCTTCATATTCGTCAATCCATATAAAACATCGTGCGCAATAATGTCGATCATCGAAATCATGGTTAAAATGCTGCACCGCGTGTATTTCTTCCCCTTGGTAGATGACTGACCGCTCCTCGGACCAAACACAAAATTCGAAAGGCTTAAGTTGAACCTGGTTTGTTTTGATTGATATCTTATACTCGTCAAGCAATTTTTTTGAATAAATCCTGTTCAACTCTTTTTGAATATGTTGCTTGTTCAAAAGTTTTTCCGCCCTTGGGTGGAATTTGGATATTTCAATAGAAGTTCCAGACACAGCAAAAGTTTTCTTCCGCCTTAAGAGTTCTCGCACAAAGCTTTTTGTCCTTTGCATTTCAATAAGATCTATACGAACACCAATTTCGTGATCCATTTCTTTGGTGCTTGTCCACACTTCAACCACATCACCCAACCTTGCCGTTGCAATGTTAAAACCCATGCCGAACAAACCCAAGTTATCCGTGCTTTGAGAAGTGTAACCGGCTTTGAGGCAATTTTCCAATTCATCTTCAGTCATTCCGGTACCATTGTCCCGAATCGACAGAGGGATATTCCGTTCGATCTCGACCCGCGACGGAATCTGAATTTCGATCTCGTTGGTTTTCGAAGAAGACTTTGTTTTGAGCATTGCATCAATTGAATTATCGACTAACTCTGCGATACATTGCCAGCCCTTAAGTTCGATTTGCCCCAACATGCGCAAGATTCGAGGGTCTGGAGTGAGGTTGATAGTTTTGATTGACATTTTATACGCTTTTAACCGATTGCAAATGCTGAATCCATAGTTTTTTACAAAGCTTATTCATATTGCCGTAGCTGTAATCGCCGTGTTTTCCTAGGTTTCGAAACATTAATAGCTGGGCTTCAATACTTCGAACCGTTCTGTTGATTTTTAGGGCCAACGCAATGATTGAAGGATTTGTTTCATGGATTTTCAAAGTTGTATCATGCAGAAACAGGTCAAGTACTTGTTGCAATTCTGGTTCTGTCCAGCGTTTGCCGGAGTTTTCATTCTTTTCGCCTCCTTTTACGCGCTCCCTAGTCATTTTCAATTTTATTGATTATGTTATGAATTACCTGGCCAAGGCGTAATGCCAAAAGAGGGGGAACAGCATTACCGACCTGTGTATATTGTGGTATTTCAAAACTACGTTGTTTGCCACCTGTGGTGACCTTTGACCTAAATTCAAACCAATCTGGAAATGATTGAAACCTTGCCATTTCTCGCACAGTTAATGTGCGGAGTTCATTCTCCGAGTAATGACATAAATCGTCAGGGATAGTCATTTGCGCCGGGGCTGGTTCATTTGCTTTCAAAGCCCTTTGACTGTGCTTTTTTGTTTGAATCGATTTAAGATAGTCAAGGAATTCGGGGAAACTAGCTAAACGCTTTAATGCCTCCTTCTCGCCTTGGTGAGTTAGGATCTTAGTTTTCTTGATTTTTTCAAAAACAATTTCGGCTGTCGTTTTATCAAGGTTACCAAGCAACGCTTTCAATGCCTCTGGGGCAGTTCCGTTTAGTGTTGTAACGAGTTGCAGCCACCTGAATCTTGCGCGAACTTGGAAATTATGACGTCGTGTAATATGGTTGACTAGCTTGTTCGATTTCTTCCCTTTTTTGGCGAATAATTTATTTAAAACCATTACATATGCTGGCATACTCGCTTCATCAACCACGTTGCTTTCTAAATCCCCGATGGCCTCTTCAGCCGAGATGAAATTGTTCTTATTCGTCTCGATGGCCGGCATTAATTCTCCATTAAAAACTTGAGGAAGCTTGTTAATATCATAAAGTTCGAGGTCTTTATGAGTAATGACATCTAAGTTCAACTTATACTTTTGAACAAGTTTGTAAAACCGATCGGCGTTTTCGAGAATACTTTTTGAAAGGGGATCGTTTGTCTTTGTAAGTAAAGCCTGAAGCACGTCTTTCCGCAGCGCCATCAAGATAAACCGAGGTCGATTTTGAGGTACTCCATAAAACTTGGAATTCAACATGAAACAGATTGGAACGAACTGTTCCAAACTAAAAGCTTTAGCCACTTCAACCCACGCATGATATTTATGCCCATCTAGTGTAAACGGGCTGGTTATACCCTTTACGTTTTCGAGCAGGACCACCTTGGGTTTGATCATTCCTGCAAACTTTGCAAAAGACAGCGGTAAGAGATTCTTGTGGTTATCTTTTTCACGTCTTCCAGCCAGACTAAAGCTTTGACATGGAGGTCCGCCTGACAACAGATCTACATCTTGTTTCCTGAGTTGTGCCAGTAATTTCGGTTTGGAGGAAAGAACATCTAGAAAATCATTAATATTTCCTACTATAAGGTTGTTGTCGAAAACCGTTTTATCATCAATATCTGTGCGATTTCCTTTAGAGTAGTCGAAGGGATTTTCCCTCAGTCGTTCGGTTAACTCTAGCTGTGTAAATTGTGAGCGGAGCCAAAGGACCTTGTTAGACGAACTACCTTTGCTAGCCAGCTCCCGGAGGTTTTCATCCAGCAGGTTATAAGCGAAGGTTTCTCCGGCCATCGGGGAAAGTTCATTAGCCAATACTAACTCGAAGCCGGCCGCTTCCAACCCCAGCGACATCCCGCCACACCCCGCGAATAATTCGATATGTTTCAATTTTCTATCCATTGACCAAGCCAATATATGTATTTATTCGATTATACCTATTTGGATTCCCGAAATATGTGTCTTTATCGACGATAAGCAGTCCTGAAAGAGGATGGCCTGACCATCCAAATTAAGGAGGCAAAGGCCGCAATATCTATCAATTTAACTACTTGTCTTGATATATACAACAAGTCAAAGCCATATTCAACTAATTGACTATCCCCTAGGAGACATGTTGCTGCATAAAAACGAAACCATAACTATGGTCTACAAAAAGCTATGCGTCATTGGCACCGAATGATATCAAAAAAAACGCCCCTCTAAAGGAGCGTTCTCAAAATAACTAAATTTAATCCCTACCAATTACTAAACCTAATCCCCACCGTATACGGATACTGCTCCACCCGTGTAACTTCCTTCTGCAGCCTGTTCAGGCTATAGCTGCCGTAAAGCCTAACCGGGCCCAGGCCAATCTCGCCGATGGCGGCTACTCTCCAGGGTTCGAAGTTGAAATCGCCACGGTATTTCTGTTTGCCGCGCTCGCCGGATACCTGTTTGTTGCGGCTGTTAGTGAGGTAGCCCGCGCTCACACCTGCGCTGAAACTCAGGCCACGGCGACTGTCGGGCGTGGTATTGAAGTTGAGCATGATGGGCACCGTTAAATATTCTACGTAAAGCTTGTTCTTGGTAAACGAAATCGAATCGTTGAACGCATACGGCTGCGGATCCTTACGGTAGCTGATGTCGTTGTCGAAACGGAAATTGTACATCTCCAGTCCGAGGCCATATTTCAGGTTCACCACGTGTTTGATGAGGTTCAGTTTCTGGATGAAGAGCCAGATGTTCACGTTGCTCGATTTGCCGGTGATGAGTTTGGTGCTGTTCTCATTCACGGCGCCGTTTGCCGGGCGCAAGGTTTTGAAATAGCCGCCGGCATTGGCTGCGGCATAATCGGTCTGGTCGCGCCAGTTGGCAAAGCCGAGGTCAACGATCCACCAGTTGGTGCTGATGTTGCTGCGCCGGCGCGGTTTGCGCTCGATGCGGTATTCGTAACTGCTGCGGCGGTTGCGGTTGTCATCGTCTGAAGTGGTGCTGTTGGCGCCGTTCTTCTTTTTGATGATGATGAAGTTGCCCACTTTCACCGTGTCCGAATTATTTCTGGTAGTATCTGTTTGAGCATAACTCATTCCTGCAACCAGTAAGCAGGTTGCTGCGCATAGTAAGCGTTTCATACGATTTCTTTTTTCTTGTTATCGAATTGCACGGGTATTGGAAGAGGGACGGCTCTCTGTTTTCTCATCTTCAGTTTTTGATTTGCTGCGGAAGATGCTTCCGGCTTTCCTGAAAAATCCACGGAGCTTGTCTTTGTTGATCTCTAATGAACCCAGTAATAAACTTTTCTTTTCATCTTCTGTATCCAGCTCCCTGTAAACGGCTGGTTGTGCCTCATTATTGTTCGGCCCACCACTTACGGCATCGGTGCTGGAGGCGGTACCGGCATGGTTCTCCAGTGCCGCATGGTCGGTATTCACGCGCTGCGTGCTGGTAACCGCTGTCTGAAAACTGTTGTGGTTGTCTGTTGATACGGTCTCTCCCCGTATCTCTGTCGCTTTCGGAAGGTCTGCAGCCGCCAGCAGGCTGTTATTCGCACCAGCAGGCTGTTCAATGGCAACGGCTGTATTGTTGTTTGTATTCGGGGCCACAACGGCTACACCATTGTTTTGTTTCAACACAACGTTGTTGGTAGCGGTTTGTGAAGAGGGCGACTGCCCATTCTCAACCAGCGCCGTTCCGTTGTTGTTTTCCTTGTTAGCAGATGGATCAATGCCTGCATTGCGGGTTGCCGCTCCTGCATTGTTTTTCGCTCCGGCCTGGGCGATGTTTTGCTGTGGTGCGGATCCTGTTGTTTGATCACCGGGCAAAACGCTCCATACCGCAACCGCCAGGCCAATGATCGCCGCAGCAACGGCAATACGTTGCCAGCGCAGGTAAAATACCGGTCTTTCTTTTTCTTCCTTGCGGTACAATGAACTTTTACCAGGGAAAACGATCGTTTCTGCCTCCAGCCTGGTTTGTTTGAGCAAGGTAAACCCTTCCTGTACGGCAGGATGCTGCAGCACAAAGGTTTCCACTTTTTCCTTTGCTTCGGGTGAGAGCTCATCATCCACAAACAAAAGAAACTGTTCTTCGCAATTGGCAAGGGTAATGTCTTCAGACTCTTTCCTGTACAGCGATTCCTTATCACCAAAAAGCAATGGCTCATCCAGTAACTGCACCTGCTGCAACATCTCCAGCTCCTCTGCGAGATGGGGATGCAAACGCACAAATTCGTCAACAGTTTCTCTTTCCGCGGCAGACAACTCATTGTCTACATACAGCAGGAAAAACTCCTCGTAATTTTGTATCGTGATCTGTGATGGCACGTTGCTTATTGGTTTATTGTTCGGTTTGCTGTTAACTGATCGTTCTCTTTCTCCATTCTTTCCTGGTTGTTTCTTTACCTTACATTTTCCGGGCTCACCAGGTATTCCCGCAAAATCAGCCTTGCCCTGTGTAAATATACTTTTACCTGGCTTGGGTTAAGATCCATGATCGCGCCTATCTCTTCGTAACTGTAGCCTTCGTAGTCTTTGAGCATTACCAGGCTTCTCTGTGTTTCGTTGAGACGGTTCAGGGCTTCCATCAGCGTTTTCCTGAGCTGGCTGTTCTGGCTGATGTGTTGAACCCGTCCATCTTCTGCAAATTCATCTTTCAGCTGTACGCGTTTGTTTTTCCTGATGTGATCGATCATCTGGTTGTAGGCCACCGTAAAAAGATAGGATTTGGATTTTTCGGCTTCCACCTGGTCCCTGTTGCGCCATAACTTTTCGAAAGCGGTTTGCACAATATCCCTTGCATCTTCTTCATGACGAAGATTTTTTACGATAAAGCGGTACACATTATCGGAATATTGATCAACACATTGGTTATAATCTCTCTCAGTCATAAACAGCGTAATAGCTCTGGGTTGCCTTGTATAGAAGTGATACGGGCGAGGCCCTGTAAATGTTACAATGCAAAGAAAAAAAATCCCGCGGTGATTGCCGCGGGATCCGTTATTTATTTGATGGTCGATACGATGAGGTGATGAAAGGAGCCGTCGTCCATTCCGCCGCCGCCTGTTTCGGCGGGTTTTGGCGCCTGCCGCTCTTTACAGCAGGGTGTTTGGGCGCACATTATCTTTTTTGCGCCCTGGCCGTTGATCAAAAACGCCACCAGGCTAAGGGTAAGCGTGGCTAAAACAAACAGCAGGATAAGTCTTGGTCTCATGACCGGTGGTTTTGGTTGTATACGAATTTAATCGAATTTATTATTTGCGAAGGTTAAAAAATGTTAAAACCTCCCATTAGTAATCGATCACCTGCTCCTGTATTGCTGCGGGGATCTCTCTCCACTCGTATTGCTGGTTGCGTAGTTGTGGTTCAAAACCGGCTTCGCGGATGGCCTCCTGCATGGTTTTGTAGGTGAAGCGGTGCGGGGCGCCCGCGGCACTCACCACGTTTTCTTCGATCATGATGCTCCCGAAATCGTTCGCGCCCGCGTGGAGGCAGATCTGTGCGGTCTGTTTGCCCACGGTGAGCCAGCTCGCCTGTATGTTTTTCACATTGGGAAGCATGATGCGGCTGATGGCGATCATCCTGATGTATTCATCCGGCGTTGTCAGGTTGTGCACCCCGCGGATCCTTGCCAGCAGCGTATCCACGTCCTGGAAGGTCCATGGAATAAAGGCCAGGAAGCCTTTCGCATGTTCCGGTTTACGGCTCTGTACCTCGCGTATCCTTACCAGGTGGATGAACCGTTCTTCAAGGGTTTCCACATGGCCAAACATCATGGTGGCACTGGTGGTGATGTTGAGTTTATGGGCCTCGTGCATCACCGCGAGCCACTCATCCGCGCCACATTTTCCTTTGGAGATGAGGCGCCGCACCCTGTCTACCAGTATTTCTGCGCCTGCGCCGGGCAATGAGTCGAGCCCCGCTTCCTGCAATGCTTTCAGCACATCGTGGTGGCTCATTTTCTCCAGCTTTGCAATATGCGCCACCTCGGGCGGCCCCAGTGAGTGCAGTTTTACTGTCGGGTACTCCTGTTTGATGGCCCGGAAGGTCTTGGTATAGAAATCGAGCCCGAGCTCCGGGTGGTGACCGCCCTGCAACAGCAACTGGTCGCCACCGTATTTAAAGGTTTCTTCTATCTTTTTCCGGTACGTGGGCATATCCGTAATGTAGGCTTCTGCGTGGCCCGGTATCCTGTAAAAATTACAGAACTTACAGTTGGCGATGCATACATTGGTGGTATTTACGTTCCGGTCTATCTGCCAGGTCACTTTGTTGTGCGGTACCTGTTTCTTCCGCATTTCATCGGCCACGTACATCAGTTCGGTGAGCGGGGCGTGTTCAAAGAGGAACATACCTTCTTCTATGCTGAGAAATTCGAATCGTAAAGCTTTCTGGTACAGGTCTGCTGGCTGCATTTCGGTCGTTGTTTGGTATCTTAAACAAAGGTAGGCGGATAAGGTTGATTAGCTGCGCATCAAAAATCGAATATTTAGTGTCTACCATTCATAGGGCCATCTTTTCCGTCCACACAACCCTGCGAAACAGATGTCCGTATGATCAATAACCTTAGTTATTTTTAACCTGCATGAAACCATTCTGTATTGCTATTGCCTTGCTATGCGTGGCCCTCAACGGCATGTCGCAGGAAGAATTTGTGGCCCCTGCCGCAAAAATGATCACACGTTTTGGTTTTACGCAGCTTAGCGGCGGCATCATCATCGTTCATGCGAAACTGGATGATAACCCCGACAGTCTCAATTTTGTGCTCGACACCGGCTCGGGCGGTATTTCCCTCGATTCTTCTACCGTAGATGCGCTTCACCTTAAAACCGTAAAAACAGACCGCGTGATCCGCGGCATTGCGGGCATGCGCACAGTGGATTTTACAAACGGCCATATATTGAAGCTCCCCGGTCTTACCACGACCAATATGGATTTTCACATCAACGATTACGAGCTGCTTACGAGCGTGTATGGCATAAAGATCGATGGCATCATCGGTTACAGTTTTCTAAGGAGGTACGTGGTGCGCATCGATTACGACAACCTGGAAATTGAGATCTACAACCCAGGCTCTTTCAAATACCCACGCGGCGGCTACCTGCTGAAACCGAATTTCTCAACACTGCCGCTGCAGACAGCCATCATAGACGATGGCCATGCCACCATGAGCCGTTTTATTTTTGATACCGGCGCGGGGCTCTGCCTTCTGCTTTCGAGGGATTATGTGAACGACAGCTCCGTTTTCAAAAAGAACAAAAAATTCTACCCTACGCAGGCCGAGGGGTTGGGCGGAAAAAGCACCATGAGCGTTGCCGTGGCAAAAGAACTGCGCATCGGCCCCTATAAATTCAAAAAAGTGCCGGTGCATATTTTCGAGGACGATTACAACGTAACCTCCTACCCGCAACTGGGCGGATTGATCGGCAACGACATCTTCCGCCGCTTCAATGTGATCCTCAATTACCCCGAACAAAGCATCCACATCAAACCCAACGCGCATTTCTATGAACGCTTCGATTATTCCTATACCGGGCTGAGCATGTACCTCATCGATGGCGAGATCAGGGTGATCGACGTAATGCCGGGATCGCCGGGCGACAAAGCGGGTTTCCTTCCGGGCGACATCATTTTCTCTGTGGAGACCAATGCATCCAAAAACATCCAGACCTATAAAAATCTCTTCCAGAACAGCATCGGCAAAGTGCAGGTGATCATATTCAGGGATAATATGCCGAAGGCGCTGGTCATCGACGTGAAAGACATCCGGCGTTAGCGGTCCAACCTGATCCTATTTCCACGGATTTCACAGAAGAACACTGTTGGCGTTTCTGAAATTATTATACCAACCGTGTTCTTCTGTGAAATCCGTGGCAAAACAAGCTTCTCCAAACGACTCCCTTAAAATTCTTATTTTGCGCCTTCTATGATTACATACGATCGATTTGTGTTGGACAACGGCTTGCGCGTACTGGTTCACGAGGACCATTCTACCCCCATGGCCGTGGTTAATGTTTTGTATGATGTGGGCGCACGCGATGAGAACCCGGCACAGACAGGGTTTGCGCATCTTTTTGAACACCTCATGTTTGGCGGGAGCATCAACATCCCCGATTACGATGAGCCGCTGCAACGCGCGGGAGGAGAGAACAACGCCTATACCACCAATGACCTCACCAATTATTATTGCCAGCTTCCCGCAGAAAACATTGAGACCGCCTTCTGGCTCGAGAGCGACAGGATGATGAGCCTTGCATTCGGTCAGAAAAGCCTCGACGTACAGAAAAAAGTAGTGACCGAGGAGTTCAAGGAACATTACATCAACAAACCTTATGGCGATGTGTGGCATAAAATGCGGGAGCTTGCATACACAACACATCCTTACCGCTGGATGACCATTGGTAAAGAATTGAGTCATATAGAAAATGCACACATCGATGATGTAAAAGCATTTTTCTTCAAACACTACCGGCCCGTAAATGCGATCCTTGTGGTGGCAGGTAATGTAAAAACGGAAAACATCAAACGCCTTGCAGCGAAATGGTTTGGCGATATCCCTATGGGAGAAAAATACAATCGCCAGCTGCCGCAGGAGCCCAGCCAAACCGAAGCAAGGCAACAGGAAGTACATGCCAATGTGCCCTTGAATGCACTGGTAAAAACATGGCACATGGATGCACGCCTCGAAAAAGGATACTATGTGATGGACCTGGCCACCGAAATTCTCGGCGGTGGCGGCTCCTCGCGTTTGTACCAGTCGCTGGTGAAGGAGAAACAACTGTTCTCGAGTCTCGACTGCTATCATTTCGGCAGCACCGATAAGGGCCTCGCGGCCATTGATGGCAAGCTGGTGAAAGGAGTGAAGATGGAAGACGCGTTGAAGGCCGTAGATGAAGAGATCGAAAAAATACAATCCGAACAGGTTTCCGGTACCGAACTGCAGAAAGTGAAGAACAAAACCGAGAGCGTGATCGCTTTTGAAGACATGGCCGTGATGAGCCGCGCAGGCAGCCTGGCAATGTATGAATTACTGGGTGATGCAAATATGATGAATACCGAACTGGAAAGATATCAGTCCATCACATCTGAAGACATACAATTGTACTGCAAAGAGGTTTTCAGGAAAGAGAACAGCAATACGTTGCTGTATTATGCAAAATAAAACAGTATCACTGTTTAATACCCACAAACATGCCAGACAGAAAAACGGCTCCCGATATTATTGATGCAGTGAACATGAACCTGCAGTTAAAACCCTACGAACACTTCACACTCGACAACAACGTACCCGTGTACAGCATCGATGCCGGCGCGCAGGAAGTGTTGCTGGTTGAATGGGTTTTTTATGCAGGCAACTGGTATGAAGAAAAAAACATTGTTGCGGCAACAACCAACTTTTTACTAAAGAACGGAACAAAACAGAAAAAGGCATTTGCCATCAACGAGCACTTCGAATTTTATGGGGCATACCTGAACAGGAGCTGTTACAACGAAACGGCCATCATCACTTTGCATTGCCTCAGCAAGCACCTGGCCGAATTGCTGCCGGTTGTTGCAGAGCTGATCACAGAAAGCATTTTCCCGGAAGACGAGATAGCCATTTACAAACAGAACCAGAAGCAAAGGCTTGAAGTGAACCTTAAGAAATGCGATTTTATTGCCAACCGCCTGATCGATGAGTACGTGTATGGTTTTCATCATCCTTATGGAAAATACACATCCACCCTCGACTACGAGAACATAAACCGTGAAGAACTCGTTGCCTTCTACCGTAAATTTTATACCGAAGGCAAATGTATGATGTTTGTTGCGGGCAAACCGCCGGCAGACCTTGCAGCGCAGTTGAACCGGTCGTTCGGAACGCTGCCGCTGAATAAAGCCGTTCTTCCGCAGGTGCAATACAATACCGAACCTTCAGAAAAAAAGAAATACAACATCATCAACGACGCCGATGGCGTGCAGGGTGCCATACGCATTGCGCGTCCTTTTCCCAACAGGAAGCATCCAGATTTCTCAAAGGCGCAGGTGTTGAATAATATTTACGGCGGTTTTTTTGGTTCGAGACTGATGAGCAACATACGCGAGGAGAAGGGATATACTTACGGCATACACAGTTACATGCAAAACCACATCCACGAAAGTGCATGGCTCATCAGCACCGAAGCCGGGCGCGATGTATGCGAAGCAACGATTGAAGAGGTTTACAAGGAAATGGAAATATTGCGCAACGAACCGGTAGAAGCGGAGGAACTGGACCTGGTGCGCAACTATATGATCGGATCACTGCTCGCAGACCTCGACGGCCCCTTCCACATAATTGCGCGGTGGAAAAATTATATTCTCAATGGCCTGACGGAAGAATATTTTTACAACAGCATCCGAACCGTTCAATCCATAACCGCAGAGGAGATACAGGAACTCGCAAAGAAATACCTGAACCCGGAAGAATTTTACGAATTGGTGGTAGTGTAGCGTTCAGGTGCGGACAATTACAAAACAGCAGGATCAACAAAAAAGCGCCTGGCCCGGCGCAAGGCTCAAAGCTAAAAACATGTTCATCGATCTTCAAAAAATAACCACGGTAGAAAAACAACAATGGCTGCAGCACGCAATTGCACCAAGGCCGATCTGTTTTGCAAGTACGATCGGGAACGATGGCCTGGTAAACCTGAGCCCGTTCAGTTTTTTCAACCTGTTCAGCTCAAACCCACCCGTTGTTATTTTCTCTCCATGCAGGAGGGTGCGCGACAATACCACCAAGCATACCCTCGAAAATGTGATGGAAATACCAGAATGCGTGATCAATATTGTTGATTATGATATGGTGCAGCAAACCAGTTTGTCGAGCTGCGAATTTCCAAAAGGTGTGGATGAGTTCACCAAATCCGGTTTCACGAAGGAAGCTGCTTCCATTGTAAAGCCGCCGATGGTGAAAGAAGCAAAGATCAAACTCGAATGCAGGGTCAACGAAATAAAAAGCCTTGGCAACGAAGGCGGCGCCGGGCAGCTCGTGATCGCCGAAGTGTTGTGCATGCATGTTGCCGACAGCATTCTTGGCAGCGATGGAAAAATTGACCAGCTGAAAATGCAACACGTTGCGAGGCTCGGTGGTGATTGGTATTGCAAGGTGGATGCGAACAATCTCTTTCAAGTGGAAAAACCAAATACGAAACTCGGCATTGGAGTTGACGCATTACCACAGGGCATCCGCAACAGCGCTGTTTTAACGGGCAATCATTTGGGCATGTTGGGAAATGTACACGATATGCCCGTGATCGATCCTTCGTTCAGCGATGACCGGCTGAAAAACATCGTGCAGTATTATGCTGTTAGTCCGGCAGAGATGGAAAAAGAACTGCACCTGTATGCATCGGAGTTATTGAAAGAGGGGCGGGTACAGGATGCGTGGCAAATCCTGCTGGCAGGGGAATAGCGCAATGCGATAAGAATGGTTGTGATGATCTCAATCTTAATGCTTACAAATCACCCAGCAACGGTCTTAAAACAATATCTTCCACCACCGCCTGTGGTGATAATTGCGAAGAAGCATAGATCATTTTTGCAACATCCTCAGCTTTCATAATTCTTGCGGGATCAACATCTGCGCCGTCCCAGCTAGCGCTCATGGTTGCGCCGGGACAAACCGCTGTAACTTTGATGCCATGGGGTTTCAACTCTTCGCGAAGGTTTTTGCTGAAGCCGAGCAGGGCAAATTTGCTGATGCTGTAACTCCCGCCGTTATCGTATGCATTCAGCGATGCAATGGAACACATGTTGAAAATATGCCCGCGCCTGGCAGCCATCATTGCAGGAAGAAAAGCACGCGTGAGGTGATAGGCGCTGTACAGGTTTACCTCGATCATTTGTTCGAGCGTTTTGTCTTTTTCATTGTACAGGCTGCCGGGTAGAAACTGCCCGGCGTTGTTCACCACGATATCGGGAACGCCAAACCTGAGGCACCATTCACCGAATTCGATGGCCGAAGATTTTTTGGCCATATCAACGGGCTTTGCTTTTATTTCGCATCCCGGAAACTGTGTTTGCAGTAAGGCAACCGTATCATACAGCTCCTTTTCGTTGCGGCTGCAAAGGAAAAGCGTGTTGCCCGCTGCCGCAAACTGTTCAGCAATGGCCCTGCCAATTCCCTTTGATGCCCCGGTGATAACAACGTTCATAAGATCTGTTTGAAACAAAATTAAGCAATAGAAACTACAAGGTATGATGTAAGAGCGCTGGTCCGGAATTCATTTTTCGTATTTGATCCCGTACTTCGCACTTGCTCCTACTTTATGTAATTTGCAGCATGAAGTACCGCCACCTGTTTTTTGATCTCGATCACACGCTCTGGGATTTTGAAACCAACGCCCGCCACACACTCGCCGATCTGCATACCAGCAATGAACTCCACGCCAAAGGCGTTCCTGATTTTGATCTTTTTTTCCAGCGATACAGTTACCACAACGAGCGGCTATGGGACCGTTATACCAAGGGTTTCATCAAACAGGAAGAGCTGCGCTGGAAAAGGATGTGGCTCGCGCTGCTCGATTTCAAAATCGCCGATGAGCCGCTTGCGCGGAGCCTGGCACAACAGTTCCTGGAGCAGCTGCCGGGCAAGAACAGCCTGTTCCCGTACACCGTAGAAATTCTTACCTACCTGAAAAACAAAGGATACATCATGCACCTCATCACCAATGGTTTTGAAAAGGTGCAGCAACACAAGATCCAGTTTTCAAACCTGCAGCATTTTTTTGTTGAGGTGATCACTTCTGAAACGAGCAACAGCCTGAAGCCCAACAAAGAGATCTTCGATTATGCGCTGAACAAATGCGGCACCCAGGCAAAAGAAAGCATCATGATCGGCGACAACCAGGATGCAGATATACAGGGCGGCATCAACGCGGGCATGGATACGATCTTCGTGAACCACCTCAAAGTTACCCCGCACGTAAAAGCCACGTATGTGGTTCATCATTTGAAGGAGCTGGAGGAGATTTTGTGAAATGGTGAACCGTGATGGCGGCCTTGATTACAGGGAGAGGGTATGCAGGAATCTATGGCTGTGATCATTAAGGCTCGGGCCGATCAAAAAAAATCCCCCGCACAAGTGCAGGGGATCGTTTATTTTCTTCAGAAAGCCTTATGCTTTTTTCGCAGAAAGTTTAACAGCCGTCTTTGTTTCTTTGGCTGCTGTTTTCACTTCTTTCTTTTCAGCTTTTTCTGTTTTCTTACATTCTTTTTTGCATTCTTTGTCGCAATCTTTCTTTTTATCGCCGCTTGCGAAAGAAGATGCGGTTACGAGCAGGGCTGCTGTTGCGAGTACAAGGACTTTTTTCATACGTATGTTGTTTTAAAGGTTGTACCTAAAGTATGACTAATACAGCGTTGCCTTTTGTTAAAATGTGATGAGCGGCTACCAGCTTGCGAGCACCGTTACGCCGCCCTGCACCACCTGGTTCAGCTGCACATCTATTTTAGCGGTGAGGGGCAAAAGCACATCAACACGGCTGCCGAATTTGATGAAACCGTATTCATCGCCCTGTTTTACGGTTTGCCCAACCTTGGTGTAGTTGCAGATGCGTTTGGCGAGCGCCCCGGCAATTTGTTTGAAAAGCACCTCACCATGGGCATTCCTTGTTACCACGCTCCATCTTTCGTTTTCAGTGGATGATTTAGGATGCCAGGCAACCAGGTATTTTCCTTTGTGGTATTGGTTGTAAACGACTTCCCCCGATACCGGGTTGCGGTTCACGTGCACATTGGCCGGGCTCATGAAGATGCTTACCTGTATGCGCCTGTCTTTGAAATATTCAACATCGGTGATCTCTTCTATCACAACCACTTTCCCGTCGGCCGGACAAATGATCTTGTTGTCATCGAACGTATGCGTGCGGGCCGGGATTCGGAAGAAAGAGATGATGAACAGGAAAAGGAAAAGCGTTACCGCGAACAATACCATTGCCAGCCATGGCAACGATGCGCTCAAAAAAGTAAATGATGCAAGATTGAAGATCCCGAAGACCAACGCGGTAATAGCGATCGTTTTATATCCTTCTCTGTGAATAGTCATTGGAAATGATTGAACTGCAAATGTAAGACAGTTTCGGGTTTGGTGTTTGCGCTTGGGGGTTGTTATTACGCTCAATAACAGAAATAGAACAGCACCCACAAAACCGTGGTTGCCACAAGCAGGGAATCGAACCTGTCGAGAAATCCTCCGTGGCCGGGCATGATGTGGCCGCTGTCTTTAACGCCCGCGAGGCGTTTCAGTTTACTTTCGAACAGGTCGCCCAGCGTGCCAAAAATGGCAGCGGTGAGGGAGATGATCAGCATCGTTTTCATAACGGGCCCGGGATATGGAAACAGGTAAGTGCCGATCCATGTAACGGCAACCACCGCCAAAACGGCTCCGCCGATGGTTCCTTCCCATGTTTTTTTGGGCGAAATGGAAGAGAGCGGCGTTTTTCCAATAAAAGATCCCACAACATAGGCCATCGTATCGTTTATCCAGATAGAGGCGATGAGCAATACGGGGATGGTCCATGGATAATATTCCATTGCGGCGCCCATTTCAATACCCGCTTCTATGCCGGGCAAAAAACTGCCGTACAATTTCATCATCAATCCCCAACTCACCGAAATGTAAACAAGGCCAAGTACAGAATGCGCCCATAATTTAGGGTTGATCTTTTTGGCCAACAGCAATTCACTCAAAATAAAAGCGATCAGGCCCACCCAGAACAAAGACCAGCCGATGACCGACAGCCTTGTTTGCCCGAAGCTGAATCGTTGGTCGGTCAGCCAAAGCATCAATCCCCAACCAAGTATAATCACGCCGTATTTATGTCCGATGCCGATCTGCTGGTAATCCTTATCGATCAGCCCCACCAGTTTTTGATATTCGATCCAGCATCCGAAATGAATCACGGAAAACAAGGCAAGAAAGCTCCAGTGGTTGTACAGCAGTCCCGCCAGCATTACGGCAACAAACACAATGGCCGTTAGTGCGCGGGTTTTAAAGGTGGCGATGTTGAAGGGCATGGGTTCGTTGGAATTTGAGCTTACAGCCGCGAGCCGCAAGCTACGAGCCTTGGATTATTTGATACCAATATTAAAACAAAAAGGTCTCTAAAGTACAAAATGAAAAAAGTACACGTGCCGGCGTTGAAAAGGCTAATTCAGCAATGTATCTGCGATGAGCTGTTTCGCGGTTTCCGCCAGGTGACCGGGAACATAGATCTCAATATATCCGAAATTATGGTAACTGCTGTCTTGTTTGTTCATCACCTGTACCGGTATCTGGTTGTCTTCGAGCATACCTTGTATAATGCTCGCTTCTGCGGGACGGGCCGTGGTGTGTATGTTTTGCCAGGAGTTGATCATTTCAGGAAACAATGTTTTCGGGCGATGAGTGAACATGCTGTGCGTGTCTTACCAATACGCGACCGCTCTCTTTTTTAAAAAAGCGGAACACCAGGAAGATCAACGGCAATGCAATGAGCCCGAACCAAAGCGGAACGGTCTCCTCGTTTTCAGCAATGGGTTTGCCTTGCCTCGCCAGCACATAGAGCGTGGTCACCACCAATGCATTGTTTGCAAAATGAATGAGTATGCTGAGCCAGATGTTCTTACTGTAATAAAAAGTAAACCCAAGTATCATTCCCAATGCCATCCTTGGCAGGAAACCGAAATAAGAAAAATGTATTGCGCTGAACAGGATGCTTGTGATGGTTATACCGAACCATTTGTTTTGCGTCCACCCAACCATCACCTGCTGCAGCCCTCCGCGGAACAGCACCTCTTCGAACAGGGCGGGGAAAAAAGCGAGCACGAGCAGTCCGAGTAAATAATCACCGAAGGTTTTCATCGTTGCCATCGACATCATGCTTGCCCTGTAATCCGATTCGAGCTTATTGGCCCAAACCCGCCAGTCGCCCGGAATAGGAATGCGCTGGTTGAGCTGTGCAAGCGCATCGCCCAAAAAAATACTCATCATCAGGAGCACCAGGGCCACAACCACCTGTTTCAGGTTAAGCGCGGTAGTAAACCCCAATTGTGAAAAAGGCCTACGGCTGAGCACTTTGGCAAGAAAGAAAGCGGGCAACCCGAAAACGATAAAAGAGGTAACCGTATTGAGCAAACGCGAAAGGTTGGCATTTTCCGGAAGCAGGATGGCTTTACCGAAGTCGGCCACCTTAACATGCATCACAGCGCTGCCTGCAACGCCGATGAGCAGACCGCAGATCACCATAAAAACTCCGATCAGGCCCAATAAAAGCGCGAGTTGCGACGGATAATTGATAACAGGCTTTTGGTTCATCGTGAAAATAAGATTGTAAATTTGCGGTTTATTGTAAACACTACAACTGTTTTGGGATAAAAGGCGACCCCTATGGATGCCCCTTTACCCCTTCGCCCGCAATATGGTTAAAATAGATCAGATAACGCTTCCCGATTTCCCGTTATTACTCGCGCCGATGGAGGATGTGAGCGACCCGCCATTCAGGGCGGTGTGTAAAGACAACGGCGCCGATCTTATGTATACCGAGTTCATCAGCAGCGAGGGACTGATCCGCGATGCGATCAAAAGCCGCCAGAAGCTCGACATATTCGACTACGAGCGCCCCGTGGGCATTCAGATCTTTGGCGGCGATGAGGAAGCGCTGGCGCTGAGCGCCCGGATCGTTGAGGCGGTAAACCCCGACCTGCTGGATATCAACTTCGGATGCCCCGTTAAAAAAGTGGCCATGAAAGGCGCCGGCGCGGGGGTTTTGAAAGATGTGGACCTGATGGTTCGCCTCACCGCCGCGGTTGTAAAAAGCACCACCCTGCCCGTTACCGTAAAAACAAGATTGGGCTGGGACGATAACAGCAAGAATATTGAAGAAGTGGCGGAGCGCCTGCAAGATTGCGGCATCAAGGCCCTTGCCATTCATGGCCGCACGCGCGCGCAGATGTACAAGGGTGAGGCCGACTGGACCCTGATCGCAAAAGTGAAAAACAATCCCCGCATCCATATACCTGTTTTTGGAAATGGAGATATTGATAGTCCGCAGAAAGCCGCCGATTACAAGAACCGTTATGGTGTAGATGGCATCATGATCGGCCGTGCCGCCATTGGCTATCCATGGATCTTCCGCGAGATCAGGCACTACCTCAACACGGGCGAGCTCCTGGCGCCGCCAACGCTGGAAGAACGGGTGGAAGTGGCGCGCAAGCACCTGCGCAAATCGCTCGAATGGAAGGGCCCGATCGCAGGCATCAACGAAATGCGCAGGCATTATGCAAATTACCTGAAGGGTTTGCCCAACATCAAGGAGTACCGCAATCGGCTGGTAACCCTGAAAACAATGGAAGAAGTGGAAGAAGTGCTGGATGAGGTAAAGGAAAAGTACAATGGGTTTGTGATTGAGCGAACGGCGATAGAGCTGATCAATTACCACGAGAAATGCCCCGTATAAAAGCCGGTTCTATTTTTGAAGCAGGCCGGTGATCCTGGCATCAAGCGGCGAAACCGACTGGTCAAAAAATCCCAGCAAAACCCCTTCTTCGTTCACCACGTATTTGCAAAAGTTCCAGACGGGCGCCTGGTTGCACCAGCCGTTTTTTTCCTTGTGCGATAACCAATCGAACACCGCATTTTGCTCCGCGGTTTTAACAACATGCGTTTTCTGCATCAGGGGAAAACTGACACCGAAATTTATTTTGCAGAATTGTGCGATAGAGGCATCGTCTGCCTTCTCCTGTTGCTTGAAATCATTGGCAGGAAACCCGATGACCACAAGGTCTTTGAATTGCCGGTGCAATTGCTCGAGTTCATCGTATTGCCCTGTGTAACCACAATCGCTCGCGGTATTTACAAGCAATATTTTTTTTCCTGAAAAACGATGGAGGTCGATCACCGTTCCATCATTGGCCACCGCAGTCAGCCCATAAAAAGGAACATACGGCCTGCTGTTTCCCGGGTTCAGCAGCGAAGCCGTTTTGCCGGGAAACCATTTCGATTTCAACATCAGCAACGGGTATACTGTTTTCAGGAACGACTGTCGCCAGGTCATGTCTTTTCGTTTGATGAGTGTTAGGCAAACAAGGATAACAACGGAACCGATCAAAAGTTTTTTCATCGGATCAGCCATTTAAACAACCGCAACCGCCCTTTCAACGGTGGGTATTTGATGAACGGGTCGAACCAGGTTGGCGTTTTCATAACGGCCTTTGTATGGCAGAAAGCATCAAATGAATGTTTCCCGTGATACGCACCTGTTCCGCTGAAACCCCGCCCGCCAAAGGGAAGCGAAGGGTTGGTAAGGTGCCAGCTGGCGTTGTTTACGCAGGCGCCGCCAGACGGTACGGCACCCAGCCAGTAGTGCTCTTTGTCAACATCCCCGGTAAAAACATAGAAAGCAAGCGGGTTCGGGTTCTGGTTGATGATCGCGAGCGCTTCTTCGTTGGTTTCGTAGCCGATCACCGGCAATACAGGGCCAAAGATCTCCTCTTTCATAACCGCGGCACCAGGCGGAACATCAACCAGCAAAGTGGGTTCTATGAAAAGCCGTGATGCATCGTGCCGCCCGCCATACAATATTCTTCCGGCCGATAAGTATTGTACTACCCGGTCGAATTGTTTTTGGTTGATGAGTTTCCCGTAGTGTTCGCTGTCTTCCGGTTTGTCGCCGAAAAATTTCAGGATCTTTTCTGTGAGCGCCGCGAGCAAGGCTTCTTTCTTCGATGCGTGTACCAGAACATAATCGGGAGCAACGCACATTTGCCCGGCGTTCGAAAACTTTGTCATAACGATCCGCTTCGCGGCAATATTGATGTTTGCGTCGCTTTCAACCACGCAGGGGCTTTTCCCTCCGAGCTCCAGTGTAACGGGCACCAGCTTTTCGGCTGCCATTTTATAAATGATGCGGCCAACCGCGGTGCTGCCTGTGTAAAAAACATGGTCGAAACGAAAATGGTCCATCATTTCCGGGATCACAACCGAACCATCGCCGGGAACAAACAACACGTAATTTTTCTCAAAGGCCGATTCGATTATTTTCTGCATTACCAGTGATGTGGCAGGCGCAAATTCACTTGGTTTCACCACCACGCAGTTGCCGGCGGCTATCGCGCCCAGCAGCGGGGTGAACAGCAATTGAAAAGGATAATTCCACGGGCCGATCACCAATGTTACGCCCAGCGGTTCACGCACCAGGCGGCTACTGGAGGGAAGATTGAGCAGGTTGGTAGGTACCGCTTCGGGTTCCATCCACCTGCGCAGGTTGGCGGCAACGTGGTTCAGTTCCGCAAGAAAAAAACCGTTCTCCGTAACCCAGCATTCCTCCTTGCTTTTTTTGAGGTCTTTGTACAATGCCGCGTAGATCTCTTCCTCGTGCGCAACCACCGCGGCCTTCAGTTTCATCAACTGTTCTTTCCTGAATGCATACGGCCTGGTAACACCACTTTCAAAATACCGGCGCAGCAAAGCAAGTTGGGTTTGAATTTCAGTTGGCATGAAACAGCTTTGGGTGTAAGATAATCAATTTGGAAGAGGGGGCGTGCAGGGGCGCGTGAGCAATGGGTATTGAGCAGAAGGCCGCCCTTTCCTCAAAAAAGGGTGTTTTAACTGTTGTTTCAAAACCCAACATGCAGTACTCTCGCAGAACAAAAGTTTGTCCTATTTTATTATAAACGCGGTTGAATTTAGAGATGATCCCTGGGTCGTGGTTGACCTGGGGATTTTTTTGCGGTATTGTGGTCCCGTTTCCTGGGCTTACGATTTACGGACACGGATATTTTTTTGGGATGAAGCAACGATTGGTGCCCGTGGGGCGTCATAAGGACGAACAATCACATGAATATGTATTTGCATGTGTTTGTATTTAAATACCTTTGTTGTCTGAACCGGTGAACCAATATCCTTTATGATTTTTCGAAAACTGCTCGTTTTGTTTTTAGTTGGTTTGGCTTTTACTTCATGTTTGACGCCCCGTTATACTACCCATTGGATCGTGAACAACGATAGTGATAAAGAGGTTTCTCTTAAAATGAATATCGGGAGACAAGAGTCACGGAACAGCCGGACAAGAACCTTTAAGATCAGGCCAGGATTGCAGGAGGTCGGCGCAGAATCTTTTTCGAAAGGGGTTTATTCCCTGGTTGCGGCTTCCGGCGAGGTTTCGAAAACCAGTCGCCTGTATGTGACTTCAGATGTTTGGGTGATCATCAATTATACAGAGATGGATTCGGCTCAATTGCTACACAAATACGGAATTATTGACATGGAAATGTTACAAAAAAAAGACGGTAAATACACCGGTGTATCTATTTCCACCGAAATGCGCAAGCCTCCGGTGCTCTATTCCCTGAAGTTGCGCAATTAAGCCGCATGCTTATATTATTTCAGGCCCGTTGTACTACGGGCTTTTTTTGTGATCCGTATGGCCTGATGATTTATAAATTGTTATTCGAATTTGCCATAAATGATTTGCTTAATCGATTAAGCGCATTATTTTTTTGATTTCCTAACATCCGAAGCATTATTTCAATAAATTCATGTCTCTATTTTTCTTCCTCCTAACAACCAACGATTGACAGCATGAAAAAGAAACAGGAAAACAAGATCCAGGGTTCGGATGCATCGCATGAGCAGGTGAACCAGGCACAGGATTCAAGGCGTTCGTTTATCCGCAATACGGCATTGGCCGCTGCGGGATTTTACATTGTTCCGCGCCATGTTCTGGGCCGCGGTTTTACGGCACCGAGTGATAAATTGCGCATTGCGGGTGTGGGCGCCGGCGGTAAAGGCGAAAGCGACCTTTGGAACTTTTACGGCAGCGGCAAAGCCGATATCGTTTCGATCTGCGATGTGGACCTGCGCCAGATCAAAAAAAGCCAGGACCGTTACCCGAAAGCAAAACTGTACCGCGATTACCGCGAGATGCTCGATAAAGAACACAAGAACATCGATGCCGTGTCTGTTTCCATTCCCGACCACATGCACGGTGTAGTGGGTATGGCCGCCATGCAGCTCAACAAACACGTATACATCCAGAAACCACTTACACACGATATCTACGAGGCGCGTATGCTCACGAAAGCGGCGCACAACTATAAGGTAGTTACACAGATGGGCAACCAGGGTGCGTCGGGCGATGGCGTTCGCCAGTTGCAGGAATGGTACAATGCCGGCAAGATCGGCGATGTGCACACCATCACCTGCTTTACCAACCGCCCGGTATGGCCGCAAGGCATTCCATGGAGCAGCAACAAGCCACCGGTTCCGGCCGAACTCGATTGGAACCTGTGGCTGGGTACCGCACCTTACAAAGATTATGTAGAGAAACTGGTTCCGTTTAACTGGCGCGGCTGGTGGGATTATGGTACCGGCGCACTGGGCGATATGGCCTGCCACATCATGGCGCCTGCCTTCGCGGTACTCGATCTCGGTTATCCTGTTTCTGCAGAATGCAGCATGGCACGCCCTTATGTTGAGAACTGGACACCGGGCAACTATCCGGAATCAGGACCGATCGCTTCGTCCATCACACTTACATTCAAAGGAAAAAATGGCAAGCCAGATGTAAAACTTACCTGGATGGATGGCGGTATCCTGCCTGCACGCCCCGAAGAACTCGGGCCAACCGAACTGCTTGGCGACGGTGGCGACGGCGGTGCGATCTTCGAAGGAACAAAAGGCAAAATGATGTGCGGCACTTATGGTAAAATGCCTACACTCCTGCCAACAGCATTAACAGCACAGGCGGATGTTAAAAAAACCATCCCGCGTGTGCCGGGTGCAGAAACGGGCCACTACCACCAGTGGGTAGAAGCTGCTATCGCAGGATATGGAAGCGAGCAGGCGAAAAACCTCAGCTCTAATTTCGATATCGCCGGGCCACTCACAGAGAGCGTGCTCATGGGCAACCTCGCCATACGCAGTTACAACATCGCTAAAACAGAAAAAACAAAAGAAGGAAAAGACAGGACCGTATACCCCGGCCGCGGCATCAAACTGCTTTGGGATGGGCCAAGCATGCGGATCACGAATTTCGAAGATGCAAACCAGTATGTGAAAAGAACGTACAGGGAAGGCTGGACATTGGGCGTATAAAAACAACAACACCTTGTTCTCACAAGGCTCAATAAAAAAAATGCGGTTCAACCATGAACCGCATTTTTATTTTGAGCTGTTGAATGGTTTATACAACAACACTAATAATTCAGCGCAAGCCCAACGCCAAAACCCATGTCGCTATCGTAATGCGTTCTCACACCTATGTTCCTGTTAACAACATAGCGCAGGTCAACCATATACTCACGGTCGGTATTGACCATAAATCCGCCGCGCAATCTTTTTGAAACAGGAATGTCTTCACGCATCAACGATAAACGGACAATACCGTCGTGGTAAACTTCTGCCTGGAAATTTACCAGCATGGGAAGCGTATACATAACACCCAGGCTAACGGCGCTTCGGTTGTCTTTGTTGTTGGTTTGTCCAAAGAGATTTTTTTCATGTTCGTCAATGCCCATTTTGCGGTAGCGCCAGTCGAAGCCAACGAACGGCATCAGCCATTGCATCTTTCCTATGTATCGCCCGAGATGGGTTTCTACTTCGTACCCATGCATGTTGTTGTATCCCAACCGCCACTCCGTTCCAAGATTGAAGCGTGTGTTCATCAGCATCAATTCCCCATCGTTCCCATTGGTGGCAAAATCGTTTTGCGCCATTACATGAGCCATATTGCTTTCGCGTTGCAGCATGCGGTAGGCCCGTGCTTTATCGGGCAGGTTGGGATTCTGGTAATCGCCAACAGCCAATACCCGGTTCATGCCAGACATCATATGGTAAAGAATATGACAATGGAAAAACCAATCGCCTTCCGTATCAGCGAGAAATTCTATCGTATCGGTTTCCATCGGCATAATATCAATGATGTTCTTCAACGGCGCTCTTTCTCCCTGGCCATTCAGCAACCGAAAATCGAAACCGTGCAGGTGCATCGGGTGCCGCATCATAGAGTTATTGAAAAGCGTGATGCGCAGTATTTCGCCCTTCTTAACCGGTATTTTGTCTGTTTCGTCCAGCACGCGGTTGTCCATGCTCCATACATACCGGTTCATGTTGCCGGTTAATGTGAACCGAAGTTCTTTTACAGGCGCATGAGCGGGAAGTGTTGTCTTTTGTGGCGCCACAAGCATGGCATAATTCAATGTAACGATGTCTGCTAGCGCGTTGGGGTTGTACCGGTTGGCACCGGCCTCCATGTCGTGTTTCATGTTGCCCATACCTGTTTTGGTATCACTGCCCTTTTCTTTCTTTTTGCGTTTGTCTTGTTCTTCTCCGGTGATCTCGGGATACATGACCACGTTCATGTCCATCTGGTTCCAGCTCATGTTCATGCCCATATCATCGAGATCGCCGTTCATCTTCATCATATCGTTCATCATTTTCATCCCTTTGAAATATTTCAGCCTTGGCATCGCACCGATGAACTGGCGCGCACCACTGCCCACAAACATGCTCGCGGAATTTGTCCGGTCCTCGGTTGTTGCCATAAACTCAAACGCTTTTGCATGATCGGGCACCGTTACCACGATATCGTAGGTTTCGGATACAGCAATGATCAGCCGGTCTACCTCAACGGGTTCCACATCCACGCCGTCGCTCGCCACCACGATCATTTTACCGCCGCCATACCTCAGCCAGAAATAAGAGGAGGCGCCGCCGTTTGAAACACGTAACCGCACTTTATCGCCTGCCACCAGTTCCCTGCCGTCAACCGTTTTCAGATCCAGCGTGGGTTTACCATTGAGCAGTATCCTGTCGTAATACACATCGCTCACATCCATCGCTGTCATCCGTTTCCATTCGTTGGTGAGTTTTGTTTTGAATGCCCCGCTCCTGATCGCCTCAGCATAACTCTGCGTGGCGCCTTTTTGAATGGCGAACCAGTCTGTTGCACTGTGCAACATCCGGTTAACATTATCGGGGTTCAGGTCGGTCCATTCACTGATGATGACCGGAACGGTGGGAAGGTTGTCAATTCCTTTGCGGAACGTTTTATCTCCCGTTCTTTTGTGCATGATAAAACTGCCATACATGCCGATCTGTTCCTGCAACCCCGAGTGGGAATGATACCAATGTGTTCCGTTCTGTATAATGGGGAAGCGGTAAGTGTACGTAGTTCCCGGATCAATGGGTTGCTGGGTAAGATAGGGAACGCCATCTTCTTTGTTGGGCAGGAACACGCCGTGCCAGTGAAGCGAGGTGCTTTCCTTCAGCTGGTTGTGTACAATGATCTCGGCCGTATCCCCTTCTGTAAATTCGAGGGTGGGCATCGGGATCTGCCCGTTCACCGCGATCGCTCTCTTGCTTTTTTTACCAAAGTGCACAAGTGTATCGGTAACATAGAGTTCATACCTGACCGTATGTGGGCGCGCGCTTTGTTTAACGGGGTATTCTTTGGTTGATGCGAGTTTTGCTTTTGCGCTTTTGTGTGCCTCGCTTAATTCGCTCCCGTTATTCATGTCTTCCATGTCTTTGTGATCCTGCTTTTCTTCCGGCTTGTTTTTACCGGGGCGTTGTGTAACGGGAACAAGCGGCATACCGCATTTGGGGCATTTGCCCGGTTTGGTTTCCCGTATTTCGGGATGCATGGGGCAGGTGTATGTTTCCTGCTTGTGCGCCCCTGAACCCGCTGTATTACTGTGCTGGCTTACACCAGCCAATGCGAGGCCGAGAAAAAATATTAATATACCTGGGTATTTCATTGTGAGCCTGTTTTAGAGATCGGGGTTGATCATTATTTACTTGGTTCTGCTATTTTTTACCTGCGTACTTGCAGCTTCGCCATCCCCTACAAAAAGCAGGAGGAACGTTGGTTCAACGAACGATGATAAAATACAAAGGCACCGCAGTGCGCGGTGCCTTTGCGGCATCAATTTGTTTCAACCACTTTGCCACAGGTAAGCATGGATGAACCGTAATACGGATTTTTGATCTCCTTCTCCCTGCTCACCCAATACGCTTTTTTCATAGGGCAATACTGGTAGTACAGGGTAGATCCTGTTTTGCCGGCGGCCTTCACTGTTTTCCAGAAAGTAGTGGATACTTCGTTGAAGACAGCCCTCTGTTTGTCGAGCGTAGCAGCTTTTGCAAGTTCATCCACGGCTTTGAGCAGATCGTTCCTCAGCGCAAAATCGTTTTCTTCCTTTATGCTTTGCAGGAAAAGGGCAGACGCATCTCCTGCTGTTTTACTGTCTCCTGCTACAAGCGCGTTCTTTACTGTATTGTACTCGCCGGCCAGTTTATCGATTTGCTGCGCGAACAACGACGATCCTGCCAGCATGGCTATGATTGCAAAAAATATCTTTTTCATTTTTTTCGTTTTAATTATGAATGGGTTCGATTTTAAAACCTTTTTTCTCTACGAGATCAACAACCTGTTCTTCCGTGATGCCTTCGGAATGCACGGTAAGTACTTTGTCTTTGTTATTTGTGTCAACAGACCAGTGGCAAATGCCTGCTGCGTTGTCTAATTGGGGTTTTACGGCAGCTACACATCCGCCACAATTGAGGTTTGTTTTGAATTGCAAAGTCTTGTTTTCCATCTTGTTTGTTTTTATAAGACAAAGTTCCTGCCATTGTAAAAACATGCTGTTACGGTATTTCAGGTATACTTTGTAACATTTACTGTACCCTGTAAACAACAATTATTTGATTGGAAGACAAACCCGGCAAGACCCACCTATGGCTGTTGCGCCAACGGCTAACCTATTTTAGGTGGTAACCAGGTAAAATGGAAGCCGGGAGAAACGGGCGCCGGCCTGGAAAGGGATGGATGATCGTTGAGGCATGTGAACGGCTCTGCGGCAATATATTGCACAAGCGTTGCCGCCGCCGGCACATTGCAGGATGCAACGCATTTACAGGCGCTGCTGTTGCCGCACCTGCCGCCACATTCTTTACCGCATTCCTTGTGTTTGTTGCCGGAACTGCAGCAATGTTTGGCAAGGGAGCTTGAAGCTTTTTGCCTGGTGGCTTTTGCTTTTTTACATTTTGTTTTTTCTAACGCTGTAGCTTTTGTTCCACATGCATAACTTTCTGCCGGGACAACCAGCAGGCCCACGATAAAAAGGAACACAATATGGAACAGGTGTTTTTGCACTACTGCAAAGTTGCATTATTTCTTCCATTTCAGGCGCAGGCTGTTGGCCACCACGCTTACACTGCTCAGTGCCATGGCTGCGCCGGCGATCATCGGGTTAAGCAGGAAACCATTTACCGGGTAAAGCAGCCCTGCCGCAACCGGGATGCCGATCAGGTTATAGATAAATGCCCAGAATAAATTCTGTTGTACGGTAGCAACCGTTTGCCGCGAGAGCCGGATGGCTCGCGGTATTTTTAACAGGTCAGAAGAAATGATCGTCATTTTTGCAACATCCATCGCAATATCGCTTCCCCGGCCCATTGCAATGCTTACGTCTGCCGTTGCGAGTGCGGTACTATCGTTGATGCCATCGCCCACCATGGCCACCACCTTGCCCTGCTGTTGAAGCTCCCTGATAAACGCGGCCTTCTGCTCAGGTAATATTCCTGCCTTGAAATGGGTTATGCCGGTATGGTGTGCAACAGCCGTAGCGGTGGCTTCGTTATCGCCTGTAAGCATGAACACTTCGATGCCCATCGATTTCAATCGGGCAACGGCTTCAACCGATGTTTCTTTAATGTTGTCTGAAACAGCGAGAACGGCCAGTGCCTTCCCATCGCCCGCGAACCATACAACGGTGCTGGCCTCTGCCGACCATAGATCTGCCTGCCGCAAAAGTTCCGGACCAACAACAACCTGGTGCTCTTCCAGCAACGCAAGGTTTCCCGCGTAATACGCTGCGCCGTTGTATGTGACCCGCGCACCTTTACCGGTGATGCTTTCAAATGCAGACAGCGGCACTGTTTCAACTCCTTCCAGATAACGCACAACAGCTTCCGCAAGCGGATGTTCGGATTGTTTTTCAAGGCTTAATAAAACAGATCTGTCTGTTTTATTTTCGCTTAGCCATTTCATTGCCGTAACAGCAGGCCTGCCTTCGGTGATCGTTCCGGTTTTGTCTAACACCAGCGCATTTATTTTCCTGGCGCGCTCCAGGCTCTCTGCATCTTTGATCAGGATACCTGCTTCTGCTCCTTTGCCTACACCTACCATAATGGCGGTGGGTGTGGCGAGGCCGAGTGCGCAGGGGCATGCGATCACCAGTACCGTTACCGCAGCCAGCAAACCCTGAACTATGCCATTGTTGCCACCCAGCCAGGCCCATAACAGAAAGGAGAGCAGTGCAACGCCCATAACAACGGGCACAAAAATGCCGGCCACTTTATCTACCAGTTTCTGAACCGGCGCCTTGCTGCCCTGTGCATCCTGCACCGTTTTTATGATAGCGGCAAGCATTGTTTCTTTACCCACCTTCTCGGCCCGGAAACGGAAACTTCCTTTCTGGTTAATGGTTCCTGCAAATACTTTTTCATGCTCCGTTTTTAAAACCGGGACAGGCTCGCCACTCAGCATGCTTTCATCTACGTAAGAGGCGCCGGCGATTACGGTTCCATCAACGGGGATCTTATCGCCCGGTTTTACAAGTAGGATGTCTTCCTTGTGAACATCGTCTATCGCCACTGTTTTTTCCGATCCATCGCTTCCCAATACAACAACGGATCCGGGTTGCAACCCCATCAGTTTCCTGATGGCCGATGAGGTATTTCCTTTTGCTTTTTCTTCGAGCAGTTTGCCCAGCAGAATAAACGCAACAACCACCGCCGCCGCTTCAAAATAAACATGCGCATGCAAACCCTTTGCGTGCCAGAAAGAAGGGAACAACATATTGAATACGCTGAAAACATAAGCGATGCCCGTACTCAGCGCCACCAGCGTATCCATGTTGGCCGAACGGTGCCTTGCCTGTTTCCATGCGTTTATAAAAAAATCTTTGCCCAGCCACAAAACCACCGGCGTTGCAAATGCCCACATAATGATGTTGGCATAAGGCACCGTCATAAAGAACATTCCCAACAACACAACAGGCAGCGATAGCAGGATCGCCAGTATTGTTTTAAATTTTAACCGGGCGAATTTTTTTTGCTGAATCAATTCAAGCGCTTCCCTTCCGCTGCTGCCCTCTTCCACCAAAAGATCGTAGCCAATGGATTGCACAACTTTTCGCAGCGCACCGCCATCGGTAACGTTGGGCAGGTATTCTACGGCCAGGTTTCCGGTTGCAAAATTGACCGATGCACTGATCACGCCGGCGGCATTTTTTACCATGCTCTCAACACTGCCCGCGCAGGAGGCACAGGTCATGTGCAACACAGGAAAGGTTTTTTTAACCGTGGTTACGCCGTAACCGAGGTTCCTGATCGCGTTAACCGCCATCGGCAATGCCGATCCATCCTTTGTTTTGATAAGGGCCCGGCGGTTGTTCAATTCTACTTTGTGTGATTGAAGGCCGGGCAGTTGCGACAGGCCTTTGTCTATGATGAGTGCGCAATGCTCGCTTTCCATGCCTTCCAGCAGAAGGGGGATCGATGGGTTGTTGTCGTTTGCCATACCGTAAGTTATTTACGATACAAAGCTGGCGCTTAACCGCCAGAAGCGCATTGTGCAATTGCACATTTGATTTGTAAGATTTACACCTTATCCAGCGGTTTGCGTTTGTCTTCTTTAACCTGCCTGAAATAACTGGGTGTAAGGCCCGTTACTTTTTTGAATTGATTGCTGAGGTATGCAACGCTCGAATAGTTGAGCCGGTATGCGATCTCGCTTAAACTCAGCTCATCGTAAACCAGGAGCTCCTTTACTTTTTCGATCTTTTGCGCGATGAAATATTTCTCGATGGTTATGCCTTCCACTTCTGAGAAAAGACCCGATAAGTAATTATAGTCGTGGTGCAGCTCTTTACTGAGCAGATCAGAAAGGTTCTGTTTGGAATCATTCTCGCGGCGGTGCACAAGGTCTATGATCAGTGTTTTTATTTTTTCGATGATCCTGCTTTTTTTATCATCGATCAACTCAAATCCAAGTTTTGTGAGCGCGAGATCCACTTTTTGTTTTGTTTCGCCGGAAACCTGTTCCCTGGTCTTTACTTCGCCGAGTTTAATTTGTTCTATGCCTATGCCCAGTTTTTCCAGCTGCTCGCGAACAACGAGAATGCAGCGGTCGCACACCATATTTTTTATAAACAGCGTAGTCATATTTTTTTGCAGCTACAGGGAGACCTTCTTCATATACTCCGCATCTATCCTGGCGCTTTCCAGCGGGTTTGTTCCGGTAAACGCTTCCTGTTCCACAATATAATATTGCAGGCCATTCGCGGTTCCGCTTTTCAATATCGATTTGAAATCGATCGTGCCTTTACCCAGGTGTACAGACTCATGGCCCTTTGCCGTTTTTCCAAGGTCTTTCACATGGCACAATTTGAAACGCCCCGGGTGTTTGGCGAACCATGCTTTCGGGTCCTCGCCTGCAGCAACCACCCAGTAAATATCCATTTCAAAATCCACCAGGTTCTTGTCTGTGTTCCGCATCATCACCTCCTGCGGCACTTGTCCGTCGAGGGTTTTGAACGAATAATCGTGGTTGTGGTATGCGAAACGGATGCCGTTCTTTTTACAGATCTCTCCGCACCTGTTAAAATCATCGGCGAACTTTTTAAAATCATCGATCGATTTCTGCGGGCCTTTCCATGGACAGATGAGGTATTTCATCCCGATCTCCGCTGCCTGTGCCGCCTTGGCCTCAAAGTCTTTGGTGATCTCGCAGTGCGAAGAGATGAACTTCATGCCAAGATCGTCCATGTATTTTTTGAACTCTGTATTCTTCCATCCCCAGAAAATTCCCTTGCCGCCTTCAAAGCCTTCTATCTGGTTGTAGCCGTCCAGCGAAAGCTGTTTCAAAGTGTCCTTTGCATTCGCGGTCATGTCTTCCTTCACCGTCCACAACTGGATGCCAAAAGCCGGCAACGCTTTGTAAGGTGAAAAAACAGAAGAAGCCCTTCCCAGCAGCGGAACTGTTGCCAGGGCAGCGAAAGAGGTATTGCGCAGGAAATCGCGTCTGTTCGTCATTGTAATTTCGTTTGTTGTAAAGTATCAATAGTAGTGCCAAACAAAACCGCATTGCAGTAGCTGTTGTTGCCCGCAACGGCGCAACAACGGTTGGCAACTACGGCCGCATGGTACTCGTGTTTTTTTATATTGCTAGGTTGCCCAGGCCTTATCGCCTTTTTTGTAATCGATGCAACCTTCGTATTTACCCGGAACCGGTACATACCGCAAAGCCTGTTTCGCACCTATTTCCGAAGTAAAATAACCATCCAGCGTTAATCGTTTGATCATGCTGAAATAATGTGCAGGATCGTCTTTCGCTTTTGATTTTGCATACGCCCTTGCATCCTTGTCGATGGCCACCAGCAGGTCGTGCCGCTCAAGTGCGGAGCTCTCCATGAAAGGTTTTTTATTTTTCTTTTTGCTTTCTTCGTCGAGTTTGTCGAGCCCTTCCAGGAATATCTTCTGGTCCTTTTCGTCGTAACAATCCTTCACCATCACCGCCATGTATTCACCCACTTTCGCTGCTTTTGCGCCGGGTGTTTTGGTAGCGGGTAAGATGGTTTCTGCAATTTCATCCATGTAGGCAATGTCCTGCGGCGTAAAATTTACCGTGCGCGCAGCAGGTTTACAACCCGATAAAAACCCTTGTGTTCCCAACATTGCGCCACCAACCAGCAGGGCAACGGTAGAAACGGCTTCTCTTCTATTCATGATTGATATTTTTTGCGTTTGATGTTTTTGGTGAATGATGACTGCTCTCCGTCACTTATAAATTCTGTTTTTTCAATTCGCTCACGGCATGGTCCACTGCCCTTGCGGTAAAGGCCATGTAGGTAAGCGATGGGTTTACGCAGGCGGCGGATGTCATGAACGATCCGTCTGTAATATACACGTTTGGCGCGTCCCACATCTGGTTGTATTTGTTAACCACCGATGTTTTGGGGTCGGCGCCCATTCTTGCCGTTCCCATTTCGTGGATCCCGCGGCCCTGGATGCCATTTGCATCGCGGCCCACCACGTCTTTTACCCCAACGGCCTCGAGCATTTCTATGGCATCGGCCTGCATGTCCTTGCGCATTTTCAGCTCGTTTTCTTTCAGTTCGGCGTCAAATGAGAGTACGTTGAGGCCCCATTTGTCTTTCACCGTTTTATCGAGTGTTACTTTGTTTGAATGATCCGGCAGGATCTCCCCGAAACCGCCGAGGTTCATCGTCCACGAACCTGGTTGCGAGGTAAGGTCCTTGTAATCGCCGCCGATGGTAAGCTCCGGCACTTCATGCCCGTAGCCCTGCCTGCCCGCGCCGCCCTGGTAGCCAAAGCCACGCAGGTAATCGCGCTTGTCGCCAAACAGGTTCCTGTAACGCGGAACATAAATACCGTTTGCACGGCGCCCGAAATAATATTTGTCTTCGTACCCTTCCACTCTTCCGCTCGCGCCTACACCCAGGTGATGGTCCATGATGTTGTGGCCGAGTTCTCCGCTTGCGCTTCCCAGTCCGCCTTCCCATACATCTGTGGCCGAGTTCATCAATATCCAGGTTGAGTTGAAGGTTGATGCATTCAGGAACACGATCTTCGCGTTGTACACGTACGTTTTATTGGTTTCCGCATCCAGCACCTCAACGCCGGTTGCGCGTTTTTTGTCTTTGTCGTAGATTACTTTTGTTACGATCGACCACGGGCGCAATGTCAGGTTCCCTGTTTTCATTGCCGCGGGCAAAGTAGAAGACTGCGTGCTGAAGTAGGCACCGAACGGGCATCCCAGCCAGCATTTGTTCCTGAACTGGCACGCTGTTCTTCCTTCGTGGGCAACGGTAATGTTTGCCGTGCGGCCGATGATCATATCGCGCGCACCTTTGTAATATTCTTTCAGTCTTTTGGCAACATCTTTTTCAACGCAGGTCATGTCCATTGGTGGAAGGAACTGTCCATCGGGCAATTGCTTCAAACCATCGCGGTTACCGCTGATGCCCGCAAATTTTTCCACGTAGTCGTACCAAGGTTCTATCTCTTTGTACCGAACGGGCCAATCGATGGCGATGCCGTCTTTTGCGTTCGCTTCAAAATCAAAATCGCTCCAGCGGTAGCTCTGGCGGCCCCACATGAGCGAGCGTCCGCCCACGTGGTAACCGCGGAACCAGTCGTAGCGTTTTACTTCTGTGAAAGGGCTTTCTTTTTCGTTTACCCAATAATCGAGGTTGGTTTCGTTAAGCGGATAATCGCGGTTGAGCACAGGATAATCCTTGATCATCTGCTGTGTTTTTTTACCGCGGTGCGGATAATCCCATGCCTCTTTGTTGGCATTCACATAATCTTTCACATGCTCAATGTTGCGCCCGCGTTCGAGCATCAGCACTTTCAGTCCTTTTTCAGACAGCTCCTTGGCCGCCCAGCCACCGCTGATTCCGGAGCCAACTACGATTGCATCGAATGTTTGATCAGACATAGTATTTGATTGCTTGTTATTTTAAAATGGTACCAGACTTGCGCCGGATATTTTTTTCCGTATCCGCTGCTCATCAAACGTCGCAGATCATCACTGCTTTTCTCAATGAGCCCAGTTTATCTGCTGCCGCAGGGATGAACTCCTGCGCAACATATCCGGTAAACCCTGTTTTTTTGATCTCGTTCATGATGGCAGGATAATACAGTTCCTGTGTTTCGTCTATCTCATGCCGGCCGGGCACGCCCGCCGTATGGTAATGGCCGAAGTAAACATTGTAATCGCGTATCGTACGTATCACATCGCCTTCGTCGATCTGCATGTGGTAGATATCGTACAGCAATTTGAAATTGGGCGAGCCGATGCGTTTGCAGAGCTCTACGCCCCATGGCGTTCTGTCGCACATATAATCTTTGTGATCGATCTTGCTGTTAAGCAGTTCCATCGTTAACACCACGCCTTTTTTTTCTGCGTGGCCGATGACCTGTTTCAATCCATCCACGCAGTTTTTCAGCCCTGTTTCGTCATCGATGGTGCCGCGGTTGCCGCTGGCGCAGAACAGGTTTTTGAAACCGGCCGCGGCCACAAGGTCTATGTGTTCGGTGTAGTTTTTGATCAGTTGTTCGTGGTATTGTTTGTCGTTCCATCCCTTTGTAAGACTGATCTCCGCGCCATTGCACATGGTAGAAACAAGTCCGTATTTCTTCAGGGTGGGCCAGTCTTTTGGCGGCACGAGGTCTATGCCTACCAGTCCCATTTCCTTTACCGCGGCGCAAAGTTCATCGAGCGTAAAACTGCTGAAGCACCAGCGGCAAACGGTGTGGTTGATGTTTCCTTTGAGGGCTGGCATGGTTGTATTTTTATCTGCCGCATAAGCGGGCAGTACCGACGATCCTGCTGCGAGCGCTGCAGAACCGGCAATGATGTTTTTGATGGCGTTGCGCCTGTTGAATGGTTGCGTCATAAGGTTTCTAGTGTCCTGCCTTTAGTGTTGGCCGTGCTTTTCCTTTCATATAGAAGAACAGGATCGCAAAAGCTACTATTAATATGATCGGGATGAACATGGTTGCATTCAGTACCTCCGGCCCGGCTGCTTTTTTTGCCGCATTCATGGCCGCTTCGGAAGTATCGCCTGCGGGAAGGTGCGATGTTACCAGTTTATCGTAATAGTCGCCCATGAATATCGTATAAACAGAAACGGCAAACATACCGGCCCCACCCATCAGGTTCATTCCCACTGCGCCGGTTTTAGGCAGGTTCTCCGAAACAAAGCCAAGCATGGTGGGCCAGAAATAACAAACGCCCATTCCGAAGATGATGGCACCAGCAAACAATGTATTGCCGGTGCTGTGGCCGAGCAGGTAAAGGCCCGCTGCCGACAGGATCGCGGAGATGAGCAATACGCCGGTTGGTGAGAAACGGTGAACGATCGGTCCGGCAAATGCGCGGCCGATCACCATAATACCGGTTTCTATCGTTAACAAAAGAATGGCGTTGTCTGAAACGTTTTTCAGCAATACATCGATCCATTGCCCGGTAAACAATTCTGTAATGGCTGTGCCGAACATGAGGATGATCATGCAGATGAACAGGGGGTTAAGCAACGACCTGTACATTTCTCCTGTAGACACCCCGCTTGCCACCCTTTCGGTAACAGGGAAACTGAGTTTGCTGAAGAGTAAGCCGTAGATCAATGTAGGCACCAGCATCAACCCCACCTGGATCTGCCAGCCCACACCGGCTTTGTCGAGGAAGTAAACGATCAGTGTGCCGATCACGATACCGCCCGGGAACCAGAGGTGAAAGTGATTGAGTTTGGTTGTTTTATTATCGGCGTAGATGGTTGCCACCAAAGGATTGCAGGCCGCTTCCACCGTACCGTTGGCGATGCCGATGCAGAGTGTTGAGATGAAAAGCGTCCAGTAACCGCCGGCAAAGATCGTAAGTAAAATACCGGCGAGGTGAAACACAAAAGCGATGATCAGTAATTTTTTCATCCCGATCACATCAACGATCATACCTCCTACCACAACTGCAACGGGAAAACCCCAGAATGCAGTGGCGGCAATGGTACCAAGCTCAGACGCGTTGAGGGCAAACTCAACACCGAGCCTGCCCAGTATTCCCGCACGGATGCCGAACGAAAGCGAGGTTACTAACAGCGCCAGGCAACTGGCTACAAAAAGTTGGTTACGTTGAGGGGTTGACTGCATATGGTAAGCATTAGTTTCGGAAAAACAATCGTTCGCTAAATGTAATTTTTTATTTTTAAATGAAGGTGTAAAAATTACACGCTTTATCATTTTTTTTACCAACTTACAAAGCTTTACAGGAACAGCGTGAGAAGTATGAATCAAGAAAACGTTTTCGTAATCAGCAGGCCCGAAGCACGGGGCTAGGGCAGGAAACGTTTTTGTATTTTGTAATTCGTTGTTCGTACGGATGGCACATGTTCTAAAATTAATTCTCAAAATATGAACCGTAAGCTCAGAATGGGCATGGTAGGTGGCGGAAAAGATGCTTTTATCGGCGCTATCCACCGCATTGCAGCCCACATGGATGGATTGATCGAACTTTCGTGCGGTGCGCTCAGCATCAATCCGGATATCGCGAAAGAATCAGGGGAAATGTTGTTCCTGCCCGCAGCGCGCACGTATCTCACGTACGAAGAGATGATCAAAAAAGAAAGCGAACTGCCGGCCAGCGAGCGCATCGATTTCATTACCATCGTTACGCCCAACTTTGCACATTTTGGCCCGGCCATGATGGCGCTCGACCATGGGTTTCATGTGGTGATCGAAAAACCAATGACCTTTACGCTCGAAGAAGCAAAGCAATTGCAGCAAAAAGTAAAAGAGACGGGATTGACACTCTGCCTCACCCACACTTACGCCGGCTACCCGATGGTAAAGCAGGCAAAAGCAATGGTGGCCAGCGGTGTGCTTGGCAAAGTAAGAAAGGTATGGGTTGAATACCCGCAGGGCTGGCTCAGCAAACTGAGCGAGCGCGAAGGCAACAAACAGGCGGCATGGAGAACCGACCCGAAACGCTCGGGCAAAAGCGGTTGTATGGGCGATATCGGAACACATGCCGCGCACCTGGCCGAGTACATCAGCGGCGCAGAAATTACACACCTGTGCGCAGACCTTAACACGATGGTGGAAGGAAGGGCACTCGATGATGATGGCAATGTTCTTCTCAAATTCAACAACGGCGCCAATGGCGTGCTTATGGCATCGCAGGTGGCGGCGGGCGAAGAAAATGCATTGAAGATCCGCGTATATGGAGAGAACGGCGGGCTGGAGTGGGCGCAACAAGAACCCAATACGCTCATCGTTAAATGGCTCGACCAACCCACACAGATCCTGCGTGCAGGTGGAAACTATGGCGATCGTCTTTCGTCTTTCGCCACGCACAACTGCAGAACACCCGGCGGCCACCCGGAAGGTTACCTGGAGGCATTCGGGAACATCTACCGCAACTTCGCACTCACCCTTTCTGCCCGTATCGACGGCACCACACCAACCAAAGAAATGCTCGACTTCCCTACGGTAGACGAAGGCGTAAGGGGAATGGCATTTATCGACAACGTGGTTGCATCGGCACAAAGTGATGTGAAATGGACAGCCTATAAAGTGGATTAGGAACCCGGGTGAGGTTTAAAATTTATCAACCCATGGCGGTTACTGATTCTTCAATCCTAACTCTATTAATATGACAACATTAAAAGGCCCCGGTATTTTTCTTGCCCAGTTCATGGGAGATGAGGCGCCGTACAATTCCCTGGAATCGATTTGTAAATGGGTGGCCTCACTCGGGTTCACGGGCGTACAGATCCCCACCTGGGATGGGCGCTGCATCGACCTGCAGAAAGCCGCCGAGAGCAAGACCTATGCAGACGAGATCAAAGGCATTGTAAACGCGGCCGGGCTTGAGATCACAGAATTGTCGACGCACCTGCAGGGGCAACTCGTTGCGGTAAACCCTGCGTACGATGCATTGTTTGACGGATTTGCGCCTGCCAGTGTTCGCGGCAATGCAAAAGCAAGAACGGATTGGGCGGTGCAGCAACTGAAATATGCGGCAAAGGCATCGCGGAACTTAGGATTGGATGCGCATGCCACCTTCAGCGGCGCCTTGCTGTGGCACACTGTTTACCCGTGGCCGCAACGGCCCGCAGGTTTGGTGGAAACCGGTTTTACCGAGCTGGCAAAACGCTGGCTGCCCATACTCAATACATTCGACGAAAACGGTGTGGATGTATGTTACGAGATACACCCGGGAGAAGACCTGCACGACGGCATTACGTACGAGATGTTTCTCGAGAAGGTGAACAACCATTCGCGCGCCTGTCTTTTATACGATCCGTCGCATTTCGTTTTGCAGTGCCTGGATTATCTAAGCTACATCGACCATTACCATGAGCGCATCAAAATGTTCCATGTGAAGGATGCGGAGTTCAATCCCACCGGCAAACAAGGCGTGTACGGCGGTTACCAGAACTGGGTGAACCGGGCAGGCCGGTTCCGTTCGCTGGGCGATGGCCAGGTCGATTTTAAATCGATCTTCAGCAAACTTGCCGCATACAATTACCGCGGCTGGGCCGTGCTCGAGTGGGAATGCGCCATCAAAGACGCAGCTACCGGCGCCGCAGAAGGTGCGCCTTTCATCAAACAACACATCATTAAAGTAACCGAAAAAGCATTCGATGATTTTGCGGGAACGGGGTCGAACGATGCCTTTAACAAAAGCATCCTGGGAATTTAGTAAAGTAACAAATGGGCGGTTTGTTAAAAGAATTTAAACCATTTGATTTCTTTTAACAAGCAAACCCCGCGCTAAACTCATGACCGTAAACTCCAAACTTATCATACCTTTAACCCTCTATAACCTCTAAAATTTCCTGTTTTGAAAAAGTATCATGTAGCCATCGCCTTCCTCGCAATTACACTGGCCTCTTGTGGTGGCGGTGCGGAGAACAAAGATGCGAAAGCAACTGCGCCTGCAGCAAGCGGCGCGGCCCTGAGTGAGAACCCCGATTACAAAAAAGGCCTGGAACTGATCGCCGGTTCTGACTGCCTTACCTGCCACAAAGTGAGCGAAAAATTAACCGGTCCCGCCTACAAAGACGTTGCCCAGAAATATGAGAGCAATGATGAGAACATCAGCATGCTTGCTGCAAAGATCATCAAGGGCGGGCAAGGCAACTGGGGCCCTATCCCTATGACGCCGCATCCTGCGCTGAGCGAAGATGATGCGAAACAAATGGTAAAATATATTCTCTTACTCAGAAACAAATAATCAAATGCAATCTTACCTAACGATCCCTGTGCTTGCCCTTGTGATGTTGATGCACGCGCCAACATCCAACAAAACCATTGCTTCCATCAACGTGCCGCAAAAAGGCTTTGTGTCTTTGTTTGATGGAAAGTCGCTCAAAGGCTGGCATGTTTACGGCCACAGGCCATTGACCGAAGCATGGTCTGTACAGGATGGAGCGATCTTTTTCGACAGGACCAAAAAAGCAAACGGCGATCTGCTTACCGATAACCAGTACGAAAACTTTCACCTGAAATACGATTGGAAGATTTCGCCGAAAGGAAACAGTGGTGTGATCTTCTGGGTACAGGAAGACACTGCCCGTTACAAACAAACCTACCACACAGGGCCCGAAATGCAGGTGCTCGATAACGATGGCCACAAAGACGGATCGATCGTAAAACACCGTGCAGGAAACCTGTACGACCTCATCGCGGGAAAAGAAGGCGCCGTAAAACCTGTTGGCGAATGGAACACCGCCGAGATCATCAGCAACAAAGGCAAGCTGGAATTTATCCTGAACGGCGTTTCGGTATTGACCACCAATTATGGCGATGACAACTGGAAACAAATGGTTGCCGGCAGCAAATTCAAACAATGGCCTGATTTCGGAACCATCTTCAAAGGGCATATCGCCTTGCAGAACCACGATTCTGATGTTTGGTATAAAAATATTGTGATCAAACAATTGTAATCCGCCACGGCGGGAAGCATTGAAAAGCCATTCTGTATGAATGGCTTTTTTATTTTGGGGCGTTTGATTAATTCGAGAGATCGCTGCGAAGACTATTAATACTGTTCCTTTTTAGGAACTCCGTTTAGGAATGAGAGGTTCTTTCATCTATTTGCAGCAAGTACAATGCTATTTGCCCCGTAGGATAATCGCTACAAGTGCAGGGTGTTTTTCCCGTATTTGGCGAAAAGGGTGTTTTGCCCCTGCCTCATTTTTTTTCGAAACCCTACTTTTATCTCTCATCAAACCAAAACAGTATGCCGAAAAAGTCATTATTTTTTGTCTTTGCGCTTTGTATAATCGCATTGGCTAGTTGTAAGAAGCAAGAGATCATCCTGAATGAAAGCTATGCTCAAAATCCGCAATTTTTTTCACGTAATAGCAATGCGGCAAAAAATCCATTACAACGCGATTTCATTGATACTATTATCGGTTTAATTAAAGTAGCTGATTTGAAGACTAAGTTTGCCGGGTATGTTAACGAGCATTACGGTACGCCTGATTGGAATTCAAGTATACGTCTGTCAAATGCAAACGGAATGAGATCACTTGTAATACCCATTGTAGACCCGAAGAACAATGTGCCGCTTGTAATGTTTGCCTACCAAACTGCACCTGGCGATATATTATTGAGATTCATCGACCGTGATACCAAACAGCTTCGACTGCCTCTACATGGTAATCCTGACAAAAAACAATTCACACAATATACACTGAAAGGGCTGTTCACTTCTCTTCAAAAGGCGGTGGAAGTCAACAGAAAGGAAAAGGAAATTGCAACAAACGCTACATATATAATGACTACTACATGCTGGTGGTACTCCATCTTTTACCCAGATGGTGCGCTTTTGATAGCGGATGCCCAATGCTCGACGGATGTTGTAATGGTAGAAGACGATTTATACGAACTAACTCCGGCTTTCCCAAATGGTGAAAATGGCGGAGGTGGCGGCGGCTCAGGAGGCGGCGGTTCCGGTCCTTCTAGTCATGCACCTTTCCCGACGGAATGCTCAGCCGATTATTCCCAACAGGAATCGGATTTTAACGCATTGCTTTTAGACGCTGAAGCCTTTGACCAACCCGAACAACCCTACATGGTTGAGGCTGCTGCAGGTGTGCAAACGAAACCTTGGGCTGGTGATTGGGTTTGTCTTAAATTTAGTCAATCTTGTCGACTTCGAGGCCATGTATCAGGAGAAATAAAAAAAATAGCAAGTTCTCCCGATCCGCTTCGCACATGGGCGTTTAAAAAGATCAAATACGAAGGCATGCAAATCGAAGGATGGCTGTTTCCAGGAACGACCGTCTCATTCACGCAAGGCATAGCAACACCAAGCTTTACCGAGGACAATGCAGCCCTTTACAATTATCTATCCGCACTCATGCAAGTTAAGTTCAATGTAACCTATCAATTCAAACCTGTCGGCAATTGTCCAATTGCCGCCGATGTCATAGCTGTAATTTCCGTTCCAATATCGGTACCTTACGTAACCAGAGGTGCCTGGGCTTTATGGGACAAATATTAATCGCATTACTCAACCGGATTCATGAAACATACGAAACCAGTACTCAGAAATATAAACACGCTTGCTACATTAGTTTTTGCGTTATGCACGGTAGGCTGTCGTTCGCAAAAGCCGGCTACCAATGCTGGGATAATGATTGTTACTCAATATCCGTTAACTACTACAGTAAAAGATGGGAAAGAAGTAACACATAACCTAATAGATAGTCAGGCAGTATTCTTTCATGGCGATTATATTGTCCGCAAGTTGCCAGCAATCACAGATTTTAGCACCAATACAAAGATTGCAAATTCAGAGCCATACGTCGTGTATAAAGTTGGAAGTCAGTTTGGATATTACTTCACAACAGAAGATGATACCAGCGACGGAGTAAAGACCGACATAGATTCCTTGAATAGAATCTATCCTATTAGCAGGGCGGCGATAGATTATCCTAAGGAAACAAGTGATTATAAAAAGATCGAGGTAGTGGAGAGTAATTCGGGTATCATTCAAAAGTTCTGCCCTCAACATGATATAACGGACGGCAATCCAGATACAATTTTTTATCATTTTGAAAAACGGTTTCCCGATGTTGATTTTTCTCTTTCCAAGAAGCTCGACAGTTTGAATAAAATGAAGCTTGTAAAAATGAGAATGTTTTTCAAAGCTGCCTTTTCGGCGGATCGTAAAAAAGAACTCCCGTACCGCGAAATCGTCTTTGAAATAAAACATCTTCAGGGAGGCATGCCCCGAACCGTACTCGCGCTGTTGGAGCGGGTGAGAAAGCATTACGCGTAATGTGCAAACCCGGTTGCGAACTCCAACTAATTCCGGTAACTAACTTTTGGAAAGTTTGAAACTTTCCAAAAGTTAGTTTTTTTTTATCCCTGCACCAATTTAAAAACAACTGCCGCAACAATCGCACCTACCATTGGAGCAATCACGGGGATCCAGCTGTAGCCCCATCCGCTTTTTATTTTTGAAGGGATGGGAAGGATCGCGTGCATGATGCGCGGCGCAAGGTCGCGGGCAGGATTGATGGCGTAACCTGTTGGCCCGCCCAGACTAAGCCCGATGCCGAGCACGAGCAATGCAACGGGCAATGCATCCAGTGTTCCCAGGCTGCTTGCCGGCGCCGCCATGTACAGCACACCGAATATCAATACAAAAGTGCCGACCAGCTCAGTGAAAAAATTGGCTACGGGATTGTTGATCGCCGGCATGGTGGCAAATACGGCGAGTTTTCCCGCGCCGTCTTCTGTTTCTTCGAAGTGTTTGTAATACGATAACCACACAAGCAGCGAGCCCGCCATGGCGCCCAGTATCTGCCCGCCGAAGTATTCGGGAACAATGCTCCATTCAATTTTGCCCAACCAAGCCATTGCAATGGTTACCGCAGGATTGAGGTGCGCGCCGCCAATGCCGCGCGAAGCAATGAACACGCCGGTAAAAACAGCGATGGCCCAACCGAAAGTGATCACGATCCACCCGCTGTTGTTGCCAAACGTTTTTTTGAGCACAACATTCGCCACAACGCCATTACCCAGCAGGATGAGGATCATCGTTCCGATAAATTCACTTAAGAAAACTGAAGACATAGTAGTAGTTATTTTGGTGATTTAAAAACTGGTCGCAACTTAAGATGTTTCATGTTGCCGCTGTTTATTTCACATAAAAAGCGCCTGATGCGTTGATGGCCTGTTTCCATTCGGCGGCCTTGGTGTCTGCTTCTGCTTCCGGCATAAGGGGCGTGAATTTTTTATCTACCTGCCAGTATTTTTCGATCTCTTCTGTTCCGTTCCAGAAATGGATCGCGAGGCCGGCGAGATAAGCTGCGCCCAGTGCGGTTGTTTCGGTGATCATAGGGCGAACAACGGTTGTTTTCAGCAGGTCGCTCTGGAACTGCAGCAACTGGTTGTTCACCGTTGCGCCGCCATCTACGCGCAGTTCTTTTATGGTTACTCCCGCATCTGCTTCCATCGCCGTTAATACATCCATGGTTTGGTAGGCGATGCTTTCTACCGCGGCGCGGGCAAAATGGCCGGCGGTGGTTCCGCGTGTAATGCCAACGATCGTTCCGCGGGCATGCTGGTTCCAGTAAGGCGCACCCAGGCCTGCAAACGCGGGAACAAGGTATACGCCGCCGTTGTCGTCCACCGTATTGGCAAGCGCCTCAATATCGCTGGAATGCTTAATGATGCCCAATCCATCGCGCAGCCATTGCACAACAGCGCCGGCAATGAACACGCTTCCTTCCAGCGCGTAATGCACTTCGTTGTTTATTTTCCAGGCGATGGTGGTTACCAGGTTGTTTTTTGAACGGATCGGCTCTGTGCCTGTATGCATCAACATAAAACAACCCGTTCCGTATGTATTCTTCACCATACCGGGCTGCAGGCACATCTGCCCGAACAACGCCGATTGCTGGTCGCCCGCCACACCACAAATCGGAATGCTTGCCGAGGTGAGCACCTGTTGCGTGTGGCCATACACTTCGCTGCTCGATCTTACTTCGGGCAAAACAGATGCAGGGATATCGAACAGTTCGAGCAGTTCCTTGTCCCATTCGCAGGTATGAATGTTGTACAGCATTGTACGCGATGCATTGGTAACATCTGTGGCGTGTACGGTGCCGTTCGTTAGTTTCCAGATGAGCCATGCATCAACCGTTCCGAAACAAAGTTCGCCCCTGGCTGCCTGTGCGCGTGCGCCTTCTACATGGTCGAGTATCCATTTGAGTTTTGTTGCCGAGAAGTAGGCATCCAGGATCAATCCTGTTTTCTCCTGGATGGCTGGTGCATGCCCGGCTTTGCGCAGCTCGTCGCAATAAGCTGCGGTTCTCTTATCCTGCCACACAATGGCGTTGTGCAAGGGCTCGCCGGTATTACGGTTCCATACAACGGTTGTTTCTCTTTGGTTGGTGATGCCGATGGCGGCCAGGTCGGCAGGAGAGAGGCCCGCTTTTAAAACGGCTTCCGTTGCAACGGAGAGCTGTGTGTACCAGATCTCGTTGGCATCGTGTTCAACCCAACCTGCATTGGGGAAGATCTGTGTAAACTCTTTCTGTGCAACCGCCACCACTTCACTGGCATGGTTAAACACAATGGCACGCGAACTCGTGGTGCCCTGGTCGAAGGCGAGAACATATTTTGGCATAGCAATGGTTTTTGAACAACAGGGTATCGATCAAATGGCATGGAACCCGGCATTAAATAAATAAGGAACTGGGCCTGAAATCAGACCGTTGTTTTCTATTCATTCAATCCTCAAATTCACATGTATTTTTCATTGAAGGCATACCAGTTGTTGTATTCTTATTTCCGGTTCTGATTCAATTCAATATTCAATTTCACGTTCTGTTTTGCTGTCCTGCGCTTATTTCAAAACGCCTGATCCCTTCAAAACTGCGGCCCATTTTTTATATCCTTCCGCATTGATGTGAAGGCCGTCGATCGTGTATTTTTTATCAAGCTTTCCATTGGCATCCATTAAAATGGGATGCAGGTCTATAAGCGTGATATTGGTTTCTTTGGCAATCGCCTGTAAACTGCTGTTGAGAAACGCAATGTGTTCATCTTTGTTGTAATGATTTTTGAACTGCGTAAACTCGTTGTTTACCGGTAACAATGTATGAAAATATATTTTTGTTTCGGGCGATCCCTGCCGGATCCTCGAAATGATTTTCCGGTAATTGGCCACGATCATTTCGTCCGGAATGTTTCTCGAAATATCGTTGATGCCGATGAGCACAAAAACTTTGGCTGGCTTGCCATTGATCACTTCATCCAGTCTTTCCAATACACCAAAACTGATGTCGCCCGAAATGCCGCGGTTCTTGATGTTTGGCATATCCAGCAACTCGCGCCATTCTACATTGGCTGTAATGCTGTTGCCAAGAAAAACAATATCACTCGTGCTGTGGGGATAGCTTTTGAACTGTTCCACCTTCAACGCATAGTTATTCGGGCGAAAGGTTGTATCGTACGCTGGCGTTTGTGAAGTAGCCGCACAAACAACTGATACAAATGCTATGAGCAAAGCAATTCTTTTCATACAGGCATATTTTCTTCCCCTTTTCAAGGATGTAAAGCGCGAATGGTTATTTTATTTTTACTGCATCAAACAGGTTTGGAAAATCCGAGATGATTCCATCGATATTCATATCAACCTGTCTTTGCAGCTCTTCTTTTGTATTCACCGTCCATGGCACAACCCTGATGTTTCGTTTGTGACATTCGGCAACCAGGGCCGGCGTTACAATCGTATAAACAGGGCTGTAAATGGATGGCGTAAAGCCAAGCGTATTCAGCATCCTTTCCATATCTCCTCCATCTTTGTCAACCAGGAACGATGTTTTGATACCGGGATATTTTTTATGCAGTACCTGCAACGGCCGTACATCAAAACTCTGTACCACGGTCCTCTCCAGCACCTGCCCTTTCTGCAGAATACTTACCAGTTTGTCAACAAAAGCTTCCGGTTCGGGGTGGTGTGTGTTGTCGGTTGTTTTCTTTGATTTGACCTCGATATTGTAATAGATCTTCCGGTTTCTTTTATCCGCCTCTTTTTCCGTAGCGGCCAGCAAGTCGGCAAGCAGGGGCTTGTTTACCGCGAGCTTTTGTTGCAGGGGAAAATCGGGATGCGGTTTTATACCTACATCGTATTTTTTTATTTCGTCGTAATTGAGTTGGTACAGGATGAGCTTCTGACCTTCTGCAGGCGTAATGGTTTTCCCTTCGGGTGTTGTTGTGATAGCGGCGTTGAAATACGGGTCGTGCGATACCACCACCTGACCGTCTTTTGAGATCACCACATCCATCTCCAGCGTTTTCACACGTTCCATACCGATCGCGTTGATCATTGCAGGTATGGTGTTCTCGGGCATCAATCCACGGCCGCCGCGGTGTGCTTCAAAATCAAAACTGCCTGGCAACTGCGTTACCTGCGTTTTTTTTACGGAGCATGAAAATGCAGCGGCGCATGCGATCACTATCGGTAAGAGATATTTTTTCATCCTGTTTTTTATGCGGTGGCTTCAAACTTATTTCCAAAACGATCCTTTGCGCGGACCCTGACCTTTTTGTAGCCGGAAGGTAAAGTATGTACGAATAAATGATCGGTTTTTTTCGGCTCCGCAAATGTGCGTCCTGCGGGCAGCGTTGGCCCTTTTAATGTGGCCACCGCAAGCGGGTCGAAACCTGTTTTGTTCTGCAGTTCGCCCTGCGGCACATCATCCAGCCACCATTCCACTTTCCATTCCGGGTCCCAGTTGTAAACATTCGCCACCATTTCGTTTTCACCCGCTTCGTTCTGCTGGATGAACAAACTCAACTGGTGGTTTTTGTCTTTCCCGGTGGATTTATAATGCCAGCTCAGTTCCGTTCCTTTCACTTCGTACACGCCATAACCGTCGGGTGTTCCGTCTTCGCAGATGGGGCCCGTCCACCAGGCGCCGCAAACCGTTCCGTGGTTGTGTTCAAAAATGCCGTCTTTGATCACGTTGCGGTTGTAATGCGTGTGGCCCGACATGATGTGGCATTTTTCAAACGGCTTCAGCAATGCATACAGCTCTGCGCTGTTCTTTACGTTGTATACGGGAATGTGCAGCGAAACAATAAGCAGGTTGTCTTTCGGCACAAAGGAAAGATCTTTCTGCAGCCAATCGAGTTGCTGTTGTGTGATCCTGCCTTCGTATTCCCTTTCCTTTCCTAAATAGAATACATCATCCAAAACAACATAATGCACTTTGCCGCGGTTGAATGAATAGTGGGTGGGACCATAATGTTTCTTGAAAGTGATGTCGGATGTTTCGTTGCCACCCAAACGGTAATCCATATCGTGGTTGCCCTTTGCCTGGAAGAACGGGATCCTGCATTGCTTCACGGCCTTGTTGTAATCGGGGAAGAGATCGTGGTTGTCCCAAACAATATCGCCCACGCAGATGCCATGTACCAGGGTTCCTGCAGGAAGTGCGTTCACCATTTTCTGAAGATCGGGAACGGATTCGTTCATCATCATCAAAACATCTTTCTCATTTTTCACCTGCGGGTCGGCCCAGATCACAAACTGGTGTTCGTTGTCGTTTTTGCCGAGAGGTGTCAATTCAAAATCCACGTTTTTATTGTCCTTTACATCGGCCATTATTTTATACTGCCGGCTGATGTGGTCCTGGTGCAAAAACTCGTGGCCCGATGGCGTGGAGATGGTGATAAACTGCGCATCGTTGTGCGCGTCTATTGTGTACATCCCGTTTTTATCCGTAGCCACAACGGTATAGCTGTCCGTTACAACCACATTGGCCAGCGGTTTTCCTTTTGATGTAATTCTCCCGGTAAAGCTTTTCGCCGCGTTGCGGGGAAATAATTTTGAAAATGGCTTTGCATACGCAGATGCAATACCCGCGCCCGTGAAGACCAAAAGGTTTTTGAGAAAGAGTCTTCTTTTCATAGCTGTTTTTAAAAAAGAAGCCCGCCGCGGCATCATGCCCAGCAGGCGTTCCTGCTTGCTGTTTATAAGTTTTGATACACTGCAAAATCTTCGATGCACAAGCGGCCGTTCAATATGGAGCCGCCTGTTGTGCCCAGCCCGAGTTTGTTGATCCTGAAACGGACCTTGCCCTGGATATTCATCAGGTAAGTTGCGCCTTTTGACCCGTTGGGTGCATCCGTTACATCCGGGCCCATGGGCAACCAGGTTGCACCGCTGTTGGTTGAGTATTCGAGGCGGAAGGTTGAACCTGCGTCTGTATAATAGATGCCGTAGGTGAACGTAACCTTGGTGGCGCCCGAAAGAAGATCGTAATTCATCTGCAGGTAAGCCGGGGTTGATAAATTCTGCTGCATGCGTACGCATTGCAATCCCGCCGCATTAAACCTGTCGCGCCCGCCGGTATTGCCCAGCAAAGCCTGGTCAAACAGCCATGATCCGGTTTTCAGTGCAACGTTGGCCGCAGCATAACTGGATTTGACTGAAACATCGGGGCTCTCGAAATCTTCGGGGTAGCCTGCATACAACGGGCCGCTGGCATTGCTCACATCATTGATGTTGCGCATCCAGAGTTGTTTCACGGTGGTATCTGCGCCATAGGTTGCGATGCCTGCAAATGCTGCACTCGCCGGTATTTTGCTTGTGGCAAAAACGGCGTTTGCTTCGGTATGCAATTTCAGGTTGCCGCTGGTTCCATCGTTGAGGCCTTTGTCGCCGGAATAGGTGTCACCAGAAACGGGTGTTGGTTTTACATCGGCATTCACCTTTACCAGTGTTCCTTCGTAGTTTGAAAAGTTGGCCGCCAGTTCGGCGATGGTGATCTGCTTAACCGTCATGGTTGCATTGGATGCAAGCTTTTTTATTTTATCAGCCGTAATTCCCGTGAGCATCAGCACACCTCTTTTGCTGGTGAGTTTGGCGCCGACGAGGTCCACTTCAACAGAATCGCCAACCAGGAATGAATGGGTTGCGGTTGCACCGAGTTCAATGGTAAGGCCGCGCACATTTCCGCGTCCGTAGTTTTGAAGGGTGATGTTGCCCGGCACCACGTTCTTTGAAACCGCATCGGAAATGATCACTCCTGAAATTTTACTGGAGCCCGATAATTTTTCCACGGTAAGATCAACATCCGCCCCCTTGTAAAAAGCACGGATCTGCTCTGCGGTTGCAATAGGGTTTACCACACCCAGCGCCGGGTTGATGTCTTCTTTGAGGCAGGCCGAAAAACCAATGCTTATCATCGCCGCCAGTATAAAGAATTGTATTTTTTTCATGTTATTGTTTTTATGTACGGTGCAGGTTGTTGATTATTTGTTCCACCACATTTTTGTATTCAGGTCGTCTGGCCCGCCCATGGCCGCTACTGCGGCATCGTAGTTTGCCCTGTTGAGCGACTGAACCGATACGGGGTATTTGAAACGAGCCGGCATTAAACCATTGTTCAGCAATCCCGGACCTTTGGGCAGTATGGGGTGCCCTGTACGGCGGTATTCGTTCCATTGCTGGAAATCGGTAAAGAACATGGTGTAATATTTCTGCAACTGTATTTTTTCAATTTTCTGATCCAGCGTTGTTGCCGTTGTAAATGAAATTTCCGGGCTTGTAAGGTAGTTCGCCGGCACTGCAACGTTCCACATGGTAATGGCATTGGTAACGCCGTTGTCGTAATAGGTTTTGGCATTCCCTGTAATAAATCCGCGCGAGGCCGCTTCTGCCAGGATGAACTGTAGCTCGGGATAGTTGATGATGTTGCCCAACAATGGTTCATCTTTCAACGTAGCCAGGTAATAGGATTTCCTGTCGGGAATATTCCCGCTTGCATAACCACTCGGTATTCCCAGGTATTGCCCGCCTGATTGTGCCGCCCATTTTGCAATACGCGGATCGCCCCATACTTTGAGGTTGCCGATAAAAAATTCTGTCAATCCATTATCGCCATTGAAATCGTAATCGCGGTATTGGTTGAATGCAGAAACATACGGTGCAACAGTGGTAAACTTCAGGATGGCCGATTCATCATTTGATGTGAAGATGGGATAAGTGGCCGCATTTGTTTCAACCATGTTCTTGATGCGTGCCGGCGCATTCATTTCCGGTTTGGCAGAAACACGGAGCAGCAAACGCAGCAACAGGCTGTTGCCGAATTTTCTCCACTTTGCAATATTGCCGCCGAACAAAGGATCCAGCGTGAGCTGGTCGGGGGCAAAAGCCTGGTTGGCGGCAAGCAATGTGTTGGCCGTATCCAGTTTGTTGAGGATGCTGGTGTAGATGTCTTTCTGAAGATCGAATTTAGGAAGGTACACGTTGTTCCTTCCCTGGTTCGCCTCCGAGTAAGGCACATCGCCAAAAGTGTCTGTGATGAGCGAGGTTACCCAGGCATCGAGGATCAGTGAAATGCCCATAAAACTTTTCTGCTGGATAACAGAAGCGCTTTTGTACATGTCTTTGATGTTGGTAAGCTGCAGGTACCAGTTGTTCCACATGTAATCCGATTCGCTTGGGCGGATGAGATAGCGGTGTATCTCATCAGAGTTGATGATGGTTACGTGGTCCTGCATCAACTCATTCGTCAAACGCAGGGCGCGTGTCTGGTTTCTTGTAACCACATCATACAGTACCGGCGCCAGCAGGGCTTCGGGGGTTGCCACGGAAGAGCGGTTCGGGTCTGTATTGATCTCGGAAAAATTCTTGGTACAGGATGAAAACAGCATGGCAGCCGTGAGCATCGTGAGTATTCCTGTTTTTATATTTTTCATTGTCTCTTGCTTTTAAGGATTAAAAACCAACTGTCAGGTTTACGCCAACACTCCTGGTAGAAGGAAACTGTGCAATCTCAAACCCTGAGTTGATCGTTCCTTCTCCTGTTGATGCGTTTGTGTTAAGTGTTCCGAATTCCGGGTCAAAGGCCGGCCATTTGGTGAACATGAAAAGATCACGGCCAAATACCCCGATGCTTGCTTTCTGCAAACCGAGTCGTTTTAATAACCTTGGTGCAAATGAATAATCCAGCCTCGCTTCCCTGAATTTGATGAAGTCTGTGCTGAAACTGTTTGATTCAATGTTGTCGCGGTTAAAATGCCCGTTGTAATAGGCTTGTATCGATGTTGCCATTACATCATTTGTGCGGTAGGTTCCATCCGGGTTTTGCTGCACACCGTTACCGGTGATACCGTTGTACCTGCCAGGTATTGTCTTTTTCAATTTCCCTTCTTCTGATAATACGGCCGTGGTTAATGAATAGCCCACTGCGCCAAACTGTGCATCAAACAAAAGGCTCAGGCGAAACTGTTTGTATTTTACTTCGGTTCCCAAACTTGTTTTCAGTGTTGGTGTGGTGTTGCCGATGTATTTGATGGTTTGGCCCAATACCGGTATACCCTGTGCATTGTAAACGATCCGTCCGTCGGGCGAACGTTCGTATCCCAAACCATACAGGTCGCTGATGTGCCCGCCCGGGCGCGCTTCAATGGATCCGCGGTTGGCGGGGCCGGTCGAGAGCACATAGGTTTCAATGCTGTCTGCAAGCGACAACACTTTGTTCTGGTTCGCCGTCAGCGTTCCAAACATGCTCCACGTAAGGCCATTTGGTTTTTTGATGATGGTTCCGTTCACCTGCACCTCGATACCACTGTTTTGAACCGTTCCCGAATTCAGTACGGTTGCATTGTATCCCGCCGCCCTGTCTATCGGGATGTTGGCGATCTGGTCGCGCGTTTTGTTTTTATAAACGGCCACATCGAGTGAGAGCCTGTTTTTAAACAACCTGAGCTCTGTTCCAAATTCCAGGCTTCGCGTTAAGAGATAGGTAAGGTTCGGGTTGGCGATCGCTGTTGGATTGGCGAGCCCCGAAGGAAACAAGGTTGGATCGTATGCGTATGCAGTAAGGTATGGCGTTGTTCCGCCGCTACCCACAGACGACCATGAGCCCCTGAGTTTAAAGTAGCTCACAAATGTTGGCATTTTAATGATGTCGGATACAACTGCGCTCGCATTTACAGAGGGGTAGAAGAACGATGCATGACCAACCGACGTGGGTGTTGCCAATGTGCTCGACCAGTCGTTACGCCCCGTAAAATCAAGGAACAGGTAATTGTTGTAACTCAGCTGTGCCAGTCCGTAAAAACTATTCACCGCATACTGGCTCCTGTAAGGAAGTGCGACCGGAACATTTTTGCTGTTCGCGAAAGTATATACACCTGGATACAATAATTTATCTGCCCTTACCTCATCGCGGATGTACTTGTTTTTCATCATGCTTCCACCGGCAGAAAAATTGGCGGAAAATTTACTGTTGATCTTTTTGCTGTATCGTAATAGGAAGTCGCTTGTAATTTCCTGCGCATAAATATTCTGTGTACGGTACATACCGTCAACAAACTTGTTGGTGCTTTTTGGGCGTTGCTGCGAACGTTGCTCAGCAGAAAAATCGATGGAGCTGCGTACCATCAGGCTGAGATCCCTTGTGAAATTATAAGTGGCAGACAGGTTTCCCACTACGCCGTTGCGGCTCGATTTGTTCAGCATTTCGTATGCCTGCAGGTAGGGGTTATCCAGCAAACTGCTGAATGGCCTTGTCTGCAGAACACCTACCTGCCCGGGTGTCCAGTATTCTTTAAACCAGTTCAGGTCCATATTCGGTGTAAGGCCCCGGATAAAGTACATAAAGCTCTGGTTGTTGTAGCCCGTTGAAGGAAGGTTATCGCTTCCGCGGTTGGTGTAATTGATCTTGCTCGAGAGGCTCAGTTTGTCTGTGATCTTTTGCGTTACCGCCAAAGCCACCGTGTTCCTGCTGTAGCCCGTGTTTGGAATGATCCATGTGTTCTGCAGGTTGGTGATAGAAAGGCGCGCGAAGGTTCCGTTGCTTCCGCCTTCTATTGAAACGCTGTTGGTAAATGTTTTTCCTGTCTGAAAAAATTGTTTGTGGTTATCCGGGTAAGCGATCCATGGTGTGCGTACGGTTCCGCCGGTACGTGTAACGGGGTCGTATTGAAAATAACTTTGCCCGTCGAATTTGGGTCCCCATGCAGAGCTTGTGCTGCGTGTGCTTGCGCCATCGGCCGTTGCGCCGTAAGAGTACCAGGTATCCTGCCCTGCCGCGCCCTGCCCGTACTCGGTCTGGTAATCGGGCCAGCGCGAAATGCTTTCGAAAGAGGTGTTTGAATTTACGGTTACGCCAATCCCTTTCTGGTTGGCCTTGCCTGATTTTGTGGTGATGATGATCGCGCCGTTTGCACCACGCGCGCCATAAAGTGCGGCAGCGCCTGGTCCTTTTAACACGGTGATCGCTTCAATATCATCGGGGTTGATGTCGTTCAATGTAGAACCAAAATCGGTTGGAGAATCACTGTCGAGGTAAGAGCCGCTTCCTTTTGAACCGGTTTGTTTACCGCTGCTGCCGCTCACGATCACACCATCTATCACGATCAGCGCCTCACTGCTTCCACCCAAAGAGTTTTCACCACGAAGGATGATCTTATTGGAACCGGAAGGGCCACCGCCTGATTTGATCAAATTCAAACCCGCAACTTTTCCCTGCAGGGCGTTTGACCAGTTGGTAGAGGTGGCGTCCGTCAGTTGTTCATTGGTTACTTTACTTACCGAGTACCCCAATGCTTTTTCTTCGCGCCTGATGCCCAGTGCCGTAACAACCACATCCTGCAGCTGGTTGGTGGTTTCTGTGAGCTGGATGTTGAGCACGAGCTGGTTGGTGTATTTGATCTCGCGTGTTTCGAAACCCACAGAGCTAACGATGATGGTTTCGCCCGAACCAACCAGGATGCTGAAACCGCCCTGTTCGTCTGTAACGGTTGCGCGGCCTGTTGCGCCTTTTACATTTACATTGGCTTTGGCCAAGGGTTGTGTGGTAGCGGCATTCACTACCTTTCCGCTGATTCGTTTCTGTGCTGCCTGCTGCGCAAATACCTGCACAACCAGCAGCAACGCCAGCGTAGCAAGCATGCAAAACCTGGCGGTCCGTTTTTGTTTTGTAGCAATCGAATTGGTTCTCATAACAAGGGGTTGATTTTGTGAGATGCTGAAGGGTTTTTATTTTAAAGGCGGCAAAAATAGAGTTGCATTGTTTGTTTAGTTTGGGTTGTGTAAGAGTTTACAATTAGTTAATCCAGTTGTGTTCCCGTTTGCGTCTGCGGTCAAAAAAAACCGCGGCTCACTGTTCAAGAATGTACTGTCCTGCCAGCCGTTCATACTCGTCCACCTGCCTGGCCACCCATGTTTCATCTTTACCGAGTGCGCCTGCCATGATGCGGGCAACCGGCAATGCAATGCGCACGCTTTCTTTTGCATCGAGCAGCAAGGCACGTGTGCGGCGGGACAAAACATCTTCCAATGTGCGCGCCATTTCGTGTTTTACGGCCCAGATCACCTGTACTTCGTGTATGTGTAAACTTTCACTGATCCATTTGTTGGCATTGCCATTCATCATCACACGCAAAGAGCCTGCGTCGTTGCCGTAGAAATAGAACGGGTCGTTCCAGTTCATGCCCTGTGCGGCGCCATGGATGGATAGGTTTTCTGTGGCAGTGTGTTGCGGCTTCCAGTGCAGTTCGCGTTCGATCCTGTTCACCATGTCTTCACCCATCCGCCTGTAGGTTGTCCACTTGCCGCCAACGATCGTAAATAATTTCGCGGGCGATACGATGATCTTGTGCCCCCGTGAGATCTCTTTTGTTTTCTGGTTGTCGTTCTGCGGCGCAGCAAGCGGGCGAAGCCCTGCAAAAACACTCAGCACATCACTGCGTTTTGGTTTGATGGTAAAGTATGCAGACGCGGTTTCCAGGATAAATTCGATCTCTTTCTCCAATGCATGCGGTTCTGGTGATGCTTCTTCTACCAGGGTATCGGTTGTGCCCACCACCACCTTATCGTGCCACGGCACCGCGAACAGCACCCTTCCATCGCTTGTTTCAGGTATCATCAAGGCATCTGCCGAAGGGTAGAATTTCTTATCGAGCACCAGGTGAACGCCCTGGCTCACGCGCAGTGTTTTGCGGCTACCGGGGTTGTCCATTTGCAGGATGTCATCGGCAAAAACACCCGTTGCATTCACCACCGCTTTTGCGCGGATCGAATAGGTTTCGCCGCTCTCGAGGTCTTTTGCCTGTACGCCTGAGATCTTGTCGCCCTCTTTCAGCAGTCCTTCTACCGACATATAATTGATGGCGAATCCGCCTTTGTCCCAGATGGTCTGCGCCAGGTTGATGGCCAGCCTTGCGTCGTCAAATTGCCCGTCGTGGTACATTACGCCGCCCGTTAAATGTTCCTGCCTGATGCCCGGGAGCTGCGCAAGCGTTTCTTCGCGCGAGATGAAAGTTGACCAGCCCAGGCGGAGTTTGCCCGCAATGAGATCGTAGCATTTAAGGCCGAGCGAATATTTGATCCTTTCCCACAAAGAATAAATGGGAATGATGAAAGTCTGGTTTTTTACAAGATGGGGTGCGTTGTGGTAAAGCCGGCCCCTTTCAACACTGGCCTCGCGAACGAGCTTCAGCTCGCCCTGGGCCAGGTAGCGAACACCGCCATGCACCAGTTTGGTGCTGCGGCTGGAAGTGCCCTTTGCAAAATCGGATCGCTCCAGTAAAAGTGTTTTATACCCCCGGGTAACCGAATCAAGCGCAATGCCCAAACCAGTGGCGCCACCGCCGATCACCACGATGTCCCATTCGGTTCCCGGACGTGTGATCTGATCGAGACAGGTCTTTCTGTAACTATCTTCTAATGGCAGCCGTTCATTCATTGCAGTTCGGTTTATTTCCCTTTGTTTCGTTTCGAAAGTATACGAAAGAAAAAGAATCTTAAATGAAAGTATTGGTAATTTTTTAAAATGAAAAAGAATTTCATGTTATTTTTTTATTACCGGCGGTTGGGATTGGGCCAAAATCGGGCAAAACGGGTGGAAAGGGGTTATCCGGTTGGCCCTCTACGCACGGGCGACTATTTTCATCAAATCTTCAATTTTAACGCATCAACGGGCCACCCGGGTTGGGCCATTTCCGCAGCCGGCGGTTCAGCTTTAGCAGCCAAACCAAGTCATTTTAATTAGATTGCAGGTCAAATCATTTCATCCCATGAGCAATCTCACCGATCGCCATCAGCATATCCTGGAAAAGTTGAAAAAGGAAGGAAGCGTAGAAGTGCTGGACCTCTGCTCCACACTGAAGGTCTCTTCAGTAACCATCCGCAAGGACCTGAAACTGCTCGAAGACAAGGGCCTTCTTTACCGGACCCATGGCGGCGGAACGATGAAGAACCCTTATGCGGGCGACAGGCCGGTGAACGAGAAAGAAAAGATCAACTCGGATGAAAAAAGCAGCATTGGTTCTGTTGCCGCCAGTTTAATAGAGCAGAACGATTGCATCATCATCGGCTCGGGAACAACGGTGCAGGCCCTGGCAAAGAACATCCGCCCGATCGGCAACCTTACCGTATTAACGGCCGCGCTGAATGTTTCGGCACAATTGCTGCATCACCCGGAAATAGAGGTTTTTCAGCTGGGTGGTATGTTGCGCAAAAGTTCATCATCGGCAACGGGGCCCTATGCAGAAAAGATCCTCGAAGATTTTTCCTGCAGTAAATTTTTTTTGGGCGTGGATGGGATCGATGTTGAATTCGGCCTCACCACCACCAATGTTGCCGAGGCGCAGCTCAATAAAAAAATGATACAGGCCTCGCAGAAAACCATTGTGCTGGCCGACTCCAGCAAATTCGGCCGCCGCGGCTTTGGCAAGATCTGCCGTCTCGAAGACGTAGAACAGATCATCACAGACAGTGGCATATCCGAACACACGGTGGGGGTTTTGAAAAGTATGGGGATAGAAGTTACGATCGTATAGAAGCTGTGCGCTTTTTTACCGTTCCCATTTTAAACCCCAGCCCAAACAACATGATAGAATACGACGATACCTACTTTATGCAACAGGCCCTCAAAGAGGCCGTAACTGCCTACGAAGCGGATGAGGTGCCGGTGGGTGCGGTGGTGGTGATCAAAAACAAGATCATTGCGCGCGGGCACAACCAGGTAGAGTTGCTGAACGATTCCACCGCGCATGCAGAGATTCTTGCGCTCACCTCGGCCTTCAACAAACTCGGATCAAAATACCTCCCGGAAGCCACTTTATACGTAACCGTAGAACCCTGCCTCATGTGTTGCGGCGCAATGTACTGGAGCAAGATCGGCCGCATTGTATTCGGAACCGCTGATGAGAAGAACGGCTACCGGCACATCACCCGCGAAAACTGGCCCTTTCACCCCAAAACCATATTGGAAAGCGGTGTGCTGAAAGATGAATGTGCACAATTGATGCGATCCTTTTTCAAATCAAAACGCTGAGCCCGCCGGCTGCGTCTCCGCTTTTGTTAACAGGATGTTTGACAACCGTGTTACCGGGCTTTAACACATACGCTTCATCCAACTCCAAAATTTTCCTTCAACCTTTTTTCAGTAAATTTGTTCTCCATCTAACATTCATTCTTAAAACCATAATCCCATGGCATTTACATTAGCACCTTTGCCTTATGCGCACGACGCATTAGAGCCACATATCGACACCACCACCATGCAGATCCACCATGGTAAGCACCACCAGGCATATGTTGACAACCTGAACAAAGCTGTTGCCGGCACACCCAATGAAGGTAAATCGCTCGAAGAGCTGGTTGCCGTAGCGGGCACGATCAGCCCGGCTGTGCGCAACAACGGTGGCGGCCATTGGAACCATACTTTTTTCTGGGAGAGCCTTGCACCCAATGCAGGCGGTGCACCATCCGGCGCACTCGCAGATGCCATCAACAGTGCTTTCGGTTCTTTTGATGCATTCAAGGAAAAATTCAACAACGCAGGTATGACCCGCTTCGGAAGCGGATGGGCATGGCTGATTGTGAAAGACGGCAAACTTGAAGTGTCTTCCACGCCTAACCAGGACAACCCGCTGATGGATGTTGCCGAAGTAAAAGGCACACCCCTTCTCGGCGCTGATGTTTGGGAGCATGCGTATTACCTCAAATACCAAAACAAACGCGCAGACTACCTCGCGGCTTTCTGGAACGTGGTAAACTGGAACAAAGTAGCAGAGCGTTTCGGCGCAGCAAAATAATTGTCCGCACAATAAATAAACACACAGGAAGACGAAAAATAAACACACAGGAAGACGAACGACAGGATTTTTTGAAACCTGTTTTTGTTTTCCTGTGTTTTTTTATGGGACGATGCTAACCTGGCAACTTTGTCTCAACACCTCTCATCCGCGCCATCTTGTTTTCCTGTATCTTTATTCTGTATCCTGAATCTCTAACACCACTGTATAAACCACGCTTATGAAAAAAATCTTCGGCCTTTTTTCCGTCGTTCTTTTATTAACGGCATGCAAACAGAAAAAGATCATTGTTTACAGTAAGGGTCCTGCAGAAGTGAACACCGATGCAAAAACCATCACTTCAAAAGATGGCACAGGCCATGATGAGAAAGAAGTGTTGCTGGGCAGCAGCAATGTAACGTACAAGATCAAGGGGCCGATGGGCGAGGGCACGATCGATCTGCCCGGCGATGGTTTGTTTATTGTGAATGCGAAACCCGATACGATCGTTGGCGGTATCAATTCGTTTGGCGACCCAACCAAACAAAAAGTAGTTTCCCAGGCAGAACTGAAACTCCGCATCGATTCAATGGTTGCATTGCTCGAGGGCAAGAATGCAAGTGAGGCAAACAAAAGTTATTATCTTCTTCCCAATAAATCTGCGCGTATTTCAGACAACATAAAATCGATGGTGATCGGCCCATACCACCGCATGCGTTCGGCAGAGAAAGTGGATGGGAAAGATCCGGAGGTTTACCGTTTTTACACGTTGAAGGAATTCAGGGAAAAGATCGAAGAGATGAGGGCGTTAACAGTAGCCCAGAAACAGTAACCGGTTTAAAATATCCAGCCGGTAACAGCACAAAGCGGGTTGTTACCGGCTTTTTCATTCTACAAACCAGTAAGCTTTTTTTACAGGATGGTCTGTGTGCCGTATCAAGGCACCGGGTCGTACCCCTGGCCGCCACCCGGCCTGCAGCGTGAAATCCTTTTCACGGCGAGCCACCCGCCTTTGAGCAATCCGTGTTTTTGCAGCGCCTCAACCGCATAATGCGAGCAGGTTGGCGTAAACCGGCATTTGGGACCGATGGCCGGCGAAATAATGTATTGGTAAATCCTGATCAGGAGGATAAACGGATAACCGATGAATACAAGTACCCGGCCAATGAACCCTTTTTTATTTTTCTGATCAGTCAAGATTTTGTTCGAGTTTAGTAAGGGCCGTTTTCATTTTTCCGGTCAGCATTTCAAAATCGGGCAATTCTTTTCCAACATAGAGAAAAAAGACCGAGATGCTTTTCTGTTTTTTTGAAACGGCTTCGTGTAATGTTGTTTTGTTGAGCCGGTAACATTCGCGCAGCAGTCTTTTGATGCGGTTGCGGTCAACTGCTTTTTTAAAGTTACGGGTACTTACACCAACACCGGTTTTTACGGAATGTTCATTTGCTTCACCAATCACATAGAAAACCTTCACAGGAAAAACCGGGAACGATTTCCCCTTTGTAAAAATCTCGTTGAGCTTTTTGCGGCTTTTGAGTTTTTCGGGTTTGTTGTAGGTGTAGGTTGATGGCATTCTCCGTGTGCTTACTTATTAGAGGGTGTTGCCACAGATTTCTCGGATTGGCACAGATTAGTAGCCTTGGATTTTTTAAACCGCTATCTGTGCCAATCCGAGAAATCTGTGGCAAACACCCCCACTAAACTAAAAAAGCCCCATCAAAAAAGATGAGGCTTGTATGATTTTCCTGTAGCCCTTTCTGGGGCCGGGGTTTATTTCAATCCTTTTTCGCTGGAAACAGTCAGTTTCTTGCGACCTTTCGCTCTGCGGCTTGCCAATACTTTGCGGCCGTTAGCAGATTCCATACGTTTGCGAAAACCGTGAACGGTTTTACGACGACGTTTGTGTGGTTGGAATGTACGTTTCATTGCTTTGTTTTTTTACTAACCGGAAATATTGTTTCGTTTCAACGCCTGCAGTCACCATACCGCTGCTTGTGAAAGGACGGCAAAGGTAAGGAAATCCACTACATATTCACAAGTTGAAAGGTGTTTTTTTCGGTTTCCGGGGCGTTAAAATGGTTAAACCGCGGGCAGATCCGTTCTAACCTACCCTTTCCCGGCCAAAAGATCAAGGTGTTGCGACCGGACAGCCTCCCCGAAAAAAATGCTCCCGTGGGCATCAAAATCCGATGTGGAATCTGTTGTAAAGAACGCCCGCTCCCCGTTTTTAGAGCAGCGGTTGGCGAGGTCCGGGTGGTTTTCGAGGTATGCCGCGAGGCTTTCGGCTACGATCTCTCCCTGCGAAACGATGTTTACCGTTGCGGGCAAAAACGACCGGATCTTGTTTGCCAGCAGGGGATAATGCGTGCAACCCAGCAACAAAACATCAATGTCTTTCGATTGGGAGGTGATGTTATCGAGGTGCTTTTTTACAAAATAGTCTGCTCCGGGCTTGTTGTGTTCATTGTTTTCAATCAACGGCACCCACATAGGGCAGGCTTCCTGGTACACTTTTACCCCGGGAAAAAATTTAGCGATCTCTATCGGGTAGCTTTCGCTCTGTACGGTTCCTGTTGTTCCGAGAATACCTACATGGCCGGTTTTTGAGAAGCGGCCGATCACTTCGGTTGTTGGCCTGATCACGCCCAATACCCGTTTTGACGGGTCTATCTGCGGAAGATCGTTTTGCTGGATGGTTCGAAGCGCTTTTGCAGATGCGGTATTGCAGGCCAGTATCACCAGCTCACATCCCTGCGAAAAAAACCACCGCACACATTCCTGCGTATACTGGTAAACGGTGTCGAACGAACGCGGGCCATAAGGCGCGCGGGCATTATCGCCCATGTAGAGGTAGTCATAACCGGGCAGCTTTTTTACGATCTCTTTCAGGATCGTAAGTCCGCCGTAGCCGCTATCGAAAACCCCGATGGGATGTTTTGCCATGGTTATTTTTTTCCTTTTACCGGTGGTTTCGCGGTGCCTGCCTTGGCTTTGGCCGCTTCTTTGGCTAGGGCCTTGTTCCACTCGTCGGTCACGCTTTTGGCGAGTGGGATGTTCAGTTTCATCGCCACGCGTATCGTGAGATTATCCAGCAGCGGCGGCGCCACGTATTTACACAATTGCGAAACATGGATGGCGTAAGCATAACCGTTTTCGGCGAGCACGGCCATCAATGCATCCGACAACGCTTTTTTGTAGGGGAACATCAGTTCTGCTTCCTTGTATTGCAGCCTTTGCTTCTCGTATTCGCTCCAGTAAAGAACCTGTGCCTTGTAGCGGTTGAGCGTGGTTTCTGCCACTTTCCTGTTCTCGCCCGTGAGGAGGGCCGAGTCTCTGCGGTAGAGGCTGTCGAATTTCTTGTAGGCGGTATAGGTTGTATCGTACTGAACGTTGAGGGTATCTCTCTGGAACAATGCCAGCAGCGTATCTACTTTTTTTACACCCGGCATAAAGGGCAGTAATTTGTCTTCATCAAAATACCCCATTTTTTCCTGCGCCTGTGTTGTATTGGAAAAAAGGATCGATGCAGCCAGGGCCACGCACACAAACAGAATTCTTCTCATACTTTCTCGTTTTGGATCGGTTTCAAAAATAATAACCCCATCGCAATGACGGGGTTATTACAAAATATTTATTCAGCCATGGAGCTATTATTGTTTCGGGCGGGCGGTACCGCCAGCAGGTGTTGCCGGGTTGGCAGCGGGTGCTGCACCACCTGTTTTAAACGCATCTTCGTATTCTTTCGGAATAGGAATTTTCAGTTTTTGCGCAACTTTGATGTTGAGGTTCTCAGCCGCCGGCGGCAATGCATAGATCGTTAATGCCGACTGGTTCAATACCATTGTGAATTTGCCTTCTGCCATTACCTGTTTCAGGGCATCGGCCATTTTCATTTTGTATGGGTAGAGGATGATCTCTTGTTTCTGCTCGCTCATCTGGCGCGCATATTCCTGCCAGTTGATGAGTTTTTCTTTCAGTTTGTTCATATCGGCGATGGCCATGTCCCTTGTTCTTGCAGGCATGGTAGCTGAATCTCTTTTGAAGGCACTGTCTTTGTGCATGAAATCACTGTAAGTATAGTTGTAATCCTGCGCCAGTGAATCGTTCTGGTAGCTGGTCATTTCCTTGGTGAGTTTTTCAACCAGGCCGGGGTGCCATGACAATACCAGCTGATCGTCAAAATATCCAATCTTTTGCTGCGCATTTGTTGTGTTGCTCAACAAAAGGCCGATTGCAAAAGCACACACGAATAATAATTTCTTCATTTTTGAGAGTTTATAATAATTGATTGTTGTTACAGCCCTTTGCCGCCTGGCGGCACCGGATTTATTTTACTTTTTCTTGGTTACCTGTTGCTGTCGCTTTTTTACGCTTATTTGATCCCCAGTTCCTTCAAAACGTCTTCGCTCTTGTCTAGTTTGGGGTCGGCAAATATAATGGTAATTCCTTCACTTTTATCCAGTACAAAATCATAAGCTTTTGCGATCGCCATTTTCTGGATGGCGTTGTATACCTTATCCTGCACCGGTTTTACCATTTTCTGGCGCTCTTTGAAAAGGTCGCCTTCGTACCCGAAGCGTTTTTTCTGCAGTTCCCTTACTTCTTTTTCGCGTACAAAAAGCTCGTCTTCCCTTTTCTTCTTCAGTTCTTCGGTGAGCATGAACTGTTCGGCCTCGTAATTCTTGTACATTTTATCGAGGGCGGTTTGCTTGTCGTCGATCTCTTTCTGCCATTGTGCGCCTATTGCCTGCAGTTTGGTATCGGCATCCCTGTATTCCGGTATTTTGCTGAGGATGTATTTGGTATCGATGATGGCATAACGTTGCGCCTGGCTTGCGAATGCCAATCCTAAAAAAGCAACGAAGAGTACAACTGTCTTTTTCATAAACTGTGGTTTAGGTTTTTATTATTCCGGTTCGAAGCCCAGCATAAAGGTAAACCTTGCTGCGTCTTTGAGGCCTCCTCCCGGCGTGAACCTATCCAATCCTATGCCATAATCAAACCCGAGCAAACCAAACATCGGCAGGAAGAAACGCATTCCCAAACCTACCGAACGCCTGAGTTTGAAAGGGTTATAATCTTTCATACTGTACCATCCATTGGCCGCTTCAAAAAAGCCCAGCGCATAAATGGTGCTGCTTGGGTTGAGGCTCAACGGGTAGCGCATTTCGAGTGTGTATTTGTTAAAGATGGTGAAGTACTGGTTGGCTGTCTGCTTATCAGGGTTCACCTTAGGATCCGACACATCGTATACCGGGTAACCCCTGTGCGCAATGATATCGTAACCCAGCAATGCAAACTGGTTGCTCAATCCCGCATCTCCCACCTGGAACCTTTCAAACGGTGAGATCTGCAGATCCGGGTTGAATCTTCCCAGGAACCCATATTTGGCCGAGGCCTTCAGCACAAACTGTTTGTTCTTTTCCTCGCCATGCGGCTTGCCCAGCGGCACATACCACTCTCCGTTGAACCTCCATTTGTGGTATTCAATGAAGTTATATGGATTTGCCTTGTTGGTTATGTTTTTATCGATGAGCGAGTACGGCGGTGTTACCTGCAGACTCAACATGAACGTTGAACCCGAACGCGGGAACAGCGGCTGGTCTACCGACGAACGCTGCAACGCCACCCTGAAGTTGATGTTGTTCACGATCCCATTTTCAAAACCCGGAAGGTTGGTAGGATCGATCGCGTAGTTACTCAGTTTGTATCGTGTATAGTTGATACCCATCGACAACGAGAAGAAGTCATCCGGCCATTTCAACTGTTTGGAAAGGCTCACGGTTGCTCCCGTTGTTGAGATATAACGTGTATTGGCAATATCCGGATCGTATGCACCTGTCAGCGGATCATAGGTTTGCCCGTATTTGGTATTGTACACACTAACGGTAAGCGCATTCCTCTTCTTTCCGCCCAGCCATGGCTCGGTGAACGAGAAGTTGTATGAGCGGAACGCTTTACCATTGCTCTGCACACGAAGGCTCAGCTTCTGGCCGTCTCCCATCGGCAACGGATCCCAGGCTTTCTTCGTGAAAATATTCTTGATCGAGAAGTTATTGAACGAGATACCCAATGTACCCGTTAAACCAATGGAACCTCCCCAACCTGCACTCAATTCTAACTGGTCGCTCGATTTTTCTTCTACGCGGTAGTTGATGTCAACCGTTCCATCATCCGGGTTCGGAACCGGGTCGATGCCGATCTTTTCCTGGTTAAAATAGTTCAGCTGCGCGATCTCACGTTGTGAACGGATCAGGTCGGTACGACTGAATTTTTCGCCCGGAATGGTTCTCAGCTCACGGCGGATCACGTGTTCCTTTGTACGGTCGTTACCCGAAATGCGCACATTCTTGATCGTTGCCTGCGGACCTTCCACCAGGCGGATCTCGAAGTCGATCGTATCGTTGTAAACCGCTGTTTCCACCGCTTCGGAGCGGAAGAAGAGGTAACCGTCGTCCTGGTAATACGAACCCACATCGCCCCCGTCTGCGCCCGGGTGAAGTTTCTTATCCAGCAATTCGCGGTTGTAGATATCGCCTTTGCGGATGCCGAGCATGAGCGACAGCACCGAATCTGAAAACTTGGTGTTCCCTCTCCAGCTGATGTCGCCAAAATAATACTGGCGCCCTTCGTTCATCTTGATATCGATGTTGAGGCCGCCGTTCTTTGCGTGGTAAACGGTATCTTTTTCGATCACCGCATCGCGGTAACCGAGGGAGTTGTAGTAGGTAAGGATGTTCTCTTTGTCTTCGATGTATTTTTTCTCATCGAATTTCGCACCCGATAATTTGAGGCGGATGTACGGATCGAGGACTTTCTTTGTTTTTGAATAGGTGAGGAAGCCGTAATCTTTCAGGTACTCTTCAAACGTATAGCGGTCTGCCTGTACAATTTTGGCCGAATCGAAAGAAGGGTTGAGTGTGAACCTTGATCTTTCCTTGGTATCCTTCATCTGCTTTTTCAGCTTCGCCGATTCGATGGTATTGCCTCCGAAATTGATGTTGTTGATCTTTACTTTCGGGCCCTTGTCGATCATAAAATCGAGCGTCAGCATGTTGTTGAAAGAGGTGTCTTTTCTTTCTACGATCTTAACGCTCGCATCGAGAAATCCTTTTTCTGCATAGAATTTTTTGATCGCCTCTATCGCTGAGATCTTCATGTTTTCCGTAATCACGCGGTTGGGAACAAGGCCCGTCTTACCTGCCAGGTCCTCTGTTTCGCCCTTGCGAACGCCTTTGAAATAGAATTTAGACAACCTCGGCCTTTCCGTTACCGCGATCTGGATGTCGATGTTCTTTCCTTCCAGTTTGGTAATGTAGATCTCTACGTTGGAGAAATAATTTTCCTTCCACAATTTGGTGATGGCTTTTGAGAAATTATCGCCACCCGGTATCTTGATCTCATCGCCTACATTGATGTTGACAATCGAAAGCAAAAGGTTCTCGTCGAAAAAACGGTTACCGATCACCGAAATGTTGGCTACGCGGTAGGTTCTTGGGGTTTTCTGGTTGAATATATTGAGGAGGTCAACGTCTATGGAAGTGATGGTGGTATCAGGAGGTGTGGTTTCCTGCGACCGTGCCGATAAACTCACGAGCGATGTTACTAAAGCCAACACTAAAATTTTGTACACTTTCTGCATCCGTTTCGGTTTGTAAATGGTGCTGACCGGGGTTATAAATGGCCGGTCCTGTCAGCCAATGGTTCGGGTTTTTAGGCGGGGCAAATTAACTGGAATAATGAAAAGTGTTTGTTAAATCACCTTCATTCTCAAGGTTAGCCGGGTGAATAGTATTATGCCAATTGGGTTTCCTCCTGTATTTGCTGCCCGGTCTTGCCAAATCTTCTTTCCCGTCCCTGGAAGTCGATGATGGCTTCGTAGAGATTGTCTTTTCTGAAATCCGGCCAGCGGGTATTGGTGAAATATAGTTCGGCATAGGCCAGCTGGTACAATAAGAAATTGCTGATCCTGTACTCGCCGCTTGTCCTGATCATCAGTTCCGGATCGGGGAACTTGCTGGTGGTCAGGTATTGCTGCAGGGTGTCCTGGTTGATGCTCGCCGGGTCTATTTTACCCGCTTTCACATCCATCCCGATGTTCCTGACCGCATTTACCAGCTCCCAGCGGCTGCTGTAGCTCAGCGCCATGATGAGGTTGAGGCCTGTATTGTGGCTCGTCATCTCCAATGCTTCGGCCAGCTCATCCTGCGCAAACTTCGGCAGCATATTGGTGTCACCGATCACATGAAGACGGATGTTGTTTTTGTTGAGTGTGGGAACTTCCTTGCGGATGGTTTCTACCAGCAGCGACATCAATCCTTCTACTTCCTGCTGCGGCCTGTCCCAGTTCTCGGTACTGAACGCGTAGAGTGTAAGGTATTCCAGCCCCAGTTCGGCGCTGCCCTCCACGATGTTGCGCACGCTTTCCACCCCGTGAAAATGACCATACAGGCGATCCTGTCCTTTCTCTTCCGCCCAACGCCCGTTGCCATCCATGATGATGGCGATGTGCCGGGGTAAACGGCCTTTGTCAATCCTGTCTATCAGGCTTTCCTGCATATAGAAAATTCAATTAGGGTGCAAATCTAGTGAAACTCAAAAGCAAAAGCGAAAATCTGGTGAATTAAAAAGACCGAAAGGGCTGTTATTGCTGGATTTTAAGGCTGTTTTAGGGGGAGAATCGAGGTAGGAGCCATAAGCTTATCTCCCAGTTGGTTGATTTAACGGACCTAACAACCTAATTCAGGATACTTATCCATTATATGAGCTTTCAAATAGGGATTATAAGCATCAAAGGGCTTAGGCAAGAAATATCCTTTGATACAGTCTTCTGTGCGCACTGATATCTGAATATGAGTATGTTCACGTATCTCGCAACCCTCATAAACAAGTTCTCCCTCTGGAAACGCCGCTCTAACGGTGTCGTATCTGGTTAAGTTCTGCTGCTCATTGACTGTATGGATATACCTGATCACAGCACAATCTAATTTTCTATTGGCGTCTTTGTTTTGCGGGATAGGGGTGCCGGTAGCCTTACATAGATCTACAAAATCTTTATATCCTTGCTTTAACCAGGAGATAGAAACCGACTCTGTAAGATTAAAGCAGTTCTTTAAATCGATTACACAACCTAAAACAAAGGGAGTATTGATTTTCCTTTTATTCTTTTGCCTGCCCTCTGCGCATTCCCGCGCGTACGTTAGTGCTCTTTCTGGATTTTGCTCCCAAAAATAAATACCATCCCCGAGCCAGTCCCAATCATTTGTACTGTGCTTAAGGTTATCTAATCCCAGTAAAACTTTTAATCCGACTTCTATATCACAGCTATGAAAAGCGATCACGCTTGTCGGTTGATGATTCAGCATTTCCAGTTATTTCATTCGATTCACCTGCTGACCAAAGCGAGGAATCAGATCGTGATATGACCGATTCAATAATAGATTTAGCATAAATTGGATCAGACATCGCCTTTTCCTTTACTCTACCCAGCGCTTCTAACTGCCTTCTATTTTGATCTTCATTTGAGTAAAACATGGCTAATTATTTACTTGTAAACATAAATCAAAATGGATACCCACACAAGCTTATAACGTGTGAAATGACAAGATGTTGCCGAAAGGTGCTTACGGTACTGCATTGAGCCGTTATAAATATTTGATAATAATGCTGTTGGAAAGGCGTTAGAGGTGAACTATTGTCAGCTGGTTGATTAAAGGAATACTAAAATTTGCCAACAAAACAGGGATATAAACACGTATTATCTCCTGGACGGATCCGGGCAGCGGTAAGAGGAGAGATTGAACGAAATCCCGACCCTGAAAGTGGCAAAAGCGTCTTTCTGAAGGCTGTTACCCCGCTGACGGCCCTTGGTTCCGATGGATGTTCCGGTTTCGTAGCTCCTGTCCTGCAGCAAAAATGCAGGCGATGGCGATCCGTCGGGCAATGGCGGGAAAGCATCGGGCGCATAAACGCCGCTAACATCATCGAGGTAGTCGGTGCTCGTCATGCGGTAGGTGAGCTCGGCAAAAACATTCGCCTTCTCATTGATCGCATATTTGAAACCCAATGTAAGCGGAACGCTGATGGCGATGGGCGAATAGGGTTTCAGTTCCGGGTAAAGCGAACTGCCCTGCCCTTCTGTACCCAATGTGCGCAACATGTATTTTTCGCCATTGAGATAGGCATAGGGATCGTAAGAGAACACGCCGATACCCAGGCCAACATAAGGAGTAAATCGGTATCCTTCAAAACCCGGGTGAAATTCGAGAAAATTAAAATCGCCGGCAAGGCTCAGCTCCCATACATTGGTATTAAAACTGAGGTTGCGCGCCACCTGAACAGGGTTGCTGCTGTATACATCCGAATAGCCAAGCTGGGCATAATCTGCACTGAGGCGGATGCCGATATAACTACTCAATTGTTTGCGGAAAAATATACCTGCCGACAGCTTAGGGCGGTTTACTGAAGTGGTGGGGTTGAGGTCGCCGAAATAATGACCCACCCCTGCAGAAAAACCAACTTCTCCCTGGTGCACATAAGGCTCCATCAATTGCGCCTGAGCGGTTTGAAGGCCCATGATTAAGCAGATGAATGTTATGGTCTTTCTAAGCATAGTTATTTTGCTGTGGACTCTATATTGTAAAATAGCATCAAAAATCGTTACAATAAAAGTTAATTTCTTTTATCCAGTCCCCATGTCAGTTTGGTGCGCAAGGTAGACAGGAAACTGTTTTCATTCAGCCGTATCAGGTTAACCCCGAATTTTTCTTTTTTTACGGCAAGCTGGATGTTCTTGTTCACGATCTCCCTTCTTGCATCCAGTGCGCAGATGAACTGGTCGGCGCGGCTTTCTACCTCGAACGAGATCACGTTCGAATCGGGAACGATGATCGAGCGGACGTTGAGGTTGTGTGGCGCCACCGGTGTAATTACCATGCAGGCCGAGTCGGGGAACATGATGGGCCCGTTGCAGCTCATGTTGTAGCCCGTAGAACCGGTGGGTGTTGACACGATCAGCCCATCGGCCCAGTACGTATTCAGGAATTCACCGTTTAAATACGTGTGGATCTTGACCATCGGTGAAATATCCCTTTTGTGTATCGCGAATTCGTTGAGCGCAAATGGCGTATCGCCAAAAAGCGGTTCATTCGAGTCGAGGTGCATCAAAGATCTTTTATCGATCAGGTAGGTATGGTTGATGAGTGAGTCTACCGCACTGGCCAGTTCATCCTTGCTGATACTTGCAAGGAACCCCAAACGACCGAAATTGATGCCCAGGATGGGAATATTTTTATTCCGCACCAGCGCCACCGTATCCAGCAAAGTGCCATCCCCCCCGATACTGATGAGGCAATCGATCTGTTCGTCGAGGTCATCCGAGGTCATAAAAGGGGTCATTTTCTCGTGCAGATGCCTGGGCAGGGTGAACTGCGAAAGCAGCTGGTGAAAAATGAGCACGGTGGTATCGTAGCGTGTCAATTCTTCCAGCAGCAACAGGAGGGGGTTCTCCTGCTCAAAATCTAACCCGCGGCTGTAGATGGCTACTTTCATTGTGAGATCGCTTGTGTAAGGTTCAAGGTACAGGAAAACAAGGAGCCGGTTTTACGGACGGTGCCCGATGCCCGTTTTCCTTTTCCGGGAGCTGCCTAAAACTCATTCCTGGTTTGTAAATATAAGCCATCCTTTCCCAGTTGATTAAAGCTGTACTCAATTTTAAACACAAAATCGTAGATCGACACGATATCCATTCCAAACCCCCAGGTACGCAACAGCCTGTTGTTAAGGGTATTGGTGGGGCGTGGCGATGGGTTGTAGGCATAACCCGCATCGGCATAGGTTTTCAGGAAAAAGCGGATGGGGATCTTATCGTGTGTTTTGCTGGGGAACGGATTTCTTAAAATGAACGAAAAGACCTTGGTGGCAAATGTTGTTTTGAATGCCCCGCCCACCATTCCATCCACCACATTGTATTCGAGCCCGCGCAACTGGTAAAAACCATAGCCGATCAGTTTCTCATTTACAAAAAAGCTGCGGAACGGCGCCTTCGCTATGGCAAGGGCTTCAAAATGCACAAATGCATTTTTGGTGAGCGGTTGCACATACACTGCCCGGCCATTGAGCTGCCAGAGCCCGTCGGTGTTGTTGAAGCCGCGGCGGTACAGGCTGGCCTCGCCAAAGAAACCTGTGGTTGGGTAAGGGCGGTAATCCACATTGTAATAGCGGTACGTATAAGTAAGATCGAGGTATTTCATCTGCGCCCCGCCGTTTGGAAAGTATTGCGGGTTGATCTTTACCACGGTATCAGACACACGCTCGTTGCTGTATCCTATGCGGAACATGTGGCGCTGCCTGACATCCGGGCGATAGGAATACGTGAATTCGAGCCGAAGGTTTTTTTTGTTAACGGCCTCCGACCTGTAAAAAAGCTGTTTGTTATCGCCCGTTGCATAATTGATCTCTTTCTGCGTGGCGGAAATAATACCGATGTTGAACCCCTGTTTCAGTTTCCTGTCGAAGAAAGGAAGGTTGTAGCGCAGGGTAACCTGTTGGGTATACCCGGTGATCAGCCACACATCCAGGTTATCGTTGCGGCCGCTGATGTTGTTTTGCGTGAACTTTATTCCGTAGTTCACCCTTTCAAGACTGCGATGCTGCTCTACCCACCACTGGTTAAAGTTCCTGTCTACCAGCCGGAAATACGGCAACGGAAAAAAATACCAGCGCTCTTTTACGTCTATGTTAATGTCTACAAGATTGCCGTTGCGTGCCGCTACATAAACATTCACATCTACAAACAACAAGGTGTTCATCACCTGTTGCCGGGCAAGTACGAGCTGTTTTTCGAGATCGGATTCCGACAGCTCCGTTCCTTTTACAAAAGGCACTTCGCGGAACACGATAAAGCTTTTGGTTCTTTTGTTGCCCGTAAGAAAGAGGTTGTTGATCACAACCGTGTTGTTCTTCTGCACCACAACCGATGAATCCTGTGCAAAACAGGTATGGGCCGACACGAGAAACAGTACAAAGAAAATTACACGTATTTGCCGCATCAAGGATTGGGTTTTGTGAAACCTGCGCCGCGCGCGGCAGTCAGGTCTTCGTTTGCGAAGTACGAACCGAAAGGTTTTTCGCACAAAGCAGGATTATGTCTTAAACCGGTTACAAAATTCATACCTGCGCAATTGGGGATCCGTTCCGTTGTACCCGCAACTCTTTTGCATGGCGGCGTTTTCGAAAGTGGGCGGTTACATATTCAGGTACGAGATCAGGTGGTTGTAATTCTCCTTTAACTCATTTGCATAAGATTCTTCCCCGAAGTAATACCGTACAATGTATTCGTACCGCTGAAAGGTTGCCACAATATCCGAGATCTCTATCTTATTCACTTTGATCGTAACCACCACCAGCCCGGTATCGGCTTCTGTGTATGTATTGAGCTGGGTGATGTATGCGTCGTTCGTTTCCACCAAACGGCTGATCTCTCCGAAGGAGAAATTCCTTTTTTCGATCTCCAGCACAATGATGCCGCCCGGCTCTTCCGTTCCAACAAAGAGGGAGAGCCTGCGTACGATGTCTTTTGAGGTGATCACCCCCGCCAGTTCTGCCTGCTCATTAACCACGGGCAGCAGCGACAATTCGTTTTCTGCAATGAGTTTGAGGGCCGATAAAAAGTATTCTTCGCCTTTAACAGAGATGCGGATGAGTGAGGATTGGATGGATGCGAGCATGCTGCCTTCATCGGCATCAAGCAGGTCGTCTTTGCTTACCATGCCTGCGTATTTTTCTTCGCTCAGAACGGGCAGGTGCAGCACATCGTATTCGTCCATTAAACGCAGGGCGAATGAGACCTTGTCAAAGAGATTGACCGCAGGAAACCCGGTGTTGATGATTTGTGATGCCAGCATGTGTTCTTTCTTTCATATACGTTCAAAACCTTGCCAGGGTTGACAATTATGGTTTCAGCCTGTCTAAAAACCCTTCCAAAAGCTTGTTAAATTCGTCGGGTACTTCCATCATCGGGGCGTGGCCGCATTTATCGATAAAATGCAGTTCGCTGTTTGGAATGAGGCGGTTGAATTCTTTTCCTACAAAGGGAGGCGTGATCGTGTCGTTGTTGCCCCAGATCAGGCAGGTGGGTTGTTTGATCTGGCTGAGCTCTTCGCCCAGGTTGTTGCGGATCGCACTTTTCGCAAGCGCGATGATCTTGATCACTTTGATGCGGTTATTGGTGATCTCGAAAACCTCATCCACCAGTTCTTTGGTCGCTTTTTCGGGATCGAAAAAGGTTACCTGCGTTTTCTTTTTGATGTATTCGTAGTCGCCTCGTTTGGGATAGCTGTCACCCATCCCGTTCTCAAACAACCCGCTGCTACCCGTTAAGATCATCGATTTGATCTTTTCCGGGTGTTTTAATGTATGCACCAGCGCCACATGGCCGCCCAGTGAATTACCCAATAAATGAATGTTGTTGTATCCGCGCGTTTCAATAAATTTCTGAACGTGCTTTTCCAGTCCGCCAACAGATGTATGAAAAATATCCAGGTCGAACAAAGGCAGGATCGGAACCACCACCTTGTATTTGTGTCTGAAATATTCAACCAGGTCAGCAAAATTACTCAGCGCACCAAACAAACCATGTAACAGCAGCAATACCTCGCCCTCGCCTTCTTCAATAAACTTAAACTTATCGTGTTGTTTGATCTCGTAACTCATTTGGTCAAATTCTTATGCAAGCATTGATGCGATCAGTACAAATAAAAGCAAATTCAGGGAAATGCGTTTTAAATCCGTGCCGCAGCCATGCAAAGATTCGGATAACTGCTGCTAAAATACTGATTTTAAAGCAAAAACAGGTTATAAGAAAGAACAGGTTAAAGGTTTTACCCGATCCCGTAACTTAAAAAATCGTGCCCTGTATCCGGAACCGGGAATCGTTGATCGCGGATGGCAGGCAACCGGTTGAATGTGTTGGTATTGGCAAAGTACTTTTTGAGCGTGGAGGTAATAATTATTTAATGATCCCTTACCTGTAAAACCCACCCCTGGCCGCGTTGATTGTGCTGCATTTACCATGCACGATCCAGTGCCCGCTATTGTTTTACCCTTGCGTGCACCCCGTCAAAAAACTGCGACATCTCATCGAACATTCCTTTGAACCAGGGGATCACCGAGCCGAACAGGTCTATCGCTTTGGGGCCCCAGGGTTTGATGAATGAATAGGTGCCGGATGCGGCAAAGGTTTCGGGTTTGATCCAGTGCATTTTATCGGCATAGAAAAGAACAACACTGTAAACGGTGGTATACAAAGCTGCGAAGAGGACGATGCCTGCCAGTTTATTCACCCATCCCAACATCACCATCTTCATCGCAGATTCGATCATCGATGCGCCGATGCGCACCAGTATCACCACACCGATCATCACCAATGCAAAAGAAAGAAAGGGCAGCCAGGCCGAAGAAATATTGGTGCTGTCTTTGAGCCAGTCTGCAACCACGGTTGCAAGCTTCATGGCCGCAGCGATACCAATGATGATGGCAAGGAACGAAAAAACCGCTACCACAAATCCCTTGCGCAGCCCTTTGAAAATTGCGATCACCATTAGAATGGCAAAGACGGAATCGATCAGCATACAGCAGGTTTAGGCGCGTAAATAGGGCGCGTCTTGGTTATTTATTGTTCAGCGCATTTTTTACCGCTTCTGCGATCGCCTTTCCATCTGCTTTACCCGCGAGTTGTTTCGAGGCAACGCCCATTACTTTGCCCATATCCTGCGGACCGGCAGCGCCTGTCTGTGCAACAATGGAGGCAACGGCTTCTTTCAATTCTGCCTCGCTCATTTGTTGCGGCAGGAATTTTTCGATCACGGCGATCTCTTCGGATTCTTTGGTGGCAAGGTCTGCGCGGTTTTGCTGCTCGTAGATAACGAGGGAGTCTTTGCGCGATTTCACCAGTTTCTGCAGGAGTTTCATTTCAGTATCAGCCGAGATCTGTCCATTGGCGCCCGGGTCTGTTTTTGCCTTGATGATCTCTGCTTTGATGGCGCGCAATCCGCGCAACAGGGCTTCGTCTTTTGCTTTCATGGCATCTTTCATCTGCGCCATTACTTTTTCTTCTAAACTCATATAAATGTTTTTATTTGTTTTCTTTCAATTGGGTATCCTTGAATTTTTTGTAGAACATTTTTGCAAAGTTCTTCATATCGTCTACCAGTTCTTTCTGTTGTGTGGCGCGCTGGTAGGTATCGGCCATGCCCATCATCGTCTGGTAGTAGAAATCGGCCATCTCGTCAACCATCATGTCTTTGGTCCACAGGTCAATGCGGAGCGCGCTTTTGTCGGCGCCGTCCCAGAACGCTACCATCATGGCTTTGGCGGGCTGCATCATATCTGCCGAACTATCGCTCGCGCTCCATTTGATGTTCTGCGGAACCTTGGTATCATCCAATTCTATTTCTATCGAAATATTTGATTTGTGCATGTTTTTGTTTTAGCCTGCAAAAATAGCGAGTAAAGGAACAAGGTGCAAGAAAACAACCAGCCGGGAAAACAGCGGTATTGCGGGTATTATCCTGCCGCGGCAAGCACATTTTGCCAAAGTTCTTCCGCCGCTTTATCCCAGCTGAATTCAGCCGCCCGTATTTTGCCTTTTTCGATGAGGGATGTGCGCAGGATCTCATCGCGGTACACATGCTGCATGTGTTTGGCAATCTCGTCGGGTTTCGAAGGGTCGGCATATAGTGCGGCATCGGCGCCTATCTCGGGCATGCTGCTGGTATTGCTCGTGATCACCGGAACCTCTGCCTGCATCGCTTCAACAATGGGCAAGCCGAACCCTTCAAAATAAGAGGGATACACGAGGGCATAGGCACCGGCGGTAATGCGCGCGAGTTCTTCTTCGGGCTGGTAACCGAGGAGCACAACGTCTTCGCGGTATTTGTAGGTCCTTAATTTTTCAAGGAAAAATTCATAATCCCAGGCCAGCCTTCCTGCTACCAGCAGCTTCATGTTGCTGTGCTGCCATTTTTTGAACAGGGAGAATGCCTTGAGCAGGTTCATCAGGTTCTTGCGTGGATGGATGCCGCCCGTGAATAAAAAATATTCTGTTCCCCCGGCAAAGCCCTCTTTCATTTCTTCGCGTTCGAACCACGATACCGGTTTGAAGTTTTCGCGCGCAGCGCCGTGTACAACGTTTATTTTTCCCGGTGAGGTATGGTATTGCTGTATGATGTCATTCTTTGTAAACTCCGATACCGTTACGATGCGTTTCGCTTTCGCCAGGAATTTTTTTGTGAAGGCCCGGTAATACATCCTGTGGTACCACGGAATGAATTTGGGGAAGTGAACAAAAGACAGGTCGTGCATCACCAATACCTGCGGAATTTTCGTGGTAAGGCTGCAGAACCCATAGGGCTGCACCCACACGTCAATTTTCTCCGAACGCAATGCCGCCGGAGCCTTTAGGTTGTACCAGGTAAAAAACGCAAGCGGGTGCCGCGCAGCAGGCGGAACCAGCATCGGTTTTACATTACCTGCATAAATGTATTTGGGATCGTATTCACGATCGAATAAAAAAACAAATTCGTGCTCAGGGTGCTGTTTCACCATCCTGCTGAATACCTCGTTGGCGTAGTGGCCGTATCCTTCCAGTTGATCCTTCTGCAGAAAAATTGCGTTGATAGCGATGCGCATAGGCAACAAAAGTACAACTCCGCATCCACTTCGGTAAGCAGTATCGCAGGTACGGGGCAGGCATTCTCCATCATCCGTCCTCGTGGCCCCGTACTTATCGAACGTTTATTTTTTAGCCCAGGCGTCCATTTTCTTCTCCAGCACATCCAGTGGCAGGTTGCCGTCTTTAAGCACCGCATCGTGAAAAGAGGAAAGTTTGAATTTATCGCCCAGCTGTTTCTCATACTTCGTGCGAAGCTCGCGGATCTTTAATGCGCCGATCTTGTAGCCCAGCGCCTGCGCAGGTATCACCATGTACCGTTCTATTTCGGCCGTGGCCCCTTCTTCGCTGATCTGTTCATTGTCCATCATGTATTGAATGGCCTCTTCGCGTGTCATGTTCTTTGTATGCATGCCCACATCAACCACCAGCCTGATGGCCCGGTGGATCTCATCTCCCAATGCGCCCATGTATTGGTAAGGGTCCGTATACAGGCCCAATTCTTTTCCCAGGCTCTCGCAGTACAATGCCCAACCTTCCGCATACGCGTTGTTGCCGCCAAACCGGCGAAATTTTGGCAGCTTTTCGTTCTCCTGCTGCAGGCTGATCTGGTAATGGTGCCCGGGGATGGCCTCGTGCAAAAACAAACTTTCCATTCCGCTCGTTATGTTGAACGTAGTTGCATCGATGATGGGAATGTAAAATATACCGGGGCGCGATCCATCTGCGCTTCCCTGGTTGTATTCTGCACTTGCGCTTGCCGCACGGAAAGCCTCTGTCTGCCTGATCTCGAAAGGCGTTTTGGGTTTGCGGCCAAACATCTTTTCAAGGTTGGGCTCCATTTTTTTGTGGATCGAATCAAAAGCATCCAGCACTTCCTTCGCCGTTTTATAAGGTGTGAACTTTTTGTCGGTTTTGAGATAGGTGAAGAACGATTTCAGGTCGCCATTAAAACCCGTTTCGTTTTTGATGCGCTCCATTTCTGTGCGGATGCGTTTTACTTCTTCCAGGCCAATGTTGTAAATTTCATCGGGCGTTTTATCTGTTGTGGTTTGCTGGCGCACGAGGAACTTATAATATTTCTCTCCATCCGGAATTCCGCTGATTCCGGTGGTGGTGCGGGCTTTGGGCAGGTATTCGTTTTGTAAAAAGTCTGCGAGTTTTTTAAAATAAGGGGTGAGCTGGCCGTTGATCGCGATCACATACGCATCCGTGATCCTTTTTTTATCTGCTGCGCTGAAATCGTTTGGCAGGTTTGTGATCGGCCCGTAAAAAAGGCTTTTTGTTGCATCATCCACCACCAACGATTGCATTTGCGGGATCATTTTTACCACGATGCTTCGGGGCAACACATATCCTTCGGCCATTCCCTTCCTGAAATAAACGATCGCGCTGTCTGCATACGCAGGAAAAACCGCAACACGTTTGAGCCAGTTGTCGTAATCGGCAACGGTTTTAAAAGGCTGTATCACGCTGCCGCTTCCAAACTGGCTGAAGACGAGATGCGTGCTCTGGAACTGGTTGAGCGGAAAATAATTTTCATGAAACCCAAGTCCCTCCATACCCACTTTCACATCACGTGAAAAAGCGTCGAAGCTCAGTTTGTCATTGTCGTTCAGTGCATCCCTTTCAAATTTCGAAATGTATACACGGTAACGGTCGTAGAACGATTTGATCTTTGCACGGTAGCTGTCTGTAAAATCAACGTACCATTTATCGTTGAAACGATTGTCGCCATTGATGGTTGCTTCAAAGGGAAAAAGCCCCATCCGTTCTTCGTAATATTTGTCGAGCAAAGCGGAGAGCTCGCTGTTGTCTTCTTTGGTCTGGTTTTGATCGCTTAGTTTGCAGGAAGCGAAAAGCAAAACCGCCGATAAAAAAAGGATCGTTTTTTTCATATGATTATGTTGTTTCAGGCTTCAGGTCTTGTATGATGTATTACGTGTTTTGCAATTTCTTAGCTCCCGATTCGATCACGAATACGCATAAAATCCTTTCCCTGTTTTTCTTCCGAGTTCCCCGGCATCTACTTTTTGTTTTTGCAGTACCGATGGTGTCAGCCTTTCGGGTTTACCGAGTGCTTCCCATACAATGTTACTGACGCTGTAATTGATGTCCATCCCAATCAGGTCCATCAATTTGAACGGGCCCAGTTTAAAACCGCTTACTTCCATAATAGTATCAACGGTTTCGATGGTGGCCAGGTTCTGTTCAACAAGTTTCATCGCTTCCAGGTAATAGTGGCGCGCAACGCGGTTTACGATAAAGCCGGGTGCGTCTTTACACAACACGGCTGTCTTTCCCATTTTTGCGGCGAGCATCACCACTGTGTTTACAACGGATGGATCGGTCTGTGCTGTCGTGATCACTTCCACCAGTTTCATTACCGGCGCCGGGTTGAAAAAATGCATCCCGATAACATGCTGCGGGGCAGCAACGGCTTCTGCAATTTCGGTAATGGCGATGGACGATGTATTGGTGGCAAGGATCACACCCGGGTTGATCGCGAGCAACTTTTTGAACAGATCCGTCTTCGCTTCTTTTTTCTCAATGATGGCCTCGATCACGAGATCGGCGCTGCAATTGGCGAGCTCATCTGTAAATACCAGGCGTTGCAGGCATTGCTGTTTTTCTTCTGGTGAGATCTTTGCCTTATCAACCAGCCACTGCAGGTTTTTTTCAATGCCGCTCCTGCTTTTGTCGAGCATGGCGGCGTTCACGTCAAACTGTATCGTTTGGTACCCGGCCATGGCCGATAACTGGGCAATGCCGCTACCCATGGTGCCGGCGCCGCAAATGCAGATCGTTTCTATGTTTTTCATGGTTTTGCCAGGGTTGGAGCAGGTTGGCATTAAAGTGGCAAAATAGTTAAAAAGGCTAAACCCATTTGATACTTCCACCCACCAGCCGGTGCTAATCAAATCCAAGATACACATCTTTTCCACGTCCCTCCAATCTTAACGAAAGCGGCGGTGTACTTGTCTTATTTTTACGCTATGCAGCAATTAGACCTTTTTGGTTTTCCTATAGAAACACCGGCCCCGAAGAAGAAAGAAAAAGCCGCCAGGGCGAGTGATGTTCAGCCGGCAGAAGCCGAGACAAAAACAGCTGACGAAAAAGAGGGGACCGTTATTGCGTCAACGCCCATCGTTGATCAACCGAAGGAAGAAAAAATTGCCGAAGCTCCGCAAGAGATCATTCCCGTTGCAGCGATCGAAGCAACGCCGGCTGCCGTTGTTCTCTCCGAAGAAAAAGCGGTTGAAATCGCGGAAGCAAAAATCATTGCCCCGCCTGTTGTTGAAGAAGCGCCTGTTGTAAAAACGGTTGCGAAAGAAAAAACGGCTGCCAAAAAAACAACAACGGCCGCTGCAAAACCTGCAGGCAAACGTGGCCGCAAATCATTCAAGGAAATGGACAATGAAGCCGACCTGATCGAGGTGCCGGATGATGAAGTGCTGCAGCAAAAATTATATTATTCCATCAGCGAAGTGGCGGGCTGGTTCAAGGTTAATACTTCGTTGCTCCGCTATTGGGAGAACGAGTTTGATGTGTTGCAACCGCGCAAAACAAGAAAGGGCGACCGTCTCTTCCGCGTAGAAGACATCAAAAACCTCCAGCTTATTTACTTCCTGCTCCGCCAGCGCAAATTTTCGATCGACGGCGCTAAAAATTACCTCAAGAACAACAAACAGGAAGCCGATACACAGATCAGGCTCGTTGAATCTTTAACAAGGTTCAGGTCTTTTCTGCTGGAAATGAAAGCGAACCTGCAGGCGTAAAAATCTTTTACTGACACGAAGGTTTACACGGCGCGGTCCGGAGTTTTGTTCGTAACAATCACATCCGTATTCGCTGCGGCGAGTTCGATCTTACTTGTTTCAAGCAACTCGATCACTTCTAAATTTACCGCCTGCCGCAATTCAGTGAATTCTTCGATGGATTGGTCGATGGTGGTGAAGTAGTCAACGGACATGATGTGTGCATTCTTCCCGGTATCCATCAGGTACACCGTTTTGTTTTCGATCCCGGGTTTGTTGAGAATGGTTTTGATATCGGTTGCCAGGCTTTTCAGTTGCTGCGCCGTTGCGCTCAAACCCAGCTCCAGCCTCAGCTCTACCTTGCGTTGCGTGCGGAGGGTGATGTTGTCTACGATCGTATCCACCATCTGTTTGTTGGGAACAGAGATGTAGGTTTTTTCCATCGTCCTGATGCGTGTGCTGCGCAGTCCTATCCTTTCGATCGTTCCGGTAAAATTATTTACACGCACCTGGTCGCCGGTGATGAAGGGTTTATCAAAAAAGATAATGAAGGATGCGATCAGGTTCTCCATGCTTTCTCTTGTTGCCAGCGCAATGGCTGCGCCCACAAGGCTCAGGCCTGTTAAAAGATTGCCGATGGGTTTGTTGAACGAGAACTTGAAGATCATCAGTATGCCGATGATCACAAGGATCACCTTGAAAAAATCCTTGAAGAAAAGTACAAGCTGGTTGTCTGTCTGGTCCACGGTAAGGTTGGCCCTCTCTTCAAGTATCATCGCCACAAAATCCAGTACGCGCAGGCAAAGCCAGATAAATACAATGATCACCGTTGCAGCAGCCAGCGAATCGATCAGTTGCTTGAATGTGATGTGGTATACGGTGAAATTGAGCGCAACCGGGAAATTCAGTTTGTCGAGCGCGATGATGGAAACAAGTAAAACAAGGAACACATCCAAAGGCTGAACCACCAGGTCGAGAAAGGATTGCCTTTCAATATTTTTCGCTGCCTTTGCGACGATCTTAAACAAAAGTTTGGCCAGGTATTTCGATATAAGGCGCTTGATCAGCAATGCGGCCAGGATAATACCCACCACGTAGAGATAGCTCCGGATGCTGTTGCTTAAAATTTCTTTCTGAAGAAAATCTTCCATACTGCAAATTAGTAAATACTATTGCCATTTAAGAAGTTCCACATCCCTTCCATCAAAACTTGCGTAGGAAAAATTGCGGATCCAGTCGCCGAGGTTGATGTAGCGGGCGTTGTCGGGAAGTTTGAAATCCATTGGGTAGTGGCGGTGACCGAAGATGAAGAAATCGTAGTGCTGTTTTTTCAGTTCATCTTTACAATAGATAATGAGCCATTCCTTGTCTTCGCCCAGAAAATGTTCGTCTGCCGAACCCGTTTTCACCCGGCTCTTCCTGCTGAAATAATTGGCCAGTCCTATGCCCCATGCCGGGTGCAGCAAACCGAATGCCCATTGGCAAACAGGGTTGCGGAATATTTTTTTAAGGCGTTTGTAGCCGTGGTCGCCGGGCCCCAGGCCATCTCCGTGGCCGATGAGGAATTTTTTCCCGTTCCATTCAAATACGCGGGGATGGTGGTAAACGGGAATATTGAGTTCTTTTTCAAAATAGCCCCTCATCCACATATCGTGGTTGCCCACAAACACATGAACGGGAATGCCGCTGTCTGTAAGCTCGGCCAGTTTGCCCAGTAACCGGGTATATCCTTTGGGAACTACTTTTTTGTATTCGTACCAGAAATCGAAAATATCGCCAACGATGAAGATCTCGGCGGCGGTGTGTTTGATGCTGTCGAGAAAGGCCACTACTTTCTTTTCCCGCACAAGGCTGCTTTCATGGTCGGGTGCGCCGAGGTGGAAATCGGAAAGGAAATAGATTTTTTTATCCGGAGGAATGTTCATGTTCTTCTGTTAAGATCGCCGTCAACTGTGGCCCGAATTTTTCTGCTGCATATACAGTAATATGTCGCCGCTCGCGATCACTTCCTTTCCTTCAACAGTTCCGTTGAACCAATAGATCCATGCTGAAGTTTCTCGGTCATCCAGGTAAACGTTTACTTTTTCTCTCCTGTACAAAGCGGTTTCGCCCTGTTCTGTGTTGAGGCCTTCGTAATCGTCAAGCTGTGCGATTGCCCACGAAAGTTCGTCAGGGTTATTGATCCTGTATAGTTCGCCCACAATGAATCTCTCATCCTGTGCGGGAACCGCGGCGGGATAAGTGCCCATATCATACAAAAGCCCTTTTACTTTTCCATCACCCACCAAACTGAAATGTTTGCTGATGTATGCATACGCCGGGTGTTGAAACCCGCTGCGCAGGGAGCCGTATACAAAAAGCTGTTGGTTAGATTGTTCCATCTGATCACTTTTTATCCTTCCACTAAAAAACAAAATACTTCTTTGGGGCCATGAACGCCCACCACCAATGTTTTTTCTATGTCGGCCGTGCGGCTCGGCCCTGTGGCCAGTGTTACGAGCGATGGAAATTGCTGCCCGTACTTTTCACGCAGTTGCTGCAAACCTTCGCCGATGTCGTAAACCAGCTGGCTCGCATAGGCGATGCAGATGTGCACGGGCGCGTACACGCTTGTGGTTCTGCCGCTCATCTGCGCGCTGCTCAGCACCATGCTTCCTGTTCTTGCGATCAGCGCTTCGCAACCGGTAATGGCCGCATCGCAGGTTGCCACATCGTTCGCATACACGGTTGAAAAACCAGCGTTCGCCAGCCGCTCGCGCAGCGGGGTTTCCTGCGAGTAGAGTTTGGTCCATTTACGGGCCTCTACCAACGCTTTCAACTGTTCAACAAGTTCTTGCTCATCGGCGCAGAAAGAAAAGCGGCCCTCAAGGCGCGTGAAGTTTTCTGCGAATTCGATCTCCAGTTCCTGTTGCGAGGGCAGGTACACACTTTCGTTTCCTGCACTGGCAGGAAAGGGAACAGGCACTGGTTTAGCCAGTGCCTGTTTTATTTTGCCTAAAATATTTTCCCTTGCTGTATTTTCCATTTATCCGATTGTAGAAGGTTCTGTACTTGTATCGGGGTTGCTGATGTTACCAGCGGTATCCTGCGCAACAAAATGTTCGCTTCCTGCTTCCGGTTCTATCTCGAGCACTTTCTTTTCTTCAAAAGGGCGTTTGCCGATCAGTTCTTCTACATCGCTTTTGTGCAGCACTTCTTTATCGAGCAGTTCTTTCGCCAGTTTTTCCACCTGTTCCCTTTTCTCTGTCAGCAGGTTGATCGTACGCACGTAGGCATCGTCAATAATGCTTCTTACTTCTTCGTCTATGATCTTTCCTGTTTCTTCACTGAACGGTTTGGTGAATGTGTTCTCCTGCGTTGGATCGTAGAAACTTACGTTACCCACTTTTTTGTTCATACCATACGCCGTTACCATGCTGTAAGCGATCTTGGTGATCTGCTGCAGGTCGTTGGCCGCCCCGGTTGATATTTTACCGAAGAAGATTTCTTCCGCCGCGCGTCCGCCCAATGTCATACAGATCTGGTCCATCAGCTGGTCCGTATTGTATAAGTATTGTTCCGTTGGTGTATACTGGGCATAACCCAATGCTGCCGTTCCGCGTGGTACTATGGTTACTTTCAACAGCGGGTAAGCATGTTCAAGGAACCAGCCGCACACCGCATGGCCCGCTTCGTGGTAGGCGATGATCGATTTTTCGTGCGGTGCAATGATCTTGTTTTTCTTTTCCAATCCACCGATCACCCTGTCGATCGCATCCTGGAAATCGATCATCTCTACAGATTCCTTTCCTTTTCTTGCGGCGATCAATGCGGCTTCGTTACAAACGTTTGCGATATCGGCGCCGGCAAATCCCGGTGTCTGTTCTGCAAGTTTATGAAGGTCGAGCGCTGCTGAAATTTTGATCGGGAGCAGGTGTACTTTAAAGATCGTTTCCCGTCCTTTTACATCGGGTTTGTCGATGGAGATCTGGCGGTCAAAACGTCCCGGCCGCAGCAATGCCGTATCCAATACATCCGGCCTGTTGGTTGCAGCGAGGATGATGATGCCGGTGTCGCCACCAAAACCGTCCATCTCTACGAGCAACTGGTTCAATGTATTCTCCCTTTCATCGTTGCTCATGATCGCGTTCCTTCCGCGTGCGCGGCCGATTGCGTCGATCTCATCGATGAAAATGATACAGGGCGCCTTTTCACGTGCCTGCTTAAACAGGTCGCGCACACGGCTTGCACCCACACCCACGAACATCTCCACAAAATCACTTCCGCTCAGGCTGAAGAAAGGTACCTGCGCCTCACCTGCCATTGCCTTTGCCAGCAATGTTTTACCCGTGCCCGGAGGGCCTATCAGCAATGCGCCTTTCGGGATCTTACCACCAAGCGCTGTGTATTTTTTGGGATTTTTCAGGAAATCCACGATCTCCATTACTTCCACTTTCGCTTCATCCAGTCCTGCAACATCTGCGAAGGTGATGTTTACTTTAGATCCTTTGTCGAACAAAGTCGCTTTTGATTTCCCGATGGAAAAAATTCCGCCCGGGCCGCCTGCGCCGCCTTGTCCGCCCATCTTGCGCATCAGCAAAACCCATACGCCGATGATGAGGAGCAGGGTGAATATTACGTTTGCTGCAGGACCAAACCATTCGCCTTCAGACGTTGGTGTTACCGGAACCTGCGAAACAGCCGGGTTTTTTTCGAAGAATTCGTTCAGTGATTTCTGGAAATCTTTGCTGTCGGTTACTTCGAACTCGAACAACGGAACATCTTTCGCCTTGTCTTTGGAGATGACAACGTTGTTCTTTTTCAGCCTTTCGGTATAAAAGTTCTTATAAAGACTATCGGGTTTGATGTAAACGCGGACACGGTCCTTGTTTTTGATGATATCGAGTTTTGCAACATCGTTGTTCGTAAGCATTACCTGCCTGAATTCAAGCTCGGTAACCCTGATCATATCGGGGGAAGTTTTGATGTATTGCATCAACAGCAATACCACGGCTATGATCGCATATACCCAGTAAATACTGAATTTAGGGCCCCTGCGTGGTCCGTCGCCTTTTTCCTGTCCGCTTAATTTTGGAGTTTTGTTTTCCTGTGCCATATTCTGATTTCCCCTGTAACGATTGTTTCTAATTGTAAACGAATAACTGAGCCCTATATTTTATTTCCTACAGATCGTGCATCTGCGAAGCGGCATCGCTCCACATGTCTTCGAGCTTGTAGAACTTGCGTGCTTCGGGGTGCATCACATGCACTACGATGTTAACGTAGTCGATGAGTACCCATTGCAGTGCGGTCCTGCCCTCGTGTTTGTAAGGCGCTTCTCCGCACTTTTCCTTTACCTCGTGTTCTACAAAATCGCAGATGGCCTTTACCTGCGTGGTGCTCGATGCTTCGCATACGATAAAGAAATCAGCTGACGCTTCGGGTATTTTCCGGAGATCAAGGCTTATGATATTCTCCCCCTTCTTATCCTGTATCGCTTTGATAATTGTTTTGAAGATCTTTGAATTGCGGGTGAGCCTTGTGACTGCACTTTTTTCACGGCTTTTTAAAACTGCAAGAGGTTCCAATAATAGATCGGATTTATAAATGATTAATTTAACTTGCCCACCGAAGCTTCAGCGAAGGCGGGCCGGATGATAACGCAATCCGCCTTCGCTCAGGGTCTGATTCAACCACCCCAGCCAAGCAGATTTAAATTCAGTCCACCTTCGCCAAGGCCTCGGTGGACGAGCTCAAAAATACTACTTCTTTGTCACCTTCTAACGTGAAAAGTCCCATCGGGCAACCGTTCATCGAATTAACTATGGTGGAAAGCACCAACATCTATGCCATGGACCGCCTCCAGGCTGATTTGGCTGCCCATGGCGCTGCTTTTTTTGCCCATTACCAAACAGCCGGCAAGGGCCAGCGGGGTAAATCATGGTCGGCCGATCCAGGAAATAACATTGCATTGTCTGTAATTGTTGACTCTTCCTTTCTTTCCATCACCCACCAGTTCCCGCTCAGCGTAATGGTGGCGCTGGCCGTTCACGACCTTTTTAACAAATACACAACGGATGAGACTTTTATAAAATGGCCCAATGACATCTATTGGCGTGACAGAAAGGCAGGGGGCATTCTCATCGAAAACCTGGTAAGATCGGGGGCGCTTGCCGGATCGGTGGTAGGAATCGGCCTGAATATTAACCAGGTGGTTTTTCCCGACACGCTGAAGAACCCGGTTTCCCTCAAACAGATCACCGGGAAAAATTTTGATACCGTTGCCCTCGCCAAAGAACTCTGCATTGGCCTTGAAAAAAGGTATCATGAATTGAAAGATGGAAACTTCGCATCCATGCTTGCGGTTTACAACCAGTATTTGTTCAAACGCGGGCAACAGGTGCGTTTGAAATACAATGCTGCCGCGTTTTATTGCGTGGTGGAAGGTGTTTCTGAAAACGGGGAACTACTCGTATCCGGCGCCGCAAAGGATCGTTTTGAATTTGGGGAAGTTGAATGGGTTTTGACAACCTGAACCGGTCCTGCTCTTACTTCGCGATCGCGTCAATTTTTTTCGCCAGCTCCCTGTCTTTCCCGGTAACCACATCACCCGCATCGTGGGTGCTTAAAGAGATCTCTACGGTGTTCCAGGTATTGGTCCAGGAGGGATGATGATCCATTTTTTCAGCGGCAAGGGCAACGCGGGTCATGAAGGCAAAGGCTTCGGAGAAATCTTTGAACGTGAATTTCCGGTAAAGCTTGTTGTTTTGTTCGGTCCACATGGGATGGGAATTTAAATTCAGAAATGGTGACAGGGAACCGACTGCAATATCCGTTCCTGCGATCAGAAAACCATGTTGCCTTTGTTCCTGATCTGTTCGTTGGTTAACTCGGCCACCAGTTGAACGCCGTTGATCGATCTCACCGCCTGTTTGATCCATTCGCATTTTTCATCGTCTACCAGGTCCCCCTTCATCAGCCAAAGAAAATCCATGTGTTTGAATTCGGGGAGAAGGTACTCTCCGTCGTACTGGTTGTGGTAGAGGTAATGCGTCAAAAAGCTGTTGGGTTCTACAGATTGGTACACCGAAAAATAATAACTCCTGTCTTTCTTCCGCAAATGGATCTCTATGTCTGCATTCAACCTGAAATCGTAACCGAGGTGATTGTTGAGCTGAAGGCAGAACTGGTAATTCTTCACCGGCGCCGTAATACCGAGCAAACGCGTTTCTTCAAAAAAATCGTCGTTCAGTTCGTCTACATTGAGGCGGAGTTTCATGCGGTAAAGATATAATCGTACGCAATAAGAATCTATTCAAAATAGCATGAACCCGGTTGGTCCGATCGGCCTCTTAAAACGCATCTTGCGATGCGTTCATATTTTAAAACTGCACCTCTACCCGTTTCTCTTCGTTCCCTCTTTTAAAAAGCAGTTGGGCGGCATCGCCTTTGTTGAATTTGCTGAGTACATCGCTGTAGCTTTTTACATCTACAAATTTGTATTCGCCGAGTTGCAGCAGCACATCGCCGGCCTGCAGGCCTAGTTTTTCGGCGAGCTTGCCCGGGCTCACGCCATCAATGCGCATACCGGTGCCGGAAAAACCATAATCGGGCATTACACCCAATGAAACCCTGAAGGCGCGCGCGCCGCCGGGTTGCGGGTCGTTGGTTTTGGCGAAAGCGAGTTTGCCTTTGGCATCTGCCAATTCAATTACGCGGTAGATCATTTTTACAACATCCTTCTCGCCATCGTAATTGATCTTGTCCCAATCGTCCGTTGCCTTGTGGTAATCACTGTGACTTCCCGTAAAAAGAAAAAGCACGGGAATGTCTTTCCGGTAAAAACTCGCATGATCGCTGGGACCGCTCCCGGTGCTGTCGAATTTCATGGCGAGGCCGAGGCCCTGCCCGTTGAGCACTTCGCCCCATACCGGTGAGGTTCCGTAGCCGCCGATGGTGAGTTTGTGCGCGGTATCGTAACGGCCAACCATATCCATGTTGATCATGTAATTGGGAGTGACCTGGGTTGAGGGATGATCGAGCCAGTATTTACTTCCCAGCAAACCGAGCTCTTCTCCTGAAAAATTAAGGATGAGGTAATTGTTGTGCGATGGCGGCGCCTTCTTCAGCATCCGCGCCAGTTCTATCAGGGCCGCGGTGCCGCTTGCATTATCGTCGGCGCCGTTGTGGATCACATGACCGGTATCAAGCGCACCTTTGTCTTCACCAAACCCCAGGTGATCGTAATGCGCGCCCAGCACAACCGTGTGGGCAGCCTGGTTGTTGATGAACGCGGCCACATTTTTACCCATGCGTTTTTTTTCCGAGAAACTGAGGTTCATTTCTATATCAAGCGTAGCGGAATGATCGGAAAAGTATTTTTTATAGCCTTCCTTGGTAATGTAAACCACGGGTATTTTTACGGGTTCGCTTTTGTCGTTCCTGTTGAACTGGATATTGTCTACAAGCGGTGAGGTATTGTAAACAAACAAGGCGGTTGCGCCTTTTGCGGCAACTGCGTTCACGGTTTTTTTGATCTCGGCCTCTACATCAAAATGCGGGTTGTTCCTGTTTTCTTCCAGCACCTCTTTCAGGTCTTTGAACCAGGGTTGTTTCGATTCGTTGAGCGCCATGGCGGGCGATCCCGATACTTTACTGTTGGCGCAAAAAGCGAGGGGCAGGAAGTCTTCGTTGAGCGTTAGGGTTTTGCCGTCTACTTTGAGTTTTGTTGCCGCATCCACCTGTTTGCCTTCGTTGATCTCAAATTCCTGGATAAAACCTTTGGTGCCCCTGGGCTCAAGGCCCATTTGGGTGTATTGGTTAACGATGTACTGCATGGCAAGGTCCTCGCCCCGGCTTCCTGTTCTCCTGCCTTCGAGTTTATCGTCTGCGAGATATTGTACATGCGATCTCAGGTTGGCCACCAGCTCTGCATTGGCTTTTTCTTCGGCCTGTCTTTTCTTTTTCTTACTCTGCGAATACGTAAGCACGGGTACCAGTAAAAGTACCGGCAGTAATTTTTTCATACAAGGAACGGTTTCTGACGTGCAAAAATACAGCATGAAGACAGGAGTTTGCGAAGGCAGCGGGATTAAATTAGTTAAAAGAGGCCTCGCTACCCGGCGCCCTTTAACTTCCCGATCTCGTAACCTACTACCTTTGTTTGCCGCTACTTTTGCAGGCAGTCTCCGTTCTTGGCAAAAAATGAATTACATATCGCGTTAGTGGGTAATCCCAACAGTGGCAAAACATCACTGTTTAATGCGCTTACGGGATTGAACCAGAAAGTGGGCAACTTCCCCGGGGTTACGGTAGATAAAAAAACCGGCAGCATACGGCTCGAAGAGAATTTTGATGCAGAACTGATCGATCTCCCCGGCACTTACAGCCTCTACCCCCGCAGGGCCGATGAATGGGTGGCCTACAAAGTGCTCATGGGCGCCGACGCCGATATCAAACCCGATATGGTGCTGCTGGTGGCCGATGCAAGCAACCTCAAACGAAACCTTTTGTTCTGCAGCCAGATCATCGATCTGAAAATACCGGTGGTGATGGCGCTTACCATGACGGATATCGCCGCCAAAAAAGACATCCAGATAGACATCAATGGCCTTGAAGCAGAGCTAGGCATCCCTGTGGTAACCGTTAACCCGAGAAAGAACAAGGGCCTCACCGAGCTGAAGAAGGTGCTGGCACAGGCCTCGCGTATGAACCAGAACCTGCATGCGCGTGATTTTATGAACACCAAAAAACTCGCGCCCGAATCGGTGGAAGGCGTTCAGAAACTGTTTCCGCAACTGAGCGAGTATGCGGCCATCCATTACCTCATCAACCACGAAAATTTTCCGCTCAGCGATCTTGATCAGAAAGCAGTGGAGCAGGTAGAGACCGTAAACAAATTCAACCCAAACAAAACGCAGGCCGAAGAGATCCTGCAACGCTATACCCGCATCCGCCAGATCATGCAACAGCATGTGGTGGAGCATGGGCCGCTGGAGAAAAAGATGTTCACCGAGAAACTCGACAACATTTTACTTCACCGAACCTGGGGTTATGTGATCCTGCTCGCCGTTCTCTTCCTCCTGTTTCAAAGTATTTTCTGGCTCGCGCAATTCCCGATGGATGGTATTGAATGGCTGTTTACCAAAGCCGGCGGCTGGCTCAGCACCACGTTGCCGCAGGCCTGGTGGAGCGACCTGATCGTAAACGGGCTGGTGGCGGGCCTTAGCGGCATCCTCGTTTTTGTTCCGCAGATCATGATATTGTTTGGATTGATCACGGTGCTCGAAGACACGGGCTATATGGCGCGTATCAGTTTCCTGAGCGATAAGCTGATGCGCAAAGCCGGGCTCAACGGCAAAAGCGTAATGCCCATGATCAGCGGTTTTGCATGCGCCGTTCCGGCGATCATGAGTGCGCGCAACATCGAAAACAAAAAAGAAAGGCTCCTTACCATACTCGTTACACCCCTCATGAGCTGCAGCGCGCGTTTGCCGGTGTATACCATCCTGATCTCGCTGGTGATAGACGATAAATATTATTTTGGCTTCCTGAGCGTGCAGGGACTGGTAATGATGGCGCTTTATTTCTTGGGAACATTCATGGCGCTTATTGTGAGTTATGTGATGAAGTTCTTCATCAAAATAAAAGAGAAAAGTTTCTTCATCCTCGAATTGCCCATTTACCGTGCGCCGCGCTGGAAAAATGTTGGCATCACCATGGTGGAAAAAGCAAAGATCTTCGTTTTTGATGCAGGTAAGGTGATCATCATGATCAGCCTGCTCCTCTGGTTCCTGAGCTCGCACGGGCCGGGCAACAGGATCGAAAAAGTTGAGCAGAAATATGCTTTGCTCGCACAACAGCACCCTGCGCAGGCAGACTCCCTGCAAAAACCTTTGTCTGCCGAAAAACTGCAGAACTCTTACGCCGGTATTTTAGGAAAAGCGATCGAACCCGTTATTGAACCATTGGGTTACGATTGGAAGATCGGCATCGCCCTCATCACCTCCTTTGCCGCACGCGAGGTTTTTGTGGGAACGATGGCAACACTTTACAGCGTGGAAGAGACCGACGACAACAGCTCCCTCCGCCAGAAAATGGATGCCGCCACACACGAAGACGGAAGCAAGGTGTATACATTGCCCGCAGCATTGTCGTTGATGGTTTTTTACGTGCTCGCCATGCAATGCATGAGCACCCTCGCCGTGGTAAAACGCGAAACCCGCAGCTGGAAATGGCCCGTGTTCCAGTTTATTTATATGACCGGACTGGCGTATGCAATGAGTTGGCTCACCTATGTGATCTTTAGTTAAGAAATGTAAGCGAACCGATCTTCTTCCTCCTGGCCTGCGTTCGCTCAGGCTCCCCGTTCAAGCAACGATGTTTTTTTTGTCTCCTTCATAAACACATACACCAACAAAGAAATAAAGACACAGCCTGAAGTATACCAGTAATACCCGGTTTCGTTTCCCTTTCCTTTGAACCACAACGCAAGGTATTCTGCTGTTCCGCCAAACAGGGCAACGGTAACAGAATACGGAAAGCCAACGCCCAGCGCACGGATCTTTGCGGGAAAGAGCTCGGCCTTTACAACGGCGTTGATGGATGTGTAGCCGCTTACGATTACCAGTGCACACATCATCAAAAGAAAAACAGCAAAAAGATCGGTGGTTGTGCTGAGCGTGGTTAAGATGGGCACCGTGCATACCGTTCCCAATATGCCAAAACCAATGAGTAAGGGACGGCGGCCGATCCTGTCAGACAACAACCCGAACAACGGCTGGAGTGCTGCATAGATCAACAACGAAACAAAGCTCAACTGGGTTGACTGTGCTTTGGTAAGATGAACGGTATTCACCAAAAATTTCTGCATATAGGTTGTGTACGTGTAAAACGCGATCGTTCCGCCAAGCGTTAATCCTACTACGGTTGCAATGGCCCTTGGGTGCTGAAACAATTCCTTCAGCGATCCTCTTTTTAATTTGTCTGCTTTTTTCTCCTGCTCAAATGCCTGCGTTTCTTCCATCGTCCTGCGCAGGTAAAAAGCGATGAGTGATAAAACGGCGCCGATGAAAAACGGGATGCGCCAGCCCCAGTTCTGCATCTCTGCCGTGCTGAGTATGTTCTGCAAAAGCAATTGTATGCCCACGGCAATCAGTTGCCCGCCAATCAGTGTTACGTATTGAAAACTGGAATAAAAACCGCGGCGGCCCGTTCCTGCCATCTCGCTCAGGTAGGTGGCGGCGGTTCCATATTCGCCGCCTACGCTCAATCCCTGTAACAACCTTGCCGTTAACAACAAAACAGGCGCGGCAATGCCGATGCTGTTGTAGGATGGGGTGAGCGCAATGACCAGCGACCCGAACGACATCAACAGTACCGAAAGCGTCATCGCAAATTTTCTTCCTTTACGGTCGGCCAGGCTACCGAACAACCAACCCCCGATGGGCCGCATTAAAAAACCGACGGCAAAAACACCGGCGGTATTTAATAATTCTGCTGTTGCATCTTTTCCCGGGAAAAATACCGGGGCAAAATAAAGGGAGAACGCGGTGTATGCGTACCAGTCGTACCATTCAACCAGGTTGCCAACGGACCCGCTGACAATGGCCCTGAGCCGTGATTTTCTGTGGTGTGGCAATTCCATCCCGATAAAAATACGGATAATCGGGTACGGCATAACTTTAAACACGCCTCGGATCGCCGTTCAGGTATTTTCCCGTTACGGCGAAGTAGGCTTCGGAAGTGTTTTTGCCGGAAAGGCCGTCAACCCTGATCACACGGCCCGCTGCATTAAGGAGCTTTTGGAGTTGAAGTGCATTGTCTGCAACCACGCTTCCCATATTATATTTTACCGTTTCGCCAAGCGTTTTGATCTGTGTGTTCAGGTCAATTTCTTCGTTCGGAACGATCTGCCGCTCAAACATCCTCCTCAGCAACACTGCGCCGCCGCATTGTTTGGAAACAAGTTGCGGGTCGTATTGTCCGTCTGAACCGTATTTTCCCATGGTATAATTGCTTGAGTAACTCCACAGGTAAGGCGAGTTGATCTTTTTTGAACGGTAGCCAATGCCGTTGTAACATTCCAGGTTGTACAACATTCCCGCGAGGCTCCAGTCTTTTTTCTTATCAAATTTTTCATAAACCAGTGCATCAGAAGCGCTGTCTTTCCAGGTAAAGGGCGGGTCACCTGCAACCGGTCTGCCTGCGGGAACCTGTACCGTTCTTGCCGTGAGCGGATCACCGTTGTGCAGGTGCGTTTTAAAATTCAGCCCGCCTTCCATGCAATGGATCACGCCAATAAAATACCAGGGAATATTGAGCGGCTGGCCCACTTCTTCGTACGTTGATTTGTAGGCAACGATCTTATCTACCAGTTTATCCACTTCGGGATATGATTTCGGATTGATCACCGCGTTTTTGAACAGCTGCTCGTATTCTGCAGCCAGTTCGGGTGTAAAGGGTAATGGCATCGGATGTGTTTTTGGGTATGAATTATCAGTTTAGAAATCTTTGTCCGCCAAGGCCTACCAGGTAGTTGATGCCTGCAACAAGGTTGCCGCCTTTCTCCACAAATCCATTAAAATCCCTTCCGAACGTGAAGGTAACCTGTTGGTTTCCTCCCAGCTGGTATCCTGCATTGAACACGGTGCGCCACGAGGGGTCGATCACGCTTTTGTTCAGCACGCTCCTGTATATCGCTTCTGCGGAAACACTGAATTTTCCATCGGGTGAGGTGTAGATGAATCGTCCGCCCATATCAAATGTTGAGATGCGTTTTGCGGGTATCTTGCCTGTTGAGTCTGCATACACCGATTCCGGCTGGTAGAGATAGCGCGCCAGGAAGAGCGCACTCATTTTATCGTTACCACCTTCGTGCCCCGCGGTGAGCCATAAGCCGCTTTTATCGGTAACGGAATAATTGAAATCATTTGTTGGGAAAGCGACCGAGACACCGCCCGCCAGTTCCGCAAAAAATCCTACGCGTTCAATGGTAAAATCTTTGGCTTTCTCTTTGATCTGCCGGTGAAGGTTCTCGTTTTTTTCCTTGCTCAGTTTTTCGCGCATCGCTTTTCGCAGTTCCTGGTACTCGGCATCTTTTTCCTTGTATGCCTTGCTTGTTGTTCCGCCGGGCTCGTCGCGCAGCGCCGTTCTTTCCGCAAGCAGTTGTTTGATGGCCGGCATCGAATCGATGGCATCGGAATTGGCGCCCACTTTTTGCGTGAGTTCTTTTTGAAGTGCGCGCAATACTTTGTATTTCGCATTTGTTTGCGCACTCCATTCGGGCCGGGCCAGCATGAACTTGAAACCAACCGCTGTTTTGTAATAGGAGGTTGAGGTAACGGTATCATCGAACAATTTGAACCCCGCCGATAGCACAAAGGTCTGTCTCACCACATCTGTGAATTTTACAGACCGCAAACCGGACAAGGAAAGATCTGTTTTAAAAAGCGTAGACGGTGAAAGTTCAATGGCATAACTGTTCGGCAGTTTTGTAAAATTTCCCGTAAGGTTGTTTGCTGTTAACCAGAAAGCGGTAAGATCCGTTGGCCTGTCTATACTGCTTGTTGCGAAGTTCAACAGGTGCGCCGCCGGTGAAGCCGGCGCCTTGAGTAGGTTGAGTTGCTGTGGCTCAGTGTCCTGTGCATGCAGTTTGCAACACAACAACAGTAGTGTAAAAAAAACAAATCTATTTTTTTTCATGCTATGCAAAGGGTCTGATGATGATATCGATCTCCACCGTTTCGCCCGCGGAAACGGTTGTTTTAAAATCTTTTTGTTCGGGCGCAACGCCTCCTTTTACTACCACGGTGAGCGTGATCTCGTTGGTGTTGTTTGATGTATCTGCTATGTTTCCAAAAAGCTTCACCACTTTTCCGTTGAGCTCTTTGTCTGTTTTCATCACATAGTTGTAAACAGACTTGTTGCCGTTCTGTATTTTTTCAACGCCATCTACGCGCAGCGTGAAGTCGGGGCTTTGGTTTGGCGTAAGAAATTCAATGTCGATCAATAGATCGGTTCCATCGTTAATGATTTCATAATCGAAATCTGTTTCAAAGCATTGTGGCATACACTGTATTTTTATTTGGTATTGGTTGATGATGGCGGTTTGCTTCCCGCGCTGCGCATATTTGAAACCTTGTTGAGCACATCAAACCAGAATGGTGCGCCCATCATAATAGCAAGGACGGTCATGCCCAGGCCCGCAATCTTCGACAACACGAGCCAGATGGAAAACCTGTTTTCCGCGGTAAGAAATACATGGTTGTTCCAGCCGAGCGGGATGGCATCGTCCAGTATGGCTTTGGTTGATTTGATGGTTACGATCTGCGTAGAAATACTGTCGGTAAGCTGTTTCATTGACAAAGTATCTGTGGCCTTCTGCGCAGCATCGGGACCGGCGCTATTCGATTTCGCCGTATCAGCAGAAGCCCTGGCCGCTTCTGTTTCCGCCTTTCTTTTGTTGTTCCTGTCTATGATGCCCTGCACCTGCGCCTTTACACTGTCGCTGTTGGCCGACGCGTATGCCTGCGTGGCGAGTTCCATCCTCGCTTCAGGGTTTTTGTAGAGGTATTTGGAGATGGAGATGCTGTCTGCGTTGAGCAATACCACCAATACGATCGCGATCCACAGGGTAAACTTACGCGTGTGCCTTGTTTTTAAAGCGCCGCTTACACGCTCCATGTTTGTGTCGTACCAGTTCTCAATTTTTTTATTGAACATTTCAAGCTCACCCGAAATTTTTAGGGAGAGCGATTTATACGTGTCTTTTGTTTCCAGCGCGTAGCCGATGAGTATGCCTTTTACCTCGTCTGGAAGTGCATCGGTTTTTTTCAGCCCGGCGATCACCCCGTCAATATCCGAGGGAATGCTGTTGGGATCGTTGGGATCGTGCAGAACTTTCTCGAGCAGTGCCGCTGTAAAATTTTTGGCATCGATATACGAAGGTGCAACACCTCTTGGCGAGAGTGCGGTAGTTCCGCAGTGGTCCATGATGGCCTGGCCGAGTTTTATTTTCTTGCTGCCAACCGTTACGTCCTTGTCGAAAATGTTGAGCAGCCAATCGCGCAGCATCTTACCGCGCAGTTTTGTGGCGGTCATTACGATCTCGATCATCGAGCTGCTTACGATGCTCAATAGAAAATAAACGAAGATGATCCCCACAACGAGGTCGAGGATAGGAAATCCACTCATATTAGTTTTGGTTGCGCCTACTCTTGCTACCGTTTTCGGCTACGCGGCTGATTCTGTTTACCTGGCCCGTTGCTTTGCAAACGGTCTTCTTTACGGGTAAAAAATCAGGCTCAAAAGATATATATTAAAACGGAAATATTAAACAGCCCCCGGTTACAATTTGATGCGCTACACGCACATAGCTGAAATTGTAAAAAAAATACGGGGAAATTCCCGTATCGGCGCAATGGGAAAACCCCGGATGGTTGTATGGGTTTTTTTTGTGAATATTTGATGCATTATAAATTACCAAAACTAAACTGATCATCATGGCAAACGAATGCAAGATGGAGTTCTACTTCCGTAGGGCCGACATCGAAAAACTTTTGGCCAAAAACCCTGCGGCCAAAGGAATCATTGTTTCACACGAAGTTGTGCAGGAGAAACCAAGGGGTTCGATGCAGACATTGAACCTGGTCAAGATCAGCGCGCGGGTTGATCCGGCACCAAATAAAAAAACGGCCGCGAAAACCGTAAAGAAAACGGCCAGCAAACTCCTGGGCGATCCGGGCGACCCCGGAGAACCGGCACAGGGTTGTCCGTATCCGCCGGGCTGCACGCAGGGTTAATTCATCACTGTTTTATCTGATATCTTTTGAAGATCATTATTACCATTTTAAATTACATAGATATTGCGGCTCCTTTGCTGGCCTTATTCTTCTTTATCAAGCCGTTTAAGAAAATGGTGAAGGAGCTGCATTATGTTTTTTATTTCGTTCTTGTTCAATTTGCAACCAATACCACGGCGCTCATCATGCAAACCGTTTTCGATGTGCCCAACTACGTGGCATATGCGGCCAATGTGATCCTGTCGTTTGCGATCCTCGCTTTGCTTTTTTACAGGATGAACAGCCGCTCACTCAAAAAACTGGTTCCTGTAAGTGCAGTTGTGTTCACAGTGGTAACGGTTTACTCGCTCTGGAGCCTGGATGGCATCGATTCATACAGCAGCATTGTTTCGGCGCTGGCCAGTTTCATCATTACGGCCTGCTGTCTTGTATTTTTTTACTGGCGGCTGGTACACGATACCAAAACACCCGGGCTAACCAACAGCGCTTTGTTCTGGATCATCATCGGTATATTTACTTACTATACCGGTAGTTTTTTTATATTTATCTCTTACAATTACCTGATCCAGAAAAACGCTGATTCGATCGGGATCCTCTGGCGTTTTCACAATGTACTGTTAACCATTTTCTGTATTTATACCATTTACGGGCTCACATGCAAAAATTATCAGAAAACATAAGCATCATACTCGGGGCGTCAAGCATTCTGCTGTTGATCACCCTGTTTATTGTTATGCTGGTAATGGCATACCTGAGGAGAGACCTGAAGCACTTAAAAGAGAAAGAGACCATGGAGGCGGATTTTGAAAAACAGTTGCTGCAGTCGCAGTTGGAAACACAGGAAGAAACGCTCAACCAGCTAAGCATCGAGATCCATGATAATGTTGGGCAATTGCTCAACAGCACCAAACTGCTGATCGGCATCACCCAGCGTTCGCTGGCAGAATCGCCCGATACATTGGCGATGGCCGATGAAACACTGGCAAAAGCGATCCAGGAGCTGCGCTCCTTATCAAAGGCGCTCAACAAAGAATGGCTGCAGCAGTTTGATTTTATAGAGAACCTGGAAGCCGAGATCCACCGCATCAACGCTGCAAGGAATTTACAGATCCACCTGTTCAAGCCGGCATCGTTATCGCTGCAGGCGGGCGCGCAAACGATCCTGTTCCGCATTGTGCAGGAAATACTGCAGAACAGCATCAAACACGCGCAGGCAAAGAACATCGAGATCAAAATGAAGGAAGATGCGCAGCTGCTCACCATCTACATTGCCGACGACGGAACCGGTTTCAACGAACCGGAAGTGACCAAAAGCGTAGGGATCCTGAACGTAAAACACAGAACAAAATTATTGGGCGGCACGGTGGAATGGCAGTCTTCCATCAACAACGGCACCAGTGTAACCATACAACTCCCGGTCAAATCATGAAAATTCCAGTAGGTATAGTAGACGATCACCAGTTGTTCCTGAAATCATTGAGCCTGATGCTGAAAAGCTTCAAGGTATACGATGTTGTGGCAGAAGCCCTGAATGGAAAAGAGCTGCAGGAAAAAATTGCGCAGAGCCCCATCGTTCCTTCCATCCTGCTTATAGATGTGAACATGCCCGTGATGAACGGAATAGAAACCGCTAAATGGATGGCCGCGCACTACCCGCAAACCAAACTGGTGGCGCTGTCTATGAATGATAACGACTCCGTGATCATCGACATGATCAAAGCCGGCTGTTGCGCTTACCTGCTGAAAGAAACACATCCCGATGAGCTCGAAAAAGCGCTGCATGAGATCCATATCAAAGGATTTTACAATGCGGATGCGAGCAATATCAATTTCAGGAGGCTGTTGCAATCTGAAAAAGAATCGGTTCCCATTACAGAGAAAGAAAAACAATTTCTTCAGTACGCCTGTTCAGACCTAACCTACAAGGAGATCGCATCGCTCATGTTCCTCAGCGAGCGAACGATAGACGGCTACCGCGAAACTTTGTTTGGAAAATTAAAGGTGCAAAGCAGGGTAGGGTTGGCAATGGAGGCGATCAGGCGCGGATTGGTTAACCTGTAAGCCGCTGCACACACTACCGGTTAAAATACTTCCACAACAGGTCCGAAACCTTCCTGGTTAAAACCCATGCCTCGTTGGTTTCTTCGTTCCAGCTGGTGTCTTTGTTGTTTTTGCTGCAGATGCAGAATATGTAAGGGTTCTTTTTACTGTTCACAAAAAGCACCTCGTTGCGTGTTGCATCAACGGCGCCGCTTTTGCTGGCAACGAAAACATCAGCCGGGATCTGGGAGATGGCGTTCTCATCCCAATAGTTCCTGCCCAGTATGCGCAGCATCCTTTCACTGGCAGAAGGGCTCACCACTTCTTTATTCACTATTTTTTCCATGAGCAGCGCCATTTCGCGCGGGGTTGTTTGTCCCCAGCCATTCTGCGTGCGAAATGCTTCTCTTCCCGGCGTGCGGCTGTTCACACGTGTTTCGCGCAGCCCGAGGCTGTCCATCAGCTGGTTGATGCGCGTTCCCGTACCTGCAAGCGTTTGTAGCCAGAGGCTCGCCGTATTGTCGCTCATGGTGAGCATCAGCATCATCACCTTACTCAATTCTATTTTCTCGCCGTTCTTGAATGAACCGAGTATGTCTACACCCGCGTACAACAACGAGTCCTTATACGTAAGGGTTTGGTGGTATTGCAGCTCGCCATCTTCGATCTTGCGCATAATGCCCGCCAGTATCGGCACTTTAACCATGCTGGCCGTAGGGTAAACCGTATCGGCATTGATGGCGGCGATGCGGTTCTTTTTCAGGTCATGCACATAAATACCCATGTTTCCATTGAAGCCTTTTAACAACTCGTTGAGCTGCGACTCTAATTTTTTATCCGTTTTTTGCGCGGTTGCAGGAGCAAGGGCAAATACAAGAAGGGAAAAAAAGATTGCTTTTTTCATAACAGGGGCGTTGGGGTACCAGGTACAAGGCTGCGGCTGGTTACGCGGTACCGTTCGTACCTCCCATCCTTGCTTCGTACCTGTTTCTAATTCGTAATAACAACAAAATAGCGTTTTTTTGCAGTATTGTGCAGGATTCGCTGGTAAAAACGGAGTTTAATCGTCTTTTTTAAGCCGGGGGATTTTTATTAAATTTAATGATCCTATGTCCGCGCCCATCATCTATTTAATTTTTCAGCCGGAATGTCCGTGACCCGTTTACATAAGGTTCCCTTTTTTTTGCTGCTGTTTTTTTGCGGCTTTACCGACATCGCAAAGGCGGGAGCGTCTTTTCCACTGGCTAAAAACGGGGTGATCGATCTGCGTAACACGGATCTTTCGAAAGACAAAATTCCACTGGACGGCGATTGGGTGCTTTACTGGAAACGAATCCTCACCCCCCAGGATGCTGCGGCGCCAACGGCCATTGTTCCTTTTCCCAGGTTGTGGACCAAAACGCTGGTAAACGGCAAGCCGCTTCCCAATATGGGTTATGCGTCTTATTCGCTTACCGTGCTGTTGCCCAAACATTCGAATAAGATCGGGTTCGACGTTCCCGACACCTATGCATCGTACAGGCTCTTTGTAAACGGCGAATTGTTGTGCGAAGCGGGAAACCCCGATTCGAATGAAGAAAGGGCCGTTCCGAAATGGCTGCAGCAAACCGTACAGCTCACCAGCTCTTCCGATACGCTGCACCTGGTGCTGCAGGTGGCCAACTTCTGGCACTCCAAGGGCGGGCCCTATAAACAGTTGTTCATAGGCGATTATCCCTTGCTTAAACAGGAGCGCGACAGGGACAATGCCTTCGATTTTGTTTTGATGGGTTGCCTCTTCATGGGTGGCCTGTTTTTCTTTGGGTTGTTCCTGTTTGGCCGCCACGACAGGTCGCTTCTTTATTTCGCGCTGTTCTGCATGACCTACAGCTACCGCATGGTAGGTGCGCGCAGTTATGCCCTTCACTCGATCTTCCCGGATATCCCATGGACCATCACGACGCATCTTGAATATTTGTCGCTGTTTGTAAGCGTTACTTTTTTCAGCCTGTATACACGTTATCTCTATCCAAAGGATTCGAACAAATACGTTACGTATATGCAGGCATGGTCGTGCCTCATCCTTTCGGCCATCGTGGTGATCTTTCCGCCAAGTGTTTTTACGCAGTTGATAAACCCGTTTTTGGTGGTGATGTTTGTTGTTATCGGCTACGCATTCTATGTGTATATAAAAGCGATGCGCAACAGGCGGTTGGGCGCCGGGTATGCACTGCTGAGCACAGGTGTGGTGCTGTTGGTGTTTGTGGTGATCAACCTCCAGTACTTCGGCATCGTATCGCCGCAAAAGGAAATTCTATTCATCGGATACATCAGTTTCTTCTTCCTGCAGTCGCTCATTCTCTCTTTCCGTTTTGCATCCATGCTCAAACAGGCAAAAGAACAGGCAGAGCAGGGGTTGAAAGCGAAGAACGAGTTTTTGTCGACCATGTCGCACGAGATCCGCACGCCGTTGAATTCGATCCTTGGTATGACGCATCTCATCCTGCGCGACAACCCGCGGACAGAACAGAAGGAGCAGTTGAACGTATTGCTTTTTTCTGCGAACAACCTGCTGGCGATCGTGAACGATATCCTGGATTACAATAAAATAGAAGCCGGCAAAGTAAATTTCGAAGTGATCGAAATGGATTTTGCCAATACGGTGAAGAACATTGTATCGGGCATGCGCACATCTGCCGAGGAAAAAAACATTGACCTGCGGCTTCACATCGATCCAAAATTAAAAAACAGGATCCTTGGCGATCCTACACGCATTGGCCAGGTGATCACCAACCTGGTAAGCAACGCGATCAAATTTACCAGGAAAGGACATGTGGCGGTGGAGGTGAAGGTGGAAAGCGAAACCAACAGCCACATCACATTGCTTGTTCGCATAGAAGACACGGGCATCGGCATTGCGGCGGAAAAACAGAAGATGATATTTGAACAGTTTACACAGGCAGATACCTCCACTTCAAGAAACTTCGGCGGAACAGGATTGGGGCTCGCCATTTCAAAAAAACTGCTGGAACTGCAGGGCAGTTCGCTTCAGCTCAGCAGCGAACATGGCAAGGGTTCTGTTTTTTATTTCACACAAACTTTTCCGAAAGTTATCACAACAGAAAAAAAGATGGAGTCACGTGCAGAAAACGCACCAACAGAAGAAAGCAGGCCGCTTACAGGTGTTTCAATTTTACTGGTGGAAGACAACGAGGTGAACATTCTTGTTGCCAGGACCTTTTTAGAAAGATGGGGCGCCACCATCGACGTTGCCTTGAACGGCCAGGAGGCGCTGGACAAAGTTGATGTGAACCGCCACCGGCTCATTCTTATGGACATGCACATGCCGGTAATGGATGGCTATGAGGCCACGCGCCGCCTGCGCGAAAGAGGCGTAACCATACCGATCGTGGCCCTTACCGCTTCGCTGCCCCGCGATGTGGATGAGCGGATAAAAGACACCGGCATCGACGATATCGTTGTAAAACCATTCGTGCCCGATAATTTATTCGCGGTGATATTGCACCACACAAATATTTACAGGAAACCCGGCGAGCAGTGATTATCGGGTACACATCCTAATTTTTTGTTAATGGCGTAGGTTTTTGCTCCGGATGGTATCTCATTAAAGAGACAGCGCCTTCCCCGGCTCCTGATCTTAAAACCAGCCATTATGAAACCTAAACAATCGGGCATACTTGTATGTCTGGTGGTTGCTGCTATGATGTTCCAGTATTGTTCCAAAAGCGATACTGCTGCGGTTGCACCAACCACCCCAACCCTTACACAAACTGTTGTTACCACCGTTGCTTCGCCGTTATTGCCCGGCGTTCCTTTCAATTACAGCAATGCTGTTTTTCCGGCGCACGTCGCATCGGTATTGCCGGCGGTCGACAATACGCCTGCAACCAATCCGATTACCGACAACGGCGCTACGCTCGGGCGCGTACTGTTCTACGATAAAAATCTTTCCAAATCAAATACGGTTAGCTGTGCAAGCTGTCACAACCCGGAGCTCTCTTTTTCCGACTCTGCGGTTAAAAGTGTTGGCTTTGCAGGCGGCAGAACCGACAGGCACTCTATGCCCATATTGAATGTGCGCTTCTACCGTTCGGGAAAAATGTTTTGGGATGAAAGGGCAAACACGCTGGAGGAACAGGTTTTACAACCCATCCAGAACACAACAGAAATGGGAATGACGCTTGCGGAGCTGCAGGAAAAATTACCGGCGCTCAGTTATTACCCGGCATTGTTTGAGAAAGCATTCGGCACAAAGCAGGTAACAGCAGACAGGATCTCCAGGGCATTGTCGCAGTTCGTGAGGTCCATCGTTACCTGTCAATCAAAATACGACCAGGTAAAACAAGGCACCGCCACTTTTACAACAGATGAACGCGATGGAGAAACCCTGTTCCTTACCGCGGGGCCAAATGGAGGCGGCACCTGCGCGGGTTGCCATGCGCCACCGATGTTCCTGACGTCGAACCCCACAGGTCCCTTTGCGCTCAATGATCCGCTTGACCTGGGTATCAACAACCAACGCCGGTTCAAATCAAGCAGCCTGCGCAACATTGCCAATACGGCCCCGTATTTTCACAATGGCAGTATCGCTTCCTTACAGAACATGCTGGCGGGAAACATTCCGGCACACTCCGTGGGCCCGCAAGACAGGCAGAAACTCCTTGCCTTCCTGTTGACATTAACGGATAACGTTACGATAAAGGAGGAGAAATTCTCGAATCCATTTAAATGATACTAACGGGGAACAGAACGACATCACCCAAATAGTAAGCATCGGTTCGATGCTTACTATATACTTTTTGTCATTCGCACCTAAATAACACGATGTAAAAAACAGACACCCGCTTGCGCCACGCAACCCTTTCATCGCTACCATACAGCAGTTGGTAAAACAGCGGCGGCGATCCTTTCTTTTTCCTTTCATCTTTATCGAAAGATGATGTTTATGAAAAAGATATTTCTTGCCCTTTGCCTGCTCATTGCCGGTTTTTTGTCTGCGCAGACAACGGTTCGTGGCAAGGTAACAACCGTGGTTACGAATGAAAAGAACACACCGCTCGAAAATGCAACGGTTGAATTATTGAAGAGCAAAGACTCCTCGCTCGCAAAAACAGCAATCACAGACAGGAACGGTGTGGCAGAATTCGACAACATCCGCGCGGGATCTTATTTTGCAAGAATATCTTTTGTGAACTATGCAACAACGTTTACATCTTTTGTTACCATTACTGCAGACCAACCAAACATCGCTATCCCAACCATCGTGTTGCAACCACGCGCCGCTGAAATGAAAGAAGTGGTTGTTTCAACACGCAAGCCTTTTATACAGCGACTGGCCGACAGGCTGGTGGTGAATGTAGAGAACAGCATTGTAAGCGCCGGAAGTTCGGCGATGGATGTACTGGAACGTTCCCCCGGCGTTTCGGTAGATCAGAACGACGCCATTGGTTTGCGTGGCAAACAGGGCGTTACCATAATGATCGATGGAAAACCCACGCCGTTAACCGGCGCCGACCTTGCCAGTTACCTGCGTGGACTTCCTTCGAATGCAATTGAAAGGATCGATCTCATCACCAATCCGTCAGCCAAATACGAGGCAGCGGGCAATTCAGGCATCATCGATATCAGGATGAAAAAGGACCAGCGCCTGGGTACCAACGGAACGCTTACGGCGGGCTACGGGCAAGGCATTTATCCCAAGGCCAACGCCGGGGGAACCATCAACTACCGCAATAAAAAAGTGAACCTGTTCGGCAACTACAACTATGCCTACCGGATGAACCTGAACCACCTCATCCTCGACAGGAACTTTTATACAAATGGCGTGTACAGCGGTGGTGATCTGAAAGACAACTACGCAAAACGCCCTTCCAACTTCCACGCGTTTCGCGGCGGCGCCGATTTCTTTTTATCGAAGAAAGACATTCTCGGCTTCGTGGTTACGCACAATTACGGCCTGGGCGAATCCAATACCGATAACAATTCTGTTGTACTCAATTCTTCGAAGCAGGCCGCTTCTACCTTCCAGACAAAAGCTTTCGCCAACAGCACGAACAGGAATACGATCGCAAACATCAATTACAAACACAGTTTTAATACAGCAGGAAAAGAATTGACCGCAGACATAGATTATGGTGAATTCAAATCGGGCTCGCTGTCAACAACCGCAACAAAATACTACGCCCTCAACGGAGGTGCGCTGCAACCAGACTACATCCTCAACGGCGATCAATCCGGGAAATTAAAACTCCGGACCGCTAAAATCGATTACGCAAACCCGCTGCCGCAGGGCGCGCGTTTTGAAACGGGATTAAAAACCAGTTATGTTTCTTCAGACAACGACGCGAAATTCTTTGACATGAGCAGCGGTTCCCCGGTTGATGATGTAAACAAAACAAACCGTTTCTTTTACGAAGAGTATAACAACGCAGCGTATTTTAACCTGGCCAAAGAATTCAAACGTTTCAATTTCCAGGTGGGTGTGCGTGCAGAACATACGCGTTTGAAAACACACCAGGTAAAAGGCAATACTTATTTCGATTCGAGCTACCTGAAATTATTTCCAAGCGCTTTCCTGAATTACAAGATCAAAGACGACCAGATCCTCGGCATATCTGTAAGCAGGCGCATCGACCGCCCGGGTTACTCACAACTCAATCCATTTTTATTTTTGATCGATGTTACCACTTACGGAACCGGCAATCCCCGTTTGCTTCCGCAGTTCACCTGGTCGTATGAGCTGAACTATACCGTCAAAAGCATCAATTTCACTTTGGCCTACAGCCATACAACACAAAACCAGAACATTGCCATCGCGCGTTTCAAAGATGTTTTCCCAACCATTCCGCAGGCGGATAATGTTACGGTGCAGATCCCGATCAACCTCAGCACATCTGATTACTACGGGGTATCTGTTTCAGCGCCGGTCCGCGTAAACAAAAGATGGAACATGATCAACAACGCAAACATGTACATCAATAAATTCAATGGCCGGCTCGGAATAACCAACCTCAACCGCGGCAAACCTGCGTTCGACTACCGCGTGAACAACACATTTACATTGGGCAGGGGATGGACAACAGAGCTGAACGGCAACTTCAGCACAGGCGGGCAAAACGGGTTCATGGTATCGAATCCTCAATGGGGCATTGCGCTGGGTGTTCAGAAAACAGTAATGCAGAACCGCGGAACCATCCGTTTCAACATTACGGATATCTTCTGGACCGACCTCCCGAGAGCAACGATCACTTACGATAACTACATTGAAAAATGGCACGCTTACAGGGAATCACGCGTGGCGAATCTTTCGTTCACTTACCGCTTCGGAAAAAATACCGTACAGGCGGCAAGAAAAAGAACAACGGCTTCGGAAGAAGAAAGACAGCGGGCGGGTAACTAACGGAACCAAAAAGAACCAAAGCCTGTATACAAAAAGAGCGATGGTAAACCATCGCTCTTTTTTATTTTCGGTAAGCTAAACCTTTATTCAATGTTCGGTCTTGTGCAGGGTTTCGAGGAGTTTAAGGTGTGGCTGTAATTTTTGCAGGGTGCTCTTCTGTAAAAAACTTTTGAGGTGTTTGTAAAAATGGCTGTGATCGTAATAATTGAATGCCGTTATAGAAAATTGCGCCGGCGCCGCAAGCAGTTGTTCAACCGCTTTGCGTACCCGCAGTATCTGTATCACTTTTTTTGTGCTGATGCCCGTGTGAGTTTCAAAATAACGTTGAAGCGTTCTTGTTGAAATATTATACCGCGCGGCAAGCGCTTCAACAGATTTGCTGAAATCGTTGTTCTGGTCGCATTCCGCCAGTATTTCCGTCACAATTTTTACAGGCAGCAGGGAGCCGGAATATTGCCGTACCAGTTTTGAATAATAATCAGACACGATGGCCACACGTTCTTTGAACGATCCGGCTTCTTTTGTTTTTTTGATGATGGCCGCATCTGCAAGGTAACTGAGCGGGAAGATCGATTCGCGGTACTCGGCAAAATTGATCTTCTTTTCAAAGATCACCGGTGAGGTCTTGAACTTGATGCCGAAAATTTTATTGCCTGTTTTGTGATAACACTCAATGGCCTTGTGCCGCGGTAAAAAACCATCGGTTTTCATCGGGAATTTTTTATCGCCCACCTGCATCACGAATGGCGTTCCCAGGTTGATGAGATAACTGTAGCCCGTATTCGGGAAAAGCACATCGGAAAAACCTTCGGGATATTGTTTCCAGAGATCGTCAAAATCCGTCTCCCAAAAAAAATCGATGAACAATGCCAGTTCCGGCGCCGCTTTCACGCGGTGGTACTTCTGCTCAAAATGGTCGGTATGGATGAATTCTACGTGTTGCACAGTGTTTTAAATGTACTAACGAAATCAACGTTCCTACAGGGAAACATGATAAACGGCGGGAGGATTGTTTGAGCAGGGAACCAGGGGTTTGAAGCGGGAAATTCCAACGCCGGATGATTCAATAAAGACTCAGCCGGCTTGCCCTCCTCCCCAAGGCATGCATTTTGTATTTTCTCTCTCATGATAAAAAAATTCGCTTACTTATTTATTCTTATTGCGTTGGTGGGTGCGGCCTGCAAGAGCAAAACCGGCGGCCGCAGGTTATGGAACAGGGCTTCCCAGGAAGCGGGGCCATTGCCGAGAGACTACTCCGTTACCAAAGAGAACGCATACAACGATCTTTTTCTCGACAGTTCGGCTTTTGAAAAATTTATTGCAGGCGCTGCACCCGGCGATAGTATTGTTGAAAACCTCCGCGACTTTTACAACATCCGCAATTTTGAGTTTGCGTGGTTCGATTCTAAGGGGTTGACAGAGCAGGCGCTTGGTTTCAGGAGCCTTTACAAATATTCAACCGACAGTTCTGATAAAAAGATCGACAGGCAGATGGATGACCTGTTGCTGCACGAAAAAACGATAGAAGCAACCGATCCCACCATCGTAAAAATAGAACTGGAGCTGAGCAAGCGCTTCATGCGCTACATACTGGAGAGTTTCAAAGAGACCGACGTAAACGACCGCGCGTTTGAGACCTTTGTTCCCATTAAGAAAGTATCGGCGCTCGCGCTGGCCGATTCTGTGCTGTCTAAAAAGAACAAAGAGAACGACAACTACGCTTCTTCCAATCCTTCTTACAACAACCTGAAGGCGCAGCTGGCCAAGTTTGTAGACATTCAAAAGAAAGGTGGATGGGATACCGTTTCCTTCTCTTCCAAAACAAAATACCAGGTGGGGAAAGCTTTCCCCGAAATGTTGTCATTCAAAAAACGCCTGGGCGCCACAGGGCAGCTCGCAACTGCCGATACCACCGCTGTTTTTACCCCTGAACTGGAAGCAGCCATCAAGGCCTACCAGGCTAGCGTAGGAATTACGCCGGATGGCAAGATCACGGCGCCGCTTGTAAAGAGCCTCAATGTGCCGGCGATGCAGCGGGTTGAACAGTTGTTGGTTAACATGGAACGCATGCGCTGGCTGCCCGTAAAAAAAGAAGGCAAACTGATCATGGTCAACATCCCTGAATTTACATTACACGTTACCGAAGGCGACAACCATGTGATCCATATGCCGGTGGTGGTTGGTAAAGAAGGGCACACCACTACCATGTTCTCTGACGACCTTGAGCTCGTGGTGTTTAGTCCTTACTGGAACATCCCTTCCAGCATTGTAAAGAACGAGATCCTGCCTGCCATAAGCAGAAATAAAAATTACCTGAGCCAAAACAATATGGAGATTGTGAGTGGTGGCGATGTACCTGAGATCAGGCAATTGCCTGGCCCAAAGAATTCGCTTGGGCTCGTGAAATTTTTGTTTCCGAACAGCTTCAACATTTATTTTCACGATACACCCGCAAAAAGTTTGTTTGAGAAAGACAACCGCGCAGCAAGCCATGGTTGCATCCGCCTCGCAGACCCTGTTAAAATGGCCAACTACCTGTTACAGGATTCTCCTGAATGGACGCCCGAAAAGATCGATGCAGCCATGCATGCCGGCGTAGAAAAAACAGTGAAGCTGAAGCAACCCGTACCGGTGATCATTACTTATTATACCGCCTGGGTTGATGAAAACAAGGCATTGAACTTCCGCGAAGACATTTATGGCAATGATGAAAACATTGCATCCAAAATGTTTACCCGAAATTGATACAAACTCGTTTTAGTACCCGTTCTCCCCCGAACGAAAAATGCCCGCTTTTATGCGGGCATTTCTATTTAAAGGGACAGGAGCAAAAACAATGAATCTTGAACCTCGTCTTCTTGTTTCCTGTGTTATTACTTACGCTTTTTCATTCAGGAATTTTGAATGTGTTGTATAAAATTTATCGGGGCTGTAAAGGAAAAGGCAGCTGCCGTCTTTGATTTTGTTGATCACGTCCTTGTACACATTACCAGGCAACGCCGGGCAACCCTGGCTGCGGCCGATAAAACCTTGTGAAGCGATGATCGACTCGTCAACATAAGACGCGGAATGCATTACAATGCCGCGTGCAAGTGCGTTGTCGTTTATGCCTTTTTCTTCTCCCTGCAAACGCAATGAGGTTCCGTGTTTGCCGTTGTAAGTATCGCCGGTGATGTAGAAACCGAGACTGCTCTGGTAGCTGTTCATTTTGTTGGAGAACCTGGTGGCCACGCTTGTTCCAGAGTTCCTGCCGTGTGCGGCATAGGTGTTGAAAACAAGTTCGCCGGTGGCAAGGTCAATTACAAACAGTCTTTTTTTGCCTGATGGCAATGAAAAATCAAGGATGGAAAGCAGGTTGTCTTTTTTGATCTTGCCCGCATCCAATAAGTTGTTGAAACCCATAAGCGCATACTCAAATGCCTGGCGCGAAAGACCCAAAGCGCCGAGATCGAGGCTATCGTACAACGGCATTTTCTCTTCCACTTTCGATTTAAGGGTGGTGGTCGTGTTCGCAGCAACAGCAGTGGTTGATGTCGATTTTTTGTTTGTGAAAGCCAGACTCATACAAACCAATAACCCAGCAATGATCAAAAGTCTCGAACTCCAATGTTTGTTTTCTGATTTTCTTCTCTTCATAATTCGCTGCTTACTTTTTGATTTAAAAATTAATAATTGTTGTCGGAAGCGCAGTGAAGTAGTGGAGAACAAATGTAGATAGAATACCTCAGACATGGTGTTAACAAGACACTCATTCCTAATGGTTTAACATAATCGCATAAACGATTCGTTAAAATTTTTAACACAAAACCTAACGAAATGTAAAAATGAAATATTTCCAGGTTGCGTAGAAAAAAGAAAACGTTAAGATAAATTCAGGCGCCTGATCCGGCTATCCTGGCATCAAAAATAATCCCGGAGGTTATCGAAAATAGATTGGTGTTTGTATGGATGGCTTTTCGAGACTACTGCGTTCCTATTCTTCGTAAAACATGCCCAGTGATCTGAAATAGGTATCGGACCATCCTGTCGTAATATCCTCATACGCCTCATCGGGAATATTGGAATGGCGAAGTTCTACCGAAGTGCCTTGTTTGTGCGGATGTAATAGTATGGTAACGATCGACGGCTCTTCCTGTCCATCAAAATACCACTGCTGAACGATTTTTTTGTTCTCTGTAAATTCAAGGTTCTTCCCGGTGATGCTGTCATCCCACAAAGAAAATTCAGAACCCGGCTCTGTACTCATTACCGCGGGCTCGCCCGTCCACAGCTGGATGGTATGGGCATTGGTAAGCGCCTGGTATACAATTTCCGGCTCTTCGGTAATGATGTAATATTTTTTGAAGTCTTTCATACCCGCATAATTAACAGGCCACAAGATACAAGGGTTCAGTAAAGTGTGGATATTAAATTGCCCTTTTGCCCTGCTGTTTCTTGTTCCTTGTTTCTTCAAACGTCTTAACTTGCGCTCATGCATGATTATCTGAAGGGATTGAATGAACAGCAGAAAGAAGCCGTTCTACATATAAACGGGCCGCTCATGATCGTAGCGGGCGCCGGCAGCGGAAAAACAAAGGTTCTCACCACGCGCATCGCTCACCTGATGAACCAGGGGGTTGATGCGTTCAATATCCTCGCGCTCACCTTTACCAACAAGGCCGCCGCCGAAATGAAAGAGCGGATCGAGAAAATACTGGGCAACTCCGAGGCGCGTAACCTCTACATCGGCACTTTCCACAGCGTGTTCGCCCGCATTCTCCGAGGCGAGGCGCACCGGATCGGGTACCCGAATAATTTTACCATTTACGATACGGACGATAGCCGCTCTGTGCTCAAGACCGTTATCAATGAAATGAACCTGGACGACAAGCACTACAAACCCAGTGTGGTAGGCAACCGCATCTCATCTGCAAAAAATGCATTGGTGGGTCCTGCGGAGTATGCAACCGATTATTACATCCAGCAGGAAGACATGCGCGCCAACCGGCCGGCCATTGCACAGATCTATGCCGCCTATGCCGCACGCTGCTTCAAGAATGGCGCAATGGATTTTGACGACCTGCTGCTGAAGATGTACGAACTGCTGAAGAATTTCCCGGAAGCATTGCACAAGTACCAGCACAAATTCAAATACATCCTGATTGATGAGTACCAGGATACAAATGCTGTACAGTACCAGATCACCAAATTACTGGCAGCGGCGCACGAAAACATCTGCGTGGTGGGTGATGATGCGCAAAGCATCTACAGCTTCCGCGGCGCAACCATTGAAAACATACTGCAGTTCCAGAAAGACTACGACGATGTAAAAGTGGTGAAGCTCGAGCAGAACTACCGCAGCAGCCAGAGCATACTGAATGTGGCCAATGAAGTGATCAGCAACAACAAAGGCCAGATCCCTAAAAACCTGTGGACAGAAAACAGCGCCGGCGAGAAGATCAGCCTGGTGCGGACAATGACCGATAACGACGAAGGAAAATTTACCGCGGACACCATACAGGAGCAGAAACTGCGCAACCACTACCACAACCGCGATTTTGCGATTCTCTACCGCACCAATGCCCAAAGCCGCGCGTTTGAAGAAAGCCTGCGCAGGATGGGTATAGCCTACCGCATTTATGGCGGCGTAAGCTTCTACCAAAGAAAAGAGATCAAGGATTTTCTCGCTTACATGCGGGTGATCGTTAATACGAACGATGAAGTGTCTTTGCTGCGCATCATCAACTACCCCGCCCGCGGCATCGGTAAAACAACGCTGGAGAAATGCGCCATCTATGCCAATGAACAAAACATACCCCTGTTTGAAGTGGTTTCGCGCGCAGGTGAGTTTGGGTTCAAAGGCGGCACGCTTGAGCAGCTGAGCAATTTTGTAACAATGATCCGTTACTTCCAGAGCCTGCTTACAGACAAAAATGCATACGATGTAGCGGTGCAGGTTGGCAAACACACAAACATCACCAAAGAATTGTTTGCAGACAAAACAACCGAGGGCCTTGCACGCTACGAGAACATACAGGAGTTGCTCAACTCCATTAAAGAGTGGACAGAGAGCCCGCTCAACGAAGAAGATGGCGAAGTGGGTGAAAAGTCGTTGGGCGCCTACCTGCAACAGATCACATTGCTTACAGATGCAGACGACGATAAAGAAAACAGTGATGTTGTAAAACTGATGACCATTCACGCAGCCAAAGGGCTTGAATTCGGTTGTGTGTTTGTTGCCGGTATTGAAGAAATGCTTTTCCCCAATGCCATGAGCATTAATACACGCGAAGAGCTGGAAGAGGAGCGGCGTTTGTTTTATGTGGCCATTACGCGCGCCAAACACCGTCTTTGGTTAACGTATGCCAATACGCGTTACCGCTTTGGCCAGCTCGTGCAGAATGAGCCCAGCCGTTTTATTGAAGAAATGCCGGAGCAATACATTGACAAGAGTTATGCCGGCGGCGGAGCGAGAAACAATTTCAGCTCCGATATGGGCAGCGCCTTCGAACGCATGCAACGCGGATTTGGTTTTGGAAGCCAGGCAGCAGATGCAGAAAAGAAATATGGCCCTCCACCCGCAAAAAAAACAAACAGCAAACCGGAATATTTACCCATCACACCACCTTCCTCCAAAGTAGTGGAACACAAGCCGGGCGCAGACTTCGTGGCAAGCGATACCAGCAATTTACAGGCGGGCCAGGAAGTGGAACACCAGAAATTTGGCTTTGGAACGGTTGCAAAGGTTGAGGGCTCCGCACACAACCCTGTGGCTACCATCGTTTTCAAATTGAATGGAGAAAAAAAGATCATGCTGAACTACGCAAAGCTTCGCATCATTTCATAACCGTTTGTATGAGGATCGTTTTCGTTTTTACATTGCTCCTGCTGGGCCTTGCTACCTATGGCCAGCACCCCACCGGTTTTACAGGAACCTGGAAACCTGTAGCTTTCAAAACGTCCCTGTTCAACTGGTATGCTGATAAGGATTCCATCGTTATGACCGAAGAAGTAAAGCTGGGCATCAAAGACGGCTCCTACGATACCACTGTTGTGAATATGATGCTGGGTATGATGAAGCTAATGGCAAAAACAATGGTTCACACATTTCGTGCAGACGGCCGATACGAAACCGTTTTTTCCGCTATGGGCGACCAGGTAAGTGAGTTGGCAACGTATACGATCGACGCTGAAAAAAAAGAGATCCTTTGCGAAAACAAAAATGCGGATGGTTCCGTTTCCCGCACGAAACAGGTATTCCGTTGGAACGGGCAATTTCTCCAGTTGCAGATGGGAGACGACTGGTTGGAATACATAGAACTGAAGAAAGTGGAACAGGCTGCACACAGAAACGCGGTTCGCTGCCTGGGATTGCTTATATCATCGAGAGCGGAACGGTTTGCCTTTAAAACCCTTTACCTGCCGCGCTCCTGTGTGCCGCCTGTTAATACAATATTTTTATTTCCGAGAACGTGTCTGGAAACCCGGGTGATTTGAAAGTTGATTTCTTTGTTTTGGGCCTGCCTTTTTGATCGTACGTATAAACATGGTCCACCGTTTGCTCAAGAACCCCTGAAGCGCTCCAGGTTTCCTTGATGGGATTGTTTACCGAGAACATGGCTGGAGGCAAGTATGGATAGCTTTCAAAAGCATCACTCACATTCACATGCTGATCGTATTCATTGAAAATAACTTCTTCCGACATTTCCCATGCACTGTTTATGTATTGCTGTATCCCGCACTTTTCAATATTTCCATCGGCCCGGTACGTATAGGTTGTTTTGAACCTTGGTGTCATGGTAGAAGAATAATATTCTGTCTTCTGTAATACCTTGTCACCGTTATAAACAAAATCGTAGGTGTAGCGGTTCTGCCCTTGCTGGTTAAAGCTTTCAATACGCGTAAGCTGGTTGCCGGTGTATGTATACTTCCATTTACCGCCAAAGTTTACTTCCTTCAGCTTTCCATTTTCATAGCTGAATATATAATTGACGAGGATGTTCCCATTGGCATCGCTTGTAATGAGAGACTGGATGCTTCCGTCTGTATTGTAATTAACATTGACAGCGTTCCCCTCTTTGTTAAGCTGTATAGGAAAAGGCTTTTCAACCGACGGGTTTCCGGGATTATTGATCACCGGCTCAACCGTTTTTTTGCAGGATGCTGCAGCGGTGAACAATGCTGTTACCAGTAAAATGTTTTGTACTATTTTTTTCATTCGTTTCACAATTAGGGGGCAAATATCTCTTCGTGAAACCGTGCGTGCAATCGCACAAATATGTATGTGTGATGAAAGGTGATAGCCAGTGCTAAATGGTGAATAGCTGGTGCGGAACTAAAAACAGTGTCAGATAAATCATTCAACAGCGGCTTTGTTACAGGCAACAGCAGCGCACAACCGGTAATCGGCCGCTCACCATTTGATCGTTTGCAGAACAACCCGCCATTTCTTGTTCCTGTTTGCCCAAACGCGCAGGTAGTTTTCTTTTTTGGTTCCGTTTTGAACGGTACCATACACATAAGCGAGATCGCCTGAAGAAGAGATGCCACCCGCATTGGGCGTAAACGCGATGGCTTCGGGAATATGAAGCAAAAAATTAGTGATGAGGTTTGTTCCGATAACAGGGGTCTCGCCCTCTGCATTCAGCCAGCTATCGGCCGATAATTGGGTGAGTAGGATGTTGCCGCTTTTCTCTTTGATCGCCTGGTTGAATTTGTTGTCCATCTCCATGATCTCTGAAAAAGAAATACGAGGGATCACCTGTTTTGCAAGAACGATCTCCTGCACCTGTTGCACGGCCCCTGCTTTTTTCGTGTAATTAACACCGAGGTCAACCATGTTTTTCCAGTCGCCCGCCCCGTTCACTTTCCAGACCGATGAAAAATTGCCACGCCCCGAAACCGTATCGGCCACAGAGGCTTTTACGGTAAACGGCCCGGTGGTAACGCCGAGCTCGCCCGAAGCGCTGATGATGGCAAAGGCAGGTTCCCAGCTCAATACGGCAGGTCCGGCTTTCTGTTTTCCAAAAGCTTCAAATGCATTGATCGCATTTCCCCTGCTGAAGATGAGCCCCGTGCTGTCCAAAAACTGCAGGAAGCCCTCGCGGATGGTGTGGGATTCTGTGAAGGAAGCAAATGCCCTTTCGGCACCGATCAATCCTTTGATTGTTTTCTGCGAATACGCAGAAGCAGCCAGGAGCGTTGTTGCGGACAATAATACTAGGTGCTTTTTCATACGGTTGTTTTATCTGCGCAACAGTTTATTTACTACCGTGTGCGGATAGATGTTGAACATCAATTTCAGCATCGGCTGCCGCTGTTCTAGAGAATGTGTTCAATAGAAACGCCTTCAAGATCTTCTTCCCCCGAAATCAACAGCAGGAGCGTGAAGAACTGGTCCATTACCTGCAAAAATCTCTTTTCCATTTTGGTTGTCTTCTTGTGTGTTGAATGTGTTATGCCATTTTCAACTCATCCGGCCTGGCCATTTCCAACATCGCTTTTTTCGCGGTGGAAACGGTTTTGCTCCAGATAAGTGTATGATCGTTGGTTGATGCTGTGGTTTCTTCTACAAGAATAGTGCTTTCATTCTTTGCTGCAGCCATAACAGCGAGCATCAATGATGTTGTGATGTATTTGCCTTTCATGATTCGTTTTTTTCAGTATGATTTGATACTGCAAAAATGAATCAACCCGCTCTTTCCTGCAACCACATGTTCATGTGAAACCCTTTACCACACTGCGTTTCAAAGGTATCACATGTGTATGCGATGGCGTTTACCTTTCATCGATCCGAATCATCCGTTTATCCTTGTTATCGTTCTTTGCGCCCGTTTTGTTTTCAAATTTGAACCGTTGCCGCAAGCCATCGGCCCATCCCTTTTCACCGACGGTGCGAATTTTCCAGGAACGCCGCAAAAAACTTTTTCGTAATACGCAGTTAACAGTCGCCCCGTTATTCTTAGCGGGGCTTTTGTTTTACGCACACCAAAAGCTGCAATACATCAGACACCTGATTCAACCGAACAGCTGCTTTGTAAAGGGCGGCTCCCACATAAACGGGTGATTCCCCCGGTAATACCCCTTTTTGTTTTTAGATTTGTGCCGCACAAATGAAGAAAACCCTTACCCTTACCGGCTTTCTGCTGTTGGCGGCAAACATTTTGTTTGCGCAGCAGGCTTTTACGTTTAACCGGATCGGTACCGACGATGGCATAGGGCTCGCCTCCAACGTGGTGTACTGTACCTACCAGGATGCGAAAGGCTTTATCTGGGTGGGCACCGCTAACGGGCTCCAGCGATTCGATGGCAGCAAATTTGTACAGCTGAGTTCCGAAAAAAGCGAACGGTCGCTGCTGGTATCTAACCTTACGCAGATCGTTCCGGTCGACAGTGTATCCATCTTCCTCGCTTTCCCATACAGGCAGGAGTTCGGCATCTTCAATACCACCACGTTCAAATACACACGCATTGCCGTTGAACACCCCGAGATAATGGTGAGCAAAAGCGAGTTCAAATTGTGGAAAGACAGCTATGGCGAAGTTTTTCTTAGCGTGTTCTCCTACGGCGTTCTTCACTACAACAAGAAAAAGAACCTGTTTGTAGACGATAATTATTTCAAATTCCCAAAGGGCTGGTCGCCCACCCTGAGTTTTTTTGAAGATACCGTTAAACACCAGTACTGGTTTCCCTGTGCGGGCAATGGACTGGCGGTGTTCGATAAAAAATCGGGACGGCTGTTTACAAAGAATTATAACCCGGAGAACATCCCTCACCTGAACATCAAAAAGATCCAGGCCGCAACAACAGATGTTTTTATAGACCGCAACAGGCGCTATTGGATCTTCAACTGGCCCGGTGGCGTTCATTACAAACGTTGTTTCGATTCTACAGGAAAAGAGCTGAATGATACACTGGGTTTAAATACCAACCCCGATTATTCTGAAATGCGCAATTTCTACGAAACCAAAAAAGGTTTGCTGTGGATGTACGGCGCAAACGCACTGTTCAATTACGACCGGAATGAAAAACGTTTCTTCATGTACGACCATGCGGCAGGTAGCTCCACCGGTATCCAGTTCCGTTCTGTTTACCAGGTGATGGAGGATCACGATGGCAGCATCTGGGTTTGTACCGATAACGGCCTCTACTTTACCTCGCCCGGAAGCGGCACTTACGGTGTAGTAGATATGTTGTTCGATACCGAAAGAGGCGGCCTCGAGTTCACCGACATACTGGAGCTGAAAAACGCAGGCGGCTATTGGGTGAGCAGTTGGGGAAGGGGTATTTATACTTTAGACAGGAACATGGTGCGCAGGCCCAACCATGTGTACGACAACATGCCTGCGATGAGCAAACAAAAATGGATCGAATACCGGCAGGCATGGGCGCTCTACCAGCACAGCGATGGAAAAGTATGGATCGGTTGCCAGGCCGGTAACTACATGATCTATGATACGGCCACCCGGAAAACAAAATACCTGTACGCACCCGAAAGCGGCGGCTGGACCTTCCGTTACATCACCGGGGATAAGAAAGGAAACATATGGCTCGGCACTTTTGGCGGGGGCCTGCTGAAATACGACGGGAAAAAAATGAGCGTGGTTCAGCAACTCGGCTCCAACATCACAAAAATACTGGTGGATAACGAAGGGCTTTTGTGGATCGCGTGTGAGAACAATGGACTGGTTTGCCTGAGCGCGGATGGAACAAAGATCCTTCACCATTACACATCCGGCAGCAAAACCAACAAACTCTTCATCAATACGGGAAAGGACATAGAGCAGCTCGACGACAGTACCATTGTTTTCGGCGCCGGCGCAATGAACTTCATCAACAAAAAAACAGGAAAGGTACATTGGCTCACCTTCGATGAGGGTTTGCCGAGCAACACCATCCAGCGCATCCGTGTAGATGGTTCGGGTTACCTGTGGATGATTACGCTCAATGGGTTGTGCCGTTACAACCCGGTTACCAAACGCGTAACCTCCTACGGAAGAAAAGACGGCATCACCCTGGCGCATCTTACCAACGAGGCAGACTGGTTCAGCAGCGACGGGTTTGTAATGTTCGCGGGCGGAAACGCGCTGATGTTCTTCAAACCCGGTGTGTTTGAAACCAAACAGCCGCCCGATGTAATGATCACCGATTTCAAATTGTTTAACAATTACGTTTCTGTTGACTCATTACTGGCGCTTCCGAAAGTGCAGTTTACCAGTGGGCAGAACTCGTTCAGCATTTATTTCTCGGCGCTCAGTTACCTGCAGCGAGAGAAGCTCACGTATTATTACAAGATGACGGGCATTGACAAAGACTGGATCAAGGGCGACCGGCAGAATTTTATCAATTACTCCCTGTTACCGCCGGGTACGTACACATTCAGCGTGTTCTGCGAAGACATCGACGGCCTTCGGTCGAAGAACATTACGGAGCTGACCATACAAATCAAACCGCCTTTCTGGCGAACGTATACGTTCATGATCCTCTGCATCGTGCTGATCGGTTTGTGCGTGTACGCGATCGATCGTCTCCGCATCAACAAACTGCTCGCGGTTGAAAAATTAAGAACACGCGTTGCGCGCGATCTGCATGATGATATGGGAAGTACGCTGAGCACCATCAATATCCTCAGCTCCATGGCCAAAAGCAAGATCAATGTAGACCCCGTACGCACCACCGAATACCTGGGTAAGATCAGCGACAACAGCCAGCGCATGATGGATGCGATGGACGATATCGTATGGAGCATCAAACCCGCCAACGACAGCATGCAGAAGATCGCTGCGCGCATGCGCGAGTTCGCAACCAGTGTGCTGGAGGCAAAAGAGATTGAAATGGATTTCAGGATCGATGAGGCGGTGTACGATGTAAAACTGAACATGGAGGCCCGCCGCGATTTCTTCCTCGTGTTCAAAGAAGCCATCAACAATGCGGCTAAATATTCCAGGGCAAGCATGGTAACGATACAGCTCGGGCTGCACGCCAAACGCCTCGTGCTCGTGGTTTCGGATGATGGCGAGGGCTTCGATCCCCACGAATCCGACAACGGCAACGGCCTCGGCAACATGCAGAAACGCGCCGACGCCATGAACGCACGCCTGCAGATCCAGTCCACCCCCGGCGGCGGAACGCATGTAACCTTGAATGTGCCGGTGGGGTAGCCGGTAAGGTTGTCACAACCACGTTCCACCCTTACACATATTTATGTTATTGGCTCCTTCTGCAAACGACCTTACATTTGATACGATAAAAAGCCCCCGATGATAAAATTGCTGATTTACGAGGATAACCCGCAGTTACGTGAAGGACTAACAATGCTGATCAATGGTTCCGATGGGTTTGAGGTGCTGGCCGCTTTTAAGAATTGCAACAACGTGATAGAAGAGCTGAATGCATGGAAACCGGATGTGATATTGATGGACATAGATATGCCGGGCATCAATGGCATTGAGGGGTTGAAAAAGATACGCCAGGTAAACGACGAGGTGAAAATATTAATGCTCACCGTTTTCGACGACAATAAAAATGTTTTCCAGGCCATCAGCAATGGGGCGAACGGATACATCCTGAAAAAAACACCCCCTTCACGACTACTCGAATACATCGCTGAAGCGCAAAGCGGCGGCGCGCCCATGACGGCAAGCATTGCCACACAGGTTTTGAAAATGTTTTCTTCGATGAACAACGAAAAAGGCGAAGACTACAATTTATCCGATCGCGAAAAACAGGTGCTTCAATTTCTTGTGGAAGGATACAGCTACAAAATGATCGCCGGAGAAATGTTCATCGCCATAGATACGGTGCGCAGCCACATCAAAAAAATCTATGAAAAACTCCACGTGAACAGCAAGAGCGAAGCCGTGGCAAAAGCGTTTAAGGACAAGCTCGTGTAACCCGCTCCGGGTTGCATGATTTGAATGTAACCCTATGTGGATGGGTGTTTGACGCAGGTCATAAAAATTTACCGTATACAAAAATCAAACACGTGAGGCTTGCTTTGTAGCCAGGGTCCTGTTTTTGTTTATCCGCTACCATTCCTACCCAATATCTTCCTCTTATCCCAACCACATTTTCATGTGATTGGTTCCGCGCCTTTACATTTCTACGTTTGCGCCGAATTAATCAATGCTGATAACTTATGAAAAACAAACTTATGCTGCTGGCTTCCATTGTTGTTGCTGCAGCCACTGTCATTGCCTGCAACAACACAGCCGGCAATGAGAACAATACCGCCGGCGCCACAAAAGATACTGCCGCACGGGTAGCACGCGGGCAATACCTGGTTACCACAATTGGCTGCGACGATTGCCACTCGCCAAAAAGAATGGGCGCACACGGACCGGAACTTGTTCCCGAACTGCGCTTCTCGGGTTTTCAGAAAGATGGAAAACTGCCACCGGTTGACGGTAAAACCCTCCAGAACGGATGGATGCTGTTTGCGCCCGACCTCACAGCGGCTGTTGGTCCGTGGGGCATTTCTTATGCATCAAACATTACATCCGACCAAACCGGTATCGGCAACTGGAAAGAAGAGAATTTCTTCCGCGCAATGCGCGAAGGGAAATCGAAAGGCCTGGCAGGCAACAGGGATCTCCTTCCGCCAATGCCGTGGGCCAATTTCAGGAACCTTTCAGACGAGGACCTCAGATCCATCTTTGCCTATTTAAAAACAACCAGGCCCGTGAACAATGTGGTGCCGCAACCGGTTCCGCCTACGGCGCTTAAATAAACAGAATCCACAACAGATGAAACAAATGGCTATTAGAAGAACCCGGCTTTTTTCCCTCCTGGTAACAACTGCTTTTCTTTTCACCGCATGCGTAAAAGAAGGCGTATCCGTTAACCCGGACGCGAAGAAGTTGACAAGGATCGAATACGAAGGCGGCAGTTACGAAGCGGTAGAATACAATACCGACGGCACACTCAAAAAGATCGTCAACCACGAAGCCTATGTTGGCGGCGCAGACCACACCGAATACAACGTGGTGTATGCGAATGCACTCATTTCTGAACTCAACGGAACAGACGGCAGCAAATTCAAATACACTTACGATGGAAAAAAAGTGATCAAGACAGAAATCTTTATGCAGGGCGGAAACCTGCTGGGTTACTACCAGTACACTTATGCCGACGATAAAGTAACAAAAGTGGAGGCTTTCATCCGCACGCCGGGCACAAACATTCCAACAACGCCCACCATGCGTTATGAGAATGAATATTATGCCAATGGCAATCTCAAGAAGATCACCTTCTATTCACCGGCACAAGGCGGCAACATGAAAAAAGTAAGCGAAATCGTCTGCACCGAGTACGATGAAAAATTCAATACGTATGCGTTGTTCGAGAACAATCCGTTTCTCCCGCTTGCCAATTTTACGCAGAACAACCCGCTCAAACAAACCATGTACGATGCAAATGGGGGCGTATCTGAATCCATTACCATTTCTTATACCTACGATAATTACGGCAACCCGCTGACCCGCAAAACGGTTACCAAACCAACCGGGCAGGCCGAGTATACCGAAAACGCAGGTTTCTCCTATTAAGATCCGGAATCACCATGAAAAACCAGCTCCCGGCGCTGTTTGGCGCCGGGATTTTTTATGAAAATCCTGCAAAAACCCGCAAACTCACCCATTTATGTGGTTTGAAACCCGCATAAATAGGATATTTTTGCAACGTAAATCAAAACTAATGAAAGCAGTTTTTCAAAATACAATGATCAGTTTGCTGTGCCTGGCAACGGTTGTATTGGCTGCCCCCCACCAATCCATCAGTTTATTCAAGTCCATCCAAAACATGCACAATCCGGCAAAATGCGCGTCGAATGCGGTTAAGAATCAGCCGGTTACCGCTTATAACGTTCAAGCCGCGCGGCCCTCTATTGAAGAAAAGACCATCCGGTTTGCCTGCTGGTGATTTTTCGATATCCGAAAAAAAGGAACTCCCTGTTATTTGAAAGGCTATTAATGAACCTTACTGCCTGGCTTTTGTTTATTTTTGTAGTGAAGGACGATACGTCCGGCATTTAAAACAAGCCCTATGATCAAAACAGGAAATCCAGTGATCAGCATTTATACCGAAATGACGCCCAACCCGGAAACAATGAAATTTGTTGCCAACAAATTGCTGTACCCGGGCAAGAGCATTGATTTTGCAGACGAAACATTGGCCTCCCCCTCACCACTGGCGAAAGAACTGTTCAGTTTCCCTTTTATCAAAAGTGTGTTTATCGCGAGCAATTTTGTTACGCTTACAAAAACCGCTGATACGGAAGACTGGCAGGATGTGATCCCTACCATCAAGGAATTTCTCAAAGACTACCTCGAGAACGGTGGTGTTGTGGTGAATGAAGACGAGGTTGCCAAAGTAAAACAGGAAGCTACCAATACAGTAAGCGCAGACGACGACGACATCGTTAAACGCGTAAAAGAATTGCTCGAGAACTACGTAAAACCCGCAGTGGAAATGGATGGTGGCGCCATACAATTCAAAAGCTACAACGAAGGCACCGTAAACCTTATGTTGCAGGGAAGCTGCAGCGGTTGCCCATCGTCAATGATCACGCTGAAGGCTGGTATTGAAGGAATGATGAAACGCATGATCCCCGAAGTGAAAGAAGTTGTTGCGGAAGCAGAATGATAATTATTCGATTTGATTTTGGAAATGTCCTGCAGATGCGGGACATTTTTTTTGCATCTTCGCATCACCGATGAAAAAGAACCTTTCCCTCTTTCTCAGCAAACATTGGGATGCCTTGCTTGCTTCCATTGCGGCCTGCACATTTATTTGCCTTTTTACGAGGGTCAGCGGCATTGGCATTTCACCGGATTCCGTGAATTACATGAGCGCCGCTACCAATATCCGCGATCATTTTTCTTTTACTGATTTCAACGGCAAGCCGCTGGTGGATTTCCCGTTGGGTTATCCCTGTTTTCTCGCACTTGCTTCATTGATCAGCGGAAGCGCTGTACTGCAGATTGCGCCGCTGGTGAATTGCATTTTGATCAGCGGCGTCATCATCCTTACCAGCCTGATCATTGAAAGTTATAAACCAACCGCAAAGCTTTATAAAACAGCGTTCCTCTCGCTGGTCGCCTGCAGCCCCTGCCTGCTGGAGATTTATGCGATGCTTTGGTCGGAAACATTTTTTCTTTTTCTCTCCCTGCTGTTCATTGTATTGCTGAAAAACTATTGCCGTAGCTACCGCACCGGCGCATTGTTCGCCGTGGCGATTGTTGCCGCGCTTGGGTTTGTTACCCGGTATGCGGGCATTACTTTATTGGCCACCGGTTTTTATATCCTGGTTTTCAACGGCGAACTCCCAACAGCAAAAAAGATAAAACATCTGCTCCTTTTCACCCTCACCGGTGTTTCGCTGGTGGTGATCAACCTGCTGCGCAACAAACAAGCCGCCGGGCATTCTACCGGTGTTCGCGAGAAAGCCTTGCGGACCGTAGGCGATAACCTTGAACAGGCAGGAAACGTTTTGTCTGAATGGCTGCCGTTTCTGAACGGCCACGCATCCCTCTCCACCTGCATTTTTATTTTCCTTTTATTGATGGGCGTGGCGTTTCTTGTGTACCGGCTGTTGCAGCAACAGTATTTTGCTTTTACCGAAAACATCGTTGCCTGTTATTTTGTGGTGTATGCCGTTTTCATCATCGCTATTGCGAGCATATCGAGGTTTGAAGACCTGAGTGGGCGGTTGTTGTCGCCGCTGTATATCCCGATGCTCCTTACCGCTACCGGGTGGATCATCGGCTTTATGAAGCGGTCGGTACGTACAAAACGAATCTTAACCGCCGGCGTTTGCCTCTTGATCTTATATTCATTCCATTCGCATCATTACAAAACAAATGCGGCGGCGTGGGAGGGCATCAAAGACTCGGGCATGCCTGGGTATGCGGAAGGTTCCTGGCGCGAATCCCCTGCAGTGGCAATGGTTCGCGCCAATAAGGCGAATCTTGTGCAGCCTCTTTATGCCAATGCCAATGATGCGGCCTACTTTATGGCCGGCATTCATGCAATGCCGCTTCCGCACAAAGAGATCCAGGCGGAGATAGATGCGCTTTTCCGGCATCCTTCCTTTACGGTGATCTGGTTTGTAGACGGAGACAACCCCGACCTTGTAAGCCTCGATTTTATTAAGCAACACCGGCAACTGCTCTCTGTGGTTGAGGTGGAGAATGGTGGTATTTACGTTTTCGGGGGCACAAAATAAGTTGCCACAGATTTCACGGAAGGACACAGTTGTTGTTTAGAGATCAATACCCACTGCAACCAACTGTGTCCTTCCGTGAAATCTGTGGCAAAAAGAGCACTACAACATCTCCACCCCCATTCCCTGAAATCAATTGTGTAACTTGCTTCAAACCTTTTTACATGTACCGTTTACTTTTCCTGTTCGTATTCGCAACATCAATTGCATCTGCTCAAACGAAACCGCTTTTTACCGTAACCAAAGACAGCACCGTTTTTACGTTAACGGTTGAGGGCGCATCGCATCTTGCATCGTTGCCGTTGAAATGTTTGCAGCAGGAGTATCCGAACAAGACGGGCCATACCTCTACCGGCAATGCGGATCACCTGCGCACGCCGAGCCAGCAGCATCCTTCTTTTTACGGTTGTTACGATTGGCACAGCAGTGTTCACGGGCATTGGATGCTGGTGCGCCTGCTCAAGCAGTTCAGCAACCTTCCTGAAGCGGCACAGGTGCGTGCATCGATCTCGAAAAACATCAACACGGAAAACATAAAAGAAGAGGTAAAATATTTCAGCGCAGTACTTTCAAAAAGTTACGAGCGTACCTATGGCTGGGCATGGGCATTGAAACTGCAGCAGGAGCTGCTTACCTGGAACGATGCCGATGCCGTAAAATGGCGCACGGCAATGCAGCCTTTGTGCGATACCATTGTACAGCTGTGGATGAATTACCTTCCCAAACAAACCTACCCTAACAGAACCGGCGTTCATCCAAATACCGCGTTCGGCCTGGTGTTCGCATTGGATTATGCAAGAACGGCCGGCAATAAAATATTCGAGACGGCAATTGTAAACGCCGCAAAAAGATTGTACCTCAAAGACAAGAACGCACCCTCTGTTTGGGAACCCGATGGAACGGATTTTCTTTCACCCTCGCTTGAAGAAGCGGACCTTATGCGCAATGTGCTGGGTAAGGAAGAATTCTTAAAATGGTTCAATGCATGGATTCCCCTGCCCTCCCTGCAGCACCTGACCGAACTGCCCATCGTATCAGACAGGAACGATCTCCAGATCGTTCACCTGGATGGGTTGTGTTTCAGCAGGAGCTGGTGCATGAAGGGCATTGCCAAACAATTACCCGCCACAGATAAAAGAAAACAACTGTTGCTCCGCTCGGCCATACAACACCTTAATGCAAGCCTGCCGCATATCGCAAGCGGAAGTTATGGCGGTGAGCATTGGCTGGCAAGTTTTGCGGTGTATGCGCTGGTAAACGAATAAATTATCCAATCAGACCCCATGGCAATTTCAGAAGTATACAACCAGTTTATCCAGGGCATGCAAAGCACCACGGCTGTTGAATACATAGCCGTGTTTGCCGGTATTGCGAGCGTGTGGTTCAGCCGGAAAGAAAACATACTGGTGTACCCGGTAGGACTGATCAACACAATATTATACATCTACCTAAACATAAAAGGGCATTTACTTGGCGAAGCAAGTGTGAACCTCTATTACACCATCATGAGTGTGTATGGATGGATACTGTGGGCAAAGCGCGATAAGGTAAACCACGAGATCGTGCTTCACATCACCCGGAGCAATGGAAAGGAGTGGGTGCAGCAGCTTGGTTTTTTTGCGCTGTTCTACGTTGTCATTTTTGCCGCGCTCAGTTGGGCCAAACAGGCATTTGCGCCGGAAGCCATTCCATGGGCAGATGCCTTTGCATCGGCAACGGCCTACACGGGCATGTGGCTGATGGCAAAAAAGAAAGTAGAAAGCTGGATCTGGTGGCTCGCAACAAACCTCGCATCCATTCCTTTGTATTTTATAAAAGGATATGTTTTTACGAGTGTGCAGTTCGTGGTATTGTTTATCCTTGCCGTTGCGGGTTTGGCCGAATGGAATCGGCGGGCAAGCAAACATTCAGTATTTTTAGGGCGTGATTAAAAAGATCGTCGTCATAGGCCCCGAATCCACTGGCAAAAGCACGCTTTGCGAGCAACTGGCCCAGCATTACGGAATGCAGTGGTGTCCTGAATTTGCAAGAGAATACCTGCTTACCAATGGAAAAGATTATACGTTCGACGACCTGCTTACCATTGCCAAAGGACAGCTCGCTTTGGAAGATGAATACACCACGCTGGTAAAAAGCCAGTGGTCGCTTGTAGACGACCGCACCTGGGTTAACCCTCATTCACTCATCACCAAACACCATTCCCCGTTTTTGTTTATCGATACCGATATGTATGTGATGAAAGTGTGGTGCGAATATGTGTTTGAGAAGTGCCACCAGTTTGTGCTCGACCAGATCGTGAGCCGCCAATACGATCTTTATCTTTTGTGCAATACCGATCTTCCCTGGGTAAAAGACGAACTGCGTGAGTACCCGGATGAAAAAAACCGCAGGGAGCTTTTTCATATCTACAAAGACCTGCTTATTAACCAAAACGTTCCCTGGGTTGAGATCAGCGGTGATTACGACGAACGGTTGATCACGGCAATAGATGCGGTGGAGGAATTTGTTCAGTAATTTTATTTCTTCTTTGCTGTATTGACCTTATTCTTTATGATGGCCTGTACATCTTCATCGTCTTCAATGTTCGTCATCTGCCGCATGATCCACGGATAGCGGCTCCCTACGCGCGGGCTGACCGGCTTTACGGTAAATCTTTTCGGGTTAGGCAAACAGGCAATGATCATCGCCGCTTCCTGGCGCGATAAATTCTTTGCGCTCTTGTTGAAATAGGTTTGGGCCGCCGCTTCTACTCCGAAAATACCAGGGCCCATTTCAATCACGTTCAGGTAAACTTCCAGGATCCTTTTCTTCCCCCACACCCATTCGATCATCTGTGTAAAATAAAATTCGCCGGCTTTGCGTATGCGTTTGCTGAGCCATCCATCGCCCTGCCATAAAAAAACATTTTTGGCACATTGCTGGGAGATGGTGCTTGCACCGCCGCCCGGCGGGATCTTTGATTTCTTGTTTTTTTTCGGTTTGAAACTTTTATCGATCGCATCCCAGTCAAACCCATTGTGATCAGGAAACAACTGGTCCTCGCTTGCGATGGCCGCAAGTTTTACATTGTACGAGATCTCATCCCACGGCACATAATCCCTCTTCAAACCATATCCAAAACTGTTGGCCACCTGTGTAACCGTTATCGGCGGCATTACCCAACGGCAGATGATGAGATACAACAGCGAAGAAATAAAACCCCATAGCAGGATCTTTTTCGTCCACCACCATGTTTTCTTAAGGATGCGTTTTGTTTTGGCCTTCATCAGTTACAAGATAATAAAAGATAGGACAGGAAGTTACGGTAGCAGGCGCCAGTAGATGCGATAGAAAAACCGACCGTTACCTGGTATGTATTGTCGTTACCGTGTATTTCTTTCCCAGCCTGATGTATGTTTTATGGGTGGCGCTCAAAAGGCTGCCGATCACAAAAATACCACCGGCCACACCGAGCCGTGTAGCGTTCACCGCACTGAACAATTGTTCTTTGTGAATGGCGGTGTTTGCAAGGTTTAATAAAATGTAGGCTGCGCTGCCGAGTTGAAAAAGCGCGCCGTTCGTAAATATACCGGCATAGTCTCGTTTGGGCATGCCGTAAATTTCGCTTACGTGAAATTGCAGGAGGCCCATGTGGGCAGTATCTATCCTTGGAAAACCGAAAGCATTGGGTACCTGTATCACCGAGATCTGGTCTACCAGCACAGAATCATTTTTGATCTGTTTGATGATGCCCTGTATCCATTGTTTGCTGCTGAACTGAAAATGAAAAACGCTCCCCGGCACCCATGTCTGTATGATCTGGTTCTTCTGCTTTAACACCAGCAGATCACTCTGCGAAAAACAGGATACGGACAGGAGCAATAAGATTGCGGGTAGCAGTTGTTTCACGCGCCTAAGATAAAATGCATGTTGCAAAGAAAACGTTAAGGGCGGGGAGTTCATCATTCGCCCTTCAACAGCGGCCATGCAACAAACTGGTATTCGTAGCGATGTTCTGTAAGGTTCAGCAGGGTTTGCCTGTTGAGTGGCGGTTGTTGCCTGAGAAAATAACTGGTGAGCGATATGCCATATCCCAATTCGTAAAAAAAATCGAACAATGCGGCCGGGGTCGTGTCAAAAAAATCCAGCCCTGAATGCTGGCACTCGAAAACCACCACAGGCCTGCACCTGGCTATGTGTTCCCTGGCGCCTGTCAACATCTTTAATTCAGCACCTTCCACATCGATCTTGATGAGGTCGATTCGGGGCAACGATAAAAGTGCATCGAGCGACGCAATTTTTGTACGGATGGTTTTGCCCTCGATATCACCTAAAAAACCCCTTCTTTTTGACAGCCCGCTTACGCCTGTTCTTTTGAACGAATAGAAGGAAGCTTCCCCGTTTGTATCTGACAATGCGCAGTTAAACAGTTTCACTGATCTGCCCGGAAATTTTTTTTGCAGGTAACTGAATAATTCGGGGATGGGTTCAAACCCGTATACCATACCGGCTGTGCATCGCTTAACCATCCGCGAAAAAAGCTGCGCCTCATTTACACCAACATCTATACACACCGCGTTTTGTGGCAATTGCCCGATGAGGGCGGCTACCTGCATATCGTACACCGGCAATTTTGGAGAGACCCATTTTTGATAGAATAGATAGCCACGGTACACCATGCTGCGCGCCATGTTGCTTACAGATATACGAAGGTGATTTTTATTAAAAATTGCCATGTAACGACAATAACATTAAGAAATCATTATGCGATCTTATCCCCATAGGCAAGAACACCCCAGCAGAGTGCGATGCCAAAACCGATCAAGATCAACCCGGAAATCTTGTTGATGATACGGAGTATCTCAGGCGTAAGCTTCGAACGCAGGCGCGAGGCCAGCGCCACTTTTGCAATGTCGGTAAACAACACAAACAAAAGGCAGGTAATGAAAACAATAGACCGGTACTCTGCGGGATGCGGCGTGGTTTGCGAATCTACAATGATCGCGGTTGTCCAGGCAAACCAGAAAAGAAACACACCGGGGTTCAAAACATTGATCAAAAAGCCCGATGCAAATATCGCTGCCAGGTCGCGCTTGCGGAATGTCTTGTTCACGATCTTATTGTCCTCGTCTGTTTTTACTTTTTTGAAGAACAGGGTATAGATGCCCAGGCTCACCAAAAAAACACTGCCCGCAATGGCTATCGCTGTTTTGTGACTAAGCGCTAAATTGAAAAGCGAAGTGAACAGATTGCATACAAGAACGATGCAGATATCACTCACCGAAATACCTGCCACAAAAACGTACCCGGCCTTGTGCCCGTTGTTGATGCTCTGTTTGAGAATAGCAAAAATTACAGGTCCTACGGAAATAGCAAGAAACACTCCCAAAACCAATCCTTTGATCAACGGTGCCAGCATGTTATGTTCTTATTGTGTGTTATAAAGGACAAGACACAAGTTACAGCAAAAGGTACAAGTTACAAGAAAACAAAACGGCAGGGCGACCGGGTTTTGTTTAAGTAAACAACGTCGTTTTCTGTTCCTGTCTTTCCTAATTTATAATTTTGGCACTGATCACTTTGTCCAGACCCGCAAACCTTTCTTCGAAATAAAAATTTCCGTATTTGTAAAGGGAGTCCTGGACCAGTGCCGGTTTTTTCCCGTAACGCGCATTGAATTTTGAAAGCACGCCGATGCCTTTGATGATGCGGGCCACGGGTGTATATCCTGTTACGCCAAGACGCGTTTCGGTGTCGAGCTTTGGGTTATCGGTGTTGTTGATGAAGAGCTGCGTACAACGGTCGTTCTTCCCGCCCCTTGCAAAAGCAAGCGTACCCTTTGTGTTTTTATGAAGCCGTGGTTCATCTTTTATTTTTTTGGGATCCCAGAAACGGTTGGTGGCGCGGTCGGGAGCAATACCAAACTGCGTTACAAAACCCGGCTCCACGCGAAAAAGCAGGTTGTTGTTGTAAAAGCCGGAGCTGATCAGTTGGTACAGGCGGTCTACGCCGAGCGGCGACCATTTCCGGTTCGCTTCAATAACAAATTCGCCTTTGGTTGTCTTGAAAACTGCGCGGAACGTTTCGGGTGCTTTTTGCTGTAAAACAGCGGGTGAGGGAACCTGTGCGGTTGCAGTATAAAAAACAAATATGGAAACGAGTAACAACCCTTTTTTCATTCTCTTCTGTTGATCGCATTTAAGAGATGTTTTTCCCGTCGAGAAATTTCTGCCAGTCTTCCAGCAAACTTCCTTTCAAAACCCTTGGAAATTTATGCTGGCCGCCCACTTTTCCTTTGGCTTTCATAAAATCAAGAAACTGTTGTTCGGTAAGTACGGTAAGCATTACGTCTTTCAGGGCGCTTCTTCTTTCCACCGCGTAATCGTCGTTGAGTTCTTTGAGTTTGTTATCGATGAGGGATACGAGTTTATCCTTATCCACTTTTGCGTTACAGGCCACGTACCAATGGTGCGCAAAAAAGTTTCCATGCGGCACGCCCGCCACTGTAAACTCAGGTATGCTGATGTTGAGCGCTTCGCTGGCAAGCTGGATGGCTTTGTTCATATTGTCTACGCTCAGGTGTTCGCCCACCAGGCTTAGAAAATGTTTGGTGCGCCCGGTGATGATGATCTCGCTTCTTTCTTTGTCAACAAACCGTACCGTATCGCCAATCAGGTAGCGCCATGTTCCGGCAGCGGTGCTGATGAGCAGCGCATAATCTTTTCCTTCTTCCACTTCGTGGATCATCAATGCTTCCGGGTTGGGGATCATTTCGCCGTCTGCATCAAAATTCTTTTCGTCGAAGGGAACAAATTCCAGGAAGATGTGTTCGCCGGTTACAAGCCGCATACCGCTGGCGTGCTGGCGTTCCTGGTAAGCAATAAACCCTTCGCTGGCCAGGTAGGTTTCGATGTAGGTGATGGGTTTGCCGAGTAATTTTTCAAACCCCTTCTTATAGGGCTCAAAGCTTACGCCGCCGTGCACAAAAAAATCGAGGTTGGGCCACATTTCGTGGATGTTGTTGAGCTTGTAGCGCTCGATCACCATCTCCATACACATCTGCACCCAGGCGGGAACGCCAACGATGAAGCCTATGTCCCACTCCGGCGCTTTCTCTACGATCTCCTGTAATTTTTTGTTCCAGTCTTTCTGTTTTGCGATTTTTTTTCCGGGCTTATAAAACGGTTGAAACCAGAAGGGCGCTTTTTTAACGGTGATGCCGCTGAGGTCGCCGGCAAAGTAATGATCCGCTTTCTGCAACTCCGTACTTCCCGCCAATGTGAGCCAGCCCTTGCTGATAGAGGAATAGGGAATGCCTTCGTAAGTGCGCAGGCTCAGCAGTTGTTTGATCATTACGATCTTGTTGCCGCGCAGCAGGTCGTTTGTGATGGGAATGTATTTGCTGGCCGATTCGCTGGTGCCGCTGCTAAGGGCATAGTAACGGATCTTGCCGGGCCAGCATATATCGGGCTTGCCCTCGAGGGTCTTGTGCCACCATTCGTTGTAGATCTTGTTGTAATTGAACGTGGGCACCAGCTCCTGGAACTTTTTACCGGGATGTTTGCTGGCAAGTATATCATCGAACCGGTATTGCTGCCCGAATTCTGTAAAACGAGCTTTGCGCAGTAATTTCCTGAGCACCTTCAGCTGCTGCCTGCGGGGATTGTTCTGTGGCAACCGCAGGGCCTTTAAAATGGTATTCGGGAGCTTGATATCAAGTATGGCCATCGTTAGAAGCTCGTTTTTAGAATGGACAAAAGTAGTGAATGATCAGCTTTTTGCCACAGATTTCACAGATTGACACAGATGTGTGCAAACACGCCGAACCGGGGGCAACTACAGGCGTTTGTAGCCGCGCAATACAACTAAAAAATCCTGCCACCAATCGTAGTTCTTTGCGTAGAGCTGATCGGCTTTTTGAGAAAGCAGGGCATTCGATGTTTTTTCACCCGGGGAAAGGATGCCCGGTTTCAAATGCGGGAGACTCCCCGAAGGATGGCCGTAGCCCACCCATGTTTTTGATCCCTGCAGAACACTTAAGCTATGTTTGAGGAAAAGGACGGGATGCGGGTGAACAATAAAATGAAGCGGGAAAACAAGCAGGAAAAGCGAGGCCAATATTACATCGAGCAGTCGCTTCATTCTTTTTTGATATGGATGGGCGATGCGGAAATCGATCTCGGGAACGATCATTTCTTTGCCGGGCGCGAGTGTTTGGCTTCCGATCATGCTGTTGGTTCCGGCCGTATGAAACAGGAAACGTTTGTTTTGTTTCGATACGCTTTCCGAAACTGCGATGATGCTGCGCATGCTGTTTTCGCCGATGCAAAAAATGATACGGCTTATCGCGAAACTTTTTTCAAGGGAAGAAAGTTCATCAATGTTGCACAGTGCGCCTGTATCGTTCTTGCCGATAGAGATCCTTCCCAGCGGTTCTGCATGCAAAGTGGATAACAGCAAACGTTTTATTTCAATGTATTCTTCTTCCGATGAAACAACAACGGTTTGTCCGCCGGCTTCTTTTTCCGCAATGAGTAAAGAACTATTTGATGCGATCAATACCTGCCTGAACAAAAGCAGCAGCAAGGCAGCCATACATCCGCCGCCCAGGATCACACCGCGGGAAAAGCGGATGTTTTCAGGAAGCAGGGAATAAACGGCGAGCATACAGATGGTGGCAAACGCAGTGCCGGCAAGCATCCTGGAAGTTTTGTATCTTCTTTCGTATACGCCCGCCAATGCTGCCATCATTACGAAAAGAACGGAGAACAATGGCATCGCCCAAACTACAAAAGGAACATTGAAGTCTTCTCCGTTACGGATCTTGCTGATCCAGGAAAAACGCATGGATTGCAGTGATATAAAAACAAGCGCACCATCAACCAGCGGAAGCAGCACCGGCTTCACTAATTTTACAACCGCCGCAATCAGTCCGCGTAATGCAATGGCCATGGAAAGGAAAACAGAAAATATTTTAGCCGCTCCTGCGTTGTAATGTTTCTTTACAAAAACGAGCATGGCATGGTAAAAATGTTTTACACGCAACAGGCTTTGCGTGCGTGAACTCTCGCCTTTGAAATGAATGATGGAGGTGCGTGAAAAATATATATTGTTGTATCCCGCTTTTTTAACACGGTAACTAAGGTCAACATCTTCGCCGTATAAAAAATAGCTTTCGTCAAAACCGTTCAGCTGTGTCAGCAGCGTTTTGCGTACGAACATACATGCACCTGCAAGCACATCAACAGGGTGATCGGTGTGTTCATCAAGATAACCCAATGCATACCTGTTGAAGGTGCCGGACCGCGGGAAAACAGCACTGAGCCCGCTCAGCTTGGCAAACGAAACCCATGGCGAGGGAAACGAACGCTTGCTTTCGGGCAGAAATTTTCCTTTGCCATCGATCATACGCACACCGAGTGCGCCGGTGGAGGGGTTTTCTGAAAAATGACCGATGCATTTCTGCAGCGTATCTTCTGCGATCAGTGTATCGGGATTGAGAAACAACACGAGTTCGCCACTGCACTGCGCCAGCGCGAGGTTGTTGGCGCGGGCAAAACCGAGGTTTTCCGCGCTTTCGATGAAACGTACAAACGGGAACAGTGGCGCGAGATAGGCCACACTGCCATCGGAAGAGCCATTGTCGACCACGATCACTTCCGCCTCAATACCCGCCATGGCCCGCTCCAGAACAGAAAGGCACTGCTCAAGAAAGTAGCGTACGTTGTAATTTATTATGACGATGGATAGCTGCACGGAAACACGGTTCGGGAATTCAAGATACAAGGATAAGGAACAGGAAACAAGGAGGATGGAAACAGCAATTTGATACATGCGCAGCTTCAACAATCCAGGTCAGCCGTCTTCTCCTGCAGCCGATGTCCAATAGCTAGCCGCTAATTTCCTACTTTTGCAGCATGATGTTAAAACAAACGCTACTCAAAGCCTCGGAAGCCGGCGCGGCCGAACTGAGCCGGTTTTTCAATGGTGAATTCAAGATCTCGAACAAGGAAGGCATCAACAATCTCGTTACAGAAGCCGACCACGCCGCAGAAAAAGCGATTTTTGAAGTGATACAACGCGAGCATCCCGATCATTATATATTGAGCGAGGAAACGGGTGAGATCGTGATGGATTCTTCGTACAAATGGATCATCGACCCGATAGACGGAACCGTGAATTTTGCAAACGGCATTCCCATCTGTTGTGTAAGCATTGGCTTGGAACACGATGGGCAGATGATCCTGGGCGCGGTGTACAACCCGTTCCTGAATGAATTGTTCTTTGCCCAGAAAGGCTTTGGCGCAACACTGAACGATAAAAAGATACAGGTGAGCGATGAAACAGAACTGATCAAAAGCTGCCTGGTTACCGGTTTTCCCTACACTTACCTCGACGCGCCAAACGGGCCCCTGCAGGTATTCGAGAAGCTCATCCGCAAAGGCGTTCCGGTGAGAAGGCTCGGCAGCGCGGCGATAGACCTCTGCTGGGTTGCCGCAGGCAGGTTCGATGGTTTTTACGAGCACAAACTGCAGGCATGGGACAGTGCGGCAGGCTTCCTTATTGTAGAAGAAGCGGGTGGAAAAGTAACGGATTTCAAAGGCGATCATTATTCGCCGTACCAGCCACACATCATCGCAACCAATGGAAAGATCCACGATGAGCTGGTTAAGGTGGTCAATGGCGGGGAGCTGTGAGCAGGAAAAGCGGCCCCGGTCAAAAAAATAAATCGTACTTCGTAACCCGTAGTTGTATTCCGAAAACTGTATATAATGGAACAAAGAACTGAAATAGCAGAATTGGGCGAGTTTGGGCTGATCGAACACCTTACCAAAAACTTCGAAACACACAACGCATCAACAGTAATGGGTGTTGGTGATGATGCGGCGGTGCTTGATCATTTCGGGAAACAAACAGTTGTTACAACCGACCTGCTCATAGAAGGTATCCATTTCGATCTCATGTACACACCGCTCAAACACCTCGGGTACAAAGCCGTGATGGTGAACCTGAGCGATGTTTATGCAATGAATGCCACGCCCACGCAGATCACGATGAGCATAGCGATCAGCAACCGTTTCAGCCTGGAGGCGCTGGATGAATTTTACGAGGGCGTTTTCATCGCCTGCGAAAAACATGGTGTTGACCTGGTAGGGGGCGATACTTCATCGTCCAACAAAGGCTTTATCATTTCCGTCACCGCGATCGGCGAAGCCAATGCAGACAAGATCGTAAAACGCAGCACCGCCGCAAAAGGCGACCTGATCTGTGTTACCGGCGACCTGGGCGGCGCCTTCCTGGGGCTCACCCTGATGGAAAGAGAAAAAAAGATCTACCTCGAAAACCCGCAACTACAGCCGGATCTCGAGAACGAAGACTACATCGTTGGCCGTTTGTTGAAACCCGAAGCAAGAAAAGACATGATCGAGTTCTTTGAAAAGAACGATATCCTCCCTTCGGCAATGATGGATGTGAGCGATGGCATCAGCAGCGAAGTCTTGCATTTATGCAGGCAAAGCAACCTGGGTTGTGTGATCTACGAAGAAAAAATACCCGTGTCTGAAGCGAGCCGCAAGGCCGCCTACAAATTCGGCCTCGACCCCACCGTTTGCGCGCTCAATGGTGGAGAGGATTATGAATTGATCTTTACTTTAAAACAGGAGGACCACGACAAGATCACCCTCAATGAAGAGATCAGTGTGATCGGTTACATGACAGACATAACCGATGGCTGCAAGCTGCTCACCAAAGGCGGCAATCGTTTTGACATTACAGCGCAGGGCTGGAACGCCTTTCAGAAATAATTTTTTATGGTGCGGTATGGAATTGTTGCGATCGGAATTGTACTGCTCGGCGCCTGCACCGCCACGCAAAAACCATTGCGCGCACTTCCCAAAAAAAGCGCCGCCGCGCTGAAGAGCGATTTTGTTTTGTTTCAGAAAATACTGGAGGCCAACCACCCAAGTTTGTATTGGTACACGCCCAAAGACAGTATGGATCTTTATTTCAGCCAGGGCATCAACAGCATCAGCGATTCGATGAACGAGGTTGAGTTCAGGAACCGCGTGGCCTGGGTGGTGAGCCGGATCCGCTGCGGGCACACAACCGTTTTACCTTCCAAAAAATTTCCAGCAACGCAATACCGCTTTCCTTCTTTTCCATTGTACCTGAAAACATGGGAGGACAGTTTGGTGGTAATCGGCAACCTGTTCCAGAAAGATTCCATTTTCAAACGCGGTACCATCATCACCGGCATCAATGGAAGAAGCAACCAACAGATCCTCGATTCTATTTTCCAGTTCATTTCTTCTGATGGCAATGCGTTCAATTACAAGAGCCAGGTACTGAGTGGTAATTTCCCGGTCTGGTACAAAAACATCTTTGGGCTCGACAGCAGCTACCGCGTTTCCTACATCGATTCAACAGGGAAGGAGGCGATGGCGGTATTGAAAAATTTCAGGCCCGTTGCCGATACATCGAAACGCGCAAAACCGGGCACCATCACCGTTCCCTTCAAAAAACCAACACGCCGTGAGATCCGCCGTGCACAGTTGCTTGCAAAAAGAGTGATGGTGATCGATACCGCATTGAGCACGGCCATCATCCGGCTAACAACTTTTTCGAGCGGGCGGCTGCGCACTTTTTTCCGGCAATCGTTCAGGAAGATCAAAGAACAAAAAATTGAGCACGTGGTGCTCGATCTGCGGGAGAACGGCGGCGGCGATGTTTCCACGAGCATTTTACTTACAAAATACCTGAGTGATCATCCCTTTAAAGTAGGCGACAGTGTATTTGCCATTAGCCGAAAATTCAAATACCATAAATACATACACCCAACATTGCAATACTGGCTCGCGATGAATTTTGGCTCTCGTAAAATGGAAGACGGCCTGGTCCATTACCGGCGCTACGAACGGAAACTGTTTGAGCCGAAAAAGAAGTATCACTTCGATGGGCAACTCACGCTGTTACAGGGCGGCTACAGTTTTTCTGCAACCACCATGTTTGTCGCCAACCTGAAGGGACAAAAAAACACGACCGTTGCCGGGGAAGAAAGTGGAGGTGGTTATTATGGAAATTCGGCGATGTACCTTCCAACGATCACATTACCCAATTCAAAGATCCGCATCAGTTTGCCCATGTACCGTTTGGTGATGGATGCCTCAAGGCCGAAAGGCAGGGGCATTATTCCCGATCTTCCGATCCCGCCTTCGGTACAGGCAATCAGGAATGGAACGGATGTGAAACTGTTTACCATACATGAGCTGATCAGGAACGGTAAGTTATAGGCCGGAGGGGGATGAAGCGATCCTTGTCCGGCGATCCATTCAACCAGTTCAGCGATTATTAATATTTCCTAAAGCGCAGAAGGTTTAGTTTTGCAGTGTTCATGTTAACTGCAAAAACACAAATACGGATGGTTGCCTGTTTGCTGGCCGCATTCGTTTGTGCACATGCGTTCCCTCAAACCGCCGATAGCGGTTTACAGAAAACCGATTCTGTTGTAAAAAAGAGACTCGTTTTAAAACCCACTACAGATTTCGACCAGCGCTTTTCATTCATCGGCGGTGGTGGTGTGAACATATGGGGTTACCGTGTGGGTGTTTTGGTGAACGATAAGTTCAAAACCGGTATCGGCGGCTATTTCCTGCAACAGGAAACATCGGGCATTCGTGTAGATGCCGATGGGATCCCGTTCAACCAGTTAAAAAAGAGCTTATACTTCGGTACCATCTATTATGAACCCTATCTCTTCAGGAGAAAACGTTGGGAGATGAGCATGGTGTTTGAACTCGGATACGGAAAAGCGGTGCTCGATTCCACGAACAAGATCCGCGGGCGTTTTTTGACCAAAACAGAAAAGCAGGTTTTTATTCCGGCGGGTATGGGCTACTCGGTAAATTTTATCATCCCTGATATCAGGCACCTGCATTTTCTCACCTACATGGGCCTCAACGGCATGATCGGGCTCCGCAAGGCCGTTTTTGAGAGCGACCTGAAATACAATTTCGACGGCTGGTACTGGAGCATTGGTACCGCCATCTTCCTCGACAAAATTTTTGCAGATATCAAGAACGGCAGAAAAGCAAAAAAGGCCGCGAACGAATAGCTGCTGTTCCGGTAAGCATTAGTTGGTAACGAGCCCCGTAACTTCAAGCCCTTCGTTCAGCATCACCAGGTTTGCGGATGCTCCCTCTGTAATTGTTCCTATCGCATCGTCTTTCTTCATAACCTGTGCGGGATAGAGGCTTGCCATTTTCAATGCTTCGCCCAATTCAATGCCAACATGGTTCACCAGGTTGCGTACACATTTTGCCATTGTTAATGCAGAGCCGCTGAGTATTCCGCCCGCTTCGTATTTGTCGCCGGCAAGGTAATGCGGGTATGGGCCACTGTCTGTTTCGGTTACTGCGTCGGTGATGGCAAAAAGGCGCTCGTTCAATATTTTTTTTGCGATGCGAACGGCAGGAAAATCGACGTGGTAGCCATCGGGCACAATACTCGTCATTGCTTTGGGGTGATCAAAGATCGCGCCCACCATACCCGGCGCTCGATGCTGGAATGCGCTCATGGCATTGTACAGGTGCGTAGCCGTTTCAATGCCTTCATTGAATGCGGTGGTGGCTTCTGAATAGGTGGCATTGCTGTGCCCGGCAGAAATGATCACGCCATAGGAACGTATCAATTCAATAACTTCTTTACTACATACCTCTGGTGCGAGTGTGATCATGGTGATCACACCTGCCCCGTACTCGAGCAGTGCCCGCGCCTCTTCAACGGTGGGCGGGTGAATGAATGATTCTATGTGCGCGCCTTTTTTTGCCGGGTGTATCCATGGGCCTTCTATGTGCAGCCCCAGGCAGCCTTTGCCACCTTCGCTCCAGTATTGTTTTACCGCATCAATGCACCTGTAAAAAACTTCGTGCGAGTTGGTGGCCGCCGTTGGTTGAAAATGAGAGGCGCCGCCTTTGCTGCAATAGTCATACAACAAATGCAAGGATGCCGCTTCGGGATAAACCGAAACCAGTTTTCCGTACGCCCCGTAGATCTGTACATCAATAAATGCGGGTGCAATGATGTGGCTTTCTTTGCAGGGGCCTTCTTTTACCACAGCTGCTTCTACGATGCCGGCTATCTTTCCGCCGGCAACGGCGATCGCTTTACCGTAGAGCCATTCGTTACCGGTAAATATTTTTTCTGCCTTGTAAAACCTGGTTTCGCTAGTGTTCATCGCCCGGAATGATTTTAAAATGATCCGCATCTTTCCAGAAAGGAAATTTTGTGCGCACCTGCTCTATCGTTTCTTTTTCAAGTGTGATGGTAAAGATGTCTTCATCGTTTTCCTTCTGATACAATACTTCTCCCAATGGGTCAACCACCATGCTTTCGCCGCTGTATTCAATGTTGTTGCCATCGTTGCCAACGCGGTTCACGCCTATTGCAAAACACTGGTTCTCGATGGCACGTGCGGTGAGCAATGTTTTCCAGGCATGCGCCCTTCGCTGCGGCCAGTTGGCAACGTAGAGCAGCACATCGTACTCGGGCTGTTCGCCCGGTTGTTGTCTTGCCCAAACGGGAAAACGCAGGTCGTAACAGATCATCAGGTTGATCTTCCATCCCTTAACCTGCGCGATCAGGCGTTTATTGCCTGCTGTGTATTCCTTGTCCTCTCCTGCAAAAGCAAAGCGGTGGCGCTTATCGTAAACGCCGGTCTTTCCATCGGGCAGCACCCAGAGAAGCCGGTTGTAATAGTTCCCGTTTTCCGAAACGATAATGCTGCCGGTAAGGATTATTTTTTTTGCTGCCGCGATGTCTTTCATCCATTGTACCGTTTCGCCGTCCATTTGTTCGGCGAGACCGGCGGGCCGCATGCTGAAGCCGGTGGTGAACATTTCGGGCAATACAACTATTTCCGTTCTTTCTTTGATGCCCATGATCTTCTCTTTGAGCATCGCAAGGTTGGCAGACCTGTTTTCCCAGTGTAATTGGGTTTGTATGATGGTAAAAGTAAGTGTAGACATGTGGCTGGTGGTAATTCGTTCTTGCGAAAACGATGGCTGCGGGCCATTGGTTATGGTTATGGCGCAAAGTAAGCGATAAAAACGCATGCGCCGAAGCGGGGCATTAATGAAACCTGTAACTCACCATCACCGAAGCATATTGCTGCGGCTTGGTTTGGGTAACCGTTTCTTCCGACTGGTGCACAAAGGAAACATTGGTGGCCCAACGACCCTCTGAATACACCACTCCAAGGCAATACTGTAACATGATCCGCTCCGGATCCCTCAATACCGCAGCGCCGCTGCCCTTGCTGAACAAACCACCCTGTACGGTTGAATTGTATCCCTGCAGGATGAATTGCGGGTACGCATAAAAAAACAACTCGTGTTTCCTGCGCGTATCCGTTTGCCGTGCCTGCACACCCGCTCCCCATAGCGTGCTGTTCTTGTTTTGTTCAAAAGCGCCAATGCATAGATAGGCGCCGAGATTCGCATTGGTATAATTCATACCCAGGTTTGCCTGGAGAACAGGCACCAGTTTTACCAGGCTGCTGTCTTGCAGCAATGTATGCGCATACATGATACCCAGGTCAAGGCCAATTGCGTTTTGTACCTGGTATTTCCATCCTTGAAAACGGGCATAATCGAGCAGGTCGTGGTAACCGTTCTGTACGGTTTCGCCAAAAGAGGCGCGGCCTACCTGGCCTATGCCGGCATGGTACCGCAACACATCATCGCTGCCCGTGGCGAAAAACGTTTCTGAAAAGGTAAGGGAAAGATAACCGCAATACGGGCGGTCTATGTCTGCCGGCCCCGCTGTTTTCCTGATCAGCGGTGTAAAGATCTTCTGCACCAGCGACCAGTCCCTGGTCATTTTACGTCCCTTCCTTTCTTTTGCTGTTTTGAGTGCGAAAAAAAATCCGTTCGTATAATACGCGTCGTTTTTACGGAAAAGGTAGGCATCGTTCTCCGTGGTGAAAGAGAATTCTCTCGAATACACTTTCTGCTCTCCTGTTTGAGCGGATGTTGTATTGAGGAGCAATGTGGCCAATAGCGGTATCAAAAAAAATCTGCGCATGCTTTCGTCTTCCGATATTACTGATTATTCTTTATTTCCTGCCCTTATCACCGCCAGCACCTGCCGTATGGCCGGGCTCTCAAACCCGCGTTGCATAAGGAACGCCATTGTTTTTGCTTCGCGGGTGATGTATTGTTCGCCTTTCAGGCTTTTCCATTTGGTGTCGGCGAGCTTGCGGAGGGTTGCCAGATAATCTTCTTCCGCTATCTCCTTCATGGCCCGTTTTATATTGGGCTCGCTCACCCTTTTTTGCCGCAAAGCATGAATGATCTTCGTTCTGCCCCATTTTTTCTGCCTGAAATGTCCGCCGGCAAACAACACCGCAAACCGTTCTTCGTTCAGGTAATCTTCTTCGATGAGCCTTGAGAGCAGGATCTCCACGTCTTTTTTTACCAAACCCATGCCAAACAGTTTCTCCCTCACCTCGTAATGACAGCGCTCACTGTACCCGCAGTAATGCTTGATTTTAGGATAGGCCAGCAACGGTGTAAGGTTCTTTTTGAGTGTTGTCACTTATTTGATAATAGTTTATATTTACAAAGGTCCCCGGTTTCTTCCACTATCCTCTTTAAAGTAACAATATATTTTTAAAACATGCCACACGCGAAGCACATCGTATGCCTGATAGATGACGACAACATCTATCAATACACCGCGCGCGTGATCCTCGAAGCCACCGGGCTCACCAAGGAGATCCAGTCGTTCTACAACGGGAGCGATGCCATCAATTTCCTGAGCCACCCGTCCAATTTCTCGGCAGAGACCCTGCCGGATGTGATCTTTCTCGACATCAACATGCCCATCATGGATGGATGGGCCTTCCTGGACGAATTCAACAAGCTGTACAGCCGCCTGCCCAAAAACATCCTGATCTACATGGTAAGTTCCTCGGTAAACAGCAGCGACATGCAGAAATCGCGCTCCTACAAAGCCGTAAGCGATTACCTGGTGAAACCCGTGAACAGGAGCAAGTACCAGGAGTTGATGGAAGCCCTGTAGCAGCCGCCCGCCGTGAGCCATGCGTCACGGGGTTTTACCGGAACCATCCCAAAGCTCGCATCCAGGTAAATGTGAATAACAACCCTGATTTCTCCCCGGGAATTTTAACCATTTTGCGTTAGGTTTGTTGCGAACCTAAATTCTGTAGAATGAAATTTATTGTTTCGTCCTCTTCCCTCTTAAAACACCTGCAGCAGATCAGCGGTGTGATCAATGCGAACACGGTTTTACCGATACTCGAGGACTTTTTATTTGAGATCAACGACAAAAAACTCAACGTGGTAGCTACCGACCTGGAAACGGTAATGCGCGTTCAGATGGATGTGGAAAGCAAGACCAATGGCAAAGTGTGTATCCCGGCCAAGATCCTTATGGATTCTCTGAAGAATATCGCCGACCAGCCGCTTACTTTCAATATTGACAAAAATTTTGCGGTAGAGATCACCAGCGACAATGGTAAGTATAAAGTGATGGGCGAAAACCCAGACAACTTCCCGAAGGAGCCGGCGGCGGATGATACCACCGGTTTTACCATGACCAGCAGCGCTTTGCTTACCGCCATCAACAAAACCCTGTTTGCCGTGAGCAGCGACGATCTTCGTCCGGCCATGACGGGTGTATTTTTCGAACTTACCAAAGACGGCGTTCAGTTTGTAGCAACGGATGCGCACCGCCTGGTACGATACAAGAGAACAGATACCAAGGCTTCAAAAACAGATTCGTTCATCGTTCCCAAAAAACCATTGAACCTGTTGAAGAACGCTTTGCCCGATAACGATGATGAGCTTACGGTTAGCTACAACAGCAACCATCTTTTCGTAAATCATGGATCAACACAGATGATCTGCCGGTTGATCGATGCGCGTTTCCCGGATTACAAAGTGGTAATTCCGGCAGACAATCCATACGCACTTATCGTAAACAAAGGCGATTTCCAGAATGCGCTCCGCCGTGTGAACGTGTTCTCCAACAAGAGCACCAACCAGGTGGCACTCAATATTACCGGCAGCGAATTGCAGATGGCTGCGCAGGATGTTGATTTCAGCTTTGAAGGTAATGAGCGCATGAATTGCCAGTACGACGGGCAGGATCTGCAGATCGCATTCAATGCCAAATTTCTCATCGAAATGCTCAATGCCGCAGATACGGATGATGTTCGCATAGAATTGTCAACCTCCACCAAAGCCGGCCTTATCAAACCAACAGAACAACAGGAAGGAGAAGACCTCCTGATGCTCGTGATGCCTTTGATGTTGAACAACTAAAAAAGATCCTGGCTTTTAAATTATAGAATGAGACCGGCTAAACGCCGGTCTTTTTTTATTCACCCCGCAGCAACAAGAGCGGGAGCCTGTGTATCATGTGCATACACCCCAGCGTTCATTTCCGTACACTTCAACAGTGGCCGGAACTCGCTATCGATTGATTATGAATGAATTATCGTTTTGGCACATCCTTTAAAGTAAGATTGGCACGAAACGATCATCAAACATTAAAATCATAGTCATGAAAACTTCAAACACACTTACCGGGGGCACACAGATCATCAACACACTTAACAACACGGTAGTTGGCGCGCCGGTGGTAAAACCAGGTTCTTCTTTTGGCACCGCCGACCTGTGGAGCATCCAGCGCAGCAGGAGAATAAGAACCGTGAGAAAAGTTGTGTTCAATTAGGGAGCAATGGTTGAAAAAAGCATCGCCTCACGGTTGATAGCTTGCTGCTTTTTGCTAACTTGATGTTCTAACCACGGCTTACATGTTGCAGCACATCATCGATTACTTTGATCATATACCGAGTACGCACCGCGCACTCATACTGGCCGGGGGAATCCTTTTTTTCTGGCTGATCGAAGGTGTGATCCCTTTATTCGGTTTTGGGTACAACAAATGGAAACACGCTTCTACCAACCTCTTTTTTACGGTTACCACGATCGTTGTCAATTTTGCTTTTGCCTTATTGATCGTAAAAACAAGCGACTGGGCCGTAGCGCACAGGTTTGGGCTGCTCTACCTTGTTGATATGCCGCTCTGGGTTTTCCTGCTGGCAGGGTTGTTACTGCTTGATCTGGTTGGCGCTTACTCCGTACATTTCATCGAACACAAAATAAAGTTCATGTGGAAGTTCCACATGGTGCATCATGCGGATACGCATGTTGATACAACGACCGCCAACCGCCACCATCCCGGTGAAAGCGTTTTCCGCGCTGTGTTCACGCTGCTTGGCGTGATCGTTTGCGGCGCCCCCATGTGGCTGGTGATGATGTACCAGAGCATAAGCGTTGTACTTACCCAATTCAACCACGCCAACATACGCCTGCCGCTGTGGCTGGACACCGCGATCAGCTGGGTGCTCGTTTCTCCGAATATGCACAAGGTTCACCACCATTACGTAAGGCCACAAACAGACAGCAATTATGGCAACATCTTCTCTGTGTGGGACCGCCTTTTCGGTACATTCAATTATACACCCGTTGACCAGCTGCGTTATGGGCTCGATGTATTGGATGATGCAACCGACGAGAACATTCCCTACCAACTCCGCGTTCCCTTCAACAAAAAAATAAAAACGGATTACTGAGCGATTTAATTTTCTGCTGGTGCATTCGCGGTCCGGTTTGGGTGAATCCTGTTTTTCTTTTGTATTTCTAACGCATCTTTGCACAAATCTTGTTTATGAAGATCTGTGCGTTCATCCCCGCCCGTTATGCCGCCACACGTTTCCCCGCAAAGCTGATGCAGATGCTGGGCGATAAAACGGTTATCCGTCATACGTACGACAATACCGTAGCAACGGGTTTGTTTGATGAGGTTTTTGTTGTTACCGACAGCGAGATCATTTTCAACGAGATCGTTTCCAACAACGGCAGGGCCGTGATGAGCAAACGCACACACGAAAGCGGCAGCGACCGCATTGCAGAAGCCATTGTTGACCTGGACGTTGATATTGTGGTAAACGTGCAGGGCGATGAGCCTTTTGTAAAACGCGGGCCCCTCGAAAAACTGCTTCGTGTTTTTACAGACGATGCAGAAAACAAAATACAGGTTGCCTCGCTGATGCAGGTAATGACGGAACAGAAGTTTATAGAAGACGCGAACTATGTAAAAGTGGCGGTTGACAAGCACATGAACTCGCTCCTGTTCTCGCGCAGCGTGATCCCTTTCCCCAGGAGCAAAGATGCCGCAACGGTTTACTACGAACACATCGGCGTGTACGCGTTCCGCAAACAGGCGCTGCTCAATTTCACTTCGTGGGAAATGACGCCGCTCGAGAAAGCAGAAAAGATCGAATGCCTCCGTTACCTGGAAAACGGCGTTCCGCTGAAGATGGTGGTTACAGAATACATGGGGGTGGAAATAGATACGCGCGAGGACCTGGAGCGGGCCGCCAAACTGTTGTAACCACGCTGCGTGTTTCCCGAACGAGGCCGTTGCGGAACAACGTGATCTACGGGCCGTATTGGTATCGGAATTACGCACACACCACTCAAACAAAATCTCCCCCGGCAACCTTTCATTTTCTCTAATTTTCACCCATGAGAGAAATGAAACACATCCTTTATAGTGCATTGTTCCTCGCCTGCGTATTTACTTCTTCCGCACAAACACAGGCAAATACAGAGGCCCTCACCGTTACCGTAACCAACCAGCAAAGCGACGTGCTGGAAGGCGCAGTAGTGGAAATCACCGATGGCGCCACGAAAAAACTGGTGAAATCGGCCGTCACTAATAAAAACGGCGTGTCTGTTTTTTACATTTCTCTTTTGGGGGAGTATGTTTTGAAAGTGAGTTTTGTAGGACAGGAAACGCAGTCCGTTCCGCTTTCCAGGACGGTTCTGGCCGACAGGAAGGTCACCGTTGCCTTGCGGCCCGCTTCGGGATCGCTGGCCAACGTAAGTGTTACCTCTCGCAAACCTTTTGTGCAGATGGCGCAGGGAAAAGTGATCGTTAACCCAGATGCATCGCTTACCAATGCCGGCACCACGGTTCTCGAGGTGCTCGAAAAATCGCCCGGCGTGATGGTTGATAAAAACGGCGGCATCAGCCTGCAGGGAAAAGCCGGTGTGCTGGTATTGATCGACGACAAACAAACCTACCTCTCCGGCAACGATCTCAACAACCTGCTCAGCGGCATGAGCTCCTCGCAGGTTGAAACGATCGAGCTCATCACGAGTCCTTCGGCAAAATACGATGCAAGCGGCAATGCCGGCATCATCAACATCAAAACAAAAAAGAACAGGCAGATCGGCTTCAATGGTGTGGCAACCACTTCTTTTGCGCAGGGGCGCTATCCAAAAAACAACAACAGCCTGGTGTTGAACTACCGCAACGGCAAATTCAATACCTTCCTTACCTACAGCACCAACCTCAGCAAGAATTTTACAACCATCTATGCGCTGCGCAGGTATTACAGCAACAGTGGTGCATTGCTGTCGTTGCTCGACCAGCCTACCATCTTTATCAACAATAATTTCAGCAATACGCTTAAAACGGGTTTCGATTTTTATGCTTCGCAGAAAACAACACTCGGTATAGCGCTCACGGGCATTACCGTAGCAAGAACAGGCAACAGCGATGCAACAGCGAGCTGGAAGAATGCTGCCGGTATTACAGATTCAAGCATCAGAACGTTGAGCGCAACCAGCTATCGTTTTACAAACGGCGGCATCAACCTGAATGCAAAACACAATATTTCAAAAACGCAGGACCTTTCTGTTGATCTCGATTACCTCCGGTACAGCATCAACAACGATCAATCGTTCAGCAACCAGTTGCAGGCAAGCGGTGGTTACAACGAGGGCTCGCGGGGCAACCTGCCTTCTTCCATTTCTATTTTTTCTGCAAAAGCAGATTACAGCGTACAGATCGGTAAAGAAGCAAAACTGGAATCGGGTTATAAGTTATCGGGCATCAATACAGACAATATCGCGTCCTATCAAAAATTCAATGGCTCGGTTTGGAAAGAGGATCTCGACAAAAGCAATCATTTCCTCTACAAAGAAAACATCAATGCGCTGTATACAAGTTTCGAGCAGAAATCGGCAAGGGTAAGTTTTCAACTCGGGCTGCGGTACGAGAATACGCACTACGATGGCCACCAACTGGGCAATGCGGCGAGAAAAGATTCTTCCTTCGCCAATAATTATGGTGGATTCTTCCCTTCGGGATACATCAGCTACCGCGCCGACTCATCTAATTCGTTTTCCATTACAGCGGGCAGGCGCATAGACAGGCCGGCGTTTCAGCGGTTGAACCCTTTTGTTACCATCATCAACAAATACACGTATGAGCGTGGCAACCCCTTCTTCCGCCCGCAATACAGCTGGAACATGGAGCTTAGCCACCAGTTCAAACAACTGCTTACCACCACGGTTTCGTACAGCATCATCAAAGATTATTTTTCACAACTGTTCCTTTCCGAAGGAAGCGATATCCTTGTTTACACGCAGGGTAATGTTGGAAAAATGTACAACCTCGCCGTGTCCGTTGCCGTGCAGGCCACACCGCTTAGCTGGTGGACGTTGTCCGGCCAGGCGATCTACAATTACAAGGAGCTGAAGGGATACAGCAATGTAAATTACAATTCCAATGTATCACAGCTCAACATCAGCATGAACAACCAGCTGCGCCTTGGAAAAATATACACGGCAGAAGTTTCGGGCTTCTACACCACGCAGGCAAGGAACGATCTCCAGGAATTGCTGTTGCCAACGGGCCAGTTGTCTGCCGGCATTGCGCGACCCGTTTTCAATAAAAAAGGCACCCTGAAGCTGAGCGTACGCGATATATTGTATACACAGGTAATGGAGGGGAATACCGATTTCCCGAATGCCGATGAGTATTTTATCCTGCGAAGGGACAGCCGCGTTGTAAACCTATCGCTCACCTACCGCTTCGGTAAGCCGCTCAAAGCCGCGCGCAGGAATGCCGGCAGTGCGGGAGACGAGATGCAGCGTGTTGGATCGGGGGGATAGCAGGCAGGGCTACAATACTTGTGTCGGGGCGTCTTGTTCCTTGTTCCATCTTCAATATCTTTGCGTCTAAACAACCCCACATGAGTTTCCGCAATTTTAAAATGGTGAGTTACGTGGTTTATGGCCGCGGAAGTTTTAACCAGCTGGATGGCATCCTCGCACCGCAGCGAAAGGCCGATGCGCCGATGGTTTTCCTGGTTGATCATTTCTTCGAAGGAAAACCCCTTGCGGGCCGTATCCCTTTGCGCGGCAAAGACAAGATCGTTTTTGTGGATGTAACGTATGAACCCAAAACCACTTACGTAGACAAGCTTGCGCAGGATCTCAAAGAAGAGTTCGGCACCATCAGCGGTGTGATCGGCATCGGCGGCGGTTCGGCGATGGATCTTGCCAAAGCGGTTTCCCTGATGATGACCAACCCCGGCTCTTCTGCAGACTACCAGGGATGGGACCTTGTTAAGAATCCCGGCGTTTACAAGGCCGGCATCCCAACCTTGAGCGGAACAGGCGCAGAAGTGAGCCGTACAACCGTATTAACGGGCCCCACCCGTAAGCTTGGCATGAACAGCGATTTTACGCCGTTCGACCAGATCGTTCTCGACCCGGAGCTTACAAAGAACGCACCCGCTAACCAGCGTTTTTATACGGGCATGGATTGTTACATTCATTGCATAGAAAGCCTTGAAGGAACCTATCTCAACGAGTTCAGCAAAAGCTATGGCGAAAAGGCTTTGCAGCTTTGCCAGAAAGTGTTTGTTGAAAAAGACCATTGGGATGATGAGTCAGACGACCAGCTCATGATGGCCTCCTACGCAGGCGGTATGAGCATTGCGTATTCGCAGGTAGGCGTTGCACATGCCGTGAGTTATGGGTTGAGTTACCTGCTCGGCACCAAGCACGGCATCGGCAATTGCATTGTGATGAACCATCTCGAAGAATATTATCCCGCAGGTGTAAAAGAATTCAAATTCATGGTTGAAAAAAACCGGATCGAGATCCCGCAGGGCATCTGCAAAGGATTGACCGATGAACAATTCGACACCATGATCGATGTTTCCCTCGGCATGAAGCCACTCTGGGAAAACGCCCTCGGGAAAGATTGGGAAAAGACCATGACACGCGAGAAGCTGCGGCTGCTCTACGAAAAACTCTGACGAACAGCGAACGGCGAACATGCATTACATGTTCGCCGTTCCTTTTTATATTCGCTGAATGAAATACCTCATCTTCATTCTTCCCGCAATCGCTGGCATAACCATTACAACACAGGCGGGTGTGAACAGCCAGTTGCGTGTGGCCGTTAACAACCCTTTTGTTGCCGCTTTTATTTCTTTTCTTACGGGAACGATCATCCTGGGTGCATATATCGTAGCAACAAGGCAAACCGTTCCCGGCGTTTCGCAGCTACGCAATATTGAATTGTATAAATATGCAGGCGGATTGCTCGGCGCATTCTTTGTAACCGTTATCATTGTTACCGTTCAGAAAATCGGGTCGGCAAATGTGTTTGCGCTCGTTATTGCAGGACAACTACTCATGGCACTTTTATACGATCACCTGGGTTTGTTCGGCTTTCCGCAATCAAACATCAGCATTACAAAAATTGTGGGCGTATTGTTTCTGGTTCTTGGCGCTTACCTGATCAATAAAAAATAGTCTGACCGGAAGTGCAGGTAAAAATTGAACAGCTGATTACTTCTTTTTTTCAAAGAGGGACCTTAATTTATTCTGCAATTCATCCCCACGCAGGTCCCGGGCAAGAATTTTCCCGTTCCGGTCTATTAAAATATTATAGGGTATATAATCCAGCGCATAATGTGTGGCTATTTCGGTTTGAAAACCTTTCAGGTCCGAAACCTGTTTCCACGGCAACTGGTCTTCTTTGATCGCCTGCAGCCATTTGGCTTTATCAATCTCTTTATCAAGTGAAATACCGAGTACGTTGAATCCTTTTTGTTTGTACCTGTTATACAATTGTACCAGTCCCGGGTGCTCCCTTCTGCAGGGTGTGCACCAGCTTGCCCAGAAATCGATCAGGAGGTAAGTAAATTCAAGATCATCCAGTGTTACCGGTTTTTGCTGCGGGTCTTTTTGTGTTGGAAAGAAGATGTATGTATTGGCCCTTGTTTGTTTCAGCAATGCCAGCCGCTTTTTGATCTTTTCACCCAAAGCAGTTTCCTGCTTTGATTTGGGAATGAGGCTGAACAGGTTGTTCAATTGTTCGTACGACCAGCTATCGTTGTAAAACAAAAGTTCGCGCGTTACATACAGCTCGGGATAGGTTTTGGCGATCTTGAGCATCGCGTTGTAAAAGTCTTCCGACTTCACAGAATCCGGCGCTTCGCAACGGCTGATCTTTCCGAAATGATCAACGGTTTCTTCCCATATCAACTGGCTCTTTGAGCCCGTGATCGCTGCGGAGAGGTGTAATACACGGTTGCCGTTTATTTGCTGTGTATCGACCCTTAACCGCATATCGATCTTTCCCGTATCTAAGAAAAAATAATCCGACACGCCGCCGCCGCCCATTGCAAGCGAGGCCTTTGCGCGTTCTGTCAATCTTCCCCTGAAATAAAATTTATGATCCGTGATGTCCGAGGCCTGGTCGGTAATGCTTCCTTTTTCATCGTAACACTGCAGGAATATTTTTCCGTTTGCCCTGTTTTCGATAAAACCATTTATCTCGAAAAACCGGTCGCCCTGCGAAAAACAAGCGCCGGCAATCAGTAACATGAAAAAGAACGGGAAAATTTTTTTGTGCATACGCAATTTTGTTTTCGAAAAGCCTGTTGCTATTTCATGTTTGCCAACTCTTTCTGTAACCTGAACATTTCATCCCTCAACCGCGCCGCTTCGATAAAATCAAGATCGCGCGCCGCTTTCTCCATTTCTTTTTTTGTTTTGGCGATGGCCTTTTCCATCTGCGGAATTGTTTTGTAGGTTTCCTGTTCTTCCGCCGCTACTTTCTGAACGATCTCTTCGTCGCCCTGCAAAGCATAGGGTCTTGAAGGATCATAACCTTTTATGTCGAGCACCGATCCTTGTGCAAAAACCTGCTCGCGCGATTTTATGATCGTTTTTGGAACAATGCCGTGTTCTGTATTGTACGCAACCTGTTTCTCCCTTCTCCGCGATGTTTCATCTATGGTGCGCTGCATGCTTTCTGTCATTTTATCGGCGTAGAAAATAACTTTACCCTCCACGTTACGCGCGGCGCGGCCGGCGGTTTGGGTGAGCGAGCGTTCGTTCCTCAGGAATCCTTCCTTGTCTGCATCCAATATTGCCACCAATGCCACTTCGGGAAGGTCCAGCCCTTCTCTCAATAAATTCACACCCACCAATACATCGATGTCGCCCAGGCGCAGTTGGCGTAATATTTCCACGCGCTCCAGCGTATCCACATCGCTGTGAATGTATTTTGATTTGATGTTGATGCGGCCCAGGTACTTGTCCATTTCCTCGGCCATGCGTTTGGTGAGCGTGGTAACGAGTACGCGGAAGCCGCGTTTTACGGTGCGGTCTATTTCGTCGAGCAGGTCGTCTATCTGGTTTACGCTTGGGCGGATCTCGATCGGCGGATCGAGCAGTCCCGTTGGGCGAACGATCTGTTCTACCACCACGCCTCCTGTTTTTTCAAGTTCATAATCGCCGGGCGTTGCGCTAACAAAAACGGTTTGTCCCGTTAAACTTTCAAACTCATGAAAATTCAACGGGCGGTTGTCCATGGCACTTGGCAAACGGAACCCATAATCTACGAGCACCAGTTTCCGGCTCCTGTCGCCGCCATACATGCCCGCTACCTGCGAAACGGTTTGGTGGCTCTCATCGATCACGCAGAGATAATCTTTCGGGAAGTAATCAAGCAGGCAGAAGGGGCGCGTGCCTGGTTTGCGCCGGTCGAAAAACCTTGAGTAGTTTTCGATACCGTTGCAATACCCAAGTTCGCGTATCATTTCAATATCGTATTCAACGCGCTCCTTCAGGCGCTGCGCCTCTATGTATTTGCCGGAGGCCTTAAAGTACTCTACCTGTGCCATCATCTCGTCCTGTATTTCGTGCATCACATTTACGATCATGTCTTTGGGAGCGAGGTAGAGTGTTGCGGGAAAGATAGCGGCATTGTCCATCGTTCCTATTCTTTTGCTGGATGCCGTTTCTATGCTTTCGATCTCTTCGATCTCATCGCCGAAGAAGGTCACGCGGTAGCCAAAATCTACGTAAGGCAGGTTGATGTCAACCGTATCTCCCTTCACCCTGAATGTTCCGCGTTTGAACTCTTCCTGTGAGCGGTTGTAAAGTGAGTTCACGAGCGAATGCAAAAAACCCTGCCGCGAAATGCGTTGCCCTCTTTGAATACGTACAATGCCGTTCTCGTATTCTGTAGGGTTTCCCATACCGTAAATACAACTAACACTTGCCACCACGATAATGTCCCGGCGGCCACTCAACAACTGCGAGGTAGCCTGTAACCTTAATTTATCAAGCTCTTCGTTAATGCTCAGGTCTTTTTCGATGTACACATCGCTTACCGGCATGTAGGCTTCGGGCTGGTAGTAATCGTAATAGCTTACAAAATAGCCAACGGCGTTCTCCGGGAAAAACTGTTTGAATTCTCCATACAACTGCGCCACCAGTGTTTTGTTGTGGGTAAGCACAAGCGTTGGCCTTTGTGTATTCTGGATCACATTGGCGATGGTAAATGTTTTTCCCGAACCGGTTACACCCAGCAGGGTTTGAAATTGTTCGCCACTGTTGATCCCGTCTGTCAGTTGCCTGATCGCAGAAGGCTGGTCGCCGGCCGGGGCATAGGGTGCATGAAGTTTGAAAGGCATGTTACAAAGTTAGTTAAGAGTTAAGAGTTTGGAGCCAGGAGTTTGGTTAATCACTGCGGTACCTCACAACTAAAAAGCCACCTGTCCGATACAGGTGGCCTTGTTGGGAAATGGGGAAGACAGATTGTTATCCCAACTTTTTTACTATTGCCTTCACATTGTCGTCAATTTCTTTGTCCGTCATGCGGCGGCCGTTTACATCGGAGGTTGTCCATCCCTGCCAGATCGTTTTTTCCGTCTGTGCATCCAGTATGGTCAGTGTGAGCGTTCCTTCGTTAACGGTTTGCTGCTGGTTGCTGTAGCCCAGGAATTCTGATGGATAATAAACCGGGTAATAGCCACGCCTGTACGGACTGTAATACCAGCGCGTCATGGGTTGTGAATAAACCGGGTCCTTTATGTTCCTTACTTCTTTCTGGATGTCTACATCATACACCAGTAACACATCGGGCCTGTTCCTGGTCATGCGCCAACCTTGTGCGTATAAATTTTTATCCATGCTCGCGCGGATCTTGTTATCCGTGAGGTCATTTGTACGGCCCGGTCTCGCCGAACCTTTCTCTTTCTCCGCCCTTACCCAGGCGTAGGTCCTGATCTTTGAAAAATCTACTGTTGGGTCTTTCTGTACATAAGCCTTGTTACCACAAGCTGCAAGGACGATCGCGCTCACCACTACGCCAAGCAACCAATGAATCTTTTTCATAACTCATCCTTTTTTTAATTGTTAGGTTAATCTGCCTGCTTATACACATGCAATACACATGCCATGGCAAGCCAAGGAAATCTTAAAAGCGATACGCATCAGCCGTTGACACATACCTTACTGGTTAGACTGAAATTATGGCCCGGAGTTGTTGGCGCGCCCCGTTAAAGAAACGCTAATAGCTGCGCGTTAGAGCCGCTTGATGGAGTAAATGGAAATGGGTGGATCAAAATACTGGTCGCTCTCGTTCTGCCGGTAGATTTTGCGCACCACGTCCATGCCCTTTACCACTTTTCCGAAAGTGGCGTAGCCTTGTTTGTCTTCAATGTTTTCGCCGCCGTAATCAAGGCCGGGTTGTTTGCCCAGGCAGATAAAGAATTCCGTGGTAGCTGTTCCCGGTTCGCGCCGCGCGAGTGATACTACGCCGTCTGTATGCAGGATCTTTGTCTGTTCCGTTGTTTCATGCGGAATTCCCTTTATGCGCGTGGCCTCCTTGTTTCTCGTGCGCCACATGCCGCCCTGTATCAATTCTGTTTTGGCGGCATTGGATGGCTGGTTCTCATCGTTCAGCACACGGTAAAAACTTGTATTGGTGTAAAACCCGGAATCCACGTAAGAAAGAAAAGCCGCCACCGTTTTTGGCGCCTGAAGGGGATACAATTCTATCTCAATATCTCCCTTGTCTGTTCGTATTTCTACATGCGGCGTTGTTGTATTCTTTTCCCGGCAGGAAAAGAAAAACAGCGTGAGAAAAATAAGAGCGGCTTGTTTCATGCAATAAAGATAGTGGATGCTTTGAAACCTGCGCCCTGGTAAACGGGCAGCATTAACGCGGGCCGCTGAAAGTTCACGGCAATATCTCCATCAGGAAAAACTGTGTCTGTTCCTTATCCGAAAAATTATTGTCGGCCACGAGAAGCAACGACCTGTGCCCGTTCGGCAACAGGGGGCCGAGTGTTGCGCCTTCTACATTGTCAACATACGCGTTGAGCGAATCCATGTTCAACAACAATTTTTTTGAAACGGGTTTTGCAGCGGGTTTGTTTTTGAGGGAAGGGTTGTTCTTTATATCTGTTGCGCCTTTTGTATCGGCAAGAAATATTTTGATGGTGCAGGGTAATCTTCCTGTTGAAAAAGACCGTTCGAGAACGATGAACCTGCCATTGCCGATGGAAAGGATATCCGGGATGCCGTTTACTTTAAATGCGTCTGCCGGCAACGGCGGATAAGCAACGGGATCGAGTTTATAAGCATATTGTGCCGTGTTCTTTCGGGATGCCACATCAAATTTATAGATGCGCACCCAGGCATCGTTTTCCGTTACCTCTGCCCGCGCGCCATCTTCGTAGCGCGGTTCTTCAAGGTTTATGTAAAGCGACCTGAAGTTGTCTGCGAAGGTCATTCCTTCCAGTACACCGTTTTGCCTGGGGCCTTGCTCCGTTGCGTGCATTTTTAAATTTTCCGGGAGCGGAAACGTGTCAACGTATTTTCCGTTTGTTTTGATGATGGTAATGGCCGGATCTTCCAGCACGGTATCTTTTCCTTTTACAATCCGCTCGCCTTCGCTGGACCATACCAATTGTTTGCGCACCGGATCGTAACGCATTGCTTCGGGATCGGGTGTGTGGTGCGGGTCCTGTTTGGTGCCCGGGTATGGGCGGCCGTTTTTCCGGAGCAGCGTTACCGCCTTTACAAAAACAACGCTGTCGATTTTATTTTGATGGATGTGGATCTTTGCCGCATAATAACGCGCATCGTTTATGCTCGAACGGTCGTCGCTGATCATGTAATACAATCCTGTTTTGGCATCGTAATCAATGCCCGACAACCCGCCTACGGTTGTGTTTTGAAACGATAGGCTGTGCGGCACAACGTATACATCCAGCAATTTCAATCCACCAACGCTGGTTTGTGCGCCGGCCAACAGGCAAGAGCATAGGAGCAATATGAATACAAAAGGTCTCCGCATGTAGATTGTTTTGTTGGTCGCCCGTACATTCATTTTTTTTGCCTCGGGCATTATGGGTTCGTAAACAAAGGCGGGTGCATCTCATCCCTATGTGTTGCATCCTGGTAGGCCTTTGCAGCGGCGAGGATAGAGGCCTCGTCGTACAAACGGCCTATCAGTGTGAAGCTGGTGGGCAGGTTGTTCCGTTTATCAAACCCGCAGGGCACGCTTACCACCGGGTGGCCGGTAAGGTTGGTAATGGCGCCCTGGTTACCGCTTCCTCTTGTGGGGCAGATCAATACATCAATGTCTTTCAATGCATCGTTCACTTTCTGCATCAACAGGTACCGGTGGCGGTTGGCGTTGATGTATTCGGTTGCCGACATGAGCCTTGAGATCCTGAACGTATTGGGCCAATCGTTTTTGGATTGATTGGTCATTTCATCATCGATGTTGTTTCTTGTGAATTCATCGAACGCAGCGGCGGCCTCGGCGCTGATCACGATGTCCATGATGTTGAAATTGTAAACACCGCTATCCGGAAAGTTCAACGGGATCAGTTCAACGCCCATTTTTTTATAGGCATCCAGCACCTTCCACTCGTTGCGGCTTGTATCTGTTATCTTATCGAAATAATTTTTCGCATAAGCAACCCGCATTTTTTTGATATCGGCTTTCTGTTTGTAGTTGAAGGGTTTGTTCACCGCGCTCATATCCAGGCCATCGGTGCCGTGGAGATAGTTAAAAACAACAGCGGCATCTTCTGCCGTTCTGCAGATCGGGCCAGCCTTATCGAGGCTCCAGCTCAACGTCATCGCCCCGCTGCGGCTAACGCTTCCGAACGTGGGGCGTAAGCCTGTGGCGCCGCAGGTGGTAGCGGGAGAAACGATCGAGCCCCAGGTTTCCGTTCCAATCGCGAAGGGAACCAAACCCGCAACCGTTGCTGATGCGGAGCCGGCAGAGGAGCCCGACGATCCTGTTTTGAGGTTCCATGGATTTTTTGTTTTACCGCCATACCAGTTATCGCCCATCGCCAGTGCGCCGAGTGTGAATTTTGCAACAAGTACCGCACCGGCATTTTTAAGTTGCGTATAAACAAATGCATCTTGTTCGATAGCCTGGTTTTTATACGGAGCCGCGCCCCATGTTGTTTTGGTTCCTTTTACAGCGAAAAGATCTTTCAATCCATATGGGATACCATGCAGCGGCCCGCGGTATTTTCCTTTGGCAATTTCTGCATCGGCCTGCTTTGCCTGTTCCATCGCAATGTCTTGCGTTACCGAGATCACACATTGAAGCGTATCGCCGAATTTTTTTATCCGGTCAATAAAAAACTGCGTGAGCGCCACCGAGCTGATCTTTTTGTTTTTGATGAGTGATGCAAGTTGAAGAACAGAATAAAAGGCAAGATCATTTTTATTTGCCGGTAACGACACATTCGGCGGGATGTTCCAGTTTACCGGCTCTTGTTTTTCATCAAACTTCATTCCCGGCAATACCGGGCTGTGCCACAGCGTCATTGGAACGCTGTTGGCCAGGGTTTGTTTGTGCATCATACGGTAGCCGAAGAGGTTTTCTTTTACGCCATCGTACATGGTATCGATTTCTTTCTGCGAAAACTGGAGATCGAGCAGGCGCGAGGCAGCGGCAACATCGCTTTTGGAAATGGTGTCTTGCGAAAAAGAAGCAATGCTGATGAGCATTGCAAAAAGGGCGGTTATTTTTTTCATGGGTGGTTCATAAATTGACAGGGATCATAGACCAATGTCAAGATACGAACCATTTGTTTACTGCACTTCTGCAAACGTATTTCCCTTGGTAATGTCGCCCGTTTCAAAGCCTCTTTTGAACCAATACATTCGCTGTTCTGAAGTTCCGTGTGTGAACGCATCAGGAACCACGCGGCCGCTGCTTTGTTTCTGCAGGCGGTCGTCGCCGATGGCGTTGGCCGCATTGAGCGCAGATTCTATGTCGCCGGCTTCGAGTATTTTCTTCATTTTCTGATCACGGTTGGCCCAAACGCCTGCATAGAAATCTGCCTGCAGTTCCATCTGAACAGAAAGTTTGTTGAATGCGCGCTCGCTCAGGTTCTGCCGTTGGTTGTCCACTTTGTCTGAAACACCGGTTAGTTTTTGGATGTGGTGCCCTACTTCATGCGCAATCACATAGGCCTTTGCAAAATCGCCCGACGCATTGAACCGGGTTTCCAGTTCATCAAAAAACGAGAGGTCGATGTAGACTTTCTGGTCTGCCGGGCAATAGAACGGACCGGTGGCCGCGCTCGAAAAACCGCATCCGGATTGGGTTTGGTTGGAAAACAACACCAGCGTGGGCTCTGAATACGTGCTTCCGTTCTCGCGAAAGATCTCTGCCCATACATCTTCGGTGTCGGCAAGCACTACTTTGGAGAACGATGCCTGTTCTTCTTCTTTCGCACTTCTTGGTCCCGACTGCGTATACTGCTGCGGGCCCAGGTTGCTGTTCACATCCGAAGGATTGCCGCCCAGTAAAAAATAAAGCAATCCGATAATAATGGTACCGATGCCGCCGCCCGCGATCAGTCCGCCGCTCATTCCCCGGCGGTCCTCTACGTTGCTGCTTTCGCGTCTTCCTTGCCAGAGCATATGTCAGGGTTTTAGAAAAATGGTTATGAAAAAAGTATGCCCGATGGTTGGGCGGCCTGCACCACGAAGGTTTTTGCTTCGTTCCAAAAACCGCTCAAGACTTTTTATATACTACCGCACACCGCGCAAAGATCGGCAGGGAAAGGGATAAAAGAACTGCTGAGGATACCGGTATTCCAGACAGGTACAAAACTGCGCAAATCAACAAAACAAAAAACGGGTAAACCACCAGCAGCACACCAAACAGAACTGAATCGTAAAAAACGGTTGACCGGGTTTTTACCCTTACCATTTTTTTGATCAACAGGTAGGGGAGGAAATGTATGGCCATGCCGATTGCGGCGGGTATAAAAAGTAAACCCTTTTGTAAAGGAGCGATGGCGGCTTTGTGATGCGGGATCGCTATGTTTTGGCCGATGACATCAAAAAGCAGCGTGTTAAAGTGTTTACTGTTTTTGGGTTCTTCTTCGTAGATAAAAAGGGTTTTCGCGTCGATGGGTGGTGCGAGGATGATGTTGATGATCTTTCCAAAACTGCAGAAAGAATCATAGGCGAGCGACACAGGTAGTATGCTAAACCCGGGTAGTGCCTTGTTTTCGCTTGCGATCCTGGCGGCGCCCTTTTTAAAAGGCTGCAACTCGTGTTTGTTCACGCATATTCCTTCGATGAAAATCAAAACGATTCCCCCGGTTGATAAAATCTCTTTGCTTCTCCGGAACGCTTTTTCATTCAGCCCTAGGTTTTCTTTGCCTTCACTCAAGCGGTAAATGGGGATCATGTGCAGCATCCGCAGCATTTTACTGTGCCAGGGTTTTGTGAATGCATCGCCACGCGCCAGGAAATGAACGGGCCGTTTGAAAAGGGCGCCGATCAAGATTGCGTCAAAAAAGGAGTTGGGGTGATTGGCGGTGATCAATAGCGGGCCCTGGGTCTCCAGGAACCGACTGCCGGTCACGGACATTTTCCTGCAGAAGATTTGCAGGGCGAGCTTTACCATTAGTTTGATCAATCGATAAATCAACCGCAGTTTTGTTTGGTTGAATATAAATCATCATGCGAAGAGTTATCACAGAATACCGGTTTCCGTTAATTATTGAGCGCTTATAGACGAACATTTCTATTTGTCAATAGAAAATAGCTAAATCGGCGGGTGTTTGGTTGCTTTTTGGAGGAGGTCAAAAATGCGAAGAGTCACGCTCCCGCGTGACTCTTCTGTTTTAACTAACTAACCCATCCTCAAAAATTTATGTCGATGCAGTTGCGGATTGGACCGATGAAAGCCGGATTGGATCGTGGATTAATCACAGATTGAACTCCGCTTTAAATCCGGTTCGGATCTCGGATTGAATTCCAGATTAACTCCGATTTCAATTACGGATTGAACTCCTTTTGAATTCCCGTTCGAATAATGGACCGGGTTCCGGGTTAAATCCCGGTTTCAATCAGGGATGAATTTCCGGCTCGAATTCCGGACCCGTTGCGGGTTGAATTCCGTTTCCGATCTCTGATCTCTGGGCCTCCATCCCCGATCCCCATCCCCGAAAATCACCAGCAATCAGCCCGCTCTGGCCATCCTTCATCCTTTATGCTTCTGCGGCAACTTTTACTTCATTTATCTTGGCCCTGATCTTCGCCTCGATCTCATTGGCCATTTCCGGATTGTCGCGGAGCAATGATTTTACTGAATCGCGGCCCTGGCCGAGTTTGTTGCTGTCGTAGCTGAACCAGGAACCACTTTTCTGAACAATGCCCAGCTCTACACCCATATCGATGATCTCGCCGAGCTTGCTTACGCCTTCTCCGAAGATGATATCAAATTCTGCTGCGCGGAACGGTGGCGCTACCTTGTTTTTTACCACTTTAACCTTTACATGGTTTCCGATAGCGGCATCGCCGTCTTTGATCTGTGTCATGCGACGGATATCCAAACGTACCGATGCATAAAACTTCAATGCATTACCACCGGTTGTTGTTTCTGGGTTGCCAAACATCACACCGATCTTCTCGCGAAGCTGGTTGATGAAAATACAGATCGTGCCTGTTTTATTGATCGTAGCGGTAAGCTTGCGCAATGCCTGGCTCATCAACCTTGCATGAAGACCCATTTTGCTGTCGCCCATCTCACCTTCCAGTTCGCTTTTTGGAACGAGCGCTGCTACGGAATCGATCACAACAACATCCAGTGCACCAGACAGGATCAGCCTGTCTGCGATCTCCAAAGCCTGCTCGCCATAATCCGGTTGCGAGATCAGCAGGTTGTCTACATCCACGCCCAGTTTCTGCGCATAGGCACTGTCAAATGCATGCTCCGCATCGATGATCGCACACATACCGCCTTTTTTCTGCGCCTCGGCAATTACATGCGTCGCAATCGTGGTTTTACCAGACGACTCCGGCCCGTATATTTCAATGATCCTTCCCTTCGGTAATCCACCTACTCCGAGCGCCGCATCCAAACCGATGGAACCCGTGGAAATCACTTCCATTGGTTCTGCACTCTTTTCGTTCATCATCATCACACTTCCCTTTCCGTAGTCTTTGTCGATCTTATCAATCGTAAGCTTTAGCGCCTTCAGTTTTTCTGCATTACTCATTTTGTTAGAATTTAAGGATCAAATTTAATGGAGACGTAAAAGTAATGGTTTTTTGTTATCAACACTAATATTTTTAGTATTTTTTTCCTAACGTCTTTAGTTTAACATTATTGTTGATCATGGTGTAAAAGTAATATGGCCGGGAAGCCAGGACAAGCGTATTTGTACCTGATTTGAACCGTTTTTACACCTTTTTTGTTTGAAATGTAACCTGTTAAAGCGCAAATCGTTGAACAACGGGCCGGTTGCCACAATTCAACCCGGCGATCTGGCACCCAAATTGCACGTTCGTTAATGCCATACTTTAATTATGTATAAACATTTCCTTTTTTCCGCTCTGCTCATTGTTATATGCCCGTTTGTGCATGGCCAGGATGACTGGAAGCTGAAATCGGATAAGGACAACATCAAAACCTATTCAAAAAAACTGGCCGATTCCAAGATCAATGCGGTCAAGATCGAATCGGTGTTTCCGTGCTCCGTTTCGCAGTTCGTTTCTGTTTTGATGGACGTCGATTCGTACGATGACTGGATCTACAACAGCAAATCGACCCGTCTCATCAAAAAAGTTTCGCCGGCTGAGCTGTATTATTATTCGGAAGTGGCTTTTCCGTGGCCCACGGCCAACCGCGATTTTGTTTCGCATGTGGTGATCTCACAGGACCCGCGCACCAAAATTGCGCGCGTAGACGCGAAAAATGTGTCCGGGCTCGTTCCCGCAAAACCCAACCTTGTGCGCATTGAAAAATCTTCGGGCACCTGGGTGATCACTCCGCAGGGGCCGAACCAGGTTAAGATCGAATACATACTGCAGGTTGACCCGGGCGGCGATCTCCCGGCCTGGCTCATCAACCCGTTTGCATCGAAAGGTTTGGTAGAAACTTTCAAAAACCTCCGCAAACAACTTTCCAAACCGGAATACGTTTCCGCCCGGCCGCCGTTTATCGTTGAATAGCGGGCCGCCGTTTATCCAATGTTTCATTTTGTGTTTTTGATTTTGGCTATTTTGTTCTGATAAACTTATGTCTATGAACAAAATATTGTCTGCCTTTGTCCTTTGCTTTTTTGTAGCCTCTGTTTCCGCACAACAAAAAGTAAATCCCGCGATCAAGAATTTCGGGTCGGTATATGATGTTGCCAATGCAACTGAAAAACCCGATCCGAAAATGAAATACAAGATCCTGGTAGAGATCACAGACGCTGCCGAGAAACCCGATTCGCTCAATGTTTACCTCGAGGCCGTGGCCACGCTTTACAACCTGCACGTAGTGGGTGGTGTTCCTCCCAAAAACATAGATATGGTGGTGGTGCTCCGCAAAATGGGAACCTATGCGGGTTTTACAAATGAACGTTTTCAGAAATCGTTCAAAACAAACAACCCGAATCTTCCTCTTATCACCGAACTGAGCAACGCAGGCGTGAAATTTTTCGCATGCGGGCAAACCATGATCAAGGCGAAGATTGCCGACACCGATATTGTTCCCGAAGTAAAGATCGCAACCGCTTCGCTCACGGTTTTAACAACCTACCAGTTGAAGGGGTATGCCTATATTAATTTTAAATAACCGGTTCGTCATTTTTTTCCCAACCAGAACAAGGCGTCCAGTATAAACCGGTTTTGTGTGTCGTTGGCGAAAGTGTAGGAGAGTGTGCCGTTGGTTTTTCCATAGTCCATATCGTTGTGGCCCATGTTTACGTAAACCATCCTGTATTTTTTGTTGGTCCATGCAACGGGATAATAGCCGCTGTGCCAGATCTCGTGCTGCTTAGGGCCCGTTCCCAGGGGAAAACTTGTTGAATCGATCGATAGCAGGATCTCGATAGCCGGATTTTTACGCAGGTCCTTTTCCCAGCGGTACCATTCGTTTGGCGACGACCTGAATGTTTCGCCAAGGTTTCTTGTTGCCGGGTGTTTTTTATTTTCTACCCGCAGGATGGCCGGTGTTGGCCGCCAGGTATTGCTTGCGTATTGGCCTGCGCCGATGAATTCGTTGTGGTACCAATCCCAGTCCTGGTTATACGTTGATGGCGTTAAGGCGAACGCCGCAAAATGAAATCCCATCCATGCGCCGCCATGCTCCATGTATTTCCTGAATGCCGCGCGCTGTTCGGGCGCTTCGGGGCGTGTGTCTAAAAACAAAACCACGTTGTACTGCGACAGGAATGGTTTGTTGAGGTTGCCCCAGTTATCGGTTGAGTCGTATGTGAAATTATTTTTTGCCGCCGTTTCGGTGAACCACCTGTTCGCCTCGTGTACGTACGAAATGTGCGCAAGATCATTTTTGGCCGTGAAGAATGCGACGACCCTGAACAATGGTTTTTTCTGTGCAGAAGCAACGGCTAGTATCGTGAACGATACAACGAAAGAAAATATTTTTTTGGCCTGCATGATCTTTTGTTTGATTGAAAAGATACATCATTTGCTTTTTCCTTTTATGCAAAAAAAACCGCGAAATCATTCGCGGTTCCTTTGTTATGTTTGGCCTGGTTACCTGTTCATAGACGCCAGGAATTCTTCATTGTCTTTCGTTCCTCTCATCCGTTTCAGCAACTCGCTCATCGCTTCTTCGGTGTTCATATCGTTGATGAAGAGACGCAGGATGTTCATGCGGCCCAATACTTCTTTATCGAGCAACAGGTCGTCGCGGCGCGTTGAAGAACCGGTAAGGTCGATGGCAGGGAAGATGCGTTTGTTTGCAAGGCGGCGGTCGAGCAGCAGCTCCATGTTACCGGTACCTTTGAACTCTTCGAAGATCACCTCATCCATTTTACTTCCTGTTTCTATCAGGGCGGTAGCGAGGATGGTGAGTGATCCACCGTGTTCTATCTTACGTGCCGCACCAAAGAATTGTTTTGGCTTCTGCATCGCATTTGCTTCCACACCGCCGGATAATACTTTACCGGAAGCGGGTGCAACGGTATTGTGTGCACGTGCAAGACGTGTGATGGAATCGAGGAGGATGATCACATCGTGTCCGCACTCAACCAGGCGTTTTGCTTTCTGCAATGCGATGGTTGATACTTTTACGTGTTTTTCTGCGGGCTCATCAAATGTAGAGGCGATCACTTCTGCGCGAACGCTGCGTTCCATATCGGTAACCTCTTCCGGGCGCTCATCGATCAATACAACCATGAGGTAACATTCCGGGTGGTTTGCCGCAATGGCGTTGGCCACTTCTTTCAGCAACATCGTTTTACCAACTTTGGGTTGTGCAACGATGAGGCCACGCTGTCCTTTACCGATCGGGGTAAAGATGTCCATGATGCGTGTGCTGTAATTATTGGATGTTGTAAAAAGATTCAGTTTTTCAAAAGGGAACAACGGTGTGAGGTAATCGAACGGAACGCGGTCGCGCACCTCATCCGGGCGTTTGCCGTTGATGCTGTCTACTTTCAGTAAGGCAAAATATTTTTCTCCTTCTTTGGGTGGACGAACCGCGCCGTGCACGGTATCGCCGGTTTTCAAACCAAAGAGTTTGATCTGTGAGGGAGATACGTATACATCATCTGGTGATGACAGGTAGTTGTAATCGGAAGAGCGTAAGAAACCGTATCCGTCGGGCATCATTTCGAGAACGCCTTCGCCGAGTATCACTCCTTCAAATTCGATGTTGAATGCGGGTTCTTTGCGTTGTTGCTGGCGGGGGTGTTGCTGTTGCGGTGTTTCCTGTGCCGTGGCCTCGCCCGGCTGTTGTGGTTCTTCAGAGCCCGAAGGGGTTTCTGATGCATCCTGCGGTGCGGTTGGCTGGGCGCCGTCTGCATTGCCCTGCGGCTGCGCGTTGCGCGGGTTCTCTGTTCTTTGTTTGCGAACCGGGCCCTTTTTAGGAGCCGCTTTTTCTGAAACCGGCGCTTCCTGCATTACTTCGGCCTCTTCGGTGCCGTTGGTGGTCTTAACCGTGACCGGTTTGCGCGGGCGCGAAGTTTTTTTCTTGGGGTCGTCCTTGGTTTCGCTGGCCTGTACCGCCTGGCTATCGAGGATCTTGTAGATCAGTCCCTGTTTGTCAAGTTTCTTGGCACCTGTAATGCTCAATTGCTCAGCAATATCAAGCAACTCGGGCAGCAGCATGTCATTCAATTGCAAAATGTCGTACATAAAAAATGGAATCTGTTAATGGGGGAAATTGTTAATGAGGGAATTCAATTTGTCAATAATTAAAATCCAGTCTAAAGAAATCGGAACTCAGATAGAATGGGCTTTGTATGTTTTGATCGGAAAGAGAGTAAACCGGTTCTGCCAGGAGCTAGTGAAGACCCTTCGGTTTGGTTTCCATTGCAATGTTAAGCCAGTTTTTCCGTAAAACAAGATTTTTTATGCGGATTTAGTGAAGAATGGGTGTTAAAACGGGTTGTGGCTGGCGGATTGGTTATCTTTGCTGCCCTGAAAAGTTTGCCGGGTATTTTTGTTGATCCCTGCCTGCCTGTGCAGTCAAAAAACAAAAAAATCGTACCAGTAACCCCAGGCAAACCTATAGATCAATAAGAAACAAACCATAAAATAAACAACAAGCATGTTCAACAAAAGAACAAAGATCAAACAACTGCTCGCAACGGGCGAGGCCGGGCAAACAGTTACCGTAATGGGTTGGGTGCGTACTTTCCGCAACAACCAGTTCATAGCCCTCAATGATGGCAGCACGAACAATAACCTCCAGGTTGTGGCCACACTCGGTTCTTTTGATGATGCCTTGCTGAAACGCCTCACCACCGGCGCTTCCGTAAAAGTAACAGGTGAAATTGTTGCATCTGTGGGCAAGGGTCAAACCCTCGAAGTAAAAGCAAACACGATAGAAATACTGGGTGATAGCGACGCGGAAAAATATCCCCTGCAACCCAAAAAGCACAGCCTTGAATTCTTAAGGGAAAAAGCGCACCTGCGTTTCCGTACCAATACATTTGGATCGGTGTTCCGCGTAAGGCATTCGCTTGCTTTCGCCGTTCATGAGTTTTTTAACAGGAAGGGGTTTGTTTACCTGCACACACCGGTGATCACCGCAAGCGATGCAGAAGGTGCGGGTGAAATGTTCCGCGTAACCACACTGCCACTGGAGAACCTTCCAAAAACAGAAGATGGTGCGATCGATTTCAAAGAAGATTTTTTTGGAAAAAGCGCCAACCTCACGGTAAGCGGCCAGCTCGAAGGCGAACTGGGTGCAATGGCCTTCAGCGATATCTACACCTTCGGCCCCACTTTCCGCGCAGAGAATTCGAACACCACCAGGCACCTCGCCGAATTCTGGATGATCGAGCCGGAAGTAGCCTTCAACGACCTTGAAGACAACATGAACCTCGCCGAAGAATTCATCAAATACCTGATCCAGTACGTGATGGACCACAACCGCGAGGACCTCAGCTTTCTCGCGCAACGCCTGGCGGAGGAAGAAAAACAACTGCCGCAGGACAAACGCAGTGAACTGGGCCTGATCGAAAAACTGGAATTTGTGCTCAACAACGATTTTGAGCGTCTTACTTATACAGAAGCGATCGAGATCCTGAAAGAGAGCAACCACAACAAGAAAAAGAAATTTCAATACCCGGTGGAAGGATGGGGCGTTGACCTGCAGAGCGAGCATGAGCGTTACCTGGTAGAAAAACATTTCAAAAAACCGGTGATCCTCACGAACTATCCGAAAGAGATCAAAGCCTTCTACATGCGCCAGAACGACGACGGAAAGACCGTTGCAGCGATGGACATCCTCGCACCCGGCATCGGCGAGATCGTGGGCGGATCGCAGCGTGAGGAGCGGCTCGACAAGCTGGAGCAGCGCATGAAAGAAATGCATATCCCCGCCGAAGAACTGAGCTGGTACCTCGATACCCGCCGTTTCGGAACGGTTCCGCATGCGGGTTTCGGTCTTGGATTTGAGCGCATGGTACTCTTTGTAACCGGCATGACGAATATCCGCGACGTGATCGCTTTTGCAAGAACCCCGAACAACTGCGAATTCTAGCAAATGCAATAAGAAAACAGGCGCCGGGAAGATCCGGCGCCTGTTTTTTTGTTTGTTGAAACGTTCCGCAAGTTTTTTTGTGGATAATTTCTGAATTTAACCCTACAATCCTATATTTGCAGCCCTATCAACGGTGCGGTAGCTCAGTCGGTAGAGCAAAGGACTGAAAATCCTTGTGTCGCCGGTTCGATCCCGGCCCACACCACTTGTCCACCGAAGCTTCAGCGAAGGTGGACTGAACTTAGAGAACCCTGACAGAAATGTTGGGGTTTTTTATTTTCTCCTCTAGAACCCGCGTCCTTACATAATGTTCTCATTTTCAATAGAGATCATAGTGGGACATGTAAAATATTGCTGTTTCATTTGGTTGAAGCCTTGGTCGCCGCAATGAATTTTTCGAAAGTTCCGGGAGTAGCTTACATGTTCTCTGAAGAGACTTGCTTATAAATCGATCCTCTTTAAGCAAGATAACAGATAGCTAATACTAGAAAATCTACAGATATCCAGCAGCGGGCTGGCAACGAAGCTCGTTTATTGGCTTGTATCAATGTACTATTAGGGTTACTTACGATTGATGGTTTTCCCTTTCCCCCTTTTTTTATAATCAAAAATAGTCTCTAACCTATGTTCAATGACATCATTTGGATAGATCACAATGCCAAAATGCCTTAATTGTACACTTTGGTAATCTTTGTCGTTTTCATTGTATAATTCAAAGATGAATTTTTTCAATCTGTCTTTTATGTTCAATTTGTACTTGTCTGAATAATATAACGTGTTAACTACGCAAAGCTTTGGGTTCGGATTCTTCTTATAAACAAAATCAATTTCCCTATCTCGTAGGAATCTAACAAAATCGTCTGTGTAGTAAAATGTTTTATCGTTGAATGAATAAACTGCTGACGAAAAATTAAAGAAAGCCGTGTCAGGAATTTTTGCTTCCAAATTGAAACTGAACGTTGGAAAATGGTCATTTTGAAAAGCCCAGGTTTGTTTTAGGTACCACAGGTCAATGGTTGTCTTGTGGTAAAATATCTTATAACCTCCGAAGCTATTTTTGTGAATCTCGGCATCAGCAAATATTTCTAATAGATCAATTTCATTTTCAAGAATAATGTCGATGTCTCGGTTATTCCTCTCTCCAAGAAAAAAATTTCTGATAACCCCACTAAAAATAAAAACCCTGGTTTTTTTGCTTACGCGGACAATGGAATCCATTACCTCCGGCTTCTCTGTCTGCATTAAGTAGTCATAAAATGCAAGCTTAGAATTACTTATTGTTTCCTTTATTTCAGATAATCTTTTGTCCACTTAATTTTTGATAATGATTTAAAGCAAATTGGTCGGTCATACCAGATATAAAATCCAAAATTACTCTAAATTTAAAGTAGTCATCTAAATCTTCAAATTCCGGGTTTATTATATCCTCTATACTCTTTTTTAGAGACCTCATTTGCTTCAAATCTTCATCTGAAAGCTCCTCTCTAATTTGTTTGTCTAAAAGAACAGAATAGGTCTTTTTTAGATCAATAAAAGCGTCAGAATCTTTTTTCAATTTTTCGCGTTCTTCTTTTATATCTTTAAGTTTGCCTTTATTATGTTTGAAAATGCCAGCATCAGCCTTGTTAGCCCCCAAAATTTTCGCAAGCTTTCGCTCACTAATCTCAATAAGATTTTCATCTAAGGCAGCGTCTATTACAGATTTTGATATTAGGCTTTTTGCACGTTTTACGTACTTGGGATTTTCGTGAAAAAGAAATCCAACATAAAAATCCAATAACCCCTTAAATACCGCATAACCAGTGGATTCCAAATAATTTATATCCCGCGATGCAAAAATCTTTTTGGAACAACCCTGTAATATCTTGTATATTTTGTCTGGATCATCTTTGATAAGTTCAATTCCGTATTTTCCACTTTCAATTAGATCGAGATTTTTTTCAAAATTAGCAAAAGCCAAATCGACAAAATAACGGATCAGCTTGATCCGTACATTAACCATTTTGGTCGTTGGATTCATGAGCTCATCATTGCAAATCTCTATTACTCTTTTTGCAACTTTAGATGTGTTTTTAATGAAGCAATCTTTTATATAAGAAATATCAAAAACCCCCTTGTTAAATCCATCTTCCATATCCATGCATAAGTAAGCAATTGAGTCAGCCGCTTCCATCAAATAACAAAGTGGATGACGGAGTATGGTATCGCCGTTTTTTAAACCAGTTTCCTTTATGATCATGTCAAAAAAAGCTCGCTCGGAGAAAAATACGCCATGCTTTGATTTCTCGATAAACTTCTTTTTTATAGTCTTCCCTTTTGCCTTTAACTGGATTTCGACATTATCATTTATTTCATCATGATTAGGATATTTCAAATAAGAGGCTAACGTGGCAAATGTGAGATTTAGACCATATGGGTTATCCAGGTATTGCAGTTTTGTTATAACTCTAAGACCTTGCGCATTTCCATCGTAATTGAAAAAATCCCTTTTTTGCCAGGGGGTCAATTCTGTAAATTTTGGGTGTTTGGTTTTTTGCAAGTTCTTAAAATAATCAGAAACGATCGTTTCTCCAAAATGTCCAAATGGTGCGTTACCAATATCGTGAATGAGACATACATTTTGTAGTAAAATTGGAAGAATACGCATTAATCCGAGCTCATCTTTTCCTGTTTTCTTTTGAATTTTTTTTGATTTACAAAGCATTAAACCAAATGTATACCCTAATGACATTACCTCATTTGAATGAGTTAATCGAGAATGTATATTATCATCAGTCGTTAAAGGGAATACTTGCGTTTTATCATGCATGCGACGTAATGCTGGACTATAAATAATCCGACCGTAATCGCTCTCAAATTCGTTCCTTATATCAAGGGGTTTAGACTTCTTGATTCTTTTGTTAGAAAGCAGTTTGTTCCAGTCCATATATCATTTTTAGAGTTAACAAAATAGAGACGTCGGTATGTTGGAGTTATACCATTGTTATTCTTTGATCGGGAAGTGGGGAGAAGGATATTATATCAAATATAAAAGAAAATTATTATAAATCGAACAATCTATTAAATAACTGCCTCAGATATGAAATCCATTGCGGGCATTAGTTCGTTTTTAATAAAAATAACCAAACTTCTGGATAACAGTTTACCCTGTACGAACTTTGCCATGTGAAATTTTGCATGAAAAGTTCCTATCGCAAGAAATAGATTAAGGGATACAAAATGAAAAGTTTGAGCTGTACCAAGATACAAATGGAAGTATTTGGTTCTAGCAAAATCATTTAAGTATTTATGCTTAACATCAGCACACGCTTTTTGCTCCCCAGCAAAACCCGTAATCATTTCCCACCCCCCTTGTAGAAAAAATCCGACACCTTTTTAATAAAATTTTAAACCCATCACATTTACTTCCTTTTTTATTTTACAACAAGGATTTAACCGTGCTTCAAAGCATGATCAAATCCTCTGCAACACAGCTGATCAGACAAACTTTGCACCCCCCACAGCAAATTTGTTATTCCTTGCGCAAGAATATGCGGGATGGTTTTCTTTTGATCAACCCTAAGAAAAAATGAAAAAAGACGAGGCCCAGTCGAGCAGGCTTCGCGGATCGCACGGAAACAGCCAATGAATTTTTTTATTCCGCCAGCTGCATCGCGGGCTGGGCTCGGGCTGCCATTCTTAACCCTTAAAACCAATATGCCATGAGGAAACTCCTCTATGCCAGCTGCCTCCTGCTGGTAGTTGCCGTGGGTTGCAAAAAAGACATTGCAAACGCGCCCGTAGACAAAAAAGCCGAACTGGTAGAAACCATTCTGGCAAGCAAATCCTTTGGAACCTTGATCGAGAAGATCGGCAACGGCGGACTCGATGTGAACCTCCGCCAGGTTAAAACCGATATACTCGCGCCGGAGGACGATCCCGAAGATCCGGGTTACATTCCACCACCCGACCCTTATTATCCTCCTCCTCCTCCTTCCTACAATCCGCCGGGTATGGACGATTACCAGGTTGACCGCGCCGCAAATGCGCTGGCCGCTTTGGTAATGTTCTACAACGAAAACCCGGCACTGTACGAACTGCCGGTAGAAGACCAACAGGGCGTGCTCGATGTTGCGATCAACAGGGTGGCTTCTCCCTCTTACCGCTCGGAGCATCCCAGCAACCCGGGGGTGATCAGCTTTGGCAACCTTGCCAAAAGAGTAGGCAAGGAAAAATCTGCAATGGTGGCTACCAATGCATTGTCGGGCAATGCCGCCGGCATCCGTTCCGATAAATTGCAGATGGACGAGGTTACCGACTGCCTGAAAGATGTGATCATCGGTGTGATCGTAGGAAACTGGTCAACCATCAAATCGCTGATCGGTGTGATCAGGGGCTATAACCTGGGAATGGATGGCATCATCAATGTTTGCAAATCTGCGATCCGTTCTACCATCGGCGCTTCGGCCGCAGGCGCGTTGCTTACCTTCGGACTCTGTGTTGCATGGGAAGCCTGGGATTAATTAAAACAACGTTCTATGAAAAAACTACAAAATGCTTCGGCAATCACAACAGTAGCAGCCGTGCTGCTGTTCCTCGTGTTTCGCAGAGCAACTTCGCCACTGGTTTTTGTGACCGTATTTTTTATACTGGTTGCGCTTGTTACAAGGCCGATCGTTTATCTGCTTGAAATAGAGAACATCCGGCCCGAAGCAGGCAAACCCTTAAAGGAGAAGATCTTTGTGTATGCGTTTTGCGCGTTGGTATTGCTGGTGTTTGCAGGGATCCTCGTATATCTCGTGTCCAGCTTCCTCGACAGCAAAATGCCGATCATAAGAGCGCATTATTTCTAACAAAGCAGATCCTCTCCGCAAAAACCATTTACTGAAAGTAGAAGAACGAACCCCGTATGGGGTTTGTTCTTTTTAATACAGTGCCGTTTTAAGAGGCAACGCATAACCTGACCGATTGCCAGCTAAAATATTAGACCCCTCTCTATGCTTTCCGTAATTTTAGGGCCGGAAAAGAGAGGAACGATGGCCTACACGAATACGGTTACCCAGGAAGAAAGAACACCCAGCGACGAATCCGGCGTATTCTTTTCGCCTTCTTCTATCGTGGCCATTTTTAATGCGGCTACGGTTACCAAGGAGGAGAAAAAGATCATACAGGTGCGCGGCGTGTTCAGGAAAGTGGGCACCGCCAATTACGGCGGTTATTATTACGATAAACTGAAAGACGAGGCCAGCGACAATTCCATCACGCTCCTCACTTCGGCGTTGATGCACAACCAGCTCGAAGACAACAAAACCATCGAGTTCAATGGTTTTATTTCGCGCAAGGTGGAAAAAGACGGGAAGATCAGCATCTACATCAACCTCATAGAATTGCTGGCGCAGCGCGTTAACAAATTTTCGGAGGAGGAAACGAAAAAGATCGAACTGCTCAACAAAAAAGTAGAACGCGGCTTCAAGGATCTCGACGCCCACATCAAGAATGCCATCTTTCACAACAAACGCATTTCGGTAAAAGTGATCATGGGGCGCTCGGGCATCATCGACGCGGATATCAAAAGGGCGATGGAAGAAGCGGTTACACTCTACGACATCGAATTTTACCGCATCTCCCTTGCATCACCCACGGAGATCACCAGGACCATCCAGGCGCTCGACACGCAGGGGGCCGACCTCCTGTGTATTGCCCGCGGTGGCGGTGAGAACCTGGAAATCTTTGAGAACCTGGCCATCTGCGAAGCCATCATAGAAACGCAGACCATCATCGCCTCGGCCATCGGCCATGCGCAGGATGTGAGCCTGTTCGAGAAACTGGCCGATAAAAAATTCATCACACCCACCCAGTTCGGCAACTATCTCAAAGAAATCTACAACAACACCCTCGAGGAATTTGAACAGTCGAAAGCCAAACTGGTTCACGACATCTCTACCCAGCTCACCGCCAATTACGGCAAGCAGGTGCAAAATCTGACCGACCAGCTCAAATCGAACAGCGAGTTGTACGAGAAAACGCTCGCAGAAACAAGACGCAGCTTCGAGGCGCAGCAGCAATTGCTTCAAAACAAACTCAAGGGGTTTGAGGAACTGTCGGCGCGCACCAGCCTCGAAAAAAACAACCTCCATGCCATGGAGATCGGAACGCTGAAACAACAGCTACAGTCGCTGCAGGAGCAACAGCTTCAGAAAGACCGCCTCATCCAGCAGGCGCAACGTATTGCAGCGGAGAAGCAGAAAGGCATCAGCATTGGCTGGCTGGTGGTAGCGGTAATTGTGGGACTGGCAATCGGGTTGATGCTGGCGCACCGGTAATTTGTATTTTTGATGAAACCCATCGCCATGACCAACACCGAAACCATCCATAAATTCTATACCGCCTTTCAAAACCTGGATTATGAAACCATGCAATCGTGCTACGGCGAAGATGCGGTGTTCAGCGATCCCGCTTTTGGATTGCTCGATGCAAACGAAACCCGCGCCATGTGGGAGATGCTCTGTAAACGCGCAAAGGATTTTTCATTGGTGTATGGCAATATCCAGTTGCTGGATGAGGAGTACACAACCACCGACTGGACGGCCTCCTACGTTTTTTCAAAAACCAACCGCCGCATCGTTAACAAGGTAAGGGCGCATATGCGTTTTCGCGATGGGATGATCATTGAACACAGCGATGCTTTTCCTATTTACAAATGGAGCAGGCAGGCGTTCGGCATTACCGGACTTTTGCTTGGGTGGACCGGGTTCTTTCACAAACGGGTGCAGAACCAGGCCAAGGCAACCCTGCATAAATTCATGAACAGTTAATGATACGGCGCCTGTATTGTTGGCACGGTGAATGGCATAAAACAACCCACCTGCAGCGCTAAAATTTCTTACCTTCAAACTATGACACTCGATTTCTTTTTCAGGACCGTATGGCTCATTGGCGGGCGCTACTTTATGTTTGCGGCCATTGCTTTCGGGATCTATTATATCCTGTTCAGGAAAAAGTTTTTTTATAAGAAGATCCAGTCGCGCTTTCCTAAAAACACGGATTACCTGCGCGAGGTTTTTTATTCTGTGATCACGATCTTTATTTTCTCTTTTGTTTCACTGGTGCTCTTCACACACCCCGCTGTGGCGCCGCATACAACACGGTATTTTAAGATCGCAGAGCATGGATGGGCGTATTACTTCGCGTTGTACCCGGTGCTGTTCATTATGCACGATACCTATTTCTATTTCACACACCGGTTGATGCACCACAGGCGTTTGTTCAGGTGGTTTCACCTGGTGCATCACCAATCTACCAACCCCTCACCATGGGCGGCCTATGCATTTCATCCGCTGGAGGCTTTTGTGGAAACCGGTATCGTGGTTGTTTTCCTTTTTACCGTTCCCATTCACGGCACACACCTGATGATCTTCTTTTTGTTTATGATCGTGTACAATATTTACGGTCACCTCGGGTATGAATTGTATCCAAAGGGTTTTAGTAAAAGCGCGGTAGGTAAATGGATCAACACTTCGGTTAACCACAACCAGCATCACCAATATTTCAAAGGCAATTACGGTTTGTATTTTTTGTTCTGGGACAGGATGCTCGGAACGCTCCGCGCCGATTACGATACGCGTTTCGAAGAAGTAAAATCACGCAAGGCCATCCTTAACGAAACCGAAGAAGAGGAAGAAAACGCCGGCATCAGCGTAGCAACCGTTAACGCATAACGATCCAGTTCAGTAACTGCAGGTTTCCATTACCGTTTACGATTACCGTTTTTGTTTGCCTTCCGATCTGCAACTGCACATTGTTCTCTCCTTTCTGCAAAGGCACACGCACGTATTGAATGTATGCCGGCAGCGATTGCCAGTTGCGCGTATCGGCTTTTTCCGTTGCGGTATTGAAAATGTTTACCAGCAGCCCGGTGGTCAATGCCGCCATTTCCGCGTTCGCCTTCTTTTTGGATTCGTCTTTTTCTTTCGAATTGTTTTTCGAAACTTCTTTTGCCGTTGCCGACGCTCCCGCTTCGGTTAGTTTTTTTACAACCTGTCTTACAAGGGCCTTCGACACTTCCTGAACGATCCTTTCTTTCAAAACAGCCGGCGCGAGTGTATTGAGATCCTCGATCAGCTCCCCGCCCTGTCTTTTTCCATTTACGGTTACCGATGCGCGCGCCACCTCGTATGGCTGCTGCACATACGACGGAACCGCCACTCGTATGGTTCTGAACCGGTTCAATGAAAAATCATTGCGCGAGCGGTTTGCATAATTATAATCGAAGGGAACATTAAATGTTCCATACTGGCTGGTAAAAAAGAAATCGCTCCCGTTGCCCGAGTTGGTGAGCACAAAATTCTGCTCTGTTTTTGCCGGCGCCATCCCCCTTTCAAAAAACACAACGAGCTCGCCGCCTTCGCTGGCTTCGGTTTTGGTGTAGGCCTTGTTCCATTTTTTCTGGTAAACATCAAGCTGGTCTGCAAACCCCAGTTGATCGGCGGTGCGTAGCAGGTCGTTCTTCAATTGCTCAGGACAGGCAACGCCGTAATAAGGTCCCCGTGCATCCAGGAACAGATTTGCAGCGTTGCGGTAAGAAATAAAGGCATTGTTGACATCGCCCGAAGTTTCGTACAACAAACCCTGCACCATCAGCGCAAATGCGTCTTCTGTGTAGCGGGTTGAGGTGGGACTGAATTTCTGCTGTTGCGCGTTGGTGCTGAGCGTGATCCTTCTTGCTTCAACAACGGCATCATCAACCGCACCTTTGTATAAATAGTTGAGCGCTTTGTAATAATGAATGAGAAAACGCTCGTAATCTTCGCCGAGGTATGTTTCCATCATCGGGTTGAGCAGGTTGCCAACAATTCTATCGCCGGTGGTTTTTCTTTTGTTCTCGATGAAATTATCTGCGAGGTTGAAATACAAATTGCTGCTGTCGTACGATCCGCGCAGGTGGTAGAGCTTTCCCTTCTCCATATACAAGAGCAAACGGTTACGGTCGGCCTGCAGAAATCTGTTGGCCGATAATTGCTCGTCTGCCTTCGCATAATCCGCCTGCTGCACGCTGCTGTAGTAACGCGACAATTTAGAATTATACGTGGCACAGGAAAATAAAACAGGCATCAGACATACAACCCATGCCTGTTTCATGATTGTTTTCATGAGGGATGTTTTGGTGTTCGGGGATGTGTGTGGCGAGTGGCCCGGTTATGAGGGTGTAAACAGGCAGTATGTTTCCAAACAGGAACATACGGGCCACTCATCAATTCTCCCTCTAGTTCTTTACAAGTTTCGCGATCTTCTTTTCACCGATCCAAACCACTTCATTGGTCTCGATATTGGTGAGTTCGAGGTTTACCTGGTAGGTAACTGTTTTTTCCCTGCGGTATGCGTCTACGATAGAATTGATGGACCCCTGGAGGATATAATCAGCGCCTTTTTCGAGGCCGAATTTTTTCATGGTGCTTTGTGATGCATTGCTTTGCTGGTCTGCTTTCTCGGCGCGCATCTCTTCGCGTTTTTTGCCGCTTTGTACAAGCCCTACCTTATCGGTTTGTATAAAAGACGTTTCCAGGTCTTTCATAAATGTTTCCGCCTCAATATGCTCGTGGCTTTTGTTGGTGATGAGGCCAACGATCACCACCGGCTTTTTTCCTTTTGCCGTAAGGTGGTTCGTCAACCATTTTTCTGTGAGGATCTGGTTGGTGATCTCTGTTGCGGTAAGCCGGCTGTCGGTTGCGTTCCATCCACCACTCAGGTCTATGGCTGCAGAAGGGTCAATTCTTGTAACGGATCTTCTCGAGCAGGAAGAGAAAAATAAAGTAGCTGTAACGAGTGTAAGGAGTAAAAGTGTGCGTTTCATAAATATTTTGTTTTGGTTGATGTTGATGTTTCCTGTTGTGGTATGCCTGGTTAAAATCCAAACCACCAGTTACCTGTCCTGAACCCGATGAACGGGCGGCCGAAGCCCCAGCGGCTCCTGCTGTAATATGGGTTGTAATAATTGTTGTAAGAACGGTAGCCGTAGTTGCTCCATCCATAATTAACCGTGGGCGAATAATAGCCGTTGAGCAGCGCGGCCTCCCGCCTGTAGGCTCTGCGTTCGCTGCGGCGCTCTTCCCGCGCCTCGAGCCAGTCGTAGGCCTTGTACGTTTCCTGCGCAGTCGTATTCGAATAACTGAGCAGCGAGTCTTTTGTGTTGGTGTATTTTAACTGGCTCACCATATAATTGGGATTCTGATCTGGCGCCAGTGTGTTCGTGTTTTGCGCAAATGAGGTAATTGTTACGCAAACAGCCAGCATGGTTGTAAAAATCCGGAACATAGGTCCTCCTTTTTTGCTTTTCATAACAAAACTAATACCAAAATCCTGCTGATGGGCTTTCTGGAGCTTAAAACGGACAAAGGGCGGCTGCGCGCTGTGAGCGGTGGGGGATGATGTGATCGGGTATCACATGTTTTGGCTTAACCCTTCTTCTTGAAAATGGGCACCGTACTGCACGGCTCTCCATACATGATGCTCTTTGCAAATGGCCGCAGTTTGTTGGTGATCTCTACATACGCCGTTTCGGGAATAGAAAGGTCGCCGCAGCCTTTTACAACTACGCGCTTGTCTGTATATTCTTCCCCGTTAACGGCATCAAGATTTTTGAGTAGAAGGGTGCTGATGAGTTTCTGTTCATCGCCAAACACAACTGTTTTGGCAACCGGCTGCAGGTAGCTGGCAACCAGCATGTAGGCCCACATCGGTATGATGGCATCGGCCGAGCAGGTGAGGGCAACATTGGCATCTCTGTAAGTCTCCCAATCTATGGCCAGCAATGCAGCGCGGAAATCTTTTTCCTTCAGTATCAATCCCATAAACAGGTAATCCTTCAGGTCAAACGTCCTGATCTCGCCTTTGGGATAATATTCTTCCAGGTCAAAACTGATCAACCCGCTCTCTGCCACCTTGTTCACCAATGCTTCGCTCATAGGTTCCTTTTTGTAAAATTACAATTTTGGACGGGTATTGTTCGGAGCAATGCCCCGGGCCTGGGCTCCCGGCTTATTTTTGATCGCAAAAAAAACCCGGCAACTGGTGCCGGGTTTCTCTATTAATAGAATTTAGATCGGTAATCTTTGATCGTGGCTTCTTTCTTCAGTGCCTCGAGGCTCCTGTACGATGCCATTTTGGAGGCCTGGAGAAGGGCTGATTTGAGCGTTTCCAGATCCTGTGTCATTGGCTTGGTCCCGGTTTGTTCAACCTTTACGGCAAATACGCCGGTGTTTCCGCCAAATGGTTCACTTGCTTTCCCGGCCAGGGCCTTGTTGAAAGCCGCGCCCACTACTTTGGGTTCGTTGCCCACATTCGGAACAAACGGCGCTGCAAAGCTCACACTGTCTGCACGCAATACCGGCGCACCGGTGCTGCTGGCATAAGACTCAAGCGTATTGCCTTTGAATTTTGTTTCGATGATCTGTTTTGCTTTCTTCTCGTTCCTTACGATCGGTTCTACCATCGGACGCGCTTCTGCCGCCGACATCAGTCCCGCCTTGTTAACACCGGTAATGATGGCCACGATGTACTGGTCGCCTGCTTCAAAGGGTTCTGAAACATCGCCGTTGCCGTGTTCGTAGATCCAGCGAACGAGCTGGCGGTTCATACCTGCAAGGCCATTGATGGTGAAATCATTTTCCTTGATATCAGCCGCACCCAAAACAGGTAGGTTCGCTTTGGCTGCATTTGCATTGAACGATTTGTTGTCTTTCGCCGATACGCCAAACTGCGCCGCGGTGTTCTGCGCCGTTGATACCGTTTCGCTGCTCGCCATGATAGGCCTTGCGAGATACGCGATTTTATACGCAGGGCCCACATTTTTCTGGCCCAGTACTTCTACATAGTGGTAACCGTAAGGCACTTTAACTACGCCCTTGCTTCCCACCGGTTTATCAAACGCAAAATCGTTGAACTCCGGAACCATCCTGCCTGTCTGGAAGAAATCGTAAACGCCGCCCTTGTCTTTGCTTCCGCCGTCGTCGGAGTATTGCGCAACCAGTGCATCAAAGTTTGCTCCGCCTTTTACCGCGGTTTCAATACTGTCGATCAGCTTTTTAGCTGTACTGTCTTCGCGAACGAATTGTCCCGATTGCGGGTTCATCGTCATAATAAGTATGTGACGCACTTTTGCACTGTCTGGCCATTGTTTGTTGCCCAGTTTTTTTGCGAGCATAAAGTAACGTCCGTCCTGGTAAGGACCATACACCGTTCCGGCAGGAATGTTTGCGAGCGTGTCTTTGTTGGTTTGCTGCATCTGGCTTTTGCTGATGTAGCTATCGTAATAACCAAGATCGCTGCTGTTCTTTGTAAAGAAGGCCGGCATATCGGTTGCCGCGGCAAAATCCGCTTTCAGGTTCTCTACCTGCGCACGCGCATTGGCAGAATCCGCCGCTGTTGGCGCGGTGCTGAAACCTACAAAGGCAATGTTCCTTGTCTCTTCTGTTTTGGTGAATTGTTTCTTGTGTTTTGAAACATAGGCGTTGATATCGTCATCGCTTACTTTAACGGCGCTGTCGCTCACAGACATATACGGCACATATACATAAGAGATGTTCGAGATGGAAGCCGCTTCAGCCGCCTGTTTATCGAGCAGCCATTTGGGAACATAGGCCGACTGGATCATCAGCGCCTGGTATTTGGTACGCAGGGCCTGCTGGATGGTTGGGTCGAGCAATTGTTTCCTGAGCATCTTAACTTCTTCTGCATTCTTGCTCTTCTTTACGTTCGCGATCGCTTCCTTGGCCTTGTCTACCATGAACACCCCTGTTTTAGGATCGGTGAACTGCTGGCGCAAAGGAGAATTTTCGCCGAAAAGGATATCGCTGAGTTCTTTCGGGGAAACCTGCAGCCCCAGTTTCTCAAATTCCTGGTTGAGCAATACTTCCTCTACTTTCTGCTGCCAGCTTGGGGCGATCAGTTGTTCACGGGTTGCACCCTGCTGTGCATACATCTGCTCCTGCATGGCCAGTGTTTCTTCAAATTCGGCTTTCGTAATCGTTACACCGTTCACTTTACCTATGGTTGTTGAGTTAGACACCGCCCCTTTTCCACGGCCAACCCCATCCTGGAGAATAAAGGCAATCAGGGCCAGTGCGATGATACCAAAGATGATCCAGGCTCCCTTGTCACGAATACGTTGAATTACAGACATAATAGTTTAGTTATATTAAATTGTTTTGGTCCCGTTTAGGCGGGACGCAAAAATAGGGTATTAAAGCATTAGAACAAATTGTGGAAAAACCTGTTTTTTCTAATAAACACGCGGGCTTTGGCGGGGCGGAATACGGGCTGATGGGAGTCGGCAGGCCTCCCAAGCGGATAAATAAACGCAGGATTGGTGAAACGGCCCGGGGGAACAGTATCGGGGCTTTGTTGTTATATTATATATAGAAACTGGGATCCGACTTTGCGGAAAAACGCCTGATCCGTAAAAACCTGGTTCAACGCTTCAAAAAATCTATTCACACCGGGTTGTGCATAAGGGCAAAATCCTGTGGGGAAAACGGGTTTTTGAAATGGAGAAAAGTGGAAAGAGATCGAACAAATAACCTTCCGGCATATACTGAAAGCAGAAAGTGGAAAGTTCACTTTGAGATTATCCCTGTTAATCCACAGTTGGCTAAAAGTGGATAGAGGAAAAAGAAGGATGTGAATTGGTTAATCCACGATTGTTAAAAAACCGCAGAAAACCAATGGCAGTTGCAAAAACGGCTGTGGATGAAATTGTGGATTAGAGTGGATAACCAAATGGTAATTAACTTCGCACTCTGTGAACAAGTAAGTTATCCCGATATCCACAGCCCTAATAGTAATAGGTAAGTTTTATAAAAAGATTTTAATAGTATTATTACAAGCGTTATGAACATTCAACCGAACGATATCCTGGAGAAAGGTTTTTTTGATACGGAAATCGATCCGCATCTCGATTTATTTGCGGAGATTGCCCGTCTAAAGAAAGAGAAGAATGCAATACTCCTTGCGCATTATTACCAGGAACCGGATATCCAGGATGTGGCAGATTATATCGGCGATAGCCTCGGCCTTGCACAGCAGGCCAGCAAAACGGATGCAGACATCATCGTTTTTGCCGGTGTACACTTCATGGCCGAAACAGCCAAGATCTTAAACCCAGGCAAAAAAGTACTGCTGCCCGATCTGAAAGCGGGCTGTTCACTGGCAGACAGTGCGCCGGCGCCTCTCTTCAAAGCTTTTAAAGACAAGCACCCGGACCACATCGTTATCTCCTACATCAACTGTACCGCCGATATCAAAGCATTGAGCGATATCATCTGTACAAGCAGCAACGCAGAAAAGATCATAGAGAGTGTGCCAAAGGACCAGCCGATCATTTTTGCACCCGACAAAAACCTTGGCGCTTATCTCAATAAAAAATCGGGAAGGAACATGCTGCTGTGGAATGGCGCATGTATGGTGCACGAAATCTTCAGCCTCGAAAAGATCACGAAATTGAAGATCAGGCACCCGAAGGCAAAACTGATCTCACACCCTGAGTGCGAAGAACCGATCCTGCGTGTTTCGGATTACATAGGCAGCACAACCCAACTCCTGAAATATACCGAAGTGAGCGATGCAACAGAATTTATTGTTGCCACAGAAACCGGCATACTGCACCAGATGCAGCAGAACAGCCCCCACAAGACGTTCATTCCCGCGCCGCCTACCAACAGTTGTGCATGCAACGATTGCCCGCACATGAAGCTGAATACGCTAGAGAAACTCTATTTGTGCATGGAGTACGAGGTTCCGGAGATTACGATGGACGAAAACTTACGCCTGGCCGCAAAAAAACCGATGGACAGGATGATGGAGATCAGCAGGGCGGCGGGATTGATCGGGTAGTTTTAACAGGGAATCGCCGGCAAATCCGTAAATTCAACAGAACGAAACAACCAGGCTCAACAGGAATGAGCGATCGAAATTCGTTTAATAGATGGCCCGGATGAAAAAATTAATTACATCACTCGCTATTTTATTTCTATCAGCAAAGCTATTTGCCTGCAGCTGCGCTTTCCCTACGTTCAACGACAATTTTGCGCGCGCAGCGTTTGTAGGACTGGTTAAAGTAAACAACGTACATGCCGACCCTCAAAACAGCGACGTCGATGTTCTTGACATAACCATTGTTGATCTTTTCAAAGGAAAACCTGTAAAAGAGATCAGGGCGAGTGGAAAAAATACATCCTGCGATATAGGCATCCAGAAAAATACGGTGTGGCTCGTATTTGCGACGGAAAACAATAAAGGAGAGCTTGTGTTTGGTTACTGTTCCGCGCCCGAGCAATACGAAGGAAGGGTTTACGACGAAGCCAGGTATCCCGGCATTACTAAAAAAATCGCGGAGGAAAGAAAGTTCGTGTTAAAAATACTTACCGGGCTACGCGATAAAAAAATAACATTGACGAACACCGATGCAGGCGTTTTTAGTTTTTATGAACACTTGCGCAGCATCAAAAATGTAGATGTAAAGGAAAAGCAATTTGCGGTGTACCAGCTAAAAGTAAACAAAGAAAGAGTGATCACCAGTGTAAAGCCCTTGCTACCATTCGTAAACGCACAAATATCTGCGCAGGTACTGAAGAAACTGAAAGGCGCAGCGCTCAGAAAGCCGCGCAACAAAGCTTTTCCAGCAGAAGAAACAATGAATATCTGCCTGTTCGCTTTTCCTGCCGAGCAAAGCTATCCGGGTTTTATAGGCCCAAATTTACCCTAAGCCAGTCGTATGCCTTTTGTTTTTACAGAAACGATCTATAAAGTTGGCATCAATCCCTGTGTGCCCGTTCCCAGGAGGATAACAGATCAATTGAAAGTTGAAAAAGGCTTTATTTATGTAAAGGGAACGATCAATGGCTTCCCCTTTGTTCAAACCCTGATGCCGGTAAAAAACGAACCGTATCGCCTTTATGTGAACGGCCCGATGTTGAAAGGTGCGAACCTGGAAAATGGCGACAGGGCCCGTTTTGCTCTTGAACAGAACCATCACCCGGAAGAAAGAACGCCTGCCATGTTGCCCGCTTTCAAAAAAGCCTTGGCGAAAGAAAAACTGACGGCCACTTTTAAAGGCCTTACCCCTTCGCGGCAGAAAGAGATCCTGAGGTACATGCGTTTTCTCAAAAGCCCTGAATCCATTGAGCGGAACATTGTTAAAGTAGTTGGGCAGCTGAAGGAGAAAGCCGGTAAATAAAATAACTTTGCCGCCCAACAATGCTTATGCCGGATCAGAAAAACTCTTTTGTACTGCCCTTTGTACGTATTGCTTTTGCACTGCTCATCACAGTTTGCCTGATGCGGGTGTTTGAATACATAGTTGTGGCATCCAAATCTTTCACCCCCCATGCCTGGCAATTCGAGGTGGCCGGTTTGTTTTATGATATATGGCTCTGGTTCATTTATTCGGGTGTGGCTTTTGTGGTTTGCTGGCTTGTTTCAAAAATAAAAACACGGGCCGGTATTGTTTTGTTTCATGTGTTGAACGTGATGTTCATTGTATCCTGCCTGGCGCTGCTGATCACTTTTTCGCAGCGGAACAATCCCTTCGATCATGAGCTGTTTACGCGAAACGCGGGTGATACCATTGAAACGATCAAACAAATGGCAGGCGCCGGTATCAAGCCTTATCTTTCTTTTTTTGTTTACATCCCGCTTTACTTTGTTGTCTCTGCGCGGGTCACAAAAAAGATCAGTGCCGGCAGAAAATATTTATCCGTTTTGGCAGGCCTATCCGTTCTTTCGGTTGTTTTGATCAGGTACGCAAACCCTTCACCAGATTGGTTTTCACAGAACGGCGCTTACTATCTTACTGCCAATAAGTTCACGTACTGGGTTGAAGATAGTTACGATTATTTCAGGAACAAAAATGCCTCGGAAAAAGTATTGACGGATGAGGCGCTGAAAAAGGAAGTGGCTTTTTACCAGGCCAACCAACCCTTTCATTTTACAAGCACCAGCTATCCCTTACTGCACAGCAACGATGAAAAAGATGTGCTCGGCGGGTTTTTCAATTTCCAACAAACACCGCCTAACATCGTGCTGTTGGTGGTGGAGGGATTGTCGCGCGATTTCAGTGGCGACCATGCTTTCGCCGGAAGCTTTACGCCGTTCCTCGATTCGCTTTCGCACAACAGCCTTACCTGGGATAATTTCCTTAGCACCGCCCCGGGTACATTTGCGGCACACCCTGCCATTGAAGGATCACTTCCCTACGGCAAACGTGGTTTTTCTGTGATGAATGTGATGCCGGAACATTTGTCGCTCACAAAGATCCTGAAGGCAAATGGCTATCATACAAAATTCCTTGTAGGCTTTAATACCGATTTTGATAACATGGGTGGATTCATCCGCCTGCAGGGAACTGATTTTACGTTAACGCAGTATCCTTCGAAATACAAGGAAATGGGAATCGGCAAAGAAGGATGGAGCATGGGCTATCCAGATGATGCACTTTACAGCCGCGCATTTGAAGTGATGGATTCGCTGCCAAAGACGCCCTACTTCAACATCTTTCACACGGGCACCACACACATGCCTTATCTCTTTGAACAGAAACCACAGTACGAGAAAAAGTTTGACGAGAAATTGAAGACGATGAACGTATCCTCATCCATCAAAAAAACACTAAGGCAAACAAAAGAGGTACTCGTTACTTTTATGTTTTCGGATGATTGCCTGCGTAAATTTTTCAGCGATTACAGGAAGCGCGCCGACTATTCCAACACGATATTTTTAATAACCGGAGATCATCACATCGGTTCTTTTCCCACCATTAACGAAATGGATGATTATCATGTACCGTTCATGATCTATTCTCCAATGCTGAAGCGGTCGCAGAAGTTCTTGTCTGTAAACACGCACAACAACATTACACCAACCATCCTCGCGTTGCTGAACGATAATTTTAAACTCAACAATTACCCGAAAGAAGTGCATTGGTTAAGCGGTGTAATAGATACAGCCACTGCGTTTCGGAATAAACAGTCGATGCCGTTTATGTGGTGGGACAGGGAAATAGGCGACTATATTTACAAGGAATATTTTTTATCAGACAACCAGTTGTACAGGATCAACCCCGATCTTACCCAGGTAAAATACCGGAACGATACACTTAAGAAACACATCATCGCGCTGCGCGAGAACTTTAAAAAGATCAATGGGTATGTGTGTGAGAACAACAGGATCTATCCCGCGGAAAAAGAGTTGCTGCCGGGAAAAAAGGAGTTGGTGTTTGATTACAACGATACAAGCACGCATTACCTGTTTACCCATCGCACAGATACCATGCTGATGCCGATGTATAAACTGCCCAAAGGTTACCGGTACCTGTTTGTTGAATTTACAGCGGGTGTGAATATTGCCGATCCCAATCCAGAGAACTATCCTTCGCTTCGCTTTTCAATGATCGATACAAAGAACCGCGGGATGAATTTTCTCAACTGGACCAAACGCAACATGGAAACATTGACCAAAGGGGATTTTGTTCCCAGGCAATGGAACGAGGTAACGGCCACAGATCTTTTTACGATGGATGATTACAAGAAGGTAAAGGATCTTTGGTTTGATCTTGGTTTATACAACGGCCCTATTGTAACGGATCTCAGGATCAGGAACATCCGCCTGAAAATATTTGGTATTAAGTAACTGCGCGGGCTATTGTTGCCTGGTTTCTTCCAGCAATTTTTTAAACTCCAGGATGCGGGATGCTTTTACGGCAACACTCGCACCGGCTTCTGTAAAAGAAGAAGTGGAGATACCAGCGAGCAAAATTCTTTGTCCGTCCATTCGCTGGTCGTTGCGGTCCACGTTTCCATTTTGGTATATGTAAACCGGTGCGCCGAGCTGGCCGTCATAAAATGGAATATCGAACAGAAATTCTTTGCGTTGGTTGTAATCTGCAAAAAGGGGGGTAGCGGTGATGCCTTTTTTCACAAAGGGGGTTCCACCCAATTCTTTCCTGCTTCCAGAAGGATACCCGACCAGGTAAACGGTTTCAACAGGATTCAATGTTTTTGAAAGAGAGTCGCGCGCGATCACATTTTCTGTAATGGGATGAAAGCTGATCGTGATCTTTTTGTTGATGAAATGTGTAAGCACGCCGGTGAGCGGTATCAGCGAGAGATCCACGTCTTTGTCCGGGTGATTGAATACAACCAGGTCGGTTTTGTTCAGCGTTATCTCCTGCATTCTTCCATACTGCGGTATTCCGGCAAAATTGGATTCGAGGAAAAAGAATGTGATCGACTGCGCATCTTCCAGCAAACGTCTGCTCGTGATTACAGAAGGTACCGCTCCTTTTGTTGTCTGAAAAGTAAAAAACAGTCCTGTTCCGTTGATTGTTTGAGTTCCATTGGCGCGTATGCCGATGGTGGTGTTGGTTGTGTATTCTGTTATGCCCAGTTTTTTCTGTGAGAAGGAAACAAGGGAAAAGGCAATAAATAATATGAACAGGTACAGTTTTTTCATCAGGGTATAAAGATCGTGAGTCGTCTGCCCTGAACCGTGAATATGTTTTGTTAATTATTCACGGTTCAGGGTAGAGAGTCACGAGGGTCACTTCAACAACGTGGTGTTAAACAGCTTTAAGATCCTTTTGTACTCGTCTGTCCAGCTGCTTGGTTCTACAAAGCCATGATCCTCTACTGGGTATGGGGCGATGCTCCAGTTGTCTTTGCCCAGTTCAATGAGTTTTTGAGACAAACGCACTGCATCCTGGAAGTTTACGTTCACATCCACCATTCCATGGCAGATCAATAAATGATTTTTCAGGCCGCTTGCAAAATTGATGGGCGACGATTTTGCGTAAGCGAGACTGTCGTTAAAAGGTTCGTTCAGAATGTTTGCAGTATAACCGTGGTTGTAATGTGCCCAATCTGTAACGGGCCTCAACGCTGCGCCGGCTTTGAATACATCGGGTGTGGTAAAGAGTCCCATGAGCGTGATAAAGCCACCATAGCTTCCGCCATAGATTCCGATGCGTGTTGCATCTACGCCGTATTTATCTACCAGGAACTTCGCGGCATCAACATGATCTGTCAGGTCCTTTCCTCCCATAAAACGATAGATGCCGGTTCTCCAGTCGCGGCCATAACCACTGCTTGCGCGGTAGTCGATGTCGATAACCGTGTATCCCTGGTCTGCCAGTAAATTGTTGAACATGGTTTCCCTGAAATAGGAGCTCCACCAGTAGTGAACGTTCTGCAGGTATCCTGCGCCATGAACGAAGATGACAGCTGCACCGTTTTTCTTTCCTTTCGGTTCAAAAACACGGCCGTAGATCTGCTGGCCATCGCGCGCCGGTATGGTGATTACTTTTGTGTCTCTCCATGCATAGGCCTTGAACTCATCGCTCATACCCTTGTTGGTTACCTGCACAGGTTTTTTACCTGGCGCATTTTCCTGGATATAGAGTTCCCAAGGTTTGGTTGTATAAGAGTAACGGTATGCGATCCATTTTTCGTCGGGCGACATGCTCACTTCGTAGCCGCCTTCCATGCTGGTGATCTTTTCTTTTTTGGTGCCATCGGTTTTAATGCGGTACCAGTTTTGTTTGCCCGGGTGTTCTTCGTTTGTTAAGAGATAGAAGATTTGTTTGTTCTGGCTAAGTTCTACATTCTGTACTTCGTATTTTCCTTCGGTGATGGCTTTTTTGGTTCCTGTGTTCACATCGTAGGTATACAGATGTGCGTACCCGGTGGCTTCGCTCTGGAAATAGAAAGTGTTGTCGTTGATCCATCCTGTTGCGCGAACGGGTCCGCCGATCCAGGCTTCATCGCGCTGGCGGTCTACCGGTGAAAGTTTTCCTGTGGCCCCATCGAGTTTCATCAGCCACCTGTCTTTGTTGTCCTGTGAGCGGATGTCGATGATCGCAACCGTTCCGGCATCGTTCCAATACACACCGCCAAAAGTTACCGGGCGGTTTTGTGCACGGCGCGCGCCGAATTTTTGCGGGTAGTCTTTATAGTAATCCGGTACATCCTGTATGCCGGGGATCTGGTCGGTTGAAACCAGTATCAAAGAATCGCGCAGTTTATCGAAAACATAAAAATCATATTTACCCAAAGGGGCGCCCACTTTTGTGCGGCCGGGTATATCGGTTGTGAAACCGCTCTCGGTTACATAATCCGGAACGATCGTGTTTTTTCCTGAAGTGGGTGCGGTGTATAGGCGGTAGGTAACAAATCTTCCATCCGGACTGATTTGCAAGCCCTGCAAAGATTTATCGCCGATGCCGATGGTTTTGAGCGTATCGGTATCTTTCATGCCCTTAAGAAAGGCACTGCGGAGATCGCGTTTTTGTTTGCGCTCTGTAAGTACGGTTGAGTTTTCGAGGGCCTCGTGTTGCAGCCACTGTTCCTGTGTTCCGACCGAAACGGTTGCACCGGCGCCACCGCCAAAGCCACGTTGAGCACCGCCGCCGCCTTGTCCTCCGAAGTTGCCGCCGCCACCACCGCGTCCTTGTCCGCCACCACCAAAGTTGCCGGCTACCTGCGGGGCCGCCACGGTTTCAGCACCGCGCGTGATGTTGGTGAGTTGGGTGGTAACACCTGTTTTCAGGTTCCAGGCAAACAGGTTTTGGTTTTTGTTGTACGCGATCGATTCGTCTTTTTGAATGAACCGTGGCTGCGATTCAAATTCTTCGGTTTGGGTAATGCGTGTTGTTTTGTTTGTTTTGAGATCTGTAAGATAAAGATCTCCGCGGTAAGCATACACCATCATGGTATTGGTGCTGTTGTAAACCGCGCCATTCAACGCCTGCATTTTTTGCGTTTCGAAATACCCCGCTTTCTGCGGCTCACCGCCGCTGATGTTATATATATAGGTAGAGTCTGAAACGTTTCCATTTGGGTTCCAGCTGAAGAAAACTGATTTGCTGTCTTGCGACCAGAACACATTGGTTGGGGAAGTGCCGATCCATTTCGGATCCTTCATGATTTTTTCAACAGTTAATTGTGCGTGACAAACAGATGCTGTCAAAAGCAGCAGCGCGAGAAATTTAATTTTCATCTTGGGCAGTTCGGTTTTGGTTGTTTGATCTATAAATCTAGGCAATTTGAAAACGGCAAAAAAAGAATTCGGTGAGCGGGCGTGTGAATCGCCAACCGGGTAATCCGGGGCGAAAGATGGTTATTTGTAGTACCCGTATTTCTCAATTTCCTCCCGTACTTTATCCGGAACGAGGTAGCGGATCGACTTGCCTTCGCGGATGGTCTCACGTATTTCGGTTGCCGACAGCTCGAGCATGGGTGCGTCGAGAATGGTGAGGCGGGCGTTGAGCGGATCTTTCACTTCAAAGCCCGGGCGGTTGTAAATAATGAAAGCGTAGTTTTTTATGAGCAGCTCAAAGTTTTTCCAGCGCGGCAGGTTTTGAAAACTGTCGCTGCCCATGATCACAGAGAAATCGTGCTGCGGATATTTTTCCTGGAGATAAGTAAGCGTGTCTATGGTATAAGACGGCCGCGGTAATTTGAACTCGACTTCGGAAGCCTTCAAACGGAGATCGTCTTCTATGGCGAGATGAACAAGGTGAAGCCGGTGGTATTCGTTTAGTAAAACAGAAGAAGGCTTCATCGGGTTTTGGGGCGATACCACAAACCAGACCTGCTGCATATCGGTATGGTCAACAACATGGCTCGCAATAATGAGATGGCCTATGTGAATAGGGTTAAACGAGCCAAAGTACAAGCCAATTTTCACTTAAATGATTGATTATCAATTGTTTAAGATGGTTTCTGTCTCTACGAAGATACTATTTGCTTCATTCAGACGTAAACTTAAGTGGTAACCTGCCACCGAGATAGAGATCGGGTCGCCGAGCGGAGCGATCTGTTCTATTTGTACCTTTTCGCCGGGCACGCAACCCATTTCCATTAGTTTGATAAAGATCTCGTCTTTTTCAAATGAATGGATAACTGCTTTTTGACCTACACTTAATTCTGACAATCGTATCATTTCTTCCTGGTGCGTGGGGTGATTGGAATGAACAAAATACAACGCACCGGTTTCTTTTATGTTCGGAATACCTGGCGGCCGCTGTATGGTGTTCGGGACTTCGAAGGTAGCCAGCCTGTGCGGGTTCTTCTTACGATTATGGTAATAACATGCAATAGCGTTTATCGGTACTACGTTATATAGATATGGCAGCAGTAGAATTTCGCTCGGCAGACAGAACGTTGCGATTGCAGGAGCGTTCGAAGTTAAAGGCGTTTGTCGCTTCTATCTTTAAAAAGGAGAAACAGGCACTAGCGAACATCACCTACATTTTCTGTTCCGACGATTTTTTGTTGCGCATGAACCGTGATTTTCTAAAGCACGACTACTATACGGATGTGATCACGTTTGGCCTTTCTGAAAAAGGAGAGCCGGTAGAAGCTGAGGTCTACATCAGCGTTGACCGTGTTAAGGACAATGCTTCAAACCTCGAAACAACGTTCAAAGCCGAGATGCTCCGCGTGATCTTTCATGGCGCACTCCATTTGTGCGGGTACAAAGACAAAAGGAAAAGTGAAATAACGTTGATGCGGGAGAGAGAAGAGCATTATTTGCGTTTATTTGAAAAAAGCAAATAGATGTTCAGGTCGTTTTTATTGTGTCTTCTTTTGTTACCAGTCTTTGGGTCCGCCCAGGTTGCTTTCATAGAACTTGAATCAAAGACTGTTCCCGAGCCCAATGTAAAGGATACGGCTGTTGAGAATTGGAACCGGGCGCAACCCGGTTACGGCCGACTCTCCAAAGAGGGTAGGGAGATGCTCTACTGGACCAACTATGCAAGGCGCAATCCCGTTGAATTCTGGAACAACGCCATTCAGCCAATACTTGAAGCTTTCCCGACGCTTAACAGGAACGAGGCCGTAACGCTGAAGGCAGCTTTGATGATGGTTGGACCGCTCCCGATGTTTGTGTTGAACAAGGTATTAGTGGCAACAGCACAATCGCACGCAGACGATATAGGCAAAAAGAAAGCGCCGCTGGGCCACAATTCAACCAACGGCGCAAATTTTGGATCAAGAATGACGGCGGCCGGCATCAAGTACTGCGCAAACGAGAACATTTCATTGTGCAGTCAAAGTGTGCTTTTGTCTATGGTTTTGCTTTACCTCGATATAGGGGTGGCGGATTTGGGTCACCGCAAGACACTTTTAAACCCCGTTTTACATGAAATGGGCGTTGGCTCCGCACAATATGGGAAAGAGGAGAATCAATACTTTATCGTACAGGATTTTGCGTGTAAACAGTAAGGTATGTTTCACGTGGAACATGGACGGGTTTTCAAAGTGCTGGTATTCACGCAAATAGGCGGCAATGTTTCACGTGGAACCTGAACTTTCGTTATCCTGCTCTGCTTCGCTAATTAAAAGGTATTTTTGCATTTCAAAAAGTAGTTTAATGTTCCCTGAATATGATGTGATTGTTGTTGGAGCCGGGCACGCCGGTTGTGAAGCAGCGGCCGCCGCTGCTAACATGGGCAGCAAAGTATTGCTGATTACCATGAATATGCAGACCATTGCCCAGATGAGTTGTAACCCGGCAATGGGTGGCATTGCCAAAGGACAGATCGTGCGTGAGATTGATGCAATGGGCGGTTACAGCGGCATTGTGAGCGACATCAGTACCATCCAGTTCCGGATGTTAAACCGCAGCAAGGGACCGGCCATGTGGAGCCCTCGTACACAAAACGACCGGATGCTGTTTGCTGCCACCTGGCGCGAGATGTTGGAAAACACGCCAAACGTGGATTTCTACCAGGACATGGTTCGATCCATCATCATCAAGAACAACAAAGCCTGCGGTGTGATCACTGGCCTGGGCCATGAGGTGCGTTCGAAGTCGGTTGTGGTTACAAGCGGAACTTTTCTAAACGGGATCATTCACATAGGCGAAAAACAATTCGGCGGCGGGCGCGTGGCTGAAAAAGCGGCAACCGGCATTACCGAGCAATTGGTAGAATTTGGTTTTGAAAGCGACCGCCTGAAAACCGGAACACCACCCCGGGTAGACGGCAGGAGCCTGGATTACAGCAAGATGGAAGAACAGAATGGAGACGAAGAGATCGTTGGCTTTTCTTATACCAACACAAAAAAAATCGATCCTAAGACCCAGCGCAGTTGCTGGATCACTTATACCAATGATAACGTACACGATATTTTGAAAACCGGGTTCGACAGGAGCCCGATGTTCCAGGGAAGAATTGAAGGAATTGGCCCGCGTTATTGCCCCAGTATCGAAGACAAGATCAACCGTTTTGCTGACCGGGACAGGCACCAGCTTTTTGTTGAGCCCGAAGGATGGAACACCGTAGAAATATACGTAAACGGGTTCTCCACATCATTACCCGAAGAAGTTCAATACGAAGCCCTTCGTATTGTTCCGGGGTTTGAAAATGTGAGAATATTCAGACCGGGTTACGCAATTGAATACGATTATTTTCCGCCAACGCAGCTGCAGTATTCGTTGGAAACCAAACTCATTTCCAATTTATTTTTTGCCGGCCAGATCAACGGAACAACTGGCTACGAAGAAGCAGCTTGCCAGGGATTGATGGCGGGTATCAACGCACACCAGAAAGCGCGTGCGCTTGACCCGGTGATCCTGAAAAGGAGCGAGTCCTATATTGGCGTGTTGATCGATGACCTCATCAGCAAAGGAACCGAAGAGCCTTATAGGATGTTTACCAGTCGCGCGGAATTCAGAACCCTGCTCCGCCAGGACAATGCCGACCTGCGCCTCACAGAAATAAGCTACCGTCTTGGACTTGCCTCGCAGGAGCGGATGGATAAAGTGGTTGAGAAAAGGAACGAGGTTTCTAAAATTAAAAAACACCTTGCCGAAACCAGTGTTGAGCCGGATGATGTGAACCCTTATTTCAACGAAATCGGATCCGCACCCATTTCCGAAAAGCAAAAACTTGCGAAGATCATTCTCCGCCCCAATGTTGACCTGCCTTCGCTGATCAAGGTTGTTCCCGGCCTGAAGGAATCTTTCGCGGACGTGTCTGTTGACGCACTTGAGCAATCGGAGATCCAGATCAAATACGAACGCTACATAGAAAAAGAACAGGAGATCGTTGAGAAGATGAGCCAATTGGAAAATATGGCCATACCCTCCAGTTTCGATTATGATAAGGTTCCCGCCTTATCCAACGAGGCATTGCAGAAATTCAAAAAGATCAAACCCGGTACATTGGGACAAGCCAGCCGAATCAGCGGTGTAAACCCCAGCGATGTGCAGATATTGATGGTATACATGGGGCGATGAGCGCTTAAATCTTTGATTTGTGTTCGATTAGTTTGAGTAACTTCCCTCAAACTACTGCAATCATGAAACGGATCATTCTTTTTGCATCCATCCTTTTTTTATTTTCCTGCCGCGGGGATCAAAACACAACATCACTAAAAGACTACCATGCCCTAACAGACAGCGGCGTACAGACCGGTGGTGTTAGAATGATCCCTATTAAAACGCCGGCCGGTACATTCAATGTATGGACCAAGCGTTTTGGCAACAATCCAAAAATAAAAGTGTTGCTGCTGCACGGCGGCCCGGGAGGAACCCATGAGTTTTTTGAAAGCTTCGAAAGCTTCCTGCCGCAGGAAGGAATTGAGTTTTATGAATACGACCAGCTCGGCTCCTATTTCAGTGATCAACCCAAAGACACCAGCCTTTGGGTAACCGCCCGGTTTGTTGAAGAAGTGGAACAGGTAAGAAAAGCCCTCGGCCTCAACAAAGACAATTTTTACCTGCTCGGCCACAGTTGGGGTGGTATTCTTGCCATGGAATATGCGCTGAAATACCAGGACAACCTGAAGGGACTCATCATCAGCAACATGATGAGCAGCGCACCACTTTACGGTAAATACGCCGAAGAAGTGCTTGCGAAGCAGATGGATCCGAAAGTGCTGGACACCATCCGCACCCTCGAAGCCAGGGGCGATTTCAACAATCCCAAATACATGGAACTTCTGATGCCTAATTTTTATGCGCAGCATTTCTGCCGCGTAAACCCCTGGCCCGAAATGTTCAACCGCGCAATGCCGCACCTTAACCAGTCTATATATGTTATGATGCAGGGCCCATCCGAGTTTGGTGTGGGCGGAAGCCTGGCAAAATGGGACCGCAGCAAAGACCTTCCCAAAATAAAACCCCCAACGCTCACCATCGGTGGCAAACACGATACGATGGACCCCGAACACATGAAATGGATGGCCGGCCAGGTACAGAACGGGCGCAGCCTGACCTGTCCGAATGGTAGCCATTGTTCTATGTGGGACGATCAACCCAATTATTTCCCGGGCCTTATTTCTTTCATCAAGGATGTGGATGCCGGTACGTTTAAAAAATAGGGTTCACCCGATCTCAAACGCACTTTACCGAAAACCGCTGAATCAATCGTGCGAATGATTTTTACAGTGGCGCGTTTTCAGTAGTTTTAAGCTCTTCCAAAACCAAACCAAACATGAGAAAATTCAAGCTCCTGCTTTCCGGGCTGCTGTTTGCATCGTTGCTGCAGGCCCAGGAAACATTCCCGGTAAACGGCGTGGCCGACAAACGTGAGGGTTGTTATGCCTTTACGAATGCCACGATCGTTCAGAACTCACAAAGCACTTTACAGAAAGCCACACTCGTTATCCGCGATGGAAAAATCGTTTCGGTTGGCGTGGGCGCGGCCATCCCGAAAGACGCGGTGGTGATCGATTGCAAGGATAAATTCATCTATCCTTCCTTCATTGATATTTATACCGACTACGGCGTTGCACCTGCGGCCTCTGGCCAGCAAGGCGGCCAGGCCGGTCGCGGCGGCGGCGGTTTTGGCTTCGGCCAGCCGGCACAGATCACTTCGGCGGCAAAGGGACCGGCCGGATGGAACCAGGCGATCCGGTCTGAAGTGGATGCATACAAAATGTTCAACGTAGACGAAACCGCTGCAAAAAACCTCAGGGATATTGGTTTTGGTACGGTCCTCTCACACGTAAAAGATGGCATCGCACGCGGAACGGGTACGGTGGTTACGCTTTCAAAAGACAAAGACAACCTGGCTATACTTAAAGAAAGGGCCTCTGCGCATTATTCTTTCAACCGCGGAACATCAACGCAATCTTATCCAAGCAGTATGATGGGTGTGATCGCTTTGCTGCGCCAGTCGTACCTCGACGCGCAATGGTACAAAACAAAACCCGCCAAAGAAGGTGTGAACCTTTCGCTCCAGGCATGGAACGAGAACCAGAACCTCCCGCAGATCTTTGACGCGAACGACAAATGGAACGATGTTCGCGCGGCGCGCATTGCCGACGAATTTGGCGTGAAATACATCATCAAAGGCGGTGGCAACGAGTACCAGCGCATCAAAGAGATCGCTGATACAAAGTCTACTTATATATTATCACTCAACTATCCTACCGCAATGGATGTTGACGACCCGAACGATGCACGTTTCGTGGCATTGTCTGATATGAAACACTGGGAGCTCGCCCCAACAAACCCCGCGGCATTTGAAAAAGCAAACATTCCTTTCTGTTTAACAACGGCAGACCTGCGCGATGTAAAACAATTTATGGCCAACCTCCGCAAAGCAATAGAGTATGGCCTCTCCGAAAGCAAAGCTTTCGACGCCCTTACAAAAACACCTGCAACCCTCCTGGGTGTATACGATAAAGTGGGAAGCATTGAAGCTGGTAAAATGGCAAATTTTGTGATCGCTTCAGACAACATCTTCTCCGACCGCGCCGTGGTTTTACAAAACTGGGTGCAGGGCGATAAATTCAACGTTAAAGAAGAATCATGGAACGATGTAAAAGGAACCTATAACCTTACCATCTCTTCTGCTGCAGGAACCAGCAACTATACACTTGATGTAAAAAGCGCAAACACAGCCAATGTGATCGGGAAAGATACCCTCACCGGAACCTTCTCTCACGATGGCAAACTCGTAAAACTCAGCTTCTCTACAACACCGGCCCGCCGTGGCGGCCCTGGTGGCGGTGGTGGATTTGGCGGCGGCGGCTTCGGCGGCCGTGGCGCCGGCGGTGGTGGCGCAGCCCCGGCCGGACCTCGTTTCCGTTTGAGCGGTGTTTCTAACGGCGACCTCTGGACCGGTGTTGGCGAAGACACTGCAGGAAACAAACTCACCTGGTCTGCCAGCCTCACTTCAAAAGGAATTACTACAGATACAGCCCTGAGAAGAAGGCCAACCCCTCCGCAACGTCTCGGGAAAGTAGTGTATCCATTCGATGGATATGGATGGGAGGAAGCGCCCAAACAGGAAACCATGCTGATCAAAAACGCAACGGTTTGGACCAACGAAAAAGAAGGCAAGATCGAAAACGCGGATGTACTTGTTCAGAACGGTAAAATTGCAAAAGTAGGCAAGAACCTGAGCGCAGACGGTGCAAAGGTGATCGACGCAACCGGCAAACACGTAACCGCGGGCATCATTGACGAACACTCGCACATTGCGGCGGCTTCCATCAACGAAGGCGGGCAGTCGGTTACATCAGAGGTTCGCATTGCAGATAACCTGAACCCCGAAGATATCAATATTTACCGCCAGCTGAGCGGTGGTGTTACCACATCACACATCCTTCACGGATCGGCAAATACGATCGGCGGTCAAACACAGCTGATCAAACTGCGCTGGGGTGCAAACGACAACGATCTTAAATTCAAAGGGTCGGATGGCTTCATCAAATTTGCATTGGGTGAGAACGTAAAACGGACCACCTCAACCAACAACAACCGTTTCCCTGATACAAGGATGGGTGTTGAAGAAGTGTTGAACGATGCATTTGCCCGCGCCACCGATTACCAGAATGCCATGAAAGCAGATCCGAAAACACGCCGCGACCTGGAGCTTGATGCATTGGTAGAGATCATGAACAAAAAACGTTTCATTACCTGCCACTCTTACGTACAAAGCGAGATCACCGCAGCCATGCGTGTAGGTGATAAATACGGCGTACGCTTCAACACCTTCACGCATATTCTCGAAGGATACAAGGTGGCGGATAAAATGAAAACGCACGGATCAAGCGCATCAACCTTCTCAGACTGGTGGGGTTACAAAATGGAGGTACAGGATGCGATGGCATACAATGCAGCGGTGATGTACAAAATGGGCCTTAATGTTTGTATCAATTCAGACGATGCAGAGATGGCGCGCCGTTTGAACCAGGAAGCCGGCAAAACCGTGAAATACGGCGGCGTTCCGGAAGAAGATGCATTGAAGATGGTAACCCTCAACCCGGCAAAAGCATTGCATGTAGACGATAAAGTAGGAAGCATCAAAGCGGGCAAAGACGCGGATCTCGTGATCTGGAGCAACCACCCGCTCAGCATTTATGCAATGTCAGAAAAAACAATCGTTGATGGTATCGTTTATTTCGACAGGGAAAAAGATGCGGAGCAACGCAGGAAGATTGCGGCAGAACGCTTCCGCCTGGTAAACAAATTACAGGGAGAAAAAAGAGGCGGCGCACCAACACGCGCAGCAGAACCTTCTTACCAGGTGCTGATGAGCTGCGGCGACCATGCACACCGCGAAGGGCTCATCACTTTTGAACTGGAAGAATTGCTCTCAAACTATAACGATCAAAACTAATTAACGATGAAAAAAATATTCAGCAATATATCAGCCCTGTTACTGATGGCCGGCGTTGCACAGGCGCAGGAAACAGTATACCCGGCTGCACAGAACCGCGGATCGTTCGTGATCACCGGCGGAACCGTTCACATCGGCAACGGCCAGGTGATTGAAAACGGTACGGTAGAAGTTGTAAACGGAAAAATAACCAAAGTAGGCACCGGCGGCGCAACCGTTAAAGCCGATGCTACTTATGATGCAAAAGGAAAACACGTGTACCCGGGCCTCATCCTTCCCTCTTCCGATCTTGGTCTGAAAGAGATCGGCGCTGGCGTAAGGGGCTCTAACGATTTCCAGGAGATCGGAGACTACAACCCCAACGTACGTTCGATCGTAGCCTACAATACCGACTCCAAGTTCATCAACGTACTGAAATCAAACGGCATCCTGCTCGCAGGCGTTACACCAGAGGGTGGCATCATCAGCGGCTCATCTTCTGTGGTGCAGCTGGATGGATGGAACTGGGAAGACGCAGCCTATAAAATGGACCAGGGCATACACGTAAACATGCCAAGCTTCCTCGCAAGAGGCGGACGCCGCGGTGGCGGTGGTGGATTCCCGGGAGGTTTCCCGGGCGGATTTGGCGGCGGCGCGGCAGACCCGACCAAAGCAGCGTTCGACCGGCTGGAAGAGATCAAATCGTTCTTCCGCCAGGCAAAATCGTACAACGAAGAAACAACACATACAGAAAGAAACCTGAAACTCGAAGCAGTTAAGGGCCTCTTCAACAAAACACAAAAACTGTTTGTACATGGCGACCAGGCAAAACAAATGTTGTTTGCCATCGACTTTGTAAAAGAATTTGGTTTTGATGTGGTGATCGTTGGCGGAAGCGAGAGCTACCAGATCGCTGACCTGCTCAAACAAAACAACATCGCCGTGATCCTCGGCCCTGAACATGCATTGCCGGCAATGGAAGACGATGATGTGGACCAGCCATACAAAACACCAGCGGCGCTGCAAAAAGCCGGCGTTCTTTACGCGCTGAACGATAACAACGAAGAAACCCGCTACCGCAACCTTTCATTCAATGCGGGAACAGCGGCTACGTATGGTTTGACGAAAGAAGAGGCGCTGCAGGCGATCACGCTGAATGCGGCGAAAATTCTCGGCATCGCCGATAAAACGGGATCACTCGAAGTGGGCAAGGATGCCAATATCGTGATCTCCGACGGCGATATCCTCGACATGAAAAGCAGCAATGTTTCCGAAGCCTTTATCCAGGGCCGCCATGTGAGCCTGGATAACAAGCAGAAACAATTGTATGAAAGATATAAGCATAAGTACGGGATCAAATAGCCCATACGGCGCATAACCGAAAGCGTTCCTGCTTAGAAATAGAAACAGGCTTAAAGGCTGGTGATGATTCACCAGCCTTTTTGTTATACCACATCGCACCGAATAGTACCCGAACCCACTCCCGGAAAGCGCAAAAACTACGAAATGTTCGTAGATCGCCAACCCCTTTATAACCGGACACTACCGCTTGTCCTCCTTTTTTTCCGCCATCCATCATTTATCTGTGGCGGAATTGTAACCTTTTTATTTTTACTACGTTAACCTTCGTAAATCGGCGGTTGACCCGCACCGACTGTAAAAAGCTGTTATGAAAAAACTACTGTTTTCTGTATTTATTACGTTTACTGCATTAAGTCTGTGCGCACAGGTCCAGGCCCCCGCATCAAAAGACCCGATGAAGGACCGCGTGATCAAAAAAGTTCCAGCCGTAAGAACAGCCGCCAAAATTGTGATCGACGCAGACCTTTCCGATGAGGCCTGGAAATCCGCACCCCTGATAACAGATATGGTTGAGTGGAGACCCACTTATGGTAAAATCGAGGACCACGACAACCGCACAGACATCCATATCTTATACGATAACACCGCCATTTACATCAGTGGGTTTTGCCACGAACGCAGCAACGACAGCATCTCCACCGAACTGGTTGGACGTGATGTGGTTGGTGTGAATGATTTTGTAGGTGTGATCTTTGATACCTATAACGACAAGATCAACGGGTTCGGCTATTATGTAACGCCATTGGGCGAGCAGTTCGATGCCAAGTATTCTTCGAACGGGGAAGACGGCTCCTGGAGCAGCGTATACGAGTCGCAGGCGAAGATCGTTCCGGGTGGATGGGTGTTTGAAATGCGCATCCCCTACTCAGCCATCCGATTCAGTAACGTGAAGAAACAGGACTGGGGCATCAACATCACCCGCAGAAATTCAAAAAGCGGGAAGCAATACATGTGGAACCCTACCGACCCCACCATCGGTGGAAACTTTTTTGCGCAGTTTGGTTTGTGGACCGGGATCGAAGACATCAAACCGCCTGTGCGGTTATCGTTCTCGCCTTATTTGTCAACTTACGTAACGCATTATCCCTACAACGATCCCAGCATAAAGAACACCGCCACCTCCATCAACGGCGGGATGGATGTGAAATACGGCATCAACCAGGCATTCACTTTAGACATGACGCTCATTCCCGATTTTGGACAGGTGCAGAGTGATAACCAGGTGCTCAACACCACGCCCTTCGAAGTAAAATACAATGAGAACCGCAGCTTCTTTACAGAAGGTACCGAGCTGTTTGGCAAAGGAAATTTATTCTACAGCCGCCGCATCGGCGGGGAACCGATCCATTTGTATGATGTGTCTGCACAACTGAAAGCCGGCGAGAGCATTGCAAAGAACCCCACGGAAACAAGGTTGATCAACGCAACCAAAGTAAGCGGAAGAACCTCTTCGGGACTGGGTATCGGCTTTCTGAATGCGATCACCAATCCCCAGTATGCCACCATTGAATCGGGCGGCAAAGAAGTGCGTAAAATAGAAACGAGCCCGCTTACCAATTACAACATCATTGTTTTTGACCAGTCTTTAAAACGCAACTCGAGCATTTCATTCATCAACACCAATGTTACAAGGGCGGGCGCCGATTACGATGCCAATGTGAGCGCTTTTCTCTGGGATCTCTACGACAAAAAGAACGACTGGAACCTTTACGGAAAAGTGGGCGCGAGCCAGCTGATCGGTTACGAGGCGCCGGGTAAAAATACGGTAGGTTATTCGCATACCCTCGGCATCGGGAAAACAGGCGGGCGTTTCAACATGAATTTTTCGCAGGAGCTGACGGATCATAAATACAATGCAGACGACCTGGGTTATTCTACCAATTACAACTATGCCGACCATTATTTGTGGATGGGTTACAAACAGGTAAAACCCAAAGGGCTGTTCAACAACCTGTATATGAATTTCAATGGCTATTTGTCGATGCGCTACAAACCGTGGGACTACCAGATGGCGCGTGTGAACACCAATGTGAACGGCCAGTTGAAAAGCCTTTGGTATGTGGGCGTGTTTCAGAACATACTGCCGGAGCAAAATGATTTTTACGAGCCACGCACCGGTGGTCGTGTTTTTAAACGTCCTTCAAACTGGGTATATGGTTTCTGGTTCGAATCGAACAACGCAAAAAAATATTCCGTATCGGTGGAATTTGATTTCAGCCGCTCCGGCAAGTATACCTCGAGAAGCAACGAGATCTATTTCCGCCACCAGTACCGGTTCAATAAAAGACTCACGCTGAGCACCAACACCAATATTTCGATCTTTACCAACAACACCGGCTACGCAACAAAAACGGGCGCAGACAGTGTCATATTTGCGTTGCGCAAAAGAAATACCGTAGAGAATATTTTTACTGCAAAATACAATTTCAACAACAAGATGGGGCTCAGCTTCCGCGCCCGGCATTATTGGGGCAGCGTAGACAACCGCGAGTTCTTTGTGCTGAAACAGGATGGCTACCTGACACCTGTACCAACACAGGCAAAATTCCTTTCGGCAAACAACAATGTAAACTTCTTTAACATAGACATGGTTTACACCTGGCAGTTTGCACTCGGCAGTTTCGTGAATATTGTGTGGAAGAATTCGATAGGCACCTCAGACAAACTGATCAGCCAGGGCTACTTCAAAAACGCCGACAATACCTTTGATGCACCGGCATTGAACAGTTTATCGGTAAGGATCATCTATTTCCTGGATTATCTGTCCCTGAAAAAGAAATAAACAACAGGATTTCAGCTGCAGGCATACACCGAATGCCTGCAGCTTCAACATTCTACCCGCCCGATGCCTGGGCAATGCGAAAACGGCATGTTCAATATTTTCCGGCCCGGTTCTGCACCGGCAACAAAAAAGCCCCGGGCTCACCGCTCATAGCTCGGCGCTAAAATCCTACCTTAGCTGAATGCAGAAAAAACTTTTCCTTCTCGATGCCATGGCGCTCATCTACCGGGCGTATTATGCATTGATCCGCAGTCCGCGCATTACTTCCAAAGGAAGAAACACCAATGCACAGTTTGGATTTACCAATACCCTGTTCGATCTCATCAACAAAGAAAAACCAACGCACCTCGCGGTTTGTTTTGATACGCACGCGCCCACGGAGCGCCATACCGATTTTGCAGATTACAAGGCCAACCGGCAGGAAGCGCCCGAGGATCTGCTGGATTCTATTCCCGATATCAAAAAGATCATCGAAGGATTCAATATCCCCGTTGTTGAACTCGATGGCTACGAAGCCGATGATGTGATCGGTACCGTTGCGTGGCAGGCCTGCGCAAAGGGATACGATGTGTATATGGTAACGCCTGATAAAGACTATGGCCAGCTGCTTACCCAACCCTGCATCTACATTTACAAACCCGGGTCTTTCGGCAACGATTCTGAAATCCTGACCGCGGAAAAGATCTGCACCAAATGGGACATCAAGCGCGTGGACCAGGTAATTGATATGTTGGGATTGATGGGCGATGCGGTAGACAACATACCCGGCATTGCGGGCGTTGGAGAAAAAACGGCGGCAAAGCTGTTGAAAGAATACGATACGCTCGAAAACATCCTTGCCAATGCAGATAACATAAAAGGAGCATTGGGAGAAAAGATCCGCAACGGGAAGGAAGCGGCCATCATGAGTAAAAAACTCGCAACCATCATTACCAATGTTCCTGTTGAGTTTCACGAAGAGGATTACCGCCTCAAAGAATGGAACAAAGACGCACTCGTGGAAGTGTTTACCGAGCTCGAATTCAAAACACTCGGCAAAAGGATCCTGGGCGATGAGTTCAATGCATTCAACGCTGCGCCGCAAAGTGTGCAGACAGACCTGTTTGGAAATTCGGTGGCCACCAAAACACCGATCGCAAAAAAAGAAGCGGCGCCGGTGATCACGGGCGAAGAAAGCGTTGGTTTGCTTACCGAACACAACATCCACAACACCCCGCACAAATACGAACTGGTGCAGGGTAAAGAAGCGATCGAGCAATTTGTTCAAGCGCTCTTGCAACAGCCGGAGATCTGTTTCGATACAGAAACCACGCACATAGACGCCAATGAAGCGGAACTTGTGGGGCTCAGCTTCTCATTCAAAAAAGCAGAGGGATATTACGTTCCCTGTCCGGCCGATCAAAACGAGACCCGCGCCATACTTGCCTTGTTTGCGCCGGTATTTGACTCGGAGACGATCAACTGGGTGGGGCAGAACCTGAAATACGATATGCTCGTGCTTAAATGGTATGGCGTATCCATCAAAGGGAAAATCTTCGACACCATGCTTGCGCATTACCTCATCGAGCCAGAGGGCAGACGCAGTATGGACCTGTTGAGCGCACAATATTTACGGTACGAACCCGTGCACATAGAAGAGCTCATCGGCAAAAAAGGAAAAACACAGGGAACGATGCGCGATGTGGAGATAGAGAAAGTGAAAGAATACGCAGCAGAAGATGCCGACATCACGCTCCAGTTAAAACACGCATTCGAGCCCTTGCTTGCAGCAAGAGAAGTAGAAAGGGTTTTTAACGAAGTGGAGAACCCGTTGGTGCGCGTGCTTACCGATATGGAATTTGAGGGTGTGAAAATAGACGTGAACTTCCTGAACGATTACAGCAAACTCCTCGAGACCGAAGCCAAAAAATGCGAAGAGAATGTTTATGCGCAGGCAGGTGTTCGCTTTAACCTTGCATCGCCAAAACAATTGGGAGAAGTGTTGTTTGAGATCCTGAAGATCGATCCCAAAGCAAAAAAAACAAAAACGGGCCAGTATGCAACAGGAGAAGATGTGCTGCAGAAGCTGGCCGCCAACAATCCGATCGTTGCAGACATCCTCGGTTTCAGGGAGCTTACAAAACTGAAGAGTACCTATGTGGATGCGCTGCCGCAGATCATCAACAGCAAAACCGGCCGCGTGCACACTTCTTATGCGCAGGCCGTTGCGGTAACAGGCAGGCTCAGCAGCAACAACCCGAATCTCCAGAATATACCGATCAGGAGCGACAGGGGAAGGGAGATCAGGAAAGCATTTGTTCCCCGCGATGAGAACCATGTGCTCATCAGCGCCGATTACTCGCAGATAGAATTGCGTATTGTTGCGGCCATCAGCGGCGATCCGAATATGTGCGATGCTTTCAAACAGGGCAAAGACATTCACACAGCCACTGCGGCTAAAGTGTACAATGTTGCGGAAGCCGATGTAACCAAAGAAATGCGCTACAAGGCAAAGAGCGTGAACTTCGGGATCATTTACGGGCAGGGCGCATTCGGGCTTGCAGACAACCTGGGCATCCCGAGATCGGAAGCGAAAGAGATCATCGACAATTACAAAAAAGAATTTGTAGGCATTACCTCTTACATGGACGATACCATAAAATTTGCGCAGGCAAATGGTTATGTTGAAACATTGATGGGAAGAAAGCGGTGGTTGAAAGACATCAACTCCTCCAACTTTACCGTACGCGGTTACGCCGAGCGAAACGCCATCAACTCGCCGATACAGGGAACCGCTGCCGATATGATCAAACTCGCCATGATCAAGATCCACAACGAAATGAAAAAAGGAACCTGGAAATCGAAAATGATATTACAGGTACACGATGAGCTTGTGTTTGATGCCGTGAAAGAAGAAGTAGACGATCTCAAAAAACTGATCATCAAAAACATGACAACCGCGATGGTACTGCCCAATGATGTGCCGGTTGAAGCAGAAGTGGGCGCCGGCGAAAACTGGCTCGAGGCGCATTGATGCGGCGAACAAAATCAAATAAAAAACCCGCTCCAATGGCGGGTTTTTTATTTTCAGTTATTTGGATCCAAATTATCTCGCGCCCCATTTGTCTGCCAACACCTTGATAAAATATCCTGCCACAACACTCCGCGCCTGGAAACCAACCTGCTTGCCGTTTGTTGTCTCGTGCCAATCGTTCAGCGGTACACGCGATGGCGTTTCCTGCGCAAACTTGTGCAGCGGTTTGATAAACGCCTGGAAATCGTTTTGATTTTTGGTGAGCGTTGCGGTCCAGGTGATCCAGTCTGATTTGGTATAGGTTTTCCTGCTGTCGAGCGGCAGCCCAAACTCGTTCTGCTTTGTGAGGTAGTAAGCGATCTCCTTGCTGTATACCGTTTCAGGAAACAGGTGAAGGTTCAGCAGTTTGTCCCAAACAAGATTGTACTTCTGGCTCCAGCTGTTTTTGTTGTCAAACGTAAGTGCGTAGTGATCTCCTGCGTCTGCCATCTGCGTCCAGCGTGTGGCCATGTCTTTGGCCATCGTGTTGTATTTAACGGCGATGTCGTTCTTGCCAAGCTGCGCGGCGAGCATCGCATAACCGCCAAGCGCTACGATCGCTTTTACCGATAGGTTGGCATTGCGCGCAAGATGGCCTGCAAAGTCATCGGTACACAACTGGTTTGCGGGGTCAAACCCTTCTTTGCTCAGGTACTCGGCCCATGTGGTAAGTGTTTGCCAGTGCTTCTCCGCATACTTTGCATTTTTTTCTGCTTTGGCGATGGCTGCGGCGAGGATAAGCATGTTGCCCGATTCTTCCACAGGCATGTCTTCTCCATAGGTTTGTCCATTGGCCTGTGGATAGGTGCCCAGGTCGTGCGCCGCAAAAGGCTTGGCCCATTTGCCACTCTCGCTGTAGTAAAAAATTCCGTTCATCATTCCTTTCAACAACTCGGGGTTGTAGGCGAGAAACATGGGCGCCGAGGGATAGGTAATGTCAACCGTATTGATAGAACCGTTGCTGAAATTTTCTTTCGACAAAAACAAAAGATCTCCCTGCGGACTCTGAACCGGTTTATGCGCGGCGATGGATTGCCGGTAAGCGAGCACACACAACTCTGCATAGGCATTGCCACCGGCGCTCAATGCATCGCTGTACACGCGTTTGTTGGCAGAGTCGCATTGACGTATGATTTTTGCATAACCCTTTTGTGCCTGTATAAACTCATCAAGCATCATTTCCTTTATTTCGCCAACATTTTCAGGAACCTCTTTTTTCCACCAGGCTTTCAAGTTTTTTCCGAAATACTGGATGGCGTACCCATCATCATATCCCAGCATCAAAATATTTTCCTGCGCCGCGGGCCCTTGTTTGCCAAGGTCGAAAACGGTGTTGAGCATAAATTGTTTTTCTGATCCGGGCGCTGTTGGTTGGGTTGATGAAAAAGCATCGGGATATCTGCCAGGCGCAGTTACACTCTGCGCGATCCTTGGCGATGCGGCAGCAACAACATACACATGGCCCCAGTCGATCCGAAGATCGTCTCCTTTTTTTGCGAGCACGGGTTGTTCCCTGGTGCCGGCCTGCAGGTATTTCAACGTGTTTTTATAGGTGCCCGAGGCGGTTTCGGTTTGCTGGTAAACATTGTTGGCAGATAAAACAGTAGATGCCCCGAAATACAACTGTGCATCGTGCGGTTTGTTGTCGTTTGATCTTGTGAGAAAAGAAACATAAGATACCGGCCGCGATATCATCCGCAGATCGCCCATCAGCAAAGGCGATGTAAAGGTGAGCTGAACATCAACCGCACCGCAGGTAAATTCGTAAACCGTTTGCGTGGCTTTTACGTTTACGCTTTTCTGAATGGCAGCGGTTACATTGCTGGGGGCAAGTTTAACCTCATCAGACAAACCCAGATCAAGCCAGGCGCCGCCGGCCGTGTTTTCAACGTGAACGGCAATGATGTTCTCGCCTTTTACAAGGTTGCTTTTGATGGCATCGGTCAAAGGAAAAAGTTGCGCCTTGTCGTTCCAGCAGTTACAGGTGTAAACCAGTTCACCATTGAGGAAAACCTGTACGTTGTCGTCGTGGTGCAGTTTCAGGTTAAGCTGGTTGATGTTGAGATCATTCAACACAAACTGCCTTCTTACCCATAAATGCTTACCGTTCCAGAAAGTTTTTGAGCGGCTCCTGCTCGAGCCAAAAGGAGCGGTGCCGGTTTTCCATTGGGCATCGTTGAAGTTTTTATTCATCCAGCCTTCCGCCGGCTCGGTCTCGGTGTATTTTACTTCGTATGAACTTTCATCTGCAGCAGATAATACCGTTCGGTATATTTTTTCTTCGTTCCCGATAAAACGGTAGAGCTTGCCATCTACCCTGATCATGCCCAATAAAGGTTGGTTGGCGCCCGACCAGTGTTTGGTTGGCGAGGCATTCAGTTCGTCTGTGAACGACCAGATGCTGAAATACGGATCGTGCGTGATCAACGGGTAGGCCGGCGCTTTCTTCACCTGCGCCATTGCGCCGAGGCAAAAAAAGAGTGCAATACAGAACGAAGCAATTCTCATGTGTATGGGTTTAGGGTTGTTTATCAGTTTGTTTTGTTTGCGCGTTGTTGGCAGTTCTATTTTTTATCCATTCAATGATCAACCGATCAATAAGCCACGCGTTTTATTTTGAAGGAACGTTGAGCAACATTTGCTCGCTCACCGGTGTTCCAAAAACAGGAAACCCATTTTTATCCCAGCTGAATTTCTGTGCGCGCGGCGAACGGAAACCTCCGCAGCCCTGGCCCGGTGAACTGTTGGCGTGGTAAAGGATCCAGTCTTCTTTCCCATCGGGCGATCTGAAGAACGAGTTGTGCCCCGGCGCATACACCTTGTTTTCGGGTGATGCCTTGAAAACAGGTTGTGGCAGTTTTGTCCAGGCCTTTGCATCCATCAGGTCGCTGTTGGCAGAAGTGTGCAACATGCCCAGTGCGTAGTATTCTGTCCAGCATCCGCTGGCCGAATAAATGAGAAAGAGTTTTCCGTCGTGTTCCAGCACTTCCGGTCCTTCGTTCACATTTACATGCGGCGGATCGTTTTTGCTGTTGAGATCGCCGTGCATTTCCCAATCGAGTTCGGGCGCAGAGATGAGTGCGCGTTGGCCTTCGATGGTCCACGGGTTTTTCATTTTGGCGATGTAGATGTTTTGTTGGCCGTTGTGATCGCCCTCCCAACCTGACCAGATGCAATAGAGCTGCCCTTTGTTTTCAAATACCGATCCGTCTATTGCCCATTTGTCATCGGGCGTTTGCAGTTTTCCTTTCATCACCCAATCGCCTTTCAAGGGATCGCGCGAGCTGTTCTCAAGAACCCACAAACGGTGATCGTTGTTGTTACCGCTGTCGGCCGCAAAATAGATGTACCATTTGTTCTGCAGGAAATGTATTTCCGGCGCCCACAACTGTTTGGAGTACGGTCCTTTTGGCGGGGGTGTGAATACAATTTTTTTCTCCGCCGTTTTTAAGCCGGCAAGATTGTCTGTTTTCCAGAGCGTAATGTTTTTCCCGGTTGTGTGCGTGTAGTAGTAAAAGCCGTCTTTGTAAAAACTGAAGGGATCTGCGCCGGCGGGGAGCAGGGGATTGGTAAACGTGGATTGCGAAAAGCCGGCCGAAGCGACAACAAACAGTACTAAGCAGAGCAGGTTTTTTTTGAAGAACATTTGATCCGGTTGAGTGGGTTAATGCAGATATCATTTCTCTTTGCGGGCCAGCCATTCGCCAAGCGCCTTTTTGATGGCGCGGCCCATTTTTACCTGGTTGTCTTTGTCGCGCAGGAAATCATAACTCTCTTTGTTGTCGCCGATCTCGAGCAGCACACGGTACGGTGCGCTGTTCACGTTTTCATCGAGGCTGTAAAAAGTAAGTTTACCGGTTGATGCACATTTGTAATCGTTGCGGCCGGTGGTGCTGTCGAGCAGCACGCCGCGGTTCTCCAGGTTGGTTACCGAGGCAACGGCGCTCACGAGTGCGGCGGCGAGGCTCCTGTTCTCGGCTTCGTATGTATCGCCGTAATGTATATAACCCCATATGGCGTGCCGTTTTGATCCGCCATTGTTGTGCAGTGCGATGAACACATCGGGTTTGTGTTTGTTGGATTGCTGCAGCTCCCAGGCATAACCCGAGATCTTTCCGTCGATAACAGCGGTGGTATGCGCAACAACGGTGTTGCTTCCGTTGTTGGCATCGTGAACATCGGTTCGGCCATGGCTCCACACCTTGTATTCTTCGAACGAAGGATCGGCGGCCATAGCGGCTTCCGCAATGGCATTGCTTACCTCGGCCTCACTGAAGTTGACACCCGTATCCGTCTGGTGCGACGGCTGCCAAACCACCACGGGTTTCTTTTTCACAGGCATGTACGAAAAACAAAAAACGAGCAGAACGGCGACAGATCTTTTTTTCATGGCGGAAAGTGTTGGAAGCAATTTACGTATTTCGAGAAGCTTTTTTGCCACAGATTTCACAGAAGAACACAGATTAATCGTCGGGGTGTCGGGATCACGCGAAACCAATCTGTGTTCTTCTGTGAAATCTGTGGCAACTTAAAACCGCACAACAACGTTCTCAAATCCTATAAATCATGCTTATATTTAAGGATCAACCCCGGCACATGATCCAAGATTTTTTCACTGCCGCCTGGCATGAGTTTACCTCTTTCTGGCAACTGGGCGAAGCGTACGATATCATTGCTTCAGGTAATTACGATAAGCTGCGCACGCTGGACGGTGTTTTGTCTTTTGTAAAACCCATCATCCCTTTTTTATTGCTCTTTGAGATCCTGCGCGCGGTTTTTTACAAGCGGTTCAGGATCGAAGACTACAAGGTCCCGTTTTTTATTTTTGTTTTCAACCGTGTGCTAGGCGCTTATATTTCCATTGCGGCGGTTTCGTTTTGCATAGGTTTCTTTTCGGAATATGCTGTTATCAAAACCAGGTTTACCTGGTATTGGCTGATCTATGGGTATATTGTTTGGGAGTTTGCGCATTTCATCTATCATTACCTGGCGCACAAAGTGCGGTTGTTCTGGTGCCTGCACTCGAGCCACCATGCGCCGCAAAACATGAACCTGAGTGTTTCATACGCCCATTTTTTCCTGGAGGGGCCGTATGCGAATGTGATCAGGACAACGATCTGTGTGCTCGCGGGGCTCGATCCGCCGCTGTTGTTTTTTATCATGTTTATTGATGGTACCTGGGGCACATTCATACACATCGGCGATAATATTATGAAGGATGCGCGGATGGGCGTGCTCAACAGGTATATTTTAACGCCATCGCACCACCGCGTGCACCATGCAAAGAACCCGTTGTATATGGATACGAATTTTTGTAACCTGCTCAACATATGGGATAAGGTTTTCGGAACGCTTCAGACCGAAGACCGCACAGTGCCGGTGGAATATGGCATCACGCGGAAGATCAACCCTAAAAATTTCTGGGATGTATATTTTGGCGAGATCGTTTTCCTCGCGCGCGATGTGAAAAATGCGCCGGGCATCAGGAACAAACTGCTTTATGTTTTTATGCCACCGGGCTGGAGCCATACGGGCGAGCACAAAACAGCCAGGCTCATCAGGCGCGAGGCGCGTGACCCTTTGCAGCGGAATGAATTGCCGGCGCAGTAACGTTTAAATGAATTTCATGACCAGGACCGAACTTCTTCACCAGCTGCAACACGAAACCTATGTTGCATTGCAGCCATCGCCGCTGCATGGTATCGGCGTGTTTGCGATACGAGATATCCCAAAAGGGTGCCGCAGCATTTTTTCGGAAGATACGGGTAACTGGATCTTGCTGACGATGGAGGAGGTAGAACAACTCCCGGCGCATTCGAGAAATTTTATTGAAACCTATTACCTGTACGACAACGATCATTATTTTATTCCCTCACACGGGTGCAAGGTGATGGATATGGCCAGTTACCTCAATCATTCAAATACACCCAACCTTGTTTCTATCAGCGACGGATTGTTTTTTGAAACAACATGCGAGATCAAAGCGGGCGAAGAATTGCTGATCGACTACGGAACGATTGTCGAAAATGTTGGCGATTACAAATGATCATCCTACACAAAAAGAAAAGAAATTACAAGCTGCGAAATAAGTTGCCGGACGCTCTTCTCCCGGCGGACGGACGGATTTTAAATAAACCTCAAGTGTAAAAGTTGCCGTTGACCGGACTGTTTTTGTAGGAAAATATTTACATCCTCATTTTGAGGAAAACTACACTAAAACGAAAAAGAAAGGCTATCTGTAATAGATAACAGAAATAGTACGTAGAATCTTTTTACCGGAAAATAAAAACTATTATTTTTCCGTTATTACGCGCCGCAATGGCGTAGTAATGAACGTATTGTCTGCTGGCCGAATTCATATTCCAGGAGCTTAGGTGAAACTGTTGGCTGTATTGAAGCAACTGGTGCGCTTATCGATCCGAATATGGTTTGTGCTTTATTTCTGTCTGTGGCAAAATTCAGAGTATAGGCGGCGATTGATTATGAGATATAAGAGCAAATTTTGCAGCCCAAAACTATTTTCGAAAATTAGGTTTATAAATTTCCTAAGGAGAACCATGCTAAAGAGAATCCTGACAGCCGTTTTTTGGCTGTGTTTAGCCTTGCCTGTAACTGCGCAGGTTAAGATAGGCAACAATCCAACCACCATTAACAGGTCTTCCATTCTCGAACTGGAGAGTGATAGTTTGGGCATTCTGTTACCACGCCTACAGGATACTGTGCTCATCAACAGGTTCAATCCGCCGGATGGCATGCTCGTTTTCCTGAAAACGCCGCGCCGTGTTTTCATCCGCCAGGATGGGCGGTGGAACGAATTGCTGAGCGAGGCCACGGTGCGCAGCCTGATCAATCTTGGCAATGGCAGTATAACAGATACAACGCTTCTCTTCTCCAACCTTCTCCGTAAAAACGATACACTTGCAATGCTCTCCGGTTACCAGCGAAGCGGAAACCCGGTTACGGTGGCGGTTCAACCCAATATTACAGCAGTAGGAACGCTTGCTTCGTTAACCGTGGCGGGGTCTGTTACCGCAGGGAGCCTGAGTGCCGTGCTGGCCAATATCACAGACATATCGGTAACGGGTATGATCAGGGGTGGGATTTTTAGCGGGATATTGAGCCAGACGGCAATGAACTCCATCACCAACCTCGGGAACCTGACGGGTATAACGGTAACAGGAAATACAACAACGGGAACGATCAGCGCGGTAAGCGGGGTGATCGGCAACCTGTATGTTCCAGGAACCATCAGGGGCGGAACCTTCAGCGGAACATTGAGCCAGACGGCGATGAACACGATCACCAATCTTGGTAATTTAAGCAACATAACCCTCACCGGAAATATTACAGCCGCCACCATCAGTATAGTGAGTGGAAAGATCGATGACCTGTATGTTCCAGGAACGATTACCGGTGGAACCTTCAGCGGAACGTTGAGCCAGACGGCGATGAACACGATCACCAATCTTGGGAACCTCAGCAATATTTCATTAACGGGAAACATTACCACCAATACATTGTCTGTTGTAAGGGGTGCGGCTTTTGGAAGCAACATCACGGTAACCGGCAACATTACATCGGCGGCTTTGAGCGCATCCAATGGAGTGATCACCAACCTGTATGTTCCTGCAACATTAACGGGCGGATTGTTCAGCGGAACATTGAGCCTTACGGCGATGAACAGCATTACCTTACTGGGCAAAGTGCAGATGCTTACGGTGAGCGGCAATACAACCACCACCGACCTGGCGGTGACCAACAATGCAACCGTGGGAAGCAACTTAACGGTTACGGGCCATATTCAATCGTCTGCGCTTGATGTAGCCAACAATATAACTGCAGGTGGAAACATAACCGCTACGGGCAACCTGATGGCGAACAATATTGCCGCAGCCGGATCGTTGTCTGTAACCAATGGCGCAAACATCGGTGGAAACCTCACGGCTACGGGAAATGTTGCGGCAACAAATATTGCGGCAACGGGTGGTTTGTCTGTTACCTATGCGAATATCGGAACGAACCTAACCGCTACAGGGAACATTTCGGCAAATAATATTGCAGCTACGGGTGGGCTTTCTGTTACTTATGCAAACATTGGAACGAACCTTACAGCAACCGGGGATATCACAGCGCGCAACATTGCGGCAATGGGATCTTTGTCTGTAACAAATGGTGCAAATATCGGAGGTAATTTAACAGCAACGGGTGATATTGCTACAACGAATGTTGCCATAACAAGAGGACTCTCTGTTGGCTTTGCCAATGTACTTACGAACTTAACTACCACTGGTGATGTAGCGGCCGCAAACATTGCAGCCACAGGAGGTTTGTCCGTAACTTATGCGAACATTGGAACCAACCTTACCACAACAGGAAACATTGCGGCAAGTAATATTGCGGCAACAGGTGGTTTGTCAGTTACCTACGCCAATATCGGAACGAACTTAACGGTTACGGGAAACATTTCTGCAACTAATATTGCGGGCACAGGTGGCTTATCTGTTACCTATGCAAACATTGGAACAAACCTTACTGCAACCGGGGATATCACCGCGCGCAACATTGCGGCAATGGGATCTTTGTCTGTAACCAATGGTGCAAACATCGGAGGCAACTTAACAGCAACAGGTGATATTGCTACAACAAACATCGCCATAACAAGAGGTCTCTCAGTTGGCTTTGCTAATGTACTTACGAACTTAACCACTACCGGTGATGTTGCAGCCGCTAACATTGCAGCTACGGGCGGGCTTTCTGTTACCTATGCAAACATTGGAACGAATCTTACGGCAACAGGAAACATTACTGCCAATAATCTTGTTGCGAACGGATCATTGTCTGTAACAACCGGCGCCAACATTGGAGGCAACTTAACCGCAACAGGAGATGTTGCCACAACCAACATTG
>NZ_JAACJS010000002.1:0-30545 GCF_009939005.1 Sediminibacterium roseum | reverse complement strand
ACCTCACTACGACAGGAAACATTTCGGCAAATAATATTGCAGCCACAGGTGGGCTTTCTGTTACCTATGCCAATGTTGGAACAAATCTCACGGCAACAGGAAACATCACCGCCAATAATCTTGTTGCGAACGGATCACTGTCTGTAACAACCGGCGCCAACATTGGAGGAAATCTTACAGCAACGGGAGATGTTGCCACAACTAACATTGCGGCCACTGGAGGTTTGTCTGTTACGTATGCGAACATAGGGACGAACCTCACTACGACAGGAAACATTTCGGCAAATAACATTGCAGCTACGGGTGGTCTTTCTGTTACCTATGCCAATATTGGAACGAACCTCACGGCAACAGGAAACATCACCGCCAATAATCTTGTTGCGAACGGATCGCTTTCTGTAACAACCGGCGCCAACATTGGAGGAAATCTTACAGCAACGGGAGATGTTGCCACAACTAATATTGCGGCAACAGGAGGTTTATCTGTTACGTATGCGAACATCGGAACGAACTTAACAGCTACAGGAAATATTTCGGCAAATAATATTGCAGCCACAGGTGGGCTTTCTGTTACCTATGCAAATATTGGAACGAATCTTACGGCAACAGGAAACATTACTGCCAATAATCTTGTCGCGAACGGATCGCTGTCTGTAACAACCGGCGCCAACATTGGAGGAAATCTTACAGCAACGGGAAATGTTGCTACGACAAACATTGCGGCCACCGGCGGACTGTCTGTCACATACGCTAACATTGGTACCAACCTTACAACGACAGGGAATGTTTCTGCAAATAATATTGCGGCCACCGGCGGACTGTCCGTAACCTATGCGAATGTGGGCACGAACCTCACAGCAACCGGCGACATTACAGCGAACAACCTTGTGGCAAATGGATCGATATCCGTAACAACGGGCGCGAACATCGGCGGCAACCTTACCTCAACCGGAGACCTCTCCACAAAAAATATTGCAGCAACTGGTATTCTTTCATTGGTAGGCAATGCAAACATTAGCGGCAGCCTGACAACAACCGGCGACATTGCCACAAAGAACATCATTGCTTCCGGAAACATTACCGGGGTCGGGAATTTATCGATCGATAACATTGCTGCAGCCGGGATACTTTCCGTTGTGAAAAGCGCCAACATAGGTGGGTCGTTAACCGTAACGGGCCATATCCAGGGCGCGAACCTCGATATTGCCAATAATATTCTTGCGGGATTGAACATCACGGCTACGGGCGATCTTGCTGCTGCGAACATTGCGGGCACGGGTGGCTTGTCTGTTACTTATGCAAACATCGGAACCAACCTTACCACAACGGGAGACCTGGCAGCACGGAACATCGCGGCTACAGGCTCTCTTTCTGTAACGACATTGAACGTTGGGCAGTCGTTGGCCGTTACCTCTAATATTACTGCGGGAGGAAATATTACCGCGGTTGGAAACTTGGCGGCGAATAATATTGCTGCAACTGGTGGACTGTCTGTAACCTATGCCAACATCGGCACGAACCTTACCACAACAGGAGACCTTGCCGCAAGAAATATTGCAGCCACAGGATCGCTTTCGGTCACATCGTTAAATGTTGGCCAATCGCTCGCGGTTACTTCTCATATTACTGCCGGAGGCAACATTACCGCTGTTGGCAACATGGCGGCAAATAATATTGCGGCCACCGGCGGACTGTCCGTAACCTATGCGAATGTGGGCACGAACCTCACAGCCACCGGCGACATCACAGCGAACAACCTTGTGGCAAACGGATCATTGTCTGTAACAACGGGCGCGAACATCGGCGGCAACCTTACCTCAACCGGAGACCTCTCCACAAAAAATATTGCAGCAACTGGTATTCTTTCATTGGTAGGCAATGCAAACATTAGCGGCAGCCTGACAACAACCGGCGACATTGCCACAAAGAACATCATTGCTTCCGGAAACATTACCGGGGTCGGGAATTTATCGATCGATAACATTGCTGCAGCCGGGATACTTTCCGTTGTGAAAAGCGCCAACATAGGTGGGTCGTTAACCGTAACGGGCCATATCCAGGGCGCGAACCTCGATATTGCCAATAATATTCTTGCGGGATTGAACATCACGGCTACGGGCGATCTTGCTGCTGCGAACATTGCGGGCACGGGTGGCTTGTCTGTTACTTATGCAAACATCGGAACCAACCTTACCACTACGGGAGACCTGGCAGCACGGAACATCGCAGCTACAGGATCTCTTTCTGTAACAACATTGAACGTTGGTCAATCACTTGCAGTTAACTCTAATATTACTGCGGGAGGAAACATCACCGCTACAGGAGATCTTGCTGCAAGAAATATCGCGGCTACAGGATCTCTTTCTGTAACAACGCTGAACGTTGGTCAATCATTGGCGGTCACTTCCAATATCACCGCAGGTGGTAACATCAGCGCGGCAGGCGATCTTGCAGCGACGAACATTGCCGGCACCGGTGGCTTATCTGTTACTTATGCAAACATTGGAACCAACCTTACCACAACGGGAGACCTGGCTGCCAGGAACATTGCAGCTACAGGATCTCTTTCTGTAACAACATTGAACGTTGGTCAATCACTTGCAGTTAACTCTAATATTACTGCGGGAGGAAACATCACCGCTACAGGAGATCTTGCTGCAAGAAATATCGCGGCTACAGGATCTCTTTCTGTAACAACGCTGAACGTTGGTCAATCATTGGCGGTCACTTCCAATATCACCGCAGGTGGTAACATCAGCGCGGCAGGCGATCTTGCAGCGACAAACATTGCTGGCACGGGCGGCTTATCAGTTACCTATGCAAACATTGGAACCAACCTTACAACAACAGGAAACATCTCTGCAACCAACATTGCTGCTACCGGGTCCCTTTCTGTAACCACGTTGAATGTTGGTCAATCATTGGCAGTTAACTCTAATATTACTGCGGGAGGAAACATCACCGCTACAGGTGATCTTGCTGCAAGAAATATCGCGGCTACAGGATCTCTTTCTGTAACAACGCTGAACGTTGGTCAATCATTGGCGGTCACTTCCAATATCACCGCAGGAGGCAACATCAGCGCGGCAGGCGATCTTGCAGCGACAAACATTGCCGGCACCGGTGGCTTATCTGTTACTTACGCAAACATTGGAACAAACCTTACAACAACGGGCGATCTGGCTGCCAGGAACATTGCAGCTACAGGGTCCCTTTCTGTAACCACGTTGAATGTTGGTCAATCACTGGCAGTTAACTCTAATATTAATGCAGGTGGAAACATCACCGCGACGGGTGATATTGCAGCGACAAACATTGCCGGCACAGGTGGCTTATCAGTTACCTATGCAAACATTGGAACAAACCTCACAACAACAGGAAACATCTCTGCAAATAACATCGCAGCCACAGGATCTCTTTCTGTAACAACGCTGAACGTTGGTCAATCATTGGCGGTCACTTCTAACATCACCGCAGGTGGCAACATCAGCGCGGCAGGCGATCTTGCAGCGACGAACATTGCCGGCACTGGTGGCTTATCGATTACTTATGCCAACGTTGGAACCAACCTTACCACAACGGGAGACCTGGCTGCAAGAAACATCGCAGCTACAGGATCTCTTTCTGTAACAACATTGAACGTTGGACAATCACTTGCAGTTAACTCTAATATTACTGCGGGCGGAAACATAACAGCTACAGGCGATCTCGCTGCTAATAATATCGCTGCGACCGGAACCCTTTCCGTAACGAATACCATCGCAGGAAACAACCTCACTGCGATTGGAAATGTTTCAGCTGCAAACCTTGCTGCAACAGGTGGTTTATCTGTTACCTATGCAAACATTGGAACCAACCTTACAACAACAGGAAACATATCAGCGAATAACATTGCTGCTACCGGGTCCCTTTCTGTAACGACGCTGAATGTTGGTCAATCATTGGCGGTCAACTCTAATATCACCGCGGGCGGAAACATTACTGCTACAGGCGATCTTGCTGCAAGAAATATCGCGGCCACAGGCTCTCTTTCTGTAACGAATACCATCGCAGGAAACAACCTTACTGCGATTGGAAATGTTTCAGCTGCAAATCTTGCTGCAACAGGTGGCTTATCAGTTACCTATGCCAACATTGGAACCAACCTTACAACCACAGGAAATATCTCTGCAAATAACATTGCTGCTACAGGATCTCTTTCTGTAACGACATTGAATGTTGGTCAATCATTAGCGGTCACTTCTAATATCACCGCAGGTGGTAACATCAGCGCGGCAGGCGATCTTGCAGCGACAAACATTGCCGGCACAGGTGGATTATCTGTTTCTTATGCAAACATTGGAACCAATCTTACCACAACGGGGGATCTGGCTGCCAGGAACATTGCAGCTACAGGCTCTCTTTCAGTAACAACGTTGAACGTTGGGCAGTCGTTGGCTGTCGCTTCTAATATTACTGCGGGCGGAAACATAACAGCTACAGGCGATCTCGCTGCTAATAATATCGCTGCGACCGGAACCCTTTCCGTAACGAATACCATCGCAGGAAACAACCTCACTGCGATTGGAAATGTTTCAGCAGCAAATCTTGCTGCAACAGGTGGCTTATCCGTTACCTATGCAAACATTGGAACCAATCTCACAACAACAGGAAACATATCAGCGAATAACATCGCGGCTACTGGATCTCTTTCTGTAACAACGCTAAATGTTGGTCAATCACTAGCAGTTGCATCTAATATTACTGCAGGAGGCAACATCAGCGCGGCAGGCGATCTTGCAGCGACAAACATTGCCGGCACCGGTGGCTTATCGATTACTTATGCCAACGTTGGAACAAACCTTACCACAACGGGAGACCTGGCTGCCAGGAACATTGCAGCTACAGGATCTCTTTCTGTAGCAACGCTGAACGTTGGTCAATCATTGGCGGTCACTTCTAATATCACCGCAGGAGGCAATATCAGCGCGGCAGGCGATCTTGCAGCGACAAACATTGCCGGCACAGGCGGGTTATCTGTTACTTATGCAAACATTGGAAACAATCTTACAACCACAGGAAACATTTCTGCAAATAACATCGCAGCCACAGGATCTCTTTCTGTAACAACATTAAATGTTGGTCAATCACTCGCGGTTGCATCTAATATTACTGCAGGCGGAAACATCAGCGCCACAGGCGACCTTGCTGCAAGAAATATCGCGGCCACAGGATCTCTTTCTGTAACAACACTGAACGTTGGTCAATCATTGGCAGTTAACGCTAATATCACCGCAGGCGGAAACATCACCGCAACGGGTGATCTTGCGGCGTCAAATATCGCGGCAACAGGCGGGTTGTCTGTTACCCATGCCAACATCGGAACAAACCTCACAACAACCGGGAATATTTCTGCAGCCAGTGTTGCTGTAGCGGGAACACTTTCGGTTGTGGGCAATGCGAATATCAGCGGCGTATTAACTACGGTTGGTGATATCGCCACAAAAAATATAGTTGTGTCGGGAAGGATTACAGCAGTAGGCGATATTTCGGTAGATAACATTGCTGCCGCCGGTATTCTTTCGGTAGTAAAGAGTGCGAACATAGGCGGCGTGCTTACCGTGGTTGGCGATATTGCAACAAAGAACCTGATAACATCGGGAAGGATCACTGCAGTAGGGGACCTCTCGGTAGATAACATTGCCGCTTCGGGAATTCTGTCCATTGTAAAGGGCGCAACCATTGGCGGCGGCGTAACCACAACGGGCGACATCTCAGCCAGGAATATTGCTGCAACCGGGTCGATTTCAGCAACAACACTGAACGTGGGTCAATCACTTGGTGTTACCTCTAATATTACAGCGGGCGGCAACCTCACAACAACAGGCGATATCGCCGCAAGAAACATTGCTGCAACAGGATCGATCTCAACAACAACACTGAACGTTGGACAATCACTTGGCGTTTCTTCTAATATTATCGCAGGCGGCAACCTCACAACAACGGGCGATATCGCTGCAAGAAACATTGCTGCAACGGGATCGCTTTCTGTAACGACCTTGAACGTTGGGCAAACGCTTGCAGTTTCTTCTAATATCACAGCGGGAGGAAATATCACTGCGACCGGCGATATCGCCGCAAGCAACATCGCGGCAACGGGATCGATCTCTGCAACCACACTGAACGTGGGTCAATCACTTGGTGTTAATTCTAATATTACCGCAGGCGGGAATCTCACAACAACAGGAGATATTGCCGCAAGAAACATTGCTGCGACAGGATCGCTTTCTGTAACGACATTGAACGTTGGTCAAACGCTTGCCGTTTCTTCTAATATCACCGCAGGCGGAAACATAACAGCTACCGGAGATATCGCAGCTAGCAACATTGCTGCGACGGGATCGATCTCTGCAACAACACTGAACGTGGGTCAATCACTTGCCGTCTCTTCTAATATCACCGCAGGCGGCAACCTCACAACAACAGGCGATATCGCTGCAAGAAACATTGCTGCAACGGGATCGCTTTCTGTAACGACATTGAACGTTGGACAAACGCTTGCAGTTTCTTCTAATATCACAGCGGGAGGGAACATAACAGCCACAGGCGATATTGCCGCAAACAACATTGCTGCAACCGGAACACTTTCTGTCACGAATACTATTGCAGGAAATAATCTGACGGCGATTGGAAATGTTTCAGCAGCAAACCTGGCGGCAACAGGCGGTTTATCCGTGACCTATGCCAACGTTGGAACAAATCTTACCGCAACAGGCGATATCGCCGCAAGAAACATCGCGGCCACCGGATTACTTTCTGCAACAACACTGAACGTCGGTCAATCACTTGGCGTTACTTCTAATATTACAGCAGGAGGCAACATCACTGCTACAGGTGATCTTGCTGCCAATAACATCGCTGCAACGGGATCGATCTCAACAACAACGCTGAACGTTGGACAATCACTCGGCGTCACTTCTAATATTACAGCAGGCGGAAATCTTACGACCACAGGAGATATTGCTGCAAGAAACATTGCTGCAACAGGATCGCTGTCTGTAACAACCTTGAATGTTGGTCAAACACTTGCGGCCTCTTCCAATATTACCGCAGGCGGAAACATTACGGCTACTGGCGATATAGCAGCACGCAATATCGCGGCAACAGGATCGATCTCAACAACAACACTGAATGTTGGGCAATCACTTGGCGTTACCGCTAACATGACAGCAGGAGGTAACATCACAGCCACAGGTGATCTAGCCGCAAACAATATCGCTGCAACGGGATCGATTTCAACAACAACGCTGAACGTTGGTCAATCACTCGGCGTTACCTCTAATATTACAGCAGGCGGAAACATTACGGCTACTGGCGATATTGCCGCAAGAAACATCGCGGCCAGCGGATCACTTTCTGTAACAACCTTGAATGTTGGTCAAGCACTTGCGGTCTCTTCTAATATTACAGCAGGAGGCAACATCACTGCTACAGGTGATCTTGCTGCCAATAACATCGCTGCAACGGGCTCGATCTCTGCAACAACACTGAACGTGGGTCAATCACTTGGCGTTACCTCTAACATTACCGCTGGTGGCAACCTTACCACCACAGGTGATATGGCCGCTAGAAACATTGCTGCGACGGGATCGATCTCTGCAACAACACTGAACGTCGGACAATCACTTGGCGTTACCTCTAATATTACCGCAGGCGGCAACCTCACAACAACAGGAGATATCGCTGCAAGAAACATTGCAGCAACGGGATCGCTTTCTGTAACGACATTGAACGTTGGACAAACGCTTGCAGTTTCTTCTAATATCACAGCGGGAGGAAACATAACAGCCACAGGCGATATTGCCGCAAACAACATTGCCGCCACCGGAACACTTTCCGTCACGAATACTATTGCAGGAAATAATCTGACAGCGATTGGAAATGTTTCAGCAGCAAACCTGGCGGCAACAGGCGGTTTATCCGTGACCTATGCCAACGTTGGAACAAACCTTACCACAACAGGCGATATCGCCGCAAGAAACATCGCGGCCACCGGATCACTTTCTGCAACAACACTGAACGTCGGTCAATCACTTGGCGTTACTTCTAATATTACAGCAGGAGGCAACATCACTGCTACAGGTGATCTTGCTGCCAATAACATCGCTGCAACGGGATCGATCTCAACAACAACGCTGAACGTTGGTCAATCACTCGGCGTCACTTCTAATATTACAGCAGGCGGAAATCTTACGACCACAGGAGATATTGCTGCAAGAAACATCGCTGCAACCGGATCACTTTCTATAACAACGTTGAATGTTGGTCAAGCACTTGCGGTCTCTTCTAATATTACAGCAGGAGGTAACATCTCTGCTACAGGTGATATTGCCGCAAACAACATTGCCGCATCAGGAACGCTTTCGGTAACAAACGCAATCGCCGGAAACAACCTCACCGCAATCGGGAATGTTTCCGCTGCCAACCTCGCATCAATGGGCGGACTCTCCGTAACCGGCAACGGCAACATCGGCGGCGCACTCACGGTTACCGGCTACATCGCGGCATCCAGTGCGGCGCTTTCAAACGATCTTACGGTTACCGGTTCTGTTACGGCCAATACCATTACAGCTGTTAATGTTTACACAACCGAACTGTTTGCGTTCCATACACAATCGTTCTCGGATCAGCGGTTGAAAAAAGACATCACACCATTGTCTTCTTCTTTGTCAAAGATCATGGCGCTCCGCCCTGTTACCTATAACTGGATCAACCCTGCCTATGGCACTTCAAGACAGATCGGTTTTATTGCCCAGGATATTAAAAAGGTGTTCCCCGAATTTGTAGTGGAAGACAAAAAAGGTACGCTCTCGGTTAACTACGCGGCCATGGCTTCCCCAATCGTAAAATCGATCCAGGAACAACAGGAAGAGATTGAATCGCTGAAAAAACAAAACGCAGATCTGAAAAAACGCCTCGACGAAATCGAAGCGCTTCTTAAAAAACTGGCCGAAAAAAATAAATAAGCAGCCACAAACGTGATCAGAAAACGCATATCATATAAAAACCTCCTCCTGCGCGCTTCGCTGGTGCTGCAGGCTTGCTGTGTGCTTGGAGGGAGGATGCATGCGCAGTCAACTACCACTTTTGGGGTCACTGTTTTTTCAAATGCCGGTGTATATGCGCACGACAAGGCGCAGGTGGGTATTATGTCTGATGTTACCAACAACGGCATTTTCGGGTCCGTTCCCGGAAGCGTGGTAAACATGGGTGGTGCAAAATGGACCAACGGAAATGGTTCTTCGTTGCCCGATGAACTTGGCATCGCATCTTTTTCGGGTGTTGGCGGCGTGTTCCGTTTCATCAGCAACAACAGGCCGCAGAGTGTTGTTCCCAATTTCACCCTGGCGGGAAGAACCGGTGTTTCGTTTCCCAACCTTGCCATCAACAACCCTTTTGGCCTTACGCTCGAGAGCGATGCGCACATAAGAAACAATCTTCATTTTGAAAACGGGATCATCTGGATCAACGGCAACAACCTGCTCGTGGGAACCACCGGGCCGGGAACCATCACGGGTTATTCTGATAAAAGATTTGTAGGAACCGGCAATACAACAAGGGGCGGTTTCCTGTACCGGTCAAAAGTATCGGGCGCATCGGGAAACGTTGTGTTCCCGATCGGACCGCAGGCAGGAAGTTACTCGCCTTTGTCGATCATGTACAACGCAACCACCCCGCAGGACATTCATGTGCGCGCATTCGACGATGTGTACAGTGCTGCATTCATCGGCACAAAAGGATCGCCGTTGAATGTTCAGCAAACCTGGATGATCGGGCAGGAAGACACGGTTTCTGTAGCGTCGATCCTGGCATTGCAGCACATGGAAGCAAGAGAGGGCGCAGCATTTACGGCGCACCGCGGCGACAGTTATGTTTCGATGTATGATTTTGTAAAACGCGCGTGGGACACGCTTCCTCCATCGGGTGTGGGGCCGGGCAGCATTACATCAACCTTTCCCCCGTTGGGCAATGCTTTTGTAAACACCCGCGCGTTGAATGCGATCGGCCTAACTACCTATCTCACCAAATCAACCCATCTCGCAGCAGACTCGCTCGTGATCGGTAAAGGTGCGTTGCAACCCGTTCGGCAACCGGATGGAAGCTTCGTCGTAACCTTCCAGTTCTTCGTCCGCAACGAAGGGCTCTACCGCGCAGACTCACTTGAAGTGCTCGATTCGCTCGACAAGGTCTTCAAAACGAGCATGTCGTTCAGCGTAAGTTCTGTAGCCGCCACCGGCAACCTGAAACCCAACAGCGGGTTTGATGGGGTAACGAGCACAAACCTGTTGCTCAAAACAAGTACCATTGCCCCGAACGTAACGGATACCATTACACTTGTGCTCAATGTGCGCACCAGCGGCAAAGAAGAATATTATTACAACACCGCGGTTGTTCAGGGTGTGTTGAACGGATTCAACAACAGCCAGTATCTTTTCAAAAACCATTCGGTCAATGGTTTTGCACCACCTTTACCCGGCGCGAGGCCTGTTCCTACCCCGGTGGTGCTGACCGAAGCGAAGTATGTGATGCCGCAGGGCTTCTCACCTAACGGTGATGGAGTGAACGATTACTTTATCATCGGCAACCTGGGTAATGCAAAAGCATCGTTGTTCATCTTCGATAAGAATGGCGTATACGTGTACAAAAACAACAACTATAAAAACGATTGGGATGGAACAAACAACCAGAACGTAGGCGGTGGTTTATCAAACCAGAAGATTGCTGATGGTACGTATTTCTATAAGGCCGTGATCACTGATACTGCAACAGGGAAACAAGAAACTTATAACGGATTCATATCAGTATGGAAATAAAATTTTACACAAACAAGCGCGTGCGCCGGTATGGGTTGGTGATGCTTATCGCTGTTTGCATGAGCGGTTCATCTTTTGCGCAGGATGATCCTACCAACAAACAATACCTGTTCAACCTCCTCAACATTAACCCGGCGGTTGCCGGAACAAAAGAAGGGGTGAATATGACGGCTGGATTTAAACGCCAATGGGCCGGTATTCCCGGCGCGCCGCAAACAATGGTGTTCTCTGCCGATGCGCCGTTCAAAGAACATCATTTTGGTGCGGGCATACAATTGTACACCAACAGCATAGGCCTTGAGAGAACTAGCGGTGTGAACATGAGTTTCTCCACTTCGTTCCAGTTTACAGAAGACGATTTTTTATCGCTGGGTATACAGGCAGGACTAATGAATTACAAGATCGACCGCAACGGTGTGGCGCTTCCGTTCCAGAATGATGTTGCGTTTCAAACCAACACCAATGTGATCATACCCACCGCGGGCATCGGTATCTATTACGAGCGCCCCGGGTTTTACGCCGGCCTCTCGGCACCATCGCTGCTGTTGAGCACCGTGCAGGCAGATAAGGTGCAATCGATCAACAGCCCGAGCCTGAAGAACATGCAATATATACTGACCACAGGCATTACCGCAGACATCACAGACGACATCAAACTGAAACCTTCCGTGTACATGAAATACATGAGCGGAAAAGTGTTCCAGGTACATGTGAATGGAAGCGCCTGGTATCGCGACATCATCGGCATCGGTGCATCTTACCGCTACGACGATTCGATCCTTGGAATTATAGAATTAAAAGCAGGCGACAAACTGAGTTTCGGTTACTCGTACGGAATGAGCATCGGTAATAAAGACATTTTTACCGCGGCAACGCACGAGGCGCAGATCAGGTTGAGCCTGAAACCCAAAGAATGATCCGCTCCTCGTTTTATAAGGATCACACTTTATAATATTGTTCCCATCCTTTTCTCGGCGGCGCACCGGTGAGCAGGTCGTTTGCCAGTTTATTGTTTGTGATCTTTTTCGTTTTCCTGTCAAACGCCAGTTTTGTATTGAGCCGCTGCGCCATTACGCCCAGTGTGAACATCTGGCTCAACGGGCCCGCAATTTCAAACGGTGAGCGGGTTTGCTCCTGGCCCATACATGCCTTTAAGAAATTTGCATAATGGTTGGATGGGCTTGCCGGCACCTGCGGAAGTTGGGATGCCATGTCTTTTGCTTTTTCTGCCGGTATGATGGATAAGGTTGATCCATGCGAACCTCCTTTGAACGTAAGTTCTTTGCTGTAGATGATCTTGCCGGGGTTGAGTTTCGCCGTTTCAATCCTGCCGCTGCTGGGCGGTGGAATGTTGGGATCGAGGCCCTGCACGCCATAACCGGCGGGGATAGGAGGAAGGTTGTTTACACCATCGTACCAGGTAACATCTACCGGCGGCATATCGCCACGCGCAGGAAACTTGAAAAGTATGGTAGAGGCCTGCGGGAAGAAGAAAGCGTTGTGCCCGTCGGCGCGGAGCATGCTTACCTCGTACGGCAAACCAAGATCGAGGAACTGGTGAGACGTGTCGAAGATGTGCGCGCCCCAATCGCCCAGGGCGCCAAGGCCGAAATCGTACCAGCAGCGCCATTGGCCGTTCACAAAATCTTTGTTGTATTCGTGGTTGGCGGTAACACCCTGCCAGATGTCCCAGTTTAGCGTGGAAGGAACAGGTTCTGCCGCCGGAAAACTTTTGATGTTGGGATCCCAGCCGTGCCAGCGCCGCGAGCTGTTCATGTGTCCCGTGATGGCAGTTACATCTTTGATGATACCCGCCTCTTTCCATGCTTTGAATTGAAAATAGTTGGCGTCTGAATGCCCCTGGTTACCCATTTGTGTAACCTGCTTGTTGTGTTTGCGTGCAGCGGCCATCATCAACTCAACTTCGTTGAAGGTGCGGCCCATCGGTTTTTCGGTGTATACGTGTTTGCCAAGCGAGAGCGCCATCATTACAACAGGAAAATGTGCAAAATCGGGAATGCCCACGGTTACGGCCTCGATCTGGCTGCCCATCTTGTCAAACATCTGCCTGAAATCCTGGAAGCGCGGCACATCTGGATATTTCTCGAGCACCTTCAATGTTTGCGGTGCGCCCATGTCAACATCACAGAAAGCAACAAAATTGGCAAGGCCGGTTTTTGCGAAAGACTCAACATCGAGTCCGCCCTGGTTGCCAATACCCACACAGGCTAGATTGACCTTGTCGCCCGCTTTGTAATTACTCCGCGCCGGCTGCGCAAAACTTTTTGTAAAAGAAGGAAGGGCAGATGCAGCAGACAACAAAGCCGCATTCTTCAAAAAAGAACGCCGTGATTTTTGATCCTGGTTCATGATGGCAAGGATTAAGGGTAAACAATCGGAAATGTTTTAAAACCTGCTTCTAATGTACAGAAATAACAAAATGAGGGAAGAAGACAGCTTTTTTAATCGGTGAACAAATACGAAAACGTTGGCGTGATGCTTTATTTCCAGGTGAGCGTTCTGCGTTGCGCCTCTCTTTTGTACGTGTAAGAAAAAAATCCTTTTAACATTTTGATAGCAACATCAATCCATCTTTCCGTATCTAATCAAACGTAACGCCTTTGTTACATTCATTCAAACCATCGCCCATACACAAATTTTACACGTGCCGTACTTACGATGCAACCAGTGTTTGATTGTGTATTTGATTTTGCTGCGATGGGTTTCCTCCCTGGTTTTTTAGTGAATCGTTAGCTGTGGCTGCGATTGACAAATTACAAACAACAACAGTTAATGATTAAACGGATCGATGACAGTCCGTAATTAAACAGCAATGTGCGAAGGTGCTGCCGGAATAAAAGCTTTTGATAAGTTCCGGGGAAGGGTTCCGGCAGCAGTGTGCAGTTAAAGGCTCAACACAATACTTAACCATAAATACCAACAACATGAAAACACAACTGAAAACAATCAACCGGTACTTTATTGCGGCAATAACGTTTATCGCCGTTGCAACATCCTGTAAAAAAGAAATATCGGGAACGATTACCAACGATGAAACACTTGTTACCACATCCACATCCTCAACCATTGCGGTTGCCGCTGGTGCAAGCTCGGGTAGCGCCACCGCTTCCGATTCTGTATACATCATCAACCCCTGCAACAAAGGAACCCACCGCGATTCTGTTGCCGCAGCCGCGTTGCCTGCAGCCATACAGGCCTACCTCGGCAGCAATTACACCGGCTATACGTTCAATAAAGCGTTTGCAGTAAAAGATACAACAGGCGCGGTGAAAGGGTATGTTGTGATCATCAATTACAACGGCAAGCCGGTTGGCCTCGAGTTCAAGGCCGATGGCACGTTTGTAAAAGTGCTTGAACAACGCGAAAAGCCCGACATCAACAACGGCGGCTGGCACCCCGGCGGAAGATTTGAGAACCGCAACGGGCAGCACAAAGACACCGTTGCCTTGTCTGCCCTTTCTGCCACCATCACCGGTTACCTTACGGCAAATTACGCGGGCGACACCCTCGTGCGTGCATTCAAGGTTGCCGGCGGAAATTACCTGGTGATCACAAAGAACAACGGGTTGTTTGCAACCCTCTTTACAGGTGCGGGCGTTTTTGTGGGCCGTGTTTCTTTAACCGCAGCGAACACGCTTGTGACCGTTGCAGATGCAGCACTTCCATCGAAAGCATTGGACTACCTCGGCACAACCTATCCCAACTATGTATTGGGTAAAGCAGTAAGCATAACCGTTTCCGGCACATTGAAAGGATACATAGCGGTGATAGATGCAAACAATACGAAGTACTGTGTTGCATTTGATGCGAATGGAAATTTTGTTGCGGTGAAAACAATCTGGTAGCAGCATTTGGAGACTGAAGTTTTGCGTGTAGGGAAGGGGACGAGGAAGCTAAAAATAGGTGATCGATCAAGTGCCGCACCAGCGGTGCGGCCTTTTTAGCTTCTTTGTGCCCTTCTCTAACTTACCACCCTTATACACGCCAAACTTTATTAACTTTCGTTTCCAAAATGCCAAATCCATGCGCCTGTTCTTAACCAGCCTTCTAGTATTGTGTGCCCTATGCGGCCGGGCGGGTGTGTTTGACGGGGTTGGGGCGTTGGCTGCCGCAGACAGGATGGCCCGCGTGCAGGACATCTATAACAAAGAAGTACGGTACAAGGATTCTGTTACGGCAATAAGATCATTGAACGAGCTTACTTCGATAGCAGATAAACTGCAGGATAAGCCGCTGCAGTGTTTGGCCGTATCGCTGCTTGCAGATCAATATGCGCGGACAAGGGGCATAAACCCGCTTTCAACAAAACTTCACAACGATGCGATCAAGATGGCCGAACGGTTCCGTTTGCCATTGATGGTGGGGCTGTGCACCCACAGGCTGGGCAGGTATTATTACAACTTTAAGAATTATCCATTTGCGTTTGAATACATGCTGCGCGCGGATAATATTTTCAGGGAACTGGGATACGACGAGGTTCCCGATATAGCCGAGATCCTTTTCTTTGTAGGCAGTACCTATTACGAAATGGGCGATTACGAACGCGCCGAATCTTTCCTTCAGAATGTACAGAAGCAAAAAAAGATCGGTAAGTATGTGCAGAAACAATCGCTCAACACCCTCGCATTGATACACCGCCAGCAGGGCGATACCGTGAATGCGCTTTTGTATTTTGAAAAAACACTGGCCGCTTCGGTTAAACAGGACGACCCGGTGTGGATGGGCATCTCGTACAGCAACATCGCTTCGATCTATTTTCACCAGGGAAGATTTGCCGAGGCCTACCCGTTGTTGAGAACCTCAACACAACTCAGCCTTACACACAAACAATACCCCGATGCTTACGGGAATCTTTTGCTCATGGCGCGTATTGAAATACTGCAGAACAGGCTGCAACAGGCACAGCAGAAAATAGACAGCGCCATCGCGCTGCAGCAATACGTTAACACGCCAATTGCCAGGAAACAGTTGTACGAAGCAGAGGTGTTGCTTTACGAAAAAACAAACCGGCAGGCAAAAGCATTGGAAGCGCAACGTAAGTTATTGTTGGTAAAAGACAGTCTTTCGATAAGCAAGGACCAGCAGGCTTACCAAAAGATCCTGCTGCGCATGGAAACGGAAAGGCACCTGAACGATATCGACAAACTGGAAGCCGATGCCCGTTCATCCGCCATCAAACGCAATGCAGTGATCGTGGTGCTGGCATTGTTGGTGCTTGTATTGTTGTTGCTCTACAACCGCAACCGCCTGAAGGCGCGCACCGATGCCGCCGCTTTGCAGGCCGAAAAATTACGCGCAGAGGAACAATTGAAAAATGCGAGGCAGCTGCTTCAGAATTTTACGGAGAACACGCGTCAGAAGAACGAGCTGATCGAAAAATTCTCCGCAGAATTGCAGCGACTCAAAGGAAACCTTACCGGCGACCCGCTGTACGAAGAAAGGTTGAAGAATTTCGACCGGCTGGTACACTCTACCATCTTAACCGATACCGAATGGAACAGTTTCCGCGAACTCTTTGATAAAGTGCACAAGGATTTTTTTACGCGTCTTGAACAAAAATTGCCCGGTCTTTCATTGAACGATACACGATTGATATCCCTCGTTAAACTCAGCCTCAACAACCGCGAAATGGCACGCATGATGGGAATGGATGAGAACGCCATAGCCGAAGCCAAGCAACGCCTGCGTGAGAAAATTCATCCGGGGCAGGATGGACTGGGATTGGAGGACCTGGTGCAGGCCATCTAAAATCGCACTGCAACACCGGCGCATAAACGATCATTCTTTGCATTCATTCCTGGCCGATATTTGCAGTTTGTAATTTTATTGGTACATGTACAAACAGAAACCCGGCATCGACATCATTGGCAAGATCCTGGATGCGCTCTATGCGCACAACCCGGATGCATTGTTCGTGATGAGCCTGATGCACCAGTACGAAGAACGCGGCAGCCTTAGCAAAAAGCAGTTGGAAGGTTTGCTGGCAAAAGCAAAAAAAGCGGAGAACATTCCGCAGAGCTGGCTGGGAACGCTGGAGGCCATCATCCTGAAAATGCCTACGCGGTACAAACCTGTTGAACCGGTGGTACAGTCGCCCATCTACCAGAAAGACGAAGAAAGCGGCGTCCTTCTTCGATCCATCCTCGAAAAATACCCGCAACACAAACGCGTTTTGTTTCTCCGCGCCAAATACGATAACAACGAAACACTGACTGCAGAAGAAATTGCAGAGTTGAAAAAATTCATCAAGGTCCTCAAAATTAAATAAAGCTTAAAGAGTGGGTTGCACCTGTTTTAACTGGCGATCCGGATCATTGATCCATCGCTGAAAATCCAGGGCGTGTAAAACTTCAACGACAACAGTTTTTATTAAATAACAATTAAAAACGTAATCGGTTTGTTGTTCAAAACAAATAAAAATACTGGTTGCGTGTTTATATAATAGTGATCATCCACGTTTTAAATCATTGCCATTTTTTTTCACAACAAAAATTGATTCTTCTGAAACGCTTGCTGGTAAAGGGTTTCAGAAGAACGATCATTCCTGTTGGCGTTTAGAGAATGCTTAGGTTACGTCTTCACTTACCTATCGTTCCGGCAACAAAAAAAAGAGTGGCTCATGCTGTCAATACGCGGAAATGCATAGTGCATATGCATCATTTTTTGAAAAATAAAAATGCGTCATCTACTTTTTGTAGCGTTTTATCTACTTTAGAGTGCGTTTAATCAATTAAGTTATTTGTAGTTGTTTTTTGTAGATAGATTAGCGCTTTACAAAAGATTCCCCTCTTACAATCCAATAGAATATAGAAGCCTCGGGCCTTAGCATGCGCCCGGTCGCTATTGTTTTGCATGCACCAAAACCTGCTTATTATGAAACAAGTTCTACCAGGAACGGTTGGCGCTATTGCGTTGACTTTTTGCATTGTATCTTATTTCGCGCCTGTAAAGACGTATGCTTCTGTAAACCAACCTGCGCACGCGTTGCTGTATGATGGCGATCTGAAGAGTATAGATACAGTAACCATAGACGCCGACTTCAAAGTGATCAGGCTTTCCTCTCCTTCCACGTACCGCTTTCATTTTACCATACAGCGGGCCGGCTCGGCCGACCTGCCTTCTGCAAACATCAGCTCCGATTTTGCGGTAGCGGGTGGATTTATTTCTGCTTTCGATGCACTGCGCGTGGCCAAACTCGTGATCGGCAAGATCAGATCGGGCGAAGCGGCATCGATCAACAAAGCAGATATGCAGGCAAATAAGATCAACTACTAATCAATACAAGACATCGTAATACATACAACCTTTTTTCCTTTTCAATTTTTGGTATGAAAAAATTTTTACTCCAGCTTAGCATCATCGCCATCTTCCTGGTAGAAACTGTTTCAGGACAGGTTCTTACGGGCTCCAACATTGCTACAACAGCGCAGGATGCCCAGATGAGCACCTGGTTGAACAACAGTGTAAGCGGAACGCTTTTGTACCGGATGACGCGCGACGGCGCCAGCTCTTATGCGTTCCACAGCCGTTGCGACAACCAGGGGCCTACGGTTACCCTCATCAAAACATCGTATGGAACGGTGTTTGGAGGATACACCACCGCTGCCTGGCAGTCTAACTGGAATTACACCCATGCCAGTGCAGGATTTTTGTTCAACCTCACTACCTCAAAAAAAGGAAACCAGGGCAGCAACTATGACCCGAACAGCAACTATTCTATTTATGGTTCACCAGATTATGGCCCAACCTTTGGCGGTGGGCACGATCTGTACATAAATGATAACATGAGCTATGGGTACATTAATTTTTACAGCTATTCTACCCTTGATGGAAGCTCACAGGGAAGTTACAATGCAGCAACGGCACTCGCCGGCCCGGGTTTGAGCGGCACGGAGTTTTACAGTGGGTTTATTACCGAAATAGAAGTATTCAAGATCACACCCGGCATTCCTGCGGGTGCTTTGAATTTTGATGGATCGAACGACCGCGTAAGCATTCCGAGAACAACGGCGCTCGATTTATCGGGAAACAATTTTACCATCGAATATTGGGCAAAACCAACATTGGTGGATGGCAATTCGCATTGGGTTATTTCGAAAGACAATGGCAACAGCAACCTGGATTATCTTTCCGGTTTGGATGGAAGCGGCAAATGGCGATTCATCTACAAAAATTTCTCATTCGATCTTTCAAGCACCACTGCCGCCGTTTCAGGCACCTGGTACCATGTTGCCTGTACCTACGACGGCACCACCGCAACACTCTATATCAACGGCATACAGGAAGCCACCGCAACAGCAAGCGCAACAGCGGTAAGCAATACCAGCAACGTAATTATTGGTGCAAGAACAGCAAGCGCATTGAACCAGTATTTCCAGGGAGACGTGGATGAACTGCGGATCTTCAACAGGGCCTTGCCTGATTGCGAAGTAAAATCAACCAAAGACTGCCAGCTCAATACCGCAACGCAAACAGGATTGATCGCTTATTATAAATTCTCGCAGGGGCAGATCAACAAAGACAATACATCGATCACCACACTCGCAGACGCAACATCAAACAACAATACGGGAACACTCAGCGGGTTTACATTAACCGGAACCGCATCAACATGGGTAGACAATAAAATAAGCGCGTCGTGCGGCGTGTATGCGCCATTGACAGCAAGCATTGCTGCACCGCAGGGAACGAATATGTGTGCAGGAGGTGCGCTTCAATTGAATGCGAACACGGGAACAGGGTTGACTTATCAATGGCAGAAAGACGGTGTTAACATCAGCGGCGCCACTGGTTCGTCTTACACGGCAACGTCTGCGGGAGCCTATACAGTAGTAGTGAGCAATTCTTTTGGTTGCACCCCGGCCGTATCTTCTGCAACAAACATCGCGATCGTTGCCACACCAACGGTGGAGGCGATCACGGGAACAACAAATCTCTGCATCACAACAACCTCTCAACTGGCAAATGCAACAGCTGCCGGTGTATGGAGCTCAGATAACAATGGCATCGCCAGTGTGAACGCGAGCGGTTTGGTAACGGCCAACAGCGTGGGCGCAACAACCATCCGTTACAGCATCAACCCTCCGGGTTGCGGAACCATCGCGGCCACAACAACAGTAAACGTGTATGCATACCCTGTTGTTCAGGGCATAACAGGAGGCAACAAGGTTTGTCCGAACGCAACCCTGCAACTCGCCAACACAACAACAGGTGGTGCCTGGAGCAGCAGCAATGCTTCGGTTGCAACGGTGAACGCATCAGGACTGGTGTCTACATTGTCGGCCGGCGCTGCCGTGATCACTTATACCGTTACAACGAATGGTTGTGCAACCGCTAAGACCAATGCGATCACTGTTTCGCCGATCACTGCAACGGTTACAGCCAAGCCATCCTGCTTTGGTGTGAACAATGGAACAGCTACCGTTAATGCAACAGGCGGCGGCGGATCGAACAAGACCTATTTTGTTACACAGGAATACCCTGGAAGGGTTGGTACCATCGACAAATCAACAGGTGCAACAACCTTTATCGGCAATACGGGTGTGAACGATCTCCGTGCGATTGCAGTAAATGCTTCCGGCGATATTTACGTTGCAGGCACCGACGACGGAAACAAGGTCTATAAAATAGATCCGGCAACAGGCGTTGCCACATCTCTCCCTTACAATTACAATGGCATGTGCAGCGTTTTCGGAGGCATGGCCTTTAACGCCAACGGTGAATTGTATGGATGGACCTATTGCGGGTATCTCTACAGGATCAATACAACAACAGGACAATTCACGCTTGTTGTAACCCCGAACAATTACGGGTTTGAAGGCATCGCATTCGAGCCGTCAACAGGTACCTTGTATGCAACCACCGGCAATCAACTCTTTACCGTAAATACCAGCAATGGCAATACAAACTATATAGGCCACTATTCTTTCAGCGGTGTTTCGGATATTATGTTTGATGATGCGGGACAACTGTACGCAGCAACAGGCAACCAGAACAACCAGCTTTATACAGTAAACAAAAGCAACCCGGGCTCGGCAACACTTGTGGGCAACTTCAATACAGGTGCACCGGTCTCTGGTATTACAGGTGGCGGAAGTTCATATACCTATTTATGGGACAATGGGCAAACCGCTTCAACGGCAACCAACCTTACCCCGGGCGCGCACAGCGTAACCATCACTGATGTGAATGGCTGCTCGGCAACCGCTTCTGTAACCGTTGCGGAACAGGCCAAACCAACAAAGTTCAACGTAACGGGCGGAGGCGCTTATTGCCAATACGCGAATGGTGTTGAAGTTGGTTTGTCGGGATCTGAGAATGACGTCAGCTATCAACTCCTCCTCAACGGTGCTCCAACCGGAAACACGATCCAGGGTAATGGAAACGCCATCAGCTTCGGAACACAATATTCTGCGGGTTCTTATACCGTAGAAGCAGCAAGCACAACGATAACCTGTAAAGAACAGATGACAGGCACGGCTGTTGTTACCATTAATCCTTTGCCTGATCAAAGCATTACTTACAGCGGCGCCAATACAATCTGTCCCAACGCAACACTGTTGCTGAATGCACAGACCGCAACCGGCTACACGTACCAATGGAGAAAAGACGGCAACAACATTGCGGGTGCAAACAATGCAACCTATGCAGCATCCACCACCGGCTATTATACGGTGATCATTACCACGGCAGGGGGTTGCACAGGCAACAACCAGCCGAGCGTATATGTTGATGCGTTCCCTGTTCCGGTAGTTACCGCAGGCGGTGTAACCACTTTCTGCGAGGGAAATACCGTTACCTTAACATCAGACAACGGTGGTGGCCGATTCAACAGTTATGTTTGGTCGAACGGCGCAACAGGAAATTCCATCACCGTTTCTACAGCGGGAACCTATACCGTAACCACAACCAATGGAACATGCACGGCAACATCTGCACCGGTAACACTGACCACAACACCAAATACATTAACGATTGCGGCATTGGCAACACCGGTTACCTGCTTCAATACATCGGATGGTGCGGTTACCTTAACAACATCGGGCGGTACATTGCCGCACAACCTGAACGACAGTTATGATTTTGCGGGAACTACCATCAACACCACATTGTTCAATACACGCAACGGATCATTCTCACAAAACGGTGAGCTGACTGAAACAAGTTCAGGATCTTATGGCTGGGACAATTATTTCAGCGCTAAGAAAGTATATACATCACCAACCAATATCATTGTAGAAACATCATTCAAATTCCAGTCGGGAACAGAAACCATGTGGGGACTTTTCGACGCCAATGCAACCAATGGCGATCCGAGCTACCTGAAAATGGGCTGGCACATGAGTTACAACAACCTGTATACCTGGATTGAAAACGGAAGCTACCAGGACTACATCGGCGGCAACTACCAACAGGATACCTGGTATGATTTCAAAATTGAAAAAACAGGCAGCGTCCTGAAATATTATACACGTTTGAAAGGTTCAGGAAACTACACCCTTGTTTATACCAGGACGTATCCATCCAGCACCATGCCCAACGTTCGCATGGGCGTGATCAACAACGGCATTTACAACAATGCGTACGTTACCGATAACTGGAGCATTGGCAACAACCCTCCAACAACAGCGCTCTCAACAGGTACTTATACGTATGTTGTTACGGATGCGGCAGGTTGTGCGGCCTCAACAACGGTTGTGGTACCTGTATCATCATCACCGGAAACGATCAAGCTTACGGCAACCGCAACACCTGCTTCGTGCGAGAACGGAACGGATGGAACAGTTACCCTTACCGCATCGAGCGGAAGCGGACAGTATTCTTTTGAGACATTCAATTACGCTTTCTCAGGCAACAGCGGCAACATTGATCAGAATAAATTTGATGTTTATTACGGATCGTTCACAGAGAACGGCACATTGAAAGGAGTAGCGCGCGGCGATTATCCGCCTGCAGGTGAATGGAACAACACGCTTTTTGCAAAATCAGTTGTTTCTTCAACAGGCGATTTCACGCTTACACAATCGTTCAAATTCGATCCGAGTTACAACTGGGGAACCTATGCGGGATTTGGATTGAGCAACTCAACAACCAACGGCGATCCATACAATTTTAAACTCGGGTTCTACTACAGCAACGGATCACTGGTTATCTACCACAACAACAACAGCTACAGCGCCATCGGCAATTACTATGTGAACCAGGATGTGTGGTACGATTTCAAAATTGAAAAGAAAGGTAGCGCCGTAAACTACTACGCGCGCCAGTCTACCGAAAGCGGCTGGACACTCGTATACAGCGCTTCCAATTACACAGGCGAAAGCAGCCTGCATTTTGGCGTCAGCTACAGGTCGTACTATACTTACACAGGAGGATTTGAAAGCAAAAACTGGAAAATATCAAACAACCCGCCAACAACCAACCTGGCACCGGGCACTTACACGTATATCGTAACGGATCTCGTTGGCGGTTGCCAGGCGGCTGCTACGGTTACTGTACCGGTATACAACGGGCCGGACGCATTGAAACTTGCGGCAACGGTTACATCGGCAAGTTGTTTGAACGGTGCATCGGGTTCTGTGAGCCTGGTGCCATCAGGAGGTACAGCGCCTTATGTTTACGGCTCAAACTTCACTTTCACAAACGAACTTTCAAGCGTATTCAACGTTTCAGGTAACTTTTCACAGTCTGCGGGTACATTGTCGGGCTCGAACGGCTCCACTAACGATTGGAACAACTTCATCACTTCAAAGAAAACCTTTGATGGTAATAACGACCTGAGTTTTGAAGGAACATTCTCATTTACTTCAGGCAACTGGGGAAGCGAATCGGCCTTCGGATTTATGCAACCGGATGCCAATGGCAATGCCAACGGCCCGGGCTATGTTAAACTCGGTTTCCAGGCATCAGGAAACAATTTGTATGCATGGACAGGAAACAACCAGGATTACCTCACCTATATTTCTTCAAACACGCAATACGATTTCAAAGTTGAAAAAACAGGCAATACGGTTAAGTACTACTATCGCCAGTCGGGATCGGGCACTTACCAGTTGCTGCTTACCAAGTCGGCAGCATCGCTTTCGTCTACCCTGAGATTGGGTATGACGTATTATAGCTATTACACCTATTACGGCACACCAACCACCAGCAACTGGAAAACGGTTGCCACACCAAAACTTGCGGGTCTTGCAGCAGGAAACTATACATACAGCGTAACAGACGCAACAGGATGTTCTGCATCCGCGTCGTTTACGATCACCACAGATTCAACGCAATACCAGGTAACTGCGAACGTAACACACGCAACTTTTGGCAACTGCGATGGTAAAGTGGCCTTTACATCAAACAGCGGATCGTTGAATGCGACCACTAACATATTGAATCATTCCTTCCCTGGAACATCGATCGACAATACATTGTTCGATGTAACCAACGGAAGCTATTCGGTGAGCGGTGGAAGCCTGCACGCTACGCACTACTATGGCTACAACGGATGGAACAACAACGTTTCGCTTAAAAATGCCATTACCGACAACGGCGGCAAATTTGCATCTGAGTTCACCATGAAGTTTGAGGGCAATGCCGACGTGATGTTTGGTTTCAACGCAGGATCAGGCATTCCATATGACCTGAACAACATACAAAGCAACGGCGCAGGGTTTACGCTCCGTTATTCTTATGGTTCATTGCAAACCTATGGTTATGGTGGAAACAGCACAGGACTGGGTTCCATCGCTGCAAACCAATGGTATGATTTCAAAATAGAAAAACAAGGTGCAACGATCAATTATTACATGCGCCCATCAGGCGCCGGATCTTATAGCATGATCTATACGGAAAGCTACCAGGGCAGTGCAACACAGTTCCGTTCGGCGATCGTTCACTACGATTACTATTACAACGGATCAAATGGTTATGACGTAAAAAACTGGAAGATCACAGGCGCAGCGCCAACAACAGGATTGTGCCCTGGAACATATACGTATAATGTAGCAACACCCGAAGGATGCTCGAAGGATGTAACGTTTGTTGTGAAAGACAATGCGGTTAACATTACCACGAAAGTTGATCCGGCGTGCAACGAAAACAATGGACGCATCACCATCACGGCATCAAGCCCTAATCCTCCATACACATACTCAATCAATGGCGGTGTTACTTATGGCAGCAGCAATGTGTTCAGTAACCTTGCAGCGGGCAATTACGTTGTTTCCGTATTGGATGCGGGTGGCCTCTCAAGCACACTTACAACGGTAACCGTTGGATCAACCGATAATACAGCGCCAACCGTGATCACGAAGAACGTTACGCTTCACCTTGGTGCAGACGGAACGGCAACGCTTACGCCGGCTATGGTAGACAGCGCATCAGCAGACAATTGCGGAATAGCGGGTATGACACTTGATAAAACAACCTTTACATGCGCAAACATCACTTCCGTTGCAGAGTGCTCAGGTACGGCGCTTGCTTTTAACGGCAACAGTTATGTGAACGTGAACAGCACCACCTATGCAGCGCAGGGAACAGACTTTACATGGGAGGCATGGATCAAAACATCTGGCAACGGAACCATCATTGCCAAAACGACCAACCCGAATGGCGCATGGCAGCAGGGTGGAAAATCACTGTTCATCCGCGATGGCAAGGTTTGCTTTGATGTAGGCTTCTATGGCGTACTCGAAACAACAGATACCTACAACGATGGCGCATGGCACCACATCGCACTTTCTGTTCAGAAGAACGTATCGGGATCGCAGGATCTTTGTACGATCTATGTAGATGGCGTATCAAGGGCATCGTCAACGAACCTTGATGTGGATTATTTTAGTGAAAGCGGATTTACCACGCAGATCGGTTATACAAATAACAACTTCCCTTCAACGCCTTACTTCACCGGCTCGATCGATGAAGTTAAGTTCTGGAACTTTGCAAGAAGCGCAACCGACATCGCCAACTCTTACAAAGGATGCGCATCGGGCACAGAAACAGGGTTCAAAGGATACTACAAATTCAACGAAGGAAGCGGAACCACAGCAGGCAACACAGTAAGCGGCGCACCTTCGGGAAGCTTTGTGAGCAACCCGACATGGGTTACTTCAGGCGCTTCCGTATCGGCATCGGTGATAAATACAGTAACACTTACCGTAACGGATTATGCGGGCCATGCAACTACGGGCCAGGCAACCATTACAGTGGTTGACGACCTTCCGCCAACCATCACGGCTCCTGCTGATGTAACAGTATCTGCGGTGAACTGCGGATCGCTAAGTGCTTCGGGTATTACCCTGGGAACACCGGCAACGGCAGACAACTGCGGTCTTTCAACGATTACCAATAATGCACCAGCCGTTTACCCGGTTGGTACAACAGATGTAACGTGGACGGCAACCGATAAATACGGAAATGTATCTACCGCAGTTCAACACGTAACGGTAACATCAACAGAAATAAATATTACAGGAAACAATACAACCATTGCAAGCGGCGATGCCACGCCATCGGTTGCGGATCATACAGATTTCAACGATGCAGTGATAGGCACGCCTACTGCTAAAATATTCACCATACAAAACACAGGCTCATCGCCGCTGCATGTTTCAGCAGTGAACAGCAGCAATGCCCTGTTTGCGGTGAGCGGCATAACGCTGCCTGCAACCATCGCGGCAAACGCTTCGGCAACATTCGTTGTAACATTCAGCACCAATACACCGGGATTGAGCACTTCAACGATCACCATTGTGAACGATGATTGCGATGAAAGCAATTACAGCTTTGCAGTAAAAGCAGACATTACCTGCACAACGCCGGTGTTCAGCGCTTGTCCTTCGGATATCAGCACCAGCAACGCAGCGGGCCTTTGCGGCGCAAACGTGAATTATACGGCTGCTGTTGCAGGCTTACCATCGCCGGATGTAACCTATACGTTCAGCGGTGCAACCGTTGCAAACGGAGCGGGTACGGGAAGCGGTCAACTGTTTAACAAAGGCGTTACCACCGTAACCATCAGTGCTACCAATGCATGCGGAACAGCAACCTGCACCTTCACTGTTTCTGTAGCGGATACAGAGAACCCAACCATTACAGCGCCGGCAGCAGTTACTGTAAATACCGATCTCAACAGCAACAAGGCAACCAATGTAAACCTGGGCACACCGGTAACAGCGGATAATTGCGGCGTGTTGTCGGTATCCAATAACGCGCCTGCTGCTTTCCCTATCGGAACAACCGTTGTTACCTGGACGGTGATCGATGGCAATGAGCATGCGGCAACTGCTACGCAGGATGTAACGGTTATAGACAACCAGCCACCAACGGTACACACACAAAACATTACCGTTTACCTCGGTGCAAACGGAACGGTTACTATTACACCGGCGCAGATCAACAATGGATCTACCGACAACGATGGCATCGCATCTTACGCCATCGATAAAACATCGTTCAGCTGCGCAAATATTGGCGCGAACACAGTTACATTAACGGTTACAGACAACCACGGAACACCTGCAACAGCAACAGCGGTTGTAACGGTGGTGGATAATACGGCACCGGTTGTTCATACGCAAAACATCACACTTGCCATTCCTGCATCGGGAACCGTAAGTATTACTGCTGCGCAGATCAACAACGGATCTGCAGACAACTGTGGTATTGCATCGTATAGTCTTGATAAAACAACATTCAACTGCACCAACAGCGGCGACAATACCGTAACGCTTACCGTAACGGATGTAAACGGAAATACAGCAACGGCAACAGCTATTGTTACCATACAAAGCGCGGCGCCTGTTTTTGCCAACGCCAGCAGCAATATCGCGGCCAACGCACCGGCCAATGGCTGTAACGCGGTGGTAACGTATCCATTGAGTGTAAATGGCGTACCGGCACCTTCGGTTACCTACACATTCACGGGCGCCACAACCGGCAGCGGAACCGGAACCGGAAGCGGTGCAACGTTTAACAAAGGCGTTACACAGGTAGCCGTTTCTGCGAACAGCGCATGCGGAACAGTGCTGAACATCTTTACCGTTACGGTAACAGACAATTTAGCGCCGGTACCAACCGTGGCAACATTACCAACGGTTACCGGCGAGTGCTCGGCAGCAGTGGGCGCAGGGCCAACCGCAATGGACAATTGCGCGGGACTGGTTACAGGTACCACCACAGACAGGACATCATTTGACCAACAGGGAACATATACCATTACATGGACATTTACCGATGGCGTCAACACATCAACACAAACACAAACGGTGATCGTCAAAGATGTAACACCGCCGGTGATGAATTGCATCACATCGGTGACCATTCCGTCAGACGGGCAATGCGGAGCGTACTTCAGCTATGCAAGGCCAACGGCAACGGATAACTGCAGCGGATCGGCATTCAACTTCTTCAACGGGGGCGAGCCGAACAACTGGGGCAGCGAAGATTACCTCCAGTTCTACGCAAGCGGAACATGGAACGATCTGTACGATGCGAACATGGTGTACATCATCGAGTTCAATTCAGTAAAAAACAACCAGATCCCTAATTACACACGCATTGGTGTATTTGGCGGACATACTTATTACCTGTCGCAATTTGGTGCGCAGTGGCATACAGCGCGCAGCAATGCATTGGCATTGGGCGCAGATCTTGCTTCGATCAACACATACGAAGAAGACATCTTCCTCGCACCTTACGGCGGAAGTACATGGGTGGGCGGATACCAGGATCACAGCGATCCTGATTACGCAGAACCAGGAGACGAGAGCCAGAACTTTGGTGGATGGAAATGGGTAGACGGAACAAAGCTCGGCGCAGGACAGATCACCATCAAACAAACAGCGGGCCTTCCTCCGGGATCAGTGTTCCCGATAGGCACAACCGTTAATACCTGGACAGCAACAGACCAGGCAGGCAACACAACAACATGCAGCTTCAGCGTAACGGTGGAAGACAAGAACGGTCCTGCTGTAAACATGAGCGATATCGTTATCAACGCAGCGGCCAATGCATGTTCGGCGGTTGCAACATACGATGTAAGAAATGTTACAACAGATTGCACACAGGGTCCGATCACAATCGAATACAGTGTTCCATCGGGTTCAGAGTTCAACATCGGTCAAAACCCTGTTACGGTTACTGCAACAGATGCATTAGGAAACGTTAGCTATACAACGTTCTATGTAATTGTGAACGATGTAACGGCGCCGGCATTCAATGTTCCGGCAAACATTACCGTTAACAACGACCAGGGCCAGTGTGGCGCGGTAGTGAACTTTAATGTAACGGCAACAGATTGCAACGGTGCGAACGTAACGTACAGCAAACAACCGGGAAGCTTCTTCCAGTTGGGAACAACAACCGTTACGGTTACCGCAACGGATGATTACAACAATACATCATCACAATCATTCACCGTAACTGTATTGGATAACGAACCACCGGTGATCACAACCGTGCCTGCAAACGTAACAACAACTGCAGGACTGGATTCATGTGGCAAAGTGGTTTATTACCAGGCGCCGGTGGCAACAGAGAACTGTGCGGTACAATCACAGGTGTTCAATTATACAGGCGCGCCGGTGGCATTCACCGTGCCTGCAGGTGTAACATCGATCAATGTAGACATGAGTGGCGCAGCAGGTGGGCCGGCTTACTATTACTATGGCTATTACCAATACGGAGACAACGGCCAGAAAGGAGGAAGGGTGCAGGCAACAATGTCTGTAACGCCAGGCCAAGTATTGTACCTCAATATTGGCGGACAAGGCACGCAATACAACGGCGGATACAACGGAGGCGCGCCAGGCTATAACGACGGCTACTACTGGTATTTCGGTGGCGGCGGTGGAGCAACGGATATACGCACAAATGCATCAGACCTGAACAGCAGGCTCATTGTAGCAGGCGGCGCGGGTGGTAATGGCTACTATCAAAGCGGAGGAGCGGGCGGAGGCCTGGAAGGACAACTTGCGTATGGTTACGACCAGCCGGCATATGGTGGTACACAATCAGCAGGTGGTGTGGGCGGTAATTACGATTGGTACTATATAGGAGACAACGGATCATTCGGTAATGGCGGCGCCGTAGGCTACTTTGGTGGCGGCGGTGGCGGCGGTGGCTGGTATGGCGGCGGCGGCGGAGCGTACAGCAATGGCGGCGGCGGAAGCAGCTACACAGCAGCAGAGATGTTTAACAATGTGCTGCATACACAGGCATACAACGAAGGCAACGGAAGCATTACGCTTTCATGGAGCACGGCCATTCCAATGGTTCAGGCAGCAGGTCTGCCTTCGGGATCGGTGTTCCCTGTTGGATCAACAGTAAACACATTCAAAGCAACAGACGCAGCAGGCAATGAATCGGTAGCAAGCTTTACGGTAACGGTTACAGACGATCAGAAACCAACGATCACTGCACCACACAATATTACGGTGAGCAACGACGCAGCCAAATGCGGTGCAACCCTCGCGATCGTGGCGCCTGCAGCAGCAGACAACTGCGGTGTGGCATCAACGGTTGGCGTAAGAAGCGATGCACTCGCGTTGAACGCAGATTACCCCGTAGGCACAACAACCATTACCTGGACAGTAACAGATATTCACGGTAACACACAAACAGCAATACAAACCATTGTTGTGAACGATACCGAAAAACCAGTGATCACCGCACCTGCAGCGA
>NZ_JAACJS010000015.1:188324-1923117 GCF_009939005.1 Sediminibacterium roseum | reverse complement strand
GCTGCAGCTCAACGGCGGTGATCAGCATCTGTGTAACGGATGTAAGGGTGCCTGGCACCAACGGCGCCAAAGTATATGTGTGCCACACCCCATCGGGCAAGAACAAAACACCGCAGACACTGCAGGTGGCCTTGAACCAGGTGTCCTCGCACATCGGCTCCGGCTCATGCGGAAGCGATAACAACGACAGGCTGGGAAGCTGCGACCAGTCGCCATGCAACACGCCTGTTGTGAACACGATCGTCTTTGGCGGCAACACATCAAAGACCACGAAGGAGGAAGGAGAAGCGGTTGTTACCAGCGATGAGGACCTGAAAGTAACGGTAATGCCAAACCCATCCACCACCTACTTCACGCTGAAACTGGAGAGCAGGTACGACCAGCCGGTGAACATGCGCGTGATGGATGCCAGGGGCAGGGTGATCGATGCCAAATCGAAGATCGGCGCCAACAGCACCCTGCAGATCGGTCACAATTACAGCAGCGGAACGTATTACGCAGAACTGATACAAGGAACCAAACGTAAAGTGGTACAGATGATCAAAGGCAGAGGGTAATACTGGCGTACTATCTAAAGCTTAACGCTGAACTACAAGGTCCCGCTTTATGCGGGACCTTTTTTTGCGATGAAACAGGGAAAAAGGTATTCAGTACCTTGCAATCTTATCTTACTTCTTCCATGAAGACCTTTGCCGAAAAAGTAATTTCCTTTAACAAACAGCTTTCGTTCAACGGAACATTGCCCGAAGGCATACGCATCATGAATCCTTTTAAAGAGGATAAAAAAGTAAACGCCATCGCTTCGGCATTTTACAGGAAATATTACGATGATGATTCCAGGCGCCACATCATTTTAGGTATTAACCCGGGAAGATTTGGCGGCGGTATTACAGGAATTCCATTCACAGATCCAAAAAGACTGATTGAAAAATGCGGCATCCCCTTTCATGGCGAACTGAAGCACGAACCCTCTTCGGCATTTATTTATGAGATGATAGATGCATTTGGCGGCCCGCAAAAATTTTACGGCAAGATCTACATCAACTCGATCTGTCCATTGGGATTTACTTCAATCAACAACAAAGGAAAAGAAGTAAACTACAACTACTACGACAGCAAAGAACTTACCGCAGCCGTTTATGGGTTCATTACAGAAAGCATCCAAAAACAGATCAGGCTTGGCGTATACACAGATACGGCCTTCTGCTTCGGTACAGGCAAAAACGAAAAATTTTTACGCGAACTGAATGAAGAGAAAAAATATTTCGGGAAGATCATCGCTTTGGAGCACCCGAGGTTCATCATGCAGTATAAAGCAAAGGAAAAAGAAAAGTACATCGGCAAGTACCTGCAAACCCTGAAACAAGGATGAAAATTATTTCAACAATTCCCCGGCCTTTCCTCCGATCAATTCTTTGATCTTTCCTTTGAACAGAGAAGCCGCAAAAGGCAATTCAGCGTCGATATCCACGCTTGAGGCAGTAACCGTTAACTTACCGGATACATCAAAACCCATTACCGTTAAACCAAAAGTACCGGTGTTTCCCGACCAGTTTTCAGTGAGGTTGGATATTTTATCGCCATGCTCCTGTTTTAATTGCCCCAATGCATTTTGAATTCTCTTCAACGCCTCATCCTGCGTTAACTGGTGCGGAACACTCATGTTAAAACTTGCCATACAAATCTTTTGGAATGAAAAAAATCAAACTAAACCAGGTAAAAAAGTGCGGGATTGAGATCCCGCACTTCGTATTCCAGACGCTCTATTTAATCTTATTGTTTGTCATACACACATTTCAAAGTAAGCTCGCCCTGCGGTGTGGTGATGGCATTTGTCAGGATGATGGTTTTACCATCTGCGCCCAATGACCATGATTCATTACTGCTCAGGTCGAACGACTGCCCGTTTGCAGAAATGGCGATCTTTGAACTTACGGTAAACGTATTGCCATCTGCAGCCCAGGTCATAACAGATTTCTTTTTACCGTTGCCGTTGAACACGCTTGTTTCAGACTCTTTGCCATTGCTCAACATTTCGGTGCTGGTGGCGGGCGATCCATCCATTCCCAATTGTGTTTTGGTGAAGGTGGTGCCTTCGGCTTTCTGTTCGATCACGATCTTGGTGGGAGCGGCCCGGCCCATCTGCCCCAACTCACTCTTGCCCTCATTCAAAACCCAGGTGCCGGAAAAATCTGCCTGGTAAACTTTGATACCGGTAAACGAAAAGCCCAGCGTGATCAACAACGCCAGCGCCGCAATCTTTTTCAATGGATAATGAAACATAATTTTTTTTATTAAAAATAAAGAAAAAACAAGCGGGTTTAAGTTATTTGTTTGTTGTTTAACTGTTTGTTTGTTCCACAATATAAGAAGATCAATCCGACCACTTTTTTTCGGTACTTTAGTGAAAACGGGATCTGTTGGTTTTGAAGCATAAACGATTGGCCCGGTCTTGAATGCAGTAACCTGCGGTAAAAAAACATTGATATGAATCTCCAGATAAAAGATCACCTCTTCATCGTTTCCGGCGCAACCTCCGGTTTCGGCAAAGCCATCGCGGAAGCCTTGATCGCAGAAGGTGCAAACATCATTGCAGTTGCGCGCGGCGAAGAAAAATTGAAAGCGCTGCAGTCTGCCGCACCGGCACAGGTTGAAATTTTTGCGGGGAGCATGTCTGACCAGCAAACCATCGATCAATTGAAAACGATCGTGGGCAAAAGGCAGTTGCATGGGATGGTGGTGAATGCTGGGGGCCCACCCGCCAAAACGGTTCTTGAAACAACGCTGGAAGACTGGGACAATGCCTATCTAAACATTCTCCGTTGGAAAGTGGCCCTCACGCAAACCTTTGTTCCCGCCATGATGGAGCATCGATACGGAAGGGTGGTTTACATAGAGAGCTCATCTGTAAAACAACCACTTGAAAACCTGGTACTGAGCAATTCGTTGCGCGTTGCCGTGGTGGGAATGGTGAAAACACTTTCACAGGAAATTGCGAAGAGCGGGGTAACGCTCAATATTCTCGGCCCGGGTTCACACAATACGCCGGCGATCGACAGGATCTATCACAAAAAAAGCGAACAAACGGGGATGCCCTTTGCGGAGGTAAAAGAAAAAGCGATAGCCCAGATCCCCGTAGGCGCACTCGGTGAGGCAACAGACTTTGCCAGCCTTGCCCTTTGGCTGCTCAGCCCGATGAGCAGGTACGTAACGGGAGAAACAATAACAGTAGATGGCGGTTCAGTGAAAAATATGTTGTAGCACTGTGCAGGAAAAACAGGTTTGTAACGTTATGAAACGTATAACATTCAAACTTTATCCCTTACGCCTGCTCCGTAACAGCCTCTTTTGGCTCAACATTCTTCATCGTTAACTGGAACTTTGTATTGAGCGAAACCACGTAATCGCTTTGTTGGAGGATGGCCTTTACATTGGCATCTTCGAGCATCACCAGGGCCAGGTCTGAAGCCAGCGGCAACCCGCTGATGATATTGGCCACGCGGCCTTTGTTAAACTCGATTGAAAATTTGTACCCAGCCTTGCGCCCGCTCCCTACACGTTCGAAATCGATGCGGTTCAGATCCAGCACCTGGTCGCCATTGACGCTCCGTTTCAACAGGATCTTGATAATAGGAAGATATTTTGTCCAGATCTGTGTGTACATGGCTGTAATTTATGGTTTTTGGGGCTTATGTATTGAGTCTCACGGTATACGAAAACCGGTGTAAAGGTGCATCATTATCGCCGAAATCCCAATTCGCGTTTGCGTTATGTAAAACCTCTTCCAAAATCCTTGCCAGACCGGCACCGGAATGGGCCGGGGTATTATCTTCGCCGGTATTATGACAAACATCGACAGCGTAGTATTGGAGCGGGCCATCGTACACAAAGTAGGCAACCCCACCCGTGGTGAAGCATTGAAATTGTCGGCCAACCCGTTAACCCTTAACGATGAGATCGTACGCGGATTGCTGACCAGGTACTTCCTCGGCCCGTTCAACGAGAATGAGCAGTTCCATTTCACACACATCAGCGATCTGGGTATGAACGAGGTGTATCATTATGTGAGCGAGATGTTCGATAACCCCAAAAACTTTACACTGCAAAGCATTCAGCTTGCGCAGTTTCTTTATAGCAAAAGCACACACGCAAAAGTAAAAGAAGGCGAACTCTACGTGGTTCAGTTCAGCAATGTGCCTTTCGGAACAGAATACATAGAGGCCATCGGCATTTTTAAAAGCGAAACGAAAGAGACCTTTCTCAAGGTATTTCCGCATGGCGAGAGTTGGGAAGTGATCGCAGAAGACGGGATCGACATCAACAAACTCGATAAAGGCTGTCTCGTGTTCAAAAAGAACCGCGAAGAAGGCTATGTGGTTTGCGTGGCAGACAACACCAACAAACAAAACGACGCACATTACTGGGTGAACGAGTTTTTACAGGTAACGCGCAGCGCCAACAGCTATCATTATACAGACGCCGCGTTGGGCATGTGTAAGCTTTTTATCAGCAACGAACTTGCAGAGAAATTCGACGTAAACAAAAGCGACCAGATAGACATGCTCAACCGCAGCATGGAATATTTTAAAACAAAGGACGAGTTCAAACTGAACGAGTTTGCCGAAGAAGTACTGCACCACCCTGAAGTGATCGACAGCTTTACACAGTATAAACAAACCTACGAAGTGGCGCGCCAGGTGACCATTGAAGATGAATTTGACATCCATTTGTCTGCCGTAAAAAAACAGGAGCGTGTGTTCAAAAGCGTTTTAAAACTCGATAAGAATTTTCACGTTTACATCCATGGCCGGAAAGACCTGATCGAGAAAGGTTATGATGAGATGACGGGGAAACACTTCTATAAATTGTATTTTGACCAGGAGTCGTAACCGCTCCCGCAAACACCGCTTATTTCTTTTTTCCAAAGATCTTCGAAATGAACGACCCGCTTTCCAATGCCAGTTCTTCAAGGTCTCTCAGGTAATCGTATTGCAGGTCTTCGTGCAATGTTTTCAACGCCGTATTTATTTTCTTGACCTGGGCCAGGTACAGGTTGTGCAACACGGTGCTGCGCGGGATGTTGGGGATGGTTTCCTTCATTTGGCGGCAGAAAGAGATCAGCAACGCAACCTCCACCTGCTTTGAACCTGCGTATTTGATGTATTTATTGGTGATGCGTAATATTTTACGCAAACTCTTTTTACTGAGGTAAGCATTGGCTTTGGGAAGCTCGGCAAAACCTTCCTCCATCAGCGATTTTACACTGTTGATGTAGGCCTCTTCGTCGTGCGACTCAAACAACAGGTAAGTCAGCAGCTCTTTGTTCTCTTTTTTGAACCTCGCCAGCCGCAACGTGAGTTCCAGCAAACGCTGATGACTCACCGCCTGGAGCTCCTGTTTCAATTCCTGTATAGACGCCGTTTTCATGCCTGCAAGGTAAAACGAAAAAGTGCAGCGTAAATCTGCTTGTGTGCCGGCAAATGATTTATTTTACACCATGCCGTTCGACACTTCGCAACCACACCCCGAATTGCTCCAGGAGCTGGTGACCATGAAAATGCCTTTCGGGAAATACAAGGACCGCATTCTCTGCGATCTGCCCGATCATTATCTTGAATGGTTCCAGCGAAGCGGTTTTCCAAAAGGAAAACTGGGCATCTTGCTGGAAACGATGTATGTGATCAAACTGAATGGACTGTCTTATTTGCTGGATCCTTTAAAAAAACAAAATATACGCATGAGGTAAAACGGATGAAAAGCATTCTCCGTACTTCAAGCTGTTTCCTGTCATCGTTAAATCAACTACCATGCACATAGCCCGCCGATCTTTTATCCGTAAAACAGCCACCGTATTAACCGGCAGCCTGCTTGTTGGCAACAGGATCTTTGCCGCAACACCGCAGCCGATTACCGGCATCCAGTTGTATTCTGTTCGCGACGATATGAAAAAAGACCCTCTCGCAACGCTCAAAGCGCTGGCGGATATGGGCTATCAATACGTAGAGCACGCCAACTACGTGAACCGGAAATTTTATGGATACGGTGCTGCCGAATTCAGGAAAATCCTCGACGAGCATGGTCTTAAAATGCTGAGTGGCCATACCGTAATGGGGAAGGACCACTGGGATACTGCCAAAAAACAATTCACCGATGCGTGGAAATACACGATAGAAGACGCAGCTACCTGTGGCCAGCAGTTTGTGATCAGCCCCTGGCTCGATGCGGGTCTGCGCAAAACCTACGATGATATGCTTGCTTACATGGAAGTGTTCAACAAAAGCGGCGAACTCTGTAAAAAAGCGGGCATGCGTTTCGGGTACCACAACCACAACTTTGAGTTCACCGAAACCTTGAACGGTAAAAAAGTATACGACATCATACTGGACAATACCGATCCGTTGCTGGTGGTACAGCAGCTCGACATGGGCAATTTGTATGGCACCGGCGCCGATGCGTACGAGATCATACAGAAGCACCCCGGCCGTTTTGTTTCGCTGCATGTGAAAGATGAAATTAAAACAGCCAATGGCGCTTACGAAAGCACGATACTCGGCACCGGCGTGGCCAACACAAAAGCGGTTACCGATCTTGGGAAAAGATCGGGTGGCACGTTGCATTTCATCATCGAACAGGAATCTTACCAGGGCAAAACACCCATCGACTGCGCGAAAGAAGACCTGCGCGTGATGAAACAATGGGGCTATTGAACCGGGTGCAGCGCCCGTTTCAAAATTGCTGCACCGATTTATAAATGCCACGCGCCACGGCAAAGGTTATGATACCGGCAATGCTTTTGGCGCCGATCTTGTCCATGATGCGCGTGCGGTGGCCCTCAACGGTGCGCTTGCTCAGGTTGAGCGTGAAGGCGATCTCCTTGCTTGTGCACTCACGGCAGATCAATCGCATGATCTCTTTTTCGCGTTCGGTAAAATGGATCTCCAGTTGCGGCGGCAGCTGGTAATTGCGTGTAACGATCTCGGTTAGTTTTTCGGTGATCTCCCTGCAGAAATAAGGTTTGTGCTGGTATACCGTGCGGATGGCTTCAGAGATCTCATCCGCATCCGCGCTTTTTAAAACATAACCCAGCGCCCCGGCCTCCAGCATCTTGAGGATGGGCTCCTCTTTGCCGAATGCCGATAGAACAACAACCCGGCAACCCAGCTTTTTTCTTGTGATCTCTTTGGTGGCCAGTACGCCATCCATTACCGGCATACTGATATCGGTGAGCACAACATCGGGCGATAATTCAATGGAACTGCGCAGCAATTCCTGCCCGTTGGAAACTTCTCCTATTACTTCAATGTTCCTCGACTGGGAAAGCAGTGTGCGCAAACCGTTTCTGAACAATACATGATCATCCGCTATCAGTACCCTGATACATTTCTTTTCCATAAGTAGTTTTTGGTGTGATGAATACCGGTAAACAACCGCAAGCGGTAAAGGGAACAATTTCAGCCGGGGAGAACAGTAATCAATCAGGTATTTATACTGAAAACCGGGGGGAATACACGGTTTTTTCAGGAGGAGGATCGGGTACTTCGAAAGTAGTTGGTGTGTAAAGTGGAAACAACAGTGAAAACACGGTTTTTTATGCGGCTGCCTGTTGCGAACGCAGGGTTCGCGGTGCTCTTCTGCATCAGTTTCTCGGCGCCTTGAATTCATCCAGCAATTCGGCAACACTCATCTCCAGCCCCTGGGCCAAAGCAACCAGCGTGGTAAAGGCAATGTTCACTTTTGCTTTTTCAATACGCTGTACCTGGCTGTAATCAAGACCCGCCGCAGCCGCAAGCTGGCGGATGCTCAGTCCCCGCTCTTTCCGCAACCTGGTCAGGTGCGTGGCAAAACGCATCAATATTTTTTCTTTTGAACCCATTGAGAATAACAAGGTCGCTGCAATGCCCGGTTTAGCTGACGTATGGTCATACGTCACCACAAAACAAAGCATTAATTTGCACCGGCAATTTAAAAACCATTGCACAGTGAATATGATCCAGCCATTTCTTTCCACCGCCTCCCGCCAGACGCGCCACCTGGTCTTGTATGTGGTGGTGTTGCACATGATCAGGACCGGGAAAGCGGTAAGTCATTGATCGGTTTGTTGGTTGGCTGTTGCCCGTTGCGGCCGCGGCCAACCAACAAACCTGTTAACTAAATGTGGAGTACTAACCCCGATGAAATTCAATAACCATCTATATTTTATTGAAATTTAACGGGCTAACCTCCTTCATATGATCAGTGCTGTTACGTCGGCTTACAGAATGGTAAGTAAGCATGGTTTTGCAGAAATCATGCAGAATTCGGTCACCGGTGAAAAATCATTACACGCCGCTGCATTTTTTGATGCGGGCGATGTGGTTACCGGGTTTATCGCAGACAGGATCCTCGATGTTCCCACTTACCTTACTGTGCAAACCGGTACCAGCAAGCACATCACGCTGCTCCCAGACTTTTTACAGTTTGTAAACCACAGTTGCGATCCGAATGTATTCTTTGATACCACGCACATGGAACTGGTGGCGCTGAAAGAGATACAGCCGGGTGATGAACTCGTGTTCTTTTATCCTTCGAGCGAATGGGAAATGACACAGCCCTTCGAGTGCCTGTGCGGGTCAACCCGTTGTTTGCACCGGGTGCAGGGCGCAGCTTTCTTGTCGGAGGAAGAAGCGATGCGCTACCGGCTCACCGACTTTATCAGGGAACAACTGTTAAACAGAAAGACAATATAGCAATGCCCCGCCCAGCCGAATGGATCCCTTCCGTGCCTGTTGCTAAACTGAAAGTATGGGTACTCGCACCTTATCTTGTTACCAACGATGCCAACATCGATTACTATTACGATTTTTCCCAAAGCATAGAAGAGTATACAAACACTTTTGCAGAACTCGGTGTTAACTGGCAATGGCAACCCGTTACCGCGGGCAACCAGGAAGAGATCATCGAAATGATCTGCGATGAAAGAAATACGGGTAATATCTACCCTGTTGTTTTCAATTTATGTGATGGGGATGAAGTGAATGGAACACCCGGCATTTCTGTTGTTCGGTTGCTTGAAAAAAACAGGTTGGTGTACACCGGCTCGGATGAGCATTTCTACCGCATCACCACTTCAAAGATCCCGATGAAGAGAGCGTTCGACCGTGCGCAGGTGCCCAATGCGAAATGGCGGGCCATCCTTTCAAAAAACGAAGACCTTACCGGTATCATCGCCGAACTGGGATCGCCCCTGATCGTAAAACCCGCTGTGTCTGGCGGCAGCATGGGCGTGGGTGTAAAAAACGTTGTATCTACCAAGGCAGAATTGCAGCAACAGGTAGAACAGATGTTTGATGGTTACCGTGGCTGGAACCTGGCCTCTGGCGGTATTGTGGCGGAAGCATTCATCGACGGCCCCGAATTTACAACAATGGTGGTGGGCTCCGCACAGTTTCCCGAACATTGCAGGGTGCTGTCGCCGGTAGAAAGGGTATTCCATGCTTCGTTGCCCGATACGGAAAAGTTCCTGTCGTTCGACCGCCTCTGGGAGATCTACGAAGAAGAAACGCAAATGCCCGGCGAAGATAATTTTTACGAATACCAATCGCCGGATGCATCCCTGCACAATGCCCTCAAAGACATCAGTCTTGCTGCTTATGCCGCAACGGGCGGAACAGGATACACGCGCGTTGACATACGCATGGACCAGTTCACAAAGAAATTATACGTGCTCGAGGTAAACGCACAATGTGGCCTGAGCGAAGACGAGAACTACACTTCCATCGGCGCGATACTGCGCATGAGCGGAATGCGTTTTACCGAACTGGTGGTTGAGATCATCAATGACGCGTTCAGAAGAGCAGCGATCCATGAACAGGCAAAACCGGCCACGATACACACGACAGTTAAGCAACAGCTAAATCATACAGAACTGAAATGAAGATATGTGTGCTGCAACCCGATTATTCAACCTCCGGGGAGGATTATAAAAATTATGATCCCCCGCGTGATCTTTCGCATCTTTTGCCCGGCGATGAGGTTGATCATGTTTTTCTCAACAAACTCACTACCTACAAACAACTCAAAGCGCTTCAATACAAAGGCTACGATATTTTTATCAACCTCTGCGAAGGCTATCTCGAATGGGAAGTGCCTTCGATAGACGTGATCTATACGCTCGAACTGCTGAACCTTCCGTTTACAGGTCCTACAACACTGTTGTACGATCCTCCCAAAGACCTAATGAAATACGTCGCCTACTGCGAAAATGTTTTGGCTCCGGCATATGTGATCATCGAAAAAGAAGAAGATGCAGTAACCGCCTGTGAACAACTCCGGTTTCCTTTGTTTGTTAAGCCGTCGAAAGCCGGCGACAGCCTGGGTGTAGATGAAGGCTCACTGGTACACAACAAAGAACAGCTGTTGCAGAAAATAAGAAAGACCTTGCGCGATTATCCGCAACTGCTTGCAGAAGAATACATCGAAGGGCGCGAGTTCACCGTACTGATTGCCGCGAATGCGGATGGGAAAACGGCAACCACTTTCAAACCGGTTGAGTATGTATTTCCCAAAGGGTTTTCGTTCAAAACCTATGCACTCAAAACCTCTGAACTGCATCCCGATGCAAACATCCCCTGCAACGATCCCATTATTGAAGCGCAGTTGCGCGATGCGGCGCAGCGCATCTTCAAAGGCTTTAACGGCGTGGGTTACGGGCGACTGGATTTCAGGCTCGATGCAAAGGGACAACTGTATTTTCTCGAGATCAATTTTACCTGTTCCGTTTTTTATCCCGAAGGATCGGAAGGTTCTGCCGATCATATTTTACGTTTTGATGGAACCGGCGCCGCAGCGTTTCTCCGCCGTATGATCGAAGAAGGGCTGGCGCGCTACAAACGTTCGCAGAAAAAGTACCTGGTAAAAGGCAACGCCATTGCAGGGTATGGCATCTGCGCAACAGTACCGCTTAAGCCCGGCGAGACCGTCTTTACAGGTGAAGGGCGGCCACAGCGGATCGTTACCAAAAGACATGTGGAAGAAAACTGGAGCGAAGACGACAAACTCGTGTTCCGCCGTTACGCCTACCCGTTGAGTGATGCGGTTTTTCTATTGTGGGACCACAACCCTTCAGAATGGGCGCCGCAAAACCATTGCTGCGAGCCAAACACAGCGTACGATGGTTTGAATGTGGTTGCGCTCAAGCACATCAGGGCCGGTGAAGAACTTACGCTCGATTACGCCTCGTTCCTCGATGAGAACATGGAGCCGTTTCACTGCAGCTGCAAAGCAATCAACTGCCGCGGGGAGATCAGGGGAAAAACAAAGAACTCAGTTACGCTGCGCGAAAACAACCCATAAGAAAACCGGACACAAGCATACAGGGAAGCGGGTTTTTCATGTAACTTGTATGCTTGTGCCTGGTAACTCATTCCGGGTTCCTGGTCTTTACTTCTTTAAAAAACTTACTTATGTCGTCAAGAAGAGATTTTCTCCGCAATACTGCTTTTGTAGCGGGCGGCAGCATGTTGGGCAGCGCCGTTAAGGCCAATGCCTGGCTTAAAAACCCCGTGGCGCCGAGCGATCAACTCAATGTTGCAGCCATCGGTATCAATGGCCAGGGCTGGTCTAACGTAAATGCTGCGATGAAAGTGGCCGGCGTGAATATTGTTGCGCTCTGCGATGTTGATCAGAACGTGCTCGATAAAAGAATGGTTGATCTTGGAAAGAAAGTAACGGACACCTCGAATGTCAAACTCTACGCCGATTACAGGAAACTGCTGGATCAGAAAGACATCGACGCAGTGATCATCGGCACACCCGATCACTGGCATGCATTGCAGATGATCCATGCATCGCAGGCGGGTAAGCATGTGTTTGTTGAAAAGCCCGTTGGCAATTCAATCGGCGAATGCCGGGCAATGGTAAAGGCGCAGCAACGCTACAACAACGTGGTTCAGTGCGGGCAATGGCAGCGCAGCCAGCAACATTTTTCGGATGCGATCGATTTTGTACACAGCGGCAAACTCGGTAACATACGTACCGTTAAGGTGTGGTGTTACCTCGATTGGAAACAACCGCTCGAGGTACGCGCCAATACCTTAACGCCACCCGGTGTTGACTACAAATCGTGGCTGGGCCCGGCGCCAACACGCCCGTTCAACCCCAACCGTTTTCATTTTACCTTCCGCTGGTTCTGGGATTATGCGGGCGGCCTGATGACAGACTGGGGCGTGCATTTACTGGATTATGCATTGATGGGAATGAAAGTGGCCAACCCCAAACGCATATCAACCGTTGGCGGAAAATTTGCAAAACCCGATTCAGCCGATGAAACACCGGATACCTTGATGGCCATGTACGAGTTTGACGGGTTCAACATCATCTGGGATCATGCCGTGGGCATCGGCAATGGAAATTATGGAAGGGACCATGGCGTTGCCTTCATCGGCAACAACGGAACACTCGTGCTCAACCGCGGCGGATGGGAAGTGATCGAAGAAAAAAAGAACGCGGGAAAAGTGGTAGAACCATTTCACAAGTCGAGCGACAATGGCCTCGATAAACATTGGGTCAATTTTGTGGACGTGATCAAAACAAAAAAGCTGGGCGACCTGCGTTGCCCGATACAGGCCGGCGCAGACATAGCCAGCTTCTCGCAAATGGGGAACATCGCCTACCGTACAGGAGAAAAGCTGGTTTGGGATGAGAACAAAATGCAGTTCAAAGACGAGGCCATCAACAAAAAATACTTTATGAAAGAATATTTCAACGGATACCAGTTACCAAAAATTTAACCAGGCATATGAAAAAGAATTTTTTACTGATCGGTTCACTCGTTATGGGCATGGCGGCAAATGCGCAGGACAGCCTTACCAAAGAAGCCGCCAAAACAGAGATCTGGGAACCCGTTCCTAAAATAGTAACACCGGGAAACACGAACAGCGAACCGCCATCTGATGCCATCGTTCTTTTTGATGGAAAAAATGCGGATCAATGGCAAAGACAAAAAGGCGGCCCGGCCGGCTGGAAAGTTGAGAACGGCGAACTCGCCGTTGTAAAAGGATCGGGCGATGTGGCCACCAAACAAAGTTTCGGAAGCTGCCAGCTGCACATCGAATGGCGCGAACCGGCAACCATAGCGGGCGCCAGCCAGACACGCGGCAACAGCGGTATTTTCTTTATGGGAAAATATGAACTGCAGGTACTGGATTCATACAACAACCCGACGTATGTAAACGGACAGGCAGGGAGTATTTACAAACAACACATTCCCCTTGTAAATGCCAGCAAAAAACCCGGCGAATGGCAAACCTACGATGTGATCTTTACCGCGCCGAAGTTCAACACAGACGGCAGTTTGCAATCGCCTGCACGCATAACGGTATTGCACAACAATGTGCTCGTGCAAAACAATGTAGAGATCAAAGGCAACACAGAATGGCTGGGCCAGCCTAAATACACCAGGCTCCGCGACAAAGAGCCGCTTGTGCTCCAGGATCATGGAAGGGATGGCGGGCAGCCCATGAGTTATCGCAACATCTGGATCAGGGAACTGTAGTCTGCTGCGGGCCGTGTGCACATAAGCCGGCGGCCCGCAGTCATCTTTATCCTTTCAAACCGAATTGGTTCGAATCTATCCACTCTGCTTTCGTCATGGTCCACCAGTCTTCGGCGAGTCCTTTGATAACATAATCGTAGGGCAGCCATCCATAGCCACCTTCGCCCCAATCGGCGCCCCAGGAGTTGCGGATGAGAATGGCGCCGGTTGTGGTTTCGCCGTTGTTCGGGTTCTTGACCTTCATTTGATCATCGTAGCCAACGGCCATTACTGCATGGCCGCCATCGGTGTCTTCTTTCTTATCTGGGAAAGGGATTTTTCCATGATCGGCCTGGTGCAGAGAAGTGTAACAGGTAAAACCAAACACAGAAGGAAAGCCATTGCGCATATGGTCTTTGATGGCTTCCAGCAATTCTTTCCGGGTAACGCCCGGGCAATCGAGGCGGTAATAACTGATGGCCTGGTAACTCTGTGCATACGAATACAAAAATGCGGAAGGCTCTTCGTTAAATTTTTCTTCATCGTAGGGCCAGTATTTTTCGGGAACCACGCCAAAGAGTACAAGCGCGGCCATGGCAGTGCGCAGGTATGCGCCATCGTCGCCGGTTTTTCGGAGAAGGTTGCGCGTGGCCTTGTACTGGAACAAACGTGAGCCATCGATGTGTTTGCCAAAGGCGCGCCGCTCAAAATATTCATAGAGCCCTATCGTGGCATGCGCCGTGCAGGAGCCGATACTGCCCTGGTCCTCTATGGGCGAGCACCATTTGCGGAGATCGACTTTGGTCAATGCTTTTACCGCTGCTTTTTTAGCGGCCGTTGCTTTCTCAACTTTCTGTAAGATCTGCTGAACCGGCTTTTTTACACCGAGCGCAAGCTGCTTATCGGTAAGCTGCCTGGTGTCGGGCGTCTGGTCGCGAAAATCAGGAAGGTCCTTTAACCAGCCCTTTCCTTTAGAATAGAACTTGCTCATTAGTTTTGGTTTTGTAGAGATGATTGTGAGTTATCGGTTTTGTAAGATAACCGTTAATCGCGGTTCCCAAAACGGGAAAAAACCCGTTGCCACAGATTTCACGGAAGGACACGGTTGGCCGCTGTGAGGCAAGCAGCCCTACACATATCCGTGTCCTTCCGTGAAATCTGTGGCAACCCCTTCCAAAACGCCCCCCAACAAAAAACCGTGAAATCACCCGTACAAATACTCCATCAATTAAATCCGCCCACATACTATCTTGCACCCGCAATGAAGCAGATCGATTCACCTCATCACATCCTCGAATCCGTTTTTGGCTACACCGAATTCCGCCACAACCAGGAGGAGATCATCAATCATCTGCTGGATGGAAAAGATTCCATTGTGCTTATGCCTACCGGTGGCGGTAAAAGTTTGTGTTACCAGGTTCCGGCCTTGTGTATGCAGGGTGTTACGGTTGTGGTGAGCCCGCTGATCGCCCTGATGAAAGACCAGGTGGATGCGCTTTTGTTGACCGGTGTAAAAGCCGCATTTTTAAACAGTACGCAAGGCAGCAGCGAGCAATCGTTCATTTTACAGCAGCTGCGCAACAACGAATTGAAATTGTTGTACGTGGCCCCGGAAAGACTGGTGGAAGAATATTTTATGCGTTTCCTGCAGGAGATCCCGGTTTCCCTGTTTGCAATAGATGAGGCGCATTGCATCAGCCAGTGGGGACATGATTTTCGACCGGAGTACCGGGTATTGCGGCAGTTGAAAGTAAGGTTTCCCAACATTCCCATCATTGCATTAACGGCAACAGCGGATGAGATCACGAAGAACGACATCATCGAGCAACTGCAGGTAACGGATTACCGTGTTTTCGAAAACAGTTTCAACCGCCCTAATATTTTCTATTCGATAAAACCGAAAAAAGGTTTTTACGATGTGCTGGTCGATTATCTCGAAGCGCACAAAGAAGACAGCGGCATCATCTATTGCCTGAGCCGCGCCGCCACCGAGAAACTCGCCGACGATCTTCGCGCAGATGGTATCAGCGCCGCAGCTTACCATGCGGGCCTCGATAAAGCAACACGGGATGAGCGGCAGGATCTTTTTCTGAAAGACGATATACGCATCATGGTGGCCACCATTGCATTCGGGATGGGGATCAATAAAAGCAACGTACGCTTTGTGGTACATGCCGATCTGCCAAAGAACATAGAAGGCTATTACCAGGAAACCGGCCGCGCGGGCCGCGACGGGCTGCCCAGCGAGGCAATACTTTTTTACGGGGCGGGTGATGTGATCAAACTGCGCGGGTTTGCGCAGGTAGAAAACAATCCCGAACAAACGCAGATCCTCCTGAAAAAACTCGACCAGATGGTGGGCCTCTGCGAAACAAGAGGCTGCCGCAGGAAACACCTGCTCAATTATTTCGGTGAGGGCGCCGGGGAATATTGCGGCAGTTGCGACAATTGCCTGAACAAACCGGAGCTGACCGAAAGCACCGTTATCGCTCAGAAGATACTGAGCACCGTGTATCGCCTGAACCAATCCTTTGGTATGCGGTACGTGATCGATATCCTGAAGGGAAGCAACAATGAAAAGATCAGGGCGCAGCATAAAACGCTTTCGGTATACGGCATCGGCAAAGACAAACCGAAAGAAGAATGGGCGCATTACATAAGAGAATTGCTGCACTACGGTTACCTGCTCAACAGTGGCGGAGAGTTCCCGTTGCTGAAACTAACGGAGAAGAGCAGTGCCGTGCTGTTTAAAAACGAGGCCGTGTTCCTGACCGCGCCGGTACAGGTAACCATCGCGAAAGAGCCGGTGATTTACCAGCAGCACAGTTACGAAAAACCATTGTTTGAGGAATTGAAAAAACTCCGTAACAGGATCGCACACGAAGAAAATGTTCCTGCCTACCTTATTTTCAGCGACAGCAGCTTGCTGGATCTTTCCACGTACCTGCCATTGCACAAAAATGACCTTCCGCATATTTCCGGTTTTGGTGCGTACAAAATAGAAAGATATGGTGAGGCGTTTTTGGAAAAGGTACAGGATTACTGCAACGAAAACGGGCTCTCAACACGCGTCGGCCTGAAACAGGGAACCGCTCCGCGGGCCCGGAAGACCGCGCCGCCACGCGAGCGGTCATCAGATACCAAGCGCACCAGTTTTGAAATGTACCGTTCGGGAAAATCGGTACGGGAAATAGCCGGCGAAAGATCCTTGTCCATCACAACGGTGGAAACGCACCTCAGCCATTTTGTAACCACAGGCGAACTGGATGTGAACGATTTTGTTTCCCCCCGAAAACAAGAGCTGATCGCTTCTGCTACAGAAAAATACGGAAGACTGGGATTGCGGTTACTGAAAGACAATTTGCCCGAAGAGATCAGTTACCTCGAGATCAAAATGACGATCGCATCATTGGGTTAAGTGGTCAGCACACACCAAAAGAACATCATGAAGCGGGAGAAATAAACAGGAGGAATGCATCGTTCCGCAGGAGCGTTTTATGCCGTGCGTTCGCAATATAACAATGCCCGTTCTTGATCTTCGCACAAAACAGGAACCGATCGTAGATGGGTTACCTTTTCTCCGGATCTGTATTAAGCGGTAGAAACACGTCCGTTATGATACAGAAAACCTACTTCAAAACGAAAGACTACTGTAAAGTAAAATTCTCTTTCACAGCAGGCAATGCATCGGTTGTTGAGATCCTCGGGCTCAACAGCGATTGGGACAATGCTGTACAAATGAAAAGGAAAAAGGACGGAAGTTTCAGCTGCGAAGTTTCCCTTCCCAAAAACACCCAGCACGAATTCAAATACCGCATCGATGCCAATGAATGGATCAACGATCCTTCTGCAGACAGCGAAGTGGCCAATGTGTACGGTGGGAGCAACAGCGTGATTTCTTTGTAAGCAGCATTTGGTTTAAAGAAACAAGCAAACGCCGCTCCTCAAAAAGAGGATCAACCGATCCATTTTTCCCCTATTTTCGTTCCGCAAAATCAAGCAAGCGCCGATGATCATCTAAACAGAGCTTAGTACCGCTAAGTGTTTAGGCTCACACAATCCCCCGACCCTCATTGCAGCAGTGCTGCAGTGCAATTCTATTTATCTATTCATACCTTATTTATACAATGACTACTTATACAAACGATAAGAGCAAAAAGACCGTCTGGTCTTACATCAAACAATCACTCAATGGCGAGAGCCAGGATTTTACAACGGGCAGCATACGCAAAGCCATTTTCTTACTCGCCATCCCCATGATACTCGAGATGTGCATGGAATCTGTTTTTGCGGTTGTGGATATTTTTTTCGTGGGCAAACTCGGCCCGAATGCCGCGGCAACCGTTGGTTTAACAGAATCGTTTTTAACCATCGTTTATTCTGTGGCCATCGGGTTGAGCATGGCGGCAACCGCGATGGTTGCAAGACGTGTGGGTGAAAAAAATTACGATGGCGCCGCTAAGGCAGGCGCGCAGGCATTGTTGCTTTCTTTCATCATCACCATCCTGATCAGTTGCATCGGCCTGTTCTTTGCAGAAGACATTTTGCGTTTGATGGGTGGAAGCGATGAGCTGGTTGCCATGGGGCACACCTATACACGCATCATGCTCACAGGAAACGTGGTGATCATGTTGCTGTTCCTCATCAACGGTATATTCCGTGGCGCGGGCGATGCAGCCATCGCGATGCGCAGTTTGTGGCTCGCCAACATCTGTAACATCATCCTTTGTCCGATACTGATCCACAAATACGGGTTGCCGGGTGCGGCCATGGCCACAACAACCGGCAGGGGCATTGGTGTGTGCTACCAGGTTTACAGGCTGTTCAAAGGAAAAGGCATCATCAAAATACACCTGCACCATTTCAGGCCGGATATGGAAGTAATCAGGTCACTGTTCAAAGTTGCATCATCAGCAACACTGCAGTTCCTGATCGGTTCTGCGAGCTGGATAGCAATGGCGCGTATCATCGCCTCATTTGGCAGCGACGCAGTGGCGGGCTACACCATCGCGATCCGTTTGCTGATCTTCTTTTTGATGCCCGCATGGGGATTGAGTAATGCAGCGGCAACACTCGTAGGACAAAACCTCGGCGCCAAACAACCCGAACGCGCGGAAAAATCTGTATGGAAAACGGCGCAGTACAACGCCATTTTCATGGGAATTGTTTCGCTGCTCTTTATCACCTGCGCAGAATTTTTTGTAGGATTGATAACCAGCGACCCTAACGTGATCAAAACGGCGGTAATGGCACTGCGCATCGTGAGTTGCGGCTATATTTTTTACGGGGTGGGAATGGTGATGATCAATGCATTCAACGGTGCAGGCGACAGCAAAACGCCCACCTGGATCAACCTGTTCTGGTTCTGGATCTTCCAGATTCCGTTCGCTTATTTACTGGCGGAGGTATGGAAACTCGGAACAACCGGCGTGTTCCTCGCCATCGTGATCACCGAAACATGTATCACCATCACAAGCGTTGTGTTATTCAGGAAGGGCAAATGGAAGCTGGTCAAGATCTGATGGAACATTATCACCTTGCTTGAACAAGAATGCACAAACACAGCAACAAGTCCAAATAATTTAATAAATAAAATGCCGGTGATCTTCACCGGCATTTTTTATGGTCGAGTTTTTTGCCAGGATCGCCGTTTTAGAACCATCCTCTTTTCCTGAACAGGTAGATCATAAAAACCGGGATGATCAGCATCAGGAAGATCGCGATAAAAAATCCGTATTGGTTGTGCAGGTAGGGGATGCGGTCGAAGTTCATCCCGAAGATGCCGCCGATGACCGTGGCGGGGGCGAGGAGGCAGGTTACCACTGCCATCACTTTCATTACCTCGTTGGTTTTCAGGTTAACGTTGCTGAGGTAGAGGTCCTGCAGGTTCATCATCATATCGCGGTAGTTCTCTGCAAGTTCATTGGCCTGTAAGATATGATCGTGGATGTCTTTAAAATATTTGGTGGTTCTTTCTTCGAGCAGTTCGCTGTCGCTCCTGATAAACCCATTGATCAGGTCGCGCACCGGGCTCACATTTCTTTTGAGTACGATCAGTTCTTTGCGCAGGTTGTTGATCTCCGCCAGCGCGCGGGTATTGCTGGCGCGGATGATCTTTTCTTCGAGCAGTTCAATGTTTTCACCCAGTTTTTCCATTACGATATAGTAATGGTCAACGATCATATCGAGCAGCGAATAGCAAAGGTAGTCTGCTTTGTTTTGCCGCAGCTTACTGCCTGTTACCCGTAATTTCTCGCGGATGAAATTGAATACATCGCGCTCCGAATCTTCCTGGAAAGAGATCACAAAACCATCGCCGAGCACGATGCTCACCTGTTCCGTTTCCACGGCGCCGGTTTTATCGTTGAAGTAAAGCATGTTGAGCAGGCAGTAGAGTATTGGGTCCATCTCATCCATCTTGGGCCGCTGCCCGATGCTCATGATGTCTTCTTTGATGAGCGGGTGAATGTTGAAATGGTTGCAAATGGCATCCACATCATTTTTCCGGATGCCATCGATGTTGATCCAGGTAACGCGGTCGTTCTTGTGGAAGGGATAGGTTTCTTCGATGTGATCGAGGCATTTCTCATGAAGAACCTGCGGCGAATAATCAAACACACAAATCTTCGTTTCCGCAGCCTCCTGCCGGATGGGGGCAACCGTGGGGTTTACCTGGAAAATATCCCTTGTACGCCTTGTATTGAACAAAGGCAGAACGTTGAAATATTTCAGGTATTTGTTCTCTTGCATGGTTAAAGTTACGAAGCAATGAAACAAGGCGCAAGAAAACAAGACATAGGAAACCGGCAGGTATTACGGATGAAATTAGTTTCGCTAATTTGCCGCCATAAACCGTGATGCTGTGCCCGTACTTCCCAAACCCTTTTTCAAACCGCCGTTCTGGCAATTCAATGGTCATCTGCAAACCATCGTGCCGAGCCTGTTCAGGAAAGTCAGGTTCGACTACCATCAACGCGAGCGGCTCGAGTTGCCCGATGGAGATTTTGTGGACCTCGACTGGCATTTCACCTCGCCCCAAAGAAAAAAACTGGTGATCATCACCCACGGTCTCGAGGGCGATTCGCGCAGGCACTATGTGCTGGGCATGGCGAAGGCATTTGCGCAGCAGGGCTACGATGCCCTTGGCTGGAACTGCCGCAGTTGCAGCGGCGAGCTCAACAGGCTGCTTCGTTTTTATCACCACGGCGATGCCGGTGATCTGCGTTGTGTGATCGGGCACGCGATCGAGAACAAGGGCTACGAAGAAATTGTGCTTGTCGGCTTCAGTATGGGCGGCAGCCTGAGTTTGCGCGCCGTTGCAGAATTCCCGGAAGACGTTCCGGCGCAGGTAAAAAAAGTAGTTGCGTTTTCTGTTCCATGTGATCTGAAAACGAGTGTAGATACATTATCGCAACCCAACAACAAACTCTACAACAAACGGTTCCTTAAAAAACTCGGCGAGAAGATCAGGGCGAAAGAAAAGATCTTTCCCGGGCAGATCAGTTCTGAGGGATATACAGGCATCACCCACTTCCACGCTTTCGACGACCGTTATACCGCGCCCCTGCATGGTTTTAAAAACGCAACCGATTTTTATGAACGCGCGAGTGTGAAACCTTTCCTGAAGAACATCCGCATCCCCACGCTCATTGTGCAGGCGCTGAACGATACGTTTTTATCGGGCGACAGCCTGTGCTACGAAGAGGCCCGCCAAAACCCGAACCTGTTTTTAGAAACGCCGGATGTTGGCGGCCATTGTGGTTTTGTAATTGCCGGGTCGGAATTTTCCTGGGCAGACAAGCGGGCGTTGGCATTTGTGGAAAGAGGGATGTGATGGGTTTGCTTCTTTCTTACTTAAGGCCCGTATTTTTTTTCAGGTAGCCTTGATCTGGCTCTTATCCATACCCGCGATACCAAATTCTTTCTGCAGCGCCAGCATTTTTTCGAGCCAGGCTTGCGGTGGTGGCCCTTGTGGCGCATCGGGATAGCTGAGCGAAGATGCGGGCACGCTCATTTCGAGGAACATTTCTTCGAGTCCGCCGGGTGATAGGTGCATCAGCATTTTCGCCGTATCGCTAACCAGTTTAAAATGATGGGGTGTATTGCGCGGGATATGCAGGAACATGTTTGGCGAAAGGCTAAATTCCTCATCACCCACAAAAAAATTCACCTCGCCCTCGAGCAGGTAAAACGATTCGTCTTCTTTTGTGTGTGTATGTCTCGGAGGCTCGAAGCCTTTACGCAGGTTCGTTTCAATAAGACTGAACCTTCCCCCTGTTTCTTTTGCGGTGGCGAGAAAGACCCAATAGCCGCCCATGTACCAGCGGGCGCGTTCCAGCCTGTTTGCAGTTGCGAATGTTTTCATAGAAGTTGTTTCGGCTAAATTAACAGGCGTTGCGCGGACGCATGTTGACTTCGATCAACAAATTACAGCGAGGCCAGTTTGTTTTTGATGCGGCTGATGGTCTCGGTTCGTACGCCCAGGTAATTGGCGATGTAATGTTGCGGAACGCGCAGCAGCAGGGAAGGGCGGTTGAGGAGTAGTTCTTTGTAAAGTGTTTCCGGCGATTCTGTTTTTAATCGGTTGGCCTGTTCGAGCAGGAGCGCATGATCGGCCGGGTATTTTTTAAGGAAGTATTGCTGGTATGCCGGGAAGCGCTGCATCGCGATATCGACGTTGGCGAGGGTTATACCCAGTATGTCGCAATCTTCGAGCGCCTGCAGGTTTACGTTGGTGGGCACGCCGCTCCGCATGCTGCCCAGTTGACCGGCCCAGTTGCCTTCCTCGTTAAAGAGAACGATCTGCTCCACGCCGTCGTCGTTAACAACGTATTGGCGCAAACAACCCTTTAGCACAAACGGGCTGTATCGTGGCACCTGTCCCGCGCGGTAACAGAACTCGTTTTTCCTGATCGTAAACGGCACCAGCAGCTTGATGAACTCATTGAAATCATTCTCGGGAAAATCTACGTAAGAGCGGAGGTGTTCGAAGAAGAGGCGGGTGTTCATGGGTGGGGTTGTGGGTGCAATTTACGGGGAAATGCAGTTTTAAGTCGGGGGGAATTGTTTGGTTAGGGTGTTCAGTCGAAGTAAAAAATCGGAGTCTTGTTTGCGGATGTCACTAGAAGAGGACTCCACTTGAGGGTGTTGCACATTTGGTTTTGATAGTGGGAAACCGACATTGATAGTTGAATTTATAAATAGTAAACCGTGCTGCGCTGAGTCTTCTGCGTGAGACGTCCGCGGAGAATATTTGGATTTTTTTTGCGGGAGATCGACCCTCTGCGGAAAATTAAAAATGTCCAAATAATGCTGAAAATATGTGCTCGTGAATAAATAGAAAGAGGTTGGAATTTGTTACATTGTGGAATGTCAGATATTGAAATATCCCTAATTTATAAAACCTGCACCATTCTATTAAGTGGTTTAATTATTTATTGGGGGTATAAGTTATTTATGAAAGGCTTTGTTAACGCATCAGGGGATATATCGGCTTTTTGGGGTAACAAGAAAATTATGTTACGAAATGTAACTCCAGGAATTTTCTTTTCATTGCTGGGTGGTTTGAGCTTTATAATTTGCGTATTCAAGGGGATTGACTTAGAATCTTTTCATAAAAAAAAATCTGAAAGTGAAAACACTCAGCCTCCAGTGTATACTCAAACCATTTATGATACAGGAAAACAAAAAATAGATATTGATTCTTTGGATTTAGTAGCAAAAAGGGAGTATCAAAAAAAACATTATTTAGAAGCATACAAATTTCTTTTACTAATTAAAGGAGCTTCTTTTAAAGATTCAACTATTGATATTGATGATTTAAATAAAAGGATACAAATAACTTATGCGGAGCTATTATCTTCTATGAAACCAAATTATAAAATTAATTATGAAGAGAATTCGAGGTCAGTCAAAATTCTTCAAGAAGATACACTTAGGTAAGATGTATCTTCTTGTCAATTTTTTCCTCTATTTTCTAGTTATTGTGGATTCTGTATATTCACAGCATAGTGCAGAGTTCAAAATTGACGAATCTGAACAACTGTTTAACTTAGTTACGAAGATAAAGGGTTACAGGATTGTTAATCAAAACGGGAAAACAACACAAGTTGTTAGTATAGGAAGTGGGTTTTTTTTTGAGTTCGATTTTGGGCTTAATAAAAAAATGACATGTCTTGTAACAAATAAGCATGTAGTTGAAAATTGCGACTTCGGAGATTTTGAGTTGAATAGTATGAATAATGATGGAAGTCCAAACTATGGAGATATTTTGAAAATAAGACTTAAAAACTATAAAAAGCTTTGGCTATATCACCCTTCAGAAGATTTGGCAATTTTACCAATTACTCCTTTATTAAATTTAATTGCTCAGAATTATAAACGAAAAGTATATCTGCGAAAACTTATTGAAAGTTATATTCCAAATGAACAAAAGCTAAACGAATTAACTGCAATAGAAGACGTATTCATGATTGGTTATCCAAAAGGATTTTCGGACAGTATAAATAATATACCAATCTTACGAAGGGGCACCACAGCTACTCCTGTTTTTATAAACTATAATAAAAAGCCTCAATTTTTACTCGATATTTCAATTTATGCTGGGTCAAGCGGTTCGCCAATATTAATTTACAATCCGATTTCTTATGTAGACAAGAAAACTAATTCTACAATGTTTGGCAAGCGATTTTATTTTCTAGGAATTGCTGTTGAATCTCGAGAGTACGAGGCTAAAGGCACAGCAATCTCAAAAAATGGCTCTCAGATAATTGAAACTAGAACATGGCTGCCCTTTGGAATTGCGATAGGTATTAAATCTTCTGAGTTATTAATAATGAAGAAATATATTGAATCTCGTACCACTGATTCATATATTGAACTCTACAAGTCAAGCTTAAATTAAAGTAATCCTTCATCAGCGAAACTGAAACATTCCCCTTCATTGCCTGACAAGATAATGTAATCGGACAATCGTATCCTCATCAATAAGCTTATTTCCTCTCCGCAGCATGTCCAATTGACATAAAAACTCAGAATATTCTCCGCGGATGTCTCTCGAAGAGGACTCCGCGGTCCAAGTGCTGCCTACCTGTTTCAATATCGAAGGTACATTGGTTATAGAATTCAATAAACAACGGACCCGTGTTGCGCGGAGGGCGCCTCTTGAGACGTCCGCGACGGACATTCAGGATTGATACATTTGATGGACGGGCTGCGGAAAATTAAAGCTAAGACAACATATATGCAATACGAGCAACCACCTGTACATCGTATTCCATGGCTCCTTGTCGCTTCGGAGACATTCCCTGTTCGCACTCAAACAGCAACCCCTTTTATACTTGATTTATTAACATAAGGGCTTTTACCCCTGTATTTTTTTAGGCTGCTTACTTACGTTTGGGCAAACTACTGCACATGAAAAAACACGTTATCGGGTGGAAGGCAAGCATGCTATTCCTTCTCTTTTCGGTCTTTCTGGCCGGTTGCAAAAAAAACCTAAACGAACTATCCCCTCAAAATTCGATCAACCGCGCACTGCAGTTTTACGCGCATACTGAGAAATTAAACCCGGTGCTCCAAAGTCTTGTCAACTCCTTCAGGAAACAAAAGCGATTTAATTCGCACCTTGCGGAGTTCATTGAAAAAAATGGTACGCCCGTGTGGGAAAAAACGCTTTATAAGACTGCAGCAAACGCAAAGGCCACGCCGCTTGTAAGCTCCAAGGTTCAAAAAAATTCTGTCAAAACAACTGGGGCCGCCTCAATAGATCAAAAAGCATTTTACATAGTACCTTTGCAATCCGTAGATGACAGCAGCATCAAATCTTATATTACTGCAAGTAAACTGAATGACAGTACGTTTTCCTACCGGTTGTACAACAAAGATTCTTTATCGCAGATAACACCTGTTACGGATTCGGCCCGCAGTCAGTTAATGACCTCGCTTGCTGTTTTTGGCGCATTCGAAAAATCTGTGAACGGAAAAGATAGCGTCGATATTCACGGTGCAGCCAACGTGCGTTTCAGAAATGTTGACATCAAACTAGGAAACGATGTTAAAACAGTATCCAATGCCATTAGGGCTGATTATATGCAGGAAGTCGGTTGTGAAATTGAGATAAGCATATACTTAACCTACATGTATGTGAACGTTTCCAATTCATATTCCTACGGCTATGTTTATGAGTGGCAGCTGGTATCGGTAAACATAGAGATCATACTGACGTGTTGGGATTATCGTGGTCATGAAGGCGGCGGAGGCGGTGAAGGAGGTGGCGAAGGGGGGGATGAAGGTGACGACCCTCCGTATGGCGGCGGAGGTACTACCAGTGAATGGTGGGAGTATGGCAGCGGTTGGCCATGGAATAATCCTTTAGCTTACGAAATGGCAAATCAACCGTGGCAACCTTGGTGGACCGGAGGCGGTGCTGGTTACCGGAATCCCAACTTGCTTTCCTATGATGATCTTCTGATTCTAGATAACCTTAAGGATGAAGAAAATCAGGATGAGTCAGATGCATCGACAGATTGCTATGGTACAAAGAATGTTCCGGGTAGTGTGATGTTGCAACCTAATGCGGCCATTGCACACTTACTGATCCAGGAAGATTATATTAAATTTGCCGGAACGGGGGGACGGGCTGAATATTCCATACCAAATGCAACCATGTCGGGAAGACGCGGAAGGGCCGATCTCGCAAATATTCAGACCTATGAGATATTTGAGATTAAGCCGATCAGCCTTCAAGCCGAAGGCGCTGCTGAAGCACAATGGTATGTAGACAAGGCAAATCAGTATTGCCAACCCGGTCCCTGGAGGCTTGGGGATACTTATCAAACACCAAGGATATTACCCAATCCCGTAAATCCTGCACAGGTTATTCGTGTCACCCTTCCTCAAAATGGCGTTCTAATTTATACCTTTGATCCGAGAGCTACAGTACCTGTTCCTGTTGCAGCTCCTGTCTCGGTCTTTGACGCGGTAAAAGAACTTATGAATAGGAGAAGGCTGAATCCTAACCAGGATATCCGGGACTTAGTGATGCTTTACATTAAGGAATTGAAACGCGTAAGTCCAGGCACATTGACAACACTTAAGCAGGACATTACAAATATTGCCTATGGCATCATACTTGCCTATGCGGTGGAGGCCGTCTTTACCGAAGGGGCGGCATTGTTAGCAGATTTTGAAAAAGTGCTTATGGCAAGATATTTACTGCGAATTGCAAGCATAATATGAGTCTATTGATCCACAATGAAGAAAGTTTTATCAAATCTATACAAGGGATGTATGGACTGTTTATGTCTGCATCTTTCGTAAAGTGTGCGAACATTCAACTTTCTCAGCAGTTCGAAGTGCTCACCGGCATTAAGCCGTCGAGGAACGTTGGATTGGTTTATGACCCAATGGCGCCGACCGATTTCGAAGCAGGAAAGTTGTATACCAAAGACGTCATCTCTGGTATTACTCTTAGTATTAACATCCGGGCTTATGTTTTCCGTGTATTTGTTATGTGGGATTCGGTTTCTGGGAAAATCTATGATATCTCCGACCAGAACATAGATTGCGGAGACCTACGCTTCTGGTTCTTCCGGCTTGAACCTTTAGCGTACAGGAGATATTTGAACAAGCAGGATACCCTTCCCTTCCAGATCCCGGATTGCACCTACAAATTGACAGTTACAGAAATTGGCGTAAACGTGGTGATGGTGATGTTGGTCAAACCTGAAAGAGCGGCAGAAGTGAAAGACATAACGGATTTGATCGAAGAATTTCTGACGGGTTTCAATATTCCTTCCAGGCAAAAAGAAAATGATCTGCGTTTGCATAATTGGAGGTATGAATGGAACCCTGCTGACCATTCATTGAAATACATGATCGATACAGGTATGACAGGATACCGTTTTTTTGAAAACTTCCTTAACTTTCTTTCAGAAGTAAATGCTTTCGATTCGGTCACGATTGATTGAGAAAATAAGCTTTGGTTTTTTCATGCTTATTTTCCTTATCGGTAGTATTCAATCAAAGCCAAAAATCAGGATGTTCGGCGCGCTGTGGTGGGTTTTCAAGGAACCCTCCCAAATAAAAAACCCACAAACATCTCTGCTTGTGGGCTTCCAGCTCCCCCTTCTGGACTTGAACCAGAGACCCTCTGATTAACAGTCAGATGCTCTAACCAACTGAGCTAAGGAGGAATTTCCCGTTATGGGGTTGCAAAAATAGGGAAAAATGCTTTTCGGCAAAAAAGGAAAAGAAAAAATATGCCGGCTGCACTCAAAATCCCCAAAATCCTTTGTCTTCCCAGCCCACATATACCCCGTCTTCCCGTGTTTCTGCCGTATAGGTCTTCAGATAATAGCCCTCGCCACTGGTGTTTCTGCCGTTTTTCATATCAAAACGGTAACGGTGCAGCGGGCAGGTTACCTGTCCGGCGGCATTGATGTAACCATCGGCCATGATCCCGCTGGCATGCGGGCATTTCTGGGCAAAAGCGTAGAGCCCGCCGTTAAAACGGGCGAGGGTTATTTTCTTTTCACCCGCCGTTACAATACACATATCATTGGGCTGCCAGGGAAGAATGGCCTCGTTTTCCGCAATTTTGTGCCAGATCCAATTTTTTTCCATAGTTTATACCTGCCATTTTACAGTAACGCTTATAAAACAAAATTATGCAAAGAATACTTGTTGTTGCGTGCTGCTTACTGCTAAGCCTGTGTAGCTTTTCCCAACGCATCGGTTTCAACCAAAACATAGGCCTCGGCGCCACCCAGGTTCATGTAAACGATTCGAGAATGCTTCTTGATACACTGCGTTCGGATTACTCGGTTCGTGTGCGCACCTTCGGGCTTGTATATGTCGCCCGCTTCGACATCGCCGGGGGCAAAGATGTGGCGCTGAGTTTGTCTTCGCCAATGATGTTGGGCTACAGCACCACCAATAAATACAGATCCGTTGAAACACATCCCCAAAGAAAAGATACCATCGAAAATGTGCACAGCGCGCATATTGCTTTCGAAATACCGTTTATGGCCGACCTTAACGTGGGACTCCGTTCTGCCGGCGACGAAAGCAGGAGAGGATTTGGCTTTTTTGCCGGCATCGGTTATGTATACAGCTATACCAAGATAAAGCTTGCCAGCGGTATGATCCCGTTCGACAGGTGGGAACCCATGTTGCGCGCCGGTATCCGGATGGGCACAAACTGGGAAAAAAGGTGGAGCATCGTGTTCAACCTACGCGGCCGGCTGGAAGGCGGTGCGACAAAAACGTATGGCCTGCAGCTTTTGAAGGAACTGTAGAAAGCGGCGCCTCCGGCGATCAAAACATCATCGTTCTGTAAGGGTATCTTATCTTGTACATGTCGCGCACTTTTTCAAGTATCAATTCGCGGAGCGCATCTATGTTGTTTTTTTCCTGGGCGGAAATGAACACGCAGTTGTTTTCTGTGGCCTCGTCCCATTTCTCTTTCAGTTCGCGAAGGATCTCCTGCTTTACGCTGTCGTCAAGCCACTCATCGAAATTCTTCTCCTCGTAAAGATCCATTTTGTTGAATATGGTAAGGATGGGTTTTTCAAAGGCTTTCAGCTCCTGCAATGTCTTGTTCACCACGCCTATCTGGTCTTCGTACTGCGGGTGCGAAATATCCACTACGTGCAAAAGAATATCCGCTTCCCTCACTTCATCCAGCGTGCTTTTGAAACTTTCTACGAGGTGATGCGGTAGTTTCCTGATAAAACCTACCGTATCGCTCAGGAGAAACGGTGTGTTTTCAAACACCACTTTTCGTGTGGTGGTATCAAGTGTGGCAAACAGTTTGTTTTCGGCAAACACTTCGCTTTTGCTCAACACATTCATGATGGTGCTTTTGCCAACGTTGGTGTAACCCACCAGCGCAACACGTATCAACTCACCGCGTTCTTTTCTTTGGGTGAAGGATTGTTTGTCTATCTCCGCAAGCCTTTTGCGCAGCAACGAGATCTTGTCCTTTACAATACGGCGGTCCGTTTCAATTTCGGTTTCGCCCGGGCCCCTTGTCCCGATACCGCCACCTTGTCTTTCGAGGTGGCTCCACATACCTTTCAGTCTGGGCAGCAGGTATTGGTATTGCGCCAGTTCAACCTGCACTTTTGCCTGCGCGGTTCTTGCGCGGCTCGCAAAAATATCGAGAATGAGATCGCTCCTGTCGATGGTTTTTACACCGAGTTCTTTTTCTATGTTCGAGATCTGCGAACCGGTAAGTTCGTCATCAAATATGACCAGGCTGATGTCTTTGCCCGATACATAATTTTTGATCTCTTCCAGTTTACCCTTGCCCACAAATGTGCGGCTGTCTGGGTGCGCCAGTCGTTGGGTGAAACGTTTAACCGCGTGCGCGCCGGCCGTTTCAGATAAAAAGGCAAGCTCATCCAGGTATTCGGTAACCTGTTCACTGGTCTGGTCGTTCTGGATCAATCCCACCAGCACTGTTTTCTCTTCGCTCTGTATCGCTTTCTTTTTCTCTATCAAGGATGTAAATTTTTGTAAAGATAAGTCTTTCATTCGTGGCTGGTTTTTGCCACAGATTTCACGGAAGCACACAGTTGTTGTCTAGAGATCGACACCTCCGCAACCAACCGTGTGCTTCCGTGAAATCTGTGGCAAAAAAAAGTGGTGAGTGAGGCGTTTGCCTTACTCACCACTACCATGTAACACTCAAACTTTAAAGTCCGCTGATCGTAAGTCCCAGCGAGAACTTATGCATGGTTGGCCCAACCGCATCTTTTAAAACGCCATTGAACTGGTAGCCCGCATCGATCGAGAAGATACCGTAGCCTACGCGGCCGGTAACGGCGAGCATGGTTCCGTTAAAGAAGCCTTTGCTGCTTTCTTTCACCTTATAATCTGTTCCGTAGATGGTATTGCCCGATTTGTTAACGAGGTTTTTGCCTTTGGTATAGGTTTTCACCAGGCTTCCCACTTTGGCCCCGATGGCGAGCTTCCAGGATTTGCCCGGGTCAACAGGATTTGAATAGTAACGCAGTTCCACCGGGATCTCCGCATAAATGTTCACTACCTTGAATTTAGAGAAATGGTTCGCACTGTCAACATTGGTAAAAGGAAGTTTTGACGAGTTCGATTTCACATCCACATACGTATTCTTAAAGAACATATTGCTGCTTCCGATGCCAATACCATAGGCAATGCTCAGCTTCGGATTGTTCTTGAAAGGCTTATCGAACATGAAATAAATATTGAAATGCCTGCTGAAACCACCGGTGCGTACGCTGTCGGGGCGGTTGGTCCAGCTATCGCTACCATACTGGATCATCAGGTGATCCGCCGCACGGCCCGCGAGGTCCAGTTTGGGTTTGGTGCTGCTGTTATCGGTAGACTGAGACATAGCCAGTACAGACACGGTTATGCTGACAAGAAGAAGTAATGTTTTTTTCATTTCAGATAGTTAATTGCAAATTGGTTGCCAATAGGGCGCAAAAATAACAGAATTGGCTGCATTGGAACGGTTAAAAATTAGGTAAAACGTTAAATATGAGGGCAAGCCGTAAACAGGGGATGCGTGCTGCGGGCATTTTTGCTTTATAATTCCCTTTTCGGAGGCAACCGGTAGCCCCCGGTTTGAACAAATTACCGGTGTCTTGCGCCGCAAAGCGCACCGCTGCCGCCTAAAAGCTATCTTTACGCCATGAATTTCACAGAACTTGGCTTAGATTCAAGACTACTCGAAGGCATAGATGCCATGGGATATGAGACCGCAACACCTGTTCAGGAGCAGGTGATCCAACCGATATTGAGCGGTAAAGACCTGATAGCCTCCGCGCAAACCGGTACTGGTAAAACGGCAGCTTTCCTGCTACCGGTGGTTAACAAGATCATTACAGAACCGCACGATGCGCACCTGATCAATGCTGTTATCATCGTTCCAACAAGAGAACTGGCCGTACAGATCGCCCAGACAATGGAGGGCCTCTCGTACTTTACCGATGTAAGCTGTATTGCCGTATACGGCGGTGGCGACGGAAGCTCGTTCACCACGGAGAAAAAAGCATTGTCGAGCGGCGTAGACATGGTTGTATGTACCCCGGGCAGAATGATCGCCCACCTCAACATGGGTTATGTAAAAATGAGCGCCGTGAAATACCTGGTATTGGACGAGGCCGACCGTATGCTCGATATGGGTTTTCACGACGACCTGATGAAGATCATATCCTTCCTTCCTAAAAAAAGGCAAAACCTGCTCTTCTCTGCCACCATGCCCATGAAAATGCGGGAGCTGGCGCGTAAAATATTGCACGATCCGCTGGAGATCAACATCGCTATCTCAAAACCACCTGAGAAGATCGTACAGGAAGCTTTTGTAGTGTATGAACCGCAGAAGATCCCGTTGGTAAAGAAAATACTCAGCAGCAAGGATTTCCAGAGTGTGATCGTATTCTGCTCTAAAAAACAGAACGTAAAACAACTCAGCAACGAGCTCAAACGCGCACGTTTTTCGATCGAAGAGATCCATTCAGACCTGGAGCAGGATAAGAGGGAACAGGTGCTTCTCGATTTCAGGAACAAGAAACTGAAGATCCTGGTAGCAACCGATATCCTGAGCAGGGGAATTGATATTGAAGACATCGACCTGGTGATCAACTACGATGTGCCCAACGACGGCGAAGACTACGTACACCGCATTGGCCGAACCGCCCGTGCAGCGAGTGAGGGCACGGCCTACACTTTTGTGAGCGAAGCGGAGCAATACAAGTTTGCACAGATAGAAGAACTGCTCGGGCACCCGGTTACCAAAGCACCCGTTCCTGAAGAGTTCGGCCCAACGCCCGAATACAACCCGCGCAGAAGACCCGCCGGCAAACCCAACCGCCACCAGGGCCCCCGCCCGAACGGTCCCCGCCCCGGCGGTGGCAGGCCCAATGGCAACAACAGGCAGCACAAACCATCGGGCAACCCGAAAGGACAAAGGGCCAGGTAACGCAGCATACGGGTTACGAAAAACGAAAGAGATAAAAATTTGTATTCCGTAACCCGTATTTCTCTCTGTGCTTCAGGCAAGCAGCAACGAAATGGTAAGTTCCCGCGTCTTTAGTATATTTACTAGGCCCCCAGGCGAGAATACCATTGCGTTATGTGCAGACCGGTAACATTATACAGATATTGTTGGATATTGTTCCTGCTCTGCATTGGTTCAGGCGCTTATGCACAGGGCTGCCCTGAAAACATAGGGTTTGAGCTGGGTAATTTCAAAAACTGGGAAACCTCACTGGGGCGCGTTGATTCTGCCCGCGGGCCGCTGCTGAGCCCGGGTTTTGATGCGGGCCGGCATACACTTTACAAAAACAAAGGCGAGAACCTCGTAGATCAGTACGGCAATTTCCCGGTGAATTGTCCGAACGGAAGCGGCGGCTCCATCAAACTGGGCAACAATGTGGGTGGTGCATTGGCAGAGGGCATCAGTTATACTTTCACCATCCCCTACGATAAAAAAACATTCAGCCTTATTTACTATTACGCCGTGGTAATGCAGAACCCCCCGCATTCGGCCAGCGAACAACCCAAGTTCACCGCAAAGGTTTTTAATGTAACACAGGGTAAGTACATCGACTGCAGTTCTTTCGAATACATAGCACAGGCAGGGTTGCCGGGGTTTGAGTTTTCGCCGGTAGACCAGACCATCCTTTACAAAGACTGGACGCCTGTTACCATCAAACTTTCCAATTACGCGGGCATGACCATACGCCTCGAGTTTGTAACCAACGATTGTACAAGGGGCGGGCATTTTGGATATGCGTATGTTGATGTTGATGAAAACTGTTTATCACCCATCAAAGGAAACATCGTTTGCCAATACGATACCGCGCTGAACCTTACCGCACCGTACGGTTTCCAGGGTTACCGCTGGTTCACATCAGACTTTTCCAAAGTACTCAGCACCACCAATACCTACTCCAACCCCGTGATCCCGCCAGACAATACAGAATTTGCAGTGGAACTGATGCCATACCCCGACCAGGGTTGCGCCGATACCGTGTTCACGAAGATCCACTACTCTACAGAGTCTATCGTGATCAACGAACCGAAGGGCATCATCGCAAGCTGTTACAACGATGGCGTGGAACTGTTGCCATTGGTAGAGAACAGGGGCAACAGCCCGGGATTGACGTATTCTTTCTATGCCGATCCCGCATTGACCATTCACGTGTTTACAGAAGAAGCATTGCGCAAAAGCGGCACGTATTATATAAAGGGATTGAACCAGGATGGATGTTTTGATACAAAGAAGGTGGATATAAAGATCAACCCTACCCCAACCTACCAGACACTGAACAACGGCCATCCCATCTACCGCCCCGAGGTGCTCGATCTTTCGGCGGTGCTCAACTCCAATGGCAACACAGTTACGTACTGGGCCGATATAGAAGCAACGGTGCCCATCGCCAAACCCACATCGATCACGAAAGACGGAACGTATTACCTCAAAGTAACAACGGCGGAAGGTTGTTCGGTCATCACCTCCATCACGGCCTCATTCATCAACCCGCCACCCAAAATACCAAACGCTTTCTCTCCCAATGGCGATGGCATCAACGACACCTGGGAGATCCCCGAACTGATTTATTACCCCGACGCCATCCTTACCATTTATACACGCTCGGGCCAGCCTGTTTTCCGTTCCATCGGCTATGGCAAATGGGATGGCAAACACAACGGAACAGACCTGCCCGTGGGCACGTATTACTATGTGTTGCAACTCTCAAAAAATCTTCCGCCATTAGGGGCAGGCGTTACGATCATCAGGTGATGCACGGATACATCTTCCTGTAATTTTCCGCCAACGCAACTCCCACAACCCTGCGGCTTTTACCACTTACCCACGGGTTTCCGCGCTTATCCTGTTTTGCGTTTTAGTAAACAGATTATTGGCTAATCTTTACTTTTTGTAAGATCAACTACTGAGTATGAAAAGAATGTTTACGCTTGTACTGGCATGTGTTTTATTTGCTTCCACCGCAATGGCCCAAACGGCTGCGAAGATTGCCGGCGTGGTTAAAGACGAGCAGGGCAAACCGCTGCAGTCGGCCACCGTTTCCCTCCTCCGCGAAAAAGACTCTTCGCTTGTAAAAGTAGCCGTAACCGATGTGGCCGGGCAATACGAGTTTACCGGCAAACCGGGCAGGTACAAAATTTCCGTTGTGCTGGTTGGGTATGCAAAATCAACATCCGCTGGTTTTGATTTTTCAACAACCGATGTAAACATGCCTGTTCTCTCGCTGAGCCCTTCTGCAAGGGAAATGAACGAAGTGGTAGTGCAGACAAAAAAACCTTTTATTGAAACCAAGATCGACAAAACCGTTGTAAATGTGGAGGCCTCGCCATCAAGCGCGGGCGCTTCGGCAATGGATATACTTGAGAAATCACCGGGCATCAGCGTAAACAGCGATGGCGCCATAAGCCTGCGCGGAAAAGCGGGTGTGATCGTTATGCTGGATGGCAAACCAACTTACATGTCGTCAACCGACCTCGCAAACCTGCTCAAAAACATGCCGGCATCGGCGCTCGACCAGGTAGAGATCATGACCAATCCTTCTGCGCGTTACGATGCATCGGGCAACTCGGGCATCATCAACATCAAAACAAAAAAAGGAAAGAACAACGGTTTCAACGGAAACTTTACATTGGGTGGAACAGTTGGGTTGTTTAACCCGAGCGGGGTATTGTATGCGATCCCCAAATCGCAGAACAGTTTCAATTTCAATTACCGCAACAACAAATTCAATTTCTTCGGAAACTACAACCCGAATTATTTCCGCGGCAGAACGGAACTCACCATCAACCGCAATTTTTACAATGCGGGTACATTGGACGGATCTTCTGTACTGTCGTCTAAAATGAAATTCGGAAACTTCAACCAGACGTTGAAACTGGGTGTAGACTACCAGGCGGATAAAAAGAACTTATTCGGCGTGGTGGTGAGCGGGTTTGTTTTCGACGGGCATCCTACACCTACCTCCACTTCAGTGCTTAAAGACAAGAACGGCAATGTGCAATCAACGCTTGAATCGCTCACCAACAACAATACGCACCTGCGCAACTTCAACGGAAACCTGAACTGGAAACACAATTTTGATTCTGCCGGAAGAGAACTTACCGCCGATTTCGATTACGTTACCTACCGCAATGTTTCCGACCTGTTGCTTACCACCAATGCCTACAACAGTACGGGCGCATCGGTTGGCGCGCCGATACTGCTGCGCGGCAACCTTCCATCAAACATCGATATCCTGTCGCTGAAAGCAGATTACACACACCCGCTCAAGAACGGCCGCCTCGAAGCCGGTTTCAAAAGCAGCCTGGTGCGTAACGATAACCTGGTGGATTATGCACGACAGCTGAACGACAAATCATGGGTGCCCGATGCGCGGTCCAACCATTTTGTTTATGATGAGAACATCAACGCGGCTTACCTCAACATCAACAAACAATTTAAAAAATGGACGGTACAGGGAGGATTGCGCCTGGAGAATACGATCGCGAAAGGAACACAGGTATCCAACGATTCCACTTTCAAACGAAATTTCACCAACCTTTTCCCAAGCCTTTTTGTGAGTTATGGATTTGACAAGAACAACCAGCTCACCGCATCGTACAGCAGGAGAATTACAAGGCCGAATTACCAGGACCTGAACCCGTTCACCTATTTCCTTGATTCGCTTACCTACCGCGTAGGAAACCCGTACCTGTTGCCGCAGTTTACACAGAATTACGAGCTGAGTTATGCTTTCAAATCGAAATTCATTTTCACGTTCAACTACAACAACACTTCAAATGTGATCTCGCAGATACTGAAACAGAATTCTGCAAGCAAGATCACCTACAATACTTCGGAGAACATAGCGAAGTTTACAAATTTCGGGTTGTCAATAACAGCGCCCGCCACATTCACAACCTGGTGGAACGCCAGCTTCTTTACCAATATTTACAACAACCATTATACGGGCGTATACAATACAGACCCGATAGATATATCGTTCACATCGTTCATGGTTAATGTAACAAACAATTTCACCCTCAATAAAAAGAAGGGGTTGAGTGGAGAGATCAGTGGCTTCTACCGCCACAAATCGGTTGAACAATTAACCCTGATAGAGCCGGTGTACCAGATGAGTATTGCTTTGCAGAAACAGATCATGCAGGGCAAGGGCACACTGCGCCTGAATGTGCGTGACCCGTTTGCATGGCAGAAGTTCAGGGCCACTGTAAACTACAGTGATATTGATCTGAAACAAACCACTTACCCCGATGTAAGACAGGTAACCGCCACCTTTACCTATCGCTTTGGCAAAAGCGCCCAAACCGCCCCGCGCCGCAGAACAACGGGTGCACAGGAGGAGCAGAACCGTGTAGGAGGTGGAAACTAGGAGCATGATCCCCCGATAATAGAAAGAAGGCCGCAACATTGTTGTGGCCTTCTTTCTGCAGGTTGTACCGTAGTATGCCGCGTCACCGCGCATTTAAACCTGTTTACCTAATATTTTAACCCATTCAAAACTAATCCCGCCTATTTCACTAAATTCATCCCACATTTTTAAGACCAAAACCAACAACATGAGAAAAATCTTTTTATCCTGTATGGCACTCAGCATTGCTGCAGGATCGATGGCCCAGGGCGGTGGAAACCGCGGCGGCGGCGGCGGACAATTCGGCGGCGGCGCACCTGCCCCCAACGCCGGTATTGCTACGGCTACGCCTACGCAGGATGCAAGAACCGCTGCATTCAACATCCCTTTCAACCCCGATCAAACCGTTGTGAGCGATCACGAGGTTACCATCAAAGGAAACAAGATACCTTACAAGGCAACCGCAGGTACCATGCCCGTTTGGGATGCCGATGGAAAAGTACAGGCAGGCGTTTTCTTTATCTATTATGAAAGAACAGACATCAAAGACAAAGCAACGCGCCCGCTGGTAATCTCTTTCAATGGCGGCCCCGGAACGCCTTCTGTATGGATGGAACTCGGTTATACAGGACCGCGTATGCTCAACATCGACGACGAAGGATACCCCGTTCAGCCCTACGGCCTGCGCGATAACCCGCATTCTATACTCGATGTGGCCGATATCGTTTATGTAGACCCGGTTAATACAGGGTTCTCAAGACCCGTTAGCAAAGACATCCCGCTTACCACTTTCTTTGGTGTGCGAGCAGATGTAAAATATTTATCAGAATGGGTAAACACATTCGTATCCAGGATGAACCGTTGGGCATCGCCTAAATACCTGATCGGCGAGAGCTACGGTACAGGAAGGGTTTCGGCGATGGCGCTTGAACTGCAGAACGCACACTGGATGTTCATCAACGGGGTGATCCTTGTATCGCCAACCACACTCGGCATCGAAAGAGACGGCCCGATGGAACAGGCGCTGCGCCTGCCATACATGGCAGCTACCGCATGGTACCACAAGGCACTGCCATCAGACCTTCAGAAAAAGGACCTGACCGATTACCTGCCCGAAGTAGAGAACTTCACCATCAACGAACTCATTCCTTCACTGGCAAAAGGTGGATTTCTTGAGGCTTCAAAACGCAAAGAGATCGCTGCCAAATATGCACGCTACTCAGGGTTGCCTGAGAAAGTGGTGCTGAACAACAACCTCGATATCTCCACCAATCTTTTCTGGAAAGAATTGCTGCGCGATAAAGGGTTTACCGTAGGAAGACTCGATTCGCGTTACAAAGGCATCGACAGGAAAGACGGCGGCGAGAGCCCCGACTTCAATGCAGAACTGCTGTCATGGGAACATTCTTTCACGCCGGCGATCAATATGTACCTGAGAGACGAACTGAAATACAAAACAGATGCACGTTATTATATGTTTGGGCCAACCAATCCATGGGACCGCACCAACGACCGCAGCGGTGAGAACCTGCGCCAGGCAATGGCAGAAAATCCATACCTGCATGTGCTCATCCAGTCGGGCTACTACGATGGCGCCTGCGATTATTTCAATGCGAAATACAGCATGTGGCAGATGGATCCAAGCGGCAAACTCAAAGACCGCTTCAGCTGGGAAGGTTACCGCAGCGGGCACATGATGTACCTGCGCAAACCAGATCTTGAAACAAGCAACCAAAGCCTGAGAAACTTTATAAAGAAAACAACGCCGAAGGCAGACCAGCCGGCGAAATACTAGCAGGTTAAACAACGAACCCATAGGATGATCGTGGTTCGTACCGTATTACCAATTTAAAAGACCGATGCATTTGCGCATCGGTCTTTTAAATTCATAGCGCCTGGCTACACCCGGCATTGCTGTTCAACTTTCATTGTTCAGGTCAGATGTTCGGTTTCTATGTTGCGCAGTTTATTTATAAGTAAATGTATCCCGCCAAAGCATAGGTTGTCCATTGGCGTTGAGCAATGTATAGGTAGCGAGGATAGACTGAACGGTGAAGTTGATCAATGTATATTCAATGTTGCGGAACCTGACAACGGTTGGAGAACCGGGGTTGGATGGTCCACTGGGTTGTGTGCCCATATCAACCACCGTTAACCGTCCGCCGCTGTACTGTAAATTGGTTGAGTCGTTGGTTATTGAAATATACCCGTTCAGGTTAAAAAGCAGTCTTTCATGCCTGTTCTCCGGGGCAATAGAAGTGTCTTTCCATCCTTTTGTTGCAGTGGTGGTATCGTACCATTCGGTTTTTGTTTTTTCCAGTTGCATGCCGTCGTTGAAAAGCTTTGTGGTGATGGAATCTGCCACATGCACCATCTGCGACCTGCGCTGCCCGTTGTTTACGGCAAGTACAAAAAGCGAATCGCGTTTCAAACGTCCCGTAGAAAACGGCCCCGAGATGCCAACCGGGTAACCCGCAAAAGTAACGGCGGTCAGTTTATTGCTGCCCGTAACCAGCCATCTTGCAAAAGTGGAAGTGTTGTAACCGATCAAAGTATCGTCGATACTGAAATTTTCAATAACACCGGTCGGAATGGTATCCGGCGGAATAACCAGCGGCGGAAGCTGCGGAATGGGATCGTCGGGTGGTTTGCTGCACCCCATCACAAAACAAACGGACACGATAAAAAGCACCACGAAACGCAACGCATTATGCAAAGAATATGTAGAGCCTTTTATCATTGACAAATCCTGGTTTTATACCAAAAAGCATACAGATAAACTTTATTTTTTTCGTTGCTTTTTACCTGGCAGGATACGGATTTCAGGTGCAGTGCAGTATGCATCAACGGTAAAATTAACCCTTGACGGTGGATAATTGTAGCTACTGATGCCGCTAAATTAAGCAATAGTTAATGAATTAGGGGGCCGGATACCCGATTTGTTTGACTGGCGGTAACAATTTGATAACGTAAGCCCTTAAAAATAAAGGGATTGTGAAGAAGCCGCCAAAACACCCGTCTACGGTCATCAACCCCTTCTGTTGAATGGAAACCCCGGCTGAAATGCTGTTTCGCAAACAAGGCGCTCACCGGACCTTGTCTGCACCGGCAGATTATCAACGCATCCTCGCTCATTATCCGCTTAAAATAGTTTATTTGCCGCCATAAGCCGCTGATTTAACAACCAACGATCCATGTATTCCAAACAAGAGGCCTCCAAAATAAAACAAGCGTTCTGGACACGTTTTGGCCAGTACATGAAACCCGTGCCGGCTTCGGGCGGAGAAAAGGTGAATTGGTCCAATTACAAGACCGGCATTGCACATATATATTTCCGTTTGCACGTAGAGAAAACATTTGCTTCGGTTGCGATAGAGTTAACAAACCCGTTGCCCGAAAAAAGGATCCAGCAGTTTCAGCAATTTCTTTCGATGAAAACAATGCTTGAAGAAACCATGCAAACAGCCATGCATTGGGAAGAAAACACAACCGACGAAAACCAGAGAACCATCAGCCGCATTTCGGTTAAACTTAATGATGTAAATATTTTCAGGGAAGAAGATTGGCCGGCCATTATTTCTTTTCTCAAACCATCCATCATCAACCTTGATGTGTTCTGGGAAGACGTGAAGATGGTTTTTGAATAAAAATTGCGTGTTACCCAGGTAAACCGCTTAAACAAAACCCGCTTTAACCATCCCGAACCACTCCTTTCTCAAGATGCTGAAGTAGCAACTGTTTCTTCTGAAACCATCATACAAAACCATGTCCTCACGAAGGATCCCCTCCATGGTTGCGCCAATTTTTCTGAGCGCGGTGCGCGAGGCGGCGTTCCGCTCGTCTGTTCTGAACGCAACGCGGTTGGCGCCCAGCGTTTCAAAAGCATAGGTGAGTAAAAGATGTTTGCAGTTTTGGTTAAGCCCTGTTCCCCGGAAACGTTTGCCCAGCCAGGTGGCGCCAATCTCGAGCGAATCATTTTCCTGCGAAACCGTTAAAAAAGCCGTGCTGCCCGCATAGGCATTTTCTTTCCTGCAGAAAATACTGAATGAATAACGTGTCCTGTTTTTTCTTTCTTCAACGGCGTTCTGTATATATCGCGTAAGCAGTTCCCTGTTGTAAACCGGTTTGGGCGAATACTGAAGCAGCAAAGGGTCTTCTGTAGCAACAGCCAGCAAATGTTCAACGTCTTCGTTTGTAACCGGGCGCAGCAACGCCCGTTCGTTTTCCAGGATGATATCCCGGTCAAAAGAAAAATGCATGTTCAACGATTTTTATTTTTCAACAACCAGCTCAAGCAACGCAACATGGAGATTGCGGTGTTGCTGTGGCAGATCGGGTGTATCTGCTGTTGTGTAATGTTCCACCAGTGTAAATCCAAAACTTTTATAATAGCCGATCAACTTTTCATTCCCTGCCCATGTATCCATGCGAACGTAGGAAAGGTTGTTTTGCTTTGCTTCGGCTATTGCCCACGCAAGCACCCTGCTGAAAAAATTTTTATGGCCCGGGCTCCTGTTTACAATGATCCGGTGCAGGTAAAGGGCGTCGCCTTTTTCTTTTTTTCTCCAGATCAGTTCATCGCGGTAGCATACGCTGAAAACACCCAGCAAACTTTCTTGCGTTGTGATCTTATAAAGAAGCTTTTGGTGAATGTCCTTTTCAATAAAAAACCTGTCGTAGGTGTTCCACCCGATAAACTGGTTGTCCTTTTGATAAGCGATCGCCTCTTCAAAAAGCCTGCAGACAACCGGAACATCCGCTTCTTCCGCATGTACAATATTCGTTTGCATGACAGATCTATTTGTTTAAGAATGATTGCTGTTCAGCCTGCTGTTCTTTGCACTGTATAAAAAATAAACGGCAATGCCCACCGCGCTCCACAACAGGAGGCGCAGCCAGGTTGATGCATCCAGGCTGAACATCAGCAACACGTTGAAAAGAAAGCCAAGCGAGGCAACCAGCGGAAGGTATCTTACTTTATACGGGCGGTGCAACTGCGGTTGTTTTTTACGGAGGATGAAAACCGCGACACAGATCATTGCAAAAGCAAACAGCGTTCCGATGCTTGTCATTTTTGTCGCTTTCTCGATCGGCGTAACCGCTGCAACAACAGAGGCGATAGCGCCAACCAGCAATGTGCTTTTCCACGGTGTTTTAAAGGTTGGATGTATTGCGGCAAATAATTTCTGCGGCAGCAATCCATCTTTCGCCATGTTTAAAAAGATCCTTGTTTGCGAGAGCAGCATCACCAGCATTACCGAAACCAATCCCACTACCGCCGCAACGGTGATCAGCAGTGAGGCCCAGCGCAATCCCACAGAACCAAAGGCAGAAGCAACCGGCGCGCCAAGATCGATGTCGGTATAATTCACCATGCCCGTAAGCACCAGTGACACCAGCACATAGAGCGTTGTACAGATCACCAGCGACGCGATGATCGCAAACGGGATGTCTTTTGTAGGGTTCACCGCCTCCTGCGCCTGCGTGGAAACAGCATCGAAGCCGATGAATGCAAAGAACACGATGCCCGCCGCCGTTAATACCCCGGGCAATCCATAATGACCCATACCCGAATCGTCAACCATCCTTTCCGGAATAAAGGGCTGCCAGTTGGAAGTATTGATATAGGATATGCCCGCTACGATCACGAACAACACCGCCGCAACTTTCAACAGTACAATGATGTTGTTCGTACGCGCAGATTCTTTGATGCCGCGAACCAGTACGGCCGTCACCAGCCAAACAACCAGCGCAGCCGGGAGGTTGATGGCGAATGCCGGCGCTTCAATGCCCAGCTTCAATGCTTCTTCTTTTGCCGATACCGGGTCGTTGACCAGGTAAAGGGGTATGTTTTGTATGCCTAGCAGGTGCAGCAGTTTTACAAAATATTTAGACCAGCTTACCGCAACCGTTGTGGCACCCATCATGTATTCAAGTATCAGGTTCCACCCGATGAACCACGCAAAAAATTCGCCGATCGTTCCATACGAATAGGCGTATGCTGAACCAGATACCGGCAGGATACTTGCAAACTCTGCATAACAGAATGCGGCAAACAAACAACCGATTCCCGCGAGTATAAAAGATAAGGCCAGTGCGGGCCCCGCATACTGGTTGGCGGCAACACCCGTTAAAACAAAAATACCGCCACCGATCACGGCGCCCACACCAATGGCAGTGAGCTCCCATTTGCCCAGTGTTCTTTTTAACTGGCTTTGTTTGATGTCGTCGCTGTAGGCTTCAATCGGTTTTTTGCGGAAGGGGTTGTTGAGAGACATAAGTTTTGGTTGTGGTGAACTGAATTTTTTTTATTGCATCACTCTTAAAAAATGAAGGAACGGCCCCACGCTTTCTCTGTACTGCTTTGCCATTACCCGCGCAACCTGGGCAATGTGTATGAGATCGTGCGATACCCAGGTAGACAACAACTCGCGCAATTGTATCGTGCCCATTGTGGGATGGTTCGCCGTTTTGCCAAGATCCGTTTCCGTGAGCTGCATGTTCTTTAGAGAAAGGATATTGTTGCGCCTGAGCGCCTCGAATTCGAGCAGCAGCTCGAAAATGCCTTTGCCCTGGTTCGCGCCAAGATGAGCGGTCATGTCTATGAGCGATACGGTTTTATCCGCGGCATCCGAAAGAATGAGTTTTGTTCGGATGATGAAATTGGTTTGCTCGCAAACGATAAGATGGCCCACCACATCAAACGGGCTCCAGGTTCCTTCGCCTTCATGCTGCATTACCCACTCATCGGGGAGGCCCTTGAGCAGCGCAAGCAATACATCAGGCGTGCGTGAAAGGATGTCGATTGATTGTTCAAGATTGAATTTCATGCAGGTAAGATTTTTCAGTATGTTTTTCTTTTCAATTGATCCACACGTTCATCAAAATCTGCGGTGCCAACGGGGTTAACGATCTGCGCAAACAATTGCATGTGCTCCTCGCTGTGTGGCTGGCTCGCGTTCGTAACAAGGCTAAAATGCACGAGCTTCGACCACAGCACTGCTTTCAATACCGTTTTGTCATGGTTCCACATGCAGGCTTCGAACTGCAGGCTTTTTTCTTTGGCAACGATCAGCCTTGTTTCAATCACCACTTCTTCCATCAGTAAGGCAGGGGAGAGGTAAGAGATCTGTGTTTGCGCGGTTACCCAGCCGATGCCTTCCAGGCGGCCCAGCTTGTAAATGTCAAATCCATAGTTGTCGATCAACTGGTCGCCGCGCGCCGTCATAATGTAATCGAGGTATCTTGAGTTGTTGAGGTGGTTAAACGGATCGCAATCGTGAAAGCGGATCTTCATTTTGCTTTCCAGTACTTTTTTCAATGGTTCCATAGCTGTGGTAGATGATTGGTTAAAATATACCGATCGGTATATTTTTGGTCAAAAAATTTTATCGTTTTGTATCCTTTATTAATTTTTCAAGAAAGTCCATTGCAATGCGCAGTTCCGTTGAGCGGTTGGTAACTTTTGCCTGCATGGCCGCGCCTTCTATCACCGACATGATCACCACTGCCAGTGCAACCGGGTCGGTGCCTTTTTTGATCTCTTTTCGTTCGATGCCGCGTTTTACCTGGTTCTCCAACGATCTTTTCCAGAAACCCAATGCCTCTGCGGCTTTGGCTTTCAATTGCGGATGTGTATCGTCTGCTTCTGTTGAGGTATTCAGCAATGGGCAACCCGGTTTCAGGAACGGGATCCTGAGAAAATCGCGGTATACGGCGGGGTACACCAGCAGCCGGTCAACCGCGTTCTCGTGCGCCAGTATTTTTGTTTTGATGTATTGGGTAACCTTTCCGAAATTATAATCAAAGGCAGCAAGTGCAACATCGTCTTTGCTTTCAAAATTGCCGTAGATACTGCCTTTTGTGAGGCCGGTTGCTTCCATCATATCCGCCAATGAGGTTCCCGCAATACCTTTTGTATTGAACACAGGCGCCGTTTTTTCGATGATGTACCGGCGGGTTTTTTCGGCTTTTGACAAGGTTTGATCCATACAGGAAACAAATATAGATAAAATATACCAATCGGTATATTTTGTTTTTTGATTCGCATTTCAAAATTCTGTAATGCGGTGCTGCTTTGCGTTGTTAAATCATTTTATCCTTATATTTATTTTTGACAACCAACTGCGTTACCGTGTTTATGAGAATTTTTTTCCTTGTGTCTTTGCTTTGGCTGGGTGCTGTAAACGCGTCCGCGCAATTTGTAAGCGCAAACGATTACCCGATGCCGCGCGGCCATTCCAACGGGTTGGTGCGGCCTGGCTTTCACCTGGAATCGAAGTTTTCATTTGTCAATCTCGGGAAAGAAAAGCACCTGTACCTTACGCTGGAAATACAGCTCGGTACGGCCCTGAACCCACGCGCGCCCTTCTCTTACCGCTATATGTTGATGGGCAAAGAATACACCGACCAGGACCTGGGCAAGGAGCCTTTCCAATCCATCCGCCTGGGCTTCGCTGAATTTTCCGTGCTGGTACAAGGCCCTAACCTGAACCGTACACTTACCTATAAGTACGGCGTTAAAGAGGATCTCGGCATTGTGCCGCAGGATGCCTTGTTGTCGTACTACGCCTGTCATGTACAGGGCCTCGAAGATGTTGACTACAACGGTACCGAAGCCGTAGTAGCGGCGATCCATGCGTTTGAAGACAAGCGCAAGGCCGCGCTTCAGCAAAGCCAGAACACGGCGCGGCCATCGGTGTCGCTGAACACGCAGAACAACAGTAACGCTTCCAATACAAACAGCGACCCATCGCAACAGAAAAAAGAGTCGGTTGCGAACAATCCTGCCACGCAAACGAGTGCGCGGCCGAAAGATGATTTCTGGTCGGAGAAAAAAACAACGGCTCCCAACAACAGCACCGCCATCCCCGAAGGGGGAAGGTTGATACCTGAACAGCCCAACCATAAAAACCTACCCGAGTTTGTGCGAACCACGAATGGCGGGTATTATCACAAGGGTGCGGATGGAAGGTTCAGGGAGGTAACTGCGGAGGAATACCAGAAAGCGAAGGGTGCGCAGTCTGCTAAAAACACATCGGCGGCGCCGGAAGAAAAACAGCTCACGGCCGCGGAGATCAACGCGAAAGTTGACAAGATGTTCAGCGATGCGAGGGAACGCGACGCGGCCATAAACGCAAAGATCGAGCAGTTTGGCAACATGATGCGGATGAACTTTTATTATGCGGAAGCAATACGCAACGGGAAACAGAACCTGGCGGAGTTGAGTACCTTATCGGGCGAATACAGTTCCATTGAACAACTGCAGGCCGATTTCAACCGTAAATATTCCGCCATCAATGGCCAGGTTCGCCAGCTCGAAGATGCGCGGAACGCGAAGTTGAACAATGCGGTGAGCGGCACATTGAATGGCTCCGCTACCGAGCAGGCAATAGGGCAGGGCGTAGCATTGATCGGAAGTATTTTCAACAGCGCGAAAGCAAGCAAGGAAGCAAAAGAAGCAAAAGAGGCATTGCGCCTCGCACGCGAGCGGCAGGAAAAGGAGATCATTGCCGCCAAACAAAGGGCGCGCGTGGAAATGCGTGGCCAGCTGCTCAAATCTTTTCCGAACGGGGGAACGCCATTGACCGCGCACAAGATCACTGCGCCGGAAGTATACATGTTTGGATATGTGATAGACCCTGCTTCCATCAACAATGAAACAGCAGGGATCACGGTAAGCAATGTGTTTTCCGTTACACAATATTCGGACGGAACCTATCCTTTGAAAACGAGCGTGACGGGCCGGCTGAAAGGCATTGCACAGGGAGATGTGGTGCTGGTTGGTTTTTATACAGACAAAAACGCGGCCGACCAGATGCGCAATTCGTTTATCTCGCTCGCACAGAAAAGTGAGTTGTCGGTAAAACAGTTCACACTCAAAACCCTGGGCGGAAGCGGTACAGGAAACGCGGCCGCAGCCTCGGGCGATTTTTGGGAAACGGGGAAGTCGGCAACCAAAACGGCTGCGGATACAACAAAAAAGAAAGACGGGTTCTGGAACAACTAAATAAACTATGAGAAAAACAATACTGGTGCTGTGCCTGGCTTTAACGGGCCTGTTTACACGTGCACAAGACAATGCCACCGAAGCGAAAGCCGCCTACCTGCTTGCGGAAGAATGTTACGGCAAAGGTGATTACAAATGCACGCTGGCATACCTCAAGGAAGTGCATAAGAACCTCGGCTCTACCAATTGCAAAATACTTTACCTCCAGATCATGGCCACACGCGAGATGCTTGCCAAAAGCGAAACGCTGGCAGACGTGGTACTGCCCCTCGTGGAAGAATTTGAAAAGAGCCCGGATTATGCAGACTTCAACGAAGAAAAAAAACTGGAGATCAGCAAGATCAAACTCGTGATCCGCAATGAAAGAAAAGAGGCTATAGCAAAGGCGAAAGAAAAAGAGATTGCAGACAAAGAGGCCGCCGAAAGAAATTACGAAGCCACCCTGCATTCTGCCGGCGGTTTTGGCATTACAATAGAAGAGCTCGACAAAAGCAAGCCCACCTGGAAAGTAAAAGGATGGAGAAAAAAAGATTACGGCAGCATCCAGGTTGTTTACGACTCATACCTTTTTGATCCTGATGCCAAAGATTACCCTTTTATAGAACGCAGAAAATTCATCTCTACGCCCAATGCCATTTCGGGCATCCTGTTGTCTGATAACAAGATCATCGGGTATATTGTACAGGTAACGGATTTTGATGAATCCAAATCGTTTCAAAGCTCCGCATACCAGGTAATGAAAAATTCTGTGGAATCGCTCAAGCAGTCGTTCATAAAAAGCTATCCCGGCAATTACCGCACAGATCATTTTGCTGCGATGGGAAATACGGCGGAGGTGAACGATTGGCGCCGCGGTGATTGCGGCATCAAAGTGGTATCCATCAGTTTTGCGAAAGGAATGGCGGGTGTGGCCAAACTGGTGCAGGTATTGTATTGCGACCCGGAGAAGAAGCTGGATGCGTTTGTAAAATGACCGATCAAAAGTAAACCATGAAAGGAAAAATATTTTCACTGTTTTTATTGTGTTTTGTTTTGGCCGGCCCGGTATCGGCCCAAAGCAGTGCCGTTGAGGCAAAGGCGGCCTACCTGCTTGCAGAAGAAAGTTACGGCAAAGGCGAAATGCGTACTGCATTGCAGTACCTGGAAGATGCCACATCAAAACTCGGCACCGCCAACGCAAAAGTGCTGTACCTGAAAATAATGACGCTGAAAGAGCTGGCGGTTACCGATACGGGTTTCAACAGCAAGCTCGACAAAGCCCTCGCAGAATTTGAAAAAGCGCCGGATGCAGAATCGTTCAACGAAGAAAAAGTGCTGGAGATAGTTAAGATCAAACTGCAGCGCAAAAGACAACTAAGCGCCGCTTCAGAAAACCAGAAAGTAATAGAGGCGTTTGAGCAGCGTACCCATTTCCCGGTGGGCGCATCGTTCGACAGCATTTACCTGGCTAACAAAGAAAGGCTCGACGCGTATTTCAAAAGATCGTATACAAGCAAAGAAAGAATGGGGGCAGATGGCTTTGCCATATTCATGGAGGAAAACAAAGTAACAGAAGCAATATACTTATCGGGGAGCCGTATCAAATCTTATGTAAAATTTCATTTTTCGTATGGCGACGAGAACAGTAGTTTTTCAAAATCAAACGCTGAATTCCCTGCTGTGCTCAGAACCTATACCGATCTTTTCGGCAGCACACCAGTGGAACAGTCCAAAACAACGCAGAGTGTAACGGCCGGGCAAACGTATACAACAGTAACCCGCCAGTATGCATGGCGGGCGGGCAGCAAAGCGTTGATCCTGTATCTCCTTCAAATAACGGGACCGGACTATCATGCTTCCTCCTGCAACATTACACTGACGAACGATCCAAAGACAATCAGCGAGATCCGGTAAACTATTTACCGAGTACAAGGATCCTTATTTCCACCGCTTCTTGTGGCTGGCTGTGTGTTCGCAACACGGAATGTTTAATCAGTGGCCGGATGGCCTCGGCAAAAGGTGTGATGTTGATGCGAACGGGTGTTGACAGGATCACTGTTGTGCCCACATTTACAAAGCGATCGATAAGGTTAAGAAGCGATGGGAACTGAACGGCTGCATAATTCGTATCGCTTAACAACAGAACGCCTGCTTCCAGGTTGGGTGGCAAAGCGTTCCAGTCGATCAGGCATGCATGGGCATTCTGCAAACCAAGATGTGCAATGTTTTTCTTCATCAGCGCAACGGCTTCCGGCGCGTGATCGCTGATGGTTACAGAGGCTGCAAACGGTGCAATGGCAAAAGACGGCAACGCAGTTCCTGCACCCAGCTCCAGTACATTTTTTCCTTCGGTCCATTTTATTTCGTCTCTTAAAAACGAAGCGAGCGCAAATGCCGAGGGCCATGTTTTCGCCCAGAAAGGGAAGGGCGTATCCGGCTCTGCCAACAATTGTTTTTCGTATACGGATCTTACCTGCAATGGATCGGGCAGGTAGAGCCCCAGGTCCGGGAAGATGTTGGTCAGCGTGAGTGGATAATGCATCGTGTGCGAAAGTAAGACATCTCCGAAACGCATCCTCAAGCCTGTTTTCACTAAATACCTATTTGTAGGTATTTCCCCCGCAGAACGCCGCTTTTACTTTTACAGCATTAAAACAATGACCATGAAAATTAAAATCCTATCCCTTTGTTTTGCGGTTGCTGTATTGTTCAGCGGATGTTCAAAAGATGCAGACGACGCATATAATTCCAGCGGAAGTTTTTCGGCCACAGATATCAACGGAACCTGGAAGGAACCAACATCAGGCGTTGTGGTTACCATCAGCGGTGTTACATCGGGCGGCTCTGGCAGCGGCAGACTCACCAATGTAGGCAGCGCATTTCCCGCAGCAGCGCTGAATGGTATCTGTATGAAGCAGGTAGAACATCAATCAGGTGGCTATTGGGATGCATACAACCAATCTTACACAGGCTCTACCTGGGTGCAGGGTAGTGTGATCGGGTTGGCGATGAACGATGACAAAAAAAGTTTTAAGATCGGATCTAAATCATACTACCGTCAATAAGAGATTGCAAATGTTTCAACAGTTGATCTTTGGATGAATGTTTTGAGTATTTGCAGTAGGGAAGTGTATCTGGGGAGATATTTCCCTTACAAAGCCGCCAGCGATCCATCAATGGCGGCTTTGTTTCTTTAAAACAGGGATCAGATAAGCCGGTTCTCTTTTGCGAAAAGCACAAGTCCCGCAGTATTTTTTATATCCAGCTTGCGCAGTATGTTTCTCCTGTGTGTCTTGATCGTAAGCTCGCTCAGGAACAGCGCATTGGCCATGTCTTTGTTGCTCATTTCACCGCACACGAGTTTGATGATCTCTACTTCTCTTTTGGTGAGCTGGTATTTTTTTAAAAAATCATCAAAAAAGAAAGAGTCTTCTTTAACGGCCTGTAGCCGGCGGCTGTCCGGGTAATGTGTTTTGCCCGAAAGAATGGCGGCAATGGCGCCGGTAAGTTCGGCGGCGGATGAATTTTTTACGAGGTAGCCCTCGGCATTTTTAGACCGCACTTCATTAACCAGCTCCGGCTGGCTGTAGTTGGAAAGCACGAGCACTTTTGTTTTGGGGAAATCTTTTTTGATCCTGTCGAGGCTCTGCAGTCCATCGTATCCCGGCATATTCATGTCGAGGATAACCAGGTCGGGCCGGTGTTTTGTAACAGCATCGATCAGCTCAAATCCATTTTGCGCTGTAGCTACCACATTGAGTGAAGACTGTTCTTTTAAAATGGCCAACACTCCTTCTAACAAAAACTGGTGATCATCTGCCAGTATTATCCTGTACTGCGTCATTGGATATAGGGATTTCTATCGTGATGATAAGTCCGCTGGGCGTAACCTTATCAAAAGCAATTGAACCGCTAAAATAATTGATTTTCGATTCAATACCTGCCATTCCGAGTCCCGGTTTCTTTTCTGTGGCATTGCCTGTTAAACCAATGCCATCGTCTTCGGCCAGGATGGTGAACATATCATCATATTCCATCACCTGTAACAGTGCGTTTTTGGCGCGCGAGTGTTTGACGATGTTGTTGAGCAGTTCGTAAACGATACCGTACAATGCCGTATAGTAATTGTTGAATGCGGGTTTGTATTCTTCAAAACCGATCACCACCAGGTGGATATTGATCTGGTCGGATACATTGAATATGGAAACCACTTTTTCCAACGCAGTTTTAAAACCTACCTGGGCGAGCATTACGGGGCTTAATGCATGACTGAGGTTGCGTACCATATCAGACACGAGCCCAACTGCTTCTTCTGTTTTTTCGAGTTGAAGGGATGTGGAGCGGTTGTTACTCCATTCTTTTTCGCGTAGCGATGAGAGGTTGAGTTTTGCTGCAGACAAAAGCGAACCCGCAACATCGTGCAGCTGGTTGGCGATGTGGTTGCGTTCGGCCTCCTGCACATCCATCAGTATGCGTGTGTTCTCGTGCTGGCGGCGGTTCATTTCAACCAGTAATTTTTCTTTGTCGAGCCGGTACCTGTTGAAACGGTATACGAGTCCGGCAGTGATGATGATGGCTTCCGCCACGTATCCCACAGCCAATCCATATTTACTGAAAAAATGGCCAAACCTGTTGATGCTGCCGAATGAGAAAGAGATCTGCAGTACCGCAGAGAGCAGTAACACGATGTTGGCAGCAAGGTAAAACATGGCGAAGCGGTTTCCCTGCCACGATGCAACAATGAGCACGCCGAAAGAGATCACTATATAAAACAGTGGATTGAGTGGTATCAGGTACTGAAGGAAAAGCCATACGTCGGTGTCGTGCATTTTTTCGGTAACAAAAAAGATGAGCACAACGGAACCGGCGATCAGGGAGATCAGGATGCGTATTGCGATCCTTATTTTCCTGAGCTTAACGCCGCCGATGTAGTGTACCAGGAAAAGCATCGAAAAGATCAATGGCACCAGGGTAAATACCGGCCTTGCCTTGCTTGCGAACCAGGGCGCATCGGGCCAGAGATATTCAAAGCCGTATCCCGCATTTGATAACACCCAGAGCCAGCCCGTGGAGATAAACAGGATATAATAGAGGTATAGTCTTTCCTTCTCAATGATAAAAAGATAAAGGCCAAAGATCACCAGCAGCAACAGCATACCGGTAAAAACGGCCATGGTCGTTTTATCCCGGGTCTCCATTGCAAGCGCCGCGGTTTTGGCATAGGTGCGGAACGACAACTGCAGCGATTCATTTGCTTTGTCGATTTTTGCTAGGTACAAGCCTTTGCGCTGAACCGGGAAATAAAAACCGGTTGCAAGGATGGGCCGCTGCGCAAAGGGATAATGGTCGCCGGTTATCCACTGCAGCACCGGCAGGCTGTCTGCATAGTAAAAATGAATGCGGTTGATGTGGTTGTGCCCGATAGACAACAACAACGAATCTGCGGGCCGGTCAACCGGGTTCATGTATGCGAGCCAGAATACCGATCGTGTAAAACCTTTGTTGTTGTCTCCCGCGGGTGTTGCGTTAAATTTTCCGTCCCTGAAAAGTTGAAGCGCGGCTCCAGGCGAGAGCTGCCTGCTGCTGTCTTCATAAAGAAAAAAACCATCTTTCTCCTGCGCAGCCAGCGAAGAAGCTACAGCAAAAAAGATAATGGTTAAAAGAAAACGGGGGCAGTGCATTGAAACTAAGATAATGAATGTGCCTCAATTAAAAGCCCGCGGCACATTCCCTGGTTCTGCAAACCGTAATGCGGCTATCAACCCCTATACATCAAAAGTTGAACAGGCTCTTGTTGCCTCCCACCTTGGCCGTCTGGTTTCCAAAACTGCGGATGTTGTAGGTATACGTCAACATAAAATACCGTTGCAATACGTTGCTGCGGTTATCGATGATGGCATTGGCATTGTAGTAGCGGGTCACGTTTGTGTTGCTGTTGAGAATATCATACACTGCGAGGCGCAGCTGGCCTTTGTCCTGCTTGAACATCAGCAACGTAACAGCGGCGTTCCAGTAAACGCTTGAGAGCGGAAGCCCCGGCGCAACATTGTTGAGCCTGCGGTAAAAGATATTTGTTTCCCAAACCATTTTCTTTGGCATCCGAACGATGAATTCGCCCTGTATCACCTGCTGTTCAATGTTGCGGCCCGAGAATGCAGTGCTTGTATAATGGCTGCTGGTTGAGCTGAATATGTATTTGGGTGAGAATTCGACCAGGTCTTTCCAGTTCATTGCAACGCCCGCGTTTCCACTGATGTTTACGGTGGTGAGGCGGCTCTCCTCGTTGTTGAAACGCATGGGTGTGCGGTTCAGGTTGATGGTTGAGCCGGCGGAGATGGTTACATTGAACTGCTGCGAATTCTTGAATTGCCTGTTGAAACCGATATCAAGGAAGCTGCTCAGTACACCATTCACATTGATGGGCCTGTTGAGTTGGATGCCATTGCTGTTGAGCTGTATGGTCTGTATCACGGCATTGTCGAGAATAGACGATTGCCCGGAAAAATAAAAGTTGGTATTGGTCTTTGTATTTGTCAATGCCCCGTTGTAATTCACAGCATTTCTTTTGGATGGTGCGAGGGTGGGATCGCCATAAATGACCAGGAACGGGTTTGAGTTATCGGGTGTTGGAATAAGGTTGTTGATGCCCGGCGGATTTACATCCTGCGAAAAGCCAACCGAAAATCTTTTCCAGTTCACACTCAGGTTGAGCAGCACATCTGAATAATAGGGTTTGCTGTTCTGTGATGCGCCGGTAAAACGGTTGTTGATCCACTGCTGCAGCAAACCTGCGCCGGCGTTGATCGTTACGGTGTTGATGCGGTAACTCAATACGCCGCTGCTCAACCATCTTGTCATTTCTCTTGCAAGGTTACTACTGAGCGTATTGTTCAGGCTATCGTATGCGCTTGTGGCTACGTGTTTGCCGTAGGTGGCAACTTCCTGCTCGTTTTTCTGGTAAGTAAGGTAGGGATTGAAACGAAGCGTGAGGCGCGCACTCAAAGGCGTGCTGTAATTCACATAAAGATAACCGTTGGTTGAAGGAGCATCGGTAGCGCGCAGTTGCTGGAACAAAATAGTGGATGCGGCTGGATACTGGTATGCATTTAATGTTTCGGTGGTGGTTGAAACAGGATTGCTGCTCCTCGTTAAAACCTGTGTAACGGAGAGGAGCCTGCCTTTCACTTTTGCGGAACGGCGCGAGAGCTGGAACACTTCTGAAAAATTATCAGAGCGGCCACGTGTGAGCAGCATGCCGTTGCCGTTGTTGACTGCGCCGATCTTGTTGTTTTCGGTATAGATGAACGATGGCGCATCGGATCTTGTATCGGCATGAGCATACGATAAGCGCAGGTTCATATTGGTAAGCGAATCGGGCTTCCATCCCCCGCTCGTGGCTAGGTTGTGTGTTCGGCCGGTAGCAAGTGCATTGGTGGTTGTTCTGGCATTCACAACCGTGTCTTCAAAAAAGCGCTGTGTGTTTTGCACCTGTTCCAGGTCGTTGCGTGTGTTGCCATACATGTACTGGAACGAAAAATTCACTTTGGTTGAAGGGGAATGGTTGAGGTTGAATGCCGCGCCGTTGGCACTGCTCAACCCTGCGCCGGTTCCGCCGAGTGAAAAGCCATCTACGGTAAAACCCTGTTGGCCACCGGAGTTGCCGTTGCCATTGATGGTTCCCCAACTGCTTCTTGCAAAACCGCCCAGTTGTGTAATGTCTTTGGTGGTAAACGATGCGCGGTTGATGTTGTTCGCAAAACCGATGAGGCTCAACTGCAACGTATCGCGGAAGGAGTTGAGGATTGCGCCTGCTTCGTAACGCTCATCTGTGCCGCCACCCGCAAACACGCGCCCGAACAATGCTTTCCTGATGCTTTTCTTCAGGGTGATGTTGATCACTTTGCCGATCTTGCTCATGTCGCCGTCGTTGTTGAAATCGATCTCCTCTTTGTCGTCCATCACCTGCACTTTATCAATGAGGTTGCTTGGTAAATTGCGTGTGGCCATTTGTGGGTTGTCGCCAAAGAATTTTTTTCCATCCACCAATAACCTGTTTACTTTCTGGCCGTTTACCATGATATCACCGTTTTCTGCAACGGTTACACCGGGCAGTTTTTTAAGCAGGTCCTCGAGCAATGCATTGGGTAATGTTTTGAATGCAGAGGCGTTGAATTCGATCGTATCTTTTTTTATGACAACGGGCGGGCGCTCCGACAGCACGATCACTTCATCTAGTTGTTTGGATGTATTGTTGAGCAACAGTTCGCCAAAATTTAATACCGGTTCTTTTTCCGTAAGCATAAAATCTTTGCGCACCGGCTCATAACCGGAGTAGGTTGCCATCAAACGCAGGGGAAGGTTCAGGGGAAGGCCGGGCACTTTGAATTCGCCGCTCTCCGTGCTCAACCTGTAGGTAAGAATGCTTGTGTCTTTGGCGCGAAAAATAGTTACCGTTGCCAGTGCGAGTTGTTTTTTCCCGGCGCTGTCTGAAATTTTCCCGGAAACGGTTCCTTGTGCATTGGCAATAAAAGGGGCCAGGAACCCAAATAAAATAAGCAGTTGTTTCATAAATAAGCGCCGGTTGGTGTGCGTACTTATATAGTCACAATTTAGCTTATAATGTTTCAGCCCGCAGAAAATTATTTTTTGCTACGGCGTTGATACACAGAATCATCGGTCATCACCATCTTTTGGCATGTTTTTTTCACTTCTTCCTGAAACAGAAGAATGAACTACCGATATAAAATCACCGGAACCTTGCTTGCAGGACTGTTGTTTTTCACTGCGTGCAACCAGAAAAAAGAAATGACAGCAGGTACCGCTGTTGAAGCCAGGGTTATGACTGATGTTGCCTATGGTGCCGATCCAAGGCAGAAAATGGATGTTTATCTTCCGGCCAACCGCACCGCGCAAACGCCCGTGATCGTTTTCCTGCACGGCGGCGGTTTTGTTGCAGGAGATAAAAATGAATTCTCGGCGTTCTCGCAACAGGTGGCTGCAAGAGGCAACGTGGTACTGAATGTGAACTACAGGCTTGTTGATACAACAGGGATGTTGTCTACACCACCGGTTCACAAAGCAAGCGCCATCAGGATCAAAGAACAGCTTCAGGATGTTGATGCGGCACTCGGTTTTGCCGCCGCAAGATCGGGCGAATGGGTGATGGCGCCTGGTAAATGGAACATTGCCGGGCACAGTGCCGGTGCAACCCTTGCATTGCTTGCAGGCTATACTCCGGCCAATGCGGCCAGGCTCAAAGCGGTTGCCAACCTTGCCGGCGCAACAGACATGAGCTTTGCCGATGAATCACAATTTCAATCGATCGATCCAAGATTGGTGGAACTGTATTTCCGCGCCGTTGGTGCAGAACCCAGGAATGCGAACAAACTGGCGTATATGGCGGTGAGCCCCTACTGGGTTGCCAACAATGGAAGCGCCATCGCAACGATCAATATCCGCCCCGAGTTCAATGTTGTGTTTAATATGGAAGATGCAAGCAAACCGTTGTACCAGGCCTTTACGCAATTGCTGACGAGCAAGCAGGTTAAAAACAAATGGGTGGAAGTAGCGGGCGCTGATCATGGTTTTGGGCAACCCGGAAATTGGGAACTCGTGGTGAATGAGATGCTTGCTTTTTTTGCATCCGTTCAATGATCCCTGTCATTTTAGCTGGAACAACGGGCTCACGGCCGTTACGTGTTCTTTGGCCATGATCCCTTCCATTTCTTTTACCATAGCAGGATTTGATGCGGCAATATTGTGTTGCTCTGCAACGTCTTTCGAAAGATCATACAGTTCAAGCGGCAAAGGATCGGTTCCATTAAAATACCGCACAGCCTTCCAGTTTCCTTTGCGTACGGCCTGTTTAAAGCCCTTTTCATAGAACTCCCAATATAAGTGATCGTGTTGTTGGGATTGCGGTTTCGAAAAAAGCGTTGGCGAAAAAGACACGCCATCGTTTGCAGGAGGCGTTGCGCCGGTTAGTTGTGCAAGCGTGGGCATGATATCGTAAAATGCGCCGATGTGATCGCTCGTGCTTCCTGCATCGATCTTGCCGTACCATACCGCAATCAATGGCGCGCGGATGCCGCCTTCGTACATATCTCTTTTTACGCCTCTCGATACACCACTGCTTTTGAAAAATGAAACATCTTCTTTTGTACGTCCACCTTCAACATGCGTACCATTGTCGCTTGTAAAAAAGATGAGTGTGTTTTTATCGAGGCCCCATTTTTTAAGCAGCGCGGCTACCTGTCCTACGTGATCGTCTACCTCCGAAACCATTGCAGCATACGCCGCTTTGGGATAAGGCTGGCCGCCGTAGTGTTGTCCATCTGCCCATGCTTTTTCAGGTGCAAAACTGCTGCTGCCATCCTTGTTGAGATAAGGCTGCAGGTATTTTCCGGGCACACGCAATTCTGCATGCGGCAAGGTAAAAGAGAGAAAAAGGAAGAAAGGCCTTGCGCGGTTCTGTTCAATAAAATGCATCGCTTCGCTGGTGAACCATTCGTTGATGTAGATGCCATCAGGTAGTTTTATCCTGGTGCTTACACGCTGTTTGATCTGCCATGCAGAATCAGGATGTTGAAAATGCCCCTCTGTGTTGTTGATCACGCCTGAAAAAAAATCCCATCCTTTGTTTTCGGGGGCGCCGCTTGTGTTGCTGTTGCCGAGCCCCCATTTCCCGGCCATGCCTGTTACATATCCTTTAGTATGCAACATTTCCGGTAGAATGGTGTCTGCTGCGCGCATGGCTATTTCACCGTTGCCGCGGATGTAAGCGTGGCCGGTGTGTTTGCCCGTCATCAGTGATGCCCGCGAGGGAGAACAAACCGTACTGCCCGCATAAAAACCGGTGAACCGTTTTCCCTGTGCAGCGAGGGCATCTATGTGTGGCGTTTTGATTTTTTGCTGGCCATAACAACCCAGGTCGCCATAGCCCATATCGTCTGCAATGATGAAGATGATGTTTGGTTTTTGTTGTGCGATCGGTGACTGCAGGAAAACGCAACAGAGCAGGAGTGATAAGACCAGTTTCATGGTTTTGAAATTACTGTTTTTCTTTTGTAATAGCGTCACGCCCAAACCCATGCTTTTCAATGATCATGTAGAGGTTAATGACGGCCCAGCAGCGAATCGATCAATGTTTTCAATTCTCCATTACCTGGCCGGGGCGCGTGATCGGCCACAACTGCTCCGTTCCTGTTAATCACTATATATCTTGGGATGGTTTCAAGTTTATGAGTCGCTAAAAACGGCGCAGCGTGCACATCTACAAACATGAAACTGTTCTCTTTTTTCGACTTGCCTGCATACATGTATTTTACCCAGCGTTGGTATTCTTTGTCTATGGAAAGATTGATGAACACAATTTCGTTTTTCGAATATTGTTCCTCCAGTTTCTTTAATGCAGGAGCATCCTCACGGCAGGGGGCGCACCAAGAGGCCATGAAGTCCAGAAATACCAGTTTGCCCTTGTGCCTGGCTAAGGCCTTTTCGAGCGTGGTTATTTTGTTCCGGTTGATTTCGTACAGGTAGTTTCCTTCCCTGGTTGTTTTCTCTTCTGTCGATGATTGTACCGAACTGATTTTGTTTATGATTTCAGTATAGTGCCCAGACGATGCAAGTGATCTGTATGTGTCAAGATAAGTAGGTTTGACCTGCAGTTTTTTTGCATATGCGGCATAGATCAGCCGGCCCAAAAGATATTCACGTGCAATGCCTTTGAAATCTTTTACTATTTCATTGAAATCGGTTTCAAACGCTTCGGTGCCTGCCAGTTTTTCGATGTTGTAAGGAAGGATCGCGTTCACCAGTTCGTTCAGCAGAAGTGCATTGTACTCAATGGCGGCCATGGTTGTAAGCGCATTTGCCACCGGGATCAAACTGCGGCATTTTTCCTGGTACAAACCACGGGCCTGTAAACTGTCTTTGTTTTCCCTGTAAAACAGGAAAAGTAAAAAGGTGTGCCTGTTGTCTACAAATTCCTTTGTTGCATTCCTGAACCTCACACTTGTTTGGTAAACGGATTGCAGAGAATCAAACACCTGCCTTGCCCGTTGTGTGGCTAATGGTGTGTTTTTCTTCAGCTGTTCTTCGGTTGATAAAAAAGCTTCAAGCGAAAGATCGCGGAAAGCTGTGGTAGTTACCAAGGGCTCGATGTCTATAAATTTGTTAAGCACAAGCAGCTCGCGCGTTCTTGTTTCATCAGTAAGCGATCTGGCCAGAAATTCGCCATTTGTTTTTTTTGAAATGACCAGGTTGTCGCCGGGGAAAACCAGGAACCGGTCCACGTTCACTAAAAATAAGGTGGGACGGGCAATGAGCGCTTGTACAGGTTCGTCTTTCGACAATTCAAAATTATTGTAGAAGGGCCCGGCCAGTTGCAACAAGTCTGCATAGCTAACCGTGGTTTTCCTGTTGTCTGTGCTGTCGAATACACTTGCGTCTGCGGAAAACACGACGGGTTTTGAAATGCCATCGTACATGTGGTGAACGCTGCACGACGTGTACAGCATCAGAAGAAGAAGAACGATGAGTTTGTTTCGTTGGTAACACATGGCTTAAAGACTGGCCATTAATATTAACAAAAAAACCAATAGATATTTTGGATCGGATAAAATAAATATGCTAAAACAACAACAGGCGCCCGTTTTACCGAACGCCTGTGCGATTGACCATTATACACAAAACAACTTTATTTGATCTCTACGGGTCTTCTGTATGCGGTTGAGAAGATGTCTACATAAAAAACATCCGTCTTGTTTTCTTTCAGCTGGATCTCCATTTTGCGTGTGCCGGCTGCGGGATTGTTCAGCAGCTTCAGGTAGATCGTATCCGTTGCCTGAACGGCTTTTGGAAATACGATGGAATATGCGCCATCACTCCCCGGCGCTATCACTGTGCCGTTCTTGTCTACTACTGCAAAGTCAACACCGAGTACTGCGTTGGCGGTTGCATCAGGTACGATCACATATTTTGCAACCGCATCATAACTGCGTGTGAAGGTTGAGTAGAACTGCACGGGGAATTTTACCAGTGCCGCCTGGTTCTTTGTGTAACTCACCAGCGTGTTGTTGTTCGGAACAAACACGGAATAGTAGTGGTGCTCCTCCGAGGAAAGTCCTGCCGGGTAATCTTTTTTCTCGCACGAAGAAAAAACCACGGCTGCAATAAACATCGCTGCGATATATTTTACTGATTTCATCTTGATAGGTTTTAATGTTATTGCCAGTTTGGATTTTGTTTGATGTTGCCCCCGCTCAATGCGATCTCGTTCAATGGAACGGGATAGAGATAATCGCGGTTGGCTGCAAAACGCCTTGTGGTTGCGGGTTCGGTGATCAATACATTGTCTGCATTCAGGTTGAGGCTGTTCTGGTTTGTGCCCACCCATTCTGCGGCAATGAATTTTGCCCCGAGCAGGGCGCCCGGCAAAACGGTTTCCGCGGTTTTCCAGCGGATGAGGTCGTCGTACCTGAATCCTTCGAGTGCAAGCTCCACCGTTCTTTCGCGACGGATCTCTTCGCGCATGCTCAAATTGTTGGCGGTAACAAATGCATTGGTCAGTTTTGGTGCAAAGCCCACTCTTGTGCGCAATGCATTGATGGTGCTGTTCAGGTCAGCATCACTGATGCTTCCGTTCAATTCAAATTTTGCCTCGGCAAAGATGAGTAGTACTTCTGCGTAGCGGATGAGGATCCTGTCTGTTGTACCTGCATTGTTGATGGTCTGATCAACCGTGCTGAATCCTTTCTTTGGTGCAAACGCCGTTCTCGATCCGAGTGATGTTTTGGGTACCCATGGTCCCTGGTACGCTGTTTCTCCCGACCTGAAAAAGCTTGCTGCCATGCGTGGGTCCCTGTTGTCGAGGATGGTGTTGTAGCTTGTTTCAGCCCCTTCCGCAACAAACTGCGCTGAGCGGGTGGCAGATGGCGTGGTGCCATCTGTGTTCCATGCCGGCAGGCCATCGCTGTACAGGTACTGGCGAACGAGGTTCCTGGTTGGCGCTGCACGGCCATTTTCAAGATCGCGCGAGTTGTTGTGCGAGAGCAAAGGATTGGCATTGCTTACACCGAATATCTTTACAAAAATGTTTTCGGTATTGCCGATGCCCTCGCCTGTTTGGGTGAAGAGGTCGCGATAGTTTGCGTACAAGGTGTGGCCTTCTCCCATTACTGCGGTTGCCGAAGCAATCGCGATGTTGAGGTGATCCTGCCAGTTGCTTGCCGCATCTCCGTGAAATTTGGCCCTTGTGCCTTCGTACAATGCAACCCGTGCCTTGAGCGCCAATGCGGTACTGCGTGTTATCCTTCCGTATTGTGCAGCAGAGAGCGCTGAACGCCTGGGCAGGTACAGCGCCGCAGAATCCAGGTCGGCATAGATCGCTTTCAACACTTCCTGTCTTGGCGCGCGGCCCATCTGCAATTCAGGCGAATTCACGTTCAGTGTTTTCAGCACGAGCGCAACATCGCCATACTTTGTCACCAGGTTCGCATATGCATATGCCCTGAAGAACCTTGCTTCGCCGAGGTAACGGTTGCGGATCGCATCGGCTACTTTTGCACGTGGTGCTTTCTCAAGAATGTTGTTCGCGGTAAAGATCTCGTCGTACCTGTCGTTCCAATCCCCGCTGGTGTTAGGAATGACCCTGTTGCCGGAGCTCACCTGGTCAACGGTTTGGTTTACGTTATCGTCCGCGCGGTTGTCTATCCAGAAAGCATCAAGCTGTTGGTACAGGCGGTTGGTTGCATTGATGAGGTCCGTTTCCGTGTTCCAGAAAACATCGTCTGTCAATTCTGTTTCCGGCAGGCGGTCGAGTTTGCTGCATGCCGAGAGCAGCAGTGCAGCCGTTAGAAAGTAAGCAGAAACTATTTTAATTTTTTTCATGGCTCGTGTAGGTTAGAGTGAAATGTTTACACCAAAAGAAACAGTGCGATAAAATGGATAAGCTGTTGCGCCAACGTTGTTGCCCACTTCGGGATCAAATACGCTGAGCACTTTTGTTGCTTCCCAGATATCCTGCGCAGAAACATATACTTTCAGTTCGCGGAAATATTTCCTGTTTACAGGAATCGTATAACCGAGCTGGATATTTTTCAAACGGATGTAGTTCCCGTTTTGTGTCCATTTGTCCGACGGACGGAAATTATGCGCACTGGTCTGGTACATCCTCGGGAAGAAAGCATTCGGGTTATCGGGCGTCCAGTGGTCCATGTGGATCGTCCATGGCATGTCTGCGGTACCGAGTATGGGCGACAATGTTTCTTCAGAGATCAGGAACTTGCGGCCGAGCGCTCCCTGGAAGAATGCGGAGAAGTCAAAGCCTTTCCATGCAAACGCAACATCGAATCCGTAAGTATAACGTGCATTGGTAGTGCCGAGGTAAACGAGATCGCCCGGGTTTTCCGGTGTGCCGCCGCCGGCAGAGATCACACCATCGCCGTTGAGGTCAAGGTATTTGACATCGCCGGCAGTTGGTGTTGCAAAGAAAGGATAGGTAACTTTCGATTTGTAGGCAGTGGCTTCGGCAGCGGATTGAAAATACCCGTCTGTTTTAAAGCCCCATACACTGTTCAACCCATATCCTTCCAGCAATGGAACAACGCCTCCTGTACCGATCGAGTTTTTGCCGTTGTATTTTTCAAGTACATTCTGGTTGTCTGAGATGTTGAAGCCAAGGGAGTAATCAAGTTTACCAACCCTGTCTTTCCATTTTAATCCCAGTTCTGCTCCCCAGCTTTTCAGTTGGCCAACGTTGAGGCTGCTCACGTTAACGCCAATCAGGTTGGGTACGTTTAAAGTGGCCAGCATGTTCTTGTTGCGTTTGATGTAGTAGTCAGCCGTTACCGAGAGCCTGTTGTTAAACATAGAAAAGTCGAGGCCAAAGTTTGTCTGCTCAACGGTTTCCCATGTTTTATCGGGCGAGGCCAGTGTGTTCTGGTAAAAGTATTGCGATCGCTGGTTATCAAAAACGAGGTTGCTTGTATTGCTGCTGCCGGTAGTTGTGTTGTTGAGCAGCCCGCTGTTCAGCAGCGTTATGTAATCGTAGTAGCCCAATGCGGAGCCATTACCCAGTTGCCCCCAGGAAGCGCGGAGCTTTACATTGTTTACAAAGGACACATCTTTCATAAACTTTTCCTGGCTCACCCGCCATGCGGCGGAGAAAGACGGGAAGAGTTGCCAGCGTTTGTCTGGAGCGAGGCGCGAGCTTCCATCGTAACGGTAAGAAGCTTCGAGCAGGTATTTATCCTGGAAGCTATAGTTGAACCTTCCGAATAAAGAAGCCTGTGCCCATGTCTGTACTTTGTCGGAGCTGGTTTTGTTGATCGCTTCCGCAAAATTAAGCGAGAAGGAATTGTTGGTGGGCATATTGGTTGCTGCCGCAGAAAATTCATCCTTCCTGTATTCTTCAAACTGTGCACCCTGTAAGAAAGTGAAAGAGTGGTCTTTCAGTTTCAGGTTGTAGGTAAGAAAACTCTGCACGTTGTTCTGGTATCCCCTGTTCTTTGTTAACGAAATTGAATTGGGAACATTTGCATTGAAACGTACAGTGGCAACACTTCTTCCGTACCAATACAAACTTCTCCTGTTGTTTTCCATGTTGTAGATGTTCTGGTTGCGCCAGCCGATCACATCCAGCGTAAGTCCTTTTACGATGTTCTTTACCTGGATGTTCAAACGCCCGGTAAATGTTTCATATCCCCGTGTTTCAAGGCCGCTGTTTTTTTCAATGTCAACTGCATTGATCTGGAGATCGCCATTGTAGATCTGCCCGGTCACATCTTCTGCAGGGGTATACAGGTTTTGCCTTGTACGGCTCCGGTACAAGCGGTTGATGATCTGCTCGGTGCCGAACGAGTTTTCGTTCACAAAAGACCCGATATAGCTCGCGTTGAATTTGATGCTGACGTATTTACTTGCCTCGAAATTGAGGTTGAATTTTAGGTTGTAGCGCGAGTTGTCGTCCGGCCCGTAGCGCAGCACGCCGTCGCGTTTGTAATAGCTGCCGGCCAGCAGGTAGTTTAACTTCTGTTCGCCGCCGCTTACCGAGATGGATTGGTTCTGCATATGGTTGATCTTGTCCATGCCCTCTTTGATCCAGTTGTTGTTCCCGAAATATTCCCAGCGGTCGGCGGTTGGGTTGGGGCGGTAAGAAAAGTTCGGGTTCATGAGCCACTCGTATTGTTCGGCATTGAACTCGCGCGCGCCGGTGGCGTTGAAACGTGCCTCATCGATCAGGGTCTGTTCATCCCATGAGTTCAGGCGCTCCGGTTGACGTGCAGTGATGTTGATGCCGTAATAACTGTTGAGGTTAACCCTTGTTGCTCCCGCGCGTCCCTGTTTGGTAGTAACGAGGATGACGCCTGCAGCGGCCCTTGCGCCATAGATGGCAGAAGCGGATGCATCTTTCAAAACGGAAATGGACTCAACATCATTCGGGTCGAGCAGGTTGAGATCCTGTTCAACACCATCCACCAGCACGAGCGCGAAGGCGTCGTTCGAAGAAGAGAAGCCGCGCACGCGTACGCCATACCCTTCGTTGCCTGGTTGCCCTGAACCCCTGTATACCGTAACGCCGGGCAATACACCCTGCAGGGCGCTGGTTACATTTGGAACGGGCCTGTTGATCAGTTCCTTGCCACTTACAACGGCAACGGCGCCACTCAGGTTTACCTTGCGTTGGGTGCCGTAACCCACAACAATCACATCACTCATGATCTGTGAGTACGAGGTGATGACAACATTGATGCCCGTTCTTGTGCCCACCTTTTCTTCAACGTTGTTGTAGCCGGTGTAAGAAAACACGAGGGTGGCGGAAGGTTCGGCCACGATGGAATAGCGGCCCTTGCTATCGGTAACGGTTCCGCGGTTGCTGCCTTTAACAACCACGCTCACGTTTTCTACAGCGGCGCCGGACGAATCGCTTACAACGCCTTCTATTTTTTTGGATTGGGCAAACAGTTGCGCGCCCATTAACTGGAACATGCAAACCAGCGCAATACAGATGAACCATCTGCGTTCGGGTTTGAGTCGTTTTTTGAAAGATCTGGTAATCATACACAGCAGGTTTTAGCAATGATTAGAAACAATTCTTTGTTCCGGAAACAACGGCTCCGCGGAAGGATGATGAAAAAAATCGGGTGGTTTAATGCGAATGCATGCGAAGGAGGCGACGGAAAAACCTGCTTGCTCAAACCCTTCTGGGCATACGGCTAGAGCAAGCGGTTTCCGCTTCGAAAGCAGTCGAAATAAAACCTGTTTAACTTTTTATTAAGACCGTCAAATTGATATTTTTTCGTCGTCGCGAACGGAAAAAACAAAGGTTTTTTTACGATAACGTTTTCGGGTTTACGAAAACGTTATCGCTGTAATTAATTTAAAATCAAATAGTTGCAAACGTGTTTTCGTAAACCGATCAAAAATTTCAATCGGTTGCAGCAATCAAAAAACACGATTGTTTTTCGCGTTTTTTTTGATGTGAAAATGTGATGAAATACAGCGCAGCATTGAATAAATCAGGATTCTTTTCCTGCGTTTTTTTCAAGAAAAAAATTGATTTTCCCTGCATCCTTGTTTTTTCCGGAATAACAGGGTGGGGATGCATGTGCATTTTGCGGTCGAAGATCAAAAAAGCGCCATGTTGGAGAGGATTTTGGGGCAATGCCCGGCTGAAACATTTTTAAAACAAGGGCGCCGGCTCAGTTTTGTGCATTGATGGTTTTTGTCTTGTCAACGATCACCCTCACTTCTTTATCGAGCTCCAGCGCCGATTTTTTCAGATCCGCGATGATCTGTTTATCGGTGCCGTTCTCGTGAACAAATTCAAGCAGGCCGAGAATATTGGCCAATGGTTTGCGAAAACCATGCGAGGCGGTGTAGGCAATATCGCGCAGCCTGTCGTTCTGGTCCTTGATGGCCGTAATATCCGTTTGCACCGTAACAAAATTGGTGATCTCGCCCCCCGTTATTACCGGCGATACGGTTAACCGCAACCAGAAAACCGAGCCGTCTTTCCTGTAATTAAGGATCTCGCCTGCGTAAGGTTTTTTCTGTTCGATGCACCTGAAGATCTCATCCTGCGTACGCTGATCGGTCAGCGGCCCGTGTAGGAAATCAGAGGGCCTTTTGCCTGTTACTTCGTCTATGGTATAGCCGGTAAGACTGGTAAACGCATCGTTCACCCACTCGATCTTTGCGTCGCGGGAGGTAATGATCACGGCATTGGTTGCATTCTTCGCCACCAGCGACAACCGGTTAAGGTCTACGTCTTTTTTTATCCTGTCTGTGATGTCTGTTGCGCTTACCAGCCTGCATGGTTTATTGAAAAACGTTACATCGTCTGCCAATATTTCCACCACAATGATCTCTCCCGATTTTTTCCTGTGGGTCCATAGCCCGCGATGGCTTTGAGAGGGCGTGTAGGTGGCAAGGTGTTTTCTGAGCGTGTCCAACGCTTCGGGGGGACGGATGTTTTCCAGTGTCATTGAAAGAAATTCTTCACGCGTGTAGCCATACTGGTTTACGGCCGCATTGTTCACGGCGACAAATTTGAGCGTGTTGAGCTCATAGATCCACATGGGGGTCAGGTTCTGTTCAAACAGGTTCTGGTATTGCTGCCTGGTATCCTGCAGTTTTTTGCGTGAGAGGCGGATGCTGATAAAGAACAGTACGGATACAGCCACTACAAAACTGGCATCCTTGATCATGTCTATCTGTAATACTTTTTCAGTTTCAAGATCACGCGGCTCCGAAAAGAGCCACCTGTCTGAAAAGAGTACCCAAACCATGCCCGGTACAAAATAAAGCAGCGAAAGCAAAAGCGCTGTCCTGTTTTTACGCAAAAAAGCTTTCATCACATCGGGTTTGGTGAACTGATCAAAAAACGGACATCCTGCCTGTTATGCCATCAATCCGGACTAAAAATACTATGCCAGTCGGTTGCCTTCGTTCATCGATAAACCAGCCTCAGACTCTCGAATGAATATAAGAAAATTACGTGCACGAAGCTTTCTTTTCCAATGCAAAAGGGCTACCCGGCCGGGGGGCAAATGACTTGAACCGGCAGCGATAAAACAGCGGAACAGGTTTTGGCATGGCGGGCACTTGTTATTATCGTATCACAGTAACCGAACCCGAAAATACTTTACCGAGGATCTTGGGGTCCACGATGTAATAATAGGTTGCCACGGGCACGGGTTTGCCATTGTACGTTCCATCCCAGGGTACGCTGTATCCAACGGAAGTAAAGATCTTCTGTCCGCTGCGTGTGAAGATCTCAACGGATGGGTTGGGATAATTGGCCAGTTCTTTTATTTCCCATGTATCATTGATCCCATCGCCATTGGGCGAAAAGATATTCGGGATACCGATCGGCTTCAGCACTTTTACAAATACATCGTCCTGTGCCGTGCAGGATCCTTCTCCTGTAACTTTCAATACATAGGTGGCGCTGTTTCTCCCCCTGAGCACCGGGTTTTTGATCGTACCGCTGTTCAGGTCGCTATCAGGGCTCCAGGAATAACTGAGATTGGTTCCCCGTACATCAGGCGCAAGCACAATGGTATCGTTTTCAAACATCAACCTGTCTGCCCCTGCATTTACATAGGGCTCCGGTATTATGGTTGCCTTAACGGTGTCTGCTACCGCAATACAATCTCCATTGCCGGTGGTTGTAAGGTAGAAGAAAACATTACCCGCAAGAATATCTTTTCTGCTCGGTGTATATACGAGGCCGAGGTTATTGCCGGCCTTGTTAAAAGTGCCGGTGCCGCTGGTGGTCCAGTTACCACCGCCCGCGATGGTGATGAGGCCATTCAGTGTAATAAGGGAATCGTTGGCGCATACAGCCTGGTCAGGACCTGCGTTTGCAACAGGCGCATCGGTTATGATTACAGACAAAGCAGAGGTTGAAACTGCACATGTCTTGTTTTGTGTTGTAGACAACTTAAGTACAACGCTCCCTTTTGCCGTATCGTTTTTTGAAGGGAGATAGGTGGCCCGCAGGCTCGTGTTCTTCGGAAGGAATGTACCGCTGCCTTCCGTGGTCCAGATACCGGTCTGTGTATCTTCTCCTGAAATCTTTCCATCGAGGCGAACGGATGCATTGTTGCCGCAAACTACCTGGTCGTTTCCCGCGGTTGCCACGGCCGGCTGGATTACCGTAACCCTGGTCTTTCCTGTATCGCTGGTGCAACCGTTAACCGACACGGTTATCCTGTATGTGCCGCTGTCTGATCTTGAAACCGCATTGATCACCGGGTTCTGCAACTGCGAAGTAAAACCGTTTGCATGGCTCCAATGGTAAACCGCGCCCGTTACAGACGGGGTGAGCAATGAAAGTTTATCGCCCTCGCACAACGGTGTGTTGCCAATAGCGGAGGGAACATCCGGTCTTTTATTTACTACAACAGCAACGGAGGATGACCGGGTAACGGAACATCCCTGTGTGCTTACGGTTACCTGGTAGGTGCCGTCGTTACCAGTGCCTGCTTTTGAAATAACAGGTGTTTGTGCCGAAGAGCTGAATCCGCCCGGGCCCACCCATTTGTATGCCGCACCTGCAATTGTAGTTGCTGCAAGTACGATGGAATCGCCCGCGCAAACCGGTGTGCTTGCCGAGATCGCAGGCGTGCCGGGTGGCGTGTTCACGACCACTGTGGTTGAATCAGTCATTCCCGAACAACCCGCTATGGATGCCGTAACATAATAAGTACCCGCGTCGGTTTTCTTACCGGGATTGATGGACGGGTTCTGCAGGGCAGAAGCAAAGCCACCCGGGCCCGTCCAGCTATACGTGGCGCCTGCCAGGTTGCCCGCGCCCAGCTGTATGGTATTGCCCTCGCAAACCGGCCCGTTGTTAACCGCAACCGGAACAGCAATAACAGGGAAAATGTTTTTGCTGCCTGCGGGGCTGGCGCATCCATCCACCGTAATGATCAATGAATAAATACCTGCCGATGCCGTGGTGATGTTTGTGATAACAGGGTTCTGATCCGCAGAGCTGAATCCATTAGGCCCCGTCCAGCTGAAAGTAGCGCCGGCAACGGTGGCGGTTGAGAGCGAAAGCGGCGTGCCCGCACATACCGGGAAACTGCTGCTAACCGCAGGGGCCGCCGGACTTGGATTTACCATAACCGTATAGTTGAATGGCGTGCCCTGGCAGTTATTTTTGCCCGGTAAAATAGTATACGTTACGGGTATGGAAGAACTTGTCTGGTTGTTCAATGTTTCTGCGATGATGGCATCGGAACCCGTAACTGCCGGGCCGGCAATGCCGGCGAGCTGCGGGCGGCTCCAGGTAAAATCGGCTCCCGTAAGATCGCTTGTGATCTCGTAGAACATTGCAGATCCTGAACAAATGCTTGCCGCCGCCGGGCTTGTTACAGTCGGCCTCGGTGTTACGGCTACGGTTACCGGAAGCCGCGCGCCGGTGCAATTGTTGATCGTGGTCTGAACATAATAAACGGCCTGCGCATTAAGTACAGGTGTTGTAAAGGTTTGTCCTGAAGCGATCGCACTGCCACCCGATGCCACATCAAACCATTGGTAATTGCCACCCGGAGCCGTGGCCACCAAAGTAGCAGCGCTGCCCACGCAGGAAGAACCGCCCTGAACCACCGGTGCTGCAGGGGTTGGGGTGATGAACAGGGTAAGACTGTCTTTTGCTGCGTTACAAGGGCCCGATGGGTCGTCTGTAAGCAGGTAAAGTTTTACAACCGTTTCCCCTGCAGCGGGTGTATACCGGGTAGTAAGCGAAGATGCATTTGAAAAACTGCCGTTGCCGCCAGACCAGCTTGCATTGGTTGCGGCGCCGCCTATGGTTCCGTTGAGGTTTACCGTAACGCCTGCGCAAACGGTTTGGTCCGGACCCGCATTTACAACAGGAGCGGTGTTGATGGTTACCGTAGAAACCGCAGTTGCTGCTGCGCAACCTCCCTGCGCGGGAATGTTGTTGGTGATGGTATAGGTGCCAGCGGCACTGGTGTTAAGGTTGATGACGCCTGTGCTGCTGCTGGTGAACTGCAAACCCGAAGGCGTTGCAGAGAACGTACCGCCACTGGCGCCCGGCACAAACAAGGGGGCGGGGGCATTCTGCAACTGACAATAGGGGCCGTTGTAAGAAAAGGAAGCGTTGGGTGAGGTAGTAATGGTAACATTGGCCGTGCTGCTGTATCCACAGCTGCCGTTTGCTAAAAACGTTATTGTGTATGTACCCAGCGCACTTGCCGAAACGTTGATCTCCCCGGTGGTGGTGCTCACAAACACGAGCCCCGCTGGTGAAGAAGTGAAGGTGCCGCCCGAAAGCGCATTGACCACGGGAACGGGATTGTTTCCCGTGATACAAAAGGTACCCGAGCCGTAATCAAAACCAGGATCCTGAACCGGCAAGAGCGTTACTGCCACTGTTTTTCTAGGCCCGGCGCATCCGGCCACAACGGCCCGCACATAATAATTTGTTGAAGCAGTTAATGCGGGAGTGGTGTATGCAGTATTGATGGCGAGGAGGTTCCCGCCCGTCGCGGCATCATACCATTCAAAAGTATTACCGGGCGCCGTGGCGTTCAGGATTACGCTGCTTCCGGAACAGATGAGCGCGTCTGCAGCCGTTGGCGCTGCGGGCGTGGCGTTCACGGTAACGGTTACCGCGGTTCGCGGTCCCGCACAGGCCGCAACGGTTGCCTGCACATAATACGTGGTGTTTTGCGAAAGCGAAGACGTAACAAGAGTTGCATTCGTAGCAAGCAGGTTGCCGCCGGCAGCGGCATCGTACCACTGGTAAATACCACCGGGCGCCGTTGCCGAAAGTAAAGCCGCATTGCCCTCGCAAACAGACGTTCCCGCTGCAGTGGGCGCTGCGGGAATGGGTTTAACCGTAACACTTACAGCATGCCGCGGACTGGTACATCCTGCAACAGTTGTCTGAACATAATACGTGGCGGAAGCGGTAAGTACGGGCGTTATGTAATTGCTGTTTGTAACAAGCAGGTTGCCGCCCGACAAAGCATCGTACCATTCATAAGTGCCTCCGGGCGCGGTAGCTGTTAAAGAGGTAGCATTACCCGAACAGATCGTGCTTCCTGCGGCCGTAGGTATGGCGGGTACCGGGTTAACCGAAACGTTTACCATCGTGCGGCCGCTTGTACAACCCGATACGGTAGCATCCACATAATAGGAAACAGTTGCGCTGAGCGCGGGTGTGGTATAGCTTGCGTTGGTGGCCAAAAGGCTGCCGCCGGTTGCCGCATCATACCACCGGTACGCTCCGCCGGGGGCGGTTGCAGTTAAGGTTGTGGTAGCACCGGAGCATATACTTGCCCCTGCAACGGTTGGCGCCGCAGGCACCGCATTCACTGTTACAGCCACAGCGGCCCTGTTGCTGTAACACCCGCCTGCCGCTGCTTCTACGTAATATGTTGCATTGGCTGTGAGCGATGGGGTTGTATAATTATCATTTGTTGCAAGCAGGTTGTTTCCGCCAGCAGCATCAAACCACCTGTATGCAATACCGGCAGTGGGTGTTGCCTGCAATGTTGCGGTATTACCCGAGCAGATGGCAACAGGAGAAACAACAGGTACAGCAGGTTTAGCATTAACCGTAACGGTAACAGCCGTTCTGCTACTGGTACAGCCGGCAACGGTTGTCTGCACATAATAAGTAGTGCTTGCGTTGAGGTTGGGTGTTGCATAACCGGAACTGGTGGCAAGAAGTGCTCCCCCCGTGGCCGCATCGTACCAGCGATACGTTCCCCCGGGTGATGTTGCCGTTAGTGTTGTCGAAAACCCGGTACATATGGCACCCGGCGCTGCAACAGGTGCAGACGGAATTGGATTAACAGTTGCCGTTACAGCCGTACGCGCACTGCTGCAACCCGCAATGGTTGTTTGCACATAATACGTGGTGGTTGATGTGAGTGCCGGTGTAGTATAAGCCGCATTGGACACAAGAAGATTTCCGCCCGAAGCGGCATCAAACCAATCATACGTACCCCCGGGGGCCGTGGCGGTAAGTGTGGTTGTGCTTCCTTCGCAGATCGTGGCGCCTGCGGCAGTTGGCGCAGCGGGTATGGCATTTACGGTTACCGTTACCGCCGTTCTGCTGCTCGTGCATGCCGATACGGTTGTTTCTACGTAATAGGTTTTGGTAGCGGTAAGCGATGGTGTGGTGTAACTGCTACCCGTGGCAAGCGGGCTTCCACCCGATGCAACATCGTACCACCGGTAGGTTCCACCCGGTGCGGTTGCCGTTAACGTGGCGGTACCGCCCGAGCAGATGCTCGCCCCCGACGCCGTTGGTGCAACCGGGGTTGGCGCAGCGGTAACCACCACTGCCTGCGACACCGGCGTACATCCGCTTGTATTGTCCGACACGGTTACCGTAAAGGTTCCCGTGGTTGCGGTAGTGATGGTTGATGTGGTTTGTCCCGAGCTCCACAGATAAGTATAAGGTGTATTACCACCCGTTGGCGATGCCGTTAACGTTGCGCTTGCGCCCGAACAGATCGCAGGGTTCGATGGTGTGATGGGAACGCTAAGTGCCGGCGCGGTGTACACCCTTATCGTATCGCTTCTTGTTCCTGCGCAGGTAGTGGTACCACTTACTGCATAGTCGATATAAGGCGGCGCGCCTGCGAGCGGGGTTACCGTGTTAGACACACAACCCGAGGTGCAGGAAAGATAATTGTTGTACTGCCCGGGTGTTCCCGGGAACACAGACTTCCATACCACCGAAGCTGCTGTTAACCCCGTAACACTCATGGTGCCCGAGCAGTTCTGCCGCAGGGTAAGATCGGCCGACCCTTTTACCGCCGAAGAGGCAGAGATCCGGTAATTGTTGGAATTATTGCCGGGTTTACAGAAAGTAATGGAAACATTGGTTAGTCCCGTGATGCAAACAGGCGTTGCCAGCGAATATTGTGTAGGCGCGCAGTTGATCTGGTAAAACTCAGACCCGTTGGGCGCAGCGCCGCTCACGATCTCCAGCTCCAGCAGGTCTGAACCCGGGTTGAGAACAATATCAAATTTGACGCAATTGGTGCCGCCGCAAAAAGCACCATTACGAGCAATGGAAGCCGTGGTAACGGAGGTGTCTTTGGAAGCGCTCAGGTCAAATGAATAGACAGATGTTTGCCCGGATGACTGGCTGTGGAGGAAAAGAAAAAACAAAATCCAGGAGACCCGCCCCAACTTTTTATGTACCGGCGCGGACAGGCCGCACGGGTCGGCACATAGAAACTGGAACGCTCGGGGCATTGCATTGGATTTTGGGGGGTAATGATAAAATTACGACTTTTTCCCGGTTGAGGTTTCCTGAGCGCGCCGGGCGCCCTAAAAACCAATGAAATACACGACCGGCAGAATCGTTCTCCAACATGACCAATATCATTCTATAGAACGAAATTCAGAATGACCTTTGGGCAAATCTCAAGTCATGATCATCGAACAGCTCTATACCAAATGTCTTTCGCAAGGCGCGTATTATATAGAATCCAATGGAGAAGCGGCAGTAATAGACCCGTTGAGGGATGTGGATGCTTACATCAAACTTGCCGCAGAGCACAACGCCCGGATCGTATACGTATTCGAGACCCATTTCCATGCCGATTTTGTTTCGGGCCATATTGATCTCGCCGCAAAAACAGGCGCAACGATCGTATACGGACCCACAGCCTCTCCTTCCTTCCCTGCAATGGTGGCAAAAGACAACGAGGTGTTTACGGTCGGACATCTTACCATAACCGTACTGCACACACCAGGCCATACACCCGAAAGCTGCTGTTACCTGTTAAAAGACAACAACGGCAAACAGATAGCGGTTTTTACGGGCGACACCCTTTTTATTGGAGATGTAGGGCGGCCCGACCTGGCGCAGGCATCAACGGGCCTGTCAAAAGAACAACTTGCCGGTATGCTCTACGATTCTATTCAGAACAAATTATTGCCACTGCCCGGCGATGTGATCATTTACCCGGGCCATGGCGCGGGCAGCGCATGTGGCAAGCAAATGTCTGCCAACACAACAGATACACTCGAACACCAACGCAGAACCAACTATGCGCTTCGCGATGGCATTTCAAAAGAAGAATTTGTAAAAGAAGTATTGTCCGGGTTGCCTTCACCGGCTAAGTATTTTTCGAATGATGTTATGTTGAACAAAGGCGGATATGAATCTTTTGATGAGATCGTTAAACGTGCAATGGTGGCAAAGGATGCCGAAGCGTTCCATTCGCAATTGCAAAACAAAAACATACTGGTTCTCGATTCACGTTGCCCCGAGGAATTCTGTAAAGGGTTTGTTCCGGGGTCTGTAAATATTGGCCTCGACGGACAGTTCGCACCCTGGGCCGGCACCTTGTTTCCGGATCTCAGGCAGCCGATCCTGATCGTTGCCGATCCCGGGCGCGAACTCGAAACCATTACCCGGCTTGCAAGGGTGGGCCACGATAACATCATCGGCTATCTCGCAAAAGGATTCGATACCTGGTATTTCAGTGGCCATCCTGTTGAATGGGTCCATTGTATCCATTCCAAAAGCCTTCATACAGAACTTGAAAACGATTGTAAAGTGATCGATGTGCGCGAGACTTCCAGCTTCAACACGCTACACATCAAAGACGCCATAAGCATGCCGCTTGCCGAGCTTCCGGACCGGATAAAGGAATTGAATCCCGACGAAAAATATTATGTTTATTGTACGTCAGGCTATCGTTCCGTGATTGCTATCTCGCTGTTGAAAACAAAAGGGTTTAACCGTCTGGTAAACGTAATTGGTGGCATGAATGCGATCAACCAGAATACAGGAATACAGCTTGAAGCGGTTCGCCAAACCAAATAACAAAGACCGTTCATGGAGTGATCGATCGGATCACTCCTTACGTTCAATATTGTATGCTGCATTCTGCAGAACAAATCCTATGGCGGAACCGAAAGCATAACAGGTGCGGCCCGCTTATCGCAGGTAAGATGGAGAAACACCATTGTCTTCGAACCTGCCGGTCTTCTCGTTTACACGGATGGCAAATACAATTCCCGGGATGTTATCGCTTAAGGGTTCAGGAATAAAGGGCCACGATTTGCCCAAATGTGTTGTCGCACTGGAAATGATCGGAAGCGTTCTTGACACCAACAATTTCAATACCCTTTCCCGGTCGGTTTTTTCAGTGATTTCTTCATAATTACCCCAGGCAATCACACTTTCCCAGTCGGCCATGCTGTGCATGTGATCCACCTGGAAACAAACATTTGGATTTTTACGCATCATTTCTATCTTCTTCCCTTCGTGGGTATGAAAAAACAGGTCCTTCCCGTCGTATACATAACTGATGGGAAGTATATAAGGCACTCCATCATTACAGCAGGCAATACGGCCCACTAACTGCCTTAAAAGAACCTGTTCGATCTGTTGGGGTCCGAGGTAACCGGTCATGTGTTTTGTTTTACTGAATGAAAAAAACCGTTGAGTTGATAAAACCAAAATTACCCTGTTGTATCATCGGCGGCGATGACCTTCATCAGCAAAGGCCGTGAGCTATATCATATCACGACCCTGCCCGGCCATGCTGTAATTCAGGAAGGAAGATGATCAACATCATATTTATTAACCGCGTTGTAGATCAATTTTGCTGATTGACCGAATGCACAACGAGAAGATATGATGCTGACAATCGACAGAAGTACAAGGCTGCACGACATCCAGTTGGCTTTTACAAATGCTTTTGCATACCTCAAACTTGAGTTTCTCAAGGGCGGTGCGGGATCACCATCGCTGAAAAAGATTTTCCGGCTCCCCGGCGAAGCCGCACTGGGTAAAGGAGTGCGCGATGGCATAGTTGAAATCTGCATTGAAAAGGAATCGAAGGTTTACGAGGTAGAGAAAGCGTTCCGGGCCGTGGGCCTACCGGTGCAGGTATTCAGGAAATCGGGGGATCATTGGATCGAAACTTCTCTTACATCCGATTGGACCCTGGACCAGCAAAACAAAGAAGCCGAAATTTTCAGCGCCGTGCTGAACATGGCCCCGCGTACACAAGTTGGACCGTTATAAAGAAAGCGCCACGATGTTGTCGAATTCGCGAAGCGTAAAACCATTTACGCTGCGAATTCCCGGCCAGGCTTTACCGGTCAAAGGCAGCACTTCTGCATGGAGGCAGTAAGAGGCGTCAAAATAGTTTCCGAATTCTTTAACGGTCATCGCGCTGCAGAGATCGAGCTTTCCTTCATCGAGTTTCTCCAGCCTGAACTCGCCAAGCAAATGGTTGCCGGTAAGTGTTGGCCTGGCGGTATTGGCCAGCCCCACACCATGCACATCCCTTTCCAGGAAGTTTACCCTGAGATGCGGATAGCATTTGGTAAAAATGGATTGCACCTCGGTAACCGTAAGGTCGTCTGTGATCTCGGTTTGCATATCAATTTGTTTGTTGTAGTTAGTTGTTCAGCCCGGCTGATGCGAGATCGCTTTTCAGCAACATCCTTTTTTCTGTAGCGCTCTGCCAATTGCGGAGCAAAAGCAATTGTATCAACACAAAGATCGTTACAACACCTGCGATGCGCCAGCGCAGAGCGGGCTCCCGGGTGTTTTGAAACGACATGTACCCAACGGTTGCGGCCATCAATACAAAAAACAAAAGCACCACGGGCGTTACCGATAATGCCAATGCTCTTTGTTTGCGAAGCAACATTCCCGTTATGAATACGCCCGGTAATAAAATAGCTAGATCAAGTACATAAACAGCATTTGTAAAAAGCCCCGCCCGCTCAACAGATGCCGGCATTCTTTTGCTGGTGATCGCAGGGATTATTTCAGACAGCCATACCATCGCTACCACTACAGCGAAAGACATAAAGTATACCGCCATCTTTTTTAACAGGCCCATCGGTATAGCCGGCCCGTTTTCCCGTTGGTGCATAACAAGGAAATAACCAAAGCTGAAAACCGACACGCTCCAGCAACCACAGTAAGCAATGAACATTTCATTGAAGTGAATACAGAAGCAATAGATCGTGAAAGTATATGCCAGGTAGCCCATACAGGCCGCCCACAAATATTTACCTGATACTTTGTTTTTCAATGCAAGCAGTGTTGAAACAAGCAGAAGCGGCAATACCATCCCCACATTCAATTGATCCTGCATAACACACTGTGCACGCCAGTCTGCCGTTTCAAGCGGATAGGAAATAATTCCCAGTAAACCCGGCACGCTGGCGCAGAACACAAGTAAAACCGCTATGGCCGAGCTGCCGGCGAGGAAATTGTTGCTGATGTGTTTCATACAGCAAAGAAAATTCAAAGGCCACCGTGTAAAACTGACGAGGATCACCCGGGCCGCTGTCATTCATCAGCTATCCATTGGCAACTGATTTCTTCCTTTACAAAACAAATCCGATACATGACCCGCCCACCTGTTTGTAAAAATATATGCATCGCTTTTTTAACTATGTTTTTGTTGGGACCAGGCGTGCATGCCCAAACCCCACTGGGCCCTTCGTATTTACAAAACGAGTTGCGGTCGCCTGCAATTGGTTCATTTTTCTCGAAGCAGCAACTGGCAAAGCTGGAAGTGTTTTATGCAGTCTTGAATTACAACCCGGTTTGGCTGAGAAAGGAAAACCGCCTGCTGCTTGAGTCTTTAATAAGGCTTATCGGTTGTGCGGAATACGATGCATTGAATGCCGATGATTATGCGGCAAAAGACATTACAGACTACCTGTGCTTTTCCAAAGTTTTGCCTGCGGCGAAGGACTCCGTTGTTCTTGAGTTGCGCATATCTATGGCAGCCATTGATTTTTTTCATGACCTCAAATTTGGCAATCATCCGCCGGAGTTTGGTTACGCAGGATTTGCACCTGCGGATGATGACCGGTTTTTGATCACTCTTGTTGCACAACACGTGAACGAAAGAGCGTTGCATATTCTACCGGCCAAGCTGTATTCACAAATGCCGGAGGTGGTGACGCTTACCGGTAAACTTGGAGAGATGCTCGACAAAACGCAGCGGATGGCAGGATGGGACCCTGTGATCAATTCCAACGAACCATCGAACAGCAATACACCCCTGGTCATTAAACTATACAGCCTCGGCATCATCGACGATCAAAATGCAAAACTGGCCGATACGGTATGGGTGCAGAAAATAAAAGCAGTGCAAAGAATGTTCAATGTGCAGGCAGATGGAAAGATGGGCAAACAAACCATTCAGCTGCTCAATGTTCCTGTGGCAATGCGTATACGGGAACTCTCCCGCTCGATAAATTATTACAAATGGCTTTCTGCGCGCGCGGCCATACAACGGTTGATCGTTGTAAACATACCCTCTGCACGACTTGCCGTTTATGACCACGATACAACGGTACTGGCCATGCGCGTGATCGTTGGTAAAACTTCAACACCCACGCCAACACTTACATCGGTAGTGGATAAACTCGTGTTGTATCCATTCTGGACCGTACCGCACAGCATTGCCACAAAAGAATTGCTTCCCGTATTTAAACGCGATCCCGACTATGTGCAAAATGGAAACTACCAGGTGCTGAGCAGGGCCGGGAAATTGGTAAATCCACGATCCATCAACTGGCATAATTACAATGCATCCAATTTTCCTTTTACGATCAGGCAGAGTACGGGTTGCGACAACGCCCTGGGTTTGTTGAAACTGGATTTTGAAAATCCCTACGGTGTATACCTGCACGATACCCCGGTGAAGATCCTGTTTGCTTCCAGCAACCGCTTTTTGAGTCATGGTTGCATGCGTATGGAAAAACCATTTGAAATGGGCAGGCTGCTTCTTGATGGCGACAACCGCGCCATCGACACATTAACAGAAAAGGGTTGCCTTAAAAACCAGGCACCTATCGTGGTGCAGGCAAAAATAAAAATGCCGGTGGTGGTATGGTACAATACGGTAACCGTTAACCCTGCAGGCTTTGCCGTTTTTCACAAGGATATCTATCAAAAATTACCATGGTTAAACAATAAACAATGAAAACAACAAAACTGGTTGCCACACTTGCTGTTTGCTTTTTGTGCGCGTGCCAATCCTTAAAGATCACACATGAATGGAAGGCCCAGCAAAACAATGACAAGGCGGCCTATCGTAAAATACTGGTATTGGGCCTGATCCCTGAAAAAGACAGGCGCATACAGCAAAACATGGAAGATCATGTAGCGGGAGACCTCACAGATCTCGGGTACAACGCCACCACTTCGCTGAAAGAGTTTGGACCAAAGGCCTTTGATGGCATGGATGAAACAACAGCGCTTGCCAAATTACAGAACAAGGGCATTGATGCGGTGATCACGATCGTTCTCCTGAACAAGGTCAAAGAACGTCGTTATGTGCCCGGCCAGGTAACGTACGCTTATGGCCCGATGACGAATTTCTGGGATTACCGTTCTGGACTGAACAACCGGATTCTCGAACCGGGATACTATGTAACCAACACCAATTATTTCTGGGAAAGCAATTTTTTCTCGCTGCAGGATAAGCAACTTCTTTACTCGGTTCAGACAAAATCATTTGATCCGAAGAATTCATGGTCCATGGGTCATGAATACGGTCATGCGATCGTATCTGCCATGCTGAAAAAGAAGGTCATTGCAAACAGGAGAAATGAAGCCGACCCTGAATAAAGTTTTTGGTGATAGAAAAGAGCCTTTACAAATTCAATAATATAAAAAAACGGAGGTGTACTATGAAAACAAATGCACTTACAAAAATCGACCGCGACCTTTCTACTGCGTTTGATGATTTTTTCAAACCCTGGAACGAATGGTTTGTGAATGGCAACGCCATGGGCCGTGCGCTGTCTCTGCCTTCGGTAAACATTGCTGAAACAGAAAAAGCGTTTACCCTTGAACTGATGGCGCCCGGGCAGCAGAAGAAAGATTTTGTGATCGATGTAGACGGAAACATGCTCACCATCAGTAGCGACCACGAGCAAAAAGAAGAAGAGTTGTCAAAAAAATTCTCGCGGAAAGAATACAGCTTTTCTTCGTTCAGCAGAACGTTTACCATCCCGGGGGAAGTTGACAAAAGCAAGATCGATGCCGTTTATGACAACGGCGTGCTGACCGTTACCCTGCCAAAAGACGGCAACCAAAAAAAGAAGGACGGTAACAAAATTGAGATCCGTTAAGAAAGAAAGGCCTCTTGTTTAAGGGGCCTTTCTTTTTGCATGCAGCCATTTGTATAATTCAACCACAAGCGTAGAGCCAACGGCTGCCGCCAAACAGAACACAACGTGTGAAGAACTAAGCGGATCAAATTCAAACAACCTTCTCACCGGCGTCGCCAGTTGAAGTGTGAACAGGATGGCCAGGCTCAAAAGCAGGATCCATTTTGTTAACGGGTTGTGGTATTTGAACGTGGCAAAAATATTCTTCGTAAACGAACGGCTTGAAAAAGTGAGCAGAACATTGGAAAGAAGCAGCGTTGTGAATACGATATTGCGTGTGAGCCCTATACTGGCCGAACCGTTCATATAAACGTAATAGAGCAACAAAACAGCGGCTGCGATCGCGAGTCCCTGGAACACACTCACCCATAACTCCTGGTTGGTAAACAAGCCCCTGTCGCGCCGCCGTGGCGGCTCCAGCATCATGCCTTTTTCTACCGGCTCCCGTTCAAAAAAGATAGAACAGGTTGGGCCCATCACAAGCTCAAGAAAAATGACATGTATGGGAGAAAATATGTTTGGATATTTCCATCTCAGGATAACCGGGATGGATGCGGTAAGGATGATGGGGATGTGTATGGAAATGATGTAGCGTACCGATTTTACCAGGTTGATGAAGATCCGCCGGCCGTCTTCTATTGCGAGGCGTATCTTGCCGAGGTCGTCGTCGGTGATCACCATATCTGCAGACTGCCGCGCAATCTCCGTTCCCTTCCGGCCAAGGGCAATGCCTATGTCGGATGTGTGCAGTGCGGGCGCATCATTTACACCATCGCCGGTCATCGCCACGATCTCTCCATTTTTTTTGAGCACCTCAATCACCTTCTGTTTTGCTTCGGGGAACATACGTGCAAACACATCTGTTGCAGAAATAACTTCCGATAGCTTTTCATCCGTCATCAACATTACTTCATCACCGGTAACAACGGTGCCGGTATTGCCGAATCCTGCGAGGGCCGCAATGTTGAGCGCGGTTTGCGGATGGTCGCCGGTGAGCATTTTTACGCGTATGCCGGCACGTAAGAACCCGCCGATCGTTTCGGCAATGTTCTTTCGCGGCGGATCGTAGAGCGCGAGCATGCCCTTGAATTGCCAGGCGAAACCATCCTGTGTTGCGGGCATCTCTTGCGCGGTGTTCTCTGCGGTGGCTATACCGATTACGCGATAGCCATTGGCGGCAAACAACTGGCCCGTTTTTGTGATCAGCAACTTGTCTTCATCAGTGAGAGAGCTGATCCGCATGATCCGCTCCAGCGCACCCTTGGCAAAAGCAGACACCCCACGGCCGGGCTCAGTGTACACATGCGTCATCATCGGCGGGCGCCCTTCCAGCGGAAATTCATGGATCATGATAAAGGGCTGGTGATCCTTTTTACCGGAGCGTTTTGCATATTCATCCCATATCGCTTTTTCCATCGGGTCAAAAGGATCTGACTCACTGGCAAGTGCCGCATACCGGAGCAGTGATTGCAGCCCGGGTGTGGCTGCATCTTCGGGCCCGAAAGTAGATCCGGTTGTAAAATCGAAAACCCTGGCAACCGCCATTTTGTTTTCTGTGATGGTTCCTGTTTTATCAAGACAGATCACGCTTACTGCGCCGAGATTTTCAATCACCTGTGGTTTCCGGGTTACAATGCCAAGGGCGCTCATCCGGTATGCGCCCAATGCCATAAAGGATGAAAAGGCCACAGGGATCTCTTCCGGTATAACCGACATGGCCAATGTGAGTGCAAAAAGAAGGCTGGTTACCAGGTTGTGGTAATGCGTGTAGTTGAGAATAAAAATGAGCGCGAAACTGATGAACCCAAACAATGCCAGCGAGCGCACAAACTTTCTTACCTGTTTCTGCAGCAGCGATGTGCCGGCATAATAGGTATCGATGCTTTTTCCAATTTTACCAAGGGCCGTATTGTTACCGGTAGCCGTTATTACCGCAACACACTTGCCGCTGTCGAGCGTTGTTCCATGCAGCAGCAGGTTTTCGCCTTCCGTTGCATACTTTGCCACAGCAATGGATTCGCCGGTAAGCACCGACTCGTTTACGAAACAGTCGTTACCGGAAACAAATTCAGCATCTGCCGGTATCATCATTCCTTCGGAAAGAAAAACAACATCACCGGGAACAAGTTCTTCGGAACCCACCAGAACCTGCTTTCCATTGCGCAATGCGGTTACACGGGGAGAGGTTAACTGTTTCAGCGCATTGATGGCATGGTTGCTTTTTGTTTCCTGGTACAAAGAAATGCTGCTCACCAACGCCATGGCCACCAACATCAGTATGCCTTCGTCTGAAAGGCCCAGGAAAAAATAAACGGCGCAGGCAACCAGCAGAAGAATAAACATAGGCTCTGAACAGATGTCCCATATCACACGAAGCATATGCCACGATCTGCGGCGTGAAATCTTATTGGGCCCGAATGCTTTCCGGAGCCGGTACACTTCCGCGTCGTTTAATCCATTAAGAACCGGAAGTTGTTCCTGCATATGCGGAATTTTTTATTTTACTTTCGAACCAGATCAATAACCTGTTTTACTAAGTTAACTGGTTTTAAACAATTCCGCAATCCTGTGAGTCTACTGGAAATGGATGCCTCCAGCGATTTCTTGTGATCGAGCAGTCGCTGCCGCTCATAGCGTATGTCTTCTTTATTCCTTACCGGTCTTATCCTCATTGAAAAAAGTTTTTAGAAAATGATTCATTACCGGAATGCGTATCCAGCGGTTGCGAAGTTTCCAGATGAACAGGGCTTTCAATGCATAGGCCACTGAAACAATCAGGAACCCCGCCCACATCTTACCGGTCCATATACCCACCAGCAACGCAAGGCCAACACCTGCAAAAGCAACAAAGCAAAGCAGCAGCACGCCGATCAGCAATACGGCCGTTGCATTGCTTACCAATACAGAAGCTTTTGCGGCCACTTCCAGTTTTAATAGATCGGCGCGCGTTTCAACGTAGGCCTTAACATCTTCTGCCAGTGCAGCTATATTTCCTGTTATTGAATCCATGTGATGAGATTTTATGCAACATTTTCTTCGTGGTGGCCGCATGCTTTCTTGCACGCACCGAACCTGGTTTTCAGGTTGTCTGTAAGTTTTTCGCCTTCTTCGGCGATCTTACGGCGTGTTTCACTTCCCTTGGCGGGCGCAAACAAAACACCAAGTATTGCCCCGGCCGCAACCCCGGCCAGCAAGGCAACCGCAATTTTCTTTTCGTTGTTCATAATCTTTTTTTTTGAATGATAGAAATGGTTGATCAGTTTTCATGCAAGGCGGCAACCGGTATGTGCGACTGCAATACCAGTCGTTTTGACCGGCTGTGCTGGAAGATCCTGGTAAAAAGGTTGTGGTGTTTGGGGAACACAAAAAGCATATCGAAAGAATGTTTATCGAGAAATGCTACGATCGTTTGCTCCACATCATCGCCCTCGATAAAATGATAAACGGGATCAACCTGGTCAAGCATCTCCTGCAACAACCCCGACTCCGCAACCGATCCAGGTGTGAATGATCCGGCATCGCCCCCGATGTGCAATACATGAAGCTCCGCATGAAAAGCTTTCACCAGCGCAACGATTTGTTTTTCCGGTATCGTTTCCACCACATCTTTCAGGTCACATGCAAGCGCTATCTTTTTGATACCGCTAAATACAGCATCCTCCGGCACCACGATCACGGGCCATGGCAACTTGGTGATGGCAGTAAAGGTTGATGCGCCGGCCACCAGCCTTTCCAGGCCTTTCGCGTTTTCTGCGCCCATTACCACGGCATAGGGTTGCTGCTGTTTGCAGTAGTCGGCGAGCTCCGTCATCAGGAAACCCATCCTCACTTCTGTTTCTATTTCGATGGCCTCTTTGGTATGATGCAGCAATTTTTCCTTAAGCTCCGTTATCATGTGCTCCGCTTCCGAGATCGTGTGATCAAACGGATAGGGTGGAATGGGCACTTCGGCAACGGTTACCGGCAATGGACAAACATGCACCAGGCAAAGTTTTGCACCAAGCACGGCGCACATGTCTGCAGCGTAACGCGCGGCAGCGGATGATAGAACAGAAAAGTCCGTCGGACAAATGATCGGTCTCATATAATGTTGGTTTTTTAATGAACGTGTTGTATCAATGCGATGTGTTCTTTACCCGGTAACTGTCCCGCATCCACAAACGCAACGTCTCCGCCATTGAGCAGTATTTTTTCGATCACATCGTCTACGCTATCCCTGATATTCGAAAACGGGCCGGCGTGTACAGGCATGGCAGTTGAGCATTTGTTTTGTGTGCCGGGATGTACGTAGTCTTTTTCCACGAGCAGTAAACTTCCCTGGCAGCCGCCGCCGTTTTTTGCAATGTTTTCAATACCTGTAGTAAGCTGTTTACGCTGCTGCGCCTCTGCAAGGCATTTGCGGATCTCTTTCTGTTCCAGTTGATCCGGGTCGCTGAGGATCGGCAGCATCAAATGGCCAAGTTCATCCAGGTTGATGTTTTCAGAAGACGTGCGCAGATAATCCAGCACTTCGCTGCTGTGCCGGCTGTGCTTCATCATTACCGGACACTGCTCACGGGAGCCTGCCACAAAAAGCGGAACGGCATAAGCGGGCAAGAGTATGTCGAGCGAATTGTCGATCGAACGTATGCGCGCGCAATCGTCTTTTGATCCCGCAGGGTTGGAAACGATACAGGTAAACTTGTTTGCCTGTACCAGGTATATCCTGCTCTCCATCGCCGTTACCACCAGTACCATGACACGGTCTGGCTTTGCTTTGCTGTTTATGATGTCGCGGATCTCGAAATGGTTGCTGACGGATACACTTTCTGTTACCGGTAGATCGAGATACAATACTTTTTCAAATACGGGAGAAATGTAGATCGCAAGACTGCTTTTGTGCGTTGAATAATTCAGGCCCGATAAAACCGCATTGAGTTTCTCCAGTACGAGCTCCACCATTATTCCCGAGTAGCGTCCGTTTAATGCACTCGTAACCTTCTGAACGGCGCGTTGAATGGCCTCATTGATCAGCGTTTTGGAGTTCATTTTAGGATTGAATGGCAGGATCATGGAAACCGAAGGCATATCAACAAACAATCCCTCTGTCACTGTCGATGGTTTTTCTGATAGTAGTTGCATGGTTATCGGGTTTTGGATCTTAAAATTAAATTCGTTCAGGCACGCAGAACATGAGGTTGCTCATGTTATAAAATGAGATTGATCATCGAAACTCCCTACCGGTGCGTAATGAACACAGGCAGGGTACTGTTTTTCACGATCCACTCCACATAGCTTTTGCTGCGCAGACGGAAGCCGGCGCTGCGTTTGTAACCACCCATGATCAGCACCGCGTTTTTCTTACCGGCCAGGTATTCTATGAGTTTCTTATCGGTATCACCGGTGAGGTTAACAAAGTTCACCGGTCCGTGCCTGTGCACGGAAAGCCACTCTTTGAGATGGTGTTTTAGAATGTCGCCCGACTGTGCATCCGGCTCTACATGCAGAACGGATAACCTGGCATGCGACAACTCCGGAAAAAGATAGATGAACAGCTTTACGGCAAACATGCTTGAAGCGGATCTGTCGTAGGCCACAATGATCTCATCTACCTGTTCAACTGTTTCGGTCGTCAAAAAAACAGGGCATTCGGAACGGCGCAGGATGTCCTTCGTCAGCTGCGTAAAATTTCCTTCAAATTTTTGCCTGAATGAAATGGCGGGGTGCATCACCAATACATCCGCAAACCTGCTTTCCTCGATCAGTTCAGTGAACGGCATTCCCCGGTTGTGGTGGATTTTCGGGCTCACCTCGCGCGCCGTAGCACCTTCTTTAAACCACTTGATGGTTTGCCCTGTCATGTTTTCCGGAGAAACGCTGAGCGCGGGATTGCCGTGTTGCTGCTGTTCGGCAAGTCCTTTGTTCTCCAGTATCGAAGCCGTTAGCGCAGATCCCGTAATGCGGGCCAGGTATGCGCCAAAGTCGAGCGCGTTCTTGCTTGGCGCAAACGGATTTATTGCCAGTGTGATCTTGATCATAAGAAAAGGATAGGATTAAAAAGGGCTTGCGACAAAAGCCCTTTTAAGGGCCCTGTTACAGCGTTACAGGTGCGCAAGGAAAACAGGCATCCGGTGTTCTGCTATGATGCTGCGGACAAATGATTTTTTAAAAAGACGTGAGAAACCCGACCTTCCATAAGAACCGCATACAACGATCGGCGCTTTTGATTGGCCGATCCATTCGTTCAGGTCGTTCCCCGGTTTGCCCTCGTATCTTACCATCGATACATTTTTAAAATGGGCCTCGAGCAGTTCCTGGAGCTGTTCCTTCTCCGGGATCTCTGAATCTCCTTCGTGCGCATAGGCAAGAACGGCGGTATTGGAACCCAATTCAGGGAACAGGTAGGCGAATGTTTTGATCGCATGAAGCGCGTTGTCGGTACCATCATACGCAAGCAGGTTGCATTCCGGGAACTCGTATTTTTCGGGAACCACCAGTACCGGGCATTTTACATGGTGCAATGCATCTTCGAAGAATTCGTTTGGCTGCCCGGATCCCATCTGCTCAAAAAATATTTCACTGCCGAGAATGATCAGGTCTGCAAACCGGCTTTGGGCCTCAAGTGCAGGAACGGCCAGGTCGGAAAAATTCTTGTGCACCTCATAACGGATGTTAAACGCTTTACAACGACTTTCAAAGAGATCGATGTTCTCTTTGATCGTGTCCGCATCGAGCTCCTCTACCAATGGAACAAAGAACCGCTCCTGCGCCGCCGCGTAACTCCACAGGTTGGCCAATTCTGTTTGCGGAACAAATAAACCAACAAGGAACACAGGCTGGATCTCATTGAGCTTCCGGGCGAAATTAAAAGCGCCTTCGGAAAAATGCGTTCCATCGAAGGCGAGGATGATTTTTTTCATAAGAGTTGAAATTGTAAGCCAAAACTACCCGCGGCCATACCGGAAATCAATGACCGTAAGCAAACAGGAGTATGATATTGGTCAGCCCGTAACCAGTTGCCGGCTTTGTTTTTGGGAAATAGAAGTAACTTGAGAGCCGGTTTGTTTATTGACGCTGAAACCTTTGCAATGCAGGCATGCGATTGCTAATCTGATGTATATGATCACACTCATCATTGTTATTTTTATTGTTGGTTATGTTGCCATTGCATTTGAACACCCGCTCAAATTAAACAAGGCAGCTTCCGCGCTCATTACAGGTGTTCTGTGCTGGACGGTTTACGTTCTGGGCAACAACGGCAACCACGAGGCCCATGAAGCCCTGATCACCCATCTTGGCGACATCTCTTCCATCCTTTTTTTCCTGCTCGGCGCAATGACGGTTGTGGAGCTGATCGATATGCACAGTGGTTTTGATTTCATTACACAAAAGATCAAAACGAAAAAAAAACCGGCGCTGCTTTTACTCGTCGCCGCCCTTACTTTTTTTCTCTCTGCATTGCTTGATAACCTTACCACCGCCATCGTAATGGTATCGCTGAGCTCAAAACTTTTGACCACGCGGGAAGACCGGCTCTGGTTTGCAGGTATGATCGTGATAGCGGCCAATGCCGGCGGCGCATGGTCGCCATTGGGCGATGTAACCACAACGATGTTGTGGATCGGCGGACAAATAACAGCATTGAGCATCATCAAACAGTTGTTGCTTCCGAGCATGGTGGTATGCATAGTGCCCGCGCTCATGATGGCCTATCGTTTCAGGGGAAAGACCATCGAGGCCAAGGAAATCGATGCAACTACGGAAGAAGAAAAACAGGACGGGCGCATCATGTTGTTTACGGGTATCGGCCTCTTGTTGTTTGTACCCGTGTTTAAATCGCTTACCGGCCTGCCGCCGTTCATGGGCATGTTGCTTGCCCTGGGTATGATGTGGATCGTAACCACGCGCCTGCACCAGCAAAAAGAAACAGCGCTCGCACAACGCCTCACCGTTACGCGGGCGCTTGAAAAAATCGATACATCCAGCATTCTCTTTTTCCTTGGCATCTTACTCGCAGTATCTGCGCTCCAGTCGGCAGGCGTACTGAAAGAACTGGCTTTGTTCCTCAGCCGCAACCTGCACAACGATTATTCGATCGGCATCGCACTCGGCCTGCTTTCATCCGTAGTTGATAATGTTCCCCTGGTAGCTGCGGCGCAGGGAATGTATGACCTTGCCACGTATCCGACGGATCATATGTTCTGGGAGTTCCTCGCGCTAACCACCGGCACGGGCGGAAGCGCCATCATCATCGGCTCTGCCGCAGGCGTGGCGGTGATGGGAATTGAACAGGTTGATTTTGGCTGGTACCTGAAACGCATCAGCTGGTTGGCGCTGGTGGGTTTTGCCGCCGGGGTCTTGGTATATATCATCCAGCACCAACTGCAGTTTTAGCGGAACCCGGATTAGTTGCCTTGTTCGCCACTCGTGCCGTGGGTATTCAGTACCAGTTAGAGATCCCTTTAACAGCAAAAGGGTTTTGCTAAATGGCAAAACCCTTTTGTTATTGGTGATGGCGCTCCATGGCGCCGTGGTTAGGAAAGCGATCAGGACGCTAGAAAGCTCACCTTCCCGCTCTCAACATTGTACATGCCGCCCACAATTTTGATGAGTCCTTCTTTTTCGAGTTCCATGATGATGGGACTTTCATTGCGGATCCTTTCAATCGTGTGGAGCACGTTGAGTTCTGTTACGTTGTTTACAAATTCGATGTTGTCTCCCGAACGGTTGTTTTGTGTCGAGGTTTCTTTGTTGATGGCGGGTTCGATCTTCTTTAATAGTCCCGTAAGGTTACCCATTTCCACATGGTTGCATGCACCAACGATCGCGCCGCACCTGCTGTGCCCCAGCACCAGGATGATTTTGGTCTTCATGATCTTCGTTGCAAATTCCATGCTGCCAAGGATATCTTCATTCAGGATATTGCCTGCGATGCGTATGCTGAAAATATCGCCCAGTCCCTGGTCAAAGATCAACTCGGCCGAGGTGCGACTGTCGATGCAACTTAAAATGGTGGCAAATGGAAACTGTCCCGCCGCTGTTTCATTTACCTGCTGCAGCAGGTTGCGGTTGGCTTTCAGGTTGTTCATGAACCGCTCATTGCCTTCCTTCAGGATTTCGAGGGCCATGGCGGGTGTAAGTGAACTTTGTGTTTCTTTCGAATGGGTGCGCATTGGGATGGTTTTTGGTTTAGAGTAAATAAAATTGATCGGGTTCAGATGGTTTCTTGATGCCAGGCTCGTTTAACAACTGCCTGATGTTCCTTTCGATCGTTGCAGCGATCGCCGTTACGGCTGTATCGGTAGGTTTGTTGCTGAAAGGATCCTGTAAATGCGTAGCCGATCTTTCGAGCAGGAAAAACGCAGACGAGATCAGGACCAGCAACGGTATTTCAAAATAGCTTTCAATACCCCGGAGCGAAATAGACAGCGTGATCACAAACAGGTAAATGATCAGGTGAAGAAAAAGGCGGTAGGTTACCGGGAACACAGTGCTCTTGATCCGCTCCGCCATTCCCATCGCCGTGGAAAAATTTACAAGCGTAGTATTGATCTGAACCTGGCTGAATCGATCGAGCTGTTCTTCTTCCTTCAGTTTTGCGATGTGTGCGGTATTCAGTTGCAGCAAAGCAAGCGGTTTGTTTTCCTGGAGGCTTATTTTATCGAGCTCCTCACCCGCAACCAGGTTTTCGAGGTTGGCGGTAGCGTTCAGTCCGCGCAAACTTTGCCCCAGGCTGTAGCACCATGCTATCTGCCGGTAAGCGATCTGCCTGATCGCTTCTTCATTGCCTTTTGGCAGGAACAATTGCAGTTGCAGCACAAAACTCCTGCTCTCGTTAACGATCGTTCCCCAGATTTTACGGGCCTCCCACCAACGGTCGTACGACTGGTTCAGTTTAAACGATAAGATGACCGAGATGGCGGTTCCGATAAACGCCGGGATGGCGATGGGCATTTCGGGAAGGGCCGAATCGAAGGTCTGCGTAAGGTAAAAGATCGAAAGGCCGATGACCAGGACATAGAACAGCTCATGCCTGATCTTGTTGAAGATGTAACGCAAGGGAACCGGTTTGTTCAGCAGCATGTTGTAAGGTTTGATGGGACAAATATAATATTGATACTGTTTTAAATAATAGTAATACTATCATAATAAATTGTGAAAGTATTATAATCAATAAGATTACTATCTGTTACGGGTCATTTGTTATCTTTACCAAAAAAAGCTCCATGGATTTCCAGGTAAGTTTTAAGGTGAACGAGAAGATATACCTGCGCGACCCGGAAGGCAGTGAGATCGGCAGGCAGATCATCAAGCATTCCATCGACCTGATCAATGTACTTGGGTTTGAGCAGTTTACTTTTAAAAAGCTGGCGGCTACGATCAACAGTACCGAAGCAACCATTTACCGCTATTTTGAGAACAAGCACCGTTTGTTGTTGTATATCCTCAACTGGTACTGGTGCTATATGGAGTTCCTTGTGATGTTCAGGCTGCAGAATGTGAAGGATAAAAAAGAAAAGCTCCGCATTATCGTATCACTTCTTACGCAGGAGTTGCCCGACAGTTCAGGCAAACTGGGTTATAACCTGGCCTACCTCAACCAGATCGTGATCGCGGAGAGCAGTAAGGCTTACCTGGTAAAGGAGGTTACCGAGATCAATAAGGAAGCTGTGTTCAAACCGTATAAAGACCTTTGTGCAAAGATCGCGGAAGTGATCTCGGGCTATAATCCGAAATATAAGTTCCCAAGGTCTTTAAGTAGTACACTGATCGAGACCTCGCACAACCAGCAGTTCTTCAGTTTGAACCTTCCCCGTCTTACCGACAACACCCCTGCGAAAGCGGATTTCACCCGGCATTTTTTAGAGGATTTGTTGTTTAAGGTTTTGGGATAAGTGTTCAAAAGCCGCGATTATACTTCATGAAGTTTGAGTTTACTAGGCTTACGTATTCATTCAAAAAAGTAATGACCGTACGCAAACCAGAATATCATTTGGCCAGGAGAGAGATCTTTACCTGTAACCCGGATAATATTTAAGCGAACCGAATTTATACCCCTGGTTGCTCTTGATGGATCGCAGGAAACAAATGAGTTCCGCGCGTGCCTCCTCGGTCGTGAACATCACTTCATGGCAGAGAATAACGATGTGGTGCTTTGAGAATGTTTTTTGTTCTTTCCTTGCCCGCTCGATGCGGTTGATGAGGATATGCGAAGATTCGATCTTTGTTTTCAGGTTGTCAAGGTAGCTCCACTCAACATCCCATCCGAAGATCACCATACTTCTTTCGGCAAGCAGGTCTGCCGCGGCATTTGCGTCCTTGAGATCCGTTGCCGAACGGCTGCCTATGCGCCAGGTGTTCCTGCCCGGCAGCCGGGCGATGCGGTTCGTGCCATGGATCAACAAAGCATTCCGCTCAAAGTCGAGAACAACGCGTAAAGGATCCCGGTAAAAACGCCGGTATCTTTCATCGGCATGTGAAAAACTATGGTTGGCAACCTTCACGTATTTGTTTTCAAAATAAGGAGCATCGCCACCTGAAAGCAAATTCTGCCCGACCAGGAAAACAGTAACAGGCACCTCTTCTGCAGATACAACACTGTCTATGAAAAAGCTGTTTGGCGATGGGCCGTCGTCGATCGTAAAATAGATCGTGTCGCATAGACTTCCCTGCCTTGGTTGCTCCTGAGCGCCCGCGCTGTTCGCAGCCTCGTTTTTGTTTTTCGGCGCAAGCAGAAAAATAAAAACGACCGGGAAGAGAAAGTTTTTCATAACAATTGCATTGCTGGGTTAAGATTTTTCACCCGCAGTGGAGAGCGCTGCCTGCTTTTTTAAAAGTGAAACAGAAAATACAATGGTCCAAAGCATAAAAGCACCCACATTTATCCGCTCCCATATCCCGATCCGCGGCGTGGGAAGGTTTTGAGGGATCCCCGGCGCCTCAATGAAAGTGAGCGTTCCGAACACGATAAAAACCAGGAACGTGATCAAAGTATAAATCCTGAAACTACGCCCGAGCGCCGCCATGGTAAAAACCATGATGAGCATCATCAATAGTATGGTAATAATGGCCCAGGTGATGTGGAGCTTATCGGAGAAAGAGGTACCTGCTCCGCGCAGGTGCATCGGTGGCCAGTATATATTGAACGCGGCATAGATCAGAACAAAATATCCTGCGATATAAAGTATCCAGTTGCCTGATGCAGACCTGATGATACCGATGCCAAATGCGGCGGTCAATAACACGTAGCCGCCTGCCCACCAGAGCCAGAGCGTGCGCGTTGGTGCGTTCCATGCAGAAATTTCGCTGATGGTTTGTGTCACGGTACTATAACCGGGAAACCTGCCGGGGATAAACACATTCATGGCGATGTACAGGAGCGGTGCCAGGATCCCGCAACTTACAAGGAGTTTGTTTTTCATGCTGTTTGTTTGGGTCGCCAAAAAAAATAAATATATCAGACTGCGGCTATGACCATAGTCATATTGCGCATTGATTGTGAACTGTTGCAGCGATAAATCCCCTGCGAAGAAAAAAAGCAGTGATGAGAATCACAGCACGGCTTGATGAGCATCAATGGAAATGCGGTGTGCTGCTGCGTAGATTTATGCTATCATTCAATCTTAAAATCCTTTAACATGAAAACAGACGCACAAATTCAGAGAGACGTAATGGACGAGTTATTGTGGGAGCCCTACCTGCAGTCGTCGCAGATTGGCGTGGCTGTAAACAATGGCATTGTTACTTTATCTGGCCAGGTGGACAGCTATCTAAAAAAATCCCACGCCGAAAAAGCCGCAAAACGGGTGGCAGGCGTAAAAGCTGTTGCGGAAGACATACAGGTGGGTATCTCACCTGCCTATCGTAAAACGGATGCAGAGATCGCTGCTGCCGCTTTGGAGGCATTAAAATGGCACAGCGCCGTTCAACAGGAGAAGGTAAAGTTGAAAGTGGAAGACGGTGTGATCTCACTAGAAGGAGAAGTGGAATGGCCTTACCAGCGCATCAATGCTTTCAACGCAGTTGAAAACCTTACGGGTGTAAAGATGGTAAACAACTTTATCAAACTGAAAATGAGGGTTGCGCCTTCCGACATAAAAGCGAAGATCGGTGCGGCACTGCAACGCAGCGCCACTGTTGATGCGGAAAAGATTTCGGTAGACGTGAAAGACAACCAGGTGGTATTGCGTGGTACGGTTCGTTCATTGGCAGAAAAGGAAGATGCGGCAAGGGCCGCCTGGAGCGCTCCCGGTGTTTCCAGTGTTGAAAACAAATTAACCGTTCAACTCTACGAAACCGCTATGGTATAACAGGATGCGCCCATGGAAAAGGCCCGCCGGAATTCGGCGGGCCTTTTTTAATTGTTTCACTCAGCGATATGAGAAGCAGTTGCCGGGCTATTTTGAATGTGTAATGAAGATCGGGAACTTGTTTTCCTTCATCAGCACATCTGCCGTACTTGCGCGGAACCAGCGCGACAGCATTCCGCGGCCATAGGCGCCGGTAACAACAAGCGGGTGCCCTTTTTGCTGCGCGAAGTACGACGCGATGTTCTCTTCGTAATTTCCTTTGAACACGGTGAAAGATGCCTTGTTGAAATGTTTTTTCACAAGCTCTTTCATCAGTTTGGTATCGGGCAGATGCAGGCTGTCGTCATAACCCCTGAATGAAATGATTTCTACCGGTAACGAAACAAACGGAGCAAGCAGGTAACTGAACATCTTCAGCGCATGAACCGACGATGGATGCCCGTCGTAAAGAACGATGATCTTATCGGGAGTATGAAAGGTATCCGATACAAGCAATACGGGGCAATGCGCATCGGCGAGGAGGTCGCGGATAAAACGTGTTGGGGTGGGTTCGGTATAGTGCGTAAGCGTTTCGTGTTTATCGATCACCAGCAGGTCGGCAAAAATGGTTTCATGAAGCAACTCCTGCAACGCGGGATTGTGGTCGCGATGCACATTGTAATGAAGCCGGGCATGATCGCAGGCCGTTGAAAAAAGCCTTACCGATTCATCGCGCTTCTTCTGGTCCTGCTGTTTATATTGCTGCAGTTTTTTTTCAGGCACGTCTTTTTTTACCAGCAATTCGTATACGTTGTAGCTGGTGTACATTTCGTCTTCGAGAAATATGCCTGCCAGGTGACTGTTACAGAGCTGGCCCAAGCGGGTGGCCCAGGCCGTGGTTGATGGTGCATACTTGAGGCCGTCGATGGCCGCGATTATTTTTTTCATAGGTAACGGTTTTATTTTACAGGCTCGTCGGCAACAACCATTTGCATCAATGATTTTGCTTTTTCTGCCTTATAAATCCTGCTGATGCCCCTGAACAATGCATCCGGGGTGAACGAAATGGTGTTGATGCCGTGGGCAACCAGGAACTGTACGTAATCATCAAGATCGCCCGGTGCCTGCCCGCAGATGCCGATCTTCCTGCCAGCTTTTTTTGCTTTGTCGATGACAAGGGCGATCAACTGTGTTACAGCCTTGTTCTGTTCGTCGAACAACGTACTTACGATGGATGAATCCCGGTCTACGCCCAGTACCAGTTGGGTCAGGTCGTTCGATCCGATCGAGAAACCATCAAAATCCCTGGCGAATTCTTCGGCGAGTAAGATGTTCGACGGTATCTCTGTCATCAGGTAGATCTCGAGCGAAGGATCTTCGTTGCGGTCGAGCCCGTTGGCGCGTAACACGCCGATCACTTTCTTTCCTTCTTCAACGGTTCTGCAAAAAGGGATCATCAGTTTTACGTTTGTTAACCCCATCTCTTTTCTCACCCTTGCGATGGCGCTGCATTCCATATCGAAACCTTCCCTGTACATTTCATGGTAATACCTGGAAGCGCCGCGAAAACCCAGCATCGGGTTTTCTTCGGATGGCTCGAATGCCTGGCCGCCGATCAACCCGGCATACTCGTTTGTTTTGAAATCGCTCATGCGAACGATCACCTCGCGTGGATAAAAAGCTGCGGCTACCGTGGCGATGCCTTCCGATAGTTTATCAATAAAGAATTGTTTTTTGTCTGCGTAGCCCGATGTGGCCTTTTCTATTGTTGCGCGAACAGCTGTATCCTGTATTTCATGGAAACGCACCAGCGCCATTGGGTGGATCCGGATGGCGTGCGTGATCATAAATTCCATACGCAGCAATCCTACGCCCGATACCGGGTAAAAAGAGTGCATAAAGGCCGTGTCGGGATCGCCGGTGATGAGCATTGGTTTTACCTTTGTTGTTTCTGTGGCAGAGCAATCGATCACCCGCTCTTCGATCCCTGCTTTTCCTTCATAAACAAAACCTGTTTTTCCTTCGCAGCACGACACGGTGAGCAGGTCGCCTGTTTTGATGGCATAGCTCGCGTGCCCGCAACCCACTACCGCCGGAATGCCCAGCTCGCGCGCAACGATGGATGCATGGCTGGTGCGCCCGCCTTTGTCTGTGATGATCGCGGCCGATTTTTTCAATACGGGGTCCCAATCGGGAGAGGTCATCGATGTAACGAGGATCTCTCCTTCTTTCAGCTCGTCTGCGTCTTTTGGTGAATCGAGCAAGCGTGCGATGCCTGTTACAACACCGCTGCCGATCGCATTGCCCGAAGCGATGCATTTTCCCTTTGCGGTGATCGAGTATTCTTTGATCATCGTGGTGTTCCGCTGCGAGTGAACGGTTTCAGGGCGCGCCTGCAGGATGAACAGTTCGCCGGTTGTTCCATCCTTTGCCCATTCTATATCCATGGGCTTTTCATAATGCTTTTCGATGGCAACGAACCATTTTGCAAGGCGTGTGATCTCTGCATCAGACAGCACGAATTTTGCACGCTGTTCTTCATCGGTTTCAATGTTGATTGTAGTGCAGTCCGGGCTGCCCAGCGCATAACGCATGGTTAGTTCTTTTGCGCCGAGTTTGTGCTGGATCACGGCATTGCAACCTTTTTCGAGCGAAGGTTTGAATACATAAAACTCGTCCGGCGTAACCGTTCCCTGCACCATGTTTTCTCCCAAACCCCATACCCCGCTGATGTGAACGATGTTCCGGAAACCGCTCTCTGGCTCGAGCGTAAACCCGACACCTGAAACGCCATTGTCTGAACGCACCATTTTTTGTACGCCAACAGACAGTGTTACATCCTTGTGCCTGAAGCCATTGTCCTCGCGGTATTTGATCGCGCGGTCTGTATACAGCGATGCAAAGCATTTGTGGATGGCCAGCAGCAGGCCGTTTACACCATGAACGTTTAAGAATGATTCATGCTGGCCCGCGAAACTTGCGGTAGCCAGATCTTCGGCGGTGGCGCTGCTTCTCACCGCAACGGAATCATCCTTGCCGGAACACAATACGGAATAGGCCGCAATGGCCTGCTGTTTTATTTCTGGAGGTAACTCGCCAGACATCATCAGCGCGCGGCATTGCCGTCCCACTTCGCGCAGGTTGCTGAAGTTTTGTTTGTCGAGCGTTTCCAATGCAGCATTGATCGCATCGCCGATCTTATTAAAGGTTATGAAATCGCGGAACGCGGTTGTTGTTAAAGCAAACCCATCCGGAACGCAGATCTGTGCGGTGGCAAGGGTGGAAAACATTTCACCCAGGGATGCATTTTTTCCGCCAACCAGCGGAACATCGTTCGCGCTGATCTCGCTGAATTTTTTGATATAGGAAGGCATGTTTGTTGTTTGATACAAATGTTGTCTATTGATAAAAGGAAATCAATGACCATGCTCACAAGAGTTGATGATCCATATCATTACGGTCGGGACTAACGTATAAACCCGGGACTTTTTTGAAACAAATCGGCGTCGGGCGCGTCCAGCAGCAACTCCACGGCGCCAAAAAAAAGGGATTTGAACGCACTGAATATTTCCCTGTTACAATTCAGCAATGAGCTGATTTCGATATCCGAAACGCCATCACTTACAGGATCAACATAAAGGGAAACAAGGGTGGCCCGGTATGCGGTGCGCATAGATTGGTACATGTTGCCCAACTGCTCCTTGTATTTGTTCCTGTTCGAGGGCGCGTTGATCAACGCAAGCAGGGGCGTGCAGAAAGCAGGCACGCGTTTGGAAGCATCCAGGTAAAAATTAAATTTAATATCGTTAGATGAGTTCCTGAATTGCCTGATGTCTTCGTGGATATTGTATATGCTTTTGGCAGCGTACATGGCATTGCGCGCGGCCGATACCAATTGGTCCAGTTTGGCAGCTACCAGTTCATCCTTTTTTTGTTTTCTTACCTGCAATGAAAGCCGGTGTATTTGACCGTAAAACTGTTTGAGCAATGCGTACTGTTGCATACCTGTTTTTTGTGTAAAGCCGCTCAACTGTTTTTCATTCCCGGGTTTTGCCTGGCTGCCGAAGGAGCCCATTATATACAGTGCGGAGAGCGTGGTAAATTTGCGCACCTCTTCTTCAATTTGCTGAACGGCCTGTGGGCCTTGCAGGTTTATGGCAGGACTGATTGTTTCGGCAGCAACGGATGGCCTTTTAGAAAGAAAGGCGGCGATCTTGGGCAGCCATGGAAGGAACAGGGCAAGGCTAACGAGGTTGAAGGCCGTTTGAAACAACACCAATGCTATAACAGGATGATCGGCGCCTGCAACATGCATCACAATGCTGCAGGCCTGTTCAAGGAACAGGAGGAAAACAGATGCAGTAACCACATTGAAGAGAAAATTGCCGAGCGCCATTGCTTTTTTTACACCAGTATTGCCGCGTGCCGCGAAAAATAGTTTCAAAGTAGTACCGATCTCGCCACCCAATACAAGTGCGCATGCGGATTCAAAAGAAACCGTATGTAGATACAGGGCAGTCAACGCAAGCACCATGATGATAGAACTGGCCTGCACAAACGCAGTGGCTGCCAGTCCGAACAAGGCAAACAAAAAAGGGTTTTTGAAGAATTGAAGCGAAGAATGGGTAACCAATGTGCCCATGCCCGATTTTATGAAATCAAGCGAGAACAGCAAAAGAGAAAGTGAAAACAGCAGCCTGAAAATATTTTGCAAACCCGGCTTGCGCTGCGTGAAATGCAGGAGTATGCCGGAGATCCCTGTTATGGGCAGCACCCACGATTCGAATCCTGTATTGAACCCAAGCATGGCTACCAGCCAACTGTTAACCGTGGTGCCAATGTTTGCGCCAAGTGTTAGTGCCAGTGCGCTCTGCAGGGAGAGGATGCCGGAGCCCGTCATGTCGAGTATGATGAGGTTAACCACCGAGCTGCTCTGTAGTATCGCAGCGATCACTGTTCCCGCAGCCGCTGCCCGTAGGCGGTTGCTGGTTTCGCGCTTCAGAAAAAGCTTGAACTTTCTGCCCGAAAGTTCCGCAACCGAACCTTCCATCGAGCGGATGGCGAGCATAAAGAATGCTACACCGGCGATGATTTTCCAATTTTCTTCAGACCATTCCATACAACTGTTGCTTTTTTAAGCTGCAACCGAAGCTCACCAGAATCAGCTGTTTTTGATATGATGGATGTCAACAACCTCTATGATAGCGATCAGCCATCACAATTGACAAGTATCAGCAGTACCGGTGATGCAGGTCATGTAAGATCTTCGTTGTGGTTGCTAGGTTTGACAAATGATATCAACCCTACAATCAATATGAAAAAGATCCTTGTCCCTGTTGATTTCTCCTCAACATCCGAGAACGCCGCTTCTTATGCTGCGCAATTGTCGATTGAAATACATGCCGAGCTTATTTTACTGCATGTTTATCAATACCCGGTATTGCTGGGAGATGTTCCCTATCCTGTTGAAGCCTACGCACAAATTGCAGACGATGCGGAAAAGAGCCTGGGCGAGCTGGCCGAAAAATTGGGCAGGCAGTTAAACGGCCGCCGCGTGGCGAAAACAGAGTTGAAGGAAGGCAGCTTCATACACCAGCTCGAAGTGGCCTGCAAGGAAAACAACCCCGATGTGGTGGTGATGGGATGCAGCGGTGTATCTGCAGCAGGTAAGTTCTTTTTCGGAAGCAATGCATTGCAGGCCATCCGGCACCTGCATCATCCTGTATTGTTGGTGCCACCCGGTGCAGCGTATTCCGATATCAAACAGATCGGTTTGTTATCGGATCTTGTTAATGCCGAAACATCCATACCCGTCCGCTCTGCTATTCATTTTGTAAATGCATTACACGCAACACTGACGGTTGCGCTCATTACTACGGGACTGGATTACACCGTTCCGGGCAGTGAAGAAACAAAACGTATGGAAGAATTGTTTGCCCCTACACCCATTGAACTAAGGTCCGTGCACGATGAGAGTTTTGAAGACGGGGTGGCAAGGTTTGTAAAAAAATGCAACCTGGACCTGTTGATCATAGCGCCTTTTAAACATTCGTTTTTCAGCAGGCTTTTTCAAAATACCCATACGGAACAATTGCTCAAACACCCGATCGTACCAACACTTTTTTTAAAAGCAGTTGAAAAGAAAGATTGATCCGCCGACACCAGATTATGCGATTATTTCAGACCGCCACCCTTATAGCAATACTGTTTTTTACCGGTTGTACGGCAGCCAGGATCGACAACTCGTGGACAGCAGCTCCCTTGCCACCGGCAAACTATCAAAAAATACTTGTGCTCGGTATTGTGAATGAACCGGGAAAGGCGGTGCGTCAGTCGCTTGAGGGGTACATTTTTGAGCGGATCAAAAAGCTCGGCTATGTATCGGCCTGTTCCTGCGACGAATATGGTGAAAAGCCATTTGAGGAGCTGACAGAAGAGGAGGCGCTGCTCATGCTGAAACGAAGTGGCATCGATGCGGTATTAACGGTAACGCTGCTTGATAAAAAACGGGAACGTTTTTATTCACCGCAAAAGATCTACCACTCGCCATACGCGGCTTACCAGGAACGTTTCTGGAGTTATTATTCTGCCTTACGCAAGCGTGTTTACAAGCCCGGATACCATCCAAGCGATACACGCTGTTTTTGGGAAACGAGCCTGTTCCGTCTTGATGGGCGGATCCAGCTGGTCTATTCGGCACAGAGCCGCAGTTTCGGACCGGATAACCTCGGGGCGCTCTTATATGAGTACAGCGCCATATTCATCCAGGAAATGCAGGCTCAAAAAATACTCATGGATCACACAGCACCAAAAAAGCCGGCAAGATGATCATTGGTCCAGTGCCGCAACTGCTTGATGACAATCATAAAAAGGCATAATTAAGATCATCGTTGCTGAAGGAACACATTGTTAGATTTGACTTTGACGTTATAAGTTATGCGCTTCGACTATCATACTACATTGACTTTGCCAATCGGTGCGCCCGGTTTGGATGTTCATCTTGCGGTGCCCGCCGATGCACAGGGTATTGTTATTTTTTCTTTTGGCGCCGGTACACACAACATGGATGAGTACCAGCATGAGGAAACGCAACGCATGCAGCGCAATGGTTTTGGCACGCTTGTATTCAACCCGTTAACAGAGGCAGAGCGCAGCGATTTTGCAAACAGGTTCGATATTCAATTGCTGGCAGACCGGCTGGTTACTGTAACCAAATGGATGACCAGGCACAAAGCAGCTAAAGGGAGGCGCATCGGGATCTTCAGTGCGGGTGCGGGCACAGCGGCGGCGCTCGTGGCTGCTTCGTCGTTTAACAAGATCGCGGCACTGGTGTGCAGGAACGGCAAACTGAAACCCCACGAATCCGATATGCCGCGCATACAATGCCCTACGCTGTTGATTGCAGGTGAATTGGATGATATCTCGCTCGAGGCACAGCAATGGGTGTTCGACCGCTTACCCTGCCCCAAAAAATTGCACATCGTAGCAGGGGCAGGGCACCATTGCAACCAGCCCGATAAAATGGATGAGATTATCACCGAGGCAATACAGTGGTTCGCCACATACCTGAAGCCGCCCGGGAAAAGAAAGCAAAGAATGTAACCGCGCACATCCTTTCCGTATCTCCCTATTTTTTATTGTTCTTCTTTTTTTCCTCAGCAAGCCGCTGTTTTTCCAGTTTCTTGAAATAACCGCTGAAGAGAAAGTTGTGTTTCAGCGCTTCCATGTTCTGGTTAAAACCATCCGTACCTTTTTCGATGTTCTGCAGGCTGCGGGCAAGCCTGCCCGCAAGTGAGGTATCCCTGATCAGATCATGCGCCACACCTTTGCCATGCATGAGCTCCGCATTCAAACCGTTCACCGATCCCTGGACAATTCCAACCAGCGAATCCGCCGATGTTCCCAGTTTCCTGAATTGCATCACCGTTCTTTTTAATTCAACCGATATGGCCGTATCGTAGAGGAGGGTGGCCAGTAGTCCTTTGCCATTCTTTGCATCTGCCACTGCGGTTTCCATGGTGCCTGCTATGTTGTTGGCGCGCGCTGTAACCGTAGCGATGTTACGGAGCGCCGTTTGCAGGTGCAGCGGAATGCTGCGGTCGTTGAGCAACTTCCACAGGGCCGTGCTTTCATTGATCTTCCTGACCGTGGTCTTTAACTGCTCCGCTATTTCCGCTACATCATCATTGGTGTGCGAGAGGGTTTGCAGGGCATTGTCAAGGTTTACTTTTGGTTTTGTTGAAAGATAGTCGCCGTCGCGTATCGTCTGCGCCCCACTTTCACCGGGTTTGATGTTCAGGATGCGGTTGCCCACGAGGCCATCGGTTCCAACAGAAGCAACAGCGTTCCTGTGTATTACGCTGGCCGCCTGGGTGGCAACGGTCATGGCAACTTCTACGGTTGTGTCTGACAGAAAATGTACATAGGTTACCGTACCGATTTCAATACCCGCATAACGAACATTGTTTCCCGGTTTCAATCCGTCTGCGTCGGTGAACACGGCTTTTATGGTAAGATGAGAACCAAACAGGTTTTGGTTGCGGCCGATCATGTAAAGCAATAAAACGAGAAAAGCCAGTCCTGCGATCACGAATATGCCGAGTTTGATATGGCCTGATATGGGTTTCATAATGACAGTAATCTTTTTGGTTGAAAAAATGAATTCACTTTCGGGTCGCTGTAATCTTTTAGCGACTGAAAAGTTCCCTGTGCATAACATTTCCGGTCGATGAGCATAACCACGCGGTCGGCTGTTTCTTCAACGCAGTTCATGTCGTGCGAAATGATGATCGAGGCGGTGTTGTATTTTTCCTTGATCTTCATCATCAGCCGTATGATTTCCTGCGCCGTGATGGGGTCGAGCCCGGTGGTTGGCTCGTCGTATAGGATGATGTCTGGCCGGAGGATCAGCGTGCGGGCCAGCGCAATGCGTTTGCGCATGCCGCCGGATAATTCCTCGGGCATCATGTCGATCGTATGTGCAAGGCCCACATCGTCCAGTGATTCCAGTATCAGTCTTTCCATCTCTTTTGGCGATCCTGTGAACCGGTGGCGCCGCATCGGGAATTCAAGGTTGGCGCGCACCGTCATGGAATCGTACAAGGCATTGCTTTGAAAAAGAAAACCAACGTGCACGCGTAGCTCATCGAGTTGTGCATGGTTTAGTTTGCTTATGTCTTTACCAAGTACCGTGATCGATCCCGCATCGGGCCTGAGCAATCCGATGATGCATTTGATCAATACAGATTTACCCGAGCCGGATTTGCCCAATACAACAAGGTTTTCCCCGTCGTACAGATCCATACTGAAATCTTCAAGCACCGCGTTGTCGCCAAATGCCTTGTACAGGTTGCGGATCTCTATCACCTTTTCTTTTTTCTCCATATTGATCAGTTGAAACCCAGAAGGTCTGTGACCTGAACGGCAAGAAGGTCGATGATGAAAATAAAAATAGAAGAAACCACCACTGCCGAGTTCGCACTGCTTCCAACGCCCGCGGTGCCTTTGCTGCTGTTGTAGCCTTTGTAACAACCCACTACCGCTACAGCGAAGCCGAAGAAAAATGTTTTGATAAAAGCGGGAACCACATCACTGAAAGAAAGGTTTTCGAATACCTGCGACCAGAACAGGTGGAAACTCGTATTGCCCCGGATGTTGATGCCGAGATAAGCGCCATACAACGACACCGCATCGCCGAGCGAAGTGAGGATGGGGAGCATGCACATCGAGGCCATGATCCTGGTTACAACAAGGTATTTGAAGGGATTGGTACCGCTTACTTCCATCGCATCTATCTGCTCGCTCACCTTCATTGAACCAAGTTCAGCGCCGATGCTTGACCCGATTTTCCCTGCAAAGATCAGGGCCGTGATCACAGGGCCGATCTCGCGTACGATCGCGATCCCGATGATGGCAGGAAGCTGCGATTCTGCACCATATTCCAGCATCGATGGACGGAGCTGCATGGTGAGTACGAGTCCCATGATGAATGCCGTTAAACCTACAAGAGAGAGGGATCGGTACCCGATCACATAGCATTGCCTTAAAAATTCTGCCGATTCACGCCTGGGACGAAACCACTGGAACATGAACCTGCCTGTGAATGCAGCGAGTTCGCCTGCTTCGTTGAAAAATTTTTTTGCTGATCCGGACCGTTCCATGATCACAAATATGACAAGGATTGGTTCGGAAAGGAGTGATGAGCATCAACAGTGGCGATGACATCCGTCAATATCGGCCCGGATAGGTCGTTCAGGTTCGCAACTGTTCGACTTTCGTTCTTTCGGGGCAAAAAAAACCCGCCGGCAAACCGGCGGGCGTTTAGCTAAGCAAACTGCTTATTTGTTGCAAGGAGAAGTGCACACTTTTGTGCAGTCCTTTTTATCCTTGCAATCTTTCTTGTCTTTGCTGCAATCAGATTTTTTGCATTCGGTTTTTGCTTTTGTTTTTTTAGCAGGAGCTTTTTCACCAGATGCAAATGATGCGTTGCCTATTAACATGAGGGCGATCATGCCCATGAGAATTTTTTTCATTGTATGTTTTTTGAATGATTTGAATAGTATTTGCTGAACATTTTTGCTATACCACCCATTCCGGGGGCTGCCAGCAATTGTTGCCGAAACCGGGTGAGAGGGTATCGCCCGGAGCAGGGTGTTGGTCTTTCTTTACAACGACCAAGCTGTTTGAACAGTCGTATTTCGACGAACCCATATACTGGCATTGCGAGCAGGCTGCAAAAGGGTTGCAGGAGCTGGTGCGGTCGCATTCCTTGTTTTTATCGCTGTTGCATGATTTCCTTTCGCCGGCAGGTTCCTTCTTTTTTTTGTGGCAATTTTTACCGCAATGTGTTTTGGCCGCAGCTTTAATGCTTTTTGCCTGGCACTCGATCAGCAATGGCTGGGCCATCATGCAGAGCATCAGCAGGGAAAGTATATGGGCAGCGAATTTCATGCGGTGTAAAGATAGAAAGGGAGACCCGGATTATCCAAACCGTCCATCCTGATTCTCGTCATGTGAATTGCCGGAGAATGTACGTACAGCAGTTTGAATGTTGCATCCTTTCCATTTCCCTTGTTTTTCTGGTATTTGCCCTTTTTTCATAGCTTAGCCTTTCCAAATCAGCAAAGTCAATGGTATTGTTCCGAAGCAGGTTGTTCGGTTGGGCTATAAAATTGCCGGTAACGTGTTTTTACCTGGCATTCTTTGCTGTACAGATCTTTTTCAACCTTGACATTGCCCAGAAGCAGCCCGTTCACCACCAGGCGTCGGGTTTTGTACAAGCGGGCGCTGCCCGAACCGCGAACCTGAAACAGGATGCGGGCACTTCCGTACCAAAAAGTAAGATCCGGTTAAACAAAAGGTTTCAGCCTTCCAGTATCCCGGTTATTTTTCACGACCTGCCGCTGGTTTCTGTTGTGTATGCCAGGCTCAAACCTTCGGCATTGGCACCGGGTAATTTGTATTCTTTTGTCTTCCTTTCCTCCCACGCATTACGCGGCCCCCCTGTTGTTGCCTGAAACTGATCAGCAATAACATTTCTCATTCTAAACATTTCGAGTATGGCAACTTTCTATCCAGGAAAGTGTGTGGTGGTTACAGCTGTGTGCCTGTTTCCTGCCTTATTTCTATTTGCACAAAAAAAATACTCATTACAGGACCTCGTGGATGCCTCCAATAAAAACCTGCCGGTATTGAAACAGAAGCAGGCGCTTGTAGCGGCGGCAAAAGCATCTGTTAATGAAACCAAACATTCCTTTCTTCCACAGGTAAGGGCGAGCGAACAACTTACGCTTGCATCAGACAATTCTCTGGCGGGCAGCTTTTTCACTTTTGGTATCACGCCCTCCACATCCGCAGGTGTGCGCAACGAAAACAGGTGGAACGCCGCCACAACCAATATGGGTGTTGTATACAGTGAATACGAACTCCTGAATTTTGGCCTCAATGACGCGAAACTGCAGTACGCAAAATCGTTTGTGGATGTGCAGGAATCGGACCTGAAAAAAGAATTGTATTTCCTGCAGCTGGAAGTTGCGCGCCTGTATTTTTCGGTGCTTAAGAACCAGTACCGCCTGGAGGCCGACAGACAGAACATCCAGCGCTACGAACAGATTTACAGTGTAATTCGGGCGCTGACGCTGAGTGGCCTGAAACCGGGTTCGGATTCTTCACTTACAAAAGCGGAGTTATCCAGGACAAAGATCATTTTCAACCAGTCCATGGGAAGGATGGGTCAACTGAAAGAACAATTGAGCTACCTGACGGGCATACCTGCAGCGGAAATACAGCTGGATACCTTACAGGGAAACCCGATGGACCGCAAACCTGTGTGGTACGATTACCGGATGGATACGCTCCACAACCCATTGCTGGATTACTTTGTTGCAAAGACGAAAATGCTGCAGGCCAATGCGTTCCTGATACGGAAAAGCTACCTGCCAAAGATCATATTGGCGGGGTCGGTATGGGCAAGGGGATCGAGCATCCAATTCAACGACCAGTACAAATCGCTGTCAACGGGTCTGGGCTTCCAGCGCTTTAACTACGGGTTGGGTGTTGCCTTCACGTATAACCTGTTCAATGGAATGTACCGGCGAGATAAGCTGGCCGTTAACCGATACCAGTTGCAAGCCAGTGAGTTTGAGCTTGAACAACAGAAATCCGCTTTGCGGCTGAACGAATTACAGGCAAACAATGCGCTCGCCACGGTACGCGCAAATCTCGCAGAATTACCGGTGCAGTTACAATCCGCAAAAGAAACCTATGCGCAAAAATTAGCGCAGTACAGGGCGGGGATCATATCACTGGTAGACCTTACCAATGCTTCTTTTGTTTTGTATCGATCCCAGACCGACTACATTGAAACATTGAGCGACTGGAACCTTTCGCAACTGGAAAAAGCCGCTGCCACCGGCAACCTTTCCCAATTTATTCAAACCATTAAATAATTACTCATGGTAAGAGCAGCGTTAAAAAGGCCAATCACTGTATTGGTGCTTTTTACTGGGTTGTTGATGTTCTCGGTCATGGCCATCCGAACAATACCAATAGATATATTTCCAAAGTTGAACCTGCCTACGATATACGTGATCGAATCCTACGGCGGCATGTCGCCCCAGCAGATGGAAGGTTTTTTTGCCACGCGTTTACAGGACCAGTTCCTGTATGTAAATGGTATTAAGAACATGGAAAGTAAAAACATACAGGGGTTGACCCTCATCAAACTTAGTTTTTACGAGAGCACCGATATGGCGGAAGCTGCGGCGCAGGTGGCTCTACAGGTAAACAGGGCCGCCAAATTTTTTCCCGCAGGTGCGCTGCCTCCACAGGTGTTGCGTTTTGATGCATCATCCTTGCCGGTGGGGCAGCTTGTTTTCAGCAGCCCGACAAAATCGCTCAAAGAGATCTATGACCTGGCGGTAACCCGTGTGCGGTCGATGTTCTCAACGGTACCGGGCTTATCGGCGCCGCCGCCGTTCGGGGCCAATTCAAGATCGATAGTGATCAGCGTAGATCCTGAGAAATTACGCAGGTTCAATATTTCACCAGACCAGGTTGTCGAATCCATTACGAGGAACAATACCATCACACCATCCGGTAATATCCGGATCGATAGCCTGATGTATGTAACGACGCTCAACTCGCTGGAAGAAAAAGTACAGCATTTCGAAGACATACCCGTTACTACAAATGGTGCTGCTTCTGTTTTTATTCATGATGTAGCTACTGTTGCGGACGCTTCAGACATTACGGTAGATTACGCATTGATCAACGGCAAACGCTCGGTTTATATCCCCGTGGTAAAAACAGCGGATGCATCCACCTGGGATGTTGTTCAGCAACTAAAGGGAAAGATCCCCGAAATGAAAAGCCTGCTACCGGAGGATGTGAACGTGAGTTATGAATTTGACCAATCGGTTTTTGTGATCAATGCGGTTAAAAGCCTGATGACAGAAGGAATACTGGGTGCCATTCTTACCGGGCTCATGGTATTGCTTTTTTTGAAGGACTGGAGAAGCAGCCTGGTGGTAGTGATCACCATTCCTGTTGCGGTGATCAGCACCATGCTGTTTCTTAACCTGTGCGGACAAACCATCAATATCATGACCTTGAGCGGACTTGCCCTGGCGATAGGTGTTTTGGTAGACCAGGCCACGGTTACGATAGAGAACATTCATCAGCACCTTGAAATGGGTAAACCAAAACGGCTCGCCATCAGGGATGCCTGTGAAGAGATCTCTTTTCCTTTGCTGCTGATCCTGCTTTGTATCCTGGCCGTATTCGCGCCATCTTTTGTTATGACGGGTGTACCCAAAGCCATGTTCCTTCCTTTGTCGTTGTCGATCGGCTTTGCCATGATCATTTCATTCATCGCTGCCCAAACCCTGGTGCCGGTTATTTCCAACTGGCTGCTTAAGGAGGGTATGTTTCAAAAGTATCATCACCCCACTGACCAGGCACACGCTGGTTTATCGCTCGATGAAGGGGAGATTGCCGAAGTGGTAGACCATGAGAAACAGGATAGAATTCATCCGGAAGAAAATGGGTTCTTCTCGCGCATCAAGGTGAAATTGGGACACCAGCTCCATCATTGGATGCCAAAGCGGCGGTGGATCGTACCACTTTACCTTGTGCTTTCCCTGGTTGCGGCAGGTATTTGTTATGTGGTGATTGGGAAGGACCTGTTACCCAAAACAAACAATGGCCAGCTGCAGCTACGCATCAAAGAGCCAGACGGTACAAGGCTGGAGCATACGGAACGCGCCGTAAAAGGAATTCTCGGTGTGATAGATTCTACCGTTGGCGGGAATGTGTCTGTGAGCTCGGCCTATGTAGGATTGATCCCGAGCAGTTATGGTTCCAGCAACCTTTACATTTTCAACAGCGGTACACATGAGGCCATCCTGCAAATCAACCTGGCGGAGGATTATCATGCAAACCTCGACGAGTTAAAAGACAAGCTGCGCGCCAGTATCAAAGCGGCATATCCTTCCGTAGATATTTCTTTTGAACCGATAGAGCTCACAGAAAAGATCATGGCGCAGGGAGCGGCCACCCCAGTAGAGGTCCGCGTTGCAGGCAAAAATTTTGATGATATAAAGAAGTATGCTGAACGCCTTGTTGATTCCCTCAAACAGATCAGCTACCTGCGTGATGTGCAGATCGCACAGCCCCTGCATTTTCCTACGGTCAGAATCACTATCGACAGGTTTCGTCTTGCGCAAATGGGTCTGAATCTTCCGGAGGTTGCGAGAAGTATAACCGACGCAACTTCATCGAGCCGCTTCACAGAAAAGGTTCAATGGCTTGATACAAAAGTGGCCTATACTTACCAGGTGCAGGTTCAGGTTCCGGAGTATTTGATGAACTCCCTTGAGCAATTGCAATCTATTCCGCTGGTGAAAGGAAAAGCAAGACCTGTGCTTTCCGATATAGCCCAATTAGTGATCGATACTTTGCCCGGGGAATACGACAGGGCCGGGCCACGAAGATTTTTAACCGTAAGCGCAAACGTTTTTAAAAAAGACCTTGGTACGGCAACAGGAGCGGTTCAAAGAACAATTGCTTTGCTGGGTGAACCCCCGCGCGGGCTTGTTCCTGAAATAAAAGGGATGTCCTCGCTGCTAACAGAAACCCTCGATTCTTTACAGACGGGCTTGCTGGTTGCGATCATCGTTATTCTTTTGTTGCTTACGGCAAACTATCAATCCTTTGGCGTTGCGCTCGCCGTATTGTCAACCATCCCTGCCGTGTTATTGGGTGCGATGATCCTGTTGCTGGCAACAGGCGCTACGCTTAACCTCCAGTCTTATATGGGTATCATTATGAGCACGGGCGTATCGGTGGCCAATGCGATCCTGATTGTTACCAACGCTGAAGCATTGCGTCTTTCCTACAGGGATCCATTCAAAGCCGCAACGGTTGCCGCCGGTATACGTTTGCGGCCGATCCTGATGACGAGCCTGGCCATGATCGCCGGTATGATACCGATGGCCAGTGGACTTGGCGAAGCAGGTGATCAATCTGCACCGCTGGGGCGGGCTGTAATTGGCGGGCTGATCGCTTCCACATTCGCGGCGCTCTACATAGTGCCCCTGGTATACGGCTGGGTGCGGCAACGTTCCGGTTTTCAATCCGTTTCGCTCTTACCTGAATCTGTCAATTCCTAAAATAAATCCCATGAAATATTGTTTTGTAATTTTTGTTTTTCTTGTGACCCTATCTTCCTGCTCAGATAAAAAAGAAAAAAAAGCAGAGAAGGCAGCTCCTGTGGCGCCTGGCTACCAAACTGCGACGGTTGAGAGCGGTGGGGTATCTACTGTTGTGAAACTGCCTGCACAGCTGGCTGCTTTCCAGGAAGTGAGCATTTTTCCCAAGGTGAACGGTTATGTAAAAACGGTCGGTGTAGATGTGGGATCAAAAGTCTCACGGGGAATGGTGCTGATGATCCTAGAAGCGCCGGAACTGGAACAATCCGTTCTCCAGGCAAAGGAAAAATATGCGCGTACCCGCACCGATTACACCATCAGCAAGGACCGCTATATGCGTTTGCTGGAAGCCTCTCAAACACCCGGTGCCATTTCTCCCATGGAACTTTCCAATGCGCGCTCAAAGGTGGAAGCCGACAGTATGATCAGTAATGCAGAGAAGGCGAACTGGCAAATGCAGCAAACCATGACCGGCTACCTGCGGGTTTCGGCACCCTTCAGCGGAACAATAACGGAAAGGAACGTGCATCCAGGTGCATTGGTAAGTTCTGCATCGAAAGATAAACCGATGCTTGAATTAAAGCAGACCGACCATCTCCGTTTGCAGGTAGACGTACCCGAAGCCATTGCCGCCAACCTCAAAAACAAAGACACCGTTTCTTTTTACGTAAGTGCGCTTCAGGGCAAAAGGCTTACAGGTTTTATCAGCAGGCGGTCCATGAACATCAATGCACAGTACAGGAGCGAAAGGATGGAGATCGATGTGCCAAATACAAAATTGGGTCTGTCGCCAGGAATGTATGCAGATGTTTTTCTCTACTCCAAAGGAAATGTACAGGCGCTTTGGGTGCCGCGGTCTGCGGTGGTTACTTCTACTGAACGAAAATATGTTTTAACCCTCGACAATGGAAAACCCAAAAAAGTTGACGTAACCACAGGTAACCAGGCGGCAGATAAAGTTGAGATCTATGGAAATCTTGCGCCCGGCGATAAAGTGATTATCAATGCAACCGATGAAATGAATTGATTCATGAAGAAATCTCATGTTGTAGTATTATTTGCAACAGCCCTGCTATTCCTGGCAGGGCTAATTTCTTAAAAAACAAAAGGCCATAATATGAAAAACCTTGTAGTTCTTCTCTTATTGCTGGCCAATATGGCGCAGGGGCAAACCATACGGAAGCGTCCTGAAAACGGCGTGTACCTAACGGCAAAAGACTTTGAAGCGGGCATAGTGAGCCATGGGTTTACAAGTTCGGATGATGAGAAGTTGCTCGACAACAAACGCGGGTATATCGTGATCAAACAACGTGATAGCACCACGCGGTTTTATTTCGACCAGTTGTGGGGATACAGAAAAGAAGGGGTTGACTGGCGCCTCTATAATGAAGAGGGTTACCGAGTGGAAAGCACAAATAAGATCTGTCTGTACAGCGTACCGGTCTGCGTTGCCTGTTTAACAACACAGCCGCTCTATTTTAGCGTTGACGCGGTTTCGCCATTGCACCCGCTTTCCAGGAAGAACCTGTTGGATGTTTACCATTCCAATAAGGCATTTGTTGAAAAAATAAAACACCTTCCGTGGACAAGCTCGATTATGAAAAAGGATAAGGCAACACACAAGTTCCGCTTCATCGGTTGGTTATAGCATTTTGCAAGCCTCTCACGGGAAAGCAACCTGTGAAAACTACTTCGGACGGGCCGAAGCAAACAGGCGTTTCAACGCCCGGTTTTTAAAGGCAGCCGGAAGAGCAATCTTCCGGCATTTTTTTGATCCGTTCGTTTATGATGACGTCAACTTTTATTTCCTGGCTTCCCTGATGTCCGGCCAATACATCCAATGATCATCCAGGTTGGCCGCACCGTTGTTTGCATAAAATTTCCGTGCTTCTTCATTCCCGGGGTCCACGCAGATCTTGTAAGAATTGTTTTTTATAAACCATTCAGACAGCTCATTCCATAATGTAGAAGCGATGCCCTTCCTTCGATAATCCGAACGAACATCAAGCCACTGCAGTTCTCCGTCGCAATTGAAACGTTCGGTCAGGTGTCCTGCGATCCATCCAATGACCTCGGATTGGTGAGAAGCAATCAAAATTGTTCTTTCCGGTTTTGCTTTCTGCGGGTGAATAAGGCCGTTGTGATAGCCCGTTATTCTCTCCTTCCAATGTTCTTCATTGCCAGAGTTTACTGCGCGCAATTTGGCAATCGCTGCCACCTCACGTTCGGTTGCTTCTGTGTATAAGATATCGGGCATAATATTCTATGAAGTGGTCAATGCTGTGCACACCAAAGGATGAACTTTTTAATGGGGCAGGGATGACCTGTACCGGCCATATACCCACGTGCCGGCAACAGCACTGAGCAGTGAAACCAGTATCACGGTTGCACCTGTCCCGATCTGGGCAAATAGCGGGCCGGGACAGGCACCGGTAAGCGCCCAGCCAAATCCAAAGATCAATCCGCCGTAAACCTGTCCGCGGCTGAACTCTTTTTTAGGAATTTCAATGGGTTCGCCATAGATGGTTTTGATCCTGTATCTTTTTATCAGGCCAACACTGATCATCCCAACCAAAACTGCCGAACCAATCACCCCGAACATGTGAAAACTTTGCAACCTGAACATTTCCTGGATACGGAACCACGATATCACCTCCGCCTTTACCAAAATAATTCCGAAAATAATGCCGGCCAGCAGGTATTTTCCGTTGTACCACCAGGGGTGTGACAGCTCGCTTTCGTTTACACAAATGGTATCGAGGGAGCGGACCTCGAAGTCGGTATTCTTTGTGAGAAACTGGTGATGTTTTTTTTCGGCTTTGTTTTTTCCTGTTGTCATAGATCAAATCAGTTTTAGAATAAAAGGCAGGACCAGGTTTGCCATGATAAAACCGCCGGCCATAAAGCTTACGGTAGCTAAAAGCGAGGGCCATTGAAGGCTGCTGAGACCCATGATGGCATGACCACTTGTACAACCACCTGCATACCGTGTTCCGAAACCTACCATAAAGCCGCCGATCACCATCATAATAAATCCCCTCGGCGTTAGAAGGCTTTTCCAGTTAAATAAGTCAGCCGGCACCAAACCATGGAAGTTGCTGATGCCATATTTTTCGAGTTCACCGGCAAGCCTCGCATCCACATGTACTTCAGCGGGATCGTTGAGAAATTGCATTGCGACAAAACCGCCCAGTAAAATGCCGGCAACAAAAACCAGGTTCCAGGTTTCCTTTTTCCAGTTGTACTTGAAAAAAGGAATTTTTGCAGGTATACAGGCAGCACATACATGGCGCAGTGAGGATGAGATTCCAAAAGACTTATTTCCTATCAATAATAAAGCCGGAACCATTAACCCGATCAGCGGGCCGGCCACGTACCAGGGCCATGGCGATGATAAAATAGACAAAAGCATAGCAGGACCAGATTTTAATTTGTTGCTAAGGTTGATGGGCAAACGTACTCAGAAATAGGGAAGAGTCCGCTTTCTTTTATCGATTTGAACCCGCCTTGAATATCGATCAGGTTGTTAAAGCCAAAGATCATGGCAGGACCGGTGAAAGCCGGGCATAACAGAACGGGTTGCCCCAAGAACAACACCCTTCAAAATGTTTGCAACCAACAATTGAGAAGGCTTTACAGAAGAGTTATACCTTTGCCTGTAAACCTCAGATGGGAACCATACTTATTATAGACGACGAAGGAAAACTGCGGGGGCTGCTCAGCAGGGTTATCTCATTGGAGGGTTTTTCCGTGTTGCAGGCCGGCACGATCAAGGCCGGGAAAAAGATCCTGGAAAGCGAAGCGGTAGATGTATTGCTGTGTGATGTTAAACTCCCCGATGGCAGCGGTGTTGATGTGGTGAAGCCCTTTAAACAAAAATTTCCTTTTCTTGAGATCATCCTGCTAACCGCCTATGGCAATATCCCCGACGGTGTGCAGGCAATGAAGGATGGCGCTTTCGATTATATTACGAAGGGCGATGACAATGGAAAGATCATTCCTTTACTGGGCCGGGCCATGGAAAAAATAAACCTGCAGAAGAGGATTCATACGCTCGAACAGAAAGTAAGCAAACAATATGGGTTCAACAGCATCATTGGCGAGTCGAAAGAAATAAAGGAAGCCATCACACTGGCACGCAAGGCCGCGCCCACCGATGCCACTATTTTATTGCTGGGCGAAACCGGCACCGGGAAAGAGGTTTTTGCGCAGGCCATACACAACGAGAGCGCACGCGCAGCGAAGCCTTTCCAGGCGCTTAATTGCAGCGCCTTGAGTAAAGAATTGCTGGAAAGCGAGCTTTTCGGCTACAAGGCTGGTGCGTTTACCGGTGCAAACCAAAACAAAACGGGCCTGCTCGAAGAAGCCAATAAGGGAACACTTTTCCTGGACGAGGTGGGTGATATGCCGGCCGACCTGCAGGCAAAGCTGTTGCGCGTTTTAGAAAATCATTCTTTTATCAAGGTGGGTGATACCTCAGCTACTTCGGTGGATGTACGGATCATTGCAGCCACCAACCGCGACCTCTCGCAGGATGTAAAGGATGGCAAATTCAGGGAAGACCTTTACTACCGGCTGAATATATTCACGATCCATCTTCCGCCACTGCGCAACAGGAAAGAAGACATTCCCTTGCTTGCACAATATTACCTCGATGTATTCTCTGCCAAAACCAACCTTCGTGTGCATAGTATGAGCGATGACTTTCTTTTGCATCTACAGCAACATGCATGGAAAGGCAACATCCGCGAACTTAAAAACGTAATCGAACGAGCCGTTATCCTGTGCGATGGCACAGAACTTACATCCGCCAATCTTCCCGCCGATGTTCAGAATGCAGACGGGGAAGCCGAAAGCTCCTTCAACCTTTCGGTGGTGGAAAAACTCCATATCAAAAAAACATTGAACCACACCAACGGCAATAAATCAGAAGCCGCACGACTCCTCGGCATCGGCACCGCCACATTGTACCGCAAGATCGATGAATACAAGATCGGTTGATCAACCGGTTATTGTTGCACTCTCTCAATATGATAATAAACCCTCTCAAAATGAGAGGGTTTTAACAGGCGAGGTAAACGCCGGTTTATTTATTCTCCCGCTCAAACGCAATGATACCAAGGATTTTGGCTCTCTGGCCCTCCCGTGCCGTTAACGCAGGCATGCCGTTGGCACAAGGAAAGGATCATCAAAAAATACTTTATGTCAACATTTGTTTTGATCCTTGCCGGTCTTGCCGGTTTTGCACTTTTTTATAAGGCGATCGACTTTTTTGAAAAAATCTAAACCAGCCATTGTATGATCATCCTATTTGTTATTGCAGTCCTGGTTTTCTGTTACATCTCTTATGTACTGGTAAAGCCGGAGAAATTTTAAACCTGATCTTAATCCTGAATTATGAACGCAGAAATTTTTGGGGTCATCGCCATGTTTTTACTGATGATCGTTCTCGCAATCCCGCTCGGACGTTACATCGGAAAAGTCTTTAATGGAGAAAAAACCTGGCCCGATGCAATTTTAAACCCGCTCGACAAATTATTTTTTAAACTGGCAGGCGTACGGCCCTCCCAGGAAATGAACTGGAAGCAACACCTCATCGCCTTGCTTACCATCAACCTGGTCTGGTTCCTGTTTTCCATGTTTGTATTGATGAATATGGGATGGTTGCCGCTGAATCCTGATGGTAACCCATCCATGAGTGCGGATCTTGCCTTCAATACTTCCATCAGTTTTATATCGAATACAAACCTCCAGCATTACTCCGGCGAATCCGGTGTTTCTTACATGGGGCAACTGGTGCTTATGCTGTTCCAGTTTATCAGCGCCGGTGCGGGCATGGCTGCCTGTGCCGCTGTATTCAGGGCCATGAAAGAAAAACAAACCGATGGGTTGGGAAATTTTTACAACTACTTTATTAAAAGCTGTACCAGGATATTGCTGCCCATATCCATTGTTGTTGCCGTGATCCTTGTGTTCAACGGAACGCCGATGACCTTTAAAGGAAAGGACCAGTTTATTTCCATGCAAGGGGATACGGTAAATGTTTCGCGTGGCCCCTCTGCAGCGATGGTGGCAATCAAACAGGTAGGAACCAACGGGGGTGGATTTTTTGGTGTCAACTCCGCGCACCCTTTGGAAAACCCCAATTATTTTACCAACATCGTAGAGAATGTGTGCATTGTTCTCATTCCCATTGCCATGTTGTTTGCGCTTGGTTATATACTTAAGAGAAAGCGGCTGGCATGGATGATTTTGGCTGTTATGACGGCTGGTTTCCTGTTGCTGCTTGTTCCATCCATCATCCAGGAAATGAAGGGCAACCCTGCCGTAAGCAAGTTGGGCATCAGCCAGCAACTGGGTAGTATGGAGGGAAAAGAAGTGAGGTTCGGTTCTGCGGCATCTGCTTTCTGGGGCATTACCACCACCTGCACCTCCAACGGTTCGGTCAATGCGATGCACGATAGTTTTACGCCACTCACCGGCATGTTCGCTATGCTCGGCATGATGATCAATTCATTTTATGGAGGTGTTGGTGTGGGCTTTCTGAACTTCTACATTTTTATCATCATCGCAGTATTCATCAGTGGGTTGATGGTGGGACGTACACCTGAATTCTTAGGTAAGAAGATCGAAGCAAAAGAAATGAAGATCGCCGCGATCATTGCGCTGCTCCATCCTTTTGTTATCCTGGTTGGTACTGCCCTCAGCAGTTACCTCTATGCCCATGATCCTGCAAGATTTGCCGGTTGGCTCAACAATCCGGGCAACCACGGTTTCAGCGAAATGTTGTACGAATACACATCTTCATCGGCAAACAATGGAAGCGGTTTTGAAGGCCTTGGCGACAACACTCCGTGGTGGAACATCAGCTGTGGTATTGTAATGTTGCTCTCGAGGTTCCTGCCCATCATTGGTCCGCTGGCCATTGCGGGTATCCTTGCAAAAAAGAAATATGTACCCGAAAGCGCAGGCACCTTGAAAACCGATACCGGCACATTTGGCATCATGGTTTTCGCGGTCATCTTTATCGTAGCCGCGCTCTCCTTTTTCCCTGCATTGACACTCGGGCCGATCGCTGAATTTTTTGGAATGAAATAAACTCAAATCGTATGTCAGTTAAATCAAATAAACTTTTCAAAACCGACCTGGTGAAAGAAGCGCTTAAGCAGTCTTTCGTCAAACTGAACCCAAAAACCATGTTTCGCAACCCTGTAATGTTTACAGTGGAGATCGGAACAGCGGTGATGATCGGGGTGTGCATCTGGATCATCACCGGCGAAAACAACCAGGGCGGCCTCGCTTACAACCTTGTTGTATCCGCGGTATTGTTACTCACCTTACTGTTTGCCAACTTCGCAGAGGCGATAGCAGAGGCGAGGGGCAAGGCACAGGCAGATTCGCTTCGTAAAACACGGGAAGAAACACCGGCCAAACTGGTACAGCCATTTGGTGAGATCTTTCTGAACGAAGTTAAAACCGTTCCCTCCTCAAGGTTGAAAAAAGGAGATGTGTTCCTGTGTGAGGCCGGCGACACGATACCAATGGATGGGGAGATCATTGAAGGTATTGCGATCATAGATGAAAGCGCCATCACGGGCGAATCTGCACCGGTGATCAGGGAAGCGGGCGGTGATAAAAGTTCTGTAACGGGCGGTACCAAAGTGTTATCAGACCAGGTCAAGGTCAGGGTAACGACCGAACCCGGCGAAAGCTTTCTTGATAAAATGATCGCGCTGGTCGAAGGCGCATCAAGGCAAAAAACACCCAACGAAATTGCATTGACGATTCTGCTGGCCGGGTTCACGCTTATTTTTGTGATCGTATGTGTTACGCTGAAACCATTCGGTGATTATGCAAACACCCCGATAACGATCGCGGCGTTTATTTCCCTGTTCGTGTGTTTGATACCAACAACCATTGGCGGGCTGCTGAGTGCAATTGGCATTGCAGGAATGGACCGCGCCCTTCGCGCAAACGTCATCACCAAAAGTGGTAAAGCCGTAGAGACAGCCGGCGACCTCGATACCCTTTTGCTGGATAAAACAGGAACCATTACCATCGGTAACAGGAAGGCAACGCATTTTTACCAGGCAAACGGGGTAGATAGAACGCATTTCATAAAATGCGCGGTGTTGAGCTCGATGGCAGACGAAACCCCGGAAGGCAAATCCATTGTTGAGCTTTCGGATGTGAACCCGGTTGGCCTCATCCTGAAAGACCCGGTCTTTATAAAATTTACGGCAGAGACCAGGAGTTCAGGCGTGGACTTTGAGAATACCAGGATCCGCAAAGGCGCTTTTGATTCCATCAAGGCACTGGTTGAAAAAGCGGGCAACAGCTTTCCTCCGGAAACGGTTGCAACGGTAAAAGAGATCTCATCCAATGGAGGAACGCCGCTGGTGGTTACAGAAAACGAAATCGTGCTGGGTGTTATCGAGTTGCAGGACATCATCAAACCCGGTATCCATGAACGTTTTGAACGCCTGCGGAAAATGGGTGTTAAAACGGTGATGGTAACCGGCGACAACCCGCTCACCGCAAAATTCATTGCAGAAAAAGCGGGCGTAGATGATTTTATTGCCGAAGCAAGGCCGGAAGATAAAATGAATTACATCAAACGCGAGCAACAGGGCGGCAAGCTGGTTGCCATGATGGGCGATGGCACAAACGATGCCCCTGCACTTGCACAGGCAGACGTGGGCGTAGCGATGAACAGCGGCACACAGGCTGCAAAGGAAGCGGGCAATATGGTTGATCTCGACAACGATCCCACCAAACTCATCGAGATCGTGGAGATAGGAAAACAGTTGCTCATGACAAGAGGAACGTTAACCACTTTCTCCATAGCAAACGATGTGGCAAAGTATTTCGCGATCGTACCTGCGCTGTTTATCGCTTCCATACCGGCGCTGCAGAGCCTGAACATCATGCGGCTGCACAGCCCCGAGAGCGCCATACTTTCCGCTGTGATATTTAACGCGATCATCATACCGCTGCTTATCCCGTTGGCATTGCGTGGTGTTGCTTATAAACCCATCGGCGCAAGTGCACTGCTCAGGCGAAACCTGCTGATCTATGGGTTGGGAGGGGTGGTCATTCCTTTTATCGGTATTAAATTAATCGACATGGTTGTATCCAACTGGTTCTAACCAAGAAAAAAACAAACAAAATGAAACAATATCTTTTTCCCGCAATAAAACTTACCCTGGCCTGCATTGTTGTTTTTTGCGGATTATACACGCTGCTGATATTAGGCATTGCACAAGCGGCGCCTGCCAGGGGCGAGGGACAAACCGTAACAGCAAACGGAAAAAAAGCAGGATACCAGCTGGAGGGCCAATCATTCACAGCCGACCGGTATTTTAATGGCAGGCCATCGGCGGCGGGGTACAATGCAGCCGGGTCATCGGGAAGTAACAAAGGGCCATCAAACCCGGATTACCTGAAAACGGTGAGCGACCGGATAGACAGCTTTTTGGTACATAACCCGGCGATCAAAAAGAGTGATATCCCTTCAGACCTGGTTACAGCGAGCGGCAGTGGACTTGACCCGGATATTTCTTTGCAGGGAGCACTGGTACAGGTAGAAAGGATCGCCAAAGAAAGAAACATGGCAAAACAAAAACTCATCGATCTGATCGGTAACACAAAAGAAAGATCGGTCATGAATGGAATTGAAAAAGTAAATGTGTTACAACTCAATATTGCTTTAGATAAACTCAAATGAATCAACAGATGAAAACAATCATTTTAATTGGACTCCTGGCCATTCCGTTCGCGTCGCTGCTTGCGCAGGACCAGGTAAACAAAAGCCCGCTTACTGTATCGGGTTATGCGGAAGTATATTATCAATATGATTTCAACAATCCTGCAGGTAACACAAGGCCTTCTTTTGTGTACAGTTTCAACCGAAACAACGAAGTGTCACTCAACCTTGGCTTTGTAAAAGCTGCGTACAGCAAAGAGAATGTAAGGGCGAATGTTGCATTGGCCGCAGGCTCTTATATGAATGCGAATTATGCAGCCGAAGGCGGGGTCTTAAAAAATATTTACGAAGCAAATATTGGCGTAAAGCTTTCGCGGAAAGCCAATCTATGGCTGGATGCCGGCGTATTCCCATCGCACATAGGCTTTGAGAGCGCCATTGGTAAAGATTGCTGGAACGTTACACGAAGCATGTTGGCAGACAATTCGCCCTATTTTGAAACGGGCGTGAAGCTTAGCTATACCTCGAAAAATGAACACTGGTTTTTAAGTGCACTTATACTCAACGGATGGCAGAGAATAGAAAGGGTGTACGGCAATACCACACCTGCTTTTGGATCGCAGGTTACTTACAAACCAAACGGAAGTATTACTTTGAACGCCAGCAGTTTTATTGGCAGCGACAAGCCCGACAGCGTTCGCCAGGTGCGCTATTTTCACAACTTCTACGGTATATTTCAATTGAGTAAAAGTTGGGCGGCAACCATTGGGTTTGATATGGGTGCAGAACAAAAAGCAAAAGGTTCATCCGCTACAAACACATGGTACAGTCCTGTATTGATCGTTAAATATGCAGCAGGTAGCAGGTCCACGCTGGCCGCGCGGGCAGAATATTATCAAGACAAAAACGGGGTGATCATTGCTTCGGGTACGCCAAACGGCTTCCAGACCTGGGGTTTTAGTGCGAACTTCGATTATGCAGTTGCGGAAAACGCAACATGGCGTATAGAGGCCAGAACATTGCACAGCAAAGATCAAATCTTTGAAAAAAGAAACAATGGTTTAACAGCTGGCAATGCCAGTCTTACTACCACACTTGCGATAAGTTTTTAAACATGGAAAACAAACCGGCTGACGAGTGGTTGGAAACACCTGACCGGGAAAAAAAGGGCAGGCTGAAAATTTACATCGGTATGAGCGCTGGTGTGGGTAAGACCTACCGCATGCTGCAGGAAGCACGGCGGTTGATGGATGCGGGTGTAAATGTCAAGATCGGTTATGTTGAAACCCATAACCGCAAAGAAACCCATGCGTTACTCGACGGCCTCCCACTGGTTCCCCGAAGGGAAGTTTTCTACAAGGGTAAAAGGCTCGAAGAACTGGATGTGCAACGCATCCTCCTGTTGCAACCTTCTGTTGTGATCGTGGATGAACTGGCGCATACCAATATCCCGGGCAGCAAGAATGAAAAAAGATGGCAGGATGTGCTCGATATTGTTGATGCAGGTATCGACGTGATCACCGCTGTTAACATCCAGCATATTGAAAGCATCAACCAGGAAGTAAAGAAGATCACGGGTGTAGAGGTGCAGGAAAGAGTGCCTGATAAAATCTTGCAATTGTCGAACGAAGTGGTTAACATAGACCTTACCGCCGACGAACTGATCACCCGTTTGAAAGAAGGGAAGATCTACGACTCCACAAAAGTGCAGCAGGCGTTGCAGAATTTTTTTCTTCCCGAAAAGATCCTCCAGTTGCGCGAACTGGCTTTGAAGGAAGTGGCCGGGCAGGTAGAACGAAAAGTGGACCATGAAGTAACCCGGGACAAATTGTTGCGGCACGAAAAATTTCTCGCCTGTATTTCGAGCAATGCAGAAACATCGCAGCACATCATACGAAAAACAGCGCGGCTTGCGAGTTATTACAACAGCAACTGGTATGTTTTATATGTTCAGACGCCAAAAGAAAGCCTGGACAGGATTCCCCTTGCAGCCCAACGGCATTTAAGTAATAACTTTAAGGCGGCAACCGAGGCAGGGGCGGAGGTGATACAGGTGAAGCATACCAATATCGCGGAAGCCATCATGCAAACCTGTATAGAGAAAGAGATCACAACGGTTTGCATCGGCAAGCCACATCTCAGTCTTTTCCAGGTGATCCTGAGCACAAGTGTGTTCAATAGATTGCTGAAGGAGTTAAGTGTTAATGACATCGATTTGATCATACTATCGTAGCGGTAATGAAACTGAAAACAAAAATTACGCTTGGGGTGATGTTTCTCTTTACGTTGCTGCTGCTGGTGGGCGGCACCGGTTTCTTTTACCTGAACCGATCCACTTCGGAACAGCGCGATATACTAAAGGAAAATTATGAAACACTCGACTATACCAAAGGTATGCTCGAAGCGATGGACAACCGCGATACCGACCCGGAAGGAAAGAAAGCAATGTTTGAACAAAACATGCGCGGGCAGGAATCCAATATTACCGAACCCGGTGAAGAATATGTAACACGTAAACTACGGCGCGACTTCAACGCGCTGCAGGATCATCCCGGATCATTGGAACATGAAAAGGCTGTGCGCAACGACATCAGTGCGATCATGCAGATCAACCTGTTGGCGATATCCGAAAAGAACAAGATGCTCAATCACAGTTCGGACAGCGCAAAATTCATCATAACCCTTTTGCTGACCTTGTGTGCGATCGTGGGCCTTGTGTTTGTATACAATTTCCCCGGGTACATTGCCAACCCCATCGTTACATTAACCGAAGGTATCAAAGCGATCGCCGGTAAGAAATACTCCGAACGGATACACCTGAACAGGAAAGACGAGTTTGGCGAAATGGCCGCGGCCTTTAACAACATGGCAGAAGAGCTGGATAAATTTGAACACAGCAATCTCGCCCGGATTTTGTTCGAAAAACAAAGGGCGGAGGCGGTCATCAATTCTTTGCAGGATGCCAGTATTGGCATAGGTAAAAATGGAACGATCCTTTTTGCAAACCCGCAGGCGCTCCAATTGCTGAATCTTCCCGAAACAGCCGTGATCGGGAAAAAAGAAAAACTGTTGCGGGAACAGAATGACCTGTTCAGGTTTTTGATGACCGAAGAAAGCGACCAGCCTTTTAAAATTGTAGTAGATACAAAGGAACAGTTCTTCACAAAAGAAACCATCCCCATCAATAACAGTGAAGGCACCATCGGGCAAATGACTGTTTTGAAAAACATCACGCCCTACAAAGAGCTGGATGTGGCCAAAACCAATTTCATGGCCACGGTATCTCACGAACTGAAAACACCACTTGCAGCGTCTGATTTTAGTTTGAAACTGCTGGAAGACGAACGCGTGGGCCCCTTGAACACCGAGCAGAAAGAACTGGTGCAAAACCTGAAAGCCGACAATCAAAGGCTGCTGAAAATTTTGAGTGAGTTGTTGGATTTATCCCAGGTAGAAAGCGGGAAAATACAACTGCATATCAAAGAGATCGATGCTTCTGTGCCCGTTAAGAGGGCGGTGGAAGCGGTTACCGCTGCGGCACAGCAGAAACAGGTTTTGATAGACACGCTGCTTGCGCACCAACCCCTGCTTTGCAAAGCGGATGAAGAAAAAGTAGCCTGGGTGCTGACCAATCTACTGACCAATGCAATTAAATATTCTCCTGCAGGCAGTACCGTTACCGTTCAGGTTTCAAGGGAAACGGACACCATGGTGATAAGTGTAACCGACAGGGGCAAAGGAATCGGGCATGAGCACCTGGCCAGGATCTTCGACCGGTTTTACCAGGTGCCGGGCACCGAAAAAACGGGAACGGGCCTGGGGCTTTCAATCAGCAAAGAATTTATTGAAGCCATGGGTGGTAAGGCTTGGGTAGAAAGTGAATTGGGGCAAGGGAGCCGTTTTTATTTTAGCCTGCCATTGGCATGACCACTTTCAAGATCGCAAACCCCGCACCGATACAATATTTGTTTCTGAAGTGAGAATAGTGGATGGGCTGCTCACGCTGTGTATTCCATTTCAATTAATTCAGGTTCAACCCCACACCAAGCCCTATCCAGGGTTTTCCCTGGTAGATCCAGAAGCGGTGATTTTTGTCGATCAGATGATCCACACCGTATGTGAGGCCGAAGGTAAATTTGTCTACGGCCAGAATTGCTGCCAGGCCGGAAGGGTTCACCAATCCGTCGTATTCAATGCTGAGGGCGCCTTGCGAGGGGTCGATCCTTGAGGCACCCAACCCTGTAAATACACCAAAACTGAAACCGTAATGCGTAACGGATCTTCGATAAGCACCAAAGGGCGTTTCATTGTAGTTGATCTTATAAAGGTCGGTCCGGTATCCGAGAAACAAGGCGCCGTTCAGGATCGAGGTATTTAACTGGTTGGGAAATCCGGAAATCGCGGGCCGGTATTTAAATAGTATCGACAGGATGTCAATATCGAACGTACCCTGTTTGAGAAAGTAATCCTGGGGTTTGACTGCCCGGACCACCCCGGGAAAAGCAATGAATAAAGATCCCGTGGAGTCAGTTGCATTGAAGTGCGGACTTTGCTTGCGGTATACTTTTATAGAATCTTCATCGGGAAATAAATATACGGGCACCGCATCACCTCCTTTTCTTTTAGCGGTGTAGTATCCTTCTGTAAGACCAAACTTGGACGATTTCTTAATGCTCTGGCACGAAAAAATACCGACCATAATCAAAGGCACAACAAGGCGTGGGTAAATCTTATTCATGCAGATCAATTTTTTTACAATACGAAGGTATACCCCACCCCAATAACGGGACGGTTTTTGTTGCGGATTTGTTTAGCTTTCCATCAGTTAATTCAATTGATGTGCCTGTTCAGAAATGCAGCATTGCCGGGCGAATGTGTTGCCCCATGTGTTGCGAATGGCCAATACGTGATATTGAATTGCTAACCACCGCTAAAAAAGCAGCCTAAACATGGCAAAAATCATAACACTTACGCTCAACCCCGCCCTCGATAAAAGCATTACCGTACAGGCCCTGGTTCCCGAAAAAAAGTTGAAAGCAAGCAATGTAAAGACAGAACCCGGTGGTGGTGGCATTAACGTATCCCGGGCATTGCATAAGCTGGGACAGGAAGCCGAAGCATTCTACCTCGCCGGCGGCTATACCGGCAAGGAACTCTCGAAACTTTTGGATGAAGAGCATGTTACCAGCCGCCCGGTTGAGATCAAAGGAAACACGCGTGAGAATTTCATTGTGCTCGACACCACCTCAACCAAACAATACCGTTTCGGTATGGATGGCCCAAACGTTGAACCGCTGGAGTGGCAGGAGCTGCTTAACAAAATCGGTGATGAAAAAAATGTTGATTATATAGTGGCCAGCGGAAGTTTGGCCCCCGGTGTTCCGCCGGCGTTCTATACAAAACTCGCCGCACTGGCGCGCGAAAAAAAAATTAAATTGGTCGTAGATACTTCCGGGCCGGCACTACAGGCAGTTGTTCAGGAAGGTGTGTTCATGCTTAAGCCCAACCTCGGGGAACTGGCCTCCTTAACCGGCAGTAAAGAAGATCTGAATCTTGAAGATGCGGTCAGCGCCTGTAAAAAACTGATTGAAAACCATGGCTGTGAAATGATCGTGGTTTCTATGGGTGCCGATGGAGCGGTACTCGTTACAGGCAATGGACATCATCACATCAAACCACCAAAAGTGGAAGTGCTGAGCACGGTAGGCGCCGGCGATAGTATGGTGGCTGGATTGCTGTACGCACTTGTTAACGGCTATTCCGAAAAAAACATGCTTGCCTATGGCGTTGCTGCAGGCACTGCGGCTACGCTGCATCCGGGCACGGAGTTGTGTAGTAAGGCGGATACGGAGCGGTTGTATAGCGTGATAGGGCAAGGGGGATGAATCAACCTGTAAAAAGCATCATCTTTTAAACTTATTCGGTATATTTGAAACACTGAAAAAGGCAACCGCGATATCATTTTTGCTCGTTTTCCTGTTTGCGAATACGGAACTGAAGCAGCTATTAAAGCTGCCTGTACTGATCCATCATTACATAGAACATCATAAGGATGATGCAGGTAAATCCCTGCTGGCTTTCCTGCATGAACATTATGCCGAAGAGCACACGCCATCCACATCTTCCCAGCATCATGCCAATGATCACCAGAACCTTCCTTTCAAATCTCATCACACGGGCATTTCACAGATACCTGTTTTTTGTTCCCTATCAACAGGGTTTGATTGCACCTTAGAGTCCATTTTACCTGTTACTGTAAAGAATCATTACACAGAGCAATCACATTATCCTTCCGCTCTTTCCAGGATCTGGCAACCTCCCCGTGCTTGTTAATCACTCTTGATTTTTATTCATTACCGTAAAGCGATGCCTTTACTGTTGCTGTTTATAGTACCCCATTGGCAGGGTGCTGTTCACTGTGCTTTCATGATTAACAAGATTTAACTATGCTCAAAAAAATAATTGAGTTTTCTGTCAAACAGAAACTCATCATCGGGCTGTTTATCATCGCCCTGATTGGATATGGTGGCTATGAAGTTACCAAACTACCCATTGATGCCGTGCCTGATATCAGCGACAACCAGGTACAGGTAATAACGATCACTCCGGCGCTCGGCGCACCCGACGTTGAACGGCTGATCACCTTTCCGATAGAACAGGTCAACAACAATATACCCGGCTTAAAAGAGATCCGGAGTTTTTCCAGGTTCGGCCTGTCGGTTGTAACCATTGTGTTTGACGATAAAACGGATGTCTATTGGGCGCGTCAGCAGGTTGCCGAACGCCTGCAGCAGGCACGGGACCAGATCCCGAACGGATTTGGTACGCCTACGCTGGCACCCGTTACCACAGGGCTTGGTGAGATCTATCAATATACGGTTCGTACCAAAAAAGGCTACGAAGGAAAATACGATGCCATGCAGTTGCGTACCATACAGGACTGGATCGTTCGCCGGCAATTGTTGGGCGTACAAGGTGTTGCAGAGGTAAGCAGCTTCGGAGGTTTTTTAAAGCAGTACGAGATCGCGGTTGATCCTGCCCGGTTGCTGGCCAATAACATCACCATCAATGATATTTTCAAATCCCTCGAAAACAACAACCAGAATACGGGTGGTGCCTATATTGAAAAAGGCCCGACCGTACTTTTTATCCGAACGGAAGGATTGGCCGGAAGCATCGAAGACATACAGAATGTTGTTGTGAAGAACATGAAGAACGGAGCGCCGTTACTTATTCGCGACGTAGCCACGGTTCAGTTCGGAAGTGCAACAAGGTATGGCGCAATGACGTACAACGGCGTACAGCAGGTTTCCGGTGCGGTGGTGATGATGCTGAAGGGAGCCAACAGTAATGAAGTGATCAGGAACATCAAGGATCGCATCGCGCAGATACAAAAAACATTGCCGGAAGGTGTGATCATCGACCCGTTTATCGATCGCACCAAAATGGTAAACCATTCCATCAGTACCGTTAGCAAAAACCTGATGGAAGGTGCATTGATCGTGATCTTTGTACTGGTTCTTTTTCTTGGAAACCTGCGCGCCGGGTTGATCGTAGCTTCTGTTATACCATTGGCATTGCTTTTTGCCATTATACTAATGAATCTCTTCGGGGTCAGCGGTAACCTGATGAGCCTGGGCGCGCTTGATTTCGGCCTGATCGTTGATGGTGCGGTGATCATCGTTGAATCCGTGATGCACAAACTCGCGTACAGTAAAAAATTTCAACTGCGCAATAAATTGTCGCAGGGCGATATGGATACCGAGGTTCAATCCGCAGCAAGCAGGATGATGAACAGCGCGGTGTTTGGGCAGATCATTATCCTCATCGTATATCTCCCGATCTTCACCTTGCAGGGCATCGAAGGAAAAATGTTCAAGCCAATGGCGCAAACGGTTGCCTTCGCATTGCTTGGTGCATTCATACTCTCATTGACTTACATCCCGATGATGAGTTCACTTTTTCTTTCAAAAAAGATAAAACACAAGAAGGTCTTTTCAGATCGAATGATGGAACGCGTGGAGCGTTCGTATAGGCATACACTGGAAAACGTTTTGAAAATACCCAAACTCGTCATTGGCGTTGTGATTGCCTTGTTTGCAGTTGCGGTATTTACATTAACCCGTTTGGGAGGTGAATTTATTCCGTCGTTGCCCGAAGGCGATTATGCGGTGGAAACCCGTGTGCTTCCCGGCAGTAGTGTGAATACTTCTATAGATGCTGTTTCCAAAGGTTCGAGGATCATACTTTCCAAATTTCCCGAAGTTGAAAAGATCGTTGGAAAAACAGGGAACAGTGAAGTGCCCACTGATCCGATGCCGATAGACGCGACCGACATGATGATCATTTTAAAGGACCGCAAAGAATGGACCTCCGCACATACGTACGAGGAGCTTGAAGCGAAAATGGCCAAAGAACTGGAAGCCGTGCCGGGTGTCACTTTCGGATTTCAGTATCCTGTTGCCATGCGTTTCAATGAACTCCTTTCCGGTGCAAGACAGGATGTGGTTTGTAAAATATTTGGTGAGGATCTTGATACACTCTCGATGTACGCCGGCAAGCTCGCTGACATCTGTAACACGGTGAAAGGAGTAAGCGGGATGTATGTTGAGGCCGTTACCGGAATGCCACAGGTAGTGATCAAATACAACCGGGCGCTGATTGCGCAATACGGTCTTAACATCAGTGATGTAAACAAAATTGTAAACACAGCCTTTGCAGGACAGAGCAGTGGTTTTGTTTACGAAGGCGAGAAACGTTTTGAACTGGTGGTCCGGTTGAGTGGCGAGAAGCGCAAAGATGTTACCGATATACAAAACCTTTTGATCGAAACACCACAAGGCTCGCAAATACCGCTCAATACCATTGCTAAAGTAGACGTGGTAGAAGGCCCCAACCAGATCCAGCGGGAAAACGCACAGCGGAGAATTATTGTAGGCTTTAACGTGCGCGGCCGCGATGTGCAAAGTATGGTTGAGGAACTACGGTTGAAAGCGGATCAACAACTCAAACTCCCTCCGGGTTATTACATCACATACGGCGGAGCATTTGAAAATCTTGTAGCGGCGAAAAAAAGATTGAGTATCGCGGTACCTGTTTCCCTGCTGCTCATTCTGCTGATGTTGTATTTCGCTTTCAAATCAATGAAGCAAGGACTATTGATCTATTCGGCCATTCCATTGTCTGCTATCGGAGGCATATTTGCACTTGCCATACGTGGCATTCCATTCAGTATTTCAGCGGGTGTCGGTTTTATTGCGTTGTTTGGTGTTGCGGTATTGAACGGCATCGTACTCGTTGCAGAATTCAACAGGCTGAAACGGGAAGACGCAGCGCGCGACCTGGGATCGATCGTCAAAGAAGGAACGGCTACGAGGTTGCGCCCGGTGTTAATGACGGCATTTGTGGCATCGCTCGGGTTCCTGCCCATGGCGCTGAGTACCGGCGAAGGTGCAGAGGTACAGCGGCCGCTTGCAACGGTTGTGATCGGTGGTTTATTGATTGCAACTTTCCTCACTTTGTTTGTATTACCAATCCTTTACATCATGTTTGAAAATGGCTTTTCATTCAGAAAAAAGAAACCGGTTGTTGTAGCAGCAGTGCTTTTACTCATTTCGGCAAGCTTTCTGCAACAGGCCCATGCACAATCAACCATTGGTTTCAATGCGGCAATCGATACTGCGTTAAAAAATAACCTGTCTGTAAAAAATGAAAGGTTGCGTTCGGCTTACAGGGAGCAGATGATCAAAACGTCTAAGGTTATCCCGGCAGCAGGATTGATGGGTGATTTTGGCCAGATCAACAGCGCCTACATCGATACCAAATTTGGCATCGCTCAAACCATAAGTTTCCCAAAAGTGTACGCCGCGCAAAAAGCATTTCTCACAGAAGAATGGAAAAGCAGTGTGCTCAATGTTAACGTAACGGAAGCCGTTTTGAAAAAGAAAGTGGCGCAAGTGTATTACAACCTGGTATACCTGCAGCAAAAGAAGAACCTCATGCAAAAGAACGACAGCCTTTTTGCGGAATTTTTAAGAAGGGCGACGCTCCGGTTTGATAAAGGAGAAAGCAATGTTCTTGAAAAGGCCACAGCCGAAAACCAACGCGGGCAGATCGCGCTGCAGCTATCGCTGTTGCAGCACGATATTGACCTGCAGCAATTGCAGTTCCAGGTGTTGCTTAATACGGATGTTGTTTTTGTACCGGATGAAAAAGAGTTCAAAGCAACAATTATTACAGCTGTTGACACCGCAGTACTGCGATCGCATCCTGCCTTACAATACTTAAAGCAACAGGAGCAGATCGCAATGGCCGCCACGGAGGTGGAAAGATCGAAGCTCTTACCGGATATCACGATCGGTTACAACATTACAAGTATCCGCGGTGTTGGTGCAAACAACAAAACATACAACGGTGTGCCGCAATTTCAATCTGTTCAGGTGGGTTTGGGACTTCCCATTTTTACCAGCGGTCAGCGCGCAAAGATCAATGCCGCGAAAACCAACGAGGTGCTTGTTGCCAATGATTACCAGTTAAAGGCCAAAGAGATGGAGTCGGCATACCGGTCGGCGTTCAGCCTTTACCAGAAATATGCCGAAGCCGTTCGCTATTTTGAAACCACCGGGTTGAAGAATGTGGAAGTGATCACCGGCACCGCAAACAAACAGTTTCTTGGCGGCGACATCAGTTACCTCGATTGGGTAATGCTGATCAACCAGGCCACGGCCATCCAGAGCGATTACCTGGAAGCGGTTAGAAACAGGAACGAAAGTATTATCGAGATCAATTCTTTTATCATCAAATAACAAAAACACAGATGAAACAGGTATTTATTATTTCAACGATGGCTTTGCTCTTATCATCCTGTGGCGGTGAAAAAAAAGAAGAAGCAAAAGAGCCGGATATAAAAGTAAATGGAAACACCGTTACACTCACAGATGCGCAATTGCAGAATACGGGCATACAGACTGCTAAACTTTCAACGCAATCGTTGTCTTCTGTATTGAAAGTGAGCGGAAAGGTAGACGTGCCTCCTCAGAACATGGTTTCGGTCAGCGTTCCGCTGGGCGGTTACCTCAAATCAACCAAACTCCTGCCGGGAACCCATGTGGTAAAGGGAGAGGTGTTGGCTGTGATAGAGGACCAGCAATACATCCAGATCCAGCAGGATTATCTAACGGCAAAATCACAATTTGCCTACAACGAAAGTGAATACAACCGCCAGCGTGAGCTGAACCAAAGCAAGGCTACGAGTGATAAGGTTTTTGAACAAACCAAAGCAGCGTACCAATCGCAGAATGTTTTGATGAAAGCATTGGAAGAAAAATTAAAACTGATTGGCATAAATCCGGCTAAGATTACCGCTAATACCATTTCACGAAGCATCAATATTTATTCACCGATAGCCGGTTATGTTTCTGCAGTAAACGTCAATATCGGGAAATACGTAACACCGTCGGACGTGTTGTTTGAACTTGTCAATCCAACGGATATTCACCTGGCGCTTACGGTTTTTGAAAAGGATATCGATAAGCTTTTCATTGGTCAAAAGCTGCTGGCGTATACAAATACGCAACCGGAAAAGAAACATCCCTCTGAAATATTGCTGATCAACAAGGACCTGTCGGCTGAAAGGAGTACGATGGTTCATTGTCACTTTGAGCAGTACGATAAAACGCTTTTGCCCGGCATGTTTATGAATGCAGATATTGAAGTTAAGAACAACAATGTAAAAGCGCTGCCCGAAGAATCAGTTGTGCGTTTTGCAAACAAGCAATATGTATTCATTGCGAAGAGTAAGCATCAATTTGAAATGGTGGAAATCCAGGCAGGTGTTACCGAGAAAGGGTTTACTGAAATCATTATTGATCCGAAGCACGAAAATGAGTCTTTTGTAACGAAGGGTGCGTATACTTTGTTGATGAAGATGAAGAATACGGCGGAGGAGTAGCGAGATGTAAAACACATTGTATTACTTCTCTGCAAAGCGTCGCCTTCATAAAAAAACGAGTGAACTGTTCTCCGCAAAGTCAACATTGGGAAACATTTGCGGAGAACGGTCATGTCCTGTTGGTTATGGAGGACACTGTGCGGAGACCAAAGTTTGGATTCATACCTCGGATCAACCTTGAAAAAAGATAATTATCTTACGCAACCGGAACCATCGCCGGAACCCATCTCAAGAAACAACCATCTATGCGTCTACTTTTCTTTTCTCTCTGTTTTATAGGTACACTGCAAGCACAAACCAAATGGAACAACCCTGCTGCTGCCGGCTTCCCGGTACTGCAAAACCAGGCCTGGGGTGCGGAAATCGGCAACCGCTTCGAGCGGTTTCCGGAACGGGCGGAGAAAACCGTTCGTAAGGCGGTATGGGAGCTGTCGCACCACACCGCAGGACTGGCCATTCATTTTTACACCAATTCTCCTGAGATCGTTGTAAGGTACAAAGTGAAAGGCAGCTTTGCCATGAACCATATGCCGGCCACCGGTGTTTCGGGTGTAGACCTGTACGCGGTAACCCCGGGCGGCGCCCTGAAATACGCTGCGGGAAGTTATCGTTTTGCAGACACGGTTCGCTACAGGTACCAACAACTGGTAACCAGCGCCGCATTGCCGAAAGGGTTTGAATACAGGTTGTTCCTGCCCTTATACAACTCGGTTGAATGGATGCAGATCGGTGTGCCCGACAGTTGTTCTTTTGAGTTCATCCCTGCGCGCAAAGAAAGGCCCATTGTTGTGTACGGCACATCCATTGCGCAAGGCGGTTGTGCATCGCGGCCGGCAATGGGCTGGACGAATATATTGTCGCGCAAACTCAATTACCCGGTGGTGAACCTTGCTTTTTCCGGCAATGGGCCATTTGAAAAAGCGGTGGTGGATCTCATCCAGGAAATAGATGCGAAGGTTTTTATTTTTGATTGTCTCCCCAACATGGGCAGTCTTTCCGATGAGGAGATTTATAATCGGGTGTTGAATGGCGTGCAAACGATCCGGTCGAAACATACCGCACCCATCATCCTGACCGATCATGCCGGCTATACCAACGACCAGACGGATACGGCGAAAGCAACGGCCTGGCAACGCATGAACCTGGCCCAGCAAAAAGCGTATCAGCAGCTGCTCAAAAACGGCGTTGCCAACCTGTACTACCTCGATCATGCCACCATCGCATTTCCCTCAGACGGCACGGTAGACTATACCCATCCAACCGATCTGGGTATGCAGGCTTATGCGGATGCGTATGAGAAGTTGTTGGGGAAGTTGTAAGAATTTATAAATGCCGGATGGTTTCCGGAGACAAAAAATCCGGTCGCGTTGATCAGGGCCAGGAATTCTTCAAAATCACGCAGAGGCAACGAAATGGATTTGGTATGAAATGCCGACTTGGGAGTTGGTAAAATCACTTTACATCCGTTTTTCAAGAAAATGCGGCGAATAAACGCAGTATTCGCCGCATCGGCGCGGCGAATAATTTTGATTATGCGGCGAATAAATGGTATATTCGCCGCAGAAAAGCGGCGAATAATGTATATCCATGAACACAAGGACTGGCCCAAATTCTCCTGGAACAGCGAAGCCCTGGCAAATCTACTGGCAGATGTACGCCACCGGCAGGGCAAAATGCTGGGCAGGATGGAGGCTTTGGGTTTTTCGGTTAGGGCAGAAGCGGCACTTGAAAACCTGACCCAGGAGGTGGTTAAATCGAGTGAAATTGAAGGCGAGATCCTTGATGTTGACCAGGTGCGCTCATCCATAGCAAGGCACTTGGGAATGGAAGTAAGCGGACTTGTACCCTCGGATCGTAATGTGGATGGCGTGGTTGAGTTGATGCTGGATGCCACCCAACATTTCGATCAGCCTCTTACAGAAGATCGTTTATATGGCTGGCAAGCGGCCTTGTTCCCAACCGGGCGAAGCGGTCTGTTCAAAATTACCGTTGGCGCGTGGAGAACCGGTCAAAACGGCCCGATGCGTGTTGTATCCGGCGCCATAGGCAAAGAAAAAGTCCATTTTGAGGCGCCCGATGCCAGGGCGCTTCCAAAAGAAATGGCCGCGTTTCTGGATTGGTTCAATGGTGAACAGAACCTTGACCCTGTTTTGAAATCGGCGATTGCTCATTTATGGTTCGTAACCATTCACCCTTTTGAAGATGGCAACGGCCGCATTGCGCGCGCAATTGCCGATATGCAACTTGCCCGCGCCGAGAAAACAACGCAAAGATTTTATAGTATGTCAGCGCAGATCCGCATCGAGCGAAACGATTATTATAATATGCTGGAGAAAACGCAGAAGGGCGCGTTAGATATTACCGAATGGCTTGAGTGGTTTCTTAATTGTCTCGGACGTTCACTTGATAAAGTAGAAAGCACATTGAAAGACGTAAATCGCAAAACGAAGTTTTGGGATCATGTGAATGATGCTGAGATCAATAATCGACAAAGGCTCATGTTGAACAAATTACTCGATGGCTTTGATGGAAAACTGAATTCATCGAAATGGGCAAGCATTGCAAAATGCTCTACTGATACAGCCTTGCGGGATATTCAGGATTTAATGGACAAAGGAATCCTTGTAAAAGAAGATGCAGGTGGTAGAAGTACGAGCTATGTGTTGAGGGATAATAACGAAAGGTAAATCCACAATGATCAACTGATTCGGATTCGGTCTGTATTTTATATCCACAAACATATTTGCCAAAGAAGTAAAACCAATAGGGACGAAGGGGCTTTTACTCTTAGTAAATTCACGAATATTCAGTAACGGATAAATGTTTCGGCGGCGGAATTCAACAACCAGCAAATATTTGTCAATAACAGGTAAAAGGATGTTACGGAAGAGTTGTAGTGCAAAAAAAAGCAGTTATGAAATCAATCTTCATAACTGCTTTTTTTCTGCGTGGGCCTACCCAGGCGCGATCCCGGAGCCCCCTGATCATGAGCTCCAGGATGTCACAGATAATTCCACTCCGATGACGGATGTGAAACCTGCAGCTGGTGAGCCTGAAAGCATCGGGCATTTACCGCTCTTGCGTTTCGGGAGTCGACAGTGCACACTGTGCTGATCTCTTTTCATTTGATGATGGCAATTGGCTATTTGGCTTTATATAACAACAGCATATGTTCCATCTCAAAGTGCGTGGACGCAGTAAATTCCTACTTGAACATCGCATTATTGATAATGATGGCCGGTTTGGCGCCCGGCAGAAAGCCAATAACCGCAATGGAATTATCACCGTTGGCCATCCTGATGTTTATTGTGTTTCCTTTGATTACATAAGTGCCTTTTTGTGCACTACCGGAAGCCGTCGCTCCTGCGGCGCCTGTGTTAATAGTAGCCTGCCCTGACAGCGTTAGCGTGCCATCATTATTGAATGTATAGGTTTGTTGTTTGCTGACATAGCCAATATGAAAGTTTGCAGAAAATTTTCCTTCCAGTTTGTAATTGGCCGGCAAGCCTGTTTGCGGGGCAACAAACCAGCCATCGATGGTATTGAGTTTGCCTTTGTCGTATTCCATGGCCCAGTTTTCTTTTTTACCGCTGTAATAAGTTACCGCTATAACATTGCCGTTTTTGGTGTAAGTGCCGGCATTGGCGGCATTGTGTTCTTTTTCCATCGCGGTGTTTACGGGGTCAACGCCAAATTTTGGATCGCGAACAAAAGTTCCATCATCACCCAGCCACAACCAACCAATACGGAGCCCACCCACGATATAGCTCTGCAGATAGAGTGTACCTTTGGAAGGAGCGGGTGCCTTGGATGCGCTTGAAGAGCAGGAAAAAAGCAGAATGCTTATACAGAATAAACCGAGCACTTTCATATGTAACAGTTTGTGTTAATTCAGTTATTAATTAATTACCGCCACCTGCAGCCACCATGTTGCCTCCCCCGGCTGCTACCATATTACCGCCACCTGCAGCCACCATATTACCGCCGCCGGCAGCCACCATATTACTTCCGGGGGATGATGTAAGCCCGGTTGCAATTCTCGCCTCTGCAGCAATACCTGCCGAAAGCGCAACTACAGAAAGATAACCAGAGCTGGATGATATCTCAGTCTTGCCGGATGTTTTCTGCGCACTGGGTGGATTTTTCTTTTTCCAATCCTCATGGCAGCCCACCAACATGGCGTAAGAAAGTACGCCTTGCCCCTTCCAATAGGTAATCTCTGCAGAAGACGGCTGTCGGTTCAGAACAAACTGGTATGAGTTTTTAATTACTTTCTCATACTCGGACGGATTACTGCTAAGCCATTGTACATGGTTTTTCATGAGCTCAGTATAAGTCTGGTTGTAGGCCGACCAGTATTTAATTTCATCGGCAGAAGGGTTGCGGCCTATTGCATCTATGTATGCCCTCCGTATAGCTGCGGTGCGGGTAGTAACGTCCTGGCCGATATAGGTTTTATGACTCCTTAAAAGATCGGCAATGCTGTTGGATTCATTTCGGCCTTGCCAGTAAGAAATCTCGCCATCCTGCGGTGCGCGGCCGAAGGCCAGCATGTACGCAGCCTGAATACGTTCGCGGCGGAGTTGGGTTGCATCCTGTGCGAAGGAAGCGACTGTGATAACAACAGTCATTAAACTAAGGATCATTTTTTTCATATGTGCGGTTTGTTTTAACACGGTAAACTAACGGCACAGCAGGGCAAGTCCCTCGGCCGTCATTATTAAATTGGCTATGTATAAATGGATATGTGGAAATCAGGAAAAATTCAGAATGCGGCACAGGAGTGCCAAAAAGTTTCCGGTAACTAAGCTATTGAAAGGAGCTGAATGGAAAAAATAAAGTTTAGTCATAGCAATACCCGCTGGCACTGGAATATTTTGAAACGGCTGGGCCCACCAAGGCATGATCCTGTGAATCGTGATAACGGGGGCTAAGGAGTGACGTAATTAATTGAATATTGCAGGACTCATGGCGACTTTTAGTGTGTTTATCATTATAGATTTATCCGGCAACCGCCTATCTCCCGCTTTAAAATTCCAGGATAAAACCAACCGACGGAATAAACGACGCATCGCTATTCGTAATACGCACGGGAATACCATTGCTGCCATTCGTTTTTATGGGCTGCCCATCGGAGGTTAGAAAACCACTGTTGTCTGCAGTGCGTTTAAACGCATAACTATCCGGTTCAGAACTTTTGGCACGGTACCAGTTGGTTACATCCAGGAAGAGATCGATTGTTGTTTTCCGAAAGTTCCATTTTTTATCAATGCGGATATCGCTGGAGTTGAAACTGTTCAACCGCAACGTATTCAGCTTGCTGTAATCTAAAATGCCCTGGCCCCGTGACAGGAAATTTGCCCGCGAAGCGGTTTCGTCAAAAGGTGTGTAAGGCGCTCCTCCCTGGAACCGGAACTTCAAGCCGATTTCCCAATTACGGCCCAGTTTGTATCCCATCGTGGCGCTCAACAGGTGCCGGTTGTCCCAACTGCTCGGAACATAATTCCCGTTCCGGCCACTATACTCCGAACGATAATACGTGTAGGAAAGAATACCAAAAAAACGATCGGACAGTTTTTGCTGTGCAAAGAATTCAAAGCCAAAAGCCCGTCCCCTGCCATTGGTAGTTACTGCTTCATTGCCCAATACGTTGAAGTCGGACCCAAGATTGGAAAGGGAGATTCCATTGCGTACCGATACGGGCACGTTGTCGTAATTTTTGTAAAAAAGTTCGGCGGTAAAACGTAAATCCCTGCTGGGTAAAAATTCAACACCAACAACATAATGATCACTGCGGAGATACTCGCTGGCCTGGTTAACCAGCAACCCATTGTTGTTGGCAAAACCTAAAATAGTATAAGGAGATATTTTGTAATACCGGCCAATAGAGGCATTGGCTGTCCAGCGTTCTGCCAATAAGTAGCTGAAAGTCACCCGGGGAGAAAGTGTTTTAAAAGGATCGTTCCCTCCTTTTGTAAATGTATTGATATCTGTACGCACACCTGCACTGATCCCCAAACGCGAGTCAAAAAAACGTTGGCTTACCTGCGCAAAACCGCCGAACCGCCAAAAATTTTTAAGCGGGCTGTTGAAGATGGCGCTTTCTTCGGGCTGTATAACGTTTCCTGCATTGTCCTTTAATTCGCGGCGTATCACACTGAACGTATTATTGCCGTATTCTGTCAATTGCGCAGACGCTCCATAGGCCCATTTCAAACCATTCCGGTATTTGTTCACATCGATCCGTAGTTTATTTTCGGTTTCGCGCGAGCGGTAATCCAATGTTTTTTCACTGGGCAATCTGGTTTCATTGTTTTCGTATTGCTGGATGTCGTTGTCGAAAGTGTTGCGGCTGATGGCCATGTTGATAAACCCGTTGTTGATCAGTCTTTTCAAAGTAACGCCAGCAGTATAGTTCCACTGGTTAATGAAAGGGTTTGAATTGAGAACATACAATTTTTCGGGGGTGGTATTTTTTAGCTTTGCAAAACTGAACTGGTCAATGGCCCCGAGCCCGATAAAAGAGATCGTTGTTTTCTCATTGACCCTGTGTGTAACCCGGGTTTGAAAATGCCAGTAGTTGGGACGTATGGGCAGGTCGATCAACGTAAAAAGCAATTGGAGATACGACCGCCGTGCCGAAGCGAGGAATGTTGTTTTTTTATTTTTTGATAAAGGCCCTTCAAGTGTAGTGGAAAGGTCGGTGGCGCTGAGGCGAACATTCCCCTGCAAGTGATCAGAATTGCCCGTACGCTGGCGAAACTGGAATACGGAACTCAAGGCATTATCGTAGCGGGCTTCAAAAGCAGAAGAGCTGAGTTTTACATCTTCGATAAACGAGATGTTCAGTATACCCTGTGGCCCCCCGGAGCTCCCTTGTGTCTGAAAATGATTGATCACCGGAATTTCAATACCATCCAGGTAGAAAACATTTTCATTGGGCGCTCCACCCCGTATGATGATGTCATTGCGAAAGCCACCGCCACCAATTCCGCCGCCTACGCCAGGTAAAGCCTGGATGACTTTGCTGATGTCGAAATTGCCGCCTGGATTGTTTTTGATCTCTTCGGAGGTTAAACGTTGTACGCTCAATGGCGACTCGATCGTAGCCGCCGCCGCAGTGCGGCGGTTGGAGCGAACCACCACCTCATCAAGCGATTTGATGGCGGGTTCGAGTTCGATGGTCAGGCTCGTTTCATTACCCGCATTGATGACAATATTGTTCCTTGTTTCCGATTGATAGCCTACACCAGTGAAGTTAATATTGTACGATGCAGGTAGTAACGATGCAAAACGAAAAGAACCCGAAGAATCGGTGGTTGTGCCAATAGCGGTGCCCTGCAACGAAACACTGATGCCCATTAATGGCATTTGCGTTGTACGGTCAATTACCCTGCCTGACAAACGGCCATTTGCCTGGGTATACGCCAGCAGGGCGTTAAAAAGTAAAACCAGCGTTAGCAGCAGTCGTGGTAGCTTAGTGATCGCGTGTCTCATATATTATTTTCAACCTGCAACGGCAGAAGTTTGGATGTAAAGGGCGATGATGATGGATAACACCCAAAGGGGTAAATTGTTTAACCGTATGAATGTTAACCAATCCTTTGTTCTGAAACCGTTTATTGCAGGTTTTATTGCGATAGCGGAAAAACAAAAGGATCCTAATTGCTTAGAATCCTTTGTACCGTTTGTGTGGGCCCACCAGGGCATGATCCTGGGACCCGTGATTATGAGTGGCTTATGAGTCATCTAATCAATTGGTTTAATGCCTTCTTTTTTAGAAAGATCATCAAAACGGCCAATAAACGAACCTGAACATTGCGACATTCGAACAAATTTGAATATTGTTGTTGATATATTAGATGTTTATCAACTTAAATAGTTAATCTGCAAATGGACAGTCACGAGTTAATTTGGGCATTTCAAAAAAAAATTATTGAGATATATAAGGAGCAACATCTTATACCATTAAGAGGAGAAAACGATGATTATAAAATTAGTGGAAGAGAAATTTTGACATGGTTTCATGAGGTTACAAAATCTAATGCTATAAAGCATAATCTACATAATACCTATTTCGACCTCCAAAATGATTTGTTCATCTGTTCTGATGAAATGATTTATTTCACCGCGCACTTATTCTTATACAAACCGCATATAAATAATCCTCTTAACGAGGGCCATTCATTCTATGGACGAGAAATATTTCCTAATCGCCAAAATATAGAAGCTAAAAGATATAACATGTTTGCCGACATAGTTAGTCAAAAGACTTATAACTTTTGGGACAGAATCGGTGATTTAATTGCCTCCTTTTTCCCTGACAGAATTAAATCACATCAAGTTTTTTTTGCTAAAGCACTTGACTGCGTTCCCGATGAGTTTCGTACAAGCGAACAGTTCATTTGGCTAAATGAGTTCAAAAAAACCGATTACGCAAAATTAAATTCGATTCGAAAACAAATTGTTCATTATACAACGACTGATACAGAATACAGACAAAAACATTTGCAAGTAAAAACGAGAGAGGAAATGGAAAGATTACAAACTGAAAGAGAAGCGCTTCCCGAGTACTACAAAACCCAGGTACAACTAACTCTTCAAGGATTTGAAAAAGCGATGTTTCTGCTGGAAAATTTTAATAGGACTTTATTCCCAAGTTGAGAGTCTTCTCAGACTAAATCGGAATCATTGATCAATTCAATCGGATTTTGCAACGCGTTAACTAACCGATTTAGATTTTATCGCTTCTTCAAAGGCAAACGTTGGAACAGAATGGACGGATTCGTCCGTATAGTTGGTTAAGATTTCAGGAAACCAATGCTGAAAGAGAACTCCGTTATGCTTAAACTCAACGAGCAATCCTTTCTCTGTTTTGTGAAGGACTTTTCCGTCTGCAACGGTCGTCATTTTGACCACATATTGTGAAAAGTCAATAGCCATGAGTTTGTCTTTACTTGATTCGTATAAGTTCAATTTACAAAATCTCAATTAAAATTCCTTTCGGGCCAATAGCTCAATTGGTTAGAGCACCTATTTGTCCCATTGCAAAAGCTCATTTCGGCCAAATCAGTGGACAAGTCTATTGAACCTGTTTATTGCGATAGCCTAAAAACAACAAGCGTCTCATTTTACTGAAACGCTTGCTATTATTGAAGTGGGCCCACCAGGGCATGATCCTGGGACCCCCTGATTATGAGCGCCAAAATTGCCCTTTTCTCAGGTTTATCCAACTTTACCTAAATTCAATGAAACTCTTTACTAGCAAGGGTTTTAGCGAAATTTTAGCATCGCATCAATACTCTTCGAAAACTGCCTTAATGTACTTTTGTTTGCAAATTGTTTGCACACTTTTTGGCATGCTTCCCTACGCACGACCACCGAATAAGGCTTTTTTGTTTGCAAATTTCACCCGTTTCTATTCACAAACCCATAGTCAAAAATCAGGGGGTCATGATTACAGTCAAATTATTCCACGATGCCAGGCGTAAAAAAGTGGCAGGTACTTACCCGGTCAAGGTCAGGATTACATACGATCGCCGTTCAAAATATTATGAAACCGGCGTAAGCCTTACAGAAGAAGAGTTTAAACGAATCTTTATGAACCGCATACCGGCGGACTTACTGCAAAAGAAAGAAATTCTTGCAGAAGCCGAGGCGAAAGCAGTGCATCTCTTAAAGGAAATCAAACCGTTCAACTTCCCGGTTTTCGAGCGGCGCTTTCTACAAAAATCTTTTGACGGGTCTTTTGTAGAGACCATATTTAACGAGGTGATGGACAGGTTTAGGCAACAAGACCGGATAGGTACCGCGGAGAGTTATAAAGTAGCCTTGCGAAAACTATTAAAATTTAAACCACGACTGAGATTTGAAGATGTGGATGCAACATTTCTCTACAAATTCGAAGAGTGGATGCTTGAAAAAGGTAACTCGATAACTACCGTAGGCATTTACACCCGTTGCCTTAGGGCTATATTTAATGAAGCGATAGAGAGAAATCTAATTTCGAAAGAGTATTACCCTTTCACAAAAAGACGCTACCAGGTTCCAACCGGAAGGAATGTCAAAAAAGCATTGGCATTAGTTGATATCGGAAGGATATACTATTACGAACCCAAGACACCGGAAGAGGCAAAAGCAAAAGCATACTGGCTATTTAGTTATTTCGCTAACGGCATGAATATGGCAGACGTTGCACGTTTAAAGTATAATGATATTTCAGGAGACTTTATTCATTTTGAAAGAGCCAAAACAATCAGATCCATGAGAGGCAATCCTAAAATTATCAGTATTGTTATGAATGATGACATCAGGGCTATCATGAAGAAATGGGGTAACTGGAACAAGGCAAAGGAAAACTACATATTTCCGGTGCTTGAAACTGGATTAACCTCACCGCAGGAACGAGAAAGAATCAAAGATCTGATCTGGCGGATCAATAAGGGGTTGAAAACGATCGCCAGCGAACTGAAATTTGAAAAGCCTCTAACAACCTATTCCGCCAGGCATTCATTTTCTACAGTATTAAAACGATCGGGCGCGAGCATTGAATTTATTTCTGAATCTCTTGGCCATAGTTCGGTTCAAACCACAGCGCATTATCTCGATAGTTTTGAAGATGACATGAAGAAAAAATATAGTGCGAATTTGCTGGGCTTTATAAAGAAAGAAGCTGTTGCAGGCGTTGAGAATGACAAAAATCTCGATGCGAGTTGACGCTGGCAGCAAATTGAAATTATTTTATTCCTTACTCAAAAAACAACATAGAATTTGCCGATGAATGAGTAAGCACCCTACCTTTGCAAAAAAACAATCGTTTTGCTGTTCAAACAATTCCTTTCTGCTATTGTCCTTCTGGCGATCTGCTGCCAGTTGTTCAACCGCACTGCGATTGTGACGAGCTATTACACCAATACCGCCGCGTACGAAAAAAATTGCGAGAACAAAGCCAAGCCGCAACTGGCCTGTCATGGCAAATGCCAGATGATGAAAAAATTGAAAGCGCAGGAACAGAAAGATCAGCAGAATCCGGAGCGCAGGTCTGATAATAAAAATGAAGTCGTGCTTTCTTCAAAATCTTTTTACCTCTCGGTAGACTTTATTGTTGCTGAGCATATTTTATTACACTCTGTTTACCAGCCTGGTAAAGAATCAAAGATGCCTCGTTCGGTATTTCATCCGCCATCCGTATAGAATACTTTTTGATGATTAATTGTCGTAACCATCAGGTTTCGATAGTGTATTCTATTGTCCCACCTTATTAAATATAAAAAATGAAACGCATTCTTTTTGCGTCTGTAATTCTTTTTGCCTCATGCAAAAAAGAAACAGTCGATACATATAAAGCTAATCTAACGGGCAACCTTTCTGTTGAATTTGATAATACTGCCGGTTCAAGCGATCTGCAACTCAATACAGCAACTTATACAAATGCTGCAAACGAAAGTTTTAAGGTTACTAAATTGAGATATTATGTAAGCAATTTTACAGTTACCAAAACAGACGGCACTGTCTACACCGTTCCGCAAGACAGTTGTTATTTTCTTATCGATGAAAGTGTTGCCTCATCTCTCAAGCCGGTCTTAAAAGTGCCGGAAGGTGAATACAAGACATTAAGTTTTGTCTTGGGCGTAGACAGTCTCCGCAATACAATGGATGTTTCAAAACGTATAGGTGTACTTGATCCTACCGCAGCGGCCTCTGATATGTATTGGGGATGGAACAGCGGTTACATTTTCTTTAAAGTGGAGGGAACGAGCGCATCAGCAGCAGGCGGCAGTTTTGCTTATCACGTTGGCGGATTCGGCGGATATAACGCTGCAACCGTAAACAACTTAAAGAAAATCACACTTGACCTGACTGCACGTGGAACTGCCAAGGTGGTCTCAACCCGTAATGCGAATATTCACCTGTTTGCAGACGTGTTGAAAGCATTCAACGGCAGCACCAACATGAGCTTTGCTTCTGTGACAATGATACATTCGGCTGCTGCCGGTACACCGGTTGCAAATAATATTGCAGCTATGTTCACGCACGATCATACTGAAAACTAACAGTATGAAACGCAACCATATCATCATTATATTTTTCCTTGCTGCGGCGCTATACGCCTGCAGCAAGGATGTTGTTGCAGATGCGTTCGCGGGCTTTACCCGGCCTGAAGGATTTCCAGAGCCTGCCTATCATTTCGCTTCCAACCCCGTAACCAAAGAAGGTTTTGAACTCGGGCGGAAACTTTTCTATGATCCCATATTATCAGCTGACAATACCATCAGTTGCGGGAGTTGTCATATACAAACTTCTGCTTTCACTCACCACGGACATATCGTAAGTCACGGTATTGCCGACAGAATGGGAACGCGCAACAGTCCCCCGATCATGAACATGGCATGGAACAGATCCTTTATGTGGGATGGCGGAATTTTCGATCTCGACCTGCAGGCGATAGCACCAATTACCAATCATGTGGAAATGGATGAAACGATGGACAATGTTTTAAAGAAAATAAAGGCAAGCCCGTCTTATCCTCAACTGTTTTCAAAAGCATATGGCGATCCAGAAATTAACGGGGCAAAGTTTCTGAAAGCACTTTCCCAATTCATGCTGATGTGTGTCAGCAGTAATTCCCACTATGACAGCGTAATGCGTAAGCAGGCGGTATTTACTTCCACCGAAAGTAAAGGCTACATTTTGTTCGCAGCCAAATGCGGTTCATGTCATAAAGAACCGTTGTTTACCGATAATTCATTCCGCAACAATGGACTGGTTCCTTCTTTGGTCAATGACGAAGGCAGGTATCTTGTAACACAAAAAAACGAAGACCGGTATCGCTTTAAAGTACCCTCGTTGCGCAACCTCGCGTTCACCGCTCCTTATATGCATGATGGCAGATTTCTAACGCTTGATGCGGTACTGGATCATTACAGCAACGGAATACAGGCTTCGGCTACACTGGACGCTTCTTTAGGAGCCGGAATCAGTCTTACTACGGATGAAAGGTCAGCCATTCTTGCTTTTCTGAACACGCTGAATGACCATGTTTTTGTAACCAACAAATTATTATCAGAACAATGAAGCATTGTTATAAAATAATAGTCTGCGTATTGATTATACTGTTGCCGGCCTTGGGCTTCGCCTGCGATATCTGCGGTTGCGGGGCGGGCAACAATTACATAGGCATTTTACCTGAATTTCAGAAGCATATTTTTGGGTTCCGTTACCGGAGTAATTCGATGTTAACCCACGTGGGCATAGGAGGCACAACAAGCTATCTTACCACCGAAGAACATTACAACACGCTTGAGGCCTGGGGCGGTTGGAATATTAGCAACCGCTTCCGGCTTATGGCTTCGGTTCCTTACGCATTCAATGAAAAATATAACCAGGGCGTTACCCAAACCAAGAGTGGCTTAGGGGACATCAGTGTTTCAGGATTGTACGAGCTTATTAATAAGCGCCACACTGTTTCAACCAAATTGGTTGTACAAAGTTTATGGGTTGGTGCCGGACTCAAATTTGCAAGCGGCAAGTATAGCCCAACTGATAAAGCAGCTGGTGGCCAAAGCACTAATCTATTCCAGCTGGGTACAGGTAGTTTTGATCTTAACCTAAACGCAATGTATGATCTAAGGATCCAGGATTTTGGCGTGAACCTAAATGCTGCTTATAAGATCAATACGGCAAACCAGCACCATTATCAATATGGCAACAAAGTAAATGGCAGTCTCCAGGGATATTACAAGTTCCGCATACAGAATAAATTACTGCTTGCACCCAATGCCGGTTTGCAATACGAACGCTCAGACCTGGACCGTGATGAAAACCTGTTGGTGAACGTTTCCGGAGGTAATCTTCTTTTGGGTACGGTCGGTCTTGAAAGTGGGATAGGCAAATTATCCTTCGGAATTAACTGGCAGACGCCTTTGAGCCAGAACCTTGCTAATGGAATTGTGCGGGCGCAGAACAGGGCTATGGTACATTTGGCAATAAGCCTGTGATCAATAATCAGTCGACGATTCCAAAACTGTAAGAGGCCCAAAAACTTTCCCAATCGCTGTCGGATTTATCTGGACATGGAATCATATGTGTTGCATGCAATACCCAGTCGCCCTTGCGAGTTATTTTGAAAGTACAATTGCCGTTTGCATCTGTTCTACCTGTAACTACGCTCGCCGGCTCGCTTCCGATCCGGTTTCTTGCAGTAATGATTTTACCTTTTATCGGAGATCCGTTAAAATAAGCCTTTGCGTGTAAGGTGCCGCCAACTGCGAGCTTATACGGGTTGTCGAGTAATACGATTTCAAATTTTTGGCCAATTACGGTTTTGTACATAGTGTCCGAATAATCCTTTTCACTTTGCACCAGTGATTTAATGTAGCGGGTATATCTTTCTTTCTGCTCCTTTTTTGTTTTGTCAACTTTACCCGCAATACCGTCAAGATGGTCCTCTATCAGGTAGTCAAAAAACTTATCTGTTGCCAGCGAAATGCGTGCATAGTTACGCTCGCTATGCAAAAGACCACCACCGGTGAAATCAACTTTCCTGGTCAAAATTGGCAACGTTCCGTTTTCCGAATTACTCAGATCCGTTTTTCCATTTTTGGTCAGTAACTCAAAACTGAGGGTTTGAGGTTTTTGGTATGGTCTTTCTATTTGAATGTTCAAGCCGTCTGCAACGAATAAATGCATCTCAAGAATGTCCCCTTCATTAACTCTGAACTTGGCGGCAAGTAATATGTACTCATGCGCAAAAACTGAGACAATCATAATACAGAATGCGATAGCTATCAGATACTTTTTCATTTTACGAATTCAATTGTTAAATATTATAGGATCAAAAAGAGTGCTGAAAGTAAAACACTTTACTCGATTTGCCGTCTCTTTACTTTAATTACCGCCAGTCAATTTCATTATCAAAAAATTTATCCATCAATTGTTAATGAATCAATATTTTGTTGTTGAAAAGTTGATTTTTGCAACTTTTTGTTCTAACGGGCCACTTATCTTTACTGGTCGATTGTGATTTTTTGATTGGATATAACGTGTAGAATGGAAACGACAAAACTGAACTGGTTTAATCCTCTTGCCATACCTGGCATTTATTTTATCTCCCTACATCCATCTGTATTACATCTTCACTCCGGTTATGGAACCGGCTTGGAAACTCCGGCTTTTTTTACTGGTAATTTGATCCATAATATTCAGCTATCCTTTAGTGAACAGATAAATCGTGATGTATGCAGGAAACCCCTATGTTATTTCCGGTAGCTCCTTCGGAGTTTTGGAAACAGATCAAAGTAGTCGTGTCGGAAGTTGTAGATGCCAAACTCGCCACAATGCAGAATGGAACTCCACAGTCTTGTATCGACATGCCGGAAAAAACCCTTCTCAAAGCAACGGAAGTCTGCGAAATTTTCCGGGTATCCAAGCCAACGCTGTATGCGTGGATCAGGCAGGATAAACTACGCAGTTTCAAGATCCGTTCCCGCCGGTATTTTTCCCGCGCAGACATTGAACTTGTCATCCGCCAAATGCAACCGCCTGTTAACCCGTAAAAAGCTGTCGTATGAATTGTCAACAAGCCAATCAAATTGACATGGTTGATTATATGGCGACCCTTGGATTCAAACCGGAGAAAATACGCCAGAACAACTATTGGTTCCTGTCACCCAACCATGCGGAGAAAACTGCCTCATTCAAAGTAAACCGCAATAAAAATATATGGTACGATCATGGAACTGGTCAAGGTGGAAATCTGGTAGACTTTGCGATGCTGTATTTTAAATGTGGCCTTACAGATGCATTAAGTAAAATAGAATCAGGAAGCATCCACCAACCCGACCCCATTTTCCAAGCGCATGTTACATCCCAGGTCGATGCCTCAAATTCCATCCAGATTATCCGTGTCGATCAATCGATCACCGATATGTTTCTTTTGCGTTATTTAAACCGACGTCAGATTGACAAATTAGTTGCTGCAAAATTCTGTAAGCAGGTGCTATATGAAAACGCCGGGAAACGGTTCGCCGCAATTGGTTTTAAAAACAATTGCGGTGGTTACGAATTGCGCTCCGAAAACTTCAAAGGAAGCAGCGCACCAAAATATGTAACCTGGTTTAATAATGTGGCTGATAATATTTCGGTGTTTGAAGGCTTCTTTGACTTTCTAACATGGCGCTCCATGCAGACCCCGCAACTCGTAAAACCAACGAACATTCTTGTACTGAACTCCCTTTCTTTTTTCACTCGCAGTTTATTGCTCCAGGAGAAATACGAACGAATTCATTTGTATCTGGATAACGACGCTGCCGGTAGAAAATGTGTACAGGCGATAGAGAAAAGAAGTCAAGGAAAAGTAATTGATGAGAGTCGCAGTTACAAAGATTATAAGGATCTCAATGAGTGGTATGTGAGCAAGATTCAGTCTCAGCATCAAAGCCAGTCAAGAAGAATAGGCAGATAGTTATTTTTTAAAGCAAGCGGTGTTTTTGTTGCACAAAAACGCTTCCGCTTGCTTTTTCTCCCGTTGGTCGCAAAAGAGAAATGACGCAGAAAACTGTGAGTAAAAATGGGTAACGGTAAAGGCGGTAGACCTAAGAAGGTAATAAAAAGAGAGGCAGCTACCGGTGTGAGATTTACGAAAGCCGAGTATTTTATTGTGAAACAAAAGGCAACAAAAGCCGGAATGAAGATCACTGTATATGTCCGGACAATGGCCGTTGAAGGATATGTAAAAGCAAGGCCACATCCAGTTGACAAGCAACTGGAAAAACAATTGGGAGGAATGGCTAATAACATCAATCAACTAACCAAACTCGCCCATCAAAAGGGCCTACTTACTGCGTTGCTATTTTTTGAAAAAGTGAAGGGTGAATTGCACCATATTTTAAACAGATTGCGCGATGATCAGTAAGGTAATTAAACCGGGTAAATCATTCGCTGGCGCTTGCAGGTATTTGTGCAGTAACCGCGAACGGGCAGAAGTGATATTTTCGGAAGGAGTCAGGGATTATGATCATGTCCTAATGGCTGAAGATTTGGAATCTCAGCGGCAATTAAATCCGGGTCTAAAATCACCGGTCCAACATATCATATTATCCTGGTGTGCCGGTGAGGACATCCAAAACGAAAAGATGTCTGAAATCGCATTAGAATATTTGAAAAGGATACAGGTTTCGAACACACAGTTTGTTGTGGTAAGGCACAATGATCGGAACAACCCACATGCACATATTTTGTTCAACCGGGTAGACAATGAAGGGCGTACAATCAAGGATAATTTTTTGGGACTTCGGGGAAAGAAAATAGCCCAACAATTGACACAGGAATACGGACTAGTTCCCGCGATTAAAAAAGATCTGGAACGGACACAGATGGAACGCATGAACGATTTCGATGCTACCCGTTATGAAATATTTCAGGCCATTACCGAATTGCTTCCCAAATGCAGATCGATGGATGAGTTGGCTGTGCTGTTGAAAGTAGAGAAAATCGGGCTGGTATATAAGTTCAAAGGCCAAACAAATGAGGTGCAGGGAATTAGTTTCACCAAAGGTAAATTCAAGTATAAAGGTTCAGAAATTGATCGTTCGTTTTCTTACGGAATGCTGAGTAAGAAATTGGAACAATCCAAGGCGAAAAAACAAATTCTTAATATGAGCCACTCAGGAACTAAGATTGATCTCAAAGCATGGGCTGTCGCACGTGCGATGGATATGGCCAGAGAATTGCTGAAACCTGAAGAGGAATACAATCAACTTCCTTCCGAGTTTTTGAAAAAGAAACGCAAACGACACCGATTATAATATGGATAAGAATGAATTAAAAATCAGGGATGATGATACGCAGAATTTACTTATGCAATCCGTAGTGGAAAGGTTTGAAGGAATGGAAATATTATTACATGCAGCCCTAGACCAAAGACCACAAATAGACTACTCAGCTATCACTAATGAAATAGCCAGCTTAAAAAAAGAGATACTCGCGAAGTTTTTGTTGGATAGAAATGTGGTTAAAGAGTTGAGCCAAAATATCGCAAGGCTGCATGAGGAGATATCAGCAATTAAAGACAATAAAATTGAACACAAGCACGTACTTCACAAAGGTGTTTGGTTATCCGTAGGTCTGGCTTTCATTACGCTATTGTTCGCCGGTGGTTGGATGCGTACATACGATAGATTAAGTTGGTATAATGAAAACAGTATTAAATACCGGTATCTAAGGGCGTTCGGTAATGAAGGTGTCGTAAAGTTAACCTACCGAATCGATAGTCTGTTTAATATAGATAATGACAATTTTAGAAATAACGTTGTGAGCGCAGAAAAACAGCTTCAACTTCTAACTGATTCAGTTCGGCTAAGCCTCCAAAAGAATGGAAAAAGTAAGCCGAAAAATAGAAATTAGGGGATATTTATTTATATTTGGGGTAAATTATTTCCAAAACGCAGACTTATGGGGTAAATTATTTCCATTTGCGTGGCTTGGTTGGGTTTTAGGAGACAAATATTACCATGAACAAATTGAAAGAAATACTTATCGGAACTGCCGAAAATTCGAAAGAAATCGGAAATCTGGAACGTGAGGGGTTGGTAAGAAAAATCGCACCAAGAATATATACCTCGAATCTTACTGATCCACCGGAAAAAATTATCCGGCGCAACTGGTATCACCTGGTCTCAGAATTATTTCCCGATGCGCAGTTGAGCCATCGCAGTGCATTGGATCATATACCGACTTCAAACGGGCATCTTTACCTTACCCGTAAAAGTAAAAATAGTATAGAGCTTCCAGGTCTCACTTTACACTTTATCAGCGGCCCAGGTCCATTACATGAAGATTCGCTATTCTTTGGAAATTTACGAATCTCCAGCCTACCACGAGCCTATCTTGAAAATCTTCAAAGAACCAAAGGAACTGGTGAAGAATCCAAAGCCCTGCCACGCCAGGAGCTGGAAGAAAAAATCGAAAAATTCATCCGGGTCAAAGGGGAAGAAGCACTCAATCAAATAAGAGACAAAGCGAAAGAAATTGCGCCAAAACTGGGCATGGAAAAAGAAGCGGAAGAATTGACCCGTTTGGTATCCGCCATGCTCGGCACCGGGATCTCTAAAAATCTTATAAGTCCCATCGCAAAATCAAGAGTGTTGGGCGAACCGGTAGATCCCGATAGAGTCGAATTGTTTGAATCCCTTTACCATGAACTGATTAAACGAGAATACCCAGATTATCCGGAAGAAAATCGAACAACGCAGGCATATCATAACTTTGCATTTTTTGAAGGCTATTTCTCCAATTATATAGAAGGAACCGAGTTTACGCTGGATGAAGCAAAAAAGATAATTACAACCGAAATGCCGATTCCGGCGCGCGATGAGGATTCGCATGATATTTTGGGAACTTACCAGATTGTTTCGAATCAGAAGGAAATGGCGGTAACCCCGACATCCCCCGATCATTTTCTCAATCTGCTAAAAGAAAGGCACGCAATACTTTTGAGCGCGCGAGCGTCAAAAAATCCAGGTGAATTCAAAGACAAGAATAACCGCGCAGGTAATACAGAATTTGTAGATAAAGAACTCGTACGAGGAACGCTTAAGAAAGGCTATGAGTGGTACAGTATTTTACGCCACCCGTTTGCCAAAGCAGCGTACATGATGTTCCTTGTAAGCGAAGTGCATCCCTTTCTGGATGGAAATGGAAGAATAGCGCGTGTAATGATGAATGCCGAACTCAGCTCACAACAACTGGCAAAAATCATTATCCCAACAGTTTATCGTGAAGATTATATGGGCGCGATAAAAAAACTGACCAAGCTGAGAGAAGGGGATGCTTACATAAGAATGCTTCAGAAAGCTTGGACCTTCAGCAGCCAGGTAAATCAGCAAAAATTCGATCAAATGGAAAAATTCTTAACTCAAAGCAATGCGTTTTTAACACACAAAGAAGGATATCTGAAACTCGATGAACAATCTCAAAAGCAAAGACGTTCACTTAGGCGATAACACTGCAATTAAAAAACCGCTATACAAGACTGAAAGCAAAGTGAATCCTTATTTATCCATGTTTTTTTGCTGGTGAAAAGAAAGCATCCCTTACTGGGCGTTATCAAACTGAAGTTTATCCTCCGGCTTTTTGATCAGCTTTCCAAAACGGTAACTCACTCCTAAATAAATCACTGGTTGATCTGCTCTGCGGATGCTGATTTGCTTCAAATAAGTAGTATTGAGTTCTGATTTCTGTTGCTGTGATTTGAGAACATCAGAGACAGCGAGGATGATGGAAACTTTTTTCTTAAAAACATCCTGTCGTATGCCCGTATTCATTACGAAGGAGGGATAGTTCTTGCCTTGCGGTGTCAGCCGCGCCGAACGGTAATTGGCGCTGAGTTGAATCATTGTTGTCGGCGTAAGCGTAAATGTACTGTTGAAGTTCGTGCTGAATGAGATAATCGTTTTTTTATCAAAATACCCTAAGTTAGAAGCATTGATCTGGTTGTAAAAAAAATTGGTACTAAGGTTGGAAGAAAAGAATTTACCGGCTTTTGCTGAAAAAATCAATTCCAGTCCAGCAGACTGATCGTTTGAAAGATTTTGCTGTGTAGTGAGTAGTACGCTGTCATTTAATGCAACAGTTACCTGCGTAAATCCATTTTGTTTATAGCGATAGTATAGGCTTGGTACAAAGGAAAAATTCTTATTCTGCCATTTGTATCCGAATTCAACAGAATGAATAATCTCTGGTAACAACTTGGCGTTACCCGCTCTTACATTATATGGATCCTGGTACTCAGGAAAAGGATTGATGTCATCGCCTTCGGGACGGTGTACCCTCCGGCTGTAGTTCAACTGCAGCTGACTTGTGCCGGTTAATTCGTATGCGAGGTGAATAGTCGGATACAATTTCAGGTAATCGTTTTTGATTGAAGTGTCTTTAGTAACCTGGTATCCTTTAACGATGGCTTCCTCCAGGCGCAAACCAAGTGAATAGCCAAACTTATTATAGTTCTTCTGATAAGTTCCATACAGGGCATGGATTGACTGGTTAAAAAGAAACTGGTTGGTTTTAATTTTATCCGCAAGGAACTTGCCGGCATTATTATCGTAATTTTCAAAATAGAAATTAAAGTCCTGCTGATTGAAGGAACCGGAATAGCCGGCTTCCAGTTTGGAGCTTTCATTGATAACATGAGAATAATCAACGGTTAATTGCTGCTGGTCATCGCCCTGGAAAATACGGTTGTTGTCAAGCGAGGTACTGTTACCCGGCGCATGATAAATATTTTTGTACGCATTGTTTTCCACTTCTTTAGAAGAAGACACATTAAACTCTACACGTAAGGTATGATCCTCACATGGAAAATTGTGCTCGTAAAATGCTGTAGCATCTTTTTCTTTTTCTGTTTCGGGATCTACGCGTAAGCGATCGAAGTAGCTTGTGTAAACGTGATTTTTATCAGAGAAAATCTTAGTGTTAATATCGTTCTTTAACTGATCGCGGTTCTGGTAGTTACCAGACAAACCGAAACTGTTGTTTTTATCCGGTGCATAAGTAAAACCCAATGTTGCCAAGTGTGTTAGCGGATTGGTAACCGAGCTTCCATCTTCAGAATAATAACCTGTTGTAGCATGCGTTGTAGCGTCAAGATAATCCCTGCTGGTAATGATGGTTCTGAGCCTGTTATCCTGCCTTATTCCATAATTGCCGAAAATATTCAGTTTGCCGGGTTTGTAATTCAGGGTTGCGCTAGCGTTATATCGGTCGCGGTTTCCAGCGTTGGCAGTTACACTGCCGTTCCATCCGCCTTTTACCGTTTTTTTCAAAACTATATTGATGATGCCGGAAGTGCCATCGGGTTTGTAACGTGCAGAAGGATTGGTGATTACTTCAATTCTTTCAATTGTATTGGCAGGAAATTGCTGAAGCACTTCCGCTTTATTTAGTTTGCCCAGCAATGGTGAAGTGCGTCCATTGATCAGGATCATCACATCGCCCGAACCGCGTAGGCTAACATTTCCTTCGATATCAACCTCAACAGATGGCACGTTTTTTAGCACGTCACTTGCCGTTCCGCTTTGCGCCATAATATCTTTTGTAACATCGTAAGATTTGCGGTCGATGGATGTATTGAGAAGCGGTTTACTTGAAGTAACAGTCACATTATTCATTGCCACGTTGAGCAAGGTAATGGGTAATGATCCGACATTGATTCGCCCTTTGTCAGCGGTAACCGCAATTACGGTCTTTTCATAACCAATGAAACTATAGCGGATCAGATAGGTGCCGTTTTTTACCTGATCAAATGAGAACTTTCCTTTATTGTCCGTAACCATCCCTTTGATCACCATACTGTCTTTGGGATTCAGCAATTCCACATTGGCAAATTCTATAGGAGATTTTGATGTTTTATCGACAATAGTTCCCAGCACAGTTGAAGTAGATTGTTGTGCTTCAACTGAAAGAACACTAAAGCACAATAATAAAACAGCGAGTAAATTTCTGGTATTCATATATTAATTTGTCGCACGAAAGTAAATGGTGAATCTGGAGAGAATTTGAATTGTTATCCATTATATAATAATGGACCAACGCGCTTCACATACATTTCACGTGCAGCCAAGACATCATAAAAGGGGCCCGTATTTACGGAACCCCTTCGTTTATCAAAACTACCTGTACATGAGACTATTTTTCATAAACAAGCACCTGGAAAGAACCTGGAATCATTTTGGCCCTGGTGTTCTTAGGTGCATCTGCCGGTACTGGCTCGTAATCGGCAGTTGGTAAATACAACCTGTGCGTTTTTTCATCAATTGTAATGGTGCGTGCACCTTTTTTTGTTTTCACTGTTTCGGTCACTTTGTATTCGTTTGCGCTGACTTCGCTAACTACTGTCATAGTACCCTCACCGTTAGAAGCAAAAACCGTTTTGGTAGCAGGATCGAAAGCGGCACCATCGCAACCATCACCGATGGGAACCTGCGCAACTATTTTTCCGTTGGTGCAATCCATCACCACCATTACTTTGTCGCAGGTAGCAAACAGCCTTTTTGTTTTTGTATCGATAGCAAGACCCGTCGGTCCTTCTGCAGAACCAAGTGACCAATGGGCGATCACCTCGTTCTTTACAATGTCCACCGCAACGATCTCGTTTTTATCTTCCACATTCACAAACAATTTACCTGCGTTGTCGCTGGCGATAGTTTCCAGGGTACCGGGAACAATGATAGTTGCCACCACTTTATCTGTTGCCGGATCAATCACCGTGAGACTTCCCGCAGAATGATCACTGGTAATGATCTTTTTTGAAAATGCATCATACATGATCCAGTCCGGATTTTTTCCCGTGGCAACCTGTCCCAGCATCGCATGTGTTTTCAGGTCGAACACGGTTACATTGTTGGTCCTTCCATTACTGGTGTATCCTTTGCCAAATGCATTTGCGAAAGCAATACCATGAACACCGGTAGTGCCTGTTATTACACCTACTGAATCTCCGGTTGTCTTATCCACGATGTTAACCTGCGAACTGTGGGAGAGAAATAGTTTATTGGATCCCGGATCAGAAGCAGGGTAGTCCCAGCCGCCGGGACTTGCAATATGAATGGTTTTCACAAGGTGGTAACCACTTTGGGCATTAACGGATGCAGTCAGTAAAGACAGCGCGAGTAAACAGAAGGTGCTGCGTTTCATGGTAGTAGTTGATTTAGGTGATATGAATGTGTTTAATCTTTTGCTTCCTTCAAAAATTTACCATTCGCGTCAAAGAGTACATCTTTTCCTTTTACTGCCGCTTCATAATTCACGCTGCCGTCTGCCTTGGTAATTTTGGCAGCACCTTTTACTGTAATGCCTTTGTAGTGTTCTTTCATGTAGGTCATAATGGCTGCAGGCAATTCATTTACTTTCATTTCCTGTTCTGATTCCTGCAATACACCTTTCGGGTTGTAGATAGCTGATAGTTCATTTCCACCCTGTACAAAAGAAACTTCATAATTTCCATCTTCTTTTTCCCATTTCACTTTTGTTGCATTTGGATATGCTTTTGCGAAAGCTGCTTTGGCTGCATCCGGAGCGCCGCCTGTTTTCTGTGCGATCACTGCGATGGTAACGATGAGGGCGAGTCCTAAGAAAATCTTTTTCATAATAGTATTTTTTTATTGTTTCTCAAACCTAAGTATCCATTTTGTAGAGATTCTGAATTTTACGTTTATAGGTCAATCTTATTAAACTCGGTAGTACAATCAATAGCAATGGCAGTGCAACAATGAACCCACTGATCACGGCAATGGCGAGCGGCTGGTGAAGTTGTGCACCCGTACCAATACCCAACGCAATGGGCATAAGCGCGATGATGGCGCCGAGGGCAGTCATTAGTTTGGGCCTGAGCCTGGTGGAAATGGAGTAGATGATGGATTGATCTGCGTCTCCCGATTCAGCCAGGGATTCCCTGAATTGCAGGAAGGTGAAAATTGCGTTTTCCCCAATGATCCCAACGATCATGATAAGGCCTGTATAACTGCCCACATTCAATGGTGTATTGGTAAAATACAAACCCATGTAACTTCCGCTGATACCCAGCACGGCGATAAGTAAAATGATACACGCGATCCTGAAATCTTTAAAAAGAAATAGTATCACACCGAATACCAATAAACTAGACGTTATCAAAATCATCAGCAATTCTTTAAACGACTGTTGTTGTTCCGCATAAGCGCCGCCATAAACAATTGCGTAACCTTGCGGCAATACTACTTTCTTAGATACTTCTGCCTGTATGTCTTTGATCACGCTGCCTAGGTCGCGGTTCTCAAGACGTGCGGTAACTACGCCCATTGATTGCAGGTCTTCACGTTCCACTTCAGCTTCACCAGTGTTGATGCGTACGTTTGCGAGTTGGTTGATCGGCATCAGTCTGCCGTTAGGCAAAAACACGGGAATCTTATCAATGTCTGCAACACTTAATGTTTTGTTGCCAGGGTACACCAGACGGATATTACTGAGTTGTTCCCGATCATAGACCGATCCCACAATATTTCCCTCTAGTGAAGACTGCAACTGGTACTGAAGAGCAGAAGGCGTAAGACCATACTGCGCCAGTGCCGTAGCATTGGGTTCAATATTGATGGACGGGCCCGCGATCACGATGCCATCGAACACATCTGCTGCACCTTCCACATGGGTTACCACATCGGAAACCTGTTTGGATAGTTCCTGTAATTTTGAAATGTCGTTACCGAATATTTTTACTTCAACCGGCTGCACTGATGTCATGAGATCACCGAGCATATCACCGATAACCTGCCCGAAATCTATACGGAGTGCGGGTTGCGAAGATTCAACTGCTTTGCGGATATCGGCGATCACATCGTCCGTTGATTTATCCCTTTCTTTTTTTAACTGTATAAGATAATCGCCGCTGTTGGGTTCAGTGATAAAGAAACCCATCTGTGTGCCTGTTCTCCTGCTGTAGGCCTCCACTTCTGGGATAGTGACAAGGATTTTTTCAACCTGTCGTAACATCCGGTCGGTTTCTTCCAATGATGTACCGGGCGGCGATGTGTAATCCAGAACAATGCTTCCTTCGTCCATTTCCGGTAAAAAACCTGTTTCCAGTTTTGGATAGATGAACCAGATCGAAAAGATGAGACCCAGTATCATCACCAAGCTGATCCATGGACGGCGTATAAAAAATCCAACCCAACGCTGGTTCTTTACATTATGCGGTTTGGCTTTCTGTTTAAATGAATTTACAATACCCGCTTTGCGTGTAAAGAAAATGTAGATGACAGGCAGTATAAGCCAGGTAACAAAAAAAGAACAGACCAAAGTGATGATCATCGTATCGGTCATTACTTTGAAATATGCGCCTGCAACGCCGCTCATGAGTACAAAAGGAAGGAAGATTACAATGGTGCTCAAGGATGAACCGACCATTGCCGGCAATAAATATTTGATTGCCTTTTGCACAAGTGTTGTAGTAGGTTCTCCCGGATGTTCTTCATGTGTCCGGTGGATCTGCTCCACAACAACGATCGCGTCATCGATGATGAGGCCAATGGCAGCGGCCAATGCGCCAAGTGTCATGATATTTAAAGTCTGCCCGTATGCAAAGAGGCATATAATGGACAGGCATAGGATAACAGGGATCGTGACCAGGATCACCGCACTGGCTTTGAAAGAACGCAGGAAGATGATCGCTACAATAATCGCAAGTGCGAGGCCGATCATCAAACTGTCTGTTACACTTTTGATCGAGTCTTTGACAAAAGCAGCCTGCTCATAAAAAGGGTTAATGGTAACATCTTTCGGGAGGATCTTTTTTAAGTCAGCGAGTTTGGCATCCATCTGATCACTTAATGCAACCAGGTTCGCATTGGGCTGCTTGATTACTGCAAGTAATACACCTTCTCGGCCATTTGCATTGATCTTGATGTATTCTTTCGCTTCCTGGATCTGCAGGTCCGCGATATCTTTTAGCAAAATCACGCGCCTGCTGTTGTTACTGATCACAAGATTGGCAAGCTGATCTTTGGAAGTAACTGCAGCATCTGTTACAGTGAGATACAGCAAACGGTAATCAGATAAATATCCGTTGGATTTAATAAAATTAGTCTGGCTGAGCGCTGTATTGATCATGTCCGGGGTAATACCGAGTGTGTTCATTTTCTGTACATTCAACACAAGCCAATATTCTTTTTCTTTTCCTCCGATCACGCGTATTTCAGATACGCCATCCACCTGCGATAAAAAAGGTTTGATGGTATACATCGCCAGTAATTTCATTTCTATTGGCGAACGTGTTTTGCTTTCAAGTGAAAAACCTGTGATAGGCAGGATAGAAGGATTCATCCGCTCCACTGTGATCTGTATGTCCGGTGGAAGCGTGTTTTTTATTTCATTGATCTTTGATTCAATGCGTTGCTGGCTGATATCAATGTTCGCGTTCCAGTCCATGTACGCTGAGATTTCACAGCTGCCGCGACTGGTGATGCTGCGGATCTTTTTTAAGTCAGGCACCTGCTTCACTGCATTTTCCAGTTGCCGTGTAACGGTGATCATCATTTTTTTTACCGGCTGCTGTCCCGCATCAGCGATGATCTTGATCTTCGGAAAAGTGATCTCAGGAAAAAGTGCCGTTTGCATTTTGCTGTAGGCAAATAATCCACCCATGATGATGATCACGGCCATCACGCTTAACGGGTTCTTGTAGGAAGTAAAGAAATTACGCATGTGGATTATTTGATGACGGTTACTTTTGCTGTGTCTCCTAAACCATAGTTACCGGTAAGTAGTATTTTATCGGTCGGCAATAATTTGGGAGAGAGGATCTCAACCTTATCTACTGATTCCATTCCCTTTGTTACGGGAACTTTTACTGCGGTAACACTGTCTATCATTTTCATGATCCAGAACTGGCTCTGAACTTCATCAGTTAGTACTGCTGATTTCAATAAGGAAACTGTATGCAGCCTGGATTGCTTAACGATATTTACTTTTGCGATCAGGTTCTCAGGAATCTGCCTTTCAGTATTCACCCTGATCACAAAATTCTGTGTCTGTGATACTGAATCTACCGTCGGCATCGCCATTTCCACATAACCATTCAGCAGGGTTTTATCCGGAAGCGTTAATTGTAAATTTTTATTGGAAGCGAGGTATGGCCGGAGTTCATAAGGAAGCGAAAGAATGAATACAAAGCTTTTGGTGTCGGTAATCGTAAGTAGCTGTTCTCCATCCTGCACATAATCGCCAGAGCGATAATTGATCTGCGTGATAAAGCCTGTGCCAGGTGATTTGATATGAATGGAGCCGTCGAAATGTAAGGATGTATCCAGTTTGGTAATGGTGTTGCCCAGGCTTTGCGATTCTTTCGTTCTTACGACGAAGAGTTCCTGCCCCTTAATAACGTAGCGCCCAACTTCTGCATTTACTAATTGCAAGTAACCGTTGGCACTTGATTTTACAAATGTCTTTAATCGATAGGAAGATACAGCGTTGAGTTCAACACTGTCCGACATATCGCCTGTCTCTGGTTCGGTAAGTGTCACAGGCGTTGCACCTCCTGCTGCGGCTTCTTCTGCCGCAGGTGCCGCTTCTTTTTTATCGCCGGATTTACAGGCAACCAAAAAAAGTAATGAAATAAAAACCGCCAAAGCATGTTTTACTAATCTCATGTTCTTTTATTTTTTATTCCAGTAATTGATCTGGTTAATGATCTGTAATTTGTTGGTATTGTTTTGCCTGATGGTGTTTTTCGCGTTGAGATAATTGCCGATGGCCAGGATATAATCCGCCATACGTGCATCGCCCGTTTCGAGTAATTTTCTATTCGCTTCCACCAACGTTTCGGTGTATTTGATCTGGCTGTTCAACTGGTCAATAAGAGCCTGCGTATTTTTTAACTGCTGGCTGAGTTGTGCAAGTTGTTGATCGTATTGTTTCCTGAAAAAATCACGATAGCCCTGTCTCGTTCTTTCGGAGATCGCAATTTTATCATGTTGCATTTTTCTTTGCCTACCATCGTAAATTGGGATCGCAATATTTAGTCCTACGCTAACACCGAAATTTTTATAAAAATCTGAAGGGAATGCGGTCAGGTAGCCTCCATCAGCATACGCGCTAATTTTTGGTTTGTAGGTATAGTCGATCAAGGCATCACTGTTACGCAATTTCAAACTGTCGATTGTGTATTGCTGGTAGAAGACAGTGCTTTGTGCATCAGGCAAGAGGGCCAGTTCAATTGACGGCGCAGGCAAGGGAAGCGTAGTGGTATCCGTGATGCCAGCGAGATAATTCAAGGTCGCAAAATCATTTTGGTATTGCAGTCTCGCCTGCGCAATCTGAATTTCCTGAGCCTGAACGGTGACCAGGAAACTTAAATAATCTGTTTGCCTGTACACACCTTTTTCGGTCAGATTTTTTAAGATCAATTCCTCTTTTTTGAAGAGGGCGAGCATTTCCGAATTAAAACTTACCTGCTGCCAATCACCGTAAGCGGTGATGTATTGTGCAGTTACGGATTTGATCAGATCCTGCGCAGAAATCTTACCCGTGATGGTTAATGATTCATTCAACAGGCGGATTGCTTCATATTGGCTGTTCAGGTAATCTTTTCTTGTAAAGTCTTTAGAAACTGTGATCAGTTGACTGAAATTTGCACCATTGGTTACAGCGCCATCATACCCGAAGCCGCCGAATGAAGGCGCGTAGCTGTTGGTACTATTGGCCGTGACCTGCGGCTTTGTTGCTGCCTGGATGCGTAAGCTATCGATCAGGTTGGCTAATTTCTGGTTGTTATAATCATTAAGAAGGGGACTGTTCTGCGCAGCCGCATTCAGGTAATATTCGAGCGAACGGTCTTGTGCATTTGCCAAAAGCGAGAATGATACAAAACAGATCGTGAAAAAAATATAATTCAGTTTCTTATTCATATCCTTGTTTAAAATAAATGATGAACTCGTGTTCATGGAATGCATAATTGTAGGCGATTGTAAATCCGGCAAGCGTACAAATTTCTTTTACAATTGCCAGCCCAAGGCCAGTACTTTCCGCTAATTGCTCTTCCTTGTAAAAACGCTGGAATATTTTTTCCTTATTCAGTGGGCCATCAGCTGCATAATTTTTGATCGAAAGTGAATAGTCATTCAAGCTGATGGCGACTGTTCCATGCATCGGTGTGTAACGGATCACATTGTTAAGCAGGTTATTGATCATTATCTCTGCCAGGTGCTTATGAAAACTTAAACAAACTTCGTCTGCTGTGACAGCTACGGTCAGCTCCTGCGCCTCGATCAACTCTTCCCTCTCCGCAAGTTTGGCCTGTAGTATTTGTGTCAGGTTGATGTTTTCGCTTAATTCAAACTGCCTGTTTCCCAGTTTGGTTAGCAGTAACAGTGACTGGTGAAGTTTTGATAATTTTAAGGTAGCATCTTCTATTGTAAGTAATTGCTGAATGAATAACTCTTTACCCTCTGCAAGCTGCAGCATAGATTCTACTTTGGACCGGATCACGGCCAGCGGTGTCTGCATTTCGTGGGAGGCGTTCTCTGTAAACGTTTTTAGGGCCACGTAGTCCTGGTAAATTCTTGTGGTCATTTTATTCAACGAATCGTTGAGGAGGTCCAGTTCATCAATGTCTTGCTTTGAAAGCTGCAGCGGTGTTTTTACAGCAAGCTGGTAATCTTTGATAGTGTCGATGGTCGTATAAAAAGGCTTCCACAGCCGCGTGATGAGTTTGCGGTTAATGAGGTAATTAGATAACAGGATAAATGCAATCATGCATACGGTTACAAGTATGATCAATTGCAAAAGATCCTCTGTTTCTGTTTTAGACTGATTGACAGAAACCATATATAGTTTGCCACCGGCATTTACTGTAAAAGACAATTGGCGTATGGGCTCTTTTTCATCTTCTAATTTATTATACGCTTTCGAAGTATGGGGTTTTGGATTTTCGATGGGTCTATTCGTTGGAACAGCTTCTATCCATTGATGCCGGGAAGCAAGTAATTCAGGTAACTGGTTATGTTCTTTCACAAAGTCAATTACCTCTTGTTGTTCTACCCGTAAGCCACGGTCAAGTTGTCTTGTCAAAACATAATCAAGCACAAAATAAAATGCCACGCTACCCACAACAAAGGTCAGGATCGTAGCTGTGATGTTGACACGGTTATACTTCGTAAATAATTTCATGGCAACTGCATTTTATATCCTTCACCGTACATCGATTTAATGGAATCTTCACCGCCTGCCGCAAGTATTTTTTTGCGCAGGTTCTTGATATGCGAATATATAAAGTCGTAATTGTCGGGGAAATCCATCTGGTCACCCCAGAGATGCTGCGCGATCGAGTTTTTAGAAAGGATGCGGTTGCGATTCACCACAAGGAACAGCAGGAGTTGAAACTCTTTCTGAGTAAGGTCGATGCTTTTCCGGTTAATAAGGACGGACTTGCTGGTGGTGTCTATTTGTATGTCACCTGCTGCAACAATAGACTGCCCATTGTAACTCTTGCGCCGAATGATGGCTGCGATCCTTACACTGAGTTCGGCGAAGTGGAATGGTTTGATGAGATAATCGTCCGCGCCTAGTTGTAGCCCTTCTATTTTATCCTCCAGGGATCCGCGCGCGGATATAATAATTACCCCATCATTTTTCTTATCCTGTCTCAGGTAGTTCAGCAGGTCGAGACCTGAGCCGCCTGGTAACATGATATCCAGCACAATGCAATCGTAACTATGGTAATCAATCTTTTCGAGCGCATCCTTGTAGGTGAATACAGATTCACACAGGTATCCTGCCGCCGCCAGGAAAGCTGCCATGCTCTGATTAAGGGCTGGTTCGTCTTCAATGATGAGGATCTTCAAGTGTAGCTGGTTTACAATAGCGAAGTTGCTCTATAATATTGGAGAGATTCTGTAGAAGCGGTATCTTTTTTCGAATTCAGAATTTCCTCAGAATCGGGGGTTTATTTTACATATGGCTATACCGCAAATCCGTTTGTTATTTGTGCTGTTGTTTATTTTTTGCACTGCGACCTGTATCTCACAGAACCTTGACATCAATATTTTAAAAGGGATCAATCCCGATGTGCCCAACAGTGGTGTCTGGCGCGGGTTTAGTTCTTCCGTATCACCGGTCATCATTGGCCTGCCGGTGGGCATGTACCTGGTCAGCCAGCTTAAACGCAATCAAAATGGTAAGGTCAAAGCCCTTCATATCGCAGGCGGGATCCTTACCTCGATGTTAATCACCCAAGCGACTAAATATACTGTTAATCGCGACCGCCCCTTTATTACCTACCCATTGGATGTTCATCCTTTTGATAATAGTGAGACTGGGTTGTCTTTCCCTTCACAGCATACTTCATTTGCTTTTGCTACGGCTATGACTTTGAGTATGCATTATAAGAAATGGTATGTTATTGTACCAGCTTTTGCATGGGCTGCTGGCGTTGGATATTCGCGCCTCTACCTCGGCCAGCATTACCCAAGTGATGTGGTAGCCGGTGCCGCACTTGGTACTGGCAGTGCCATTCTTTCTGAATGGTTGTGTAAAAAAATATGGCCCAAGAGTCACCAATCTTTGTGAGATAAGGAAATGGATTAGTATCTTTTTATTGCTTTTTTATTTACAAAACTTAACTTAGATAAACCGATGTTATCCGCGCATAACCATATCACACAAAATGAACCCTCAAGCGGTTTTGTTTGCAAATTGTTTGCACAACAAAAAAGCAGCTATGAGGTTTCCCTTCATAACTGCTTGATTATTAAGTGGGCCCACCTGGGCATGATCCAGGGACCCCCTGATTATGAGTCAGGTGCTCTAACCAACTGAGCTATAGGCCCATTGATCTGAAGCATCAGATCAACAAGGCGGCAAAAATAACAAAATCGGGCACACATTCAAAACCATTTCTCCTCGCTTACCTTTGGGGCTATGCTGAATCCTAAGAACATCATCTTCGACCTCGGCGGGGTCTTGCTCGATATCGACTTCGCCCGCACCGGCCAGGCCTTTGAAAAACTGGGCGTTCACAATTTTCTCTCGCTCTACAACCAATACCACGCCGATGCTTTTTTCTCCGATTTTGAAAAAGGCAAACAGTCAGACGAAGCCTTTTTCAACCACATCCAGGAAATCTGCAACTGCAGGCACCTCAGTCACAGCCAGGTACGCGATGCCTGGAACGCCCTGCTCATCCGCTTCCCGGAAGAACGGGTGGAATGGCTGTTTTCGATCGCGGAAAAGTACAGGATCTTTCTTTTTTCAAACACCAACCAGGTTCACTACAAATGGTTCGCTGCGGCGTTTGAAAAACAAACCGGTAAAGTTTTCAATGATGTTTTTGTAAAAGCCTATTACTCCCACGAAATGGGGCTCCGCAAACCAGACCCGGCATCTTACCAGTTGATTCTCGACGAGCAGGAGCTGGTTCCTTCTGAAACCCTCTTCATCGACGATACCGAAAAAAACACGATCGCCGCCGCCGAACTGGGCATGCAAACGGTTTTCCTGGAGAAACCAATGTCTGTGATGGAACTGGGCCTTTGAGTTTCTTTCCTGGGGGGCAGGATGGCTATTTCACCTCCTCAAATTCAATATAATCGCCTTTCGATGGCGCCGTAGAGGCCTGCTGTTGCTGCGCACGCGCCTGTTGCTGCTGCTGTTGCTGAAACTGCTCCTGCTGGCGTTGCTGCATCTGCTGCATCTCGCGCATTTTGTCTTTCACCTGCGAAGTGGCTTTGCCCACAGGAATAACCAGTTCGAAAATGAACTTGTACAGGAAATAAATAAGAAGGCCGTAAAAGATGTATTTCAGTAACATGGGTCAAAGATAATGGCTGATGATGGTGTTTTTTGTTAAGGTTGACGATCGGTTGGTCGTAATATTTTGACCAATATTAGCCAGGCACTGTGCCCTTAACAACATTTTGACAGTTTTGTTGGGTGAATACGGGCCCCAAATCTCCCTTGGCTTTCTTGGATTTCTGAAAAAAAGACCTACATTTGCAACATACAATGAATCGAAAGAAGGGAACGGAAGCGTTCCCTTCTTCTATTTTAACATGGCAAACGAAGCACAGATACAACAATTGGAGGCCTTTGTGGGCGAGATCCTGGCGGAAGAACCCGAGTTCTTTCTCGTATCCCTGCGCATCAAACCCACCAACAATGTAAAAGTGTTCGTGGACGGCGACCAGGGCATCACCATCGAAAAATGCGTGCGCATCAACCGCAGGCTGTATAAGGCGATCGAAGAAAGCGGGATGTACCCCGACGGCGATTTTTCGCTCGAAGTCTCTTCGCCCGGCCTGGATGAACCGTTGAAACTCACGCGGCAGTTTACCAAAAACATTGGCCGCGACCTGGAGATCACCTTCAACGACGACACCAAAAAAGAAGGCAAACTGCTCTCTGTAACCGACGCAGACATCATCCTCGAACACACCGAAGGAAAAGGCAAAAAAGCGGTAACCCAGCAGATCGTGGTTCCGTTTGCGAATATCAAGACAGCTGTTGTGCAGGTGAAGTTTTAAGCTTCGGGCACCGGCTACCGGAAGATCGAAAAAAAACAATTCAATCAATAGGTAAATCAGCCAAAGCGCGATTTGCCGCAAAACAAACATTCAATACCAAACTGGCTTGCAGCCGGGGAGCATTAGGCCCGCAGCTAAAACAGCCAACATAAAGTAAAAACAAAAACTATGGCCAGTATCAATCTCATTGAGGCGTTCCAGGAGTTTAAAGACGCAGAAAATATCGACCGCCCCACGATGATGAAAGTCGTTGAAGACGTATTCAAAACCTTGCTCCGTAAGAAATTCGGGAGCGATGATAATTTTGACGTGATCGTGAACGCGGAAAAAGGTGATCTCGAGATCATCCGCCGCAGGATGATCGTTGATGATGGTGAAGTGATGGACCCCCTGGCCGAAGTTGCCTACACCCAGGCCTCCAAGATCGAACCCGATTTTGAAGTGGGTGAAGAACTCTACGAAGAAGTAAACATTTTCGATTTCGGCCGCCGCGCCATCCTCGCCGCCAAACAAACACTGGCGAGCCGCATCAGCGACCTGAAGAAAAATGTACTCATACAGAAATACGGCGCACGCATCGGCGATATCATCTCCGCTGAAGTGTACCAGGTATGGAAAAAAGAAGTTTTGCTGCTCGATGAAGAAGGCAATGAGCTCATCCTTCCAAAGTCTGAACAGATACCGCAGGATTATTTCAAGAAAGGGGAGAACATCCGTGCCGTGGTGGCCCGTGTTGACCTGAAAAACAACTCGCCTGTCATCATCCTTTCCAGGACAAGTCCTTTGTTCCTTGCCAAATTGCTCGAGATCGAGGTTCCCGAGATCTTCGACGGGTTGATCGCCATCAAAAAGATCGTTCGCGACCCGGGAGAAAGGGCGAAAGTGGCCGTGGAATCTTACGACGACAGGATCGACCCGGTGGGCGCCTGCGTAGGTATGAAAGGAAGCCGTATCCATGGCATCGTACGCGAACTGAAAAACGAGAACATCGATGTGATCAATTTCACATCCAACATACAATTGCTGATCCAGCGTTCGTTAACACCGGCCAAGATCAGCTACATGGAGCTGGATAACGAGAAGAAACATGCTGAGGTTTACCTCAAGGCAGACCAGGTTTCACTCGCCATCGGCCGCCGTGGCGTGAACATCAAACTCGCCTGTGAGCTTACGGGTTATGAGATCGATGTGTTCCGCGAAGACGAAGAAGTGGCAGATGAATTTGACATCGATATGGATGAGTTCAGCGATGAGATCGAACCATGGATCATCGAAGAATTCAAAAAGATCGGTTGCGATACCGCCCGCAGCATCCTGAAACTCTCTGCAGAAGAACTCGAAAGAAGGACCGACCTCGAGAAAAATACCATCGACGAGGTAAGAAGGATCCTCCAGGAAGAGTTTGACAGGGAAGAATAGCAGGGTGAAGGGTTTGGAGCGGTTAGGGGATGTTTACTTCAAACTCCATACACCTAACGCCCCAAAGCAGCTTATAAGAGCATATCTTTGTCCGAGGGCTGAGGAATTTGCCTTTGGGAACGATTTTTGAAAAGAATACCGTCCATGAGCCATTGTCCATAGTTCATGAACGCCGACCCTAAAAGATGGACTAAAAAATACTGAATGTCAGAACTGAAATTACCGAGACTGTTAGCAGCCGCCAAAGAATTCAACATTGGCCAGGATACCCTGGTCGAATTTTTGGTGAAGAAAGGATTTAACCGCGATGACCTGAAGCCCACCGCCAAGCTCCAGGAAGACCAATACTATGCGCTGCAGGCAGAGTTCCAGAGCGATAAAGTTGCGAAGAACAAGGCCGACCAGGTAGAGATACCCAAGGGTGCGCAGGCAGAGAACAAGAAGAAAAGAGACGAGGAAGAAATCACTTTCAGGAAAGAAGAGAAGAAACCGGCCCCGGCCAAAGAAGAGCCCAAACCGGAGGTTGCTCCCGTTCCTGAACCACCCAAGCCAGAGCCGGTGGCAGAAAAACCTGCACCAACTCCTGATCCGGGCATCGTTAAAATAGAGGCGCCCGAACTGGAAGGCACCACGGTGATCAATAAAATCGACCTGTCGGCCATCGATTCTTCCACGCGTCCGAAAAAGACCGCGAAGAAAAAAGAAGAGCCTGCCGAAGAAACGCCTGCGGCAGAAACAAAACCTGCGGCCAAGAGCAAAAAGAAAGAAGCAGAACCCGTTGCAGAAGCACCGGCGCCTCCTCCTGCACCGGCTCCCGCGCCTGTTGTAGCCGCTCCGGAAGAAACGGCTCCCGTGATCACCAACATCCGGGCAGAAAAACTCGAAGGGCCAAAGATCCTCGGAAAAATAGAATTACCTGTGAACAGCGATACACGCCCCAAACCAATGGGCCGTGATGAAAAACGCAAACGCAAACGCATTCCTGTTGACAAGGCAGGCGGTCCCGGCCAACCCGGCGCGGCCCAGCCTGCACGCGATGCAAATGGCAAACCGCTTACAGGTCCGAACAGGCCGATCGTTCCTGCAAACAACAACACCGGTGGACGCGACAACCGCGGACAGGGTGGGTTTAACCGTGGCGGACAAGGCGGTCCAAACCGTGGCGGCAACCGCAGCGGCGGTCCGGCACAACGGCGCGAAGACAAAGAGATCGATCAAAAAGCGATACAGGAGAAGATACGCGAAACCCAGGCTAAGCTTGCCGGAACGGGTGGACGTGGTAAGAGCCTCAAGGCAAAATACCGCCGCGCCAAACGCGACGAAGCCGCTGAGAATATGGGCGATGAGGTGGTAGACAACAAGCTGCAGGTAACCGAGTTCGTTACCGTTAGCGAACTTGCCAACCTCATGGATGTAAGCTTTGCAGACATCATCGGGAAATGTATGAACCTCGGTATCATGGTATCCATCAACCAACGCCTCGATGCGGAAGTGATAGAGCTCGTGGTAAGTGAATTTGGTTACGAAGTGGAGTTCATTGGTATAGAAGACGCAGATGAGATGGACGACGATGATTACGAAGACAGCGAAGAAGAACTCGTGCCAAGACCACCGATCGTTACCATCATGGGGCACGTAGACCATGGTAAAACATCATTGCTCGATTACATCCGTAATGCGAACGTGGTAGCCGGTGAGGCCGGTGGTATCACGCAGCACATTGGTGCGTACGAGGTTACCTTGCCAAACGGGCAGGCCATCACCTTCCTCGATACACCGGGCCACGAAGCGTTTACCGCGATGCGTGCAAGGGGTGCCAAGGTTACCGATATCGCGATCATCGTGGTAGCGGCAGACGATGCGGTGATGCCGCAAACCAAAGAGGCCATCAGCCACGCACAGGCAGCGGGTGTTCCGATGATCTTTGCGGTGAACAAAATAGACAAAGACGGAGCCAATCCGCAGAAAATATACGAACAGCTTTCGCAGATGAACATCCTCGTGGAAGCATGGGGCGGTAAATACCAGAACCAGGAACTCTCTGCAAAACAGGGATTGAATGTTGACCTGTTGCTGGAGAAAGTATTGCTCGAAGCAGAAGTGCTCGACCTCAAAGCCAACCCGGAAAGGGAAGGCAACGGAACGATCATTGAAGCCTCGCTTGATAAAGGACGCGGTTACGTAGCAACCATTCTCGTACAGAACGGAACACTCCGCCAGGGCGACCTGATCGTATCGGGCCAGCATTACGGACGTGTAAAAGCAATGTTCAACGAACGTAACCAGCGCATCGAAGAAGCACCGCCATCAACACCGGTAGTAATATTGGGATTGAACGGCGCGCCGCAGGCCGGTGAAAAATTCCGCGTTTACGAAGACGAAGGCGAAGCAAAAGAAGTGGCCACCAAACGTGCACAGTTGCTGCGTGAGCAGGGACTGCGTGCAAGAAAACACATTACGCTTGATGAGATCGGCCGCCGTCTCGCACTCGGTAACTTTAAGGAACTCAACGTCATCATCAAAGGAGACGTGGACGGATCCGTAGAGGCTCTGAGCGATTCATTGCAGAAACTCTCAACAGACGAGATCGCGATACGCGTGGTACACAAAGGCGTAGGACAGATCTCCGAAAGTGATGTATTGCTGGCAACGGCATCGGATGCGATCATCATCGGGTTCAACGTTCGTCCGTCTATGCAGGCCAACAGGCTCTCGGAAACCGAAGGCGTGGAGATCAAGCTGTACTCGATCATCTACCAGGCGATCGACGAGATCAAGAGCGCGATGGAGGGTATGCTTGAACCGAAGATCCAGGAAAAGATCACGGCCAATGTTGAGGTACGCGAGGTCTATAAATTCGACAAGGCAACGGTTGCCGGCTGTTTTGTACTCGAAGGAAAGATCGCCCGCAACAGCAAGATCCGCATCATCCGCGATGGTATCGTGGAATATCCGAAAGGCGAGGGCCAGTCGGGCGAGCTGGGCAGCCTGAAACGCTTCAAAGACGACGCCAAAGAAGTTGCATCGAACATGGAGTGCGGTTTGACCATCAAAAATTACAACGACATCAAAGTTGGCGATATAGTAGAGGCTTTCGAAGAAGAGGAAGTGAAGAGAACGCTCTAGCAGCTACCGGCTGCGGGCGGGGCCATGGGCTTTTGAGGGGTATAAGCATCCGGTGTTTATACCCCTCTTTACAAAAAAGCCATATTCCAAAGCATGTGGGGACAGCCAAACAGCTAACACCTTGTTAAAAGCCATCCCCAAATAATATAACAAACTACTTTTGAGATTATGAAGAAACTGGTTTTACTCCTTATCGTGAGCTGTGCGGCTGTGGTTACGGTGTCGGCACAGGTAAAAAAAGTGTTGGCCGACGGGATCGTTGGGCAGGTTGGTGATAAGATCATTCTCCGCTCGGACGTTAGAAATGCGATCGAAGATATGAAACGCCGCGCGGCACAATCCGGACAGGAAAACGCGGTGTTGCCAACAGAGTGCCAGGTTATGGAAGGACAACTCATCCGCAAGGCGCTGGTATTGCAGGCCCAGAAAGATTCGCTTCATGTGAACGAAGATGAACTGGATGGAGAACTCGATAACAGGATCCGTTACTACATACAGGCTTACGGCGGTAAAGAAGTGCTCGAAGAGATTGAAGGAAAGACAGTATACCAGATCAAGGAAGATTTCCGCGAAAGCTTACGCGAGCAGAAACTGGCCGACCAGATGCAGCAGAAAATTGTGGAGCTGGTAAAGATCACACCAACAGAAGTAAAAGCGTTCTACGCAAGAACACCCAAAGACAGCCTCCCTTTTTATGAAAGCGAAGTAGAGGTAAGCGAGATTGTTGTGCATCCAAAAGCAAACAAGGATGTGGAAGAGTACGTTGCCAAACAAATGAGCGATTATAAAAAACAGGCAGAGGCACAGGGACCGAAAAAATTTGACCAACTCGCAAAAACATACAGCGAAGACCCTGCAGTAAAAGAGAACGGCGGCCAGTATACCTTGAACAGGAACGATAAAAATACCTGGGACCCTACTTTTCTTAAAACAGCATTCAGTTTGAAAGAAGGACAGATCTCCGCACCGGTAAAATCAAAATTCGGCCTGCACATCATTATGATGGTGAGCCGCGCGGGCGATGAAGCCGTGGTAAAACACATACTCCGCATACCGCCGATCGCAGACATAGAGATCAATGAAACAAAGAAGATGCTCGATTCGGTGCGCAAGAACCTTATCGATGGAACCATCAGTTTCGGCGCCGCAGTGAGCAAGTACAGCGATGACGAACAGAGCAAATTCACCGCCGGCTCAAAAACCGGCAGGGATGCCAATGGCCAGGCAACCACATTTCTTACCATCGACCAGCTCGATAAAGACATGGTTGTATTGCTGAAAGACCTGAAGCCAGGGAGCTATTCGGCACCACAGGTAACAAAAGATGAGCGCGGTTCAACAGTGGTAAGACTCGTATACCTCCGCAACCGCACAGAGCCACACCGCGAAAACCTGAAAGAAGACTACGACCGCGTTGCAAAAAGAGCGCTGGAAGAGAAAAAAACAGGTGCGCTGGAAAAATGGTTCAAAGAGCATATTCCAACTTATTTTGTTTCGATTGACAAAGACTTTGCATCCTGCAGCAGCCTGAACGAATGGAGCAAGGCGGCGGCCAATGCGGCACAGGCAAGAAACTAGGAAAAAAGAATACCGGCAAAAGGGTAAACAGGACGGGCAACCGGCACATCCTGTTTACCCTTTTTTTATTGCCCGCACCTTTCCCCAAAAAAAGATTTGGAAAATTACATGTATGTACATACATTTGTATTGTGAAATTAGAAAAGGCCATACAAAGTACAAAATTCAGAAGCGAAGTGCAAAAAGCGGGATTGAATATACTGTACACAGCCTGGTGGTTGAAAACAGTAATGAGCAGGGAAATGAAAGAGTTCGGGTTAACACATGAGCAGTACAATGTGTTGCGCATTTTAAAAGGCAAGTACCCGGAGCAGATGTGCGTAAAAGACATTGCCTGCAGAATGATAGAGAAAAACTCTAACGTGCCTCGTATCATAGACAGGTTGGAGCTGAAAAAACTGGTGAAACGCGCCACTTCAGCCATCGACAAAAGAGAAACGGTGATTACGCTTACGCAGAGCGGCATAGCCATTTTAAATGCAACAACAGCGGTGGTAGACAAACTCATGGACAGCATGCTTTCCATCAACGAAAAAGATGCAGCCGAACTCAACCACCTTCTTGAAAAAGTACGGACAACCGAAGACTGATTTTTTTTGAATAAATAGGTGTATATACACGCATTAAAAAGATAATTATGAAAACGATATTACACAAAGCAGATACAAGGGGCCATGCCAACCATGGATGGCTCAACAGTTACCACAGTTTCAGTTTCGCAGGCTATTACAATGCCGAGCGCCACAATTTTGGAGCGCTGCGTGTGTTGAACGATGATACGGTTGCCGCAGGAATGGGTTTTGGAAAACATCCGCACGATAACATGGAAATCGTTTCCATTCCATTGTCTGGCGACCTGCATCACAAGGACAGTACGGGCAGGGACGAGATCATACGCCAGAACGATGTCCAGATCATGAGCGCCGGCAGCGGTATCGCGCACAGCGAAACCAATGCAAACCGCGACAGGGAAGTAAAATTTTTACAGGTGTGGGTCTATCCGAAAGAAAAAAACATCGAACCCCGCTACGAGCAGAAAAATTTTGCGCCCGAAAACAGGCAGGACAAGATCGTGACCGTTGTTGCTCCCGATGATGCAAACGCAGTGTGGATCAACCAGGACGCATGGTTTTCGCTGGGCAAGCTTTCGGAAGGTCTCGCTGCAAACTACCAGCTGCACAAAGAAGGAAACGGTGTGTATGTTTTTGTACTCAACGGCACCGTTACCGTAAACGGCCAGGTTCTTGAGGCGCGTGATGGTTTTGGAATTTCAGAAACGGGTTCCATCAGCATAACCGCAACTACCGCCGCAGATATTTTACTCATCGAAGTTCCTATGCAAACACAAGGAGAATAATTATGAAAAACAGAACGATCAAAAGCATCTTGTACGCAACGCCAATGGATATGGGCGGAATGCCCATCAGGCAGCCGTTCCCTTCTGCAAAGGCCGAACAGATCGATCCGTTCCTGCTGCTTCACCACGCAGATATTAAAGTACCCACGCATGTTGAAACAAGGCATGCCGGTGTTGGTCCGCACCCGCACCGCGGCTTCTCGCCCGTGAGTTTTATTTTTAAAGGCGGTGTGCATCACCGCGACAGTCGCGGCAACAACAACATTGTTTACGCAGGCGGCACACAATGGATGAACGCGGGAATGGGTGTGATACACAGTGAGCGCCCGCCGGCAGACATTCATGAGATCGGTGGCAGGCAGGAGTTGATCCAGCTTTGGGTAAACACACCCGCCAAACACAAAATGGATGCGCCGCAATATCAACCGCTCACGGCTGAAGAAACGCCTGTTGTAAGATCGGGAGATGGATCAACATCCATCAACGTGATCGCCGGAGAACTGGATGGGGTGAAAGGGCCAATCAAAACATTGTCTGACGTGAACACCTTTACGGCAACCATCCGCAAGGGTGGGAAATATTTCTTCAACATTCCTTCATCACACAACGCATTTATTTATGTGATGGATGGAAAGCTCACCGTAACAGGCGATGGCGAAGTAGATGCGAAATATGTTGCCGTATTCAACAACGATGGCGATGGCTTTGAACTTGAGGCCACGGAAGACACACGCCTCTTCATCGGAACCGGTGAACCGCTGAACGAACCGATGGTTTCGCACGGGCCGTTTGTAATGAACAACCAGACAGAACTGATGGAAGCGTTCAGGGATTACCAGTTGGGAAAAATGGGCGTACTGATAGAAGACTGAGATACCGTATTTATTCAAACATCAATTATAAATTTTAAAAACCAATTTTATGTCAACTTACAAAATCGATGCAGCACACAGTGAGATCACTTTTAAAGTGAAACACTTAATGATCACCAATGTAACAGGTAGTTTTACCAGGTTCGATGCCACGCTTGAAAGCGATGCAGATGATTTCAGCGATGCAAAGATCACTTTTGAAGCAGATGTGGACAGCGTTACCACCAACAACGAGCAACGCGACGCGCATTTGAAAGGCGATGATTTTTTTGCGGCAGATAAATTTCCGAAACTGAGTTTTGTTTCGAAAAGCTTTACTAAAAAAAGCGATGACCAATACACGCTTACGGGCGATCTTACCATCCGCGACAATACGAAAACAGTTGAGCTCGCCGTTGAATACGGTGGAACGGTTACGGATCCATGGGGACAGGTAAAAGCCGGTTTCGAGATCAACGGGAAGATCAACCGCAAAGATTTCGGCTTAACCTGGGGCGCGGTAACAGAAGCCGGTGGTGTTGTGGTGAGTGATGAGGTGAAACTGCATTTTAACATAGAGATGGTCAGGCAATAAGTTGATGTAGGAATAAATACCGATCCCTGGTGTTGCCGCAGCCTGCGGGCAGCGGTAACACCTGAGGGATTTTGAAAGAATGTTCTTTTTCGATTTCCATGGTCGATATTCGTTCCTGATTCTTACCTAATTATTTACGATGACCACAGCCACGATCGGATCAACCAGCTACACCGTGTCTTTACAGAACGGGCGACACGAATTCTTATCAGACGAGCCACTTGAAAAAGGCGGTGCAGATGCCGGTCCTGACCCCGACGAATTGCTCGAGTCGGCGCTCGCAAGCTGCACCGCGGTAACGTTGCGGATGTATGCCGACCGCAAGAAACTGGCGGTGGCGGGTATAGAAGTAACCGTAAAGCTGCAACGCGTGGATAAGAAGACGATCTTCACCAAATCGATAAAAATACACGGGAACGTAGACGATGCCCAGCGGAAACGCTTACTGGAGATCGCGGAGCTTTGTCCCGTTTCGAGAACACTGATGAACGAGGTAGAGATCGCCGGAACAATATCCTGATGGGCGAACAAGGAGCGGGATTGTGTGTTATAGATGTTAGTGGTTGGATTGTTAAACGGTTACCATGCAGTACTGGTAACCGGTAAAACACCGGCCCATACAGGCAAATCAATCAACAATGAACATAGAGATCATATCAGGAAGCCCTAAAAAAGACAGCATATCCTTCCGGATCGCTGTTTTTCTGAAGCGCTTTCTATCAGAAAAAACGAATCACAACGTAGGCATCATAGATGTGCGTGAATGGAACCTGCCTTTGTTGCAACAGGTATTTTCATCCGATGAAAAAACGCCGGACCCGTTCAAGCCGCTGGCCAAACGCATGTTTGCGGCCGACGCATTTATACTGGTTTCGCCGGAATACAATGGAAGCTATTCGCCGGCGCTCCAGAATTTACTTGACCATTTCCCGAAGCAGTCGCACAAGCCATTTGGCATTGTAACCGCATCCGCGGGATCGATGGGCGGGATGAGATCAACACAGCAGTTGCTGCTTTTGGTACCGGCCCTGTTCGGCATCGCATCGCCGCATATGCTGGTAACCCCGTTTGCAGACAAGAAATTTGATGCGGATGGCAATCTCCTCGACGAGGCCTTCCAGCGAAACATAGATATTTTTGTTAATGAGTTTCTGTGGCTGGCCACAGCGCTCAGGCCGGAACTTGAAACAGCGTATAATTAACGAGTATAAAACGTGGCGGAGTTGTAACTTCGCCACTTCTTTTTAAACACCACCATGAGCGAAGACATCAAGCACGAGTGTGGCCTGGCCTACATCCGTTTAAGAAAACCCTTCTCCTTTTACCAGCAAAAGTATGGCGCAGTAACCTACGGCCTCAACAAGCTGTACCTGCTGATGGAAAAGCAACACAACCGCGGGCAGGATGGCGCCGGTATTGCAGCCGTTAAACTCAATGTTGAACCGGGCAATCCCTTTCTTCACCGCATGCGCAGTTGCGCGCCGCAGCCGATCGCCGATATTTTCTTTAAGATCGGTCAGGAGATAGCGGAACTGGAGAAGTACCAGCCAGACATCAAACAACACCCGGGGCTGATGAAAGGCCATCTTCCGTTCCTGGGCGAATTGCTGCTGGGGCATTTACGCTATGGCACGCAGGGTAAGAACAACGCTGAGTTTTGCCATCCTTTTATTAAAAGGGACCTGATGCCCGGAAAGAACCTCGCACTCGCGGGTAATTTCAACATGGTAAATACAGATGAGCTGTTCGACCTCATTAACATGGCGCCCGGAGATTTTCAGAAACAGAGTGACCTGGCGGCGATGATGGAAGTGTTTCATCATTTCTTATCCAAAGCCGACGAGGAGCACCCGAATGCCGCGGATATTATTCATGTACTGAAAAAGGCTACACCGTTGTTCGACGGGGGCTACAGCATCGGCGCATTGCTCGGCAACGGGCATAGTTTTGTGATGAGGGATGCGCATGGAATACGCCCGGCCTACTATTATATCAACGATGAAGTGATCGTTGCCGCGAGCGAACGAGCGGCCATCCGAACAACATTCAATGTGGGTGAGAACGAAGTGATGGAACTTATGCCGGGCACCGCACTGATCGTAGACGACACAGGTAATTACCGCATAGAACAAATTCTCGAACCAAAAGAAAGAAGGGCCTGCAGCTTCGAGCGCATTTATTTTTCACGCGGCAGCGATGAAAAGATCTACCGCGAACGGATCGCGCTGGGGCACCACCTCAGCCAGACGGTGCTCGACAGGATCAATTACGATCTTAAGAATACCATCTTCTCTTACATTCCCAATACCGCAGAAGTTGCTTTTTACGGGCTGGTGAAAGGCATGGAAGAATACCTGAACAAGATCAAAGTGGAGCGCATACTCAGCTGGGGCAACGATTTTACCCCGGAGAAACTGGAGGAGATGGTAACGAGAAAGATCCGCCAGGAAAAGATCGCTATCAAGGATGTGAAGCTCAGAACATTCATAACCGAAGATGCGAACCGGAACGAAATGGTTCAGCACGTTTACGATGTTACTTACGGAACCGTTCGCCGCAATGAAGATACGCTGGTGGTGATAGACGACAGCATCGTTCGGGGAACAACGCTCAAAGAAAGCATCATCCGTATGCTGGCCCGTTTGCAGCCGAAAAAGATCATCGTGGTTTCGTCGGCACCGCAGATCCGCTATCCTGACTGTTATGGAATAGACATGAGCAAGCTCGGCGATTTCATCGCGTTCCGCGCGGCCATCGCATTGCTGAAAGAACGCAACATGGAACACGTGATCACCGATATCCAGGAAAAAATAAAGGAATTGCAGCGCAACAACCAACTGCACACAGAAAATATGGTGCGCCATATCTACAAACCTTTTACTACGCTTGAGATCTCAGACAAGATCGCACAACTCATCACGCCTTCAGAACTCAATATTGATGTGGAAGTGATCTACCAGACCATCGAAGACCTTCACGATAGTTGCCCTACCAACACCGGCGACTGGTACTTTACCGGCAACTACCCGACAGCGGGTGGAAACCGCGTGGTGAACAAAGCCTTTTTGAATTACATGGAAGGAAAGAATGTGCGGGGATATTAGCGCAACATCGGACACTAAACACCGGGTTGAAGACCGATATTGTTTCAATAACAGGAAGACCGATGATTTCAGCATCGGTCTTCCTGTTTATAGTATGTAGGTCAGGTTTTACAGTTTGGTTTCGCTGTTGGTTATACCCTGTAGCAGATCGCATTGATGTTCATTCCCGCGCCCACAGAGGCAAACATTACGATATCGCCGGGTTCAAGTTCGTGGGAGCCAAAGCATTCGTGCTTAACCAGGTCGTAGAGCGTAGGAATGGTTGCCACAGAGCTGTTCCCGAATTTATGAATGCTCATGGGCATGATGTCTGTGGGAACATCCCTGAGGCCGTAAAGTTTATAAAGCGCTTTTACAAAACCTTCATCCATTTTTTCATTCGCCTGGTGGAGAAAGAATTTTTTTACGTCTGTTACGTGCAGCCCGCATTTATCGAGGCAGGCCTTCATCGCAAGCGGTACATTCCTGATGGCGTACTCGTATACTTTGCGGCCCTTCATTTTCATATAGCGAACATCGGGATCGGCGCCGGGGAAGTTTGATTTTCCATAACTGAGGTAAAAAGCTTCGTCTACACAATGGCTCTGCACACTGGCGGCAAGGATTCCGCTGCCTGTTTCATCGCCCTCTACTGCTTCTATCACCGTGGCGCCCGCACCATCGCTGAAGATCATGCTGTCGCGGTCGTATTTATCAATTACACGGCTGAGGGTTTCGGCGCCTATTACCAGGCATTTCCGTGCAATGCCGGCTTTGATGTATGCGTCGGCCTGTATCATGCCCTGGATCCATCCCGGGCAGCCGAATAAAATATCGTACGCCACACAATCGGGATTGCGTATCCCCAAAGATTGTTTTACGCGTGATGAAAGCGCGGGCAATGCATCTGTTTGAATGGTGTTGCTGAGAACGTTTCCAAAATTATGGGCAACGATAATCTGGTCGAGCGTTTCAGGATCAACACCCGAATCCGCAATGGCTTTGCGTGCGGCAAGGGTGGCCATGTCGGAAGTGTTCATGTCGGCATCGGCATACCTTCTTTCTTCAATACCGGTGATGTCTTTGAACTTGTCAACGATCTCGTTGGGTGGTGTAACAATGGGTTCATGGTCCTCGCCAAAAAACGGCTGGTCAATAAAATCCCTGTTTGTTTTTATGTTGGGGGGGATATAGCTTCCGGTACCGGTGATAACAGTTCTTATCTGCGACATGTTGCTCTCTGTAGTTATTCCACAATGTAGTAAAAAACGGGCAAGCGATAATCAATGTGTTTCAGCATAAAGATCGGGTAACTAACAATAGTTATTTAACGGGCCCGTACAACTTACAAATAACGATCGCCTTTACTGCGTTTTACTTCCGCCACGTATTCTTTGATCTGTTGTTCTTTTTCTTTTTTACAGATCAGCAGCACATCTTTTGTGTCTACTACGATAAAATCGTCCATACCCTGCAGCACAACCAGTTTTTCGTTGGGTGCGGATACCATGCATTTGGTAGCGTCTATCACCACTACATTTTCGCCTGCAACGGCATTGCCGAGGTAGTCTTTTTCGAGGTTATCGTATGCGCTGTTCCAGGTTCCGAGATCGCTCCAGCCAAAGGAAGAGGGGATCACGTATACATTCTCGGCTTTCTCGAGAATGGCAAAATCGATAGACACGTTTGTGCACAAGGGATAGATGCGGTTGATGGCCTCTTTCTCCCGCGGTGTGTTGAAGTTTTCTTTCTCGCCATCGAACAGCTCAAACATTTCAGGCTGGTGGTTCTCGAAGGCTTTCACTACGGTCTTCACTTTCCAGACAAAAATACCTGCGTTCCATAAAAAATCGCCGCTGGCGAGGAAGGTCTTGGCGAGTTCGAGGTTAGGCTTTTCGGTAAAGGTTTTTACTTTATAAATGCCCTCTGCAACGGCCAATGGCTCATGCTGGATATAGCCGTAGCCGGTATTGGGATGGGTGGGTTTGATACCCAGGGTTACAAGCGATTTGATGTGTCCTGCAAAATCAAGGGCCTGCATGGTTATTTTGCGGAACGCTTCATTGTCAAGGACCATATGATCACTCGGCGCAACGATCAAAGAAGCTTCGGGATCTTTTTGCAGGAGCTTGAAAGAAATATAGGCCACGCAGGGCGCCGTGTTTTTGCGGCTGGGTTCTGCCAGGATATTTTCGGGGTTGATCTGCGGCAGCTGTTTCTGCGTAATATCGATGTATTCTTCAGAAGTAACGATGTAGATATTTTCAACAGGGATGAAAGCAGCAAAACGATCGAAGGTCCATTGGATGAGCGATTGCCCGGAATTCAATATGTCAAGAAACTGTTTTGGAAAACCTGTGCGGCTGCTCGGCCAGAAACGGCTGCCGATACCACCTGCCATGATCGCTACGTAGTGATGCTTGTTCATTACTTCAATTAATTAAGAATGGCTGTTGCGCTGCAATATTACAGGCTTATTCATTGCCAACCGCTATTTCGCCGTTAAACAATTCCCTCCCTTACAAGATCATGTATGTGTAGAATTCCCAGGTATTTGCCGTTTTCAGCCACCACCAGCTGGCTTATGTTGTGGTTGCGCAGCATATCCAGCGCCTCTACCGCCAACACGCCGGGCGCGATGGTTTTCGGGTTTGCGGATAAGATGTCTTTTGCCGTAACGGAGCCCAGCTCCCCGCTTTTTTCCAGCATGCGCCTAAGGTCCCCATCTGTAATAATACCTGTTACCTGTTCGTGCTCATCGGTTACTGCCGTTACGCCCAGCCGTTTTGCCGTGATCTCTACGATCACTTCTTTGAGTGTGGCGCCGGCGCGCACCTGTGGTTTCTCATTGCTGGTATAGAGATCGGCCACACGCAGGTACATCCGTTTGCCCAGGTTGCCGCCGGGGTGGTAACGCGCAAAATCCTTACCGGTAAAGCCGTTCAGCTCCATCAGGCAAACGGCAAGCACATCACCCATCACCATCTGCGCCGTAGTGCTGCTGGTGGGGGCCAGGTTATTGGGACAGGCCTCTTTGCTTACCGTGGTATTTAAGACGATATCTGACCGCGATGCGAGGAAACTCTCCGTATTTCCTACCATCCCTATCAATGTATTACCAAAATTCCTGATAAGAGGAACCAGTACCTTGATCTCCGGGCTCTCGCCGCTTTTGCTGATGATCATCACCACGTCTGCTTCCTGTATCATACCCAGGTCGCCATGAATGGCATCCGCCGCATGCATGAAAAGCGATGGCGTTCCGGTAGAATTGAGGGTAGAAACGATCTTTTGCCCCACGATGGCGCTTTTACCAATGCCGCTGATCACCAGCCTGCCCCTGGATGCATGCACAGTAGTAACGGCTTTTTCAAAATCTGCGTCTATAAAAGCGGCAAGTCCCGACACTGATTGCGCCTCCAGTTCAATGGTGCGCTGTGCGGTTTGATGAATGGATGAGCTCATGGTAAACAAAGGTAAACTTTAACAGCAAACCGGGGGTATTGCGCGCATAATCGTTAACTTCGCTGTCCTTTTGTAAGGCTTCCCGCTGACCGGGGAACGTGAATCGTGCGTGTTCTGGGGTGAGAGATGCGTTGTGCTTTGCCGGGTTACCTGCAAAACACTCCACTGGCTGCTTGCCGCCACCACGCCAAATTCACGATTGACGATTTACGATTACGATCGATCTGCCCGCATTTTCCGAACCGGCCTGGATTTTAGCTGACCGTTTCCGGTAAAAGAAGTAAATTATTACGTGTTTGAAAGTACTCCCGCCTGCGGGAAGAAAATTGATTTTTAATACATGGCTACAACTGCAAAAAAAGCGGCTCCTAAAAAAGCGGCTTCCCCTAAAAAATCCACCGCCGCCAAAACTGCGGCCCCGGCAAAAACCGCCGCACATACGTATGATATATACGGATCACTGGAACAATATTTCGGCTTCCGCGAATTCAAAGGCACACAGGAAGAAGCCATCAACAGCGTACTCAACGGGCAGGATACTTTCGTGATCATGCCAACCGGCGGCGGCAAAAGCCTCTGCTACCAGCTTCCCGCTATGATCATGCCCGGCTGCGCCATCATCGTGTCGCCACTCATCGCTTTGATGAAGAACCAGGTTGACCTTGTAAGAGGCTACAGCGAAAATGATGAGGTGGCGCACTTTCTGAACTCTTCGCTCAACAAAGGACAGATCAAGGCCGTTAAAGACGACCTCACCAGCGGAAAAACAAAACTGCTGTATGTGGCACCCGAAACATTGACCAAACAGGAGAACCTCGAATACTTCAGCGATCTGAAAATTTCTTTCTTTGCCGTTGATGAGGCACACTGTATCTCGGAATGGGGCCACGATTTCAGGCCCGAATACCGGAGATTGCGCGAGATGATGGACATCATCAATCCCGATGTTCCGGTTATAGCGCTTACCGCAACCGCAACACCCAAAGTAAAAAGCGATATCGTAAAAAACCTCGCGCTCCGCGAACCCAATATTTTTCTTTCTTCATTCAACAGGTCCAACCTGTATTATGAGATCCAGCCCAAGATCGAAAAAGAACAAACGATCAAGAGCATTGTAAAATTCATTACCGGTCACAAAGGGAAAAGCGGCATCATCTATACACTCAACCGCAAAACCACAGAAGAACTTGCGGAAATACTGATGGCCAACCAGATAAAGGCAGTGGCCTATCATGCAGGGCTCGACCAGAAATTGCGCGCAGAAAGACAGGACCAGTTTTTGAACGAAGACGTGCAGGTGATCGTTGCCACCATTGCGTTTGGAATGGGTATCGACAAACCGGATATCCGTTATGTGATCCATTTCAACATCCCCAAATCCATCGAAAACTATTACCAGGAAACAGGCAGGGCCGGCAGAGACGGGATGGAAGGCATTTGCGTGTTGTACTATTCGCACAAAGATGTTTCAAAGCTGGAACACCTCATGCGCGACAAACCCCTCAGCGAACGCGAGGTGGGAGCACAGCTCATCGACGAAACCGTGGCCTACGCAGAAAGCGCGGTATGCAGGAGGAAAATATTGCTCCACTATTTTGGAGAAGACTGGGAAACGGCGAACTGCGGTAACTGCGACAACTGCAAACATCCCAAAGAAAAAATTGAAGCGAAGGACGACGTGGTTAAAATGCTGAAAGTGATCAAGGCGCTGGATGAAAGGTTTACTACGGATTATGTTGTGAACGTGGTAATGGGCAAGCTCACCCCACAGATCAACCTGTACCGGCATGATGCGCTACCGGTTTTTGGCATCGGCAAAGACAAGGAAGCGCATTTGTGGAACAGCCTTGTAAGACAAATGCTGCTCGAAAACCTCATCAAAAAAGACATTGAAGAATACGGGCTCCTGAAGCTTACCGATAAGGGGGAGAAGTTCATCAAAAAACCGGCATCGTTTAAAATTGTGCTGAACAATCTGTTTGAAGATGCGCAGTTTGATGAAGATGAGAACGAGAACGCAACACAAAGCGGCGCAGCGGCAGACGAAAAATTGTTCGAGATGCTGAAGGAGCTTCGCCAGAAAGAGGCGAAGAAAAAAAGCCTGCCGCCGTTTGTGATCTTTCTTGAAAACTCGCTGCAGGATATGGCCACCATTTACCCAACCACGGTAGAGGAAATGGAGCGGTGCCAGGGGGTGAGCAAAGGGAAAGCGATCAAATACGGCCGCCCGTTTGTAGAGCTTATTGCCAAATACGTAGAGGAGAACGACATAGAAAAGCCCGATGATTTTGTGATGAAGAGCGTGGCCAACAAAGCCAATAATAAGATCTACATCATCCAGAACGTAGACAAAAAAATACCGCTGGAAACCATCGCCAAAAACAAAAGCCTGCGGCTCGATGAGCTCCTGGAAGAAATGGAAACCATCGCCGCCAGCGGCACCAAGCTCAACCTCGATTACGCTATAGACGAATGGCTTGATGAATACGACCAGGAAGAGATCATCGAATACTTCAAAGGTTGCCAAACCTCGTCACTGCAGATTGCACAGGAAGAACTGAGTGAGAACAATTATACCTGGGAGCAGTTGAAGATCATGCGCATCAAATTTTTGAGTGTGTATGGGAATTGATTGATCAACACAGACGTTGAATTAAAACATAAACCGCGATCCGGTTGGTTATAAAACCAGCCGGATCGTTTGTTTTAAGGGGTCAACCATCCAACAAAATTTCATTTCAAACATGGTGGAGCGATACTTATCAAAAGGGCCGGGGATGAATTTTTTCAAACTGTCGTTTAACGACGTAATTCACTATTACGACACTAAAAACAGGAAAAAATGTAATGATAGTTCAACAAAAGCTATTTAAACGACGATAACTGTACTTTCAGAATAGTAAAATATTTTTAAATGTTATGAATTTTGTCATGTGAAAAAACTCATCGGAACGCGGATCAGAAAGCTCAGGGAAAGCAAGGACCTCACGCAGGAGAACATTGCATCGGAGCTTGACATTACCGCCGGTGCGTATGCCAAGATCGAACGTGGTGAAACCGATCCTTCCATTACCCGGATCAAACAGATCGCTGATATTCTGAAAGTGGATGTTACCTTTTTCTTCCAGGAGCAACCTGCAGGGCTAAGCCTGGTGGCCGAACCCGAAAGCAATAAATACAGTACCTACGCCAGCAGGGAGGATGTAGAAAATCTTGCGCAACTCATCCGCCAGATCAATACCAAACTCGAAAAACTCGAGTCGCAGATCGAAAACAAAAACACAGGCTCCGGCCGGTAATTTCCCCGCCCACTCCACAATCGTTCCTTTCCCTTATGGAATTTCAAGGTGCCGCGTATCTCATTGAAAAGAACGCTTATGGCCGAGATCCAGCAAAAGGACAACCGCAACAAGAGGGGCGGTATCCAAAGCAAAAAATTATCTACCCGTGTTGATCTTACGCCGATGGTTGACCTCGGCTTCCTGCTCATCACTTTCTTCATCTTCACCACTACCATGACGCAGCCAAACGGGCTGGGCCTTGTGGTGCCGGCAGATCCGGAAGACAACGATGCGGATGTTACAGCGGAGAGCAAAACGCTTTCGCTTGTATTGAGTGGTAACGATGTAATTCATTATTACGAAGGAATGGATCCTGCAACATCGAAACCCACCCATTACGCGGTGGGCGGTTTGCGCGCAGTGATCCGGCAAAAGCTACGGCAGGTACAGCAGCGTTCGGGTAAGAACGATGCCGTTGTACTCATCAAGCCCACCGACCTGGCCACCTACAGGAACGTGGTGGCTGTGCTGGATGAAATGCGCATCAACGATGTAAGGAAATATGTACTGATGGATGCATCCCCGGCCGAAAAAACCCTGTAACCACCACGGGAAATTCCCCGTTTCTGGGCTGGCCCGAAATTTTATGGCATCATAGTTGTGATATTTGAGCAGCGATCACTACAATTAACGTGTCTATTCACTACCCGGTGCACAGGCATATTAAAACAGCTTAAAAGAAACAACTATGTACATACAGAATTTACAACCGGGCCTGGTAGACAATCTTAGTTATGTTACCGTAATGGCAAACAAAACAGGCAGGCTGATCCTGAAAGTGCTGGATATTGAAGGCCGCATTGCAAAAACGGTTGTGGCCAACATCAACGAGGGCAAACAACAGCTCGAACTGCAGATGGGCGACCTCAACAGCGGCCGGTACGTAATGAACGCCTTCAGCGGCGACACCTTCATCAAATCGATAAGATTTGTGAAGCAGTAATTCTTGTTTTCAATTGGGGGTATATAACGGGTCTCGTCGGTTTCGGCGGGACCTACTTTTTTAAGGGAACCGGGGCGTTGATCCGTTTGTTTCCAGGTTGATAAAAAGCGGTAAGAACCTCATCTTATCTACACCCAGCCTCAATTCCAACATCTTTCGTAATTTTCCAAACGGATCAGGCGCCAGCGTTATCATTTGTGGCCTGTTCCTTCACATTTAAATCTAACGACTATGTCAATTCCAGTTGTTGACCTCGCCGATTTCCTGAGCGGGGATCAGAAACGCAAAGAAGCTTTTGTTCAGTCATTGGGCAAGGCCTACGAAGAAGTAGGTTTTGTTGCCGTTAAGAACCACGGTGTGCCCGATGAACTGATCGCCAACCAATACGAATACGTTCAGCAGTTCTTCGCACTTCCTTTGGAGAAAAAACTCGAGTACGAGATCCCGGGTCTTGCCGGCCAGCGTGGCTACACCAGCTTTGGCCGCGAGCATGCGAAGGGAAGTGATGCACCGGATCTGAAAGAATTCTTTCAATACGGGCAAACGGTGGAAGACAATGACCCCATCAAGGCAGAATACCCGGATAATGTTTCTGTTGACGAGATCAAGCCCTTCAACAAAACACTTTTCGATGCGTACCGCAATTTTGAAAAAAGCGGAACGGCATTGCTCCAGGCCATTGCATTGTATTTAGGATTGGATGAGCACTATTTTGACCAATACGTGCACAATGGAAACTCTATCCTGCGTTGCATACATTATCCACCCATTACCAATGAACCCAAGAGCGCGATCCGTGCAGAACAACACGAAGACATCAACCTCATTACCTTACTGGTGGGCGCCTCTGCAGATGGATTACAGATATTGACCAAACAGGGCGAATGGGTAAACGTAACCTCGCTGCCCGAACAGATCGTGGTAAATGTGGGTGATATGTTGCAGCGCCTTACCAACAACAAGCTGCGCAGCACCACGCACCGCGTGGTTAACCCGCCGAGAGAATTGTGGCATACCAGCCGTTTCTCTATGCCCTTCTTCCTTCACCCGCGCAGCGAAATGAACCTCGCCTGCCTCGAAGGATGCATAGATGCCGAACACCCGAAAGCCTATCCCGATGCAACCGCAGGAGAATACCTGGACGAAAGGTTGCGGGAGATAGGGTTGAAGAAATAGATAACTGTCATTTCAGCCATCTCAAAAACACAAGTTTAGAATTTACATAGAGGGACGTACTTAGGGGTATGTCCCTTTTTTATCGCCACAATCCGCAGCACCGAAGGGCGCTGCGCTGCAGCTTAAAAGACCGCACATAAATTTTTTTCACTAATTTCAATTAAACCAAACCGCCCCCTTGGTTCTAACGCGCCATATCCCATTTTTGCGGGCAGTGTTCCTGCATAGTATTACTGCCGTGGGCGGTCCGCAGGGGCATATGGGCATGATGCTGAAAACGTTTGTTCAGCAGCGCCGCGATGTTACGGAGAAAGAGCTGATGGAGTACAATGGTTTTTGCCAGCTTCTTCCCGGCGCATCATCTACCCAAACACTTACACTGATCGGCTACAAACGGGGCGGGCTATGGCTTGCCGTGCTTACGCTGCTCATCTGGATCACACCGGCATGTGTGCTTATGGGCGGCATTTCTTTCCTGCTGGATTATATGGATGATATGGGTTTGAAAGCCGGCGTATTCAAATTTGTACGGCCGATGGCGATCGGTTTCATTGCCTATTCAACGTTCCGCATTTTTAAAGTGGCGGTCAACAATACCATCACCAAAGTGATCATGGTAGTGGCCACGGTAGGCACTTTCCTGTTTTTTAAAACACCGCTTGTTTTTCCCGTTGTTATTGTTGCGGGCGGGATTGCCACCAATTTCAGCGACAGGCGCATCCCGCAGAAAGATGTTCCGCCGAAGAAGATCAAGTGGGGCAATATCCTCATCTTTTTTGCGCTGTTCGGTCTTGCGGGTTATCTCTCCGAAACCGCCAGCGCCAACGACTGGAAGAACCGCAAACCCATCAACCTCTTCGAACACTTTTACCGTTTTGGCAGCCTTGTGTTTGGCGGCGGCGATGTATTGATGCCGTTGATGTACGAACAATATGTAACCCACCCCGAGAACCGCAGTGTTAAAGAAACCAAACGCGAGGTGCTGCGCATGAACAAAGAGGAATTCCTGACGGGGTCAGGAATGGTACGCGCCATCCCGGGGCCCGTGTTTTCCATCGGGGCCTTTACAGGGGGAATGGTTCTGCGCGATGAAGGGCCGGCCATGCAGTTGCTCGGCTGTATCATCGGTTCGATCGCTATTTTCCTGCCAAGCGCATTGCTGGTATTGTTCTTCTTTCCCGTGTGGCACAACCTGAAAAAATACGCCGTTATTTACCGGTCGCTCGAAGGCATCAACGCCGCTGTAGTAGGTATTATGGCCGGCGCCACCTGTTACCTGGTGCAGGATACCTTTCTTGCCAATCTTATCGATATGCAGGCGATCGGCTGGTGGGACCTGCTCATCGTGGTGGTTACCTTTCTCCTGCTGGGAAGCAATAAAGTTGCGGCGCCTTTTATTGTACTGGGCTGCCTGTTGCTGGGATGGTTTGTTTAGCGTACCAGGCAGGCAAGCGCACATCGGAGTTCTATACCCTTAACAAATTCCATGACCCCGGTCCCCGGCGGTTTACAACTAAATACGTATATTAGACTATGGTCACACTATCACTTTACAACCTGAAAGGTGGAGTAGGTAAGACGGCTGCCACCATAAACCTGGCGTATTTAGCTGCCAAAGAAGGCTATAAGACCCTGATATGGGACATGGACCCGCAAGGTTCCTCTTCCTTTTACATGGGTGCCAGGGCGGGATCAAAGAATGAATCCCGAAAATTGCTCAACAGCGAAATGGAACTGCTTGATGCTGTTCAGCACTCGCCCTATGAGAACCTCGATATCATTCCGGCCGATCTTTCTGCACGGCAGGCAGATATATTGCTGAACGAGATGAAGCAGTCGAAGAAAAAGATCTCATCCCTGTTGTCGACCCTTAAAAAAGACTACGATATCGTGATCCTCGATTGCCCGCCCGGTATTTCGATATTGCACGATGCGATATTCAGTGGTGTGGACTGGATATTGATGCCCAACATCCCCACAACATTGTCCATCCGCTCTTACGAAACCGTGGCAGCCTATTTTAAAGAAAATGGGTTGGATCTTTCCAAGGTAAAATGTTTCTTCAGCATGGTAGACCACAGGAAGAACCTGCACCACGAGGTGATGAACGAGTTTTACAAGGATAAATATTTCCTGAAAAGCTATATCCCCTACCTGAGCGATGTAGAAAAAATGGGGATCAACGAAGCACCCCTCGAAACATTTGCCCCCAGCAGCTATGCAGCGCAATGTTACAGGGATCTTTGGAAGGAGATCAAGAAGAATTGCATTGAATAACAACAGTTGGGAATATCTAACACATTCTAACGCTCAAACCTGCGCATGAACAGAGAATTAACTTCCTGGTACAGTCCCGCATTGGGAAAAGAAATGCCGATCGCTTCTTATGGGCATTTTGGTTTTGCCCTGCTGCTCATCCCTACGGCTGCGGCAGATTACCTGGAGTATGAGCGGTTCCAGATGATGGATTCGCTTGCGCCTTACATAAACGGGGGAAAGCTGCGGGTGTACAGCATCGACAGCATGAACAAGGAAAGCTGGATGAACAACGAGATGGAACCTGCGCACAAAGCCATTCGCCAGAACCAGTTTAATGAATATGTATTTAATGAAGTGATCCCTTTCATACGCAATTCAACCAGCGACGATATCATGATCTATACCTGCGGCGCGTCGTTCGGCGCCCTGCATGCGATGAACCTGTTCCTGAAGCGCCCCGACATCATCAATGGGGCCATCAGCATGAGTGGCGTATACGATCTGACCGAATACACAAAGGGGTTCTTCGACGACCAGGTGTATTACAACAGCCCGGAACACTACCTTCCCAATCTTACCGACCCCTGGTACCTTGAAAAGATCAAGGCGAGCCATCACATTCATATTTATACCGGCAGCGGTTCTTACGAGGATCCCAACGCATCGAAACGTTTTGCGGGCGTGCTTTACAACAAAGGCATCTGGTACGATCTTGATGTGTGGGGTGCAGACATAAACCACGACTGGCCCACATGGCGCACGATGTTGCCCTATATAATCGATACGAAATTTTAGGTATTGTCCGTTCCGTTTTTGGTCCGGGGTAGTTTGCAAAAGCCGCGTTAATTCCAACCACATCCCTTGTACTCTGCGCGTGCTGTTATAATATTACAGCCTAAATCATGGATTTGAGAAAAAGGTTACCTATCGTGGTTCTTGTACTGGCGCTTGTGGGAGGGGGCTTACTGCAGAAAGTGAGTGCGCAGCAGGTTACCATCAGCGGTACCGTTTACGACATCAGTGCAAAGCGGCCGCTCGAGGCAGTGGGTGTGATCAGCACATCGGGCAGGGGCGTGATTACAGATTCGCTGGGTAAATACACCATCACCGTACATCCCAAAGACTCCATCTGGTTCACGCTCATCGGCAAGACCACGATGAAATACCCGGTGGATACGATCAGCAATCTTGAGAATTTTAACGTGATGATCCATGTTCGCGCCAACGAACTGCCCGAAGTAAAAGTGCGCAACAGTTACTACAAACTCGATTCCATACAGAACCGCCAGGATTATGCGAAGGTGTTCAATTTCAAAAAACCGGGGATCGGTCTGAGCCGCAGCTCGACTGGTTACAATCCCGGTGGCCTTACCGTTGGTTTCGACCTGGATGAGATCATCAACATGTTCAGGGTAAAAAGGAACCGCAGCATACTCAACTTACAGAAACGGTTGCTCGACGAGGAGCAGGAGAAATACGTGAACCGCAGGTTCAGCAAGGCTTTTGTGCGCAAGCTCACCAAGCTGCAGGGGCCGGAGCTCGATACGTTCATGACACGTTTCCGCCCGGATTATGCGATCGTAACCTTGCTGAGCGATCTTGAGCTTGGCTACTACATCCAGCAAAACTTCATCGAATACCAGGCGCAGCGCTACAATTGGAAAGGGGCTTTGCGCAAACGGGAGTAGCAGCCGCTGAAAGAGACCGTTACGGTCAAATATTCATTAAATCTCACGCTACGGTATGCTCATCATTTGCCTGTGAAGGATAATTGACCGTTGTTTTACATTGCCCTTCAACAATATTCCCGAAAACAGCTCTCTGCCGATCCAGATTTCGTTCTGCCCGATTAAATGATTGTGTAGCGGCAGATGCTAAATATTTTTATCTTTAGCAGCCTTTAAAAATCAGCCTTTGAAACCTCTCTATTTCCTTCCGCTTGCTTTGCTTTTGATGACCGCATGTAAGAGCAAAAAAGAACAACCCGCTAACGCAAAAAAAGACGGCGGCCAGCAGGCCGTGGTGGTTGATGTATTGATAGCCGCCGCACAGCCCATTACCACATCCATTGAAGCCAACGGAACCGTTGTGGCCAATGAATCTGTTGAGCTGCACCCCGAAGTGAGCGGTCGCATCACTTACCTCAATATTCCCGAGGGAGGAACGATCAAAGCCGGTACCGTGATCGCCAAACTGAACGATGCAGACCTGCAGGCGCAGCTGAACAAATCGAAAGTGGCGCTCGACCTGGCGGAGAAAACGGAGACAAGGCTCAAGAAACTGGTTTCTATACAGGGCATCAACCAGGCAGATTACGACCTGGCGGTGAATACCGTAAATGGTTACAGGGCCGACATCGCCTATACCCAATCCCTGATCGACAAAACGGTATTGCGCGCGCCGTTTACCGGCGTGGTGGGATTGCGCCAGGTAAGCCTCGGGGCGTTCGTATCGCCCACCACCGTACTGGCCACATTGCAGCAACTCGATAAAGTGAAGATAGATTTCACCGTTCCCGAAGAATACAGCGAACTGATACAGAAAGGAAAAACGGTGGATGTACAGATAGACGCCAACAAACAGACAACAGCAAAAGCCGTGATCATTGCCACGGAACCTACCGTTAACCTCACCACACGCAACCTCAAAGTGCGCGCGGTTTTGCAAGACAACCGCGTGAACCTTGGCGCTTATGTAAAAGTAACCGTTCAGTCGGGCAAAGATGCCAAAGGCGTTCTCGTTCCAACCAATGCGATCATACCAGACGACAAGAACAAGCAACTCGTCCTGGTTAAAGGAGGCAAGGCTTCCTTCGTAAACGTGGAAACCGGGAAACGCCAGGCGGGCAACGTAGAAGTGACCAAAGGCGTGAACGAAGGCGATACCGTGGTGGTTACCGGGGTATTGTTTGCAAAACCCAAGGCCGCACTCAAGGTACGCAGTGTGAAAACACTCGACCAGTTAGCGAATTAATTTGTTGCAACGGATCTCAAAAAGAACAGAAGCCCAGTATGAATATTTCCGAACTATCGTTGAAGCGCCCGGTATTGGCCACGGTGATGAACCTGATGATCATCCTCTTTGGCGTGGTCGGATTTACATTTCTCGCTGTGCGCGATTATCCAGCCATCGATCCGCCGATCATCTCCATCAGCACCAGTTATACAGGTGCGAATGCAGACATCATCGAGAGCCAGATCACAGAACCGCTGGAAAAACAGGTGAACGGCATCCCGGGCATCCGCTCTATCTCGTCTTCGAGCTCTCTTGGAAGCAGTAACATTACCGTAGAGTTCGACCTGGGTGTTGACCTGGAAGCGGCGGCGAGTGATGTGCGCGATAAAGTAGGACAGGCACAAAGAAGTTTACCGCAAGACATCGACGCCCCACCCATTGTTTCAAAAGCAGATGCGAACAGCGATTTTATCCTGATCCTTGCCGTACAGAGCCATACCAAAAGCCTGATGGAACTGAGCGACTACGCCGAGAACGTTTTACTGCAGCAATTGCAAACGATCAAGGATGTAAGTTCTGTAAACATATTCGGGCAGAAACGCTATTCCATGCGTTTGTGGCTGAACCCTGATAAACTGAATGCGTACAATGTTGCCTTCACCGATATCAGGACCGCCATCAGCCGCGAAAACATAGAATTACCGCCGGGAAAAATTTATGGGAACAACACAGAGCTCATCATCCGGGCGCTGGGGCGGTTGCAGACAGAAGAGCAGTTCCGCGATCTCATCATCCGCGAAGATGAAAACGGGATCGTTCGCCTGGGCGATGTGGCCAAGATTGAACTCGCGCCCGAACAACTGGAGCAGTCGTGGAAATACAATGGCGTAAACGCCGTGGGCCTCGCCATCGTTCCGCAGCCGGGTGCGAACAACATCGAGATCGCCAATGAGTTCAACAAGCGTCTTGAGCAGATCAAAACAACAAACAAGGCCGATATCGATTTCAAGGTGCTGATCGATAACACCGTTAACATCCGCCGTTCATTGAGTGAAGTAAAAGAAACATTGCTCATTTCATTCGGGCTCGTGGTATTGGTGATCTTCTTTTTCTTCCGCAACTGGCTCGTGGCATTGAGGCCATTGATCGATATCCCGATCTCGCTGGTGGCCACGTTCTTTATCATGTACATAGCGGGTTTCTCCGTAAACATCTTAACACTGCTCGGTATCGTACTTGCCACGGGACTGGTGGTGGATGATGGGATCGTTGTTACGGAAAACATATTCAGGAAGCTCGAAGAAGGGTTGCCCATACACAAGGCCGCGCTCGAAGGAAGTAAGGAAATTTTCTTTGCGGTAATTTCTACTTCCATCACATTGGCGGTGGTTTTCCTGCCGGTGATATTCCTTGAAGGATTTGTAGGAAGGCTTTTCCGCGAGTTTGGCGTAACGCTTGCCGCGGCTGTATTGATATCGGCATTCGTATCACTCACCATTACCCCGGTACTGAACGTTTACCTCAGCTCTAAAAATGTACACGAAGGATGGTTCTATAAAAAAACAGAGCCGTTTTTTGTTGGCATGGAAAACGGTTACAACCGCATGCTCAAAGGGTTTATGAAGGTAAGATGGTTTGCCTGGATCATTGTGCTGATCTGCGGTGGTATGATCTGGTTCATCATCGGCGGCTTGAAAAGCGAGATCGCGCCGCTGGAAGACAAGAGCAGCATCCGTTTTTCCATTACCCCGGCAGAAGGTACCAGTTTTAATTATTTATCACAGCTCACAGATAAAGTATCAAACTATCTCTACGATTCTGTAAAAGAAAGGGATTTCGTTTTTGCACGTGTGGGTGGCGGTTTTGGCGGCGCCAACTCTTCGCAGCCGAGGATCGGGTTGGTAGATCCTTCCGAACGTACGAGGAGCCAGAACGAAATTGCACAGGACCTGCAGAAAAAATTATCGCGGTTTAACGATGCACGTATTTCCGCCATACAGGAACAAACCATTTCTGTGGGATTGGGATCGCGCGGTTCATTGCCCGTACAGTTCATCCTGCAGAACCAGGACCTTGCGAAACTAAAAGAAGTGATCCCTAAATTCCTGGATGAGGCGCGCAAGGACAAAACATTTTCTACCGTAGACGTTAACATCAAATTCAATAAACCCGAGGTTCAGCTTACGGTTGACAGGATGAAGATCAAAGACCTGGGACTTTCAACAGAAGATGTGGTGGCCACGATACAGGCTGCCTTCAGCGGCGGGCGTCTTGCCTATTTTATCATGAACGGTTTCCAGTACCAGGTGATCGCGCAGGTTGAGAGAGAGAAACGGAACAATCCCGACGACATCAAAAACCTTTACGTAAAAAATGCTTCCGGCGAGAACATACCGTTGGATGCGGTGGTGCATTTAACGGAAAGCAGCAATCCTTCTACACTCTATCACTTCAACCGTTATAAGGCCGCTACCATTTCTGCGCAGCTTGCAGAGGGTAAAACGATCGGCGATGGTATTGATGCGATGAATGCGATTGCCGCAAAACTGCTGGATGAAACTTACCAGACCTCACTCAACGGTCCTTCGCGCGATTACGCAGAGAGCTCATCCAACATCATGTTTGCATTTGGCCTTGCATTGATACTGATCTACCTCGTACTTGCCGCACAGTTCGAAAGTTTCCTTGATCCGTTCACCATCATGCTTACGGTGCCGCTTGCATTGGCGGGTGCGTTGTTGAGCCTGTATGTGTTCAACCAAACCTTGAATATCTTTTCAGAGATCGGTATGATCATGCTCATAGGGCTCGTAACCAAGAACGGTATCCTCATTGTAGAGTTCGCCAACCAGAAACGCAAACTGGGCATGAACAAACGCGAAGCGGTGGTAGAAGCCGCCACACAAAGGCTGCGCCCGATCCTGATGACGAGCCTTGCAACATCGCTCGGCGCCCTGCCCATTGCCCTGAGCCTCGGCGCCGCAGCTACAAGCCGCATCCCACTGGGTATCGTGGTGGTAGGCGGAATCCTGTTCTCACTTATCCTCACCTTGCTGGTGATCCCCGCTGTGTATACGTTTGTATCGGGAAAGCATAAGAAGAATGAGCTGGAAATAACCGAATAATTAGGAATTAGGAATTAGGAATTGTTGGCTTCTTCTTTGTATTCATCGCTGAAAGCGCATTGCCAATTGCTTGGGTTCCGGCGCTGCATCTACACGCGTATCCGTGAGAACCAAATAATTCCTAATTCCTAATTACTAATTCCTAATTGTGATTGCTAGTTCCCAATTATCTCCGATTTTTGCACTCAACCTTTCACTATGGTTCCATCCATCGCCGATATACGTATTGATTACCGCTTGCGGTCTTTGAATGAAAATGAGGTACACGCAGACCCGGTTGTCCAGTTCAAACACTGGTGGGATGAAGCCGTCAGAAGCGAGATCACCGAAGTAAATGCGATGACACTGGCAACCGTTACACCGGAAGGCCGACCATCGGCGCGTATTGTTTTGCTGAAGGGGTTTGATGAGAACGGTTTTGTATTCTTTACCAACTACCAGAGCCGCAAAGGAAAAGAACTGGAGGAAAACCCGCACGGCGCCATTGTTTTTTTCTGGAAGGAACTGGAAAGACAGGTGCGCATTGAAGGCGGTATTGAAAAAGTAAGCGAACAGGAGAGCGACGAATACTACCATTCACGCCCCACAGGAAGCCAGATCGGTGCGTGGGCATCCCCGCAAAGCGACGTGATCGCAAGCCGCAGCGTGATCGAAAACAACTACAGCGCCCTCGAGCAAAAATTCAGTACAGGCGAGATACCAAGGCCCGGCCACTGGGGCGGATACGTGTTGCGCCCCTCCATGTTTGAATTCTGGCAGGGGAGAAGCAGCAGGCTGCACGACCGCATTTTGTATTCTTTGGAAAACGGCAACTGGAACATTTCACGATTGGCGCCTTAGCGCACTGCGTGGAACGAAGCAATGTATCAATCGGGCACTTCTTACGTTCGCTCCTAAGCAGAACTGTACCTTCTTAATAAATTGCTTCGGCCTCTGCAGGCTTACCATTGTATCGTGGCGCTGTCTTATCTTATTTACCGGCAACGCGGTATCTCACCTGTTTCGCATCCATCACTTCTTCGTAATAGACATTGTCTGCAGACAGGAAATATTTCTTGTTGTTGATCACAATGGTTTTGCAACCCGCCGGTAATGTATCAAACACTTCACCAATGGAAGGACGCGTATCCGCAGGCGGGGGTGTCGGATAGTTGTTTGCGTTGGTGTTTTTGTCTGTGTTTAATACGCCGTGTTTACCCTCAACCGTATACCACAATTCGCCATTTGGTTTGATGTAGTCTTTGAAATACGTTCCATTGTATTCATAATATTTTTCTCCATCGATCACCATTGCTTTTGCATCGCGTGGTATGAAGGGCACTTCTGCGCCAACAGGCGCCTGCACCACTTCGTAATCGCGGTTGGTTTGGCGGTAAAAAATTCCATTGTGGTAGTAATACGGGTAGTTGCCCATCCGCAAAGGCCAATAACCCCTTGGCAAAACGTTTACATGAAGGCCGAACGGCGGTACGGTTACAGAAAAGTACGCACCATAGGGACGGTAATACGCTCCTCCTGAATAATAATAAGGGTTGCCGCCAAAGTTCAGGCTTAGGAACATGCCCGGCAAACGGCTGAAGAATTGCCCGCGCACCGGGTAATAACCGCCGCCATAGCTGTAATGACGGCCACGTTGCGCCTGCGTGGCAACGGAGACAGAAAGGCACAGGATCAGGCAAACTTTCCAATAAGTAGATTTCGTTTTCATGGTTGCTGATTGAAATAAACAATACATTTCTTTACACTTCTCAGCAAAACTCATGCTGTTTTTTGGAATAACGGGGTTAAAATCGGTGAATCCGGGGATGGTGGTCCACTGGCTGTTTACATGGGCAGGTAAATATCAAACCTCGCGCCCTTCCCAATTTCGCTGGTAGCCGAAATGGCGCCGTTGTGGTTGTCTACGATCTTCTTAACGATGGCAAGGCCAATGCCGGTGCCGGAGTATTCGTCTTTTCCATGCAGGCGCTGAAACACTTCGAAGATGCGGTTGCGGTATTGCGGATCGAAGCCGATGCCGTTATCCGTAACCGTGATATGGCAATAGGTGAGCTTCGGGTTTAATTTTTCTGTTTTAACGTCTGTGCCCTTCACCGTTTTGCTGCTGATCACCACATGTGGCGCCACGCCCGGTTTGGCAAACTTGATGGCATTGCCCACCAGGTTATAAAGCAACTGCCTTATCTGGAAAGGGATCACACTCACCTCACACATATTGCTTACGTCGATCGTTACATTTTTTTCAGGATTTGTTTCCTTGATGTCCATTTTTACTTCTTCCGCGATCTTGCCAAGGTCCGTTTTTTCAAACACCCTGTCTGTAGTGCTGGTGCGTGAATAAGCAAGAAGATCCTGTATAAGGGTCTGCATTCTGCCGGCGGCATCCTGCATGCGTTTGAAGTAATCTTTGGCGTTTTCCGACAGGTTCTGTGCCTCTTTCGAAAGAATGCGTGACGCAAAGGTTTGAATCTTCCGAAGCGGTTCCTGGAGGTCATGGCTCGACACATACGCGAACGATTGCAGTTCTGCGTTCATTTTTTCAAGATCCTTGTTCTTCTGCGCAAGCTGCTCTGCATTGAGCCTGATCTTATCTTCGGCCGCTTTTTTGTCTGTCAGGTCGTGTGTAACTTTTGAAAAGCCGATCACGTTTCCTTCGTCGTCGTGCACAGCTGTGATGGCAACACTTGCCCACAACAAGGTTCCATCTTTGCGTATGCGATAGCCCTCGTGCGTGGCCTTGCCTTCTGAGGCGGCGCGTTGCAGCAATGTTTCCGGCAGTTTATTGATGCGTTCCTGTTCGGGATAAAAAATGCTGAAGCTTTTTCCAATGATCTCTTCTGCCTGGTATCCTTTGATCTTCTCCGCTCCTTTGTTCCAGTTCTCCACAATGCCTTCGCGGTTGAGGTAGAGGATGGCGTAATCTTCTACTTCCTCTACCATGAGGTGGTAACGCTGCTCGCTCTGCGCAAGCGTTTCATTGAGGTATACAAGTTCGCGGGTGCGTTCCTCCACCTGTTTCTCCAATTCAGATGTAAATATTTTCTGGTCCTCAATATCGGTACTGGTACCTACCCACATCTGTATGTTCCCTTTCTCATCACGCTGCGGTATTGCGCGGCTGAGCTGCCAGCGGTACTCGCCATCGTGCCGGCGAAAACGGTGTTCGAAAATAAAATCGTTGCCTGTGCTTATGGCTTCGGTCCATGCAGCTATATTGGCGGGGCGGTCGTCCGGGTGAACGATGTCGAGCCACCCTTTTTTCACCATTTCGTCCTGCGTAAAACCTGAATAATCAAAAACAGATTTGTTGAAATAATTGAGATTGCCCTCCGTATCTGCCGTCCATATGTGTTGCGGCATTGAATCTGCAAGCAGGCGAAAACGTTGCTCGTTCTCGCGAAGCTCCTGCTCCCGGTTTTTATCGTTGGATATGTCGCGGATGGTGCCGATCATTTTTACCGGCTTTCCTAACGCATCGTAAAAAACCTTTCCTTTTGCTTCCATCCAGTGTGTTGAGCCGTCTGCCCAGATGATGCGCGCCTGGTACTGCAATGCGCCTGTTTCCAGCGCAACACGCATTGCTTTCTCGCGCGTTGGTTTATCGTCGGGATGAATGTGCGCCAGGTGTTTTTCGTGCTGAACCATCGATGGATCATCGTGGTAGTTGAATATTTCCAGGTATCTTTTTGAGTAGGTCATCTCGTCTGTAACAAGATCCCACTCCCAGGTACCCAACTCGCTCGAGTCGATCACTATGTTCAGCCGCCGTTCGTTCTCTTCTATTTTCAGCCTGGCTTCTACGCGTTCGGTTACGTCGTTTACGGTAATGATCAATCCCGCCACTTTTTTCTCCGTATCGAACAGAGGGGCGTATTCAAAATCGAGGTAGAACTTTTTCAAACCGTCGTTGCCCTGGATATAGGCAACCGATTCTATTTCGGTATGCGCCTTGCCTGTTGTATAAACCCTGTTGAGCAGTTCTTCGTACTTCTGGGTTTTCAGTTCAGGAAATACTTCCAGTATCGATTTGCCGAGTACTTCTTCTCTTTTCTTCCGCCAGATTTTTTCGAACATGATCGAGTTGGCCATTTCAACCGTAAAATCCGGCCCCATAAAAATGGTCATTGGTATGGGCGATTGCATCACGAGGTTGCGGAACTGTTTCTCGCTTTCTGTGAGCGCATGTTTTGCTTTCACAGATTCCGTTACCTCGGTTGCTACCACCATAATACCGGTCACCTCGCCGTTCTCCTCTCTTAAAGGGTGGTATACAAGGTTGAAATAACCCAGCGCTTCCTGGCCGTATCTTTTCAGGCTTACCGAAAGTTCCGATGCATGAAACGTGGTACCCGTATCCATTACGCCGTTGAGCAATGGCTCAACAATGTCCTTTACTTCGGGGAGCGATTCAAACAGGGGTTTGCCTACGAGTTCTTTTTCTGTTCTATCAACCAGTTGCAGGTAGGTTTCGTTGGCCAGCTCGGGAACAAAATTCCTTCCCCGCAAAATGGTAATGCCAAGCGGCGCCTGCTTTACGGTGTTGCGGAAACGTTTATCGCTTTCTTCCACCTGGTGAAGTGCATCGGTCAGGTTTTGTTCACGCTCCGCGGCCTGGCTCAGTACACGCACTTTTTCGGTGGTTTCGTTGCAGGTTACCAATACGCCGGCAACCTGGTTGCTTTCGTCGTTCACCGGGCTGTAACTGAACGTCCAGTACACGTCTTCCAGTTGGCCGTTCCGGTAAATGGGAATGAGCTGGTCTTCGCTCCAGGTGGCTTCTCCGCCCTCGAGCACCTGGTCTATCAATGGTTTGATGATCGGCCATATTTCGGCCCACGCTGTTTCAGCGGCTTCCCCGAGTATCGATGGGTGCTTTCCGTGCTTTCCCAGGCTGGGCCTGTAGGCATCGTTGTAAAAACAGGTGAGCTCTTTTCCCCACCACAAAAACATCGGGAACTTTGAATGCAGGATGATGCTGAGCGTGGTACGCAGGCTTTGCGGCCAGGTAGAAGGATCGCCCACAGCAGTCTGGCTCCAGTCTTTTTCGCGCATGAGCCTGACCATCTCCCCGCCACCGGAAAGAAACTGCAGGCCAGGAATTGTGTTGCGCTCGCTCATTCAGAAAAGGTCTTTTAAGATCGCAGCTCGAAATTTTCTCGTTGCGGTTGGATCGTATCGTTTTGTGCTACCGAAGACAATGCCTGGTGAATCACGTCCTTCAGTTTATCAAACTCGTTTGGCTTGCTGATGTAAAAATGCGCGCCTTTTGTATATAACAGGTTAACGATGTCGCGATCATATGAAGTGGAAAAAATAACCACGGGAAGATCTTTCAATGCGTCGTTTTTTTTTATCTCTGAAAGACATTCAAACCCGTTTTTCCGCGGCATGTTCAGGTCAAGAAAAAGCAATTGCGGGAGCGGGTTTTTTTTAGAAAGCAGCTGCATCAATTGCTCGCCATCATGTACCGTCGACAGATCTGCCGTTACCGGAAGTTCATCCAATGCCTCCCTGAAAAGATCGCAATCGTCTTTGTCGTCATCAGCCAGTAAGAGTTGGATCGTTTTTTTCATGCAAAAAAAATCGGGTCAAAATGGCAATAAATATACAAAAAAAGCCGTGAACGTTGGTATAATTGAGATTGGACAACGATGGGTGATCAGAAACTGTGCCGCTTCGTTTATTCTTTCTTCTCCGTTTTCAAAACTTCCAGCAAGTTCTCGATGGAGCACGGTGAGAAAAACCTTGCGCCGGTGGCCGGGTCTACCGTGCTGTTCGACACAAGTCCCACAAGAAGGCCCTGCCCGTCTACAACCGGCGCGCCACTCAATCCGCCGAAAGTTTCGGGAACGATCTTTTCTTTGAGGAGCATGCGGTGGCCGATGGTTTTGTAATACTCAAACTCGTACACCCGCTGCGCACCTCCTTCCATTTTGCGCGTCCAGCCGATCACGTATAATTTTTCACCGGGCTCAAGCGGCGTCGTTCTCGGTTCCAGGGGCGTTACGGTGCTTTGGTTGCGGTGGATGGAAAAGACAAGGAAGTCGTTTTCGTAGATAGATTTGTCCGATAACAATTCACCTGCGTTTTCATTGATGAGTTGGTGCATGGTCACCGTTTCGCTGTTGTTGTCTGGGCGGAACATCGTCCATAGCCTGACCCTATTTTCAAATACTACCGTTTTCATTTCCTGCGGGTGAATGATCTGCAGCAGGTGCTTGGCGGTAACGGCAAATGTATCTTTCTGGTATTTTAATAAGAACCCGCAGCTGAATCGGGGTTGATCAAACTTTTGGTTTTCAAACCTGATGTCGTTCATCAATGCGATCGCAGGAAATTTCTTGTCCGCGGTTTTTTCCTGCGCCGCAGCCTGGAGGCAAAACAGCAACGCCAACACATAAACAGTTTTCATAAAAGAAAATAAAGGGTTTGCCACGATCTTCGACTTTACTTTTCCGTCACCGATCCTTCAAACAACAAATTACAATTGGGGTCGAGCCTTATGCCTGTTGGTTTTGTGGCCGAAGAAAAACGAAAGTTCCATTTCCTGTTGTCTACCCTTGCCTGGTGTATGGTGGAAGTTCCATCCGCTCTGCGCGATTCCACTTCGAGCGGGAAGACAAAGGTATGGGCCGTTTTTTGTTCAACCGTTACCGAAACCATCCGGGTTGCTTCGTTGTAATTCCAGCTTACATCAAGTGTTGGGTTTTCGGGTTGGTACAACCATTGGTTGAAAAATACTTCCAGGTTTTTGCCGGATGTTTTTTCAAAAATGTTCTGAAGATCTTTTGTATATGCGTTCCTGTTGCGGAAGCTTGCATAATATTCGCGTATCGATCTCCAGAAAACATCATCGCCCAGTTCGCGGCGCAGCATGTGCAATACCCATCCGCCTTTCTGGTAGGAGTTGGTGTTGAGCAGTTGCATGATGTTGGTGCCGGCGCTGGTATCTACCACGGGAACTTTTTTCTTTTTTGTGAATTCGATCACCGCTTTCCTGTCGGTCTGCAACGATTTTACAAGCGTATCGATGCCATACCTGCTTTCGAGGTAGAGATGCGTCATCTCTGTTGCAAACCCTTCACTGAGCCAGATGTGTGGCCAGTCAGCTTCGGTGGCCGCATCGCCAAACCACTGGTGGGCGATCTCGTGTGCGAGCAATGCCTCTGATTTCCGGGTGCCGGTAACGCTTCCCTCGTAGTAAAAAATAGCGCCCGCATTTTCCATTCCGCCGAATATGGTTTTGGATTGAACATTCGCTAATTTTTTATAAGCATACGGCCCTACATTTTTTATAAAATAAGGAAGGATCTCCAGCGCCTGCGCGTAATCCCGGAACCCTTTTTCCTTTACTTCGGGAAAGATCCAGCTTGAAACCGGGATGCCATCAACGGCACCGGGATGATCAACCGCAAAATCCGCAACGCCGATCACCATTACTTTTGTAGGCAGCGGCGCCTCTTCTTTCCAATGCGTCTGGTGTAAATGACCGGGCAGATCTTTTTCCCCGGTTTTAATTCCGTTGGCCACTACTTTGTAATGATCGGGTGCGGTTACGATAAAATCAACGGCGGCCTTATCAGACAGGTGGTCTTTACACGGCAGCCAATTGCGTGCGCGGTTGGGCCAGTTGTCGCCAAAAAAGGTCCTGCTGCCCCATTTGTTTTTGCTGATGATCAACCCGTCTGCGGGCACGCCCTTGTAACTGATCTCAAATGCGCGGACCTCATTCGCCAAAGCGTTTTTATCCAGCCTGATCGTAACCACATCGCCCCGGTGTGTGAACGATAGTGTTTTGCCCTTCTCTTTTACACCTGTAACCATCATTCCACGCGTAGTATCGGTATTGTTGATGAGGTCGAAATAAACCGCATCCGATGGTTTTGTAAAACGAACGGTGATCGTTGCGCGGCCAAAAAGGCTGTCGTTCGCATCAGAGATCTCCAGGTTGAAACCGTAATGCTGAACATCAATGGCCGGGTTGTAAGGCGCCTTTTGCGCAAAAGCCGCTGCTGTTACAAAAAGAATAAGCGCAGTGAAGATGGTTTTTTGCATGCGATGAAGATACGGCGCTTAGCTGTAAGCTTTCAACACTTTTACCGGATTGTAGCGGGTGGGCAACTCAATAAAAAGCCGCCGGTCTTCCGATCGGCGGCTCTCCATTGCCCGGTATATGGCCGTTACATTATTTCGTAAAGGTATGCGCCATCCCGTCTGCGACATTGTAATCGGAGAGCACAAGTTTGCCGTTGCTGACCGTTGCGCTCACTTCTGCGTTCATCGCGAAATTATCAACTGTGATGGCGCTTTTGAATTTGATCACCTGGACGTTGTTTTCAACCCTGCTTTCGAAGGAATCGCTTACCACGGTTTGCCCGTTCTTCTCTATCCGGTACGTATTGTTGTTCGACAACACCAGTACCACGTTCGTATTGGCCTGTGGTAAAACCGTAGTGGCGCCAACGCCACCGAAAGATTTTTCCCATAGCCAACGGTCGGTCAATTGACCGGGATCGTCCTTTTCGCACGAACTGAAAATGGCAACACATAGGAGCGACACAAATAAGATCTTTCGCATGTTTTCACGTTTTGTTTTACATGGATATTACACGCGAAAACAAATTTTCGTTGCATGCAAAGCGTTATTTTTTGAAGGTCAGCCCCTTTTCCTGCAATGCTTTTTTCAATACCGGGATGGCTGCCGGCCCGACGCCGTGCAACGCAAGGATCTCTTTTTCGGTGCATTGCGACAACTGTTTTTCGGTCTGTATGTTTTTTGAAGCGAGGGCCCGCCTGGCAGGCGCGGATAACAACGACAGGAATCCGCCTGCAGGTTTTTTCACTGCTTCGCAAACCGGGCAGGTGGGGCAGTCGCTGGTTTTGTAATAGGTGTGCCCGTTCGGGCAGGTGCGTTGGGATCGCATGGTGGTCGGGTTGAGTGCAGCAGGTTTTTTGTTCAGGATAATGGAGCGTTGTGTTTTTGGAACGTTCGGAAGAAGGCGAAGGTTATCCATTCCCATTTTTCTCATAAGACAAAACAACAACGCCGCTCTTGAACACTTTAGAGTTAACGAGTTTTAGTTCCAGCGGTTCTTTGAGGCCGTTGAACATAGGGGTGCCGGAACCGATGGCGATGGGGTCGATCATGATCTCGTATTGGTCTATCAATCCTGCATCAGACAATTGAGTAACGAGGGAGCCGCTGCCCAGGATGGTGAGGTCATTGCCGGGTTGCTGTTTTAGTTTTTTGATCTCCTCAATGAGATCGCCGCTCACCAGGGTTGTGTTGTTCCAGTCGGCTTTTTCAAGCGTTCTGGAGAAAACGATCTTTTCCGATTCGTTCATGCTTTGGGCCATTTGTGGGTTTTGCCTGGCCGCCTCGGGCGAGGGCCAGTACCAGGCCATCATCTGGTAGGTAACGCGGCCGAACACCAGCACGTGTTGTGAGCGGGCTGCGTTGCTCGTGTATTCTTTTTCGTCTTCACCGGGGTCCATTTGTTTGTGCCAGCCGATGTTGCCATTTTCATCATTCAAGAAACCATTAACGGTTGTGAAGTTGAATACCGTGAGTCTGCGCATACAATAAATTTGATACAAATTAGAATTTGTATGGTAAAGAAAGGTTGGTTTGCTGGACAAATCGCGGGCCGGATCAGACATTTTACCACTGTCCGTAGTTCCATTTGACTTTGAGTAACAGGTATGCCCAAACAAAAACCGCAGCCAAAAGCTGCGGTCAGGTAAAAATATCAATGGGGTCTTATTTTCTTTTGATCACTTTCTCTACCGCCTCAACTATGAATGGCGTATCCAGGCCATATTTGGTAAGCAGTTCGGTTGGTTTACCGCTCTCGCCAAAGGTGTCATTGGTGCCGATGTATTCGATTGGAATGGGAAGATGTTTCGCCGCTACCTGCGCAATGGCATCGCCGAGGCCGCCGATCACGTTGTGTTCTTCTACGGTTACGGCACATTTTGTTTTGGTGATGGATTTGAGAACGGCCTCTTCATCCAGCGGTTTGATGGTATGTATGTTGATGAGTTCTACGCTGATGCCTTTTGCTTCCAGTAACCGTCCGGCTTCTATGGCTTTCCAGACCATGTGGCCGCAGGCAAAAATAGAAACATCGGTTCCTTCGCTGAGTTGCTGTGCCTTACCGATCACGAAGTCGCTGCCATCTTCTTTTGTAAAGTTGGGCCATTTGGGCCTGCCGAAACGCAGGTAAACGGGCCCCTCATATGAAGCGATCGCCTTGGTGGCTGCTTTGGTCTGGTTGAAATCGCAGGGAACGATCACGGTCATGCCCGGCAACATTTTCATCAGGCCGATGTCTTCGAGGATCTGGTGCGTGGCGCCGTCTTCGCCCAGGGTAAGGCCGGCGTGCGATGCACAGATCTTTACATTCTTGCCGCTGTATGCAACACTCTGGCGGATCTGGTCGTATACCCGCCCGGTACTGAAGTTTGCGAAAGTTGTGGTGTAGGGCACCTTTCCACCAATGGTCATACCGGCAGCAATACCGATCATGTTTGCCTCGGCAATACCCACCTGTACAAAACGGTTTGGAAAATCTTTGATAAAGGGCCCGAGTTTCAATGAGCCGGCGAGATCGGCGGTGAGTACCACCACGTTCTCATTCTCTTTCCCGATCTCATGGATGCCTTCGCCAAAACCACCGCGGGTTTCTTTTTCATTCAATACCTGGATATCAGTCAGTTTCATTGCGTGTTTATTAGGAGTTGCAAAGTAAGGGAAAAGTCGTGAATGGTGCGTGGGCCATTCCCTATTGGCTATAGACTTCTTAAGCAGCCTCCATCCCTATATCCCTCACATTACCGGTTCTCTTCAACACCCCCCAGTGCTGCAGTTCGCCTTTGATGGCGCGTTTATAGGAGCGGAAAAGAACGATGAGCATGAGCCAGCGGTAGATCAAACGCTGTGGTATCAGCCAAAGCAGTTTCCACGGCCGTTCCTTTTCGAAGAAGAAGGCCACCCCGGCGATCATTGCATCGAAGATCAGGAAAACAAGATAGTAGAGCCCGATCTTGCCCCGGTTTTCAGTAAACAGGCCGAGAACCATGAGCAGGTCGCCTATCGGGCTGAAAAACGGGATGATGTATTTAAACAACAGGATATCCGGCAGGGCCACCCATGCCAGCGCCTTGTACCTGAGGTTGAACAGCGCGTCTTTGTGTTTCCAGAAGGTTTGCATAACCCCGAAGGTCCAGCGGTAACGCTGTTTAAAGAACTGGCTGAGTTTTTCGGGGGCTTCCGTATAGGCAAATGCGTTGGGCTCGTTGGCAACGGTGTAGCCGGCGCGCAGGATGCGTATGGTGATGTCGCAGTCTTCGGCCAGCGTATCGCTCGTAAATCCACCGGCTTCTATGATCACCTCTTTTCTGAATGCGCCGATCGCCCCGGGTATAACGGTGATGGCATTGGGATAGGCGAATCCTTTCCTGTCGAAATTCTGGCTGATCGTATATTCTATGCTCTGCCATCTGGTGAGCCAGTTCACTTCGTTGCCCACTTTTACCATGCCCGCAACCGCACCGGTTTTTTCGTTGCCGAAATTTTTCATCAGTTGCGAAACGGCATCGGGCAGCAGTTTGGTGTCGGCATCTATGCATACAACAAACGAAGCATCGGTTTTATCGATGCCAAAATTGAGGGCCGAAGATTTTCCTCCGTTCGCCTTGGTAAACACTTTTACTTTCGGATGAAATTCAAATGCGGTAAATACTTTTTTGTAAGTATTGTCGGTACTTCCATCATCCACAAAAATGATGTTGAAGTTCGGGTAATCGCAACGCAGCAGGTTTTCGAGCGAGCTCACCGCATTCACTTCTTCGTTGAATGCCGGTACGATGATGGATACCAGCGGATCGCCGGGCAACGGCTGCTTTTTCAACAGCCGTTCCTTTTTTCTTTGTTTGAAGGCGAAGAAGCCGAGCACAAAGATGCGGATCGCGCCCAGGATCATGAATACAAGGAACAATGCATACAGCAAATGGCTTACCACGTAACCCGACGCTGCCACAAAATAATTGAAGTTGAGCAGCGCATAGCCCATACCGGGTTCTACCGGTGGCATCATGTCTTCGGGCTTTTTGTTGAGCAGCCCCGCAACCGTAACAAACTCGTAACCCTGCGCCTGGAAATAACGGATGATCTTGCCCGTGGCCTCTACGGTTGCACTCCTGTCGCCCCCGGCATCGTGCAGCAAAATAATATTGGCGCTGTCGTTGTTGCTTAAATGAAAATTATAGATCCGGATGATGCGGTTGAGGATGCTGTCTCCATTCAGTTCAGGAATATCGGCCTTCTGCCAGTCTTCGGGATCAATGCTTTCGCCGATGGTGATGTAGTTTCTCGTTCTGCTTAATGCCACCGGCACCATCTCTTCCGATTTTTCGGGGTCGCTGTCTGCGTTGTAAGGCGCGCGGAACATGACCGTACTCCTGCCGATGATGCATTCGATCAGCAGGCGCGTTGCATCGATCTCCAGCAACGCGCGCTTGCGGCTCACCTCGGCCATATTGGGATGCGTAAACGTATGGTTGCCGATCTCGTGCCCTTCCCTGAAGATGCGTTTTACCAGCGGGATGTTGTTCTCTGCCTCAATGCCCACAAGAAAGAAACTCGCGGGCACCTTGTAATATTTGAGTGTATCGAGGATCTGTTTGGTGTACAAAGGGTCGGGGCCGTCGTCATAGGTAAGCACCAGTTTTTTATCTGAGCGCTTGCCATATTTTTTTACAACGTAGGAGGATGGGAGCTTTTCATAATCCTGCTCGGCAATCAGCATGTCTACGGTGTCTATCTCTGTAATGATGTGCCCGTCTGATGGCGTGGCCAGCATATCGAGCACCTCGCCTTCGCCGATAAAATCGGGGGTGCTGCGACTTTCCACTTTATCAAATTCCTTGAAGTTGAATTTTTTCAGCGCGTCTTTCGTCATTACAAGGTTGTAAAAATCCCAAAGGCGGTCGTCTTCGCTGCCCAGGCGCCAGATGGCTGTTCCCGCCAACCCGTATTCGGTTGCAAAACGAAGTGTGTTGAAATTGGTGGCGGCATCGGTAAAATAAACATCGTGAATCTTATCCTTCCCGTCGTAGTAGCGGTAGTTGAGGTTGTAAGTGTCGTTGTCGAACTTCACTTTCACTTCGCTCTCCCGTGCAACCGTAAGCGCCTCCTGGTAGGTGAGGGTTTCGGTGGTGTCTTTGCTCCAGTCGTAACCATACGCCGCCAGGTTCAAAACGATCTTTTGCGGCGGCACTTTTGCGGCGAGGTGGTTTACCGCGGTCTGAATCCAGCGTTGGTCGGATATAGGGCCGGGCTTGCTTTCTTCGTGGTGCTGGTCGTAAGCCATCAGGAAAATATAATCGTTGTACTTCGCCAGCTCCGAGTAATTATAATCGCTGTTGAAGGGAGAAACGTTCTGTGTTACCAGCATTCCATATTTGTGCAGCGAATCGTAGAGTTTTCTTTCGAAGTTGATGAGCACTGCGTCGTTGTCTTCCTGCAGTTCTTCAAAGTCTACATTGATACCGTTGAAATTGTGTTTCCTAAGAAATTTTACAACATCGCTGATGAGCCTGTCTGTTTTTTTCGGATCGTTAAAAATGCGGTGCAGCGCGGCGCCATTGAATTTGCCGTTGTCGCTGTTCGATAGCATAGGCATCACACGCACACCCGATGCTTTGATGAGATCGTATGCGCGCTGGTCTTTTTCCATTTTTGAAAGAAGGGTATCGGCCTTGGGATCAACAAACAACCATTCGGGCAACACGAGGTTCATTTTGGAAATGTTCTTGCGCAGCGAGAAAAAAGACTGGTTGTCCCATGCCACGTAAAAAGCTGCGCGTATCCCGGTTGAATCGCTGAAGAGGGCCGAGTTGGAAAGATTGAGCACGGCGTTGTTCTGCCCGATGCCCCTTCCGCGGGCCCAGCGATCCTCGATCTGTTTGCGGAACCCCCGGTATTTTTTTCCCAGCTCGCTGGCGCGATATTCGGGCTGGTCCTCGTTGAGCACTTTCTTCATGGCCCTGCCCTCAAGGGGAACATCCGGGTTTTCCATGCTCGAAATGGTAATGCCCACCACCACGATGGCCAGCAACAGCAATACCCCAAGTACACGGAAACCCCACTTGACACGTTGCCAACGGGTGGGGGTGCTGGTCTGGAATACTTGCGAACGCATGGATGAGTTAATAATTGGTAATTAATAATTAATAATTAGTAATTGTTGGTGCGTGGACTTACAAAAATAGAATAAAAGCTTTGTTAGTGCAGAAGGTTAACTGTTATTTAAGTGGTGCCTTTGCACAATAGCTGAAGGAATGCGATTCCACTTTTTTCGTGGCAGTACATGAAAAAGGCTGTCCCGAACCTTTGAGACAGCCTCTTCCAAATTATTAATTCCTGATTACTAATTCCTAATTCTCAAACGTGCTGTAGAAGTAAGGTGTTTTTGCTTCAAACTCAGCGCTGCAGGTATCCACCATTTTGTAAACGCGTGTGATGCCGAGTGCCTTGCGTTTTTCATATACCTGGTCCTCTGTGCAGTTGCCATCGAGAATGCGCGAGATCTGCAGATCGCCGAAGCCGTTTTTCTTGGCTTCTTTCAGCAATTGGTCGGGAATGGTTTCGAGGGTGTATTTCATCATCTCTTTTTCCATGTTCGCAATGATCTGGATCTGGTAGATGAACCACCGGTCGATGCGCGTTGCCTGTGAAATTGATTTTACGGTAGAGCCCTGCATCAGCGCATCCTTGATGCGGAAGATGCGGTCCCATTTCGGGGTCTTTATGTATTCAACAAGCTCTTCGCTTTTCATCAGGCTCTTTCCATAATAGCCGAGGCCGATGGCTTCGTTCTCAAGGCTCTGGCAGGCTTTCTGGATCGCTTCGGTAAAGCTCCTTCCAATCGCCATCACCTCGCCAACGCTCTTCATCTGCAGGCCGAGTGTGTCGTTTGCACCTTTGAATTTATCGAAGTTCCAGCGTGGTACTTTTACAATCACGTAATCGAGCGCCGGTTCGAAGTAGGCCGAGGTGGTCATGGTGATCTGGTTCTTCAGTTCATCCAATGAATAACCGATAGCCAGTTTTGCTGCAATTTTTGCGATCGGATAGCCTGTTGCTTTAGAAGCAAGCGCCGAAGAGCGGCTCACGCGCGGGTTGATCTCCACGGCAATCAGTTCTTCTGTTTCGGGGTTCTGCGCAAACTGGACATTGCATCCACCCGCAAAATTTCCGAGTGAGCGCATCATCAGGATGGCTTTGTTGCGCATGTCCTGGAACGATGTATCGCTCAGTGTCATTGCCGGCGCAACAGTAATGGAATCTCCCGTGTGAACACCCATCGGGTCGAGGTTTTCAACGGTACAGATGATCACCACGTTGTCGTTCTGGTCCCTCAGCAATTCAAGTTCATATTCTTTCCATCCCAACACAGCTTTTTCAACAAGCACTTCGTGAATGGGTGATGCTTTCAATCCTTTATCGAGTGCGGCATCCAGATCGTCTTTGGTATGAACAAAACCGCCGCCGGTACCGCCTAACGTGAACGACGGGCGAATCACCAGGGGGAAACCGATCTCCTGTGCAAACTCCTTTCCCTCTAGAAAGCTGTTTGCCACGCGGCTCGGCGCAACCTGGATACCGATCTTTACCATAAGCTGGCGGAATTTCTCCCTGTCCTCCGCAGTATCTATCGCAGCCACATCCACACCGATCATGCGGCAGTTGTATTTTTCCCAGATGCCCAGCTCATCTGCCTCTTTACAGAGATTGAGCGCGGTTTGTCCGCCCATGGTAGGCAATACGGCATCGATCTTGTTCTCTTCCAGGATCTGTTCGATGCTTTCTACGGTAAGGGGCAGGAGATAAACACGGTCGGCCATCATGGGGTCGGTCATAATGGTGGCCGGGTTGCTGTTGATCAATATCACCTCGATACCCTCTTCGCGCAGGCTTCTGGCGGCTTGTGAACCTGAGTAGTCGAATTCGCAGGCCTGGCCGATGATGATCGGGCCTGAACCAATGATCAGTACGGATTTGATGGATTTGTCTCTGGGCATAGTTGCAAAAAAATAAATTGTGCAAATGTAAGGCTGATGAGGGATAACGCTTGTTATTTTTTGAAAAAATGTGATCCCTGTTTTCCCCAGCCCGCACGCGCCGGGAGAAGAGCGGTTGAGTTTTTGTAAGTTTGCCTGTTTACAGGCCACCATAGCAATAATTCATCATACTTACACAAACGAACAACATGGCAGTTCTAAAGGAAGGAAGCAAGGCGCCGGTTTTTAAGGCGGTTGACCAGGACGGGAAAGAGGTTTCGCTGGCAGATTACAAAGGCAAAAAACTGGTGCTCTATTTTTACCCGCAGGATGATACCCCTACCTGCACGGTGCAGGCCTGCAACCTGCGCGACAACTATTCTTTATTGAAGAAAAAAGGCTACCAGGTACTGGGCGTGAGCCCGGATTCGGTAAAAAGCCATAAAAAGTTCGGGAACAAATTCGACCTGCCTTTTCCCCTGCTGGCCGATGAGGATAAAAAGATCATCAACAAATACGGCCTCTGGCAGGAGAAACAACTCTTCGGCCGCAAATACATGGGTGTTGTGCGCACTACTTTTTTGATTGATGAAGAGGGGAAGATCTTTAAGATCATCGACAGGCCGGTGAGTAAGAACCACGCGGAAGAGATCGTGGAGGCCTGGGAATCCTAATCAAACCACGCATGACTTAGGTAAGGGAACCAATAAGAAAAGCCGGTCTGCTAAACCGGCTTTCCTGTTAAAATAATATCCTTTAGTTTTTTATTTCTTCGTCTCGAGCAATTTAAAGAACTGGTCCAGCTGCGGCAGGATCACGATCCTTGTTCTGCGGTTGGCTGCGCGGCCCTCGGCGGTGCTGTTGTCCATTAAAGGAGAATACTGGCTGCGGCCGGCGGCTGTCATCCTTTTTGGATCGAGGCCATAGGTATCCTGCAAGATCCTTACAATGGTGGTTGCGCGTTTTACGCTCAGGTCCCAGTTATCGGCAATGCCCGCACTGCGTATCGGCAGTGAATCGGTATGGCCCTCCACCATGAATTCGATCTCCGGCTGCGCATTCAATACTTTGGCCACTTTGCCGAGCACTTCCTTCGCGCGGTCGGTTACCTCGTAGCTGGCGCTTTTGAAAAGGAGCTTGTCGGAAATGTCTACGTATACCACACCTTTGTCTACCTTGATGTTGATGTCCTTATCGTCGAGGTTCCCGATGGCGCCTTTCAGGTTCATCACCAGGGCCATATTCAAAGAGTCCTTGCGTGCGATGGATCCCTGAAGGTCCTTGATGTAAAGGTCTTTTGCCCCGATGTTTTCCAATGATTTCTTAATGCTCTCTGCCTGCGATCCCGTTACCACGGAAAGGTCCTTCAATTGGTTCAGCACCGTATTGTTGTTGGCTTTCAGGTAATCGATCTGTTTGTTCAGGTCGGCGATCTGGCCTTCCAGCGCGGTTTTCTGGTTATTGAGGTTCACCATATCACCCTTGCCTTTGTCAACGGCATTGTTACATCTTTTCAATTCATCTTCCAGGTCGCGGTACCTTTTCTGAAGATCGAGATAGGTATTGCCGAGTTCCGCATATTTCGCTTTCTCTGCTTCCAGTTTTTTAGGGCTCACGCAGGAAAATACAGCGAGCGAAACAAGGGCAATGCTTAGGTAAACATTCAATTTCATAATGATATGATTGGGAGTTGTGTAAAATCCCCCTTTGAACGCTGTAAGAAACTAAAAAATTGTGTGGCAGCTGAATTTTGCCTGTTCTCGGTGCTGAAAAATAATATTTACAATCGCCGGGGAGCCGGGTTTACACAAAAATGACCGTCTCTGTTCTTTTGATCCATGCTTCGTAATGTTCCCCAAACCTTGCATCGATCATTTTCCGTCTGATCTTGAGCGTGGGTGTGAGCAGTTCGTTTGCAACCGTCCATTCTTCTGCAAGCACAATGATTTTTACGAGGTGCTCATGTTGCTCCAGGTTGGTGTTTACGGTGTGAAGCATTTTTTTCAATGCGCTGTGACGTGTTTCGGGATCGTGTTGGGTTGCCATTTCGGATAAATTGCAAAGCGCCATGGCGCCCGGCATTCCCGAACCCACCACGCAGACCTGTGCCACAAGGCCGGTTTCGAGCAGGCGCGCCTCTACTACAGCGGGCATGATGTATTTGCCCTTGCTTGTTTTGAACTGGTCTTTGATCCGTCCCGTGATCGTGAGATAGCCATCGGCGTCTATCGATCCCTCATCACCCGTTTTCAAAAACCCATCTTCAAAGCAGGCTGCGCTCATCGCAGGCTCTTTGTAGTAGCCGATCATGGAGGCAGGACTTTTTACCTGTACTTCGTTGTCTTTGCCCAGGCGAACCTCAACACCCAGGTACGACTGGCCAACCGTGCCGAAACGAACCGCGTTTTGCCGGTTTGAGTGGGAGAGGGCAAGGTTCTCCGTCATGCCATAAGCCTCCTGTATTACAATACCGATGCGCGCGTACCATTGCAGCAAAGAAAGTTTGATGGGAGATGCGCCGGTATAAATAAACCTGGCACGGCCCAGCCCCAGTTTCTTTTTGATCATGTGTTTGATGAGGGAAGAGACCACTGGTATTGATAAAAGCCGGTCGAGTTTTTTCTGCGGTATTTTTTTGAGGATGTTTTCCTGGATCTTTTCCCAGATCCTTGGTACAGCGAGGAACACGGTTGGTTTTGTATCGGCGAGGTTCTTTGCAAACGTTTCCATTGATTCAACAAAATAAACCGAGCTGCCGGTGAAGATCGTTCCGCATTCCACCAACATACGCTCCGCAACATGGCAAAGGGGCAGGTAAGAAAAAAAGACCTCTTCGCCAACAGTAGGATTGGTAAGCAGGAACGCCTGCACCGCAAAGCCGATGGCATGAAAGGTATGCATCACGCCCTTGGGTTGCCCGGTGGTTCCGGATGTATAAACGATACAGGCGAGTGAATATGGGTCGATGGCAGGTTTGCCTGTAATGGGCGCATGCGCAGCCACCCATTCGTTCCAGTTGATGCAATCCTTGTTGGGATAAAAGGGAAAAGTGATGCGTACCAGGTTGCCGGGAACGCCTTTGCATGATTCTTCGGGATTGTCGAGCTTGCCGATAAATACCGCTTTGCATTCGCTGTGCGCAAAGATCTCGCGCAGCGCATCTGTTGTTACATTGGGGTAAAGCGGAACGCAGATGCAACCCGCCATCGCGATCGCGAGATCGGCCATCACCCAGTGTGCGCAGTTCTTGCTGAGTATGGCAACCTTATCTCCCTTTTGCAGCCCGTTTTGTTGCAGCGCGGCGGCCATCCGCCTGATCTGGTTTCCGGCCTCGCCCCAGGTAAAACGCTGGTAAACGCCCTTTACGGGTTCGGCAAGAAAAAGCTTACCCGGACGTTCTGCTTCGAACTCGCAGAATTTGTCGATGATGGTGGCAACATTTTCGTTCATAAGCAAGCCAGTCTTTTAATGGTCTCTCCTCAAAATCTTATCCGTTCAATATTCAAATGCGTTGTTACTGTCCGTTGTACAGGTGCTGCATTCCCTGGGATGGATTTTTACCTCTGATATGGGCATAAAAGCGGTGAATGCGTTCCAGGTCGGCCCGCTCATCGGCCGTAACAAAAAAGGGTTCGGAGAAGGAGGCCTGTTTTTTTTCAAAATCCATTCCTGCCATCACGATCGGAACATTGGCCTTGCGCGCAATATGGTAAAAACCGGTGCGAAGGCGGTCCACTTTTTTCCGGGTGCCTTCGGGCGAAAGCGCCAGCACAAAAGAATCGTGGCTGTTAAAAAGCGCCACTACCTGTTCAACCATATTGTGTTTCTCAGACCGCTCCACCGGGAAACCTCCCAACTTCCTGAACAGGAAGCCGAACGGCGGCCTGAACAATTCTGCCTTGCCGAGGTACTTCACATGGCCCAGGTTGAGTTTGCTTCTCCAGGCCAGTCCGGTTACAAAATCCCAACTGCTCGTATGCGGGCCCACCAGCAGTATGCATTTCTTCAGCTCATACGGAAACCGGCCCTTGACGGTCCACCCAAGCAAATGAAGATACAGGCGCCAGAACAATTTCATAACAGTAAGGTAATAAAATTTAAGAACCCGTGGCAGTGGCGGCGGGTAAAGCAATTTTCTAAATCGAATCAGCGTTATTATAAAAAACCAACCCTCATGGCTTCTTTCCGGAGTTTTGTTGCGAGCGAATTGATGTCTATCAAACAGAATATTGCAGCGGTACGCAATATGGTGCCCAACAACATAAAACTGAAGCCGAGTGAGCGGAGAAGCATGTTCAAGCTGAATACAAAACGGCATGAGTTCGTGGAAAAGGCCGTTCAGTTCATGCGCAAGAACCCAAACACGGTACCTTCTTTTGTGGATGTGATGGAATGCAACAACTATGTTCACCTCTACGCCCAATATTCGGAACTGATAGATGAGATAGACCAGGTAAAGACCAAGCTCGAAGATGCCAAGCTGGTGATCGGCAACGAGATCCTGAAACAAACACGGGCCTATTTTCAAAATTCAAAGAATGCTTCTGAATCGGGCAATGAACTCCTGGGTAATATTTACAGGGAGTTGAAACCCCATTACGCAGTGGGCAGGAACAGCAAGAAGAAAGCGGAATAAGGTGCACGCGCGGTTGCTACTTCAGCAATCCTATCGCATAATCTTCCACCAGCTGGAACAGCATAAAAAATGCTACGGTCAGGAAGATGTTCTTAACAATAACTACCCCGCGTTTGGAATCGTTGTAAAAATGCACCGCCGTAAAACTGCTGTACAGCACAAACAAGGGCAGGTCTATATACGCCGTGTCGAGCGTGTGAAAGATAAACTTCAGCAAAGGGATCACTGCAGTTGCCGCCAGGAGAAAAGAAAGCATATACAACTGCATCACCCCTGTTTCTGCATAATTGTATTTCCTGCTCCTGAACACGAGCCATGCCAGCAGTGTAAGTACCGGCACCAGCATCACGAAAGAAACAAACTGGAGCTCATGGCGAAACCGCGCCTCTGCCGCAAGTCCGGGATCATTGAAGAACCTGATGAGCAGTTCGTCAATAAAATACCGCAACAGCCCGTTGAACGTTAAACAAACAAAGAACATGGAGAACGGTTTCTGGTAACGGTGCCGGTTGCCTTCCACGTATTCTCTTTGCATGGTGCCCGGGGCAGTTACCAGTCGTTTGAGCGTGTAACCAAAACCCTTTTCAAGGTGCGTGAAAAAATGGAACACATCATGCAGCAGGCCTTTTACCGTTATGCGTTTTACATCATAGGACTGCCCGCAGCTGCCACAGAATTTTCCTGTGCCCGCTTTGCCGCATGATTTGCAATACCGGATGGCTTCGTTTGTTTGCATGTGCAGGGTTCGTTTTGCTAACTTATATTAAATCGGCTAAATTATTGCCGGAGATTTGCTTTGCTGTATTTTGCTGCCGATGACCGCTCCCTTCCCACATACCTATCCCTGCGGCGATTCGGCCCTTACGGTTGTATTGGGTGATGGGATCAGTGCAGACACCCATCAAAAGGTGATGGCGCTGTTTGCCTGTATTAAAAAGGATCCGCCTGCGGGATTGCGTGATGTGATCCCCGCCTATCATTCCCTCACACTTGTGTACGATGTGGTTGTTTTGAAAAAGAAAGACCCATCGCTGCATGCGTATGAACAAATGCGCAGCTACGTTGATGCGGCATTGCAAAAGACAAGCGATGTGAATCGTACGTCACGAACGGTAAATATTCCTGTTTGCTACGATGCTTCGCTTGCGCCGGATCTTGGCTCACTCGCAGCATCGCACGGAATTGCCGTGGAAGAGGTGATCAGGCTGCACACATCAAAAACATACCGTGTTTACATGATCGGTTTCCTTCCCGGTTTTGCCTATATGGGTTCGGTAGATGAAAAGATCAATACGCCGCGCAAAACAACACCCAGAACACTGGTGCCGGCAGGAAGCGTTGGTATTGCCGGCGAACAAACAGGCATCTACCCGTTCGATTCGCCCGGCGGATGGCAGCTCATCGGGCAAACGCCATTGAAGATGTTTGATGCCGGAAAAGAAATGCCCTGCTTTCTGCAGCCCGGCGACGAAGTGTGTTTTCATCCCGTTCCCCTCCATGAATTTTATAAAATCAAGAACGCATGAGTATCCGGATACTGAATAATGGGGTGTTGGATACGGTGCAGGACGCTGGCCGGGAAGGATACGCACACCTCGGCATCAACCCCGGCGGCGCAATGGATGTTGCAGCGATGAAGGTTGCCAATATTTTAGTGGGCAACGATCCATTATCCGCGGTAATGGAAATGCATTTTCCCGCGGCAGAGATCCTGTTTGAAGAAACAGCAATGCTGGCGCTGGCCGGGGCAGATGTGGCTGCGTATGCAGATGGCGAAGAAGTGCCGGTACTTCACCCCTTCGTCATCAGGGAAAACACAACACTCTCTTTCAAAAAAATAAACAGGGGCGCGCGGATTTACCTGGCGGTGAAAGGCGGTTTTGCCCTAAGCAAATGGCTCAACAGTTACAGCACCAACACAAAAGCAAAAGCGGGCGGATACCACGGAAGGCAGTTGCGGAAAAACGACAGGCTCTTTTTCAAACAGCAATACAAACATGAATTCTCAAACGCGCAATGCGTTTCTGTTCTCCCATGGTCTGCAAACCTTGCCGGGTTATACACAGGAAACACCATCCGCTTTGTACCGGGAGAGGCATTTGCGTTGTTGCGCGAAGCCTCAAAAACGGCACTCGCCACAAAACCGTGTACCATCAGCCGGGAGAGCGACCGCATGGGTTTTCGTTTGCAGGCCGAAAACTTACAATTAACGGAACAAAAAGAAATGATCTCTGCTGCGGTAACACGCGGCACAATTCAATTGCTGCCCTCCGGGCAAATGATCATACTCATGGCCGATCACCAGACTACCGGCGGTTACCCGGTGATCGGTTATGTGATCAGCGCTGATTTTCCATCGCTCGCGCAATTACAGCCCGGCGAATCTTTCCTGTTGCAGCAAACCGATCTTCAAACGGCAGAGGCAGCCATGCTCAAACAACAAATGAACCTGCAGGTGCTGCGGGATGCGTGTGAATTGCGGGCGAGCGGGAGTCAGGAATGGAACGTGTGAGAGGCAGCGAAAAAGCATTTGACCAAAACCATCTACATTTAATCAATTATTACTCCAAACCACTTACTATACTTTATGGATCTGAACTGCGACGTGGGCGAAGGGCTTTCAAACGACGGGTTGCTTATGTTCTACATCAGCAGCGCCAACATTGCCTGCGGTTACCATGCGGGTGACGAGGATACCATGAAAAGAACGGTTGCGCGCGCCGTAGGGCACGAAGTGGCGATAGGTGCACACCCGGGGTTTGCTGATAAAGAGAATTTCGGAAGAACCGAGATGCATCTTTCTGCGGAGGCAATCAGGGAACTGCTTTCTGAGCAGATCTTTTCCCTGCAGACGGTTGCGGGCACATTCGGGGCCAGGATCAAACATGTGAAACCGCATGGGGCGCTGTATAATATGTCTGCACGGGATGAACAACTTGCCGCAATCATTGCACAAACGATTTACAACATCGATCCTTCCTTATTGCTTTATGGCTTGAGCGGGAGTTTTTCCATCAGTGAAGCAAGGAAGGCGGGGTTGCAAACGGTAAGCGAGGTGTTTGCAGACCGCACGTATCAAAGCAACGGCTCACTTACGCCTCGCTCACAGCCAGGTGCACTGATTGAAACAGAGGAGCAGTCTATACAACAGGTATTGCAGATGATCAACCGGCAAACGGTAACCAGTGTCAGCGGTGAGGAAGTGCCGATTGTTGCCGAAACCATTTGCCTGCATGGAGATGGGGATCATGCCGTTCGTTTTGCAAAAAAGATATTCAACACGCTTAAGGAAAATAATATTGAGATCAAAAGTTTCTAAATACGGCCTTTTCAGCGGCGCTTCGCTGGGCGCGGCATTCCTGATGGCAAACTCGTCTATCGGCCCGGGCTTTCTCACACAAACAACTGTGTTCACGCAGCAGTTAATGGCGAGTTTCGGGTTTGTGATACTGGTTTCTTTTCTGCTCGATATAGGTGCGCAACTCAATACCTGGCGCATTTTAACCGTGAGCGAACTGCGCGCGCAGGACCTCTCTAACAAATTATTACCGGGCCTTGGTTATCTCATCGCTGCGCTGATCGTAATGGGTGGTTTTACATTTAATATCGCCAACATAGCGGGTTGCGGGCTTGGTGTTAATGTACTTACGGGCTTGTCGTTCCAGTCGGGCGCCATCATCAGTTGCATCGCGGCGCTGCTGCTTTTCTGGATAAGGGAGATGGACAAAATGCTGGATAATTTTACGCGCATCGCCGGCACTGCAAAAATAATATTGACCCTCGTCATCGCCATCAGCTCGCACCCACCGGTGTTGCAGGCGCTGCATCATACCTTCGTTCCCGAAACGTTGAGCACACAGGCCATCGTTACGATTGTGGGCGGTACCGTGGGCGGATACATTACTTTTTCCGGTGCACACCGTTTGCTCGATGCAGGCATCAAAGGAAAAGAGAACATCAAACAGGTGAACAAGAGTGCCATCAGCGGGATCGTGATATCAGGACTGATGCGTTTTATTTTGTTCTTCGCTGTGCTGGGTGTGCTAACACAAGGTGCTGTGCTGGATCATGATAACCCGCCCGCCAGCGTGTTCCGTTTTGCAGCGGGCGAATTCGGTTTTAAAGTTTTCGGGATCGTTTTGTGGAGCGCCGCCATTTCATCCGTAATAGGGGCGGCCTATACATCTGTATCATTCCTGAAAACATTTCATCCCCTGTTGGTAAAACACGAGCGCTTGTGTATTTCAATCTTCATCATCATCTCAACACTCGTTTTTGTTTTCATCGGCAAACCCCGACAGCTCCTGCTTTTGGCGGGGATGGTAAACGGGTTGATACTACCGCTTGCACTCGCTGTGCTGCTCATCGCCTCTACCAAATCCCGCCTGATGAACGGGTACCAACACCCGCGCTGGATGCAAATGGCCGGCTGGATCGTTGTATTGGTGATGGGATGGATGGGATCGGTGGCAATTGTGGAATGGATGAAAGGATAGGAGATGAACCATCAGCGAACGGGAATCATTTTCCGGCATTTTATTTGGATAACTTTTTACACTTAACAAAATTGATGGCTTACAACTAAAAAATATGAAACAACTACTCATCATCCGTCACGCAAAAAGCAGTTGGGCCGTGGCCGGACAAGACGATTTTGACCGCCCCCTCAACGAGCGCGGCATGCGCGATGCGCCGGTGATGGCGCAGCGGCTGATCGATAAAGGTTTGCAGATCGACGCGTTTATTGCCAGCCCCGCAAAAAGGGCGCTTACCACCGCAAATCTTTTTGTTGAAACCTTTGCCGCACCGGGAAAACTCAAAACGATGCAGAAACTTTACCACGCCGCGCCACCGGTGTTTTATGAAACCATTGCCGCCATCGACGATGGCGTTGAAACAGCAGCCGTGTTTTCGCACAACCCCGGCATCACTGCGTTTGTAAACGAGCTCACGGCCACACGTATTGATGACATGCCTACCTGCGCAGTGTTTGCCGTACAGGTAGCCATCGACCATTGGAAAGATTTTAAACAAGCCCAAAAAACGGTCTGGTTCTTTGATTACCCCAAGTCCTGATCGGCCTGTTTCCTGAAATTGGCAAGGTATACACCGGTAAAGATCAAAATGGCGGCGATGAGTTTTACAAGACTGAACTGCTCGCCGGCAAAAATGATGGCAATAACGGCGGCAAAAACCGGCTGCGTGTAAATATATGCCCCGGTGGAAGAAGCGCCGATCACCGATATGCCATACACATTGAAGAGATACGCCAGGAACGTTGCACCCACGCCAACAAATGCAAGCGCCAGCCATTGTGTAAGGTGAAAAGCCTGCCAGTCGGTAGCCAGGAATTTGTTCATCCCGAAGGGCAATATCACCAATGCGCCGAAGGTGAAGATCCAGCGCAATACCTGTATGCCGGTATAGGTCTTCATGAGCGGCCTCACCAATACCAGGTAGAATGCATAAGACACTGCGTTGATCAGCACCATCAGGTCGCCCAGTAGAATATTATTGCCGCTGTGCGTGCTGTCTTTCAGCAGCACCAATATGGCAGCCCCTGCAATACCGAGCACAAGACCGGAAAATTTCAAAAACGTAAACCCTTCTTTCAGCAGCCATGCAGCAATCAGTGTAATAAATATCGGTGTTGCAAGCGAAAGCAGCGAGCTGTGAATGGGCGTGGTAAGCGATACGCCGGTAATGAAAAAGATCTGGTTGATCACAACCCCCGTTAAGGCACACAACAAAAACCGCGGAAGGTGTTTGCGCTGGATCTTTGTTACGGCGGGTTTGAAAAGAAAAAGGATCCAGAACAAAGAAAGGCTCACCAATATCCGCACCACATTCAGTGCAAACGGATGCAGGTAACCGGGTGCAATGTATTTTACCAACGCATAATTCGTTCCGAAGATAAAATTGGCGGAGAGAACGGCGGCATGGGCTTTGGTGTTGCGGGTCATTCGTTTTTTTGCTGCAGGCCCTGGGGCTTGGTTTGTGAATGGAAGTTGTGGAATCGAAGTCACAAAGATCGCCCGATCAGGTTTACCACATCACTTTCATCAAAACATTTGAATTGTTTTGCCTGGTAAGGGAACGATCTCGCCTCTTTGAAATGTTTTGCGCAATCTATTTCGTTTTGCGATACGCTCATGCAAATATTTTCCTGCTGCAGTTTTTGTGCAAGGTATTCCTGTTCTGTTTGCCCGGGTGTGGGAATAAGGATTGCTTTTTTCTGCAACGCAATGATCTCCATCGCCGTTGTATAGCCGCTTCTGCATACAATGTATTCGCTTTGCTGAAGCGCCTGCTCCAGCTCGTTGCCGGGCAAATGATTTTTAATGGTGATGTTTGGGCGCGATGGAAGTACATCCTCACTTCCCGGCTTTCCCCTCACCAGCAATATTTTTCCCTCAACATTGCTAAGGCCGGCGAGCAATTTGTTTTCCAGCATGGTTCTTTGTGGCTCGGGCCCCGATAACAAAATGCAGTAATCGTATTCCTGCACAACCGCTTTCTTTTCAAAACGCGAGAGCAGTCCAATGTATTCCAGTTTTGTTTTGGGAAGCAGGGCGGGGTGCGACAAAACGCCGGCGATGTTTTGTTTACCGGCTACATCCGGCACCCAGCAGCAATTGTAGGTGTTGATGTACCGGTACAATGTTTTCCGGATCATTTTTTCTGCCCAGCCAAACGGCGCCTTAACCGTAAGCTGGTGCGTGATGAATATGCAGGGAACATTTGGGGAAGAAAATCCATACCGGTTATCAGAGATCACAAGACCGGGCCGGTGTTCTGAGATGATCTTTTCGAGCCATCGTTTTTCGTTCTTTATTATGCTGCGCAGTCGCGGCAGCTGCATCAACAGCCGTAATGCGAGCGTCCATTTGTTTTTACTGTACCGCACCCGGTAGCCTTCCAGTGGTATGATCTGCAACCCGGGAAACTCCTTTTGCAGCAAATGCGCCTGCGCACCCTCCGCGGCCACCAGCACCTCGCAACCATTGGTTTTCAGCGACCGTATGATGGGAATACAGCGTGTTGCATGGCCCAACCCCCAATCAAGCGGGGCGAGGATCACTTTTTGTATGTTAAAATTCAGGGGCAATCAACAGGTTTGTTTACAGATAAACCGTAAAGTAGTACTTTAGTTTACGATATGAAGCTGAAAATAAACCAAATAATCGTTTTGTTGTTACTTGTTGCCATGGTAGGCACCACTTCCTGTGGTGTGTTCCGCAAGAACAACGGCACTAAATTTTGTGGTTGCCCCAGTCACAAATAACAAAAAATAAGGCATATGCCTGGTGCGAACAGAGATTTATTGGTGCTTACAGATGCCGGGCAACTCAGCCCCGCCGCCCTCGAACGCGAGCTCCTGTTTTTAGATTCCGTACTTTTTCACGTAGAGAACTGGGAGGCTTTCTCCATTGCAAATGAGGTCATCGACATCAACCGCAGGAAAATCGTGCGCAAAACCTTCCTGATCCAAAAGATCCTCAGCGAGCGGAAGGTGAAATCGTTTGTGTTTGTTTCCAACAAAAATTGAAAGATGCGCCGGAGGCGCTTCGATAGTCGTCACTCGGCGGAGCCGAGCGACTGCTTCTTTGCGTTGCCACATACCAAAACCTCGTTGAACCTGGCAGTGTGACTTACATGATCAGTCGCTCGGCTCCGCCGAGTGACGACTATCACACCGCCTCCGGCGACCGCTGCTGACTGCTTCTTTGCGTTGCTCTAACGAACCCTCGTTGAACCTCGCAGTGTGAATTACACGATTAGTCGCTCGGCTCCGCCGAGTGACGACTATCACACCGCCTCTGGCGGTCCCTGCCGGTAAGCTTCAAAATTCAGCAACCAATGATTCCCAAACTTATCTTCCAGATCGCCAAACAAAGCGCCCCAGAAAGAAACCTCAAGCGGATGCGTTGCCTCGCCGCCTTCTGACAGTCTTTCGTAACAGGCCCTGATCTCTTCTTCACTATCGCAATCGAGAACCATCGACACATTGTTTCCCTTGTTGAGCCCTTTGTCGCCAACCATGTCAGAGCCCATCAGCACCAGCTTATCCCTGGAAAGCGTTCCGTGTAAAATATATGCTTTCATTTCTGCGGGCATTTTTTCCGCCAGCGGCGAATCGCCGATGGTTTGAAGGGTAAGTTCGCCGCCGATACAATCTTTGTAAAAACCCATTGCCTCGCGGCAGTTACCATTGAAGGTTAAATAGGTACTGATCTTCATAGCTGTGATTTACAATTTGTTGACCGGGAAAATAAGAAACCGGCATCGCGGTTCCCCGGTTACAAAACTCCGGCTTAATAACGCGTCAAACACGGTGCAAATACGACATTTCGGGGGGTTGATTGCGACTGTAACGTTGCTTATCTTTAGCCAATGAAAAACGTATCCATACTGGTTCCCGAAACCGCGGTTATCGAAGCCGTTGCCGATCCGCATTACATGTGTAAGGCCGTAAACCAGTTCCTCGAGGCATCGGGCAAACAGGCTTTGTTCAACGTGGAGCTGGTGGGTTTGTCGCGCGAGATCAGGTTGGAGAACAGTTTGTTTTCTGTTCATACAGACAAACTTTTGAACGAGGTAAAGAAGACCGACCTTATTTTCATCCCCGCCATCAGCGGTGATATTAAAACTGCGCTGGAGCTGAACAAAGAAGCCCTTCCGTGGATCGTTGATCAATACAACAACGGCGCCGAAGTGGCTTCACTTTGTATCGGGGCATTTGTGCTGGCATCAACAGGATTGCTCGAAGGAAAAAAATGTTCCACACACTGGTTGCATTCGGGTTTGTTCAGAACAATGTTTCCCGGTGTTGAGCTGGTAGATGGAAGCATCATTACCGAAGAACAGGGACTCTACTCCAGCGGCGGCGCCAACTCCTACTGGAACCTTTTGTTGTACCTCGTAGAAAAATACACAGATCGCGATACGGCCATCCTCGCATCCAAATATTTTGCGATCGATATAGACCGCGACAGCCAATCTGCCTTTATGATGTTTGAAGGGCAGAAAGACCACAGCGACGATGAGATCCGCAAGGCGCAGGAATTCATTGAAGCGAATTACATGGAGAAAATGACCGTGGATACACTTGCCGATATGTTCAACATCGGCCGCAGAAGTTTTGAAAGGCGTTTCAAAAAAGCGACAGACAATACCGTTGTAGAATACATCCAGCGCGTGAAAATAGAAGCCGCAAAACGCAGTTTCGAATCAAGCCTTAAGAATGTGAATGAAGTGATGTTCGATGTAGGATATACCGATACCAAAGCTTTCAGAACCATCTTCAAAAAAATAACGGGCCTGACGCCGGTTGAGTACCGCAACCGCTACAACAAACAGGCGGCGTAGCAAAACATCGCATACCTCACCTGTTAGCGAAGTGCCTCCAGGGCGGCTTCCAGTTTGCCCAGCATCTCGCCGATCTCTTCTTTCCTGCTCGTTCCTACGCTCAGGCGGTACCACGGGCTTTTGCTTCCTGCGCCAAAGGCAGAGAACGGCACAACCGCCAGTTTTGCTTCGCCTAAAATATAAGAAGTAACATCAGCCTGGGTGGCCAAAGCATGCCCTTCTGCGGTTGTTTTTCCAACCAGGTCGATCTTGATGGTGAGGTAAATCGCCGCCTGCGGTGAAACAGAATCCACACGGTATCCTTTTTCTTTCAACGCAATGAAACCTGCATGAATGCTGCGTAACCTCTCTTCGATCTCTGATTTGAAATGCACCAGGTATTTTTTGATGGCATCTGTCTGCAAAAGGTATTTTGCCACCGCTTTCTGTTCTGCCATGGGCGCCCAGGCTCCGAGGTGACTAAGGATCGCTTTCATTTTTGCGATCACGGCTTCCGGCCCCAGGGCCCAGCCCACACGAACGCCTGTTGCTGCAAACACTTTGGAAATACCATCCACGAAAATCGTGTACGCTTTCATTTCAGGCCGCAGCGAAATGGGGTTGTAGTGTATGGTGCTGCCAAAAGTAAGTGTCCAGTACATCTGGTCAAACATGAGGTACAACTTCTTCTCATCTTCGCCCCGTTGTTTGTTCTCTTCTATGATAAGATCGCAGATCTGCGTAAGCGCATCCTTTGAAAGCGTTGTGCCCGTTGGGTTTTGCGGTGTACAGATGCAGATGAGCGTGGCGCCTTTGATGTTTTTCCTGATGTCTTCGGGTGTTGGCATGAAATCATTTTCAGGCGCACAATCGATCACGCAATGCTCGCCGTCGGTCATGTGCACGTAGTGATTGTTGTTCCACGATGGCACGCCGTAGATCACTTTATCGCCTTTGTCAACGATGGCTTTGAAAATCGTATAAATAAGCGGCCGCCCGCCGGATGCGATCTGTATTTCGTTGGGCGCGTATTCGATCCCTTCCCATTCTTTGATAAAGGAACTTACAGACCTGCGCAGGTCAAGCACACCTTCAGCCGCAGGGTAGCTGGTGTTTTTTTCCTGGTAAGACTCGATGACCAGGTTTTCCAGTTCTTTGGGAATAGGGAAAACATGCGGGTCAAAATCCCCGATGGTAAAGTTGTATATTTTCTCGCCGTTGCGGATGCGTTCGCTGATGGCGTTTCCGAGTTTAACGATCTCACTGCCAATCAGTGTTCCTGCGAGGTGGCTAAGTTTGGGTTGGTTCATATAAAGGGAGTTCAAAAATGGATGCGGCTGCAAAAGTATCGCGGATTTTACAGATTTACGTATGATTTACAGGATGATTGTTGCGATTGCAGTTGTTTTTCTATTTTTAAACAGGATATCCGGGAAAATACATCGTACTTGTTGTGCGGGAAACACCTGTGGTGTTAGTTTTTTCTTTTTGTAAATACGGCAGCATCAAAACTCATCTCATACCAATCATACTGAATCAGTGAAATCAACGATCAAGACCGGGCTCTACGCAGCCGTTGCCGCCTTTCTCACCTACACCATGATCTTCGGTTTCAGGAAATCGTATACGGTATGCACGTTCGACGGGCTGCGGTTTTTCGGGATCAATTATAAGATCCTACTCGTGCTGAGCCAGATGATCGGCTACCTCGCGGCAAAATTTTACGGCATCAAATTTATCTCTGAGCTGCAGCGGTTGGGCCGTTACAAGATCATCCTGCTGCTGGTTGGAATTGCGTGGGCAGCGTGGCTGTTCTTTGCCATTGTTCCTCCGCCTTACAACGCCGTATTTTTATTCATCAACGGCTTTCCGCTGGGCATGCTATGGGGCGTCGTGTTTTCTTACGTGGAAGGAAGAAGGAGCACCGATTTCATAGGAGCCGCGCTGGCAGTGAGTTTCATCTTTGCATCGGGGTTTGTAAAATCGGTTGGCGCCTGGCTGCTGCAGGCATTCAGCCTGTCTGAATTCTGGGTGCCGTTTGCAACCGGGCTCGTATTTGCAGTACCGCTTTTGTTTTTTATATGGCTCATCGAACGCATACCTCCACCCGATGAACAGGACATTGCCGCACGCATGAACCGTACACCCATGGATGCGGCCGACCGTAAAAAATTTGTGCGTAGTTTTTTGCCGGGGCTCGTTGCCTGCATCATCATCTATGGTTTTGCAACGATCTTCCGCGACATACGCGATAACTTCAGTGCAGACATGTGGAAGGAGATGGGCTATCTGAACCAACCCGCCATTTTCGTAAAAACAGAAACGACCATCACCCTGATTGTACTGGTGTTGATAGGCAGCATGGTGCTCATCAAAAACAGTTTCAAAGCGCTGATGGTTGCGCATGGGTTTATTGCAATTGGCTTTGTGCTCGCAGGTATCTCAACTTTTTTCTTCGTGCAGCAAAAACTGGATCCTGTGTGGTGGATGACGATGGTGGGACTGGGATTGTATATGGTTTACATTCCTTTCAACTCCGTTTTTTTTGAGCGACTGATCGCCGCGTTCCGTTTTACAGGCAATGTGGGGTTTCTTATTTACCTCGCGGATTCATTTGGTTACCTGGGAAGCGTGGGCGTTTTGCTGAGCAAAGAGATCTTCAAAGTAAAACTGAACTGGGTTTCTTTCTTTTCGAACAGCGTAATGGCGCTCTCGGTGATCGGCGTAATGGCAACGGTGTTTTCATTGGTCTATTTCAAAAAGAAAAAAGCAACACAGGAACGCACCGCATAACCTTGCGCTGCATCTTAAAGAAGCCGGGTAAGGACCACGCAAAAAAAATCGCGATCATCGTACCCGTACAGATACAACAACCACGACTTTCTGCTTTGTAAATCTTGTATAACGAAATACTGTTCCAGCCCGGCGCCTATTTACCGCCGGAATATTTTTTCTCCGCCTCTTTTGCTTTTTCAAAATCCAGCACTACGCCGTTGATGCAATAACGCAGACCGGTGGGTTTAGGGCCGTCTTCAAATACATGACCCAAATGGGCCTTGCATCTTCCGCATTCTACTTCTGTTCTTTTCATGCCATGCGAATTATCAGGCAGGTAGATCACGGAACTTTTGGAAATGGGTTCGTAAAAGCTGGGCCATCCGCAGCCGCTTTCAAATTTTGTATCGCTTTTGAACAACGGGTTACCACAGGCCGCACAATAATACGTGCCTATCTCTTTCGAGGTCTCGAACTTGCTGGTAAAAGGGCGCTCCGTTCCTTTCTGGCGCGCGATCTGGTAAACCTCGGGCGAAAGGCGTTGTTTCCATTCTTCATCGGAAAGTACAAGTCTGGAAGAATCGGTCCTGGAGTACGAAGGATTGTTTTTTTGTTCCATGCTGTCTGTTTTCTGGGCTTTTGTGTCAGATTTATTATTATAACAACCATACCACAGGAAGGTTGAAACGAGAAATGCGACCGGAAGTATTATATTAGTTTTTGTCATATCCATTGGTTTTTTATTAAAACAAGCTAAAATGAGCACGGGTTACGGGTTGGAAAACACCTTTTAAACTTACAGGCGATCGTTTCTAAAGGTTTTCCGCGTTTGTTAAATGTTTTTTAAAGTCAACGTCTTATATTTGTTCTTCACTCAAGGTAAGTAAGTACATGTTTAATATTATTCTGTTTGGTCCCCCGGGCAGCGGGAAAGGTACGCAAAGTGAAAAACTCATCGCGGCGTATGGATTAAAACATTTATCTACCGGTGATATTTTGCGGAGTGAGATCGCGAAACAGACTGCATTGGGACTCGAAGCAAAGAGCATCATGGACCGCGGGCAACTCGTTCCCGATGCCGTTGTGGTAGGAATGATCGCTTCTGCGCTCGATGCCAACCCGCAGGCCAAAGGATTTTTGTTTGATGGCTTCCCCAGGACCGTGGCCCAGAGCGAGGCACTGGATGCCCTCTTGAAAGAAAAAAATACCGAGATCGGCATCGTGCTTGCACTCGAGGTAAGCGAAGAGGAACTGGTTAACCGCCTGCTCAACCGCGGCCTCACCAGCGGCAGAAGCGATGATACCAACGAATCGGTGATCAGGGCGCGCATCAAAGAGTACCAGGACAAAACAATGGTGGTTTCAGACCACTACAACCGCTTCGGCAAAGTTGTGAACGTAAAAGGTGAAGGAAGTGTGGATGAAATATTTGCCTCGCTTTGCAGCGAAATAGATAAAAGGATGTCTTAATTAATAGCCACAACGTATTACAACCAACAACCAACTGCGAATCCCGCTTTTTTTTGCGGGATTTTTTTATGCCCCAAGCCAGGGAGTTCTTTGATTATTGGCAGGTAAATAGCACCCAATAAACCAAAAACAGTTCTACATTTAAGCCATGAACGATTTCAGGTCCTTTCTGCAGAACGATTACATCCCTTTGCTGCAAACACTGCAACCGCACCAGCAACCCAAATGGGGCAGGATGGATGCGCAGCAGATGGTAGAGCACATGCGTGATATTTTTAAACTGGCCAATGGCAGCATCAAAATGCCGTTGATGGACAAGAATCCGACGCACGTTGAAAAAAAGCGGGCGTTCCTGCTCACAGACCTGCCCTTTCCGCAACTGGCAAAGGGGCCAGGATTACCCGAAGACCCCATACCTCACCGCGCCGCGGGTATGGAGGAGGCATTGAAAAAATTAAAACCGGAAATAGATGCCATGTTTGCGGCATACGATGCCGATCCAGCCCTGCAACTGATGCATCCCGCATTTGGCGAGCTGGATTACGATCTGCAGATGCGGTACATGCAGAAACACGTGTTCCATCATCTCCGGCAATTCGGCCTGATAGATTAACTACCAATCGTTAGCTTTGTGTTTCATCCTCCGGGTTTTTGACGGCTGCGGTTGCCGCACGCCATTCCGGGATCTTTCAATTAAAAAATGAAATAGTCACATGCCCGCTCTAGAAAATTATATCCTCGGCAAATGGATCAAAGGTGATGGCGAAGGGCAATCGCTCTACAACGCAGTTACCGGCGAAGCGATCGCAACGGCTTCTACAAAGGGGCTCGACTTTGCCGCCATCCTGCAATACGCAAGAGAAAAAGGAAACCCCGCCTTGCGCAACATGAGTTTTCACGAACGCGGTGTAATGCTTCGTGCGCTCGCACTTTATTTGCGGGAGCATCTCGAAGAATTTTATAAGATCAGTTACCAGACCGGTGCAACAAAAGCAGACAGCTGGGTAGACATTGAAGGCGGCATCGGCAACCTTTTTTCCTACGCATCGCTACGCAGGAAATTCCCGGATACGCCGTATTGCCTGGATGGAGAAAACCACCCGCTTGGCAAAGCGAATACTTTTATGGGACACCACCTGCTTATCCCGAAAGAGGGCGTGGCGGTGCACATCAATGCATTCAATTTCCCGGTATGGGGCATGCTTGAAAAGATTGCAGTGAATTTACTCGCCGGTGTTCCGGCTGTGGTGAAGCCGGCAAGCGTTACTTCCTTTTTAAGCGAAGCAGTTGTAAAAAAGATAGCCGCATCGGGCATTCTACCCAACGGCGCGCTGCAGCTGCTTTGCGGGAGCGCAGGGGATATGCTCGATCATGTAACCTCGCAGGACGTGGTTACGTTTACAGGATCCGCTTCAACGGGCCTGATGCTCAAATCAGGCAAGCGCATCCTGGAAGAGAACGTGCCCTTTACCATGGAAGCAGATTCGCTCAACTGCATCGTATTGGGCCAGGATGTGGTTCCCGGTATGCCCGAGTGGGATCTTTTTATCAAAGAGGTGCGCAAAGAAATGACCACCAAATGTGGGCAGAAATGTACCGCCATCAGGAGGATCTTTGTTCCGGAAAACAAGATCGAAGACGTACAGATCGCATTGGGCAAGGCCCTTGCGCAAACAACCATCGGCAACCCGCTCAATGAAAAAGTGCGCATGGGATCGCTCGCCGGCGAATCGCAAAGGACGGAAGTAAAAGAACAGGTACAGAAACTGCTCGCATCATCGCAAATCATTTACGGCTCGCTCGACAGTGTTGAAGTAATTGATGCCGACGCACGCAAAGGGGCTTTTATGAGCCCGCTGCTCTTGCTCAACCATGATCCCTTCAACACAACCGAGGCGCATGAAGTAGAAGCGTTCGGCCCTGTATCAACGCTCATGCCTTACCGGTCCACAGCAGACGCCATAGCGCTTGCAAAAAAAGGGAAAGGCTCACTGGTGAGCTCCATCGTTACGGCAGACCCATCCATCGCCAAAGAATATGTGCTTGGCGCAGGTATGTACCATGGCCGTATCCTGATACTGAACGATCAGTGCGCCAAAGAAAGTACGGGCCATGGCTCACCGCTTCCTTTGCTGGTGCATGGCGGCCCTGGCCGTGCGGGCGGTGGCGAAGAAATGGGCGGCCTGCGTGGGGTAAAACATTATATGCAACGGGTGGCCATCCAGGGTTCGCCCGATATGATCACCGCGGTGAGCAATGTTTACCAGCCGGGCGCCACTGGAAAGAAAGACGGTAAACATCCGTTTAAAAAATATTTTGAGGAACTGGAGATCGGAGACCAGTTGGTAACAGAAAAAAGATTGATCACATCAGAAGACATCAACCGGTTTGCCGACCTGAGCGGCGATCATTTCTACGCCCATCTCACCAGCACCAATTTTGAAGGCACCATGTTTGAGCGCCAGGTGGCGCACGGCTATTTTATAATGAGCGCAGCGGCGGGATTGTTTGTTGACAGTTACGAGAAGAACCCGGTACTGCTGAATTATGGCATCGATGAACTTCGTTTTACAAAACCGGTATATCCGGGCGCAGAGATCTATATCCGTTTTTCATGCAAGGAAAAAATAGGACAGGAACAGAAACTCGACACCGATATTCCACGCGGTATCGTAAAATGGCTGGTGGAGATCTTTGATGAAACAGATGAAACGGTTGGTGTGGCCACTATTCTTACAATGGTGCAGAAAAAAGACGCGTAACAAAACGGCCGCGTCAGGGGCGAGGGTCCGCCGTACCGGAAGATCGCTGCACAAACGATGCAACCGCGATCAAACTCACGAACGAAGAAGTGTAAAACAAATACAGGTAAGGCACATCAATAAAACAATAAAAAACCACCAGGCTCAATTTGAAGACCGCGATGGGTAGATTGCGATCAGGAACTTTGTATTTCTTCCGCGCAAGAAGCCCTGAAATCATTGCCAGTAATGGCAGGCAGAAGGTAAGCACGATCAACAGGTAATGCAGCGTTTCTATTTTACCCGGCCCGAAAAACTTTGCAAGCCCGGGGCCCGTTGAAAAAACTTCGGGAGAATCGTTCCAGACGCGTGCGGTAAATGCTATGTAGGCGCCGGGTAATCCCATCATCGAATGAACAACAGCCGTTCCGAAAGGAAGCAGTACCAGCAATAAAAAACAAGCCAACCCCGTGAACGTAAAACGCAACAGGTTCTTCCACTCTTTTCTCCAGGCAAAATAAAGAAGCATCGCCGGCAACCAGCCGATCAATGCATACCTGCTCAGAACGCAAAGCGATGTGCAGATCCCGAGCAACCATATGTTTTCCTTATTTCGAAGCAGTACCATCGTAAGCAGCACGTAATAAAACACCACGATGCCTTCTTCGGTGTAGGCAACCAGTCCGGGTTTCTCATCAGTAAACAAAAAACAGAAAAGAAGGAACCCGCATAAAAAAACGAGCCAACTCGTTTTTTGCCTGAACGACACGCGCCACAGGAAGCATCCCAGCACAATAAAAAACAACAGTACGGTGAGCCAGCGCAGGTCTACCCGTAAAAATTCGGGCAAGCTGAAAGGCAGCCACATGGCCGGCAGGTAGATGGGAACCGTTCCGTTCCAGATCTCCTGTATGGGTGCGTAAACCTGCAACCAGTGGCCTGCTAAAAACCGCTGGCACATGACCTGTATGATGGGGAGCATGTCTGCAGAACGGTAGTCGGGCGGCTCTTCCGCCATTGTTTTTGCGCCGGCGTAACACATGGCCACCAATGCTGCGATGAGGATGACCCAGCGATAGCGGTTGGCCGTTGTTTTGAAATCAAAAATACGGCCCGTGTTGTTTTCATTTCCGGGTTTGGTGAACAGCAATACATACGAGATCGCAAAACCCGCAAGCGTATGTACCACGCTTGCCACTGCAACCAGCCATGGCAGGTGCAATGCATAGGTAACACAAAGCGTCTCCAGCAAAAATGCGGTCAGCAGGATGTTCTTTGTATTTTTCATTCAATACTAAGATAAGGAGTTTGGATTTGTGCCTGCAACACGGTGCATGCGTTAAGGCTTCTATAAAACAACGGATCACTTTTAACGGTTGCGTTCAAACGCCTAACTTAGTCGCATGCTTCAATTCAACACCGTACAAAAATTTTACGGAGATTTCCTGGCGATGGATATTCCCTCTTTATCCATTCCCAGCGGCGTGTATTGGTTGAAAGGAGAGAACGGATCGGGCAAAACAAGTTTCCTGAAAATGATCGGGGGACTTCATCCTTTCAACGGCGATATTTTACTGGATGGAACGAGCATCAAACGAAACCGTGTTTCGTTTTTACAAAAAGTAAACTATGCAGAGGCGGAACCTTTGTACCCGCAGTTTCTTACCGGAAAAGACATGGTGAATCTATACTGCAAAACGAAAAAGGCAGCTGAAAAAGATGCACTGCAGCTGCTTGAGCAATTGCATATTTTAGACGCCTGTCAAAGGCCCGTTGGCACTTACTCAAGCGGTATGCTGAAGAAACTGAGCCTGGTGCTTGCCTTCATCGGTAACGCCGAATGGATCTTGCTCGATGAACCGCTGATCACCGTAGACAAAGAAGCCGTTGCCGTGATCTGCAAGCTCATCAACGACCTGCATGCGGAAAGAAATACCTCGTTCATCATTACATCCCACCAGCCTTTCCAGCACGATGCATTGATGCCAACGATACCCATGATCGCTGCCAACAAAACGATACTGATCGGGCATGAATAAAATTGTATTGTCCATATTGCAACGCGTACTCGTCAATCATTTTTATAAGATCAATGCGGGATTCTTTCTTTTCTGGTTTTTTGTTTTGTTTGGTGTGGTGAGCGGCGGACAACTCATCAGCTATCATCTTTCCCTGATGCACGGCATGGTGCAGAGTCCTGTTTTTCTTGCCTGTGTTGTTGTGATCTGGTTGTTGTATACATTGAAATGTGTGAACTACATCACCAACCAGCTCAATAATCCTCGGCAACATTTTTTAGCTGTACTCAACAGGTTGCCGGATGGGCGGCAGTTTCTCTATATGCTTTATGTACACGCAATGGTGTACCTGCCCGTGCTGGTATACGCCGTTTCGGTAGCGGCTGTGGCGGCCAAAGAAAAATATTTTGTTTCGATGGCCGCGATTGCTGTATCAAACCTGCTGATGATCATTGGCGCTGCCTGGGTGTACTTTTCCTGTCTGCGGAAAAAAAATACCGGCATCCGCATTCGCCTCCCGCGCATACCGGTGCCCCGGCCGTTTTTTTCATTGTCGCTTTGGTTTATCCTGGATGAGAGAAAGCAGATGCTGCTTGTAACAAAGATCTTCTCTTTCCTGCTGCTGTATGCATTCATCGGTTTATACGAACCCGACAGGCCGGATCTGCGCCCGTTGTTGCTGATCATGTCTGTGGTAGCGGTGGCGCATGCGGCCATTGTTGCGCAGATCAGGGCGTTCGAAGAGGAGCGGCTCGTGTTCATCAAAAACCTGCCCGTAGCTTTCCTGCGGCGGCTGGGTATGATGTGGCTGCAGTATTTTGTACTTCTTCTCCCCGAATTCGTTTTTATGTGGAAGGGCTTCCCGGTTCATTTTCAAGCCGCAGATGTTCCCCAGGTAATGCTGCTTTCCATTTCCATACTTGCTTTTTTTCATGCTTTGTTATTGATGAAAGACACAGACATGGAGTCTTACTACAAGACCGTATTTGCAACCTGGGCGGTTTTGTTTTTTGTGTTGTTGTATGATCCGGGCATCGGTTTGGCCCTTTTGCTGCTTGTTGTTTCATCGGCCATTTATCAGTCGCATTTATACGATTTTGAGAAAAAAAGCCAATGACTTGTTGCCGATAGCTAACGGCTAACAGCTACATTTGCAACAAAACCACACACATGAAATTACTTGCAGGAAAAGTATCCATTGTAACCGGTGCCGCCCGTGGGATCGGCGCAGCCATCGCTTTAAAACTGGCGGAACATGGCAGCGATGTTGCCTTTACCTATGTGAGCGAAAGCAGCGCCGAAAAAGCAACGGCACTGGAAGCGCAGCTACAGCAGCTCGGTGTAAAAGCCAAAGCGTACAAAAGCAACGCCGGTATTTTTGAAGAGTGCGAAACATTTGTAAACGATGTGCTGAAAGAATTTGGTAAAATAGATGTATGCGTTAACAACGCCGGCATCTCTAAAGATAATCTCCTCCTCCGCCTCACGCCAGAGCAGTGGGATGAAGTGATGGACATCAACCTCAAAAGCATTTTCAACATGACCAAGCAGGTGATCAGGCCCATGATGAAAGCAAAGAGGGGGAGCATCATCAACATGAGTTCGATTGTTGGCGTGCGCGGCAATGCGGGGCAAAGCAGTTATGCAGCGAGCAAAGCCGGGATCATCGGTTTTTCAAAATCAGTGGCGCTCGAGCTGGGCAGCCGCAACATCCGTTGCAATGCGATTGCTCCCGGGTTTGTTGAAACAGACATGACACATTATTTGAAAGACGGCGATGGCGCAACCGAGTTCCTCAAAAAAATTCCGCTTGGCCGTTTTGGTAAAGCAGAAGAGATCGCCGATACCACGTTGTTCCTTGCCAGCGACATGTCGTCGTATGTTACGGGCCAGGTATTGAGCGTTTGCGGGGGGCTGAATATTTAAGCCTGCACTTATTTGGCCATAATCCTTTTTAATATTTTCCTTAAGCCGTCGACCGAAAGTTGACGGCTCTTTTTTAACCGTAACACAGTCCCGCCTCATTTCTCCAGCAGCAGGGTTTTGCGCGCAGGCGAGGCAATTGTTAAAGATTTGTTTACTTGCATTTCAAATAATCAATCCACTTATTTTTGCGTTCGTTCACCCTATCAATCAAGTAGATTTGGATGGACGGACTGAAAAAACTATCTTCACGCAAATGAGAGCACGGCGCAAAAAAGACCTTACGGCCCGTTATATTTCCTGCATCTTTATGATGCTGGCGCTCGCATGGCTTACCATCAGCTTACCAATTGTTTACTCCGCACAACAGATCACGCAGGAGAAAACATCAAAGACACAGCAGACTACGCAGGACGAAGAGTCTGACAACCCGCTCACCAACACCACCGAAGAAAAGACGCCAGGCAACTCAAATTCTTTTTCCGAAGAGTACCTGCACGATTCAAATCATACGGACCATTTTACCACAGAGCTTTCTATCAAGTACCATATAGAGCACTACGCTACTTATGTCGCATTTTACGGCGACCTGGAAACACCTCCACCCGACCAGGCTTAATTCCATCGGACATTACCATTTGTTACATGTTTAATTGTGCCATCGCGTTAGCGTGATGCATCATCCATGTGCCTCCGCATGTTCATGCATTGAACACTGCGTATGTAATGCCCGTGAAATAATCCTCCTTTACAAAATTTATTCAATGATGTACTGTAACGATGCCGTGTGCAATGCGCATACGTGTATCAATGCAGTGCCATAAATTATCAGTATATGAAATCGACATATGAAAAGCTTTTTGACGGAAACAGGAAATGGGTAGAAGACATGCTGGAAATGGATCCGGGGTTTTTTGAAAAACTTTCCAAAGGACAAAAACCGCCTGTATTGTGGATCGGTTGCTCCGACAGCCGTGTGCCTGCCAACGAGATCACCGGAACATTGCCGGGCGAAATATTCGTGCACCGCAACATTGCCAATATGGTTGTGCATACGGACCTGAGCATGCTCAGCGTGGTAGACTATGCTGTAAATGTATTGGGCGTAACAGATGTGATCGTTTGCGGCCACTACGGTTGTGGCGGTGTGATGGCGGCGCTGGGCAACAAACCAAACGGGCTGGTTGACAACTGGCTGCGCAACATCAAGGATGTGTACCGCCTTCACCAGCGTGAAATGGATTCGATCAGGGACGTTGATAAAAGAGCGGCGCGTCTTGTTGAATTGAATGTGATCGAACAGGTTTTCAACCTTACCAAAACAACCATCATCCAGAATGCATGGAGCAGCGGCAAACAACTCGCGGTTCACGGACTGGTATACGATATCGCGAACGGTGTTCTCAACGACCTGAAAGTTTCTGTTTCAGACAAAAGCGAACTGCCCAAGTTTTACGTAATGGACCCTGTTGTAAACTAAACCGTAAGCATCGGTGCACATGAAACGGTAAGGTTGTTTGATAAAGCGCAATGTCCGGCACGAATAAAAAAATTGTTTCTCCACAAAAGAGATAAAATATTCCGCGCCTTTCAAACTTCTTATTCCCTTCGTGTGCCGTAGTGGAATGTACAGACTTCGTGTGGATACGGACTTTCTAGTCCAACCTCTCCCGTCCAAGGTTCTTAGTAGTTACTTGGACCAGGGAATCCTCTTTCGGGGATTCCCTGCCGGAGATGGTTTCTGCACTTTGAATAATATCAACAACAAACGTTTAAAAAAACACGAAGACGCCAGGCGCGGCTGTTTGCCGGATGCCGGGTGAAAAACTAAAAACTAAAATGAAATCAAATCATCTTTTCAAAGAAATAAAAAGCGATCTGCCCGCGAGCATCGTGGTATTTTTTGTTGCGTTGCCATTGTGCCTCGGCATCGCCCTTGCATCGGGCGCCCCATTGTTTTCAGGGATCATTGCAGGCATCATCGGCGGAATAGTAGTAGGCGCAGCAAGCGGATCCAGGCTTGGTGTAAGCGGCCCCGCAGCGGGTTTAGCAGTGATTGTTCTGGGAGCGATCAATGTAACATTCGGCGGCGATTACAAAACTTTTTTACTCGCTGTTGTTTTATCCGGCGCAATACAAATGGCGCTCGGCTTTTTAAAAGCGGGTTTCATAGGGTACTTTTTCCCTTCTTCTGTGATCAAGGGCATGCTTACAGGTATCGGTTTGCTCATCATTTTAAAACAGATACCGCATGCATTGGGCTGGGACAAAGACATTGAAGGCGATGATGAATTTTTCCAGGCAAACGGGGAAAATACTTTTTCTGCCATAGGCAAAGCCTGGGAGTTTGTAACGCCGGGCGCTGTTTTGATTGCGGCGATCTCCCTTGCCATCTTGATCTTCTGGGATAAAGTGCTCTCCAAAAAACACAGGTTCTTCCAGATCTTACAGGGACCGATCGTTGTTGTGGGACTTGGTATACTGATGAATTATCTTTTTCAGAACGGCACGCTCAATTTTTCGCTGAAGCCCGACCAGGTGGTGAAGCTTCCCGTTCCCGGGAGCGTTGCGGATTTCTTCGGCCAATTCACTTTTCCTGATTTCACGCAGTTTACAAACCCGGCCGTGTACCAGGTGGCGTTTGTGATCGCCATTGTGGGAAGCCTTGAAACATTGCTGAGTGTAGAAGCAACAGACAAACTTGACCCGCTGAAAAGGATCACGCCAACCAACCGCGAATTAAAAGCCCAGGGACTTGGAAACATCATCTCGGGTTTGATCGGTGGACTTCCTATCACACAGGTGATCGTTCGCAGTTCGGCCAACATCACCTTTGGTGCAAAAACAAAAATGTCGGCGGTTATGCATGGTTTCTTCCTGCTCATCAGCGCCATCTCCATCGCTGGTGTGCTGAACATGATACCGCTGGCGAGCCTTGCCGCCATCCTGTTGATGGTGGGATACAAACTTGCCAAGCCATCCCTCTTCAAACAGATGTACAAACTCGGGTGGGAACAGTTTGTGCCGTTCACTGCAACGGTTGTGGCCATTCTGGCAACGGACCTGTTGAAAGGAATTACGGTAGGTATACTTTTCGGGATCTTCTATACACTCCGTCACAGCTTCCGGAACTCGCATCATATGAAAGATGTGGTTACTACACAAGACGGGCAGGAGCAACACCACATCGTACTCGCGGAAGAAGTTTCGTTCTTTAATAAGGCGAGCGTTATGAATGCGCTGGATAAAATTCCAAACAATTCAAAAGTGGTGATCGATTGCAGCAATTCAAAATCGATCGCATACGATGTTGTTGAACTGATACAGGAATACAAAACCAATGCGCTCAATAAAAACATACAGGTGCAAACCATCAATTTTATTGAACCCGGTTTCGCGGCATCTCCGCACTAGCGTTGGACCAAAGATGTTTGTTTAGGCGACATGCCCCCCCCGGTTGATTGAAACGTCCCTGCGAAGGGGCGTTTTTTTTGTGTATTGAAAAGCGCCAACAGGCTCGAAAACAGAGGGCTGGCGGAAGGATCTGCGGGGTAAGGTTTAAAAAGGCTTCCGGCCTTACGGTAAACATGCTACCTTCATGTATCATGAAAACATACGAAGTACTTCTCCAGGAAAACAAGGAATGGGCCAAAGGGAAAACCGATCTCGACCCGGAATATTTCCAAAGGCTGTCGCTCCTGCAAACGCCCGAGTTTTTATGGATCGGTTGCAGCGACAGCCGTGTGCCTGCCAATGAAATAACCAATACGCAACCCGGTGAGATTTTTGTACACCGCAATGTTGCCAACATGGTGGTGCATACCGATGTGAACCTGCTCAGCGTTCTTGATTACGCCGTATCGTACCTGAAAGTAAAACACGTGATCGTATGCGGCCACTATGGATGCGGCGGTGTAAAAGCGGCCATGACCAACCACGATTACAGGCAGGTGCTCAACATGTGGCTGCGCAACATCAAAGATGTTTACCGGTTACACAAGGATGAGCTCGACAACATCGGCGATGAGGAAAAAAGATGCGACCGCCTCGTGGAGTTGAATGTAAAGGAACAGGTACAACACCTCGCTAAAACATCCATCATCCAGCGCGCGTGGAAAAACGAACAGCGGCCCGATCTGCATGGATGGGTATATGGCCTGAAAGACGGTATCATCAATCCCGTATTTGAAATGAAGGCGGGAACGCATATTGACCCGTTGTATGAATACGATGACCTGTAACTGGTTGAACTGCTGCCATCTTCTCCGCCTAATACCTGCCGGGAATAAACGAGCAGGATCTGCGAAGGAATTCAATAATTGATGTTCTTCCGTTTGATATACGCGTGCCAGAATACAAATGCCGCTACCGTCCTGTTTGGCCGCCACGCCTCTGCGAGCGCAAGGATCTCATCGCGCGTGGCATTGGATATTGTTTTTACATGACGTACACTGTTCATCAGCGCAATATCGCCCGTAGGAAAAAGATCTGTGCGGTGGAGCACCATCATCAGGAAAACATCTACCGTCCAGTTGCCGATGCCCTTGATCTTTGTAAGCGCCTCGCGGATCTCATCGTCGGGGAGATGCTGTAATTTTTTCAACGACAGCTCCCCGTTCTCTATTGCAGTTGCCAGTGCGCGGGCATAGCTGGTTTTCTGGCGACTGAAATAGCAGGCCTTTAATTCTGCATCAGACAATCCCAGTAATTTTTTGGGTGTTACCGTTCCGATCTTTTCTTTCAGTTTTACCAGGGCCGCCTTTGCTGAGGCGAGCGAAACCTGCTGCTCGAGAATGATGTGGATCAATGTTTCAAAACTGGCTTTCCTGCTCCATACCGGCGGATAGCCATATTCTTTGAGAATGGCGGCGATGTGTGCATCTTGTTTGGCGAGATGATCGCACAACAAATAAAAACTGGTTTCATCGAATGAAGCAGGCCTGCGTTCGGGCATAAAACGGTTATGGCTTTTTTGCCTTGAATTTTTTGATGAATTCCCTGCTGAAATCACTCAATATCAGTTTGCCGCTGATGGCCGCCCTTTCCGGCAACAGCTCGTCCCAATGCTCTGTTCCTTTCCACAACACCTGTTTCAGTTCGTGCATGGCAGCCGGCGATGAGTGGGAGAGCGTGTTCGACAACCGCGCGATCGAATCATCGGCCCCTGCAATATCTGCGTGCAGCTCCGCGAACAATCCTTTGCGCCGCGCCCAGTCTGCCGATCTCCACATGGAGGCATCTATGGCGAGTTGTGAGAATGCAGAGAGCCCCAGTTTTCTCTCCACCGCGGGCCCTACCACAAACGGGCCGATGCCTACGGCGAGCTCGCTCAGTTTTATGTCTGCGCCCTCTGCCGCGATCGCATAATCCGCAGCAGCGGCGAGCCCCACGCCGCCCCCGATGCATTTGCCCTGTATGCGTGCAATGATAAATTTGGGGGCCTTGCGCATTGCATTGATCACATCGGCAAAGCCGGAGAAAAATTTCAGTCCCTGTTCTTCCGTGCCGATGGCAGCAAGCTCATCAAACGAGGCCCCCGCACAGAATATTTTCTCGCCGGCGGAGCGCAGGATGATCAGTTTTGTGTCTTCGTTCAACCCCTCACTGTGGATCGCTTTGGCGAGTGCATTCAATAGTTCGCCCGGAAGCGAATTGCTTTGCGGGTGAAAAAATTCTATCGTGGCAATGTTGCCGTTTCTTTCGGTTTTTACGTAGCCTTCTTTGCGTTCTTCGATCATCCTGCGAAGTTATTGAATCGTTTGCGAAGGAGTTTAAAAGCGGCCCATAATTATGCGGCGGATATTCCGGCCAACCTTTGATAGAAATGGGATATTTTATTTCACGAAGGAAAGGATCTCTTCCAGGTAAGTGCGGTCATTGCTCAACCGTGGAATTTTATGCTGTCCGCCCAGCTTGCCCTTGCTTTTCAGCCAATCGCGGAAAACGCCTTTGTAAAGGGAGCGAACGTGCGGAAGTGTGAGTGCAATGTCTTTGTAACGTTTTGCCTCGTAATCGCTGTTGAGCGATTTGAGTGCGCAGTCCAGTTCGTAGGCAAACTGTTCTGTGTGCTCAGGCGCTTCGTCAAACTCGATGAGCCATTCGTGTGCGCCTTTCTGGTTGTCGCCGAAATAAACGGGCGCCGCCGTATAATCGTTAACGATCAACCCCGTTTTTTGTGAGGCGATCGCGATGGCCTTGTCTGCATTATCAGAGATCACTTCCTCGCCAAACGCGTTGATGTATTGTTTCAACCGCCCGCTCACCTTGATGCGGAACGGGAACCTGGAAGTGAACTGCACCGTATCTCCCACCAGGTAGCGCCACAAACCGCCATTGGTGCTGATCACCAGTGCGTAGTTCTTTCCTGTTTCCACTTCTTTCAAACCAATGGTGCGTGGATTGGGTTTGCCGTATTCTTCCACGGGCATGAACTCGTAGAAGATGCCGTGGTTCAAAAACAACAGCATCCCGTCTTCATCCGGGTGGTCCTGCGCAGCAAAAAAACCTTCGCTTGCATTGTACATCTCGAGGTAATTGCATCCTTCGCCGATGATCTTTTCAAACTGTTCGCGGTAAGGAACAAACGATACGCCGCCATGAATGTACAGTTCCAGGTTGGGCCATACTTCTTTCAATGTTGATTTGCCGGTGATCTCAAGGATGCGTTTGATTAGGATCATCGTCCAGGTAGGAACGCCCGATATTGAGGTTACATTTTCTGAAATGGTAGACTGTGCGAGCATTTCAATCTTTCCTTCCCATTCATCCATCAATGCGATCGAAAGTTCCGGCGTGCGTATCCAGTTGGCCCACATGGGTGTGTTCTGCAGCAATACGGCGCTCAGGTCGCCATACTGCATCTCATCGTTCACCTTGCTGATCTGGTGGCTGCCCCCGATCACGAGCCCTTTACCTGTTAACAGGTCGCTGTCTACGTTGTAATTGTAATACATCGTAAGCACATCTTTCGCGCCCTGGAAATGGGTGTCTTCCAGGCTTTCCTGTGTAATGGGGATGAACTTGCTTTTATCGCTTGTGGTGCCGCTGCTCTTGGCGCACCAGTTAACGGGTGTGTTCCAGAGCAGGTTCTCTTCGCCTTTCATGAGGCGGTCGATATAGGGTTTGAGGTCGTTGTACTCCTGTATCGGCACATGTTCCTTGAACTTGCGGATGTTGAACAGCTCGCGGAAACCATATTTGCGGCCAAATTCGGTGTACTGCCCGTGGGTAACGAGGTCCTGTAATACCTCGCGCTGCGAATCAATGGGATTGGAGATCCATTGTTCGATGCGCCAGTGACGGAACCTGGCCAAACGGGATATTGCCGGACTCAACAGTTTCATAAGGGGAACCATAGCAAAATAAGGAAAGAGATCGAGATTTGCAATGAAATTAGCGGGAATCGTAAGCCGCGAATCCTGCATGGATGGCCCGCCCGTTGCAGTATTGCCCTAATTTTGCACCAATGACAAAAAAGATATTTGCGCGCCAGCAGGAGATCACCGCCGCTTTTCTGGAAGAGATCGATAAACACCTGCTCGACATCGTGGAGGGGCGCGCCACCGAGATGTTCGAGATCAGGGACCTGGCGCAGTTGCTGCACATTCACCCCACGCATCTTGCCAATACCGTTAAACAGGCAACCGGAAAATCGGCCTGTTACTTTTTTGAAGAAAAGATCCTCACCATCGCAAAACGCATGCTCGGGGAGAATACGATGCCGATCAATGCCATCGCTTCCCTGCTAACGTATGATCCGTCCAATTTCACCAAATTCTTCAAACGCTTTACCGGCGAAACGCCGAAAAATTACCGCAACCGCGTTCTGGCGCAACAAATGGCCCAAAAAACTGAAACTGTCACCATTTAACCTGTAACTATCACCATTCCCGGTGCCCTTCCCGGTCTGAACTTTGTGGCATTGATTATTAAAAGACAAAAAAATGACACAAACGAAAATTGCCCTGGTAACCGGCGGTAGCCGCGGACTGGGAAAGGATATGGCCATCAACCTCGCAAAAAAAGGGCTTGCTGTGGTGCTCACCTACAACAGCAGGAAAGATGAAGCAGATGCGGTTGTAAAACAAATTGAACAATCCGGGCAGAAAGCCGCGGCGCTTCAACTGAATGTGGGCGATGCAAAAAGCTTTGACGCATTTGTTGCGCAACTGGCGGAAGTACTGCCCGCTGTTCTTGGTGCAGGCAAGATCGATTTCCTCATCAACAATGCAGGTATCGGTTACCATGCATCTATTGCTGAAACGGAAGAGGCGCAGTTCGACAGTCTCGTGAACATTCATTTCAAAGGGCCGTTCTTCCTCACACAAAAATTACTGCCTTTGATGAACGATGGCGGCGGTATCGTGAACATCTCAACCGGTCTTGCACGGTTCAGCCTGCCTGGTTATGCTGCATATGCATCTATGAAAGGCGCCATGGAAACACTTACCAAATACCAGGCAAAAGAACTCGGCGCAAGAAAGATCCGGGCCAATATTGTAGCGCCCGGTGCCATTGAAACAGATTTCAGCGGGGGCGCTGTGCGCGACAATGAAGCGCTGAACAAAATGATCGCATCAGCCACATCGCTGGGCAGGGTTGGGCTGCCGGAAGATATTGGCAGTGTTGTAGCCTTCCTCTGCACAGACGATGCACGATGGATAACGGCACAACGGATCGAGGTTTCGGGTGGACAGATGTTGTGATGGCAACACCCCAACCCTTACAATCAAAAAGGCCGATGATCTTAACATCGGCCTTTTTGATTGGTGTTGGTTGAATGCTTATTGTTCAAGTTCGCTGTTCGCCGTTTTTGGTTCCGTGTTCGAAAGGATCCAGTCTTTCCGTTTCAATTCAAAATTGGTTCCAAGGTAGAGCCTGCGCACTTTTTCATCGTCTGCGAGTTCCTGTGCAGAGCCATGTTTAAAGATCTTTCCTTCGATCAATAAATAGGCGCGGTCGCAGATAGAGAGCGTTTCATTTACATTGTGATCGGTGATGAGGATGCCGATGTTTTTCAATTTCAGCTTTGCCACCACGCTCTGTATGTCTTCTACCGCAATAGGATCCACACCGGCAAAAGGTTCATCAAGCAGGATGAATTTGGGGTCAACGGCCAGGGCCCTGGCGATCTCCGTTCTTCTCCTTTCACCACCGCTCAAACTGTCACCGTTGTTTTTGCGCACATGGTGCAGGTTGAACTCATCGAGCAGCGATTCCAGTTTCTGTAAACGCGCCGCCTTGTTGAGTTTCGTCATCTCCAGCACGGCAAGGATATTGTCTTCTACCGAGAGTTTCCTGAACACGCTTGCTTCCTGCGGCAGGTAGCCAATGCCCATCTGCGCACGTTTGTACATCGGGAGTTTGGTGATGTTGAGCTCATCCAGGAAAACACTTCCTTCATCGGGTTTGATCAACCCCACCACCATATAAAAAGTGGTGGTTTTGCCGGCGCCGTTCGGTCCAAGCAAACCAACGATCTCGCCCTGTTTCACATTGATGGAAACATTGTTTACAACGGTTCGTCCCTTGTAACTTTTTTGCAGCGATTGCGTGGTAATGGTAAGACTCACGGGAAAGTGTTTAGGCAAATGTAGCAGTTATGCTGTTGAAATAGGTGGAGGCGGTTCATCTTAACACATGTTTTTCTTGAGAGATGGCGTATATTGCAGGGGTTTTTACGTTTTGGAACCAGGGATGTAAGGGGGGAATAAATCTTACTGATCCTGGTATGATCTCAACACCCGGCAAACAAAACCGGAGGAACAAAGGCTTACAAAATCACCACATGAAACTGACAGAGCACATACAACAGGCAAAAGACACACTTATTTCGTTCGAAGTATTGCCACCATTGAAAGGAAAAACGATCAACTCTTTATACGACCATCTCGATCCGCTGATGGAATTCAAACCCTCATGGATCAATGTTACCTACCACCGCAGCGAATCGATGTTCAAAAGAAAAACGGATGGCACTTTTGAAAAAGTGGAGGTGCGCAAACGTCCCGGAACGGTGGGCATCTGCGCCGCCATTATGAACCATTACCAGGTTGATGCGGTGCCGCACATCATCTGCGGCGGTTTTACAAAAAGAGAAACGGAAGATGCGTTGATCGACCTCGATTTCCTGGGCATCGACAACCTGTTGGTGCTGCGTGGCGACGCTGCCAAAAACGAAGCGGCGTTTGAACCCGAAGTGGGTGGCAACAACTACGCCATCGAACTGCTGCAGCAGGTAAACAATATGAACAACGGGATCTATCTCGATGAAGACATCAAGAACGGCGGTAAAACGAAATTCTGTATGGGTGTTGCCGGGTATCCCGAAAAACATTTTGAAGCGCCAAACCTGGAGGTAGATTTGCTCAGGCTGAAAGAAAAAGTAGACGCAGGTGCAGAATACATTATGACGCAGATGTTCTTTAACAACGAGCGTTTTTATGAGTTTGTAAAAGCCTGTAAAGACATGGGCATCAACGTTCCGATCATCCCGGGATTGAAACCCATCACCAATAAAAAACAATTGTCGGTGCTGCCCAGGATATTTCATGTAGACATCCCGACCGATCTTTCAAACGCCATCAACAAATGCAAAACCGACCAGGAATGTGAGCAGGTGGGTACAGAATGGCTGATCCAGCAAAGCAGGGAACTGAAAAAATTCGGCGTGCCCGTATTGCACTATTATACCCTGGGGAAACCGAAAGTGATCTGGAACGTGGTGAAAGAGATCCGGTAGGAAAAAGGCCAATTTGTTTTAACCAGGAGAAAGAAATACTGACAAAAAACGATCATGAGCAATCATGATCGTTTTTTGTTTATCGGTCTTCTTAAAAAGGTCAGTTCTTCGCCGATGCTTTCCGCTTCGTTTCAATCAGGTCGTCGAACTGCTCGAGGCTAAGTTGTTTCGCGATGATGCGTTTGTCTTTGTCCAGTAGGTAAATGGTTGGTGTTTTCTGAATATCGTAAGCCTGGCGGTAATTGATCTTTCCTGCCCGTTCGCCTGCTGTGCGGGCCTCGGTGGTTTCGTAGGCATGAACCCAGCCGCTCAGGTTTTTTTCGCCGATGAAACGTTTCCACTCGGGAAGGTTGTTGTTGTAAATATCAACCGAATAAACAGCTACGCCATACCCTTTCCATTTAGCCCTGTAAAAAGAATCCAGGCGGGGAATTTCTTCTTTGCAATGGCCGCAATTGGGATCCCAGAACGCCACTACGGTAAACGGCGCCTGGAGGTTGTAGAGCGATGCCGTTCTTCCTGTTGTATCTGTAAGATCGAGCGGCGCCGCAGGTAAACCGATCTGGTTCGCCATCAGGCTGTACGCCCTTTCCGTAATGGCCTTACGTGAGGCCGGGTTGAGCAACATCGTATCTCCCTTTGCATAAAAATTTTCATAGAGCCATACAAATACTTTGTCCTGGCCCATGTATTCGGGGTTCATGTATTTGTTGGTGAACTTGGTAAGCAGGTATGGATAGATCTCTTTGCCGCTTCTTGCCGAAAGCAGGAAATATTTTACTTCTTTGATAATGGAATCGGGTTCGGGCGATACCATTGTTTTCATGTATTCGTTCAGCTTCGGCTCAAAGAACGGGGTGCGGAGAAGGCGGTCGTCGTTAAACAGCACATCATCCCAATAATGTTGTTTTACATAGCGGTAAGGATAGGTAGAATCGGGTTTGCCGTTTACCACCGGAATGGCCGGTGTTTCGGGTCTGCGCATAGCCGTAAGCAGAAACGCGAGCAGGGAGTTTGGGTTTTTTTTGATCGTTTCGTTCCAGTAATCTTTGATCTCCTTATCTGTTTTGATGAATTCTGCGCGGTACTTCGCCGAATCCTCTTTTGTTTTCGAATTGACAAAGCCCTGCTCCGCCTGCGCATGCCGGCGGCCCTTGTCGTCCATAGCAGCCGAGTAGGCCTTGAACAGGTCGTTATCGGGCGAGCCCATGATCACTTCCCGGCCTTTCAAAGCGGTATCGGCAACAATGCTGAACTGCTGTTTGTTATCCATCAGCAACTGGAACAACATGGTTTTTTGCGGGGAAACCACGAAATAAATCCCCCCCGTAAGTTTGGTACTGCCTTTGAAAACGCCCCTGCTGTTCCCGTCAAGGATAGCAGAATCCATCAGCGCCATGCTCTCACCATAAAAACTGCCCAGGTAGATCTTTGCGTTCTTGATCGGCGTTAAAGTAATGCTGATGTTTCGTCCTTTCGGAGCCGCCGGTGCGGCCGTTTTCTGCGCCGATGCACCGAGTGTACAGAATAAAACGAATGCAGTAAAAATAGATCGCCTCATATGATTGAATTGGTGGTAAAATTAGGGTGATTGAAGTTAACCTGTTGTAAAAACTGGCCGCAAGCCAACCGCATTAAGCAAGGAAGGCCCCGGGGTTTAACCGGTTTGTGCGAACGTTTTCTGCCCGACGAATAAAAAAGCCGTGATCCGCGGCAATAGCTCACTGCTGAAAAGCTACCTTTGCCGCCGTGAGAAAACAAAAAAAACAAGTTGTTTTGGAAAACCTGGCCGTGCTCGATTACGCGGCAGAGGGCAAATCGCTGGCAAGGGTTGATGGGAAAGTCGTGTTCATAGAAGGCGCCGTACCGGGTGATGTGGTGGATGTACAGTTATCGAAGAACAAAGCCGATTGGGCGGAAGGGCATACCGTAAAGATCCATTCGCTTTCGCCCGACAGGGTCACGCCGTTTTGCCAGCATTTCGGCGTTTGCGGCGGTTGCCAGTGGCAGATGTTGCCCTATGAAAAGCAACTCTTCTACAAACAGAAACAGGTGAACGATAACCTGTCACGCATTGCCAAAATACCTTTGCCCGAAATGAGCCCCATCATCGGCGCAGCACAAACAAGGGAATACCGTAACAAGATCGAGTACACCTTTGCCACTTCCAGGTTCATACCCGCCGAAGCGTTCAGGAAAATGAAGGCAGAGGGCGTTTTTCCGCAAGACCAGCCGGGCGCAGGCGGTTTTCATGTGCGTGGTTTTTTTGATAAAGTGGTAGAGATAGACACCTGCCACCTGCAGGCCGAGCCAACCAACCTCATCCGCAAAGCGGTGGCGAAATTCGCGGTAGACAACCACCTTCCTTTTTACAATGTACGCAGCCACCAGGGCTGGCTACGAAATATGTTCATCCGCAACAGCACCACGGGCGAATTGATGGTGAATGTGATCCTGGGGTACGAAGATGAAGAGAACCGGACCAGGCTGCTGAACCAGTTGTTGCAGCAGTTTCCTGAGATCACCACATTGCTGTATACCATCAACACAAAAAAGAACGACAGCCTTACCGACCTTGAGCCGCAGGTATACAGTGGCAAAGGGTACATTACCGAAAAGCTGGAAGATTTTTCTTTTGTGATCAGCCCGAAATCCTTTTTCCAGACAAACACAAAACAGGCAGAGAAACTTTACCAGGTAACACGCGATTTTGCGGAACTCGATGGCAGCCAGGTGGTGTACGACCTCTATTGCGGCACCGGAAGCATCGGCATTTTTGTGAGCAGGCTCGCCAGGAAAGTGATCGGGGTGGAGGTTATAGAAGACGCCATCACCGATGCGAAGAAAAATGCCGCGCTCAACGGCATCACACACGGTTCTTTTTTCGCGGGCGATGTGATCGATATCTGCGATGATGCCTTTTTTGCGGAGCATGGCCGCCCCGATGTGGTCATCACCGACCCGCCACGCGCCGGCATGCACGAAAAGTTGGTTAAAAAACTGCTCGACATTGCCGCGCCAACCGTTGTTTATGTAAGTTGCAACCCGGCAACACAGGCCCGCGACCTGGCGATGCTCGATGAAAAATACAAAGTAGAAAAGATCCAGCCCGTAGATATGTTTCCGCATACGCTGCATATAGAAAATGTGGTGCAGTTGAAACTGAAGACGCCTCTCTGAAACAGCGTTACCTTTTGCGTGGGGGAGAAGATTAACGGCCGATGAAATAATGTTACCGGTAACACGTTCTTAAGATATGAAAATGAAGAGCCCAGTATTTATAAAAAAAAGTAAACAACCCCTGTCACAATTCCAATCAAGGGAGCAGGGGACCGGGAGGGCAGGCATATGACAGAGTTCCGTCCCTCCCGTTTCCAGATCCTTCCGCCTGTTATCAAAAACCTGTTGATCATAAACGGGTTGGTGTTTTTAGCGCAGAGCACATTTCCCGAAGCTACCAACGGGTTCTCGATCGATGATACATTTGCCCTGCATGCATGGCAAAGTGAGCTGTTCAAACCCTGGCAAGTGCTTACGCACCTGTTCATGCACGGGGGCAACCTGTTCAAACTGGAGATCGGCCATATCTTTTTTAACATGCTCGCCTTGTGGATGTTCGGCTCGGTGCTCGAAAACCTATGGGGATCGAGAAGGTTCCTTACGTTTTATCTTGCCAGCGGACTGGGTGCGGCGCTTATACACCTGTTGTTTTTAAGCTGGGAGCTTGCGCCTGTGATCAGCGATTACCAGCGGATCGCTCAGCTGCATATGTCGGGAAGGATCGAAGAAGAGGCGCAGTTGATGGTTCGTTTTCTTGAGAAATATAATTTAAGACCGAGTTTCAGTTTTTACCAGCAGCAACACCCCAACTCGGTAACAATGGATACCGTTTTTGAAGACTTTACCCGGGCCTACCAGGATGTTAAACTGAATACACCAACCGTAGGCGCAAGCGGCGCGGTGTTTGGCATTCTTGCCGCATTCGGTTATCTCTTCCCCAACACTTATTTATATGTTTATGCGCTGATCCCGATCAAAGCAAAATGGTTCGTGCTGATCTATGGCGCAATTGAACTGTGGCAGGGCATCCAGAACTCAGCCGGCGATAACGTGGCTCACTGGGCCCATATTGGCGGGGCGGTGGTTGGATTATTAATTGTGATCACCTGGAACAAAACGAATAAAAAAACGTTTTATTAATAAGCTGCGGGCCAAAGGCTCCCTGCCCGGGGAACCGCAGCTTACCATAACCTCAACAATAAACAACACCCAATGACCAATCGCAAAATTCTACTCGGCCAGGACAACAATGCCCTGGTGTTGCTTTTTGCAGTGAACGCTTTGGTGTTTGTGTTTATCAATTTCATCAAGATCATTTACTATTTGTCTGATATACCCGTAGAGTTCTTTTACAGGCAGATCCTCAACTGGTTTACCCTGCCTGCGCAGATGGATGTGTTGGTGTCGCGGCCCTGGACAATCTTCGTTTACATGTTCACGCACCACAGTATCTGGCACCTCATCAGTACCAGTTTATGGCTCTGGTGCTTCGGGTACATTTTGCAGGATCTTGCCGGCAACAACAAGCTCATTCCTGTATACATCTACGGCGGCCTGGTTGGCGGAATGGTGTTCCTGCTTGCCAATAACCTGGTACCCGTTCTCGAACGAAACATCGCAACCACGGAACCCATGCTGGGTGCGGGCGCCGCGGTAATGGCCGTTGCGGTGGCCACTACAACCCTGGCACCCGATTACCGGATCTTCCCGTTGATCAATGGCGGCATCCCGCTCTGGGTACTTACCGCCATTTTCGTGGCCATTGATTTTGCAACATTGTCGGGCGCAAATGGCGGCATTGCAGCGGCACATTTATCGGCGGGCGCCATCGGCTATTTCTTCATCAGGCAGCTTCGCCGGGGTAGCGACTGGGGTGCATGGATGAACAACCTGGTGGATTGGTTCAACGATCTTTTCAACCCGGAAAAAAAACACAGGAAATCATCTGCCAAAGACAAACTGCATTACAACGCCGGTAAAAAACCATACGAAAAGATCTCCAACATAACCCAGCAAAAACTGGATGCCATACTCGACAAGATCAACCAGCAGGGCTACCAGTTCTTAACGGAAGAAGAAAAAGAATTTCTGAAAAGAGCGGGCAGCGAGGAGTTGTAGTAATACAAATGGGAAAGCGTAAATAAGTTTAACCATTTTAAAGCCTTTAACCCTTTAAACCCATCACCGATTTTACGTAAATTTACGCATGTCAAGAACCGTTGTGCGCCGCGTTGCGAAAGTGATAATGATCACGGCAAACCTCATCGTGGTAGTGCTTTTTTTGCTTGCCTGTATTTCGCCGTACATCAATCCTTCCAAATGGTGGTTCAGCGGGTTTACCGGGTTGATCTTTCCTTTTTTATTACTCGCACTCATATTCTTTACGATACTATGGCTGTTTGCAAGGCCAAGACTTGCGCTGATCCCGGTGATCACTTTACTCATCGGCTGGAAGCAGATCAGCGTAATATTTGCCTGGCACCCGCGCGCCGGTTTCAGCAAGGAACACCCGGCTGATGTGCTGCGCCTGGTTGACTGGAACGTACACGGCTTCAATGGAGCGGATGTGAGCGATGTGAAGCGGAACATAGTGCACGAACTCTCCTCCAGCATCATCCGGCTCAACCCCGATGTGGTTTGCCTGCAGGAGTTCAATACCGCCGAATCGGAGGATCATATAAAACCCTTCCTAAAGGATTTCCCCTTTTACTTCTTTTCAGATGATGTGGATGGTAATCGTTCTTACCAATCGGGTTGCATTATTTTTTCAAAGTACAGGATCATTAATTCGGGACGCATCAAATATCCCTCGCAGGAGAGCCTTGTTTTTGCAGACATTGTACGGGGAAACGACACGCTGCGTGTTTATACAACACACCTGCAATCGTTCAAGTTTGGAAAAACAGATTACAGCAATCTTGCCAAGATCAAAAACCAGGAAGACGAACACCTTGCGGCCTCCAAAAGCATTTACAGGAAAATGAAGACCGCTTTTAACCTGCGCGGCGGACAGGCAGATGTTGCGCACGATGAGATCGCGAAAAGCCCGTATCCGTCCATCATCTGCGGCGACTTCAATGATGTTCCCAACTCCTATACTTATTTCAGGATCAGGGGCAACAGGCAGGACGCTTTTCTTAAAAAAAGCTTCGGCATTGGCAGAAGTTTCATCGCGCTTTCGCCAACACTGCGCATCGATTATATTTTGCCGACCGACCATTTCGAGGTAAAACAGTTTGATATGGTGGACGAGGACCTCAGCGATCATATTATGCTTGTAACCGACCTTGTATTGAAAAAATAAAATACCTTCGCCCTTCATGACACACCCACACCTGCATACCTGCTGCTGTTGTTGATGCAACCGTTTTACAGTCAGCCTGTGCTGATGTGTTGTTCCCCATTTTCAAAAAAGTAATCACAGATCAATGCCACTTAAAGTATATAATTCATTAACGCGACAGAAAGAAACCTTCACACCCATCAACCCGCCCTATGTTGGCATGTATGTGTGCGGGCCTACCGTAAGCGGCGAAAGCCACCTCGGTCATGCGCGCCCTTACGTAACGTTTGATGTGCTCTATCGCTACCTGCTCAGCAACGGGTACAAGGTACGCTATGTGCGCAACCTTACAGATGCAGGGCATTTTGAAGAGGAAGGGCGTGAGGCCGAAGACAAGATCAGCAAGAAAGCCATTCTCGAGAAACTCGAGCCGATGGAACTGGTACAGAAGTACACCAACCTTTACCACTGGGCAATGAACCGCCTGGGCAACCTGGCACCGAGCATCGAACCTACAGCAACTGGGCACATCATTGAACAGATCGAAATGATCAAAAAGATCATTGCAGACGGGTATGCCTACGAGGTAAACGGGTCGGTTTATTTTGATGTGGAGAAATACAATACCGATTATTCGGCCAAGGGCCAACCATACGGGATCCTGAGCGGGCGTGTGCTCGAAGACCAGATAGAAAGTACGCGGGATCTCGACAACCAGGATGAAAAGCGCGCCAAAAGCGATTTTGCCCTCTGGAAGAAAGCGCCGCGCGAACACATCATGCGCTGGCAGAGCCCATGGGGCGAGGGTTTTCCCGGATGGCACATCGAATGCTCGGCCATGGCAACAAAATACCTGGGAGAAGAATTCGATATACACGGCGGCGGAATGGATCTCCAGTTTCCGCACCACGAGTGCGAGATCGCACAGAGCACGGTGTGCAATCACAAAATGCCCGCGCGTTACTGGATGCACAACAATATGATCACCATCAACGGGCGGAAGATGGGAAAAAGTTACAACAACGTGATCAAATTAAGCGAACTGTTCAGCGGCGAAAACCCTCTGCTCGCACAGCCCTATCACCCGATGACGATCCGTTTCTTTATTCTTCAAAGCCATTACAGGGGCACGCTCGACTTCAGCAACGAAGCATTGCAGGCATCCGAAAAAGCATTGAAACGGTTGATGGAAGCCTATGAATGGATGAGCGCACAAACCGCCGTTGGAGCGGCTTCTGCGGGCGACGGGGCGCTGGATGCCAAAGTGCAGAAGCTCGTTAATGAGTTTGAAGAATTTATGGACGATGACCTGGGCACCGCAAAAGTGCTGGCCAATATGTTTGAACTGGTATCGGTGATCAACTCCATCAAAGACAAACACATTGCGGCGGGCGCGTTGAGCCAGTCGACGGTAAAACTGCTCCAGGAGAAATTAAAAAAGTTCATCGAAGAAATTTTCGGCCTCACCAGCGAGCGGAACAACAACGATGGCAAGCTCGATGGTGTTCTCCAGCTCCTCATCGATATCCGCAAGGAGGCCAAGGGCAGGAAAGATTTTGTAACCAGTGATAAGATCAGGAATGAACTCGCTTCGTTGGGCGTGCAGTTGAAAGATGAGAAAGACGGGGGGATGAGTTATTCTATTGCCTGAACAAGCCAATAACAACCATCAGATCTGAACCTGCGCCAAATATGCGCTTGAGCAAGTATAAAAAAAGGCCGATGCAAAACGCATCGGCCTTTTGTATGGCTTTCATTCTCTGTCGATAGATGTTTGTTGTTCCCTCTAATGATCACAGTCATCTGTATGCCCATGATCGTGATGCCTGCACAACCTGTAGTTGAGAAAGTGCGACACAACAATGCAAACCACGGCGGGGGCGAGCAGCCATAAGCGCCATTCGTGCCAGCCCATTTTGGCAAAAAGGAAAAGGATACCGGCGGCAAAAATGAAAAGCGGCCACCAGCTGTGGTGGTGCTTTTTGCGGCCATGGTACAAAGAATACGCACCAATCAGGAACGATATGCCGATCATGATGAACTCAAAAACGGTGTTCTCTATTATGTTGTAGCCAAACAGCGGCAAACTCGTTAAAAACAAAGGCAGCAACGCACAATGAATGGCGCAGGCCACCGATGTCGCAATCCCCAATGCATCCCAATTGATCTTTACCTTCATAAAAAGCAAAAGTACAACAATGCAACATTGTTGCAAAATATAAATTATGCCTCCTGGCGTTCCCCGGTGGGCCAACTCCAATCTCAACTCCTTCGTTCTTTCGTACCTTTGCACCGTCAATTCAGATTATGAGTAAGAAATCCATCTTTTACCTGGTATTTGCGGTCGTACTTGTGCTCGCATTTTATTTTTTTCTGTTCAGGGGAACGGATTCGTGGAAAAAGAAAATGCCGGTGATCAGTTACGTAAAACCTTTTCATTTTACCACGCAGGACGGACTTCCGTTCACCGATCGCGATATGCTGGGCAAAGTCACCGTGGTTGAATTCTTCTTTACCAACTGCCCAGGTATCTGCCCAAAGCTGAATACGAACATGAAGGCCATTTTCGAAGATTTCAAATCGGAGCCCGATTTTATGATCCTTTCACATACCTGTGATCCCGACCGCGATTCTGTGGCGCGTTTGAAAGTATATGCAGATTCGCTGAAAGCAGATACGAGGAAATGGATTTTTGTTACCGGCAGGAAAGACAGCCTTTACCAGGTTGCCAGGAGCGCCTATTTACTGGATGATCCCAAAAACAATGTAGAGAAAATAGAGGACCAGTTCCTGCATACACAGTTTTTTGCGTTGGTAGACAAGGACGGCAAAGTTCGCGGACAGGTTTACGACGGCCTGAAACAGAAAGAGCTTGAGCAACTGCGCAAAGACATCAGAACCTTATTGGCAGAGAAAGCACATACAAGTAATTTTGTGAACGGGGTTTTCAACAACAACCCACAATAGTATACGATGTACAGCATCCTAGAAACATTAAAGAAGAACCAGTTGAGTGTGACCGATAGCAGGAAAAAAATTCTTGAACTGTTCGTAAAATCAAAAGGCGCGCTCGAGCATTCTGATATTGAGCGCCAGAGCGGTACCGAGTTCGACAGGGTAACCATCTACCGTACCTTGCAGACCTTTGTAGAGAAGGGCATCATTCATACGATCCCTACATCAGATAATTCTGTTCGCTATGCCCTTTGCAAAGACAGTTGCGGTGCCGGCCATCACCACGATAACCATGTGCATTTTCTTTGCGACGAATGTGGTACCACCTATTGCCTCGAAAGCATCACCATATTGCCCGTAACATTACCGGAAGGGTTTAAAGCAGATAAAACGGATGTGGTAGTGAGCGGGAAATGCAGTAAGTGCGCGTAGCCTGCATGAGTTGTTCTTATTCAAATAATATTTCGAATATCATCACCAAATAAAAAAGCCCGCGGCGGATAGCCGGCTACGGCCCACAAAAATCTACAATGATCCTAATCACCGGAGCAAGCGGTTTGGTCGGTTCGCATCTCGCGCAGGCGCTGGTGGCCAGGGGTGTACCCGTGCGCGCGTTGTATCGTTCTGCAGTTCCTTCTTTTCCCGGGGCGGAGAAAGTTGACTGGGTGAAGGGAGACATTCTCGACGTGATCTCTTTGGAAGAAGCGATGGCCGGCGTTACCAGGGTTTACCATTGCGCGGCGGTTGTTTCCTTCAATCCAAAGAAGAAGAAAATGCTTCAGCATGTAAATGTTGAAGGAACGGCAAACGTTGTAAATGCATGCCTGGCCGCCGACGTTGAGAAATTACTGTTCGTAAGTTCGGTTGCCGCACTCGGAAGGATCCGTGAGAATGTGGCGATAGACGAAACCATGAACTGGTCTGAAGAAACCAGCAACAGCGAATACGGTAAGACCAAATATTTTTCCGAAATGGAAGTATGGCGCGGCATGGGCGAAGGGTTGGATGCGGTGGTGGTGAACCCCGTGATCATTTTAGGTTCCGGCGATTGGGAGAAAGGTTCCTCGGGCCTGTTCAAAACCGCGTACGATGAATTTCCCTGGTACACAGAAGGAACAGGTGGTTTTGTAGACGTGCAGGATGTGGTAAGGGCCATGATACAGATCATGGACAGCGATGTAAGTGCGGAGCGGTTCATACTTTGCGCCGACAGCCTTTCGTACCGGTCTGTTTTTACGCAGATGGCGCAGCACTTTGGCAAACGCGCGCCCCATAAAAAAGTAACCTCTTTTCTCGCAGCGCTTGTCTGGCGCTGGGAGGCCATCAAGGCCAGGTTCACAGGGAAAGATCCCATCCTTACAAAAGAAACCGCGCGTACGGCCGCTGCAAAAGTGCGGTTCAACAACAGCAAGCTGAAGAAATTTTTTCCGTCGTTTGCGTATACGCCTGTTGAAGAATCCATACAGCGCATTTGCGGCGAGTTAAAAGAATTGCATAACTTGTAACGGTAAACCACCAACGCTGAAACCGCTTATCACCATCCTGCTGGCACTTTCGCTGTATGCGCCGCACCTGGCAAAGATGCTCGCTTACGCAGACTGTTCCGTTATAGCCATAGCGAATGGAGATCCGCTGTTGTGTGATTGTAACAAGATCGTGGAAACAGCGGCCATCCCAGATTTCCCGGCGCAGCAAGACAAACAAAAAGACATTTCTCTCAAAACAGACTGGAAATACTTCGGCGAAACGGCTTATCATTTTTATTCGCCGGTTCAAGCAGAGAAAGACAAAAAACTTCCTTCCTCAACAGATCTTGTACAGGATCAGTTCCCGCGTTCTGTTTTTCATCCTCCACAGGTGTAGGGTTACATATCATTTTTAAAAAAGACCGGTTAGTTAATTGATTGGTGTACCTGTTGCATTTCGGCAATGCATTTGTGCGTGCGCATGAACGCGGCCATGCAACAAGTCAAAATCAATGAATTGACTAACCTGACCCTAATCAAACACCTAAACCAATCAACATGAAAAATATATTCATGGTTGCTGCCATTGCTGTAATGGCTGCAGCCTGCCAGCGCGCATCTGTTCCTTCAAATGCAACACCATCATCGTCACCGGTTATCCTGAACCAGGAGATCAGGAACGAAGCGGGCCAGACCATTCTTGCCGGCCGCGCTTCTATTTCCGCCATGCAGATGCCTGCGTATAAAACATGGTACGATGATTCCTATAAAAATTATACAGTTGATCCAACCGTTGCATCGCAACTCAAACCTTTGTTACCGAACAAACGAATGGAGGTTTTTCTGGGCTCGTGGTGCGGCGACAGCAGGCGGGAGGTTCCGCGGATGATCAAAGTATTGCAGCAGGCGGGAATGGATACCACGAAACTTTCCATCGTGTTTGTAGACAACAGCAGCGCCCATTACAAACAGAGCCCGCAACACGAGGAGCGTGGCAAGAACATTCACCACGTACCCAGTTTTATTGTGTATGATGGCGACCGGGAAATGGGGCGGATCATTGAATCGCCGGTCACATCTTTGGAAAAGGACCTGCTGGCCATTCTTCAGCAACAGCCTTATCAACCCAATTACAGGGCGCTTGAGTACTGGCACAGGAACGTTGCTGCAAAAGAAGATCCTATGATGGATGAAGAACTATCCCGCGCCGCGCAAACCATCCGGCCGCTCAGCAGGCATTATGGCGAGTTCAACTCTTATGGAAACCTTTTGCTTGCCGCAAAAAAGAACACCGAAGCCATTAATGTTTTCAAGCTGAACACATTTATTTACCCCGAGCAGCTCAGCACATTCGAGAGCCTCGCCGATGCCTGGGAACGCACAGGAAACAAAAGCGGTGCGATCAACACCTACGAGAAAATACTAAAACTGAAACCCGGGCACGAAAAAGCAACACGGAAACTGGCGGAGCTCAGGAACAGTGAACAGCGCGCACCCGGCAATGACCGTGAGAGATGATTTTTAGACAAAGCAATGCATAAAAAAAGGCCGGTGCTCCATCATCGGCCTTTTTTGCATCACACCCGGGCTTACTACTGCCGGGTTATGTTCAAAATGCTGTTCGTTGTTATGGTTCATTGTTGGGTGCCCGCTGTTCAATGTTCAGCACTTTTTGCCACAGTTCAGGGATCCGTTTGATCCAAACCAGTTCCCTTCTTTTTAAAGAAGCGTCTTCAGCAGGATAACCAAAATAGGTTTTGCCCCCCGCAAGCGATGAAGGCACACCGCTTTGCGCAAGCACCACGGCATGCGCGCCAATGGTCAGGGTTTTGCTCACGCCAACCTGTCCCCAAAGCGTAACACCATCTTCAACAATGGTTCCGCCGGCAATGCCTACCTGGGCGGCGAAGAGACAATTCTTTCCAACCGTTGTATCGTGCCCGATGTGCACCATATTGTCCATTTTAGTTCCGCGCCCTATGCGTGTTTCGGCGGTAACGCCGCGGTCGATGGTGCAGCCGGCGCCGATCTCCACATCGTCTTCGATCACCACATTGCCACAGCTCTGCATTCTTTTGAACCACACGTCGCGGTCCTTTTTGGTATTGTAATAAAAGGCATCGCTTCCGATAACGGTGCCCGCCTGTATCACCACGTTGTCGCCGATGATCGTAAAATCAAGCAGCGAAACATTCGGATGGATCACACAATTTTTCCCGATCGATACTTCGCGGCCGATGAAAACATTGGGCATGATCACGGTGCCTTCTCCAACACGAACATCATCGCTTACCGGCTTGACCGCCGGCACAAACGGGCGGAAATGATTAACGATTTTCAGGTACGCCTCAAAAGGTTGCTCAACAACGAGAATGGTTTTTCCTTCCGGCACCGCAACGTCTTTTGTGTTGATGATGATGAGGTCGGCCGCACTTTTCAAACACGTGTCGTAATACTTCGGATGATCAACAAACACAAGATCACCACGTTCCACTTTGTGAATTTCGTTGATGCCGGATGCAGAAGCATTCACATTGCCTGCAAGCTCTGCGCCGATCAACTCGGCTATCCAATTTGCTGAAACGGGTGCTGGAAACTTCATAAGACGCGTTTTTTAGAAAAATCAAAGGTAATATTAGTCTTTCAGCAGAAATTTTTTTTAACTCTTTTTGCCAGTTTCCCGGCCGTTTTTTTCAGCCCGGTTGTTGTGTTGCAAACAATGATGCAGTAAAAAATAATTTTAAACACATGCTCTGAAACCCTTTGTTCATCAATGTTTCAGGGGTTTGTATTTTTTTGTGATGAAGAAATCGTTCCGTTGATTGCATGATAACGCTATTAAAAACAGTATAAAAAAAACCGACGCAATCCACATCCCGGCCCAAAATGTTAATAAAATTGTTTAAAAAAATTTTTGCATTCGGTAAAAGGTTTTTTAATATTGTGTAGGGAAATTTATTTCCCGGTACTTACTAACCCATCCATATACAAAGTCTCGCTTCTGCGGGACTTTTGTTTTTGTATGAATTACTACTTCATCATCTACAAACCTTATCTCGTTCTCTCGCAATTTTCTCCGGTAGAAGAAAAGAAAACGCTTGCAGATTTTTTTGATGTGCCGAAAGATGTTTACCCGGTGGGAAGGTTGGATCACGACAGCGAAGGCTTGCTTTTGTTGACCAACGACAAGCAGCTCAATCACCGTTTGCTCGATCCGAAGTTTGCACACAAAAGAGAATACTGGGTACAGGTGGATGGTGCCGTTACAAACGAAGCGATCAACCGGTTGCGCAAAACAGTTGCGATCAACGTAGACGGAAAATTGTACAACACCAAACCCTGCGAAGTTTTTTTGTTGGATGAAGAACCGCCGCTTCCCGAAAGAGAGCCGCCCATCCGTTTCCGGAAAGAGATACCGGCGCCGTGGCTGCGCATGATCCTGGCGGAGGGAAAAAACAGGCAGGTAAGAAAGATGACAGCCAAGGTCGGATTTCCTACTTTGCGCCTGGTACGCTACCGGGTGGAAGGGTTATCCATAGACGGCATGCAGCCGGGGGGCTTGAAGCAGCTCGACCAGCATTTTGTATACGAACAATTGTTTTATGGAAATAAGAAATGAAGCCAGCCAGGGCGATTACACGATCAGTACCGATAAATCGAAACTGGACCCCACGGTTATTCACGCGTATTTGGCCGGGGAATCTTATTGGGCAAAGAACATCCCGATGGAAGTGGTGCAGCGTTCCATCGACCATTCCTTGTGTTTTGGACTGTATCACAAGGATGCGCAGGTTGGTTTTGCGCGCGTGGTTACGGACAGGGCCACTTTTGCGTACCTGGCAGACGTGTTTGTATTGCCCGGGCACCGCGGAAAAGGTTTGTCGAAATGGATGATCGCCTTCATACACGAATACCCCGAACTGCAGGGGCTGCGCCGCTGGTTGCTCGGTACCCTCGATGCGCATGAGCTGTACAAACAGTTTGGCTGGCAGGCGCTCTCCCCGGAAGTTGTACCGAGGTTTATGCAAAGACATTTCCCGGACGTGTATAAGTAAGTTGTGAGCAGGAAGTAAGGAGCCATGAACCCGCATCGCGGCCGGTGAACCTTTTGCCAGCTCGCCGCTATGCGCTAATTTCGCAGCAATCTGAAAATTATGAGTGTAACACATTTGTCTGAACAGGAACTGGTGCGCCGCGAAAAACTGGCAAAGCTGCAGGAAGCAGGAATAGATCCTTATCCCGCGCCTTTATACCCGGTATCGCATTTCTCTACTGATATCAAAGAAAATTATACCGAAGAAACAAAAGAACAATTCGCTTCTGTTTGTGTGGCGGGAAGGATCATGAGCATTAACGACAAAGGAAAGGTTTTCTTTATCAAGATCCAGGACAGCAAAGGCATCATTCAGTTGTATGTGAAGAGAGATGAGCTGTGCCCGGGTGAGGACAAATCTTTCTGGGACAACGTCATCAAACATGGCCTCGATCTTGGCGACATTATTGGTGTTACCGGTTATGCGTTCATTACAAAAACCGGCGAAACATCCATCCATACCCAAACGCTTACGCTGCTTACCAAATCGCTGAAGCCATTACCGGTTATCAAAAGGGATGAGGAAGGAAATGTTTTCGATGCCGTAACAGATCCCGAGTTCCGCTACCGCCAGCGTTATGCGGACCTGATCATCAACCCCGATGTAAAAGACACATTCGTAAAAAGAACCAAACTCATCAACACCATACGCGAGTTCCTGAACGAGCAGGGTGCATTGGAAGTGGATACGCCGGTGTTGCAATCCATTCCAGGTGGCGCTGCGGCGCGGCCGTTTATCACGCACCACAATGCATTGGATACACGGTTCTATATGCGCATCGCAAATGAGCTTTACCTGAAAAGACTGATCGTGGGTGGGTTCGACTGGGTGTACGAGTTCAGCCGCAACTTCAGGAACGAGGGCATGGACCGGACACACAACCCGGAATTTACCGTGCTTGAGTGGTACACCGCATACAAAGATTATTTCTGGATGATGGAAACCACGGAACAGCTCTTCGAAAAGATCGCCATTGCCTTGCACGGAACAACCGATGTGGTGCTTGGTGACAAGATCATCAATTTCAAAGCGCCATTCAAACGCGTTACCATACACGATGCGATCAAGGAAAACACAGGCATCGATGTAAGCGAAATGGATGAAGCGGGACTGCGCGAGGTTTGTAAGAAATTACACGTAGACGTACCCGGAAACATTGGCAAAGGAAAACTGATCGATGAACTGTTCAGCGCAACAAGCGAACATACTTTTATACAGCCCACATTCATCATCGACTACCCTGTAGAGATGAGCCCGCTCACCAAGAAGCACCGCAGCAAGCCCGGGCTGGTGGAGCGCTTCGAGCTGATGGTGAACGGAAAAGAACTGGCCAATGCGTATACCGAGCTCAACGATCCGATAGACCAGCGCGAGCGTTTTGAGGAGCAGGTTAAGCTGATGGAACGCGGCGATGACGAGGCGATGTTCATCGACCACGATTTTCTCCGCGCGCTCGAATACGGGATGCCGCCAACCTCGGGAATCGGCATTGGTATAGACCGCCTGTGTATGATGATGACCAACCAGGTCTCTATCCAGGATGTTTTGCTGTTTCCGCAGATGCGGCCGGAGAAGATGGACTAACAGGGCCGGGTAGGCGTTTGTTGTTGGCATTGCTGCACCGGAATGGTGCATGTGTCGCCATTACTTTGCTTCCTCACGTAGCCCGCTCAATCACGCCGCTTTTCCGTAGATTGCCTCAAACTTCTGCTGATGAAATATCTCAAGATATTATACATACAGGTACTCATAGGCATTGCATTGGGCGTATTGGTGGGATCGCTTTTTCCCGGTTTCGCTCCAACGGCAAAGTTGATCAGCGAATCGTTCATCAACATGATCAAAATGGTGATCACCCCGGTGATCTTTTTAACCATCGTACTCGGCATTACCGGCGCCGGCAGCCTCAAAAAAGTAGGAAGGGTTGGAGGGAAGGGCTTATTGTACTTCGAGATCGTAACCACGTTTGCACTTGTCATCGGCCTGGTGGTTGCCAATATCCTTAAGCCCGGAGCAGGCATTGCAACGGACCATCTGCCCAAAGAAAACCTCGAGAAATATACCAGTGGCGCAAGCAACATGAATTGGGGCGAATTCTTTTCACACATCATTCCAACCAATATCATCGATTCGTTTGCGAAGGGCGATCTTTTACAGATCCTTTTCTTCGGTATCATCTTCGCCATAGCGGTTACCAAAATGGGTGCGGCCGGGCAAAAACTCGTTGCCACTTTCGAAAACCTCAACAAAGCATTTTTCAATGTGATCCATATTGTAATGAAGTTCAGTCCCATCGGCGCTTTCGGCGGTATGGCATTCACCATTGGGAAGTTTGGGTTCGGGAGCCTTCTTGTGCTGGGCAAACTACTGACGGCCTATTACATCACATCGCTGTTCTTCATTTTTGTTGTGCTTAACCTCATCGCGCGGTATTATGGTTTTAGCTTGTGGAGGTTGCTGGTTTACATCAAAGAAGAACTGCTGATCGTACTGGGTGCCAGCAGCAGCGAGGCGGTGCTTCCTGCCATCATGGAAAAACTGCAGGCGGCGGGGTGTGAGCGGAGCGTGGTGGGACTGATCATTCCCACAGGCTACAGCTTTAACCTCGATGGCAGCACCATTTACCTGAGCATGGCAACTATATTCCTGACACAGGTATTCCAGATAGACCTCTCCCTTACGCAGCAACTAACCATCATTGGTATACTGATGATCACCAGCAAAGGCGCAACGGGCGTTACCGGTGGCGGTTTTATCGTACTCACCTCAACACTTACCATACTGAAAATTATCCCGGTAGAAGGACTTGCATTGCTCATTGGCGTAGACAGGTTCATGAGCGAGGGCCGCGCGCTCACCAACATCATCGGCAACACGGTTGCCACGGTGGTAATTGCCCGCAGCGAAAAGGCGGTTGATATGAATGTTTACCGTGAAGTGGTTGAAGGATGATACCCCACCTCCGCTTTTTTACTTTTCCGTATGTGCTTCGTCACTCTATACAAAAAGATCGGGGTACAATTGCCCGCCCGGCACAACAGCATATTTATCAAGATCGGTGATGCCTTCCGCGGCGAGCACTTCTTCGTCGATAAAAGTATGGCCGGTGCATTGATGTGATGGTTTGGTAACAATGTAGTAAACACAATCTGCCAGTATATCTGTGGTGCGGCTCATTTTCGCAAGTGCCTCGCCACCCAGTAGGTTCCGTACGGCCGCAGTGTCGATGGTTGTGCGTGGCCACAACGCGTTGGAGGCAACACCGGCACCTTTGAGCTCTGCGGCCCATCCCAGTGCGAGCATGCTCATGCTGTATTTGGTAATGGTGTAGGCGATGTGCCCGCCCATCCATTTCGGGTTGAGGTTGATGGGAGGAGAAAGTGTGATGATGTGCGGGTTGTTCCCTTTTTTCAGGTGTGGGATGCAATATTTGCCCATAAGAAACGTGCCGCGCACATTGATGCTTTGCATCAGGTCGAAACGCTTTGATTCCGTTTGCTCCGTTGGTGTGAGTTGGATCGCCGAAGCATTGTTGATGAGTATATCGATGCCGCCGAATTTATCTACTGCCTGTTGAACGGCCGACTGGATCTGTTCCTCGTGCCTTATATCGAGCTGAACCGCGAGGGCCTGTCCGCCGGCATCTTCCACTTCTTTTGCCGCCGTAAAAATGGTGCCGCCGAGCCTCGGGTCTTCTTCAACGCTTTTTGCCGCGATCACAATATTCGCGCCCTCTTTGGCCAAACGCAATGCCATCGCTTTGCCAATTCCACGGCTTGCGCCCGTGATGAAGACTGTTTTGTTTTTGAGCATATCGTTTTTTTTAAGCGGTGAGATCCGGCGCGGGCCAGGGATGTTGCTTTACAATTGTAACATTACAAAGAAATCCGGTGCGGCGTTCATGGCCTGAGGCTGTCTCCTAAAAAAGAACAGATCACCTCCTCGGTTTCCCTGCAGGCTTTGTCGAGATCATCGTTGAGGATGGTTTTGTTGAACTGGTGACTGAACGACATCTCGTAAGCGGCTTTGTTGACGCGGGTTTCGAGGCTTTCTTTTGTTTCGGTGCCACGGCCCTCGAGACGGCGGCGGAGTTCTTCGATGGATGGGGGCTGGATAAAAATGGAAAGGCAATCGCCCGCGAACCTTTGCTGTACATGCACGGCGCCCTGCACATCAATGTCGAGCATAGGCACCTGTCCTGCGATCCACATGCGTTCGAGCTCGCTTTTGAGTGTGCCGTAATATTTGCCCTCGTACACCATCTCCCATTCTATAAAAGCTTTCTTGTCGATCTTCTGTTTGAACTCTTCCACACTCAGGAAATAATACTCGACCCCGTTTTTTTCCTGGCCCCTTGGCGCGCGCGTTGTTGCAGAAATGGAAAAAGCAAGCTTAGGGTATTTATTGATCAGGTAACGCGTAATAGAGGTCTTGCCCGATCCCGAAGGTGCAGTAATGATGATCAGTTTTCCCTGGGAAGCGAGCTGCATGCTTTTTTATTTGTGCCACAAGATACGGGAAACTGCACATTGAACAGCGCCCGTGAACCGTGATCGTGAACGGTGAATAGTGAACAGGAACACTGCCGGAATTTACCTGTTGGCAACAAGTAAAGGCAGGCAGTGTCGATGCCCATTGTACCTGTTACTTCCACTGCGTTTTTTCTTCCGCCGAAGAATTTCGTTTGCCTTCTTTTGCCGGCTCATCGGTGTAGCCCATATAGAGCAGCCCCATCATCACATCCTGTTCACCCAACCCTAAATAATTTTTCATGGATGGATGATGCGTCATTCCACCGGTGCTCCACAAAACAGCAATACCAAGCGCCTGTGCACCGAGCAAAATGTTCTGTACGGCCGCGGCCACTGCGGCAATGTCTTCCGTTACCGGGATCTTTGCTTCGGGTAAACGTTTCATGTAAACGGCTACCACGTGCGATGCATTGTCGGCGGTATGCAACAGTCCCTCGTATTTGGCATCGGTATATTTGTCTTCGGGTGTGTGGGCCTTGTACAAATCGGCATGGTCTGCCGAAAACTTCCCGATCCCGTTGCCGCTGAACACCACGAAGCGCCAGGGTTCGGTGCGCGCATGGGTAGGCGCCCAGTTGGCGAGTGCAAGCAGATCGCGGATCTGCTGGTCATCGATCTTCTTCCCGTTGAGCAAAGCGGGTTTGGTGCTCCTGCGGTTCGCTACCAGCTCCTGTAAAACATTGAAATGATTCATAGCGCAAAAGTAACGTTTCGCATTTTCGATTGCGGGAAGAGTTTGCATTACCCCCGGGGGAGAGACAGGATTTTTGCCTGCTTTTTAACAGGCTGCTCTTCTTGATGAAATAAGTTCTATTTTTACAAACCCAAAAATGGTCTTGTAGCTCAGTTGGTAGAGCAGCTGACTCTTAATCAGCGGGTCCAGGGTCCGAGTCCCTGCGGGACCACCGTACAAAAGCCTTGTAACATTGCGTTGCAGGGCTTTTTTGTTGTTGGAGCTGTCGTCAATTAAATGGAAGCATTATCGAACGCCTTTGTTTTCATTCACTGGTATTTTCAAAAATGACTGCTGAAACAACCACATAAAAAAACAGCCACCCGCAAGGATGGCTGTTGTCATTCAAACTATTTTTATTACTGGTTATTATCGTCTTCAACAATATCTACCACTTCGTATCCTTCTCTTCCATTGATGGAAATGGGCTGATAATAATTGCCATTGTATTCGAGGTAAGTAACATCGTCTACCCTCATTTCCCTTGCACCTTCTGGAAGATCGTATACGATCGCACCGGGGGGCGCTGCCACGATCTCAAATCCGCCGGCGCCTGTTACATAGAACGTTCCGGCAAAGTAATAATAGGTGTCGTTATCTACCTGTACCGTGGTATATCCATTAGGCAATGCCCTGATGGTGGCGCCTGTTGGTGCGGGCACTACCTGGTATCCGCCGTTGTACGGTGCGTAGTAAACGCCCTGGTCGTAACCATAGTATTGATCGTTCCATGAAAACATGATCGCCGCCGTACTCAATGTTCCTAAGTAAAAACCAAACGGGTGAAAGAACGATCCATAATAATAGGGCCTGTAGGGATGGTAGTAATAATTATAATGCGTGTAAAACCTGCGCCCCTGCCAGATCACCGGCGGCCTGCTGTAATGTGGGCGCGGACGGTAATAGTTGGTGCTTCCACGGTAATAACCGTTCACGCTGGTTGGCCTCGGCCTGTTCACCGCAACGCGGTTGTCGAAGTTGGGCCTGGTACGGTTGTTCCAGTTGTTGTTGTTCCTGCCGCGGTCGTTGTTGTTCCAGTTGTTGTTCCTGTTGCGGTCGTTGTTGTTCCAGTTATTGTCCCTGTTCCGGTTGCCATTGTAACGGTCGCTGTTGTTGCGTGCATCGTTCGCACGCACATCGCCGGAAGGTGTGGTTGCAGGTGGCGTTGTTATTTGTTGGCGCTCCCTTCGCTGAAAGCCTGGATTTGATCTCGCAGGCTGATCCGCCGTCGGGCGCTGAATGGTTGGCCTTTCCCTTTCTATGGAAGGGCGTTGCATTGCCTGTGCGGGCCTGTCGCTGCCCGGGCGCTCAATACGCATTCTTGACCCGCTGGGCGCACCCGGACTCATCATGGAACGTTCAGGGCGCTGCTGTCTTATTTCCTGCGGACGGCCACCGGCTTGTCGCTGCGGTTGCCCCTGCCCGCGGTCTCCGCCACCATGCCGCTGTGCAAAAGCGGTGGTGCCGCCGGCCAAAAGAAGCAGGGCAAAACTCATTTTATATAGGGGTGACAAAATTCTCGTTTTCATATCTCACGGTTTTAATTGATATATAGACAAGCAAGACCCGTGCCTGTTAAATCAAAACCGGATTTTTCACCGATAAAAAATCAGGATATACCGCCATTAACAAAGCGTTTGGGGGTATTTGAAAGCTGTCAATGGAGATCGCGGTGGTTCCGCCGGTGCGATGGGCTTAATTAACCCTTTTGATATCTGCACCCAAATGCCTTAGCCTTTCATCTATGTATTGGTAACCCCTGTCTATCTGTTCAATGTTCTGGATCACACTTTTTCCTTCTGCGCTGAGTGCGGCGATCAGGAGGGCCTGCCCGGCGCGTATATCAGGGCTGCTCATGGTGATGCCGCGGAGGTTGTGTTTTCTCCCGAGGCCGATCACGGTTGCACGGTGCGGATCACAGAGAATGATCTGCGCACCCATGTCTATGAGCTTATCGGTAAAGAACAAACGGCTCTCGAACATTTTCTGGTGAACCAATACGCTGCCGCGCGCCTGTGTGGCAACCACCAATACGATGCTCAACAAATCCGGTGTAAAGCCCGGCCATGGATGATCGTAGATGGTTAAAATGCCGCCATCCATAAAGGTCTGGATCTCGTAAACATCCTGCGCAGGTATATGAATATCGTCTCCCGTAATGTTGAATTGTATACCGAGCTGCTGGAATTTATCAGGGATCACGCCAAGGTGCTCAACACCGGCGTTTTTTATGGTGATCTCGCTTTGCGTCATGGCCGCAAGACCGATGAAGCTTCCGATCTCGATCATATCGGGCAGCATGCGATGTGTTGTTCCGTTCAACACGTTTACGCCTTCTATTACCAGCAGGTTGCTGCCGATGCCGCTGATCTTTGCGCCCATGCAGTTGAGCATCCTGCAGAGTTGCTGCAGGTAGGGCTCGCAGGCTGCATTGTAAATGGTGGTTGTGCCCTCTGCGAGTACGGCCGCCATTACAATGTTTGCCGTTCCCGTTACCGAAGGCTCATCAAGCAGCATGTAGGTGCCTTTGAGTTGCGGGGATGATAGTTTGAAACAACCCGCAACATCATCATACTCATACCTTGCACCCAGTTTCTCAAAACCGATGATGTGCGTGTCTAACCTTCTCCGGCCGATCTTGTCGCCACCGGGTTTGGGAATGTACGCACGCTTGAAACGCGCAAGCATGGGCCCTGCAAACATCACGCTGCCACGCAGGCGGCCGCCTTTTTTCCTGAACGCCTCCGATGCGAGGTAATCAGCATCAATATCATCGGCCTGGAACGTGCAAGTATCGCGGGAAGTACGCGTAATTTTTACGCCGATGTCTTCCAGTAATTCGATCAACAGGTTTACATCGAGTATATCGGGGATGTTCGAGATGGTAACCGGTTTGGCCGTTAACAGCACGGCAGAGAGGATCTGCAGCGCTTCATTCTTCGCACCTTGCGGCACAATCTCGCCATGCAGTTTGTTTCCGCCGATCACTTCAAAAGAGCTCATAGAAATGGGTTTGTTACGAAGATAAAATGGTTTGCCAGTTTATTGGATTTATTGCCTTATTTGTTTAGCGGCCAAACAAAAAAGCACCGGAAAGATCCGATGCTTCGATATATTGATGATCGCAGGTAATTCCTGCAATTGACCAAACTAGTACCTTTTCTTGAACTGTCCGCCGCCGCTGTTCCTTCCGCCGCCTGCGTTGTTGCTCCGGTTGCCGCCGCCATTGTTGTTGCCGTTGCTGTTGCGGTTGCCGCCCTGGTTGCCATTGTTTCGTCCACCACCACCATTGTTGCGGTTGTTTTGCCCGCCGCCGCTGTTTCTTCCGCCGCCGCTTCTGCCACCGAAGTTCTGCTGCCATCTTCCGCCACTGCGTGATGGGTATTCGTCGCGCTCAAAATTCTGGTTGCGGTGCTTGATGTAAGGCGTATTGCTAAACTCGAGTTGTCCGCCGGTGATGCTGTTCAGCTCTGTGCGGATTGTATCATCGTGCACGAGTTCTTTGTGCCAGTTGCTGTAGGCAAGCTTCATGTAATAAGCGATGGCGTGTGCAAAACCTGCTTTCTTCTCGGGATCTTCTTCTGCCAGCGCCTTATCGATCACCACTTCCAGGTTCTTACCAAGATGCGCATATTTGGGATGGCGTTTTGGATAAGGGATCGGGTCGGGCTTTTGTTTGTACGTTTCTCTTTGCGGGATAGGGTACGGGCTGTCAACATCCAGTTTAAAATCACTGATGAAGAAAAGGTGGTCCCAGAGTTTATGCCTGAAATCTTCTACATTCTTCAGGTGCGGGTTCACAAAACCCATAAGTTCTATCACACAGTGTGCCTGTTGCTGGCGTTTTTCTTTGTCTTCTATCGTCAAAAGATATTCCACCATCCGCTGAACGTGGCGGCCATATTCTTTCATTCCAAGGTGGTTTCGCTCTGTATTGTATTCCATAAGTAGCATCAAATATACCACAAATAACAGAACTGCCGCTCCGGCGGGGTTGGATGGATCGTTTATGCGAAGAAAAACACAAAAAATAACGTATCGTTCTGACCGCGAGCATGGCCCGGGCCTGCACCGCGTTTTTTGGTTCAGCCCGTAACGATTATTACGGGCTCCATCCGCTGATTTCACGCGCTTGTTCTATCTTCGCCCCATGGAACAGATACTCCAACAGATCGATACGCACAAAGAAGAAATCACCGCTTTTTCTGCCCAAACACCGGAGCAGGTAGAGGAATTCCGTATCAAATACCTGGGCACCAAGGGGCTGGTAAAGGCCATCATGGGCGAAATGCGCAATGTGCCGAACGAGCGCAAAAAAGAATTCGGTCAGGTGCTCAACGATTTCAAGTTGTTTGTGGAAGAGAAATACGAATCGCTCCGGCAAAGCAATACCAGGGAGGCAAAAGGAACGTCTGCACAGATCGATTGGAGCCTACCCGGCGACCCCATCACGGCCGGTACGCGCCATCCGTTGAATATTGTAAGAAACCAGATCGTTTCTATTTTCAAACGTCTTGGTTTTGCAGTGGCAGAGGGGCCGGAGATAGAAGACGACTGGCACAACTTTGGCGCGATGAACCTTCCGGAGGACCATCCCGCGCGCGATATGCAGGACACGTTCTACATCAGCCAAAACCCATCCTGGCTCCTGCGCACGCACACCAGCAGCGTACAGGCGCGCGTGATGGAAACACAGAAACCGCCGATACGCGTGATCTGCCCGGGAAGGGTATACCGCAACGAAACCATCAGCGCAAGAGCGCACTGCTTCTTTCACCAGGTGGAAGGGTTGTATGTTGATGAGAACGTGAGCTTCGCCGATCTCAAACAAACCCTTTATTTCTTTGTGCAGGAAATGTTTGGCAACGATGTGAAAGTAAGGTTCCGCCCCAGCTATTTTCCTTTTACGGAGCCAAGCGCAGAAATGGACATCAGCTGCCTGATCTGCAAAGGAAAAGGCTGCAACATCTGCAAACACACGGGTTGGGTAGAGATCCTCGGAAGCGGGATGGTACACCCTAATGTGCTTGATAATTTCGGGATCGATTCCAACAAATACACAGGCTTCGCTTTTGGTATGGGTGTGGAGCGCATTACGCAGCTTAAATACCAGGTGAACGACCTGCGCCTGTATTCACAAAACGACGTGCGGTTCTTAAAGCAGTTTACGGGTGTAGTGTAACCGCTTTTTAGATCATATTACAGGTAAACACCGCTCGAGGGCCGTGCAGTTGTTTAATCGACACCAGACAAAACTTCCAACTACCACTGCCAATGGTTCATGCAACAAAAGGCATCGTTCTGCGTACTGTGAAATATGGTGATACAAGTATCATCACCACAGTATATACCGAGCTGTTCGGTATACAGAGCTATATCGTAAAAGGAGTGCGGCAGAGCAGTAAAACCTCCTCGGGAAAGGCAAGTTTTTTCCAGCCTTCGGCGATGCTCGAAATGGAAGTGTACCACAACGAGCAGAAACAACTGCAGTTCATCAAGGAATACCAATGGAGCTATCTCTATGAAAAAGTGTTGTTTGATGTAGTACGCAACACCGTGGCCATGTTTGTGATAGAACTGCTGCAGCACAGCCTCAAACAACCCGAGGCCAACCCTGAACTGTTCTATCTTATCGAAGACACGCTGAAGCAGCTCGACCGCGGCAACGATACGCTCACAGGTAACCTCCCGCTCTATTTCACACTACACCTGGGCAGCGAGCTTGGGTTTCAACTGCATGGAACCTACTCAGCTAAAACACCGGTGCTCGATCTGCAGGAGGGAATGTTCACTGCCGAAAAACCCTCGCACCCGTACTATCTCGATCAAAGTCTCGCACAGATTACATCACAACTGGCAGGACTGCAGTTTTACAACGAACTTGAAAACATCCAACTCAACAGGGGCACACGTAGAGAATTGCTGCAGGCATACCAGACCTATCTTTCGCTACACATTGCAGATTTCGGGGAGATGAAAAGTTTTGAGATACTGCAGGAAATTCTCGCATGACCTACCTGCACAGTACCTGTGTTGTTGATGCAGCGGCAATATCGCCGTTTACCAGCCCGCTGATCAACTGGATGCCCGGTGTCTTTCCTTTTTCAAAAGAACCCAGTGAGGCATCGAACTGCAGGGCACGCGCGCCGTTGCTGGTGGCCCATTGCAATTTTTCCTGCAGGGGAATATGCGGGAAATACCTGGTAATTGTCTTTAATTCATCGAGCACACTAAGGCTGTGGTTGCTGGCCAGGCTGTCTGTACCTACCACGATACCGCAGTTGTGTTTGCGGAACAGGTCGATGGGGGGAAGGGCTTTTTCTATGTAAAGATTTGCGTTTACACAAACACACCAGTTCAGGTTTTGCGATCCTTCGCCTGCATACACTACATCTTCTTCTTTTGTAAAGGTATTGTGCACCAGCAGCACCTGTTCTGCAGCCAGTAGTTTTGAAAAATAGGATCGCAGGCTGCTTTTACCGGTTGGTTTGAAAAAGGAAATGTCCATCTTCATCAACTCATACATGCGCCTGAAATCGCCCTCGCCTTTTTCGAACAGGAGGTCTTCGAAAGCAGTTTCCTGGTTGTGTATGGTTACGGTTTTGTTTTCGAAGTAAGGCATCATGTGTTGCCATAATTCTTCAGAAACCGAATATGGCGCATGCGGGCAAATGGAGGCACGCTGCCTGGCGTTTGGTGTATGAAGCTGGTTGAAAGCATTGTAAAATGCGAGCGATTGTTCAAACCTGGTTTCTGCAACGGAAGGCATCCACCCGCTTGTTTCGATGAAATTATAGTAAGCGATGTTTTGCTTTTCTTTTTGGGCCAGCGTGGATGTGTTGTTGCAGATATCGCCCACGGCAACGATCCCGTTGTCGATCATGCCCTGCTCAGCATTGCTGATGGCTTCGGCAATGGCCTCATCGGAATGGTGGCGCCCGGTTACCACTTTGAAAACAAAATCGACCAGCCCAGTTTCTTCGGCGATCGCTCCTTTCATATGGCTCAGCTCCAGATGGCAATGACAGTTCACAAAACCGGGCGACAGTACGCCATCGAGCTGCCGGATACCAAGACCGGCATCCGCAGTTTTCACGATGTCTTCAATTTTTCCTTTTTCATCGGTGATCAGAACATGCCCTGGCCCGAGCAATTCGCTGCCGGTGAAAAGATGGGTGGGTTGAAATTTCAGGTAGTTCAAATGATTGGGCGTTGGTACTCTTTAAGGGTAAGGAACACTTATATGTTCAGGCAAACGCAACATGCGTTACTACGGCGTAAAAATACGGGGAGCCTGTTAAACGCGGGAAACCATTGTTGTTCCTGGATGATACAGCAAATCTCCCTATGAAATGCAGTAAAACCGCCTGTTTTCGCATCCTTTGAAAAATTTGTTCAAAATATTTATTGAAAATCAATCGATTACGAAGGTTCGGTTTAAAATAGTTTCAAAAATCCTTGGAAGATCGGACCGTTCGGGCCTACCTTCGCCGTCCATTTAAAATCCACGGGATAGCGTGGGTTTCATTAAAACAGAAATTATATGAGTAAACTTCATTTCACCACCAAGCATGCAAACGCGGCTACCGTACAGCACAACTGGTATGTGGTTGACGGTACTAATCAAACCGTAGGACGTATTGCATCTAAGATCGCCGGGGTTCTTCGTGGTAAGAACAAGGCTTATTACACACCACATGTTGATTGCGGGGATTATGTGATCCTGATCAACTGTGAGAAAGTTCTTTTCACCGGTAAAAAAGGTGAGCAGAAACAATACATCAACTATTCTGGTTACCCAGGCGGTAAGAAAGAAGAAGCTGCTGAAGACTTGCTGAAACGCCGCCCTGAAGTGGTTATGGAAAGAGCCGTAAAAGGCATGCTTCCGAAGAACCGTTTGGGACGTAAGATGATCAAGAAGTTCTTCGTTTATGCGGGCGGTACGCACCAGCACAGCGCGCAACAACCGAAAGAATTAAAATTCTAAGCAAACAAATTCTAAAAAATTAATTCCAACATAAATGGAAAAACAAAAAAATGCAGTTGGTCGCCGTAAAGAAGCCGTTACCCGTGTTTTTGTAAGCAAGGGAGATGGTAAGATCACTGTAAACGACAAAGATTACAAAGCATATTTTCCACTGGTTTATTTACAGAACCAGGTTGAGGCTCCACTGAAAACGGCTGATATGTTCGGCAAGCTGGATGTGGTGATCAACGCGCAAGGTGGTGGTTTGAAAGGCCAGGCCGAAGCTGCCAAGCTCGGTATCGCCCGTGCACTGCTCGAAGTAAATGCTGAGTTCCGCCCTGCCCTCAAAGCAGCCGGCCAACTGAAACGCGACCCACGTGGCGTTGAGCGTAAGAAATTCGGTCATAAGAAAGCACGTAGAAGCTACCAGTTCAGCAAACGTTAATGGCAGCTTTGGGTTTTGGCTACGGGCCGCGGGCTTTGCCCTACGCTCATGGTTCATGGCCCGCAGCTTAACTAAATTCAAATCATACAACAATCATAAGAAATGGAAAATAACACTTCATTACAACAACAACTCCTGGAGGCCGGCGTACATTTTGGTCACCTGAAAAAGAAGTGGAATCCAAAGATGTTGCCTTACATCTTTGCTGAGAAGAAAGGTATCCACATCATCGACCTGAACAAAACTGTTGATCACCTGCAGGAAGCTGCGGCTGCCATCAAACAGATCGCGAAGAGCGGTAAAAAGATCATGTTCGTGGCTACTAAAAAACAGGCGAAAGAGATCGTTAGCGAATGCGCCAAACGTGTAAACATGCCTTACGCCACAGAACGCTGGTTGGGTGGTATGCTTACCAACTTCAACACCGTTCGCAAGAGCGTTAAGAAAATGCAGAGCATCGAAAAAATGCTCGCTGATGGCAGCGCTGAGAGCCTGACCAAAAAAGAACGCCTTACTTTAACCCGCGATAAAGACAAAATGGAAAAAGTACTGGGCGGTATCGCACAGCTCGGCCGTCTCCCGGCTGCTTTGTTCCTCGTCGACATCGGTCACGAACACATCGCCCTGTCTGAAGCAAAACGTTTGGGTATCACAACTTTTGGTATGGTAGATACCAACAGCGATCCCAACAAAGTTGACTTTGCGATCCCTGCGAACGACGATGCAACAAAATCGATCGCTATCATCACCAACTACATCATCGCTGCAATTGCAGAGGGCTTGACAGAACGCCAGGCTTCTAAAGATGAAGAAGAGTCTGATGACAGCAACAACGAAAACGAAACAAGGGCACGCCGCCTCGAAGCCGAAGCGCAAGCTGAAGCCGCACGTGGTGGCCGCCGCGGTGGTGGTACAAGCGCAGCAGGTGGTCCTGGTGCAGGCGCGCCAAAACGCCGTGTTCCGAGCAACCGTCGCCCTGCAGGTGGTGGTGCGGGTCCTCGCTAGTTTCAAGTCGTACTAATATCTTAATTGGTAACTGGTAATTAATAATTAATAATTTGATCGCAGTAAATCGTGATGCGTTATTAATTATTAATTGCTATTTGCCAATTACCAATTACTAATTATTAATTCCCAATTATAATGAGCACTGTAACAATTACAGCCCAGGATATCAACAAACTGCGCCAGGCTACCGGCGCAGGAATGATGGATTGCAGAAAAGCTTTGACAGAAACCAATGGCGATTTTGAAGCTGCCATTGACTGGTTGCGCAAGCAAGGACAAAAAGTTGCTGCTAAACGCAGCGACCGTGAAGCGAAAGAAGGCGTGATCATCGCGAAAACATCGGCCGACAACAAAGTTGGATTTGTTGTGTGCATCAGTTGTGAAACAGACTTCGTTTCGAAGAATGCGGAGTTTGTTGCATTTGCACAGAGCATCGCCGATGCTGCTGTTGCCAACAACGTGAAAAGCGCGGAAGAACTGAACGAAGTGGTGATCAATGGCGCGAAAGTGTCTGATATGATCAACGACAAACTCGCTGCCATCGGGGAAAAGATCGGCATCGCTAAATTTGAAAGGATCGAAGCGCCATACGTTGCTTCCTACATTCACGGTGCATACCGCATGGGTGTATTGGTAGGAATGACTGCGCCCGCAGAAGAAGCCGGTAAAGACATCGCCATGCAGATCGCAGCGATGAACCCGTTGGCGGTTGATGCAGACAGCATTTCACCGGAAGTGGTAGAAAGAGAAAGAGCGATCGTAGTAGATACCATGAAAGCCGATCCTAAAATGGCCGGCAAACCGGAAGATATGATCGCAAAGATCGCAGAAGGAAAACTCAACGCGTTCTTCAAGGAACAAACCCTCCTCGCACAGGCCTTTGTAAAAGACGGCGGACAAAGCGTGGGCGATTACCTGAAAAGTGTAGGTGCTGACCTGAAGGTTACAGAATTTAAAAGAGTAGCACTGGGATAATAATATTCCGGCTTCTGATATTGAAAAGGGAACGCAAGCGCGTTCCCTTTTTTTAGTGTAAGATCGCGGGGATACATGCCTGTTGACACAGGGGAGCGCTGGCTGATTTCCTATTTCAGATACCCGGCACATCGTATTGCCCGTTTCCGCAAACCTGGTTCTGTTCATTTTTCCTTTCCTTTTGGCAACTCCTTAAAAAATCGTGTTATTTGCATTCAAATCAACCATCCACATGCTCCCTAAATTCAAACGCATCCTGCTTAAATTATCTGGTGAGGCTTTATTGGGCGACCAGCGCAATGGCGACCCGTTCAACCCGCAGATCATCGAACAATATGCCCACGACATCAAACTCGTTACCGATCTTGGTGTACAGGTGGCCATTGTAATTGGCGGCGGTAATATTTACAGGGGTATGAACGAGGCCGACAGCGGCATTGAACGCGCCCATGGCGATTACATGGGTATGCTCGCAACCGTGATCAATGCCATGGCCATGCAGGCGATGCTGGAGAAAATTGGTGTGTATACCCGTCTGCAAAGCGCCATCAACATGGAGCAGGTGGCAGAACCCTATATCCGCCGGAAAGCGCTGCGCCATCTCGAGAAAGGCCGCGTGGTGATCTTTGGCGCCGGAACGGGTAATCCTTATTTCACCACCGATACGGCAGGCTCCCTCCGCGCAATCGAGATGAAAGCCGATGTGATCCTGAAAGGAACACGCGTGGATGGCGTATATACCGCAGACCCGGAGAAAGATCCTTCCGCAACCAAGTTCGAAACCATCAGCTTCCAGGAATGTATTACCCGGAACCTCAAAGTGATGGACATGACCGCCTTTACCCTCTGTATGGAAAATAAACTTCCTATTATTGTATTCGATATGAATAAACCCGGTAACCTGCTCCAGGTGGTTCAGGGATCCAGTGTAGGCACCATGGTGGGCTAGTGGCCCGTTCATAAAAAAAGAAAGACGGTTTTTACCGGTGTTGGTAATTTCAATGCACATGAAAAAAATAGCATTCCTCTTTTCTCTCGCAATTGCCGTTACGGGGTTTTCCCAGGAAAGGGTATTGACATTGACAGAAGCAGTTAACGCTGCACTGAAGAACAGCTACGATATCCAGCTCGTAAAAAACAACCTCGAAGCAAGCAACATCAACAACAGCTACGGCGTTGCCGGTGGATTGCCCGTGGTGAACGGAACCGTTTCTGACCAGGAACAACTTACCACCATCAAACAGGAATACAGCGATGCCTCACGCAACGCCACCCGCAGCAATGTAGGGGCCAACAACCTGACCGTTGGCGTTACCGGAAGCATACTGATCTTTAACGGCTACCGCGTTGTGGCCACCAAGAAAAGGCTCGAAGAACTGGTGCTCCAGAACCAGGAATACATCAAGGCACAGATCCAGAATACGATCGCGGGGGTAATGACCAAGTATTACGACATCGTTCGCCAGCAAAGCCTGCTCAAAACAATTTTATTGTCGATAGATGTTGCTAAAAAAAGGCTCGACATCCTCAACATCCGCCAGGAAGTGGGCCTTGCCAACAACGCAGACACCTACCAGGCCCAACTCGACCTCACCGCCCTCGAACAATCGCTGAAGAGCCAGCAGCTGGTGATCGCGCAGGCAAAAACAGACCTGCTCAACCTTTCTTTCATGAACCCCGATTCGAAGATCGCGGTAAGTGATACGATCATTGTAGACAGGACCATCAACATAGACAGCATACGCAGCAACCTCACCAAAAACCCGTTGCTGGTTGCAGCAGACCGCCAGGTGCGCATTAATGAACTGATCGAAAAAGAAACAGCGGCGCTGCGCTGGCCATCGCTTCGCGGAACAACAGGTTTCAACTTCCAGAGCAGCAAAAGCGCCGCAGGGTTTACTTTGCTGAACCAGAGCTATGGGCCGTTCATCGGGCTGAGCCTTGCCATACCCATTTACAACGGCGGCATCTTCAAGAAACAACAACAGGTAGCGGAGATCAATACAAGAAATGCGGTTCTCCAGAAAGAGACCATCGCACTTACCAACGAAACGGGAATGGTTCGCACGTATCAATCCTACACCAATACACTCTCACAGCTGGAAACAGAACAGAAAAATTACGACCTGGCAACCAAACTGCTCGATCTCGTGCTGCAGAAATTCCAGCTTGGCAATGCAACCATCGTTGACGTAAAAATTGCCCAGCAAACTTTTGAAAACGAAGGCTACCGCCTTGTAAACCTCAACTATGCGGCAAAAGTTGCAGAGATCGAATTGAAGCGCCTCGCCTCGCAGCTCATTTTTTAAGCGGCATTTATTTCTATCTTAGTGTGGCAACCTGCAACAGGGTTGCTGCTTTTTGCCCGGGCAACTGCACGTTGAATCATTCCATAAATCATTCCATGATACAATCCAAACTCCCTGATGTAGGCACCACCATTTTTACGGTGATGAGCGTGCTCGCTGCAGAACACAAAGCGGTAAACCTCGGACAGGGTTTTCCTGATTTCCAGATGAGCGATGCACTTACTTCGCTCGTGGACAAAGCGATGAAGAACGGGTTCAATCAATACACGCACATGAACGGCTATCCTTTGCTGCGCGAAAGATTGTGTGAGAAGGCCCATAAACTGTACAACGCCAGCATCGATCCCGAAACACAGGTTACCGTTACGCCCGGCGGCACCTACGCGATCTATACCTCACTCACAACCGTGTTACGGCCGGGTGATGAAGTGATCGTTTTTGAGCCGGCCTACGACAGCTACATACCCAACATAGAAATAAACGGCGCCACACCGGTTCTGATCCCGCTGCAGTTTCCCGATTATTCCATTCCATGGGATGAAGTGCGCGCGAAAGTGAACGGCAAAACAAAAATGATCATGATCAATACCCCGCACAACCCAACCGGAATGGTGCTGCGCGAACAGGATATTGAACAACTGCGGAGCATTGTGGCCAATACAGGCATCCTCATCCTGAGCGATGAAGTGTACGAACACCTGATCTTCGATAACATACCGCACCAAAGCATGCTCCGCTACCCCGACCTGATGGAAAGGAGTTTCGTGTGTTTCTCTTTCGGAAAAACATACCACTGCACCGGTTGGAAACTCGGTTACTGCATTTCTTCCCCTGCATTGATGAAAGAATTCAGGAAGGTTCACCAGTTCAATTGCTTTTCCTGCGATACGCCCAAACAGGTAGCCGTGGCCGAATACATCCGTAATGAAGAAGCGTATTTAAGCCTTCCTTCTTTTCTGCAGCAGAAAAGGGACCTCTTCCGTGAACTGATGAGCGCCACACCATTTGAGTGCATTCCATCGCACGGAAGTTATTTTGAATGCTATAGTTACAGGAACTTTTCCGATGAACCGGATAAGGACCTCGCCATCCGCCTCACAAAAGAATACGGTATCGCAACCATACCCATGTCTGCCTTCTATAAACATGGCCAGGACAATAAAGTACTGCGTTTTTGTTTCGCAAAAAAAGAAGAAACCTTGCGCAAAGCGGTTGAAAAACTTACAACGCTGCGCTGAACCTGAAAACGGTTCGCCAACCTGGTATGTGAAGAAACAAGCTGAAACAAAAAGACCGGTGTAGAAGATCACCGGTCTTTTTTATACAATGTAAATCGTTGTCTGTATGCCTGGTTCAAATCAGCGCCCTATCTCCATCCATCTCCATCCAATAAATTACCCAATCCGCCGAGTACGCTTCCTTCTTCTCTTCTTGAGGTGGTGGCGTATTGCAGGATCCTTCCGGCCAGGCGGCTGATCGGCAAGGTCTGTATCCATACGGTGCCCGGCCCGGTAAGGTTTGCAAAGAACAATCCTTCTCCGCCGAAGATGGTGTTTTTGATGCCCCCCACAAACTGTATATCATAATCAACGGTTGCTGTAAAACCAACGATACAACCGGTATCAATTTTCAATGTTTCTCCTGCGCGGAGCTCTTTCCTGAGTACATGTCCGCAGGCGTGTAAGAACGCCATACCATCACCTTCCAGTTTTTCCATGATAAACCCTTCTCCACCGAACAAACCTGTACCCAGTCTGCGCTGGAACTCGATGCCTACGCTCACGCCTTTGGCGGCGCAGAGGAAAGCATCTTTCTGGCATATCACTTTGTTGCCCAGTTGCTGGAGGTCTATCGGGATGATCTTACCGGGATAAGGCGAGGCAAAGCTCACATGGCGTTTGCCTGTATCGATGTTCGTGAATGCCGTCATAAACAGGTTTTCACCCACCAGCATTCTTTTACCGGCACTCACCAGCTTGTTCAGGAAGCCGCCTTTCTGCTGGCTGCCATCGCCAAACAGGGTTTCCATGGTAATGCCATCGTCCATCATCATAAACGCGCCCGGTTCTGCAATGGCGGTTTCGTTGGGATCGAGCTCTACTTCAACATACTGCATCTCTTCTCCGAAAATACGGTAGTCTATTTCGTGGTTGCTTATCATGTAGGTTTGTTTTGTGTGAAATTAAGGTTCTTTTTTGTGTATGATTGGTAGCAGGAGAAATGTTTTTATTACATAACCCCCTGTTCAATCTTTATTGATTCCGTTAGGTTTAACGAAACGGTTACAAAACATATCTCTTTACCTGCAGCGAAGTTTCTCCAAAATTCAGGATCAGGCCTACTTTGCAGCCCGAAGTCTTCAAATAATTTAAGGTCTGTGCCACATTTTTTTCTGCGATGCCGTTTTGTGATTTTACTTCAAGGATGACTTTGTCAAAAACGACAAAATCTGCGTGGAACCTGTGTTTCAAAAAAATGTCCTTGTATTTTATTTTGTATTCGTTCTCCCGGGAAAAAGGTATGCCTCGTTGGTGTAATTCATATTCAAAAGCGTCTTTGTAAACGATTTCCAGGAAGCCTGTGCCCAATATCCTGTGGATTTCGAAGGCGATTCCGATTAGGGTTTTGGTTTCGTGTTCGAGGGGGAAACCGTGGTTTGGAGTTGCTGACATATTCATTTTTTTAATTGCCACAGATTACACAGATTTTCACAGAGAGGGGCGGTATAAATACTCAGTGTTTTCCTTTCCGTGTAAATCCGTGTAATCTGTGGCAACAAAAAAAGCCGCCCCACAAAACGGGGCGGCCCTGAAATATAAAACCCAAAATTCAACTGTCTATTTTCTTACCGGGCTGTCTTTCATTTTTCCCAGCCAAACTTTCTTGCCCTGTATGGCTCTCACGAGATACATGATGCCCACGGTGATGAAGAAGAACGGCCCGAGGAAGCCTAACAGCGCCACGTATTTGGTTCCGTAGAATTTCTCCATCGGCCTTCTCAGTCGTTCACTGATGAGGTACATACTTGGCACCATCACCAATGTTAAGAAGAAGGCGAAGACCAATCCGAAGATGATCGTCCAGCTCAATGGACCCCAGAACACAACGCTGTCTCCACCGAAGAAGATGTGCGGGTTGCCGGTCTGGAACAACGATACGAAGTTGATGTTGAAACCCACTGCGAGCGGTAACAATCCAAGCATTGTTGCCAGTGCTGTAAGCATTACCGGGATGATACGGATCTTACCCGCTTCAATCGCCGCTGCCCTTGTTCTGTAACCGCGACCGCGCAACTCATCCGTGAATTCGATGAGGAGGATACCGTTTTTGATTACGATACCCGCAAGGCCGATGATACCAACGCCCACCATGATCATCGCCATCGACATACCCGTTACTGCATAACCGATGAATACACCGATGATGGAGAAGAAGATCTCCGTTAACACGATGAACGGTTTACTGAGGCTGTTGAACTGCAACACGAGCAACAGGAAGATGATCAGCAAAGCGGTGATCAACGAGGTTCCGAGGAAGCTCATCGTTTCAGCCTGCTGTTCGCTCTCACCGGTTTGTTTGATGGTAACATCTGCAGGGATCTTCGTTTTCGTTTTGAATTCTGCGATCTTGCTGGCAAGCGCCGCATTCACAGGCCCCACCAGGGATGGGTCGGTTACATCAGACTGGATCTGTATCGTACGTTTTACATTTTTGCGTTTGATACCGCCCGATGTATTCGTGTAATCAACCGTTGCCACTGCATTCAGCGGAACCTGTTTGATGCCCATGGTAGCCATGTCGCGGAAGGTCAAACGCATGTTCATCAGGTCGGCGATGTTGTTGCGTTGCAGCATGTCGTAGCGGATCTGGATCTTGTATTCGTCCTCACCATCTTTCAGCTTGCTGGCTTCTTTACCAAACACCGCGGAACGTATTTCCATACCGATCTGTGCAGTGCTGATGCCTTCGCGCAGCGCACGTTCGCGATCGATGTTGATGGTGATCTCGGGGTTCTGAAGATCAACATCCATTTTCAAACCATCGATACCTGCAATGCGGTTTGTATCAAGGTGGTTCTGCAGGTCATACGCCACTTTCGCAATCTCGTCAAAATTATCGCCCGAGATCTCGATGTTTACCGGTGGATCTGTTGGCGGGCCACCATCTTCCTGTCCAACCTCTATCACCGCACCCGGAATGCCATTCATCTGCGAACGGATCTCTTCCATGATCGGCGCTGTTGATTTACCGTTTCGTTTTTCATATTCAACGAACGATACCTGTATCCTGCCTAAATTACTTTGAGTGCTCCTGTTGTTATCCCTTGGGTTGTTGGCGCTCACCGCCACGTTCGTGATCACACTCTCCACAATAGAACCTGGTGTGCCCGGTTTTTCTTTTGCGAGGATCTTGTGCACGCGTTCTTCCAGTACCCTTGTTACAGAATCTGTTGTTGCTGTTTTTGTACCGATCGGCATTTTCAGGTACACATATACAAAATGCGGGTCGCCGCTCGGGAAGAATGGTTTCGGGTTGTTACGCACAACGAGCATGATCAACGAGATCGGGAACAGGAGGAACAGCCACAGCATCAAACGCGCCGGCCTTTTTCCTTTCAATACCCAGTGCAGTAATTTTTCGTAACGGTTCATCAGTCCAGGTAAAATCCTTTCCTGGAACACATGGATGATGCCACGCAACACATAACGGTTCAGGATCATCAGCAGCGCCATCGTTAAAAGGAAGTTCCCCAAACCATGAAACCCTGCAAGGTTCAACAGCAAACCGAATGCGATCACCGTCCAGAACAAAGGCTTTTTGAAGATCAGGCTTTTCTTCTCTTCGTATTCCCTTCCTTCCGGATGCATAAAGCTTACGGCAAATACGGGGTTCATGATAAACGCTACGATCAACGATGCTGCAAGGGTAAGGATCAGCATGGTAGGGAGATAGATCATGAACTTACCGATCAACCCCTTCCACAACAGCAACGGGAAGAACGGCGCGAGTGTGGTTAATGTTCCCACCAATACCGGGACAAAGACCTCGCCCGCCGCTTCTTTTGCTGCACGCTGCACTTTTACTTTTCCATTGTTATAGATACGGTGCGTATTCTCGATCACCACGATCGCATCATCCACGATGATTCCCAAACCAAACAGCAAGGCGAAGAGTACGATGAAGTTCAAGGTTACGTGCGTACCCACGATCCCATCTGCGATTGGTAAGAACATAAACGCCACAAACACGCTCAACGGTACGCTCAGCGCCACAAAGAAGGCGTTGGTAACACCCATGAAGAACATCAATACAACCAATACCAATATAAAACCGATGATGATGGTATTTACCAGGTCGTTGAAAGATGTTTTGGTCTGCACGCTTTGGTCGCCCGTAATTACCACGTTCAGGTTTGGCGGCAGTTCTTTTTTCTCTTTCATGTCTGCAATGATGGCCTGTACTTTCTCAGAAGTTTCGATCAGGTTCTCTCCACTGCGTTTTACGATGTTAAGGGTAACCACATTCTTTCCATCGAGACGTGCATAGTTCTCTGTTTCTTTAACGGTGTCTACGATGTTTGCGATATCACGCAGGTAAATGGGCGCGCCATTCGGGTTTCTTACAACGATGTTCTGCATATCCAGTGCAGTATTGAACTGCCCTTTTACGCGGATCGTTCTCTTCATTTCGCCCACTTCGACCAGGCCACCGCTGATGTCGCGGTTCTCGTAGCTGATGGCGTTGGAGATATCGGTGAACGATAATTTTGCGGCCTGCATTTTAAACGGATCCACGTTGATCTGGATCTCTCTCTCCGGCGCACCTACAATATCTGCACGGTTCACCTCGGTGAGTTCTTCAAAACGGTCCTGCATTTTATCTGCGTATCGCTTCAGCGTCATTCCGTCAAATTCTCCGCTTACGTTCACATACATGATCGGCATTTCGCTGAAATCGAATTCCTGTACATTGGGCAGTTGGGTCAGGTCTGTAGGAAGATCGGTCTGCGCCTTATCGAGCGCGTCCTTTACTTTCTGTTTGGCCACTTCGGTCTTTACATCCGTATCAAACTCAACGATGATCAATGAGAAATCCTGTTGTGAAGTAGACTGGATCTTGTTCACCTTCGCGCCGCTGATCCCTTTTAATTGTTTTTCGATGGGCCTTGTAACAAGGTTCTCCATGTCTTTGGGAGAGGTACCGAAATACACGGTGCTTACACTGATCGTAGGCACCACGATATCAGGGAACTGCTCTTTTGGCAACGTATTGAACTTGGTAAGCCCGTACAACGATATCAATATCGTAATGATATAAATCGCCGTCTTATTATCAACAGCCCAGCTTGTTGGCTTGAACTGTTTGAATTTTTTGGCTATGCCTTCTATGAATTGATGCATATGGATTAATTAATAATTAGTAATTGATAATTAATAATCAAGAATCAGCAGTTAGTAATTGGCGAAAATGTAGGAACCTCGTAATTACTAATTACTAATCATTCATTACTAATTTATTTTTTATTGTCTGTCTTCAACAACTGGCCGTCGTAAATATTCTGGTAACCATCGTTGATGAGCTGGTCGCCTGCTGCGAGGCCGCTTTTCACTTCGATCTTGTCGCCGTACAATTCTCCCACAACGATCTGTTTTTTGCGTGCCACCATTTTACCGCCTTCGTTCACTGCTACGTAAACGTATTTGCCTTTCTCATCTGTGGCAACGGTGTTCACCGGTACCGCGATTGCGCTTGGTGCATTGTAGTCAAGGATCTTCACCTGAGCGATCTGGTTCGGGCGGATCGCCGCATCTTTCGGAAGCTTTCCTTCTACGCGGAACGAACGGCTGTTCGGGTCGATCACTTTCCCTGAAATGTTCACGGTTGAATTGAAGGTTTTGTTCACATCCGGCAGGTTTACGATGAGCGTTGAGCCCTGTCTTACTTTACCGCTGTAATTTTCAGGGATATCGGTAACCACTTTCAGGTTGCTTGTATTCACGATCTTGATCTGCGGCAGGTTGCCTGAAAAACCGGTGAACATTTCGCCCACCCTTACATTCACTTCGTCGGCAATACCATCTACATCGCTGTAAACATTTGCACCGCTCTGCTGCTCCTGCTGTACCTTGATGTTTTCGTTGGCGGCAGCAAGTTGTTTTTCGAGCGACTCAACATTTGTTCTTGCAGTGATCAGTTCGATCTCTGTGCCGATACCCTGTTTCCACAAATTGTTTCTCCTGTTGTAAACATCCTTCGCAAGTGTCAATTGTGTTTTGATGGTTTCTGTGCTTTGTTTAGAAGCCGCCACCTGTTGCTTTACGATCGCATCGTCCAGTTTCAAAAGCAACTGGCCTTTTTTCACGTAGTCACCTCTCTTCACATATACCGCGCGAACCTGTCCGCCGCCCAGGCGTGGTGAGATGTAGGAAATGTCTTCGGCTTCCACACGGCCCTGGAGGTCGATGTAGTGCGAGAAGTTCTGCAGCGCCACGGGCTCTGTGCCTACGAGTTTGGCCACATCTTCTTTAACCGCGGATGTATCGAGCTTCGCGATCTCTTTTTCAAGCGCCTTGATCTTGTCGTCGTTGGCAGCCTGTTCTTTTTTCAGTTTCTCCAGTTCGGCTTTCTTACCGGCGAGTGAATTATCTCCGCCCTTGTTACCGCACGATGCGAGGGTAAGTGTGGCCGCGATAAAAAGCACGTTTATGATCTTTTGCATATACTGAGTTTTAAGAGTGTTTTGTTTTGGTGATTATAATTTTCCGGTGGCCTTTAAATAATCCACTTTCGCGATAATGGCGCTGTACAACGAATTGATGTAATTGGTCTGCGCCGTTACCAGGTCTGTCTGCGCCGCGGTGATCTCTGTGTTCGATCCCGTACCCGCTTCAAATTTCTTCTTGGTCTGGTTGTATACGGTTTCGGCGAGCTGCATGTTTTTCTTCTGGAAATCCATGGTTGCCATTGCAGATTTGAAGCTGATCTTCGCCGCTTCCACATCGTTGTCGATAGAAAGTTTCAGGTTATCGATCTGGTTCTCCGTCTGCTTCAACTCAATCCTCGAGCGTTTGATGCGTGCATTTCTCGCAAAACCATCAAAGATGGGCACCGATAAATTCAAACCAATGAACGATGTGGTGAACCATTGCCCGCCTTTCGCAAAGAAATCAAACGTATTGCGCTGTGCATTCTTTGCATAGTTACCTGTGAGCGATAAAGTTGGGATATAACTCAACTGGTAACGTTTGATGTTGAACTCATTCAGTTTTTTGTTGAGCGATAACAGCTGGAACTCTTTCCTGTCTGCATAATTATAGGCAGTATCATTTGAAAAATCTTCCCTGATCTGCTGCTCGTCTATTTTATCAACCAGTACCAATGAATCCTTCACCGGCATCCCGATCAGTGTTTTCAGGCCAAGATAGCCGATGCTGATGCTGTTCTGCGCCTTCAATTTTTCAGTACGCAGGTTGGCGAGCTGAACGGATACTTTGTCGATGTCCAGTTTTTCTGCAAAACCGTTCTTGAACAGTTCTGTTGCATCGTGTTCCAGTTTTTCAAGGCGTGCAATGTTTGCATCCAGCAGGTCGATCTGCGTTTTGCTCACCACCAGCTGGTAATAGATCTTGTAGATGTTTGTTTTGATGGCCTCTTCCGTTACTTCCGCATTTTTTGTTTGAAAGTCGATGGAAGTTTTCCTGGCCTGCAAACCCACAAATACCTGCCCGTCGAACAAGGTCTGCTGCAGCTGTACGCTGGCAGTAGAATTGTATTTTGTACCAAACTGAACGGGGATATAGGTTCCCGCCGGCTGGCCAAACACTTCACCCGGGATGAGCGAGGTAGGGATGTCTATGTATTTTGTCAAGTTCGCGCTTCCCGTAATATTCGGTAAAGCCTGTGCCGTGATCTCACGGTTGGTCTGCTTCTGGCTCTCTATCGCCAGCAAAGCATTCTTCACCTGCACATTGTGTGCATGTGCATACTCAACAGCCTGCTGAATAGTAAACTCATGCGTTGTACGTTGCTGCGCGGTAACCGAAAGCGTTACCAGCAACATGCACAACAGCGATGCTATTCGTGTTGATTGCTTTTTCTTCATAGGGTTGTGGTTTTTAGTCTTTGTTGCTTGTATTTCTGTATCAATTTCTGGCCTTTAACAGAGGCCAGTCCGTATAAAAAATTATCTGTGATCTCCGAAACCAATGTGCTTGTCGAATGCTTCGAATTCGGAAAGTTCTCGGGGTTAAAGATCAGGAACACCGAGGCCAGCCTGAATCTTGCCATTACATCCGACATCACCTCGTCGCGGTACAAACCTTCCCTTTTCCCCCAATCAATGTTTTCCCTGATGAGGGTATATAAAAAAGAATTTTTGTGTTCATTGTATTTTTTAAAAGCGGCCGGATGGTATTTTTCAAGGTCAAAGATCAGCGCCGGGTTCATGTGGGTAAGCAGTTCAAGCAGCATATCCGTAGCCATGAAGATCTCGTGAATGGCGTTCTCGCTGCGTTGGCGGTGCATTTTACACTCTACCTGTTTTTCGTTCACTTCAATATTGATCACATCCGCAACCAATGCATCCTTATCCGCATAAAACTGGTAAATCGTTTTTTTACTCATGCCGAGATGATTGGCCACCTCATCCATGCTCACGCTCCGTATGCCATACCGCATAAACAGCTCATGGGCCTTGCTCACTATTCGTTCCTGTGGTTCCATAATTTTCATAATCGGCGGCAAAACTAGGGAAACTTTATTCGTAACCAAAGTTTCCATGGTTTTTTTTGTAATATTTTTGTGTTGAATGGTTTTTAGGGCGGATGAGTGATTTTTTGGCTTTTTACGTTTTCAATCGTTGACGAATGAGTTACTTTCATATTGTCTGCCAGGCCATTAATTTCTTTTCACCCTGTATAAACCGCCCAAACACAAGCCAACTGCCAATAGGTAACGGCTAAAAGCTATCTTTGCACCATGGACCCGCTCAAACCAAAATTGACCCTACGCGCCTACCTGAAAAGACTGCTCCAGTATTTTTTCCAGGGTTTGATCGTGCTTGCGCCCATTGGGATCACCATCTGGGTTGTGTTGGGCCTTTTTAATTTTGTAGATGGCATTCTTCCCAACATTGTTCATACCGTAGCGCCCGATTACCTGTCGAAAGACGCAACGGGCCGTTTTCCCGGGCTCGGTTTTGTTGTTGTGATCGCGCTTGTATTGCTGGTAGGATGGATGTCGTCCTTATTTGTGGGTGTCCGCCTCGTAGCCGTTCTCGATTCGCTGCTGGAGCGAACACCGGGCATCAAGTTCATCTACTCCTCTGTAAAGGATTTTCTCGAGGCCTTTGCCGGTAACAAAAAGAAATTCGACAAACCCGTTCTCGTAAATGTAGATTCTGCCGATGTATGGCGCATCGGGTTCATCACGCAACCCAACGCACACGAGTTCGGCCTGCCCGAACACGTAACGGTATATGTGCCACATTCCTACGCCATCTCGGGCATTACTTACATTGTGCCCCGCGACCGCATCAAACCCCTCAACAACATCAGCGCCGCCGAAGCCATGAAGTACACGGTATCCGGCGGTGTAACAGACGTGAGCGAATAATCCTGTCATCCCCGCAAATCATCCCGATTTTTTTCCGGTTTAGTTGCCATGGATTTTATTGGTAAAATAAATCGCCCGCTCAATCGTCAACCCTAAAAGCTAACGCTCAATAGCTTGACGGCTAACAGCGAATTCGGCCGTTTAAAAAATCAACGGCGCATCTGTAAACCAAAATGCTCTTACTTTGCGCCTTCAATCAATCTTATGAGTGTCCATAATTTCAATTCGGGCCCGTCTATCCTGCCAAAAACGGTAATGGAAGAGGCTTCCCGCGCGATCATCGATTTTAATGGAACGGGTTTGTCGGTACTCGAGATCGGCCACCGCACCCCGCTGTTCCAGGATGTTTTGCAGGAAGCCATCGGCTCGGTAAAAAAATTAATGGAACTCGACGATGCCTACGAGGTGCTCTTCCTCCACGGCGGCGCCACCACGCAGTTCATGCAGGTGCCGATGAATTTACTGGACAACAACGAAACGGCGGCCTATTGCGACAATGGCATCTGGGGTAAGAAAGCAGCGAAGGAAGCTTCGTTGTTCGGTAACGTGAATGTAGTGGCCGATACATCAGACAGGTCGCATACATATATAAAGAAGGACTTTGCGGTTCCTGCCGATGCAAAATATTTACACATCACCACGAACAATACAGTGGAAGGAACACAATGGCACCAATACCCGGAAGTTGCCGTTCCACTGATCGGCGACATGAGCAGCGATATTTTCAGCAGGCCGGCCGACTTTAAAAAATTCTCACTTATCTATGCCGGCGCACAAAAGAACATGGGCGCAGCGGGTGTGAACATGGTGGTGGTAAAGAAAGACATCCTGGGAACCATCAAACGCAGCATCCCAACCATAATGGACTACCGCAAACACATTGAAGCGGGCTCGTTGATGAACACACCACCGGTTTTTGCCGTATACGTGAGCATGTTAACCCTTCGCTGGATCATCGCCGAAGGCGGATTGAAAGAAATGGAGCAACGCAGCAATGCAAAATCAGCTCTCTTATATAATACCATCGATAGCTTGCCCGTGTTTACATCACGCATCGCGAAGGAAGACCGCAGCCAGACCAACGCCGTATTTTTTCTCAGTGACCCCCAACTGGAAGCGCCGTTCCTGGATCTGTGTAAAAAAGAAGGAATGGTTGGCGTAAAAGGCTACCGCACCATCGGAGGCGTTCGCGTTAGCATGTACAACGCCTTACCGATCAGCAGCGTGCAGGCCTTCTGCGACCTGATGAAAGAATTTGCAACCAAAAACGGTTAAAATTGTTAAAACAGTGGCCACGCATCTGTTTTGACCTAATTTTGGACCAAAATACGAATTTGGTCGAAAAATATGATACCAACAAAAGACGATATAGTTAAAGACGACATACTGAAGGAAGCCCAAAAACTCTTTCAGCAGTTCGGCATCAGGAAAACAACCATGGAAGACATCGCCAGGGCGATGGGTAAGGGCAAGAGTACGTTGTATTATTATTTCTCCAGCAAAGAAGAGATTTTTGACGCGGTGGTGATCAAGGAAATGGATGAGGTGTTTGACCGTGTAAGACAGGCAGTGGAAAAAGCGGAAAGCGCCGAAGACAAACTGAGAGCGTACACCCTTACAAAAATCAGGGCCGTACAGAAACGCGCAAACTTATACAAGATCGTTAAGGGCGAGATACAGGAAGGCCTGCGTTGCATGAAGCACATCCACACAGAATACGATGCGCAGGAAGTGAAGCTGGTAAAGAACATCCTTCGCTTTGGCGTAAAGAACGGCGAGTTCAGCAAAGCGGTAGCGAAAGAAATGGACCTGCTGCCTTCGGTGATCGTGAGTTCGCTCCGCGGGCTGGAAAGAGATATGGTGATAGATGCACGTTATGTAAAACTGGAACCGAGGCTCGACTCCATTGTTTCGATACTGATCAAAGGGTTAAGCAGCAATTAATATTCAAATAACATTATACCACACGAGGGGAGCAAACAAAAAATAAATGAAAAGAATAAATAGACGGGTAGGATTTATAGTTTTCTTGTTGATCGCCGGCATTGTTAACGGCATGGCACAAACGGTTGTGCAGGGCGTTGTAACAGATGCGGTAAACAACCAGCCATTGCAATATGTAAGCGTTGTTTTCAAAGGAGGACGGGGAACGGTTACGGATAGCCTGGGACGATATACATTGCGTTCATCCGGTTCAAACAATACGATACAGGTTACGTATGTAGGTTATAGAACGATCACCAAGATTATTGTGCCCGGTACCACGCAGACATTTGATGTAGCATTGGAAACCGATCCGAAGGCGATCAACAATGTAACGGTAAGCTCGAACAAGCGGGCGCCGTACCGTAACAAAGGCAATCCGGCAGTAGAGTTGATCAGGAGAGTGATCGAGAACAAACCGATCAACCGGATGGAACATTACGATTACGTGCAGTACGACCAGTATGAAAAACTGGAAGTGTCCATCAGCAACGTAACGGAAAAACTAACGAAGAACAAACTCCTGAAAAATTACCAGTTCATTTTCGAGAACCGGGATACAACAAAAGTAGAGGGCAAATCTTTGTTGCCTGTTTACCTCGAGGAAACCCTGTCGAAAAAATATTACCGGAGAAAACCGGAGAAAACAAAAACCATCATCACCGGTGAGAAGCGGGTGAACTATGGCGAGTACATAGACAACCAGGGTGTGAGCAGTTACCTGAACAGGCTGATCATGGATATTGATATTTACGACAACGATATCCCCTTGTTCACCTACCAGTTTTTGAGCCCGATCGCTGACCTGGCGCCTACTTTTTACATGTTCTATATCCGGGATACGATCACGGAGCCGAATGGTCAGAAACTGATCAAACTGTATTTTACACCACGTAATACAAATGACCTTCTGTTCAGGGGAAACATGTGGATCACGCTCGACGGGAATTATTCGGTAACAAAAATGGTGATGTCGACCAGCAAGAATGCCAACCTGAATTTTGTGCGCGAGCTGCACATCAATCTTGATTTCGAAAAAAGCGAAGACAACCGTTACCACCTCAGCAAAAGCAATGTGGCCGCAGAAGCCGCTGTTACAAGAAATGCGGCGAGTGGATTTTTTGGCGAGCGTACCGTTTCCTTCAGGAATTTCCAGATCAACAAAATGTTGCCGGATTCGGTATACAATGGCGACGCGACCGTGAAGCTCGACAAATCGGACCAGCTCGCTGATACTTTCTGGTTAAGCAACAGGCACGATACGCTTACCAAAACAGAAGCGAAGGTTTACAGCAACATTGATAGCCTGGAGAAAATGCCTTCGTTCAGAAGAACAATGGCCATCGCCACTTTTCTTTTGGCCGGTTACACTTCCGTTGGCCCGTTTGAGATAGGGCCCGCAGCGGCATTCTACAGCTTTAACCCGGTAGAAGGGTTTAAGCTCCGTTTGGGTGGAAGAACAACAACAAAATTCAGCAAGCGCATTTATTTTGAAACCTATGGTGCGTATGGTTTTAAAGATGAGCGGTGGAAGTATTTTTTAAGCTCCACCTATTCGCTCAACAACAAATCGATCTATGCGTTCCCTTTGAATTACATCAAGGTAAGTTACCAGCACGATACAAAGATCCCGGGGCAGGAGCTGCAGTTTGTAACGGAAGATAATTTCCTGCTTTCTTTCAAAAGAGGGCAGAACGACAAATGGGTTTACAACAGCAACTTCAAATTAGATTATGTGCATGAGTTGCCCAATCACCTTTCTTATACCCTTGGTTTCAAGAACCTGAAACAGGAGCCCGCGGGATCCATCGTTTATACAAAACGGGAAAACGGGGTGGATGTAAATGTTACCAAGCTCATCACTACAGAGTTTTCGGGCGAGTTGAGATGGGCGCCGCACGAGCAGTTTTACCAGGGTAAAGTGTTCAGGATCCCGATCATCAACAAATACCCGATCATTACGCTGCGTTTTATTGCAGGGGTGAAAGGCATATTCAACAGCCAGTACAATTACCAGAATGTAAACATGCGGTTTGAAAAACGCGCCTATTTATCACAACTGGGTTATAGTGATGTAGTGGTTGAAGGCGGGTATATTTTTGGGAAGCTCCCTTACCCGTTGATGACGATCCACCGCGCCAACCAAACCTATGCCTACCAGTTGAATTCGTACAACCTGATGAATTTCCAGGAATTTGTGAGCGATCATTTTGTAGGATTGAACATCGACCATCATTTCAACGGCTTGTTCTTTAACCGCGTGCCGCTGCTGAAAAAACTGAAGCTGCGCGAAGTGGTTGCGATGAAGCTTCTCTACGGCGGGGTGCGTGCAGAAAACAAACCGGCCAACGACCCAACGCTGATCCGTTACCCGTTGCTGAACGGCGAACCCACTACGTTCTCACTCGAAGACAAACCTTATCTCGAGGGAAGCGTGGGTGTAACAAACATTTTCAAACTGATCCGTGTAGACCTTGTGAAACGTTTCAATTACCTGGATCATCCTTATGTTACGCCTTTGGGTGTGCGTGTGCGATTCAGGTTTGATTTTTAATTTTGTTGAGCAATATTTGAATACCAGATGAAACCAACCAAACTAACGCTGCACCTGCATGCAATGGGAAAAGTATTGCTTGCAGCAGTAAGCATTTTTGCAGCCAGCATTTCCTCTTTTGCACAGCAGAAAAAAAACGTTGTGGTAAAAGATCCGCAAGACACCTTCCCTGTGCCTGTAACGCCGAACCAGTTGTTTTACCTGCAGCGAACGGCCAATACCAATACCGTTGTTTACGAGGCCAACCTGGATAGTAAAGGAAAGATCGACGAAAACAACCCCGTGCGCGTGTACTGGATCCGTTATCCCGAAGGGGGGATGAAGAAGGACCTCAATTACATTCAACGTGTTTTTGCGTATGGAATAAAAACGGAGAAACAATCGCCCGATGTATTTGCCACGCATGTGGTTTCCTATAAAAAGGCACAACTCACGGTAAAGCGTTCGGCAAAAGACGGGAAGTACCACGCTTACGCTACCATCAATAAAAAAGAGGCATTGCTCACCCGGATCTTTATCAAGATCGATGGCGGCGCGTTCTGGTCGCCCAACGTGATCTATATTGAAATGAAGGGAAAAGACGAAGCAACAGGAGAAGAAGTGATGGAGCGGTTTAAACCAAAAACAGATCAGTAAGTATACAACTTTTGGAAAGTTCTAAACTTTCCAAAAGTTGTATGCTTTTTGCAACGACCGGATAGCGGCGGGTGTTTCTAAGAAGTCTTTGATCTCTGCATCCGCTTTGTAACCATCCTGGGCGATGGTGTGGCGGTCTTCTTCCCAACCCTTTGCATTGAGCCAGATGGCGGCACAGCCACATTGTTTTGCGGGAACGATGTCTTTGCCAAACGAGTCGCCGATCACCACACATTCACCAGGCGGCAACTGTAAGGCTTCAACACCAAGTTGGTAGATTTTTGGATCCGGTTTTCTCACCCCCACTACGGCCGACTCCACCACGTGCCGGAAAAGATGCGCAATGTTGAAATCTTTGAGAACGGTGTTCAGGTTGCCGTAAAAATTGGAAACCATTACCAGGGGAAATGCGTCCGCCAGCTGTTCCAGGATAGGAGTCGCTTTTGCGATGGTTGCTTCTGCAAAACCGTTGCATTGTGCGGCGATGTTCTCAATGTTCTCATCGCGCAGCATACATCCTTTTTCTTTGAGAAAATTAAATTGCTGCGCTACTTTCAGACGAAGTATATCAAAAAAATTGTGCGATGGTTTTACGAGCGGGTTGATGGCAAGGCTTCGTTCGCCAAACACGTATGCATCTGCAAACAGCTGGTCGCCCACCGTTGGTTCGTATTGCGCGTAGCTGTCCTTCAACACATTTGCCCAATGAAGCCCGTTTGTATCGATGGTGCCGCCGTAATCTATGAGTATGCCTTTGATCATAGTTGTTTTGTGAATGAGTGTATCGTGAACAACTGGCAATGTGTCAAAAAAAATTAATGACTATTCACCGCCGGGGTTACTACGCCTAAACGTTTTGATCAACATCAACCCGATTGCAATCCAGACCAGCTCCCTGACGCGGGTGATCAGGCCGATGAATATTCCCGAATCGCCAGGGAAGCGCATGCTTTTCAGCGCGAGCACCAATCCACCTTCCCTTGTTCCCAGTTGCATGGGCAGGAAAAAGATGAGGTTTGCAAAGAGTGATGAAGCAGAGCTGATGATGAGTGAATCCATGAACGACATGTTCAGCCCGATCGCCAGCGCAGCAAAATATATTTCAAGACAAGTTACTATGCGTGACAGTATTTCGAGTATTAAAGAATTGTAAAATGCTGTTTTCCTTTCGGTGTACAATATGCGGATCTGCTCATCGATCTCTGCCAGCGATGCGGCCTTTGCTTCTGCAAACGGCTTTGCCCACCTGCGCACATAAGGGATGCGCTGCAGCAGCCTGAAGGTGCTGATGGTAAACCCGTTCTTGTAAACTTTCAAAAACCACAGCATTACCAGGATACCGATCAGAAACGCGATGCCGCAACCGAAGAGCAGCATGTTGTCGAGCGGAACGATAAAAATGATGAGTATGATAGACAGCAGCCAGAAGATCAGGTGCGAGAACATGTGCATCAACCCATACAGTAATACGGAAGAGGTGGCTTTGTTTGTGCCTACAAACTTTTTCAGTTCCATAATGCGGTAGGGTTCTCCGCCGAGCGCAACAAAGGGTGTGATGTAATTGATGGCGTAGCCGCTGATGGTGATGCGCAGTACGGTAAGAAAAGGGATGTTGCTTTCTTTCAACCCCGGTTCATGGATGATGATCCTGAATGCGAGTGCATTGAAAATATATACAATAAGCCAGATGCCCGTGATGGGGATGAACCACCAGCCTGTTTTCAGGATGTTGTGCCAGATTACATCGTACCCGATCACATGAATCATGTAGCCAAGTGTTGCAATACCGATGAGAAGGAATACCGCTTTGTACAGTTTACTGTTCATTACGCTTCTGTTGAAATGCGTTTGTAGAAGGTTTTACTGATCGATTCCTGGCGTCGGTTCATGTAGATGAGGAACGCATTGAGCACAAACATATCGAACATAAAGTACAACCACGATTGGTTCATGAACAGCCACACAAACAAAAAGATCACCCTTGTGTTGAACTGGATGATGTTGGTAAAACGCATCAGCGGTTTGTTCTGCTGCCTGAAATCGGCCACCAGCGCATCCGGCATTTTACCGTTCGGGAATTTCCGGTGAACGGCGCGCAGCAGTTTTTGAAGATTGGGAGAAAGGTTTTCCTGCAGTTTGGTATAGTTGAGGTAGCTGCGCGACATAAACTTTTTCACAAAGTTTTTAGACCAGCTTAGTTGGTCGTATTCTTTTTGAAGGTGCGCGCTGTTGTCGAGCTCACTGCCATCCGTTCCCTTGATAAAGAAGAGGTGAACGTTGCGGTAGTAATCGCCCAGCGCGGATTGCAGCACATGCGATGCGCCGGCTATCACACCCCATACCCAGATCCATGCGCTCCAGCCTTCGTTTTGAGAGCGAAGGCAGATGGCCACGTGGATGGAGAAGAACCAGAAATCGCCCGCCAACCCATCCAGTATTCTCCCGATGCGGCTTTTGTTATTGGTCATGCGCGCGAGCTGCCCGTCGGCGCTGTCGAGGCTGTTTGCAAAAACAAGCAGCAGCATGCCAATCACATTGATCCACAATTCAGGATAGTAAAAAAGAATACCCGCAGCAACGCCAAAAAAAATGCTGATGATGGTAACGGTATTGGGTGTGATCTTGACAGCCGCACAAAAGAGGGCTATCCGGTAGCCGATGGGGCGGTAAAAAAGTATGTCCAGTTTTTCCTCGGTATCACTTGATTTGAGCGTGCTTTCAAATGTTACTTTTTGTAGGGGTATAGGGTCCTGGGCCATGGTTTATTTGTCTGTGCAAAGATAGGGTTTAGCTTTTGGCTGTTGGCTTTTTTATCAAACTGAATGTGGACATTCAGCGCGGGCCCACGGTAGGAAACCTTTATGGTTTAGGTGCGCCGGAACCAGTCAACATCCCTTGGCCGCCGCACCTAAGCGTTGAAATAATTGTATATGCACGCGGCAATCTGTGGCACCGCCTCTTCACGGCAGGGCGCAAAACTTGGCCAGTCGTTCATATCGATGATGTGAAAATTGCCGTTCTTGTCAACGATCGCATCGCCGCCAAACACATGAATGTTGAGTACTTCGGCCGAGCGGAAAGCGGTTTCCTGCAATTTATTTTTATCGAAAGGGTAGTGTGCGGTTTGCCCGTTTACCGATTCGTGTTCAGAATATTTCAGGTGGTTGTGATCGTAGGGATAAAAGGAAAAAAAGAAATCGGTTCCGCTCACACCGTAAAATTTCACCAGGTCGCCAAAGAGATGTTCGGAAACCACGGCATCGGGTATATCGCGCAGCGCAAACTCGTTGAGGATGTTGTTGCCTTGCTGTATCGATTCAACAAAGGTGACGTCTTCTTTGTGTATCGCGTGAAAATCGCCGCGTTTGATCCAGAATCCCTTGCCGGTAAGTTTTTCAAACACAGCATTGCCGGGCTCGGAGGTAGATACAATATAGCTTTTGGGGTAAGGGATGTTGTTGCCCACCAGTGTGGTGGTCATGTTGTGCCTGAAACAATTTTCAATGCCATGGCCGGAGTTGATGATGCGTTTTCCCTCCGCCTCCAGTTTTTTCAGCTTGGCAACCACTTGTTTTTCGCGCGCCATGGTGAAGATGAAGGGCTGTTCAATATTTTCCAGCGCAAGGAACTCATCCTCGCGGCAAAGGGTTACTTCGCAATTTTTTTCCCTGAGTGCCGCGGTCACGAGGCTGAAGATCGAATCGTCGTTTACAACATGGTTTGGAGAAAACCTGCTTCCTCTTTTCACGCCAAGAACTTTCAATTTATCCATTAATGCTGTATGAGTGGTTTTGTAATGCCGCTTCTTTTAAAAAGGCCTCGGCTTTTGTGATGTCTGTAACGTGATCTATGTCTATTATTTTCCCGAACGCGAAAGCTTCCAGCCGCAATCCTTCCGTGATCATGAGTTTCTGAAAGTTTCGCATTCTTTCTATCCCTTTCTCCATGGCTACCGGAACAAGCGCCAATGCTTTTTTGCGAAGGCAATAGATGCCGCCCGATACGGTAGGCGCTTTTGAAACAGGTTCGTCTGCTATGGATGTGATGAGATTTTCAGGATCCGCATTTACATACAAAGGCTTTTCGTCGTCTACATAAGAAGTAACAGCAAGAAGGCCATCGTTGTTGTGGTTGTTGCGAAAATCTTTTATGTATTCGCTGAACGTTTTTTCATCAAAAACCGAATCGGTGGTGGTGAGGCAAACCTCTTCTGCCCCGGCGCCGCCCTGTTTCATCAGTTCGTAAAAGCTGTGAAAAGAGCTCGGTGTTGTTTTTACGAATACGTTGAGGGGAATTTCCAGGGCCAGGTTGTTCAGATGGGCCTCCAGTTCCTGCGACTGTTCGTTGATGAGTATGATGATGGAGCTGGCATTGTTATCAAGAAAGATCCGGATGAGCCGGTCGATGAGCATCTCCCCGTTCACACGAACCATCGGCTTAAGGCCTTTGAACCCCTCCTGTAACAACCGCGAACCTTCACCGGCCGCGATGATCGCATACATCATAGTCAAATCAACTTAAAAAATCATCATATTAAAATAACAATCGGCAAAGATAACGGTAAAACAGGTGAGGCTACGGGCCGATTTTAAGCTTCCCTTAATAGGGATACGAATGAGCGGGCGAAATATTGTATTTAATGTCAACAAATATGATAAATTATTGAATATGATCCATTTGCTGTGGATGTTCTTACGCGCAACTAAAAAATCTGACCCGGTTGCGGAATGCAGTTTGTAAAAAGCACCGATTGTTCCGGGATAGACAAGGATTGTTGTAACAATGTCTCTCCGGTTTTTTCAATAACATCACTCTTATTAATATCTTAAAATTCCCTTCTCACCATGCATTTATAATTAATTGCAGATATTTGTTTCATGGCAATCATAAAACCGTTCAAGGCGCTGCGCCCGCAACCCCAGTTGGCAAAGCAGGTAGCGAGCCGCCCGTACGATGTATTAAGTTCGGCAGAAGCAAAACTGGAAGCGCGCGGCAACCACAGTTCTTTTCTCCACATCACCAAAAGCGAAATCGATCTTCCGGATACAGTAGATGTTCACGACGCTGCCGTTTACGAGCAGGCCAAAGAAAACCTGGCCGCTTTTATACAGCGCGATATTTTGTTCCGTGAGAACAAGGCGTGTTATTATATCTATCAACTGGTCATGAACGGCCGTGCACAAACAGGACTGGTTTGCGTGAGCAGTGTGGACGATTATGAGAACGACATCATTAAAAAACACGAATTTACCAGGCCGGAGAAAGAGCAGGACAGGATCAACCACATCAAAACCTCGGGTGCGCAAACAGGGAATGTTTTCCTGGCCTATAGAAACCATGCATCGGTTGATGCATTGATCGGTGACTGGAAAGAGACCAAATCGCCGGTATACGATTTTGTAGCAGACGATGGCATACAACATACGATCTGGATCGTGAACAACGATGAAACGATCGAAAAGATCTCAACTCTGTTTGAAAAAGAAATCCCGGCAACTTATATCGCCGATGGACACCACCGCGCGGCATCGGCTGCAAAAGTGCGCAAGGCTTTGGGTGCGGAAGCGAAAGAGGGCGCGGATTATTTTTTAACCACGCTGTTCCCCTCGAACCAGCTTTACATTATGGATTACAACCGCGTGGTGAAGGATCTGAATGGACTGACGCCGAAAAATTTCATCAAAGAGCTGGGCAAACATTTCAAAGTGGAAGCGGTTGCCACGGGTGCCGTTCGCCCGGAGGAACTGCATGTATTCGGCCTCTATATTGATAAGAACTGGTACAGGCTCACATCAAAAAAAGGAAGTTATACAACCGACCCGATCGGGGTATTGGATGTTACGATTTTACAGAACAATGTGCTGGACCCGGTTCTCGGCATCAAGGACCAGCGTACCGATAAACGCATCGATTTTGTGGGCGGCATCCGCGGGTTGGGAGAACTTGAGAAAAGAGTAGACAGCGGGGAAATGGCGGCGGCATTCAGCCTTTATCCTGTAACCATAAACCAGCTTTTCGACATCGCCGACAGCGGAAACGTAATGCCACCCAAGAGCACATGGTTTGAACCCAAACTGAGGGACGGATTGTTGACGCACCTGATCTACGAATAACCGGCGGCATGCAGATTGCTGTGTTTACACAACCAGGTTCACTCACCACAAAAAAAACCTCATGAAATACATCCTTACCCTGTTTTTATTGGCAGCGCTTACTGCAAATGCCCAGCAGCAAAGCGTTTCGGAGATGCAGCAAACGGCCCGGACGCTTTTGCAGAAAGGTGATTTTGACAACGCCACGGTGATGCTTGAACGCGCGCGCAAACAGGACCCAACCAACCTGGAACTCATGCGCGATCTTTCTTACGTAAGCTACCTGAAAAGGGATTTCGCAAAAGCAATGGAAGCCGGGAAGGAATTGGTGGAACATCCCAATGCCGATGCACAGGCGTTCCAGTTGCTGGGGCTCACCTACAAAGCCACCGCAGCTTACAAGGAATGCGGAAAACTGTACCGCACCGGCCTCCGCAAATTTCCAAACAGCGGTGTGTTGTATAATGAATATGGCGAGCTGTTTGCGCTGGAGAATGAACTGGACGAGGCCATCACCCAATGGGAAAAAGGAATTGAGAACGACCCTACCTACAGCGGAAACTATTACAATGCCGCACTGTACCACGCAAGGAACAACAACTGGATCCGCGCCGTATTGTATGGCGAACTCTTCCTCAACCTGGAAAGCTACACCGCACGTACACAGGATGTAAAAAACCAGCTGCTCACCGCGTGGAGGAACATGCTCACACCATCAACCCTGCAGCAGCTGAAAAATGCAAAAGCTACTTCGGCATTTGAAAGAGCCGTTCTGGACCAGCTTTCTAAAACAATGCAGGGTTCAAAAGGAACAGGCAGCATCGACGATCTCATCGCGGTACGCACAAAATTTATTGAAGAATGGATGAAGAACGATGCAAAAACCTACCCGTTCCACCTGTTCAACCACCAGCAATACCTCATCAAACAAAATACGTTCGGCGCCTATAACTACTGGCTCTTCAGCTCGGGCGCAGACATGTACCAGCTCTGGCAGAAACAGCACGAAAAAGAAGCGGCAGATTTTACCGCGTTCCAGCAAAGCCGCGTGTTCAAGTTGCCCGCAGGCGAGTATTACTTCTCAAAATAGCGCACAGGAAGGCAGTACGCAACAACACAAGGCACAGGAATAAAAAACTTGTGCCTTGTGTTGTTGTGTACTGTGTCTTTTTTCCCTAATTTGAAAGTCTTAACCCCCGTACAAACGATTGCAAATGACCATCAAAAGACTTTTCGACTGCCTGGATCACCAATTAAAACATTTTCCTAAAAAGGATATGCTTGCGGCGAAGGAGAACGGGCAGTGGAACGCGTATTCTACACAGCAGGTTGCGGATACGGTGAACCGTTTCAGTGCCGGCCTCCTCAAACTCGGGGTGAGCGGGAACGATATGAGCGCCGAAGGAAGCGATAAGATCGCCATCATCAGCAACAACAGGCCCGAATGGGTGTTTACCGATCTGGCCACACAACAGATCGGTGCGATACTGGTTCCGGTTTATCCCACTACCAATCCCCTGGAACTCGAGTTCATCCTGAACGATGCAGCCGTGAAATACATTTTTGTGGCCAACAGCGAGTTGCTGCAGAAAGTAAAAGGCATTGTTGCAAAGGTTCCTTCGATCAAAACGGTATATACATTCGACAGGATCGAAGGGGCAGCGCACTGGAGCGAGATCACTGCTATGGCCGATGATGCTTTGCTGCAGCAGGTGGAAGCCATCAAGCCAACCATTCCTGCTTCACACCTGGCAACGATTATTTACACGTCGGGAACCACGGGTACGCCAAAGGGTGTAATGTTGAGCCACAAGAATATCTACACCAATGTAATTTTTTCCAAAGAGAGTTTCCCTTTCAACGATGCGCCCGAAAGCAAAGTGTTGAGTTTTCTTCCTTTGAATCATATTTTCGAAAAGACCTGTACCTATATTTATCTCTACAGCGGAATCAGCATCTATTACGCCGAAAGCCTCGAAACGATTGGCGATAACCTGCGCGAAGTAAAACCGAACGGGTTCACAACCGTTCCGCGTTTGCTCGAGAAAGTGTTTGAACGGATCATGATGAAAGGCAATGAGCTAACGGGTATCAAAAGAAAATTATTTTTCTGGGCGGTTGATCTCGCAGAAAAATACGACAACCGCATTAGCGGCGGCGCCTTGTACAACATGAAACTCGCCATCGCCAACAAACTTATTTTCAGCAAATGGCGCGAGGCGCTGGGTGGCAATGTTTCCTTTATCGTTACCGGTGGTGCGGCATGCCAGGTCAAACTCCTGCGCATCTTCAATGCAGCCAAAGTGCCTGTTTACGAGGGTTACGGCCCTACAGAAAACAGCCCGGTGATCAGCGTAAACCGCCAGGAAAAAGGCGGCACCAAATTCGGAACCGTGGGGCCGGTCATCAACGGCATCGAAGTAAGGCTGGAAGAAGACGGTGAGATCTGCGTAACGGGCCCGTGCGTGATGGAAGGGTATTACAAACGCCCCGATCTTACTGCGGAAACCGTGATCGATGGCTGGCTGCATACGGGCGATATTGGTGTATGGGACGAAGGGAAATTTTTAAAGATCACCGACCGGAAAAAAGAACTGTTCAAAACCAGTGGTGGAAAATATGTGGCGCCGCAACCGATCGAAAACAAATTCAAGGAGAGCCCGTTCATTGAACAGATGATGATCGTTGGCGCAGAGAAAAAGTTTGTGGGCGCATTGATCGTTCCTTCTTTTAATACCCTTCGCGACTGGATGAAAGAAAAAGGGTTGACCTATACAACAAACGAAGACGTGGTACATCACCCCAAAGTTTTGGAACTGTACAGGGATCTCGTAGAAAGCTTTAACCAATTCTTTAACCACGTGGAGCAGGTAAAGAAATTTGAACTGTTACCCCGTGAATGGACGATAGAAACCGGTGAAATGACACCCAAACTCAGTTTGAAACGAAAAGTGGTGATGGAGAAGTACAAAGACGCCATTGAAAGGATCTATTCGTAAAGCTTAAATCTTCCTTTAAACGCAACAAATCTTGGATGTGTTGCAAATCTTCGCGATATTGGTTTGCCGCAAACTACATAACCAAGAACCCCTGCGCAAATCGTTTTCCTGAAACAGCGTTTGTTGCCCGGAATTGCGGGTTATGCAGAACGGAGGCGTTTACAAAATATCCACCAGCTTATCATGATCCACCCGCTTGTCTATGAATCTTTTTTTGAAAACTCGCTCAATGCGCTGTTTATTTTAAAAGACGACGGCACCATAGTAAGGGCCAACCGCAGTGCAGTAGAGATGTTTGGGTACACAGAGGGAGAATTCAAACAATTGGGCCGCCCGGCCTTTATTGATACCACGGATCCCGAGTTTATAGAAATGATCGCGCAACGTTCTGCCAGGGGCAAAGGGCGCGCTGTTATTACCGGCATCCGCAAAAACGGCGAGAAGTTTCCTTTGGAAATCTCTTCTGTAGTGATCAAAGACGAAACAGGCGAAGAGCTCACCAGCGTAATTGCAAAAGATGTATCGCAACAGGTTGGCCAGGAACAGAAACTGAAAGTGCTGCTCGATCAATCACAGAAGCTCCATCAGAAAGAAGAAGACAGCCGCATGTTGCTCGAGAGCGTACTGGACAGTATTACCGATGGCTTTTTTATCGTAGACAGGAACTGGAAAATATTGTTCTGGAACAAGGCCGCCGAAAACATCATGCGCAGGAAGGAAGCCGAACTGATCGGTAAAGACGTTTGGGAAGAATTTCCCGATCTGAAAGTTTTACAGGAGCACATCGATTTCAAAACATTGTTTGAGAAAAACCAGTCGGTACGCTTCCGCGAATACTTCCCCGCATACCGCATCTGGGCGGATGTGAGTGCATACCCATCGGAAAAGAACATCTCAGTTTATTTCAAGGATGTTACCGAAGTCAAAAACCTGCGCACGCTTGAGCAGCTCGAACGCGAAGTGCTTGAGATGAATGCACGGCCCGACAGCGACATCGGCGACACGCTTAATTTTTACCTGCGCCAGTTGCAGGAGATCCACAAGGGAATGATCTGTTCGGTTCAGCGCATCCGCAATAACAAAATATACAATTGGGCCGCTCCATCGTTGTCGGATCGCTTTGCGACGATGATCGACGGATGCGAGGTGGGCGAAGGCGCAGGCTCCTGCGGAACCTCAGCTTTCAGGAGAGAGAAAGTGATCGTGGTAGATATTGAGAATGACCCTTTGTGGAGCCAGGTGAAAGAAGCTGCTGCAGCAGAAGGCGTTAAAGCATGCTGGTCGTTTCCACTCATCGACTCGCGCAACGAGGTGATGGGCACATTTGCCATCTACTACAAAAGAATAAAGGCACCAACAAAAGAAGAAGAGAACACACTGGAACGCGCGAAGAACCTGTTGATGATCATCCTTGAAAACAGGCTCTCGATGGAAGCCGTGCAATCGAGCAACCAGAATTACGATATGGTGGCGAAGGCAACCAATGATGCCATCTGGGACTGGAACGTGGAAACCGATCATGTGAACCGTACCGGCAACGGGCTCGAGGTTTTGTTTGGATACAAGTTTGAAGACGCAGAGAACGAAGATAATTTCTGGAACGCCAGGATACACCCGGAAGACCTGCCCAGGTTTTTGAAGAAGCAGGCAGACACCATTCGTGATCCGTCAAAATTGTATTGGGAAGATGAATACCGCTTCCGGAAGAAGGACGGTACTTATGCGTATGTGTTCGACAAAGGCTACATCATCCGCGACAAGAACGGGAAGGCAGTAAGGCTCATCGGCGCCACGCGCGATATTTCGGAAAGAAAAGAAAGCGAGGCCCTGCTGCTTGAATTGAATAACCGTTTGAAACAGCGTGCAGATGAGCTTGCCGCATCCAATGTGGAACTCGAGCGCTTCGCCTACATCGCATCGCACGATATGCAGGAACCCTTGCGGATGATCACGAGCTTCCTGCAGTTGTTCAAGAAAAAATACGAAGATCATATTGATGAAACCGCCGAACAGTACATCCATTTTGCAGTGGATGGTGCAGACAGGATGAAAAAACTGATCATGGACCTGCTGGAGTATTCGCGTGTGGGATCGAACAAGGGCGATATTACAGAAGTGGATACAAATGAGCTGCTGAAAGAAGTGGAGAATGTTTTTCTCACGAGGATAGAAGAGATGAAGGCGACGATCGTGATCGGCGACCTGCCCGTGATACGCGCCAACAGGACACAGATGTTCCAATTGTTCCAGAACCTCATCGGCAACGCATTGAAGTACCATACCGGCGAATCGCCGCGGGTAGAAGTGGAAGGAAAGGAGGAAGCAAATCATTTCACGTTCAGTGTGCGCGACAATGGCATTGGCATTAAACCCATCTTCTTTGAAAAGATCTTTGTGTTGTTCCAGCGGCTACACCACAAGAATGAGTACAGCGGAACGGGCATTGGATTGGCGATCTGTAAAAAGATCGTAGATAAACACGGTGGCCGCATCTGGGTAGAATCAGAACCGGGCAAAGGAAGTTGCTTTTATTTTACCATTAGCAAATCAGTTGATGATTACCGGCTTCCATAAGTTACTTTTGCATTTCAAAACACTAAAAATCCATACCGGTAAACAGGAAATCCAATAACCAGAAGCACACAACACAATGGCAATACCCGAAAATACCCCTTTGTTATCGATACTGATCGTTGAAGACAATCCCGGTGATCTTTTTTTGCTGGAAGAAACACTCCGCCTCACACGGCTCCCGATAGAAAATGTTTTTAAGGCATCGAGCGCGGCAGCAGCTATTGAAACATTGCAGAAACACGATGTAAACGTTGTACTGCTCGATCTTTCATTGCCCGATAGTTCGGGGTTCAACTCTTACAGCCAGGTAGAAGCGCATGCATCGGCTATCCCCATCATCGTACTAACCGGCTTGTCCGATACAGAACTTGCATTGGAAACCATGGCAAGCGGCGCGCAGGATTACCTGATCAAGGGAGAGTTTGATGAACGGCTGCTCGCCAAATCCATTCAATACAGTATTGAAAGGAACCGGATCCGTTTGAGCCTGATAGAAAGCAATGAGAGTTACAGGAACCTGTTCTTCAACAACCCCTTGTCCATCCTGATATGGGACATGGAGACACTTGAGATCCTCGAAGCCAACGATGTTGCCCAGAAAGAATATGGTTATACGCGCGAAGAACTGCTGGGAATGAATGTGACCGCGCTTTGGCCTGCGGCAACCCACACGAAAGGAAAACAGTTCATCAAAGATTTTAAAGAAAGCGGCGCTACAAAGGCCTCGGGCATAGGAGAGTTTGTAACCAGGAGCGGGGAAACGGTGATCCTCGATATTTCTTCCCACAAGATCGATTACAAAGGAAGGCCCTCCGTACTGGCCATTCACAACAACATCACGGAAAAAGTAAGACTGGAAGAAAAGCTTGCTGAAGAAAAATTATTAAAACAGAAAGAGATCACGGAAGCGATGATACAGGTGCAGGAAAAGGAGCGCTACGAGATCAGTACCGAACTGCACGACAATGTGAACCAGCAGTTGACCGTTGCAATGATGTACATCGCGTCTGCACAACAAAAACACCCGGAGGATGCAGAGGTGCTGAAACAATCATCCGGCTTTATCCTCAACGCCATTGAAGAGATCAGGAAACTGTCGCAAACGCTTGTATCGCCGATGATCAAACACTTCGGCCTCAGTAAAGCGGTGGAAGGTTTGCTGGATGATATCTCTGCCGTTAACACATTACAGATAGAACTCACAGCCGATTCGTTTTTTGAAGACGACATCAAATATGATTTCAAACTGAGCGTGTTCCGCATTGTGCAGGAGCAGATGAACAACATCATCAAACACGCCAAAGCCACGCACGTGAACATAGAGCTGAAACGCGATGAACAGTTCATCTACCTCAACGTTCACGATGATGGTGTTGGATTTGATGTGAACCAGCAACGGCGCGGGATCGGTTTGTACAACATCATCAGCAGGTCAGATCTCTACAACGGCACGGTGGATATCCAGTCTGAACCCGGCAAAGGATGTAAGATCGATATCAGGTTCCCGATCGAAAAAGATATTTTACAGTAGAAAGAATGACGAAAAAAAATAAGCAGGATACATTTTATCCTGCTTATTTTTTTGTCGATGGTATCATTCTCCCGGCGCCGATCCCTCAAGGTATTTTTTCCTGATCACATCCTGCACGTGCTGGTTATTGATCTTGCTTTCCAGCCAGGAAATAATATCCAGGTACATAAAGGCCCTGCTTTCATTCCTGCTTTTCTCCAGCGGTTTCAACTCCTCGAGCAACTTTTCAAACTGTGGTTTCAATTGCTTTGGTGAAAGGCTGAACGAATTGCGCAGGAACGTAAATATTTTTTCTTCCACCGTGCTGAGGTTCTGCATTTTGTACATGAATCGGTAAACCGATTTCAACAGGTATTCAAGCAGGTCAAAATTACCCAGCTCGTAGTGTGCGATGAGGTGCAGCAACCGGGCATAGCATTGCAGGTCGGTGCGCAGGTCCATTTTCCAGTTGATGATCTTGTTGAGGTAATCGATGCTTTTATCATAATCACCACTGCCAAAATAAAGCGATGCGATCTTGTAATAAAATACAAGGATGCGGTGGCGGTCCATGTAGATCTCATACTCGTTCAGCTTGTCTTCAATATAAGGAACCAGCTCAAGCCCTTCGCTGAACGTGCCCTCCATAAAATGTTTGTTGAGCCGCGCTATGTTGAGATAGATAAAGGTTTGGATGAGGTTGTTCCTGTTCTGCTGTATCACCGGTGTTTCGATGAACTGCTCCAGCCGGTGGATCGTATCGTTGAACTTCTGGTAATTGCGCAGGTCGAAATGCGCGCTCATCAGGTTGTGCAGTCCCTTGATGTAGTGCGCCGTTTCTATTTCTATCATTTTCGGCTCCGCATCAAAAAGATCTACCCATTTCTGGCAGTACCTGTAATACAATAAAAAATTCTGCGTAATGAACGCGTGCCAGCAATAACACTGGTACAAATACAGGCGCTCGTAAAAACCTTTGCATTCCTGCGCCTGCTGAATGGCATCGGTGTGTAAGAATGCATCTACGGTTGCAATGTCGCCGGCATTTCTTGCATGGCCGTTTTTGATGTACCAGCTGTAAAGCTGCAGTGATAAATTAGACAGGGAGCCGATCAGCGCAAGCCTCGCATTGATCTCATCCGCTTCATTGCCCAGGCGGTCCGCCCTGTCCTGCATGCTCCGCGTAATGTGCAGCGCCTCTATTTTTTTCTCGAGAAACAATACCTGCAGAATATAAGTGACCTGGTTGTTGGCCCGCGCCATGTCTTTGACCCGGTCCAGGATCTTTAAACTCTGGTGGTAGAGGCCCTTGTTGTAAAGCAACCGCGCAAAATCCAGTTGCTCTGTCAAAAACAGGTCGATGTTCTCTTCCTGGTTCAGCAAACGCAGGCTCGCGAGGATCTCGCGGTACAAATGGGCCTTGAGGTTCGACAATTGCTGTTTCTGGATGGATGGATTTTTAACTAACAACTGTTCTTCATCGTACTCCTTCATTTTATCCAATCCATCAAACAACTGCACCACTTTAAGGTCGCCCGAGCCCGAATTACGGGTCATGTAAAGCTTAAAGTTCCGTTTTTCAGACCTTTCGAGTGAACGAACCAGTTGGAACAAGGCATCTGTGGAACGGTTGGGCATCGTAATTTATTTATACCAAAAGCCAATACCAGTAAGGGTTTTAGCTGTTTTAGGCTGATTTATAGAGTGTAAAATACCATCAATTTTGATTACCACAAGCCTGTGTTGCAAAGTATATTCGGTAATGGCAGGCTATTGCGTTTGTTGTTAAAGGCAATCGACGACAAATGTAAATAGCCTGCTTTTTCATCGGAACCTAAAAAAAGGAATTTTCATGGATCAGAAGGTCTTCATATTCGACACAACCTTGCGCGATGGCGAGCAGGTGCCCGGCTGTAAACTCAATACCAAGGAGAAGCTGGAACTCGCGCTTAAACTGGAGGCGCTGGGTGTTGACATCATTGAAGCGGGTTTCCCGATCTCGAGCCCGGGCGATTTTGAATCGGTAACGCAGATCTCCAAGCACATCAAAAATGCCACCGTATGCGGGTTGAGCCGCGCGGTTCAGAAAGACATCGAGGTAGCGGGCGCATCGCTGAAATATGCGGCAAGACCGAGGATTCATACCGGAATAGGTACTTCGGATTACCACATCAAGGCAAAGTTCAACGCAACACGGGAGGAAATACTGCAGCGCGCCGTACAGGCCGTTACCTGGGCAAAGAATTTTGTGGATGATGTTGAATTCTATGCAGAAGATGCGGGCCGGACCGATAACGAATACCTCGCACAGGTGATCGAAGCCGTGATCAGGGCGGGCGCAACGGTTGTAAACATCCCGGACACAACGGGATATTGTTTACCGCACCAGTATGGCGAGAAGATCGCTTTCCTGAAAAACAACGTGCCGAATATCGACAAGGCGATCATTTCATGCCATTGCCACAACGACCTGGGGCTTGCCACGGCCAATTCAATTGCGGGGGCAATAGCCGGTGCAAGGCAGATCGAGTGCACCATCAACGGGTTGGGCGAACGCGCGGGCAACACATCGCTTGAAGAGGTGGTGATGGTGCTGAAACAACACAAACACCTGGGTTTATATACCGATATCAATACACCAATGCTCAACCCCATCAGCCGCGAAGTATCCGATGTGATGCGCGTGCCTGTTCAGGTAAACAAGGCGATCGTTGGTGCCAATGCATTTTCGCATTCATCGGGAATTCACCAGGATGGTTTTCTGAAAGATTCTTTAACGTACGAGATCATCAACCCCGAAGAAGTAGGCGCAGAAGGAAGCCGCATCGTTCTCACCGCACGCAGCGGAAGAAGCGCACTGGCACACCGCTTCCACAAACTGGGTTATGAATTCAACCGCAACGATATAGATGTTCTCTATGAATCATTCCTGCAGGTAGCCGATAGAAAAAAAGAAATAGAGGAAGAGGATCTGCACCAGCTGGCAAAGGCCTATAAGCCCGAGCTGGCCATCGCTTAAGGATTTTCTCATCAGTATAGTTTTAGTTTGAGTAGCGTGGTGCTTCTGCACCACGCTTAATTAAATCGCAGTATGGCAAAGACATTATTTGACAAGATCTGGGACAAACACGTGGTTCAAAAAATTGAAGACGGCCCCTCTGTTTTGTACATCGACAAACACTTTATTCACGAAGTAACCAGCCCGCAGGCATTTGCCGGTATTGAAAAAAGAGGACTAAAGGTGTTTCGCCCGCAACAGGTGGTTGCAACCGCCGATCACAATGTGCCCACGCTTAACCAGCACCTGCCCATCAAAGACGAGTTATCGCGTTTGCAGGTGCAGCAGTTGATAGAGAACTGTAAAAAACACGATATAGAATTGTATGGCCTCGGCCATCCGTTCCAGGGCATTGTGCATGTGATCGGGCCGGAATTGGGCATCACGCAACCCGGGATGACGATCGTTTGCGGCGACAGCCACACATCCACCCACGGTGCATTTGGCGCCATAGCTTTTGGGATAGGAACGAGTGAGGTTGAAATGGTGTTTGCATCGCAGTGCATCCTGCAGACAAAACCGAAGCGCATGCGCATCAACATAGAAGGTGAATTGCAGAACGGCGTGGTATCAAAAGACATAATCCTGTACATCATCGCAAAAATAACAGCGAGCGGTGCCACAGGATTTTTTGTTGAATATGCGGGCTCGGCCATCCGGGCCTTATCTATGGAAGCGCGAATGACCATCTGCAACATGAGCATTGAAATGGGTGCGCGCGGTGGAATGATCGCGCCGGATGAAACAACTTTCGCCTACATGAAAGGCAGGCAGTTTGCACCAAGCGGCGAACAATGGGAAAGAAAAGTGGCAGAATGGAAAGAATTGTATACTGATGCAGATGCAGTATTTGATGAAGAGATCCATATCAATGCATCCGATATAGAACCCATGATCACCTATGGAACCAACCCGGGACTCGGCATCGCCATCAACGGTTCGATACCGGTTACAGACACGATCCCCGACGAGGGCGAAAGAAAGAACATCATCAAAGCGCTTCAATACATGGGCCTTGAACCCGGCAAACGATTGATAGGGATGCCGGTTCAACATGTGTTCATCGGCAGTTGCACCAATTCGCGCATCGAGGATCTGAGACAGGTGGCCAATCTTGTGAAGGGAAGAAAGAAAAACGCAAACGTGCAGGTGATGATCGTGCCCGGCTCGCAGCAGGTATCGCGTCAGGTGCAGGCAGAAGGCCTCGACAAGGTTTTTTTAGAAGCAGGATTCGAGATCAGGCAGGCGGGCTGCAGTGCGTGCCTGGGTATGAACGAAGATAAAATTCCCGCGGGCGAGTACTGCATCAGCACGAGCAACAGGAATTTTGAAGGAAGACAGGGCGCCGGCGCGAGAACATTGCTGGCGAGCCCGTTAACCGCAGCAGCGGCAGCGATCACAGGCGTGGTAACCGATGTGCGCGAACTGCCATCGGTACACGAATAAAAAACAGCAAAACCCCAAACTGAAAATGCAGGCACTACAAAAAATACAAAGCCGTTTTGTTCCGCTCCCCATCGAGAATGTGGATACGGACCAGATCATTCCCGCACGTTTTTTAAAGGCAACAACACGAGATGGATTCGGGAAAAACCTGTTCCGCGACTGGCGGTACGAGAACAACGACGAAACAAAACCAAAACCGGATTTTGTTTTGAATCAACCACAATACAGCGGGGAAATACTGGTGGCCGGAAAAAATTTCGGTTGCGGCTCCTCACGCGAGCATGCTGCCTGGGCAATATTGGATCATGGCTTCAAAGCAGTGGTGTCAAGCTTCTTCGCGGATATCTTTAAGAACAATGCATTGAACAACGGTGTACTGCCGGTGATCGTGAGTGATGAATTCCTCGCAAAGATATTCGCGCTCGGCAACGAAGCAACGCTATCGATCGATGTTGAACAACAGACCATAACGATCGATGCAAGCGGAGAGAAAGAAGTATTCGACATCAATCCCTATAAAAAAACATGTTTGTTAAACGGGTACGACGATATCGACTACCTCATCAACCACAAACCGCAGATAGAAGCTTTCGAGGCGCAGTTGATTGCGTAAACCAGGAAAATGAAAACAGCAGCCCTTCTAGAAGTTAACGACCTCACGGTGCAGCTTTCCGGTAAAACGGTGCTGAACGGCATTTCGTTTTCTGTATTGGAAGGCGAGCGGCTTGCGATCGTTGGCGCATCGGGTAGCGGCAAATCAACATTGATACAAACCATCGCCGGCAAACATTTTGCAAGAGGCAGCGTTGCATTTGCAGGGAAGCCCGCCATGGCAACGATCTCACAGCAACACCAGTTCAGGAACTTATCCAATTTAAATTCGTTCTATTACCAGCAACGTTTTAACTCGAACGATTCTGAAGATGCGGTAACCGTAATCGAAGCGCTGAAAGAGACCAGCGACGCACCACGCATTGATGAGGTGCTGGAACTGTTGGGCATCGGCCACCTGGAACATACAAGGTTGATCCAGTTGTCGAACGGCGAACACAAGCGTTTCCAGATCGCGCAGGCAATGCTCGGCAATGCGGAGTGGCTGCTGCTCGACAACCCTTACACCGGGCTCGACATTGCCGCCAGGAAAATGCTTAATGAAATACTCGACATGCTCGCTCTGCGTGGTGTACATTTTCTGCTGGTTACTTCGCCGGCAGATATGCCTTCATCCATTACCAAAGTTGCGCTGCTGAAAAACGGATCGATCGAGGCGATCTTGCCGCGTGTTGCGTTTGAACAGGAAAAAAATATTTTGTTGCGTGAAGATCCAGCGGCTGTGTTGTTTGATGATCCGATCGAGTCGGTTCCGCCTGCGTATGCTTATCCCGATTTTTCAGTTGCCATAAAGATGACAGGCACAACTGTAAGCTACAACAACCGGAAGATCCTGGACAACATCAATTGGGAAGTAAAAAAAGGCGAATGCTGGAATGTGTCGGGCCACAACGGCTCCGGCAAATCTACTTTGCTGAGCCTGGTGAATGGAGATAACCCGCAGGCATTTGCCAACGACATCTATCTCTTCGACAGAAAGAAAGGAAGCGGCGAAAGCATCTGGGATATCAAACAAAAGATCGGCTACATTTCGCCTGAACTGCATCATTATTTTGAATCTTCCGCTTCCTGTTTTGAAGTGGTGGCCTCGGGCTTGTTTGATACGATCGGCCTGTTCAGGCAGTTGTCTGCATCGCAGAAGAAAATAACGGAACAATGGATGAGCCTGCTGCAGGTAGGATCGTTGTCCAAAAAAACATTCAAACAATTGTCGAACGGCGAACAGCGCATGGTATTGCTTGCGCGGGCGCTTGTAAAAAATCCGCCTTTGTTGATCCTGGACGAACCCTGCCAGGGGCTGGATAAAGAGGTAGCCGTACGGTTCATCACATTGATCAACGAGATCTGCGTGAAGTTGAAAAAGACACTGGTGTATGTTAGTCATTACGAAGAAGAGATCCCGCCCTGTGTAACACACACTTTAAAATTGGTACAAGGAAAAATCGCCGCATAAAAAAACAAACTGATGGAAAAGAAGATCGCAGTAATATTAGGAGATGGCATTGGGCCGGAAGTAACGCAACAGTCTATCAAGGTGCTGAATGCGATCGCGCAGCGTTTCGGGCATTCGTTCAGCTACAGCTTCGGGCTGATGGGCGCAGATGCCATCGATAAAACAGGAAACCCTTTGCCCGACGAAACGATAGAGACCTGTCTGCAGAGCGATGCCATTTTATTTGGCGCAATAGGCCATCCCAAATACGACAACGATCCTACGGCAAAAGTGCGTCCTGAACAGGGTTTGCTCAGGTTGCGCAAGGAGCTGCAGTTGTTCGCAAACATCAGGCCCATCAGTACTTATTCATCGTTACAGCATTTGTCTCCTTTAAAGAGCAAGCAGTTAAAAGGCGTCGATTTCATCATCTTCCGCGAGCTTACCGGAGGCATTTATTTTGGTAAGAAGGAACTGAGTGAAGACGGCTCATACGCTTCCGACCTTTGCTCGTACAGCAAAGAAGAAATAGAACGTGTATCGCACCTCGCATTTCAATATGCACAGAAAAGAAGGAAGAAACTGACGTTGGTAGACAAGGCAAACGTGCTGGAAACTTCGCGCCTGTGGAGAAAGATCGTACAGGAGATCGCGGCGCAATACAGTGATGTAGCGGTCGATTACATGTTTGTTGACAATGCGGCGATGCAGATCATCTTAAACCCGGCGCAGTTTGATGTGGTGCTTACCGAAAACATGTTTGGCGACATCGTCAGCGATGAGGCCAGTGTGCTGAGCGGATCGCTGGGCCTGCTTCCATCTGCATCGGTGGGGAACAAGACCGCTTTGTTTGAGCCGATACATGGTTCTTACCCGCAGGCTGCAGGCAAAGACATTGCCAACCCGCTGGGTTCTATTTTATCAGCCGCCATGTTGCTCGATCATTTCCAGATGAACAAGGAGGCGGCAGCGGTGAGAGAGGCGGTTGGCTGGACGCTTGCGAACGGCTTTGTATCAAAAGACATCGACGCGATCAACAACTATTCAACAACAGCGATCGGCGACCTGATCATGGATCATATTGAAAGAAATGCGGATAGCGACAACAGCAATGACAATGCGACGTTGAACAGGTCTACGATCATATAAGCGGCGTACACTAACTGACGTTTGTAAAATAAACCAACGAGTTCTTTGTTTTTTAAAAAGGTGGGAGTATTTTCGTTTCAACAAATCATTCATGTTGAAGAGCAGAATAAATAATGTCAATACGGTTATCACGGTAATTATTATTGTGATCGTCATTATTATTCCTGCCCTGCATGGAGGATGAGTTTATACACGCTGAAAAATACCTAGCATATAAGCCCCGCCTCTGAAACAGGCGGGGCTTTTTTTTCGCCGGCAGGGAACAGGCATTCGAGTAATAAGTAAAAGAAAATTATGGCAAGCTATTATAACAACGACACACTGATCTACCTGAATGGATCTTTTGTGAAAGCTGCTGAAGCAAAAATGGATTTTTACAGCCAATCGCTTCACTATGGGTATTCTGTTTTTGAGGGCATCCGCTCTTATAAAACCGCAAGTGGCCAAACGCGTATTTTCAAGGCAGAGGAACACTATAACCGTTTGAAAGCATCTGCGGAAGCGTTGAATATGCCGTACACCTATTCAACAGATGAATTGATTGAAGTAACGTATGCATTGCTTGATAAAAACAATTTCCAGGATGCTTACATACGCCCTGTGATCTACGCGCCCGCAAACATGAGCTTTAACCTGAACACAGAATCTTTTATCGTGATTGAAGCGTGGCAGATGGCCCCGTTTCTCGGCGATAAATTATTGCGTGTGATGACCTCGTCTTTCCAGCGCCCCAATCCAAAAGGGTTCAAGATACACGCAAAAGCGGGCGGGCATTACGTCAACTCTATTCTTGCGAGCCAGGAAGTAAAGGCCCTCGGATTTGATGAGGCGCTGCTCACCGATATGCACGGTTGTGTAGCAGAGGCGCCCGGTGCAAATGTTTTTTTTGAGAAGGATGGAAAACTGGTAACACCGGCACTGGGCAATATTCTTCCGGGCATCACCAGGGCAACGGTGCTTGTGTTGTGTGATGAATTGAACATCCCGGTAGAAGAGAAGCAATTTACCAAAGAAGAAATGTATGGAGCAGACGCTGCGTTCTTCTGCGGAACGGCTGCGGAAGTGATCGGCCTGCATTCACTCGATGATGTGGATTTTACGATGGATTGGGACAATACGGTGAGTAAATTGATACAGTCGGCATACAAAAACCTCGTCGTTGAAAAAAGACAGGAATTGGTGAATGAAATTTCAGGGATAGAATAATTGAACCATAGAATGGAAGATATACTCAACGCAAACATTTGCAAATAAAAGGAACATGACAAACGAGATAAATAAATACAGCAAGATACTTACGCAAGACATCACCCAGCCCGCTGCGCAGGCGATGTTGTATGGGATAGGTTTAACAGACGATGATCTGAAAAAAGCACAGGTAGGCGTGGTAAGCATGGGCTACGATGGCAATACGTGCAACATGCACCTCAACGACCTTGCGAAACTGGTGAAGCAGGGGGTGTGGGACAATGATCTCGTGGGCCTGATCTTCAACACCATCGGCGTGAGTGATGGAATGAGCAACGGAACCGATGGCATGCGCTATTCACTGGTGAGCCGCGACATCATTGCGGATTCCATAGAAGCGGTTTGCGGCGCACAGTATTACGATGGCGTGATCGCCTTGCCGGGCTGCGACAAGAACATGCCCGGCGCACTGATCGCCATGGGAAGATTGAACCGCCCGGCTATTATGGTGTATGGAGGAACGATCGCACCGGGACATTACAAAGGACAGGACCTCAACATCGTTTCAGCATTCGAAGCGCTCGGGCAAAAACTTGCGGGCAACCTGAACGACGAAGATTTCAAGGGCATTATACAGCATGCTTGCCCGGGTGCCGGCGCATGCGGCGGAATGTATACCGCGAACACGATGGCATCGGCGATCGAGGCGTTGGGAATGAGTCTGCCTTATTCATCGTCGAACCCCGCGTTGAGTGAGGACAAACAGAAGGAATGTTTTGCCGCGGGAAAAGCGATCAGGGTTTTGCTGGAGAAAGACATCAAGCCGAAAGACATCATGACAAGAAAGGCATTTGAAAATGCGATCACCGTTGTGATGATACTAGGAGGCAGCACAAATGCAGTACTGCATTTGATAGCGATGGCGAAGAGTGTGGATGTTGATTTAACACAGGATGATTTTCAATCCATCAGCGACAGGGTTCCCATGCTTGCGGATTTTAAACCAAGCGGAAAATATTTAATGCAGGATCTGCACCAATACGGTGGTGTTCCTGCGGTGATGAAATATTTATTGCAGAAAGGATTTCTGCATGGCGATTGTTTGACCGTAACCGGGAAAACACTCGCAGAAAATTTAGCCGATGCACCGGACCTGGATTTTGATCAACAGAAAATCATTCTCCCACTGGAAACACCGGTGAAGGCGACGGGCCACCTGCAGATCTTGTACGGCAATCTTGCCGAAGGGGGAAGCGTAGCCAAGATCACAGGAAAAGAAGGTGAATTGTTTGAGGGCCCGGCAAGGGTTTTTGATGGAGAACACGATCTGATCAATGGCATCAACAGCGGAAAAATAAAACATGGTGATGTGGTGGTGATCAGGTACGTTGGACCGAAGGGCGCGCCCGGTATGCCTGAAATGCTGAAACCCACATCGGCATTGATTGGTGCGGGTCTTGGCAAATCGGTGGCGCTGATTACGGATGGAAGATTCAGTGGCGGTACACATGGCTTTGTTGTAGGACACGTAATGCCGGAAGCGTACAATGGCGGTCTGATTGGCCTGGTGAAGGATGATGACCGGATCGAACTGAATGTTTCCACGAAAAAGATGACGTTGAAAGTAAGCGAAGAAGAGATTGCGCAAAGAAGGGCCGCATGGAAGCAGCCAAAGCCGAACGCAACAAAAGGAATATTGTTCAAATACGCACAATGTGTGAAAGACGCATCGCAGGGATGTGTAACAGATGAGGCATAAAAAAATTCAATAAAAACAGTTGATCATGGAAGCACTCGACCTTGAGAAAGAGAACACCGCAACAGCACAAAAAGAAAGTTTATCCGGTTCGCAAGCCGTTCTGGAAGCACTGATCTGCGAAGGAGTGGATACTGTTTTCGGTTATCCCGGCGGCGCCATCATGCCGATCTATGATGCGTTGTACGATTACAATGATAAACTCAAACACATCCTCGTGCGCCACGAGCAGGGCGGAATACACGCTGCACAAGGCTTTGCACGTACATCGGGTAAAGTGGGTGTTGTGTTTGCAACCAGCGGCCCGGGCGCAACCAACCTTGTTACCGGTCTCGCAGACGCCATGATCGATAGCACCCCACTGGTTGCCATCACCGGCCAGGTATTTGCACATTTGCTGGGAACAGATGCTTTCCAGGAAACAGATGTGATCAACATCACCACACCGGTTACCAAATGGAACTACCAGGTAACAGATGCAACAGAGATCCCATCGGTGCTCGCCAAAGCATTTTACATAGCCAAAAGCGGCAGGCCGGGGCCCGTGCTGATCGACATCACCAAGAATGCACAGATCCAGAAATTTGATTTCGAAGGATACACCAAATGCAACCGTGTACGCAGTTACCGCCCCAAACCGATCATCCGCAAAGAATACATTGAACAGGCGGCCGAACTTATCAACAAAGCCGAAAAACCTTTTGTGATTTTTGGCCAGGGCGTGATACTAGGGAAAGCGGAAAAAGAGTTCAGGGCATTTATCGAAAAAGCGGGCATCCCATCTGCCTGGACAATACTGGGGTTAAGCGCTTTGCCCACCGACCATCCATTGAATGTAGGGATGCTGGGCATGCATGGAAATTACGGCCCGAATATCATGACGAATGAATGCGATGTGCTCATTGCGATAGGCATGCGTTTCGATGACCGTGTTACCGGCCGTCTCGATAAATATGCGAAGCAGGCGAAGGTGATCCACCTCGACATCGACCCCTCCGAGATCGACAAAAATGTAAAGGCCACAGTTGGCGTTTGGGGCGATTGTAAAGAAACCCTCCCGATGCTTACCAGGCTCGTTGAAACAAAAGTATACCCGCAATGGCTCGAACGTTTCCGTTCGTATGAGGAAGAAGAGAACAAAGAAGTCATATTTGAAGAGCTGCACCCATCTACAGAAAAACTGACGATGGGCGAAGTGATCCGCAACCTCAATGAACTGACCGGCGGCGACGCAGTGATTGTAACAGATGTGGGCCAGCACCAGATGGTGGCATGCCGTTATGCAAAATTCAACCAGAGCAAAAGCAATGTAACATCAGGCGGGTTGGGCACCATGGGCTTTGCCCTGCCTGCGGCCATCGGTGCAAAATTTGGCGCGCCCGAAAGAACGGTTGTGGCGGTGATCGGCGATGGCGGCGTACAGATGACGATACAGGAGTTGGGAACGATCATGCAAACAGGCATCAACGTAAAGATCCTGATCCTCAACAACGAGTTCCTGGGAATGGTGCGCCAATGGCAGCAACTGTTTAACGACAAACGCTATTCTTTCGTAGACATCGCGAGCCCCGATTACGTGATCGTAGCAAAAGGCTACGGCATAGAAGGGCAACGCGTTACAGACCGGACAGACCTGAGAGATGCATTGAAAAAAATGCTTGCACACGAGGGCTCCTTCCTGTTGGAGGTGATGGTAGGAAAAGAAAACAACGTGTTCCCGATGGTGCCGCAGGGATGCAGCGTAAGCGAGGTCCGCCTGAAATAATCGGCCCACAAAAAAAGAAACCCAAACCGCCTGCAACCCATCCCATCGGGCCGGAGCTGCAGCCAAAAAAAGAAACCATGAAGCAGGAGTTTACGATAACCGTTTACACAGAGAACCACATTGGTTTGCTGGTGCGTATTGCAACGATGTTCTCCCGCAGGAAGATCAACATCGAAAGCCTGAACACATCGCCATCAGAGGCGGAAGGCATTCACAGGTTCACCATTGTGATCAATGAAACGGAGGACGTGGTACGCAAGCTGGCGCGCCAGATTGAAAAACAGGTAGAGGTATTGAAAGCCTATTACAACAACAACGAAGAAATTGTTTGGCAGGAACTCGCTTTGTACAAAGTGCCTACAGATGAGATCGCAGAAAAAGTGAAAGTGGAGCGCTTGCTTCGCGAGCATGGTGCAAGAGCGGTGGTGATCAGGAAGGACTATACCATTTTTGAGACCAGCGGCCACAGGGAAGAAACGGATAAGCTTGTTGAAGTACTTGCCCCCTACGGGCTCATCGAGTTCGTGAGAAGCGCACGCGTGGCCATCATCAAGGAAAGCAAGGGCTTTCATGAAAAGCTGAAAGAGTTTGATGAAATGCAGCCGGGCGAGGAAGTGGTGGAAAATGAATATTTAGGAAAACAGGATGAAGTATTTACGATGTAACAACACGGGAACGTTTAAAATGGTTCCGGGTGGTTATGCAATACAAATTAAAAAACAAACCAAAACCCAATAAACAAATTAAAAATGGCAAAACTAAATTTTGGCGGAACAGAAGAAAATGTTGTGACGCGCGATGAATTTCCGTTGGCGAAAGCACAGGAAGTATTAAAGGATGAAGTAGTTGCGGTGATCGGTTACGGCGTACAAGGGCCCGGACAGGCGCTCAACCAAAAAGAAAACGGGATCAACGTGATTGTTGGGCAGCGTAAAAATTCTCCGAGCTGGGATAAAGCGGTAGCCGACGGATTTGTTCCGGGCGAAAGTCTTTTTGAAATTGAAGAAGCGCTTCAGAAAGGAACCATCATCTGCTACCTCCTGAGCGATGCTGCACAGATAGCGATGTGGCCAACCGTTAAGAAATACCTTACCCCCGGTAAAGCATTGTATTTTTCTCACGGCTTTGGAATTACCTACAACGACCAGACCGGTATCGTTCCTCCACCGGATGTGGATGTGTTCCTGGTGGCGCCAAAAGGTTCGGGCACCTCGCTGCGCAGGATGTTCCTGCAGGGCCGTGGCCTCAACAGCAGCTACGCGATCTTCCAGGATGCAACAGGCAAGGCATTTGAACGCGTTGTTGCATTGGGTATTGCCATCGGAAGCGGCTACCTGTTTGAAACAGATTTCAAAAAAGAAGTATACAGCGATCTCACAGGAGAACGTGGTACGTTGATGGGTTGCATACAGGGCATCTTTGCGGCGCAGTTCCAGGTGCTTCGTTCCAAAGGGCATTCACCTTCGGAAGCATTCAACGAAACAGTGGAAGAGTTAACACAATCACTCATGCCGCTTGTGGCTGAGAATGGAATGGACTGGATGTATGCCAACTGCTCCACCACCGCACAACGTGGCGCCCTCGACTGGTGGAAAAAGTTCCGCGACGCTACATTGCCTGTATTTACTGAATTATACGAAAGCGTAGCGGCCGGTAAAGAAGCAGCAAAATCGATCGAAAGCAACAGCAAGGCAGATTACAGGGAAAAACTCAACGCAGAATTAAAAGAACTGCACGATAGTGAACTCTGGCAGGCAGGCAAAACCGTAAGGAGCCTCAGGCCGGAAAACCAATAAACTCGTCCCGCCCCTCCTCAAAAAGAGGGGCGGGTAGCTTGCTGCAATAAGCAATAAAACCAACAGATGCAATCAATAACCCATCACCCGCTGGATTTCTCAGCCGCCAAACAGCGTCTCGAGAAAATAGTGAACCGCACGCCGCTTACCTACAACCGCAACCTGTCGCGTAAGTACCAATGCGATGTCTTCCTGAAACGCGAAGACCTGCAGATCGTGCGTTCCTACAAATTGCGTGGTGCATACAACATGATGAGCAGTTTACCTGAACAGCAGCTGCAGCGCGGAGTGGTGTGCGCAAGCGCAGGCAATCATGCACAGGGGTTTGCATACAGTTGTAAAAAACTGAACGTGAGAGGCGTGGTATTCATGCCCATCATTACACCCAACCAGAAAGTGAAGCAGACGAACATGTTTGGCGAAGGCTTCATAGAAGTAAAACTGGTGGGCGATACGTACGACGATTGTGCGGTTGCAGCCAAACAATTCACTGCAGAGCATGGCATGACATTCATTCCGCCGTTCGACGACATCAGGATCATCGAAGGGCAGGCGACCGTGGGCATTGAGATCATGGAAGACAGGTCCGATATCGATTTTTTATTTGTACCTGTTGGCGGTGGCGGATTGAGCGCGGGTGTTGGTTCGGCATTCAAAACATTTTCGCCCAAAACAAAGATCATCGGCATGGAGCCCGAAGGCGCACCGTCTATGTACGAGGCGCTGAAGGCCGGTAAACCCGTAACGCTCGAAAACATAGAACGTTTTGTAGACGGCGCCTCCGTAAAACGCGTCGGCGATCTTACATTCGAGATCTGTAAAGAGGTGCTGGATGATATGCGGCTCGTAAACGAAGGAAAGGTTTGCTCAACCATCCTCCAGCTCTACAATGAAGATGCGATTGTTGTAGAACCCGCGGGTGCTTTATCCATCGCTGCGCTTGACGATTATGCAGAGGCCATCAAAGGCAAAACCGTTGTGTGTATCATCAGCGGAAGCAACAACGACATCGACCGCATGCAGGAGATCAAAGAACGGTCTTTGCAGTATGAGGGATTGAAACACTATTTCCTCATCCGCTTCGCGCAGCGCCCTGGTGCATTGAAAGAATTTGTGAACCATGTATTGGGCCCCAACGATGACATAACCCGTTTTGAATACATGCAGAAACACAACAAAGAAACCGGGCCCGCATTGGTAGGTATTGAGTTGTTGTCGAGAACAGATTATGAGATACTGGTGCAGAATATGGACAGGTTCAACATCAATTATACGGAGCTGAAACAAAACGATAATTTATTTGGTTACCTGGTGTGAGTAAAGAAATTTTTCATTATCTTCATCCTGTTACCGCAATCCATGCAAACACGGCAGTTACATATCATCCCAACCATAGCAACAGCAACGCTGTTCACAACTGCTATTACAACCATTACGACCCTGTAAAGGGTTATCTGTATTTATATCACCACAGGGCTTTTGTAAGCTGCACTTCAGAAAGAATCAAATCATTTATTTCATATTTCCCCAGGGAAAAAGCAATCATTTATGCAGGTATTAAAATTCGGCGGCAGTTCGGTAGCCAATTCCGCCAACATACAGAAGGTAACAGACATCGTAGCATCAGCAATACAAAAAGAGCCGACCGTGCTCGTGGTTTCTGCATTGGGCGGCATTACTGATCTTTTGTTGAAGACAGGAGCCCTCGCATCGCAGGCGGATGAAACGTACAAAACAGTACTGAAAGAAATGGAAACCCGCCATCTTGATGCAGTGCGCGAGTTATTACCCATCCAGCAGCAAAGCGCAACGCTCAGCCTCGTAAAACAACAGTTCAACGAGCTGGACGGGATCTACGATGGGGTTTTTTTATTGGGTGAATTATCGCCGCGCACCAAAGACAGGATCGTTAGCTACGGGGAATTGTTGTCATCGATGATGATCTCGGCGAAATTTCAATCCCTGAACATCGATCAATTGTGGGTGGATTCAAGAAAATGCATCACCACCAATTCCAACCACGGAAACGCTGCAGTGGATTTTGCCGCGACGGAAAAAAACATACAGTCCCATTTCGCACAAAAGCCGCACCAGCTCTATGTTGTACCGGGTTTTATCGCGAGCGACGTAAATAACAATACAACCACATTGGGCCGCGGCGGTTCAGATTATACGGCTGCCATTTTTGCGTCGGCCGTTCGCGCAAGTGCCTTGGAAATATGGACGGATGTGAGCGGAATGATGACCGCCGACCCACGCCTTGTGCAAAATGCAAAACCCATCAGCCGCATCTCATACCAGGAAGCAATGGAGCTTTCCCACTTTGGTGCAAAGATCATTTACCCGCCAACCATACAACCGGTGATGAGCAGGAACATACCGGTATGGGTAAAAAATACGTTTGCGCCCAATGAATACGGCACGTTGATTGAAAACAATTCTGCCGTAACCGATAGTTTTATCCGTGGTATTTCCAGCATCAGCAGCATCAGCCTGTTGAGCCTTGAGGGCAGCGGTATGATCGGTATTCCCGGGTTTTCAAAACGTTTGTTCGAGGCGCTGGCCAATGAAAGCGTTAATGTGATACTGATCACACAAAGCTCGTCCGAGCATTCCATCTGCGTAGGCATCAATGAGGTCGATTCGGCAAAGGCCAAACAAACCATCGACAACGTGTTCAGCTACGAGATTCAAACAGGTAAAGTAGAACCTTTGAAAGTAGAATCAGGCTTGTCGATCGTTGCCTTGGTAGGCGAACAGATGAAAAGTCACCCGGGCGTAAGCGGCAAAATGTTTGGCGCACTCGGAAAGAACGGCATCAACGTTCGCGCGATCGCACAGGGCTCATCGGAAAAAAATATTTCTGCGGTGCTCTCGGCTTTTGATGTGAAGAAAGCCATCAATGTATTGCACGAAGAATTTTTTGAAACGAGCTACAAACAGCTCAATGTATTTATTGCCGGAACCGGAAACGTTGGCGGTAAACTGATCGGGCAGATCAAAAAACAGTTCCAGTACCTGCAGGACGAACTGCACCTGCAAATTGAAGTGGTTGGACTTGCCAACAGCAGGAAGAATCTTGTTAACGAGAACGGCATTGACCTGGGAACCTGGAAAGAACAACTGCAACAGGCGCCCGACGGCTCTATCCATGATTTTGTAAGAACGATCATCAGCAAGAACCTCCGCAACAGTGTGTTTGTGGATGTGACCGCGAATGCGGAAGTGGCCACTGTTTATGGATCGTTGCTCGAAAAAAGCGTTTCGGTTGTTGCGTGCAACAAGATCGCATGTTCGTCTTCTTACGAATCGTACCTGAAACTGAAATCACTCGCGCGCGAATACAATGCCATGTTCCTTTTCGAGACCAATGTGGGAGCGGGTTTGCCAGTGATTGGAACGTTGAACGACCTGCTGCGGAGTGGCGATAAAGTGAACAGGATACAGGCGGTATTATCGGGCACGCTCAATTTTGTGTTCAACAATTACGACGGTTCGAGGTCATTTGCCTCTGTTGTAAAACAGGCACAGGAGGAAGGTTACACGGAGCCCGATCCACGACTCGATCTCGGCGGCACCGATGTGATGCGCAAGATCATGATCCTCGCGCGAGAAGCGGGGCAACAACTGGAGATGGACGACATCAGCAACGAATACTTTTTGCCACAGTCCTGTTTTGAAGGATCCGTTGCAGATTTTTACGACGAAATGGAGAAGCAGGAGGCACATTTCAGGTCCATTTACGAGGCCGCAGCAAAGCAAAACTGCAAACTGAAGTTTGTTGCACAATATGAAAATGGAAAAGCTTCTGTGGGCCTGCAGCACATACCTGCCGAATCGGATTTTTATCATCTGTATGGAAAAGACAATCTCGTTTTATTTTATACCGACCGGTATCCTGAACAGCCATTGGTGATCAAAGGCGCCGGCGCCGGTGCGGATGTAACTGCGTCGGGTGTTTTTGCAGATATTCTGCGGGCGCGTTGATCGATTTCCTGATCAGGATTATCAGACACAATAAACAACTAAAAAAAACATGGAGCAGGGCCAAAACGCAGACAGAAAAATGAAAGGCACTTCGTTGAGCGGGGTTGAGCGTGATGCATTGCGCGGCAGGAGCATCACCATTCACTCCCCCGCCACGGTAGCCAATATGGTTTGCGGCTTCGATGTGTTGGGTTTTGCGGTGCAGGAGCCTTACGATATAATGCGCATCGGTTTTTCGGAAAACAAAGGTGTAACCATCATCAACGAAGACGAATACGATCTTCCTACAAAACCCGAAGACAACGTGGCCGGTGCAGCATTGCTGGCCATGATGGAGGAGCTGGAGGAAGGGATCGGTTTCGAGCTACGCATCAACAAACAGATCAAACCCGGTAGTGGCGTGGGTTCCAGCGCGGCAAGCGCTGCGGGTGCCGTTGTTGCCGCAAATCGTTTGCTGGGAGAAAGGTTTACAAAAGAAGACCTCGTTCGCTTCGCGATGAACGGGGAAAAAGTAGCCTCGGGTGTTAAACATGCAGATAATATTGCGCCTTGTATCTATGGTGGTGTTACGTTGATCCGTTCCATTTTCCCGCTCGATATCGTCCCGCTTCATGCGCCGCCGTTGTATGTGAGCATTGTACATCCCCAGATCGAGGTACGCACCTCCGATGCGAGGGGTATTTTGAAACAGCAGGTTCAACTGAAAGATGCGATAAGGCAATGGGGCAACATTGCGGGCCTTGTTGCGGGTCTATTAAAAAACGACTACGCACTTATCGGCCGTTCCCTGGAAGATGTTTTGATCGAACCCGTGAGAAGCATACTGATCCCGGATTTTGAAGAAATAAAAAAGAGAAGCAAAGACGCCGGTGCACTGGGTGGCGGCATCTCAGGATCGGGGCCGTCCATTTTTATGCTGAGCAAAGATGAGCAAACAGCAAGACTGGTGGAGCAGGAGATGAAAGCCGTATATGCAAGGTTGTTATTGGATCACCACACCTATGTTACCACGATCAATATGGAAGGAGTAAAATTCATCGGTTAACCCTCACGTCAATATGAAGTATTACAGTCTCAATAAACAAGCACCATCCGTAAGCTTCCGCGAAGCCACTGTAAGGGGGCAGGCGCCCGACAAAGGTTTGTACTTTCCCGAAAACATTCCAACGGTTGATGCAGCGGTGATCAGGAATATAGAGAAATACCCGGCAGAAGAGCTTGGCTACATCATCATGCAGCCTTATGTTGGCGATGAGATCGACGAAGACTCGTTGCGGCGCATTGTTTCGGAAACCGTTGATTTTTCTTTTCCGCTTGTTCCAGTATCGCCTTCGATAGCGTCGCTTGAATTGTTTCATGGCCCTACACTTGCGTTTAAAGATGTGGGTGCAAGATTTATGAGCCGTTGTCTCGGTCATTTTTCAAAACAGCAAAACGGAAGGATCACAGTGCTTGTTGCCACCTCAGGCGATACCGGCGGGGCAGTGGCCAATGGATTTTTGGGTGTGGAGGGTGTGGAGGTTGTTATCCTTTATCCATCGGGTAAGGTAAGTGATGTGCAGGAGCTGCAGTTGACCACCTGCGGACAGAACATCACCGCCCTGGAAGTACAGGGAAGTTTTGATGATTGCCAGGCGATGGTAAAAGATGCGTTTATGGATGTTGACCTTACCCATAAACTGCAGCTTACTTCTGCCAACTCCATCAATGTGGCGAGGTGGTTGCCACAACAGCTGTATTATTTTTTCGCCTACCAGCAATGGAAAGATAAAAACGCGCCGCCTGTGATTTCGGTGCCCAGTGGTAATTTTGGAAACATCTGCGCCGGTTTGCTTGCGCATGTAAGCGGGTTGCCTGTTCAGCATTTTATTGCCGCCTGCAACGCGAATGATGCTGTTGCCGCATATCTCGATAGTGGAACCTACCAGCCCAAAACAGCGGTGCCCACCATTTCCAACGCGATGGATGTGGGCAACCCGAGCAATTTTGTTCGGGTTCTTGAACTTTTCAAGGGCAGCCATAAAAACATCACCGAAAAAATTTCCGGGTATACCGTCAGCGACGATACAACGCGTGAAACGATCGCAAATGTTTATAAACGTTTCAACTATACGCTGGATCCACATGGCGCAGTTGCATTTTATGCGCTCGAAAGATACCTGTCCGATCACCCGCAGCAGAAAGGTATTTTCCTGGAAACGGCCCATCCCGTTAAGTTCCCTGAAACAGTAGAAGCGGTAACGGGGAGCAGGATCGCAGTGCCCCTTTCTGCTCAACCTCTTTTTTCCAAAGAGAAGAAAAGTATTTTAATGGACCCATCGTTCGGTTCATTGAAAGAATGGCTGATGAACAGGTGAAAAAGAAAAGGGGCCGGAAAATAGTTTCCGGCCCCTTTTCTTTTTTATGATCTTTTATACCAATTTCCACGGCGCACGGATGTTTGCTTTTACATAACCGTTTGCTTCCTTGTCGTTTTTAAATTCTTCTTTCCTGGGGTTCCATTCAAGCGGGCGATTGAGCCAGTATGCAATATTGGCAAGGGCGCAAACGCTACTGGTTCGGTGTCCCGTTTCCACATCGCAGATCGGGTCTTTGCCGCTTTTGATGCAGTTCAGGAAATCTACGTAATGGCTCGGGCTGTTGTATACTCTTTTATCACCCGCCGCCAATGGCGTGGTGGCAATGCTTACAGGGTCGCTGTCGATAAAGCTGCGGCTCACATCCAGCCTTCCCTTCTCTCCAATGAAGCGAACCGCGTAGTTTCTGCCGAAGTCTTCGTGCTTCATCACGATCCCGTTATCATAGATCATCTGCAATCCGCGTTTTGCAGAAGGATCGCTTGGGGGTATGAATTTAACCGGGCCGCTCCTGTCCATATCCAATCCCCACTGCGCAATATCAAACATGTGCGCGCCCCAGTCGCTTAAGAGTCCGCCGCCGTATTCGCGGTAGTTGCGCCAGTTGGGGTATATGTCTTTTTCTACGGGCGGTGCGAGCTCCGGGTTGAAAGGGTTCATTACTGCCGGGCCAACCCATTCGTTCCAGTTCAATGCTTCCGGCACGGGCATGCCGGGCAGGTCGTCTGGTTTGCCGGGATCGCCAACACTTACAAGAACTTCTTTGACCTTGCCAATGTATCCGTTGCGGACGAGGTCAACCGCGTTCCTGAATTTATCCTGCGAACGCTGCATGCTTCCTACCTGTAGCGTTACTTTGTTTTTGCGAACGGCGTTTACCATGGCGCGGCCCTCTTCAACCGTGTGTGCCATTGGTTTTTCGCAATAGATGTGTTTGCCGGCATTGGCCGCCATCACGGTCATTACTGCGTGCCAGTGATCGGGTGTGGTGATGGCAACTGCATCGATGTCTTTCCGCTCGAGCATCTCCCTGAAATCGGTATAGGCAGTAAAGCCTTTGTAGTTTTCTTTCTGTGCAATACCTGCGTAATATTTTTCCGTGTTGTTTTGAAACAGGGCAAGTTTCTGTTTGTCAACATCAGCGCCCGCAACAGTGTACACGAGTTCTTTAAAATAGCCGGAGAGGATGCGCCCCTGTTTACCCGTTCCGATAAAACCCATTTGGATACGGTCGCTTGGTGCGAGGTAACCACGCCCCAGTACAAAACGCGGAACAATGGTAAAGGCAATGGCGGCCTGCAAACCCTGTTTAACAAATTTGCGGCGGCTGTTGGATGGTTGGCTCATAGCAGATCGATTGTTTGTTCTGAAATATACAAACTTCTATCCCATCACCGCATTAAAAAACGCCTCCAGTTTAGCGGGATCCAGTTTTTTACCGGTGCGCACACCACTGCACAGATCGAGCCCGAAAGGTTGAACGGTATCTATTGCCTGCTTTACATTTTCAGGGTTCAATCCACCTGCCAGGAACACCGGAACTTTGGATTGTGCAACGATCTGCCTGCTCAATTGCCAGTTGTGTATCCGTCCTGTTCCACCCAATAGTTTTACAGCGAGATTGGGGTTGTCGCTGTCGAGCAGCAATGCATCCACCTGTTCCGAAAGAGCGATCGCTTCTTCAACGGAACGTTCATCGATCACATGAATTACCTGGACGATGCTGGTGCCCGGCAATGCTTTTTTGATCTCTTGATAAGAACCTTCCTGTAATGTATCAACGATTTGAACGGTGGTTGTAAAAACTTTCTGGTGATGCGCAACGATCCTGTCTGCAGCGGTTTCGCTTGTTAATAAAAAAGTTCCAACGGGTGGCGGCACCTGTTGGGCGATGGTGCGGATCAACTCATCGCCGATCACACCGGGCCCGCTGGGCATATGCCCTACGAGCCCCAATGCAGAAGCGCCGTACCGGATGGCTTCGTGGGCCTCACTCACGGAACTGATGCAGCAGATCTTGATCCTGGGATGGTTCATGGTGCGAATTTAACAGGTAAAAAAGACGGTAATGTTTATCTTTATACAGTTGGAAAAAGATACGATGCGCGACCGTTACATCAAAGAAGACGGTTGCAGGCTGCAGGTTTTTTATTTGTTTTCACAACCTTCCCGTATCGTTTTCCGTACATCTTTACAAAGAAAAAATTTTATGCGATATTCAAAGAGTTTGTTTGCTTTTCTTTTTGCGGTGGTGTTTTTGCTGGCCGCCGGCAGCGGACGCGCGCAATCCAAATCAACAAAATACCCTGATCCGCCAACGGCTACAGAAAAGACCGTATGGCCCATGCGCTTAACCGACGCAGAGTGGAAAGCACGTCTTACCCCCGAACAGTTTTATGTGCTTCGCGAAGAAGGTACGGAACGTGCGGGCTCGGGTAAGTACGATCATTTTTACGAAAAAGGAACCTATTATTCGGCTGCATCGTTGCAACCCGTGTTCAGCTCAACTGCCAAGTTCAATTCAGGAACGGGATGGCCGAGTTTTTATGCGCCGATCAGTCCCGATGCCGTGCGCCTGATCAAAGACGACAGTTATGGGATGGTTCGATGGGCGGTGGTTGACAGTAAAAGCGGCTCTCACCTCGGACATGTATTCGACGACGGCCCTGCACCAACGGGCAAAAGATATTGCATGAATTCTGCCGCACTCATCTTTGTTCCCGAAGGAGGCAAGCCGCCGGTTTCTTCTAAGAACTAAACTGTTGCTCAAAATCCCAATACCAAACCGGGGTAATACCTGCATACCATCTCCCTTATCTTTTCAACGTCGGTACGTATGGACCCGGGGTTCGTGTCTCGGTTGCTGTCGTCGTTCAGGCCGAGCCAGGCTTCGGTTACGGGAAGGCCGTCTTTTTTATAACAGATCACTTTCCAGTAATAATCCGGCTCAAATACATCGTTCATCTTCTTGGGATGTTCGTTGTTGATGAGTACGCCGGTCCATACGTGGATGCTGTCTATAGGAGCCTCGGTTTTTGTTCCGCGCGATAATTTCAAAACATACTGCTCAACGCGCTGCCATTGGTGTTCGTTGAAGTATTTGGCCTGCGGACAGGTATTTGAAAAATACATACTCTCCAGCGCAGCATCTTCCGCAAAATCAAATGCGGTAAATGGATTGATGTGTCCCCTGTCGCGCGCCCGCTGCGGATTTTTTTTGTTCCAGTCACGGTAGGTTTTGTCGTTTGCCAGCACCTTTCCTGCAAGCAACGGATCGTTGGTAAATTTTGAGAACCTGCCTGTCCGCGGCATGCGTGGCCACGCAGTAGAATGGGCGGTTGTCTGAATATAATAACCGAGCAGCTCTGCAGATTGAATGGTATCGAACTGCATCGTGTAGTATTTGTGTTTGATCTCGATGGTATGCTGCGCGAAAGACGGGGCGGCGTACAGAAGAAAGCAAAAAAATATTTTCCGCATGCGGGATCGTTTTGGGTGTGTAAACTACCGATAGTTTTTATAAATAAATCAAACCGCAGGTTGATTTCGGAGCTGAAAAAATGATATAATATTGGGCATGCAAAACCTGAAGATCCGCAAAGCCATTTCTTCCGACCTGCCCCTTCTCCGCCTGTTTGAACAAGGTGTGATTGAAGCAGAGAGGCCCTTTGATAAAACATTGAAGCAGGACCCGATCCAATACTACGACCTGGACCTGATGCTCATCGCCAAACACATCCATCTTGTTGTTGCAGAAGTAGACGGCCAGCCTGTGGCATCCGGCTATGCACGCATCGAAGATGCAAAACCTTACAACGCGCACGCGAAGCATGCGTACCTCGGTTTCATGTACACCGTTGCCGAACACCGCGGCAAGGGCATCAACCAGGAGATCATAAAAGAGCTGAAAAGATGGGCGAAGGAGCAGGGGATCGCCGAATTGAGGCTGGATGTTTATTATTCCAATGCATCCGCCATACGCGCCTACGAGAAAGCAGGGTTCAGCAAACACATGGTGGCTATGCGCGCTGATGTCGGTTAACCGCACTATTTTCCGCTTATAATATTTCCGGTTTTAAATTGCAACTTTTGGCCGAACATGGTGTCTTTAGCCAAACCCTTTGCTGTGAGATACTTTATTACCGGGATTTTTTCCCTTGTTTTTTCCCTTACCCTGCAGGCGCAAACCGGCGCTGCTGTTACCAGCCGTGGTGTGGTCGCGGATTCTTCAACACAAAAACCCATCGCGCTGGCCAGTGTTGTTTTGCAGAATGCAGAGGGTAAAACATTGAAGAGTACCACCACAACAGACAAAGGTGTTTTTGTGATACCTGTGGCCGCCAATGTTAGTGGAAACAAACTTGTGATCAGTTATGTAGGATATGAAAGCAGGATCATCCCGCTGCCTGCCTCAAACGAATTGGGAACCATACTGCTCGCATCCGCTGCCGCGGCGCTGGGCAACGTAACGGTAAACGCCACCAAACCGCTTGTAAAACAGGAGATAGACAGGCTGGTATACGATGTACAGGCCGATGCAACCGCCAAAGGGCAAACCGCTATGGATATGCTGCGCCGTGTGCCTTTGATCACGGTTGATGGCGATGACAACATCCAGTTGCAGGGAAGCGGCAACTACCGCATATTCATCAACGGGAAACCATCCGCATTGGTGACCAGCAATCCGAAAGATGTGTTGCGGACGATGGCTGCCAACCTCATCCAGAAAATTGAAGTGATCACTACACCGCCGGCCAAGTACGATGCAGAAGGGCTGGCAGGCATCATCAATATTGTTACCGTTAAAAAAACAGCCGATGGTTACAACGGAAGTGTTACGCTTCGCGAATCGTTGCCGTTCGGGCCGGGAGTGAATGTAAACCTCACGGCTAAAAGAGATAAGTTCGGCCTTTCCCTTTTCGCCGGCGGAAACCTGCGCGTGGGTATTACTACGCGTAATGAAAATCTCCGGAAAACATTCGGTACAAGCACGGAAACATTGTACCAGGACAACCATGTACGCAACCGTGGATATGGCGCCTATGCAGGATCGGAACTGAGTTATGAAGCCGACTCATTGAACCTGCTTACCGCATCGGTCAATTATTTTTTCAACCCGGTCAGATCAACGGTCAATCGCAACTCCTCCTATTTTGCGCAATCGGGCGCCGTTCTGCAGTCGTACGACATGCGCAACGAAGGCGAATTCAATTTCAGCGCGGTAGACCTGGGGTTGAACCACCAACTGGGTTTCAAAGGAAAAAAGGAGCAGCTGCTTACCTCTTCCTACCGATATTCCTATTCACTGGCCAGCCAGCTCGGCGATATTGTTTCCACCAACAAACTCAACTACACGCAGCCTGATAACAAGCAATTGAACGATGCAGGTTTCAGGGAACATACATTTCAGCTGGACTACGTAAACCCCATAAAAAAGTTTACGGTGGAGGCCGGCGCAAAAGCCATCCTGCGCACCAACTACAGCAATACTTCGGGCGAAGTTTTTGTATCCCCTTCGGCGGGGTATGTGAACGATCCGCTGCGCAGCAATGTATTCGATTACCAGTTGAATGTATACAGTCTTTACAATTCTTATTCGCTGAAGCTTGCCAAATGGACGTTCCAGGCCGGGTTACGGGCAGAACATACAACCGTGGATGCGAACTTCACATCAACCTCCACAAAACTCGACCAGGGCTATACCAATTTTATTCCGTCTTTCCTCGCCTTGCATTCTCTCAAGAACGGCAACACGATCAGCTTCGGCATCACCAACCGTTTGATGAGGCCCGGCATTAACCAGTTGAACCCGTTCATCGATAAAAGCAATGTACAGATCATCAACACGGGAAACCCGAACCTGCGGCCGGTGATCAGTCATTTGTTTGAACTGAGCTATAACAAGATCGGTAAAAAAGGATCGGCCAATTTTCGGGCAAGTTATATGTACATCAATAACAGTGTTGAATCTGTAACAAATGTTGTGAATGATACGGTAAGTTATACAACGTTTGAGAACGTAGGGCAGAACAGGATCCTTCGTTTTAATGTAAATGGAAACTATGCAATTTCTCCAAGGTTCAGCCTGAATTTCAATACCGGTATTTTTTATGTATGGATAACCGGGACATACAATGGCCGCATGTACAGCAATTCGGGACCGAGAACAAACACTTTTTTAAACACGGTTTACAAACCCAACAGTACATGGCAGTTTGGTTTGAGTGGCGGATACAACAGGAGGTACATCAACCTTCAGGGTGGTTCAAACGATTATTACTATTATTCGCTGAGTGCGACCTGTAATGTCAAAAAATTTACTTTTTCCGCTGTGTTCAACAACCCGCTGTTCAAGTTGTATGAGTTTACGCAGTACAACGATTCGCCTGATTTTTACCAGTCCAACAAACAATACCTCATTTACCGCAACGTGAACCTCTCGTTCACCTATAAGTTTGGAAAACTGAGTTCGGGATTGAAGAAGAACAAGCGCGGGATCAATAACGATGATGCGCCTTCATCGAACTAACTTCATGGTTGCGGGAAAAACGTTGCGGTGTTGTTCGGAATTTGTCCGAACTTGTAAGAATTAAACGGATTGTATGAAAAACATCACCACGTCTTTCGTTCTTGTTTTTTTCTTCAACCTTATTGCGGCAGCGCAGGGCACTTTGCTGGTGGGCAATAAAGAGGACAATACACTGAGTTTTATTGAGCTGAAGCAATACAAAGTGGTTGCAACCATTCCCGTAGGTGCTGGCCCGCACGAAGTAGCGGTTTCTCCTTCGGGTAAAATGGCCGCCGTTGCCAATTACGGCAACAGGGCGGGTGCCGGTAAAAGCGTTTCGGTAATTGATGTGGCGGGTAAAGAAGTGGTTAAAACCATCGACCTTGGCGAGTACCTGCGTCCACATGGAATGGAATTCATAAACGAAGAAGAATTGCTGGTTACCAGCGAAGCAAACAAAGTTCTCCTGCGTGTGAACATAAGATCGGGTGCAGTGAGCGAGGTGGCGAAAACAGACCAGCTTACTACCCATATGGTTACTTACTCGGCCGCCGATCAGCGCGCATATACCTCCAACATCAATTCGGGAACGGTTAGCGTGATAGACGTGAAGAACAACGCACTCATCCGGCACATCCAGTTAAAACCCGGTGTGGAAGGATTGCATGTTTCCCCGGATGGAAAAGAACTATGGGTTGCCAACCAGAAAGAAAATACAAACACGGTGATCGATACAAGAACATTTGAGACGATGCATGTTTTCCCCGCACAACCCGTTGCTTATCGTGTTGGTTTTTTACCCAATGGAAAGTACGCTGCAGTAAGCAACGGCGGTGCAGGCAATGTGAGTATTTATGATGTGCCCGCAAAAAAATGGATAAAAGACATCGACCTGGTTACTGAACCCGGTAAACAACCCGTTCCGGGCGGGATTACCGCGAGCGCCGACAGCAAATGGATGTTCATCTGCACAACCGGCATGAACCTGGTTGTGGTGATCGACACAAAAACCTGGACCGTTGCCCAACGCATCGACACAGGCAGGAACCCCGATGGTATTTATTATTCGAAGGTCAATGTTCAATGATCATTTCATCGACCCGAACTCGCTGGTGTAGATCTTTAACAGCAGCAAAGAATAGCTGATCAATAAAGGGCCGAAAATAAATCCCCAGAAACCAAACAGCTGCAACCCCACGATCACACCCAGTACAGTGGTGATGGGGTGCACATCGCCTATCTTTTTCAGTAAACTGATGCGCGCGAGGTAATCGACATTGCCCGTAACAATGAGGCTGTACAGCATCAAACCTGTTCCGTTGAAATTATTGCCCGTGGAGTAAACATAAATCACGAGCGGCACCCAGATCATCATCGTTCCCACAACAGGAAAAAACGCGAAGATGCCGGTCATAAACCCCCAAAGCACATAGTCGTTTACACCAAAGATCCAGTAGCCCAGCAAGGCAACCAGCCCCTGTATCAGCGATATCAAGGGAATACCGATCGCATTGGCACGAACCATATTCTTTGTTTCCTCGGCAAGCAGGTTGATGTTCTTGCTTTGCAGCGGTATAAATCGCTGGATGGTTTTTTCCATCTGCGCAGAACTGGTGAACATGAAATAGGCAACAAACAGCAGCATCGCGATATTGGTAATGATCATCAACGTGCTGTTGAGAAAAGATGGAATGAGCGCCGTTGCTTTTTTCTGTATGTTCTGGATGTTTGCATCCGTAAGCAGTTCCTGGCCCGTCCAGCGGTGAATCTGGTTGGAGATGGATTTGAGGCTCGTCATCACCTGGTCCTGGTTGTTGATGAGAGAGGTTACGCGCGATGACAAAATATCGATGGCCAGGTAAATCGGTATTCCTATGCATACCAAAAAGATCGTCATGAACAACAATGCCGTCCAACCCGGTTTCCATTTTTTTTTCGTAACAAGGTGATTGTATTTGTCGCGGCCCAAGATGTATAAGGTGATTGCGCCCAGGAACCCCGGAAAGAAATGGTACAGTTCCAGCACCAGTAAGATCATCAATGCGAGCACGAGCATCAGCAATAATATCTGCCGAACCTTGTTGTTGAAATCGGTTGTCACTGTGATTGTTTGTCTGAAGATTGAAAAAATTGTGCCGTCGCATTGCAGGCAACCGCATTTATAATTACACCGTTGCCTCCAATGACAGCTAAAAGTTAAAAAGAATTCTCAGGGAAAGCGAAGTATTCTTAAAAAAATCATTGAACAACAGTGCCGGTTCAATAGAAATGCGTTTGCTGGCGAGAACGGGAAGCCCGAGGCGGAATGTATTCTTCTCATACAGCGAACTGTTTTTGGTGAGCAGGTAACTAAGGCTCAGGTTGGCGGCCAGCTCAAGTTTGTCGGACAATGGCTTGTTGTATTGCCGCAGGTGCAAACCGATAAAGCGGTTTACTTCTACTTTTACCTTGTTGGTAACGGGATCCCTCGGAAAATTGAATTCGGCCTCTGTTACAAGCCGCAGGCTTGTCCTGTTGTAGTAGCCGCGTGAGAAATTGTAATTGAAGCTGGCCTGCAGTCCCGTTGTAAAGGAGCCGCGGGCAAAACCAAACGTAGGGGCAACAGAAATGGTTGTTTGCGGTTCACCTGAATACAGCACCGACATATTGGTTGGTGAAACCATCTGGCCGCCCATGTTCATGTTAAAGCTCGCGCGGTAATTGAGCGCATTCACATTGTAACTGTTACCCTTTGTATATTTCTGTACTTTCGGGCGAAGCACGTCGAGGCATTTTTTGAGTTGCCCGGGTTCTATTTTCGCGATATCCCCAACATTGTCTGTAATGATCGATACGGCGAAGGCCGCACCCAGCGGTGTCCGCGTGAACACGCCATCTTCTTTCCTTCCATATTGCAGCATGCTCTGCGCGTAGCCAATGAGGCGAACGGTGTCCTGGTTTACTTTCAGTTCCATCAGTTCGTTGTCTTTGATGGTGTAGGTGTTTGAAAGTTCCGGGTGCGTGATGATCCTGATCTTGGGCAGCTCGTTCCGCAGCACAACATCAACCCGCCGTACCACGCCGTCGGAACGTAGGGAATCCTGCAACGGTTCGAGCATTTTTACGGCAACCTGTAGCATCGAATCAAGATCGGGTAACCGCTCAACCTGTGAAATAAAGGCCAGGTCAAGCAATATTCTTGTATGCGACGAAAGGAAGAAGGTGAATGTGATATTACTCCTGCTTGTCTTCGGCGTATTAAAGGTGATATCCGTAGGGTCCGGCAGATCGAGCTGGGCATGCAAAACATTTCCCGTTCCTGCAAGCAGCAGGAAAAATAAGATCATTTTTTTCATAGCGTTCAGTTGTTTTCTACAATGGTGTTGGTGGAAGTGTTGGAAGGCCGGGTCTTGAAGAAAAACAGCGACCGGGTATTGTTTTCAGTGGGTTGCGACAATTCTTTTTCCTCAATTTGCTGGTTCATCATTTTCCTGAACTCAGATTTTGTGAGATTGCCCGATGCAGGCGCAACGGGCATTGCGTCAAGCTCATTGATATGGATAACCCGGTATCTTTTTACAACAGGTTTTTTGACGGCGCTTACAACCGGCTTCTTTTTCTCTTCTTTGCTGGTGATGGGTTCGGTTACCGCAACGGTTGCCGGCAGTGTTTCTGCAGCTGATGTTACCAGTGTTTCCTTAGGGTCGGTATTTTCTTCTTCTTTTAGTACAGGTGATGATACGGCCGTTTTGTTCTTTGTGATGTTTGCTTTTATCGGGCTGCGTGCAGCTGAAACGGATACATGGCCCGCCGTACTGTTTTTATTTTCTTTTGGCAACGTAGAAAATACTGGTTTTACGGTAACGGCAAACCCCGTCGATGCATTATTGTTTCCGGGCGATGTTTTGAAATAGAAGAAAGAGGAAATGCCCGCCAGCAATGCAATTGCAGCGGCTGCGTAATACCATGCAGTTGTTCTTTGTTGTTTACCCGGAAGTTTCTCTTCAATCTTCGCCCAGGTATGCCTGCTGTTGAAGTTGAACCCATCGGGCAGTTGATCCAGCTCTTCTATGGCTGACCGGACCTGGTTATTTTGCTTGTCGTTCTGCATACAGGTTGTTTTGCGTAACAGCGTGCTGTAATGTTTTTTTCGCTTTGTTCAACTGACTCTTGCTTGTTCCTTCCGAGATGCCGAGTTGTGTTGCTATTTCTGCGTGACTGAACCCTTCGATCACGTACAGGTTAAAAACCGTTCTGTAACCGATGGGGAGTTGGGTAATGAGCCGGTAAATTTCGTTGGCAGATAATTTTGCGTACACATCGTCCTCAACATTTACTTCGGCTGCGAGGTCTTCGGCAACGAGCAGGAAGCTGTTTTTTCTGCGCAGTTCCTGCAGGCATTCGTTTACCATGATCTTCTTCATCCAGGCCACAAAACCCGCATCTGAAACATAGCTGAACCGGGAAAGGTGATCAAAGACCTTCACAAAACCATTCTGCAGTATTTCCTCTGCTTCCGCATCCGTTCTCAGGTACCGCCTGCATACAAGGAAGAATTGCGTTGCGAAACGGTCGTACAGGTATTTCTGTGCCGTTATCCGCCCTTCTTTACATTCCCTGATGAGTTGCAGTAGTTCCATCCGGTGCCGGTGTTTGTAGGTTAAATGCAGTTTTGGATGGAAGGGTTGCCCGGAACGTAAAATTCCCGGAATACGGGTTTATTTCGCCGGCCATTCAAACTTCCGATCCTTTATTTCTTTCGCCCAATCGCTGGCATCCAGGCGTGGTGCGCCAAAAATGTTTTCCTTGGTGTATTTCACTGCTTCATCATCGCTGAGCTGTTTGATCCATTTTGCACGTTGGGATGTGTTGGCGCCCGGGCCGGTGTTTTTGTATTCTGCGTAGAATACCGTTTTCTCATTGTCGGGATTGCCCCAGTTGTCCCATCCCTGCGGTGCTATTTGTGCGGGCATGGTGCAGTTCAGGAACACCGTTTTCGCATGCGCCCGCCAGGGCCGGCCGAGCATCATTTTGGTTACTTGCGAATCAACTTTTATCTCGCAATCCTTGAACACATAACCAAATGCTTTCCCCGGCGTTGTACTTGCAGCGGTAATGTAGGAGTTTGTTTTGCAACGGATGGTACATGCTTCAAACAACGCGGTGGCCGGTCCAAAAATAAAATCCGTTGTTCCTTCAATGTAGCAGTTTTTAAAATACTGGCGTGATGATTCGCCGCCGGTATAAATGGTATCCTGGTTGCCCAGGAAACGGCAGTTCACAAACACCGCCTTGTCTGCATCTACATACAAAGCAACCGCTTGTCCTACGGCGCCGGCCGTATTCGCAAACGTAATATTCTGCGCGGTAAATCGGTTGCCTGAAATTTTTGCGGTATAGGAAGTGAACGTAGTGAGCTTACCCCTACCAGAATAATCGTTGAAGCTGATGATCGTTTTTTCTACGCTCTCTCCAATAAAAACAACATCGGTGTTGTTTTCCGGCAACTCTATTTTTTCGTTGTATACCCCATTCTTAATGTACAAAGTAATGGGCGCCAAAGGAAACACCCGCATCGCATCGATCGCATCCTGGATATACCTGTAATCGCCAGACCCATCCTTTGCCACTGTAAATACATATTTGTACTGCTGCGGATTACCTGTTTGGGCACAAACGCTCACAAACGAACAAAGGAGAAACAAAAAAAAGAATATGGTTTTTTTCATAAGACACCCATCGATAATGAACAATGATCTGCAACTGCATGCGCTTACCTGAACACCTTTTTCAAAAACCCGTCGATATAATTCACCATTGGTTCAAACCAGGGCTCAAACAAGGGAAACCCGTGCGGGGCGCCTTCGAAGGTGTGAACTTCGGTATAGGTGTTATAGCCGTTTAGTATTCTGATATAGTCTTCGCGGCCGGCATGCATCCTGTCTACGCTACTGTTGAGGAACAATGTTGGCGGCGTGCTGCTGCCGGCATAGGTTAACGATGACCCGGTTTCCCAGATCTTTTCATTTCCTTTTCTTGGGTAGCCAAACCAGTAGGTTGCGGCCGATGTGCGTTTGCTGTCGTCTCCCTCGCCCGATTCGGGATGGGTAAACGACAGGATGCCATCCATATCAACCACGGCATTTACATGGGTAGGCACGCTGCTTCGCTCCCCATCGTTTCCTTCAAACAAAGGAAGATTGCCCGTAACACCCAGGAATGCCGCGAGTTCCCCACCGGCCGAAAAGCCCATGGCCACCAGCTTTGCGGTGTCTATATGGTAGGTTGATGCATTGCGCCTGATAAACCGGATCGCCTCCTTCAGGTCATAAACCGCAGCGGGGAAAAGGGCCTCGGTTGAAAGCCGGTATTCGGGCGTAAAGACAACATAACCCAGCGCGGCCAGTTTTTGCGCAAGGGGGTAGTGTTGCGTCCGGTTGCCGGTTCTCCACCCGCCGCCATGGATCATGATGAGCGGGATGCGTTTGTGATTGCTTTTCTCCTTTGGATAAAAAGCATCCATCAACAACTGCCTGTTTGCAGAAGTACGCTTGTATACAATGTTCTTCTCTTCCGCTACCGAAGGGATCACAAAATCTGTAATGAGTTTGATATCAGGATGCGTCTTCTTCGTACTCTCATACGCACTGTAATTGCCATACGATGTATCCCGCTGCCCGGTAAGCCCGGCATACGATTGGGCACGCATTTTTATGCAGCACAACAGCAAAACGATACAGATCAGCTTGTATTTCATACCGGTCAATTGGGCTATAAATTACTTACAATCCCTTTACCGTAAAAATCTTTAACAACCGCTAAGCCTGATGGCATAGATTTTTTATAGTTTTTGATACAAATACTACTGTGACCATCACTTTACAACTGATCTATCTTTTTGTACTGGCCATACCCGTGGCCTGTATTGCCTGGACCTTTACCCACGAGGAAGTGTTCAGGGAGATCCATGAATATTGCGTGGACAAATCAAAGAGCTGTAAAACGGTTCTTCAACGGAAATTCTTTTACCTGTTTACCTGCGAGTACTGTTTCAGCCATTATGTAACCGCGTTGATGCTGGTCATTACGCATTACCAGTTATTGTACAGCGATTGGCGCGGGTATCTTGTTGCCGGTTTCTCCATCGTCTGGATCGCAAACATTTACATGAGCCTGTATGTATTGATCCGCATGGATATCAAAAAGGAGAGGGCCGAGGCCACGATCAAAGAAGAACAGGCAGAGAAAGTAAGCAATGAGCAGTGAGCCATGGATCCTGGATTGAAGAAGGGCTTGCAAATTTGTATTGTACGCATTACTTTTATAAGTCTTTACAAACTCCAGACTCATGTGGTGGACCTACGCGCTTCTTTCAGCACTCTTTGCCGCCCTTACGGCCGTATTTGCAAAAATTGGTATCGAACATGTGAACACAAACCTGGCAACCGCCATCCGAACGGCAGTGATCCTGGTGATCGCCTGGGGAATTGTATTTGCAAGAAGCGAACAACGCGGGCTTGCCACCTTATCGCGGCACAACCTGTTTTTCCTCGTTATTTCGGGTATAGCCACGGGCTTGTCGTGGATCTTTTATTTCAAGGCCATGCAGTTGGGAAAAGTATCGCAGGTTGCGCCCGTTGATAAACTGAGTGTGGCGCTCACGATCATACTCTCCGTTGTTTTCCTGAAAGAAGTGCTGACGCTGAAAATCATTGCAGGCGCCCTGCTGATCATTGCAGGAACGATCGTATTGATATTGTGAGCATAGATCTGGGAAAGTTTACTCTTTCTCCAGTTCCCTTATATCCCTGATCAGTTCACCGATCGAAGCAACATTTAGCCCGTTGTAGATACCGCGTATGTGGCGTTGTTTATCAACCAGCACAAAATTTTCCGTGTGAAGGAACGTCGCCGTGTCCCTTTTCTCTCCAAGATCCTCTTCCACAAAATAGAATTTACGGCCGAGGTTGTAGATCTCCGACCTGTTGCCCGTGAGCAGCAGCCATCTTTTGCTGTCAACTTTTTTTGCACCGGCATATTTTTGAAGCGTGGGCACATCGTCTGTTTCCGGCATCACCGAGTGAGAAAGGAGCTGGATGCGGTCATCGGTTAAAAAACTATCCTGCAATGCTTTCATATTGATCGCCATTCTGGGGCAGATACCCGGGCACGATGTGAAGAAGAAATTCACCACGCTGATCTTTCCATCCATGTCTTTTTCTGTAAATGCCTGGTTCGTATGCGTTGTCAATGCAAAAGACCGCACCTTGTGAAAGTCTTCCGGCGCTTTTTCAAGAAACTGTGGTGTAAAGCTTGCATTGTTGTAATAGGGCAATCTTCTTTCCGGGCCTTCTTTACACGAAACGAGAAAGGCCGACAAGAAAAAAAACAGAAAGACGCCTTTTCTCATTTGATGATGTTTCCTTCGTTGAGTTTGTAACAAAGCATGGACTCCTGTAAACCATAGCGGTGCCCATCTTTGACCACATAGTTGATGAATAATTTACCGTTGTCGCGCCATCCCTGTTGCAGCCCTTCTTCCTTATCGTCTTTGTAATGAAGAAAAAGGTAGGGTTTACCGTTGTCGTACCAGCGTTTCATATCGCCTATCTTTTGATCCCTGAAATAGAGGTAATCGAACTGCATGTTTCCATTGGGCCAGTAGCCATAGTGCCTGCCGGTGCTTTGGTTTTCTTTGTACTGCCTTACTTCATGCAGGGCGCCGTTCTCAAAATAGCTGCGCGATATGCCATGGAGCATTCCTTCGTAAACAGAGCTGACCTGTTTTATTTTGCCACCATGGTAAAGGCCTGCAACATAACCTGAGAATTTTTTATTGTTGTGCAATAGCAGCCCGTTCCTGGTTAACTGCACCGCGTTTGCCATCACGGTATCTTTCGGGATCATACCGGTGTCTGCCGAAAGGTCTTTTGCGGTAACAGCTGCCTTTTGTTCCGTAGCTTTTGACACGCACGAAGACATAGTGGTCGTCACGCAAGCCATCGCAAGAAAAAATATAAAAATGCTGTTGGGCATAGGCCGCATTTACTAGTAAACAAAGGTTCCTTTTACGCCATAGTAACTTCCTGATTTCAGGATGTAGTATCCTGTGTTCAGGTAATTCTCATTGCGCGTATGATAGTGATAGATACCAGACGGGAACTCTGTTGTTGCCGCTGTGTGCCCATTGTAGGCATCCAGGTTTGATGGGTAGCTGCCGTCCATGTCTCTCCGGCCGTATATCGGGAAACCGTCTCTCAAAAAGCCGACGAGTTTTGCATCGTCAAGCGTGGTATAGGTTCCGGTAACATGGTAGTGGTAGTCGCCCTTCTGTGCCGGGTGCGCACCGGCTCCATCGAAAGACGTGAGCGTGCCCGCGTCGAGTGCAACATTGCCCATTTCGTTGTTGTTGAATATCGCCACACCGTTCAGCGCCATACCGATCGGCCCGAGCTCCGTTGCCTCGTGCGTAGTGGCCGCACCGGGCTTCGAAGGGATCGTCATGGTGTAGGCCTGCACAGAGATGGTACCATTGGGGTTGCTCTGGTGCCCCGCAGGAAACGGCTCATACAACGCATTGCCAACGCCCCAGTAAGGCGTTTTGTGGTTGGTGGGCCTTCCATCGCTTTTTAAAACAAGGTTGGATCCGCTGGTAGTAACCGTTACGGCGCTTAAATATTTAGACGTGACCACAGATGTGATGTCTACTGTACCCGTTGTTACGGTGCCGGTATTAGTGCCGTTGTCGCTGCTTTTGCTGCAGTTGATAAAAAGTGCGGCCACGATAAAAGGCAGTGCCCATTTCGCCGGTCCCGGTATTTTCTTCGCCATAATGGAAGGATTGAATGGTTTAAAAATACTTTAGACGTTGGCGCAATGAATAAACCTTCGGCCTTCGTAAAAATTTTTACGGGCCATTTTCAGTTGTGTTTTTTGGTTTCGATTAAAATACGCTTAACAAAGGGCTCACGACTGCAGAAACAAGGGCTTTGCCTTCAATACTTTCTTATACACCGGGCACCCGGTAGCATGTGCGCCTTCGAGATGGCCGATGCTTTGGAGGAATTCGTTCACAATTTCGCCGCCGGTAAAACGGAATGTTTTTTTAAACAGCTTTACCCATTCGTCTTTTGTTTTGGGATGGTGATGCGCCAGCCATTTTTCAAACGACCCGAACTCTTTCTGTAACCGGAGTATGGTATTCGCGTTCTCAATTGCCGCATTAATCTTTAAACGGTTGCGGATGATGCCGGGATCGTTCATCAAACGTTCCCTGTCTTTCTCTGTATAAGACGCTACCTTTTTAATATTAAAATTGTGGTACGCTTTCCTGAACCCCGCTTCCTTCTTCAATATCGTTTCCCAACTTAGTCCCGCCTGGTTGATCTCCATGATGAGCCTTCCGAACAGTTCATTGTCGTCGTGCACAGGAAACCCATACAACAGGTCGTGATAAGGTTTGTGGATCGCTTTCTTTTCATCAGGCATTGATTCGATGGCGCGGCAGTATGACATTGTAGTTGGGGTTAAAGAAGTTAAAACAAAAATAATTCATATCTTACTCCTGCCAAAACTGTTCAAGCCAACTGCCTTATGCAACCTGGTTCTGCCCCGCTTACCAATACCGCTGCTTCTGCGTTGCCGCATGCCGTGCGTGATTACAAGCGGTATTATTACCTGTTGCTGATCGTTTCCGGCTTGCTGCTGCTCAGCATCTTTACTTATATATGGTTATGGAAAAGAGAATCGGGCCATGTTCACCACGCGCTCAACGGCAATAGCAGGCTGCGCGGTGTAATGGCGGTTGACGATTCATCCGGCCAGTTCATCGCTGCGATTGCAAGAAATGAGGTTGATTCTGTTGTTTCCGTATTGGTGAGCGAAGACGGCGGAACAAATTTTGAAGAATGGGGCACATGGAAAATTGCCGCCGGGGAAAAGCGCGACATCCATAAAATATTCATCGCACCCGATCACAGGTCCATTGTTGCAATGGATGATCACAACATTTACATAAAAGGCGCAAATGCAGACAGCTTCGTTGTGCTCAAGGCAACAACGGATCTTGAAACCATGCGCGGCGCCGTTTTTTCAGCGATATCGGACAGCGTTTTTGCTTTTTCAAACGACAGCATTTATGCGTTTGATTACAAGAAATACGATTCGGTAAGCGTAGGATACCTGAACGGCCTGGCCAGCATTTCATCGCTTACCATTGCGGCGGAGACCAATCACCTGGCGGGTATTGCGGTGTCGAGGTCCGCAGCTTATGCACAGGGAGCGTTTGCCAATTACCGGGTCATCTACCGGCGCACGTCGGCATTTGGATCTTTTCAGAACGGGGTAACCAATGAACCCGCATCTACGGGCCCTCCACCGGATACAAGCCTTCCTTCACCTGCCACGTCAACCCCTAAAATGTGAAGCAACTGAAAAAAATACCGTTGCTTCTCGTATTGCTGTGCTGCGGCGCTTTTGGCCTGCAGGCACAGGAGCGGTTTGTGCCTTTCCCTCAATTTTTTTACGGCAACTACATCTTCAATTACAACGAGGTTTCCCCGGACGATTCGGATGGGTATGTGGGAGTGATGGGCCGCTACATTTACAATAGCGAACGCACCATTGCTGCGTCCATAGGAAATACAACCGGCACACACCAATGGAAGAGGACCTTTGTAAACCCGTCGTGCCATTACGAACAGCTGTTGCAATCGCGCCAGCAACACGGCGCTGATTTTTATTTTTTCAGCGATACGCTTCCCTATTACGAATACATGTCGGGTTCATTGGAAGACTCCGCATCGCTGCCGCTCGACTCGATCAGGAACGCATACGGCATCGCCGGTCTTTTTCCTGTAAACGATACCCTGATGTATGCGATGATCGACAACGGCGATCATGGCGTTTACCAGAAAAGTTTTTACATCGCAAAAAAGAAAGGCCGCGCCGGTTGGCAAACGGTGCCGGTTGTTGTGCGTGAAAACGGGCACCGCCCTTGGTTGCGCAACAGTATCCTGTGGGTGGCCGGTTCTTTGTTGTACCTGGCCGTGATGCTCTTTATCCTGTTCCGCAGGAAAGCAAAACTGATCCGGATGATACAGGAAGGCGGGCAGGAGGTGCAGGATCTGAAACTGCGCGCCGACCGACCGCTCGATAAGAACCAGCTGGCGGAAGGCGATATGAAACAGGCCATCACGGCAATCGCCGATGTGATCGCGAACAGGAACACGCCGCTGCCAATGACCATCGCCATCAATGGCGCCTGGGGAAGTGGCAAATCATCCATCATGAACTGCATCAGGCAGATGCTTGAAGAGAACAAGGACCAGCGCTTCATCACCACCTGGTTCAATGCATGGCACCAGGAATCGGAAAGCAGCTTGCTGAACGCATTTTTGTTAAAGGTGATCAGGCGCTGCGAGCAACCCTTCTTCAGGAAAAACATATGGGACTCGTTTTTTGCATCGGTCAAATTCAGAACACGGCTCGCGACAACAAGGTTTGTTAAACAACCGGGCTACCGGAAGATACTCACCGGGTTTACCGTTGTATTGTTTGCGGCAGTGATACTGGACCTTTGCGTGTCGTTGTACTATATGAACCCGAAGCACGAATGGCGTGCTGCGGACCTGCATTTGCTGGGGCATACGATCGACTGGAGAAATCTTTTTTCGATAACCAATGTTACCACCAGCGTGATCACGGTATTGCTGCCCATTGTGAGTTTCTTCTTCCTGCAATCGGAGAAATCGCCTACGCTCGGCGCATTCGCCAACATCATCTACAAAAAGAATTTCGCGCTGGATGCGGAAAAAAAGGTACCGGATATGCGCGAGAAATTCCGTACCGAATACTGGGAGATCATGGGCGCTTTGGGCGATAAAACACTGATTGTTTTTATCGACGACCTCGACCGTGTAGGCGGCAAAAAAATATTTGAGATGCTGGAGGCGTTGAATTTTATCAGCGACGTAACATCCAAACCGGATGATTCGCAGCAGGAAAGTTTCCGTGCGGTGTTTGTGCTTGGGTTGTATGTAGACCAGGTTGCGGAAAACCTTGGCAGCTATTTGATCGACAGCAAGGAAACGATCGCATCTTCATACAACAACGATCCATCCAAGCTCGGGTTGCAATATTTGGAGAAAATGATACAACTCAATGTGCCCGTGCCTTTGAGCCCGAACGATATTTCAGAACCAACAGACGCGCCCAAAAATGCCAGCTAAAAAATACTATAACCTTTCGCGTTCCATACTTGCGGTAGTGTGCCTGTTGCTCGGCGCCTACGGTGGCTGGTATGTGTTTGCGAAGGTGCTGGGGAAAGAAGTAACGGAAGAAAGCTTTAGGCATACGGTTGCAGAGGAGAAGGCAAAGAAAGATACGGTGTATGTAAAAGTGGTGAACCCATCTTTCAACGGCCCGTCAACTACGTTTACACGGGCAGCCAGGCAGGACACCGCCCGAACAACAGACCGCAGCGGCGAAACCCTGAAGCGGCGGCAACGCCCGGCCAATGAAGAAGAACTTCCACCGCAGTCGGGCGCTTACCTCGAAAAGCGCCAGCAGCCGAATATTTCCTCTATTGTTGCCAATGCCGCCGATACGGCAAGCGGTATGCGGAACAAGGAAACATTCAAAGCCGTTTTCAGCAGTTGGCCCATATGGGCGGCTTCGGCAGTAGCGGTCCTGATCCTGCTGGTTGCCTTTTTTATGAAAGACGATTCGCTCGCCAATGCAACCCTGAAAGATGTGCCGCCGGCCATTCTCGAGCAGTTGTTTGCAGAGCTTCACGATGAGATCAATCTTTTCAGGAACCCGAGAAAAATATTGCGTTACCGCAACGCGGTGAGCTATCATTACTTCTTCTTTAAACAGAAAAACCTCGACACGCCCGACAATGTTCGCAAGATGATGAACCTGCTCCTCGCCATCCACCGCAGCCCGGCCATTGTAGACACCCGCGATGTAGACGATGCTGCACTTTCAGAACCAGGCTGGTTTGTGGAACGTTTCGCCCAATCACCCCACAAAGGGCTCACGCAAATCAACCTCCCGGAAGACAGGGAAATGGTGATGCTTGTGTTGAAGCTGAATGCGGATATGGGATGATGATGTTTACCGGGTTACATTCGCCTGCCCTCCCTGCGGCTTTGTGCAACATTCTTGTCTTTACCGGTAAATCCTCGATCAATGTCGCCCCGCTGATGTAAAAATCAGCCCATACCTCGGCCTTTGTTAAAAAATCATTACGTTTTTGTAAAATTTTCTAAAAAAGGCACTATCTTAAAACGAATTTTTTAAATGATTATTCAACAGAGTCAGCTAAAAACAGCAGGCTATATCGGCAAAAAAACGCATAGAGATAAAATGTCAATATCCATTATTAAACGCTAATGCTAAAACTCCCGCTATGAAGAAACACTTCCCGTTCATGCTGTTTGCATTGCTTGCCTGTTGTTTTGCGGCGCATGCACAGTCCAGTGTAAGAGGTATCGTTACCGATTACATAACCAAGGCCCCCATTGCCGGCGCTACCGTGCATGTGAAGGGTACTTCCTCCCGCGCTGCATCGGCCAGCGATGGCAGTTATGTTATTTCCGTTCCCGCCAATGCCACTGCATTGGTGTTCCAGATCGTTGGCTATCAGGACCAGGAAGTGGCCATCGGCGGGAGAACCTTGATTAACATGGCGCTCCAGCCGAATGTGGAATCGTTGAACGATGTGATCGTTGTTGCTTACGGCACCGCCAAAAGAGCGAGTTATACGGGAGCAGCCGCTACGATCAACCAGGACGCTATCAAAGACAATCCCTTTACCTCCTTCCAGAATTCATTGACGGGCCGGGCAGCCGGTGTGCAGGTAACAACAGCGAGCGGAGAAGCAGGGGCCACACCGAGCATCCGCATCAGGGGCATCGGTTCGATGAACGCGAGCAACGAACCTCTGTATGTGATCGATGGCGTACCGGTGATCTCGGGCGACCAGGGCACACTCAGCGGATCGTACATCGGTTCCAACAACGTAATGAATACGCTCAACCCTTCAGACATTGAAACCATCACCATCCTGAAAGATGCAGCCGCTTCGTCGCTGTATGGTTCAAGGGCCGCAAACGGTGTTGTGGTGATCACCACCAAAAAGGGTAAAAAAGGAAAACCAAAAGTGCACCTCAACTCGTCTATCGGTATAACACCTTCATGGGCCACAGACAACTATGAGACGGCCAATGTGCAGGAACAGATCAATATGCTGTACAGGATCTTGTATGATAACAAAACTTCTGCAGGACAAACCGCCGCACAGGCCAATACCTATGCGCTCGGACAGTTGAACACTAAGTTCAATAAACATGGTTACAAATTTGCAACGGCAGGAACGGCGCTGAACGATAATGTGAACATCACCGGCATGACCGATGGTATTGTGAACCGGGAAGGAACTTACTTCGACTGGGACAAGGCTTATTTTGGAACCGGTATTTACCAGACCAATGACCTTTCTGTAAGCGGTGGTGATGACAATACAACCTATTATACATCGCTCAACTATACAAGGGATCAGAACAGGATCCACATCAATAAGCTCGATCGTATTTCGGGCCGTATGAACCTCACGCAAAAAGTAGGAACGCTGCTTGAGTTTGCCACCAACGTAGGTATTGCAAGAAACAGCCAGGTGGGCTTTAACGATTCGAGGAATACCGGCGCCAACTATTTCTTCCAGGTGAGAAACCTGTTGTGGCCTTTTTACTGGCCAACAGATTACAAAACCGGCCAGCCTTTTACCGCGCGTTTTGGAAGCCTTGCGCAGAACAATATTTATTACAACGATCAATGGAACAACAATTCTGTAACCAAACGTTTTTCTGTGAATGAAACGGTTACGTTGAAGATCCTTCCTGAGCTCAACATCAAATCCGTTTTCTCTTACGACAACGCAGAAGTGAAGGATCATTTGTATTACAGCTCGATCCATTACAATGGTTCTGCAACAAACGGGCTGATCCAGGAAAGCAGCACAGGGATAAGCAAACTGGTTTCTTCTACCACGATCAATTACGCAAAAAATTTCGGTTATCATGGCATTACTGTGCTGGGTGGATTTGAGTACGAAAAAAACATTACAGAGTTTCAAACCACAACCGGTACCAATCTTCCTTCCAGCGCATTGACAACCTTGTCGCCCGCAGGCGCATTTGCGGGCAGCGGGTATAACTATGGCAACGCGATCGCTTCTGTATTATCCCGCCTGGAATACAATTACAAACAAAGATATTTCCTGTCGGGATCGTTCCGCCGCGATGGTTCTTCCAAACTTGCGCCAGGCACCCGCTATGGTAATTTCTGGTCGGTAGCCGGTTCATGGAAGATCAGCGGTGAAGATTTTATGAACGATCTTACCGCGGTCAGTAATTTAAGACTGAGGGCATCATATGGTATCAACGGTACCCTGCCATCGCAGAACTATGGATGGAGATCGCTCACCAATTACACCTTGCGTTACAACGGCAATGCCGGCGGGTACTTATCAACCAATGCAAATCCTGATCTTACCTGGGAAACCAATTACACCACCAACATTGCTCTGGAGTTTGGTCTCTTCAAACAGAAACTGACAGGTACCATCGAGTACTTCAACCGTGATTCCAAGAACCTTCTGCAGGATGTGCCTATCTCAACCGTTACCGGTTTCTCAAGTGCATTGGCAAACGTGGGAGAGATCAACAACAGGGGCATCGAGGTAGAGCTTGGTGGCGACATCATCAACAGCAAATCGGTTAAATGGACGGCTTCGCTGAATGCATCGTTCATCAAATCAAAAGTTACGAAACTGTATGGCGGAAGGGACATTGTATGGTACGACCCTACCGGCGGCGATGCACGCGCACAGTTCATTTACAGGGAAGGTGCATCAACCCTGAGCCTCTGGGGCTACGAGTGGGCCGGTGTTGATGCGAAGAACGGCAACAATGTGTACTACGTTAACAACCCTGGAGATCCAAAAGCGGGAGATTTTCTTTACAACGGCAGGGGAGCAACCTATACTTTCACAAAAGCAAACTATACCATCATCGGCAATGCAATGCCTGATGTGTATGGCGGATTGAATACGGAAGTATCGTACAAAGACTTCACACTCGGTTTGAACTTCATTTACAAATTCGGTGGAAACATATACGATGGTGCAAACAAAGATGTATCGGACGATGGTTACTACTGGGAAAGGATCAGGGAAAAATCTGTGTACTCGAAAATGTGGACGCCTGAAAACACATCGGGAACCGTTCCGCTGCTGCGTGGAACCGATCTTACAGACCCGATGCAATACAGCACGCGCCAGATGAGCAGCGCCAGCTTCCTGCGATTGAAGAACATCAATCTCGCTTATGCGCTGCCGGAAAGCCTGATCGGCAGGATAGGCATCAAGAGCGCAAGGGTATTCTTCAACGGAACAAACCTGCTTACCTTCTCGAAATACAAAACAGCAGATCCTGAAGTGAACCAGTATGGAACCCGTGGATGGGAAACGCCATTGGGCAAAGTGTATACGTTTGGGCTCGATATTAATTTTTAATCCATCAAAAGCTTAAGTCATGAATAAACTAAAAATATTTTTACCGATGCTGGCGCTGGGATGGTTCTCCTGCAGCAAACAGCTCGACGTACAGTCTACCAACCAGGTTGATGCAAGCACGTCTATCAAAACACCCGCTGATGCGCAGATCATGATCAATGGCATCATCCGCAGCATGAGCAGTTCAGATTATTACGGAAGGAACTTTGTTCTGTACGGAGATGCAAAAGGCGGCGATCTCACCATCGCATCGCAGGGAAGGGGCAACGACGGGCTCTATACTTTCAACCACTCCGCATCCAGCGGAAGTTATTCCGGTTACTGGTCGCAGATCTATTTCTCTTTGCTGCAGGTGAACAACCTTCTCCAGAACATCGATAAGCTGGAAGCGGCTGGTGCCACGGGTTTTGGCAGTTACAAAGGACAGGCGCTTACCCTCCGCGCCATCATGTATTTCGACCTGGTAAGGCTCTATGGCAAACCATACGATGTTGATAAAACCGCGTACGGCGTACCGAATGTTACCACGCCATTGACATCGTCTGCGCAACCGTTGCGCAACACGGTGAACGACAACTACACACAGATCATGAACGACCTGAAAGCCGCTGCGCCGCTGCTGGGAAAAGCAAAGGCAAACGGTTTCATCAATTACTATGGCAACATTGCGATGCAGGCGCGCGTGTATCTCTACATGAAAGATTATGCAAATGCGCTGAAGTTTTCAGAAGAGATCATCACCAGCAATGTGTATTCGCTGTACAGCAATGCGGCCTGGGTAGACTCCTGGAAAACGCAGTTTGGATCAGAATCGATCTTTGAGATCGGCGTCTATCCGCTTGAAGGCGACCTGGGAGCGACTTCGCTTGGTGGCTACCTCAGGAAGAAAGGAGATGGCGGAAGCACGATACTCGGATGGTTCATCGCCAGCGATTATTACCTCAACCGCTTGAAACAGGATGCCGCCGATGTAAGATGGGGCGTAATGAACGACGATGAGATCTCCACCACCGCCAATCCGCGCAAAGGAGCCTTGTACAAATACAGTGGAAGTACCACGCTTGCCGGCGATGGAAAAGCAACCAGCACCGCCGTGAACATAAAGGTGATCAGGCTTTCAGAGATTTACCTGATTGCGGCGGAAGCGGCGTTGCCAACGGATGCCCCGAAGGCGGCCACCTACCTCAATGCCATCAGGAAACGTTCGCCAAACCTGTTGCCCGCAACAGGTTTAACGGTTACGCTGGATATGATATTGGATGAAAGAAGCAAAGAACTTTTTGGCGAGGGCCAACGGTTTTTTGATATGATCCGCCTGAACAAGAGTATCACGTTCAACGACGACATCATCGGCATATCGGTTCCAACACGTCCGAAAACGATAGACAGGACATTCTTTAAAACTTTGCTGCCGATCTCCCAAACCGAGATCAACGCAAACCCTGCACTGGGCGGGCAGCAGAATACCGGTTACTAAGGCAAGACAGAAAAACAAGCAAGAAGGGGCGCTGCGATGCAGTGCCCTTTTTGTTTTCGGAAGAGTGGTTGTGGCCATGGCCACGCGCAACAATGTTCCCTTATTAATTTGGAGTATATACAAATAGTATATACCTTTGAACAAATCGATTTTATGAAGACGCTTTCCCTAAAACTTGATGATACAATTTTTGACGAGGCAGAGAACATCACCCATCAATTGAAACTTCCCAGGAACAGGTATATCAATGAGGCGGTAAACCTCTATAATCTTTTTAACAAAAGGCAAATCCTTAAGAAAAAGTTGCTGAAAGAGTCCAGGCTTTCGAGAAAGGACTCTATGGATATTTTACGTGAATTTGAACAACTCGTTGATGAAAATTAATCAGTTTGACATCTGGCTGGCCAACCTCAACCCGGCTAAAGGAACTGAGCCGGGTAAAATCCGCCCTGTTGTCGTTATCCAGACCAATTTGTTAAACGGCGAGCATCCTTCAACGATCGTTTGCCCAATCACAACAAATGTGCAGCCCGAACTTGAAATATTGCGCGTGCATCTCAAAAAGTCACAGCTCGAAAAGGCAAGTGATGTTTTGGTTGACCAGATCCGTGCTATTGATAACAAGCGTTTAATAGAAAAGGTCGCCAGATTGACAAAAGAACAAGCAAGTTCGTTAAAACGAAACCTTCAGATAGTGCTAGACCTCTAAAGCTTTCGCCGTTGTTGGTCGCCCGACCAACAACAAACAAACATCTGCATTATGGATGATATTCAAGTATGAGCCCACTTAAGCTAATGCATCGCTGGTGATTTAGTTCCGGTAACATCCAAAATTGTATCTAAAGTTTTGTCCCCACAGACTTGGCGGATATTCTATCCATTGAAGCTAACAAACAAAAAGCCCACCTGCGCTAAGCTTCGCTGGACGATGTAGTCCCGATAAGAATCGAACTTGTATCTAAAGTTTAGTCCCCACAGTACTGTGGGGATATTCTATCCATTGATAGCTTAATAAACAAAAAGCCCACCTGCGCTAAAGCTTCGGTGGGCGAGTAGTCCCGACAAGAATCGAACTTGTATCTAAAGTTTAGTCCCCACAGTACTGTGGGGATATTCTATCCATTGATAGCTTAATAAACAAAAAGCCCACCTGCGCTAAAGCTTCGGTGGGCGATGTAGTCCCGACAAGAATCGAACTTGTATCTAAAGTTTAGGAAACTTCTATTCTATCCATTGAACTACGGGACCAGCATTATTAATTAGCAATTAGGAACTAATAATTAATAATTGGAGCGCAAAAATAGGGGTCTGGCGGGGATATAACAAGAGCTGCCTGCCTGGTTTTAAGGATGGGCCGGCTTTTTATTCTCTTCCTGGGGATCGGCATCTACCTTTTTGGCCTTTTGACTGTCCTGGATGGTGAGGCCCTCCTCCGGATGATCGGCGGCATCTTCTCCCGGGGCCTTGTCTACGCCCTGCGGGCCGGAAAGCTGGTCTTGGGGCTTGTCGCTGCCTGGTTTATCGGTTGTCATATGGATTGTTTTAAGGTTTATAGATGGATCGCATCGGGCAGTTTGATGCCTGATGCAACAAGCGCTTTCAGCAATGCCTCGCGGAAACCCTGGCGCTCGTCTTCAAAACCATGTGCCGGAAGCCAGAGATTGATGATGATGCGGTAACAATCAGGGTCGATGTGCGATACCCCGATCCTGTAGGCCGGCGACTGCAGCACAGCACTGCGCGATCTGATCGCGGTCTCCACCACGGAACGGATCTGCTCAAATGGGACCGGAAACGCCACTTTCATCTCCGTATCCAGGCGCCTGGTGCCCTCCCGGCTCAGGTTGACGATCTGTTCATTCGATAATTTGCTGTTGGGGATGATCACGGTGCGGTTGTCATATGTTTTGATGACCGTGTAAAACAATTGAATCGAATCAACGGTTCCCTCCTGTCCCTGTGCCAGAACATTGTCACCTACCCGGTAAGGTTTGAGCACAAGGATCAATATACCGCTGGTAAAATTCTGCAGGGTGCCCGACAAAGCGAGACCGGCCGCCACACCTACGGATGCGATCAGCGCAGCGAAAATACTCATCTCGATTCCCAGGATCTGCATGATGGCGATCACCAGTAAGACCTGCAGCGTGGTAAACAGCAATCCCAGTAAAAAAGGCCGGAGCGAGGGAGCGAAATTTTTCTGCTGCATGGATCGGTGCGTCCATTTTCTAAGCAGGCGGATCAGCCATTGCCCTGCAAAGAACACCACCAGGGCCAGCAACACACGCGGCCCCGCATTTACGAGCCAGGTGAGGGCTTTGTCGTAAAATTTATCCATGTCCATGGCGCAGAAGGTTAAAAAATTATGCCAATCAGGGCTGAAAACAAAAAGCAGTTTGCGGTGTGAAGTCATAGACGGGGCGCCTAAGCTTATGACCTGCCGCAACCAAATTCTTCCTACATTCAATCTTCAAATCCATATATGAAACAAATCATTTACTGTTTTCTGCTGGCCGCGTTTTTTCTTACAACAGGAAATGCAAATGCGCAATCAGGAAACAAACCCAAAGCGGTGCTCAACCACCTTGCTATTTATGTGACCAACCTGCAGCGTACGGTCGATTTTTACAGCAATGTGTTCCAGCTGGATACGATCCCGGAACCATTTCACGATAACAAACATGCGTGGTATTCCATCGCGCCCGGTGTGGCCCTGCATGTGATCGCGGGAGCGGATAAACCCAAAGAATATTTTCTCAATAACCACATGTGCTTCAGCGTGGCATCGGTGGATGATTTTGTTGCCAGGATCAGGGCCCGCAACATTTCCTGGGTCAATGCCAAGGGCGAGCCCGGTCTCATCACTACGCGGGTGGATGGTGTAAAACAAGTCTGGGTCAACGACCCCGACGGATATTTCATCGAGGTGAACGACGCAAAGAACTAAGCAGTTGGGCCTTTGGCGCGCCACTGTTTCCAAACGCCCAACTTTCTTTATCTTTGCGGCATTATGAAGTTTTACAATCTTTTGATCAAATACCGTTTCTGGCTGGGTTTATTTTCTTTGGCGCTGGCAGTGTTCGTGAACGTGTACAGTGGTTTCTGGCCCGCTTTTGTTTTATATTTCTTAGGGGTGATCGCTATTGCGAGCCATCTGTTCATCGGCCCCATGCGTCTTATACAGGAGCCGATGGAAGCCGGCAACGTGGAAGAAGTAAACCGGATCCTCAACAGCATCTGGTGGCCCAACCTGCTGTATAAACCTGTCCGCTCCACCTTCTATACCATCAAGGGCAACCTGGCCATGATGAACCAGGATTTTGATGCAGCCGAAAAACACCTCAAAAAAAGTTCCGACCTGGGCTCGCCGATGCCCGAAGCAGAGGGCGCCAATAAATTGCAATTGGGTATGATGGCCATGCAGCGTGGCGACCTGAAACAGGGTGAAAACTACATCCGCGCCGCTATCCGCGCAGGTATTCCAGATAAAGAGAGCGAGGCCGTGGCTTACCTGAGCATGTGCCAGATCTTTATGAACAAAAGGGAGTTCCGCGCCGCTAAAGATTTTTTCCGCCGCGCCAAAGCCTGCAAACCGAAAACCAAACAGGTGCTCGACCAGGTAAAAGAGATCGAGAAATACATTTCGAGAATGCCGGGATAAGGTTTGCGTTCATCCGTGAATCTTTATTACAGGAAGCCGTTCAAATGCGCAATACAGCCGCGTATGAACGGCTTTTTCAATGCAGCCTGCCGGTTGCTGCGCCGCCCTTTCATCCATCCGCTGTCTCCACGCTAACAAAAAGTTAAAGCCCGGCTGCGCGCCGATTATTTTTTGCGGTTTACGAAATATTCGTAGATTTACGAACTCATCGTAGATTATCATGGAGAAACTGACCAAACAGGAAGAAGAAGTGATGCAGGCCATCTGGAACGCCGGCGAAAACAACATCAAGGCATTTCTTGAATACCTGCCCCAACCGCGCCCGCCGTATACAACGCTGGCCTCAACCGTAAAAAACCTGGAGAAAAAGAATTTTCTCAGCAGTCGCCTGATCGGTAACAACTACCTGTACAAACCCCTGGTATCCGAAGAAGTATACAAACAGAAACTGATGCAGGGGTTTGCGAAAAATTATTTCAACAACTCTTACAAGGAGATGGTGAACTTTTTCATTGAACAGAAAAAACTCAAGCCAAAAGAACTCCAGGAACTCATCAAAATGATCGAAGAAAAAAAATAACTAAAACCATTACCCATGCAATTGTTATTTGCCTACCTGCTGAAATCTTCGTTTTGCCTGGCATTGGGATACCTGTTTTACTTCCTGTTGCTCCGCAGAATGACCTACTACAACTGGAACCGCTTCTTCCTTCTCCTGTTTCCCGTTGCCGCACTGGCCATCCCTTTGTTGCCGATGGAATTTCCGCAGGAACTCAAACCGGCCAACGTGCTCTTTTTTGTTACAGATGCGATCCCTTCTGTCGATCAAACCCTGGCTACCCCTGCTGCTTCGCAATGGAACCTTGTGTCTTATTTGATATGGATACCCGTTGCCGGAATGCTGTTTTTTCTCCTTCGTTTTGCCCTCCGGTTCTATTCCCTTTACAAAACGCGCGATGCAGCAAGGCTGATCAGCGATGGCGACATCAAACTCTATCACCTGGAAGGTTGCGCCGCCCCGTTTTCTTTTTACAACAGCATTTACCTTGACGCCAACGCATACGAAGAAACCGAACTCGAAAAAATAATGGAGCATGAGATCGTTCACGTTTCCCAGAAACATACGATGGATATGCTGTTTTCAGAACTGCTCTGCATTGTGCAATGGTTCAACCCGTTTGCGTGGTTCATGAAACACGCCATCAGGCAGAACCTTGAATTCATCGCCGACGAATCTGTTTTACAGAAAGGTGCAAACCGCGAAGGATACCAGTATTTATTATTGAAAGTATCGGGCGCCATGCCTTATTCGCTCGCCAATAATTTATTGTTCCCCTCTCTCAAAAAAAGGATCCACATGATGAACCGCGAGCGCACGGGGAAAATACACCTGCTTAAATTCATGTGCCTTGTTCCGCTGGTTTGCCTGCTGCTGTTCGCTTTCAGCGGCCCCGCCCCGCGGCGTGCGGCGGATTCGCCTTCGGTGTCTTCGGAAATGTTCAGCCTGAGCAGCCTGAGTTTTTACATCAACGATGAAGAGGTGGCGGGCATCGTTCGCCAGGGACAGGGCAAAAGTTTCCTGAAAGCCGGTGGCCCCCTGAGCTTATCCCTGATCAGCCAGGAAAAACTGCGTTTGAAAAACCTGCTGGAAGAATACGGCTACAAAAACATCAGCAACCACGCGATCACTTTTTTGATGGACACATCGGCAACCAGCAAGAGCTTTTCCGTGCAGGTAACGATCAACTTAGACAAAACACAAAAACAACTTTACCAGGCAGACAAAATAAAAAGCGACAATACCGCCATTCATACCGGTACTGGTGGACACAACATCCGTTACACGTCTGCAAGGGAAGATGCAGCCGGGCAGGATCCGGTGATCCGGGAACAATCGCCGCCACAACGCGCAACCAGTAACAATGCCGCATCGTTGACCAGGGAATAGACCAAAAACATCGGTTTACAATCCGTTTTTAAAGAGATTCTTTAGAAGCGTGGCGGAGCTTTGCCTTTTGTTTTACAAAAACAGGATAACCATAAAGTAAAAAAGAAAGAATACATCAACCAACAACAAACCATTCAACATGGATTACAAAAAAATAAACAACATCTCCGGCTGGATCATTTGTCTCATCGCTTGCACGGTCTACATTCTTACAACCGAAGCGGGTGGTAGTTTTTGGGATTGCGGGGAATTTGTGAGTACCTGTTACAAAGTACAGATCCCGCATCCACCGGGCGCGCCTTTGTTTGTTTTGCTGGGCCGTGTTTTCATCATTGCCTTTGGCGACAACCCGCTCACGGCGGCCAAAGCGGTAAATGTGATGAGCGCCCTCTCGAGCGGTTTCACCATCCTTTTCCTTTTCTGGAGCATCACCTATTTCGCGCGCAAAATAATGTGGGGGCGGTCGGGTGAGAAAACCTTGTCCACTCCGCAGCTCATTGCAATGATCGGTGCCGGCGCTGTTGGCGCACTGGCCTATACTTTCACAGATTCATTCTGGTTCAGCGCAGTGGAAGGTGAGGTGTATGCGATGAGTTCTTTCTTTATCGCTATCGTTTTCTGGTGCATTTTAAAATGGGACGAGCAGGCCGATGAGCCGCATGCAGATAAATGGCTCGTGTTTATTTTTTTCCTGATCGGTGTATCCATCGGTGTGCACCTGCTCTGTCTGCTGAACATTCCCGCGATCGTGATGATCTGGTATTTCAGGAAAAAACACACGGTAAACCACGCGCTGGTCCGCAAATATTTCATCCGCTTTGTACTCATCGGTGGCGTACTGGGTGTGATCGGGGCTTACATCGGTGCGCGTTCCGAAGCCGCTGCTGTTAATGGCCTTGCCGTTGATGGAACCGTTCCTGCACTCATTTTCTTTGGTGCCGCTGCGGTGATCGGTGTTTTGTTTTTGATGGAAAGGATCGGGAAGAAGAAAAACAAAAACTACAGCAGTGTCTATATTTTTATCATCATCGGTGTGGCGCTGGAACAGTTTATACAGATCGGCATCATACAATATTCGGTTAAGGTGGCCAGCAAGTTTGATGTTCTGTTTGTGAACTCCTTCAATCTTCCTTTCTTCTCGGGCTTTGCGTTTTTCTTTTTGCTGCTTGGCCTGGGTATCTGGTACGGGTTACGCATCGCATCCAGGAAACAGTGGCCCTTGCTCAGGCTTTCGATGTGGGGACTCGTGTTTATATTACTCGGCTACAGTTCTTATGTTACCACGATGATCCGCAGCAATGCTGATACTGCCGTTGATATGTTCAATGTAGACAATCCCATCAGTCTCGAAGGCTACCTCGGCCGCGAGCAATACGGCGATTTTCCCATCCTCTACGGGCAGCGTTTTACTGCGCGCCCGGTGGGTTACCGCGAAACATCAGACAAATTTCAAAAAGGCGACAAAGGGTATAACAACATCGGTAAAGATTTTCAATATGTTTTTGCACCGGAAGACAAAATGGTTTTTCCACGCATGTGGGATATGAGCAATGAACAATCGCATGCCGATTACTATGCCGATTACCTGGGCCTTTCAAAACTGAAAGACGGAACCTACGATGTTGAAAAAGACAACGATGGCCACCCGCTTAAACCAAACAGGGCCGACAATATCTCCTTCTTTCTCAACTACCAGAATTATTTTATGTACGTGCGTTATTTTCTCTGGAATTTCTCGGGAAGACAAAACGACCTGCAGGGATTGGTGGTGAGAAATACACGTGATGGAAACTGGATCACCGGCATATCTTTTATCGACAACGCACTTTACGGCAACCAGGATGAAATGCCCGATACATTGAAGAACAACAAGGCACACAACAAGCTCCTGGCTTTGCCGTTGATACTGGGATTGATCGGCCTGTTCTATCATTTCAAAAAAAGAAAAACGGATGCGCTGGCCGCAACACTGTTGTTTTACTGGACGGGCCTCGCCATATTGATCTACATCAACCAATCGGGCATGCAACCACGCGAACGTGATTACGCTTACGCAGGTTCCTTTTATGCATTTGCGATCTGGATCGGCCTGGCTGTTTTATATTTTGTTGACCTTGCATCTAAATGGGACAAGGCGCTGTTGAAAAGCATATTGGTGCCCGGCGCAGTTGCAGCGGCACTGCTCGCATTTCTGTGCATGATCGCGGGATTGGGTGGTGGTATTGTTGCCGGCCTGGGTATCTTTATTTTGTATGCTGCCGTTGCCGCGGGATTGCCCTATGTTTTAAAATTCCTGCGTTCCCCAAAAGCCATTGTTACAACCGCAGTTGCCATTTCGCTTTTTGTTCCTTTGCTGATGGCGCAGCAGGAATGGGACGACCACGACAGGAGCAAAAAACAACTGGCGCGCGATGTGGCTAGAAACTACCTCGAGAGCTGCGCCCCCAACGCGATCCTGTTTACGATGGCGGATAACGATACCTACCCGTTGTGGTATGCACAGGAAGTAGAAGGCATCCGCCCCGATGTACGCGTGGTGATCACAACCTTGATCAGTGCAGACTGGTGCATCAACCAACTGCGTTACAAGATCAACCAGAGCGATCCCGTTGATGTGATCTGGAGCAAAGAACAGATCGAGGGACAAAAAAGAAACGTTGCATTTTACCAGCCGCTCTCGCAGTTTCCGCAGGATAAATATTACGATCTGTATGATCTCATGAAAAATTACATTGGCGACGATAAGAATGTTGACGAGCGGGGTTACAATATTCTTCCTGTAAAACGCGTCAGTGTTCCTGTTGATGAAAAACGGGTGCGCGCCAATGGAACGGTGAATGCAGGCGACAGTGTTGTATCGTCTCTGCAGTTCGAGATCCCGAAAACGAGCCTGTTGAAAAACGATATGGCCATCCTAAACGTGATCGCCGCCAACCAATGGAAGCGCCCTATCTATTTTACCATGCCTTTCGGCGAACTGGGTTTTGGAAACTACCTGCGCAGGGATGGGCTCACCTACCGGTTGGTTCCTGTGCTGCAGTCGCCCGTTAACACCGATCGTGTGTTTGACGTAGTGATGAACAAATTCAGTTACGGCAATGCGCACCTGCCCAATGTGTATTTTGATGAACTCAACCGCCAGCAACTCAACAATCTCCGCCGTGCGGCCGCAGATCTTGCAGAGGATCTTGTGGCAAAAGGAAGAACAGCAGATGCCATCAAAGTACTCGACAAAACAGATGCAGGTATGCGCGAAGAAAATATGCCTTATGCCATGATCTCGCGTGGCGATGAACACAACCGCACTTCCTTGTTCCTTCTGGAAGCCTGTTACCGTGCGGGACATAAACCGCTTGCCTCAAAAATTTCGGCGGCGCTAAAAAAAGGATTGCAGCAGGAAATCAGGTACTATAACAATCTTTCGGGCAACGCAGCCACCTATATGCAATACGACCTGCAACATGCGCAGCGTATGTTGAATGACCTTGAAACGATGGAAAAAATGAAATGGTCTGGTTAACGCATCCAACACCAGGCAACGAACACGAACCGATCGTGTTCGTTGCCTGGTGACTATAGGCGCCTGCTGTTTAATCGCGCAGCGCCTGGTAAACAGCAACCTTGAATTTCTCTGCAATTTCGCCGTGGCTGTTTGGGTAATGCTGCAGCACAAACTGCCCGATGATCTTTTCTTGCGGATCGATCCAGTAAGACGATGCAAACATGCCGCCCCAGCTAAAGGTGCCGGTTGAAACGGTGCTTCGCGGTTCATCCGCTTCGGTGGCGATCTGGAAACCCAAACCGAATTTTGCGGCGCGACCGATGTTGATCTCGCCCACCTGGTTCACCGTCATTAAACGAACCGATTTGCGGCTGAGCAAACGTTTGCCGTTGTATTCGCCTTCGTTCAAAAGCATCTGCATAAATACGGCGTAATCATACGCAGTGGAAACAAGCCCGCCACCACCCGAATAAAATGTTCCGGGCAGGTTTGGATAGTCGCGGTAAAGCGTTCCGTTTACGTTGATCGATTCCGGCGTATTGATCACGTGTTTCCCTGCATCTTCCGAATGCAGCATCGCAAGCCGGTTTTGTTTTTCTTTCGGGATGTAGAAATACGTGTCTTTCATACCCAGTGGCTCGAAAATATTTTTCCTGAAATAGGCGTCGAGGCTCATGCCGCTTGCTACTTCAACCAGGTAGCCGAGTACATCGGTGTTGAGACCGTAGGTGAATTTTTCGCCCGGCTGGTGCATCAGCGGGAGTGAAGCCAGTTTGATGATATTGTCTTTGAGCAGGCCACCTTTCAAACCGATGCCGCCTACAACACCGGCCTTGTAATAGATCGCGTTTGCAGTTTCTGTTCCGATCTGCGCGTAAGAGATGCCCGATGTATGTGTGAGCAGGTCGCGGATGGTGATCTCTCTTTTCGCCGGAACCGTGGTGTATGTTGTATCTGCTTTGTTGAATTTATCAAGCACCACGGGTTTGCGGAAAGCAGGGATGTATTTTGAGATAGGATCGTCGAGCAGGAATTTCCCTTCTTCGTACAACATCATAATGGCCACGCTGGTGATCGCTTTTGTTTGCGAGGCGATGCGCCAGATCGCATCTTTCTGTAAGGGCTTGTTGGCCGGCTTGTCGTCGTACCCGACCGCTTTGTGGTAAACAATGTTGCCGTCTCTTGCCACCAACGCAATCGCGCCGGCGATCCAGTTGCTGTCGATATACTGCTGTATCAGTTTGTCGATGCGCTGCAGCCGCTCCGGCGAAAAACCGGCTTTCTCAGGGGCCGATGCAGTTAATACAGGATGTTTTGTCTGCGCAAAAGTTTGCAGTGATACGGCAAACGCAGCGACCAGGAATATTTTTCTCATGGCGTTCAAATTGAAAAGGAAGTTCGGGAAAAAACAGGAACGAAACGTTATGTACGAATGATGTAATACGTTTCCTTTAATTAAGAATTACGACTTACGACCCAGCACCCGCTCGATCGTTTCCGGGAAATGCGCATGTTCCAGTGCATGTATCTTCTGCGCCAGGCTTTCCGGCGTGTCGCCGGCCTCGATGACCGTTTTTGCCTGGAAGATGTGTTCGCCCTCGTCGAAATGTTCGTTTACGTAATGGATGGTGATCCCGCTTTCTTTTTCACCCGCGGCCAGTACAGCTTCGTGTACTTTCATGCCATACATGCCCTTGCCGCCGTATTTGGGCAAAAGTGCCGGGTGTATATTAATGATGTGGTTGGGGAACGCGGCGATCAGGCTAACCGGAACTTTCCATAAGAAACCGGCCAGTACGATAAAATCGATCTTGTGTTTCTTCAGCTCGGGCAGGTAGGCGTCGCCGCTGAAAAAACGCTCTTTTTCGATGAGAAGGGAAGGTACGCCCTTGCTTGCCGCGATCTGTAATACGCCTGCGCCTGGTTTGTTGCAAACGATCAAGGCAACTTTTATCGAACGGTGACCCTCCAGGTAATCGATGATCTTTGCTGCATTGGAACCTGCACCCGAGGCAAAAATGGCAATACGCGTAACGTCTTTGTTCCTCGCTTTTGACAATATCCCGAGTTTTACAAGCAGTTTTTTCTCGTATTTCCAGAAAAAGGACCATTGGCCGAGTAAGGCGCCAAACGTTAGCAGGATCACCTGGTAACCAAAAACCAGCATGCCGATGCGGAGTAACACACGCCAGAGCCAGTAAGTGGAAGCATCCATGCCGAGCAGGGTGGTGATGTAGCGGGTGAGAACGGCGGTGGTGGTGCCGGTGAGGCCGAATACGATGAAAAGGATCCAGAATTGCCGGGTGCTTACCCCCCATTTTTCCTGCAGGCGTTTAAACATGGGTCAAAAATGAGATAAAAATCTGACTAATCTTGAACCGCTTTTCAAATAACCCGATTGTGTAATACGGAAGAAAAATTCATGACACAGATTTAATCCACCACGGCAAAATCGGCTGAAACCCACGCCAGATAAGGATAAAAAAATTTTTTGATGATGAAGCTTTTGTCAGCTTCCTGTCATATTTTTGCACCCGTTCAAGGATCTTTTTCCACATATAAGAACAACGTTGTGAATATGATATCTTTTAGACGTTTAGCCAAAACATACCTCACCGGAACAGTCCTTTTCCTGAGTTTTTCTTTCGGTACGGCCCTTAATGCACAAGATGGAAAGGCTCTTTTCCAGACCAATTGTGCGAGTTGTCACGCGGTTCACAAAAAAGTGACAGGCCCAGCCCTCGCCGGCGTAGAAAGCCGCTGGAGCAGCAAAGAGAACCTCCATGCGTGGATCAAGAACAACCAGGCCTTCCTGAAAACAGGTGATAAATACGCGAACGACCTGTTCCTCGAGTACAATAAATCTGCGATGACGGTTTTCCCGTCACTGACAGATGCAGATATCGATGCGATCCTCGCTTACATCAAATCTGTTCCTGAACCAAGCGCCGCAAACCCGGCAGCAGGTGGTGCAGCAGCAGCCAAAGACGAAAGCAGCGACAATACCTTATTATTTGGTATCCTTACCCTTGTTCTCGCCGTTGTAGCATTGATCCTCCTCCAGGTAAATGCCAACCTCAAGAAATTAGCAGACCAACACGCCGGCGAACCAGGTGTTGAGCCGGTTCCTTTCTGGAAGAACAAAAGTTACATCGCTTTGTTGACCGTTGTTTTATTTATTGTCGGCGGATATTTAACCTCTGTTGGCGCCATGAACCTCGGCCGCAGCAAGAATTACCAGCCCTTACAACCTATTTACTACTCTCACAAAGTTCACGCAGGCATCAACCAGATCAATTGCCAGTACTGCCACATCGGTGTTTACCAGGGCAAACAGGCTACTATTCCTTCTGTGAACATTTGTATGAACTGTCACCTTGCTATTAAAGAATATACCGGCGCCCCGCTCCACAACGAAGAAGGAGAGGAAGTGAACGGTACGGCACAGATCCAGGAACTTTACAAATACGCAGGGTACGATCCTTCCAAACAAACACCTGAATCATGGGATGCCTCCAAGGCAAAACCAATTGAGTGGGCGAGAATTCACAACCTGCCCGACCACGTTTACTTCAATCACTCACAACACGTAAAAGCAGGTAAAGTGCAGTGCCAGACCTGTCATGGCGAGATCCAGAAAATGGATGAAGTAAAACAATTCGCCGACCTGAGCATGGGCTGGTGCGTAAACTGTCACCGCGAAACGAAAGTTCAGTTCAAAGACAATGGATTTTACAGCATTTACGAGAAATACCACCAGGATTTAAAGAACGGTAAAATGGACAGCACCAAAGGTGTTACGGTGCACGATATCGGTGGAACAGAGTGCCAGAAATGTCACTATTAACAGAATGAACCGGGCGAAACGATCGCCTGATTCAGCGTTGTCAAATTTTCAAATTATCGAATTTTCAAATTAGAATAATGGAGCAAAAAAAGCACTGGCAAAGTTTTGGAGAGCTGAATCAGTCTGAAGCTTACAATAAAGATGTAAAAGACGAATTCAAGGAGGAACTACCTTTTGTATCTGAAGAAAGCACCAGCTTCCTCGATGCGAAAGCGCCGCGCAGGGACTTTTTAAAGTACCTCGGTTTCAGTACCGCTGCTGCCGCTGTGGCTGCAAGTTGTGAGATGCCGGTGAAAAAGGCGATCCCTTTTGCCAATAAACCGGAAGATATTGTTCCGGGTGTTTCCAAATTCTATGCTACTACCTATGTTCAGGATGGCGATGTGGTGAGCATTCTCGCCAAAGTGCGCGATGGCCGCCCGATCAAAATAGAGGGCAACGAGTTGAGCGAAGTGACCAAAGGCGCAACCTCTGCACGTGTCCAGGCTTCTGTACTCGATCTGTATGATACGGCCCGTCTCCGCTTCCCAACCATGAATGGAAAAGAGGCGCGTTTCGAAGACATAGACAAGGCCGTTGCCGGTGCCATCAGCGGTCCGGTGGTTTTGCTTACGAGCACCATTACTTCTCCTTCAACCAAAGAGATCATTGCGCAGTTCCTTGCAAAGAACCCGGGCAGCCGCCACGTAACCTACGATGCGGTTTCCTATTCAGGAATGTTGCTGGCGAACGAAGCTTCTTATGGCAAAAGGGCGATCCCTTCTTACCATTTCGAGAACGCGAAAGCGATCGTGAGCCTCGGCGCAGATTTCCTCGGTACATGGCTCAACCCGGTTGAATTCAGCAAACAATACGCTACAGGAAGAAAGATCAACGAAAAAAATCCCGAAATGAGCAAACACATCCAGTTCGAGGGTGTGCCAAGCATTACGGGAGCAAGCGCTGATGAAAAATATTTACACCGCCCTTCAGAAACAGGCGCCGTGGCTGCAGCCCTGCTCGCAGCGGTAACAGGCGGATCTGTTAACATCGCAGATGCGAAACTGAAAGCAGGCATCGAAAAAGCGGCAAAATCATTAAACGAGAACAAAGGCGCTGCGGTTGTGGTTTGCGGAAGCAATGACGTAAACATCCAGCTCATCGTGAACGCGATCAACGAAGCCGTTGGCGCAGGCGGAAAAACGATCAACTGGTCGGCCCCGCTCAACATCCGCCAGGGTGTCGATGCAGATTTTGCAAAGCTGGTTGATGATATGAACGCCGGCTCAGTAGGCACCCTGATGATCTACGGCGCAAACCCGGTTTACACCTGGTTCGACGGCGAAAAAGTAAAAGCGGGCCTCGCCAAAGTAAAAACTACCATTTCATTCAACCCTAAACTGGATGAAACAACACAACTCTGCACATACGTAATACCCGACAACCACTTCCTGGAAAGCTGGGGCGATGCAGAAGCAAAAGCCGGTTATTACTCATTCATGCAGCCTACCATTTACCCACTGTTCAAAACACGCCAGTGGCAGGATAGCCTGTTGAAATGGTCCGGCAATCCATCCGATTACCTCGCATTCCTGAAATCGTTCTGGGGATCGCGCATTGGTGGAGAAGCGGGTTGGGACAAGGCCTTGCAGGATGGTGTGATCAATCCAACTGCTGCCACACCTGCCGGCGGCACCTACAACGGCGGCGCAGTAGCGGCGGCTGTTACGGCGGCCACTTCGGGCAAAAAAGGCGGTAAGATTGAATTGGTGTTGTATGAGAAAATAGGTATCGGTGCAGGACAAGGCGCTGCCAACCCATGGTTGCAGGAACTGCCGGATCCGATCACGCGCGCTACCTGGGACAACTACGTAATTGTTTCTCCGGCACTCGCGAGAACATTATTGAATATTGACCTGAACAACGGCGGACAGGCGGATGCTTACGAAGTAAATCCACCAAAACCTGTTGTAAAAGTTACGGTTAACGGCAAAAGCATGGAGCTTCCTGCGTTGATCATACCGGGAACACATCCTGATACGATCGCCATCGCCGTTGGTTATGGCCGCAGTGAGAAATTGGGTAAAGCGGTTGTAGGAACGGGTAAGAACGCCTATGTTCTTGCAAGCCTCTCCGGTAACACCGTGAACTTTGTAAACGCAGATGTTGCCATCGCAGCAACCGGCGAAAAATATCCTGTAGCCCTGACACAAACACACAACCGTTACGATACCGAACAGGGCAACCGTACGGAAGTGATGAAAGAAACATCGCTCGCAGCCTATAAGCACCATCCTACAGAGATCCGCGATGAGCGCCAGAAAGAACTGGAGCCATGGGGTGGACTGGAGAACTTCGAAAAACAAGGTACCATCTATCCTGTTTACGATCGTCCGGGTGTAAGATGGGGAATGAGCGTTGACCTGAACGCATGTAACGGTTGCGGCGCGTGCGTTGTGGCATGTAATGCAGAGAACAACGTATCTGTTGTTGGTAAACCGGAAGTATTACGCGGCCATGAAATGCATTGGTTGCGCATCGATAAATATTACAGTGGCGATATGGACAACCCTAACGTGGTGTTCCAGCCATTGATGTGCCAGCATTGCGACAACGCTCCTTGTGAGAACGTTTGCCCTGTTGCCGCAACCAACCACAGCTCTGAGGGTCTGAACCAGATGACCTACAACCGCTGTATCGGAACAAGGTATTGTGCAAACAACTGTCCTTATAAAGTACGCCGCTTCAACTGGGCCGATTACTCGGGTGCAGACAGCTTCCCTAACAACCAGAAAGAAGTGGTGAACGATGTTGTGCTGGATATGAACGATGATCTCACAAGAATGGTATTGAACCCGGATGTGACCGTACGTTCACGTGGTGTGATCGAAAAATGTTCTTTCTGCGTACAGCGTTTACAGGAAGGAAAACTCGCTGCGAAAAAAGAAAGCCGTCCGCTGGAAGACAAAGATGTGAAAGTGGCATGTGCGCAGGCATGTGCGAGCGGTTGCATCACTTTCGGAAACGTGAACAACCCGAACAGCGAGATCAGCCAGATCAGGAAAAACAACCCGAACCGTACGTTCTATGTGCTTGAACAATTGCACGTGCTCCCGAATGTGAACTACCTCGCGAAAGTGAGAAACACAGACGAAATGCACGAAGACGCGGCACACGGCGAGGCAAAGAAAGAAGAACACGCGGCACCGGCGCACCATTGATTGGTAATTGATAATTAGAAATTAGTAATTAGTAATTGAGAGAGAAGTTCTTGATTGTTGATTCTTATTCTTGATTATTAGTTGAAAATAAAGTTGATTCAATAAAATACGATTCCCGGCAGTACTGCAGGGAGTGACCATAAACAAGACCAGATGCATTTAAAGTACGAATCACAGCTCAGGGAACCATTGGTGAATGGAGATAAAAACTATCACCAGGTTACGGAAGATATTGTTCGCCCTATTGAAGCTAAACCTACCAGGTTATGGTACATCGGCTTTTACATAGCCGTTGCCTTGCTTTTGTTTGGTGTGTACAGTATTTACAGGGACGTTACGTATGGTATTGGCCAGTGGAACCTGAACAAGACCGTGGGTTGGGGTTGGGACATCACCAACTTCGTTTGGTGGGTAGGTATCGGTCACGCCGGTACGCTCATCTCTGCGATCCTTCTCCTTTTCCGCCAGGGCTGGAGAACAGGTGTGAACCGTGCGGCAGAGGCTATGACGATCTTCGCGGTAATGTGCGCCGGGCAGTTCCCGATCTGGCACATGGGTCGTGTGTGGATGGCATTCTTCGTATTACCTTACCCAAATACACGTGGCCCTTTGTGGGTGAACTTTAACTCACCGCTTCTCTGGGATGTATTTGCGATCTCTACTTATTTTACCGTATCACTGTTGTTCTGGTATTCAGGATTGATCCCGGATATGGCAACGGTTCGCGACCGCGCTTTCACCAAGCTCCGCAAACGCCTGTACGGTATCGCTTCTTTCGGATGGAACGGTTCAACCAAACACTGGCAAAGACATGAGAGCCTCTCTCTTGTACTCGCAGGTTTGAGTACACCGCTGGTACTTTCTGTACACACGATCGTATCCTTCGACTTCGCCACTTCCGTTATCCCGGGCTGGCACACCACCATCTTCCCTCCTTACTTCGTTGCCGGTGCGATCTTCTCAGGTTTTGCCATGGTGCAAACCCTGCTGGTGATCATGCGTAAGGTATTTGAAATGGAAGACTACATCACCATCGGCCACATCGAGGCGATGAACAAAGTAATTGTACTCACCGGTTCTATCGTAGGTATCGCCTACCTGACAGAACTGTTCATGGGCTGGTACAGCCAGAACAAATACGAAGGCTACACATTCTGGTACAGCCGTGCCTACCTGTTCAGTCCTTATGGATGGAGCTACTGGGGCATGATGGCATGTAACGTATTGAGCCCGCAGATCTTCTGGTTCCGCAAAATGAGAAGGAACCTGTTTGTTACCTTCTTCATGAGCATCATCGTGAACATCGGTATGTGGTTCGAGCGTTTTGTGATCATCGTAACTTCTTTGTACCGCGATTACCTTCCATCAAGCTGGTCTGTTTACTACAGCCCGTCTATCTGGGAGATCGGTTTCTATGCCGGTACATTCGGTTTGTTCTTTACCTGCTTCTTCCTCTTCGCCAAATACTTCCCTGTGATCGCGATCGCAGAGATCAAATATGTATTGAAAACGACGGGTGAGAACTACAAGAATAATATGGGAAGCATTGAAGCGGAAGATCTCGACAAATTTGTTCACGATCAACAGCATCACCACTAAAGCCCTGGCCACCGAAGCTTCAGCGCAGGCGGCCGGCAAAACAGAGAGTATTGAAATTTTTATAAAAGCTCGAAGCTCAAAGCTTACAGCTCAAAGCTCAAGAAAATGGCAAAAAAGAAATTCGTAGTAGGTTGTTTCGATGATGAGGCTACATTATTTCCTGCAGTGAAAAAAGTTCGTACGGCAGGTTATAAGATCCATGATGTGTATACGCCTTTCGCGGTACACGGGCTGGATCATGCAATGGGTTTGAGGGAAACAAGCCTGCACACTGCGGGATTTATTTACGGTATCACCGGTACATCAACAGCATTGGGTTGCATCAGCTGGATATTGACGAAAGACTGGCCGCTGAACTTCGGCGGTAAACCACACTTCGCATTGCCGGCGTGGATCCCGATCACGTTCGAGTTAACGGTATTGTTCTCAGCAGTAGGCATGGTACTCACATTCTGCTACCTCTGCCAGATCGCGCCGTTCGTGAAAAAACACCATTTTCACCCGCGTGCCACCGATGATCTTTTTGTGATGGTGATCGAATGCACGGAAAAAACAAACGAGAACGATCTCACCGCTTTCTTATCCGCCAACGGCGCAATAGAAACAGATGTACAGATCGCCGAAGAAGGATGGTGGCTTGGCCGTTACGATAAGGACGAACTTCCTTTCACAAACAAAACAACTGTAGCCGCTTAATATTATTATTTAGAACAGAAGTCCGATGAAGAAATTATCAATCATAACTGTATTGTCCGCAACAGCGCTGATCGTTGGTTGCAGCGATGTGAAACGTACTCCGGGACATGTATACATGCCGGATATGGCCAACAGCCGCGCTTACGAAACCTATGCGGACCACAGCAACCTCGCAGAGAAAGGCATCAACTACAACAACCGCCCCGTTAACGGAACACTGGCGCGTGGCGAAGAAATGCCGTTCCACATTGCAAAGGATTCTGTGGGCAGCACCAGGAACTACGAGGCATCAAAAGCGGTGGTAAACCCGATCGACTCCCTGTCGAAAGACGATCTCGCCGAAGCAGAAAGATTGTATCTCATCAACTGCGGCATCTGCCACGGTAAAAACCTCGACGGCAACGGCCCATTGTACAACGATGGTAAGGGCCCTTACCCCGCAGCACCCAAAAACCTGAAAGGCGATGCAGTGGTTTCGGTAATGCCTGAAGGACAAATGTTCTATTCAGTTACCTACGGAAAAGGAAGCATGGGATCATACGCATCGCAGCTCGACCGTAAACAGCGCTGGATGGTGATCAAATATGTGAAAATGCAGCAGAACGGCGCAAAAAAACCGGCCGCAACACCGGCCACAACAAACCCGGCCGCCGCAGGCAGTCCGGCAGTAGCAAAATAATTGAAATAAAGGTTCAGAAATATTTGTAAAAGCCTGCATCCGCCGCAGCGGATAAAAGCTAAAAGTTAAAGAAATCAACGATGGCATCTATCAGACAACAATTTGAGATTCCCGCAAAAATGAAAACCTGGTCACTGGCATTGATCGGTGTAGGATTGGTTGCGTTGGTGACCGGGCTCGTAACAAAAGGGTTCAGTGGCGACGTGCACGAGCAGGCACATTTCTGGGGAACACTCATGTACAATACCATATTCTGGACATTGGTCTGTAACGCTTCCATGTTCTTTATCTGTGTAACCACGTTGGCGCATGGCGGATGGCAGATCTCTTTCCGCCGCGTAACGGAAGCCATCTCGGTGATGGTGCCTATTTTCGGATCGATCACTTTTATCGTGCTGATGTATGTTGTATTCAGCGACAAGCACCATATCTACCACTGGCTCGATACAGAAGCAGTAAACGCCGATCCGATCCTCAAAGGAAAATCAGGCTTCCTCAACCTTAAATTCTTTGTGATCTGGACAACCCTGACCATCGCCCTCTGGAGCATTCTCGGATGGAGAATGCGCAAGCTTACAGAAGAGGCAGACAATGCAATGGACCAGGAAACAGGCGCAAAATTCATTCTCCGCGGAACGGTGCGCGCAGCATTGTTCACCGTATGGTTCGGTTTAACCGTAGGTTCTACCATTCCATGGCTGTGGATGATGAGCATCGATGCACACTGGTACTCTACCATGTACAGCTGGTACACTTTCGCAAGCTCATTCGTTTCAGGTATGGCATTGATCGCACTGTGGGTGATCTACCTGAAAAACAAAGGCTACCTCGAACTCACCAACCAGGAGCACCTGCAGGACATCGGTAAGTTCATGTTCGCCTTCTCCATCTTCTGGACCTACCTCTGGTTCGCACAATATATGCTGATCTGGTACGCCAACATTCCGGAAGAAACCGTTTACTTCAAACACCGCGTACAAGGGCCGTACAAAGGAATATTCTTCCTTAACCTCATCATCAACTTCGTTTGCCCGCTGTTGATCCTGATGAAACGCGCCGCAAAACGTAACTATACACTGATGACGTTCATGGCAGTACTGATCATCTTCGGTCACTGGCTGGATTTCTACCAGATGGTAATGGGAAGCCTTTCGAAAGAACACGTATCGCTGGGCTGGCTCGATTTCGGTATCCTTAGTTTGTTCATTGGGTTGATGATATTCTTCGTGGGCCGCGCACTCGCCAGCAAACCACTGGTAGTGAAGCACCATCCGTTCCTGAAAGAAAGTATCATTCACCAGGTTTAGAACATCAGCACTGGGCACGGGTATTTCCCGGGATCAGTGTAAAAAAAGAATTGTAAGAAATAAGATAATTAGAAAGCGTTATGACAATGTTTTTAACCATAGCAGTGATCGTTCTGATTTTTGTTGTGATCTTCCAGATCGCCAAAGCCAGCGAGTATGTATCTGTATTGAAAGGCGAAGAAACCAGCCGTAGACAAAACAACAAGATCAACGGGTTCATGATGGTTGTTTTCTTAATCGTTGGAATGATCGGCGTTTGGTATTGCAACAAACTCTATTTCCACAAAACATTACTCGCCGTTGACTCCGGCAGCGTTGAAGGCGCACGCGTTGATTCAATGTTGTGGATCACCATCGCTGTAACAGGTATCGTTTTCGTGTTAACGCAGGTTGTGCTTTTCTGGTTCGCATACAAATACCAGGACAGCGACCGTAAGGTTTTCTATTTCCCGCACAACAACAAGCTCGAAGTTTTATGGACCATCGTTCCCGCCATCGTATTAACGGTGCTGGTGGTGATCGGCCTCCGCAACTGGTTCCTCTTCACCGGCGAACCTCCTGCACAGGCAATGACCGTTGAGGTTACCGGTAAACAATTCAGCTGGATCTTCCGCTACCCGGGTAAAGACGGCGCCTTCGGAAAAAAATATTACAAGAACATCAACGACGCCGATAACAACCAGCTGGGTATCCTTTGGGACGATAAGCTCAGCCACGACGATATTGTTACAAGCGAAAAACTGGTGTTGGTAAAGGGACGTCCCGTAAAACTCGTTATCGGCTCACGCGATGTGATCCATGATGTGGGCCTTTCGCATTTCCGCATGAAGATGGATGCGGTACCGGGCATTCCAACCACCATGTGGTTCACGCCAAAATACACAACCAAGGAAATGGCGGAGCTTACAAAGAATCCAAACTTTGTGTACGAGATCAGCTGCGACCAGATGTGCGGTAACAACCACTTCTCCATGCGCGGTATCATCGAAGTAGTGGAGCCGGAAGAATACGATATGTGGATCGCAAAACAAAAACCAACTTACCTGGTGGTGCATCCCGACCTGGACCCGTCTAATAAAAAAGATTCGGTTGCAGTGAAAGGAGTGGATACGGCAGCGAAAAAGACGATCGCGAAGTTGTAGTTCACGGTAACATGTTTAAGTAATAAGTTTTTAGAGAATCGAACTAATAAAAATAAGACCCACCTGCGCCGAGGCTCCGGTGGGTAAAAAAGAAACAGAGTATGAGTAACGAAGCTGTTTTACACGCACATTCAACCGGGACGCATGATGCGCATGGTGATCATCATCATGAGCACCATCACCATGAAACGTTCATCAGCAAGTATGTATTCAGCATGGATCATAAGATGATCGCGAAGCAGTTCCTGATCACCGGTATGGTTTGGGCAGTGTTGGGTGGATTGATGAGCGTGTTGTTCCGTTTGCAATTGGGTTATCCTGATTCTACTTTCCCATGGCTGGAAGACATCCTTGGTAAATGGGCAAAAGGCGGCCGCATCACACCGGAAGCTTATTATGCGCTTGTTACCACGCACGGAACCGTGTTGGTGTTCTTTGTATTGACAGCAGGATTGAGCGGTACATTCGCCAACTTCCTGATTCCATTGCAGGTTGGTGCACGCGATATGGCGTCTCCGTTCCTGAACATGCTCAGCTACTGGTTCTTCTTTATCGCGAGCATCGTAATGCTCTCTTCCATTTTTGTTGAAACTGGTCCTTTCTCCGGTGGCTGGACGGCTTATCCGCCATTAAGCGCCCTGGGCGATGCATCGCCGGGTTCTAAAACCGGTATGGATCTCTGGTTGATATCGATGGCATTGTTCGTGGTATCATCGTTGCTTGGTGGCCTCAACTACATCGCAACCATCCTGAACATGCGTACAAAAGGCATGAGCATGACGCGCCTGCCGCTCACCATCTGGGCATTGTTCTTTACAGCGGTACTCGGCGTATTGTCGTTCCCTGTATTGTTCTCAGGATTTATCTTATTGATCTTCGACAGGAACTTCGGAACAAGTTTCTATCTCTCAGACATATTTGTAAGCGGCGTGGGCGCATTGCCAAACGAAGGTGGTAGCGCTATCCTTTACCAGCACTTGTTCTGGTTCCTGGGCCACCCCGAAGTGTACATCATCCTGCTGCCGGCAATGGGAATGGTATCAGAGATCTTATCCGTGAATTCGCGCAAACCGATCTTCGGTTACATGGCCATGATCGGATCGTTGTTCGCTATCGCGATACTCGCGTTCCTTGTATGGGCGCACCACATGTTCGTAACAGGATTGAACCCGTTCCTCGGATCGGTATTCGTACTCCTTACCCTGTTGATCGCCGTACCATCGGCCATCAAGGTGTTCAACTGGCTCACCACTTTGTGGAGAGGTAACGTACGCTTCACACCGGGTATGCTGTTCGCGATCGGTTTTGTGAGCCTGTTCATTTCAGGTGGATTGACCGGTATCTGGTTAGGAAACTCGGCACTGGATATTCACCTGCACGATACCTATTTCGTTATCGCACACTTCCACATTGTAATGGGTGTTGCATCCATGTTTGGAATGTTTGCCGGTATCTACCACTGGTTCCCTAAAATGTATGGCCGTTACATGAACAATTCACTGGCGTACATGCACTTCTGGATCACCATCGCAGGCGCCTATATGATCTTCTGGCCAATGCACTACGAAGGGCTCGCAGGTATGCCACGCCGTTACTACGATTACAGCATCTGGGAAAGCTTCAAACAGTTCGTAGAACTGAACCGTTTCATCAGCACCGTTGCGATGATCGTGTTTGCGGCACAGTTCCTGTTCCTGTTCAACTTCTTCTATTCCATTTTCAAAGGAAGAAAAGTTACAACGCTCAACCCATGGTCGGCCAATACTTTGGAATGGACAACACCGATCCGCCCGGGTCATGGAAACTGGCCTGGTGAAATTCCTGAGGTACACCGTTGGGCATACGATTATGGTAAGGACGGGCAGGAGTTCATAACCCAGGTAACGCCGGTGGGAGAGAACGAGAGTCATCACTAATTGAAGATCTTTGGTGCGAACAAAATGAACGGTAGTACAAGAGAGGAAGGAAAGGGGGTAGTTCATCGCACATTGAAATAAAAAATAAGTCGATGCTCCTGTAAGAAGGAGCATCGTTCTTTAAACCGCAGATTATCAGTGGAACCAACAACGAACGAATCAGTGGTGGAGTCGGGGTCCTTGAAAAAGGCATCCAAGGTCAGAGATTATTTCCAGCTGATAAAATTCACGTTGAGTTTTACGGTGGTTTTTTCCTGCGTGATCTGTTACCTGCTGGCGCCTAACGTGGAATACAACTGGTTACAGGTTGTTGTTCTTTTTGTGGCGGGCATGCTGATCACAGGAAGCGCAAACGCCATCAACCAGGCCGTAGAAAAAGATACGGACGCAATGATGAAACGCACCGCTTCGCGCCCGGTGGCAAGCGGCAGGATGAGCCAGCAGGAAGCCTATACATTCGCAACCATTGCAGGACTGCTGGGTGTGTTTATGATGGGTTGGTTCTTTAAAACAGAAAATGGGTTCAACTGGAACGCGGCATGGTTGTCGGCCTTCAGTTTGTTTTTATACGCGTTTATTTATACGCCATTAAAAAAAGTGAATTCAATAGCAGTTTTGGTAGGTGCCTTTCCGGGCGCATTGCCATGTTTGATAGGATGGGTTGCGGCAACAGGCGCACTGAACCCGTTTGAAACGATGACGGTAAACGGAAAAACGTTTTCAAACGCAGGCGGCTATGTTCTTTTCGCGATACAGTTTCTCTGGCAGTTCCCGCATTTCTGGGCCATTGCCTGGGTAGCGCACAGCGATTACAGCAAAGCCGGTTTCAAACTGTTGCCCGCAGAAAAGGGCCCGACGCGTTTTACCGCGGTACAAGGCATTATGTATTCGGTATTGATGATACCGGTTGGCATACTTCCTTATTACTTCGGAATGACGGGCCAGGTAAGTATGTGGATCCTCATCGCGGCAAACCTGTTCATGGTGGTACAAAGCATACGCCTGTACAACGAAATGAACGCGAAAGCAGCGAGAAGGGTGATGTTCAGCAGCTATATATACCTGCCTATTGTGCTTTTGGCGCTTTTGGCAGACAAAACAATATAATTAGGAATTAGAAATTAGGAATTAAGAATTATTGATTGCCGGGGGATAGCTGATGGACCTAACAAATTACTAATTTCTAATTGCTAATTTCTAATTACAAATTGCCTTGCCGGCTGCTGGATCAAAACAAATTACTAATTGCTAATTTCTAATTACTAATTAAATATGTTCACGGTGCAAACGAACCCTCCCCAAAGAATACACCCGCACAAGTTTACCTTGTGGGTGGCTATGGGTAGTATTGTGATGATGTTTATTGCGTTTACGAGTGCATATATCGTAAAACGCAATACGGGCAACTGGCTCGAATTTGCTGTGCCCAAAGTGTTCTGGTACTCAACATTCGTGATCATGCTGAGCAGCGTAACCATTCATCTTGCGGCAAAAGCATTCAAGGCGCGTGAGATCAGCAGGTACAGGGTATTGATCACGCTCACCGCATTGCTGGGCGTAACCTTTATGGCGCTGCAGTTGTACGGGTTCAGCGACCTGGAGAACAGGGGCATCGCGCTGATCGGGCCAAAAAGCAACTCGTCGGCTTCATTTTTGTACGTGATCACATGGGTGCACATACTGCACGTGCTGGGAGGAGTGGCGGCGTTGCTCACGATCTTTATAAGGGCATATGCATCACGCGTAAAAAATTATAGCAGTTTACCGATAGATCTTGTAAGCACCTACTGGCATTTTGTAGATGTGATCTGGATCTACCTGTTTGTCTTCTATAACTGGATAGGATAGGCTGAGAAAAAGTTGCGGTTAATTCAGCTTTTTTGAACGGCAGCCAATATTTTTGTAACGAAATTTTAGATCAAGCTCATGTCAACAACAACAGTTACACCAACCAAATTGTGGAGCGGCGGAAAGAGCCCGTTCAACGTAGAATACGGGAAATTGATGATGTGGTATTTCCTGATGAGTGACGCTTTCACATTTGGCGCGTTCCTGATCTCTTACGGAACGATCCGTTTCTCAACCAACGGATGGCCTGACCCGAATGAAGTCTTCAAAAGCTTCCCATTCGCACCCGAAGGCGTACACGCGCCGTTGGTGTTCGTGAGTATCATGACCTTCATTCTCATCATCTCCTCTGTTACCATGGTGCTTGCGGTTCATGCGGGCCACCAGATGAACAAAAAGAAAGTGGTGATCAACCTTATCTGGACCATCATCGGCGGTCTCGCGTTCCTCGGTTGCCAGGCATGGGAGTGGAACCACCTTCACCACGAAGGCGCATGGTGGGGCTCTAACCCGTTCCTGAATGCAGACGGAACCGCATCATCAACCAACTTTACAAACTACTTCTTTACGATAACAGGTTTCCACGGTTTCCACGTATTCTCTGGGGTAGTGATCAACATCATTATGCTGATCATGACACTCATGGACAAATTTGAAAAACGCGGGCATTACCTCATGATCGAGAAAGCCGGTTTGTATTGGCACTTTGTAGACCTTGTTTGGGTATTTGTATTCACTTGTTTTTACCTTATCTAACAACAACTGGAAACCCAAACCCCTAACTCCAAACTTAAATAACCATGGCACATACAGTAGAACATAACGAGCACGGTCACCAGGAACATTCAGGCGGTGGTGTAAAAGAGATCATCAAGGTTACGATCATCCTTTCGGTACTTACGATCATTGAACTGATCCTCGGTTTCTGGATGATGGGCTTTGACCACGAAAGCGGCATGCGCCTGGCCATCAAAGGAACGATCATCATCCTGATGCTTGCAAAGGCATTCTACATCGTTTCCTATTTCATGCACCTTGGCCATGAATTGAAAAACCTGATCATGACCATCGTTGTTCCGTTGGCACTGTTCATCTGGTTCATCATCGCGTTTTTATACGATGGAAATTCGTTCCGTCATTTGAGAAATACGTACGATCCGCATTTCAAGGAGCAAAGCACCATCAAAGTAGAAAAGAAAGAACACGGCGCTGCTGAAAAGAAACACGAAGGCGCCGCCGAAGAAAAACACGAAGACACCAAACACGACGAGGCGAAACACTAATACACACAAACTACCGGCGGTACGGTGGAATAAATAGTAGTGAACTCCTTTCAAATATTATTAAAACCATCGTTCTGAACGATGGTTTTTTTATAGGTATACCATGAATAAAAAAGCACTTACCGGACTCTGTGTTGCACTGCTGCTGCCGCTCTGCTGTTATCTTTTGTTGCGATACGCCACCAGCAATACGGTAGAAATGCCACGCAGGTACCTGCTCGATTCCGTATCGGAACGCGTAGTGAACGGCAAGACCATCTCCGACAGCATCTGGCACACCACCGCCAACATCCATCTCCGCAACCAGCTGGGCGATTCGGTGAGCCTGTACGATAAGCCGGGAAAAATACTGGTGGTAGACCTTTTCTTTACCAGCTGCGGAAGCATCTGTCCAAAGCTCACCTACAACATGTCTAAACTGCAGCAATCGTTTTTGCGTGGCGGCGACCTGAGAAAAAAAGTGGATACATCGATCGTACAGTTTATGTCGCTCACAGTGGATCCGCAACGCGACAGTGTTCCTGTTTTAAAACACTACGCAGACCAGTACGGCGTTAACCACGACAACTGGTGGCTCTTAACGGGAAACAGGGATTCTATCTATAATTTTGCTTTCCAGGAACTGAAAGTAGACAAGTTCAGCGATGAGCCCGTGAGCCCTGAATTTGTTCATACCAGCCGTTTTGTGCTGATCGATAAAGAGAAGGTGATACGCGGTTATTACAACGGGCTGGATTCTACATCCCTTTCAAAACTTGCGCGCGACATCGGTTTGCTGATGCTCGAGAAAGACAAGAAAAAGAAGAACGAAGTATTTGCCGCTATACTTGACCTGAGCTGGTTATGGCTCATCATCATCGTAAGCGTGATCTTCTTTATGGTCTACCTGCGCAACAAAAGAAAGGCCAACGGGTAGCAACATTTTGTTACCGGTATGTATCATGCAAGTAACAAAAACAATTAAGCGCCGTTAAACAGGAACCGCACCGTTGGTAAAACAAACAAACCATTAACTAACATCACAAACGAACCAACCAAAATGCTAGCACCATCACTCACAAAGAACGACACAAAAGCCAGGTGGCTCATTGGTATTTTTTCCGTTGTTGTGTTTGCCCTTGTTTCGGTTCTGGGCCGCTACCATCTTACGGCTGACCTTGGTTTCGACATACACATTTTTGCAACTGCAAATGCTGCTATCAATACAATTGTCGCAGTATTGCTGGTTGCGGCCCTGGTTGCCGTAAAAAAACAGCGGTACCAGCAACACAAGAAAATGATGATCGCAGCACTGGCATTGTCGGTATTATTCCTGCTTTCATACGTCATGCATCGTCTCTTTGCCGGCGAAGCATTGTTTGGAGATGCGGATCATGATGGGATCGTGAGCGCACAGGAACTGGCCGTTGTAGGCAAAACCCGCGTCGTTTATTTCGTCATCCTCAGCACGCATATTTTACTTGCGGGGTTAACGCTCCCGATCATCCTGTTCACTGCATACCGTGGGTTAACATCAGAATTTGCTGCACACAAGAAGATCGCGCGCATTACATGGCCGTTGTGGTTTTATGTTGCGGTTACGGGGCCGGTGGTTTACTTTATGATCAGCCCGTATTACAGTTAGGGTTCGGAGCGCCCCTTCTCAGAGTTCCAGCTCTACCGAGGGATCCCAGAATTTTTTTTCGAAATCCACGACCGCATCGTTCTTTACGCTGATCTTTTCTTTCTTCAGCAACTCCTCCATTTTAGTGGGTGTTGAAAAATGCATTTTGCCTGATAACATACCGTTGCGGTTTACAACGCGGTGCGCGGGAACCGGGGGCTTAACATGAAACGCGCCATTCATCGCCCAGCCAACCATACGCGCGCTCTTTGCTGCACCAAGATAGGCAGCGATGGCCCCGTAGGATGTAACACGCCCACGCGGCACCTGTCGCGCAACATCGTATACCTGTTCAAAAAAACTGGTATCGGTTCTTCCGCTGGGTAAAACCGATTTTATTTTTTCAGGGGTGGTTTTTTTATGGGGCAACTTGTGTATTTGTGTTTGGAAAGGTAGCAAATTCGGGTGTTGATGCCACAGATTTCACGGATTTACACGGTTGATCGCTAAGGTGAGGGGACGCTCATTAATAACTTTGTCAATCCGTGAAATCTGTGGCATCAACTCTTATTCTGGAGTTTTGTTTCGTTTTGAAAGGAGTTGCGTGCGTGTAGGTTCCGGCACGGACTCATAGTTGTACGGACAATGCCTGCACCCCAAACCACAGCAATACCCCTTTTCAACATGGTATTTTTCGGTGAGCACCATAAAACCACGATCGTCGTAGTAGAAGTCAACACCTTCAATCAGCGTCTTGCTCACGGAACATCTGTTTTAAAACTTCGTCTTTTTCTACCGGCAATGGTTTGTTGATACGGAAACAAACATAGTGGATCCGGTTGCTCTGCGCAATATCCAATCCTTCGTAATGCGTTTTGATCTGCAGCTCGGGTTTAACCGTCTCCTGCTGGTAAACATGATCGGTTTGTTCAACAACTTCGAGTTCAAATAAATGGATCACGGCAAGGGTAAACCGATACAGGTCGGGACTATCCGTTTTCAGGTTGATCAATCCATCCTCCCGGATGATCTGCTGGTAGAGCCTGAGGAATTTCGGATGGGTCAATCTTTTTTTGGCGCGCGATGCACGCAGTTGGGGATCGGGGAAAGTGATCCAGATCTCTGCCACTTCGTTCCTTGCAAAATAATCCGTGATCTTGTCGATGTGCGAACGGATGAACGCAACATGCTGCAAGCCCTCATCCAGCGCCGTTTTCGCGCCGCGCCAGATCCGGTTACCCTTGATATCGATGCCAATGAAATTCCTGTCTGTATACAGCCTTGCGAGCCCCACAGCGTACTCGCCTTTTCCGCAGGCAAGCTCCAGCGTCAGCGGCGCATCGTTCCTGAAAAATTCCTTCCACTTTCCTTTCATATCCTGCGGATACTCCAGCACATTTGGAAAATGCCTGATGGCCTCGAAACGGATGAGTTTTTTTTGTCCCATGAAGAACAAAAATACGGACTTTGAAGGTTAAGATCCCTGAATTCGGCGTGGCGTGAGACAGCTACCCCTCGGCCCCTTTGCCACCCACCGGCGTAAGCACAACCTGCTTCGGCTCATGTGCGAGAATATGGGCCGCTTCAACCATCAGCTCTTTGCTGCCATCGAGCGCTAAAGAAATGGCATGGTCCTCGCGGGTGTCCCACAGCTCATTGACCCAAAAAACATCTTTGTCTTCGGCCTCATGGCTGATCAGGTACAACCTGCAGCCCTTGGCAGCAGATACAATGTTATTGGCCTTCATAAGCAGGCTTAAAAGCTCATCGCCCTTGTCTGGATGGGCGCTGAAGCGGGTATTGAGCGCGTATTGGGACATAGAAATAGATTTTATTAAATCTTTACAACAATCGTTCCACCCATAGCGCCGGCAACGAGTGATTGCATGATCAAAGATGTTAAACAAGTTAAAAAACCAAAAAGGCCACAGAATACATCATTCCATATCTTCGCGGGGTTGAAACTGCTGGCTTACATATTATCATTCTGCATCCTGTTTTGTGCCGTTGCGCCCTGTTGTTTGTTTGACAATTGCGAGGAAACGGAAATGACCGCAAAAAACCAGGATCCGTTTAAAGAGTGCGGCAATTGTTCACCTTTTTCTACCTGTTCAACCTGTCATGGATTTGCCTGCAAACAGGAAACAATGGTGGTATCGCCCGCTGTATTTGATGTAACGCCGGAATATGTTGATCACTCATCCAGCTTCGGCCCCGGCTACCGCAATTCTTTTTTCAAGCCGCCGCGAAATGTTTACGCATAACGGTAAACATTTTTTTCATTTTTTATAATCAATATGAAGCATATACTTATCACAGGTATGCTGCTGTTTGCGTATACGTTTGCGCAGGCGCAGCATAGCCTCAGGCTTTCTGTAAAGAGCAAAGAGAACGGGCAGGCGCTCGGCGGCGCATCGGTAACCATTGCACCGGCCAATAAAAATGCGGTTACAGACAGCGCCGGCATTGCCTCTTTTACAAACCTGCCCGCAGGCAACTATACCGTGCGCGTGGTTTTTGTTGGGATGATGGAGAAAGAGATCCAGGTTATGGTTCCGCAAAACAACACGGGCGCATTTGAGATTGAACTGGAAGAAGAAACGCACGAAGAGGAAGAGGTGATCGTTACCGCAACAAGAACCAGCCGTTCGATCAGCGATATTCCAACACGTGTTGAAACGATCTCGGGAGAAGAGCTCAACGAAAAAGCAAACATGAAACCCGGCGATATCAGGATGCTGCTGAGCGAAAGCACGGGTATTCAAACACAGCAAACATCAGCCACATCCTACAACTCAAGCATACGCATACAGGGACTCGATGGAAGATACACGCAGGTACTGCGCGATGGATTTCCTTTGTACGCGGGCTTTTCAGGCGGGCTGAGCCTGATGCAGGTGGCGCCGCTCGACCTCAGACAGATCGAAGTGGTGAAAGGATCATCGTCTACCTTATACGGCGGTGGAGCGATTGCGGGCCTCGTGAACCTGGTATCCAAAACACCCGGGCAGAAAAAGGAACTGTCTTTTGTAGCCAATGGAACATCTGCCGGCGGACTCGACCTCAGTGGTTTTTACAGTGAGAAGTTTAAAACAACTGGTGTTACTGTTTTTGCATCTTCCAACTCATCGAAGGCATATGATCCTGCATCGATTGGTTTTACGGCAATCCCTTCTTTTGAGCGGTATACGATCAATCCGAAATTGTTCTGGTATGGTAAGAACACAACGGCCAATATCGGGTTCAGTTATGTAACAGAGAAGCGTATCGGGGGCAGCATGGCATTTATAAAGAACGAAGGCCCGGGTTATTTTGAAAAGAACAATACCGATCGTTTTACCACGCAACTGCAGGTAACGCACAAGCTCACCGATCATTCACAATTGAATTTCAAGAACAGTTACAGCCGTTTCAAACGTTTGATAGAAGTGCCGGGCTATGTTTTCAGCGGAACGCAATTATCGGGTTTTACAGAGGCCACCTACAATGTGCAATACAAAAAAACACAATGGGTGGTGGGCGCTAATTTTCTTACGGATGATTTTGACGAAGACAAACAAACCACAACCATCCTTCGCAATTACCACTACAGCACCATCGGCGCATTTGTTCAGCATACATGGTCGCCTGTAAAAGCGTTCACGCTCGAAACGGGTTTGCGTGCGGATCATACCCGCGACTACGGCATTGAATGGTTGCCGCGTTTTTCGGCGATGATGAAATTGTCTGCGCAGGTAACTGCGCGTTTGGGTGGCGGGCTAGGTTACAAGATCCCGACTGTATTCAACGAAGAAGCGGAGCGCACGCAGTTCCAGGCAATACTGCCGATCGATAAATCGGCAACAAAAGACGAACGTTCCGCAGGTGCCAACTTTGATCTCAACTACCGAACAAAGATCGGCGCTGTTGGCTTCACCGCGAACCAGTTGTTTTTTTATACACGTCTGAACCGGCCCCTTGTTTTGTCGACAGCCGGTGCGTACCAGTTTGTAAACGCCAATGGCCACATTGATACAAAGGGAATGGAGACGAACCTTCGTTTTGTGTACGACGACATCAAACTGTTTGTGGGCTACACTTATGCGGATGTGAACACGCATTTCAACAACACGCTTCTGTGGTTGCCGCTGACGGCTCGCCACAGGTTGAACAATGTGTTGATGTATGAGCAGGAAGGAAAACTAAAGATCGGCTTCGAGGCTTATTTTTTCAGTAAACAGGGATTGAACGATGGCACAACCGGACGCGCCTACTGGACTTTTGGTTTGATGGGAGAAAAAACATGGGAGCATGTTTCGCTGTTCATCAATTTCGAAAACTTCACCGATACAAGGCAAACGCGTTACGGATCTATTTACACAGGTGCTGCATCAAACCCGGTGTTCAAAGACATTTATGCGCCGGTTGATGGATTTGTAGTGAATGGAGGCGTGAAGCTGCGATTATAAAACATCGATCGTGGACCGTAAGTTCGTATACGGTTCACGATCTTTTCATCAGTCTTTTCCTGTGCTGCATACCCCAGTTGCTCATGGCTTCGATGATGCTGTTGAGCGATTGGCTGTATTTGGTAAGGGCGTATTCAACCGTAACGGGCGAGGTGTCGTAAACCGTTCGTGTAACGAATTCATTCAGCTCAAGCTCCTTTAATTCTTTTGAAAGGATCTTAGGCGTGATCTCGTTTAGCGAGCGTTGCAGGTCCTTGAAGCGTTTTGGCCCGCTCATCAGCGCGATGATGATGGGCAGTTTCCATTTCCCATTCAGTACGTACAATGTATCACGCACAGCGGCAATGCTGCGTGTGCAGGCCTCGCTGGTGTGTAGGTGTGTTTTGTGATCCATTCTTTTTAAGATTTGATTGATAGCAGTATCCAAAAGGATACCGGTATCCTTTTGGATACTGCTATCCTTTAGATACCAAAGGTAGGTAGCTTTGCTGTTCAAATCAAAAAATATGAGTCAGAAAACAAGAACGATCGTTGGTTGGTCGCTTACCGCATTGGTAGCCCTGGTGCTCCTTATGAGCGCGTCTATGAAGTTAAAAGGCGGCGAAGAGCTGGCCCGCAATGCCGCGATGGTTGGTCTTACAGCGAAAGCCATGTTTTATATTGGCCTGTTGGAACTGGTATCCCTCGCGCTATTCATCATTCCGCGCACCGGAGTCCTGGGAACATTGCTCCTGGCCGCCTACCTGGGTGGCGCGATCGTTACGCATCTTGAGCACGGACAGCCCGCATTCATGCCTGTGGCCGTACAATGCATGGTATGGATAGCCGCGGTGATCAGGTTCCCGGAGTTGGGGAGGCGGTTGGTAGGTAAACAAACGCAGTAAGCATGTTGCTGCCAGACTTAAGTGTAAGCTGGTAAGTGACATTCAAAAAGGCGGGATGATATTTAGATCCTGCGGCTTTTTGCTGCAGTCGAAATGGCTCAGGTTGTGCCGGGATGGTAAAAATTTATTGCTGTTCCACCAGTTGGCTGGGCGCTATCCCGAATTGTTTTTTAAAAGCGAACGAAAAGTGCGACAGGTTTTCAAAACCGACTTCGTAACATACATCCAAAGGCTTTTTCTTTTTTTCAGTAAGCTGGTAATGCGCGAGCTCCAGTCTCTTTTGCGTGAGCCATCGTTGGGGTGTAGAGCTGAACGCTTTCTTGAAGTCGCGTTTGAATGTTGAAATACTTCTGCCAGTCAGGTAACCGAATTTTTCCAATGGCAGGTTGAACATAAAGTTTTTTTCCATATAGTCTGCGAGGTTTATTTTGCCAGGCTCTTCAAAGTTGGCAAGCACATGATCAATATCCTTATCGAGCGTTCTGAGAATACTGATGGCTTCAGTGATCTTAAGGGAAGCGATATCACCGGGGATATCCTCCATGTCAAAATAAGGGATGAGCGAAGCAAGGCAGCTTTCCAGCAACGGATGCCGGCTGAAGCTGAATATTTTTGGTGATTTCAGAGGCAGTGGTTTTATATTCCTGGCAGCGTAAAAGTGCTGGAGCCTGTTTGTTGATAAGTGCATCACTACTGTTTTATGTGGTTGTCCGTCTTTGGGATAGTTAATGATTGTTGCCAGTTGGTTTCTCGGGATCAGGAAGATATCGCCTTTGGTAAAAAAATAAGTGGCATCCGCCTGTACGATCTTGGTTTCTCCGGAAAGAAACCATACAAGCATGTGGTGCTCGAACATAATATCCGACTTGAAAAATTTGTCGTCGTAACTCGAGAGTTTTATGTCTTCGGTAATGTAACGGGCCCTGTATTCCATAATTTTATTTTTTAAGGCAATCCCTGGCGCGAAAATAGAGCATTGCCAATACACCCTTTGTTTAAACGGGCAAGACCAGCAGGTTGAACGGCTGTTGTAGTCCTTCGGATGGAATTGATGAATGCTACGGGTTAAATGTGATTCCAGTCATTTCTTCGGTAAGCGCCCAGAGTTTTTTTGCAGTGGCTTCATCCAGCGAATAAGGGTTTACGCCCCGTGGATGGGCGGCTTCGGCAGAAAGGTGAGCGATGTCTGCATCCTCACAATATACACCGCCGATATGGTTTAATAAGGCCGAGGTTGCACACCAGATGGTTGTGGCGGCGCCTTGCGGAATTGTTTTTAATGAAGCAGCCACTTCCGGGAGCATATTTCCATCTGCGTCTACAAAACCCATTTTCTGAAACAGTTCCAATGGCGCTTCCCTTCCAAGTTCTGTGCCGCCGATAGAACCGGGATGTACAGCATATACCCTTACGTTATGATCGCAGGCGCGATGGTCGAGTTCCACTGAAAAAAGATTAACGGCGGTTTTCGATTGGCCGTAACCCAATAATGTTTCATATTCCCTATTCAGAAAATTAGGGTCTTCAAAATTGAAAGGAGCAAAATGATGTCCGCGAGAAGACACATTGACAACCCTCGCGCCATTGGCTTTTTTCAGCGCGGGCCATAGCCTTGCCGTAAGTTGAAATAGCGCCAGGTAATTGGTAGCCAGCTGCGATTCGATGCCACGTTCATCCCGGCGAAGTGGCACCCACATGATGCCGGCATTGTTGATCAGCAAATCTAGTTGTCTGCCGGAAGCAAGAAAATGATTGGCGAAAGTATCAATGGATAACGGGTTCATTAAATCCATTGGCATTATCTCAACATGGGCTATGTTGAAAAGGTTTTTCCTGGCCTTTTCGGTATCTCTTGCAGGCACTATTACGGTTGCACCCGCTGCTGCCAGCGTTTTCGTTGTCTCCAGGCCAATCCCGGTATTGCCGCCGGTTACGATGGCAATTTTTCCCGTAAGGTTGATCCCTTTGATCACATCGGCGGTTGTTGATTCTGCGTTGAAGCCTGAGCCTGTAGGTTGTTGCAAAGCTCCCTGGTAATTGTCTTGTTCCATGTTTACTGATTTTGTTGGAACAAAAGTAGAAAGCGGCGTGGCAGGTGGCTTTGTTTAGAAGTCCGGAGTTGGTTTGTTCAAAAGGTCATTATTCAAATGGTTCGATAGGATCCGGAAAATAAAAAGACCTCGTAAATTACACATTTACGAGGCCACGATTGCTTGTTAAAAGCTGTAGGGGGAGGGATCGAACCTCCACGAGGCAGTTAGCTATAGCGCAAAGTTCAGTGGTCGACCCTGGTCGCCCCAACCCGAAAGCCGGAACGGCTCTACACTACGTTTATCCTGTTATCCCCACCCCCGAGACAAGGGGGCATGTCTGCCAAAAATTTCATCACCCCACAGTATATAAGAACTACGTCGTTGCTGCTTGACAATACAATATTACGGCAAAAGATCGGTTTGTTGTAAAATATTCAACAAATATTTTGATAATATAGAAATTATACAATAATATTGTTATTGTATTAGATAATATTTAAAAATAGAATAAAAAATGGCGGGCAAATTGAATCTTGACAAATTGGATTTCCAGATCATCCAGGAAATGATGGAAGATGCGGAAATATCCTACGCCGATCTCGGTAAAAAACTCTTCGTATCAGGCGGTACCATTCACGTACGCATCAAGAAACTCGAAGAACTCAAAGTCGTTAAAGGTAAAAAATTATCGGTGGATCTCAAATCCCTCGGCTACGATGTGATCGCCTTTATCGGCGTTTACCTGGAAAAAAGTTCTTTGTACGACAGCGTGGCCAAAGAACTCAAGAAGATCCCCCAGATCGTTCGCCTCAACTACACCACCGGCAACTACAGCATGTTTGCCGAGATCGTTTGCAAAGACATCCAGGAACTCCGGTTTGTGCTTCACGACGAGCTGCAGAAGATCAAAGGAATCGAACGCACAGAAACATTCATCTCGCTCGAAGAGAGCCTCGACAGAAACGTGGTGGTTGCCGCGCAATCCTGAGCCAAATAAATTGTATTTTCAATGAACATGCAAACCTCTTCGTTCAACCTTATCACCACAAGCGCCGTACTGCTGCGTCGATGGAAATTCATTCTTGCATTCGTGGTGGTTTGCGTCCTGGTCGCTGCCATCACGGTTTTTGTTGTGCCGAAATATTTCCGCTCTGCTGCAACCATCGTTTCGGCCAACACAACGCTTGCCGACAAAGGCAGGCTGTTCAACCAGAACATCAATGGCCTCTACTCCTATTTTGGTTCGGGCGATGATCTTGACCGCATACAGGGCATTGCAGAGCGCGACACCACTTTCCTGCAATTGGTGGATGAGTTTGCTCTTGTGAGTTATTATAAACTCAAGAACGACGATAGTGCTGTACTCAGGAAAAAAGCATCCATCTGCCTAAAGAAAAATATTTCATTGCAGAAAACAGAACAGGGGCAGTTGCAGGTCATTGCCTGGACAAAAGATAAAAAGCTATCTGCCGACCTGGTAAACCGCCTGGTTGATATTGTTCAGCAAACCGGCACACAGATCTGGCGCAGCAATTACAACCAGCAGATCGAAAAATTCGACAGCACCTTGTCGGTCATGCAAAAAGAATACGCAACTGTTCTCGACAGCGCAAAAAAAGTGAAAACGGAAAGTACCGGGCCCTTGCGCCTGCAGCAACTTTACGACCGCATACAATCGTTCAGCAAGGTGTCGGACGAATTTAAACTCGCATCCCAAACTTTACCTCCTTTGTTGTATGTGCTGGAACCAGCATCGCCAGCGGCTTTTGCACAGCGGCCCGACAAACCCGCGGTGATCATCGCCGCCGCATTGCTCGCGTTCGTGTTCGCATGTATTGTTGTTTTGGTCAGCGACCGGAAAACTGTTTCCTGATATGCTCACCAACAGCGCCTCATATAGAAAAGCGGCCCTACCGGTTTTTATTTTTTTGGCCTGTGGCATTGTTGCCGTTGCCTGCTGGCAACCCTTGTTCATGCTGATCCCTTTTGGCTGGGTGCTGTTTCCTTTATTGTACGAGTGGTTGGTTGTTGGGCCGCAAAAAATATTCTGGCTGTTGTGCATCGCATTGCCGTTGTCTACCGAACTGAACATTACTCCGCAACTGGGCATTGATTTCCCGGATGAAATTTTACTGGTGCTGCTGGCGGCACTTGTGGCCGTAAAAACCATTCACCAGCCATCCTGGTTTCCGCGCGCTTTGTTGAGAAGCAGTTTGTTTCTGCTGTTGGTGATCCATTTGCTGTGGATACTGGTTACCTGTTTTTATTCTTCGGAGCCGTTGTTGTCGGTAAAATACCTGCTTGCAAAAACATGGTACATCATCCCGCTCGTGGTTTTACCCCAGGTATTGCTTGAAGAAAAAAAAGATTTCAGGAAGCTGGCATTGTGTTTCCTGCTGCCAATGCTTTTTGTTGTGATCCAGGTGCTCGTTCGTCAATCGCTGTACCGTTTTTCTTTTGCGGACGTTAAAAAAGCAATGGCGCCTTTCTTCCGCAACCATGTGAATTATTCTTCCATGCTGGTTTGTCTTTTACCCGTTGCCTGGTGCGCCTGGAAACTTACACCGGCGGGTGATCGGAGAAGAAAATGGATCCTATCTGGTATCGCCATCGGTCTTGCGGGTTTGCTGTTCGCCTATTCGCGCGGCGCGTGGATCGCTTTGCTGGCGGGTATTTCAGCGGTTTGGGTGATCAGGGGAAGATGGATGAACATCGTAGTGGTGGCTGCCCTGACAGTTGTATTGGTATCCACGGTTTGGCTGGCAACAGATAAGAACTACCTGCGGTTTGCGCCTGACCACGACCGCACCGTTTTTCATACCGATTTTAGTGAACACCTCCAGGCAACCGTCGACATGAAAGATGTTTCTACCGCCGAAAGGTTTTACCGTTGGGTTGCAGGCGCAAGAATGCTTGCCGAACGGCCGGTTACGGGTTTTGGCCCCAATGGTTTTTATTCCCATTACAAGCCTTATACCGTAAGCAGTTTTGAGACATGGGTGAGCGACAACAAAGAACATTCCACCGTTCACAATTATTTCCTGCTTACTGCGCTGGAGCAGGGTGTTGCAGGGCTTGCTTTTTTCTGTACCTTGTTTTTTGCCATGTTGCTGCGTGTGCAGCAATTGTATCATAGGATCAAAGATGAATTTTACAGGACCATCGCTCTTGCCATCGGTTCAATATTGGTTATGATCGGTGTTGTAAACAGCCTGAGTGATATGATAGAAACGGATAAGATCGGGAGCCTGTTCTGGCTGTGCCTGGGGCTGATCATCCTTTTGGAAAAGAAGGCCGCAGCGCAGCAACCCGCGGATCAATGATGCAAGTTGCATTCAGCCTTGGTTGTATTTTTTTTCTTAGTCTTTATTTTGAATGCGTAGGCATTAGATCTTTCCTCTTACATTCAAAGCATCCCTCAATCCATTTCCCAGGAGGTTGAATGCGAGTACCAGCAGCATGATCGCTATACCGGGTGCAAGTGCGAGCATGGGATTGTGGGTGATGATGAAATTGTAATTCTCCTTTATCATCAGGCCCCAGCTTGGTTGTGGCGGCTGAACGCCAACGCCGAGAAAACTCAATCCTGCTTCGATAACGATGGCGGATGCAAAATTGCTTGCGGCGATCACCATTACGGGACCGAGTATGTTTGGAAGTATGTGCCTGAAAATGGCCCTTGTGTGCGAGTAGCCCAATGCGCGTGTTGCTTCAATGTATTCCAGCTCGCGAACGGCGAGTACCTGTCCGCGCACGAGCCTGGCAACGTTCACCCACATGGTGAGTCCTACAGCAATAAATACCTGCCAGAAGCCTTTCCCCAGCGCCAGTGTGATGGCAAATACGAGCAGCAGGGTGGGGATGCTCCAGATCACGTTGATGAACCACATGATCACATCGTCAACCCATCCTTTGAAATAGCCTGCGATGGCGCCGAGCAGGATGCCGATGGTGAGGGAGATCAGTACGGCGATCAATCCTACACTCAGGCTGACACGCACACCGATCAGTAGCCGGCTGAGTATATCGCGGCCGAATTTGTCGGTGCCGAGGTAATATTTTGTTTTGACCACGGGTGGATCGCCCGCGAGTGAAAGCGGGATCGATCTTCTTTCGGTGATCCCTTCGTCCACATATTTCTGGAACACGATACTGTCTTTAACCACCGTATAGGCAGTAACGGGCACATATTGATAAGACTCTTCCGCCCCGTTCAACAGTTGTTTGAAGAACCCTGTTTTGGCTACTGTTTTATCTCTTTTGGTACGCAGCAACAAAGTGGTAAAGCCCGGTTTTTTACTTCCGATCTCCGGGATCATGCGGTTGGCATTGGGCGAAGTGTCGGGTGCGATAAAATAACACAGCAGTGCAAGCAGCAAACTCACAATAATCAGGATCAATCCAAAGAATGCGCCTTTGTTTTTGAATAAGCGTTTGAGAAAGGGGGATCTGTTGAGTGTTGCCACGCCTGAAAATTAAGAAATAATGTGTTCACCGAACAGATCAGATTTTCTACCGAATAACCTGATTCTGGTTAAACGTTTGTGAGCTCTTAAGTATCAATATAAAAACCAATTCCATGAGAAAGCTATTTTCTTTCCTGTTGTCACTCATTGCCCTTGTTCCTCTCATGATCTACGCCTGGTGGCCTGGAGAAGACACCAACTGATTTACCGGACCGTTCTCCCCTTCCATTGGTACGTACCGAATTTACCCAGCCATCCGGCCACTACCGTATAAAGCATATGAAATACCTGCATCACGGGAAACCATGCCAGCACGCCCGTTTGCCTGTAAAATTTTGCAACAGGAATCATAAAACCCAGCTCGATCAATGTTTTTGCGAGCAATAACAACAGCCAGTTGTTAAAACCCTTTTCTACAAAAGGCGACCAGGCCAGCAATACCAGTAATAAAAAATTTACGCCGTACACCAGCGCCAGCGTCCAGAATATGCCTTTGTCCTGGTAGCTCCCTGTTTTGCTTGCCCAGCGGATGCGCTGGTTGAGAAAGCTTTTCCAGTCTTTCATCGGCTCCGTTAACACAACCGATTCGCGCGCAAAGAGGTAGCCCATTCTTGCGGGGTATTTCTGTTTGATCTTATACATCAGCAACATATCATCACCACTTGCCACATCATCAATGCCCCTGAACTGCCCTGCTTCATAGAACACATCTTTGCGGTATGCTATGTTTGCGCCGTTGCACATGGTGTGGTAACCTGCAGAAACCGCCGCGGCGGTAATGCCCTGCAGGCTTATGAAATCGAGCAGCTGGAAGTTTTGCAGGAAAGAACCATCGCTTGTAAACATCACAGGCGCGGCAATAAAAACAGGATCGTTCTGCCGGATGAATGCATCAAACCTGTTCAGCCACTGCGTGCCCATTGTGCAGTCTGCATCGGTGGTAACGATCCAGTTGCCATTGCTCTGCGCGATGGCGAATTCGATGGCTTTTTTCTTGTAGGCGTTCAGTTTCCTGCCGTCGATATGGTCGGCAAGGTTTAATAATCGTAGGTTGGTATGTGTTTGCTGGTATGATCTGATGATCTCTTCTGTGCGGTCCGTTGAATGATCGTTGATCACAATGACCTCATACAACCGGGCGGGATAATTTTGCCCAAGCACATTGTTGAGGCACTGCGCGATGTTGTGTTCCTCGTTCCGTGCGGGAATGATGATGGAGAATTTTGTGACGGGGTCATCGGCCTCTTTTTGAAACAGCGGCAACCTCAGGAACCATTGCCTGTACAGCAGGATCAGCAGGCAATAAGCGAGCAGGAGGATGGATGTGATAAGTACGACGATCCAATACATAGGCCAAAGATAGGGAACGGGCCGTTTGCCGGGGGTGTATTGTACATGTGAAAGACAACGGTTCAGATCTTTCAACCCGTAATGGCGTCCAGGATCTGCGGCAGGTATTTCTGTTTCAGTAATTGGTGGCCGGCTTCAATCACTTTTAGTTCGATCAAAGGATTGCTGTTGGCAAATGTGGATGCGTGTTTCGACAGGATCACGTGGTCGTGTTTTCCAAACAACAAACGCACGGGGATCTTGTGCGCGACAACAATCTGCCGCAGCAAAACCTTGCGGGCACGAAACCCGCGAAGGGTGGTCCAGCGGCGGTACAGCGAAAGGCGTTGCTCCGCATCATCAAGATAATAATGTATGAATTTTTGAAGGCTCTTGCTGTACAATCCAAACTTCGCCGCCCGGTCTGTCAATGCAAGAACAGCCGCCGGACGATGCATGAAGTACCGGAACAAACGGCTGCCCGCTTTTGTTCTTGTGGCGATCCACTGCCATTTGTTTTTGTGGAACCCGTCGGGCGCGATCAACACCAGCTTCCCGACCTGTTCCGGTATCAATTGCACCAGCTGCATCGCAATTCTTCCACCCATGCTGTAGCCGAGCAGGTGCATGGGCAGTTTTTTGGGTTTGACCAGGTTGATCAGCCCAACCAGGCTTTCCGGCGTGAAGAGCAGTTCATCGTTCCATATTGTTTTGCCATGAAAAGGGAGATCGATGGCGATGATGGTGAAACGCGCGCCCAGTGCGGGTTCCAGCAACCGGAACGAATCGGCGTTTTCGCCATACCCATGAAAGCATAACAGCCATTCGGCGCCTGTTCCCATCCGCAGGTAGTGAATGCGCGAATGGCCATGGGTGATGTAAAAAGATTCTGCCGCCACGGTTGAACTTTTAAGGGTTTATTCTTGGTAATATCAAAGAAACGAACTTATTTTGAAATTAGTTGCATAACTAACTATATGCCAAACAACCAATTTAGAAGGGGTGAGCTGTACAGCGTGATCAATGGCATGGCATCAACTGCCGTGGCGAGGCGTTTGCAAAAGAATTTCCGGCAGGCCGGGCTTGAGATTACCATCGAGCAATGGAGCGTTCTATACCATTTGTGGAAAGAAGATTGTCTTAGCCAGCAGGAGCTGTGTAACAGGACCTTCCGCGACAAGCCCAGCATTACCCGGCTCATCGATAACCTGGAGAAGCAAAAACTGGTAAAGCGTGTTCCGTCTAAAACGGACCGCCGCATCAACCTCGTGTGTATGACGGATGCCGCCAAAGAGCTGCAGGATCTCACCATCGATCTCGCCAACCAAACCATGAACGAGGCGCTGGTAGGAGTGAACAAGGATGATATTGAGACGGTGAAAGTTGTTTTTCAGAAAGTGTATGATAATCTTACATAGATCGTCAATCTGAATGATGAACGATTGTTCACCATCCGGTGCCGGCAAATTGATAACATAATAAATTTTTCCACCCATGGAACCCACCAAACAAACCAATGCGCTGCACGGCGGCGAGTGGTTGATCAAAGAAAGTAATGCGTTTGAAACGTTCATTCCTGAAGACTTCAATGAAGAGCAGACGATGGTGATGGATATGTGTAAGCAGTTCCTCGACACAGAGGTCCTGCCCATCATCGACCGTATCGACAAACTGGAGCCGGGGCTAATGCCGTCGCTGCTGGAGAAAGCGGGAGAGCAGGGACTGCTGTCTACCGCTTTCCCTGAACAGTATGGCGGGTTGGGAAAAGATTTTATCACTGCATCTATCGTTAACGAAGGATTGGGCGCGGGCCATTCGTTTTCTGTTGCCGTTGCGGCGCATACCGGTATCGGTTCTTTGCCGATCCTGTATTTTGGTACAGATGCACAGAAAGAGAAATACATTCCCAAACTGGCTTCCGGCGAGTGGAAAGGTGCTTACGGGTTAACGGAGCCGAACAGCGGCAGCGATGCGCTGGGCGCAAAAACAACTGCAAGGCTGAGCGAAGACGGGAAACATTACATCCTCAACGGACAGAAATGCTGGATCACCAACGGTGGTTTTGCCGATGTATATACGGTGTTTGCAAAAATAGATGGCGATAAGTTCACGGGCTTTATCGTGGAGCGGGGTTTTGAAGGGTTTACCCAGGGGCCGGAAGAACACAAGATGGGGATCAAAGGATCATCTACCGTACAGTTGTATTTCCAGGATTGCAAGGTGCCCGTGGAAAATGTGTTGGGGGAAATTGGCAAGGGGCACCTGATCGCATTCAACATCCTCAACATCGGCCGTTTGAAATTGTGCGCGGCGGCGTTGGGCGGATCCAAGCGGGCGGCAACCATTTCTATCCAGTATGCAAAAACACGGGAACAGTTCAAATTACCAATCGCTAAGTTCGGAGCGATCCGGCACAAAATGGCCGAAATGGCCGTGCGTATGTGGGTTTGCGAGAGCGCACTGTTCAGGACCGCGAGCTGGATCGATAATAAGGAACACGAGTTGCTTGCCGGTGGAAAAACATTTGCGGAAGCATTGCTTGGCGCCGCCGAAGAGTACGCGATCGAATGTTCTATTTTGAAAGTATACGGAAGCGAGGTGCTGGATTTCGTGGTAGACGAAGGCGTGCAGATACACGGTGGTAACGGTTTCAGTGATGAGTACCTGATCTCGAAAGCATACCGCGACAGCCGCATCAACCGCATTTACGAAGGAACCAATGAGATCAACCGTTTGCTTACGGTGGATATGGTTTTGAAACGCGCAATGAAAGGCAAGCTCGACCTGATGACGCCGGCAATGAATGTGCAGAAGGAGCTGATGAGCATTCCTGATTTCGGGTCGGAAGACGAAGGCGCTTTTGCAAAAGAGCGTAAATATATTGTCAACTTTAAGAAAGCCATCCTCATGGTTGCCGGCGCCGCCGTGCAGAAACTGATGATGCAGCTGGATAAAGAACAGGAGATACTGATGAACATCGCAGACATGGCGATGGAAACCTTCAATGCCGAGAGTGCCTTGCTGCGGGTGATGAAACTGGCAGACAGCAAAGGGGAAGCGGCGGTGAGCCTGCAGGCCGATATCATGCGCACCTACCTGTACGACGCGGCGGACCGCATCAATAAATCGGGTAAAGATGCGCTGAACAGTTTTGCGGATGGCGACGAGCTGCGTATGATGCACATTGGCCTGAAACGGTTTACCAAAGTAGAGCCTTTCAACACCAAAGACGCCCGGAGAAGGATCTCAGACAGGCTGGTGGCAGACGACGGGTACCATCTTTGATTAAAAAAGCATAAAAAATTAGGAGCTTTCGGAAAAGTTCTTCATATTCGGGAACTGTTTTACGATTGCTTGCTCAAAACAAAGCCTCATCGCCGAAAAAGTGATGAGGTTTTTTTATTTCCTGTACCCAACCCTTTTTGGGTTTCTTCCATCTTAGCAGAAAAATCCGCTTGCTTTTTCATTCTGTTAACAACAACATAATTGATCGATACAAAACCCTCATTCATGCCTTTTAACAATAAGTTAAACAGCATCTCCTGCATTTTGCAGTCATTAAATAAACTGCCCGTGTCATTGTTGCCACAGATTGCACAGAACGACACGGTTCTGTGTTTTCCCTGAAATCTGTGGCAATAAAATGAACGAAGCAAAAACCAAACGCGTATCGCAGGATTTTTATAACTGTTGTTCATGAGAAAAATTATTATCATCAGCGATGATGATCGTTACAGACCGTTATTACACGAATACCTCAAAACCGGCCCCGGCATATTCATCGCAGGTATGTTTGCCACCGCCGAAGAAGCGCAACCTACGCTTGATGAGATCAAATGCGACGTGCTTTTTGCCAGCCTTCCTGTTTTATTATTACCAGCCATCGAAAGAAAAGAAATACCCGTATTGGTTTGCCTGGGCGAAGAGAAAGACATGGTTTCTCCCGAAACCGGTCGCAATATTTTTGCGTGGCTCCACCTGCCGTTCAGTTATGAGCGGGTATTATCGTTACTCCAAAACATCGAGCTATATATGATACAATTGTCAACGCGGACGGAAGAAAAAAGGGGTTATGTATTCATCAAATCGGAATACAAACTGATCCGGATCAACCTTTCGGATATCCTGTACCTCTCCGGGCTGCGCGATTATACGCAGGTGTTTTTAAAAGGGAAATTATCGCCGCTGACGACCCTGCAGAACCTGAAGGATTTTGAAACAAAATTGCCTGATCACAATTTCATCCGGGTGCACCGATCCTATATCATATCGCTGAGCCAGGTAGATTCGATCAGCCGGAGCGAGATCGTGATCGGCACGCATGTGATACCGATCGGCAATGCATACAGGCAGATGCTGGATGAGATCATCAATGCCGCTAACCAATAGCAACTTTTGGAAAGTTTAAACTTTCCAAAAGTTGCCATTTCTTTCTATTAACGAAGTACTGGGGCTCTATCCAGGTCCTCAACAGTAATAACCGGGAAGGCCCTCGCTTTCATTCTCTCTACAACCAGGTTCCCGATCTTTTTTGCATCGGCTTCTGTTGCAAAACCTTTTCTTCCTTCGATAGCGGGCATGTATTCCTGGTGAATGTAGATCGCATCATCTTTAAGAACATCATAACCCCAACCCATTCCGGTATGAAAGGTTTTTACCGTAACAATGCCCGCTACCGCCTGCTCCTGCTTTACCAGGCGCTTGTATGCGAACAGTACCACCGCAAAAATAAAAAACGCATAGATCCAGTATTTCTTAATCATATGCATTGTAGGTTACGTCTGGCTGAAATTCATCAATGTCATCAAAATAGTAAGTGCTGTTCCTGCCGCAGGCAATAAATCCCCTGCCTTTAACGGCAAAAGCAACGGCGCCGGTTCTTTCGGAGCGCTCGTAGGTTGTTTTGCGCGACCAGAGATCGGTTGCAAAGTCGTACACCCATGTTTTCTTATTGTATGCACCGCTCTCTCCCGTGGTAATGTATGCCTTGGTGCCGATCACAAAACCTGCGCCGTTGTTGCGTATGATGTCTGAGTAATCATCGTCGTAGGTATCGGAACTCACATTGGAAATATCACGGAGCTGCGTCCATGCTGCGGTTGAAGGGTCGTAGACCCATGCATCGGTTACGCTTGTGCCATTGTTGATGCCTGTGAACACATAGGCTTTGTTGTTGTAAACAAGCGCGATGGCGCCGGAGCGTTTTGTTCCGCCAAGGCTTACCAGCTGTGTCCATGAGCCGCCATTGTTCGTGCCGCCTGTTGGTGTAAATTCCCACATGTCTTTTGTATAACCGCCATCAAAGCCCGTAGAAATGTATCCTTTGCCGTTGATGCCGAATGCTACCGCATCGTACCTCGCTGTTCCGCCGAAGTTTGCCTTTTGTGTCCATTTGTTGGTAGAAGGATCGTATTCCCATGTGTCGTTCAAACGGTTGAGTCCGTCGTAACCGGTAGCGATGTACCCCTTGCTGCCCACGGTAAAACCCACTGCAGAGTTTCTTGCCACGCCGGGGAACTGTGCGCGTTGCGTCCAGAAATTCTTTACGGGATCATAGGCCCAGAAATCTGTGTAGCGATTGGAACCATCAAACCCTGTTCCTATATATGCGGTATCGCCAATGGTGAACGACGCGGCCTCGGTTCGTGCATTGCCCTCGAACTCGGAACGTTTGAGCCAGTTGCCGCTTGTATCTTCATCAGAAGACGAGTCGCTGCTTTTGGAACATGAAATAAGAACCAGCACGATACTCGCCGGCAAAAGAAAATAGTACTTTAATCGCTTCATGTAATAAAATTTTGACTGAAATTATCTTCCCGCCCCTGACGCAAATCGTTAAAATGGATTTGCGTGGATTTTTTACAGACGAAGAGAAGTTTTTTGTCTGCGAGAAATAAGCTGTGTGCTGCAGGCCAACAGCCACGCGTTTTTCAGCATGCACGCATCTTTTTTTGGGGGAAATAAAAAAGCGCGGACCCTGTGCTTTCTCTCCGCAGACAAAAACCCAACCCTGATCGTCGCAATCCGATAATTCATCCATACTAACAATTTTGTAACAGCACACGATTCTATTATTGTACCGTTCAAGTATAAAAAACTGTACGGCCCAATAATATTTGCTGATGGTGAAAAATAAATTGTACCTGTTCCTGCTGTTTGTTTGCGTTACATGGTTTGCATGTAAGAAAGTTGATATTCAGTTTGGCGATCAGTTTCTTGACAATGGTTATACGCAGGTAATAAAAGTAGACTCTTTCAATGCAGAATTGTCTACGGTATATATCGATTCATTTGGTACATCGGCCTCGGGCGTTGCCATGATCGGCGGTTACAATGATCCTGTATTCGGGAAGATCAGCACCAGTTCGTATTTTGAATTTGCGCCACCCACTTATGTCGATTCTTTTGCAGGAACCACCTTCGATTCCATCGCGTTGATCGTTCAGCCTACAGGCAGCTATATCGGCGATTCTACAAAACCTGTGCACATAGAGGTGAACAGGCTGGCGCAGGCAATCGTTCCATCAGACAATAGTTCCTCTATTCTTTTTAACACCAATTCGTTTGCCGTAATGCCTTCGTTGCTTGGCTCGAAAGATGCAATTGTTCGTCCCACAGCAAACGAACCGGTCCGCATAAGGCTCGATGATGCCTTCGGAAAGGCGCTGCTCAAAAAATACCAGAACAACAACGATGGCGACATACAAACACTGGACGCCTTTCTTCAATATTTTTTCGGCATACGTGTGAGCGCTTCGGCAAACAGTTCAATGATCTTTAACTGCAAAGACAGCGTGGTGATGCGATTGTATTATAAGAAGCCAGGTTTGTACACAGAGGACCGTGTGATCAATTTTACACTGAACAACAACGCGCATCAATTCAACCATGTTGAGGTGGACCGTTCTGCCGCCGTGTTAAAGAACCTAGCTTCGGCAAAGGAGATAAAGAGCGGCAATATCAACAATGCGGCTTACACATTGTACCCCGCCGGCGCCATGACGAAGATCCGTTTTCCCTCGGTGCGTGATATACTGAAGATGCCTTCGTATGCGAAAATACTGAAGGCAACGCTTACGGTAAGGCCACTGCGTGGATCGTATGGTTCGGGATCGTATACGTTGCCGCCGCAGTTGCGGCTTTGTACCACCACCACCCTTAACCAGCTTGGTGCAGACATTTATATCTACACGAGCGGCGGCTCCATCGAAACGCTCACCGGCAACCTGCAGGTTGATCAATTGTACGGGGAAAATACAAGCTATTCTTACGACATCACCAATTACCTGCGCACCGTTGTTGCAGATGGAACGATCAACGGAAATGGTCTTTTGCTGTTGCCGCCATCGGGCGTTTATACCTCGCAATTCGGACGCGTGGTCATTGGCGACCGCAACAATGCGCTGGGAAAAACAGAATTGGACATTGTGTATGCAGCCGTGCAATAAATATTTTATGATGAAGCGATCAGTTGTTGTTACTTACTTACTTGTATTTGCCGTTGCAGTGGCGCATGCACAAAACAATACCTCTCCTTATTCCATCATCGGTATTGGCGATCTTGAGAAAAGTATGTTTGACAGGACATCGGGAATGGGTCATGCCGGTATTGCGCTTTCTTCAAACCGGTTCCTGTACCAGGGCAATCCCGCATCGTATGCAAAAATAGATGAGCATTATTTTTATGTGGAGGTCTCATCTCGTTTTAAAGGTGTTGCTTACTCGGGCGCGCCGATCACCGATCCTACGCAGGCCAATTCTTCTGACCTGCAGTTCAAAAAAATTGTACTGGCCATCAAGCCGAAACCGAAATGGGCGCTGAGCATCGGGTTGCTTCCTTTCAGCACATCCAACTATTCCTTTTATGGAAAGAAAACGGTGCAGGGAAGCAATTATACTGCAGATGCGTATTACGAAGGATCGGGAAGCACCAACCAGTTTTATGTGGCCAACAGTTTTGCATTGACAAAAAACTTTTCAGTGGGGGTGCAGGCGTCGTACCTGTTCGGACAAATGGAAGAAAAAGAAACACTGGCGGCAACGGTAAGCGACACATCACTTATTACCACGAGGAACATTTACCTTGGAAGCCCGTACCTGAAACTGGGCGCGCAATACAGGATCCGCTTGAACAGGCAATGGGATGTATCGCTCGGTGCCACCATCGCCAACAAAACACGGCTTAACGCGAACTACGACCTGGAAGTGAAGGAGGGCACGACTACCATCATCAGCAATGCGTCTTACAAATCCAATTATTTTACCATCCCGCTAACCTATGCGGGCGGGCTGGCGGTAACGTATAAGGATGCGTATACATTCGCCATTGATTACGACCACCAGGACTGGAGCAACCTGAATTACAAAGGCATCAGTTACTCGCTGGTAAACAGCCAGAAGATCGCCGCGGGGTTCGAGTATTCAAAAAAACAGCGTTACCTCGATCAGTCGTTTGAAAAATATTTTTTACAGACAGGAGTATTCTATAACAATTCTTACCTCAGGATTGCGGGACAGCAGTTGAAAGACTTTGGCGCAACATTCGGGGCCGGTGTTCAGCTAAACAGGAGCGGCCTCGGTCTGCAGGGTTCGGTAGAAGTGGGGCAGCGGGGAACAACGGCTGCAAATCTCATCAAAGAAAAATACACACAGGTCAATTTTACGATCAGTTACCGCGATTTCTGGTACTCGCGGAAGATGAAAAAATACAATTAGGACCGGCGTTTTGTAAGATGGTTAGATCGCGCATGCGACTGGCATTTTAGATTAACTAAGGGTGCGGGGAAGTATTCTTACTTCCCCAATTTTTTTATTACGGCGGGATCTTTTTACCTTCAGAAGATGAAAACCCCCATACTCGCTTGTTTTTTCCTGTTGATGTTCCAGGCAAATGCGCAAACCAATGCACCACGTTATAAATTGGCAAGATCCGGCGGCAAGCTGCCTGCGCTGTTGTATGGGCTCGGCGCCGACAGGCTCGGCGGCGCCAAGATGGGGTATATTGATACGAACATTATTCTTCGTGTGGTAGATTCTACGAAAGACATGTACAATGTTCAGCTCTCAAAATTCCATTCGGCCTATATCGAAAAAATATACCTGAAGTTCGACAGCATACCTGCCGAAAAGCCTTTTTACCTCACAAATTCCTTCAGCGTAAAAGGAGATACCGCCGCGGATGTGGTGGCCATCAGCATGGAAGAAAAGTTGCCTTATAAAAGCTGGATGGAGATCAACCCTTCAAAGATCATGGTTGATATCTATGGCGTGCAGAGCAATACCAACTGGATAACCCAACTCAAATCTTTGAAAGAAGTAAAGAATGTTTATTACAACCAGGTAGAAGATGATGTGGTTCGTGTTACCATTGAACTGGTTCACAAACAGCATTGGGGTTACAGCATTGGTTACAACGGGAAATTCCTCACCATCCGCGTTAAGCGCCAACCCCAGAAACTCGACCTGCGTTTTATGAAGATAGGAATTGATGCGGGCCATGGCGGAACCAATGCAGGTACCGGCGGCATACGTTCAAAGTACGAAGAGAAATATTACACGCTGTTGTTTGCAAAGGCGCTTCAGAAACTGTTGAAATCAAAAGGCATCAGGAACGTTGTGATGACGCGAACGGCAGATACTACATTCGACAACAAGGACCGCATCCTGTTTATGCAGCATGAGAACCCTGACCTGCTGATCAGTTTCCATTTGAACTCGAGCGGCAATCCGCAGGTGAGTGGCGTGAGCACCTACTACAAACACATCGGCTTCCGACCGCTCACGCAATCGATACTGAACCGCATGCTCGAAACAAAACTGAATGAATTCGGCAATGTTGGAAACTTCAATTTTGTGCTGAACCAGCCCACGGATTTTGTCAACACACTCCTCGAGGTTGCCTTTATGAGCAATGAAGACGATGAGCGCAAGGTAATGCGCAGCTCCTTCCACGATGAAGTGGCTACGAAAGTTTATTTAGGTATGCTGGACTGGTTGAAAGGATTGAAATAACCACGAGCCAAAAGCTTACTGCTTATGGCTCGTGGCCTGGCATTCAATGCCTGATGAAACGTTCAAAAAATTCCATCGTTCTCAACATCTGGTCAATGCGTTGCCTGTTGTTTCCGCTTCGGGTAAGTTCGTGGGTGCCGCCGGGGTGGCGCACGTATTCAACCGTGCGGCCGAGTACTTTCAAACTTTTGTATAACATTTCGCCCTGTATCACACCCGTACGCAGGTCGTTTTCTCCATGGAAGATCAGGTATGGGGTATGGATGTTCTCAACATAATTGATGGGTGATTCTCTCAGGATGTTTGCCCTGGTTGCTGGCTCCCAGGGATAACCGCCAAAATAATTCGGCACCAGCCGCCATGCATTGCCCTCGCCGAAGAAAGTGGCAAGATCGTACACACCGCGTTGGGAGCAGGCGGCTTTGAAACGCTGGTCGTGGCTGATGATCCACGCCACAAGATACCCCGCGTAAGAGCCACCCGTAACGGCAAGTTTAGAAGTGTCTATGAAACCTTCGCCAACGGCCTTGTCGAGATAAGTGAGTACATCGGAAGTTGGGCCCTTGCCCCAGTCGTTCACATTCGCGCGCAGGAATTCTGCGCCGTAGCCACCGGAACCTCTCGGGTTGCCGTAAACAACAACATATCCTTTTGCGCAATAGTATTGAAACTCGTGCCACATAGACGATTCGCCTGGTCCCCACATCGCGGTTGGGCCGCCGTGGATATTAAGGATGGCGGGGTATTTTTTGCCTGGCTCATAATTGGTTGGTTTCATGATCCAGTATTCAACCGTCAATCCTTTCTCATTTACAAAACTTCTTTTCTCCGGCAGGCTTAGTTTTTTTGTTTTGATCCAATCGTTGAAGCTGCTGAGTGTCGTGTTTGTTTTTGTGGTGAGAGAATAGACATAAAGCTCGAATGGATTTGTTGCCATTGTTTTTACATATACGATCTTGTCTTTGTGCAGGTCAAACGAGCTCACGCCGCCGGCTGTTGTGGTGGTAATGCTGTCAACTTTTTTTGTTTGAACATCCGCGCGGTAAATAGGAGCGCCCCCGTTGCTTTGCGCGGTGAAATAAATGTACCGTTCATCTTCGCTCCAGCTGAGGTTTCCTTTGTTCCTGTCAAATGGAATGTTTACGATGTCTTTTGCCGAGCCGTTTACGGGTATCACGCCAAGCATAGGAACATCAACAAACGCAGTGGACCCATATTGAAACGCGATCCATTTTCCCGAAGGCGAGAGTTTGGCGCTGTTGTAGCTTTTGCCTTTCTCACCGAGGATCATTTTTGGCGTTTTTGTGAGCAGATCTATGATAAAGATCTCGCTCTCGAGCGAGCGGTCGGGATGTTCCGTCGAGTCTATATCGCCCGTTACGAGCAGGTGTTTCCCATCGGGTGTAAACTCCGCACTGTTGAACCTGTTGAATCCGCGTGTGATGGCAACCGGTTGCGAGGTCCCGTCGCTGTTCACAATAAAAAAATGACTGAAAGACATGTCACCGCTCGTAGTGGCCTCTTCCTGGAAGTTGAGCTTGTCGATCACTTTTGCTTTTTTATCAGTGGCATTGTTTTCGAGGTAGGCGCGGATCTCGTCCATATTTCCATCAGGATCCGGTTTTGCATTGTTGGCGCGCAGGTTTGCATTTTTGTCGAACCCCGGTTTCTCATAGGGCCAGGCCGGCAATTCTTTTCCGGGGTTGAGGTCTTCTTTCAGCAGGTCCTTCAGCGTGAGCGACGAAGAGAAAAGGATCTGTTTGCCATCCGGGCTCCATTTGGGAGAAGATGCGCCGAATCTGAACCGGGTAAGCTGTGTTGGTTCGCCACCGTCGAAAGAGAGAACAAACACCTGGGGTTTTGAATCTACTGTTCTTACAAAAGCAAGTTTTCTGCCATCGGGGCTCCAGGCCGGTTGGGAAGCGTTCTCTTTGGCGGTAAGGGCGCGTGGCGGTGCGGAACCATCTACCGGCGCCACATAAACCTGGTTCACGTACTTGTATTCCCATTTGGTATCGCCATCGGGCTCGATGCTGTTGAGTACGAATGCGACCTTGCTTCCATCCGGGCTGAGGGTAACGCTGTTAAGCTGTTTGATCCTGAGCATATCGGTAACCTTGATCAATTCATTCCCATGCTGCGCCATGGCGGCATGGAGGGAGAAGGCAGCAAACAGGGACAGGATCTTTTTCATCGAAATGTTTTTTTGAAATAATAAAAAAAGGGTCGTCAACCGCCAACGCCTGGTGTTGAACGCCGTTTGTGAATTTAGATAATTCTCTTCACGATTCACGAATGACGGTTCGCTACGCCGTATTTTTGGCCCTTAAACCTACCATCATGAGTCCACTAGTAGCAGAATTCAACAACTACCGCGAAAGAATGAACGAGGTGATCCTTAGCAAGAACAACCTTGTGATGAAACGCCTATGGAACCTCGATACCAATACCTACGAAGCGGGTGCGCTCGATAAAAAGACCAAGGAAATGCTGGGACTTGTTGCCAGTATGGTTTTGCGTTGCGACGACTGTATCAAATACCACCTCGGTAAAAGCCACGAGCTCGGTGTGAACACCGAGGAAATGTACGAGCTGTTTGCCGTGGCCAATATCGTGGGCGGAACCATTGTGGTGCCGCATACCCGCAGGGCCGCCGAGTACTGGGAGGCGCTGGTTAACAATTGAAAACCGGGAATTGGTACTATTTTAGGTATTGTAGCGTATTTTTAAGGGGGTGAGAACTTCACTCCCATGATTAATTGCTAATTTTCAATTATTAATTACAGCAACATGTCAGAAACAGCAACAACTCCATCCGCCCCTTTGCTTACAGCGAAAGATTTTGCAACAGACCAGGAAGTGCGCTGGTGCCCTGGGTGCGGCGACTATTCTATATTGGCGCAGGTGCAGAAAGTAATGCCATCGATAGGCATTCCCAAAGAGAATATTGTGATCATCAGCGGTATCGGCTGCAGCAGCCGTTTCCCGTATTATATGAACACTTACGGTATGCACAGCATCCACGGCCGCGCAACGGCGGTGGCGAGTGGATTGAAAGCGGCGAGGCCCGAGCTGAGCGTATGGATCGTTACGGGCGATGGTGACGGGCTCAGCATTGGCGGTAACCACACCATCCATTTGCTGCGGAGGAACTTTGATGTGAATGTGCTGCTGTTCAACAACCAGATCTATGGGTTAACAAAAGGGCAGTATTCACCTACATCAGAAGAAAATAAAATAACCAAGAGCACGCCGTTCGGCAGCATCGATCACCCTTTCAACCCGCTGGCGCTGGCCATGGGCGCGGATGCAACTTTTGTGGCGCGCAGTATGGACCGCGACCCGAAACACCTGCAGGCGATGCTCACCAGGTCGTACCAGCACAAAGGCTCCTCGTTTTTAGAGATCTACCAGAACTGTAATATTTTCAATGACGGCGCTTTTGAGATCTTCACTGAAAAATCTACCAAACCCGAAGAAACTTTGTTCCTCGAGCAAGGCAAACCATTGATCTTTGGCGCCACGCAAAACAAGGGCATAAAGTTCGATGGCATGAAGCCCGTTGTAGTTGAACTTGGCAATGGCGTAAGCGCAGACGATCTCTGGATACACGATGACCGCGATTTCTACAAGGCGCAAACGCTGGTTCGTATGTTTGACGACCCTGCAAAGAGCGGTGATCATTTCCCAAGGCCGTTTGGTGTGTTTTACGAAACAGACAGGCCCTGTTACGAAGATGGCATGTCGATGCAGATTGAAGAGGCCATTGCAACAAAAGGCAAAGGCAATCTTGATAAATTATTGCGGGGAAAAGAAGTTTGGGAAATACTTGGGTAAAGAAACAGGACAACAACATTCATTATCCGGATCCTATTTTACAGCGGCAAGGAACAAGAAGGGCTCAAGCCATTCCCGTTCCTTGCTTTTTTGTTTGCGTTATACCTGTACAAGTTCGTTCCTGATGGCGAACAGCACGAGGCCCACACGGGAACTTACTTTTAGTTTATCGAACAATGCATCACGGTAGCCATCGATCGTTCTCGGGCTGAGGTACATTTCTGCGGCGATCTCTTTGTACGATTTTTCTGTGCACAGCCAGCGGAGAAAAACTTTTTCCCGTTCGGTCATATCAAGCGCGATCTGTTTTTCGGCTTCTTCTGTAGGCTGCTGGTTGCCGGCTATAGAGTGAACGATGTTTTTGTAAAGGATATCGTTCATATAGATCCCTTTGTTTGCCACTTCATACATCGCGGTTTTCAGTTCGTCAACATCAGTGTCTTTAAGAAGATACCCTTTTGCCCCATTGCGCAACATGCGGATCACTGCCCGCTCATCGTGCTGCATGCTCAATGCGATCACTTTAACATCAGGATAATGCGTGGTGAGCCAGGCGGTTGTTTCGAAGCCGTTCATACCGGGCATCATCACATCCATCAAAACAAGATCGGGTTCGTTGCCGCTGCCGAGCATTTCCCTGAGCTGCGCGCCGTTCCCGGCACAGAACAAAACCGTGTACCCGTTGAGCGAATTGATCAGTTTCGCAAGCGCATCACGCATCAATACATGGTCGTCGACTAATGCAACCTTCAACATAAACAGCATTTAGAGAGGATAAAACCTTTTATTTCGCGCAGACAAATTGCACTTTTCCGCCAATAAAAAAAACAGTGTAAACACTGTAAATTTTTCGGGTAATAATACGCTTGTTCAGGGTTGGGTGTCTTAATAGTTTTGCTTCGTGACTAAAAGTTTATAGCTGGGCTTTTTCTCACTTTCAGTTTTTACTGGGGGCTTACACACAGAAAAGGCGGTCTCAGACCGCCTTTTTGTTTTACATGATTATTTTCAGAACAGGATCCGCGATTGGGTAGCTTGTACCTTAAGCTTCCATTGCTTTGGCAGCGTTCGCAAGTATTTTCTTCTTTTTCCAGTTGTACCAGGGATGCGGCATTGTTTTTTTCATCAACGTATCAATGCTGCGCATGCCAAACAGGTTCCATACACCGTTCAGTTTGCCACCGAGCGAGGGCTGCAGTGCGCGCAGGCTCATTGCGAAGCCGCTGTCTAAATATTCCATGTGGTGCCAGTAGCCGGCGGGCATAAACAGGGTGTCTCCGTGTTCGAGTGTGAGGTCAAAGCCTTTCGCGTTTTGTAAGGCGGGAAACTGGTTGTAATCAACCTTGCTTTTTTCAGGATCGTAATAATTGCTGAAATCGGCGAGGCTCAATACTTCAAACGGCTTGCGGTAGAGTTTGTCTTTTTCCTCGTTTGGAAAAAGAAGCACCCTTTTTCTCCCGGCAAACTGTGTGTGTAAAATATGGCTCACATCAATATCGAAATGCATGTGGGTGATGGAGGTTTGCCCGCCGGTGAACAGCATCGGGTATTTCTTCACAAACCCCTTCATCAGCTCTTCCGGCCAGGTAAAATCGTTGATCAGTTCCGGCGCATGGTCAAAAATATTAAAGAGAAAAATGCGCCAGGCCGCCGGCCCCTGTTTGATCATGTCGATGTATTCCCCAAAGGTCTTGTAATCGTCCGCGGTATTGATGGGCGTATAGGCATCACTTTTGATGTTGTTGTAAAGCGCAACTTTCTGGTTGCCCACCAGGCTTTTAAAATAATCCCAGTTCCATTTGTGGTAGGCTGGCCAGTTTTTTGCAAGGTTACGGATAACCAGCGGCCGCATCGGGTAGTAATAGTTTTCCCTGAAATCGTGGGCACTGATCTCGTCTACTACATCAACCGGTTTTAATTGCATGGGAACGGGTTTTAAGGCAAAGGTAAGTTTTTTGATTATTTATGGCTTTGTGCAGCTGGTACCGGAAGCTTGCCGCTAAATTGTAAATTGCAGATATGCTTCTCCACATCCACCCAGATAACCCCAACCCGCGCCACATTAAAACAGTGGTGGAATGTTTGCTGGATGGGGGTGTAATCATTTATCCCACCGATACGATCTATGGATTGGGATGCGACATCTTCCAGCACAAGGCCATAGAGCGTGTTGCGCGCATCAAAAACGTGGATCCGGCAAAGGCGCAGTTGAGTTTTGTTTGTTACGACCTGAGTGACCTGAGCAAGTACACCAAAAGCATTTCCACGCCCCTGTACCGCATACTCAAGAACTATTTGCCCGGACCTTATACCTTTATCCTGCCTGCCAGTAAAGAAGTACCCAAAATACTGCACAGCAAGAAAAATACGATCGGGCTGCGCGTTCCCGACAATAACATTGCACGTACCATTGTGCAGGAACTGAACCACCCGCTTCTATCGGCCTCATTACCGGGAGAAATGGTTGAAGAATATACCGACCCCGAACTCATGCATACCAACTTCGGTAAGCAGGTAGATATTGTGATCGATGGCGGAATCGGCGGTATGATCCCTTCAACGATCGTTGACTGCACCTCCGATTCGTACGAGGTTACCAGGCAGGGCGCGGGAACATGGGAGGAATAAAGCATTCAACACTCCAGTTCCTCATCCTTCACTCTCAATTCAAATTCATCCAGGTCCGGGATGCCATCGAACAGGCTGGGTACGCGTGGGTCGATGTTGTAGCTCATGCGGTGGTATTTGCAAAGGCCGTGTTTTTCAATGGCGGTGCGGTGTTCGGCGGTGCCGTAGCCTTTGTTCTTATCCCAGCCATAATGCGGAAACTCTTCGTGCAGCTGCTGCATATAGGCGTCGCGGTACGTTTTGGCGAGAATACTGGCTGCAGCAATGGAGGCATAAATACCGTCGCCCTTTACAATACAATGGTGGCGAACATCTTTGTACGTAACAAAACGGTTCCCATCGATCAGCAGGATTTTAGGCTGGGGATTGAGTTGGTCGATGGCAAGATGCATCGCCTTGAAAGAAGCCTTTAAAATATTGATCTGGTCGATCTCCACGTTGTCGATCCTCGCAACCGCCCATGCCGTGGCAGATGCTTCGATCACTTCACGGAGTATTTCGCGGTCCTTTGCTATTACCTGTTTGCTGTCGTTAAGCAAGGGGTGATAAAAGTTTTGCGGCAGGATAACCGCTGCTGCAAATACGGGTCCCGCATAACAGCCCCGCCCCGCCTCATCGGCTCCCGCCTCCCTGAATCTTTTCTGGTGATACGCTTTTAACACCCAACAAAATTTGAGTAATCCGCAAAACTTTCCAAAAACAAATTGTGAAAGTTAGGCACAGCCTTGAAAAAACTTGTATCCAAAAGCCTGCAACACAGCCCCAAAACCTCGTAGCTTCGCTTTAATATGAGAACAGCAACAGAACGTTCGCAGAGGGCCGTGGCAACCTGGTTATTGGTGGGTGTGGGCATGATCGTGGTACAGATCGCGCTCGGTGGAATTACCCGTTTAACCGGAAGCGGGTTGTCTATTACACAGTGGGATGTTCTTACCGGCGCCCTTCCGCCGCTCAACGAACAGAAATGGATGGAAGAGTTCGGGAAATACCAGCAAACGCCGCAATACCATCTTCTCAATTTCGATTTTACACTGGCCGATTTTAAAAAGATATTTTTCTGGGAATGGTTCCACCGTTTCTGGGCGCGGTTGTTTGGTGTTGTGTTTGCGGTGGGGTTTGCCTGGTTCCTTATTAAAAAAGCGTTCAGGAAAGAAATGATCATACCCTTGATCGTTCTGTTTATAGTAGGGGCCATGCAGGGACTGATCGGCTGGATCATGGTAGCAAGCGGCCTCACCGGCGATGCCATCTACGTAAAGCCCACCCGGCTGGCCATGCACTTTATTTTTGCATTGGGGTTGCTCTCCTATACCTTCTGGTTCGCATTGCAGTTATTGGTAAAGAAAGAACAGATCGTTCACAACAACCCGCTGCGCAAATGGAACATTTTTATCCTTTGTGTGCTTGCGCTTCAACTCATTTATGGCGCGCTGATGGCAGGCCACAAAGCCGCAACCGCCGCCGCAACATGGCCCACCATCAATGGCGACTGGGTTCCGGGTGGTTTGATGCGCGACACACCCGCTGCTTTGAATTTTATCGACAATAAAATACTCATTCATTTTATTCACCGCGGACTTGCGTATTTTTTATTTATCTTGATCGTGTTGTGGAGCGGCCGGCTTTTCAAAACAAAAGGAACGCCCCTGTTAGAAAAAACAAAATGGCTCCCGCTTGTGATCGTGACGGCCCAGGCGCTGCTTGGCATTGTAACCGTGTTAACCAGCCCCGGTATCGTACCCGGCCGCTGGGGCACATTTGAGTGGATGGCGCAATTGCACCAATTGGTAGGCATGTTGTTGCTTTTGTCGCTTGTATGGACCTTGTACCTGATTCGAAGAAAATGAATATAACAGCGGGCCTTCCCGCCCGTGGTAACAGTTTCGCGACGCTTAGCCCGAAAGAAACAAAATGAAAAAATACCTGCTCGGCATCTGGCATTCGTTGCCTATACAGTTGTTCCTGCTGCATTTTCGCAGGTACCAGGTGTTTTTGATCTTCTGGTATATCCTGTTTGCAACGGTTGCCGGATCATTCATGTTCACTTTTGGCGCCAACTCACTTTACCTGGCTCCTGAATACCTGGGGGAAGTTACCCCGCTCAGTACCGCCATTGTTGGTTTTGCGATCGGTGTGTTTATCATGAGCTGGAACATCACCACGTTCATCCTGCACAGCAAGAATGTAAAATTCCTGGCTACAACAGCGCAGCCTTTCCTGAAATATTGCATCAACAATGCCCTGATACCGCTCTGCTTCCTTGTTTTTTATTTTGTGAAAGCGGTACACTATGCCCGCTACCAGGAATTGCTGCCCGGCGCGGATATATTGTTCCTCGCGGGCGGTTTTGCAGGAGGCATCATTGCTTCGATAGCCATTGCCTTTATCTATTTTTTTGGTGCAGACAAGACCATCTACCGCAGCATGAGCGCAGTGATCACCACGGCCAATACGCATTATGCCGAAGTGGTTCAGAAAACACAGCTTCCCAAAGAAAAAACGGAGCTGAATGTAGAATGGTTCCTCAGCGCAAAGTTCCGCCTGCGCAAACCACGGGATGTGCGCCATTACAGCGATGATTTCCTTCAATCCGTTTTTAAACGGCACCATGTTGCAGCTGTGATCGCCATTGCCGTTGCCTTTCTTTCGCTGATACTGGTTGGCTTCACCTCCGATGCCCGCCTCTCGCAAATACCCGCCGCCGCAAGCATTACTGTTTTCTTCGCGATCGTGATCGCTGTTGCCGGCGCACTTACTTTGTTCCTGCGCAGTTGGGCCATCCCCGTATTGGTGTTGTTGTACCTCGGGTTGAATGTGCTTTATAAGAAAGAGATCATCGACCCGCGCAACAAGGCATATGGGCTCAACTACATCGATAAATCAAACCGCCCTATTTACGACCGGGAAACGATACGAAAGCTGGCCAGCGACAGCAACATCAATGCAGATAAAAAATATTTCCTCGGCATATTAAACAAATGGAAGGCAAAACAGAAAACCGATAAGCCCGTTCTTTACATCATCAACACAAGTGGTGGCGGCGCTCGCAGCGCTGTGTTTACGATGAATACCCTGCAAAGGCTCGACAGCCTGTTTGGCGGAGAACTGATGAACCAGACCGTTCTCATCAACGGGGCCTCCGGCGGAATGCTCGGCGCGGCGTATTTCAGGGAACTGTACTACGAAAAGGTACGCGGCGCAAACATCAACCTGCAGGATAAACAATATGTTGAAAACATTTCGAAAGACCTGCTCAGCCCGCTGTTTGCTTCTTTTGTTACACGCGATATGATCGGCCCCGTGCAGAAGTTTGAGGCAGGTGGTTTCCGGTATGCCAAGGACCGCGGTTATGCATTTGAACAGAAACTGAACGAGAACACCCATTACGCGCTTGCAAAAACATTGAACGAATACCTGCTTCCCGAATCGGAGGCAACCATACCAACCATGTTCTTCAATTCGGTGATCAACCGCGATGGAAGGAAGATGATCATGAGCACACATCCCGCCCGCTACCTCATGCGCCCGCAATCGGATACAAACAACATCAGCGGGGTAGATGCAGATGCGGTTGATTTCAATTCCTTCTTCAGCAAACAGGGGTCGATGAATGTGAACATACTGTCTGCACTCCGTATGAATGCAACGTTCCCTTATGTGTTGCCCAGCGTATGGCTCCCCACCAACCCGATCATTGATGTGATGGACGCAGGGCTGCGCGATAACTTCGGGCAGGAATCATCGTTGCGGTTTATTGAGGTGTTCAAAGACTGGCTGCGCGAAAATACCAGCAAAGTGGTGTTGCTCCAGATCAGGGACAGGAGCCTTGGCGATTGGGATAAAACGGCAGAAGGCGACCTGATCAATTCACTCACACAACCTTTTTTGATCCTGCAGAGCAACTGGTACAAACTGCAGGATTACTACCAGCACGATCAGCTCGAATATCTTTACGATGCGTACGGCCCGCAGTTTTACCGCGTGTGTTTTCAATACGTGCCATCCAAACTTGACGCGCCGGCGAGTTTAAGCTTTCACCTGACAACCGCGGAGAAACGGGATATTGCGCGGGCGCTTGAGAACCCGGCAAACATGAAGGAGTTTAAAAAACTGGAGAACATCCGGAACAATAAATAGCTCTTGCTGTTTACGGCTGTATCAACCGGAAACAATCTTTCAGCACCTTGATGTTGAATTCATCTGCCGTATCCCTTGGTTCGCCATCAATGTGCAAAGGCGCGTGTTTCAAGTTTTTTACGGTGAGGGAATCGGTTTGAAAATAGATCACGTTCTTCTTTGTCATATCCTCCACCAGCTGGTTCAGTTTGTTGTTGCCACGCACCTGTTTCAGAATAGCGAACGGGAGTTTTGCCTTGTTCATTTTTTGCACCACAACAATATCCAGCAAACCATCATTGATCTCGGCTTTGGGCGCGATGGTAAAATTGTTTCCGAACTGGTTGCTGTTGGCGATGCTGATGAAGAATGCATCGCTGAAAAAAGAGAAATTATCAAGGATGATCTCGAACTGGTATGGATGCGCCTTGAAATAATTTACGAGGCTCTGCTGCGTATACATCATCAGGCCCCTGCTCGATGCATTCGCGAAATCATGCGCCACCTGCGCATCAAAGCCAATGCCGGAGAGCATGCACGAGTATTGGTTGTTGATGAGAAATGCATCCACGTGCCTGGCCGTTCCTGCAAACACCAGCGCCAGCGATTGCTGCGGTTTCATGGGGATGCAGGCCGAACGTGCCAGCCCATTGCCCGAACCAACAGGGATGATGCCAAAGCGTATGTCTATCTCGCGGAACGCATCGGTAACCTGGTTAACGGTTCCGTCGCCACCTATGATCACGATATCGGTGAAATCTTCTTTTGCAACTTTTTCTTTCAGGAAATCATAATCGCCCTGCGCATTGGTGGCAACAATCTCAAAAGGAATTTCCTGCGCCGCAGTTTCTCTTTCGATGAGCTTTTTAATGCCGTCCTTTTTAGAGGTGCCTGATATGGGGTTGATCAAATAAAGTATCTTTCGGTCACTCATCACTGATGGTTCTTTTGCAAATGAACAAATAAAAATACATCTTGTTCATTTGTCTTTGATATGAGGGAAATATTAACAATAGTGCATCCTGACTTGTGATGCATTTATATCATTGCATAAAAATGTACACACCACAGGTTACCATTTGATCAGCGCGCTCGCCCAGGTAAACCCGCTTCCAAAAGCGGCAAGGCAAACAAGGTCGCCCTCGCTGATCTTTCCTTTTTCCCAGGCCTCGCATAGTGCAATGGGCACAGAGGCCGCAGTGGTATTGCCGTATTGCTGGATGTTGTTGTACACCTGTTCATCCGACAATTTTAATTTCTGCTGCACAAACTGGCTGATGCGCAGGTTGGCCTGGTGCGGAATAAGCATATTGATATCGGTTGACCGGTATCCATTTTTATCCAATGCTTCCATGATCACTTCGGGGAACTTGACCACAGCTTTTTTGAACACCGATTGTCCATCCATAAAAGGGAAATTCTGTGCCTTGTCGATCATTGCATGGCTCATAAACATCTCTCCAATGGGTGCATCGTCGAAGTCTGCATAGTTCTGTGCGGCCCAATGGTTGGCATGGGTGCCGGGGTTGTACATAGCGAGTATTTCTGCAGATTCGCCATCGCTGTGTAAATGCGTGCTTAAAATACCCTCGTCCTCTTTTTCTGTGGGCTGCAATACAACGGCACCTGCGCCATCGCCGAAAATTACGGAGATGTTCCTGCCGCGTGTGCTGAAATCGAGACCGAAAGAATGTTTCTCACTGCCCACCACCAGTATGTTTTTATACATGCCTGTTTTGATAAACTGGTCTGCAACACTGAGTGCGTATAAAAAACCACTGCATTGGTTGCGTACATCCAGCGCCCCAATCTCTTTCATTTTCATTGCGCGTTGCAGCAGTACGCCGCATCCTGGAAAATAATAATCGGGAGAAAGGGTGGCAAATACGATGAAGTCTATTTCCTCAGGCGTAGTGCCCGCGCGTTCGATCGCGATCTTTGCGGCTTCTACACCCATCGTGGTCGTGGTTTCGCCGGTACGATCGGCATAACGGCGCTCTTTGATACCGGTGCGTTCCTGTATCCATTCATCGCTCGTGTCCATGTATTTGGTGAGGTCGTTGTTGGTAACAACATGGGCCGGTACATACATACCAATGCCGGCTACTTTGCTGCGGGGCATAGACAATCGTTTAGAGGATTGAAGATAGCGAATTGTTCGGGTAGCGGGCCGCGGCTTTTGACCGGTTCAAACACGGTCGTTTAAAAACGCATGGCTGGCGGCGCCGGCAAACCTTACAACTCTTTTGGCACGCTTACTTCTTTCAAATGCAGGATGGTTTTGAGAAAATCCGCTGTTTCTTTTTCAACGCTTACAATGTCTTTCGACTGTATGGGCGATGCGATCACGTGGCTGCCGGCCTCGGGGATGGCTACCATGCGTTCCTGGTTCTCGGGCGTGCCGAGCGAGGCCATCATGTCCTTCATCGGGCCCACTTTTACAACATCATCCTGGTGTTTCTCGTCCTTGTAATAATACAACAGCAGCGTTGGCTGTTTTACGGCGCCGAATGTTGCGTTGTTCATGGATGTTTCGAGCAACTCTTCCAGTTGAACCGTTGCTTCGAGGCGGTACTGTTTGTTCCAGTATTGTTTGTAGATGTCTGTATTGTTTTTTGCGGTGTTGAAGTCGCTGCCCTTTACCAAACGCGCGATCTGTAGTCCCCAGGGGTTGTTCAAAATCCACGCATTCGGATCGTTGATGGCGATGTTGGGCGAGTACAATACCAACCCCGCAATTTCAGGATAAGCGGCGGCCAACTGCAACGCAAGCGTTCCCCCGGTTGAGGTTCCCATTACGATCACTTTGTTGCCCAGTTGTTTTGCAATGGCGTAGGCCTGTTTGGCCGATTCCCAAAGGCTCTCGGCGGTCATGTTGATGAGTGCATCGGTGGTATCGATACCATGTTCAGAGAGGCGGGAGAGGTAAAGATTGCATCCAAACTGTGCGGCGATCCTCCTGTGTACGGGATTGCCTTCTTCCTGCGAGGCGCTGAAGCCGTGAAGGTAAACGATGGCGTATTCCGTTTTTTGTTTGAGCGAATCGTTTGCCCAAACGATCCTTGCTTCGTTATCGGGCTTGAGTTTGTGTGCCGATTCCTGTTGAAGGATGAACTGCTCAAGCCCCGCATCGATCGCCGGCACCACCGGCAATTCTGTTCTGTAATCAGGGCTCGAAGGTTGCGGGCCGAGCAGGTAGATGATCATGAGCGCAACAACCACGGTAAGAAATCTTCGAAGGATACGCATGGGTACGGGTTTGTTTTTAAAGGTACAGATTTTTAAACTGCGGGCTGCGCACCGGGCGCCTTTTACCCGCGCCAAAAAAAACAGGGGCGATGGCCCGCAGCTCGCGGTGCACGGCTTATCTTTAAGGTACCATGACCACTGCCACCCAACGCTTCACCGCCCTGGATGTTTTTCGAGGGCTAACAATTTGCCTGATGGTGATCGTAAACACACCCGGCGATGAGGCCTTCAGTTTTGCGCCGCTGCTCCATGCAAAATGGAACGGTTTTACGCCAACCGATCTCGTGTTCCCCTCGTTTTTATTCGCGGTAGGCAATGCGATGAGCTTTGTTTCGAAACGATGGATGCATCAAACCAACGCACAGGTGCTCACAAAGATCTTTAAGCGAACGGCGGTTATTTTTTTATGCGGTTACCTGATGTACTGGTTCCCGTTCGTGAAAAATATGGATGGCGAATGGATCGCAAAACCCTTTTCCCATACGCGTTTGATGGGTGTGTTGCAGCGCATCGCATTGTGCTATTGCATTGCATCGTTGCTGGTTTATTTTTTCAAAACAAGGGTGGTGGTTTTCATCGGCATCGCATTGCTCCTGTTGTACTGGCTGATTGCCGTGTTGTTTGGCGATGCGGCGGACCCGTTCGGCATGACCACCAACGCCGGCTATAAATTCGATTACTGGCTCATCGGTGAAAACCACCTGTACCACGGGGAGGGGATCGCTTTCGATCCCGAAGGGCTCCTCAGTACAATGCCGGCAGTGGTAAATGTGCTGGGTGGTTACTTTGTCGGACTTCATCTTCAGAAAACAAACAAAAGCTACGAGGGGTTGACGAAGCTGTTGCTTACGGGCTTCGCATTGATCGCGATCGCTTATTTCTGGAACTTCCTTTTTCCCATCAATAAAAAATTATGGACAAGTTCTTTTGTCTTGCATACGGTGGGACTGGATTGTATGATATTGGGAGCGATCGTTTTTCTCATCGACAGGAAACCCACCGCCCGCTGGCCGCGTTTTTTCGAGATCGCAGGAAAAAACCCGCTGGCCATTTATCTTTTTTCAGAATTGCTGGCGCATGGGCTGGAGGCCATCCCGGTTGGCGAAACCAATTCGCTGAACTGGGTTTACACGAACAGTTTCATGTACCTCCCGGATTACTGGAACTCCCTGCTTTTTGCCATTGCCTTTATGCTGGTGTGCTGGGCATTGGGTTATTGGATGGATAAAAAGAAAATTTACTGGAGAGCCTGATGCCTTTTATGATTTCAGGCTAATAATAAGGTAGCTGCACCGCACTGTTCAGGAACGCATAGCCACCAACCCTGGCTTCAAAGCATAAGAAACGTGCCCGGCAACTACAGCGAGGCGACTGGAAAACGCCCCATTTTTGACCTTAAAACGTTCATCTTCAGCAGTTTCTATGTAAATGGTTGTGATACAGTCAATTATGTCATATTTATGTTAACTTCTTTGCCCCTCCGTTGTAAAAGCTTACCTTTGCAGCCTCAAATTTTTACATGGAAATAAGAAACATTGCCATTATCGCGCACGTCGATCATGGTAAAACAACGCTGGTAGACAGGATCTTGCAGACTACCAAAGTATTCAGGGACAACCAGGAAACCGGTGAACTGATCATGGACAGCAACGATCTTGAGAGAGAACGTGGTATCACCATCTTTAGTAAGAATGCCGCAGTGACGTACAACGACGTTAAGATCAACGTTATTGACACACCGGGCCACAGCGACTTTGGTGGTGAAGTGGAGCGTGTATTGAAAATGGCCGATGGGGTGATCCTTCTCGTGGATGCGTTTGAAGGTCCCATGCCGCAAACCCGTTTCGTATTACAGAAAGCGCTGCAGCTTAACCTGCGCCCGATCGTTGTGATCAATAAAGTAGACAAAGAGAACTGCCGTCCTGATGAAGTGCACGATGCCGTTTTCGAATTGTTCTTCAACCTCGATGCTACGGAAGAGCAGCTCGACTTCCCTACTTATTATGGTAGCGGAAAGAATGGCTGGTTCAACGACAGCCTTACGCAAACAGACAATATCCTCCCGTTGATGGATGGCATCATCAAATATGTGCCACCACCAAAAACAAATGAGGGGCCATTGCAAATGCAGATCACTTCGCTTGATTACTCATCTTTCCTTGGCCGTATTGCCATTGGTAAGGTAACGCGCGGATCGATCAAGGAAAACCAGACGATCGCGTTGATGCAGGCCGATGGTTCCATCAAAAGAAACAAAGTGCGTGAGTTGTATGTGTTTGAGGGAATGGGCAAAAGAAAGGCAACAGAAGTAATCGCAGGAGATCTTTGTGCGGTTGTGGGCCTGGAAGACTTCAACATCGGCGATACCATTGCAGACATCGATACACCGGAAGCGTTGCCGGTGATCAGCGTGGATGAGCCAACCATGAGTATGACCTTCAGCATCAACAACTCGCCCTTCTTTGGTAAGGACGGAAAGTTTGTAACATCGCGTCACCTCCGCGACCGTTTGATGAAGGAAACAGAAAAGAACCTTGCGCTCCGCGTAGAAGATACAGACAGCGCCGATAGCTTTAACGTATTCGGGCGTGGTATCCTTCACCTCGGCATCCTGGTAGAAACCATGCGCCGCGAGGGGTATGAGTTGACAGTAGGTAACCCGAACGTGTTGGTGAAAATGATCGACGGAAAAAAACACGAACCATACGAGAACCTCGTGGTGGATGTTCCGGCAGAATTCAGTGGTAAAGTGATCGATCTCGTTACCCAGAAAAAAGGAGAGATGCTCGTGATGGAAAGCAAAGGCGAAATGCAGCACCTCGAATTTGAAATTCCTTCAAGGGGCTTGATCGGCCTGCGTTCACAGATGCTTACCAATACTGCCGGCGAAGCCGTAATGGCTCACCGCTTTATCGATTACAAACCATGGAAAGGCCCGATCCCGGGAAGAAACAATGGTGTACTGATCGCTAAGTTTGGTGGTGTTACAACAGCCTATTCGATTGACAAGCTGCAGGACCGCGGCGCTTTCTTCGTAGATCCTACAGAAGAAGTGTATGTTGGGCAGATCATCGCAGAACACATCAAACCAGGCGACCTGAACGTGAATGCAGTGGAAATGAAAAAACTCACCAACCACCGTGCAAGCGGAAGCGACGATGCGGTACGCATTACGCCGAAACTGCAGTTCACACTCGAAGAGTGTATGGAATACATTCAGCAGGACGAATGCATCGAGGTTACGCCTAAAAACATTCGTATGCGTAAAGTGGTACTGAACGAGGAAGAAAGAAAGAAAAGCACAAGAAGCATGCAGAGCGAAGCAGTAGGATAAGCAACGCTTCTTTACCATAGTGAACGCTTCCCGGCAACGGGGAGCGTTTTTTTTTTGTGGAAGGGATGTTGCGGTTTACCGGTTTTCCGTTTCGTTTTCTCCAGGAGAAGGTTGAAGGTCTTTCAACAGGTTGTTCGTTCCGCAATTGTCGCCATCGCAACAGGGCAATGCGTTGGTGAAACATACCGGGCACTGGTAGTGGCCGTGTACATGCACCAGCTCAACCAAGTGGCCGCAGAATAAACATTGTTGGGGCTGCATACTTTGAAGGTACGTTATAAAGCATTCGCAACGAAGGCTTGCGCCGATAAAAAGACAAGGACCAGGAGCACAAGTCGCAAGTATTAACCCTGCCTCCTGCATTCCTGATCCTTGCTCCTTAACACATCGCCGTCACTCACAACGGCCAGGTTAATTAGTTAGCCTTGCTAACGCTCACATTCTCGATCACTTCTGTAGTAACGCTTACTGCGAATTTTTCTTTGTAAGAAGTTTTGCTGTCTTCGATAACGAAAGCGTATTTACCGTTCTCGAATTTTGGCAGTTTGAAAGTTTTGTCGAACTGCTTGTCGCCGTAAAAACTTTTGAACAGTAATTCACCGTTTGCGTCAAGAACCGTAAGGTTGAAGGTGTTTCCGGCCGGGTTGCTGTACTTAACGTTGAACGATAACAGGTTTTCTTTATCGGTACCTGTATACTTTACTTCTGCTTTATCAGAAGTGGTGATTGTTTTACCGCCTGTAGAAGCGTTTGCAGTGAGAAACAAAGCGGCTACCAACACGTTGCCAAGTAAAAATCTTTTTGCGATTTGAATGGTTTGCTTTTTCATAGTGTTTTTTTTGAATGAATTAATAAATGGTTTGTTTGTGCATGGCGCTGCCAATGGCTCACAAAAGAAAATTGTTACATGGAAAAGCAAATCAGAAGAAATACAGGAGCTACCGTAACGGTGAAATGAATTGAAAATTCATGTTAGATGTACATCAGAAAAACCTGTATGATACTCTTAATACGCAGAGTTAAAAAAGGTAACCCAACAATTTTTGTAGGGTATGTTAACTTAATGTTACCGAATAATAATACGAACGTTCGTTCGCAAGCAATGAATGTTTGTCGTGCGGTTTATTGGCAACGCCTGTTATCAGGCTGGTTTGTTGAGTGTTTCCCAGAGTACATCTTTCAATTCTGTAAGTCCCTTGTTGGTTACAGAAGAAATGAACAGGTGGGGAATGCCTTCGGGCAGTTCTTTGGCGATCGCTTCTTTCAGTTCGTCATCAAGCATATCGCTTTTGCTTACTGCGATGATGAAATCTTTCTGCAGCATTTCCGGGTTGTATTCTTTCAGTTCGTTGCGAAGTATTTCGAATTCTTTTTTGTGATCGTTGCTATCGGCCGGGATTAAAAAAAGAAGTACCGAGTTTCTTTCTATGTGCCGGAGAAAACGGTGTCCCAATCCTTTTCCTTCTGCCGCGCCTTCGATGATGCCGGGGAGATCTGCTATGCAGAACGATTTTGAATCGCGGTAGGCCACCATTCCCAGTTGCGGTATCAATGTAGTGAACGCATAGTTGGCGATCTTGGGTTTTGCCGCGGTGATCACCGATAACAAAGTTGATTTGCCGGCATTTGGAAATCCTACAAGTCCAACATCGGCCAATACTTTCAGTTCGAGATTTTTCCATCCTTCCACGCCTTCTTCACCGGGCTGGGAGTGTTCGGGCACCTGGTTGGTGGGTGTGGCAAAATTGCTGTTGCCCAATCCGCCCCGGCCGCCTTTGAGCCAGATCACCTCCTGCCCGTCTTCCAGGATCTCCACTTCTATCTTTCCCGATTCTTCGTCGCGCGCAACGGTTCCCAAAGGAACATCGATGATGATGTCTTTTCCATCGCGCCCGGTGCAGTTGTTCTTGCTGCCGTTCTCGCCGTTTTCGGCCAGTACGTTTTTAAAATAGCGAAGGTGCAGCAGTGTCCACAGGTTGCTGTTGCCCCGCAGGATGATGTGCCCGCCCCGGCCGCCATCGCCACCATCAGGGCCGCCCATTGCGGTGAGCTTGTTGCGCATAAAATGTGTTGCGCCCTGCCCACCATGGCCACTGCGTGCAAAAATGCGGATGTAATCGATGAAATTGTTTCTTTCTGACACTGCTGGATAATTAGCTGCAAAGATAAAGCTATCTCGCTGGAAAGGCGGAAATGATTGAAGCCGCGTAATTCACTGCACTTACAGCCCCGGAAGCGTTGATGCTAGAGCCAATCCGTCATTTTTCGCCGTTTGTTTCGTTCCATGTTTTGTACATCGCCTCCTGTATTGCCCGGTTGGCAGGGATCTCCCGCAGCGGTTCCACTTCTTTCCAATGCAGGTGCATTTCATTGGGCAATGCCTGGTAGAGTTTGGTGCCCTCGGTTTTCCATTGGATCATTTCGTCTGTAACTTCTTTTATTTTTTTTGCGGGATTGCCCACCACCAGGCTGCGGCTTTCGAACACTTCATAGGCCTTGATAAAACTCAATGCGCCAACAATGCATTCATCACCCAATACCACATTATCCATCAATACCGCATTCATCCCGATCAAACAGTTCCTTCCAATGGTGGCGCCATGAATGATAGCGCCGTGGCCGATGTGCGAATTTTCTTTCAGCACAACAGTAATGCCCGGAAACATATGAATGGTACAGTTTTCCTGTACGTTTGAACCGTCTTCTATAACGATACCGCCCCAGTCGCCGCGTATGGCAGCGCCCGGCCCGATGTATACGTTTCGTCCAATGATCACGTTACCTGTAACAGCGGCCTGCGGATGAACGAATGCCGATTCGTGCACCACAGGGATAAAATCTTTGAATGCGTAGATCATTTTGTACAATTTTTTTAGATCAGCGTTTTTCCCGTGCGGAAACAGGTGCCCTTGAAATGCGCTACCGTTTCGTTGTGCTGGTTGGTAATGGTGATGAAGTAGAGGCCGGTGCTTTTCCCATTGTGGCTTTCCTTCGCTTCTGCAATGAGTGTATCGCCGGAATGAACGGCCCTGGTAAAATTCATGGCCGTATCCAACGCAACGGAAAGATTGTTGCGGTTGTTGCAGGCAAAGGCGAATGCGCTATCGGCAAAAGAAAAGGCGATGCCGCCATGTGCCGTTCCAAAACCATTGATCATTTCATCGCGAACGGTCATCTGTAGTTTGCTGTATCCCTCTTTTATTTCGAGCACCGTAATACCGAGCCATTGCGAGAACTGATCGTGCTGCAACATGTGGTCCACTACCTGTTTGGCATATAGGTCTTTGTCATTCATGTTATTCGCCTTTGAAAATGGGTGAACGTTTTTCAAGAAATGCCTGCACACCTTCTTTGAAATCTTTTGTACCGGCGGCTTTCTGCTGGTATTCATCCTCGAGTTGTAACTGTGCCTGCAAACTATTGCCGGCCGAATGGTTCAATGCCTGTTTGATGTAGCCCAGTGCTTTTGTTGGCATTTGTGAAAGTGTTGCTGCGATTTTTTTGCTTTCATCGGCAAACGTATCGTCGCTGAAGACCTTGTACAGCATGCCCATTTGCAATGCATCGGTGGCTGGTACTTTATCGCCCAGCATCATCAGCGCCGAGGCGCGTTGTGCACCGATGAGTCGTGGTAAATGATACGTGCCGCCGCTGTCGGGAATCAAACCGATTTTTGAGAAGGCCTGCATAAAAGAGGCCGATTGCGCAGCCACTACAACATCACCCGCAAATGCAATGTTAGCGCCCGCTCCCGCGGCAACGCCGTTCACTGCAACCACCACCGGTTTTGCAATGGTGCGCAGCCTTGTAACAATGGGGTTATAATGTTCGCCCAATATCTTCTGCATGCCCGGCCCATTGGGATCAACCACTTCAGCAAGATCCTGCCCTGCGCAGAAGCCCTTGCCTGCACCTGTAAGGTAGATGCAGCGGATGCTGTTGTCGTTTTCGCACTCGTCCAGTTTCTCCTGGAGCAACAGGGCCATTTCCCGGTTAAAGGAGTTTAGTTTATCTGGGCGATTCAAGGTAAGGAAGGCTGTGTTGGATTCAACGGAGAATAGTATGGAAGACATGGGATGGGTTAAACGGGTTAATGGTTAAAGAGGTATAACGAGTAAAGGTGCGTGTTTTTGAGTTTCCAGTAAATATCCGGCGCTATACTAATGGCACTTAAAATAATCAAATGGCTCCTTACAATCATTGCACTGGTACAAGGCCTTGCAGGCTGTGCTGCCAAATTGTGAAACCAGTCTTGTGTGATAGGAATTGCACAACGGGCATTGAACCGCTTCTTCTTCCTGGAACGAATCGGGTGTACAAACCAATTGTTTGTAATGTGGCGCAGCAATACCGTAGGCCTTTAATTTTTGTTTGCCGCTTTCGCTCATCCAGTCGGTTGTCCAGGCGGGTGATAATGTTTCAGTGATCCCGATGTTTTTGAAACCGGCCTCCAGCAGCGCCATGCGCATATTGATCTTCATTACATCAATGGCCGGGCAACCTGTGTAGGTGGGAGTAACAGCCAGCTGCACCTCCCATTCCTTGTTTTCATTCTCCCGCACGTCAACCTTCCTTACAACGCCGAGGTCGATCACGGAGAGTACCGGCACTTCGGGGTCGGGTACGGTTTCGAGCACCTGCAACACGCGCTCCCGAATCTCTTCGGAAAAGCCTGCACCGGGTATCGTATTTTTTTCAATCGCGTTCATCATGCTCACCATTCTGCATTTGGGTACGACCGTTGTAAAAACTGCATCTCTGCTAAAATAAACCCGAGGTGTTCTGTGTGCCTGCCTTGTTTGCCGCCCGTTTGCATCCAAGTGTCTGCCGGTGGAACGGGTAGTGTTGCTTCTTCAAAAACGGCAGTGATCTTTTCGGTCCATTTGTTTTTGACCGATGCAAGGTCAATGCCGGTACCGGTTTCAGCGGGAGATGGTTCATAGTGTGCAGGTATGAACATTTCACCTGTGAAGCTCCACAATTCATCAACGGCATGAAGCATGCGCTGCCTGCTCTCTTCTGTTCCATCGCCCAGGCGGATCACCCATTCGCTGCTCCAGCGCACGTGGTAGGTTACTTCTTTCAAAGCTTTTTCGGCAATGGCCGCTATTTGTTGATCGCTGCTGTTTTGCAATTGCTGGTAAAGAAAATACTGGTATGTGCTGAAGAAGAACTGGCGGAGGATGGTTTGTCCCCAATCCCCGTTTGGCAATTCAACCAGCAGGCAATTTTTGAACTCGGTCACATCGCGCAGGTACGCAAGGGAATCTTCCGTTGCGCCATTGCCGGTGAGTTGCGCGGCATACTGGTAAAAATTTCTTGCCTGGCCGATGCAGTCCAGTGCGATGTTCGAAACAGCGATGTCCTGTTCCAATATCGGGCCATGCCCGCACCATTCGCTGTTGCGGTGGCCGAGTATCAACGCATTGTCTGCTAGGTGGAGTGTATAATTTATCAGGTTGGTATCTGCCATAATCTTATGCCCATTCCGGGTCGGGTCACATGTGTTTTAATTCATCGGGCAGATCGTAAAAAGTAGGATGGCGATAGGCTTTGTCGTTGGCAGGGTCATACAGCGAGCCGCCCTCTGCCGGGTTGCTTGCATGGATGTATTTGCTCTCAACGGCCCAGATGCTTACGCCTTCCATTCTGCGCGTGTAAACATCTCTTGCATTTTCAATTGCCATCTGCGCATCTGCGGCATGCAGGCTGCCCACGTGCTTGTGGTCAAGGCCCTGTTTGCTGCGGATGAAGATCTCCCAGAGCGGCCATTCGGTTGGTTGTGTCATGGTGTTTGTTTTTGGCTAAGGCCCTGTTGCTTTATGCTGCTTTTACTGCTTTTCTTTTTGCTCTTTTTTCGGCATGTGCGTTTGCTGCTTCTCTTACCCATGCGCCCTCTTCCCATGCTTTTCTGCGTGTGTCGAGTCGTTGTTTGTTGCAGGGGCCATTGCCCTGTACCACCTGCCAGAACTCATCCCAGTTGATGGCACCAAAATCATAATGGTTGGTGGCGGCGTTCCATTTGAGGTCTTTGTCCGGTAAGCTGAGGCCCAATATTTTTACCTGCTCCGCGCAGATGTCGACAAACTTCTGCCGGAGTTCGTCGTTGGTAAAACGTTTGATCTTCCATTTCATGCTGAGGATGGTGTTGGGGCTCTCATCGTCTTTGGGACCAAACATCATTACACTCGGCCACCACCAGCGGTTGATCGCATCCTGCGCCATTGCCCGCTGCGCAGCAGTGCCCTTGCTGAGCGTTAACAGGATCTCGAAACCCTGGCGCTGGTGAAAACTTTCTTCTTTGCAAACACGAACCATGGCCCTTGCATAAGGCCCAAAACTGGACCTGCACAACGGAACCTGGTTCATAATGGCCGCACCATCAACCAGCCAGCCGATCGCGCCGATATCGGCCCAGGTTAAAGTGGGGTAGTTGAAGATGGATGAATATTTTGCTTTGCCGCTGTGCAGTTGCGCATACATCTCATCGCGCGAAATACCCAGTGTTTCGGCGGCCGAATACAGGTACAAACCATGGCCCGCCTCATCCTGCACTTTTGCAAGCAGGATGGCTTTGCGGCGCAGGTTGGGTGCGCGCGTGATCCAGTTCCCCTCGGGCAGCATGCCTACGATTTCGCTGTGCGCATGCTGACTGATCTGGCGGATCAGCGTCTGCCGGTATTTTTCGGGCATCCAGTCTTTTGGCTCGATCTTTATTTCCTTATCGATCTTGTCCTGGAATATTTCTTCTAGGTTCTTTTCCATCGTAAAACATTGACTGCTCAAAAATACGGAAAGAAAGGGAGCAACTAACAAATGTTAGCATGTAAAATCTCTTAAAATTTTTGCATTGTTAGCCGGATTGATGGCTGAAAAGCATGGCCCATGTTAGTGCCGGGTGGCAAAAGAAATCGGTACCTTAGGGGCATGAAGAAGATCCTCCTTTTTATAGCCTTGTTTGCGATCGCAGGGGCGATAGATGCCCAAACGACAACAACACCTCCCTTCAGAAAAGAGATCGATGCATTCAGAAGGAAAGACAGCCTTGAAAAACCTGCGCCCAACAGCATTCTTTTTACGGGTAGTTCCTCGTTTACCAAATGGACGGATGTGAAAGATTATTTTCCCGGTTACCCTATTGTAAACCGCGCATTCGGCGGCTCGCAGCTGGTGGATATGATACGGTATGTAGATGAGGCGGTGATCGCCTACCGCCCCAAACAGATCGTTATTTACTGCGGTGAAAATGATGTGGCCGCTTCCGATACCGTTACTGCGCAGCTGGTGCTCGACCGTTTCAAGACCTTATTCTCACTCATCAGGAAAAAATTACCAAACGTTCAGATCGCGTTTGTATCGCTCAAACCAAGCCCTAGCCGCTGGAAACTCGAGCCGATCTATGTAGAGGCCAACAAACGCATCAAGGATTTTATCGGGAAACAAAAGAAAGCAACGTTCATTAACATCCACGATGCGATGCTGAAACCCAATGGCGAGGTAATGACGGATATTTTCCTGGGCGATAACCTGCACATGAATGCAAACGGTTATAAGATCTGGCAGCCTATATTGAAACCTTATCTTTTGAAATAGGCAAGCGCCAGGGTTCAGAAGTCTACTTCACATCAAAATCAACCACTACTTTCTCCGTACGGGGATGCGACTGGCAGGTGAGAATAAACCCCTGTTCAATTTCTTCGGGTTCCAGCCCATAGTTTACATCCATGTCTACTTCGCCTTCCACGAGTTTGGCGCGGCAGGTGCAGCATACGCCGCCCTTGCAGGCGTAGGGGAGGTCTGCGCCGTGTTTCAGCGCCGCATCGAGAATGGCATCGCTTTCAAAACCAAGGTCGAAATCGAATGATACGCCATCGAGTTTAATGGTGATCCTGCTTTTCACTTCCGCTTTAACCGCCTGCTCTGCCTGGTTGCTTTTTTTCGGCCCGGGTGATGTGGTTGTGAACAATTCAAAATGGATCTTCTTTTGGTCAACGCCCATTTTTTCCAGCTGCTCTTTTACCGAAAAGATCATGTTCTCCGGCCCGCACAAAAAGAAGGCATCGGTGCGTGTTATGTCGAGGTTTTTGTTGCAGAGCTCGGTGCATTTATCAGCATCGATGCGGCCGAAATTGACCGCGGCATCGGTTTTTTCGCGCGAAAGGATATAGATCACCCGGAAGCGGTCCATATACAGGTTTTTCAGCGCCTCAAGTTCTTCCTTAAAAATAATGGTGTGCCTGTTCCGGTTGCCATACACAAGCGTAAATGAGCTGGATGGTTCCGTTCGCAAAGTGGTTTTTATGATGGACAGCAACGGTGTAATACCACTTCCGGCGGCAAAACCGGTGTATTGTTTTTTGTTGGATGGATCAAGCTCCGTGAAGAAATTTCCCATCGGCGGCATCACATCAAGCGCATCGCCTTTTTCCAGTTGCGTATTGGCGTAGGTTGAAAAAACACCGTGCTCTACTTTTTTAACCGCGATGCGGAGTTCGTTGTCGAGCGGACTGCTGCATACCGAATAAGAACGCCGTATTTCTTCGCCGTTGATGTGCGTGCGGAGCGTGAGGTATTGACCCTGTTTGTAAGAAAAAGTTTCTTTCAGTTCATCCGGAACCACGAAGGAAATAGATACACAGTCACTGGTTTCTCTCCTGATGTCTTTCACCGTCAATTCATGAAAGTGTATTGCCATAATAATAAACAGCTTGAGCCATGCGCCGCAGGCCGGGCATTTTTTTGATTAATGATTGGTGAGTCCGCCCACCAGTATCGTGATCATGTTCTGTTCCAGTTCTTCTGCGCTGATCTTTTGCGTTGAGCGGTGCCAGCTTTCAATACCACTGATTGCGTGTAACATGATCAGCACGGCGGTTGCCGCGTCTATCTTTTTGATCTCCTTATTGCGGATGCCATTCTCGATGATCGCGGCAAATCGCTTGCGGTAAATACGGCGCTGGTTCTGGAAATTAGACAGGTAGGGATCCGCAAGGTGTTTCCATTCGCGGTCGCTCACATACACTTCTTCGTAATGGTTGATCATTTCACTGATGTGGAAACGCAGGATCTTTTCCACTTTTTCGATGGAGCTGATCGGCTCCGCCTCTATCTCGTCTATCTTATGGGTAAAACGGTTGGCCACGCTGAAGCACAACTCGTGCAGCAGCTCTGTTTTCGATTTGATGTGGTTGTAAAGGCTCGCCGCTTCTACGCCAACGGCTTCGGCCAGGTCGCGCATACTCGCCGCCTTGAAACCTTTTTCCCTGAAGAGTATCGCCGCCTTGGTTACGATCACATCCTTACGCGAGATGTTTTTCTCTGTTTTTATTCTTGCCATGGAACGAAGATAATACAGCTAACGCATGTTAGCAAGAAATAGAAATATAATTACATGATTTGTTAGTTTTGCTTCTGCTTGTTTTTATCGCCCGGGCTATCCGGCCGGTCTGTGGGCCCGGAGCAGCCGGAAAACCGTTACAAACCCCTAATTTCGCCCCCGGATAACCAAAAAAATAATTATGTCTCTAGTTGTTGTGGGTTCTATGGCTTTCGATGCCATCGAAACACCTTTCGGAAAAACAGGTAAGATCGTTGGCGGCGCCGGCACTTACATCGCATGGTGCGCTTCCAATTTTACTCCGGTTAAACAGATCTCTGTAGTGGGTGGTGATTTCCCGCAGGCGGAACTCGACGCCCTTACCGCGCGCAATGTGGATGTTGAAGCCGTACAGATCAAGAAAGATGAAAAAACGTTTTTCTGGAGCGGCCGTTACCACATGGACATGAACACACGCGATACGCTCGAGACGCAGCTGAATGTGCTCGGCGATTTCCAGCCCGTTGTTCCCGACAGCTACCAGGATTGCGAGTTCCTGATGCTCGGCAACCTCGCGCCGTCTGTTCAGAGCAGCGTGATCGAACAACTGAAGAACCGCCCGAAGCTCATTGTAATGGATACCATGAACTTCTGGATGGAAATAGCCATGGATGATCTCAAAAAGACCATCTCCATGGTAGATGTGCTGATGGTGAACGACAGCGAAGCGCGCCAGCTGAGCGGCGACTACTCTCTCGTGAGAGCGGCGCAAACCATTATGGCGATGGGCCCGAAATACATCATCATCAAGAAAGGGGAACACGGCGCGTTGCTGTTTCATGGAAACCAGGTGTTCTTCGCACCCGCCCTTCCGCTCGAAGAGGTTTTCGACCCAACCGGCGCAGGCGATACGTTTGCCGGCGGTTTCATCGCACACCTCGCAAAAACAAAAGACATCTCCTTCGATAATATGAAAACGGCCATCATCGTGGGAAGCGCAATGGCATCGTTCTGCGTAGAAAAATTCGGAACGGAACGCATCCGTGAAATCGGTAAAGAAGACATTGACGCGAGATTGTCTGAATTTGTGCAGTTGTCCAATTTCGATATTTCATTGGTGTAATCTCCGGGATTGTTAAGCCGGCAGGAGAGAAACCTCAACAGGTAATTTATAAGCCGCTTGACCAGGCGGCTTATTTTTTTAGCGTACCTGCGTTCATAAAAAAGACCATTGCCTGTGGCAAGCGGCGGCGGAGACAGAAGCCCGTCAGGCGGCCCAGCTCAAAAATTTTTTGGCGAAACTGAAATCACTCGATACATTCGCAAAGCAAATGATGACAACCAAACATACAAAACGTATTAAGATAACCTCCCGCGGGAAGTGCTGACGTTTGTGTATGACTGAACATACTAAAGAGCCTTCCCAGATACGGAAGGCTCTTTTTTTTGAGCATAAGCAGGATGATCCGAACAACAAACCATAAACCACTAAACAAATAAACTCAAATGAAAGTAGCCGTAGTAGGTGCCACAGGACTAGTAGGCACCAAAATGTTGCAGGTATTAGCCGAGCGTAATTTCCCGGTAACGGAACTCGTTCCCGTAGCTTCTGAAAGATCAGTAGGTAAGGAAGTAGAATTCAAGGGAAAAAAGTACAAGGTGGTTGGTATGGAAGAGGGCATTGCCGCCAAACCGGCCGTGGCCATCTTTTCTGCAGGCGGAAGTACTTCAACAGAATGGGCGCCGAAGTTTGCGGATGCAGGTATTTATGTGATCGACAATTCTTCTGCCTGGAGAATGGACCCCACCAAAAAACTGGTCGTGCCCGAGGTGAACGCTTCTGTGCTTACCAAAGAAGACATGATCATTGCAAACCCCAACTGCTCCACCATCCAGATGGTCGTTGCCCTGCAGCCTTTGCACCAGCGGTACAAGATCAAACGCGTGGTGGTAAGTACGTACCAGAGCGTTACCGGAACGGGTAAGAAAGCGGTTGATCAGCTGTTCAACGAAAGAAAAGGCGCCGAAGGCGAAATGGCATACAAATACCAGATAGACCTGAACGTGATCCCGCAGATCGATGTGTTCCTTGACAACGGTTATACCAAGGAAGAAATGAAAATGGTAAAAGAAACCAATAAGATCATGGGTGATGATTCGATACGCGTAACGGCAACCACGGTGCGCATTCCCGTTGTGGGCGGCCACAGCGAAAGTGTGAACGTTGAATTTGCAAACGATTTCGACCTCGCGGAAGTAAAAGATATTTTGAGCAAGGCACCGGGCGTAATCGTACAAGACGATCCTTCTGCGCAACTCTACCCGATGCCAATGTGGGCACACGAAAAAGATGAGGTATTTGTAGGAAGGCTGCGCAGGGACGAAACCCAGCCCAATACGCTCAATATGTGGATCGTAAGCGATAACCTGCGCAAAGGCGCGGCAACCAACGCTGTACAGATCGCTGAATATTTACAGCAACAAGGCATCCTTTAACGGAGCCGTTCTTATCTGCCTGATTGTTGTAACAAGGATTCCTGTATTATTTTTTTGGGTGAGTGAGTGCTAAGTGCCGGCGCAATATGCGTCGGCACTTTTTTTGCGAAGGCGGGGCAGAATCATTATATATTTCCTTAAAATATATTGAAATTTTTTTATAACTTCAAGGACCAAGCGATCCCTATGTCAACCTTACTCCAGGAAAAAATGCCAGGAGCCCGTTGGCTCTGTGTCGTTGTTGCGGGCATGATTTTCTTTTATATGCTTCCCTGTTCCAGACCCAACAACGGGCAACAGGCAAAAGCAGAGATCAGTTTTTTTGCTCCGCAAACGGCAACCGACGATGAGCCTGTAAAGATCTCTGGCAAGAATTTCAAATCTACCACTGCCGTTCAATTTGGCGGAGCAGCTGCAAAATCTTTTAAGATTCTTTCTGATACCGTCATCTTCGCATACGTTGCCACAGGAACCTCGGGTGATGTATCTGTTGTTACGCCGAACGGCACTGCAAAATTGAGCGGCTTTACTTATTATACACCACAGTTTTACGACATGACCGGCACCACGAAATACGCAAAGGTACTTTGGCCGCAAATGGATTCTTCAACCCTGGCGGTTCAAACGGTGAACAATGATGTGAATACTGTTTTTATCCGGCAGATCAACCGCTATGATACAGCAAGCCTGCAAACGCAAACAACCGGCAGATCCAATATAACCGCCTACGTAGATTCTCCAAATTATGTCAGGCTCTTTGGCATTAATGCAGACCCCGCTTCATATGGCCCATCCTACAAGTTTGCAGGTAGCAACGGAACAATAAGCGTTTTCGCGGAACTGAAAAACGGCGTGATCAGGATACCGGTTCAAATGCCTGGATATGGCGTTCCCATTTCAGGGTCGGGCACGCTGGTGAATAACAAACTCACGCTCAATTATTACACGAATTACCGCGGACAAATTCTATGGCTGCAGTCGCGCGGCTCTGCCGCGTGACGACTATCAGCGGCTTCCAGCCTGAACGAATGTTTATCTTGTCAGTCACCTTGCATTTGTTGGTTTAATAAAGTGAACGCCACTTTAGGTTAATAGCCAGGTGGCACAACCCGTTAAATTTTAATTGCAGAAAAAAAACGATATGTTTAACTTGGCAATATGAAAACCCTACATACCGCAAAGCTTTGCGCCATCGGCCTGATTTCCGGCATTGCGTTCTATGCCTGCGAAAAATCAGGAGACAGTCCTGCTGCTCCGTTGGCCCCGACGGTTAACCTGAGTTTTACGCCTCAAACCGCCACGGCAGATGATACGGTGATGGTAAAAGGTACCGGGTTCACCGGTGCTACCGCCTGTAGTTTTGGCGGGGCCAATGCAAAATCGTTCAGCGTATTATCCGACACGGTAATCATGGCGGTGATCAATGCGAATACACCTTCCGGCCCTGTAGTGGTTAACCGGGTAGGTTCATCAGCCATGTCTGCCGCAGGGTTTACGTATTATACACCCATAGCCTCTTATCTCCTGGGTTCCGCGAAATATACTACGCTCAACAAGGTCATCGCGCTACCACGCCTTCCGTCGGATTCGGCGTTGTACAAGGAGTTCACCGCACCCGATACGGCATCGTTCGTGATCCGGGCCATCAATCCGAACAATACCGAACAGAATAAAACCGCGGTTGGCGCAAACCTGAAACCTCCCATCCGGAGCAGGTACGCCGACAGCGCAAATTATGTGATAATGACCGGCGTAATGATCGAGAACGACTTTCCCGTTACCAATTACAATGGATATGTGTACCGCTTCAGGTCAGCCAATATGCCTGCACGCTCCAGCGTGTTTGCAAAGATCACAGATACGCTGCTCACGATCCCGGCGCAATACCCTTTGGACGGCTATATAACGATCTCAGGATCGGGTGTGATCAAAAATGGCGTGGTGGTTTCGCTCGATTATTTTGTGAATGAAAACTTCGGCAATACCAAACGCGCTTCGCTCCGCAAGCCCTAGTCTTCGAGCGCGCGGTTCAGGAAACGGATCAGCGGTTGCAGTGTTTCAAAAGCTGCTGTTATCTTTTTTACGAGATCCTTGCCGGTGAGGTCTGCATCCGTAAGGCTCGTGGTAGCTACAAAACTCTTCAGCTTGATGTATTCGATGGCGGGATTGTCTTTCTCGTAGCCTTTCGGCTCGCGGCTCAGGGCCATGCCTTCCCCGCGCTCCAGCTCGCCATAAGTGGATCTGAATTTTTTGTTGCCGATGATCTTTTCAAATTCTTCCCACGAGTAATCAATTTCCTGCCTGATCTTTTTCAGCTCCGATGGTTCAACCATGTAGCGGCCGCCACCGATAAAACTTTCGCCGCCGGGTTGTATGTGTATGTAATAGCCTGCGTTTGCAGCTTTCTTGCCGCCCTTGATCAAACTTGCCGCCATATTGTTCTTGTATGGCGCCTTGTTCTTACTGAAACGCACATCGCGGTTGATGCGGTATACGCACTCCTTCGCCGTAAGCGGTGCAATGCCTTCTTCCTTCTTGCCAAATTGCCTGATCACATCGTCTACCAGCCTGGCCATATCTTCTTTTGCCGCTTCATATGCGGCGCGGTTTTTTTCAAACCACTCGCGGTTGTTGTTCTTTTTTAAATTCTTGAGAAAAGTAAGGGTTGATGATTGTAGCATGGGTTTGGTTGTTGATGTGAATCCTGAACATTTTTTATATTGACCGGTATTAAAGTTGCAGTCGCGCGGTTTCATCGCAGTCGCGCGGCTCCATCGCAGTTGCGCGGCCCCATCGCAGTCGCGCGGCTCCATCGCAGTCGCGCGGCCCCATCGCAGTCGCGCGGCCCCATCGCAGTCGCGCGGCCCCATCGCAGTCGCGCGGCCCCATCGCAGTCGCGCGGCTCTGCCGCGTGACGACTATCAACAGGCTTCCAGCCTGAAAGTATGTTTAACTGTTGATCAAATCCAAAAACTCATCTTCCGAAATAATCTTGATCGTATTGATCTTCTTCGCTTTTTCAAGTTTACTGCCCGCATCTTCGCCCACTACCAGGTAATTGAGTTTGGCGCTTACCCCGCTAACGATCACGCCCCCCTGTGCCTCTGCTTTTTCTTCGGCTTCGCTGCGTTTCAGTTTAGACAAGGTTCCGGTGAAAAGAAAGGTCTGGCCCGTTAACGCGCCCGCTGCTACGGCCGCTTTTTTCTTGTTGTTCAGGTGCAGCCCCAGTTTTTCCAGGTGCTCCAGCATATGGATGTTCTGTTCGTTCTGAAAGAACTGGTGAATGCTTTTCGCCACTTTCACACCTACATCTTCAAGCTGTGTGAGTTCTTCTTCGGTTTTGTTTTTAAAGTCAAGAATATGGTCAACCGCATTGGCCAGTGTCTTTGCCGTTGTTTCGCCCACAAAGCGGATGCCCAATGCGTAGATCAAACGGTGCAGCGGCTGTTGTTTGGATGCTTCGATGGCGGATTGCAGGTTGTCTAAACTCTTTTTACCGAAACCTTCCAGCTTGCCGATCTTTTCAAAATCGAGTTCATAAATACCTGGAATGTCTTTCAACAAACCCAGTTCATAAAACTTCCGCACATTGGCCTCGCCAAAACTTTTTATGTCCATGGCATCTTTGCTCACAAAATGGATCATCTTCTCCACTACCTGTGCCTCGCACTCTATGTTGATGCACCGCCATACGGCTTCTGCTTCTTCTTTGAATAATACGCTCCTGCATACCGGGCATTTTTTGGGGAACACGATCGCCTGTTCTTCGCCGTTGCGCAGTTCGGTGATCGATCTTACGATCTGCGGTATCACATCGCCCGCGCGCTCGATCAAAACCGTGTCGCCTACCCTGAGGTCCTTTTCCCTGATGTATTCTTCGTTGTGCATGGATATGCTCGAAACGGTAACGCCCGCGAGGTAAACAGGATCCAGTTTGGCAACGGGTGTTACTGCGCCCGTTCTTCCCACCTGGTACTCTACGCCGCGGAGTTTGGTGGTGGCCTGCCGCGCCTTGAATTTGAAAGCGATGGCCCAGCGTGGGTGGTGGGATGTCATACCCAGTTTTTCCTGCAGCGCCACATCGTTTACTTTTACAACCATGCCGTCTATCTCGTAGGGAAGATCATCGCGGCCGGCCTCGAAAGCAATACAATAATCGATCACCGGCTGGATGCCTTTTACCACTCTCTTTTCTTTTTGCGGCGAGCGGAAACCGAGGTTCCACAGCATTTCCAGCGATCCGCTGTGTGTATCCAGGTAGTTTGCATTTTTATTGGTGGCGGCCGAACCGGTTTCCGTAAAATAGCTCACGTGGTAAAGAAAGGCATCGAGGTTTCGGTTGGCAACATCTTTGGGGTCCTTCATCCGAAGGCTGCCCGATGCTGCATTGCGCGGGTTGGCCAGCGGGGCAAGGTGCTGCGCGGTGAGTTGTTCGTTGTATTGGTAGAAAGACCGTTTACTCATGATCACCTCACCCCGTATCTCTATTTGACGCACACCGTATTTTGAGAAAGCGGCTGTTAGCGGGATCGACCGGATCTGCCTGATGTTCGTGGTAACATCTTCTCCTTCCACGCCATCGCCACGCGTTGCGGCGCGAACCAGTACATCGTTCTCGTAGATCAATGAGATGCTTGCGCCGTCGAATTTTGGTTCAATGCAGTACTCGATCAGGTCAAGCCCGCTTAACTCGCGCGCCTTGCGGTCGAAATCGTTGAGGTCGTCTGCATTGTAGCTGTTGTCGAGGCTCAGCATCGGAACCAGGTGCTGAACCGTTTCAAAACCCTGGTTCAGGCTGCTGCCCACGCGTTGCGTGGGAGAATCGGGCGTGATGAGGTTTGGATCCGATGCCTCCGTGCGCTCAAGCAATTTATACAGCCGGTCGTATTCCGTATCGGTGATCAGCGGCTCATTGGCCACATAATACCTGTATTCATGAAAGCGAAGTACCTCTTTCAATGCATCGATCTCTTTGGCAGAAACCGTTTCGTTTTTTGTATGGAGGAAAGCGGCAGACGTTTTGTGTAACTGCTGGATCTGATCGTTGTTGTACATAAACCGGGATTGCGGATAAAGTTAATTCGCAATTGGTAATTATTAATTAGTAATTGCAGATTAATAATTCTTAATTATTGTTCCTGCGAGGGGGACAATTCGCAATTATTGATTACGAATTCCTAATTATTATTTATTTTGTTGTAACGAACTGCCATGACGAAGAAGAATTCCACGCCGGTAGCGCCGGCCGTACAGATGATCAGGGATCCGAAGGGATTGGTGGAAAGCTATCCGAAAGTTCCACTCACGGTGGATTGTGTGATCTTTGGTTTTGAAGAAAACAAACTCAAAGTACTCCTCATCAAAAGCGACCTGGAAGCTTTCAGCGGCAAACTTTCCCTCTTGGGCGATATTGTAAAGCACAACGAAGAACTCGATGATGCAGCGTACCGCGTGCTCAAGGAAAGAACGGGTATGAACGACGTGTTTTTAGAACAGGTGCGTGCCTTTGGTTCACCCAACAGGCATCCCGGTGGAAGGGTGATAACGGTGGCGTATTGCTCGCTGCTCAATATCCATCACCACGAACTAAAGATCCACGACAACGACCTGCACTGGCACTCGGTTGCGTCGCTGAAAGAGATGGCATTCGATCACAAAGAAATTGTGGATGTATGTTATGCCTGGCTGCAGAAGCGGATACAGGAACACCCGCTTGGCTTCAACCTGCTGCCCGATAAATTTTCCTTACGCGAACTGCAGAACCTCTACGAAGCGATCCTGAACGTAACCCTCGACCGCCGCAACTTCCGCAAAAAATTTGCGTCGATGGATCTGCTCATCGACATCGATGAAATGGAGCAGGATGTGCCGCACCGCCCGGGTAAATTGTATAAGTTCAATTTTGAGAAGTACAAAAAAAGCAAACGGAAATGGGTTGGGATCGATTTTTAAGACCGGTGCCGGCTGTGAGATGTCGGCTATATCCTGTTTGTGAGCTCCCCAAAAAATGCCGTCGCAGTGCCGGAAGCCCCGGCCATAGCTTTTTTCCCCTACATTTACCTAATAACAACATCCTATGCTACATTCAATGACAGGTTACGGAAGGGCGGAGCAGACGCTGGCAGACAAGACTTATCTTGTGGAAGTGCGTTCACTCAATGGCAAGCAGTTCGATCTCCGGTTGAACATTCCCGCGCTGCTGAAACCTTTTGAATTTGAGGTACGCAATATGCTCAACGAGGGCCTGTTGAGGGGGAGCGTGGAGTGCAACATCAACATCAAACAGAATGGTGCGAGCAAACCGGTATCGATCAATACCGATCTTGCCAAAGCCTATTTTGAACCGGTGGCGCAGCTGGCCAATGAGCTGAAACTGCAAACAGGTGACATACTCAGCACCATTTTAAAACTGCCGGATGTGATCACCCCATCTACCGAAATGCTGAACGAGGAAGAATGGAAATGTTTCGAGAAAGTACTCAAAGAGGCCATCGCACAACTCAACGAGCACCGCATGGACGAAGGCAGGTCCATAGAAACGGACCTGGTGCTGCGTGTAAACAATATCGAATCGCTCCAGGAACAGGTGGCCGCGCTGGAACCGCTTCGCCGGACAAAGATCAGGGAAGGTATTGTAAAAGTCCTGGAGGAAAACGTGGGCAAGGAAAACTACGATGCGAACCGTCTTGAACAGGAACTCATCTATTACATCGAAAAGATAGACATCAGCGAAGAGCAGGTGCGGTTAAAGAACCACTGCGATTACTTCCGCTCTATCCTTGCAGAGAAAGAGCCCAGCAAGGGCAAAAAATTATCATTCATTCTCCAGGAGTTCGGTCGCGAGATCAATACCACCGGCTCCAAGGCATACGATTCCACGATACAGAAATGCGTGATATTGATGAAAGATGAGCTGGAGAAGGCAAAGGAGCAGATCCTGAACGTACTCTAGTTTTCAGCAGCGGTGTTTTGGTTGGGAAGAAGTGCCTGGCCGGGCCCGCCTCCTGAAAAAATAAAAGTGCACGGAACGCAGCTCACGGCTCATGGCTTATCTTTGCTATATGAAAAATCTCCTGAAGCTTCTTCCCCTCACCATACTCCTCTTCGCAGGTTGCGGCACGCTGGATGTATATGAAAAGATCAGCTCTTTTCCGGGGCACGAATGGAAGAGCAACGAGAAGCCGAGTTTCACCTTCACGATCACCGATACCGTTTCGCGTTATGATATTTATGTGATCTTCAGGCATGAGGATGCTTATCATTTCAAAAACCTCTGGGTTAATATTTCAACCATCGCGCCAAAGGATACGATGAAAACACAACTTCTCAATATCCCGCTGGCAGACAACAAAAAAGGATGGCTGGGCTCGGGTATGGATGATGTGTTCGATCACCGCGCACGCATCACTTCTTCGCCCATCAGGCTCAAACAGGGCAACTACACTTTTACGCTGCAGCAGAACATGCGCGAAGAGCCTTTGCAGTATGCACTTGCGGCAGGCATCCGCGTTGAAAAATCAAAAAGATGATTCCCGTTACCCGCCGCCCGCCCAGGCTGTTCGTAGTATCCTTTGTGTATTGGGTACTGCTCACCTACATGGTGGCCGCGCTGCTCTGGTGGTTCATTGCACTGGATAAACAGAACAGGGATATCACGAATATCCGTCTCAACGAACTCAGAAAAGACGAGCCCTCCTATTTCGAAAAAAGCGTTGCCATCATGGAGGCAAAAAAAAGAAAAACGGCGCAGTACCTGGGCGAGGGCGTTACGTTTCTTGCATTGATCATGTTTGGCGCCGTATATGTGTACCGCGCCACGCGCAGGCAGTTCCGCGTATCGCAGCAGCAGCAGAATTTTATGATGGCCATCACCCACGAACTGAAAACACCCATAGCGGTTGCGCAGCTCAATCTTGAAACTTTGCAGAAAAGAAAGCTGGATGAAGACAAACAACAGAAACTCATCAGCAACACCCTCCAGGAAGCCAACAGGCTCAATGTTCTCTGCAACAACATCCTGTTTGCATCTCAGCTCGATGCGGGTGCATACTCGCCCACCAACGAAGAGGTAAATTTCTCCGATCTTGTGGAAGGATGTGTAGACGATTGCCGCAACCGTTTCCCGCATCGCGTTATTATTGAGCATATCGGCGAAAGCATCTACCTTACAGGAGAAACGCTGTTGCTGCAGATGCTGGTAAACAACCTGCTCGACAACGCCTTAAAATATTCACCCAAAGAAGCGCCCGTAACCATCACCCTTTCCGAGGCCTCGCAACGGGTAAAACTGGTGGTCAGCGATGAGGGGTTTGGTGTGCCGGACAGTGAAAAGAAGAACATATTCGAGAAATTCTATCGCAGCGGCAATGAAAACACCCGCAAGGCAAAAGGCACAGGACTGGGGCTTTACCTGTGCAAGAAGATCGTGGAAAACCACAATGGATACATTTCTGTGACAGATAATTCTCCATCAGGCAGTAGTTTTGCAGCATCATTCCCGGTAGCATGAAAGAAACAAAGGCAACGATATTGGTGGTGGAAGATGAAGAGAACCTTCACGAGGCGCTAAAGCTGAACCTTGAAATAGAGGGATACGAAGTTGTGTCCGCTTTTTCGGGCAACGAGGCTTTGCAGAAGATAGGCAACGAGTATTTCGACCTGATCATCATGGACATCATGCTGCCCGAAGTAGACGGCATCAGCATCACCGAAACCATCCGCGTGAACAACAATGAGGTTCCGGTGCTGATGTTGAGCGCACGAAACAGCAGTGCCGACAGGGTACTCGGTTTGAAAAAAGGCGCGGACGATTATCTTACCAAACCGTTCAATCTTGAAGAATTGTTGCTGCGTGTGGACAAGCTGATCGAAAAAAGCAAAAAAATGCAGGTGAAAGAGAGCATCGGCGACACGTACGAATTTGGCCAGAACCAGGTCGATTTCAAGGCGCAGGATGCGATCACCTGGAACGGGCAGCGCATTGAATTGAGCAAGAAGGAAACCATGCTGCTCAAGCTCCTCATCGAGAACAAAGGCGAAGTGGTAACGCGCGAAAAAATACTACAGTTGGTATGGGGCTATAACGTTTACCCAACCACACGCACCATCGATAATTTCATCCTCAGCTTCCGCAAGTACTTTGAAGAAGACAGCCGCCATCCGAAATACTTCCATTCGGTCAGGGGAGTAGGGTATAGGTATGTTGATTAGCCACTAGCTGAAAAACAATCCGGCAATGTAATAAAATGGCAGACGCAACAGGGTATTGGTTTGTAAAAAGCACCTGTAATTTTCCACGGTAAACCGGTAGATCCTGAATACAATAACATTGCACAATATCGGGCAACTATTTTCGTTTTGAAATGCATGTCTCTACAAACATTGATCGACTTTCTTGAACCCGTGAATATTGCGCAGTTGTCTGACGACGAAGGGTTCAAAGACACACAGCTTGGCAAGCACATTGCCGTATACGATGAATCCTTTCCTGACATTGCCGATGCCGATATGGTACTGGTAGGTTGCGGCGAAATGCGCGGCGCCGGAATGCAGTACACAAACACCGGCTCGCCCGATGCGATACGCAGGGAATATTACCGCCTCTTTCACTGGCACACCGAAGTAAAAGTGGCCGACCTGGGAAATGTAAAATGCGGCGCCAGCCTGCAAGACAGCTATGCGGCGCTCCGCACCGTTGTTCGCGAACTGGTTGAGCAGGGTAAGAAAGTGGTCATCATCGGTGGCTCGCACGACAATACCTTTGCGCAATACCAGGCGTATGGCTCGATGAACAAAATCGTGGATGCGGTTTGTATAGATGCGCGCATAGACCTGGATATGGAAAGTGTTTTGCCGGCCGACCAGTTTTTGGTAGAGATGTTCACGGGCGTGCCCAATCATCTAAAACATTATACACACATCGGTTTCCAGAGTTATTTTATGCATCCTGAAATGCTGGAGACGATCGATAAGCTTGGCTTCGATTGTTTCCGTGTTGGTAAAGTGAAAGAGGCTATCGAAGAAATGGAACCACCCATCCGCAACAGCGAAATGGTTAGCTTTGATATCGCAGCGATACAGTATGCGCATGCGCCCGCCAATCACCTCACCCCAAACGGGTTTAACGGCGAAGAAGCCTGTACGCTGATGCAATATGCGGGCATGAGCCGCGAATGCTCGAGCATTGGCATCTATGGCTATATTCCTGAACAGGACCAGCACACCCTTACCGCGAAACAGATCTCGCATATGCTTTGGTATGTGATGGACGGCATCAACAAGGGCAAACACGAGGCCGCGCTCGATAACCGGGGTTCTTTCGACGAGTTCACCATGGCCTTTGCCGAGGTGGAAACCACCTTCCTGCGCAGCAAACGCACCGGCCGCTGGTGGATGCAGCTCCATGATGGCAAATATGTTGCCTGCAGCTACAACGATTACCTCGTGGCCAGCAGAAACGATATTCCGGAGAGATGGCTAAGAGCAGTGGAGAGAAGTTAGCCGCTGTTTTTACCGCGCGAAAAGACTTTTAGATTTTAAAATTAAAAAGGGTAGAATGTTGATTGCATTCTACCCTTTTTTCTAAAGACCCTTTCAAAAAAGTTCAGGCTACCATATCCTGATCCTGTCTTCTTTTGGCTTGTACATTTTGTCTCCCGGTTTTACGTCAAAGGCCTCGTACCACGCGTCGATGTTGGTAACGGGCGCATTGGCGCGGTGCTCGCCGGGTGAGTGCGGGTCGGTTAAGATCAGCTGTGCGGCTGTTTCGGGGAGCGCGTTGTTTCTCCAGATCTGCGCCCAGCTAAGAAAGAAACGTTGCTGTGGTGTAAAGCCATCTATCTTTTTTCCTTCCTTGAATTGTTTTGTTTTGGTGAAAGCCTCGTATGCCATGTTCAATCCACCAAGATCCGCGAGGTTCTCGCCAAGGGTCAACTCGCCCTTTACATGAACGGTGTCGAGAACGGTTAATGCGTTGTATTGTTTTACAACCTGGTCTGCCCTGCTTTTGAACTTGTCTGCATCCGGTTTGCTCCACCAGTCTTTCAGGTTTCCTACCGCATCAAACTGGCGGCCCTGGTCGTCGAAACCATGTGTGATCTCGTGGCCGATCACTGCGGCGATCCCTCCATAGTTCACCGCATCATCCGCGCCAAAGTCGAAGAACGGAAACTGCAGTATGCCCGCAGGGAAAGTGATGTCGTTGTTAGACGGGCTGTACGATGCATTGATCGTTGGCGGCGTCATCCCCATTTCTTTGCGGTTAACGGGTTTGCCCATGCGGCTCACATTGTAATTGTATCCCCAAATGGCCGCATTGCGAACGTTCTGGAAGAAATTGTCTTTTGTAGCGCTCATTCCCTCGTATTCTTTCCATACATCAGGATAAGCGATCTTCTTTGCAATGGCATTCAGTTTTGCCAGCGCCTGCGCCTTTGTTTCCTCGCTCATCCAGTCGAGGCGTTTGATGCGGTCTGCAAAAGTAGACTGAAGGTTGTTCACCATCTTCACCATGTATTCTTTTGCTTCGGGTTTGAAGTATTTGGCTACATACAATTCGCCAACCATATCGCCCAACTGGCGGTCGATAAGGCCGCTCAACCGCTGCCAGCGTGGTGTTTGCTCTTTCTGCCCGGTCTGAACTTTTGTAAATTCAAAATCCTGTTTCACAAAATCACTGCTCAGGTACGGCGCTGCGTTTTTGATCAGGTTCCAGCGCAGGTAACTTCTCCATTCCGCCACCGGTATCGATTTGAGCATGTTGTCTACCTTCTTCAGGAAGCCGGGGTTGTTCACCAGCACACTGTCTGCACCGTTGATCTTCGATTCGTGCAGCATCATTGCCCAATCGATGCCCGGCGTAAGATCCGTAAGCGCCCGTACAGAAAATTTATTGTAGGTCGCATTCGGGTCGCGCATCTGTATGCGGCTCATCTGCGCATTGGCAAGTTCCGTTTCAATTTTCAGAACCGTTTCTGCACTCGCTGATGAAGTGATCTCGTCTTCACCCGCAAGCATAAACATTTTTTTCAGGTGCACCTTGTATGCATTGCGTATGGTGGTACTGCGTTTATCGTCTTTCAGGTAATAGTCCCTGTCGGGCATCGTGGTTCCACCCTGGCTCACCGATGGAATGTATTTCATCACATTCTTCCTGTCTGGCCCAACACCCATTCCAAACAATGCATTGCCAAGCCCGTTGATGCGAAGCACATTCAGCTCATGCAATACTTCTTTTGAAGTGGTGATGTTGTTCAAACGATCGAGGTCCGCCTTGATGGGCTGGTAACCTTTTTTATCGATGGCGATGCTGTCCATACCGCTTGCATAAAAATCGCCGATGATCTGCATCTTGCGTGTACGCGCCGGTTTTTTAGCGGCGTCTTCCAGCAGTGTACGCAGGCGTTTGGAACTCAGTTCGCGCAATTCATCAAAACTGCCCCAGCGTGTTTTAGAGGCAGGAACAGGGTTGTTCTTTACCCAGTTGCCATTGGCGTACCGGTAAAAATTGTTGCCGGGCTTAACGGAAAGATCCATGTTGACCTTGTCGATATACTTTGGTTCTTCTTTAGACAACTTACCACCACCACCGGCAAAACTGTTGGCGCCGGCCATCAACAGCGAAGCTGCGAGTAGCGTGGAAGAGAGGTTTAATTTCATGGGTATTTGTTTTAGGGATGTCCAATTTACAAAATTATGGTTGATGATTGCCGGGCAATCGGTGAAAAGATTGGGTTGATGCGGGCGGGATGTTGCCACGGATTTCACGGAATAACACAGAACCGTGTTATTCCGTGAAATCCGTGGCAAAAAAATGAAATGCGGCAACCCCCGAAATAATTAACTTACGCAGCCAATCACTTGTATGAAAAAGTCAGCGCCATTCCTTCTTGTTCTTATCATTCTTTCTTCCTGCAGCATTCAAAAGCAGATCGCGAAGCAGGCAAAAGAGATCATCCTCGCTAACCCTGATTTTGCACCCGCCAATGTGGGTATCAGCTTGTACGATCCCGCCACCCGGAAATACCTCTACGATTTCCAGGGCAGCAAATTTTTTGTTCCGGCGAGCAACACCAAACTTTTTACCTGCTATGCGGCGATGAAAAATTTAGGGGACAGCCTGGTTGGTCTGCGTTATAGTGAAGTGGGAACGGGCGACCGCCGACAGGTATCGATAGAACCGACCGCAGACCCTACATTCCTTCTCCCGGAATTCAGGAACCAACCGGTATTTGATTTTCTCAAGCGCGAAAAAAACATTTATTACTACGAGGATCAACAGCGCAAACAATTTTCGCCGTATGGGCGCGGCTGGCCATGGGATGATTATTCCGCAGATTATGCACCCGAAAGAAATGAGTTTCCCATACACGGCAACTACGTTACGTTCACCGCTGTTAAAGACACGCTGCGTGTGGCCCCATCCTTCTTTGGTAAAAAAGAATTCCTGGCTTCCGACGCAACGCGCAAATCCTTGTCGGAGTTGTTCCGGGGAACGAACTTCAGGGTTACCAGGATCGAGGATGAAAATAAATTTTTGGTACGGGGCGATGCTTCAAAATTCACAACAACGGCGATCCCTTTTAAGACTGTGTTGAAGGACAATCAGAGCCGGCCTTTGGCGGTTAAGATACTGGAAGATACACTGGGTATTGAGTTTGGCCGCGAACATTATTCCGATGGGCGCTATCACCTGCCTAAGATCATCCATTCGCAGCCAACCGATTCGATGCTGAAGATCATGATGCACCGCAGCGATAATTTTTTTGCCGAGCAGACCCTGCTGATGGTGAGCAATGAGAAACTCGGTTTTATGAGCGACAGGAAACTGATCGATACCCTGTTAAAAACAGATTTTGCCGGCCTGCCACAAAAGCCCCAATGGGTAGATGGGAGCGGGCTCAGCCGTTACAACCTGATCTCACCACAGGATTTTGTATGGGTGCTCACACAGATGAAGAATGAGTTCAAATGGGAGCGCATCAAAGAGATCCTCCCTACCGGTGGTGAAGGAACCCTATCGAGTTACTATAAAAATTACGCGGGCCGTATCTATGCAAAAACAGGAAGCCTCAGCAACCACCTTGCATTGAGCGGTTACATCACAACAAAAAAAGGAAGGCAATTGGTATTCTCTGTACTCGTTAATGCGCACAATACAGCTGCGGCGAACATCAGGAAGGCCGTGGAGAAATTTTTGGTGGGGGTGATGGACAAGTACTGACGAGCTTGGTTTATCGCCCAAACATCCTGTCGAGGTAATCTTCTTTGAACTCGAGATAGGTGGGGCTTCCCGTAGGTGTTACATTGGGGCTGCTGCAAGTAAAGAGTTCTTCAACCAGCACAAGCATTTCTTTCTGCGAAAGCGTTTGACCGGCTTTGATGGCCTGTTGCCTTGCCATGCACCGTATCAGTTTTTCTCTCTTGCTGAATTTTATATCGCTGCTGAAGTGTTTGAATTGTTCGATGAGCAACTCGATCGCATTTTTTTCGTTGCCCGGTGTTACGTCTGCGGGAATGCCCTGTATCACAAAACTGTTGTTGCCAAACGGTTCTACGTGGTAGCCAATGGCAAGCAGGTCGGGGAGAAGGTCTGTAAGCAATGCTGCATCGGCGCCGGCAAGTTCAAGCGTTACGGGGAAAAGGCTTTGCTGGGTAGCCATCTGCTGACCGTGTGCCGCGATGCCGTAACGTTCGTACAGGATCCGTTCATGCGCAAGTTGCTGGTGCACCAGTAAAAACCCGCTGTTGGAAGAGGCGATGATGTAGGTGTTGTGCAGTTGCAGCAAAGTTGTATCCGGCAACACATGCAGGGCCCTGGGGCGGGGCTCTACGGTTTGTAGTTGTTGCGGCAGGGAGCGTTGTGCATTGTTTTGCTCCTGTGCGGGCGAGGTGAAAAAATCTTTCCAGTGTTTCAGGTCGGTCTTCTCGTTTTTTTCAATAAAGTGCGCCTGGTTTTTCTGGGTAAATGTTTTGAATAAATTGGATGATGAGGCCGCATCTTTCTGGTCGGTGGTAAAGGGTTTGCTCACTGCGTCCAATCCCTGGATCTCTGCATTCAGCGTAAAATCCAGCGAGGGCGCGATGCTGAACTGTGCAAGCGCATGTTTTACCGCGGCCTGCACAAAAGCATAAATGATCTTTTCATCTTCAAACTTGATCTCCTGTTTGGTGGGATGCACGTTGATGTCGACCTGCGAAGGATCAAGATCGATGTACAATACATAACTCGGGAAACTGTCTTTCGCAATCATCTCATCAAATGCCGTATTGACCGCGTGGTTGAGATAGGCGCTTTTGATAAAGCGGTTGTTTACAAAAAAATATTGGTCGCCCCTTGTCTTGCGTGCTGTTTCGGGCTTGCCTACAAACCCGTAAATATTCATGTAATCCGTTTCCTCGTTCACGCTCACCAGTTTTGCGTTGTAGCCAGAACCAAGCACCTGTACGATGCGCTGTTTCAGGCTGCCGGCCTCGAGGTGGAACAGTTCCTGGCCGTTGCTCGACATCGAGAAGAAAATCCCCGGGAAGGCCATCGCCACACGGATGAATTCGTCTACGATGTGGCGCATCTCCGCGGCATTGCTCTTCAGAAAATTCCTTCGCGCGGGCACATTGAAAAAAAGGTTTTTCATGCTGATGCTGGTGCCCGGTGCACATGCGCAAGGTTCCTGTTTGGTAACAAGGCTGTTTTCTATTTCAATGTAAGTGCCGAGTTCATCCTCTGCCCGGCGCGTTTTCAGTTCAACCTGTGCAACCGCTGCAATAGAGGCCAGCGCTTCGCCGCGGAAACCCATTGTTTTGATCCTGAAAAGATCTTCGATGTTCCTGATCTTGCTGGTGGCATGCCGTTCAAAAGCCATACGGGCATCGGTTTCGCTCATGCCTTTGCCGTTGTCGATCACCTGTATCAAGGCCTTGCCCGCATCTGAAACGATCAGTTTTATTTCGGTGGCGCCCGCATCGGCGGCGTTCTCCAACAGTTCTTTGACAGCGCTGGCAGGGCGCTGGATCACTTCACCGGCCGCTATCTGGTTTGCAATATTGTCTGGTAACAACTGAATAATATCCGCCACTACAATTTCCTCTTTGGTAAGTCGGCAAAAATACCACAGATTTCACAGATTTTTTGGACGATTCACGGGAATGACGCCGGTATTCCAGGATTATTGGACGAAACCAGGGTGGAATCAACAAAAATCAGCCGCCGGGTCAACGAAATCGGTGGTAAATTTGTTGTTCAAAAAAAACAGGCAATGGTATTAAGTGCAGACATAAAGAAACTCGAAAGACATTTTGTTCCGAAAGATTTTGTGTTGACCGATTGGGCATCGCTCGAGCCGTATTTCAAGGATCTTTCAGAAAGAAAAATCGCTTCAAGGGCCGACCTGGAAAAGTGGTTGAAAGACACCAGCGAACTCGAGGCCGTGGTAAGTGAAGATGCGTGCTGGCGGCAGATTAAAATGACCTGCGACACGATGGACAAGAACCTTGAAGAAGCCTTCACTTATTTCTGCATGGAGATACAGCCGAAGCTGCAGCCGTATGCGGACCTGCTCAACCGCAAACTCATCGATAGCCCGTTTACAAAAGAGTTGGACCAGGAAAAATATTTTACCTACCTGCGCAGCGTTAAAAAGAACATCGATCTTTTCCGCGAAGCGAATATTCCCCTGCAGGCCGAGCTGAGTGTGATGCAGCAGCAATACGGCGCCATTGCGGGTAAAATGACCATCGAAGTAAAAGGCGAAGAATATACTTTGCAGCAGGCCGCAAAATTCCTGGAGAGCCACGACAGGTCGCTCCGCGAAGAAGTGTATCGTAAAATACAGGAGCGCCGTCTCCAGGACCAGCAGGCGATGCACGACCTCTACACACAGCTTGTTGCCAAAAGAGACGAGGTGGCGAAGAATGCAGGTTTTGCCAACTACCGCGATTACAAGTTTGTAGAACTTGGACGTTTCGATTACACCAAAGAAGACTGTTTCCAGTTTCACGAAGCGGTGAAGCTGCACGTGCTGCCGCTGATCGATAAGATCTACCAGAAGAAAAAAGAAAAACTCAAACTCGATACGCTACGCCCATGGGATACAGAAGCGGAGCCCGAAGGTGTACAGCAGTTGCGCCCGTTCAGCGGCGGCAATGAATTGTATGAAAAATCGGTACAGTGTTTTGAAAAACTCAACCCGTTCTTTGCGGATTGCCTGCGCAAGATGAATGAGCTGCGGCATTTCGACCTCGAGAGCCGCAAGGGAAAAGCGCCGGGTGGTTACAACTGTCCGCTGAGCGAAAGCGGTGCGCCGTTTATTTTTATGAACGCGGCCGGGCAGATGAGCGATGTAACAACCATGGTTCACGAAGGCGGCCACGCAGTGCATTCCTTTCTTGCGCACAACCTGGAGCTCAGCGCTTTCAAAGAATACCCGATGGAAATTGCCGAAGTGGCAAGCATGGCGATGGAGCTGTTCAGTATGAACCATTGGGAATCTTTTTTCAGCAACGAAGAAGACCTTACACGCGCAAAAGAGCACCAGCTTGAAAGAACGATCACGATCTTTCCATGGATCGCGATCATCGATAAGTTCCAGCATTGGGTATACGAAAACCCATCGCACACAGTGGAAGAAAGAACAAAACGCTGGGTAGAGATCCTGAACGAATTTTCAACACCGGCCATCGATTACACGGGCCTCGATGCGTATCGCGCAATCGGCTGGCAAAGACAGTTGCATCTGTTCGAAGTTCCCTTCTATTATATCGAATACGGTATCGCGCAGCTTGGTGCCATCGGTTTGTGGATGCAATACCAGAAAGATCCGCAGCAGGCATTGCAGAACTACATCAATGCCTTGCGTCTTGGCGGAACAAAAACACTTCCTGAATTGTATGCGGCTGCAGGATTAAAATTTGATTTGTCTCCGGATCATATAAAAACACTGATGGAGTTTACGGCAGCGGAAATGGAGAAATTATAGAACGGCATTGCGCGGGAATTTTTACATGTGATCTTCAGTAAATATTGAAATAAAAAAACGCTACTTATTAGGTAGCGTTTTAAATTTTATCAATTCAATTATCAGCAGGAGGTTCCTGTTTCGGGCCTTGTGGTCTTGGTGGCCGCGGCCCTTGCTGGCGTTGGTTTCCGCCTCCGCCTTGTGGGCCTTGTGGTCTCGGCCCTTGCGGCCTTTGCCCCTGGCCCTGCGGCCTTGGCCCTTGCTGCTGTGGTCTTTGTCCCTGGTTTCCGCCTTGCGGTTTAGGTCCTTGTGGTCTTTGAGCCTGGTTATTTCCCTGGGCGCTTTGCTGTTGCCCTGGTTGTCTTGGCCCCTGCGGTTTTTGTCCGCCGCCCTGTGGCCTTGCACCTTGCTGGCCTTGTTGTCTCGGACCCTGGCCTCTTTGCTGCTGGTTCCTGTTTCTATCCTGGTCTCTTTTCCTCCTGTCGTTTTTCTCGAGTGTTTTGAGGCTGATCTGCCCTACGAGGTCTACAAATGCTGCCGGCTCATTTTCTTCGCGTTGTTTACTGCTTACGATCTCTACGGGTTGCAGCTCGTCCACTTTTTGTCCTTCGCGGTTGAGGCGTTTGATGTCTTTAACGCGTTGGATGGTGAGCGGGTAATGTTTTGTATTGTTTGGCAAAACATACCACATCAGGTTTTTGAAAATATCTTTTTTGATCAGGTGCGCGGTGCCCATTGCTGTATCCAATGTTTCTGCGTAGTCTGGAAATTGCTGGAGCGCATCGAGGTAAGTATCCAGCTCATAGTTCAGACAGCATTTCAAACGTCCGCACTGGCCGCTGAGTTTTGTCTGGTTAATGGATAAATTCTGGTAGCGTGCCGCCGTGGTATTCACGCTTTTGAATTCGTTGAGCCAGGTGCTGCAGCAGAGCTCCCTTCCGCAGCTGCCGATGCCCCCCACCTTGGCGGCTTCCTGGCGGATGCCGATCTGGCGCATTTCCACTTTTACCTTAAAATCGCTGGCGTATACTTTGATCAGTTCGCGGAAGTCTACACGGTCATCGGCGGTATAAAAGAAAGTGCCTTTCTTGCCGTCGGCCTGTATCTCTACTTCACTCAGTTTCATCTGCACGTTCAGCTGCCTTGCGATGGCGCGGCTGCGGGCAAGGATGTCTTTTTCGCGGCTCTTGCTGATTTTGAACGTTTCTATGTCGCGGTCCGAACTTTTACGGAGTACTTTTTTCATCTCCGGGCTGAATTCGTCCACCCCTTTTTTCTTCAACTGGAGCCTAACAAGTTCGCCTGTAAGGCTCACTTCGCCCACATCGAAGCCGCTCACGCCTTCAACGCTTACGTAGTCGCCTTTATCAAAATATTGTAAAGTGGTATTGCGGAAAAATTCTTTCCGGCTGCCTTGTTTGAAGCTCACTTCGATCACTTTGCAGGTGCTTTCAGGATCGCTGAAGGGAAGGTTGAGGAGCCAGTCGTGAACATTCATCCGGTTACAACTGCCTGTGCTGCAGCCGCCGTTGCTTTTGCAACCGCCCGGTTTACCCCCGTCTTTTGAGGAACTACATGATCCACATCCCATATCTTGACTGATAAGTTGTTAGTTAATATTAGAATGGAAGGGATGTCGTTGCGGGATATAGTTCTGCTCTTCTGCTTAGTTCCGCTGTAGCGGGTCAGTTCAACGTCCGGTGCGCTGTTCAGCTGGCTTTGTTGAAAATATATAGATAAGCTTTTAACAGTTCAGGTACACAGTATTCGTACGATCCATCAACCTGTGCACATCCACACTTCGAAATCCTTCTCACGGCGTTCCACCTGTCACCCGGCCCGCCTTACCCCATCAAAATTAGGGTTTTGTTCTGAATGATGTGGTAGAGTTTAATGGTAACGGCCTGGAACAGCATTTTGGCATTGGCATTCCGCTCTATATAGTATGAGGCGCGGTCCAGTTCTTCTATGATGGATTGCTGCTGGCTCACCGAGGCTATTTTATTCAATCTTTGTGCGAAATCCCTCTCATTATCCCCCAAAAGCACGTTTTCCAGGCCCATAACCTTGATTCTAATGCTTTGTTCGAGCAGGTGGTTAAAATAACGGAGAAACTGTTTCTGTTTTTCGCGGCCGAGTTTGCTTACTTCTTCCACAAACTTCACCTGGGCCATCGGCCCTCCTTTCAGTGTTGCGTTGAGCCATTCGCGGAGGAGGCTTTGCCAGTCTTCGTCGGCATGCTGCAGCAACTGAAGCGCCTCGCGGTAATTGCCCTCGCAGATGCCGGCTATCTGGCGGGCGGTATCTGGCGCCGCTTTGGCGCGTTCGATGAGTGCCTGTTCCACATCCCTGTTCTCCAGCATGGGAACCTTGATCAGCTGGCAGCGGCTTAAAATGGTTGGCAGGATCTGTTCGTCGTTTTCGGCCACCAGGATGAACAATGTATTCGGCGGCGGCTCTTCGATCAGCTTTAATAATTTGTTACCCTCTTTGCCCAGGTATTCGGGCATCCAGAGCAAAAGCACTTTGTACTCGCTTTCAAAACTTTTCAGGCTCAGCTGGCGGATGATGTCGTTGCACTCATCTGCCGTAATGTTTCCCTGTTTGTTGTCGGCGCCAATGAACTGCAGCCAGTCGTATACATTCCCATAAGGATACGACCTGATGAATTCGCGCCATTCTGTTATATAATCGGCGCTTACGGGTTTGTCGCCCGATTTTTTAGGGATCACCGGGTAAGTAAAATGCAGGTCGGGGTGTATCAATTGTTCGGCCCGCTGAAAAGCCGGTTGTGAGGCAATGTGATCGGGATGAATGAAAGAGGGTGTGGGTTCGAGCGCGGTCATCCCCCCAAAAAGGTCTTCCACCACGGGCGCCGCCTGCGGAAGGGATACGACGTATTGCGCAAACGCCAAAGCCAACGGCAAGGCGCCGCTGCCTTCTTTCCCCAGGAAGATCAACGCATGGCTCAGCCTGTTCTGCTCAACCATTTCAGCAAGGTGCTGTTTGGTTTCGTGTTGACCTATTACATCCCCGAATTGCATAAAATACCTTAGCGATTAGCAACGCAAAGTAAGAAAATATGGATCGCCGGGGAGATGAATTTTATAAAGCGTGGGTGAGAAGCACGATTTGCGCAGTGGATCGTATGTGAGTTCAGGCTCCAGGTTGAGGCGGTGGCTGTATTGCACGATCAAGTGAATAAAAAAGGATGCCGTAAAGGGCATCCTTTTTTATTCATCAGGCAGGAAATCGAATCCTTATTTCAGGTATTTCACGATCTCTTCGCTGTCCGGCAATACTTTGCTGTCGAAGTAGGCGATCATTTTTCCATTCTCATCCAATAAAAATTTATTGAAGTTCCATTTGATCTCTGCATCCAGCACACCATTCTCGGCCTTGCTGGTGAGCCATTTGTAAACCGGCGCTGCATCATCTCCTTTTACGCTGATCTTGCTGGCGAGCGGGAACTTGACACCAAAACGCGATTTGCAGAATTGGTCGATCTCTTCGTCGCTGCCTGGCTCCTGGCCGCCAAAATTGTTGGCCGGGAAACCCACCACAACGAGTTTGTCTTTGTATTCTTCGTACACTTTTTCCAGTTGCTCATACTGCTTGGTATAACCGCATTTTGATGCCGTATTTACCACCAGTATTTTTTTGCCTTTGAATTTTGAAAAATCGATTGTCTTTCCTTCGATCGATTTCACTTTAAAAGCATGGATGCTCGGCTGGCCACCCGGCACCGTAAATGCGCAGAACAAAGCCGCGACTACAACCGTTAACAGGTATTTCATGGTTTGTGTTTTTTAATTGTTAGACGTCTAAATTACGCAAGTTTCGAGAGTAAAGGATGAAAAAGGTTGGTTGGGTGAGTTGGGTGGTTTAATGGGTTAAAGGGGTTCGAACACGCCATTCACTACCTCAACCCTGCCGTTCCAACGCCTGGCCCCCGGCGCTACACCGTATAAGCCGCCGCCCCGATGCTCACCCGCACGCCTTCAACCGCCAGTAAAGACGAGCTGCAGGCCTCGAGGGTTGCCCCGGTGGTGATCACATCGTCGATAAGCAGGATGTGCCGGTTGCGCAGGGCCGATGCATCGGTTACTGCAAACACACCGTCCATGTTCTGCCAGCGGGAGAGCCGGTTCTGCCTGGTCTGTGTTTCGGTAAAACGTGTGCGGGTGATGGCATCCGGCAGCACAGGCTTTGCCCATACCTGGTGAACACCCTCGCACAGAAGAGCGGCCTGGTTGTAGCCTCGCGACTGTTCTTTCCTGGGGTTGAGGGGAAGCGGCACCAGGGCATCTATGTCTGCATATTTTTTGCATGCCGAAAGGATTGTTCCCAACATCCTTCCTAAGAAATAGCCGGCTTCTTTGTTGCCCCGGTATTTTAATTGTATCATCAGGTGCTGCAGCAACGAATCCTTTGTAAAATAAAAAGCAGCACCCGCCTGCTGGATGTTCACGCGTCCATAAAATAATTTTTCCACCGGATTGTTGGCCTGGCCAAAAAAATTCGTCTCCGGTAACCGGTGCCTGCACCGCGCGCACAACAACTGCGAATCAAAAACAACGTCGGACCCGCAACCTTCGCAGTTGTGCGGATAGAAGAGGTGAAGGAGGCGGGAAGACAGGCTGTTGATCTTCATGACGGGATCTTTTTGGTAAGCGTGCGCAGCGGCTTCAACAAATTTCGCGAAGCATGTACAAATGGCTAACTTTAGCACTATGAAAAAATACCTGTTATTTATCGCAATGCTGCCGCTGGCGGCTATGTCGCAGTCCGCGGAGGATGCAGCTGTGATCAGGAAAATATCCGATGAGATCCTGCGCAACGGAAAAGCCTACGACCTGCTATACCAGCTCACCAAACAGATAGGCGGCCGTTTATCGGGCTCACCACAATTTGCCAAAGCGGTAACCTGGGGAGAGAACGCAATGCGCAACAACGGCGCCGACAATGTTTTTCTGCAGGAGTGTATGATACCGCATTGGGTGCGGGGTGGCAACGACAAGGCATTCATTATTGAAGTAGACAAAAACAAGACCAGCCGTGCGCTCGATGTGCTCGCATTGGGTAACTCACTGGGCAAAGGAACCGTAACGGGACAGGTGCTTGCGGTACAGGATTTTGAGGAACTGGAAAGAAGAAAAGACGAGGTAAAAGGAAAGATCGTTTACTACAACAATGGCTTTAACCCTACCAACATCAAACCCTTTGTTTCATACGGTGAAGCGGGAATTTACAGGAGGTCGGGACCGAGCCGCGCGGCAAAATACGGGGCGGTAGGGGTGATGATCCGCTCGCTTACGGAATCTACTGCGAACGATCCGCATACAGGTGCGATGGTGTACAACGATTCGTTTCCAAAGATCCCGGCAGTGGCGGTGGGCCCCCGCGATGCAGATGAGCTCTGGTTGCTGAGTAGAAAATCAACCATCAACATGGCACTATTTACCAATGGCCATTTTCTCCCCGATACCATCGGGCACAATGTGATCGCTGAATTGAAAGGAACGGAATTTCCCGAACAATACATAACCATCGGCGGGCATCTCGACAGCTGGGATGTGAATGAGGGGGCCCACGACGATGGCACAGGCGTTGTGCACACCATCGAGATCATGCGCGCATTGAAAGCGATCGGTTACAAACCCAAACACACATTGCGTTTTGTACTGTTTGCAAACGAAGAGAACGGTTTGCGCGGCGGAACAAAATACGCGGCGGAAGCAAAGGCCAAAAACGAAAAACACATTTTCGCGCTGGAAAGCGATGCGGGTGGTTTTACCCCCCGCGGCTTCTCACTGGAAGTGAACAAAACGCAAATGGCGAAGATCCAGGGCTGGCTGCCGTTGCTGAACCCTTACGGCACCTTCGAATTGACCAACGACGGCGGCGGCGCCGATGTGGGCCCGTTGAACAGAACATTCAACATTCCTGTTGGCGAACTGATACCCGATCCGCAACGTTATTTTGACCTCCACCACGCAAGAAGCGATGTGTTTGAGAAAGTAAACAAACGCGAGCTCCTGCTCGGGGCGGTGAACATGGCGGCGCTGATCTATCTCATCGACAAATACGGCATCTGATGAAAAAATCCGGATGGATCATAGCGGGTATCGTGGTGCTTGTACTTGTTATCACCGTTTACTGGCGCTTCTACTTCGTACTCGCCGAAGGAACACAGGCGGGCACGCTGAACATCTTCCAGAAAAAAGGCATCCTGTTTAAAACCTATGAAGGAAAAATAATCCTCAGCGGGTTCAAGGCCAATGTGCAGAGCAACGAATTTTCTTTCAGTGTTACGAACGAAAAAGTAGCCGAACGTTTGTTACAGGTTTCGGGAAGGGAAGTAAACGTTCATTACAAACAATACTTTGGCTCATTGCCATGGAGAGGGATGAAGAATTTTATCGTGGATAGTATTTACGAGATCAGGGGCATGGGTGCCGATGGCGTTATTGCGCCAAGACAATAACTTTTTTCTGAACCGGGAGATCTTTTTCAGAAGGATCTGCCGGTTCCTCTTTCCAATGCCTGTTTACGCCTGCAGCAAAAAAATACCCAGCCTCTTGTGAATATCAGGCGTGCCTGCTTTCCATTTTTTCACGGTTTGCGTGCGTATGCTTTCTGATGCGCCGGTGATGTCTACCGCGATACAGAACCGCGTTTCTTCCCTGCAACAATCCAGCACATCCTTGATAAGGGCATTGTTGCGGTAGGGTGTTTCAATAAACAACTGCGTGCAGTTTCTTTTGTGGGAGTCGGATTCGAGTTCTTTTATTTTTCTTTTGCGCTCTGCTGAATCAATGGGCAGGTACCCGTGAAACTGGAAACACTGGCCATTCATTCCACTTGCCATCAATGCGAGTAAGATGGAGCTTGGGCCCACCAATGGTTTTACGGTGATGTTGTTTTGCTGCGCCGCCTCTACCAGGATCTGCCCTGGATCCGCAATGCCGGGGCAGCCTGCCTCGCTGATGATGCCAATGTTTTTTCCCTCCTGCAGAAGCTGTATGAACGGGCGGCGCACTTCTTCCTCCGCCTTGTGGATGGTGAACCATTGGTAATCATCGATCACCATTTCGCGCCATAGTTTCTTGAGAAAACGGCGCGCTGTTTTTTCCTGTTCAACAAAAAATACCGGGCAGTCCTTTACAGCATCAAGCAGGTAAGCAGGAATCGTTTCCAGCCCATCTTCATGCAGCACCGTTGGAATAAGATAAACTTTGCCCGAACTCATACGAGGTATTTCTACAGGAAATTATTTTTCATTCTGTTTCAAAGGATACATGCTCAGCGTTGCGGCCACTACCGAATAAGCGGGTGCAAGGATCCATCCCACGAACGGCAGCATGTGCATGAGGTAAAACACGAGCCCGTTGCCAATGGCCAGCCCGCGGTGGTGGCCGATGAAGAAAATGCTTTCGGCAGGCGATCGTTTGTGGCGCTCCATGCTGTAATCGAGCATCGAGAAACCATAATAGTAACACTCTACCAGCAAGGCAATGATGGGCATGAGCCATCCCGCGATGGGTACAAAACTCAGCAGCAGGATCGATAACGTATAAACCGTTTGCCACAAACTGTTGCGCACCGCTATGTAAACGCCGCGCTTCATGTCTTTCAGCAATTGCCGGAAACTAAACGGGAAACTCTCTTTCCCTTCTATAATGGCTTCCGTTCTTTCGCTCAGGTAAGCAAACAGGGGAGAGCCCACGATGAGAAAAATATATTTGAAGAGCGAGAAATAAAACAGCATCAGGATCAGCCACAGCAGCAGGCTTCCCATGATGAAAAGAAAACCGAGTATACCGCTGTCCATTTTGTTGAGCCAATCGCTCAAACCCGTTTTATGGCTCATCCACTCGATAAACTGGGTGGAGGTTTGGCTGAAGAAATACATGCCTACCAGGAACAGCGTGGTGTAGATGATACCGGGTATCACGATCCATTTCCACAGTTTATGTTTTTGGATAAACCGGTGCGCCTGGAAATACGCCTGTATGCCTATGATCATTTCTTTGAGCAAATCGGGGAATTTGGGCGGTGAAGTTACTACATTCAGTAGTTTTATGGTGATGAAAGCTATAACGTTCAAGGCTTCCGATAAATTGCCCGTTTCGTTTTACCGGCAAAAGAATGTTTGCACAGTGGCCCGGGAGCTGATCGGAAAAGTGCTCGTGAGTTCTTTCAATGGCATTGTAACCGCAGGGCGGATCGTTGAAACAGAAGCTTACAACGGCGCCATCGACAAAGCCTCGCATGCGTGGGGCGGACGAAGAACCAACCGCACAGAGATCATGTATGCAGCGGGAGGCGTGGCCTATGTATACCTTTGTTACGGCATTCATCACCTCTTCAACGTGGTAACCAATGTTGCCGATGTGCCGCATGCGGTACTGGTGCGCGCCATAGAGCCGGTGGCTGGTGTGGATCATATGCTGCAACGCACCGGGAAAACAAAGGCCGATTTCACCCTTACCCGCGGCCCCGGGAATGTTTCCAAAGCACTTGGTATTTATAAGCAACATACGGGCCTTGACCTTCGCGGCAATGAATTGTTTATTGTGAACGATGGATTTACTGTGCAACCCTTGCAAATCATTGCGACACCAAGGATCGGTGTTGATTATGCAGGTAAAGATGCCTTGCTTCCCTATCGCTTTATTGTGAAGGACAATCCCTACGTGAGCGGGAAGAAAAAATAAAACCGAAACCAGCTATGAAAATCAAATCCACCCCTGTAAAGCTGCGCGCGATGGCCGTGCTGGTTTTTCTCGCGCTGACGGGTGCGGCCCATGCACAAACAGGAAAATTCATCCGGTTCACATCCGCCCATTCCATGTTCCCCGATACATTACGGAAGGATGGATATACCTACAACGGAAAATTTTTTGATGCGGCCACTCACTACAGTGATAGCAGCGTGCTCATCTATGTACCTTCTTATTTTTCGCCAAAAGAAAAAACAAACCTGGTTTTCTGGTTTCATGGATGGGGAAACAACATCGACACGGCTTGCAGGCAGTTCCAGCTCACCGAACAATTTGAAGCATCAGGGCGCAACGCTGTTTTTGTTTTTCCCGAAGGGCCAAAAAACGCTTCAGACAGCTATGGCGGAAAACTGGAGCAGTCACAGGTTTTCCAGGCGCTGGTAAAAGACGTGGGGGAGAAACTGCAGGAACACGGCATCCTTCCAAAGAAAAAATTCTTATTGGATCAATTTGATATTTCCCTTGCGGGCCACAGCGGCGCATACCGCGTTATCAGCCGCATCATCAACAAAACACCCGTGCGCGAAGTGATCCTGTTTGATGCGTTGTACGGCGGCAACGATGCTTTCCTGGCCTGGTTGTCTGATGCGGATCACCGCTTCATCAATATTTATACAAAGGATGGCGGTACTTACGACAACAGCCTGCTGGTTGCAAAGACCATAACGGAGGCAAACATTCCCTTGCTTTTGGTGAAAGAAGAAGAGGTAGACGATAACCTGCTGCGCAATAAGAAAGTAGTGATGTTCAGCAGCAAGGGTCACAACGAGGTGATCACACACAACCGGAACTGGGAAAGGTTTTTGAGAACAGGCAATTAAAATTTGGGACAGCGTATTCCCCTTGTGTCCGGCGGCCTGCGCTGGTAGATCAGCGACAGCTCAAACCCGCCGCGCATATTGGTGCCTGCCTTGAGATCGCTTGTATTTACGTCGTAGGATACACCGATGCGCAGGTCGCCGATCTCGGTGCCCAGGTAAGGGATGATGGCATCTTTGTAACGGATCCATGCACCTGCGTAAAAGCTGGTGGCGTCGGCTACTTTTCTTTCATAAATACCGCCGAGCAAAACTTCGCTGGCGCTTGACTGTGTGCTGTAAAACCCGCTCACGTGAATGTTGCTGTAAGGGTTCAACTCAAAAGACCCGCCGCTGTGTATTGTGATACGGGGCTGGAGCAAAAACAACGCGCCGGTAAACTGTTGTTTGGGGCGGTTGATATGGTAAGCGCTTGCGCCGAGGTAATAATAATTTTTTTCCGATGAGGTGCCCGAATACAAAATGCCCGCATTCACATCGATGTATTTCAGGTTCAGTTCATTGCCGCTGAAGAACTCGGATGTTACCCCCGTAAAACCATTGCTGGTGATCTGGTCTGCAAACGTAAGCTTGGCCGTATTGATCAGCATATTTGCATAGGTAACCTGGAAGCCGCCCCCGATCTGCGACGTTCCATCCTCATCGAGCCCTTTGTGGAAAGCGGTTCCGATACTCCCGTAATTAAACCCTACCGCACCGTTGGCGCTTTTGTCTGTATACCCCATAAGACCCACCCCCCAGGTATCGGTAGAAGGGATGTTCTTGCCCATGACATGAAAATCTACGGAAACGGTCTTGGTTTCAAAGGCGCGATCGATCACCTGCCATTGGTTCTTGTAATTTCCCGTGGCGCGGATGGTTCCATCAAACTTGCCGATGAAGGCCGGTGATAAGGTAAGGGGTGATGAGAAGAACTGCGAGAAATGCGGATCCTGTGCAGACACAACGCCGGCCAATGAACACAAGCAGCAAAGCAGGATCAGTTTTCGCATAAAAGGTGATACCGAATGTACGTGAAACTGGCGAGCTAAGCTGCTTCCGCCCAAAAATATACGGGCTCTTAACGAATCGTTTGCAAATTTTGTTACGACTGCATTTTGGTGCCAAAAGCAAGGTCGCCCGCATCGCCCAGCCCGGGAACGATGTAGCCTTTCGCCGTAAGCTCGTCGTCGATATCGCCGCACCAGATCTTGGTGTCCACCCCGCATTCGCGTTTGATGAACTCGATCCCTGTTGTGCAGGCGATGGCCACCACTACATGAATATCGGCCGGCGTGCCTTCGCTGCGCATGTACTGAATGGTTTTTACGATAGAGGAGCCCGTGGCGAGCATCGGGTCGCTGATGATGATCACCCGGTTATCAAGCACCGGGCAGCTCATGTATTCGAGACTGATCTCGAAAGACCCGTCGCGGTGGTGCTTGCGGTACGCAGAAATAAAAGCGTTGTCTGCCTTGTCGAAATAATTCAGCATCCCGTTGTGCAGTGGCAATCCTGCCCGCAGGATGGTGGCCAGCACAGGCTGCGCATCCAGCACCTTGCTTTCGTGTATGCCAAGCGGTGTAGGCGTTTCAACCGTTTTCCATGGCAGTTGCTTGCTGATCTCGTACGCAGCGATCTCCCCGATGCGCTCCAGGTTGCGGCGGAAACGCAGGCGATCGTGCTGAACATTCACATCTCTTAATTCTGATACCCAGTTAGAGACAAGGCTGTGTTGGTCGCTTAAGTTAACTATCATGGAAAAAGGTTCTGGTTTGCGGCAAAACTAAATTCTAATGATTGGAATGGGAAATTTACTTTCTTCCCCCGCGCCTTTTTGAGATTGTTAAATTTTTTGGGACAGAGGTTCCTGCGGCGCAGGCAAGGCGCGCGCGGATGGGTCAAACGCTTAACTTTAACCAGCCAAAACAATCACCATGAAAAAGATCCTGTGCCTGGTCATTTTGTCCGCCACATTCTTTGCCTGCAAAGACGATCCTAAAAAAGACAAGAAGTTCGATACTGTATCCTACGAAAAAGCGAAAGAAACGCTTGCTGAAAAGGAAAAGAACAATCCGGTAAAATTCATACAGGTAGACAACCGGGACCGTAAGAACCTGATCGGGCAAACCGTAGTGATCGGGCACCTGACCAACAATGCGAAACTCTGTACCTACAAGGATGTTGACCTCAAACTTTCATTCTTCAGCAAAACAGGCGTGAAGCTCGACGAGGGCATCGAAACCATTTACGAGACCATAGCGCCCGGCAAAACGATCAAATTCAAAACCAAATATTTTACACCCAAGGGAACCGACAGTGTGTTTGTTGCCGTGGTGAAGGCAACAGGAGAAGCGCCGGAGGGAAAATAGTTTCAGTAGCGTTCAAACTATTTTACAAATTCAAATTTATCCCCGTCGAACAGCCCTTTATCGCTCAGTTTCAAATGCGGGATCACGAGCAGCGCCATAAAACTCAGCGTCATGAAAGGCGCCGCCAGTGGTGAGCCGAGCGTTTTGGCCATGGCGTCTATAGAGGTGTAGGCTTCTGCAACGGCAAAACCATCACCGGCGCTCATCAATCCCGCAACAGGCAGGCCGAGTACTTCCTGCGATGTTTTGTTTACACAGCTCACACCGCCTTTTTCCCTGATCACAAGGTTGATGGCCTTTGCAAGGCTTTCATCGTCAACGCCCACCGCAACAATATTATGGCTGTCGTGCGCAACCGACGACGCGATCGCCCCTTCCCTGAACCCGAAATTCCTGATGAAACATTTTGCTACCGGCGCATTGTGGTAGCGGTTTACCACTACCATTTTTAAAATATCCTGCGCAACATCGCTCACCCATTCGCCGTTTTCATTTTTGCCCGGGAGATCAAGTCTGTTGGTGATGAGCTGGCCGTCGAGCGCCTCCATAACGGGTATTCTTCCCTGTGATGAGGGGTATTCATTTGTTTTGATGGCAAGTTGTGCAGTGCCCACTTCATCGCATTCAAATTGATTGATGGGAGAAATGGCAACGGGTGCGATGAATGTTTTTCCGTCTTCTGCCACCAGCCGGCCATCGATGTAGGTCTGGTGAATTTTAAAATCAACAAGATCTTCCGCCACAATAAAATCCGCCGCATCACCCTCGCGCAGCAGGCCTATGCCGAGGTTGTAATGCAGCACAGGATTGATGCAGGCCGCACGCAGCACATGGAATACATCCATCCCCTTGGCTATCGCCCTTGCGCAAAGCTGGTTGATGTGGCCGGCCGTTAAACTGTCGGGGTGCTTGTCGTCGCTGCAGAACATGATCATTTTCGGATGGTCTTCCAGCAATCCGATCAGCGCCTCAAAATTCTTAGCGGCGCTTCCTTCCCTGATCAGGATCTTCATGCCGTGTTCGAGTTTGTCAAGCGCCTCTTCCGCAGTAAAGCATTCATGATCGGTTGATATGCCTGCTTCGATGTATTGTTTTGCCTGCCCGCCGCGTAAACCGGGTGCATGGCCGTCAACGGGTTTGCCTGCCTTGTGCGCCGATGCAATTTTTTTCATCACTTCTTCGTCTTTGAACAACACACCGGGGAAATTCATCATTTCGCTCAGGTATTTGATTTCGTCTTTTGCAAGCAATGCTTTTACATCGTCGCTGTTCAGCGATGCGCCCGCTGTTTCAAACACCGTGGCGGGTACACAGCTTGGCGCGCCGAAGTTGAATTTGAAAGGAACCTGTTTGCCGTTTTCGATCATGAATTCAACGCCTTTCATTCCGCATACATTGGCGATCTCGTGCGGATCGCTCACCGTTCCCACGCTGCCGTGTAAAACCGCAATGCGCGCAAACTCGCTGGGCACCAGCATGCTGCTCTCTATGTGAACATGGCTGTCTACAAACCCGGGCAGGATAAATTTACCGATTGAAGATGCTCCGTCACCGATTTTTGTGATGGAGCGGATGATGCCGTTTTCAACAACAATTTCTGCGGAATAGATGTTTTTCTTCCACACATCAACAAGATTGCCGGTAAGGGTAAAGGATGCGTTCTGCATATAATATCTTAAATGATGTTTAAATTGAGCCTCCTTTCACAGCGCCGCTGTAAAACGGGTTACATTTGCAACCAACAACGAAAGTAAGTATATGAAAAAAATTTTCGCAGGATTGTTTTTAGTACTCAGCAGTTTTGCCGCACAATCGCAAACGGTTGACGAGATCATTTCAAAATACGAGGCCGCTGCCGGTGGCAGGGAAAAACTGGAAGGCGTTAAACAGCTCGAGGTGATCAGCAATGTGCGCATCGGTATGATGGGACAAAACATCGATCTTCCCCTTACGCTGGTTCGTGAAAAAGGAAAACTGTTTCGCCGCCAGGTGAGTGGCATCATGGGTATGGGTGATAGCTTTACGATGATCACTGATACATCAGGCAACTTATACATCCCGGGTATGCGCAATTTTGGCGGCCCTGGTGGTGGCGGATTTGGCGGCGGCGGCGGAAGGGATGGCCGTGGCGGTGGTGGTGAGAACGGTGCGCAACTTACACGCATGACTCCCGAGGAGGTTGCTGCGCAACAGTATGAACTCGATTGCGCCGGTGCTTTTCCCGAGCTTGTGAACTATGCCGCAAAAGGACACAAGGCCGAATTGGCAGGAACAGAAAAAATAAGCAAGGTGCCCTGCTACAAAATTAAAATGACATTGAAAACAGGACAGGTGGTTACCTATTACATCGACACCAACACCTTTCTTGTAAAACAAATGGAAACCTCCGGCGATATGGCCGCAAACCTTACCGGTTTCAGAAGCCTGATGCAGGCCTTTGGAAGCAACGTTCCCAAAAACACAAAAGCAACCGTGCTGGTAAAAGAGTATGGCGACTTTAAAGAAATCAAGTTCCCGAGAAAATTGGTATTGAGTTACGGGCCGATCGAATCAGAAGTTGAGAATACCAATATCCAGATCAACGAAGGGCTGGAAGAGAAATGGTATCATCCCAAGCCGTAGCTTTTAGCTCCAGGGAAAAAATAAGAAAAGGATAGGATGCGATTGCATTCTATCCTTTTTTATGATGATAAGGGCAAAGGAAATTATTCCTCATCCAGGAGATCCGGCCGTCTTTCTTTTGTACGTTGCAACGATTGCTCGTGGCGCCACTCTTCCACTTTTTTGGGATCGCCCTGCAGCAGCACTTCGGGAACCTTGTCGCCACGAAAATCTGCGGGGCGGGTGTATACGGGAGGCGCGAGTAGATTGTCCTGGAAAGAATCGAAAAGCGCCGATGTTTCATCGTTCAATACACCCGGCAGCAGCCGGCCGATCGCATCCACCACAACAGCTGCTGCAAGCTCGCCGCCGCTCAACACATAATCGCCGATGGAAATTTCACGCGTTACATAGGTCTGGCGTATGCGTTCGTCGATGCCTTTGTAATGACCGCAGATGATGAGAATGTTTTCTTTCATCGACAACAGGTTCGCTGTTTTCTGGTTGAAAGAAACGCCGTCGGGTGTCATGTAGATGATCTCGTCAAACTTCTTATCCTGCTGCAGTTCGTTGATCGCATTGGCCAGTGGCTCCGGCATCATCACCATGCCTGCGCCGCCGCCAAACTGGTAATCGTCTACCTGCATGTGTTTGTTGATGGCCCATTTGCGCAGGTTATGCGTACGCACCGTAAGCAGTCCTTTCTCCCTTGCACGTTTCATAATGCTGTGGTTGAAAGGGCTCTCCAGTAATTCGGGAACAACGGTGATGATGTCGATGGTCATTTTGCAAAACTAGGCGAAAAAGAACGAACATCGTTCACGCCTGTTGCGGCGGCGCTATTCATCAAAAACAAAAGTAGACACCTGCCGCTTGCGATAGGTGCTGGCCTTACCGCCTACAATAGCGGGCGACCATCTCGGGGCGTTTTTCAGAACGCGGTTCACCTCGTTGCGCACCGCCTGGCTAACCTGCCCCTCGATGTTGATGAGACCGATGCTTCCATCTGCAAGAACATTGAAAGTATATACAACGCGCTGCGTTTTTCCGAAGCGCTCGTAATCCTTTGCCGTCATCTGCGCAACCATGTTCTTGTTGTTGAATGCAGTGTCGAGATAGTGTTTCCATGCACTGTCTCCACCGGGAAAAGTGGCGGGAATATTGCCATCCTGTGCTGCGGCCGCCATGCCGGCGCCGATCATCAGGAAGAACAGGAGAAGAGGTCTCATCTTATGATTTCAAAATTCTTTAATTAACAAGAGATGTAATCGACTGTTTGTGCCTTTTACTTGTTTTGTAACAACCTACTGGTCCATAAATCCACCCAAATCGCGGCGCTCCCTTTTGGTGGGTCTTCCGATCTTGCTCATCCGTTTTCCGGTTTGAAAAACAGCTGCCTGGAACTGGATGCGGTCGAGCTCCTCGGCCGGTGTTATGTCTGTATAAAATTTGATCGCTTCCTGGTATTGTACTCGGTTCTGCAGCAGGCCGGTTACCCTGATCACCCATTTGCGGGCCTCTGTTTTTACTTCGTACTCATCACCCACAGCCACCACGCGCGAAGCCTTTACCGCTGTGCCGTTCATTTTCACTTTTCCTTTGTCGCACGCATCTCCCGCCTGGCTCCGCGTCTTGAACAAACGGATGGCCCAGAGGTATTTGTCGATGCGGAGCTTTTCTTTTTGTTCAGGCATGGGTGTTGAATTTGGAGCCGTACCAAAGCGCTTTACACACTTCCGTACCTAACTGTTTTTCATTTCAGCAAAGAACTGGTGGAAATAAGGTATCGTTTCAATGCCTTTGTAAAAATTAAAGAGATCGTATTTTTCATTCGGGCTGTGCAGGTTATCGCTGTCGAGGCCAAAGCCCATGAAAACGATCTTTATGCCGAGTTCTTTTTCAAACAATGCACAGATCGGAATGCTTCCTCCGCCGCGTACGGGTATCGGGTCCTTTCCAAAAGTTGCATGTATGGCTTTTGCCGCCGCTTTGTATGCGTTCGAATCGATCGGCGTCATATAGGGTTCGCCGCCATGGTGCTCTTCCGCTTTTACGGTAACGCCTGCCGGTGCGATGCTTTTGAAATAGCTGAGGATCTTTTCCGTCATCTTAACCGACGACTGGTTGGGAACCAGCCTGCAGGAGATCTTTGCAAACGCTTTTGATGGCAAAACTGTTTTTGCGCCTTCTCCTGTATAACCGCCCCATATGCCATTCACCTCCAATGTAGGGCGTATGCCCGTTCTTTCATTGGTGGTATAGCCTTTTTCGCCCCAGAGACTGTTGATGCCGAGGTCTTTTTTGTATGCTTCTTCGTCGAACGGAGCCTGTGCCATTTTTGCCCTTTCTTCGGGGGTTGACTCCACAACATCGTCGTAAAAACCCGGGATGGTGATGTGGTTGTTTTCATCGTGGCAGGATGCGATCATTTTGGCAAGCATGGTTACAGGGTTTGCAACTGCGCCGCCATACACGCCGCTGTGCAGGTCGCGGTTAGGGCCGGTTACCTCAACCTCGATGTAGCTCAACCCGCGCACGCCGATATCTATCGACGGTGTTTCCATGCTTAACATGGAAGTATCGCTGATGAGGATCACATCTGCTTTCAGCAGTTCTTTGTTGGCCTTAACAAATGTGGCCAGGTTCGGGCTTCCCACTTCTTCTTCGCCCTCGATGCAGAATTTCACGTTGGCCTGCAGGGTATTGGTGCGGGTCATTGTTTCCAATGCCTTCACGTGCATGTAGAATTGCCCTTTGTCGTCGCAGGAACCGCGTGCATATATTTTCCCGTCTTTGATCACCGGATCAAAAGGGCCGCTGTTCCAGAGTTCGAGCGGGTCGGCGGGCTGAACGTCGTAATGCCCGTACACCAGTATGGTAGGTTTGGAAGGATCGATGATCTTTTCTCCATACACAACCGGGTGACCGTCGGTTGGATAGATGGTTACGGTATCGGCGCCTGCTTCCAGCAAACGCTGTTTAACCGCTTCGGCGCAACGCGTCATATCATCTTTGTGCTCACTGCGCGCACTTACACTTGGTATGCGCAACAGATCGAGCAACTCATTTAAGAAACGATCCTTGTTTTGTTCCTGGTATTCTTTCCAAGCCTTCATTGTTTCAAATTTAGGGTGCAAAGATAAGCGGTTCGCTGTTAGCTGCATGCGTTGCAGCCTCGTTTTGGGGAGTCAATGCTTTCTTACTGTACCGGTGCATTCAGGCTATGAACCTACAATCGGTGTTTCTCGTTCGAAATAATATCCTTTAAGGTCCATTCCATTCTTGCTTTCATGGGTTGCTGGCGAACGGGGCAGTCGTTTTTGGTGCAGATGGTGCAACTGAAGGGGAGGCAGCCATCGGTATGCACAAACAGTTCGATGGCATCGCCGAAATTGTTTTTGATGAGCAGTTCCAGTTCATCGATCTCCAGGTGTGCCTCGTGAACATTCAGGTACCAGGGCACGGTAAGGTGGCAATCAATGTGCAGCAGCGGTCCGTATTTGATCACGCGTAAATTGTGAAGGTCTATCCAGTTGGCGCGCCGGTGTTCGTTAAGAACGGTGATGAAGCGGTTGAGCAATTGCATATCGGCCTCATCCATAATCCCGGCAAGCGAGGCGCGGATGATCTTGTAACCATTATAAACGATAAATACCGCCATGCCTAAGGCAATCACGCGGTCGAGCCAGTACATATCGGTAACCAGTATCACAACAAGCCCTGCAATGATGCCAAGTGTTGAATAGGTATCTACCTGCAAATGCTTTCCACTCGCCTGCAAGGCGAGCGATGTGTTTTTTTTGCCGATGCGGTAACAGATCGTACCCGCGATGAAATTGATCACCGCGGTAATGCCCACCAGTATCAAACCGGTATCCAGTTTCTGGATGGGGTTGTTCTGCAGGAAATTGATCACTGTTTCATAAATGATCATGATGCCCGCAGCAACGATCAGCGCACCTTCAACCGCGGCTGAAACAAATTCTGCTTTCCCATGCCCATAAGGATGATCGATGTCGCGCGGCTTGCCAGCCACATACAAACTATATAGGCCGATGAATCCTGCTATCACATTCACAATGCTTTCCAGCGCATCCGTTAAAATGGCGAGTGAGTGCGTAAACTGGTAGGCGATGATCTTTGTGAGGAACAACACCACGCTCAGGACCGTGATCCAAAGCTGTACGCGGAAATTTTGTCTGGAAGCCTGCATCGTGGGAAAGCCTTTGGCTGCTAGCTTTTAGCGCTAGCGTTCTTTTGAGTTAGGGTGCAGCCATTATCAGATCAACTCAATGGTATAATTGATCGGGCAATGTTTTGCAAGCATGGCAGATACGCCGCAATATTTTTCCTGCGATAAGGATACGGCGCGTTTTACTTTGTCGAGGTCCTCTTCTTTTGCATCCACTTTGTAAACCATTTCAATCGATTTGTAAACTTTCGGATGCTCTTCTGTCTGCTCCGCTTCGGCTTCTATCTCGAGTTTGGTAAATGCCACTTTCATTTTCTTCAATACTTCCACTACATCCATTCCGCTGCAGGCGCTCAAGGCGCCGAGCACCATTTTTTTCGGGTTCATACCGCTGCCCAACCCGCCGCCTTCTACAGACGTATCAATACGAACGGTGTGGCCGCTATCTGCTGTTGCGTCGAAGGCTAGGGCCTCGACCCATTTTGTTGTCGTTTTCATAAGCTTTTGTTTTGTGTTGGTGATCCATAGTACATCGGCTATGAACCATCGTCCAAAAATTTACATCTCAAGACGCCTGCCCACAAAATCCCAGTTCACCACGTTCCACCAGTTGTTGATGTAGTCGGGGCGTTTGTTCTGGTATTTGAGATAGTAAGCGTGTTCCCAAACATCGAGGCCCAGCAATGGGGTGCCTTTTACTTCGGCAACATCCATGAGCGGGTTGTCCTGGTTGGGGGTTGAGGATACAACGAGTTTTTTATCGGGCGTCATCACCAGCCATGCCCATCCGCTGCCGAAACGGTTCTTGCCCGCATCGGTGAACTGTGTTTTGAACGCTTCGTATGAACCAAAATGCTGGTTGATCGCCGCGGCCAGTTTTCCCTGCGGAACACCTGCTATCCCGGGTTTCATGCATTGCCAGAACAGCTCGTGGTTGTAATGCCCGCCACCGTTGTTGCGCAGTTTGGCGGAATATTTTGAAACATTGCGAAGAAGATCTTCCAGTTTGTTTGCGTTTGTATCAATCTTTTTTTCGGCCAGTTCATCCGCAAGGTTTTTTGCGTAGGCCGCGGCGTGTTTGCTGTAGTGGATCTCCATCGTCATCGCATCGATCACCGGTTCAAGCGCCGTATATGGGTAGGGCAGGGGTTGTTGTGCGAAAGAAGTTTCAACCGTTAAGGGCCCCGCAGTTACCAGCGAAGGTAAAATGGTGGAAGCAATGGCCGCGCCAATGCCGGCTTTGCCCGTGGTTTTGATAAACGCGCGGCGACTGTTGTCATGGTTATTCATACAATAAGATTTAGGATGATTTTTTACCGAACCTAAAATTAGCCAAAAATCTCCGCAATACTTTGAAAGTGCGGTAATAGAATTCCTGGTTAAATAATTGTGAATCGCGCATCGCCTTAAAGGTGAGAAAGATGCCTATCGGTATGAGGATGAATGTAGAGAGCCACATACCCGCAAATGCGCTTGTTTGCTCGGATTTCACAAACTTTTCGCCAAACGTGTTGAAGAGGTGGAAGATCACAAAGAACACGATCGCAAATACCAGCGGCAATCCCAACCCCCCTTTGCGTATGATGGACCCCAGCGGTGCGCCGATCAGCAGCAATACAAGACAGGCCGCCGAAAGCGTAAGCTTCCTGTGCCATTCGATCTCGTGGTAACGCATCGATTTCATCTTTTCGTTGTAATCCGTTACCAGAACGCTGATATTGCCTTTTGTTGTGGCGATCAACCCCTGTGCGCTGTTGGCAAAATCCGATTTCAGCGAGTCGGGTACTAGTTCGTTGAATGATTTTACTTTCCTGATCCTGGCAGTGTCAACTTTTGTCCACCCTGTATCGATATACCGCAGAAAGCGGAAATACGGAGCCAGCTCGCGTGAGGTTCGTTGTTTGTACAACGTGTCTTTGTTCTGCAAGGAATCGATGGCGTAATTCAACTGGCGTATGCTCAGCATCCTGGGGTCGTAGAAGGAGCTGTCGCCGGTTCGCTCCAATCCAAACCCGCGCATATCCAGCAGCTTTTTGTATTCTTTGAAATGGGTGCGGGTAAATTCTGTATTCGTTGTGCCGCGCGCGCCTTTCTCTTCGTAGCGCCAGCCGTTCCTTAAAATGAATTCAAGGAATTTATTGTCCCTGCCCACACGCATCACACCACGTTCGGCCATCAGCATATTGTCTTGCAGCCCAACGCCGGGTTTCTTCTCAAATATGATCACATCGTGAATGATGGTGTCGTTCTTTTCTTTTTTGCCAAGCTTGATGACATAGCCATCGATCTTATCATAAAAAACGCCTTCCTTGATATCCATCGCGGGTTTGGTGCGGATGATGTCGTATTTGAGGGTAGACAACTGCAGGTTGGAATACGGTATGATGTTATTGGCAAAAAGGAAGGCGCATCCGCTGATGAAAACAGTAACGATCACCAGTGGCCGCATGAAACGCGACAACGGGATACCGGCTGCTTTGATGGCAACAAGTTCGAAGCTTTCTCCCAGGTTGCCAAAACTCATGATGGAAGAGAACAGCAGCGCGAGCGGCAATGCCAGCGGAACGCAGGTGATGGCCACAAAGCCAACCAGTCTTAAAATGGTAAAAAGGTCAAGGCCTTTCCCTACAAAATCGTCGATCCACAACCAGAAGAACTGCATGGTAAGAACAAAAAGGGAAATGGCAAATGCACCGATGAAAGGGCCGATAAACGAACGGATGATGAGTATATCAAGTTTTTTTATCACTTTGTCCTTTCTTAATATTGTTTGATGAGCCCTGCAAAAGTAACGCTTTCGCCAAAGGAACTCGAATTGGTGAACAATAGTGATTGGATTTTAACAAAGAACGCCATCATAGGCAAAGTGTACACGCTTTTCGGGGAACTTAGCCAGGCGTATACGGCACAACTGAAAGAACAATCCTTTAACGCCCGCGGCGTCGATCTTGCTTCGGCCAAGATCGCAAAAGGCGACCAGTACGAGGGGCTGCCGTGGGTAATGCTCGACCAGCCGCGGCATTTTACACATACAGACACATTCGCCATCCGCAGTTTTTTCTGGTGGGGAAATTTCTGCAGTATTACGCTGCAGTTATCCGGGCGTTTTGCGGAACAATATGGCCCGGGTGCTTTGAACTATTTTGCGAACAAACCTTCGGAGGGCTGGTACACCTGTATTAATGGGGATGCCTGGCAACATCATTTCCGCGCAGACAATTATGTGCCGGTAACTGAAGGCACTGCACTCCGGTTCGAAGAAAGGCCTTTCATCAAACTTGCTAAAAAGATCCCGCTCACAGACTGGCACGCATTGCCTGAATTTTATGAGCGTTCTTTTGCAGAGATCCTGGAAGCGCTTCGTTTTGAATGATGTGTTGGTCGAGGAAACAAAAAAGCGATGTGGGAACAAACCGCACATCGCTTACTGGTATTTTTATCATGATCTGATACCGCGGGCGCTTACGCTCCTCCCAGCCTGTGAAACAGGTCCTTGATCTGGTAACCCCAAAGCTGGCTCTGGTCTTTGATCTCGTTTTTCTCGGCAAAATCTTTGATCACGAGGATCGTTTGGTTTGAGATCTCCGTTTTTTCTATGCGGAACTCGAAATATTCGTTTTTATCGCTGTGCTGCCAGTGAAAGCGGATGAATTTATCTTCTTCTTTGTCGAGAACATCGGCCTTATCCGGTGTTCCCCCGTTCCATGAAAAGCTGTAAACATTCTCCCATTCGTCAACTTTATCTGCGAACCATTCCTGTAAACCTGCGGGCGTGGCTAAAAATTCGTATAAAATGGTTGGTGAACATCTGACTGGAAACTCTAACGTAAATAGTTGCTTCTTACTCATTACAATCTCTTTTACTTACGAGCAATCGCTTTCGTAAGCCTGCAATAATATTAAATAATCCTTCGCTTCCAAATGTTTTTTTGACAATGGCATACCGTTCGGATGAATTATTAAAGGAGGCTAAAAAATATCCATGTTAAAACATTGTTTTTCAATTGGTTGCACAAAAATCTTTTTTTTGATAAGTTTTCGGAATTTGTTAAATTGCTCTACGGGTGATCGTGTGGCGTATTGTTTTTTCTGAGTGGCCCAACCACCGCGGTTTTTTACCATAACTACTATACAACCAAAACTGTTTATTATGAGTATGCGCCAACTCAAAATAACGAAGTCTATTACCAACCGCGAGTCGCAAAGTCTCGACAAATACCTGCAGGAAATAGGGAAAGTAGAGCTCATCAAACCTGATGAAGAGGTGCAGCTTGCGATGCGCATCCGGGAGGGCGACCAGTTGGCGCTCGACAGGCTCATCAAGGCCAATCTCCGTTTCGTGGTGTCTGTTGCCAAGCAGTACCAGAACCAGGGGCTCACGCTCCCCGACCTCATCAACGAGGGCAATCTCGGCCTGATCAAAGCCGCATTGCGTTTTGATGAAACGCGTGGTTTCAAATTCATCTCCTATGCCGTATGGTGGATCAGGCAAAGCATCCTGCAGTCGCTCGCCGAACAGAGCCGCATTGTTCGTTTGCCTTTGAACAAGGTGGGATTGACCAACCGCATCAGCAGGGCCTACCAGCAACTGGAGCAGGAATACGAACGCGAACCAACACCGGAGGAACTCGCCACTTTATTAGACATCAGCATAGAAGAAGTTACGGCCACCATGAGCGTGGGTTTTCGCCATGTAAGCATGGATACACCGCTGTCGGAAGGCGAAGACGGTACGCTTATGGACATGATGGAAAACCCCAATGCCGAGCGCACCGATGAACAGCTGGTTCACCACGAATCGCTGCGGATGGAGATCGAACGGAGCCTGCAGACGCTTACCGACAGGCAGAAAGATGTGGTTTGTTATTTTTTCGGCATCGGCATCGACCACCCGCTAAGCCTCGAGGACATCGGCGAGCGGTTTCACCTCACGCGAGAAAGGGTGAGGCAGATCAAAGACAAAGCCATCAACAAGTTGAGGAGCACAAACCGGTCGAAACATTTGAGATTCTATTTGGGATAGTTTTTCTGCATACCCCCGTCTTCTCTGCCAGGAAGAGCGTTTGGGGATTTAATGGGCGCCGGGGTCTTCCGTGACGTCTTTATTTGAAAACAAGAACGCAGGTTTGCAGGGGTAAACGCTATCCCGGCCGCTACTTTGTGCGGCGGGGAGGGGCCGGTGGGAGCGTAAATCCCTATATTTGCGGTCCTTATTTTGAAAGACTGAAACAAGCGAACCATGTTTAATTCCCTCAGTGAAAAACTCGAATCCGCGTTTAAAAACCTCAAAGGCGAAGCGCGGATCAACGACCTCAATATTGCCAATACGGTAAAAGACATTCGCCGCGCATTGATCGATGCCGACGTGAACTTCAAGATCGCAAAAGAGTTTACCGATAAAGTAAGAGAGAAAGCAACCGGTGAAAAAGTGATCAACGCCATCAGTCCCGGGCAGTTGATGGTGAAAATTGTGCAGGATGAGCTCACCGAACTGATGGGCGGTTCAGAGGCGCAATTCAACGTAACGGGTAATCCCGCAATCATTCTGATTGCAGGTTTGCAGGGTAGTGGTAAAACAACTTTCACAGGTAAACTTGCGAATTATCTAAAGACCAAAAAAGCAAAATCCGTTTTGCTCGTGGCTGCGGATGTGTATCGCCCGGCGGCGATCGACCAGCTGACTGTTTTGGCAGGGCAGGTGGGTGTAGATGTATACAGCGAGCCGGAAAACAAAAACCCGGTGGAGATCGCGCAGAATGCGATCAAAGAAGCAAAGACCAGGAACAAGAACGTGATCATCATCGATACCGCGGGCCGATTGGCTGTTGACGAGGTGATGATGACCGAGGTTGCCAATATCAAGGCCGCCGTTAACCCTGCGGAAATCCTTTTCGTAGTGGATTCAATGACGGGGCAGGATGCGGTAAATACCGCGAAAGCGTTCAACGACCGGCTTGATTTTACCGGTGTTGTGCTTACCAAACTGGATGGTGATACAAGGGGAGGTGCGGCATTGTCGATCAAATACACGGTAAACAAACCGATCAAGTTTGTGAGCAGCGGGGAAAAGATGGATACGCTGGATGTATTCTATCCCGACCGTATGGCGCAGCGTATCCTCGGGATGGGCGATATCACCAGCCTGGTAGAAAAAGCACAGGCCCAATACGACGAAGCCGAGGCTAAAAAACTTGAGAAAAAGATCCGCAAGAACCAGTTCGATTTCCAGGATTTTATGGACCAGTTGCAGCAGATCAAAAAAATGGGTAACCTGAAAGACCTCATGGGAATGATACCGGGTGTGGGAAAAGCCATGAAAGACATCGACATCAAAGACGATGCATTCAAAGGCATAGAAGCGATGATCAGTTCGATGACGCCTTTTGAAAGGGCAAACCCCGATTCGCTCACGCCATCGCGCAAGCAAAGGATCGCCAGGGGCAGCGGCAAAGACATCGCCGAGATCAACGCTTTTATGAAGCAGTTTGAACAGATGAAACAGATGATGAAAATGATGAACAACATGCCGATGGGAAGGATGCCGGGGTTGAGGAGATAAAAAATTTCTGTATAAACTTTTAATAGGGAGCCGATGATCATCGGCTCCCTATTTTTTGGAATTCTGATGCAGCCTTAAATTGGAAACGGAATCATCATTTCTCCTTGTTAAAACCAACCGTAAAATCAAAAACTTCGGTAATTTTACTTCGCTTTGAAAACGACGATCTTCATTCTTTTTCTTTTACTGGGCAGCCACCATGCCCGTTCGCAAACGATCGCGACCGTTGATGCCATGGAGCAGCGGAAGAAAGGGTGCCTCGAGGGAAATGAGCCGGGGCGCTCGCAGCTTTTTTGTATCGGCCGGTATAAAGACCAGTTGGATAGCCTGATGCAGGTGGTGTACCAGAAACTAAACGACCGTGCATCCGTATCGTACCAGCAGATCTTGCGGAAAGAGCAGGCCGACTGGCTCGAAAAAAGAATGGCCAACGATGCGGCCACCGATACCCTTAAGAAAGAGGGCTTGAACGATGCCGCGCTCCGTATTTACAGGTACGACCGTAGAACGGAGTTTCTCCGTGATCGCGTGAAATACCTGATCGGCAAACTGTAAGTGCCGGTACCAATAGCAGCGGTGCGATGCAACCATCTGCTGCAATACAACAATTACCAGTTCAAACATGGTTATGGCGCGGCAGAAAATAATTTTTCCTTTTCTTCTGATCTGTTTCTCTGCAAACACATCGCAGGCGCAATCTTATGCAGACATTGAACGGTTTGAAAAGGAGGAGAAAAGTTGCCTGGATACAAGCCGCGCGAAGACCGGTTGCGTGGTGCTTTTCAAAAAGCAGATGGACAGCCTTTTAGCGGTTGCTTACAACGGCCTTTTGAATACAGGCACAGGAAGCGAAAGGGAAGGGATCGTAAAGGAACAGGCTGCGTGGCTGGAGCAGCAAAAGGAGTTCAACCAAAGAACCGACGAGCAGTACAACCTCGAAGTAACCGAAAAAGACTTTGGCGAAATCGCGGCAACGATGGTTTTGAGCGAAAAGGCAGATTTTGTTCGGGATAGGGTGAAAAACCTCCTCGAAAGGCAAAAACGCTCCGCGCGGACGGCGCATTAGGATTTTTCTAACAAATAGTTCAGGCAGAAACTTGGTCGAAACGGGTTTTCGGGTTAGTTTTGCCGTCCGATTATTCTTAGTCGGGTTAACCAAATTCCTAACGTTAAATATCTATTTAACATGGCAGTAAAAATGAGATTACAGCGCCACGGAAGCAAAAAACGTCCATTCTACTTTATCGTAGTGGCCGATGCACGTGCGCCAAGAGATGGTAAGTTTATCCAGAAAGTGGGAACTTACAACCCGCTTACAGTTCCGGCAACCATTCAGCTCGATCGTCAGAAAGCGCTGGAGTGGCTGAACAAAGGTGCTCAACCTACCGACACTGTACGCCGAATTCTCTCTTTCAAGGGAGTATTGTACCTGAAACACCTGTTAAGAGGTGTGAAACTGGGATTGTTTGATGAAGCTGCAGCTATGACCAAGTTCCAGACCTGGCACAGCGAACACGAAGCCAACATTACCCGTCGTTCTGATGCCCACAAAGGCGCCCAAAGAGCTAAAAAAGCGTACGTTCCAGTTGTAAAAAAAGTGGAAACCGCTCAACCGGAACCAACCCCGGAAGCTGCTGAAGGAACTGCTGAAGAAGCATAACCAGACAGACGTTTACAATATTTCCGACATAAAAGCCCGAAACAAAGATCTTCGGGCTTTTTTATGCGGGTGGGGCCATGGAACGGCAAATCGTGCATGATCTGCCGCGAAAGATTGCCGCAACAAAGTTGGTTACTGTTAACCATTCGCAGTAAAAACATCGCACGCAAAAACATATGACCAATTACATCAACATAGGAAAATTCGTTGCCGCTTTTGGTGTGAAAGGTGACCTGATATTGAAGCATGCATTGGGTAAAAAAACAATGCTCAAAGACATAGAAGCCGTATTTGTGGAAGAGGTAAAGGGTTCGTACCTGCCGTATTTTGTAGAGTCGTCGAAGGCAAAGGACACCGAAGAAACCTATGTGAAACTGGACAGCATCGACACACGCGAGGCAGCTGCGCGGCTGAGCACAAAAAATGTGTGGCTGCCGGAAGAGGATTTCAGGAAGCTCGCGGGAAAATCGGCGCCGATCTCTTTACTCGGTTTCATACTGATCACCGATGAAGAAGAAAATCTTGGCCCGATAGAAGAAGTGATCGAACAACCGCACCAGGTATTGCTGCGTATAGATCTCGACGGGAAAGAAGCGTTGATACCATTGCACGCAGAAACGCTCGACAGGATCGATCACCAGAAAAAAGAAGTACACGTAACATTGCCCGATGGCCTGCTTGACATTTACCGTTAAAAGATCAACATGCGCAACGGCAGCGAAAAAAAGTTTTTTGAATATACCATCGAGGTAACAGCGGCGCACATAGACGGGCTCAACCACGTGAACAACGTTGTATATGTTCAGTGGATGCAGGACGCCGCCGCCCGGCACTGGAACAGCGTATCGCCCGCAGCGGCCGAAGACGAGGTATCCTGGATGGTGCGCAGCCATGAAATAGAATACCTGAACCAGTCGTATCTTGGCGATGTATTGCGGGTGAAGACATGGACCGGTGAGTATTCTGCCGTAACATGGAACCGGCACTACGAGATCGTACGCGCATCGGATGGAAAGAAGATCGTTTCGGCAAGAAGCGTCTGGATCTTGCTTGACAAAACAACGGGCAGGCCAAGGACGATAGATCATAACATCCTGGCCCGCTTTGATGAAGAGGAATTAAAATAAAAAGGCTAATGTTATGCAACAATTGTTGCGTATGTTGTATCATATAGCTGGATCGTTTTATAAAGCGCTACCTGAACTTTGGTTTTGAAGAGCGTGATTTTGTGGAAAAGAGTTTTAACCATTAAAAAGTATGTAGCACCCTTTATTGTCATGTTTAATCTGAATCCGGTACCAACTGTTATGAACAATCGTTTGGTGAAAGGGCTGGCCCTTGTGCTGGTCATGATCACCGTATCTTCTACCCAGTCTTTTGCCCAACCGCAGACAGCAACCGTTTGCAGTGGCACTCCTTTTTACTTTTACAAACCCGGTGCAGTTGCCGGAACCACTTATACATGGTCTGCGCCCAACATCCTTCCGGCAGCAGGGGCCATTACCGGGGGCGCTGCGCAAAGCACGCCGCAAACATCGGTATCGGAATTGCTGGAAAACACAACAACTTTCCAGGCCAAGGCAACCTATACCGTGGTTGCCACCAACCCGAATACTTCGGCCACAGAAACCTTTACGCTGGAGGTTACTGTAAATCCTTTACCTGAACTTACTTCCTCTCCAACACCGGCTGCGATCTGCAGCGGAACCGCGTTCAATTATGTTCCGCAGAGCAGCACACCGAATTCCGGTTTTGCCTGGAGCCGGCTTGCCGTTCCCGGCGTAAGCAATGTGGGCGCACAGGGTAATGGCAATCCCAATGAGATCCTATCGAATACAACGGTAATGCCTGTAACCGTGATCTATAAATATACGGTTACAGCAAACGGTTGTTCGAAAGGCGAACAAGAGGTCGCAGTTGATGTGAACCCGATCCCGTTCCTGAGCAGTTCATTGCTGCCCGCAGCGGTGTGCAGCGGGTCAACCTTTAACTATGTACCTGCATCACCCAATGCAAACAGCTATTCCTGGACGAGGGCCGCGGTAGCCGGCATCAGCAATACGGCGGGCCAAAGCAACGGCAATCCCGAGATACACGAACTGCTGCAGAACACAACGCTCACGCCAAGGCTGGTGGCTTATCGCTATACGCTTACAAACACCTCGCTCACCTGTTCTTCCAATACGCAGGTGATTGAAGTGGTGGTGAATCCTACGGCAGTTGTTGCCAACCAAACGATTACTTCTTTGTGCAATACCAATGCATTTCTTTCATCACCGGCCAACGTGCCCGAAGGAACGCTGTATACATGGAACACGCCGGCGCCCATCAATTCAACGGCAAATATCATTGGGGGTAGTGCGGTTTCTGTGGGGCAGTTGTTCATCAGTCAGCAACTCACCAATCTTGGAACTTCAACCGAAACACTGCGTTACACCGTTACGGCCAATTCGGGCGGTTGCATAGGAAGTACATTTTTTGTGGATGTGCCTGTGAATACAACCTCCAATTCAAGGGCCGAGTTAACCAACCCTACACCGGCAGGGATCTGTAGCGGCGGCACTTTTAATTTCACACCAGCGAGCGCAACCGCATCGAGCTATTCGTGGAAACGGTTTTACAATTCATCCATCGCACAATCGGCGAACCAGTCCAATAACACATCGGGAAACATAACCGAGATACTAACGAACACAACATCCATCCAGACAACCGCGTACTATGCGTACACTTTGTTTACGCCCAATGGATGTTCCAATACGGTTACACTTGCCGTGCCCGTAAATCCACCCACTTCACTTTCCACACCGTTAACGCCTGTGCCCATCTGCAGCAGCACGACTTTCAATTACGAACCTGCAAGCGCCACGCCCAATACAAGTTTTGCATGGACAAGGGCCGTTGTTACCGGCATCAGCAATTCTGCAGACGGTGGTACAGGTAACCCGAAAGAAACATTGGTGAATACAACACCCAATCCGATTCCAGTAGTCTATCGGTACGCCATGACCACACCGGATGGTTGTAACAATGCGCAAAATGTTACTGTGGTGGTAAACCCAACACCGTTATTGACAAGCACCGCAAACCCTGCGGCCGTTTGCAGCGGGTCACCGTTTACTTATAATCCGGCGAGCTCATCATCCGGTGTTTCTTTTAGCTGGACGAGGGCCGCTGTGCCATCCATCTCAAACGCGGCCGGCTCCGGCAACGGTGTTGTGTTGTCTGAGATCCTGGTAGATACTTCTATCGTTTCCGTACCCGTTGTATACAACTATATTGTTTCGGCGAATGGATGTGCAAGCCCTGCGCAGCCCGTAACCGTTGTTGTTAAACCAACGCCGCGGGTTAGCGGACAATTTGTTACCGCCTGCAGTAAAACAACACTTGAACTGCCGGCGCTGAATGTTCCCGCTGGAACAACTTATGGATGGGCGCCGCCATCGATCACTCCACTCAGTTCGCTCGCAGGAGCAAATGCGGTCACGTTGACCGGGGAGACGAGTTTTACACAGTTCCTTACCAACCAGACATTGAACCCTGCATTTGCGGTGTACAATGTAACACCGGTAACCAATGGGTGTACGGGGGTTACTTTCAGGGTGGATGCAACCATCAATCCTGTTCCGGTAGTGGCCAACCAGCAACTGCAATCGGTATGCAGCGGTGTCGGGTTCAGTTATTCGAATGGAAGTGTGCCAACCGGAACCACGTATACGTGGAGCAGTCCCGTACAAACGCCGTTGAACAGTTTAACCGGGGCAAGTGCGCAATCCATCGGGCAAAGCAGCATCAGCCAGTTGTTGAGCAGCACAAACAACCAAACCAATACGGCTGTGTATACCGTTACGCCTACTGCGTATGGCTGCGCCGGGCAAACATTCATGCTCACCGTACCTGTTAATCCAACACCGGCGATCAACAGCATTACTGATACGATCTGCTCTGCTGGCTCTTTTGTGCTGGCGCCAACGGCACCATCAAATACAACGTATTCGTGGGGACTGCCCACAAGTTTGCCTTTCGGGGCCATTGTAGGGAGCAGCGCGCAAACGGGGCAGACCACCATTTCGCAAACGCTTACCAATGCGACCAATACGAACGGACGCGCAGTATATACCGTAACACCAACCTCGGGAACCTGTGTGGGCCCAACATTCAATGTGAGCGTAACGGTTGGCGTGCCATTGCCATTTACACCGGACCAGGCAGCCTTGATCTGCAGCGGAACAGCGTTCGATGTAACACCAGCAACGGCCCGGCCCGGAACCAGCTATACATGGAGCGTTCCAACGATCACGCCTGCAGGATCGATTGTGGGGGCATCTGCTGTAACAACACCTCAAACATTCATCAGCCAGAAGTTGGATAACCTGATTACAAGAACAGATACCGTAGAGTATACCATCCTTCCCTACAATACAGGGTGCCGTGGAAATATTTTCAAGGCAACCGTACGGGTATTGCCTTTGCCTACCGCCACCATCACAGGATCGCCGGTGATCTGCCGTACGCCTACAGATACGGTCAGCGTAAGCTTTACCGGAACAGGGCCCTGGAGTTTCAACTACACCAACGGAAACACCACCGGCACGCAAACAGGCATCACCACATCTCCCTACAAATGGGCCGTGGCGGCGATACCCGATCTTGCATCGCGCGCGTTGTCGATATCGGAGGTGAGGGATTTTGCCTGTGTGAACACAGGTAACACAGGAGTGTTTGTACAAAAGGTAAATCCATTGCCCACAGCGCAGATGGTATCATTGCACGGCATATACATCTGTAATAATATACAGGATACATTGCTTGTTCAATCGCTGCGCTCAACGGATGTGCTCAGCTATCAATGGACACGCAATGGCACGCCTGTGCCGAATGCCGTTCGCGATACTTTCATTACATCGCAGGCGGGAAGGTACAACGTTACACTGGTGAACCAGTTTGGTTGTACAGACACCATTGCTGCGCCCATACCCGTTAGCGTGGTGCTGCAGCCCGTGCTCAGGATCTCACTCGATTCCTATTGCGTAGACAAGCAGATCCAGTTCACCAATCTTACGGATACCCTCAGTATTGGCGCAACCACCTGGCTGTGGGATTTCGGCGATACCACAACAAGCACCGCCTTCCATCCAACACATACCTACGCACGCGCAGGCAAGCATCATTTGCGTCTTACGGCCGTGCAGGCATTCTGCGCAGGCTACACCACCTCAGCCGATGCGATACTGGATGTGCAGGCGCCAATACCCGGCATAACCATGCCTTCCGTAAGCACGTATAAAGGAACCATCACACCCCTCGCCGTACGAGCATTGCCCAATTACACCTACCGCTGGAACCCAAGCAGGGGGATCGACAGGCCCGACAGCGCCTCTGTTAATTTTGACCTTTCGTCTACGCAGCAATATGCCGTTAGCCTTATTTCATCCGGCGGATGCGTAACAACCGATTCATTGCTTGTTCGTGTGTTTGATGATAAACTGCAAAACATTTTTGTTCCAAAATCATTCACGCCCAACAACGATGGCATCAACGATAAATTGTATCCATACCTGAGCGGCATAAAGGAGTTCAAATACTTTAAGGTTTTCAACCGCTTTGGTAAATTAATGTTCGAAACCACCAATCCCGATATTGGCTGGAACGGATCCGTTAACGGCACAGCGCAACCCATGGGCATCTACCTCTGGTTCTCTGTAGGCACAGCGCTGGATGGAACACCGGTTGAGAACAAGGGGCAAACCCTTTTGATAAGATAAGAAGCAGTAAGACGGGTATCGCCATACCCGTCTTCTTTTCAACGCATCATTTCAGAAAGCACAAACAGGTTCAGTTTCTTCTGCGTTTTTTTTACGCTTAGTTGCAACGCCCGGTCTGCCTGCAGTATGTGGCGGTAGTTGTGTGCGACGAGAAAGAGAAAAGTATCGCCAAGTTTCAGTTTGATGAATTTTGCGATGGAGATCGGGATCCGGATGGCGCCCATGTCTACTTTTTTTGCTTTGCGGAGGAGCAGCAGCATCTTTTCCTGCTGCTCAATAAATTCGGCGATCACCGCAAAGCTCTCGTTGGTTGTTTCGGGCGAATAGGCTTTGGGGGCAGACATTTTTTTTACCGGTGTTCCATCTGCATTGTTGAGCATCATCCCGGTAAAATAATTGCCCAGCCATCCCGCTTTGAATTCGATTGCCGGATCTTTTCCCGACGCGGTATATTCATCGATCGCTTTTTCGATCAATGGCAGGTAATACCTTCCGTATTCATTCAAATGTGCAAGACACTGGTTCGCACTCCATTTGTCTGGCCCAGGCTTGCTTGCAAACTGGTGGTGTGGCAGCATCTGCCACTCGCTCACCCCTTTGTCTAAAAATGCCTCGGTATGGTCCGAGAGAGCATCCAGTAATGTTTGTGATAAATAAACAGGCATACGATTTTTGTTTTGTTGGCACAAAGCTCTGGCCGCAAAAATTCATAAATCTTGGGAAATACCATGATTTTCTAAAAGCGCATGCAGTTGCCTTATACCCTCACGCTTCCCAACAATTTACTGAATGTTCCCGCATCGATGCCGAGGTAAGAAGCAAGGTATTTGTGCGGGATCAATCCCAGCACGTGCGGGCTCCTCTTCAGCAGCGCCCTGAATTTCTCTTCCGCCGAAAAACACTGCAATTCGATCTGTCTTTCCAGCACGCCCGACAGTGTAAAGCTTGTAGACTTGCGGATCAGTGTTTCAAAATTGTGGTAACGGTCCATCAATGCCTGCAATTGCTGGAAACTGGTCCTGATGAATTCGCTTTTCGTAAGCGTTTCCAAATAAAACCGCGAGGGGGTCTGCAGCAAAAAAGAATCGGCCACGCCGGAAAACGAGAAAGGGTACATAAAAACGATCGTGGCCTCTTTGCCATCGTCGCCCTGGTAAAATGCGCGCTGCACGCCTTCGGTAACAAAGTAGAGGTATTTTTCGGTATCGCCGGCTGCGGTAAGAACCGTTTTTCTTTTGGCTGAATAGGGTTGCCAGACCGATGCAAAATCGTTCCATTCCTCCTCGCGCAGCGGGTGAATGGGTGCAATGAATTTTTTTAACTGGAGGATCGCTTCTTCCTGGCTGATCATTTTTTATTTTTCAGGATCCAATCTACGGCAGTTTCAAGTACCGTATCTTTTTTTTGTGATGGGCCAACAACGGTGATATCGGGGATCACACTATCAAAATTGCGCTCATCTCCATCTGCCCTCGTAAACATTTTGGTTGAGGCCCGCGCGATGATATGGGTGTTGGGCAACATAAAATTAAACATCTCTCCGTAATCATTTCCCGATTCTGCCGTAGGCTCGCCCATCACCGTTGCCAGGTGGTAACTTTTGATGCCGTCTGCAAACATGTTCGCAGAAGAGAAGGTACCCGGGCCGATCAGCACCACAACGTTTCCTTTGTAACGAAGTGGATTGTTACCCGGCTTTTTGGGTTTCGATTGGTACGTAAACATAAACCCATCCGGCTTTGATGCATAGGCAACATCTTCGTCGCCTTTTTCTTTGATAAAATTTTTATAATGACTGCTGACCTTCCATTTCATCCCGCCTGCAAAACGACGTTTTTTACCCGAGAAATAATCGGCAAACAGCTGCCCGTAATAGGAGTTACCCCCGCTGTTTTCCCTAAGGTCAATGATCAGGCCACGCGCATCGGCTTCCCTGATCTTTGTAAAACTGCTCCTGAGGAATGCTTCAAACGGCTCTTCTTTCCAATCTTCCATGCTGCGGTAATTGATGTAGGCAATGTTATCGCTGCGCATTTCAAAACTGTAGGTTTTTTTTTGTGTTTGTGTTGCGTTGAGCGCCTTGCTAATGCTGTCTGCCTGCGTTCTTGAAAAACCCTCCGTAACTACACTGATCTTTCTCCCATCGGCCGTAACCGCATCAACCGTAAACGGGCTCACCAGGTTGTTCAGAAAAAAAAGCTTGCGCACATACGTTCCTATCTGCTGTTTGCGCCAGGCGTTCAGTCCGCCAAAATACTGGCTGAACTGCCGGTTGAGCAAATAAACGGGGATGTTGTTCACTGCCACGATCTCGGCTTCTGCGCCTACCTTGTGTTCTGCACTCACATCATACGAAACCACCCATGCGCTGTCCTTCACCCTGCCAATGAAAAACGGGAAGCGCAGTGTGTTCGCATACGTCATATCGGTAGAGGCACTGGAAGGGAGCCCGATATGACCCTCGTTCAACGCCGCGGCCAGCTTGCCTATAATAAGGACGGCCTGTTTCTGCGAAAGGCTGTCTTTTACATCTTCCAGCAATTTATTTTCCATCTTCAGCAAGCTGTCTTTGCTGATGGCATGGTAAAGATCCACATGCGATTCTTCCATCACTTTGAGCCAGAAGGCAATGTCTTCCTTCATTTCGTTTTTTGAAATGCTGCGCGAAGCAAAACCCGGCGCGTCGGTTTTTTTGTAAACGATGGTTTGCGCGTTTGCCAGGGAGGAAACAGCGAGAGTGCACCAAAGGAAGATCGTTCTCATAAGTACGTTTAACGCTTCAAAGTTACTGCGGCAGCGCCTCAATTTTAACCACATAAAAAGGTGATTGAAACTGAATTTTTTTACCTTGCTCTCCCAATGGCCAACCCGCAGCGGTACATAGCGCATTTTGATCTCGACTCTTTTTTTGTGAGCGTTGCGATACTGAACGATCCATCGCTCAAGGGAAAAGCCGTGATCGTTGGCGGCTCGCGCGAGCGTGGTGTGGTAACCAGCGCCAGCTACGAGGCCCGCAGGTTTGGCGTGCGCAGTGCGATGCCCATGAGGGCCGCTTTGAAGTTATGCCCGCATGCGATCCTCGTTGGCGGCACACGCGGCGAATACAGCCGCTACTCGCGCTGGGTAACCGATATCATCGCGGCAAAAGCGCCCTTGTTTGAGAAAGCGTCCATAGATGAATTCTACATCGACCTCACCGGGATGGATAAATTCTTCGATCCGCTGAAATGGACGGTAGACCTGCGTGCGGAGATCATTGAAAAAACACAGTTGCCGATCTCGTTCGGGCTGGCAACAAACAAGATGGTCGCAAAAATTGCCACGGATGAGGCCAAACCCAACGGTTATCTTTTTGTACAGCCCGGCAAGGAAAAAGAATTTCTTGCGCCGTTGCCGGTGGACAAGTTTTCGGGTGTGGGAGAACAGACCTACATCACGCTGAAAGCAATGGGCATCTATACGATCAGGGACCTTAGTGAAACGCCCATAGCGGTGCTCGAAAAAAAACTGGGCAAATACGGCGGCGATCTCTGGCGCAAATCGCAGGGCATTCACAATGGCGAGGTGCATGCATACCATGAGGCCAAATCCATCTCCTGTGAAAATACGTTCGAGGAAAATTCCGCAGACACCGCGTTCCTGTTGAGCGAGCTTGTGCGTATGACGGAACGCGTGGCTTACGAATTGCGACAGGATGAAAAGCTCACCGGTTGCATTGCGGTGAAGATCCGTTACCCGGATTTTGAAACCACATCCAAACAGACCACGATCGATTACACGCTGCGCGATGATGAACTGATACCGGTTGCCATCGATCTTTTTCACAAACTGTACCGAAAGGGCGTGCCTGTTCGCCTGCTGGGCGTTCGCCTGAGCGAACTTACCAACCACGCGGTGCAGGCCAGCCTGTTTGAGGATGCAGAGAAGAAGAACAACCTTTACAAAGCGATCGACGATGTAAAAAACAAGTTTGGAAAAACTTCGCTGAAGAAAGCGAGAACGGTAACGGCAAAAGATCCGCCCTCTTCATAAAAACTGTGCAGGTGCCGGTGGGTTATACCGATCGTAAAGACCCTCTTTTGTTGCCCGGTACAAAAAAACAAAAAAGTCTACCAATTTAATAGGAAATCCATATTTTTACCATACAAAATTTTAAAACCATGAGTTTACGCCTAGGGGATATCGCTCCCAACTTTACAGCACAGACCAGTATCGGGGAAATTGATTTTTATGAATATTTAGGGGATGGATGGGGAGTTCTCTTCTCGCATCCTGCCGATTACACCCCGGTGTGTACCACTGAGCTGGGTAAGACCGCTGCCCTGCAAGGCGAGTTTGAAAAACGCAACGTAAAAGTATTGGCGCTGAGCGTGGATGGGCTCGACAGGCACGCGGGCTGGATCAACGACATCAACGAGACACAGCAGGTAAATGTGGGTTTCCCGATCATCGCAGACCAGGATAAAAGCATTGCGAACGCCTATGGTATGATCCATCCGAATGCATCCGAAACCTTTACCGTTCGCTCGCTGTTCGTGATCGGACCCGATAAAAAAGTGAAACTGATGATCACCTATCCTGCATCAACAGGAAGGAACTTTGTTGAAGTGTTGCGCGTGATAGATTCTTTACAGTTAACGGCCAATTACAGTGTGGCCACACCGGCAGACTGGAAAGAAGGAGAAGACGTGATCGTGGTGCCGGCAGTAAGCACAGAAGACGCCATCAAAAAATTCCCTAAGGGTGTGAACGTTGTAAAACCTTACCTCCGTTATACACCACAACCCAATAAATAACGTTTTAGTTTTTTTGTACTTGTTCGGCCCTGGTTTCTACCAGGGCCCTTTTTTTGGTTGGTGGCCGCTGCGCAACAAAGAGCGGGCAGGCAGGAAGAATAATGAATCAATTTCGCGCCAGGTGTATTCCGGTGGGTTTTGCGTTCACTATTCACGTCCGTGTTGGTGTCGATGTTCGCCGTTCTTTTCCTATCTTACCACAAATTACTGCTATGAGAAAGCTCTTCTTCGTCTTATTTATTGTGATGGGATTTGCCGGGTATACGCAAAAAACATTGATCCATTGCGGGCAACTCATCGACGTGAAAAACCTGCAGGTATTGAAAGAGATGACGGTCCTTATAGAAGGAAACAAGATCATCGATGTACAGAAAGGCTATACCACGGCGGGCGCCGGCGAAAAGGCCATCGATCTGAAAACAAAAACAGTAATGCCCGGCCTGATCGATATGCATGTGCACATGGAGTCTGAAACGAATCCCAATAAATACATGGAAACGTTCACCTTCAACCCTGCGGATTTCGCATTTCAGTCTGTTGTGTTTGCAGAAACAACCCTGATGGCCGGTTTCACAACCGTTCGCGATCTTGGCGGGAGCGGTGTGAACATTTCACTTCGCAATGCCATCAATAAAGGAATGATCAAAGGGCCGCGGATCTACACTGCGGGAAAATCCATTGCCAGTACGGGTGGTCATGCAGATCCGACCAATGGATACAAGAACCAGCTGATGGGCAACCCCGGGCCGGAGCAAGGTGTTGCCAATGGCGTTGATGAATGTATGAAAGCCGTTCGCCAGCGTTACAAAGACGGGAGCGATGTGATCAAGATCACCGCATCCGGTGGTGTGCTCAGCGTTGCAAAGAGTGGTGAGAACCCGCAGTTCACCGAAGAAGAGATCAAAGCCATTGTTGCCACTGCAAACGATTACGGGTTTAAGGTGGCGGCACACTGCCACGGTGTTATCGCCATGCAGCGCGCCATCCGCGCCGGTGTAAATTCAATAGAACACGGAACGTATATGGATGCGGAAACAATGGAGCTGATGAAAAAACACGGCACCTATCTCGTGCCAACGATCATTGCCGGAAAATCTGTTGCCGATTCTGCAAAGAAACCCGGCTACTTCCCCGATGTGGTTACACCAAAAGCACTGGCCATCGGCCCCAAACTGCAAAGCATGTTTGCGGCGGCCTACAAATCAGGCGTAAAGATTGCGTTTGGTACAGATGCCAGCGTATATGCGCACGGAAAAAACTGGATGGAATTTGTATACATGACCGAAGCCGGTATGCCCATCCTCGAAGCGATACGCGCGGCAACGGTGAGGGCATCGGACCTGTTGGGCGACGACAGGCTGGGTGTAATTGAAAAAGACAAGCTGGCCGATATTGTTGCAGTAGATGGCGACCCCACGAAAGATGTGAAAAGCATGGGCCGCGTAACTTTTGTTATGAAAAACGGCGTCGTTTACAAAAACAATTGATCTTAGCGCATCAAAACACGCCATGAAAAAACACAAGGTTGCGATCTTTTTTCTCCTGCTGTACTACGCATGGTTTGCATTTGTGGGATGGCACATGGCAACGGGTGCAGACAATGAAGCCGAAGGATTGCGTATCACGGCGATGGTCGTTATTTCGCTCGGAATATCGGCAGTGTACGTGGTGGGGTTCATGATCAAAATGTTTACGTCGAAAGAATCGGTAAGGGAGAATTTTATTTTTTTATGGCTGGTCACATTGCCGATCGTGATCGGGTTCATTGCTCACATCATTAACATGTGACCCTTTCCACTCATCCCTTCCATTTGCGCAACTGTTGCAACACTGCCCTCAGATCCTTTGGCAGCGCCGCTTCCAGCGCAAATGTCTCTCCCTTTAAAGTGAACTTCAAAGTGGTAGAATGAAGTGCGAGCCTTGAAAGAACGGGGCGCTCTTCGTCGGCCGATTTGGATAGTTTGAAATTTTTCTTCAATGATGAAAGCAATACCGGTTTCGGGTCGCCATAAATCTCATCGCAAACAATCGGGTGGCCCAGGTGCTGCATGTGTACACGTATCTGGTGCGTTCTCCCGGTATGGATCCTGAACTGCACCCACGAAAACAACCGGAAAGATTCCAGCACCTCGTAATCCGTTAACGAAGGTTTCCCCTTCGCATGCGTCATCATCTTCGTAACCTTGCCCGGGTGTTCGGCGATGGGCGCGTCTATGCTTCCTGAAGCGTTCATCATATTTCCATAGACCAGTCCTACATAATATTTTTCCATCTCCCTTCCTTCAAACAACTGCGAAAGCTCTTTGTGGCTCTCTTCCGTTTTTGCAAAAACGATGATGCCGCTCGTATCCCTGTCGAGGCGGTGCACGGTATAAATACCATCGTATTTTTCTTTCAGCATGTCTTTCAAAGAAATTTCCTGTCCCAGCCTGTCTGGAATACTCAGCAAACCCGATGGTTTGTTTACTGCGATGAAATCATCGTTCTCAAAAATGACATCTATATGCATTATGCGTTGTTGGTGTTTGAAATGGTTGCGTGTTGGTAATTGTGGCCGCTGTTTAGGAGTATCAATCCTGCTCTTCACTGGCAACATTCTTCCCGCCGCCTTTGTTTTTTCTTACAAAGGATTGGTTCATGTATTTCAGCAGGCGCACTTCTTTTTCCTGCAGCAGGCGCCATTTACCGCGTTCCACATTTTTCTTGGTGAGGTTGGCGAACATAACACGGTCGAGGTTCTTCACTTCGTAACCGAGGTGTTCAAAAATGCGGCGCACAATACGGTTACGGCCGCTGTGGATCTCGATGCCGACCACGGTTTTTTCTTTCGGATCGGTATAACCCACGGCATCGGCCTGTATAAGCCCATCCTCCAGCGTTATACCTGACGTAATGGATTCGAGATCCTTTTTGGTAACGGGCTTGTCGAGCGTTACCTCATATATTTTTTTGATCTCGAAAGAGGGATGCGTAAGTTTTTGCGCAAGCTCGCCATCGTTGGTGAGCAGCAATACACCTGTTGTATTTCTGTCGAGCCTGCCCACAGGGTATACCCGTTCGGTGGTGGCCTGCTTTACCAGGTCGAGCACCGTTTTTCTTCCCTGCGGATCGCTTGAGGTGGTTAAAAAATCTTTTGGCTTGTTCAACAAAATGTAAACGGAATTTCGCTGGAGGAAAACCTGTTTCCCCTTCACCACTACCTTGTCTGCACCGCTTACCTTGTAACCCGGCTCAAATATCTTGTCTCCGTTAACGGTTACCTTGCCGTCTTTCACGAGATCGGCCGCTTCCCTTCTGCCACACACGCCGGCGTGCGCAATGAATTTATTCAGCGGCATCTGTTCGGTTGAGGCTTTATCGGTGGATTGTTGCGGATCGAATGCCTGCGGGCGGTTATCGGGTTTCTTGAAGCGTTTGCTTTTCTTCTCCGGTGATCCGGATTCCTGTTTCCTGCCTATGGGTTTGTTTTCTGTTCTTTTAGCGGGTGGGCCGGCTTTTTTAAACTTTGGTTCCTTCGGTTTGGTTTCTTCTACGTTGATGCCGCGGGCCTTGTCCAGTTTTTTCTTCCGCATTTCTTCACCTGCGGCGCGGGCCTCGAGTTTGTTTCTCTTTTTCTCCTGGCGGTATTGTTCTTTGATTGCGCTGCCTCTTGTTTTGTTGGCAAACTTGTCGAAGTTGTCGGTACGTTGTTTTTTCATTGTAGTTGATTTGCTGTTTTTCAACAGGAGCCACAAAGGTAGCCAAAAAAACAGAAGCAGGCTCCAGGCCTGCTTCTGCACTACTTATCACTCAAAAAACCCGCTGTATTATTTTGTTGCCACGCCTTTTCCCCTTCTGCCTGGTTTTCCTGCTTTCATCTTCTCCAGTTGTTCAGGCGTAAGCACTGATTTGAATTGTTCTTTCTGTTGTTTGAAAACCGCCTTTACCTGTTCTTTCTTCTGGTCATCGGTCAACGATTTGTCTTCGCGTATGCTTTTGATCTTTGTCTGAACCCCTTCCTGGCTTTCCTTTAATTTTCTTGACTGCTCGTCTGTTAATCCCAGCTGCGTTTTCATTTTGTCAAAACGCTTTGCCTGGCCCTCTTTCATCCTGCCCGCCATTACCTTGCGTTGCGCCGCCAATTGGTTTTTCTGCTCGGGTGTAAGGATCGACTGCATCTTTTCATGTTGCTCCTTGCGCAGTGCGGCAGATTTTGTGCGGAAGTCGCCCACAGACATGCTGGTGTTCTTTTTCAGATCAGCAAACTGTTTGTGGTAGCTTTCATTGAGCTCTTTAACCTGTTTTTTCTGGTCGTCATTCAGGTTCAGGCCGGACATTTGTTTCCTTCCCTGGAGTCCTTTATGATGCGATGTTTTTAGGTCATCTTTTGTTTGGGCCTGTAATGCCGCGGTTGACATTAACAAGGCTGCTGCTGCGATAAAAATTTTCTTCATGGTCTTTTTGTTTTGCTTGAATATAAGACCATGTGATGTTGAGGAGGTTTAAGCAATTGATCAAAACAATTGTTAAAGGTGCGGTCAGTATGAACACGAGGAGGTAGAGCTTTTGCATGGCAGTAATTTTAACAATTACTGAAAAAACTGTGCCTGCCCCAACCCTGGCAGACCGCCTGGGCGCCAGGGGATGGTTATTTGTTCTTATTTGCCAGCTGGCCACAGGCCGCATCAATGTCTTTACCCCTGCTGCGCCTGAGGCGGGCATTTACCTTATTGGCCTCGAGGATACCCATAAAATTCTGGATCGCATCCTCATCCGGTTTGGCGAAGCGGAAAGCATCGATGGGGTTGTATTCAATTATATTAACCAGGTCTGCCGGCACCTGGCGGTAAATACGGGTAAGTTCTTCGGCGTCTTTTTCCGAATCGTTGAGGTTCTTGAAAAGGATGTATTCGAGGGTGATCTCGTTGCCGGTCTGTTTGTAGAAATAGTTGAGCGCTTCTATCAACACCTTGATGTTGTTGTGCTCATTAATCGGCATGATGGTATCCCGCTTCGCATCGTTGGCTGCATGAAGGGAGAGGGCAAGCTTGAAACGCACCTTGTCGTCGCCCAGCATTTTGATCTGTTTGGCAACCCCGGCAGTAGAAACGGTGATCCTTTTCGGGCTCATAAACAACCCATCTTCCGCAGAAATGCGTTCAATGGCCTTGAGTACGTTGTTGTAATTCATCAACGGCTCGCCCATTCCCATGAAAACAATGTTGGTGAGCTTGCGGTCGTATGTTTTTTCGCTTTGCTGGTTGATGAGCACTACCTGGTCGTAGATCTCGTCGTAGGTAAGGTTGCGTTTGCGGTCCATATACCCCGTTGCGCAGAATTTGCAACTCAGGCTGCAACCGATCTGTGAAGAAACGCAGGCGGTTTTCCGTTCGTCGGTCGGGATCAATACACCCTCTATAAAATGGCCGTCGAATGTTTTGAAGCGGCTCTTAACCGTTCCGTCATCGCTGAACTGCGTGGTATCCGTTTTCAGTGCAGGCAAAGAAAAACTGCCGGCCAGCTTGGCGCGGAGGTCTTTGCTGAGGTTGGTCATATCATCAAAACTATGCGCATGTTTCTGCCACAGCCATTCGTGCACCTGTTTTACGCGGAACTTCTTATCACCGATCGATTCAAAATATTCTTCCAGCGCAGGTACACCCAGGTGGCGTATGTTGGGTAAAGGGGTATTCATCCTGCAAAGATACCTTTTTAGTGAGTTTATAAGGGTGAATGGTGAATCATGAATTGTTATTTTTTGCCCGTTCCTGCTCTTCCCGGCCCTTTTCTTCAATTACGGACCGCGATTGACGATTCGCGCCCAAACTCTATCTTGCAGTCCTATTTACTGAAAAGGAACACCAGCCATGAAAACATGTTATGTAATAGACGCAGTACGAACACCCATAGGACGTTACGGGGGAAAATTAAGTTCCATCCGTCCTGACGACCTGCTTGCGCATACCATCACCGCCCTGTTGCAACGGAACGAAGGCATAGATGTTGGCAGGATCGAAGACGTGATAGCCGGCGCTGCCAACCAGGCCGGTGAAGACAACCGCGATGTGGCCCGTATGGCCGCACTCCTCGCGGGCCTGCCCGTTAACGTAGCGGGCAATACGGTAAACCGCCTCTGCGCCAGCGGCCTCCAGGCCGTGATGGATGCCGCCCGCGCCATCATGTGCAACGAAGGGATGCTGTACATCGCCTGCGGGGTTGAGAGCATGACACGCGCCCCCTTTGTTACCGCCAAAAGCGACGGCGCATGGAACCGTAAAATAGAAACCTACGATACCACGATAGGATGGAGATTCACCAATAAAAAACTGGCAGAAATGTACCATCCCTTCAGCATGGGGGAAACGGCGGAAAATGTGGCGCGCGACTGGAACATCAGCCGCGAGGACCAGGATGCTTTCGCCTTTGCATCGCAACAGAAATATTTTGCAGCACTGGAAGCAGGCAAATGGGAAAACGAGATCACGGCGATAGAAATGATCAACGACAGGCTCATCACCTGGTTCAACCAGGATGAACACCCACGCCAGACCTCACCCGAAAAACTGGCAGCGCTGAAGCCGGCATTCGCGAAAGACGGAAGCGTTACCGCCGGCAACTCTTCGGGCATCAACGATGGTGCAGCGGCCATGTTACTGGCGAGTGAAGAAGCGGTGAAATTATTTAACCTGCAGCCAATGGCAAGGATCGTGAGCATGGGCGTTGCAGGGGTGGATCCCGCGATCATGGGTATCGGCCCCGTACCCGCTTCCCAGAAAGCATTGCAACGCGCCGGGCTATCGATTAACGACATCGGCCTTGTAGAACTGAACGAGGCCTTCGCCTCGCAAAGCCTTGCCTGCATGAAAGAACTTGAACTGGATCCCTCCAAAGTGAATGTGAACGGGGGATCGATCGCCATCGGTCATCCACTCGGTTGCAGCGGGGTGCGCATATCCACTACGTTGTTACACGAGATGAACAGGGAGAAAAAGAAATTTGGGTTGGCTACAATGTGTGTGGGCGTAGGACAAGGCGCAGCCATCATTTACGAAGGGTTGTAGCGGCCCCGGGTATTTTAAATGATGATGATTTTTTAAGGCAGACTCAATCTTTCGTATTGCGAATAAGTTTATTTTAGGACAACTAAAAAAAGCACTGATGAAAAAAATGATCTTTCTTTTCTGCATGGCTGTGGGTTGCTGCACGTTTACGCAGGCACAAGACGCGCCGAAAGACAGTACCTTAAAAGAATACATAGGCAAATATTTGTTCCCATCGGGATCGGTGATCGCAGAAACCAATGTTTCACTGGGCGATGATGGTGTGCTCACGAGTTCTTCCTCTGCGGGCGTTTCTGAACTGGTGAAAAGAGAGAAGGATGTTTTTGAAATTCCAAAGTTCCAGGGAACAGCGAAGTTTGTACGAGATGCAAATGGCAAAGTAATGGGAGTGGTGATCGATGCAATGGGCTATCACCTGGAAGGGACCAAATCTGAAAACGGGATGGCTGCAATGTTTTTCCCTGCGAAAGCGTTTGTTGCGGTGCGCGCAAAATAGCGCATGATCATATTTTGAAAAAGGCCGGATCTTTCATCCGGCCTTTTTTTATTGATAGTAGGTTTCATCGAGGTAAAACAGCCCGTCGTCTTTGCGCCAATAATAAAATTTCTTCTTGTAAATGATATAAGTTCCCCTTGCACTCTTCGAAGACATCTCTGCAGGAATGAACAAAACCTTGGGTGGAACCATTTTAAAGCGGTAGATCAGGTTTTTGCGTTGTTCAAGCGAAAATCCTTTGGCGATCTTTTTATAATCAACCTTAAGCGCGATCTCTTCAGGCAGTTTATCGCCCGGTGTGATCACTTTTCCCGCTTCGTCTATCACGATCAACGGCGAATTGAACACAGGCGCCTCCGTGGCGGGCTCAGGCGTAGTTGTAACCGGCGGATTTTCCGCAACAACTACAGGCGAATCTTTTTTTGGCGAAACGGTTGTAACAGGCTCCGGCTTTTTGGTGGGCTTGCTTACGGTCGGGTGTGTTTTTTTACTGCACGAAGCCAGCATTACAAGAGCAGTAACGGAAAACAACACGAGTTTCTTCATATTTTCTTTTGCATATGGATAGAAAAAATTATGCCAGTATTTGTGGTTCTTGTCTTTGTTATGGGCCGGTCGCGGTTGCTCCGGTTCTGTTGTTGCGGCAAAAATTTACTGGAAAGCAAATGCCGCCAGATCCGTTTGCGAAAGCACCGTTTGTTCCCCGGTTTTTTGGTTTTTGACGCGGCAGCTGTTCGTTGCCAGTTCTTCACTACCGATGATAACAACAAACGGGATCTGCTTTTTCTCCGCATACCTGAATTGCTTATCAAACTTTGCATTCTCGTGGAAAAGCTCGCATGCGATGTTGTTGCTTCTCAGTTGTTGCATCAGCGAAAACGCATTCCTGCTTTCTGCCTCGCCAAGGTTGAAAAACAAAACCTGTGTGCCGGTTTGTACTTCTTCCGGAAAGCGTTTCAGTTCTTCCATAACATCGTAGATCCTGTCAACCCCAAAGCTTATGCCCACACCAGGCACGTTGGGCACATCAAACAACCCGGTAAGATCATCGTAACGGCCGCCGCCGCCGATGCTGCCCATCTGCACATTGAGCGCTTTTACTTCGAAGATGATGCCTGTATAGTAATTCAATCCCCTTGCTAACGTAAAGTCGGTTACAAGCTGTGTATTGCCAGCCTGGTAATTAAGTACGTATTCGATCTCTTCGATTCCTTTTAAACCTGTTTCGTTTTCACCGATGAGTTTTTTCAGCGCGGTGATCTTTTCTTCGTTCGACCCCGCTATCGAAAGATATTGTTCGATGGTTGCGATCTGTTCCGGCGAAAGTGCTTTTGCAGCGAGTTCCGTTTTCACTTTTTCAAGGCCTATCTTATCCAGCTTATCGATGGCGATGGTGATATCGATCATTTTCTCCGGCCCGCCGCAGAGCTCTGCCAACGCCGCCAGAATTTTTCTGCTGTTGATGTGTATCGCTACTTCAACTCCTAATTTCCTGAATACCTCGCTGTAAATACCTGCCAGTTCCACTTCGTTCAGCAGCGACCTGCTGCCCACCACATCCGCATCGCACTGGTAAAACTCGCGGTAACGCCCGCGCTGCGGACGGTCGGCGCGCCACACCGGCTGCACCTGGTATCTTTTAAAGGGAAGCGTAAGCTGCCCGTAGTTCATGGCCACGTACCGCGCAAACGGAATGGTAAGATCGTAGCGCAGCGCGCGCTCCGTGATGCCCTTGGCGCTTTTGCCGGAGAGGATTTTCTCGAAATCTTCTCTTACCTGCTGTTGCTTGTCGGCATTATCGAGGCCATTGTTGAGTATCTTGAAAATGAGTTTGTCGCCTTCTTCCCCATACTTCCCCATCAATGTATCCAGGTTTTCCATCGCCGGTGTTTCCAGGGGTTGAAATCCATACAGTTCGAAGACGGAACGGATCGTTTGAAAAATATACATCCGTTTGCGCACCACTGCCGCGCTGAAATCCCTTGTGCCCTGGGGTAAACTTGGTTTTGCCATTTTTTAGCTGTTGCTGGTAATTACTGTTTCCAGATATAAAATAAACACCGGTAGCCAATGGCTAGCGGTTGGTAGCTTCCTTGATGATCTTGTCACACGCCTCACTCAACATCTCCCACACGTGGTGGTAATCCTTCTCCGTTCCGTACCACGGATCGGGAACTTCCTTGCCGGCGCCGGGGTGAAGGGGTTCCAGTACCAGGCTCACCTTATGCTCATCCCAGTTGTCCGCGCCGATGCGTTTTACCTCGGCCAGGTTCTCGAGATCCATCACAAAGATCCGGTCGTATGCCAACAGGTCATCCGCCGTAAACTGCCTGCACCGCTGGCCGCTGATGTCTACCCCGTTGACCAATGCCACTTTCTGCGATAGCTTATGCGGCTGCTCCCCAACATGGTACCCCGCCGTTCCCGCACTGTCGATCTGCCAGTCGAGTCCGGCAGCGGCTGCTTTTTGCCTCAGGATACCTTCCGCCAGCGGACTGCGGCAGATGTTTCCAAGGCATACCATCAGGATCTTCATACGGGCAAAGATAACGCACCCGCCGCATTGTTAAGTGTTTGCAAACCTTTGCCCTCCGTGCTAACATCCATTAGCTTAGAGGCATGAAAATTTATGGAAAGCAGTTTGCGCCGCATCTTATATTAAGAATGGCTGAGAACAATATTAAGTTTTGATAAGAACCGGTGAATAGTCTCAAATTGTCGGCCATAATTGTTGCAGACAAAAAAGATTTTTAACTAAATTGCCCAACCCTGTTAAAAACGAGTAATGGATAACGAGTTCAGAGCACAACAAAAGAAGAGTTATAACGTGATGAGGGTCGCATACGACGTCACCATGGGTATACTCCTGCTTGGAATGGCCGCTATGATGGTATTCGCAGAAAAACTGGGGCTTGAACAATTTACCGCAGCCGACAATACGTTCTTCCGTTATTTTTTCGGGGGATTGTGTTTGTTGTATGGCGGCTTTCGTTTGTACCGTGCCTTTAAGCAACTAGCCAGATGAGTAAAGCTGTTACATACATCGGTGCGATGCTGTTTATGTTCTTTGTTTCTTGTGGCAATGGAGATAAGAAAACCAACCTCGAAACGGTTACGAGCGGCGAGATCAACATCAGTGTTGATGAAAGCTTCAAACCGGTGATCGAAGAGCAGTTAAGCGTTCACCACGCATCGTTCCCGAATACGAAGATCAATGTTTCTTATAAATCGGAAGCAGCCTGTTTCAGGGATTTGCAGTCTGACAGTACGCGCATGATCATCGTAGGCCGTGGGCTTACCGAGAAGGAAGCAAAAGCGTATAACAATAACCTGTCTTACACCCCCCAATACGGGATCCTTGCTTATGATGCGGTAGTGGCATTTGTAAACAAGGAGTCGAAAGACAGTGTATACACAATAGCAGATCTCAGGGATATACTAAGCGGCAAAAACCAAAAGAAGGCAGTAATGGATGGATTGAACGCAACCAGTACGGTGCGTTACCTGAAAGACAGCATCCTGCATGGCGGTGATTTTGGGAAAAATGTGGTAGCGGCAGAAGGCAGCGAGAAAGTGATCGAAACGATCTCCAACAACCCCGATATGATCGGTTTTGTGGGCCTCAGCTGGGTGGGCGATTCATACGATCCCAAACAGGTGGCCTACCAGAAAAAGATCAGGCTGGCGCTTGTAGAATGTGTTAAATGTGAGGAGAAAGGACTGTACGCAAAGGCATCGCAGGCCTCTTTGGCTTTTGGTGAATATCCTTTGGCACGTCCATTGTATTACATCCTGAAAGAAAATGCTCCAACAGGCGTGGGTTCGGGCTTTATGAACTTCATGAGCCTGGAAAGGGGCCAGCTGATCTTCAGGCGGTCGTTCCTGGTACCGGCGAAAATGGGTTTTAATGTGCGCAAGGGGCAGATACGCGAAGAGAAGTAACAAGACAAAGGCAGATTGACAATTATAATAAAAACTGAAAAATGAAGAAGACCGTTTCTCTGATGTTAACAGCAGTATTTGCTGTACAGTTTTTGATGGCCCAGATTCCGGCTGGGATCAAATTTTTGAATTACGACAAGTACAACAGTGCGAAAGAAGCTTTTCAGAAGGCTTATGATGCCAATCCGAAGGATCCGCAGGCGATATATTGGTTAGGACAGGGACTGCTTGCAGCAGACAACTCAGATCCTTCCAAAGAGCAGATCGCGGCAGCGGAAGCGTTGTATAAAAAAGGGCTGAACGAAGTGGGAAGCGATCCATGGCTGCTCGTAGGAATGGGCCATGTGGAGATCCTGCAAAAGGGCGACCTGAATTCTGCCAAACAAAAATTTGAGCAGGCGATCACAGCGTCAACCGAAACAAAAGGTAAAAACAAAGGCAAGCCAAATGCAGACATCCTGAACGCGATCGGCCGCGCCAACGCTTATGTAAGCGGTAATCTCGGCGATCACGCTTACGCGATCGACAAGCTGAAACAAGCTGCTGCCATCGATCTGACCAACCCGGATATCTACATCAACATGGGTATTAACTACCTGAAAATGGGTGGAGAAAATGGTGGTGAAGCCGTAAAAGCCTACCAGGAAGCGATCCGCATCGATCCGAAAAACGCAAGGGCATATTACAGGATGGGTAAGATCTACCAGAGCCAGAACAACAAGGAATTGTACGATCAATATTTCCAGGGCGCCATCACCGCGGACCCAACCTTCCCTCCTGTGTACTACGCTTATTATGACCTCTTCAAAAACAAGGATGTGAACGAGGCAAAAAGTTACCTGGATAAATACATCGCCAATGCAGACAAGGACCCGATGAACGACCTGTTCCAGGCGAACTACCTGTTCCTGTCTGGTAAATATGCAGAGTCATTGGCCCTCGCAAAACAACTCGAAGCAAGCGGCGGCGCAAAAGGAATGCCTAAACTGGATGTGTTGTATGCATACAACTACGACAGGCTCGGTGATTCCATCCAGGCCAAATCTTACCTCACCAAATACTTTGCAAATGCAAAGCTGGAGACCATCATTCCTGCAGATTACGAGCTTGCGGTGAAAGTATTCTCTAAATTTCCAGGATCAGAAGACGAGGCGATCGGTTACATCAACAAGGCCATTGCCAACGATACATCCAAAGCAAACAAGATCCAGTATATGGCGCAGGCGGCCGACCTGTATGGCAAAGCGAAGAAATTTCCACAGCAGATGGAATGGACCAATAAAATGGTGGCCCTGCGCGGAACGCCGCTGTCGGAGTACGAGTTCTTCAACCTGACAAACGCGGCGCTTACTGCTAAGGACTACCCGTCAACCATTGATCTCGCCAAGAAATACATGGCTGCTTTCCCGGATAAACAACAACCTTATTCGTTCTTTAAAAAGGCGGCAGCAGCTTCAGACCCGGATACCACAACCGGGTTGAGGGTTGAATACTACAATTACCTTGACTCAGTGTACACCGTTGTAGACAAGGAAAAGTATAAAAAAGAGATTTTTGTAAACCAGTACTATATCCTCAATTTCTATCTCAAAAAGATGATCGCATTGAAGAACAGTCCTGATTTCAAGATCACAACTGCCGGTACTAAAACACCAACGGTAGACGAATACATCGCGGTGGCCAAGCAGGCGGTGGCGGTAACGGACAGCATGCTTGCATCTTATCCGAACCCGGGCGATGAGAACAAGTTTGCGATGGATACAAAGGCGGATATCCAGAAAAGGATCGATTACTACAGCAATCCACCTGCGGCAGCGCCTAAGAAAACAACAGGCGGCGGAGCTGCCGGCGCCGGCGGAAAAGGGTAGTTGACCAGGAAATCAACGAAAACACGAAACAAGTTTTTGTAATAAGTAGGGGGTAAGAACAGAAGGGAGACGATCCCGGGTTCTTACCCCTTTTTTTGTAAAAACAATCTTGTTCCCAGTGTCTTGCACCTTGGTTTCTTCGTAATAGTATCTTGTTCCTTATCTCGTAATCCTGTATTTTTGCGGCACAATAATTTTTTCAGATGAGCTGGCTTACTTTGTTATCAGATGCGAGTGCGGTAAATTCTTCAGCCAATTATTTCCCGATCGCGGTACAATTGATCTTTGCCGCGGGTTTTGTGGCCACGATGATCGGCGTTTCGGCCTGGATGGGCCCCAAAAGAAAAACCACAGATAAGCTCGAGAACTTCGCCAGCGGTATCGAAACCCACGGAAATGCGCGCCAGCCGATGGCCATCAAGTATTTCCTCGTGGCAATCCTTTTTGTTTTGTTTGATGTTGAAGTGATCTTCTTCTACCCATATGCCGTTAATTTCCGCGAACTGGGTTGGGAAGGGTTCACTGCCGTATTGATGTTTGTTGGATTTTTCCTCTGTGGATTCATCTACATCATCAAGAAAGGCGCACTTAAGTGGGAAGACTAGTAATCAATTAATAATTAACAATGAAGAATTGATAATCAGAGAACAGTGCAGCAAGAAAAGTTGTTATCAATTTCAAATTACTAATTACTAATTACTAATTAAAAAGATATGGCACGTCCGGTACGTTTTAATATTCACCCCAGGGAGCAGAAGATCGAAGATGCAGTAGCATCCATCGAGGCGCCGGAAGGGTATGCAGGGGAAGGGTTCTTTACCACGCAACTAAGCAGCGTAGTAGGCCTGGCGCGTAAGAATTCGCTCTGGCCGCTGCCTTTCGCAACTTCGTGCTGCGGTATCGAATTCATGGCAACCATGGGCTCGCATTACGATCTTTCAAGGTTCGGTTCCGAACGCGTGGGCTTTTCGCCCCGCCAGTGCGACCTGCTGATGGTAATGGGAACGATCGCCAAAAAAATGGGCCCCGTTCTCCGCCAGGTTTACCTGCAGATGGCAGAACCCCGCTGGGTAATCGCCGTTGGCGCCTGCGCATCAAGCGGGGGAATTTTTGATACCTACAGCGTGTTGCAGGGGATAGACCAGATCATACCCGTAGACGTGTACGTGCCCGGTTGCCCGCCAAGACCGGAGGCAATTCTCGATGGGTTTATGAAAGTGCAGGAGCTTGTGGGCCAGGAAAGCATCCGCAGGAGAAACAGCGAACAATACAAGGCATTGATGAACGGGTACGGGATCCAGTAAGGGCCGGGTCGTGAACGGCCGGGTTTGTATTCAATTAAAAAAATTAAAACTCCTTTCCGGGAGTACGGGGTCATGACGAACGAAACAATTCAACAGCGCTTAACAGAGAAATTTGGAGAAGGCTTTTTCAGGTTTGAAGAGGCGTATGGCATGCTGAACATCGAAGCGGCCAAAGAGAACAACCTCAAGGTGCTGCAGTTCCTGTTTGATGATGAAATGCTGCAGTTCCGTTTTCTAACCGATCTGTGCGCCGTTCATTATCCCGATAACGCGGGCCGTGAGCTGGCCGTGGTTTATCACCTGCATAACCTCACGGAAAATGTGCGCATCCGTTTCAAAGTATTTACAGGCATCAACGAACCCGATATTTTTACGGCCACCCAATTGTTTTCAGCAGCCAACTGGATGGAACGCGAAACCTATGATTTCTACGGGATCAATTTTGTTGGCCATCCCAACCTGAAAAGGATCCTGAACGTAGACGAAATGGATTACTTCCCGATGAGAAAGGAGTTTCCATTGGAAGACCAGACAAGAAGGGATAAGGACGACGAGATGTTTGGAAGGGGGTAGTACCTGTTGACCAGAAAAATACCGCTATGAATCTTTTCTATTGGATCGAAGAAAACAAGCTGAAATGGACCGCCGCCACAATCGTTGCAGGCGTTTTGCTGCATGTTTTCGGCAACGATTTCTGGAGCAGTTTCGGGTGCGGAACATGGATCACTACCGGGCTTCTGTTTGCTGTGGAATCATTCAAAAAACAAAAAGTAAGTAAGACTAAAATATAATGTCAGTATACGAACATCCTCATATCAAACTGCCCGAGGGCTCGATCGAGAAGCAAACAACCACGCTTAATGTGGGGCCAACGCACCCTGCAACGCATGGTGTGTTCCAGAACATCATGGAGCTGGATGGCGAGCGTATCGTGTCTACTGAATCTACCGTAGGCTATATCCACCGCGCGTTTGAAAAGATAGCGGAGCGCAGGCCACTGTACCAGATCACGCCGCTCACAGACCGGCTTAACTATTGCAGCAGCCCGATCAACAACATGGGCTGGCACCTTACCTGCGAGAAATTACTCGGTGTAAAAACGCCCAAACGTGTGGATTATCTCCGTGTGATCATCATGGAGCTTGCGCGTATTTCCGATCACCTTATCTGCAATTCCATTGTAGGTGTGGATACGGGTGCCTACACCGGCTTCCTGTATGTAATGCAGTACCGCGAATTGATCTATGAAATATATGAAGAAGTATGTGGCTCCCGCCTTACTACTAATATTGGGCGTATTGGCGGTTTTGAAAGGAATTTCACAAATACAGCGTTTACGAAACTCGAGAAATTCTTAAAGGAATACCCGGGTGTGCTGAAAGAATTCGAGAACCTTTTCTCGCGCAACCGCATCTTTATGGAGCGCACCATCGGCACCGGCGGCATCAGCGCAGAACGTGCATTGAACTATGGGTTTACGGGCCCCAACCTGCGCGCGGCAGGTGTTGATTACGACGTGCGCGTTCATACCCCTTACAGCAGTTACGAAGATTTTGATTTTACCATACCGGTAGGAACGGCGGGCGATAACTACGATCGTTTCCTCGTGCGCAACGAAGAGATGTGGCAGAGCCTCAACATCATCCAGCAGGCCTACCAGAAAATACAGGAATTCAAAGGGGAAGAAGCAGAAGTGTACCATGCCGATGTTCCGGAATATTACCTGCCGGAGAAAAAAGACGTGTACACCAAAATGGAAGCACTCATCTGGCACTTCAAAATAGTGATGGGCGAGGTGGATATGCCTAAAGGCGAAGTGTACCAGTCGGTAGAAGGCGGCAACGGCGAAGTAGGTTACTACCTCATCAGCGATGGCGGCAGGGCGCCTTTCCGCCTGCACTTCAGAAGACCCTGTTTCATTTATTACCAGGCATACCCGGAACTGGTAACAGGGGGTATGTTAAGCGATGCGATCGTAACGATGAGCAGCCTGAACCTGATCGCAGGAGAAATGGATGGGTAAAAGCTTTTAGCCGATGGCCATGCGGCCATTGGTGACCGGTACTCTCATGCAACAAAAAAGCCGGCAGCGGACCGCCGGCAGATAAAAGAACACTATGATACAATTTTCGGAAGAAAAACTCGCCAAGGTAAAAGAGATCATTGCACGTTATCCCGAAGGGAAACAGAAAAGTGCGTTGCTCCCCGTATTGCACGTGGCGCAGGATACATTTGGTGGCTGGCTCAGTACCGAAACGATGGATTATGTGGCATCCCTGCTGCAGATCACCCCGATTGAAGTATACGAGGTAGCAACGTTCTACAGCATGTACAACCTCAAACCGGTTGGCAAATACATGTTCGAAGTTTGCCAGACAGGCCCATGCATGATCAATGGAAGCGATAACATCGTTGCCTACATCACCGACAAACTGGGCATCAAACCGGGTGAAACAACCGCAGACGGCATGTTCACCCTTAAAACCGTAGAATGCCTTGGCGCATGTGGGTACGCACCCATGATGCAGCTCGGCAAAACTTACCGCGAACACCTGACGAAGGAGAAAGTGGACGCGATCATCGACGAATGCAGGAAAAACGCAGCAACAAATAATTAGCCCGAAGCTTTACAGCGTAACTATGAGTAAAAAATTATTACTAGAAAAAGCCCACATCGAAGGCATCCGTTTCTACGATGTATACCGCCGCGAAGGCGGGTACCGCAGCGTGGAAAAAGCGCTGAAGGAAATGGGGCCCGAAGCCATCGTTGAAGAAGTGAAGAAGAGCGGCCTGCGCGGCCGTGGCGGCGCGGGTTTTCCGGCAGGTATGAAATGGAGCTTCATCGCAAAACCCGAAGGCGTGCCCCGTCACCTGGTATGCAACGCCGATGAAAGCGAACCCGGCACCTTCAAAGACCGCTACCTCATGGAATTTTTGCCGCACCTGCTGATCGAAGGACTGATCGTTTCTTCTTTCGCACTCGGCAGCAATGCAACCTATATTTATATCCGCGGCGAATATGCCTGGATCGTTGATATCCTCGAACACGCCATTGAAGAAGCACGCGCAAATGGGTTCCTGGGAAAAAATATTTTAGGTACCGGGTTCGACTGCGAGATCTATGTACACCGCGGCGCCGGCGCGTATATCTGCGGAGAAGAAACCGCACTCATCGAATCGCTCGAAGGCAAACGCGGTAACCCCCGCATCAAACCTCCGTTCCCGGCGGTACAGGGTGCATGGCTCCGCCCCACAGTGGTGAATAATGTAGAAACACTGGCCGCAGTGGTTCCCATCATCAACATGGGCGGCGAAGAATATGCAAAGATCGGTGTGGGAAAATCTACCGGCACAAAACTCATTTCCGCCTGCGGTAACATCAACAAACCCGGCGTTTACGAGATAGACATGACGATCTCTGTTGAAGAATTCATTTACAGCGACGAATATTGCGGTGGCATCCCCAACGGAAAGCGTTTGAAAGCATGCATTCCCGGCGGATCATCCGTACCCATTCTTCCCGCCAACTTATTATTGAGGACCGCCAAAGGCGAAACACGCCTGATGAACTACGAAAGCCTCAGCGACGGCGGTTTTGCAACGGGATCGATGATGGGCTCCGGAGGGTTTATCGTGTTGGACGAAGACCAGTGTATTGTAAAAAATACCTACACGCTTGCACGCTTCTACCGCCACGAAAGCTGCGGGCAATGCTCACCCTGCCGCGAAGGAACAGGATGGATGGAGAAATTGTTGCTGCGCCTCGAGAACGGTGCTGGCAAACTGAGCGATATCGACCTGCTTTGGGATATCCAGAGAAAGATCGAGGGAAATACGATCTGTCCGCTGGGCGATGCCGCAGCATGGCCCGTGGCAGCAGCGATACGCCATTTCAGGGATGAATTTGAATGGCATGTATTGCATCCCGACGAAGCGGTGAAAAGAAATTATGGACTGGCGCATTATGCAGACCCGATCCATGTTCCGGTAGCAGGGTAAGAAAATTTTTGACTTTTTGAATTTTGGCATATGTCAGAAACACCGATGTTTAAGGTTACGATAGACAACATTACGGTAGAAGTACCTGCCGGTACCACTATACTCAATGCCGCCAGGATGATCGGCGGAGAAGTGGCGCCACCTGCTATGTGCTACTACAGTAAACTGGAAGGAAGCGGCGGTAAATGCCGCACCTGTTTGGTGGAAGTAAGCAAAGGCTCCGAAAAAGACCCGCGCCCCATGCCCAAACTCGTGGCATCATGCCGCACCACGGTTATGGACGGGATGGAAGTGAAAAACATCACCAGTCCCAAAGTACTCGATGCGCGCGCCGGTGTTGTCGAATTCCTGTTGCTCAACCACCCGCTCGATTGCCCGGTGTGCGACCAGGCAGGGGAGTGCCACCTGCAGGACCTCAGCTACGATCACGGTAAAGAAGGTACACGATACGAGTTCCAGCGCCGCACATTCAAGAAACACGACATCGGTCCTTACATACAACTGCACATGACGCGTTGCATTCTCTGCTACCGTTGCGTGTACACCGCAGACCAGCTTACAGCGAAGAGGGAACATGGTGTGCTGGACAGGGGCGACCATTCAGAGATCGCAACATTGATAGAAAAGAGTCTCGAAAATGATTTCATCGGTAATGTGATCGATGTTTGCCCGGTGGGTGCGCTCACAGACAAAACCTTCCGCTTCAAAAACCGCGTATGGTTCCTGAAGCCGATGGATGCACACCGCGATTGCCCAACCTGCAGTGGCAAGGTAACGTTATGGAACCGTGGCGATGAAGTGTTCCGCGTAACCGCGCGCAAAGACCAGTGGGGAGAGGTGGAAAGCCTGGAAGATGGCAAGCCCGCCTGGATCTGCAACACCTGCCGCTTCGATAAAAAGAAATCCAGCGATTGGGTAATTGAAGGCCCGAGGGCCATCAGCCGCCAGTCGGTGATCTCCGCCAATCATTACGCCGGGAAAGTAGGATCGGTAAAACCGACCGAAATATTCGAAGCGGTTCACGATGGAAGACACCCGAAGATCATGATGGACATCCACGCGGCCAGCGAGGTGAACAAACCCGGGATAGAATTGAGCCTGATCAACGGGCCGGCGCACTCGACGGATTTTACCGGGGAAGAATAAGGATCTGATGTTTCGAAACGAGGGATACAACATTTAGGATACAGCAGCAAGCGCTGATCCGGATGATAAAAAGTTTTAAAAGAAATTGAATAAATGACACTACTCACCATCGACTGGATTCTGTTAATAGAAAAGCTCGTACTCATCGCCATCATCGTGTTTGCGAGCCTGGGCATCGCTTTGTACACCACTTTTGCGGAGCGTAAGGTGGCTGCCGTATTGCAGGACAGGCCGGGCCCCAACCGCGCCGGCCCGTTTGGTTTGCTGCAGCCGTTCGCGGATGGGTTGAAGCTGATCATGAAAGAAGAGATCATTCCCAATACTTCCAATAAATTTTTGTTCATTCTCGGGCCGGGATTGGCGATGACCGCAGCTTTGATGACCTGTGCCGTTATTCCATGGAGCACACATGTAGAAATGTTCGACCGGCAGATAGACCTCCAGATCGCAGACATCAACATCGGCATCCTGTATGTTTTTGGCGTGGTGAGCATGGGTGTGTATGGCATAATGATCGGTGGATGGGCATCCAACAATAAATTCTCGCTCATGGCCGCACTGCGCGGCGCATCGCAGGCCATCAGTTATGAGCTGGCAATGGGGTTATCACTCATCGCAGTACTGATGATCTCGGGTTCGCTCAGCCTGCGCACCATTGTAGAGCAACAGGTAAGCGGGCCGGTATGGAACATCGTTTACCAGCCACTGGGCTTCCTGATATTCTTTATCTGCGCCATGGCGGAATGTAACCGTACCCCGTTCGACCTGCCGGAAGCAGAGAACGAACTGAACTTCGGTTACCACCAGGAATATTCATCCATGAAACTCGGTTTTTACCTTTTTGCAGAATACGTGAACATGATCATGAGCAGCGCCGTAATGGCCTGCCTGTTCTTCGGCGGGTACGATATTCCGTTCCTCGACGAAAGCACGCTGGCGCCAAACCTCGCCGCAGTATTGGGCGTATTGGCGTTGCTGACCAAGATCGTGATCTTTATTTTCATATTCATGTGGATCCGCTGGACCATCCCGCGTTTCCGCTACGACCAGTTGATGAACCTGGGATGGAAAACACTCATCCCGCTGGCACTGGTGAACATGCTGGCAACAGGTGGCGCGATATTGTATTTCCAGGGCAGGTGATTTGTGAATCGTGAAAGAAGGTCCGGGCAACACGCAGGACGGACGGAAAAAGTTGGTATCAATACACTATAAAAATATTTTTGCCGCTGCAAGCGGCAGGGAGAAACCAAATATGCAGGCATTAACTAAAAGAGCAAGAACGGTAAACAAGAAGCCCATGACCCTCATGGAGCGCTTGTATCTGCCCTCGATCGCGAAAGGTATGGCCATTACGTTCAGCCATATTTTCAAAAAACAGCCAACGATCCGTTATCCCGAACAGAAGCGCCCGTTCAGCCCCGTGTTCCGCGGCCTGCACGTGCTGAACCGTGATGCGGAAGGACGCGAGAACTGCACCGCCTGCGGGTTGTGCGCGGTTGCATGTCCTGCTGAAGCCATTACCATGGAAGCCGCAGAACGTTTACCCGGCGAAGAGAACAAGTACCGTGAAGAGAAATACGCGGCCAAATACGAGATCAACATGCTGCGTTGTATTTTTTGTGGTTTGTGCGAAGAAGCCTGCCCGAAAGACGCGATCTACTTAAGTGAAACCTTTACGCCTGCGAGCTTTACGCGTGAGAGTTTTATTTATGGAAAGAAGGACCTCCTGATCCCCGATCCAAACACCGATCCGGAAGGATATGAGAAGGCAAGGGGAGAAAGGCAACCAACAACAGCAAATCCAAATTAACAATTAGTAATCAGCGATTAATAATTGAACCGGTTATTGATTCTGATTACCAGTTACTAATTAAAATTATGAGTACAACTGAATTAATATTCTTCATCCTTTCTGCGGTTGCTGTGTTCAGTGCTGTCATGGTATTGGTTAGCAAGAACCCGGTGCACAGTGTGTTGTGGCTGATCGCGGTTTTCTTTACCATCACGGGGCACTATATATTGCTGAACGCGCAGTTCCTCGCCATCGTAAACCTGATCGTTTATGCAGGAGCCATCATGGTATTGTTCCTTTTTGTGATCATGTTGATGAACCTCAACTCCACCACCGAACCGCAAAAACATGTGTGGATGAAACTGGCCGGCGTGATCTCCGGCGGGTGTTTGCTCATCATGCTCGTATCGCTCACGCGCCAGGCCGTTGAAATGGGCGGAAGAACCGCTATGATGGGCGGCGGCGATATCGGCCTCATCAAAAACCTGGGTAAGGTATTGTTCAGCGAATACGTGGTTCCTTTCGAAATAAGCAGTGTTCTCTTTTTGAGCGCGATGGTAGGAGCCGTAGTGATCGGGAAAAAATAAAAGCAACGGCGCCGGGCGCTCACGCGTAAGGCAGCCGGAAACAAAGAATATAAAAATAAAAAAAGCGTTGCGCACCAGCGTTCCGCACCAAGCGAATAAAATGCCAATACAATATTACATCTATCTCTGCCTCACGCTCTTCTGCATCGGTATCGTAGGCGTGCTCACGCGCCGCAATGCGATCATCGTGTTCATGTGCATTGAACTGATGCTGAATGCAGTCAACCTCCTGCTTGTTGCCTTTTCAAAAATGCACCACGCTGTACAGGTAGCGGCAGATGCGAAGAATGTAAGCGCGGGTACAGACGGGCAGCTGTTCGTATTCTTCATCATGGTAGTGGCAGCGGCAGAAGTGAGCGTAGGACTGGCGATCATTGTAATGATGTACCGGAACACACATTCCGTAGATATCAATTTCCTGAACCGGTTGAAGAACTAGCAGCCGCGTAAAAAATAAAATAGTAACGCTGAACGGCAATCGTTCAGCAGGGCCGATAAAAAATAGTAAACCAAAAGCGCTGAACGTTCAGCGTTAAGCACAATAGGGTATGAATAAATTAGTTTACCTGGTTCCATTGTTTCCACTGCTCGGATTTTTGATCAACGGGTTGGGAAGGAAATCAATGTCTAAGACACTGATCAGCATCATCGGCAGTGGTGCCATTCTCGCTTCTTTTGTGGTGAGCCTTTTCCTGTTCTTTGATGTAAAGGCACACGGTGGTTCCGTTAGCGTGCTGTTCGATTTTATCAGGACCGACGCTTTCAGCATTCCGTTTGCGTTCCAGGTTGACCAGTTGTCTTCTTTGTTCCTGCTCATTATTACCGGTATCGGTTTCCTGATCCACTTGTATTCTTCTGCCTATATGCACGAAGAAGAACCGCAGCATTTTGGCCGCTACTTTGCTTACCTCAACCTCTTTGTGTTTTCAATGCTGCTGCTGGTGATGGGTGCGAACTATGTGATCATGTTCATCGGTTGGGAGGGCGTGGGGCTTTGCTCTTACCTGCTCATCGGCTTCTGGTTCAAGAACAACAATTACAACTACGCAGCCCGCAAGGCTTTTGTAATGAACAGGATCGGCGATCTTGGTTTCTTACTCGCTGTATTCTGGCTGCTCTTTAAACTCGGCACGGTTACTTACCATGAAGTATTCACCGTTGCCAATATCGCAAAACTTACCTCGTTCGATATCGCTGCCATCACCACTTTACTGTTTGTGGGCGCTATGGGAAAAAGCGCCCAGATCCCTCTTTATACCTGGCTGCCGGATGCGATGGCCGGTCCAACCCCGGTGTCTGCACTCATCCACGCCGCAACAATGGTTACCGCAGGTATTTACATGATCGCGCGAAGCAATATCCTTTATACACTCGCGCCAACAACGCAAACACTCATCGCCATCATCGGCCTGGCAACTGCGATATTTGCGGCAACCATCGCGTTGAAACAGGATGATATCAAAAAAGTACTCGCCTACTCCACCGTAAGCCAGCTCGGCTATATGTTCCTCGGCCTCGGCGTTGGCGCCTATACCGGTGCGGTTTTTCATGTGATGACACATGCTTTCTTCAAAGCCCTGCTGTTCCTCGGCGCCGGTTCCGTGATCCATGCAATGCACCATGAACAGGACATACGCAAAATGGGCGGGTTGAAAAAATACATGCCCATTACGCACATCACCTTCCTGTTGGCTTGTCTTGCCATCGCGGGTATTCCTCCTTTCTCCGGTTTCTTTTCAAAAGACGAGATCCTGACGGCTTCTTATGGGGTTAGCCCGATCTATTATTACATTGGTGTGGCCGGTGCATTAATGACGGCATTCTATATGTTCCGCCTCTACACCCTCACCTTCCTCGGAAAATTCCGCGGCACGCATGAGCAGGAACACCACCTGCACGAGAGCCCCTGGCAGATGACACTGCCATTGATCATCCTCGCCATTCTTTCAGTAGCGGGTGGATGGATCGGAATTCCTGAAGTGTTTGCAGAACACGCGCACAGCCTGGAACATTTCCTTGCGCCGGTATTTGCAGAATCGGCAAAAATTGCGGGCGAACACCATCACCTCGAAGCCTCGCAGGAATACATGATGATGGGCGGAACCACCGTGCTGATCATCATTGCCATCGTAATTGCCGTAACAAAATTCAAAAAATACGAGAACACAGGCGCAGAAAATACCGGCATCGCAAAAGTGCTCGAGAACAAATGGTACGTGGATGAGCTCTACAATGCCATCATCGTAAACCCATTGAATGCATTGGCAGGGTTCTTCAAAAACATCGTCGAAAAAAGCGGTATCGATGGGTTGGTGAATGGTGTTGGGAGGATGATCAGCTACGGGTCAAGACAACTCCGTTTGCTGCAGAGCGGCCAGGTGGGCAATTACATACTTGTGATGGTATTGGCCATGGTTGTATTCTTTTTAATATGGTTCAACGATGTAACGATCGTTCAATTTTTCAATAAAATATTTTAAACTGCTGTTGCGATAAAGAAAAGATATGATCTCTGTTTCTCTCATATTGATACCGTTGATCACCGGCCTGGCCAGCTTCTTCTTAAACGGAGCGGGCGCGGCAAGAGCATGGTCATTGCTTGCTTCCCTGGTCACACTCGCTGTTGCAATAACGGGGATTTACTGCCTGCCATCCGCTAATCTTTACCACAACGTACCCTGGCTCGCCGAGCTCGGCAGCCGTTTCAGCGTATCGATGGATGGTATGGGCAAAATGCTTTGCCTGCTCACAGCCGTTTCTTTCCCTGTAATCTTTATTGCCGTTTACCGCAACGATTACAAAAACCCGGGCAGTTTTTATGGGTTGATGTTGCTTACGCAGGCCGGGCTGATGGGCGTGTTCCTCGCCATGGATGCCTTGCTGTTCTATTTTTTCTGGGAGCTGGCGCTGATCCCCGTTTATTTTCTCTGCTCGCTCTGGGGCGGCGAAAAAAGGATCGCAGTTACTTTCAAATTCTTTGTTTACACCTTCCTCGGCTCTTTGCTGATGCTCGCGGGAATATTGTATATCTATTTTCAAACCCCTGATCATTCTTTTGCGCTCAGTTCGTTTTACAGCGTGGTGCTCGGCGCCAAAGCGGAAAGCTGGGTATTCTGGTTGTTCTTCATCGCTTTCGCGATCAAGATGCCGGTGTTCCCGTTCCACACCTGGCAGCCCGATGCCTACGAGCAATCGCCTACCGCAACCACCATGGTGTTAAGCGGTGTAATGGTTAAGATGGGCATCTTCGCCGCGGTACGCTGGCTGCTTCCGGTTTTCCCGAATGCCTCGGTTCATTTTGCGGACTGGGTGATCATTTTGTCGGTGGTGGGTATGCTGTATGCATCGCTCATTGCCATCAGGCAGGATGACCTGAAGCGGATGATCGCGTATTCATCCATCGCCCACATCGGGTTGATGTGCGCTGCCATCTTCGCCCACAACAAAACAGGAATGGAAGGTGTGATGGTGCAGATGTTCAACCACGGCATCAACGTGATCGGTTTGTGGATCATCGCAGATGTTGTGGAGCAAAAAACCGGTACACGCAAACTCAGCGAGCTGGGCGGACTTGCACAAAAGGCGCCGGCACTGGCCATATTACTGGTGGTGATGGCCTTTGCAAACATCGCCCTGCCATTGACCAACGCGTTCATTGGTGAGTTCCTGATGTTCAACGGGCTGTTCCAGTACAATATATGGATGGCGGCAGCGGCAGGGGTGAGCGTGATACTCGCGGCCATCTACACACTCAACATGGTTCAGAAAGTATTGTACGGAAATACAAACGAGATCACCGCCAATGCAACAGAGATCGGTGGAAATGTGAAATGGATACTGGTGGCGCTGGCGCTCATCATCATCGCGCTGGGCGTATACCCGCAACCGTTGATCGACCTTACAAAAGATACTGTAAACGCAATAGTGGTTAACCGATAAATAAATTTTGTTTCCCCCACAGTATGGTTGGGGGGATAAGATCACGATAAGTTATGAATGCAATCATCGTTTCTGCTTTACTGGGTGTTGTCATGATGTTCAGTGGCATCATGTTCAAAAATAAATCTACCTACACGGCCATCGCTGTTTCAGGATTGCTGCTGCTGCTGGTTGCCAACCTGTTCCAGAGCTATGGCATTTTTGTGGTGCACGTAAAACGCACAGACCTGTTCAACTACGACCAGTTCGGGATGTATTTCAACACCATCGCCATCGCTGCCACCCTGGTGTATGTGCTGCTGAGCGGTAAGACCATCGAAAAAATGGGTGTGAATGTGGCCGACAGTTACGCGCTGATCTTTTTTGTACTCTGCGGTGTAACCATCCTCTCTTCATACAATGGGTTGCTGATGTTGTTCATCGGTATAGAGATCATGTCTATCCCTTTGTACATACTCACCGGCGCAGACAAAAGGAACCTCAAGAGCAACGAAGCATCTTTGAAATATTTTTTGATGGGTTCTTTCTCCACGGGCATCATGCTCATGGGTATTGCGCTTATCTACGGCGCAACAGGCAGCTTCCAGCTCGGCATCGATAAATCACTCGTTGCCGGCGGGCTCATACCGCACACTTCTTTTCTCGAGATTGCCGGTATGATATTGTTGTTCGTATCAATGTGTTTCAAAGTTTCAGCCGCGCCTTTCCATTTCTGGACACCCGATGTTTACGACGGTGCACCCGGCGTATTCACGTCCTTCATGGCAACCATCGTAAAAGCAGCGGGCTTTATCGCCTTCATGCGCTTGTTTGAACAGCATACACGCGCACTGGGCCCTACATGGCATATTTTACTGGGGTTTGTCATCATCGCAACGCTGCTCATCGGCAACATCACGGCCGTGTTCCAGCAAAGCGTAAAACGCATGCTGGCGTATTCGAGCATTGCACAGGCAGGATTTATGTTGTTTGCCCTGTATGGTGAGAACGACCTGTCTAAAGAAGGTATTTTGCTGTATGCCTCGGCTTACAGCCTGGCAACCATCGGCATCTTCTCGGTGCTCATCAAAATGAAAGATTACACGTTTGAAGGGTTCAACGGTCTTGCAAAAACACAACCGGTGCTTGCCTTGGCAACCACGGTTTGTTTGCTGTCGTTGTCCGGTATCCCGTTAACCGCCGGCTTCTTCGCAAAATATTACATGCTTGCTTCTGTAGTAAAGGCGGGCGGCCCTATGTGGCTGATCGTGGTTGCCGTATTGTTTGCGGCAGTAAGCGTATACTACTATTTCCGGGTGATACAGGCGATGTATTTCAAAGAAGGCGACGCAGAGGCAACCGAGGTAAGCGGCGCATACAAGATCGGGCTCCTGCTCGTGGCGGCGTTCATCATCTTTACCGGTTTGTTCCCGTCGTTTATACTGAACTGGTTCTATTTTTAAGGAACACGGATACTTTTAAGGAAAGAAGGCGGGAAGACGCGCCATCTTGTAACTTGTCTCCTTAATCTCCTATCTTTATGGAGAACAATTTACCTGCATGACCACCACCGATTCCCTCGTTCTCGCCTGGCGCACCGTACGGAGCAATAAACTGCGTACCGGTTTAACCGTTGCCATCATTGCATTGGGAATTATGGCATTGATCGGCATCATCACCGCCATCGGCGCCATGGAGCAGAGCCTCAAAGAAAGTTTTTCATCGATGGGCGCGAATGCATTCAACATCCGTTACAAAGAATCGCGGAACGGTTTCAACAACGGCAACGACGACATCAAGAAAAAACGACGTGGCCTGCGGGAGAAAAAGTCCAACCTCGGTAAACCCATCCGCGAAGAAGAAGCGGAACTTTTCAAAACCAATTTCAATTTCCCGGATGCGGTGGTAGCCGTTTACAGGCGGGGACCCGGCGCACAGGAAATTCATTACGAGGAAAAAAAGACCAACCCGCAGATCACTTTGTGGGGCGGCGATGAGAATTACCTGGTGGTGAACGGCTACTCTATAGAACAGGGCAGGAACCTCAACAGCCTCGATGTAACCAGCGGCCGCGCCGTTTGCCTGATGGGAAGCAATGTGGCCACGAAATTGTTTGGCGACAGGCCGGAAAAATGCATCGACAAGGTCATCCGCGTGGGAAGCCTGCCATACCGCGTGGTGGGACTGCTCAAAAGCAAGGGCTCCAGCGCCATGATGCGGCAGGATGATGTATTGCTCACCTCGTATACCAACGTTCGTAATTTCCAGAATTCCAATCCGTCTTACATGCTTGGTGTTATGGTAGGTAATGTTGCGCATCTCGATGTGGCAACGGAAGAGGCCACATCCGTTTTCCGCGCCGTGCGGAAACTGGAACCTACAGAAGACATTAATTTTGTGATCGAGCGCAGCGACAAGTTTGCCGAAATGTTCATCGGCTTCCTAGGAAGCATAACGGGCGCAGCCATTGCCATCGGGGGCATCACGCTCATCGGTTCTGCCATTTGTCTGATGAACATCATGCTCGTATCGGTAAATGAACGTACGAAGGAAGTGGGCCTTGTAAAAGCCATCGGCGGAAAGAACAGGAACGTGCGCCAGCAGTTTCTCTTCGAGAGCCTCATCATCAGCACGCTGGGCGCCGTGTTTGGAATTGCATCCGGGTTGCTCGTCGGCAACATAGCCACCATACTCTTGAAGACCAGCTTTGTGATCCCATGGCTATGGATCTTTATCGGCATTTTATTGTGCTCGGCGGTAGGATTGCTTGCAGGCATTTACCCTGCACTAAAAGCAGCAAGACTAAACCCGATCGTTGCACTCCGCTACGAATAGGCCATAAGAATGATGCATATCCTGAAACAACAGGGTTAATAAATCCTTATTTATTTACCGTGATAGATCTTGAGTTTATCATTGATGTAATACATAATATCAACCTCGCTGGTATTGCTTCTTAGCCACGCATTGGTTGGCCGGTATTGCTGCATAAAGTCGCGCAGCGCATCCCCTTTCAGGTTGGAGTATTTTGCAACGATTTCGGGTGAGAACCGGTAGTTGATGTAAGCCTGCACCTCGTTCGATTCAAAAAAATCAAAAGCGCGGCGTTTTGTTTTTTCCCTTTTCGAAAAACGGTCGAGGTTCAGTGCGATGCCCGCGCCTGAATTGGCCTGCGAAAAAGTGGGGATCTTGTATCCCACGGTGGATTGCAGGAACTCTGCGCGGCGTTCCATGCTGTCGAGCTGGTACCGGCTCATGCCTTTGGTGGTTACGGTAACATTGCCAAGACTATGCGCCAGCGGCGCGAGGTACAAGGCAATGGTATCTTGCAGTAAATATTGTTTGTTGAAATGGATCGTGTCGAAAAAATAACCAACCGCTGCAAACGACAATACATGGTTTTCTGCAACATCGATCCTGAACCGGCCGCTGGCATTGGTTACCACCGTTTTACCGGTATTGGTATTGGTAACGCTCGCTAACGCGATCGGCTCATTCGTTACACTATCGCGGAGGTATCCCCACCGTTCTTTTTTCTGGGCATGCAAAGAGAGGGTGGCGAATAACAACAAAGTACAGATCGCATATTTCATAAGCGAGGTTTATGCAAAGGTATAACATGAATGGGCTGTAAAACAGATCTGCAGCTTGTGTGCCGAATTTTAACATGAGTTTCCGTGGTTGCACAAAAAAAAGCTCCCGCAATTTGCGGGAGCTTTTTGGCTGTGATAAGATCCATGATCTTATTTAGGATCCAGTGCTTTCTTGATCCTGTCAGCAATATCCTGTAAGTGATATTTCGTCATCTTATCAGTTGAAGCGGCAGCAGCAGCCGAAGCTTCTGACTGCAGGCTTCTCAGGTGTCCTTTCGCAATAGAAGTAACATCTGTTGTTTTGGAAATACCTGTTGTGATAGAGATACCCGGAGCAAGTTGCTGCGTAACCGGCGGCGGAGGATTTCCGAGCGTGATCAGTTGCTCAACAAATTCTTTCTGCAGGTTTCTCCTGTAGTTGTCGATTGGTTTGCGTGAAGCGAGTTCGCTGAACACTTCCGACTGAACATCAGTAACAAGCTCATCGGCAGTATACGTACCTGCGCCAAAACGGTTTGCGCTGGTTGTTAAACGGCCCAGGCGCGTTCCATCGAGCAAAGATCTCAAAGTGCTCACCTGGAGCGTTTGAATTCTTTCAGTTGTTGCAGGTTGTGCAATTTTGTTGAGGATGTTTTTATCCAGCAACCAGGTTGGTGTTGCAAACAATTGTTTGTTGATGAATGAAACCGCATCTTTCTGAATTGCTTTTGGTGTTGGTTCGTAAACATCTCCCGGCTCTTCAATTGATTTGAATGTTTCGTAGATACCACCAACGTTGCGGCTCACATGGCCCATGTAGCGGCCGAACTGTCCGATAACCTGGCCATACATATCGCTCAGGTTCTCGTAATGGTCGCCTTCTTCTTTTGTCCACTCAGGAAGATTTGCCAACACGCGTTTCAGGTTCTTGATACCGTAATCGCTTGCTTTTACAGCATTGTCGCCAAGGTCTTCTGTTTGTGCGCGTGGATCGTTGCCACGGCCTTCGCCGCCAAACCACAGGCGTGGGTTACCGCCAATGTTCTTGATGATCCACTGGTTGTTGATCTTCATGTCTTTCTCAACATCGTTCTCACCAAGAAAACGGTATCCCCATTCGATCGCCCATTTATCGTAATCGCCGATGCGTGGGAACAATCCTTTTTCCGAGATATTGTCTTCAGGCTGCGCTACATAGTTGAAACGTGCGTAGTCCATGATAGATGCAGTATGGCCATTTGCTTCAACCCATGCTTTGTTGCGCAGGTTTTCCACAGGCGTTTTGCTGCTGCTTCCCATGTTGTGGCGCAGGCCAAGGGTATGGCCCACTTCGTGTGATGATACAAAACGGATCAACTGGCCCATCAGCTCATCATCGAATTTCATTTTTCTTGCTTTCGGATCTACCGCTGCGGTTTGCACCATGTACCAGTCGTGAACCAGTTTCATTACGTTGTGGTACCAGCCGATATGGCTCTCGAGGATCTCTCCACTGCGTGGATCGTGTACCTGCGGCCCGTATGCGTTCTCGATATCGGAAGCGAAATAACGGATCACAGAGTAACGTGCATCTTCAAGGCTCATGTTCGGATCGTTTGGCCATTCTTTACCAACGATCGCATTTTTCCATCCTGCTTTTTCAAAAGCTACGTTCCAGTCGTTGATACCATCGATCAATGGTTTAACCCATTGTTTCGGTGTGGCCGGGTCGATGTAATAGATGATCTGTTTGGCGGGCTCTACCAGTTCGCCGCGGAAATATTTCTGAAGGTCCTCCGCTTTTGGCTCGAGCCTCCATCTTACTGCAAAGGTCTGGTTGTCTACTTTCTGCTGGTCATCGCTGTACACCGTAAAACGGTCTGCGAAGAAACCTACCCTTGAATCAAACAAACGGCGGTACATCGGCAGTTTAGGAAGAAGCAACATAGAAGTGTTCAGCTCCACGGTAACAGCGCCTGCTGCACGTCCTGCAGGAAGCGAACTGCTGCCCGGCGTACCAGGAAAACCACCTGGGGCGCCTGCTGAAGCAGAATAGGTTTTCACCGTTCTGATCTCGGTGTTGATCGGGAATGTGTTGATGCTTTGGATGTAAGACCTGTCGCTCGCAAGCGCCTGCAACCCAAACTGGCGTTTTGCGCCGGCGTCTAAAGCGATGAGCTGGTTATCGCTCTTGAAGAAATCGGTTACTTCAAAAACATAGCTCGCAGAATCCTTGCCGTATGCCGCGATCGGGAATGCAACAGCGATCGGGTCGAGGTAAGAATTGGCAACGGCCTTGGCGATACGTGTTGTAGAATCAGCGGTGCTGATCAGTGCAACCACGCGTACAAAGAGATTGTTGCTCGGCCCTCTTTCAAAGCGGATGCTTTGCTCGTTCACTTGTTCACCACCATACTGGCCGCCACCGCCCGGTACTTTTGAAAAGCGGGTTACGGTGAGGATCTCACGGCTCAACAAAGTATCGCCGATCTCGAAGTAATACTTGTCTTCTACTTTGTGCACCGTAAACAGCCCTTTTTTGGTAACTGCTTTATCGGTGATCACTTCCTTGTAAGGCCTTGGCTTTCCGGCCGCAGCCGCGCCGCCCAGGCCGGGGAACGCACCCGCGCCTCTCGGAACCCCACCTACCGGGGCAGGTGCAGGGTTGGTTGTGTCTCTCTGCGCAAAACCGGCTGTAGTAGCCATCAGCGCGAGGATGAGTAATTGTTTTTTCATAATACAGTATAAAATAGTGTTGAATAATTTTTAAAGATAAGGGTCTCTCCGAAAAACCCCTCTTATTTTATTACCAATGTTACCAATGGTGAAAAGGCGAAATAAGTCGGTGAAAAGAGTTGGGGCGCTTTGGTTTGATGCAGTATCTTGGCACTTCTTAAAAACCCAGGCGGGAAGTACGAAGTACGAACGGATTTCGTAATTCAAAGTTCAGCTTTGTCGAAGTTCTTTGGTAGCAAAACGGCAGGCCCGGAAAAGCACGAAAGCAAAATGTAAGGGCCAGGAAAAAAACAGAGATCCGTAACCCCGGAATCTGTATCCCGGAGGACCATTTGAACCCTGGTTTCCGGGGCGTTAAAACCCCATTAAAAACACACCCAAAGGATAACAAAAACTAAATTGGCGCCTTTCAATAAAATAGTTATTTTGTAAGCCACTTTTTTACTTTTTTGAAATATTGTTTTGTTTTTTCAACACAATTTTCAGTAGAATTGCGGAAACAAACATTTTTTTTAAATCAACTGTAATTTTTAAAAAACCAAAAATCAATTGAATCATGGCTGAAACAAAACCCACTGCAGCTGCTGCGGTAAAAAGCCCGTCTCCTGCACACGCTAAAAAGAGCGGTAATTCTATTTCATGGCTCGCGCCGCTTTTGTGTATCATTCTCGGGTACGTTATCTGGCGTTTCGTGATCGGTGCTCCCGGCAACTTTACACAACCTGATCCGAACGGAGGTTTCTGGCCTGATCATAAAGGACCTAAAGGTACTTTCACTAAAATGTACGAGGGTGGTATCATCGTACCTATCCTGATCGGATGTGCATTAACGGTTCTTACTTTCTGTATCGAAAGGCTCCTCACGGTTTCACGTGCAGCCGGTACCGGAAGCATCGCTGAATTCGTTCGCACCGTGCAGTTCCACCTGGCTAATAAGGAAGTGGACAAAGCGCTGGCTGCCTGCGACAAGCAAAAAGGTTCTGTAGGTAATGTGATGAAAGCAGGACTGAAAAAATACAAAGAAATGATCACCAATACAGAGCTCAATACAGAGCAGAAAGTATTGAATATCCAGAAAGAAGTGGAAGAAGCAACGGCGCTTGAACTGCCAATGCTCGAGAAGAACCTCGTGTTCCTGTCAACCATCGCCTCAGTAGCAACCCTTTTGGGTCTGTTGGGAACGGTAATGGGAATGATCAAATCGTTCTCTGCACTCGGCCAGGAAGGTGGCGGTGATGCGGCACGTGCACTCTCTGAAGGTATCTCTGAGGCCCTGTTTAACACGGCATTGGGTATCGGTACTTCGGCGATCGCGATCATCATGTACAACGTGTTTACAACGCGTATCGACGGTATTACTTATGGTATTGACGAGTCAGGTTTCACTTTAACACAAAGTTTTGCCGCTAACTACAAATAATCGCAGGATTGTTTATGGAAAGTGCGAAGATTTGAATCTTATAATGTGAAATTCTTAAATCAATAACAATGGGTAGAGCCAAATTACCTCGTAAGAGTACCAGCATCGACATGACAGCCATGTGCGATGTGGCCTTTCTGTTGTTGTCATTCTTTATCTTAACAACGAAATTCAAGCCCTCGGAGGCCATCGCTGTTACGATCCCTAAATCTGTGGCGGCGAAAGTGGCCCCGCAGAAGGATTTTGTAGAGATAATCTTTGACAAGGACGGCAAAGTGTTCCTTACGATGGATGACGAACAAAAAAAGGAAAGCATAGCCAATGCGCTGAACAGTACCCGTAATCTCGGCATAGACGTACAGAAGTTCAAAACGGCGCTGTTCATCGGCGCTCCGTTTGAGCAACTGAAATCATACCTGGAAACACCTGAAGACCAACGCAAAGGAAACCTGTTGCCAGGGATCCCGGTGAAGGATTCTTCTAATAACCAGTTGATTACGTGGATGACCCTGGTCCGCGATGCATACCAGGGCGGGAAAGCCCCGAACATCCTTGTAAAAGGAGACAACGCGGCCAAGTTCCCGGCGTTCAAAAGTGTGATTACGGCGTTCAAGAAGAACGACTTCATGAAATTCCAGATGATCACCAATCCTGAAGGCGTGCCTGTAGGAACGGATCTCTGGAAGAAAATGCAGGCTGGAGAGAAAAGGGAAGAGTAAACAAATTGCTAATTAAAACTAAATTCTACCGACATGGCAGAAATGGATACCTCCGGCGGAGGCCATAAGAAAGGTCCTGGGGTCAAGAAGTCGAAGAAATTATCGACACGGGTTGACTTGACACCGATGGTGGATCTCGGCTTCCTGCTGATCACGTTTTTCATTTTCACCACAACCATGAGCCAGGCCACAGCGATGAAGCTGACCTTGCCCAAGGACGTAGATAATCCTGAAGATCAGAACAAGGCGAAACAGTCGGGTGTAATTACCGTTCTCATGGGAAAAGACAATACTGTTTTTTACTATGAAGGAGAACTGGATAATACGGCATCCAACTTCAAATCGTCCAATTTTCACGATATCCGCGATGTGTTGATGCGTAAAAAGTCAACCGTGAGAGAACTGAAGGATTATGTGGTAATCATCAAACCTTCAAAAGAATCAACTTACAAAAACCTGGTAGATATCCTTGATGAAATGACGATCACGGTGTCAACACGCTACGCGCTTGTAGATATCACCGATATCGAAGAGCAGCTCGTGGCGAAGTCGGCCGCGCAGGCGTCGAACTAAAATCGAATTTTTATCATCGTTACTAACAAAAGTTTTTAATCATGGATGCAAACAAAATCAAATCAGCAGATATCCTCGATATCCTTTTTGACGGAAGGAACAAGGAATATGGTGCGTATGATCTCCGCAAAACGTACAACAAAAGGATCCGTTATTCCATTATCGGGATGATCACCCTTTGTGCGCTTCTTTTCGTGGGCTCGATCATTGCGAACAACGCCCCGAAAGAGAAAAAAGCGGAGGTTGTGGTTGATATGGAGCTGGCCAAGGTAGACGAGGCTAAAAAGCCCGAACCACCGCCACCACCACCACCACCAAAGCAGGAACCGCCAAAAGTGGAAATGGCAAAATTCACCCCTCCGAAAATCGTGAAGGATGAAGAAGTTAAGCCCGAAGAGGAGATCAAAGAAGTAGAAAAACTGGAAGATACCAAGATCGGTACCATTAACCAGGAAGGTGCGAAAGACGAAGGTATCGTTGCCCCGCCGCCTGAAAAAGGAACCGGTGTGGTGGAAGCGCCAAAAGTGGAAGAAGACTACGATAAAGTATTTACCGTGGTTCAGATCCCAGCTTCATTCCCGGGTGGTGCCTCGGCATGGATCAAATACCTCGAGCGCAACCTGAACAGGGACGTTCCGAACGACAATGGTGCGCCTCCGGGCAAATACACCGTGATCGTATCTTTCATCGTAAGCAAGACCGGCGCCATCAGCGATGTAGTTGCTGAGAACGACCCGGGTTACGGTACAAAAGCGGAAGCCATCAGGGCCATCCAGAAGGGGCCAGCCTGGACACCAGCCGTTCAGAACGGTAGGAATGTGATCTACAGGCACAAACAAAGTATCACCTTCCAGGTGTCGGAAGATTAGGACTCAGCTGTTGCTGCGCGCCTTACGATCCGCGCTTTGAATAATTCATTACTAAGAGCCACGCATTGATTGCGTGGTTCTTTTTTTGCGCATAGGGCGGCCTTGAAATACATCGAACACGATCCTTGGTAGGAGTTCTGTAATGCAAGGCAATGCTCATCATCCCGGCGTTCACCAGCCAAGCCGCAGCGGTGTTATGGAATTTCTGCAAAATATTCTCACCGGAAACGCATGTGGATTTTTTCGTGTTCGCGGATCATAATAGTAAAACCTACTATTATGGAAAAGACAAACATTCTTACAGCAGATCTCCTCGACATCCTGTTCGATGGACGCAACAAGAATTATGGCGCGTATGAACTCCGCAAGAGTTACGACAAACGCATCCGCTATGCGATCGGGGGAACCTTCGTGGTGTGCCTGCTTTTGGTGGTTGGTTCGCTGCTGGCAGGCGATCAGAAAAAGCAGGCCGTGGAAACTTCGGTGGTTGTAGAACTTGAAAATGTAAAACAACAGGAAGAAGAAAAGATCGAACCGCCGAAAGAAAAACCAAAGGAGCTTCCACCGGTAGAAACCGTAAACGCAACGCCACCCAAAATTGTTAAGGACGAACTTGTAAAACCGGACGAACAGATAGCCGAAGTAGCCAAGCTCGACGATGCAGCGATCGGTACGATCAACATTACCGGTGAGAAAGACCCCGACGTGATTGCGGCGCCGGTTGAAAAAGAAACGGGTGTCGGCAAGAAATCATTGAGAGAGGAGCCCGATGAAAACAAGATCTTCATCACCGTGCAACAGGAAGCGCAGTACCCCGGTGGCATGGAAGCCTGGAGAAAGTTCCTCGAACGCAACCTCAACCGCGACGTTCCCGGTGACAATGGCGCACCTGTGGGAAGCTACAAGGTTGTTGTTTCGTTTGTTGTGGACCAGGGCGGCTATCTCAGCGAGATCCGCGCAGAAAATGATCCAGGTTACGGCACAAAAGAAGAGGCCATAAAAGCCATCCAGAAGAGCCAGAAATGGATCGCCGCCGTTCAGAACGGGAGAAACGTGAAATACAGGCAACGACAGACCATCACGTTTATGGTTAATGAATAGCGTGTACATTGGGTAAAAGGGTTGAAGAAAAAGACCATCCGCCCTTTTACCCATTAACCAGGCTTGAAACACCGTACGCCTCCTGCCCACCGTTCACTATCTTTGCAAAATGCTTGGACAACTCTCCGGATGGGACGACACAATTGTAGCACTGGCCACACCGCCGGGCATCGGTGCCATTGGTGTGATCAGGGTGAGCGGGAAAGAAACCTTTGCCGTGCTCAACGCCATGTTTCCTTCGAAAGACCTTGCCAAACAGCCATCGCATACCATACAGGTTGGTTTTTTGTACGATGGGGAAAAGATGCTCGATGAAGTGGTGTTGTCGCTCTTCCGCGGCCCACGCTCTTATACGGGGGAGGATGTGATAGAAATCAGTTGTCATGGTTCGCCGTTCATACAGGAGAACATCATCCAGGCCATCACTGCAAGAAATGTGCGCATTGCCAAACCGGGCGAGTTTACACAACGTGCGTTTCTCAACGGCAAGCTCGATCTTACGCAGGCAGAGGCCGTTGCCGACCTGATCGCAAGCAATACGGAAGCGAGCCGTAAAACGGCGCTGCACAGCATGCGCGGCGGCTTTTCATCCGACCTGCACCAGCTGCGCGAACAGCTCATCCGTTTTTCGGCGATGATTGAACTGGAACTTGATTTTTCGCAGGAGGATGTGGAGTTCGCAGATAGGTCGCAGCTCACTGCGCTCATCAACCAGCTTTCACTTTCCACGCACCGGCTCATCAGTTCCTTTCAATTGGGAAATGTGATCAAGAACGGTGTGCAGGTGGCCATCATCGGTAAACCGAACGCAGGTAAATCGACCCTGCTCAACACCTTGCTCAACGAGAACCGCGCCATCGTAAGCGATATTGCCGGAACAACCAGGGACACGATCGAAGAAGTGCTCAACATCAACGGCGTGCTGTTCCGCCTGATCGATACCGCGGGCATCCGTGAACATACACAGGACAAGATCGAGAGCATAGGCGTAGAGCGCTCCTACGAAAAAATGCGCGCCGCAAACGTGGTCGTGTACCTGTTTGACGTGAACGAGATCAGCGCAGCGGAATTACGGAACGTGGTGAATGGTTTTGAAGCAGAGAACATACAGTACATCCTCATCGGCAACAAGACCGACGGCAACGAAGCCGCCGCGAAACAAAAGTTTGCGGACTTCGCCAACATCATCTACATCTCCGCCAGGGCCAATACGAATATAGACGCGCTCCGAGAGGCCCTTGTTTCCAAAGCGATCAAAGGCGATCTCAATACCGAATCCACCATCGTAACCAACGCGCGGCATTACGATGCCCTGCGCAAACTCAGCTCCGCCCTTGCCGATGTGCAACGCGGCCTCGAAGACAAAGTGCCCGGCGATCTCCTCGCCTTAGACATCCGCCAATGCCTGCATTACCTCGGAACCATTACGGGGCAGATTACGAATGAGGATCAGTTGGATTTTATATTTAGTAAGTTTTGTATTGGGAAGTAGCCCGGCTAACTGTTCATGCACGTTTTATGGCGTTTATATTCATTATCAGTGAGTTTCATTAGCCGATAGTTGCCTTTTCTTGCCTTTGTTAGCCAATTAGTTGTGACTATTTCGGTTACTACTTTTATTTCGTAACAGATTTAGGAAGTGGGGGATGAATTATGGGTAACAATGATACGGTATGATACGCAATGATGCATAAGTGAACAGTGTATGAGGTTGCAATATTGCGTTTTGCAATCAATGCATACATGTTAAAATAAGTTTGGATAAGTCAAGTTTTGTTTGCATTTTAGTATTCCTCTATATTGTCTTGTTTGATGCTTTCAAAAAAATAATTTTGTTCATTGACAATCTGATAAATGCTAAATAGGAAAATAATCAAGCCGAAAAGGGCAATGAACTTATATAAATTATCTGTCGGTATTTCGGGTGTTTTAAACATCTAGGATTATCAGTTTTTCAATTCGGTGTGCCTAAACTACCTGCCACCAACGTTAAAGGCTTTGCGAAGGTTGGGCATTCTGTGATCCAATTGCTGGCTTGGCCACTAAACCCCGATTAGCTAAAGCCAAATTACAAAAGTCGATTAGAATTCCCACAGCTGATGGGCCATAATCGCCCAACTTTTGCAAAACCAATGTTGTAGGCAGTCTTTACTTCTCGTAATTTGAAGCAGTAGTCAGCAATTCGCTTTTGTATTTGTATATATCGTCTAATGTATCAAGCAATTTTCTTTCTCCGTTCTCTTTTCCATTGTTAAATAGTTCTATGTACTTGTTTGAAGAATTAAAATGCAGTCTACATAGTGGCTTACGATTATTGTCGTCTAGTAATACACCAAAGTATGACTGAGTATCTCTGAAAGAAATTCTTTTAGCTGGAAGTATCTCACGCAAAATTGCCTTTACTATCTGCGACCCTTCCATTTCTTCCTCTGTGGTAATTAGCTTAACAGCATCGGAATTTTCATCAATTGCAACTATTTGTTCTTCATCTTTCGAAGGAATAGCGTCATTGATGCTTAAAGCATTTTTTAACCTGAAGTTTATATTCATTAATAGAGCCAGAGAATGCTTTTTTGGAATATTCCCTGAAAGTGGCAAGCCTAGAGGAAGTTAGAGGTTTGTCGAAAAATCTACTAACTAAAAGCTTGATTAAATCATCAGACGGGTTTTGTATTTCCTTCTCGAATTCATTTCGGATTGCCTTAATATATTTGAGTGCTTCGGCTGAATCTAAAATTCCTTCAAGGTTGTATCCGTTTTTCGTGAAGTTTTCTAAAATTTTTAAATTTGAATCCTGCAAGTTAGAAAGATCTAAAGTGAAAAATGGCTTTTCATCCATTATATTGGGTTTCGCCAAGTCCGCATAGAAATTATAAACCCCTCCGTTAGTAAGAACGCCAAAACGAGCTTTTTAAACGTGGTAGTATCGATGAAGTTGTGAATTGTGTGCATCAGCATTTTCTTTCCAATGTTTGCACTCAATTATCAAAATAGGCTCGTTGTCTTTTTTTATAACGTAATCCACTTTCTCACCTTTTTTTGTACCAATATCACATATAAATTCGGGAACTACCTCAGTTGGATTGAAGATGTCATAGCCAAGAATTTGTATGAAAGGCAGCACAAACGCGTTTTTGGTTGCTTCCTCGGTATTAATTTGGTCTTTTAATGAGTCTACTCTTTGATGAAGCTGCTCAAGTTTCAACTTTAAGGTTGTGTCCATTATTGTTTGTTTTGGTATGTATATTTAGTGTGTCCGATAGATTGCCTACAACGTTATAGGCTTTGCGAAGGTTGAGCCATCCTTGATCCCACTGCTGCCTTGTCCACTACAAACCCGATTAGCTAAAACCAAATTACAAAACCCGAAAACCCTGAGTAATTGATTTCGGCTATTTCTAAACGTACGGATACCCAATGCCGCCCAGAGATTTTTTCACGCTCCGCGTACTACAGTCACAGAAATGTGAGTGTAACAACAATAAAAACACGAATCACTGCGGTAAAATACGCCGTAAAAAACACGGAAGCCTGGAGGGGGGATTTGTTTAGGCACTTCAAGATAATCGACCGGAACGGTATTTCATAATTTTTTAGACGATTTCATTACGATGGAATAGCCGGGTGCCGCCGATAAATCCCGTCAGTATTCCTTATATTTAAAACACCCATGCGCCACCAACTCCTTAAACACTGCTTAATAGGGGTCTTGCTGACCTGCTTGATAGCTAACCGTCTGTCAGCACAGATCATATTTTTAAGCACCGAAACAAAAGGGCTGTTCTCAGTTGACATGGGGAACAATTTCAAGGTGGAGAATATATCCTCCGTAAAAAACTGGGACATCGGCAGCATCGCATTGTACCGCGACAGCCTTTATTTCCTCGACAAAACCACCCATACCCTGCACAGTGCCGTGCTCGATCCCGTGTCTCCCAAGAAAACCGATCTGCTTCCTTACATTCCAGGTGGCGCGAATACGTTAACTGTAGACAACAACGGCGTGTTGTGGGCCTTCGAAAACAGGTACAAGCACCTGTACAGGACCAGCACTGTATTTTTTTCAGGGTACACCACGAACCTTCCTTTTACGCCATCGGGTGATATGGTTTTTTACAAGGGCAAACTCTACCTCAGTGCCGACGAGGGCATCGTTGAAGTAACCAAGGACTTCTTGTTAACGGGCACGTCGGTGATCATACCCACCAACGGCCGTGTGTTTGCAGGCCTGGTAAACGTGAGCGAAAACTGCGCCGGCAACCGTGTTTATGGCGTTGAAACCATCGGAACCACCACGCACCTGGTGGAGATCGATATCGATAACAAAAAGATTGGCAATATCCGTGCATCGTTCAGTCTTGAGGATGACAAAGTATTCGATGCCGCCAGTTACAATGAAACCGGTGAACAGCCTTTTATCCTTGCAAAGACCATCAGCATCACACCCATCTGCTTCCCCCAAACCGATACCCGCATCGCATTGCATGCCTATACCGCTGAAGGCGATTCAGGCATCAGTTATACGTTAACGCATGGAAACGAAATAAAACAGGCGCTCAACAGGAAAGGACCCATAACCTTCAACGAACCCGCAACGCCCGGTACCTGGAACCTGCAGATCAAAAGCAGCAATGGTTGCAGGATCGATACCGCCGTGGAAATTTACCCGCCGGGAAAAGTAGTAGCCACCATCGCGTCGATACAGGCAGATACCTGCGCAAGGTCTACCGGCGGTGTAATAGTACAAACAACAGAAGGAAAAGCACCTTTACACTTCGAGATCAGCGGTTTGCCCGTAAGCGCATCGCCAAAGATCACGGGGTTGCAGGCGGGACAGTATAAACTGAAAGTGAGGGACAGCACGCAATGCACCACAGAAGAATTGCCGTTCACCATCGCCGCATATTCCATTTCCGACCCGGTCTCTGATATTGCAATCGTTCCGGGTTCGGTGTGCGCACAGAATGGTGAAATAACAGTGTGGTACCACGCTTCGGCGGCGATCGACAGTCTCAGGATCGACAACGGAAATTTTGGCACAAAAAATCATTTTACAAACCTACCGCCAGGTGCGCACAGGGTGCAACTGAAAACCGGTAACTGCATTTACGACACGCTGGTGGTTGTTCCCGTTTCAACTGCGGTGCCTGTGATCGATTCTTTCATAACCCACAACATCTGCCTGGGAACGGGAAACATCAAAGTTGTCGTTTCGGGTGCAGAGGGCCCTTATCGTTTCGAGGTGGCGGGCGGGATGTATAATTCAGGGATTGAAGTAAGGAACATGTCTTCGGGCACACACGCGGTAAAAATTTTCAACGCGGCCAAATGCCTGGTTGATTCCTTTGCTTTCAGCATACCGCAGAAAGGAGATTGCGATACGCTGCAGGCCATCTACGTTCCATCCGCCTTCACGCCAAACGGTGATGGTAAGAACGATATCCTCAAACCTTTGAAAAACCCGCTGGGCAAAGTGTCGCATTTTGTGTTCCGCATTTACAACCGGCTCGGGCAGGTGGTGTTCGAATCCAGCTCCGTGGGAACGGGTTGGGATGGCAGTTACAGGAACATCCCGCAACCCATGGGCACTTATGTCTGGATGTTTGAGGCTACCCAGGGCGATGGCAGGAAGATGATTTTTTCAGGAACAACGGTATTGATCAGGTGAGCGCTGAAATTTTTTGTGTAAGCGGGACCAGGCCGCCATGTGTTTTTTTTAAGAAGAAGCCTGATGCAATGAGCCGCGTGTTCATTTGAAACGGACTTGCCGTCAAAACAAAAAAATCCGCTTCGTTACATATTCAATCCCAACTTAACAAAAATCCCACTACTTTTACTCCAATGCCCCAGACCCTCTACATCATATTACCTGCTTACAATGAATCGGCCAACATCGAATCCGTTGTGGCGCAGTGGCACCCCGTGGTGGAGAAGATCGGTGGCAACAGCAGGCTGCTCATCATCGATGATGGCAGTAAAGACGATACCTATTCCAAAATGCTCGAACTGGGTAAGAGATATCCTTACCTCGAAGCCATCACCAAACCCAATTCAGGCCATGGAAGAACGCTGCTGTTTGGTTACAACCTGGCGCTCGAAAGAAATGCCGACTGGATCTTTCAAACCGATTCTGACGGGCACACCGACCCCAACGAGTTCCAGGCGTTCTGGGAGAACCGCAACGAATACGATTTCCTGATCGGCGTTCGCAACAACAGGCAGGACGGAAGCAGCAGGGTGTTTGTTACCAAAGTTCTGAAACTTGTGCTCCTGGCCACTTTCGGCGTGAGCGTTCCGGATGCCAATACACCATTCAGGCTCATCAATGCAGCAACGCTCCGCAAATACCTCGGGTTGATACCGGCGGATTCTTTTCTTTCGAATGTGGTGATGTCAACATTGATCGTAAAAGACAAGGTTCCCGTAAAATGGATCCCGATCACTTTCAAACCAAGGCAGGCGGGTAAAAATTCGATCAACCTGAAAAGCATAACAAAGATCGGCCTCAAGGCGATCAGGGATTTCAGGCAGATCAAGAAAAGCTATGAGCGATCGAAAAGACCGTGATGGTAACGGCAACACGGCAGCGATCATTCTTCCAACACAACCGTATGAACAAACTGCTTTACTTTCTCATCATTGTCGTTTTCGCCGGCTTCGTTGTTCAGCGTGCCTTCAACCCGTTTGAGGAGGACCAGAAGATATTTTTCGCTTCGGCCAATATTTCCAATGCATCTGCCAAACATTTCCCCGGTAACGTACTCGAAACATTTGAACTCAAACCTTTTTACAACAGGGCCGTTTATTACGGCATTTACAAACTTGCACAACCGCTCCATCTCTGGGAGAACAAATACAGTTTTATTGTTGCGGTTCAAATGATCTTCCTTTCGTTCCTTGTTCTGGGGGCCTATCTTTTTTCCAGGAGCCACAATGCGTCTGTAAAAAACCAGTGGAAATTGTTTTTCATCACTTCCATTTTCCTGGTCACGGCGGGATCGGATTCGTTCATGCAGGCCGAGCACCTGGCCATCGGTTTGTTGTTGTATGCGGTCTTCTTTTTGTCGCAGCAAAAACTTGTATTCGATATTATTGCAGGGATCCTGTTGGGGTATGTGGCCGGGTTAAAAGGCATCACCCTTCTGTACGCAGGAGCGGTGCTTGTTTTTTCTTTTTTTTATTTCAGGAAAAGCAATTACTGGATCGTATCCTTAGCGCTTGTGATCGTATTCGGAACTTCCATTCTCATCAGCTGGAAAGAACTGGAAACTGCCAAACTGCTCCAGGGCAATGGGCTCAACCTGCGCCGTTTCTTTGATTATTTCAGGATCACTTACCGGTTTGTATGCATAGACCAGGCCTATATGTTGTCGCTTGTATGTTGCCTGGTTCTGATCGTGTTGGTATGGATCAAAAACAAAAAAGACAAACCACTTTTTTGGAAATTTATTTTTCCTGCGGCGCTTATGTTTGCGCTCGTGGTTCCTACGGTGGTGCTGCAGGTCGGTTTTTCTTATCATTATTTTGGATTGCTGTTGTTCCTGTTGCTGCTCACCAGGAGCGTGCTTCAGTTTGAGGGCACGGCGTATTTTGCGATGCTCAAAAAGTTTATCGACCTGCGTATTGCATTGCCTGCGCTGTTGATGTACCTGTTCTTTTCCACGCCGGTGATCAGTCATTCTAAAAACGTGATGCAATACAACCTATCCAATTTCAGGTCCGAGATCGCCGTGAACGATTCGATCAGCAAAATAATTCCAGCCGGCGAGCGCGTTCTTTTTTTAACGGACGGGGTGCTTAATTTTTACAGCAGGAACCCATCGGCGTGTTACGAGTTCTTCCCCATCACCATCAACAGGCTGATGCCAAAATATCCGTCGATCCCTGTAAAATTAAAACCGCGTTACGAGGCAACTTTGTCGTGTATCAAAAACTTTACAGGCAATTACATTGTGCTGGGCGAGAACTGGCTCCCGAAAGAAAAATACCCGGGCGTTTATCCCGATTCAAATTATGTAGCGGTTGCCAACCTGCGGTCGGTTCAACGGACTTATCTTGTTTACAAACGAAGAACAAAAGAACAATAATGATACCCACTAAATTCTAATTATTAATTGCTAATTAGTAATCAGTAATCAAAGGTTCCGCTTATGGACGATAACAGTAACGATAAACTCGATTCACTGGAGCATACACTCAGGACCCTCCGTTTTCAACAACAGAGGATCGACAGGGAACTTGACCGTGTGAGCGCTGAAATAGAATCGTTGAAGAAAAATACTGCTGCTACGCCATCTGCCGATCCTGTTGAAGCACCGGATACCATACAAGCTGCTGGTGAAACAATCCATACTACCGTTCCTGCGAAGCCTGTTTTTGCGAAGAAGATCGTTTCCCAAACATTTACGCCACATGTAAGGGTATCCGGGAAAAAACTGGAAGACCTCATCGGCACCAATATCATCAACAAGATCGGGATACTGATCACCGTGGTTGGCGTTTTTATCGGTGTAAAATATGCGATCGATAAAGAACTGGTCAGTCCGGCGACGCGCGTTGTTTCGGGATATGCACTGGCCATTGGTTTACTCGCCATCGCCAAAAAACTCAAAACAAAATACCACGATTTCAGCTCGGTCATCATGAGCGGCGGTGTAACCATCCTTTATTTCATCACTTTTATAGCGTATGATTTTTATGACCTTTTCCCGCAGGGCGTTGCATTTTTTCTGATGGTGGCCACCACCGCCCTCGCAGTGTGGATGGCGCTTTGGTACAACAGGAAGATCATCGCGCTGCTCGGGCAGGTTGGTGCCTACGCAGTTCCGTTTTTGTTAAGCGACGGAAGTGGAAAAGTATTGGTGTTGTTTGCTTACGTGTCCATCATCAATGGCGGGTTGCTGGTGCTCTCGGTAAAGAAAGACTGGAAGCTCATTTACCGGAGCGCGTTTGCAATAAGCTGGCTGATCTTCCTGTTGACCATCACCATCGAACACGTGCAGAAGGATCATTTTGCATTGCAGTTTATTTTTTTAACGTTGAACTTCCTGGTCTTTTACGCCGCGTTCCTGTCGTATAAGATCCTGAAAAAAGAAATGTACCAGCTCGGGGAAATTGTGGTATTGCTGATCAATGCATTTGTGTTTTTTCTCATCGGGTACCAATTCATTTCACATTCATTCGCTAACCAAACCTATCTAACCATTTTTACGCTTGCCAATGCAGTGGTGCACCTGGCGGTGGGTTTGTGGATACGAAGGATGAGACTGGTAGATGCCTCCGTTGTGGTATTTGTTCTGGGGCTTGGCATTTCCTTTATAACCATTGCCGTACCCATCGCTTTTTCAAATACATGGATCACGATGTTATGGGTGATGGAGGCTACTGTATTGTGTTTCATCGGCTACCAGGAGAAAAGAAACCTTTACCTCCTTGCTTCGTTCTCGCTGGTGGTATTAACGCTGATCAGTTTGCTGATGGACTGGAGCACGCATTCCCAGGTTCTTTTTCGCACAACAATGCCACAAGCAGTAGAAACAGCGTTTGCAAACATCGATTTTGTAAATGCAACACTCGTGTGTGGTTGTCTTGCGGCGATGAGTTGGATCGCCGTAAAGAACAGGAATGCGGTAACCGAATGGACAGGTTATTTTTTCAGCATGGTTCTGCCGGTGTTGTTCATTGGCCTGTTGTATATAAATATTTTGATTGAGCTCGATCTCTGGTGGCTTGGCGATTACATCAGCCATCACTATGTGCAGGCTGCTAATTTTCAGACGTTGTGGGTACTGATCTACAGCATGCTTTATGCAGGCGCCTGGTTGTTCCTCAATCAGAGGTATATGCGAAAGAGCAGTATCACGGTGCTGATGGCCGTTGTGTCTGTTTTCTGCATGTTTGGTTTGTTTACGGAAGGATTGAACGCGATCGGCTGGATCAGGGAATCTTACCTTCAGCACCACACGGGGCGGCCCTTGGCTATGCTGGGCATACGGTACATGTGTTTTGCGGCTGTGGCACTACTGCTCGCCGCGCTTAAGAAAAACCAGCTTGCATTTTTCAATTCCCTGGTTTCGGCGCGGGCTTATTCAATGCTGTTCAACATCGCTTTGCTCACGGTTATCTGTAACGAATTTGTGCATTGGATGGATGTAATGGGATACAACAACCAATACAAACTGGGGTTGAGCATCATCTGTGGATTATATGCGCTGGTGCTTATTGCGATCGGGATCCTCAGGAAAAGAAAACACCTGCGCATCGCGGCGATGGTATTGCTTGGATCAACCTTGCTCAAATTGTTCTTTTACGACCTGGCATCGCTTTCAACCATTTCTAAAACGATCGTCCTGATCATACTCGGTATTATTTTATTGGTGGCTTCTTTTCTGTACAACAAATTCAAGCATACGCTTTTTGAGGAGCCTGCGGAAGAAAGGACCGGTGGCGGATCAAGGTAAAGGCAAGCGTTACAGGTTCCATCCAGTGGCCTTTCGTTCAAGGGAGTTCCTAAGAATGTCTACTGTGAAGTTTACTCTCTGCGTGTTAAATAATTCCCCAAAATCATTTTTAATTCCCCAGAATGGGAATTTCTTAATAAAGATTTATACGGCAATACCCGTTACTGGCACGATTGTTTTATAGGAACAGTAATGAATGTAAATTTTTACAAACCTAACACGAAGTATATGAAAAAGTTATTAATGGTGCTCAGTATCACGGCGGTATTTGCCGCGTGTAACAACAAGCCTGATAATACGGCTACTGTAGATACAGTTGCCGTTAAACAAAGGGCTATTGCCGAAGAACAGGCCAAGGCTAACGAGGCAGCGCGACTGCAGGCCCTGGAGAATGAACGTGCCAACCTGGCCGCAGAACGCAACCGTTTGGCTGCAACAAGAAGAAGGGTTGCTAATTCAGGCTCTTCGTCCTCATCTTCAAATGTAGGTGGAACTACCACAACGCCTGCCACAGGTTCGGGTACGGCTACAGAAGCCCCGGCTAAAAAAGGTTGGAGCGATGCCGCGAAAGGAACAGCGATTGGTGCAGCCGCCGGTGCGATCGGTGGTATGCTGATCGATAAGAACGATGCGCGCGGAGCCATTATTGGTGGTGTGGTTGGTGCAGGCACCGGTTATGTGATCGGTCGTGCAAAAGACAGGAAAACCGGCCGTGTGCAAAAAAAGCCAACGGATAATTAAGAAGTATTTTCTGGTATGAAATATGAATAGAGAAAAGCGCAGTGTAACAACTGCGCTTTTTTTATGATCCAACGATACATGCGGACGGCTGTAACTTTTATACTGGTTTTCTTTTCTTTTTCGGTTGCTGCGCAACGCAACCTGAGGATCTTTACCGAGAAGGAAAACGATGTAACCGTTTTTTATGCAAGCAATGAGGAGTACTGCCCGGTTTCGGTTGAGATCACGCTCACGCGCGATAACCTGTCTACCACCGGTTTTTCCGACGGTGTATTCGTGGTTCCGGAATACGCACAGCGGTTCAGGTTGTTCAGCCTGACGGGTATACGCCCGCGCCGCAAAACATCTTACTCCTACACCTACCGAGCCGTATTTGGTGATGTGAAACAGGTGAGTTACGACAGTGTTTTCCGCTACGATCTGCCCTTCAAAAAAGGCGCGAAGTACCGCATCGAACAGGGCTATAATGGCCGATTTACGCACCTCGGCGAAAATTCGCTTGATTTTAACCTCCCGGAACGATCGCAGGTGCGCGCCGCCAGGGAAGGAGTGGTGATTGATGTGGTTCAGAGCTTTACCGCCACCTGCCTCCGGGAAGATTGCAAGGCAATGGCCAATCACATCCTTATTTACCATGCCGACGGAACCATAGCCGAGTACAGCCACCTCGCCTTCAACGGCGCCAGGGTGGCGGTGGGCGATTCTGTAAACAAGGGCGACCTGATCGCCCTGAGCGGAAGCACCGGTTATGCCCGGGGCCCGCATCTCCATTTTATCTGCTACCTGCCGGGATTCGGTTCACCGAGATCTGTCAAAACAAAGTTCCGGACCGGCAAGGGCGCCACGGCCGCTTACCTTGTAGAGAATTCTGTATACCAGAAAAATTATTAAAATTCAGTAGAACTACGCAAACCGGATTTCAGGAAATCATCCTTCTAAAATTTATATCTGTAATTTATTACAAATCAAATGGTTGCAATTGAAATAGTTTCAATTGCAACCATTTTTTTGCTGCTTTCATAGTCGATTGTAGTGATTAACCCACACTTCGTGCGACTAAAAACACATTAATTTTTCGAAAAACTGTAGGTGAATTACTACAAAGTCTATAATATTGTTAACCGGATTTAACAGCTTGTGGCTGTAATCCTGCACAAAACAGAAGAAAAGTGCGCGCGTATTGTTTGTTGATGTGAGAAGCGCAGTAAAAATATAAAACGGCTGAAACCCTTTACCATCAAGCGTTCCAGCTGTGTCGAGAATAGATTCTTAAAAGTATTACGCCAAAACCTGCTGTTATGAAAACAGTTCTACTCAGAACGATTTGTTTTGTTAGCCTTTTAGCTGTCCTGCTCAGCGCTATTTCCACTAACGCAAAGCCAGCCAAAGCTGGCCGTTTCAATGGATCCGTTCCTAAAGCGGTTAGTGATAACACTTTGCGCAAAGCTCCAGGGCAACTCAATCCCCTTCAAGAGTCTGGTAAGAAGCTTGCACCCAGGCAAACTGCTGGTCCACTTTTGTACAGCCATGTTGTGGCGCCCTTTGCTGCAACTGGGGCGGCTGCCTCGCATCCAATCCCGGGTAATGCGATTAACATTACCATCAGGGCAAGAGGTGGCGCGGGTGGCAACTGGGATGTGAACAAAGGTGGTAAAGGCGCGAAATTGTCGGGCTCATACGGAACCTCATTACAGGGTAAAACAATACAGATCATTGTTGGCCAGAAAGGTGGCAGCGACGGGTACAATGGCGGCGGCGGCGGCGGCGGAAGCTTTGCCTATTACATTTCCGGCAATTCGAACGTATTGCTGATGGCGGCAGGCGGCGGTGGCGGCGCCGCATTAATAGATGCGAGCCCGGCCGATGATGCGGAACACGATATCAATGCAAATGTACTCGGCCCCAACGGCCGTTACGGAACAGCCACTTCTGAACTGCAGGGAGGAGATTTTGGCACAGGCGGCAATGGCGGCCAGAATGCAAGGGACGTAGATGGACTCACATCTGATGAAAACCCTGCATCCGGTGGCGGTGCCGGTTGGAACCCAAGTGTTGACGACAATAATTTTCCTGAGCTGAGAGGGCCTTTTCATGGCCGCAGTCCGCAGGATGCAACCAACCCGGCTGCCGGCGGTGGTGATAATGTAGATGGATTCGGATACGGTGGATTCGGTGGCGGCGGTGCAACCTTCTTTGGTGGCGGTGGCGGTGGCGGCGGTTATTCCGGCGGCGGCGGGGGTGCGGGTACTTCAAATTTCGACGCAGGCGCCCATGGTGGTGGCGGTGGATCTTATTTTAATACGAACGTAGGCGGTACCCGTGATTCTGAACAACCAACCGATCTTGGCGATTACGACCAGGATGGTGAAATCGTTATCGAATATGATATTCCGGAAGGATGTACGCCACCTGCAGCTGTGATTACAGCCAATGGCGCAACCACTTTCTGCACAGGTGGTTCTGTAACACTGACCTCATCATCTGCTACAGGCAATTTGTGGAGCAATGGTGCAACTACCCAATCCATAACAGTAAATGCAAGTGGAACCTATACAGTTAAAGTAACAGACGGCGCTTGTTCCACGATCTCCGATCCGGTAGTGGTAACGGTGAATACAACCCCGGTGCCAACGATCACTGCAAGCGGCGCAACCACTTTCTGCGACGGCGGCTCGGTAACCCTTACTTCCAGCGAGGCCGACAGCTACAACTGGAGCACAGGCGCAACAACCCGCTCGATCGTTGTAACAGAAAGCGGAACCTACGGGCTCGAGGTAACTACAAATGGCTGTTCTGCAAACTCACTCGGTACAACGGTTGAGGTGAAACAAAAACCACATGTTACGGCATCGGTTAGCCCGAACCCTGTTTGCTACGGCACTTCAGGAACGATCACCGCTTCTTCTGACATGGGCGGCGCAACCTTTGTATGGAAAAAATCAGGCACCACGGTAGGAACGGGTTCATCTTTCACAACTACCACGCTTACCGCGGCCACTACTTACAGCGTTCAGGCAACGGCAGACGGTTGTTCTTCTGTTGAAGAATCGATCGTTGTTCCGGTATTCCAGGTGCAGACACCAACTGTTACAGCCGTTGGCCCAACCTCGTTCTGTTCAGGCGGATCCGTTACACTTACTGCAAGTTCGGCAAGCAGCTACCTGTGGAGCAATGGTGCCACTACACAATCGATCACTGTTAACCAAACAGGAAGCTATTCGGTAACCGTATTTATGAATGGTTGCTCTGCTACGTCTGCAGCAACACAGGTTACTGTAAATGCGATCCCTTCTGCACCAACCGTTTCAGTAGTCAACAACTGTAACAACACATCCACATTAACCGCATCAAATTATACAGGCACGCTGTTGTGGAGCACCAACGAATCAACACCATCCATCAATGTTTCTTCGGCCGGTACTTATACGGTTACACAAACAGTGAATGGTTGTACAAGTGTTGCGGGCTCAGGCGTAGCAGCACCTAAATCCACACCGGCTACCATCACTTATTCAACGGTTACCGATTGTTCAGGATACGTAACGGTTACGGCAACAAATGCAACCGGCTCATTGTTATGGACACCAAATGGTGAAACAACAAGCAGCATTTACGTAACTGCCTCAGGTACCTATGGTGCAAGGCAAACCATCAACGGTTGCCAGAGTGCATCGGCGCCCATCACTGTGACTACGATCGCGGTACCAAACACAAACTATACCGTAAGCGGAAGCATGACCATTTGTGCAGATGCCGTAAACAGCACCAACGTGAGCATCGGGTTGAGTGGTTCAGAAGCAGGGGTTACGTACAGGCTGGTTAAAAACGGAAACAACACCGCTACAACTTTAGCCGGTACCGGTTCTGCCATTGCATTTACCGGGACCTTTGCTTCATTTGGCGCGGGCTATTATAATGTACGTGCAGAAAAAGCAGGCCTGCCTTGCGCCCTTACAATGAGTGGCAACGCGAGCCTCAATGTGTTGAACAATCCTTCAACACCAACTGTAACCGTTGTTGATAACTGCGGAACGTCTACATTGACCGCTTCAAACTATACAGGTTCGCTGAGCTGGAGCAATGGCGCAACAACGCCATCTATCACAGTAAGCACACCGGGTACATACACGGTTACACAGAATGTAAATGGCTGTACGAGTGTAACGCCAGGTTCGGGTGTTGCGGCGCCCAAAGCGGCTCCGTCGGCTCCGGCTGTAACGGTTACAGACAATTGCGATGGTACATCAATTTTGACTGCATCGAATTATACAGGATCGTTGCTGTGGAGCAACAATGCAACTACACCATCCATCACCGTATCGTCTGCAGGAACCTATACCGTAACACAAACCGTTAACGCCTGCACAAGCGCAGCGGGTTCAGGTGTTGCGGCGCCGAAAACAACACCATCGGCCCCAACCGTGACTGTTGTTGACAATTGCAACAATACATCAACCTTAACTGCATCAAATTATACAGGCTCGTTGCTGTGGAGCACAAATGCGACAACAGCATCCATCACTGTCAATTCAGAAGGAACCTATAGCGTAACACAAACTGTAAACGGTTGCACAAGTGCGGCCGGGTCTGGCATTGCGGCGCCTAAATCAACACCGGTTGTAAACCTTACCGCGGGAGGCCCTGCTACTTTCTGCGCAGGCGGATCGGTAGTGCTTACCTCAAGTTCAGCTGCAAACAACAGCTGGAGCAACGGCGCAACAACGCAATCCATCACCGTAAATGCATCGGGTTCATACGCTGTTACTGTAAACAACAATGGCTGCGTGGCCACTTCATCAACCATCGTGGTTACTGTTAACCCATTACCTGCCGCACCGGTGGGAACGGGCAACGCACGCTGCGGCGCAGGTGATGTTACCATTTCGGCAACACCGGGTGCAGGTGAAGTGATCGACTGGTATGCGAGCGCATCAGGAGGTTCACCAATTGCAACTGCATCTAATTCATATACGGCGATAGGTCATGGTACAACTACAACCTATTATGCCGAGGCAAGAAACACAACTACAGGTTGTACATCTGCAACAAGAACACCGGTAACTGCAACCATCAATTACCCGGCAACACCAACGATCTCATCAAATGCGATGCCGACAACGTTCTGCAACGGCGGATCTGTTACGCTGACCTCAAGCTCAGCCGCCAACAACCTGTGGAGCAACGGCGCAACAACACAATCCATTGTCGTTACAGCTTCTGGAGATTATACGGTAAGTGTAACAACAACAGGTTGCCAGGCAACATCGGCGCCTGTCACTGTTACGGTTAAACCAACTCCATCAACACCCGTTGTTTCTGTGGCAGACAACTGCGACGGAACATCAACGCTGACCGCATCAGGTTATGTGGGTTCTTTGCTGTGGAGCAACAATGCAACTACATCATCTATCACTGTATCATCTGCCGGAACTTATACCGTAACACAAACCATTGATGGTTGTGTAAGCGCGGCGGGTTCAGGCATTGCTGCACCGAAATCCACTCCGGCAACACCGGTTGTTACAGTGGTTAACAACTGCGATGGAACATCGGTATTAACCGCATCAGGTTATACAGGTTCATTGTTGTGGAGCAACAATGCAACTACCGCATCAATCACTGTTAATGCGGCCGGTACTTATACGGTTGCACAAACAGCGAACGGTTGCACAAGCGCACTGGCTTCGGGTGTGGCCTCACCTAAATCTACCCCGGCAACACCGGTGGTTACCGTTACTGATTATTGTAACGGGCCTTCATTCTTAACTGTATCCAATTATAATCCACTTGCAACAGTATTGTGGAGCACAGGGGAAACAACGCCAGGCATCAGCGTAAGCAGTGCGGGTACATATACCGTTACACAAACAGTAGACGGTTGTACAAGTGCAGCAGGATCAGGCGTTGCGGCGCCGAAAACAAATCCGGCTCCGCCAACCATTACTTATGTTGTCAATTGCAACGGAACTACGGTATTGACTGCCCAGGCATCAGGACCGGTATTGTGGAGTACGGGAGAAACAACCAACTCAATTACAGTTACAACCTCCGGTATGTACACTGTAACCCAGGTTGTGAACGGATGTACAAGTGTACCGGGCGGCATCTCTGTTGGCACAATCAAAAACACGCCGGCAACACCGGTGGTTACTGTGGTTGATAACTGTAACGGAACATCAACACTGGTGACTACCGCAAACGGAACATTGTTGTGGAGCACAGGCGAAACGGGTAATTCTATTACAGTTTCTTCAGCCGGTACGTACACAATTACACAAGCCGTCGATGGTTGTGTGAGCGCACCAGGATCGGGTATTGCCAATCCGAAAACAACACCGGCAGCACCGGCTATAACGGTAGTCAATAATTGCGACGGAACATCAACACTCACTGCATCAAATTATACAGGCACATTGTTGTGGAGCAACAACGCAACAACACCATCCATTACGGTTTCTGCACCAGGATCGTTTACGGTGACGCAAACGGTTAACGGTTGTACAAGTATGGTAAACGGAGGTTTTGCTTCTCCGAAAACAGCGCCTGCCGCTCCGCAGGTAACGGTTGTTGACAATTGCAACGGAACATCTACGTTGACTGCTTCCGGTTACAGCGGACCACTTGCGTGGAGTACGGGAGAAACAGCAGCAACCATCACGGTTTCTGCAGCAGGCAATTATACCGTAACACAAACTGTGAACGGTTGCACAAGCGCACCATTCGTTGCGGTTGCCAACCCGAAAACAGCACCATCGGCTCCAGGCGTAACGGTTGTAGACAATTGTAACAACACATCAACCCTTACCGCATCAAATTATACGGGTTCATTGCTTTGGAGCAATGGCCAGCAAACGCCATCCATCACTGTTAACGCTGCCGGAACATATACCGTAACCCAAACTGTAGCCGGTTGCACAAGTGCAGCGGGTACGGGCGTTGCGGCTCCGAAAGCAACACCTGCAGTGATCAATTATTCATCTTATCCTAATTGTGATGGAAGCATCACGGTTGTCGCGAACAACGCAACAGGTTCTTTGGTGTGGATACCAAACGGTGAAACAACCAACAGCATCATTGTAAACGTTGCGGGTACGTATGGTGCACGACAAACGATCAACGGTTGCCAGAGCAACCCGGCACCGATCACTGTTACACCGGTTGCTGTTCCGGTAACTTACAATGTAGGCGGCGGCGCAGCGGTTTGCTCTAATGTGAACCAACAGGTAACGATCACATTAAGTGGATCTGAAACCGGCGTTACTTATGTGCTTTATAGAAATGGAGTGAGCACGGGTATGTCGAAACCAGGTACATCCGGTGCGCTCAGCTTCACCGGCGGATTTGCACCGGGTACCTTCACCATCAAGGCAACCAAACCAGGATTGCCGCCTGCATGCGAATACCTGATGAACGGTTCTGCTCCTGTAACCAGGATCCAGGCCCCGGTAATTACCATCACCGCACAGAACAATATCTGCGCTGGCGTAACACTTCCTGTTTCTGCCTCTGTAACCGGCGGAAGCGGCAGCTACACCTACGAGTGGCACAACAACTCTGAATTCAATGAAGATGTTGTTGCAACAACAGCTGCCTTCAATGCTACATTTACAGCCGACACAAGTTTCTATGTAATGGTGAACGACCAGTCAACGGGCTGCTCTGCCATTAAACCGGTATTCATTACCGTTAAACCAACGCCGGTTGCAACCATAACTGCAGGTGGAAACACATCTGTTTGTCCTGCACAAACCGTTACCCTGCATGCCAACACGGGTGCTGGTTATACTTACCAATGGTTCAAAGATGGCAACGCGATCAATGGTGCAACCAATGCAGATTACATTGCAACGGTATCTGGCAGCTATACTGTACAGATCACAAACAATGGCTGTACGTCTGTATCATCCAACGCGATTGCGGTAACAGTGGCCGATACAACGGCTCCTGTAACACCAGTATTGCCAAACATTACAGCAGAATGTGCTGCTACAGCAACTGCGCCAACAACCACCGATGCATGCGCCGGCACCGTTGTTGGTACAACAACAGATGCACTTACTTATACAACGCAGGGCGATCACGTAATTCACTGGACGTTCACCGATGCGAGCGGCAATACAACCACCGCAGAGCAGCATGTGATCATCAGCGACGTTACACCGCCAACGGTTACCTGCCCGGCAAACATCACCCGAACCGCAACCAACACGGGAAGCGGCTACGGTGCACTTGTTACCTACAATGCAACAGCAACAGACAATTGCGGAACACCAACCGTGACCTACTCACCGGCGTCAGGCAGCTTCTTTGCTGTAGGCACAACAACCGTAACGGTTACTGCGGATGATGGCAACGGACATACAAGCACTTGTCATTTCGACGTAACAGTGGTTGCGCCAGAGATCAACATCACAGGCAACAATCAAACTATTGTTGACGGCGATGCAACGCCATCAACGGCAGACCATACAAACTTCGGCAGCACAACACTGGGCGTACCTGTTGTTAAAACGTTTACGATACAGAATACAGGAACCGAGAACCTGGATGTATCTGCGATCAATATCAGCGGCGCAGATGCGGCTAACTTTACCGTAAGCGGCTTTGAAGGAATCGTTCTCGCGCCGGGCGCTTCTACAACGTTTGATGTTACGTTCCTTTCAAATACAGTAGGAACAAAAACAGCAACCGTTGTTGTAAGCAACAACGACAACGACGAGTCTGTTTATGACTTTGCGATCACGGCAGACATCAACTGTTCATCACCTGTATTTGCTGTATGCCCTTCAAACAAAACCGTTAACACCGATGCGGGTCTCTGCAGCGCGGTAGTTAACTATACAACAACGGTGAACGGCGTACCGGCACCATCGCTCACATACAGCTTCAGCGGTGCAACAACCGGAAGCGGTTCGGGCAACGGAAGCGGTTCAGTGTTCAACAAAGGAACAACTACAGTAACCATCACTGCACACAATGCATGTGGCGACGCTGTATGCAGCTTTACGATCACAGTGGAAGATCATGAGAACCCAGTGATCACAAATGTTCCAGCGAACATCAGCAAATCAAACGATGCAGGTGCATGCGGAGCAGTAGTTACATGGACAATACCAACAGCAACGGATAACTGCCCGGTAGTAACGCTTGTTTCTGACAAGCACCCGGGTGATGTGTTCCCGACCGGTACAACAACCGTTCATTACACGGCAACAGATGCAAGCGGCAATACAGCCTCTGCAAGCTTTGATGTAACGGTGAACGATACGGAAGATCCAACCATCACCGTTCCTGCAGATGTAACACATACAGCTGATGCAGGATTGTGCTCTTATAAATTTGCGAACAGTGTTGCAGACATCAATACAGTAACACCAGACGGCCACACGCCAGGCTACGGTCCAACCGCGATTCTTCTGGGAGCCGCAACAGGAACCGATAACTGCGGCACTGCAACAGTAGCAGGTGTGAGAAGCGATGGCTTGTCACTGACAGATCCTTATCCTGTAGGTGTAACAACCGTAACATGGACAGTGACCGACGCGCACGGACATACGAAGACAGGTGTGCAAACCATCACCATTACAGATGATGAGTTCCCTGTGATACACAACCTGCCGGCTAACATCAGCAAGTCTACAGACGCGAATGCATGCATGGCAACTGTAACATGGACGGCGCCAACTGCAACAGACAACTGTGCGGTAACCATGGTATCGGATCATCAATCAGGCGAACAGTTCCCTATCGGTACAACAACGGTAACCTATACGGCAACAGATGTTCACGGACATGTAACCACGGGAAGCTTTACTGTGAGCGTTGCCGATCATCAATTGCCAACCATAACCTGCCCGGGTACGATTACCGTACCTGCACAAGCAGGTAAAAATGGTGCAAACGTTGTTTATGTGGCGCAGGGAACAGACAATTGCCAGGCACCTGCTGTTACCTACTCAATTGCACCGGGCAGCTTGTTCCCGATCGGATCAACCACGGTAACGGCAACTGCAACAGATGCTGCGGGTAACCAGGCAACCTGTTCATTCAATGTGATCGTTACCAATAACCCGCCGGTTGCAAACCCTGATGTAAACACAACAACAGAAGATACACCGGTAAGCGGGAACGTTTTGCCAAACGACAGTGATATCGACGGACATACATTAACGGTAACAACCTTTACCGTAAACAACATAAGCTATACCGCAGGACAAACAGCAAGCTTTGCAGAAGGAACGATCGTGTTGAATGCTGACGGCAGCTATACCTACACACCAGCGGCAAACTTCAATGGTGCGGTACCGGTGGTTACGTATTACATCACCGACGGTCATGGCGGAACAGCGAACGCAACATTGACCATTACCGTAACACCGGTTAACGATGGGCCTGTTGCAAACCCGGATACCAACACAACCAGCGAAGACACGCCGGTGAGCGGTAATGTATTGCCTAACGATAGCGATATCGATGGTGATGTTCTTACCGTAACAGGTTTTGTGATCAACGGAACACCATATGCACCGGGTAATATTGCCCTTATTCCTGGCATTGGCGATATCGTTGTGAATGCGGATGGATCATATACTTATATCCCGGCACCGAATTACAATGGACCGGTACCGGTTGTAACGTATTCGATCACTGACGGGCATGGTGGTAATGCATCATCAACGCTTACCATCAATGTAACACCGGTAGACGATGCACCTGTTGCTGTGAATGATACCGAGTCTGTAAACGAAGATGCAGTTCTTACTTCAACTGTAAGAACCAACGATACAGAAAGCGGAGACGGCGGCAATACCTGGAGTGTTGTAACAAACCCGACACACGGCACATTGGTATTCAATACTGACGGTTCTTATACTTACACTCCGAATGCCAACTTCAACGGCACAGACGTGTTCACTTACAAAGTATGTGATGTGGATGGCGATTGTTCAACTGCAACCGTAACAATTACAGTAGTATCGGTTGACGATGCACCTGTTGCAGTGAACGATACCGAGTCTGTAAACGAAGATGCAGTTCTTACATCAACTGTAAGGACCAACGATACAGAAAGCGGAGATGGCGGCAATACGTGGAGTGTTGTTACAAACCCAACACACGGTACTTTGGTATTCAATACCGACGGTACTTATACTTATACTCCGAATGCCAACTTCAACGGCACAGACGTGTTCACTTACAAAGTATGTGATGCGGATGGCGATTGCTCAACTGCAACTGTAACAATTACAGTAGTATCTGTTGACGATGTGCCTGTTGCGGTGAACGATACTGAGTCTGTAAACGAAGATGCAGTTCTTACATCAACCGTAAGGACCAACGATACAGAAAGCGGAGATGGCGGCAATACATGGAGTGTTGTTACAAACCCAACACACGGTACTTTGGTATTCAATACTGACGGTACTTATACTTACACTCCGAATGCCAACTTCAACGGCACAGACGTATTCACGTACAAAGTATGTGATGCGGATGGTGACTGTTCAACTGCTACTGTAACCATCACCGTAGTATCGGTTGACGATGCACCTGTTGCAGTGAACGATACCGAGTCTGTAAACGAAGATGCAGTTCTTACATCAACCGTAAGGACCAACGATACAGAAAGCGGAGATGGCGGCAATACATGGAGTGTTGTTACAAACCCAACACACGGTACTTTGGTATTCAATACTGACGGTACTTATACTTACACTCCGAATGCCAACTTCAACGGCACAGACGTGTTCACTTACAAAGTATGTGATGTGGATGGCGATTGTTCAACTGCAACTGTAACAATTACAGTAGTATCGGTAGACGATGCACCTGTTGCAGTGAACGATACCGAGTCTGTAAACGAAGATGCAGTTCTTACGTCGACTGTAAGGACCAACGATACGGAAAGCGGAGATGGCGGTAATACCTGGAGTGTTGTAACAAACCCAACACATGGTACTTTGGTATTCAATACCGATGGAACTTATACTTACACTCCGAATGCCAACTTCAACGGCACAGACGTGTTCACTTACAAAGTTTGTGATGTGGATGGCGATTGTTCAACTGCAACTGTTACCATCACAGTGGTTCCGGTGAATGATGTGCCTGTTGCCGTGAATGATGCGGTATCTACCAACGAAGATGTAGCGATCCATTCAACTGTTGCGGGCAACGATACACCAAGCCCTGATGGTGGCAATGTATGGAGCGTTGTATCAAACCCGGCACATGGAACACTCGTGTTGAATGCTGACGGTTCTTATGTGTACACGCCAAATGCAAACTACCACGGCACAGACGCGTTTACTTACAAAGTCTGCGACATCAACGGAGATTGCGCAACAGCAACTGTGAACATTACGATCGCGTCGGTGAATGATCCGGCTGTGATCAAAGTGAGAAACATTACTGTTTACGTAGATGCAACCGGAAACGTGAGCATTACACCTGGCCAGATCGACAATGGTTCTTACGATCCTGACGGAATCGCAAGCATCACCCTCAACAGAACCAATTTCAGCTGCGCTGATATTGCAACCAGTCCGAACACCGTTACATTAACCGTAACCGATGTTGACGGCAACAGCATGTCTGCCAACGCAACCGTAACCGTACTGGATGCCATCGCACCAACGATCGTTTGTCCTGCACCGGTAACCGTTCAGTGTGCTTCAGCAGTACCGGCACCAAATACGGCTTCTGTAAGCGCGGCGGACAACTGTTCTTACACAGTAAGTTTTGTGAGCGATGTGATCTCTAACCAGTCGGCGCCAAACAAATACACGATCACACGTACATACAAAGCTGTTGACCCTTCAGGAAACCAGTCAACGTGTACGCAGATCATCACTGTAAACGACAACACTGCTCCAACGCTCATCGTAGCAGGAAGCTTGCCTGGCAACAGCAATGGCCAATGCCTTGCAGGTGTACCGGCGGCTCCGTCAACTGCAAGCATTGCAGCATTGTATACGGATAACTGCAGCGGAACGGTAACAGCGGTATTAACAAACACAACCACCACCGGCACCAACGCTGCAGGATGGGTGCGTAAATACTACTACACCATCACCGATGCGAGCGGCAACACAACAACCGCATGCGTAACCTATAGCGGAAAAGATACACAGGCACCTGTGCCTAACATAGCAACATTGCCTACGGTAACAGCAGAATGCAATGCGTTTGTTACAGCGCCTGTTGCAACAGACAACTGTGCAGGAACAATTACCGGCACAACCACAAGCGCACTCAGCTATACTGCGCAAGGCACGTATGTGATCACATGGACCTATGCTGACGGCAACGGCAACACTTCTACACAAACACAAACGGTGATCGTGAAAGATGTTACGCCACCTGCGGTTACATGTCCTGGTGACATTACCGTTACTGCAAACACAACAGTAAGCGGGCAGGCCGGGGCAAACGTAACGTACACGGCATTGGCGGTAGATAATTGTACAACACCAACGATCACGTACAGCAAAGGATCCGGAAGTTTCTTCCCGGTAGGCACAACAACAGTAACCGTAACTGCGAACGATGGCAACGGCAATACGTCGACCTGCTCATTCAAGGTGATCGTGAACTGCGTTGTACCGGTGTTCACAACATGTCCGACCAATAAATCAGTTAACACCGATGCAGGTAACTGCAGTGCGGTGGTAACATACACATCAGCAGCAACGGCAACGCCATCTGCAGCATGCAGCTATACATTCAGCGGCGCAACTACAGGAAGCGGTCCTGGCAACGGAAGTGGTAAAACCTTCAACAGGGGTGTAACTACGGTAACCATCACGGCATCTAACCTGTGTGGTTCAGCTACCTGCAGCTTCACAGTTACGGTTGTTGACAATGAGAAACCTCGTATTACAGCGCCGGCGGCATGGAGCGTTAACAACGATGCAGGCAAATGCGGTGCGACCATTGCCAGCCTGGGTACGCCGGTAACGAGCGACAACTGCGGCGTGGCAAGCGTAACCAACGATCATCCTTCAACATTCTACCCGGTTGGTAAAACAATCGTAAAGTGGACCGTAACGGATGTGAACGGCAACGTTACAGATACGGCAAAAACATGCGTAACTGTATTGGATAATGAAATGCCAACCATCAGCGTAACCAATGTATCAGTGGGCAACAGCGCAGGCATCTGCGGTGCGAACATCACACTGGCTGCACCGGTTACGGCCGATAACTGTGGTGTTGCAAGCGTAACCAACGACCATCCGTCAACCTATTATCCTGTAGGAACAACAACGGTTACATGGACCGTTACGGACAATGCGGGATGGACAAAAACAGCAACCCAAACCGTTACGGTTACGGACACCGAGAAGCCGGCGATCGTTTGCGCACCTAACACAACCATTGCGTGCGGATTGCTGCCAACCCCTGCAAATACAGGATCGGCAACAGCTACAGACAATTGCGGTGTTGCATCTGTTACTTACACAGACGTAACCAACGGCAACATCATAACCCGTACCTGGAAAGCAGTTGATGCTGCGGGCAACACAAACACATGCACACAAACCATTACTGTGGGCGGTCCGTTTGTTGCAAGCATCACATCTGTTCCAACAAGCAATACTTATACAGGTGGATCTGCGAACAGCCTCTTCATCGGCTACGGCGCGCAAAGCACCGTTCTGCAAACCAATGTTCCTGCAGGTAGCTATACCTATGCATGGAGCGGCGCAGACGCAGCCATGCTGAGCAGCACTACTACCGCTAACCCGGTATTTACACCAACAAGAGGCGGAAGCTTTACGTTCACCGTTACCGTTAAAAATGCGCTGGGCTGTACAAACACCGCAACCATCACGATCTGTGTAACAGACATCAGGGTGTTTGCAACAGCAACACCGCCAAGCAACAACAACTGCGGCCACCAGTCGCACTACTCCTGGAACTGCCCGCATGGCGGACACGGACACAGCTGCAGCCATGGCTCGCACAACTCATACAATTGTCCTGATAAAGAAGACCAGGACGATAAACAGGGTATGTGTAACCACCAGTCGCACAATTCATACGATTGTCCGCACAAAGGCCACAACCATACCTGTAACCACAGGTCGCATACTTCATACAACTGCTCGCACAGGAGTTGTAACGATCGCGATGACGATGATGATCACCAAAGAACGTGCAACCACCAGTCGCACACATCAAGCGATTGCTCGCACAGGGGTCATAACCACGCAAGCTGTAACCACCAGTGGCACAGTTCATACAACTGTCCGCACAGCGGCAACAGCAACGATCAGAAAGTGTGCAACCACCAATCACATTCATCAGGTGATTGCAACCACAATGGCCATAACCATGGCAACTGTAACCACAGGTCGCACAGTTCTTCAGATTGCCCGCACAACGGCGGCAATGGCGGAACGGATGACGATGATGAGAAGAAAGTATACATCTGCCACGTACCGCCAGGCAACCCTGCTCAACGCATGACCTTGTCTATCGGCATCAGTGCAGTAGCGGCACACCTTGAGAACCACCCTGGCGACAGGCTGGGAAGTTGTGACCAGGCGCCTTGCAGTGGCTATACGGATAACGTGAAACCGGTGATCGATTGTTCGGATAACGTAACGATCGCGTACGGTTCATCAACATCGCCTGCTGTAACAGGATCACCGGAAGCGGATGATAACTCGGGAGATGTAACCATCACTTATACAGATGCAAGCACAAAAGGCAGCGATGCAACGGCGGCGAACTATTACAACTATGTGATCACAAGAACATGGAAAGCAACAGACCTCGCAGGCAACTATGCAACCTGTGTACAAACCATCACCGTAACGGAAACAACCAAACCGGTGATCACTTGTCCGGGCAGCACAACCGTAGCATGCGGATCAACAGCGCCATCTGTGGCGGGCACTGCAACGGCAACCGATAATTCGGGTGTGGTGAACATTACCTATACAGATGCAGTGAGCGGCAACAAAACAACACGTACATGGAAAGCTACGGATCCATCAGGCAACTATGCAACCTGCACGCAAACGATCACCGTGGTTGATAATGTTGCGCCTGTGTTGACAGAGCCGAACGACATCACCGTAAACTGCGGAACGTCTACCTTGCCTGCTGCAACAGGTACCGCAACAGCAACAGACAATTGCAGCAACGTAACGATCACTTATACCGATGTGGCAGGAACGAACAAGATCACAAGAACCTGGAAAGCAACGGATGCCTCAGGAAACTACAGCACGGATGTGCAGGTGATCACCATTGTGGATCTTGTTAAACCAACGATCACGGCGCCTGCGGATATCAGCATCAGCTGCAGTGCATCAACCACACCATCGTACTGTGGTGGAAACGCAACAGCATCCGATAACTGCAGTTCTGTAAGCATTTCTTACAGCGATTCAAAAACGGGCAACGTGATCACACGTACCTGGAAAGCGACGGATGCATCGGGCAATTTTGCAACGGATACGCAAACGATCACGATCACAGATAATACCAAACCGGTGATCAGTGTACCGGGTGCGATCAGCCTCAGTTGCGGATCATCAACCACACCATCGGGATGCAACAGCATGGCTACGGCTACAGACAACTGCAGCACGCCGGTTGTGACCTATAGCGATGCGGTGAATGGAAACAAGATCACGCGTACATGGACAGCAACCGATGCGGCGGGTAACTTCAGCACGGGAACGCAGATCATCACGATCGTTGACAATACGAAACCGACGCTTACGGTGCCTTCGGCTGTAACCGTTAACTGTGGTTCATCAACATTGCCTGCGGCAACGGGTACGGCAATGGCAACAGATGCGTGCAGCACGCCAGTTGTTACTTATACAGACGCCACATCAGGCAACGTGATCACACGTACCTGGAAGGCAGTGGATGCAGCAGGTAACACAACAACGGCAGCGCAATACATTACCGTTGGAGTACCGTTTACTGCAAACATCACTTCTGTACCAACAAACAGCACGTATACAGGCGGTGTAAGCACGAACCTTTACCTGGGTTATGGTGCACAAAGCACAACACTTACCATGTGCAGCCTGCCATCGTCTGGCGCGCCTTATACCTATGCATGGAGCGGATCGTTCGTGAACAAACTGAGCAGCACAACAGCGGCATCACCATTGTTTACACCGGGCGTGAGCGGGTACTTTACATTCAATGTAACAGTGACCAACAAGTATGGCTGTACATCATTCGCAACCATCAGCATCTGTGTAACCGATATCCGCGTACCGGGCACGAACGGAAGCAAAGTATACATGTGCCATACGGCTAAGTACAAGGCACCGCAAACCATACAGGTGGCACTCAGCCAGGTATCGTCTCACCTGAGCTCAAGCACATGTGGAAGCGATGGCAACGACAGGCTGGGAAGCTGCGACCAGGCGCCTTGCAACAGTGTGAACGAAGTATCTGCTCCTATCGTAGTGAATAAAACAACAGCAACGGGCGAATCTGCTGAGGCGGTTGCCACAACAGAAGAAGAACTGAAAGTGACCGTGATGCCGAATCCGTCAACTACTTACTTCACGCTGAAAATGGAGAGCAAATACGAAACACCGATCAGCATGCGTGTAATGGATGCGAACGGCCGCGTGGTAGATGCGAAAACAAAGATCGGAGCAAACAGCACGATCCAGATCGGCCACAACTACGCAAGCGGTACCTATTACGCTGAACTGGTACAGGGCACCAAACGCAAAGTGATACAACTGATCAAGGCAAGAGGATAAACAGGATAAGTAACGGGAAACAGGAAGCGCGTAACGTAGAAAGGAACAGAACAACAGAACAAACAGAAATATGCAAAGCAAAACAGAAGGTCTGCAAGGACCCCTGTTTTGCTTGTTGATACCATTCGTTGAATGATAGACCCAGGATCGCCACAAACGATCCTGGTTTATATCTGTGAAATTGATTTTGAATAATTAACTGAAGCAATCATGATGCTTAAAAAAACTGCTTTACTTGTCTGCGCATTCCTGTGTGTATTTCTTTCGCAAAGCAAGTCGTTTGGCCAGACCACCACTTTCAAATCAGGTACCGCGATCATTGATATGGGATCGGCATCGCCGACGGTGAAGAATTCTCTCAAGCCTTATGGATTGATTTATGCCTTGCTTAAAAACAACCACGTGCCGGTTAGCTACGTGGTAAATTCCGCGAAACTAAAAGGCGGGGCCGATTTTGTTTACAACGGGAAAGGATACAAAGGCGGTACCTTCATTGTTTCAGGAGAATTCATCAATGCTGATGTGCAGGCGGTGCTTACCAACTGGGCCAACCAGGGTGTAGTGATCGATTATACGAACAGCCCGATCACCGTGGATGTAACGTTCAAGATCAATTTTCTTCCGAAATGGGTAATGGATAAGACGAACGGAAGCATCGGTGTTTCCTTTCTGAATGCGGCAGGAATACCCGCATCTGCTTACAGTTTCAAACAGCCTGCCGATCTCGGCACTTGCGACGATATCTTTGTATTGCCACACGCCGACCCCACCTGGGCCGACCATGGCAACCTGCTTACCTGGAACACTACCAACAAGGGAGCAATATGGGCGGGCTGTCATGCCGTTAGTGAACTGGAAAACCTGTGGAACGGAAGCAATCCGGCCACCAAAATGAATTTCCTGTCTACGAACGGGCTTGTTCCTTTCACCGACCACAACCCGACCTCAACACCTTTCAGTAATTTTTTACCGGGAGATCCGGTAGGACAATACATCGGCAAAACAGACAACGCCCAGTTATCGGGTTCTGAAACGGTTTATCTACCTAAATTAGGAAGTGCGTGGAGAGCCGGCGCGAAGATCCTCACCACCAGTCCTTCGCAATCCGACCTTCCATCACTCGATGCGGGCGCGAAAGCAGTAGAAAATATTTATGGACGTGCCTTTGATGTGTCGACAAATGGATATGTGGCATACCAGGCATCGCACAACATTGCGGGCTCCAATGCAGACCAGGTTGCGGCGCAGCGGATGTTTTTCAACTTTAGTTTTTTTGCGATGAACGACAAGATTCCGCCGATCATCAACTTAAGTCTTGGCGCAGGATCCACCCAATTAAAATCAACGCCAACAACAGGCGAAACATCGGCACCCATTGTTGCCACCAATCTCGGTGGTGCAACCGTTACAGAATATGCATGGTCTGTATCGCCAGCCAATGCCGGCACGTTGAATACACCCACCGCAAATACAACAACGTTTACGGCTGCACCGAACATCAGCGTGATCACAACAGTGATCGTTACCTGCGTGGTGAAAGAGGCCTGCGGACGTGTAAGTTTCGATTCAAAAACGATCACCATTATCCCCGACGTAGGTTACCCTGCGCCGGCAACCATCAATAAATCGATCCCCGAATCATGCCAGGGCGGAAGCATCACCTTCAATATTTTTGACGACAACGTTAATGCGAATGGTGGTGTAAGAACAATGACCTCTTTCTCAGGAATACCCAACGGAACAGTAAGCAGTTCATCAGACGGAAAGATTACCTTTACTGCCAATGCAGGATTCAAGGGAACAACATCCGGCACCTATAAAATAAGCAACGACGGCGGCGCAACCGAGAGCGCATCGGGAACGATCAATATTACCGTGGGCGATGATACGCAGGTTCCCAAGCTCACAGATGATGCCGGAACGGCCCTTGTGAATACACTCAAGGTATTTGAAGTGCTTCCCAACGACAAAAGCACGCAATCAGCAACGGATGCAGACCTGCTTTATATACGCAGTGCAAGAACGGTCACATCGAAAGGGTATGCTTATGTGAACCCGGGATCAAGAACCATTTCTTATGTATCGAAGAATGCGCAGACGGGCGTGGAGCAGATCGAATACCAGGCCTGCAATACTGCAGGGTATTGCGCAACCGGAACGTTGAGTGTAACGCTTGTAGACAATTGCGGAACGGGTTTGTACCAAACAATAGAGACGCTGACACCGCTTACACAGGTGTTTACTCCGAGCGCAGACACCTATCTCAATGGAACCAACGTTACTACACAAACCACCCCTAACGGCAGCTCCACTTCATTGAGCGTAAAAGGTTTCCCGGCGATGAGGTCGTTGATCACGTTTGGCGGGTTGGCCACTGCATTTTCAACAACCGCAGTGATCAAACAGGCGGTGCTGACACTTACCACCTCTGCAACCTACACACATCCAGCCTTAAGCTCTTCGGCAAGCAGTACTTTTCCGTTCCAGGCATCGGCATTGCTCAAATCATACAATGCGGCCACAACCACTTATGATGTATCATCGGGTTGGGCTACGGCAGGTGCGGGTACTGCAGGAACAGACTACAGCACTACGGGGCAGGCGGATTTTCCGTTTACTTCTGGTGTTGTATTAAATGCAGGAAGTGAAGTCGGCGCCTATGTCACATCCATCGTGCAAAGCTGGGTGAGCAGCCCGGTGAGCAACTATGGGTTCCGACTCGGTTTGATAGGTTCAAAAACACAAACTTATTCTTTCTACAGTAGCGAGGGAACCACCCCGCCAAAGCTTACCGTAAGCTATTACCCATGTTCGCCCACACCAACCAGCTATATACCAATTGTATATCCTGATGCTGCGGCAACCAGTTCAGCACTTACGGTTACCGTGAGCCCGTTAACGAACGATGAAAACTATTACGGCAACAACCAGCTGATCACATTGATCAATGGAAGTGCAGCAGCTACAGTTAACACATTTAGTGGTACTGCTTCCATTACTGGCGGCGGCACGACTATATTATATACTCCAAGTGGTGGATTTGTTGGTGTGGATACGCTGAACTATACCGTTACCGACCAGGTAAACGGAACAAGCAACACAGCAAGCATCCGCATTACCGTAACAAGATCTGCACCAACACTGGTAAACGACGTTGCCACAGTTAATTCAGGAACGCTTACTTCGATCAACGTAGGCGCGAATGATGTGGGTTATGGCGGATTGGGCGCACCAATCATCGTAACACAACCCTCAAACGGCATCGCGGTGGTGAATGGCAACAATGTTGACTATACACCAACTTCAGGCTTCTCCGGAACGGACCAGTTCACCTACAGGCGCGTTGGCATTGCTGCTGATGCATGTTCCGCAGCATTGAGCAGCACGGCCACCGTAACCATTACGGTAAACAACCAGCCGCCTGTGGCAGGGCCTGGCACCATAAATACATTTGCTTGTATAACCTCATCTCTCAAGGTACTTGACATCGCTTCAGATCCGGAAGGCGGGGCATTGTCTGCGGTGATCGTTTCGGCGCCGGGCCACGGAACCGTGGTTGCAAAAGCCGATGGTACGTTGGTGTACACACCGGGCGCATCTTATTCTGGTGTTGATGCATTTACTTACCACGTGGTTGACCCATTGGGTGTAACGAGCGGAACGGCCACCGTATCCATCACCGTAAGCGGTGCGTCCAATCCCAACATCGCGCCGATCGCTTCTGCCGATGCGGATGTTACGCTGATGAACCATCCGGTATACACCAACGTGATCAGCAATGATACAGATCCGAACAGCGATCCGCTCACGGTGAGCATTACTGCACTCGGGCTCACAGCGCCGGCAAGCGGAACGATCACGCTGATGCCGAACAAACTCATCAAGTATACACCGGCAACAAATTTTGTTGGAACCGATACTTACCAATACCAGATCACAGATTCGCATGTTGACGGACAGGTAGGATGTGGTGTGAGTGCATCATTGAGTTCAATCACAACCGTAACCATCACGGTGAAAGGAATTCCAACCACTTTATCAGGAACCGTATGGAACGATGCCGACCAGAGCGCCGCGAATTCGTTTGTGAACATCAAAACAAATACGGAAACGGGTACGAGCGGTAATGGCGGCGTGTACGTGTATGTGGTGGATGGCAACAGCATCGTTATTGACAAAACACCGGTTGACATAGACGGCACCTATTTATTATCGAATGTGCCTTCGGGAACAGCCAACCTGAAACTTTTATTAAGCAGTGAGGATGTATTGATTGGAGCAGCGCTCCCGGCAGGATCTGTGCCCAACGGGTACAACAACAGTACACCACTCTCCCGTGCGTTGCCAACAACAACGCTGGCAGACATGGGCCCTTACGATTGGGGAATCTTCACTAACCCAACTTTAACACCCGGAACGATCATTGCGCCTGCAACTGTCTGCAGTGCATCCGCAGTGCCCGGCACACTCAGCTCCACCGCCAATGCAACAGGAGGAAGCATCACCGCAACAGGATATGTATACCAATGGCAGTCGTCGCTCAACAATACCGATTTCGGAAACATTGCCGGCGCCACCACATCGAGCTACACACCATCGGGTGCATTGACCACAACTACCTACTTCAGGCGCAAAGTTTCTACCAACCTCAATGCGGCTGTATACAGCAACGTGGTTACGATCACTTATACAACATCACCAACCATCGTAACAGCACCTGCAACTGCCACCATCGCCGCGGGCGGAAACATCGGGTTAACGGCAAGCGGTGCAGACACTTACGTATGGACGCCAGCCACGGGCCTCTCGGGAACCACAACCGCGTCTGTTACGGCAACACCATTGTCTACCACGCGGTATACGGTTACCGGAACCATTACCCCATCCGGCTGTACCGCTTCGGCAAGCATTACCGTTACGGTGGTCAATGCAGGAACGATCGGCTCCGATCAGAACAACTGCGGTCCGTTTACACCGGCTACGCTTAGCTCACTGGCAGATGCGAGCGGTGCAACGGGCATTACCTATACATGGGAGGCATCGGTAACATCGGCATCCACAGGTTTCTCAACCATCGCCGGTGCAACGGCGGCTACCTATGTGCCGGCTGGTGCAATCACTACGACTACTTATTACAGGCGGGTGGCAACAGCGGGCGGTCAATCAGTCCGCAGCAACGTGGTCACTGCAACAGTGAAGCCATTGCCATCAGTGAATGTATCACCAACAGCCGTTACGGTGGCAGCGGGTGCCTCAACAACCCTGGCGGCGAGCGGCGCCGATACCTACGATTGGGCGCCGGCCACCTATTTATCAGCAACCAACACTGCAAGTGTAATTGCCACACCCACAGCGGTAGGTGCAACCGTATATACCGTAACAGGAAGGATCACCGCAACAGGATGTACCGCAATGGCAACGGTTGTAATGACCGCTGTTCCGGCAGGAGCATTGATACCAGGAACCATAGGCAGCCCGCAAACGATCTGCGCATCAACGGCGCCTGTCGCATTTACATCAACAGCCGCAACAGGCGGAACCGGAACGATCAATTACCAATGGCAGCGAAGCCTCGACAATGTAACGTTCTCAAACATTCCTGCAGCAACCTCCGCAAACTATGGTGCGGGCACGTTAACACAAACCTATTATTACAGGAGAGCGGCAAGCACATCATCAGATGCGGCGGTATATACACCTTCGGTGAAGGTGACCGTTCTGCAGAAACCGGTTATCGTGGGTGGCATCAACGGTGTGTGCGCCATGCCGAGGGATACGGTTAAAACTTTCTCCGTAACACCGGCAGCATTGGCCACCACGTATGTGTGGACCGTTCCTGCAACCGGCGGATGGAGCGGGTCATCTTCAACCAATACCATCAACGTGAAAGCGGGCAATACCAATGGCGTGATCACGGTAACACCATACAACCAGGGTTGTGCAGGCTCGCAGGTTACTTACAACATCGCGATCATCGATTACGCACAGGTTACCATTACAGGTACACCGGTTACAGCATCGGGCACCAGCAACGATCCGATCAATGTCAAAATACAATTGTACGACGTACTTGGAAACATCATTGGCTGCAGCGGCGGGCCGGCAACACTCTGCTCCAGCGGGGGTACGTTTACCAAAGTAACCGACAACGGCGACGGAACCTATACATCGCAACTGATCTCAACAGCAGACAATGTAACGATCTGTGGATCCGTCGCAGGGGTAGCTATTTCAAAAACAACAACGGTTACGTTCACGGGCCCGCAGGGCGGTATCAGGAGCAACGGGCCGATCTTCGATTTCGAAACACCAAGGATCACGTTCACCGCAACAGAAGGACGCGCACCTTTCACCGTGATCTATCATTCAGATAAATCACCCGCAGGTAAAAACGATACACTCAGGAACGTTACCAGCGGAACAGCCTATGATGTTGCAAAAATTCCTGCAACCACCTTGTATACGCTTGTGAAAGTGACCGATGCAAACGGTGAGACCAGGGACCGGAATTTTATCCGCGATACCACAACAACACGTGTTGTAATTCCGAAAGTGATTATTACACTGAAAGCGGATCCGGCCAGGAAAGAAGTAGACAGTACATGGGCAACACGCATCGTGGTGCACACGAAGAACATAGGCGATCTTGATCTCGCCAATTCACAGGCAAGACTGAACCTGAAGGATGTGTTCCCGAACCCCGTAACTTATGTGCTGGACAGTGTGAAAGTATCAGGCACAACCGTTGTACAGAACATGAACTACGATGGGGTGAACAATTCAGATCTTTTTGCAAAACTTACAAAGAAGAAAACATACAATGCAGCAGGCTTAGACATGACAGGCATGGCACCTGATGGAACAAGAGAAGAATTGTGGAACAACGATGAAGACGAAACCGTGGTGCGCGTGGGCGACGATGGGCACAGCATCTATATGTTCGGCCCGCAGTCAAACCTTCCTGTAGGAATGGATGCCACCATCATCCTCTGGCTGCATGTAAAACCAAACGGGTATACAGAACCATTTGTGATGCAGGCGGTGGCACTGGGTACAGGGCATACACAGGATGCCACATCGTTGACAACAAGTCTTTCAAATGATAATGATAAAGTAGAGGAACATCCGGAGGTGACGAAGAAAGGCGATCCGTTGCCGGCCGTCATCAATCTCTTCCCTACGGCATCAATCGGCGTTGCGCTGAATGCGGGAACGCCGGTTGAACAGGGCAACGGCACTTACAATGTATTGCTCTCTTACAAACTCAGGAACTACGGGAACGTGAACCTCAGGGACGTGAAACTGCAGGAGAACCTGCTGCGATCCATCCTCACCCCATCAACATTCAATGTTGTAGGCGGAACGCTCACCGCAACGGGCGGACTCAACACCAACAATGCATTTGATGCAAAGGCGGATACAAACATGCTTACCGGAACCAACCTGCTTGGATTCAAACAGGAAGCAACCGTTAGCTATGTCATCAACATCACACCCAACCAGCTGCAATCCGTTTACAGGCTGCAGGCATTGGCATCGGGTTATGCGGACGATCTGCTGACAACAGTAACCGACCTTTCTACAGATGGAACAAACCCGGATCCGGATGACAACAATGTTCCAAGTGAGAAAGTGATCACAACCATTATTATCAACACACCGGTGCCACCGTTGAAACCGGGCGACATCGGTATCAAAACAGGATCAACCACCGTACTGGCGAACGGTTATTGCGGAAGCGCCGACAACGTGGAGATCATACCAACCAGTGTGAATACAGGTGGATTGGATGCGTATCTCTACCAATGGCAAAGTTCACCGGATAACATAACGTTCAAAGACATCATTGGCGCGGAAGCGGCAACGTATACAACGGGATCGGTAAAAACAAGTTACTATTTACGCAGGGCAACCATTTCAGGAAGCCAGGTTAAATACAGCAACTCTGTTTACATACAGATCTACACAGTGCCAGCCACACCGGTGATCACGGGAACAGGTACGATGGTGATCGGTAAAGGCAACATCACGTTGACGGCTACACAGGCAACAGGCTATGTATGGTCAACCGGCGCCACCACACGAAGCATTGTTGTAGGCGACCCGGGCAACTACACCGTAACGGTAAGCGATGCAAACGGATGTACCGCAACTGCAACCGCATACGCCATTACATCGCTCGAGCCGGGCAAAGCGGCAGACATACAGAAGATACTTTCATCGGCGCCTGTATTGCAGCAGGATGGAAGCTTCCTCGTATCGTTCAACCTCGTTGCCACCAACCTGCGCGGCGAATTACTGGACAGCGTAAAGATCACGGACGATCTTACCAAAGTGTTCCCGATACAATCTACATGGAGCCTGGCAGACATCAAAGCAAGCGGTGGGTTGATCGCCAATCCATCCTACGATGGAAAAACAAACATCAACCTGCTGAGTGATGTAAGCAAACTGCCGGCGTTCAAAAAAGATTCGCTCCAGTTTACGCTGAAAGTGTTCCCGAACGGTTTTGCAGGAACATTGAACAACGTAGCGGTACTCACGGCCAACTCGCCTTTGGGCAAAGTATCGGTATCATCCAATGATCCGCTTACAAATTCAGACCCTACGGTGCGGGCCCCAACCAAGTTTGTGATACCGGTGGTAGACATATTCATACCCACAGGTTTCTCACCAAACAACGATGGGTACAACGACTATTTCGTGATCACAAGGCCATTCAACACCACGATCAAAATGGAGATCTACAACAGGTGGAGCAACCTTGTGTACAAGTCGCTCGACTATAAAAACGAGTGGAACGGAAAAGGAAACCAGGCCAACCGGGTATTGGGAGAGGACCTGCCGGATGGTACCTATTATTACGAGATCCTTGCGGTAAACAATACGAACGGTACGGTGCGCAAGTTTGCAGGGTACATAACATTGAAACGATAATCCCGTTTTTAACTTTTGGAAAGTGTTTGCTTTCCAAAAGTTTCAGCGCGTTTGCAAAAAGGTAATGAAAAAGAAAAGTAATCACATGCGTGTATTGATGATGAAAGTCAGATGGGGCCTGGTGGTTTTAATAATAATGCTTTCGCTCTCGGGTAAAGCGCAGCAACATCCAATGTATACCCAATATATGTTCAACATGATGAACATCAATCCCGCCTACGCCGGCAGCAGGGGTGTGCCCACTGCTACCGCATTGTACAGGGACCAGTGGGTGGGCATTGCTGGTGCGCCTAAAACGGCATCCATCAGCGTAGACATGCCGCTGAACGCAAAAAAGATCGGCCTTGGTTTCCAGATGTACGATGACAAACTGGGTATCGAACGCACCACGGGATTCAATGCTTCTTACGCTTTCAGGATACAGATGACGGAATCCGGAACATTGAGCCTTGGCCTGCAGGCAGGATTGTTGAACTACCGCGCCAACTATACCGAAGCCGTTACTTTTCAGCCGAACGATCCAAGGTTCCAGCAGAACATCAGCGGACTGTTGCCCGCTGCCGCAGCAGGTATCTACTACAACTCGGACCGATTTTACATAGGGCTGTCAACACCCGCATTGCTCAAATCAAAGATCTCGTACGATAATTCGACATCGGTAGAAGGCGTAACCGGGAAAGATCTTCACCTGTACCTCGCCACCGGTTTTGTAATGAACCTCAACCGGGATCTTGTTCTCAAGCCATCCATCCTCGTAAAAGCGGGGAGCGGTGCGCCAATCGAATACGATTTCAATGGCAACCTGTGGATACAGAACACCATCGCCTTCGGATTCTCCTACAGAACAGGCGATGCCTATGTTGGGATGGCAGAACTGCAGTTGAGTAAACAGTTGCGTGTAGGATATGCATACGATAAAACATTCAACGCCCTGGGCAACTACAACAGCGGAACCCACGAGTTAATGCTTCGTATGGAATTTGGATCCGGCAACGGAAAAGTTGCATCACCCAGGTACTTCTGATTTTAATTACGTGTAATGAAAAAGATTATTTTATATATACTCGTTCTGACCGCAGCCGCCCACGCAGCGGCCCTTGCGCAATCAGGACGTTCGGCAAGAGCGGAAGTATATTTCCGCAATGGTGAAAAGGAGTTCAACGACCAACGGTACACTTTCGCCATCCCCTTTCTCAAAACGAGCCTTGAACACCCGGGCAAAAACGATTCAATTGCCGGCATGCACCTCGCCGAGGCATATTGGTACGTGAAGAATTACGATTCTGCCCTGGCATACTACAGGTTGTTCGAAAAGAAACATGGCGCAAACAGCGTGTCAAGACAACGCATTGCCGAGCTATCGGCCAACCTGAAAAATTACAGCGAGGCCGCTTCCATCTACAAAAAACTGGCAGCCGAGGGGGCCAATAAAACCAACGGTATCCTGCAGGAGCGGTTGAAAGGTTTTGCTGACACCAAACCTTTCTACAAAGACTCACTCGATTTTACCATCCGCCTTTTACATCTCAACACACAGCAACAGGATTTTAGTCCGCAGTACTACGGCGCAGGCATGGTGTTTGTTTCAAACCGGTACACAAGAAAATCGGGCGAGAAGGAGTTTGGATGGGATGGATTGCCCTTTGCCAACATTTACTGGGTAAAAGATACAGCAGACATTTATACAAGCGACACCGTTCCCGGCCGTTCATCGCGCACACATGATGTGAACAGGATCAAGGCAACAGACGATTATACGGCGCAAACCAGCAACGACAACGATATCATTGTTGTTGCCAATGCCCGGGGCGCGTACAATGGCACGGTTCACAAGCTCGCGAGGTTCAGTGATGAATTGAGTGCGAAATACAATTATGGCCCGTTGTGTTTTAACAAGGCGGGAAACAAAGTCTATTTCACACGCAACAACCTGAGCCCGAACAACGGCCGTTACAACCTGGAGATCTGCTCCGCAACATTGGAAAAAGGCAACTGGGGCAATATCAGGATAATGCCGTTTGTAGAACAGGAGTACGATTTTTATCACCCTGCCTTGAGCAATGATGAAGCGCGTTTGTATTTCTGCAGCAACAAACCCGGTGGCCAGGGTGGCAGCGATATTTACTATGTGAACCTCGATGCCGAAGACACCAAAAGCGCCTACTCATTGGGCAGCCGCATCAATACACCGGGCAACGAATTGTTCCCGACCATCAATGGAGATACGCTGTACTATAGTACGGATGGTTTTGCGGGATTGGGCGGACTGGATATATACAAAACCTACGCGGTACGCGGCGTATGGAAAGCACCCGTGAATGCCGGGTACCCATTGAATTCAAGCTACGACGATTTTGGTTTGACCTTTAACGGCACCAAAACAAAAGGGTTCTTCAGCAGCAACCGCTTGGGAACAGATGATATTTACGTATTTGAGAACAGGCCCTTCCGCGTACAGATCGAAGGCACCGTGCTGAGCAGGCTCACCATGCGCAGGCTTGATGTTGCAACGGTTTTGCTACGCGATGAAGAAACAAGAACGGTGATCGATTCTTTTGTAACAACCATTACGGGTAATTTTTCCTTTGCCGTTAAACCATTGCACCCATACACATTGCTCGCCAGCAGGAACGGTTACATCGATGATTCATTGCAGGTACCGAACACGGGCGCCGAAAGAAAACTTGAAATCCAACCCATACTCTTAACACCGGTTGTGGCACCACAGCCACAGCCGCCGGTGCTCGACAAAGACGGTGATGGTGTTCAGGACAGCAAAGACAAATGTCCGGATGTAAAAGGAGCCAAAGAGAACAACGGTTGCCCGGATATACAGGCGGAAATAGATAAACTGGCCAAGATGGTATTCTTCAAAACCGCGAGCGCGGAATTGTCGCCGGCATCATTGAAGCCATTGAATGAAGTTTGTGCATACCTGGCCAAATATCCAAACCTCACCTTGTATATCGAAGGGCATACAGACAGCAGGGCACCGGCTCCATACAACCTGGATCTTTCAAAACGCAGGGCAAGATCGGTTAGGGATTATTTCATCCGGAAAGGATTTGCCGCAAACAGGTTCACATCCGAAGGGTTTGGTTTAACCAGGCCGATAGCCGACAACAACACAGAAGAAGGACGGGCCATGAACAGGCGCGTGGCCATCAAAGCAAATTTCCATTGATAAGAATTTTGTAAAACAGTATTATATGAAAAGAGTAAAATACATGGTTTGTTTCTTTGCCGCCGCAGCACTCATTACAGCAGCTGCCGGAAAGGGAACAATAGTGAACAATGCTGAAACAACAACAACCCAACCCGTGCCGCCCGCCGAATTGCACCTTGGCCGCTACGAATTGTTTTCGGGGATCCCATCGATGTACATCGGCCACTTTATTCTGCTGGCAGACGGCAAATACAAAGTGGCATTCGATACAGACGAGAACAACTATGATGTATCCGGCCGTTATACCTACAACAAACAAACCGGCACCATCGAGTGGATCAGCGGCATGTTCAAAAACAACAATTGGGGCGGCAAATTAACAAAGACCGCAAAAGGGTTCCATATCCAGTTCAACAAGGCAACCTACGGCGAAAGCAATAAGTAAGGTGTTTATACTGATGAGAGAAAAGCCGGGCGATGAGCCTGGCTTTTTTTGTGAATGATGAACAGCGGGTTGACTACCTGTTGTGCCCCCGATGATACAAAAATGGATCCTGGAAATACACCATTCACCAATTACCCATCTTGATTCCCCGATTTTTCCTGATTTGATAACTCCCGCGCAGCTCCCAAAGCTAAATTGCAACACATGTCTGCACGAACGCATGTATTTATTCATCATACAAAATAGGTATAAATGAAGCTGTCACTTAGGTTATTTGTGGTTACACTGATATCGGTTCCCATGGCTTTTGCCGGTGGAAAACCTTCCCTGGCCGCCGCCCCGAAACTGTTTGTTTCGCATTTCGAAAACGTGTTGGGAACTTCTTTGGAGATAAAAGTAAAATCGGCCTCGGAAAAGCAGGCCGGCGTGGCGGAAGCTGCTGCGTTGAAAGAGATTGAACGCGTGGGTAAGATCCTGAGTGCATACGACGCAAACAGCGAATTCAGCAAATGGCTCAACACATTCGGCGAAAGCAGGAAAGTATCACCCGAACTGTTTGAGGTGCTGAGCCTGTTTGACCAGTGGCGGGAGCGCAGCAACGGCGCGCTTGATGCTTCTGCGCAGGTAGTAAGCAAAGTATGGAAAGACGCAGCTGCAAAACAAAAACTTCCTACCCAGGCAGAGCTGGACAATGCAGTGGCCGAAGTAAAACAGACACACTGGAAACTGGATGCCCGGGCACAAACGGCTACCCACCTTAGTAAATCACCGCTGGTGCTGAATTCGTTCGCGAAGAGCTACATCATCAAACGCGCTGCCGATGCGGCCATGGCGGTGGGCGATGTAAATGCGGTGGTGGTGAACATTGGTGGCGACATCGTGATCGCCGGCAACCTCGCAGAAACCGTACAGGTGAGCGATCCGAAAGCGGATGCAGAGAACGATGCGCCCATTGACAGGTTGAACGTAAGCAACAAGGCAGTGGCAACAAGCGGCAACTACCGGCGCGGACAAGAAGTGAGTGGCCAATGGTACTCACACATCATCGACCCGCGCACGGGCCAACCCGCGGGTGAAGTGATCAGCGCAACAGTGGTATCGCCTAATGCCACCGATGCAGGCGCACTGGCAACTGCCATGAACGTATTAACACCCGGAGAAAGTGCGGCGCTGGCGGCAACCATACCGGGAACAGAATATATGCTCATTACCAAAGAAGGCAGACGCATAGAAAGCAAGGGCTGGAGAGCGTTGGAGATCCCGTTGGCGAACAAAGAGCAAACGGCTAAGGCCAGCACAACGGCGGCAGACCCATGGAACGATTTTGAACTCGTTGTCAATTTTGAAGTGGCGCAGTTGCAAGGCTTTACCCGCCGGCCATACGTAGTGGTTTGGGTGGAAGACAGGGATAAAAACCCGGTACGCACCATCTCACTCTGGTACCAGAAAGACCGTTGGCTCCGCGACCTGCGTTTGTGGTGGAGCAACAACAGCGCGCAGTTTGGCGGCGAGGCCAACAAAGCAAACGTGAGCTCTGTATCCAGCGCAACACGCGCCCCGGGAAAATACTCGGTGAAATGGGATGGCAAAGACGACAAGGGTAATTTTGTAAAACCCGGAAAATATACCATCTACATAGAAGCGGCACGCGAGCACGGAACCTACCAGATCATCAGCCAGGAATTCAGTTTTACAGGTGTGCCAAAACAAATGAACTTAACGGGAAACATCGAGATCCCTTCTGCATCACTCGACTACAGGAAAAAGAATCAATAGATGAGTGAACAGAGCATTGCACCGCAAAAAAAGCCAAAGAAAGCCAAGAAGAAAGTAGCGAAAGTATCGCGCTGGCTGCATATTTATTTGTCGATGGTGAGTTTCGCCGTTGTACTGTTCTTCTCCGTTACCGGGCTCACGCTGAACCATGCAGATTTTTTTGCAGGGAAAACCGTATCGTCCAAAGACACGGGAACATTAGCGCCAGCCTGGGTAAACGTGCAGGATACCAATAAGATTGCCAAACTCAACATTGCAGAATTCTTCCGCAACAAACACAAGGTGAAGGGGGCGGTAAGCGATTTCAGGATCGATGATGCACAGGTAAGCATCTCTTACCGCGGCCCGGGCTACGAGGGCGATGCGTATATAGACCGGCAAACCGGCGCGTACGAACTCTCGCAAACCCGCGGCAGCTTCGTTGCATTCATGAACGATCTTCACAAAGGGCGCGATACCGGTACCGCATGGTCCTGGGTAATTGATGTGTCGGCTGTGTTCCTCGTGCTTATTTCTTTGAGTGGATTGATCCTGCTTCTCTTCATCAAAAAGAAAAGAATGAGCGGGTTGATATTGCTCGTGATCGGGTTGGTATTGATCTGGCTGATCTACAAATTATGGGGGCAATAGATTTGAGAATCGTGTATCCCTGTTGGTACACGATTCTCAAATAAGTCTTTTTATTTTACCGGGTCGTGGTCCCGCTCGTGTTCCAATCGCGCCCAAACACCCGCTGCAAAGAACTTGTTGTTCTCGCCGAAGCGTTTGTTCTGATATTGATTTCCTGCTGTTCTATTTTTTTGAACATCTCATTCGTCAGCATTACTGCAAGAATGTGATCGAGATCGAGGTTGAGTGAGGCCTTGCTGCCCAGTAGGAGTTTGGCAGGCCCCACCAGTTTATCCCATTGTGGAATGATGTTGTATTCGTTGAGTGCGGTGCGCATTACCGGCGTAACTGCATTGCGGAGGCTGTCGCCGATCTTGTTGCGCAGGTAATCTGTTGCCGCGGTGCCACCGTTCTTTACAATGGTGATCGCATCGCGTATCGACATCCGGCGGATGCCGTCTACAAATATGGGCGCAGACTTCAGCGTGGCATTTACGGCCGCATCGTCGAGCGTATTGGCAAAGCGGTTGAATTCGGTGGCGAGCCCGAGCTTGTCGAGCGTGTTGATCACCTGCTGCGCGCCCTGTGGCAATACCGCGGCCAGCAATACTTCGCGGCTGAAAGAATTTTTCTGTCCAAGGCTATTCGCACCCAGGTTGGCACCGATGGTAAGGGCATCTTTAATGGCCATGGCCGCATCGGCCTCCGAAAGATAGTTGCTCAACGATTGCAGGGAGCTACAGCCGCTCAATCCCATGGAAATAGCGGCAAACAAGGGGAAGAGTAGTTTTTTCATAAATAAGATACTGCATTTTTTGTGCCACCGATCGGGCCGGGGTGGTAACAAGAGAACCACCGGCTCTTCAAATAGCCGGCGCACCAGCCAATGGGCTTGAATATGAACGAAAATGGCATATTTTCATATCCGGCTTTAAACGAATACAGCAACGGCCCGGCGCAATGAAAATAACCAGGGAAACCATAGTACCACTGCTCAAACCCCGCGATACACATGCGCACAAAGGAATGTATGGCCATGCGCTGCTGGTTGCCGGGAGCCATGGAAAAATCGGCGCCGCCGTATTGGCGGCAAAAGCATGTTTGCGGGGTGGGGTCGGGTTGCTGACCGTGCACCTGCCGGCTTGTGGGTATACCGTTATGCAAACCTCCGCCCCGGAAGCGATGGTTTTGGTGGATGGCAACGCGGAGGTCTTCAGCTCATACATCGACACAGCAAAATATACAGCGATTGGGGTTGGGCCGGGATTGGGAACCGATCCGCTTACACAGAAAGCGCTGCACCATCTCCTGCAGCAAAACCAACACCCGGTGGTGCTGGATGCAGATGCGTTGAACATACTCAGCCTTAACAAAGAATGGCTGGATGATGTTCCGGAAAATTCGATCCTCACGCCACATCCGAAAGAGTTTGAGAGATTAAGCGGACAGTCGGGAATAGAGGCACAGGTTGCGTTCTCCAAAAAATACAAAGTATTTGTAGTGGGTAAAGGCGCCGGCACCTGCATCAGCACACCCTCCGGCGAAACGTACATCAACACTACCGGTAACCCCGGGATGGCCACCGGCGGAAGCGGCGACGTGCTTACCGGTTTACTCACCGCTCTGCTCGCGCAGGGATATGGGCCATTGCATACCTGTATGGCCGGGGTATTTGCGCACGGCCTTGCCGGAGACCTGGCGAAAGAAAGATACGGCGAGGCCGGGCTGGTCGCCGGCGACCTGTGCGAATATGTGGCCTATGCTTTCAAATCGCTCACACAATAATGGCCGGGAGCGATTTCAAAAAAGAAAAGGATCAAACAAGTGAACTGAGCTTTGTATAACCCAATACCCATTCGTCTTTTGCCCCCGAAAAATGCTCTTCGATGCGGATCGAATATTTTTCTTTGATACCCGCATCAAGGATCTCTTCGATTTCGTACAGGTCGTCAACATCTACTCCGTACTTATCATCAATATGCGAATCGGCGCCTTTGAATCCTGTGTGTTTGTAGAACGCGGAGGCTTTGGCCTGTTTGATGGCGCCTGCTTTGTCTTCGGCCACCACCAGCATTTTGTAATGGTATTCTTCAAACTCGTGCTGCTTGTATCCGCCGAGGTTGATGAAGAACAACTGCCATTTTTTTTCGCCTTGTTCTTTCTTCGGCACAAGGCTGATCCTGAACCCGTCCACTTCGGTTACTTCGCGCCAGGCATCGATGTGGATCTTATGCGGCCCCGGCCAGAACGCATGAATGCCGGGGAGAAGGTCTTTCAGCGCTGCGCCCGCACCAAAAAAAACATCGTGTTGCTCGGTATACCTTCCCTGCGGTTTGCAGCCGAGCAGCAGCATAAATAATTTTGTTTCCATATCTGTGTAAGCCGATGTTTTAAATGTGTATTTTGTAAAGCAATTACCGGATCTATGAAAGCTCAAAATACATCTTTACTGCTGCTTCTTTGTGTCCTCTTTTCTCACAACTTGTTTGCACAGGCGAAGTACCCGGCGCCGGTTGAGGGCGACTACTACCCGAAATCTTTTGTGTTCTCCAATAAGAAAACCATCGATTCGTTCAGGATCCATTACACCACCGTCGGCAAACCGCAAATGAACAGCAAAGGAGAAGTGATGAATGCAGTGCTCATCATGCATGGAACAACGGGCAGCGGCAGGAACTTTTTAACGGATCAGTTTGCAGGAAATTTATTCGGTCCCGGCCAGTTGCTCGATGCGGCCAGGTATTACATCATTATTCCCGACGCCGTAGGGCATGGGAGATCGAGCAAGCCGAGCGATGGGTTACACATGCGTTTCCCGGAATACAATTACGACGACATGATCGATGCGAACCATCTGTTGCTCACGCAGCACCTTCACATCAATCACATGCGTTTGATCATGGGAACATCGATGGGCGGTATGCAGACATGGGTATGGGCCTACCGCCATCCCGGGTTTTCGGATGCATTTATGCCGCTGGCGAGCCTGCCCGTTGCCATCGCCGGCCGCAACCGTATACAACGTAAAATGGCAATCGATCTCGTAAAACTCGACCCCGAATGGAAGGGCGGCGAATATCAAAAACAACCCGCATTGGGTATGCGCGGGGCCATCTCTTCGCTGATATTTATGTCGAGCAGCCCGCTGCAAATGCAGAAGTCGGCGCCCACGCGCGAACAGGCAGAAGCCATGTTGGATAACCTCGAAAAAAGATACGCAGCATCGCTCGATGCCAATGATTTTATTTACCAGTTTGATGCATCGCGCGATTACGATCCCTATCCGCACCTGGAAAAAATAACGGCGCCTTTGTTTGCCATCAATTCGGCAGACGACCAGGTAAACCCGCCAGAGCTGGGCATACTGGAGAAAGAGATCAAACGGGTAAAGAAGGGGCGGTATATTTTATTGCCCATAACAGACAAAACCAGCGGGCATGGCACACATTCAAACCCGACCATCTGGGGCGGGTACCTGGCAGAATTACTCAAGATCACAGAACCGGATAAATAACATCGGATGAAATTTATTTTGATTTGCATGGCATCATGGATGGCCACCGTTTCGTTTGCACAACAGAATTCAGCTGCAGGTATGGAGTTACTCAACAACATAAAAGCAACACTTGCGCAGGAGAAAGGAACGTTTGCGATGACCTTCATCGATCTCCAGACAAAACAAATGTTGGTGATCAATGAACACGAAAACTTTCATGCCGCAAGTACAATGAAAACCCCGGTGATGATCGAAGTGTTCAAACAGGTTGCAGCAGGAAAACTATCGCTGCAGCAAATGGTAACGGTGAAGAATGAGTTCAGGAGTATTGTAGACAGCAGTACGTATTCGCTCAACGCATCAGACGACAGCCAGCAGGAACTCTACACAAAAGTGGGCAGGCAGGTGCCATTGTCTGAACTGGTGTACCAGATGATCATACTCAGCAGCAACCTCGCCACCAACCTGGTTATAGAACTGGTGGATGGAAAAAACGTAACCCAAACCATGCGAACGCTGGGCGCGAACGATATGCAGGTATTGCGTGGCGTGGAAGACACCAAAGCCTTTCAGAAGGGATTGAACAATACAACCACGGCATACGACCTCGCCATTGTATTTTCAAAAATGGCCGAGGGAAAGATCGTGAGCCCGCAAGCCTGCGATGAGATGATAAAAATATTGCTGGACCAGCAACACAACACCGTTATTCCCGCCCTGCTTCCCAAAGAGGTAAAAGTGGCCCACAAAACCGGAAGCATTACCGGCGTTCACCACGATTCGGGGATTGTTTTTTTGCCCAACGGGAAAAAATACGTGCTGGTTCTCCTCTCCAAAAACATTGAAAGCGACAAAGCGGCCACCGGGGCAATGGCCAGGGTTTCGAAAATGATTTACGACTTTGCGGTACAATAACGAGGCCCGCATAAACGCAGCCTGCGCCAAACACCGGATGCCCGCAGAATTTGCGTAGTTCTACGCAACCTTTCAGTAGTTTCCCGCAAACAATAAAAAGCGATTTACGGATATTAGTGTTTTAATAGTTCAACCAAAACAACCAAACCAAACCAACGATTATGAGCTACACAATTCCCCCGAAGTCTCATGTTATACCGCCGCAGGAGGCCTATAACATGATTGAACGTTATCAGGCAAAGATGTACGACATCCTGAAACCCGAAGTGAAAGCAATGAACCCGAACGTGCTTACCATTTCGGAAACGTTCAACAAAGAAGCCATTCTCGAATACTTTTCACGCCCGGATATCAAATACATCCGTATTTACCAGGGCATGAGCGTTAATGGTGAGTTTCATTCCATCCTTGTGGGTGCCGACGACAAGGGTGTTGATATTTTTCCAACAGGCTATGGGCACGGTCATGGCGATGGCCATGGACATGGTGGTCATGGCGGTGGTCACGGCCATCCGGGCAATCCTCCCGGCGACGACCCCGATCCGCTGGTATTTGAAGATGGCGTTCGTTGCCCCACAACCTGCCCACCACCGGGCGGCCCTTTAACCAATTTTCCCCGCCATTAATGCAGCCGTTGAATTACTACTGGATACTCGCATTCAGTTACTCAATCGTTTTTGCAACGGTCATAGGCCTGGTACGATATAAGAAGGTTCTTAAATCGTACCGGCTTTTTATTGTATTTGCCTGCCTGGGCCTGCTCAGCGAAATAGTGAGCACCATTATGGTAGAGATCAAACACAACAATGCCATCAATGCCAATATTTATGTATTGGTTGAGGCCAACCTGCTGGTGCTTCTTTTTTACGACTGGCGCTCGTACAATAAAAGGATGCTGGTGTTCCTGCATATTCTTCTTACAACGGTATGGATCGGCGAGAACCTGGTATTCGGATCGATCACTTACAACAATTCATTCTTCCGGATATTTTATGCATTGACCATTGTGATCCTGTCTATCGACCAGATCAATGTAACCATGATGCATGAACGGAAGAACCTCGCAAAAAATGCCAAGTTCATCATCTGCTCATTGTTCGTACTTTATTTCGCGTACAAAGCCATATACGAAGTGTTTTATTTTGTACGGATGCCGATGAGCGACCGCTTTTACGACAGCCTTTTCCTCATTCTTGTTTATGTAAATCTTTTCGTTAATTTGGGCTACGCATTAGCGGCATTATGGATACCTACGAAACAAAAATTTACATTGCCTTACTGATCGGTGGAAGTATCCTGGCGCTGCTCTTCATTTTTTTCGTGGTTTCGCTGATGAAGCACCAGAAAAAAAACGTGACCCTTTACAAAGAAAAGGTGCAGGCGGAGATCAATACCCTCGAGAACGAACGCAGCCGTTTTGTAAGCGACCTGCATGATGATTTTGGACCCGTATTGTCGTCCGTAAAACTACACGTTGCCTCTTTGAGCCCTTCTTCTCCCGAAGACGAGGCGCTGCAGCAAAAATCGCTTTCGCTGATCAACGATATGCTCTCGCAGATCCACCAGATCGCCAATAACCTGATGCCCAATGCGCTTCGCAGGAAAGGCGTGGTGATAGCGCTGAAACAGTTTGCCGACGACATCAACAACACCGGCAAGATCAATATCTCGGTTACATCGGAGAGCAATGAACTGAATGTGGTGAAGGAAAACGAGATCCATATTTACCGGATCATCCAGGAAGCGATCCATAATACGCTGAAACACTCGAAAGCAGAACGGATGTCGATCAACTTCAAGGAAGCGCCGGGAGAGATCCATTTCACCATCGACGACAACGGCGTAGGTTACAACTACGATGCGCATAGGAAAAATTCGTTGGGACTGGGATTGAAAAACATCATCAGTCGCGTGGAAATGTTGAACGGCGAGATCTTCATCGATACCGCTGTAGGAAAAGGAACTCATTATTCGATCATAATACCCAATGCACAGAACTGATGAACGAAGAACAACCCATCATCAAGATCGTAATTGCGGATGACCACGAGGTATTCCGGGATGGATTGAAACTGATGCTTTCAAAAGAAAAAGCATTCAGCATCGTGGCCGAGGCCGAGAATGGCCTTGAGCTGATCAGGTTGTCCGATGAAACGGAACCGGATATTATTCTCACCGATATCAAGATGCCCAAGATGGATGGCATAGAAGCCACCCGCCGCATACACGACCAGAACCCATCCATCGGGGTCATCGCCCTGTCTATGTTCAACGAAGAAAGCCTGGTGGTAGACATGCTCGAGGCGGGTGCACTCGGTTACCTGCTCAAGAGCTCAGACAAAGCTGAGATCATTGATGCGGTAAATACGGTGTATCATCACCATCCCTATTACTGCAAATCAACTTCCGCCAGGTTGGCGATCACGATTACGGAGAGCAGGTTCAATCCCTATAACAGCGGTGTTCATTCTTCTCTTTTTTCCAGCAAGGAGATCGAGGTGATCAGGCTGATCTGCGAAGAATATTCCACCAAGGAGATCGGCGACAAGATCTTCCAGAGCATGCGCACCGTAGAAGGTTACCGTGCAAAAATACTCGACAAGATGAATGCAAGGAACACGGCCGGGATCGTGATCTATGCCATCAAGCACGGGATTTACGAAGTGAAGAAATAACGCGGATGCGCCGCGCCTTTCCCGCTCACGGTTGAAACAAGCCATCCGGGCGTTCGATTTTCGTTCCAGGTGCGTACCGTAACCTGCCCAAACCCCTGCAACAACCAGTTGTAATCCATTGACTTTGATCTTCAAACGCACAGGGCTCCACACGAAAACTAACAAAAAAAACGTCGGTTTGACATGTAAACGCTAACGCGCTGCCTGCTGACAACGTTACCGGGAACGATTGCGTAGAAAAAAAATCATTTTCGCTTTCTGTATTGTCTATATAGGTGTAGAATTGGGTAGACATGCGCTTTTGGGCGTATTGTTGTTCGATTTTAAAAAACTGCTTGCCATGCTGTTAAAGAATGAACGCCTCACAATCGTGACCGCTGCGCCTGTACGCGCCAGATCCTCCGTTTCTATTTCGCCCATCAATATTGCTAACCAAAACAACATTTTTTGCTTAAATCGATTGCGTATGCTTATGAAAAAAGTACACCTGTGCGTTTGCCTGCTCGCCGGGTTGTTTTTACTGGCCGGACCGCTAACGGCCCAGGAAAAGAAATATGAGATCAAGGGGCGCGTTGTTGCGCCCGATAACCAGCCGTTAGAAGGCGTGAGCGTTACTGTAAAGAACGTTCGGCAATCCGGAACGGTAACCAACAGGAACGGCGAGTTCCGCATTCTCACCACCAATGGAAAAGTGACGCTCGTTTTCTCTTCCATCGGTTTTGCCAACCTCGAAGAACCCGTTGCAGAACGGTCGATCGTTAACGTAACCCTGAAAACCGAAGCGAAGGAATCGGAAGAAGTGGTGGTGATCGGTTACCAGTCTGTAAAAAGAAAAGACCTTGTGGGAGCGGTTGCCTCCATCGGTTCAAAGGAACTGAAAGACATTCCTGTCAACTCTGCCGCAGAGGCCATTGCAGGTAAACTGCCGGGCGTACAGGTAAATGTTTCGGAAGGTGCGCCGGGCGCTGATGTAGACATCTATGTACGCGGCCGCAACTCCATCACGCAAAGTGGTTCGCCTTTGTACATCGTAGATGGTGTGCAGGTTGAAAACGCCCTCGCGGTCATTTCTCCGCAGGACATCCAGAGTATCGATGTGTTGAAAGATGCGGCTTCTACAGCCATCTACGGTGCGCGCGGATCAAACGGCGTTTTCATCATTACAACAAAGGGAGGAAAAAATACAGGTGGTAAAACATCCGTTACCTACAACGGCTTTTATGGTGTGAGCCAGATCTCCAGGAAGCTCGACCTGATGGATCCTTACAACTTCGTGCTGTGGGCATACGAAAGGGCCAAATACACAGAGAACCCGACCGATACAAGCGTTGCCACGCAATACATTCGGAAGATGAGCAATTACGATACCATCGCCTCAACCTATTCGAACTACGCGCAGCCGCAGGATTGGCAGGACCGCATCCTCGGCCGCAAAGCAGCGCAGATGACACATTCAGTTTCTGTTACCGGTGGTACCGATATCACACAATATAATTTAACCGCTACCATCAATAAACAGGAGGGACTGCTCATCAATTCGGATTACAACCGGAAACTCGCGAGCTTCAGGTTCGATCACAAAGCATCGGCCAACCTGAAAGTGGGCTTCAACGTTCGTTACAACGAACAGGAGGTTACCGGAGCGGGTACCTCTGATGTGGGTGGTGCCGGATCCAACAGGCTGCGCCAGTACATCCGTTACAGGCCATTCATCCTGCCCGGGCAAACAGAAGATTATTACGATCTCACGCTTGATGCCAACAGCCCGGGTAACGGCCTGAACATCGTGAACCCAATCCAGATGGCGAATGCAGAATACCGTCTCCGCAACATCACCGCTTATAACTTTAATGGATACGCGAACTATACATTCAACAAAAACTTCTCTTTCAAAAGCACGTTCGGTTATGATGTGAACACAACCACATCGTATGGTTACGACGATACCCTCACTTCAAACTCGAGGAACTTCAACAGGTTGCCGGTGCTTACCCTGAATACCGTTGGACGCAAAACGATCAACAATTCAAACGTGTTCACGTACACAAACCCGGGTATCAATGGATCTAAACATGGGTTGAATGTGTTGGTAGGACAGGAGATTTACGAAACCAATACAAAAACCAACAGTCTCGAGGTACGCTATTTCCCTGTGGGAACAAAACCTGAACTGGCATTTGCCAACCTGGGTCTTGCAACGCCGCCGGCGGGATTGGCGCAGCCGAAACCATCGTCGTCGGAGATCAACACAACACAATTATCCTTCTTCGGAAGAGTAAGTTATAGTTACGATTCGAAGTACCTGCTCACCCTGAATTTCAGGGCCGATGGTTCTTCGCTTTTCGGGCCCGATTACAGCAGCACCATTGCGCCATCGGATCCAACCAACCGCAAGTGGGGTTATTTCCCTTCAGCATCTGCGGCATGGAGGCTTTCTTCTGAAAACTTTATGCAGAAAGTTGATTTCATCAGCGATGCAAAAGTGCGTGTGAGCTATGGCCAGTCGGGCAACAACCGCATCGCCGCCTATGGTTATACTACCGGGTACGCGCCACCATCAAATGCAGGGTATGGTTTGAACGATGTGTTGAACTACACATTGACCTTGCCGGCCAGGTTGGGCAACCCGTTCTTGCAGTGGGAGTCGCTCACATCGCAGAACTTTGGTCTTGACCTTGGCTTCTTCAAAAACAGGCTCACGCTTACGGTGGATGTTTATTCGAACACAACCAGGAACCTGCTGGTTGAAAACAAGATCCCGCCAACATCGGGTTATACAACGCAGTACCAGAACGTGGGAAGCACGCGCAACCGTGGTATCGAGTTCCAGCTGGGTGCAACCGTTGTGCGCAACAGCAACTTTAGCTGGAACGCCAACTTCAATATTGCATTCAATAAGAACAAAGTGATCAGCCTCGGTTCGCAAAACCAGTTCACCGCCAACTCGGGCTGGTTCAGTTCAACAGCGAACCCCGATGATTTCCTGTTGAAAGTGGGCGATGAGATCGGCACCATTTACGGGTTGAAAACAGATGGCTTTTATACGGTGAACGATTTCAACGTAACTTCTTATGTAAATGCGGCCAACAACGCACGTTACCCAACCCTGCTTTACCAATATACTTTGAAACCAGGCGTTGCCAATGCCGCACCGGTATTGTCGACCGGCCTTGCTTCACCCGGACTCATCAAATATGTTGATGTGAACGGGGATGGAAAGATTTCGCTTGATGCAGACAGAACCGTGATCGGCCATGCGCTGCCAAAATTCACCGGCGGATTTAACCAGCAGTTCCAGTACAAGAATTTTGATGCGAGCCTGTTCCTCATTTTCTCTTACGGTAATGATGTATACAACGCAAACAAACTGGAATTTGCAAGTGCCTATGGCGTAGACCAGAACATGCTTGCGATCAACAACGAACGCTGGAGGTACATCGATGCATCGGGCAACCTCGTACAAAAACAGATCGATGCATCAACAGCGATCGGTATTGCTCCGGATGCACTTGCCGCACTCAACGCGAATGCGAAGATCTGGACACCGAGCCTCAGCACCAACGGTTTCATCCCAAGTTCTTATGTGATCGAAGATGGTTCTTACCTGCGTATCAGCAACCTCACGCTGGGTTATACATTGCCTTCTACGGTTACAAAGAAAGCAGGCATCTCGTCTGTAAGGTTCTATGCAACCGCCAATAACCTCGCAACCATTACCGGTTACTCGGGTTTTGATCCGGATGTGAATGCAAGAAGGGCAACACCGTTGACACCGGGGGTTGACTATGGCTCATACCCGCGCGGACGCACCTATGTGTTTGGCGTAAACGTTACATTTTAAAAACATCTAAACATCTGTTATGAATACGATTACCAGGATGGCAAAAACGGCAACGATGTTCTTCTTCGCAGCAGCTACATTGACCGCTGTATCGTGTAAGAAATATTTGTCGCCCGCACCATTATCAACCATCGACCCGAGCGTTGCGTTCAGCAATATTCCCAATGCGAAAGCAGCGGTGATGGGTGCCTATCTTTCAATGTCGGGCGATTTCGGTTATGGCATACGCGTAAGTTATTATTATGCATACGACGACGACTGCATCATGGGCGGGGGCTCTGCATTGAGCTCTGCAAGACACGAAGAGGCGCACTATACTTTATCGGCGGCCAATACCGATATCGTAAATACGTTCAACCAGTTTTATGCAGGTATTGAAAGAGCGAACAATTGTATCTACTATATCCCGAAGATGCCGGCGTATACAAGTGGTTCTTCCGCAGACAAGGCAGAATTGTCGCGCCTGGTTGGAGAAGCATTGGTGATACGCGCGCAGTTGTATTTTGAATTGGTAAGGATCTGGGGAGATGTACCCGCACAATGGGTTCCATCCAGTTTTGTTCCCGATCTTTTCCTCGGAAGAACAAACCGCGATACCATTTACAACCGCATCCTCGCAGACCTCGCCATCGCAAAACCATTGATGCCATGGAGAACAGAGACCACGCAGGATGAACGTTTCACCAAAGGAACAGCCGCAGCGCTCCGCGCAAAGATCGCATTGTTTGCCGGTGGGTATTCATTGCGCCAGTCGGGCGGTATGCAACGGCCAACCAATTACCTCGATTACTACAAGATCGCAAAAGCAGAAACAGATACGCTCATCAGCAGGAGAGACCAGCACACATTGTTTGCGGGCGGATACAAATCTTTCTGGAGAGACGTGGTAGACGCGCACAAGGCAGTGGACCCGCAGGGCGAACTCATCATGCAGGTAGCCATGGCAAACGGAACCAACTCCGACAGTAAGATCGGCGCACAGAACGGAACCAAGATCAATGGCGTAGGTGGCGCATTGGGCAATATGTTGCCAACCTATTTCTACCAGTTCGATTCAACCGATGTAAGAAGGGACGTAACCTTTGTTGCATTTGAAGTGGTGCGTGATATTTATGGAAGGGGACATGCGAGCAACAGCATCTATGATGGCAAGTTCCGCAGGGACTGGATCACCAACCCAAGTTACTACATGAGCTCCGGCGCAACCACGGGAACAAACCCGGTAACCAATACACCGGCATCGAACACGGCCATCCAGAATTTCCAGCTCAATTGGCCGCTGATCCGGTTCTCCGATGTTTTGTTGATGAATGCGGAAGCTGATAACGAGATCAACAACGGGCCGAGTGCAAATGCGATCGCCTACTTCAAAGAGGTTAGCCAGCGCGGGCATGGCGGCAACGCGGCGCTTGTGCCGGCCGTTCCAACAGACAAAAGCGGTTTCTTCAAATTGCTCGTACGCGAAAGAGGATTGGAGTTTGGCGGAGAGGGCATCCGCAAATTTGACCTGGTACGCTGGAACCTGCTGGGAACCGCACTCGCGGAAACCAAAACAGCGCTACAGGCATTTGCAGCGGGAACGGCATTGCCGGCACCTTCTTATATGGCGCCGCCACCGGCTTATACCATGACAGCAAACCTTCCGCAGTTTATGTTCTTCTACCAGAATGCAGTGGCGTTTGACGGACAGATCTGGGCAAACTCATTTTATGTGCCAACACCTGCCACGGCGCCGATCGATGTTACGGTAACACCGCAGGCACCGCTCTCAACAGCCAACAACAGGGTGGCCTGGTTCAAAAATGCAAACATCACCACCACCTATGTGAACTACATCGGGTTTGGTTTTGTTACAGGAAAAAGTGAGCTCTATCCGCTGCCACAGGCATCAATGGACGCAAACTACAACCTGAAGCCGCAGAACCCAAGCTATTGATCGCAACAGGTTGATTGATCATACAACAAGGCCGCCGATCATCGGCGGCCTTGTTTGTGAATGGGAACGGTGGGTTGTGTTTTACCAACAATGATCCAGATTGCAACAACATTCAATATCCGCTATCAAAACAATTACACGCAATTCAAACTACGACCATGAAACACATAAGGCCCCTCGTTGCAACAACTTTGTTGATTGTATTTTGTTCGTTCCTCACGCCGCCCAAAAAAATAAAAGTGTGGATGATCGGGGACTCTACCATGTGTGTATACGGCCCGGAAAGATCGCCGCTTACGGGTTGGGGTATGCCGTTCGCAATGTTTTTCGATTCAACCGTTACCGTAGACAACCGCGCACGCGGTGGAAGAAGCACACGCACTTTTATCAGCGAGAACCGCTGGCAGCCTGTGGCAGACAGTTTGCAGGAAGGCGATTACCTGCTGATACAATTCGGGCACAACGACGAGGCGAAAGAAGAAAAATACAAGGATCGGTATACAACACCCGAAGACTACCGCAGGAACCTGGTCCGTTTCATTGCGGGGGCGCGCAATAAAAAAGCGTTCCCTGTACTCATCACACCGGTTAGCCGTATGCGTTTTGACAAAGATGGGAAAGCGCTTGAAACACATGTGGAATATTCAGCGATCGTAATGGAAGTTGCGAAGGAACAAAATGTTCCGGTAATTGACCTCGACCGGAAAAGCCGAGAACTGATGCAGAAGCTCGGCCCCGACGCATCCCGCCTTTTGTTTATGCAGCTTGAACCGGGTGAACATCCTTTTTATCCCGAAGGGTCGAAAGACAATACGCATTTCAACGAACTCGGCGCCCGTAAGATGGCAGAGATCGTTCTGGCAGAGATCCGCGCGCAACGGCTCGAACTGGCCGATCGCGTAGTGGTGAGAACCGCGGCGAAATAAACTTTAATTTTAGCAGCCACAGGCTTACAAAAAAGTGGATGCTGGCAAGAGGATTCCATTAACAACAAACCATGAAAGAGATTTTTTGTTTTTTCCTGCTCACCGTCTCGCTCTCCTTACACGCGCAAGGCATTTCGAAAGTGTGGGTAGCAGATAACGGGAACGGCACATACAAAAACCCGGTGATCAACGCCGATTATTCCGATCCCGATGCGATCCGTGTAGGCGATGATTATTACATGGTTTCCTCTTCGTTTGAAGCCATACCCGGCCTTCCCATCCTGCATTCAAAGGATCTTGTAAACTGGCGCATTATCGGTCATGCATTGAAAAAGCAACCGCCGTTTGAACATTTCTCTGTTCCGCAACATGGCAATGGCGTGTGGGCGCCCTCGCTGCGTTTTCACAAGGGCGAATTTTACCTGTATTATCCCGATCCCGATTTCGGGATCTACCTCGTGAAAACCAAAGACCCATCCGGCTTATGGTCCGACCCGGTTCTCGTGGAAAGCGGAAAAGGATTGATAGACCCCTGCCCGCTTTGGGACGATAATGGCAATGCCTACCTTGTTCATGCATGGGCGGGCAGTCGCGCAGGCATCAAAAGCATCATCACCGTAAAAAAGATGAACACAGAAGGAACAAAAGTATTGGATGCGGGTACGATTGTTTACGATGGCCATGAAAAGGATCCAACCATCGAGGGCCCTAAGTTTTACAAACGCAACGGCTACTATTACATTTTTGCACCGGCGGGCGGCGTATCAACGGGATGGCAGCTTGTGCTTCGTTCTAAAAACATATATGGGCCGTATGAAAGAAAAGTGGTGATGGACCAGGGTAAATCGCCCGTGAACGGGCCGCACCAGGGCGCATGGGTAACCACGCAAACCGGGCAAGACTGGTTCCTGCATTTCCAGGACAAAGGCGCGTACGGCAGGGTGGTTCACCTTCAACCCATGAAATGGAAAAACGACTGGCCCGTGATCGGTGCCGATGCCCGCAATGAAGGAAAAGGAGAACCGGTGATGGAATACAAAAAACCGGATGTTGGAAAAACCTGGCCCGTACAAACACTGCCCGACAGCGATGAATTCAACGGCATCGCGTTGGGAAAACAATGGCAATGGCAGGCCAACCCGAAAGGTACCTGGTTGTTCCTGGATGCTGCTGAAGGAACATTGCGTTTGTTCTCAGACAAACTCCCCGACAGCGCCCGTAATTTATGGGATGCGCCGAATGTATTGCTGCAGAAATTTCCTGCGGACGAATTTACTGCTACCACAAAAATCAGTTTTCAACCCAACACCAAAATACAAAATGAGAAAGCAGGATTGGTGGTGATGGGAATGAGCTACGCGCATCTTTCCATCAAAAACACAAAAGAAGGGAACTATCTTGTGTATGCGGTTTGTAAGGATGCGGCAAAAGGGAAAACGGAAAACGAAAAGAACATCAGGAAATTGGAAAACACAACGGTATACCTGCGCGTAAAAATTTCAACCGGCGCAAAATGTGTGTTCAGTTATAGCCTGGATGGAAAGGATTTTACGGGCATCGACGAAACATTTACCGCGGAGCCGGGAAAATGGATCGGTGCGAAAGTGGGCCTGTATTGCATCCGCCAAACACAGACCAACGATTCGGGTTTTGCAGATGTGGATTGGTTCAGGATAGAGCCATAAACGAAAAACATTTTAAGGCACCAAAATGAAAAAGTACTTTCTTCTTGCGAGCTTCATCTTCGCGGCATTTTTTTGCACTGCCCAAACCAAAAAAATAACCGTTGCGCAAAACGGCTCCGGCGATTACAAAACGGTGCAGGAAGCATTGGATGCCGTTCCGCTCAACAACACGGTTCCGGTTGAAATTTTTATTAAGAAAGGCGTGTACAGGGAGAAGCTGCATCTCGATTCTAGCAGGGACCACGTACGCATCACGGGTGTGCCCGGCGAAACGGTGCTTACCTACGACGATCATACGGGATCCGTTGCCCCCGATGGAAGCATCATCAATACCATGACCTCGCAAACATTTTACATCGGCGCAAACGATGTAAAGCTGGTATACCTCACCATTGAAAACACAGCGGGCCTAACGGCAGGACAAGCCGTTGCCGTTCGTGTGCAGGGAGACCGTGTATTTTTTCTCAACTGCAGGATCATCGGTTTCCAGGACACCCTGTTCACCAGTGGTGCAGACAGCAGGCAGTACTACCGCAATTGCCTTATAGAAGGATCGACGGATTTTATTTTTGGTCCTTCAACCGCATTGTTTGACGAATGCCTGTTGCGGAGCAAAAAAAACTCGCACGTAACGGCTGCATCAACGCCCGAAGGGAACGAATATGGTTACGTGTTCAGGGCGTGTAAACTGGTTGCCGATTCGGGATTGAATAAAGTTAGCCTAGGCAGGCCCTGGCGGCCTTACGCAAGCGTGACCTACATCGCCTGCAAATTAGACGGGCACATCATCGCAGGGGGCTGGGACAACTGGAACAACCCCGCGAACGAAAAAACCGTGCGTTATGCCGAATACCGGAACTCCGGCGCAGGCGCATCGCCCAAAACAAGGGTTCCATGGTCGCGACAACTTAAGGATGAAGAAGTAAAACAGTTCACGATCGAAAATATTTTGCGCGGCTGGAACCCTTATGGCGAACAGTTTGTACAACCAGCGATACCATGGTTGCCTACGGGAAGGGGCGGATACCAGCCCGGTTATTTTAATTGACCATGTGCCACCTGGTTTTCTTATTTTTAGTAGACGAAAATAAATGCCATGAAATATTTATGTATCCTCGCCATCGCCACCCTGTGTTCATTTGCATCGCAGGCGCAGCCGAAAGAACAGAAAGCGGTAGCGGATGCCGTGGAAAAATTAAAGGAAGCCATGATCAGCGGCGACCGTGCCGCGCTCACCGCAATTGCAGCGGATAGTTTGTCGTACGGCCATTCAGGCGGCAAAGTGGAAAACAAATCAGAATTCGTGGAGGCCATTGCCAGCGGCAAATCGGATTTTGTAACGATCGATCTTTCAGAGCAAACCATTTCCATCGTTGGCAACACCGCGATCGTTCGCCACACACTCAACGCAACTACCAACGACGGCGGAAAACCCGGAACGGTAAAACTGAAACTGCTGTTGGTCTTTACAAAAGAGAAAACAGGGTGGAAGATGTTGGCGAGGCAGGCGGTGAAACTGGTTTAGTGCTGAAAAGGTTAAAGGTTTAGATGTTGGATTTCTTAACCTTTAATTTTTCGGATTTTCTTTGCATTTTTCTGTAGACTCTCTCACAAACAACTGCGGCGGTAAAACCCTTCGCTCAAAATCTTTTACCGGCCGTTTGCTTTCTATTTGCTGGATCAATAATTCTGTACACAATTGCCCCATTTCGTAAGCCGGTTGCCGCACCACCGAAAGTGAGGGCGATAAGAGGTCGGTAAGATCGAGGTTGGAGAAGCCGATCACGGCAACATCATCCGGCACTTTTATTTTTGTTTTTTTGAAGTAGCGCAGGCAATTGGTGGTGAGTTTGTCTGCCGACGCAAGAATGGCATCGGGTTTTGTTTTCAGTTTCAGCAATTGTGTGAGCGCGTTTTCCACTTCATCGTACAACATGCCACCGTGCAGGCAGTGCTGTATACAGGCGGGATCGAATTTCCGTCCATTGTCTTCCAATGCTTTCCTGTAACCACCGAGTCGTTCCTTGGTGATGGATAAATATTCTGACCCTGCCAGTGCCGCGATGTTTTGATAACCGCTTTTGATCAGGTGTTCCGTTGCATCGTAGGCGCCCTGGAAATTATCAACGATCACTTTGTGGGTTTGCATCTCTTCCACGATCCTGTCGAAAAATACGATCGGGAAACCACGGTCGTGTAAATTTTTCAGGTGATCGAGGTCCTGCGTTTCGGAAGAAACAGAAACAAGCAACCCATCGATAGACCTTGATGCCAGGTATTGCGTATTGATCACCTCGCGCTCATACGATTCATGGCTTTGCGAAATGATCACGTTGTATCCTTTGTCGTACGCGATCGATTCAATGCCATTGATGATCTGCGAGAAAAAGCTGTTGGCGATCTCGCAAACAATGATACCGATGGAACGGCTGCGTTTTTCCTTCAGGCTTAACGCAATGGGGTTGGGGCGGTAATTGATCTTTTCCGAATATTCAAGCACCTTCTGTTTGGTCTCCGGGCTGATCTCGTAACTATCACGCAAAGCACGGGAAACGGTAGAGGTTGAGAGACCCAAGGCACGCGCAATATCTTTTATGGTAACAGCTTCAAATTTCATGGAACATCGTGGTAAAGCTTCTGGTGAAGCATGGAAACGATAACTAAAATACAGTATTTATTTCAGGTGCCCGAAAAGGCTGCCCTTATGGTTGAAAATCCAGCGCCCGGCAGCACAAAACACCCCGTAACGGCCCCGCCTGTTTGCCGGGGGCAATTGAAATCGTTGCCGGGAACGATTGCGTAGATAAATCAAGCGCTTTTCAAGGTAAACACTGAATATCTGAGTAGACTTGTTAACGGGATTTTTACAAGTCCTGGGTTGCTGCTATGTATTTGACCCAAATTCATCCCTGGTTCGATCAGCCATATACTGAACTGCTGCCGGCGGCACGCAAGCTATTGTTACATCCTTCCCAATCTATTCGTATTCCTGCTTTGTACCGATTGCAGCAAAGGGGATCTTCCATGAATGTTTCACCATCATCTTCAAACAAAATTGCCTTATGAAAAAATTGATTTTTCTTTTGTGCCTCACGCTCTGCAGTATGCAGTTGTGGGCGCAGACAAAACAGATTAGAGGTGCAGTGGTAGACGAAAGCTCCGGAACCCCGATTGCCGGTGTTGCAGTGGTTGACAAAAAAACAAAAGCCGGTACCTCTACCGATAACCAGGGAAACTTCACGTTAACCATACGTGGGGCCAGCGCTGAACTTGTGTTCAGCTACGTGGGTTATAAAACGGAGACCATCACTTCGGATGGGAGTTCGCCCGTGAGCATCAGGATGGTCAAGGAAACAAAGGACCTTGACGAGGTGATCGTGATCGGTTACGGTACCGCAACGAGGAAAGACATCACCGGCGCTGTTGTGTCTGTTAAAACAGAAGAGATCAAAAAAGTACCCGCGGGCAACGTGATGGAAGCGCTGCAGGGTAAACTGGCAGGTGTAGACATTGTTAGAACCAGTGGTGGCGCGGGCGCCAGCGTAAGCGTTACCGTAAGGGGTACACGTTCGATACGCGCAGGCAACGGGCCACTCTATATTGTGGATGGCATACAGTATGATAATTTCCAGGACATCAATCCCAACGATATCGAATCGATGGATGTGCTCAAAGACGGCTCCTCAACGGCCATCTACGGATCCAAAGGCGCAAATGGCGTGATCATCATCACCACACGAAAAGGAACCGCAGGCAAAACAAAAGTAAATGCGGGTGTGTATTACGGGCAATCAGAAGTGGCGGGATACCCGGTTCCCATGACGGGCCCGCAGTTTGCACAACTCAAACGCGAAGCCTACCGGACGGCTAACCCATCTTACAACCCGGCTACAGACGAAGCCAAAGTGTTTACCAGTCCTGCAGACCTGGCCGCCGTAACAGCAGGCAATTCTTATTATTACCCTGGCCTGTTGCTGCAGAAGGGTTCTCAACAGGATTACAACGTGAGCGTGGCGAGCGGAACGGAGAAAACGCGTGTATTCTTTTCTTTTGATTATTTCAAGGAGAAAGGATTGCTCACCAACGATTACTCAAACCGTTACACACTGCGTTTGAACATTGAGCAATCGCTCACCGCCAACTTCAAACTGGGCCTCGAGAGCCAGCTTGCCTATTACGATGCCAACAACCGCAACGATGGCATTTTAACCGTGGCGAATAAAGTGTTGCCCTACTATAACCCTTACGCGGCAGACGGCGTAACGCTTCTGAGATACCCCGGCAACGGCGCACAATTCAATCCGCTGATGGAGGAATTGCCGGGCGCCTACATCAACAAAACAAATACGACCAGGATCCTTTCTACCGGTTATGCAGAATGGAAACCGTTCCGTTCATTGAGCATCCGCTCCAACCTTGGCGTGGTGAATGCTTCATCACGCAACGGTTTTTTTGAAGATGCAAACACGATCAACCGTGCATTGTCTACGGGCTCGGCTTCTTCTATTACCAACAACATGCAGACAAACCTTACCTGGGAGAACATCATCAACTGGAAAGAAACATTTGGCAAACACAGCATTGGTGTAACGGGTGTTACGAGTTACCTCTCCAACAGGTCGGAAAATTCTTCAGCCGCAGCCACCGGGCAGTTGCTCGCGAGCCAGGCGTTTTATGCACTGCAGAACAACCCGTCGAACGTGCTCGTGTCGAGCGCGTATGTTGGAAGTAACCTCAATTCGTATGCCTTCCGTATCAACTACGCCTACAGCGGGAAATACATTCTCACACTTACCGGCCGCGAAGACGGTGCCTCTGTTCTTGCACCGCAGAACCGTTGGTCGTTCTTTCCTTCCGCTGCCGCGGCATGGAGGATCAGTGATGAGAATTTCATGAAACACGCAACACTTTTCAACGACCTAAAACTGCGCGTTTCTTATGGCGTTGCAGGTAACTCTGCCGTGAGCCCTTACCAGACACAAAGCGGGATCATCCTCATTCCATATTCGTACAACGACGTAAGTGCGCTTGCCTATGGGCTCGATCCTCAGATCGGAAATACAGACCTGAAATGGGAGCTCACCAAAACAGTGAACGTGGGACTCGACTTCACCATCCTGAAAAGCAGGGTTTCGGGAAGCATCGATTTTTACGATTCAAAAACAGACAACCTGCTCTACCTCGTAAAACTGCCCGCAACAACAGGCGGTACGTCCATACTTGGAAACGTTGGAAAAACACAGAACACCGGGTTTGAGGTTTCATTACGCACGGTTAATGTGCAGACAAAAAATTTCTCGTGGATCTCTCAAATCACGTACACAAGAAACAAAGAACGCATTGTTGATCTTCCAAACGGCCAGAACGATGTGGCGAGCGGGTTCTTCATCGGCTCACCCGTTCGTTCGTTTTACGATTACCGCAAAACAGGGATCTGGCAAACAAAAGACAACGCGGCCGCAGGTACGTATGGTTACAAACCAGGCGATATACGCGTGGAAGACATAGACGGCGACGGAAAGATCACTGCACTGGGCGACAGGACCGTGCTTGGTTCGCAGGTGCCAAAGTATACATTGGGTTTTAACAACGACATCAGTTTCAGGAACTGGGACCTGAATGTGTATGTGTTTGCGCGTGTGGGACAGATGTTCAACTCATCCTACGCGGCAAAGTTTGAACCGAATGGAATTGAGAACGGCGCGAATGTGGATTACTGGACGCCGGAGAATCCTACCGACGATTACCCGCGCCCCAACATCAACATTTCAAAAGCGGCATTGCCTTTTGCATCTACACTGGGTTATAAAGACGGGTCATTTGTGAAGATCAGGGCCATTACATTGGGTTATACTTTATCGCCTTCACTGGCAAAAAAGATCCATGTAGCGAGCCTTCGCTGGTATGTGAGCGCGAAGAACTGGTTCACATTCTCTAAAGTAAAAGACTACGATCCGGAAGGCGGCGGGTCATTTGAAAGACCGTTGACAAAACTGGTGGTTACAGGTTTAACCATCGGGTTCTGATCCCATCAAAAACAAAAATAAAATCATTCGATATGAAAAATAAATTCTTTACAGGGTTGCTGGCACTGGTTGGTGTGGTAACTGTAATATCATCCTGCTCAAAAAAGCTGGAAGAATACAATCCCAGCGGGCTCACGGCCAGCACCGTTTACAGCAAGGCCGTTGGTTTTGAGAGCCTCGTTAATGCTGCTTATTCTTATACGCGGTACTGGTATGGAAAAGAAGAAGGCTACAGCTTAACGGAGATGGGAACCGATATCTGGACCAATGGTTCGGGTGATGTGTACCCGCAGTTGACAACCTACAACAACCTGCAGGGCAACAACACCAATGCGCTCGATCTTGAGTGGAACAATTTTTACGCGGCCATCAATCTGTGCAATACCGGCATCAGCAACATCGCGGGTGTTTCTGATTACACGGCTGCGCAGAAAACAACACGCGAAGCAGAACTTCGTTTTCTCCGCGCGTTTTACTATTGGCACATTGTAGAAACATGGGGCGGTGTGCACTTCAGCACCAAGCCCAGCGATGGTGTGATCACCACTGCCAACCGCGCGCCGGTAGATACTTTTTACAACCAGATCTTTACCGATCTCCAATACGCGATCACCAATCTACCCGCAACAACAAGCGATTACGGAAGGGCCACCATACCGGCTGCCAAAGGATTTCTTGCGCGCGTGTACCTCACACGCGGCATGAACGCACAGGCCATTGCGATGTCGAACGATGTGATCAAAAACTACGGGCTCAGCCTTTTGCCCAACTATGCCGATCTGTGGGATATGACAAAACTCAAAAACAAGGAAGTGGTTTGGGCGATCGATTATTCAACCAATCTTGCTTACAACGATCTCGCAACGGGAACCTTTCCTACGGGCCACTCACGCGGATCCAACAATGGCCACCTGATGTTTGGCATGGTTTACGACCAGGTGAACACGGCCATCCTCATCCGCGATATTCCAAACGGCCGCCCGTTCAACCGTTATATGCCAACGCTTTCTTTACTGAATATGTTTAATGAAACAGATGATGCGCGTTTCAATGCATCGTTCCAGTCTACCTGGTTCGTAAACAAGGCAGCAACAGGGTTCGCCATCGGCGATACGGCGGCCTATGCGCCTAAGGTGGCGGTGGCGACGGCCATATCGAACGCAAAAAAATACACGATGTATGATGTTTCAAAAGTGTATGGTTCCAACGGCGTTCCATCGCAAAGGAAATTCTACATCTCGTTGAAAAAATTCCTTGACCCCACACGTACAAGTGTTGCAGAGGCGCAAAGCGCGCGCGATGCTTATGTGATGAGGCTCGCGGAATTATACCTGATCGCCGCAGAAGCGGAAGTGAACATCAACAAACCCGACTCCGCAGCATATTATGTGAACGTATTGCGTACACGTGCCGCCAACCCGGGCCGTGTGGCGGCCATGCAGGTGTTGCCCTCGCAGATGAACATCGATTTTATTCTGGATGAAAGGGCAAGAGAACTCGCCGGCGAACAGCTTCGATGGTTCGATCTGAAACGAACAGGCAAAACGATCGACCGCATCAAAACACAAAACCTGAACCCCGATGCGGCAGCATACATACAGACCTATCACCTCCTGCGGCCGATACCGCAGAGCCAGCTGGATGCGGTTACGAACAAAACAGAGTTCAAACAGAACCCGGGATATCAATAACAACAAATAATTACCAGCGTAATAAAAGAGAGTTTTTAAAAACAGTAGTAAGTTTCAGCATGAAAAAGACCTTCCTTATAGTATTGGTAGCCGTTGCGTTTGCTTTTCAGCTCCCGCTGCGGCAAACCAGGGTGTTTATGATCGGGGATTCAACGATGGCAGACAAGCCGCTGAACGATAATCCTGAAAGAGGCTGGGGCCAGCTGCTGCCCCGCTTTCTTTCGGATGAGGTGCAGGTAAGGAATTATGCGGTGAACGGGCGGAGCACAAAAAGTTTCATCAAGGAGGGCCGTTGGGATTCTGTGATGAAGAACCTGCAGAAAGACGATTATGTGTTTATCCAGTTCGGCCACAACGATGAGAAATCGGAAGACACCTCACGCTACGGCGCACCCAATGGATTGTACCGCGATAACCTGATTCGTTTTGTAAAAGAAGCAAGGTCTAAAGGTGCAAACCCGATACTGGTCACGCCCGTCATGCGCAGGAAATTTGATGCCTCCGGAAAATTCACAGACACACATGGCGAATATCCCGATGCAGTAAGGGCGGTTGCAAAAGAAATGAACGTGCCTTTGATCGACCTCCACAGGTCGAGCCGGCAACTGATCGAACAACACGGTGTGGAAGGATCTAAAAAATTATTCCTGTGGATGGATGCAAAACATTTCAGGGCCGCCCCCGATGGAAAGAAAGACGACACCCATTTTTCAGAATACGGCGCATCACAGGTGGCATCGCTCGTGTGTGCAGAGATCCTTGCGAAGGGCCTGCCTTTTGCGAAGTACCTGAGGCCATCGGCGCATCCTGAAAAATACCAGTTCGAGTTGCCCAAGATCTACCAGCCGAATTTCAAAAAAGACACCTTCAGCATTGTGGCCAATGGCGCGAAAGATGATGGCATTACGCTGAATACCGCAGCCATCAACAAAACCATCAACGACTGCGCAAAGGCAGGCGGTGGAACAGTAATGATCCCCGCAGGACTGTGGGTTACGGGCCCGATCGTTTTGCAAAGCAACGTGGACCTGTATGCGGCACGGGGCGCTTTGATCTCGTTTACACCAGACAGGTCGCAATACCCGCTTGTTGCAGCATTGTTTGAAGGCGTGGAGGCCGCGCGCGCGCAGTCGCCCATCTCTGCAACCGACGCGGAGAACATTTCGATCAGCGGTGAAGGGATCTTCAATGGGTCTGGAAATGTATGGAGGCCATTAAAGAAAGACAAGGTGACGGAAACAGAATGGCGCAAACTCATTTCATCGGGTGGTGTGCTCACGGAAGACAAGAAAGGATGGTACCCATCAGAAGGGGCGCTGAAAGCGTCGAAGACAAACGATATCGGTAAGCTGGCAGGCGGAAAAAAGTTAAGCGACTTTGAAGAGATCAAAGATTACCTGCGGCCAAACATGCTGCGTTTCACCAATTGCAGGAACATTTTACTGAGCGGTGTAACTTTTGAAAATTCGCCTGCATGGACACTGCACATTGCCCTGAGCCAGCATATTACGCTGAAAAATGTAACGGTGAAGAATCCGTCTTACGGACAAAACACCGATGCGCTCGATCTTGAATCCTGCGCAAATATCCTCGTGGACGGATGTTCGTTTGATACCGGAGACGATGGCATCTGCATCAAATCGGGCCGCGATGAAGAAGGCCGCAAACGCGGCGTTCCAACGGAGAACATGATCGCGGTAAACACAACCGTATACCATGCGCATGGCGGATTCGTGATTGGAAGCGAGATGAGCGGCGGCGCCAGGAACCTGTTCGTATCGAACTGTACCTTCATAGGCACCGACATCGGGCTTCGTTTCAAAACAACCCGTGGACGCGGTGGTGTTGTAGAAAAGATCTATGCATCGAATATTGTAATGAAGGATATAGCGGCCGAGGCAATACTGTTCGACATGTACTACATGGCAAAAGATCCCGTTGTGCTGGCCGGGGAAAAAAGAGAGATGCCAAAAATTGAAACCTTGCCTGTAAACGAAGGCACACCTGTATTCAGGGAGTTTTATGTGAACAATGTTTCCTGTATCGGCGCAGAAAAAGGCTTGCTGATCAGGGGTATACCGGAAATGAACATCAGCAATATTCAATTGCGCAACCTGGTGTTGCAGACAAGAAAAGGTGTGGAAATTACAGAGGGTAACGACATTCGTTTGTACAATGTAAAATTGTATACAACGGAAACGGACCCGGTAATCAATGTGCAGAACAGCCACAACATCATTCTCGAAAACATAGACTACAACAAAGACGCCACAACGCTGTTGAGTGTGAACGGCGACAGGAGTAAAAACATCAAGGTGTCCAAGACCGATACAAAAAAGGCAAAGAACAAAGCCGTATTTAATTTTGGCGCGCAAGCGTCATCAGTTGATTTCAAGTAAAGAACGATATGAGAAAAACAAGGAACCTACTCATCGCAACACTGCTCATGCTCTGCACAACGCAGGCAACAAATGCGCAGACAGTGGGCGAGCGCATGGCAGAAACCGTTATGACGATCTGGAAAGATTCTCTTTTTTCGGCGCCGGGCAGGCCCGCACGATGGACCTACGACCAGGGCGTGATCCTGAAAGGCATTGAAGGGCTCTGGTTCAGAACGGGCGATGCGAAATACTTCAACTACATGCAGAAAAGCATGGATTTTTTCGTGAACGATAAAGGAGAGATCAGGACCTACAAGGCATCCGACTACAACATCGATAATGTTTTGTGCGGAAGGATCCTGTTGTCGTTGTACAATGTAACCGGTAAGGAAAAATATTTCAAGGCGGCCACTACTCTTCGCGAGCAACTGAAGACGCAGCCGCGCACGAACGAAGGCGGTTTCTGGCACAAGAAAATTTACCCCTACCAGATGTGGCTCGATGGTTTGTACATGGGCGAGCCTTTTTACGCAGAATATTCAGCAACATTCAATGAACCGCAAAACTTCGACGACATCGCCAACCAGTTTATCTGGATGGAAAACCACGCGCGCGATAAAAAAACGGGATTGCTTTACCATGGCTGGGATGAAAGCAGGCAGCAAAAATGGGCAGATCCGAAAACGGGATTGTCGCCGCATTTCTGGGCACGCGCAATGGGATGGTATGGTGTAGCGCTTGCAGATGTGCTGGAGTATTTCCCGGCAACGCATAAAAAAAGAGATTCGCTCATCGCCATATTCAAACGTTTTGCAGATGCGATCGGGAAAGTGCAGGACCCAAAGACAGGGCTCTGGTACGATATCCTGAACATGCCGGATGGCAAGGGAAATTATTTTGAATCATCGGCCAGTTCGCAGTTTGTCTGCGCGATCGCGAAAGGGATCAGGCTGGGTGTATTGCCTGCTTCTTATCTCCCGATTGCAACAAAAGGATACGCCGGTATTCTCAAAGAGTTTGTTGAAACAGATGCGAACGGGCAAACCAATTTGAAAGGCACCGTTACCGTAAGCGGCCTGGGTGGAAATCCATACCGCGACGGTAGTTATGAATATTACATGAGCGAAAAAGTGATCACCAACGATCCGAAGGGAATTGGCGCTTTCCTGCAGGCCTCGAATGAAATGGAACTGCAGAAAACGATCAACACCGCAAAAGGCCGGTCCGTTCTGCTGGATGATTATTTCAATTCTGAAAAAAAGAAAGACATCGTTGGCGTGCTCAAACCCTATCATTACAAATGGTACGAAATGTACAACAACGGCTTTTCATTTTTGGGACACGTATTCAACAGCTACGGCGTGCAGACAAAAACACTAAGCGATGCACCCACGGCAAAAAACCTGAAGGGCTCTGATATATACCTTATCGTTGACGCAGACAATGCAACCGACAACCCAACACCAAATTACATGCAGGCAAAAGACGCCGATGAAATATACAATTGGGTGAAGGCAGGCGGAGTATTGGTGTTGCTGCACAACGACAAAGGCAATGCGGAGTTTGAGAACTTCAACAAACTCGGGGCGAAATTCGGGATCCACTTTAACGAAGACAGTTACAACCGCGTAACCGGGACGAATTTCGAAGAGGGCAAGGTGTTGATCCCGGCGGGGAACCCTGTACTTCCGAACGTGAAAAAGATTTACCAGAAAGAGATCTGCTCGTTTACGTTGAAAGCGCCCGCGGTGCCGGTATTGAAGAAGGATGACCTCGTGGTCTTTGCAGTAGCGAAAGTGGGCAAGGGTACTGTGTTTGCAACAGGCGACCCATGGTTGTACAACGAGTATACAGATGGAAGAAAACTTCCGCAGGAATATGAAAATTTTAATGCAGCGAATGATCTTGTAAAATGGATCATCAAACAAATACCCGGGAAAAAGTGAGGAGACCAATATTGATAGTGCGTTTGTTGCTGTGCAGTTTTGTTTGCCTGTTGTGCAGTTTTGCGGAGGCGGCAGGAAAAACGATCGTGGTTGACAAGGACGGCGCAGGCGATTTCAGGAGCATACAGGACGCGGTGAACAGTTTGCCGGTAGCGGCGGATGCGCCACGTATCATCTTTGTGCGCAAGGGTGTATATCGCGAGAAAGTTTTTATCGACAAGGATTTTGTTTCATTGATCGGGGAAGACAGGAACAAGACCATCATCACCATCTCACTCGCAAGGGATGTGTGGAGATGTGAGCACCCGGACGATTGGGGTGTTGCGGCCATCAACCTGAAAGGGAGCGATATCGTATTGGAGAACCTGACCATCACCAACAGTTTTGGGTTCGACAACATGAACAATAAAGAGGGCATCCGTTTCGATTGCCCGAACGATACGCTGAACCCTTCAAAAGTTACAGGCCGCGATGGGCACCAGATGGCATTGCGCAGTTTTACAACCACGCGTTTGATCGTTCGCAACTGCACACTCCGTGCATACGGCGGCGATACGGTGAGCCCGTGGAATACAGACAACGGCATGTTTTATTTTTCCAATTGTTTGATGGAAGGCGGTGTGGATTTTTACTGCCCGCGCGGATGGGCCTATGCCGAAAACTGCGAGTTTGTGGCGCATGGAAATGTTGCAGCAATCTGGCACGACGGGTCAAGGTACAAGGATTCGAAAACAGTATTGGTGAACTGTAAGTTCCGTGGCGACGACGGTTTCAAACTGGCGCGCTACCACCGCGATGCGCAGTTTTACCTGGTCAATTGTTCCTTTGCAAATAACATGGCGGATGCGGCCGTTTACCTCAATCCGTCCAATCCGCAGAACACCATTCAGTGGGGCCACCGTGTCTATTTTTATAATTCGCACAGGGAGGGAGGCGATTATGCATGGCACAGGGATAACCTTGAAACAGCCGAGGGTTCGCCAAAGGCATCGCAGATCAATACCGCGTGGACGTTTGCCGGGAAATGGCAGCCAACATCAATACCAACAAAGGTTGTGATTGATGAGGAACAAAAAAGGCAAACACCGGTAGCCGCGCTCAAAACGCAGCAAACTACCGACCCGGTTGCAGAGAACATGCTTGCTTACCAGCGGGCAGCAGGAGGCTGGCCAAAGGCCGTGAATGAGATAAAAGTTGATTACAACAAGGTATTGAGTGATGCGGAGCGCACCGCCATCAAAAACGATTCGATGCACAAAGATGCAACGATCGATAATGCGGCAACGATGCGCGAGATCCGTTACCTCGCAAAAGCATTTAAAAAAACCAGGAACCCGGATTACTTACGTGCCGCAGAAAAAGGCATTCGCTATTACCTGCGGGCACAATATGCAAACGGCGGCTGGCCGCAATATTACCCGGATTCTGCATTGTACAGGAGCCAGATCACGTACAACGACGATGCAATGGTCAATGTACTGAATGTATTACAGGATGTGCTCGAATCAAAGAATGATCTTGACGTGATCGACCGGGCTTATGTTCCGGCCATTGCAGATGCGGTGAACCGGGGCGTGCAATGCATTTTAAAAACGCAGATCGTTGTGGATGGAAAACGTACAGCATGGTGCGCGCAATACAACAAAAAGACTTTGCAACCGGAAATGGCAAGGAAGTTTGAACTCGCCTCTTTGAGCGGAAGCGAGTCGGTTGGCATCACACGGTTCCTGATGCGGGTGAAGGATCCGTCTGAAGAAATCAAAAATGCCGTGAAAGCTGCGGTGGAGTGGTTTGAGAAAGTGAAGATCACAGGTTATAAATATGGAGATGTAAATGCGCCCAATGAACCAAAAGGAAAGGACCGCGTTATAACCCCCGAGCCAGGAAGCGTTATCTGGGCAAGGTTTTACGAGATCGGCACCAACCGCCCTTTTTTTACGGGCCGCGACAGCGTTAAGAAATACGATGTAAGAGAAATAGAATCGGAAAGAAGGAACGGGTATGCATGGTATGGCACATGGCCCGAGAAGTTGTTAAAAACAGAATACCCGGCCTGGAAACGCGAACATGGAATATAAATGAACCTGGAGACAAGGCATGACACGATCCTGTGCTGTTTGCATGATCGCAACGTCCTGTCGGATCTTAAATAATCATAGTAAGATGCAGTTATCAAAACAAAATTTGCAAAAGATCGATACAACGGGCGTTGATGTTCCGCCGGTGCAGTTGTTTTCCCTGCCTGAAAAGGTATTGCAGTTTGGTACAGGCGTATTGTTGCGCGGGTTGCCCGATTATTTTATCGACAAGGCCAATAAGCAAAACATTTTCAACGGCCGTATTGTGGTTGTAAAATCAACCGGCATGGGTGCAACCGATTCGTTTGCCAAACAGGATGGATTGTATACGCTGCTCGAACGCGGTGTGGTAAATGGAAAACAAACGGAACAAACCAGCATCAATGCATCCATCAGCCGGGTATTGTCGGCAAACGAAGAGTGGGAGCGCATTTTGCAGTGCGCCGCCAATCCTGAAATGCAGTTGGTTCTATCCAATACAACAGAAGTGGGCATCGCTTTGGTGGAAGAAGATGCGGTAAACGAAAAACCGGTTTCCTTTCCCGGTCGCCTTTTGTTTTTTCTGCTTGAGCGTTTTCGTGTTTTTGATGGAAGCGACGAATCGGGAATGGTGATCGTGCCAACAGAACTGATCGTTGACAATGGCGCCAAGCTCAGGAAGATAATATTGACACTCGCAAAACTGAAAAATGTTTCCGCCCGTTGTTTGCAATGGCTGGATGAAAAAAACGAGTTCTGCAATTCGCTTGTCGATTGCATCGTTCCCGGCAAACTCCCGGCAGCGGAACAGCAGGCCGTGGAGCAGAAACTGGGTTACAGCGATGAACTGATGATCATGTCTGAACCTTACCGCTTGTGGGCGATTGAAACAAGTTCGGAAAGGGCAAAAGAAATTTTATCGTTCAGCACCTGCAACCAGGGTGTGATCCTTGCGCCGGACATCAATAAGTTCCGCGAGTTGAAATTGCGCCTGTTGAATGCAACGCATACATTGTCTTGCGGCCTCGCCCATTTATCCGGTTTCAGCACGGTGAAAGAAGCGATGCGGGATGGTGTGTTCGTTTCTTACGTGTCTGCGTTAATGCATGAAGAAATTATTCCATTGGTTGCGCAGGGCAACATCAGCGTGGAGGAGGCAAACCAGTTTGCGCAGCAGGTGATCGACCGTTTCAGGAACCCGTATATCGAACATCTCTGGCTGAGTATTACTGCACAATACACTTCTAAAATAGCGATGCGCGTGGTGCCGTTGGTTGAAAAACAGTATGCCGCGGGGAAAGCCACACCCGAACTGATGGCGCTTGGGTTCGCAGCGTTTTTACGGTTTATGGATTCGCAGGAAAAGGATGGAGGTTATTACGGAACGGCCAATGGCGTTGCGTACAGGATCCAGGACGACCTGGCCGCCTTGCTTCACAACCACTGGCAAAACGCAGCCAATGGAACGATTGCTGAAAAAACATTATGCGATGAACGTGTTTTTGGCGCGGACCTCTCGCAGTATCCCGGTTTTGCGGCAGAAGTGAGCCGTATGCTGGAAATGTTGCAGCAGCACGGTGCTGCAAATACACTTCGTTCTATCTTCGCAAAAAAAACAGTAGCATGAGCAGGCAGAAAATTTTACAGGTACACCCGAATGATAATGTATTGGTTGCACTCGATAACCTCGCGAAAGGAGAAGTATTGACCTTTAACGGGCAGGAATATACCATGCAGGAAGACATACCCGCGAAACACAAATTCTTCATGCAGGACATGCAGCCGGGCGATCCGATCCTCATGTACGGCGTGCTCGTGGGCAAGGCACAAACCGCTTTACAGAAGGGCAGCCGCATGAGCACCAGCAATACCAAACACGCAGCGGAACCCTATGCATACAGGCCCTACCATTACAACTGGCAGCCGCCCGATGTGTCAAAGTTTGCAAACCGCACGTTCAACGGCTATCACCGTTCAGACGGCCGCGTGGGCACTGCGAATTACTGGTTGTTTGTGCCAACCGTGTTTTGTGAGAACAGGAACCTGGATGTGATCCGCGAGGCGCTGCACAGCCAGCTCGGTTACGATGTAACGGATAAATACAAACAGAAAACGCAGACCCTGCTTGAATTGTACAAAAAAGGCGGCGATATTGATGCTGTTGATCTTTCTGTAAAAGAATCGGTGGTGCCCACACAACGCGTTTTTAAAAATGTGGATGGAATAAAATTCCTCAATCACCAGGGTGGCTGCGGCGGAACAAGACAGGATGCCGCCACGCTGAGCAAACTGCTTGCAGCTTATGCGGATCATCCGAACGTGGCCGGCGTGACTGTATTGAGCCTGGGTTGCCAGAACCTGCAGACACAGAACCTGCTGGACGATATCAAACAACGCAACCCCGGTTTCGACAAGCCCCTGTATGTTTTTGAACAGCAGCAATCGCAAAGCGAGGAACAATTGATCACTGAAGCGATCAGGAAGACATTTTCAGGATTGATCGAAATCAACAAGATCGAAAGAAAGCCTGCCACACTCGATAAGTTGTGCATCGGCGTTAAATGCGGTGGCAGCGACGGGTTCAGCGGTATCTCTGCAAACCCGGCAGTTGGCTATACTTCTGACCTGGTGGTAGCGCTCGGTGGAAAGGTATTGCTCGCCGAGTTTCCCGAGTTGTGCGGTGCGGAACAGCAGTTGATCGACCGTACGATCGATGAGGCCGCTGCAAAAAAATTCATCAGCCTCATGCAGGTGTACAGCGACCAGGCCGTGCGTGCCGGTTCTGGTTTTGATATGAACCCATCACCCGGAAATATAAAAGACGGATTGATCACCGACGCGATCAAGAGCAATGGCGCTGCAAAAAAAGGCGGTGAGTCGCCGGTTGTTGATGTACTCGATTACACCGAGCCCGCACTCAAACCCGGCCTGAGCCTGGTATGCACGCCGGGCAACGATGTGGAAGCAACAACGGGCAAAGCGGCAAGCGGCGCCACACTGATCCTGTTTACCACGGGACTGGGCACCCCAACCGGCAACCCCGTTTGCCCAACCATCAAAGTGGCCACCAATTCAGCGCTCGCCAGGAGGATGGGCGATATCATAGACATCAACACGGGCGCCATCATCGAAGGGGAAAAGACCATTGAACAAATGGGAGAAGAGATACTTGAATACTGCATCCGCGCAGCAAGCGGTGAAGTGATACCAAAAGCAGTTTTGCTGAACCAGGACGATTTTATTCCCTGGAAAAGAGGAGTGAGCCTTTGATCGCTCAAACCGATAAATGATAAGTTTTAAGTACGAATGATAATACGTTCGATACAGTTCTCTTTTTAAGACTGTAGGCAACCAATAAGGCGATTATGAAAAAATTCCTGGACGAAAATTTTTTGCTGTCCAATAAAACAGCACAGCACCTGTATCATGCATATGCGAAAGACATGCCGATCATCGATTACCATTGTCATTTGTCGCCGCAACAGATCGCCGATGACCACCAGTTCCAGTCGCTCTCGGAAGTGTGGCTGTACGGCGATCATTACAAATGGCGCGCCATGCGAACCAATGGTGTAGATGAAAGTTATTGCACAGGCAACAAAAGCGATCGCGAGAAATTTGAACAGTGGGCCGCAACCGTTCCCTACACACTCCGCAACCCTTTGTATCACTGGACGCATCTTGAGCTGCAGCGTTATTTTGGAGTGAATGAAATACTCAATACAGACAGCGCCGCAAGGATCTATGATACCTGCACGGCGCTTATCCAGACAAAAGAATATTCCGTAAAGAACCTGCTGCGCAAAATGAATGTGGCCCTGGTTTGCACCACAGACGACCCGGTTGACACGCTTGAGCACCACATCCGTTTGAAGAACGATGGGTTTGAAATACCGATATTGCCGGCCTTCCGCCCAGACCAGGCGATGAATGTGAGCAGCGCCCCTGCTTTCAATGCGTATGTGAAAAAACTGGAAGAAGTAAGCGGCATCACGGTTTCATCGTTTGATGATTTCCTGTATGCGTTACAGAACAGGCACGATTTCTTTGCCTCCATCGGTTGCCGTGTTTCGGATCATGGGCTGGAAGAAATTTACGCCGATGATTTCACGGGATCGGAGATCGACTCCATCTTTACCAAGATACACGCAGGCAAAGAACTGAATGCTACGGAGCAGCGCAAGTTCCGTTCGGCCATGCTGATCCATTTTGCCGAATGGGATTGGGAGAAAGGATGGGTACAGCAATTTCACCTCGGCGCGCTGCGCAACAACAATGCAAGAATGCTGCAGCAACTGGGGCCGGATACAGGCTGGGATTCAATCGGCGACTTTTCGCAGGCCAAAGCGCTGGCATCTTTCTTAAACAAGCTTGACAGCGATAATAAATTGGCGAGAACCATCATCTACAACCTCAACCCTGCAGATAATGAATTGATGGCAACCATGATCGGCAATTACAACGATGGTTCCATCGCAGGCAAGATACAGTTTGGTTCGGCATGGTGGTTCCTCGACCAGAAAGACGGAATGGTGAAACAGATGAATGCACTGTCGAATATGGGATTGCTGAGCCGCTTTGTGGGAATGTTAACAGACTCAAGAAGCTTCTTATCGTTTCCCCGGCACGAATATTTCAGGCGCATACTTTGCAACCTTTTCGGAGAAGAAATAGAGAACGGCGAATTGCCTGATGATATTGAATGGGTGGGTAAAGTAATAAAAGACATCTGCTTTTACAACGCACGCAATTATTTCGGATGGCAAACGGTTATCAAGGGATAACTTTTGGAAAGTTTACACTTTCTGAAATTCAGGTTGTGCAAACGTTTTCGTAATTAATAAAGCGGTTTAGGAAAGAATCGTTCAGCTTTGCAGCGTGCATCAGAATCAGCAACCGCGTGCATTGATCCAATAGCCGCGAAAAAAAACATAAACAACAACATGTCATTTACAGAAGATCTGGAAAAAATGTTTGTGCGGGAGAATGAGATCCCCGAACAGTATGCGATCAAAGAAGAGATCCACCAACGCGAATATTTGTGCAACGGTGAAATGAAGCCCTGGAACGGGAAGGTGCAGGAAGTGTATTCTCCTGTATGCATCCGTACAGAAAATGGCCTGCAGCGCAAACTGATCGGTACCTACCCCGTGTGCACAGAGAAAGAAGCGTTTGAAGCATTGGATACTGCAGTGGCTGCGTACGACAACGGCCGTGGCCAATGGCCAACGATGAGCGTTGCCGACCGGATCAAATGCATTGAGAAATTCATCGGCAAGATGCGTGAGCAGAAAGACATCGTGGTGAAACTCATCATGTGGGAGATCGGCAAATCGTACAGCGATTCGGTAAAGGAATTCGATCGTACGGTTGAATACATTTACGCAACCATCGACGCCTTGAAAGACATTGACCGCGACTCTTCGCGCTTTACGATCGAACAGGGAATTGCTGCGCAGATACGCCGCTCACCGCTGGGTGTTGTATTGTGCATGGGGCCCTTCAATTATCCTTTGAATGAAACATTTACCACGCTGATCCCCGCGATCATCATGGGAAATACATTGTTGTTCAAACCTCCGAAACACGGTACTTTACTGCACTACCCGTTGCTGAAAGCGTTCCAGGAATGTTTTCCGAAAGGAGTGGTGAATACGATCTACGGAAGGGGAAATGTGATCGTTCCGGGATTGATGCAATCGGGAAAAATCAATGTGCTTACTTTGATCGGCTCCAGCAAAGTGGCGAATGAACTGAAGAAACTGCACCCGAAAGTGAACCGCCTGCGTGCCATATTGGGACTGGACGCGAAGAATGCCGCCATCATTACCTCCAACGCTGATGTGAAACTCGCGGTGCAGGAAACGGTATTGGGCAGTTTGTCGTTCAACGGCCAGCGTTGTACCGCTTTGAAGATCGTGTTCGTTCACAGGAGCATTGCGGATGATTTTGTAAAGCAATTATCTGCCGAGGTAAACAAGTTGAAATACGGTATGCCATGGGAAGCAGGTGTTGCATTAACGCCATTGCCCGAGCCAAACAAACCTGCCTACCTCAAAGAATGCATAGACGATGCCGTGGCGAATGGCGCGAAGGTTATGAACGAAAACGGTGGTGCCACAGTTGAGTCGTTTGTTTACCCGGCAGTGCTGTACCCGGTTAACAATAAGATGAAATTATACCGCGAGGAACAGTTTGGGCCGTTGATACCCGTGATCCCTTTTGACCATGTGGAAGAAACGATAGAATACCTGATCGAATCTACGCACGGGCAGCAGGTAAGTATCTTCAGCAACAACGACAAAGAACTTGCATCGCTCATTGATCCGCTGGTGAACCAGGTGAGCAGGGTAAACATCAATTGCCAATGCCAGCGCGGGCCAGATGTATTTCCGTTCACCGGGCGAAAAGACAGCGCGGAAGGAACCCTTTCTGTTGTAGATGCGCTGCGTTCTTTCTCCATCCGTTCATTGGTAGCGGCGAAGCTTACGGAGAGCAACAAACAGATCATCAATGAAATTGTGAGCGAGCATGAATCCAATTTTTTAAGCACCAAGTTCATATTCTAACCATGGCATCTTTATTCGATCTCAGCGGCAAAACCGCACTGGTAACGGGTTGTAACAAAGGCATCGGGAAAGCGATGGCGATCGGCCTGGCCGAAGCGGGCGCAGACATCATCGGTGTTTCCGGGTCGCTCGAATTATCGGGAAGCGACATTGAAAAACAGGTGCAGGCGATTGGAAGAAAGTTCCGTGCATATGCGGCTAACTTATCGGACCGGGAAGCCTTGTACGCTTTTATTCAGAAGCTGCAGGCAGAAAACCCGGTGATCGATATCCTCGTTAACAATGCAGGAACCATCATGCGCAAACCGGCGGCAGAGCATCCCGATGAATACTGGGACACCGTTCTGGCGCTCAACCTCGACGCACCTTTTATTCTCGCGCGCGAGATCGGTAAAAAAATGATCGAAAAAGGTTCAGGAAAAATTATATTTACCTGCTCGCTGCTGAGCTTCCAGGGCGGTATCAACGTGCCGGGCTATGCAGCGAGTAAAGGAGCATTGAGCAGCCTCGTGAAGGCATTGGCGAACGAATGGGCGTCGAAAGGCGTGAATGTAAATGGCATCGCACCGGGATACATCGCAACAGATAATACCGAGGCATTGCGGAACGATCCGGACAGAAGCGCAGCTATCCTGTCGCGCATACCCGCCGCACGCTGGGGGCAGCCAGAAGATTTCAAAGGTCCCGCTGTGTTCCTCGCATCAGAAGCAGCCAACTATGTGAGCGGCACCATCCTCACGGTTGATGGTGGATGGATGGGAAGATAGAAGCGCAGGAACGCAACCCTTTTGCGGCCGCTGTTCAAGGGAAATATTAAATATTCAGATTCGCTGTCGAATGTTCATCCGGATCTGGCAACCAAAAAATAACAAAATGGAAGTACGTTTTCAATGCAGTCCCAAAGAAGTAAAAGGCATGTGTACCGAAGAGCTCCGTTCCAACTTTTTAGTGCAGGAGCTGATGAAAGCAGATGAGATCAAACTTGTCTACTCTCATTTCGACCGCGTGATCGTGGGTGGCGTAAAGCCGGTTTCAAAGACGGTGGAACTTCCGAATGAGGCAGAGTTGCGTGCAGCGTATTTTTTAGAAAGGCGTGAGCTCGGGATCATCAATGTATCGGGTGCCGGAACGGTGGTTGCGGATGGCGTTGCGTATGAGCTGAACAAACTGGATTGCCTCTATCTCGGTAAGGGAACAAAATCCGTTTCTTTTTCAAGCAAATCAAAAGACGATGCGGCCCATTTCTTTTTAATGTCAACAACCGCGCACCATGCTTATCCCAATACAAAAATGGCGAAAGAAGAATCTGCGCAGGTGAACCTGGGAGAGAAAGCAACGGCCAACGAAAGAACGATCTACAAATACATTCATGCAGATGGCATACAAAGCTGCCAACTGGTAATGGGCGTTACTGCATTGAAAGACGGAAGCGTATGGAACTCCGTTCCTCCGCATACACATACGCGCCGCATGGAAGTGTACTTTTATTTCGACCTGCCCGAGGCGCACCGCATTTTCCACCTGATGGGCGAGCCCCAGGAAACACGCCACGTAGTAATGGCCAACCATGAAGCGATCATCTCACCGCCATGGTCTGTGCACTGCGGGCCGGGTTCCACCAATTATACTTTTATCTGGGCGATGGCGGGAGAGAATTACACATTTACCGACATGGATCCCGTGGCCATCGCTGAAATGCGATAGCCGGTAAAGCATTTATTTACAGTTTTCCTTTTGCCTGTAAAGCATCCATCAATCTTTTGTCGTTCCGCTGGTCGGGGATATTGGGCTCGGGATAGGGAGGGTATCCCAATCTTACCGGCATGGTTGGCCCCGTGATCATCGTGGTCACGATCGATTCCCTGCATTCTGAATTGGTAAACAGCGGCATGTATACAAAGTAGTAGATCACTTCTTTATCCACGGTAAAGGCCAACGCCGTTCGCGGCGGAAGCGCCGTTATTTTTTGCGCAGCCGCATCCGTAAGTGTATAAATACAGGCGGCGCTATCGTAACGAACGATCCCTGCTTCTTCTATCAACGGGTTCACGTCCAGCACTGCCGTTGAAGGGTCCACCCTGCATTGGCCGGCGAGCGACTGGTACGATAAAAGTTTGTAAACGGCAACATCGTGTTTAACAACTGCCTGCGGGGGCCTTTTTGAACACGATGCAGAAAGCAATATGGCAAGAACAATTGTGATCCTGTGCATGTTTTTATTTTCACGGTTGACACAGCACAGCACGCTTCTGTTGCACGCACCAGTGAAAAGTTAAACCGGCTGGCAATGTGTTCAAAAATGAAAAGGAGTTAAAAAGACAACGGACCGTAAGCCTGTTATCTCTTTAACTCCCTTAACCTAACAACGCTTCTGTGCGCTATATTTTCACCTTGATCACCAGTTTCTTGATCATACCTTCACCGATCATCGGTGCATGAACATCTTCGGGGAAAAAAATAGTGAACTGGTTATCGGTCAACCCAAAAAACATATCGGGTTTATCATCGTAGAACAAAACATCTTTCTCCGCATTGTATTCACCTCGTGGTGCAATACAGGTGCCACGGGCCTTCCAGCCCATGCGTTCACGGCCGCGGATGCAGACCTGGATATCGATGTGTGCATTGTGGCACTCAAATTTCGCGGTGCTCTCGTCAGCTGTTTTTCCATTGCTGTCTGAAACGATCGCGCGGATGTTGTTGCCGTCGATATCAAACTTTCCCACTTCCAGCGAAGCAAGATCGGCCTGTTCAATGTACGCAAATGCCTTCGCAAACAAAGGATGCAGCGATGTGTATTTTGAGGATTGGGATAAATGATCTAATACCATGTTTTGTTTTTTATGAATGATAAGGAAGTGCAGGAAACAGTTATCCCCTCGCAGTAATGTGAACATTAATTTCAACACCTGCGCACCGGGTTCCCGCTCTCTTTCGCCTAGCGTTGCACCCTGCCGCTGCCATCGCCCTTCATCAGCTCCTTCACCTCGCTTAGTGTTGCATGGTTCAGGTCGCCCGGAATGGTATGCTTGATGGCTGATGCAGCTACGCCAAACTCTGCAGCTTCGTTCATCGGCAAACCGGTAACCAGGCCGTAGATGAAGCCGCTGGCAAATGAGTCGCCGCTTCCTACGCGGTCCACGATGCGTACTTCGTATTGGCGTGTATGGTAAAACTCGTTGCCGTCGTATACCAGGGCGCTCCATCCGTTGTCTGAGGCGCTGTGGCTCTCGCGCAGGGTGGATGCGATGTATTTGAACCCGAACTTATCTTTCATCTGTTTGAAAACGCTTTTGTAACCATCGAGGTTCAGTTCTCCCTTGGTTACATCGGTACCTTCTGCCTTGAAGCCGAGCGTGGTGTCTGCATCTTCTTCGTTGCCTATGCAAACATCAACGTATTGGCAGAGCTGTGTCATCACTTCCCTTGCTTTTTCCTTGCTCCATAATTTTTTACGGTAGTTAAGGTCGATGCTTGTTGTAATGCCTTTTGCTTTGGCAGCTTTCAACGCTGCAAGTGTAAGTGCCGCAGCTTTATCGCTCAATGCGGGGGTGATGCCGGTGGTATGGAACCAATCCGCGCCTTCAAAGATCTTGTCAAAATCAAATTCGCTGATCTCCATTTCCGCAACCGAAGCGCCCGCGCGGTCATAGATCACCTGCGATGCGCGCATGGAAGCGCCTGTTTCCAGGAAATAGATGCCCAGGCGTTTGCCGCCGCGAGCGATGAACTGTGTATCTACCCCGTAACGACGGATGTGATTGATGGCTGCCTGTCCCAAAGCATTATCAGGCACCTTGGTAACAAACACCCCATTCAGGCCGTAATTGCAAAGCGCCACGGCAACATTGGCTTCGCCGCCGCCGTAAGTAACGTCGAGGCTGTCTGCCTGAACAAATCTTGAAAAACCGGGAGTGGAAAGGCGCAGCATGATCTCGCCGAGGGTGACTACTTTTTTGGCCATTGTCAATCGTATTTATTTTTTAATAAAGGAATGGTGCGGTAATAATGTTTTATCTTCAGAGCCCTTTGGTTGAAGGTCCAAGGCACAAGAAAACGGGAAAAACAAGGCAGAAAATAAAATAACAATGTTGTTTCCTGTCTTCGTGTAACTTGTCTCTTCTGCTTGAGCTTTTCAAAGAAAAGAAATGAAACCTCTTTTGCGTAATAAAAATACGCAATCGTTTGCGTAATAAAATCAAATGGATTTATTCATTTCAGTATCATTGCTACACGAAAAAAAGCCATATGGAAAAGAAAGACGCCATTCTCGAATTGATCCCGCAACAGGGCATTTTACCACTCTATTTTTATAAGGATACAACTGTTAGTATTGAAGTGCTCAAGGCGCTTTACGCCGCTGGCATCCGCGCCGTGGAATACACCAACCGCGGTGAGGCCGCACTCCAGAATTTCAAAGAAATGCGCAAGGTCTGCGATACGGAACTGAAAGGCATGTACCTCGGTATCGGCACCATTAAGAACGGCGAAATGGCGCAGACATTTATCGACGCGGGTACGGATTACATCATTTGTCCCGGCCTGGTCGAATCCGTAGCCGAAGTTGCAGACAGGAACAACATGCTCTGGGTGCCGGGTTGTATGACGCCATCCGAGATCATCAAAGCAGAAACCCTCGGGGCGAAAATGATCAAACTGTTTCCGGGCAATATATTGGGGCCGGGATTTTTGTCGGCCATCAAGGAAATATTCCCCGGGCTGCTGTTTATGCCAACCGGCGGGGTAGAGCTTGATAAGGATAACATCGCGGGCTGGTTCAAGGCCGGTGTTTGCGCCGTTGGAATGGGAAGCAAACTCATCACCAAGCAATTACTCGAAGCAAAAGACTATACGCAGATCACTACGGCAACCAAACAGGCCATTGAGATCGTTGGATCGGTGAAGCCAAAATAATTTCATTTTCCAAAAGACAACCCTCCATTATGACTACAGCAGAAAAAATAGGCAAGTACCGCTGGCGGATCTGCGGTCTGTTATTTTTTGCCACTACCATCAATTACATTGACCGTAGTGTGATCAGCTTTTTGAAAACCACATTCACAACAACGTATGGCTGGACAGACGGCGACTATGCCGATGTGGAGATCACATTCAAGATCTTTTATGCCATCGGCCTTCTGGGCGCGGGTGGGGTGATCGATAAACTGGGCACCAAGATCGGCTATGCTGTAGCCACGGGCTTGTGGAGCATTGCAGGTGTGGCCACAGGTTTTGTAAATACCGTTGTGGGTTTCAAGATCGTGCGCGGGGCATTGGGTTTGGCGGAAGCGGGCAACTTTCCTGCGGCCAACAAAACCGTATCGGAATGGTTCCCGAAAAAAGAACGCGCTTTTGCATTCGGTATCCTTAATTCGGGCGCCAATGTGGGAGCGATCGTAACCCCGGTTGTGGTTCCTTTTATGTTGCACCGGTGGGGATGGCAATCCGCTTTTATCGTAACGGGCCTGTTGGGTTTTATATGGCTCATCTTCTGGTTCATGTTGTACGAGATCCCGAGAAAACACAAGAAACTGGGTGCGGCCGAACTGGCCTACATCGAGAGCGATAAAGACGAGACGCCGATTGCAGACGATACCTCCCCGAAACTGTCCTGGGGAAAATTGCTTACCTACCGCCAAACGTGGGCGTTTTCGATCGGTAAGTTTCTAACGGACCCGATTTGGTGGTTTTACATTTTCTGGCTGCCCGATTTTTTTGGAAGCAAGTACCATATTTCAACAGCCGATGCGGCACCATTTGTAGCAGTAGTGTTTGTGATCTCCACTTTCGGTAGTGTTTTCGGCGGATGGCTGCCCATGTATTACATCAACAAAAAAGGCTGGACCGTTCCTAAGGCGCGGAGAACCGCGATGCTGATTTATGCTTTTTGCGTAACACCCATCCTGTTTGCGCTGGTATTGGGTTCGATCGATAAATGGCTCGCTGTATTGGTAATAGGCATTGCAGCCTCTGCACACCAGGCATGGAGCGCAAATATCTTTACAACGGTGAGCGATATGTTCCCTAAAAAAAGCACGGCATCGGTAACCGGTATCGGCGGAATGTTCGGGTCGATAGGGGGTATCTTCCTTACCTGGCTGGTACAGAAAAACATCTTCCTTCATTACCGTGCCATCAACCAGATAGAAACAGCTTACTATATCATGTTCGGTGTTTGTGCCGGCTCTTACCTGGTTGCATGGCTCATCATGAAAGCCCTGGTAGGAAAAGGAAACAAAGTGATCGTATAAAAGAAGTAACAACAAAGAGTACCCTAAAATATTTTGTAATGATGCGCGCCCGGAAAATCTGCACCCTTGTTTTTTGTTGCCTGGGTGTTGCTGCTTTTGCACAGAAAAATGCTGCCATCAGCAACAATAAGGCAAAACGAACGGCAGAGATCACCATCGGTGGCAAGCCGTTCACCACTTTTGTGTATACAGATACGATGGAGAAACCATTTCTCTACCCGATCTATGCGCCCAACGGGCAAACCATCACGCGTGGTTTTCCATGGAACCCAATGCCGGGAGATCCGGTAGACCACCCGCACCACATCGGTCTCTGGTTCAATTACGAAAATGTGAACGGGCTCGACTTCTGGAACAACTCATACGCCATCGCCCCGGAAAAGAAAAAACAATACGGCTGGATCAAAACACAAAATGTTGAAACACTCGGAAACGGCGCCTTCAGAACCACCGCCAACTGGACCAACCAGGAAGGAAAAGTATTGCTCACCGAAAGAACGGTTTTCAAATTCGAGGAGCGTGACGGCGTTTACGTGATCGACCGCTCAACCACACTCACCGCGGTGGAAGATGTAAGCATGCCCGATGTAAAAGACGGTATGCTCGGCCTGCGTGTTGCACACGAGCTGGAACTGCCGGTGAAGCAAACCAAAGAATACAAAGACGATAAAGGCATTGTAACAAAAGTAACCGCAAACAAAGACGAAAGCGTTACGGGCAATTACATTACCTCTGCCGGCAAAGAAGGCGATGCGGCATGGGGAACGCGCGGCGACTGGTGCATGCTGTATGGCAAGAAAGGAGGCGACACGATCAGCATCGTGATCATCGATCACCCGAAGAATCCCGGTTATCCAACGTATTGGCACGCGCGCAACTATGGATTGTTTGCGGCAAACCCGCTCGGGCAAAAAGTATTTTCCGAGGGAAAGGAAACACTGAATTTCAAACTGGCCAAAGGGCAGGAAGCAAATTTTATTTACCGCGTATTGATCGCGTCGGGCAAAAAAAGGTTGTCCGGGGCAACGATAGAAAAATTTGTGCAGGGGATAACGCAGTCTTCGGCCGACCGGCCGCGATAAAACAATGCGGCTTAGAAACGAAAAAAGGAACAGCAGGCACTGTTCCTTTTTTTATGCGGCGAGGCTAAAAAAAGGCCGCGGGTTTTGGTATGAAATGATAGCATGCTGAAATTCTCTACATTCGCTTATGCAACATTCATTTTCATACGAACGGAAAAAAGTAATACAGGCGCTGCGGTATCATTTTGTGCAGCGCAATGAGATCCGGGTGCTGATCATACTGGTAAATGTTTTTGCGATTGTATCAGCGGTTCTTTTTTACATGAAGAAGATCCGCCCCGAGCCTTTTTTACTGGGTTCGGCAATCTGGATCATGCTGATGACAACCTTCTGGTACCTCCTTCCCACCAGCATTTATAAAAAAGCGGCAACGTTCCGCGATTCTTTTATCATCGATTTCCGGGATGACGAGGTTCGCCTCGAAAACGAGCGCGGCTACACGCATTGGCAATGGCGCCAGTTCTCCCGGTTCTTCGAGAGCCCGCATTTTTTTCACCTGTATTTTGATGCAAAGTCTTTCTTCCTCGTTCCCAAAGAGGGGATGAGCGAAGAATTCAAGCACGACCTGAGGGGGGTGCTCAACAAAAAGATCTCTGTTAAATAAGAAGGAACCGTTAATTGATCAGGATCGCAGGGGGCTTCTATAGTTCTTTTTCCATTTCGTAATGCGGAATGGTTACTTCTTCAAATTCATCGCTGCAGATCTTGTACCCGTTCTTTTCGTAAAAACCGACGGCTGTTTTACGGGCGTGCATGGTAAGGCGGCGGTAACCATGATCGCGGGCAATATTTTCCGCAAATGTCATGAGAACGCGGCCGATCCCTTTCCCCTGTAGCGGGGCCCCAACGGCCATCTGGCGGAGTCGGACGGTTTTAGGGTCGGTTTTGGTAAGCACACAGCAGGCTTCCAGGCGGTCGTCTTCGAAACAGCCCAACAGGATATCGTCTTTTTCCGCGGCCAGGTCTGCCTCGGAAAAGCTAAGTCCCAATGGTTTGCGCAGAATCTGGAAGCGCAGGTCAACCATCTGGCGGTATTCTTCAGAGTTGTGATCTATAATTTTTAATGCCATGTGTACCGGGGTTGAGGGAATACAAGATAAGCAATTATCGGTTAGGAGGAGGGAGTTTGGCGTTTGGACGGGGACGGGCCATTTCTATCCCGGCTCCCGGCACGGGCCGTGGACGATTTTTGTATGTTTTTCAGCATTTAAAACAAATACGGCTGAAAAGATTGCTTATTTGCTAAAAAGTATATTTTTGCGGCTGTAACAAAAACTTTTACAATGTCAGACATCGCTACAAGAGTTAAGAAAATCATCGTTGACAAGTTGGGAGTTGACGAAGCGGAAGTAACAAACGAAGCTTCATTTACCAACGATCTCGGTGCCGATTCTTTAGATACCGTAGAATTAATTATGGAATTCGAAAAAGAATTCAACATCTCCATCCCTGATGAGCAGGCTGAAACCATCACTACCGTTGGTCAGGCGGTTGCTTACCTTGAAGAACACGCTAAGTAAGATCTACTACGCTACAATGGAATAATTTTAATCCGCCTTTTTGCGGCTTCGTGCCACAAAAGGCGGATTATCACTTAACAGGCTATGAACATGGAATTAAAAAGAGTTGTTGTAACTGGATTGGGAACGTTGACACCTCTTGGAAATAACGTTGAAGATTATTGGACCAATCTTGTGAACGGTGTATCCGGTGCAGACAACATCACTTTGTTTGACGCATCTAAATTCAAAACACGTTTTGCCTGCGAAGTGAAAGGTTTCGATCCTACCCAGTTCATGGATAAGAAAGAGGCCCGTAAATTAGACCGCTTTGCACAACTGGCCCTCGTGGCGAGTGATATGGCTGTTGCAGATGCCAATATCAGCAAAGACAATGTAGACATCGACCGTGTGGGTGTGATTTTCGCCAGTGGAATTGGTGGCCTCACCACATTCCAGGATGAGGTGATCAATTTCTCGCAGGGCGATGGTACGCCACGTTTCAATCCTTTCTTCATTCCGAAAATGATCCTCGACATTGCTGCCGGGCAGATCTCAATGCGCCATGGTTTCCGCGGGCCCAATTTTGCCGTGGTAAGCGCATGCGCATCCAGCACCAATGGATTGATCACAGCCGCCGATAACATCCGTTTGGGCAAGGCCGACATCATCCTTGCCGGTGGATCGGAAGCGGTGATCAGCATGGCCGGCGTTGGCGGTTTCAATGCCATGAAGGCCATGAGCGAACGCAACGACGATCCCAAAACAGCCAGCCGCCCTTACGATAAGGACCGCGATGGCTTTGTAATGGGAGAAGCCGCGGGCGTGATCATCCTGGAAGAATACGAGCATGCCAAAAAACGCGGTGCAAAGATCTATTGCGAACTGATGGGCGGCGGCGCAACAGCCGATGCCTATCATTTAACGGCGCCACACCCGGAAGGACTCGGCGCACGCAATGTAATGCTTGCCGCATTGAAAGATGCGGGTATGAAACCGGAAGAGATCGATTACATCAACACCCACGGAACCTCAACACCATTGGGCGATGGCGCGGAAGCGAAAGCCATTACCGAAGTGTTTGGCGACCATGCCTACAAACTCAACATCAGCGCAACAAAATCCATGACGGGCCACTGTCTCGGAGCCGCCGGTGTGATCGAAGCCATCGCCTGTATCCAGAGCGTGATACACGATATCGTACCGCCAACCATCAATCACTTTACCGCTGATCCTACCCTGGATCCAAACCTCAACTTCACCTTCAACAAGGCACAGAAAAGAACGGTGAATGCAGCGTTGAGCAATACTTTTGGCTTTGGCGGGCACAATGCTTGTGTGATTGTAAAAAAATACGTAGCTTAAATTGTGCAAGTCCTAAAAAAGCTTTTTAAGAAGGCAGACGATACTTCCTTTGAAAAACAATTGAAAAACGTGCTGGGTATCAAATCCGGCAATACCACGCTGTACCGCACTGCGCTGAGCCACCGTTCCGTAAAAGAAACCCCCGACGAAAACAACGAGCGCCTCGAATACCTGGGCGACGCCGTGTTGAGCGCGGTTGTGGCCGATTACCTCTTCAAACGTTACCCCTACAAAGGCGAAGGCTTCCTGACCGAAATGCGCAGCAAAATGGTGAACCGGCAGCAACTGAACGATATTGCCCTGAAAATGGGACTGCGTAAACTTACCTTCTACAATAAATTCGACAATGCCCTGAAAGGCAGCCAGATCTTCGGCAACACGCTGGAGGCCCTGGTGGGCGCGGTTTATCTCGACAAAGGCTATGTAAAAACGCACAGTTGGGTGCTCAAACAGATCGTGATACCGCACATGTTCGTTGATGACCTTGAACTGATCGATATCAACTTAAAGAACAAACTCATCGGCTGGGCCAATAAAAACGGCAAGCTCCTCACTTTCGAATTGGCCGATGAGCGGATGGAAGGCAGCCGCCGGCTGTTTACCATCAATGCCATGCTGGATGGCCAACTGCTCGCCATGGGCAAAGGCTACAACAAAAAAGATGCAAGCCAGGTGGCGGCGCAGGTGGCGATGGAGAAGTTGAACCTGCAGTAAGCACGCCCGGTGATGCAGCTCACCCCGAGATCTCCTGGCAGATCTCCACCAAAACACCATTCGTATTTTTCGGGTGTACAAAACAGATGAGTTTGTTGTCGGCCCCTTTTTTGGGCGATTCGTTGAGCAGCACAAAGCCTTCGGAACGCAGCCTTTCCATTTCGGCATGGATATCGGCCACTTCAAAAGCGATGTGATGGATGCCTTCCCCCTTTTTTTCAATGAATTTCGCGATCACCCCATCCGGGTCTGTACTCTCCAGCAACTCGATCTTTGTGTCGCCCTGCCGAAAAAATGCCGTATTTACACGCTCCGAGGCAACGGTTTCCGTTTTGTAACACGTAGTATTTAATAATTTTTCATACAGCGGAATGGAGGTATCGAATGTCTTAACAGCAATACCGATGTGCTCAACCTTCATCATATATAATATTTTTTAATAATAGCTGTTGCGATTTATGGAAAAACACGGTCAACAGTCATTAATCCGTCAAATTTATACAACCTATTGCAGTAACTTTGTGTTAGTATAGAATATAAACCCCTTCGGGAACCGATATGTTGAAATTACCAATCTACCTAGACAACAATGCCACCACGCCGATGGACCCGCGCGTGCTGGAAGCGATGATACCTTATTTTACCGAACATTTCGGTAATGCAGCGAGCCGCAACCATCCTTTTGGCTGGGAAGCGGAAGAAGCTGTTGATTATGCACGTGAGCAGGTGGCTAAGCTGGTTGGTGCCGATCCGAAAGAGATCATTTTCACCTCGGGCGCCACGGAAGGCGATAACCTGGGCATCAAAGGCGTATACGAGATGTATGCGAGCAAGGGCAACCACATCATCACCTGCACCACAGAGCACAAAGCAGTACTCGATACCTGCAAACACATCGAACGCAACGGCGGCGAGGTTACCTACCTCGAAGTAAAGGCAGATGGATTGATCGACCTGAAAGAACTGGAAGCTGCCATCAAACCAACCACCATTCTCATCGCCATCATGTATGCGAACAATGAGATCGGTGTGATACAACCCATCAAAGAGATCAGCACCATCGCCCGCAAACACGGTGTCCTGTTTTTCTCCGATGCAGTTCAGGCCGTTGGCAAAATACCGGTTGATGTGAACAAAGACGGTATCGACATCATGGCTTTTACCGCACACAAAATGTATGGCCCGAAAGGCATTGGTGCGCTGTATGTGCGCCGTAAGAACCCACGCGTAAAAGTAACGGCGCAGATGGACGGCGGCGGCCACGAAAGAGGCATGCGCAGCGGTACGCTCAATGTTCCCGGTATCGTTGGTTTTGGCAAGGCCTGCGAACTGGCAAGGCTCGAAATGGCAGAAGATGCCGCGCGCCTCAGCAAACTCCGCGATAAACTCGAGAACGCACTCATGCAACTCGAAGAAGCATACGTTAACGGTAACCGCGAACACCGTTTACCGCATGTAACCAATATCTCTTTCAAATACGTGGAAGGAGAAGGGTTGCTGATGGGTTTCAATAAAAACATCGCGCTCTCTTCGGGATCTGCCTGTACATCGGCCTCCCTGGAACCAAGTTACGTGCTGAAAGCACTCGGGCTTGGCGACGACCTGGCACACAGTTCGCTGCGTTTTGGGTTGGGGCGTTTTACCACCGAAGAACAGATCGATTACACCATCAACGCGGTGAGCACTACTGTTTTGAAATTAAGGGAAATGAGCCCGTTGTGGGAGATGTTCAAAGAAGGTGTGGATATGGACAAGATCGAATGGGCCGCCCACTAAAACAAACCCAAGGGGAACAAAACCCGGAAAGGTAGCCGCCGGAAGGCGGGGATAAAAATTAAAACTTCAACCGAAAAAACAAAGAAATGGCATACTCAGAAAAAGTGATCGACCACTATAATAACCCGAAGAACGTTGGTACGTTGGATAAGGCAAAGAAAAATGTTGGAACAGGCCTTGTTGGCGCACCTGAGTGCGGTGATGTAATGCGCCTGCAGATCGAAGTGGACGACGCTACCGGCGTGATCACCGATGCAAAATTCAAAACCTTCGGCTGCGGATCCGCCATCGCATCTTCTTCACTCGCTACAGAATGGTTAAAAGGCAAAACCGTTGACCAGGCTGTACAGATCGATAACATGGACCTCGTGGAAGAACTCAACCTCCCACCCGTTAAGATCCACTGCTCGGTACTGGCAGAAGACGCGATCAAATCTGCGATCAACGACTACAGGAAGAAAAACGGTTTGGAAGAACTCGTGTTCGAAGAACGCATTCACTAATTAAAAATTACTAATTACTAATTATTAATTACTAATTATAATTATGGTTGCAACAGAAAACAGCATATACGTAAGCGATAAAGCGAAGAAGAAGGCGCAGCAGCTGATGGAAGAGGCGGGTATCGCAAACGATCCGTCTTATTTCCTGCGCGTGGGCGTGGTAGGCGGCGGATGCTCGGGTTTGAGTTACAAACTTGATTTCGACAACGAGATAAAACCGATGGACCAGGTGTTTGAAGACAATGGCGTTAAAATAGTAACCGATCTCAAAAGCTTTCTCTACCTCGTTAATACCGAGCTCGATTTTTCTGATGGGTTGAACGGAAAAGGTTTCTACTTCAACAACCCCAACGCAAGCAGAAGTTGCGGTTGTGGTGAAAGCTTCGCGGTATAAAATACTTGTAACGAATAGCATAAAAAAAGCCGGATCAATGATCCGGCTTTTTTTATGGACTGAACGGGATAACCTATATGCACATGAGAAAAATGGTTGGTATCCAAAACCTAAAAAAGGTTATCCCGTTCAGCGATCTGTTAACTGCGCTCATCGTGCTGCGGCGGAGTGTTGGCGTTAACGGGTTTTTCCTTTGAAGTGGTTGTGTGGCCGCCACGCTTCTCAACCGGCGGTGGCGGTGGTGGAAGCAGGTTCCCGTCTTTGTCGCGCGGTGCTCCTTTTGGCGCCCTGAACTTAATGCCGGTCCTGCCTGCAGCCGGTGGCGGCGGTGGCGGAGGAACGGGGTTGCCGTACTTGTCAAATTCTTCTTCTGCTTTCGCAGGTGGTTTTGCCTGTGGTGGCGGTGGCGGCGGGTCCACGAAATTGCCGTTCTTATCAACGGCACCTCCCTTCGGCGCTTTGAAATGTTTGAGGTCTACTTGGGCGGCGGTGGTGGCGGAAGAAGGTTGCCATCCTGGTCGCGCGGGGCATCTTTTGGCGCTCTGAACTTTGGTTTCGAGGGCGCGGTCTTTGCATCCTGCGCCTGGCTGAATATGCCGATCCCGAGCAGGCAAAAAGCGAGCAATGTGAGTTTCAATTTCATTGGGCTGGTTTTAAACTGAGATGCCAAATGTGAGTAAATCCATAAAGTGCATTCAAAATATTCCACGGTTTAGGGCGATTGGTTAATAAGATTTAGTTTTGAAGACATGTGGATGATCTGCAAAAAAGAATGGCAACAGTTTTTCAGCAGCCTTACCGGGTACATTGCCCTGGTTGTTTTCTTGCTTCTCAACGGACTCTTCCTTTTTGTTTTTCCTGACACAAGTATCCTCGATTTTGGCTATGCCTCCCTCGAAAGCTTTTTCAAACTCGCTCCGTGGATCCTGTTGTTTCTCGTACCCACCATTACCATGCGCAGTATTGCAGATGAATACAAGGCAGGCACATTTGAACTGCTCAAAACAATGCCGCTCACCGCATCGCAGATCGTATGGGGCAAATTTTTTGGTGCGCTGGTGATCGTAATAACGGCACTGGTACCCACGATTGTTTACGCGATATCTATACAGGCGCTCAGCGTTACCGGCGGGATCGACGTGGGCGGCGCACTCGGCAGCTACATCGGCCTCGTGTTTTTGGGCGCCGTGTTCACCGCCATCGGTATCTGTGCAAGCAGCTTTACCAGCAACACTGTTGTTGCATTCATCACCGGGGCATTTGTTTGTTTCCTGCTGTACAATGGCTTTGACGCGATCAGCAAACTTCCCGTGTTCAATGCCGGTATGGATTATTATATAGAAATGCTCGGTATCAATTTTCACTACCGTAGCATCAGTCGCGGTGTGGTTGATACCAGAGACGTGATCTATTTCCTCGGCATCATCTTTTTATTCCTCTACATCACCCAGCGAAACCTCAACAAACGGTAGCATTCATGCAGAAGATCCTGAAACATAAATATGGTATATGGGTGCTGACCGCATTGTTTATCGCGGTGGTTTATCTTTCTACGCTCTTCTTTTACCGGGTTGACCTTACCGCCGAAAAAAGATACAGTCTTACTTCCTCAACAAAAACACTGTTACAGGACATAGACAGCACCATCACGATCCAGGTTTTTTTAACGGGAGAACTCCCCGCGGATTATAAAAAACTCAGCATTGCAACAAAGGACCTGCTGGACGAGTTCAAATCCTTGTCGGGCAACCACATCCAGGTTGTGTTTGAGAAGCCGGGAGAAGACATCAAAGACGATTCGGCAAAAGTGATGTTCTACAACAAGCTTGCGCGCCTGGGTGTTGTGTTTGAAAGAAACGAAACGGTTTCATCAAAATCGGAAAAAGAGACCAACCAGTTGATCATCCCATCGGCGCTCGTCAGTTTCCGCGCCAATCAGAAACCGATTGCTGTGGACCTGCGCAGCAGCCGCAGGATCTACAAACAGTTTGATGTGATCAGCGACAACCAGCAGGAAGATGTAGAAGCCACACGCAATGCCGCCGAAGCGCTGCTCGAATTCAAATTTGCAGATGCGATCGATAAACTCACGCGCAAACATGTTCCTGTGATCGCCTATGCCGTAGGCAACGGCGAGGCCACAGACCACAAAGTATATGACCTGGGCGAAAGCCTGCGCAACGAGTACCGGCTCGGTGTGATCGATCTTAAAACAACCTACCCCAATGCAGATTCGATCAATGCATTGCTCATCGTAAAACCAACACTGCCGTTTACAGATGAAGACAAGCTCAAGCTCGATCAATATGTAATGAACGGCGGCCGTATCATCTGGTTCATAGATAAACTGCACGCAGAGCTCGATAGCCTTATGCGCAGCCAGGCAGAATATACGGCATACGACCGCGGGCTTGAACTGGACGATCTTCTTTTCAAATACGGCATACGCATTAATCCAGACCTGGTGCAGGACCTGAACTGCTCCAAGATCCCGATCGTTATCGGCCAAAACCCGAATGGCGAGCCAACCTTCAGAAGGGTACCGTGGCCCTATTACCCGTTCTTGTCGACACACAGCAATAACCCCATTACAAAAAACCTGGACCGCGTATTGCCCATTTTCCCGTCGAGCATAGACACCGTAAAAGCGCCAGGCATTACCAAAACCGTTTTGCTGGCCACAGACACAAACAGCCGCCGCATCAGCTCACCCGCCATCGTTTCGCTGAACAGCGTGAAGGATGAAAACGATTTCAACGAATTCAACAAAAGTTACCTTCCTGTTGCCGTGTTGCTGGAAGGGAAGTTCAGGTCTTTGTTCAGCAACAGGATCAGCCAACAGGTATTGGATTCTGTGCAGCGTGTAACGGGAAGGCCCTACCTCGGAACCGCGGTAAAAGAATCAAAACAAATCGTGGTATCGGATGGCGATATCGTAACCAACATGGTAAGCACCACAGCGGGCCCGCAGCCGATGGGAACCATTGCAGGAGAGAATTACCGTTTTGCCAACCGAGAGTTTTTACTGAATTCGGTTGATTACCTCGTTAACACGAACAACCTCTTCGAGAGCCGCAACAAAGATTTTGTATTGCGTTTGCTCGACAAGGCAAAAGTGGAAGAACAAAGAACCACCTGGCAGCTGATCAATATCGTTCTGCCGATCCTAATCGTTGTTTTGGCCGGTGTTATCTTTCAATGGGTACGAAAAAGAAAGTACCATGCCTGACCAGGCACGGTTTTTAATGCTGCCGTTTACGTGGAGCGGTTTGAACAAAGCGGTGTAAACGGCAGATCGAACGCCGGCAGTTGAAATCATTTTCACGATCATGCCGATCTGTGATTAACTTTATAGCTCAAATTTTTCCTGCGCATGTCAACACACACCGTCGTCTACCTCGTTTTTGGAGCTGTACTTGTATTGGCGTTGGCATTCGACCTGGGCCTTCTGAGCAAGAAAGGAAAAACAATCACGATCAAACAGGCCCTTTACCAAACCTTGTTCTGGGTGGCACTGGCCCTTGTGTTCTTTGTATTTATGTGGATAGAGGGCCCCGCGCTTGCGGCCGAGGCATCGCCCATTGCACCCGATGCGCCACCCGTAAAGGGCGCGCATTTTGCGTTTGAATTTTTGAGCGCGTACCTGATGGAGTGGAGCCTTAGCATCGACAATATTTTTGTTTTCATACTCATCTTTTCATCCTTCAATGTAAAAGAAAAGCATTACCCGCGTGTGCTGCTTGTTGGCATCCTGATGGCGATCGTGTTCCGCGTACTATTCATCACGGTGGGTGTGGCGCTGGTGGCGAAGTTTTCGTGGATACTTTACATTTTCGGGGTGTTCCTTTTGTATACCGGTTTTAAAATGTTCACCTCTAACGATGATGAGGAATTTGACCCGCACGATTCAAAGATCTACCGTTTTATGAAAAAGATATTGCCGCTCGTAAACCACGACGGCGACGGCAAATACGTGGTGCGCGAAAACGGGAAACGTTTTTATACTTCCCTTTTTGTAGTGGTGATATTGCTTGCCGCCATCGATCTTGTGTTTGCGCTCGATTCCATCCCCGCGGTGATGGGTATTTCCAAGGATCCGTTGGTGATCTATACGTCGAATATTTTTGCGGTGCTTGGGTTGCGCTCCCTGTTTTTCCTGTTGAGAAGCGCGGTTTCGAAATTTGATTACCTGCAGCAGGGTATAGCCATTGTCCTTATTTTCATCGGTGCAAAAATGCTTGCGGAACATTACATCAACGAATGGCTGAGCAAGACCACGCAGGTGTTCCTGTCGCTCGGCGTGATCCTTGTCTGTATCTCCGGCTCGATCCTTTATTCCATCAACCACAATAAAAAACAGGCGTTGCGCGGGCAGGATGCGGGCAACGATGCTGTTTAACAGTAACGTTGGCGTACACAATTCAAGATATCGCAACCATTACCAGGGCCCATGCCACCATTGCCTGCGATGCTACCATTGAACATTTGCTGATCGACAGCCGCAAGATCGTTTTTCCAACCACGTCGCTTTTTTTTGCCATCAGTGGACCGCGCAGGGATGGGCACCAGTTCATCAAAGAAGTGTATGAGCGTGGTGTGCGCAATTTTGTTGTAAACAAAGCCTTCAACGGCAATGCATACCCCGGCGCCAATTTTTTGGAAGTGCCGGATGTGGTTGCTGCGCTCCAGGATCTGGCCGCGCACCATCGTTCGCAATTCAATATCCCTGTGATCGGCATCACGGGAAGCAACGGGAAGACCATCGTGAAAGAATGGTTGAACCAATTGCTGCAAAAAGATTTTTCAATTGTCCGCAGCCCGAGAAGCTACAATTCGCAACTGGGCGTGCCACTGAGTGTGTGGCAGATGAATGCGCACCATACGCTCGGTATTTTTGAAGCTGGTATTTCTACCACGGGAGAAATGAAGCACCTGGCGCAGGTAATACAGCCTACCACAGGCGTACTCACGAATATAGGCGATGCACACAGCGAAGGTTTTGAGAGCGAACATGCAAAGGCCGTTGAAAAAGCCCTGCTTTTTGCCAATGCCGCCACGGTTGTTTTTGGAAAAGAAAGCCTGCACCGGTTTTTGTCTCCGGAAGCGGCCGACAAAGCGCTGTTCCCCAATACAAAACATTTTTTTTCCTGGAGCAGGGAGCAGGATGCCGATCTTAAGATCTTATCGGAAGTGAAGCATGAAGGGCAAACCATCATCACAGCGGAATGCAATGGCAACGATACAACCATCACCGTTCCTTTCACCGATCGTATTTCGATAGACAATGCGATTACCTGCTGGTGTGTTCTGCTGCAGCTGAACTATCCCGAAGCCATCATCCGCGACCGGATGCAAATGCTGGAGCCTGTTGAGATGCGGATGCAGCTGAAGAAGGCGATCAACAATTCGTACCTGCTGAACGACAGTTACAGCAACGACCTTTCATCACTCGATCTTGCGATCGATTATTTGCAGCAACAGGCAGGAAAAGAAAAAACAACGTTGATCCTTTCTGATATTCTCCAGTCTGGCCAATACGAGGAGGCGTTGTACCGCGATATTGCTGCGCAACTTGCGGTGCGCGGCATCCGGAGGTTGATCGGTATCGGCCCCGCCATCTCGCAACACAGGGAATTGTTTACGGGAATTGAAGCCCTGCAAACTTCTTTTTACCATTCAACAAATGATTTTCTGCAACATGCAGGAACGCAGCAGTTCAAAGACGAATATATTTTGCTGAAGGGTGCGCGCATTTTTGAGTTTGAACGCATTTCTGCATGGCTCGAACAGAAAGTTCACCAAACGGTGATGGAGATCAATCTCTCTGCGATGATCCACAACCTGAAAGAATACCAGAAGCATTTAAATCCTGCCACCAGGCTCATGGCCATGGTAAAGGCCTTCAGCTATGGCAGCGGGAGCGCAGAAGTGGCGCGGGTGCTGCAGTTTCACAAGGTTGAATACCTGGCAGTGGCTTATGCAGACGAAGGCGTGGAGCTACGCAAAGCAGGCATCAGCTTACCGGTGATGGTGATGAATGCCGACTCGGCCACTTTCGATACATTGGTGACCTATGGCCTTGAACCCGAGATTTATTCTTTCCCTATTTACCACGCATTCGATCAATACCTGAAACAGCAGGGCATCCAGCAGTTCCCGGTGCATATCAAATTCAATACCGGGATGAACAGGCTTGGTTTCGAGGTTGCTGAGGCGCGGGCCCTGGGTATGGCGATCCGGAAAGACCATACGATGGCAGTAAAAACCGTGTTCAGTCATTTGGTGGCCAGCGAAGACGCCATGCACGATGGTTTTACCGAACAACAGGCATTGCTGTTCAACGAAGCCTGCAAAGACATGGAAGCGTCGCTCGGCTATTCTTTTACCAGGCACATTGCCAACTCGGCCGCCATTTTCAGGTGGCCGCAGTTTCAATACGATATGGTAAGGTTGGGCATCGGGTTGTATGGTGTTGACAGTGCAGACGGCAACGGCCTCTCTCTTCAAACGGTTGCCACGTTGAAGTCTACCATTGCGCAGCTCCGCAACATAAAAGCGGGCGATACGGTTGGATACGGCCGCAAAGGCGTTGTTCTCCGCAACAGTACCATAGCCACTGTTCGCATTGGTTATGCAGATGGTTTTGGCCGTGCATTTGGAAATGGCAAAGGGTGCATGTATGTGAAAGGAACGCTGGCACCGGTGATCGGCAATGTTTGTATGGATATGACCATGATCGATGTAACCGGTATTGCCGATGTGAAGGAAGGCGACGAAGTGGAAATATTCGGGAAACACCTGCCTGTGTGGGAAGTGGCAAAAAGAGCGGGAACCATTTCATACGAGATCATGACCGGCATCAGTCAACGGGTGAAACGGGTTTACACAGAGGAATAGCCGCGTTGGGCGCCCGCTACACGAAATTCGGCGATAGGGCCGGATTGCCTATCTTTGCCGCGTTTTAAACGTGTTTGTTAATGAAAGCAAGACAGGTTACCTTACTCATATTGCTGGTTATTCTGGTTGACCAGGCATTGAAATTTTACATCAAACTCAACTACCATGCAGGAGAGGCGCACAATGTGCTGGGTAATTGGTTCCGTCTTCATTTTGTAGAAAATGAGGGTATGGCGTGGGGATGGAAATTTGGCGGCGGGTTCGGCAAGATCATACTCACCTTGTTCCGGCTGGTGGCCGTGATTTGGGGTAGCTTCCTGCTGCGCGATTTTATCCGTAAAAAATACCACAAAGGTTTTATCATTTGCGCTGCACTGATCTATGCTGGCGCGCTGGGCAACCTCATCGACAGCCTGTTCTATGGATTGATCTTTGAAGAGAGCATTCCTTATTCAGGACAGGTAGCCCATCTCTTTCCAAAGGGTGGCGGTTATGCTTCCCTGTTTCATGGGAAGGTGGTGGACATGCTCTATTTCCCCATCATCGAAAACAAACATTATCCATCCTGGGTGCCATTTGTAGGCGGCGACGAGTTTACATTCTTCAGCCCCGTTTTCAACATCGCAGACGCATCCATTTCAATCGGCGTGATCGTGATCCTTTTCTTCCAGAATAAATTCTTCAAAAAAAATACAGAAACACAACACCATACCGTTGAAACTACTTCTGTCGTGGATGATAAAACACAAATCTTTTAAATTAGCAATTAGGAATAATAGGATTGTAAACAACGAAGCCGGTGTAAACACACACCGGCTTCGTTGTTCTTACTAATTATAATAATATTTACCTGTTAATGATTGTAACGCAACTAAACTAAACAAAGAAAATAATTACTAATTCCTAATTGCTAATTACTAATTTATTTGATCATTGGTTCTGCCGTCAACGAAACCTTCTGTGTAAATGTTTTGAATACCTGGTCTATAAGTCCGTAATTTTTTGCGTAGAAAGAATTGGCTTCCACGAGTGCGGAGTAGGATGTTCCGCTGTCGGGTTTGAACATGATGATGCGTTTTACATTGATCACAGGTGTATACGTTTTACCGCCAACCGTGCGGGAAGCGCCCTTCTCTACAATTTCAAACACCGCTTTGGCGGTTCCCTGGGTGCCCTGGAAAACAACAGGGCCGTATTCACCCGACTCCCAGCTCTGGCCCACGTTCGCGTTTTCTTTGAGGAACGGGTAGCTGATGAAGAAATTTGGATAGCTGTCGAACAGCAAAGTATAATCAACATCAACCGTGCTCAATGCATAGTAAGTACCGAGCCCGTCTTTTGCAAAATAAAACGTGTCCTGCGCATCGGTGCCGAATTTTGCGTAGTCAAGGCCATTGTAGGGTACGAGCCCTACGCCAACGCCAACCGTAAAATTGGTTACGCCGCCTACTGCCGGGCTGTAAGCGTACGCAAAGGTGGATCCGCTTGTTGTGGGAAAATAATCGCCATTGCTTCCGGTTGGATTTCCGCCGCCGCCACTTACGGTTCCGCCAACGGTAAGGGAGAAGGCGCAGAGCGTGTTGTTGAAGAACAGGGAGAAATCGGTAACCTTGGGGAGGATGGGTGTACCATACCCTTTGAGTTTGATGGTGGCCGGCCCCGTGGTTACTGTAAAACCGGAATCGAGGAACCACATACCGTTCACTGTGTCCGAATAAATTTTGTATTTGCCCTGGGAAGTAAAATTGACGTTGATGAGCGCATAATTATCGGAAGTAACCAAAGGTGTATCCACTTTGTAAGTACCTTTTACCTCTGCGCGTTTGCAAAAGCCCATGGAGTCTACCAGCTCGCCGGTGGCATATCCCGCGGAGAGTCCTTTTTCAAGGCTCATCTCTTTTTTACATGCCATGAAGAGGGCAATAACGGTGAATATAATGCTGAAACGTAGGGGTAAGGTTTTCATAAGCTCTTTACGCATTTTCTATCCTGCATAAATATCAGATAAAATTTAGACTAATAACGCTGCCCGGTTGTTCAAATTACCACTTTTTAGCAACTGGTGGATACTATTTAACGTAACCGAAGCGATTTGCTCCATCGCCTCACCGGTAAAAAAGGCCTGGTGGGCGGTTACGAGCACGTTCGGAAAACTCATGAGCCGCTGGATCTCGTCGTCGCGGATGATGTTGGAAGAAAGGTCGCGGAAGAACAGGTGTTCCTCCTGTTCGTACACATCAATGCCCAGGTAACCGATCTGGCCCGAAGATAGACCCGCGATCACGGCTTTTGTATCGATCAGTCCGCCGCGGCCGGTATTGATCAGCATCGCACCCTTTTTCACCAGGGCAATGGTTTGTTCATTGATGAGGTGTCTTGTCTGCTCATTGAGTGGGCAATGCAATGATATGATGTCGCTCTGCAGCACATCAACCAGGGGAAGGTATTCAACCCCGATGGCCTCCATGTCTTTGTTGGCTATGAGATCGAAGGCCCGCACTTTGCAGCCGAGGCCGGTCATGATGCGGCAGAAAGATTTGCCTATGTTTCCTGTGCCGATCACGCCCACTGTTTTTCCATGGATGTTGAACCCGAGAAGTCCGTTCAATAAAAAATTCTGCTCGCGAACGCGGTTGTAGGCCTTGTGTGTTTTGCGGTTCAATGTCATGATCAGGGCCAGCGCATGCTCCGCCACGGCTTCGGGCGAATAGGCGGGCACCCGGCAAACCTGCAGGCCGTTTGCTTTGGCCGCTTCCAGGTCCACATTGTTAAAACCCGCGCAACGCAGGGCAACTATTTTTACGTTACCCGTTTTTAAACGTTTACAAACATTTGCGTCAACGGTATCGTTCACAAACACGCAAACGGCATCGGCCCCGGTGGCCAACGCGGCATTTTCTTCGTCAAGCTGCTCTTCATGAAATGCCAGCTCAAACCCGTAACTGTCGTTGAAACGGTTGAAAAACTGTTCGTCGTAGGGTTGGGCGGAGAAGAAGGCGATTTTCATGGGTGCCGGTGTTTTGAGTTGGAAGTAAAATACGCACTATCCGGGTCTGCTCCAAACCACAAACCCAGGACGCTACAAGATCTCCTTTAAACTTTCTTCTGTTGCCGAAATCGTTTTATCAAGATCATCGTAACTGAGAGCGTTGTTCAGGAACCAGCTTTCGAATGCGGATGGCGGCAGGTATACGCCGCGTTTGAGCATGGCGTGGAAATATTTGTTGAACAGTTGATTGTCTGCAGAAGCCGCCGTTGCAAAATCCACCACAGGATGATCGCTGAAATGTATGCTGATCATGGAACCGAGGCGATTGATCACATAGGGCGTTGCAGATGCCTGCAATATTTTATCCAGTCCCTGGTGCAGGTACGCCGTTTTTTCTTCCAGTTCTTTGTAAATGGATGGGTTGTTTTTTAATTCAGACAACATGGTATAACCCGCGATCATTGCAATCGGGTTGCCGCTCAGGGTGCCTGCCTGGTATACATTCCCGAGCGGGGCGATCTTTTCCATGATCTCTTTTTTTCCCCCGAAAGCGCCAACGGGCATTCCGCCGCCGATCACTTTTCCGTAGGTAACAAGGTCCGCATTTATTTTCAGCTGTTCCTGCGCGCCGCCCGGTGCGAGGCGGAACCCGGTCATCACTTCATCAAAAATAAAAACGATCGATTCTTCATCGCAGATCCTGCGCAGCCCTTCCACAAAACCCTCTGCCGGCAAAATACAGCCCATGTTTCCCGCCACCGGTTCTATAATGATGGCTGCTATTTCGTTTTTGTTTGCCGCAACCAGTTTTTTTACTGCATCGAGATCATTGTAGGCGCAGGTCAATGTATCGTTTGCCACGCCGCCCGTTACACCGGGCACGGTTTGAATATCGAATGTTGCCAACCCGCTGCCGGCCTTCACCAAAAAAGGATCTGCATGGCCATGGTAACAGCCTTCGAACTTGATGAATTTGTTTTTCCCGGTATAGCCGCGTGCCAGTCTCAGTGCGCTCATACAAGCTTCCGTTCCGCTGCTCACCATCCGAACCATATCTATATTCGGCGCCATGCTGCGGATGAGTTCGGCCATCTCGATTTCGAGTTCTGTAGGGGCGCCGTACGAGGTAGAGTCGGGCGCTTTTTCCTGGATGGCTTTCACAACGGGTTCATAGGCATGGCCGAGTATCATCGGCCCCCATGAGGCGATGTAATCGATGTATTTGTTTCCATCCGCGTCAAATAAATAGGCGCCTTTTGCTTTCCTGATAAATAAAGGTGTTCCCCCAACACTCTTGAAAGCGCGTACCGGGGAATTTACGCCGCCCGGGATGCTTTGCTGGGCGCGCTGGAACAACTGTTTACTTTTTTCGTACATGTTTAAAGTGAGTGGCGACTGAACGGCTGGAATGGTTACACTGGCTGCGCAATCGTGCCGGTTAATTGTTTACTGTTTTCGTTCGGTGTTTATCAATTCATCAGCTTTACAGCATCTTTTGCAAAGTAGGTAGCAACCAGGTCCGCTCCGGCTCTTTTGATCGAAGTGAGGCATTCGATGATCGCTTTTTCTTCATTCAGCCAGCCCATTTTTGCTGCGGCTTTGATCATCGCGTATTCGCCGCTTACCTGGTAAGCGCTAACGGGCACTTCAACCGAGTTTTTTATTTCGCGGATGATATCAAGGTATGCCATTGCCGGTTTTACCATTACGATGTCTGCGCCCTCTTCTACATCGATCATCGTTTCCTTTACCGCTTCGAGGCGGTTTGCGGGATCCATCTGATAAGTCTTCTTGTCGCCAAACCCCGGCGCACTATCCAATGCATCCCTGAAGGGGCCGTAGAAGCACGATGCATATTTTGCGCTGTAACTCATGATGCCCGTTTTTGTAAAATTCTCTTCCTCCAACCCGTTCCTGATGGCGCCGATGCGGCCATCCATCATATCGCTTGGCGCCACAAAATCGGCACCGGCCTGGGCATGGCTGATGCTCATCTTTACAAGCGCCTCCACGGTTTCGTCGTTCAATATCTCGTTGTTCTTTACAATGCCATCGTGCCCGTAAGATGAATAAGGGTCAAGTGCAACATCCGTCATCACCACCATTTCCGGAACCGCGTCCTTGATCGCTCTGATGCTGCGTTGCATCAGGCCGTTCCTGTTCCATGCTTCTTTGCCGGTATTGTCTTTGAGTTCGTCTTTGCATTTGATAAAAAGCAACACACACCTGATTCCCATCGACCACAATTCTTTTACTTCTTTTACGGTCAGGTCAACAGAGCGTCTGTAATAACCCGGCATCGATGCAATTTCCGTTGCCGTGTTTTGCCCTTCGTCTATGAACAACGGGGCAATAAAATCAGAAGGTTTCACAAGGGTTTCGGCCACCATGGCGCGTATGGCCGGTGACTGGCGGAGGATGCGGTTTCTTCTTTGTAGGATCATGATCGGTGTTTTTTAGGAGAGCCAGTCTATGGGCTGCAGGCAAACCTTCCATAATTTTTCTTCCTCGCTTCCCGCTGCGGGAGCATGGTCGTATACCCATTTTGCACGCGGCGGCAGGCTCATCAGTATGCTCTCTGTGCGGCCGTTTGTTTTGAGGCCGAATATGGTTCCGCGGTCGTGGATGAGGTTGAACTCAACGTAACGCCCGCGCCTGATTTCCTGCCATTCCATTTCCCGGGCACCGTACAAGGTATCTTTTCTTTTCTGAACGATGGGTAAATACGCCGTTAAAAACGAATTGCCGTTGGCCTGTTGCATCAGCATCAACTGTTCCAGGTCCGCTTCGTTCCCTGCGCGCAGGTGATCGTAAAACACCCCGCCGATGCCGCGCGTTTCCTTGTTGCGGTGCTGGTTCACAAAATAATCATCGCATTGCTTTTTGTAGTCGGGGTACAATTCGGTGCCAAACGGGTCGAGCGTATTTTTTAAAACGCCGTGAAAATATTTTGCGTCTTCTTCAATCAGGTAATAGGGCGTAAGATCGGTGCCGCCGCCAAACCAGCGGTCGGTCAAATGATCATCGCCATCGTACAATTCGAAATAGCGCCAGTTGGCGTGCACGGTAGGAACATAAGGATTTACCGGGTGAATCACGAGCGATAAACCGCATGCAAACCAGGTTTCGCCTTCTATGTTCAGGCTTTTGCGCATGGTGTCCGTAACCTTTCCATACACAACGGATGTGTTCACGCCGCCTTTTTCAAAAACATTCCCGTTTGCGATCACGCGTGTTCTGCCGCCGCCTCCTTTTCCTTCTGCACGTTGCCATTCGTCGGTCCTGAAAACAGCTTTGCCATCTTCCTGTTCCAGTGCGCTGCATATTTTATCCTGCAGGTTGTACACGTACTGTATCCACCTTTCGCGGAAAGTTGTTGTCTCGTTTTTATGTGTTTGTAATGTGCCCAAGGTTAAAGATTGTGTCTGTAATTTTTTACACTGTCTACAAAAGCGCGTGCATGATCCACCGGCACATTCGGCAAAATGCCATGTCCGAGGTTGGCAATGTGGTTGCCCGGGCCGAATGCATCGAGCATGGCCTTCACTTCTTTTTCGATGACCGGGATTGGCGACAACAATTTTGCAGGATCAAAGTTACCCTGCAAAGTAATCCCGTTGCCCGCGAATTGCCTTGCCAGCTGCGGTTTGATGCACCAATCGATGCCCAGTCCGTGCGCGCCCGTTGCTGCCATCGCATCCAGGCTGTGCCATGCGCCTTTTGCAAACACGATCACGGGGGCGAGGTCTTTCAGCGCAGCAACGATCTGTCGTATATACCTGAGTGAAATGGCTTCAAAATCTTCCGGCCCGAGCAAACCACCCCAGCTGTCGAAGATCTGTACCGTATCTGCGCCTGCTTCGATCTGTGCTTTAAGGTATTCGATCGTGGTATCCGTGATCATCTGCAGCAAACGATGCGCGGTTTCGGGTTGTGTGTAGCAGAAGGCCTTTGCTTCATCAAATGTTTTGGAGCCCTTGCCTTGCACCATGTAACACAGGAGCGTCCATGGCGCGCCTGCGAAACCGATCAGCGGTACGCGGCCGTTCAATTCTTTTTTGATAAGCGTGATGGCGTCAAACACATACGCCAGGGATTCATGCACATCGGGTACACGCACGCGTGAAAGATCGTTCGCGGTTTTGATGGGGTTGGGCAGGAAGGGGCCCTTGCTTTCGATGAGTTGAACCTCGAGGCCCATCGCCTGCGGCACAACAAGAATGTCTGAAAAAAGAATGGCGGCATCAACGCCGACGATGTCTACAGGCTGCAGAGTGATCTGGCAGGCAAGCTCCGGCGTCTGGCATCTTTCGAAGAAACCGTATTTCTCTCTCAGCACCATGTATTGCGGAAGGTAGCGGCCGGCCTGGCGCATCATCCATACGGGTGTTCTTTCTGTTTTTTCTCCGCGGAGGGTTCTTAGGAGCAGGTCGTTTTTTAGCATTGTTTTTTTGTGAATCGTAAATCGTTAACCGTGAACCATCATGGTTCGGGATCAAGGATCCGCAATCCTTTTATTTGTTAGTTAATTCCTGTTTCTGTACCTGTAAAACCATTTGCATCATACCACCTCAAAATAATCCACCGCCTGTTCCAGCAACGCATCCTTGCCCGGCTGAAGCGCTGTAACGATCTTGTTTGAACAATATTTCCGGATCGCTTTTGCCGTGGTATCGCCGATCGCAAACAAAGTGGTGTTGACCGGAAGTTTATTGGTTGTAAAAAAACTTTCAACGGCACTCGGACTAAAAAACAAAATGCCATCGTAATTTTTTTCTACGGTATGGTGGATCAGCGTGGTTTCGTAAACGGTGATCTCTGTAACATCTATGTTTTGCGTCCTTAGTTTGCCCGGCAGTTCTTCCCTTCGCTTGTTGCCGCAGAAAAAGATGACCTCATCGGGTTCTTCATTGCTGATGATTTCTTCTGCCAGCTCTGCTGCATTGTCTGCGGTACCTGCGATCGTGTGCTCACCAAAATAGCTACTGATCAATTGCAGGGTTGTATGTCCCATGCAATAGATGCGCCATTCGGGCACAAAACCATCCAGCATTTCTGTAACCGCAACCACTGCGTTCATGCTTGTAAAAACAACCACCGCATTTTCGGTAGAGGCCCATTCTATCTCCTGCTGGATCTCTATGTTTTGTATCGCGTTCGTTTCAATGAACGACAATACATCTATGCCCATATTTTTACGCGCGGCTTTTTTTACCAGCGCGGCGCTTACCGGGCGCGTTGATAATATCTGGATATTATGCCCCGCCATTCCTGATCGCGTTTATGATGTTGTCGCCACCCTTTGCAAGCAATTCCGCTGCGGCGCGTGTGCCGAGGTTTTCGCTTCCGGAAGAAGCGACATCGAGTTCTACTTCTATTTTTTCTTTCCCATCTACCGATAAGATATTTCCCCTGAAGAAAATATTTCCTTCTTTCCATTCTGCCAATGCACTGATGGGTGTTGCGCATCCGCCCAGCAGGGCGCGTAAAAAATCGCGTTCAATTTTTGTGCAAAGTTCGGTTGCGTCGTCGTTCAGTACTGCACAGGCGTCTTTTGCAAACTGGTCCGGTTCTTTGCAAACGATCATGATGGCTCCTTGTGCGGGGGCGGGCAACATCCAGTCGAGTTCAATTGCATTTTCAGGGCGAAGGCCGATCCGCTCCAATCCCGCTGCGGCAAAAATGGCGCCGTTCCAGTTGCTCTCTTCCACTTTGCGCAGGCGCGTGTTCACATTGCCGCGCAGGTTTTCAATGGTATGACCCGGAAACCGGTGCAGCCATTGGGCCTTGCGGCGTATGCTGCTGGTGGCTATGGTGAATGGCGCATGCGTGTCAACGTTCGCCGCATCACCCTTCACGGTATTTATAAATCCGGTATCGCCGGTTTTATACACGAGCAGGTCTTTGTAAGAGGCCCGCTTCAACACCGCTGCCTGCACAATTCCTTTGGCGGGTTGGGTGGGAACGTCTTTCATGGAATGAACCGCTATATCGATGCGGTTGTTCAACAGGGCGGCATCCAGTGTCTGGGTAAAAATGCCCTGAACGCCCAGCTCATACAGAGGTGTAACGAGGTCGATGTCGCCTTCGCTTTTGATGAGCACAAGTTCGGAAGCGATGTTGTTGGCGCGCAGTTGGTCCTGCACCAATGTGGCTTGCCAGACAGCCAGCTGGCTGTCGCGCGTTCCGATCCGTAATGCGTTTTTCATGTTTTAGTTGATGGTCATAAAATCATTGATCGCCTCAATATAGTAACATCCGGGCTGATGCTGGCTGCGCATTTTTACGGCAACCGTGTTCACTACTTTCTGAATAGCATCCTGATCAATGAGTGGCGATGGGTGTGCGGCCGAAAAGAGCCCGCAATTGTGCATTTCACTCAGCTTTTGCTTTACCGCCCTCAGTACCGGCACATGTTTGCGCAGGCCGAACCATTCGCGGAACTCAAGTATGTGTTGCTGGATAATGTGCATTGCTTTGGGAACCTCCGCCAAACGATTCTGTAAGGTTTGGTCGTTGATCATCGACAGGTCGTCGACATTCGCCAGCCTGATGTGTGGCAACTGTCCCACGGCGGGTTCAATGTTATTGGGTATGGATAGGTCGATCAGGATCTTTGGCCCGCTTGCGGCAAGGCTTTCTTTCGTGATCACCGCTTTTTCTGCATTGGTGGCCACGATCACGATATCGGCGTTATCGATGTGCTGTTTCATTTCTGCATAGGGCGCATACCGCAATCCCAGCTCAATGGCCATCGATACCGCTTTGAAATCGGTACGGTTAATAAGCGTAATGTTCTTGGTGCCTAAATAATCAATGATGTTCTTGCATGTGTTGCGGCCGATCTTTCCTGTGCCCAGCAAAACAATTTTTTTGTTGGATGTATTGGCCGCCTGTTCCTTGATGAACTGTATGGCAGCAAAAGAAACCGAGATGGTTCCGCCACTCAATGCCGTTTCGTTCTTGATGACTTTGGATGATTGCAATACCGTATTGTAAAGACGTTCCAGGAACGACCCGATACAGCCATGTTGTTTTGCAAACTTGACCGCGAGTTTCATTTGCCCCACGATCTCATAATCGCCGAGGATCTGGGAATCGAGCCCTGCCCCCACGGAAAAAATATGTTCGATGGCTTCTTCGCCCTGTTTGATGTATGCGAGCTGTTTAAAGGCCTCGGCCGAACCAACGGTTTCGCTGCAGAGCAGATCAATAAGCAAGGTTGCATCCGGCGCTACCGCATAGATCTCGGTGCGGTTGCAGGTGCTTAATATGAACAATTCCTTTAAACCATGCGCCTTGGCTTTTTGTAAAAGGGATGCGTATTGATCCGCATTTACAGCAAAATCGCCGCGCATAACCGCATCGGTTTTCCTGTAATTGATCCCTGCTACAAAAAATTGGTTCATCTCCATGTTCGGCTGGCCATTTGGGCTTTGTAAATAAGTACGCAAAGGTATCCTTCCCGTTATCGCGAAAAGCAGTTTTTTCGTCATTCAATTGTCATTTCTCCTTCTTTCGCCCTTGTGGCCCTCAAAACCGGGGGTGGTATTTGTGCCCCTGCATTTACACGTTGTGATTGTTGCTTTACATTTGCACCCTCATGTCAAACAACCCACAACCCGCCAAACGCGCCATCCTGTTGATGAACCTCGGCTCGCCCGATTCTACGGAAGTAAAAGATGTAAGGAGGTACCTGAACCAGTTCCTGATGGACAGCCGCGTGATAGACATACCGCTTGTTCCGAGGGCCTTGCTGGTGAGGGGCATCATTGTTCCGTTCCGCGCGCCGAAATCGGCGGAGGCCTACAGGACCATCTGGACAAAAGAAGGCTCGCCCCTGGTGGTGCTCACCAAACAATTGCAGCAGGCGCTTCAGCAACAACTGGAAGAGCCGGTGGCCATTGCGATGCGTTACGGCAACCCGTCGCCGAAAAAAGCATACGACGAGCTGCTGCAGCAAAACCCCGGCCTGGATGAGGTAGTACTGGTCCCCCTGTATCCTCACTATGCAATGAGCAGTTACGAAACCGCCGTTGAATATGCACGGCTGCAGCACGCGGGCAAAGGGTATCCCTTCAAACTTACCGTGATCAAACCGTTTTACAACGAGACGCAATACATCAATGCATTATCGGAAAACATTGCTTCGCATCTTACGGATGATTACGATCACCTGTTGTTCAGTTACCATGGCATTCCTGAACGGCATGTACGCAAAACAGATCCTACGGGTTGCCATTGCCTGAAGGCGGGTAATTGTTGCGATACGGCGTCTGTTGCGCATGCAACCTGTTACCGCCACCAGGTGTTCGCTACAACAAAACTGGTAGCGGAAAAGCTGAACATCCCCAAAGAAAAATACAGCATTTCATTCCAGTCGCGCCTGGGAAAAGGATGGCTGCAACCCTTTACAGACGTGCGTTTGGAAGAAATGCCGAAAGAAGGCATCAAGAAACTACTGGTTGTTTGCCCGGCATTTGTGAGCGATTGCCTGGAAACACTGGAAGAGATCGAAGAACGCGGTAAAGAATCATTTATGAATGCCGGCGGAGAATCCTATCACATGATTCCTTGTTTGAATACGCATCCGTTGTGGGTAGCTGCGTTGGCGGGATGGATCGGTGCGCTCAGGGCCGGCAACCATGAAATGGTACTAAAGTAACGCATGCTATGTATTTCTATTTGAAAGCGCTCCATATCATTTTCATTGTAACCTGGTTTGCCGGGCTGTTCTATATGCCGCGGCTTTTTATTTATGCTACGGAGGCGGGTGATAAAACGGAAGCTGAAAAAAATGTGTTGCGCGCGCAGTTTGGTATTATGATGAAAAGATTGTGGTATGGCATCACATGGCCCTCTGCAGTGATTACTTTGATCCTCGGCCCGGTGGTAATGTTTATGGGTGGCTGGCACAAAACCCTTCTGCAACAGGAAGGTAAATGGCTTTTGATCAAGTTGGTATTCGTCGCGTTTTTATATGCGTATCATTTTACACTTCACAAAATAGTAAAAGAAGAAAGCAGGGGCGTTTACAGGTATACGTCGCAGCAACTGCGCATCTGGAACGAAGTGGCAACCATTTTTCTCATAGCCATCGTAATGCTGGCGGTGGTGAAACAGGCGCTCAGTTTTGTATGGGGACTTTCCGGCTTAATCGTTTTGATTGCTGTGCTGATGATGGCGATCAGGGTTTACAAGACCATACGCAAAAAGAATTCGGGTTAACAGGAGGAATTTATTTACTGGCCCGGATCCTGTCGATTACAAAGAATGGCCTGCCGTCCACTTCCAAATCTTTGAATACGATACATCGGATCGTAAAGATCCTTCCCACAGATTCCTCGCTAAATACGGCCAGCGCCTCTTTGCTTTTATCGCTGGAAGGAATTCCATAAGTTTTATTGCAGTTTACAGGGGTGAAGAAAAGGCTGTATCCGAAATCTTTCTCCCTAAGCCTGATTTTTCTCAGGATATACTTTTCCAACACTGGGGGCCCCACCTCTTTGCAAACGACTTTAATTGAGATCGTATCCCTGCCATTCCTGAATTTCGGGTGCGCAAGAAAACCGCACGCATCAACCGGTATTTTGGATTGCCCGTTTGCGCCAGTAAGGCAGCTTGATAGACAGAATAAAATTATTATTAACCTTGCCATATTAAATCGGTTTAAGTTTTTGATCGTGGTAAAGTGATCTATAAATTAGTGCGTAAAAAATAGCCCCGTTTTTTTCAACGATCTACCTTCCACACTTTGTACTTTATTTCACAGTGCAACCTGCAGGGAAATTTTGTGGTTGCCTGTCCGCTTCTTGTTTCTGTTGTTTCTCCCGCAAGGTCCTGTACAAGAAAAGTTGTGGAGGGCCATCCTGTTCTTACATCCAGCTCTATATCGGATCTTATTTTGCCAAGCATTTTTGAGCCTTCGCTGATGCCTGCTCCTACATAATGATCCTCTTGTATAAAAAGATCTCCCCCGGCCACCAGTTTCAACCGCGATGTTTCCATCATGCCGATGTACATCACGATATTAAATTGTGATGGTTTGGTTACCTGCGAAGCCGTTCTCCAATGTGTGGTTCCATCGGGGGCATAAATATGTGTGTAGGGTTGCAATGTGTTTTTGAGCGCAAGATTCCCAAAGGATCTTGACGCGTCCGATGCGATCATTGACTGCACACTATCCGGGAACTGTTTGAACCGGTCCGCAACTTCGGTCCCGATCATTTCATCGATGCCTTTGATTTGGTCGATGTAACCGAGGTCGTTCATGTGGATCGAAAAAGGGCGGTCGATCAGCTTTTTAATAATGTAGGCCGATAGTTCTTTGCCCGAAGAGTCGGTATTGCTGAGAACGTATTCTTTATGGGTTGCATCTGAGTGCAGGATGTGCGAAACTTTTTTATACCTCGCTTCAAACACATACCTGTGGCGTTTCTCACCCACAACTTTTAATTCCAGCAATGTTTCGCGTGTGGAGGTCAATAGCACCTTTTTGTCCTTGAGCGTGATCAACGATTGCCCTTCGCTGATAAAACGAAGCATATAGGTTTCGCCTTTCTGCAGTTGGTAGCGCAACGATTGCTGCTGCCCTGCCGACGCAAAACAACAAATCGATAAAAGAATAAAAAGCAGTGTTCGCATAGGTTGATCGCAAAAAAGGCAATATATAATGAAAAAAGATGATAAAAGTGATTTTCCCGGTGTTTTTCGCCGCCGAAACCTTGCTGGACGCAGCTCATGGCTCGCAGCTTTTTCGTACCTTTGCCCCCATTTTTACAGGTTTATGAACGCAAAATATCCAGAATTCTCCGGACTCAACCTTCCGGCCATCGAACAGGAAATATTGAACAAATGGAGCAGGGGAGAAGCTTTTGAAAAAAGTGTTTCCCTGCGCGAAGGCAAGAAACCATTCGTATTTTATGAGGGCCCGCCAAGCGCCAATGGTATGCCGGGGATTCACCATGTGATCTCGCGTACGTTGAAAGACATGGTTTGCCGTTACAAAACCATGCAGGGCTTCCAGGTAAAAAGAAAGGGCGGCTGGGATACGCATGGCCTGCCCATAGAACTTGGTGTGGAGAAAGAACTGGGCATTACGAAAGAAGACATCGGTAAAAAAATATCCGTTGAAGAATACAACCAGAAATGCCGCGAAGCCGTGCTTCGTTACAAAGGCAAATGGGATGAACTTACAACGAAAATGGGTTATTGGGTTGATCTGAACGATCCCTACATAACCTACGAAAACAATTACATCGAAACGCTCTGGTGGATCCTGAGCGAACTGTATAAAAAAGGATTGCTCTACGAAAGCGTAAGCATCCAGCCCTATTCTCCCGCAGCGGGAACGGGTTTGAGTTCTCATGAGCTGAACCAGCCCGGCACTTACAAGGATGTGAAAGATACTTCCGCTGTTGCCATGTTCAAAGCAGTGAAGAACGAAAATACGCAATTCCTGTTCGACGCAGCAGGCAACGACGAGGTGTTCTTCATGGCATGGACAACCACTCCATGGACACTTCCTTCAAACCTCGGCCTTACCGTAGGGGCCAACATTGAATACGTTCTTGTAAAAACATTCAACCCCTACACACATCTTCCTGTAAACGTAGTACTTGCCAAAGCCTTGCTGGGCAAGTATTTCAAGCCGGAAGGAGAGAACGGGGATTTTGAGGGGTATGATGAGAAAGCAAAAATCCTTCCTTACAAAATCCTTGTATCATTCAAAGGTTCGCAGGTTGAAAATGCGGAGTATGAACAATTGCTTCCTTACCCGGCCAACTCGTTAGAGGTGATCAAAGAGATCACACCGGATGCAAAACCTTTCCGCGTGATTGTTGGTGATTTTGTGACCACGGAAGACGGTACGGGCATCGTACACACGGCGCCGGCATTTGGTGCAGACGATTACCGCGTAGGAAAAAAATACAACATCGGTATTCTTACGATGGTTGACAGGCAGGGGAAATTTGCAGACGGCCTCGGTGAATTCAGCAACCGCTATGTAAAGAACTACAAGGATGAAAAAGATTACGTTGATGTGAACGTAGACATCAGCGTAAAACTCAAAAAAGAAAACCGTGCTTTCAAAGTAGAAAAATACGAGCACAGCTACCCGCATTGCTGGAGAACGGATAAACCCGTTCTGTATTACCCGCTCGATGCCTGGTTCATCAAAACCACCGCTGTAAAAGAACGCATGGTTGAGCTGAACAAAACCATCAACTGGAAACCGCGTTCAACAGGTGAAGGGCGCTTTGGCAACTGGCTCGAGAACATGGTAGACTGGAACCTCAGCCGCAGCCGCTATTGGGGAACTCCGCTTCCTGTGTGGAGAACAGAAGACGGCGAAGAAGAAGTTTGCATCGGCTCCATTGCAGAACTGAACGAAGGCATCCGCAAGGCAAACGAAGTACTGGGCAGCGGGGTGAACAGCCATTACCTGCACGAAGGCATCCTCGACCTGCACAAACCATTTGTCGATGATATTATCCTTGTAAGTGCATCGGGCAAACCAATGAAGCGGGTTGCTGACCTGATCGATGTGTGGTTCGACAGCGGGGCCATGCCTTACGCGCAATGGCACTATCCATTTCAAAACAAAGACCTGATCGATAAAGGACAGGCCTTCCCGGCAGATTTTATTGCGGAGGGCGTTGACCAGACGCGTGGCTGGTTTTATACGCTGCACGCACTGGGTGTAATGCTCTTTGATAGCGTGGCCTATAAAACAGTGGTAAGCAACGGGCTGGTACTGGATAAGGATGGCAATAAAATGAGCAAACGCCTCGGCAACGTGGTAAACCCTTTCGAGACCATCGAAAAATACGGGGCGGATGCTACACGTTGGTACCTCATCACCAATGCATCGCCATGGGACAACCTCAAATTCGACCTCGCGGGGATACAGGAGGTACAACGAAAATTCTTCGGCACGCTTTACAATACCTACCAGTTCTTTGCGCTTTATGCGAATGTGGATGGCTTTGCCTTTGAGCAGGAGCGCGTTCCATTGGCGGAAAGACCCGAGATCGACAGGTGGATCTTGTCGTCGCTCAATACCCTCGTCAAAAACGTAACCCGCGCGATGGACGATTACGAGCCCACGCTCGCCGGGCGTTTCATTGAAGAATTTGTGGATGAGCAGCTGAGCAACTGGTATGTGCGTCTTTGCCGCCGCCGTTTCTGGAAAGGCGAGTACGAGGGAGATAAGATCGCAGCCTACCAGACTTTGTATGAGTGCCTGGAAACGATCGTTCGCCTGATGGCGCCGATCTCTCCTTTCTTCAGCGATGCTGTTTTCAGGAACCTGGATTCGGTTACGCAAAAATTCAGCGTCGAATCGGTTCACCATGCCGATTTCCCGGTGGCTGATGAGCAGGCGATCGATGTGTCGCTGGAGGAAAGGATGCAATTGGCGCAGGATGTGTGCTCGCTCGTGCTTTCACTCCGTAAAAAAGTGAACATTAAGGTTCGCCAGCCGTTACAAAAGGTGATGATCCCTGTTCTGGATGCGCGGATGAAAACCCAGCTCGAAAAGATCGAAGATCTTATTAAAGCAGAAGTTAATGTGAAGGAGATGGTTTACATCACTGAAACGGAAGGTGTGATCAGCAAAAAGATCAAGGCCAACTTCAAGGCCCTCGGAACCAGGATGGGAGCAAAGATGAAAGCCGTAAGCGCGGCCATCAGCAGCTTTAGCCAGCAGGACATCGCCACCATTGAAAAAGACGGGAAATACGATTTATCGATTGATGGCGAGACAGTTACGATTGAATTGGGCGATGTAGACATAGTGGCGGAAGATATTCCCGGCTGGAGTGTGGCCAACAAGGGCAGTCTTACCGTGGCGCTCGACATCACCATCAGCGAAGAACTGAAGCAGGAAGGCGATGCGCGCGAATTCGTGAACCGCGTACAAAATATCAGAAAAGAAAGCGGTTTTGAACTCACAGACCGTATATTCGTGACCGTGCTTGACAATAAAGACCTCAAGCCGTCCATTATTAAGTATAACGACTATATTTGCCGCGAAATTCTGGCAGATACCATTGACTGGTCAGCTGAAATAGCAGATGGTACAGAGATCGAGATCAATGACATTCTGTTGAAAGTGGTAGTTAACAAAAAAGGATAAAACTGTATGCCTACTAAGAAACCTGCTCCTAAAAAGGCGGCCCCGGCTAAGAAACCGGCTCCTAAACCAGCTAAAAAAGCGGCCCCGGCTAAGAAAGCGGCTCCTAAACCAGCGCCTAAAAAAGCGGCCCCGGCTAAGAAAGCGGCTCCTAAACCAGCGCCTAAGAAAGCAGTTCCGGCTAAGAAAGTGGCTCCTAAACCAGCGCCCAAAAAGGCGGCCCCTGTTAAAAAACCGGCACCGGTAAAAGCAGCGGCCAAAGCAGTTCCGGCAAAAGCGGCACCTGCCAAAGCAGCGCCTGCCAAAGCAGCGCCTGCCAAAGCAGCGGTAAAACCTGCACCGGCAAAAGCGGCACCCGCAAAACCAGCACCGACTCCCGTAAAAAAAGGAGGGCTTCAGGTTAGGCCGGGCGCTAAAGTACCGGTAAAAGTGGCAGCACCCGTTAAACCCGTTTCAAAACCATTACCACCGTTTCAGAAACCAGAGCCCAAAGGGCCGCCACAACCACCCGTAAAACCAGTTAAAAAACAACCTGAACCCATTAAAGACGTGAAAGTGCCGAAGATCAATACGAAGACGAGTGTGCCGTACCAGCCAGGTTATACGCAACTGGAAAAAAGAGCAGACGCCCAGAGAACCAATGGAGACCCGTTGGTAAAATACAGCGACAGCGACCTGAACGAGTTCAGGGAACTGATCGGTAAAAAACTGGAAGCGGCTAAAAAAGAGCTGGCCTATCTCCAGGGACTCATTACCCGCAAGGATGAAATGGGTGGAGACAACGACGATGCACGCTACATGACCATGGAAGATGGCAGCATGAGCATGGAACGCGAACAGCTGAGCCAGATGGCAAGCCGCCAGATCACCTACATCGATCACCTTGAGAAAGCGATGATGCGTATCGAGAACAAAACCTACGGCATTTGCCGCGTAACCGGGAAGCTCATAGACAAGGCCCGCCTCCGTGCAGTGCCGCATGCTACCTTGAGCCTGGAAGCGAAACTGGGCCTGGTTAAACCAAGCGCAGAACAATAAAGCAACACTACACCAAATATAAAGGCCGCGTAATCGCGGCCTTTTTTGTGCGTGGTATTGTCTCGTATCATTATATGGTGATCGCCGTTTTGGTGATACCGCCCATACATTGTGCTATTTCACTTCCTGCATCTCTACCAGTTTCCTGTAGATGCCATTCTGTACAAGCAACTGGTCGTGTGTTCCGCGCTCAACAATTTCCCCTTTCTGCAACACGATGATCTCGTCTGCATGGCGGATGGTTGATAAACGGTGCGCGATCACCAGCGAGGTCCGGTTCTGCATCATGTTATTGATCGCATCCTGTACCAGTCGCTCGCTCTCGGTATCGAGTGATGAAGTGGCCTCATCCAGGATCAGGATGGGCGGGTTTTTCAGAACGGCGCGCGCGATGGTGAGGCGTTGTCTTTCACCACCACTCAATTTGCTGCCACGATCACCGATGTTGGAATCGAACCCATCCTCTTTTTGCCTGATGAAGTTGAGCGCATTGGCCACGCCTGCGGCTTCCTCTATCCGTTGCGGTGTAACATGGTCTGCGCCGAGGGCTATGTTGTTGGCGATGCTGTCGTTAAACAGGATCGGCTCCTGTGTTACTATGCCCATCAGGTTTCGAACAGAATGCAATGAATACGACTTGATGTTCACGCCGTCGATCAGCAGTTCTCCTTCCGTTACATCGTGAAAACGCGGCACAAGGTCTGCAAGCGAACTTTTGCCCGCGCCGGAAGAACCCACCAACGCAACCGTTTTTCCTTTTTCGATGATGAGGTTGATGTTGCGCAGGATCACTTTATCATCATACGCAAAAGAAACATTCCTGAACTCGATGCTTTTGTTGAACGATGTGATCGTTTTTGCACCCGGCTCATCGGTTACCTTGATCGGCGCCTGCAACACTTCTTCAATACGCTGTATGGCCGAACTTCCTCTTTGAATATTGTAAAAACCGGTCGACAATGATTTTGCCGGGCTGATGATCTGCGTAAACACAGCTATGTACATGATAAAGCTTTCCGAATCCAGCCCGTTGCTGAACACCAGTTTGCCGCCAAACCAAACCACGCACAACAACACCAGCACCCCTAAAAATTCAGACATAGGCGAGGCAAGGTCGCGGCGGAAGTTCATCCTGTTGCGGATCTGGTTGAGCTTTCCGTTGGTATTGAAAAATTTGGCGCGTAGTATTTTTTCCGCGTTGAAGGCTTTGATCACGCGGAGCCCGCCAAGCGTTTCATCCAATATCGACATCAATGTGCCCAGCTGCTCCTGCGCATTGGTGGATTGTTTTTTCAACGAACGGCTCACCCGCCCGATGATAAAACCCGCAATGGGCAAAAGCACCAGCAGGAACAACGACAAAGCCGGGCTCAAAAACACGAGCGTAACAAGCAATATCAGGATATTGAGCGGGTCGCGCACCAAGCCCTCGAGCGTTCCCACCACGCTCCATTCAACCTCGTTTGCATCGTTGCTCATGCGGCTGATGATATCGCCCTTGCGCTGCTCGGTAAAAAAGCCGATGGGCAGCTCGAGGATCTTTGTGTAGAGATCGGATCGGAGCCTCGTCATAATGTGGTTCCGCATCGGCGTAAGCACGCGGAACGACATATAGATAAATACATTCTTAAAGAAAATGGCCACCAGTGTAACCATGCAGGTAACCGCGAGCGCATAGGCCTGCCCATGTTCCTTCACTACACGTACGAGGTGGAATTTGATGTAATCGAGCAGTTCATCCGGCCGGAAGGAGAGCGCAGGCGCAACAGGGTCGGCCACCAGGTCCTTTTTAAACAGCATGTTCAGGATGGAAACCAGCATGGAAAGCGACAGTAGCGAGAAAACAACCGCCAAAATATTGAATACGAAGTAGAGAACAATGTTCTGTTTCTGGCTCCGCAGGTAGAATAGTATTCGGGAAAATCGCTTCATAAAGGATAAAACACTTAAAACGCAGCAAAGTAACTAATTTTGTACGCAAACAAACGTTAGAATATGGAGGAGGGTAAACGACAAAGACAAGTGGCCGGCGCATTGCAGGAAGAACTGAACGATATATTCAGGCGGCTGGGACTGTCTATGATAGACGGCGGAATGGTATCCATCTCTTCCGTAAAAGTTACGCCCGACCTGCTCGAGGCGCGCATTTACCTTAGCCTTTTCCAGGTAAAGGATGCGAAAGGAACGATGAAAACCATCGAATCGCGCGCATGGGAGATCAAAAAAGAGCTCGCCGACCGCGTTAAACACCAGCTCCGCAGGATTCCCGTGCTCCATTTTTACCTGGATGATACGCTGGATTATGTGTTTAAAATGGAAGAGATCTTCAAACAGATATCCAAAGACAAAGGTGAGTAACCTGGTTGGGCCGCCGGTTTACCCGTTTTATATTTGGTTGATACAGGTTTCCCCGATTCGCGAAGCGAATTGAAAACGCGTTGGGCGGCAAACTATATCAAACAAACCGGCGGGCCGGCAAACTGCTAAGCCAATAAACAAAAAAGCTTGAACCTTCTTTTCGCCTGGCGCTATTTCCGTTCAAACAAGTCAACCAATGCGATCAACGTGATCGCCTGGATCAGTGTTGCGGCCATCGCGGTGGGCAGCGCGGCGTTGATCGTGGTGCTCAGCGTGTTCAACGGGTTTGAGGACCTGGTGAAAGGGTTGTATTCAGATTTTTATGCAGACATGCGCATTGTTCCCGCACGTGGAAAAACATTTCACATCGCAGGCGACCAGGTCAGTAAAATAAAAAACACAAAGGGCGTTGCGGTGATCAGTTTTGTTGCAGAAGAAAAAGCAATGCTCAACAACGATGGCATTGTGCCCGCAACAATAAAAGGGGTGGATGAAAATTATACCGCCATCAACAAACTCAACACACCGGAGCACATCCCGCGCGGTAAATTTGAACTGGGTACACCTTCAGAACCAAAACTGGTGGTGGGCGCCGGTATTGAGAATGCGGCCAACATAGAGATCGACCGGCAGGTGGCGCCCGCAACCATTTACCTTCCCAACAAGAACGCGGCACGCTTAACATCAGAAGACGGGTTGAACTCGTTCAGTGTAATGCCAGTAGGTACTTTTATGGTACAACAGGAGTTCGACAATAAATACGTGTTCAGTAACCTGGGCTTTGTAAAATACATGCTCAACATGGCACCCGATGAATTCAGCGCCATAGAAATGAAATTATCGGGAAGCGATAAGGAAGTCAAAAAACAGTTGGAGGCCATCGTTGGAAAGGACCTTGTTGTTCAAACAAGGTATGAGCAGAATAAAACAGTATACGCCATCATGCAGGTGGAAAAATGGGTGATCTATGGCATCCTTTCCCTTATCCTGGTTGTGGCCGCCTTTAACATGATCGGGGCATTAACGATGATCGTTCTTGAAAAACAGAAAGACATTGCCGTGCTCAAGGCCATGGGCGCAAACGACCAGCTGGTGCAGCGGATCTTTTTGAGCGAAGGCCTTTTGCTCGCAGCCATCGGCGGCGGCGCAGGTATTTTGCTGGCAACGGTTGTATGCTGGATCCAACTTCAATTCAAACCCATCAAGCTCGGCGGCGATACATTTATCATCGATTACTACCCTGTAAAAATGGTGGCAACAGATTACCTGCTCGTGATCGGAACCGTTGCCCTTATCGCGTTTTTGGCATCGTGGATTCCATCCAGGAAAGCGAGTGCGCAGTTTTTTTCTTTGAAGAGTTAAGGGTTTGTTTTGAGATCATTTCCCGAATGCTTTCTTTACCCAGGTCTTTGCCTGTTTAAACACATCCACTTTGCGCGCGGGCTGGAGGCCATCGTGTGTAAGCTGGTTGTTGTAGTTGTGCTGCAGCTTCATTGCATACTGGCGATCGTTTGAATCGCCATGGAGTAATTCGTTGATGTAGGGTGCAACATTACCGCTTAAGGTACTGTTCATGGAAACGGTCTGGTATTCGCTTCTCAACACCGGGTTGTCGTTCCTGTTTACCGGCGGCTTCCCGTTCTCTGCAAAATAATCTGCCTGGAAGATCTCCGGGTTTAATTTTTTCAAACGCGCCGTTCCCTTTCTTTCGTTTCTCCAGGGATGTTCGTTCCTGTGTAACTGGCGGATGAGGAACTCTTTGTTCCACAAAGTAACCTGGTGCGACATCAGGAAATCCGAGCTTTGGTTATCCAGTTTTGCGATCTCAAACCCTTCAATAAAAATACCTGTAGCAACCGTGGTGTATACTTCTGAGCTATGGAGCTTTACAAGTTTCCAATCATTGGCCTCCGCCATCTCAAAAAGCCGGTTAAAGAAATCGCCGTTCACTTTTTTGTTCAGCCACATGTCTTCCTGGAAATACAGTACATATTTCTCAGGTATACTGTTCAGCAATACCACGAGCCTGTCGGCCCATTGCCCTTTGCCCGAGCGGATGTTTTCAAAATGATCGATCGAAACAGTTTTCTCTTCCGTTGCAAAATAATAATTGCATCGCGCAGAAAAATCCCAATACTTCGAAAAGAAAAAAGAAAACCCTTTGTAGAGAAGCTCGTACCTGTCACAGCTATGAACGAGTAGTGCTACGTTATTTTGTGCTGTGCTCATAGGGGAGGTTTGTTTAGTGGTTTGATTGTTTACCCGGCCACCTGTACTGATTTCTTTTTTAATAAATCAGCAGGCAAACAAATAAACAATCAAACCCATCACCAAAAACTTTAATAGTCTCCGAGTGTTTCCGGCAGTTGCGCCAGTGCTTTGGCCAGTTGTTCATCGTTTGGAGCGATGCCGTGCCATTCGTGGCTGCCTTCCATGAAATCGATTCCTTTACCCATGCCTGTTTTCATCAGTATGCAGATGGGTTTGCCTTGTCCGCGCATCGATTTTGCCTTATCGAGGGTCGCAACGATCGAAGCCATATCATGTCCATCCATTTCAAGAACGGTCCAGCCAAATGCTTCAAATTTTGCGCGGAGGTTGCCGAGCGACATTACTTTATCCGTAGGGCCGTCTATCTGTTGCCCGTTCCAGTCGATGGTTGAGATCAGGTTGTCCACTTTATGGTGTGCGGCAAACATGATGGCTTCCCAGTTTTGTCCTTCGTCAAGTTCACCATCCCCGTGCAAGGAGAACACGAAATGCTCGTCGCCATTGATCTTTTTGGTCAGCGCCGCGCCGATGGCAACGCTCATGCCCTGCCCGAGCGATCCGCTGGCCACACGTACACCCGGCAGGTGTTCATGCGTAGTAGGATGGCCCTGTAAGCGTGAGTTGATCTTGCGGAAGCTCGCCAGTTCCTTCACCTCGAAATACCCTGAGCGGGCGAGGGCAGAATAATATACAGGAGAGATGTGTCCGTTGGAGAGGAAGAAAAGATCTTCATCTTTTCCGTCCATCTTAAAATTCGTATCGTGTTTCATGGTGTGGAAGAACAGCGCCGCGAAATAATCCGCGCAGCCGAGTGATCCCCCCGGGTGCCCGCTCTGAACGCCATGAACCATTCTAACGATATCGCGCCTCATCTGGGTGGCGACATTCTGCAGATCCTGTATGCTTGCCATAAATTGTAATTATTGGCGCAAATATAAGGGAGTTAGGAGTTTTAAGTCGGTAGTTTGGCGTTTCCACTGAATTTTGGGTAAAAACGGCTGTATACATCAAACTCCTAACTTAAAACTCCCAACTCTTTACTATTTTCGCCCATTCAAAAACGAAGCGTTATGTCGGAAGAATTACAACTGATAGTGGAAGATGCAGAAGAGGCGATGAAGAAAGCCATCAGCCACCTGGAAACAGAGCTGACAAAGATCCGTGCGGGCAAGGCGAGCCCGTCTATGCTGGATGGCATCAATGTAGATTATTACGGTTCACCAACACCTATTGCACAGGTGGCCAATATAACGGTGCTGGATGTGCGTACGATCAGCATCCAGCCATGGGAAAAAAACATGCTGGCGCCGATAGAGCGTTCGATCATGCAGGCCAACATCGGCATTACACCGCAGAACGACGGTAACCAGATCAGGCTGTTCCTTCCGCCGCTTACCGAAGAGAGAAGAAAAGAGCTGTTCAAAAAAGCAAACGGGGAAGGCGAACATTCTAAAGTGGCCATCCGCAACATACGCCGCGACGCGATCGAAGGCATCAAGAAATTACAGAAAGACGGCCTTAGCGAAGACGAATCCAAAGACGGCGAAGGCAATGTGCAGCAGCTTACCGATAGATACATCGTGCTTGTTGACAAGCACCTGGCCGCGAAGGAGAAAGAGATGATGACGGTATAGCGTCGTTGGTAAAGAGATTGAATCTTTAAAAAGGGTCCGGGAGGTACATTGTTTGCTTCTTGGACCCTTTTCCTTTCTAAGCGTTTAATTGCCGGTTAAACGGCTAATTCTTCTTATTTACCAGGTACACACCCGCCAGGATGATGCCCAGGCAACCCATCTGCCACAACGTAACCTGTTCGCCGCCCCATACGCCCCAGAGAACGGCTACGAAGGGAATGCCGTACGTAACCATAGAGGCGAACAGCGTACCGGCGCGTTTTACAAGCATGTAAAAAAGTATGGAGGCGATGGCGGTTCCACCGATGCCGAGAACGGATGATGCAAGTGTAGAAAGCATCACGTCTTTGTGTGTTAACGGCAAATGGAAATAACCGGTGAAATAAAGGATCACGATCGTTGGAACGATCAGGAAAGTAAAGGCCAGCGCCGCAATGTTGATCGAGCCCACGCCCTGCATGTGCCGCCCCACCATGTTTACATTGATGCCGTATAAAAGCGTGGCGAGCAATACAAGCATGATGTGTGTAAAGTGCTCAAAACTGATGTTGCCCGATGGCGCCACCAGCAGGCACAACCCGCCAAAACCGATCAGCACGCCGATGATCTTCTGAACATTTGCCTTAAGCTGGAAAAAAGCGATACCCACCAATATGGTGAACAGGGGAGTGAGCGCATTGAGGATACCCGCCAGTGAACTCTCGATCCTGGTTTCGGCGATACAAAAAAGATAAGCAGGGAAGAAACTGCCAAGCAGGCCAGACAGGATCACCAAAACCAGTTTGTTTTTAGGAACCTGCTTCAGCGCCCTGAACGCAAAAGGAATGAGCACCACGCCTGCGCTGAGGATCCTGATCGATGCAACATGGTACGCGGTTAAGGTGTTCATACCCGCTTTCATCAGGATAAAGGAGCTGCCCCAGATAAGCGACAGTATAGTGAACAGCGCCCAGTTGAATAATTTATCTCTCAAGTAGTTTAATTTGTTTCAAAGTTGGCGGTTTTACAAAAGCAATTGGATAATTTTAGTAAAACTTATATAAGTGGCGATCCATCTCGATAAAATAAGCACACGCGCACCCAAAGGATCTGTGAAAGAAAAGATCAAAACAAAAACAGAAAAGATCCTCAGCGAGCTCGATGACCTGCAGAACCTCCTGTATGCGGAATCGAAACACGCAGTGCTGCTCATTTTCCAGGGAATGGATGCAAGCGGTAAAGACGGCGTTACACGAAATGTGCTTGGCAAACTCAACCCGCAGGGCGTAATGGTAAAATCTTTCAAAGCACCCTCTGAAGAAGAACTGGCGCATGATTTTCTGTGGAGGATACACAATCACTGTCCTGCCAGGGGAATGATACAGGTATTCAACCGCTCACATTACGAAGATGTACTCGTAACGCGTGTTCATAAAATGATTGGTGATACGGAAGCGAAGAAAAGAATGGCATCCATCAATGCTTTTGAAGAACTGCTGGCGAACAGCGATACGCACATCCTGAAATTCTATTTACACATTTCGCCCGAAGAACAGCAGATCCGCCTGCAGGAGCGTGTTCACAACCCGCAGAAACAATGGAAGCACAACGAAAGCGATTTTGAAGACGCCAAACACTGGAAAACCTATGTGAAAATGTATGAAGATTGTTTCAGATATTGCAACAGGATCCCGTGGCAGATCATTCCGGCAGACCAGAACTGGTACAAGGAATACCTTGTGGCAAAGGCGCTGCACGAATTGCTTACTTCTTTGAAGATGAAGTACCCGGACCTGGAGGAGGCCGACAGGCGATCCGCGGAAAAATTAATCCATAATCAATAACCAATAAAACTTGCTACTATGGGAATGTTCAAAGAATTCAAAGAGTTTGCCGTTAAGGGAAACCTGGTTGATATTGCCGTCGCTTTTGTAATGGGTGCGGCTTTTGGAAAGATCGTAACCTCGTTCATCGATGGCCTCGTTATGCCGTTGGTGGGGCTGCTCACCGGTGGCGTTAATTTCAACGACCAGGTATATGAATTGAAGGCGGCAACGGTAGATGCTTCGGGTAAGGCGGTGAATGCGGTGGTGATCAAATATGGGGAATTCATCACCAACCTCATCGATTTTGTGATCGTGGCATTCTGCATGTTCCTCGTTATCAAAGCCATCAACCGCATGAAAAAAGAAGAGCCGGCACCGGCCCCTAAACCGGCGGAACCTTCCGGTACGGATAAGTTGTTGATGGAGATCAGGGACACTTTAAAGAAAAACAACGGGTAAGGGCAAACGTGGATAAATAATGCCCCGCCACACCTATATTTGGCGCCGTTTCAGTTTTCTTTGCACCTAAAGCTACCGACAGTGAATAATGTGAGTTACCAGATCAAATTGGATCAGTTTGAAGGGCCGTTCGACCTTCTGTTGTTTTTTATTGAGCGGGATGAGCTGGATATTTACAATATCCCCATCACCAAGATCATCAATGATTTCCTTGAATTCATACACCAGGGCGAAAAGCTGAATATTGAGCTGAGCTCTGAGTTTATTCTTTTTGTTTCTACGCTGATGCGCATCAAGGCCCGTCTCCTGTTGCCGCGCAAAGAAATTGATGCACAGGGTAATGAGATCGACCCGCGCCAGGAGCTCATCGACAAGATCCTCGAATACAAACGATTCAAGGAGGCGGCCGCTAAAATGGCTGAGATGGAGGCCGAGCGCATGCTCATGATCAAACGCGGCAACCTGCAGCGGGAGATAGCCATGATCGGCGAAGAAGCATCGGAAGGAACAGAGATACAGAACATCACCCTTTTCAAACTCATGAAAGCGTTTGAAAAAGTGATGCTCCGCGTACAACAACGCCAGAACAAACCCGTGCACACCGTGGTTCGCTACAACTACACCATGGAAGGCAGCCGCGACTACATGCTCCATACCGTGCAACGCGAAAAAACGGTTTCTTTTGAGAAAGTGTTTGAAGTGTGCCAGGACAGGATCCACGCCATATTCCTGTTTTTGTCTATACTGGAACTATCGCAGCAGAAATTTATGAAACTCCTTGTTGGCCAGGGTATGAACAACTTCATCGTAGAATGGAACGAGAACCGCGAAGAAGACCTCCAGGCCGAAGGCGCAGTTGCAGACGATGAAACGATTGGTGGCGAAGAAAACAACCGCGAAGGCACCGAAGACGCTGCTACCGAAGAATAAGCATTTTAAAAAACAAATCAGTAAGGCAGGGATCAAAACATTGTTCCCTGCCTTACTGATTTTTGTATTCTGGTGATCCTACTTTCTTTTAGCAACTATCCGGCCAGTACTGAAACTTTTTCTTTCATCAGTTCCCTCACTGCATCTGCTATGCCCTGTGCATCGTAGGCGCATTCCCTGTGCAGTTCTTTTGGTGTGCCGTGTTCCACGAGCCTGTCGGGGATGCCGAGTATTCTCACTTCTGCCTGGTAGTTGTGTTTGCTCATGAATTCGAGGATGGCGCTGCCGAACCCGCCAACAACGGTACCGTCTTCAACGGTCACGATCTTTTTGTATTTGCCGAATGCCTCGTGAAGGAGGTCCTCGTCTATCGGTTTTACAAATCGCAGGTCGTAATGAGCGGGATCGATTCCCTGTGTTCTCAATTCGCGGATGGCTGCCTGCGCAAAATTGCCGGGATGTCCAAAACTGAGGATCGCGATCTCTTTCCCGTCTTTCAATTTTCTTCCTTTGCCGATCGTGATCTCTTCAAATGGCGTTCTCCATTCGGGCATCATCCCTTCTCCGCGTGGATAGCGGATCACGAAAGGATGGTTGTTGTTTGCGAGCTGGGCGGTGTACATGAGGTTGCGCAATTCCTGCTCGTTCATCGGCGCACTCACCACCAGATTCGGGATGCAGCGCATGTAAGGAATATCGTAACAGCCGTGGTGCGTCGGGCCGTCTTCGCCAACGAGCCCGGCCCTGTCTAAGCAGAATACAACCGGCAGTTTCTGAATGGCCACATCGTGCACCACCTGGTCGTAGGCGCGTTGCATGAAGGATGAATAGATGTTGCAGAACACCCGCATTCCCTGTGTTGCCAGGCCGGCGCTCAGGGTTACGGCATGCTGCTCGCAGATGCCCACGTCGAATGCGCGGTGCGGCATTTTTTCCATCATGAATTTGAGGGATGAACCGCTGGGCATGGCAGGTGTTACGCCCATTACCTGGTCGTTCGCTTCTGCAAGCTCGATCATGGTGTGGCCAAAAACATCCTGGTATTTGGGTGGTTGCGGTGCGTCTATTTTTTTCTTGTAGATCTCGCCCGTTACCTTGTCGAACAATCCCGGCGCGTGCCATTTGGTCTGGTCCTTTTCCGCAAGCGAATAACCTTTTCCCTTTACCGTTACAATGTGCAGCAGCTTGGGACCTGGTATTTTTTTGAGGTCGGTTAAGGTATCAACCAGCTTCGTGATGTTGTGCCCGTCTATCGGCCCGAAATACCTGATCTTGAGCGCCTCAAATAAATTGCTGCTTTTGGTAACAACGCTTTTCACACTCGCCTCCAGTTTGCCGGCCATATCGCGTGTAAAGTTCTTTCCCACGGGGAGCTTGCCCAGTATGTTCCAGATCTCGTCGCGCACCTTGTTGTAGGTAGGGGATGTGCTGATATCGGTCAGGTATTCTTTCAACGCACCCACATTCGGGTCGATGCTCATGCAGTTGTCGTTCAGGATGATGAGCACATCACTATCCGCAACGCCCGCATGGTTCATCGCTTCAAAGGCCATGCCCGCTGTCATCGATCCATCGCCGATCACGGCAACCGATTTCCTGTCCTCTCCTTTGTACTTGGCAGCCATGGCCATACCCAATGCCGCAGAAATGGAAGTGGACGAGTGTCCCACGCCAAACGTATCATATATACTTTCACTGCGTTTTGGAAAACCGCTGAGCCCTTTGTATTTGCGGTTGGTGACGAAATTATCCCTGCGGCCCGTAAGGATCTTATGACCGTATGCCTGGTGGCCCACATCCCATACGAGCTGGTCGTACGGCGTATTGTACACGTAATGAAGCGCCACGCTCAATTCAACCACGCCCAGGCTGGCGGCAAAATGCCCGCCGTGAACGCTCACCACATCCACAATATACTGGCGGAGCTCATCGCATATTTCGTGTAACTGGCTGCGGTTGAGTTTTTTCAGGTCTTCAGGCGAATCGATGGCCTGTAAAAGCGGACCGGGATTTATCTGCATGTAGCACGGAGATTTATATGTAAAAATAGTGTTTAGTTTGGAGTTTGAAGGGGTGAGTTTGGCGTGAATGGAGAAAATGACCCTGACCCGAAACGCTGAAAAGGCCGCGGGCCATGCGGTTGCCCGTGTTTTTGCCCGGCATCACCGCATTCACCGCCCAGCTCCCGCTCCGCCGCCTCTGCCAAACCAGACAGCCGCCCTTTTTGCCATTAATCCCAATTCACTATGCTTTTGGAGGCGTTTCACTCTATATTTGTCTTAACATGAGAAGTAAATCTTCATTATACTGGTGTTGTCAGTTAGGTGGTTGGTTGTTCTATGGCTTGACCATGGTGTTCTTCGCATTTATTTTCGACAATAAGACCAACGACATACTTTATCCCCGGATCGCGATCACGATCCTGGTCGGCCTTGTTTTCACCCATATTTTAAGGGAGCTGCTGGTTGGGCTCAACCTCCGCCCGCCGATCATCAAGCAGAAATGGCTGTTGCTCACCGTGGTGGTGCTCAGCATCATTGTATTGTTCAACCTTGCCAACAGCGCGGTGGTTGAATGGTCGAAGAAATACGATCCTAAGATCAAGGTCTCTGTTGAAAAACGTTTCTTGTACAACCTGATCCTCGATTCGCCGCTGATCCTCGTCTGGTTCTCGGCCTATTATATCTGGCATTACGTGGAGCTGGGCTCTAAAACGGAGATCCAGAAGGCAAGGCTGGAGAGCCTGGTAAAAGAACTGGAGCTCAAAACCATCAAATCGCACATCAATCCCCATTTTATTTTCAACGCATTGAACAGCATCCGGGCATTGGTGGATGAGAACCCCGAGCGGGCAAGAACGGCCATAACCGCGTTGAGCAATATCCTGCGCAGCAGTATGCAGGCAGAGAAACTGGAAACGGTGCCGTTTGAAAGGGAGTTGAATATCGTAAAAGATTACCTCGCACTGGAGCACATCCGTTTTGAAGACAGGTTACGGATCGAATACGATATCGACGAAGACACACTGGACCAGCCCGTACCGCCAATGATGTTGCAGACATTGGTAGAAAATGCGATCAAACATGGCATTGGCAAGCAGAAGGGAGGTGGACTGGTGCGCGTGATCTCCGATTACAGGGATAACAACCACGAACTCATCGTTCAGAATACCGGGCAGATGAGTGCAGAGAGCGCTACAAGCGATGGCTTCGGCATCAGCAGTACCCGCAACAGGCTGAAACTTCTTTTTGGAGGAAAAGCTACCTTTGCCATTACCAATACGCAAAACGATATGGTAGAAGCCAAGGTGAAAATGCCTGTGCAGGAATTCCATGTTTAAAATTCTGTTTTAATAAATACGAGTTATGGCGATTAAAGCAATTATTATTGACGACGAAAGGCTGGCACGCAATGAGTTAAAAAAATTGTTGCAGGACCATTCTGACATTGAGGTAATAGAAGAAGCGGCGAACGTAGATGATGGCATTGAAAAGATCGAGACACTCAACCCCGATCTGATCTTCCTCGATATCCAGATGCCGGGCAAAACAGGCTTCGACCTGCTTGCCGAAGTTGAGAAGGCGCCGAGGGTGATTTTCACCACGGCTTACGATGAATATGCGATCAAGGCATTTGAAGTAAATGCGCTCGATTACCTGCTCAAACCCATCGAGCCCAAACGCCTCGCAGATGCGATACAAAAACTGCAGGCAGAAATCTTCAAAGAAAACGTTGGCATCGGTGGTGTAAACCGCGGACCGCTTACAGAATACGACCAGGTATTTGTGAAAGACGGAGAACGCTGCTGGTTCGTAAAACTCGGCGAGATCCGTTTGTTTGAAAGCGTGGGCAACTACGCGAAAGTGTTTTTCGGAACGCACAAGCCACTCATCCTGAAATCGCTCAATGCGCTCGAAGAAAGGCTCGACGACAGGATGTTCTTCCGCGCCAACCGCAAACACATCATCAACCTCCGCTGGATCGAAAAGATCGAACCTTATTTCAACGGCGGCCTGCTGGTTGACCTGAAAGGCGGAGAGAAAATTGAAGTGAGCAGGAGGCAAACGGTGAAGTTTAAGGAAATGATGAGTTTGTAAATAGCGTAAACGTAAAAGTAGCTGCTGCGTGTTGTGATATTAAAAAAACTGTTTGGCCCCAACTGAAAAGCTGGGGCTTTTTTTATGATGCAGGAAGTTGATAGGAGATGGCTGCATTGACATGTTGTCAATGCAGCGTATGTTTTTTGCGTGGATCTTTGCATGGTTATTATGCCGAAACTATTTGACTACCTGGGTTTCATTTTCTTTTTCTACAGCAATGACCATTTGCCTGTTCATTGCCATTAAAGAAGGGAGATAAAGAGGTAAAAGTTGAAATGGAGTTTGTTAAGAACAGGCTGATAGGGCTTCACATCAGGATGGCGAACAGGAAAACTAAAAAATTAACCCCGGCAGAACGGGAAAAAATCAGGAAATTTGTTTGGACGTACCAAGGAGAAATCAAACAAAAATGGGAAGATTTCAGAGCAGGTAAAGCTATCAAAATGGAAAAAATCTCCAGGGAGATAAAATGAACAAAGAAGAGTATGTTAAACCGATAAAAGTGAAGAAGGCAACCTACGTGGATGGCTTCAGGGTTTCTATTGGGTTTAGCGATGGAAAAAACAAGATCGTTGACTTTGGGCCGTTTTTGGAGAAGCTCCAGGATAGCTTCTTAGAAAAGTACAAAAAACCGGGAATGTTTAAAAAATTTGCAGTTGAAAACGGCAACCTTGTCTGGGGTGAGGATTGGGACCTGGTGTTTCCGGTAGACCAGCTTTATAAAGGCAAGATCAAATTGCAGTAGCAAGCTACGGATCGCTAAACAAATAAACCTATCTCAATCCTAATAATCCACTACATTTAATGCCACAAAAAAACACCCGAATGAAAAAGATCAGTTTGTTGTTGTTATTGGGATCAGTAGCAACGGTTTCTTTTGCCCAGGATATCGATAAGATCCTTAATGCAAAAGAAGTGGAACGCATAGAAAGAACATTATCGTCTGATGCAATGGAGGGACGTGCCACGTTCTCACCGGGCATCGACAAAGCGGCTGCATTTATTGCGGACGAATTTAAAAAAGCCGGCCTTCAGACCTGGAACAACAGCGGAACCTTTCTGCAGAAAATACCAAACATGATCAGTGGCAAACCATCTTCCATCTCGGTAACGATCGATGGTGCGCCGTTTGATGCAAAAAATGTAATGGTGCTCAGCGGTAAATCTGCTGTTAAGATCAATGAGAACTCGGGACTTGAAAAAGTAACCATTCCCAAAGGTGCAAACCTCAATATGGAACTTCGGAAATATACAACCGGTACCAAAAGTTACCTGGTTGTACTGGATACCTCGTTCGCCGCCACCTTCTCACGCATGCAGTCTGCAGGCGGAAGGCCGTCGATGCAGTCAGACAGAACAACGGTGATCGTGTTAACCGCAACCGACCCGCAGAAATTTTCTGTTGAAGCCAGTTTCGCAGAACTTTCTTTGCAGAACGTGCTGGGCGTTTTACCTGGGAAGAGCCTGAAGAATGAGTACGTAATCTTTTCGGGCCACTACGATCACCTGGGCATCAGGGGAGGGAAAGACAAAGACGGTAATCCCGTAAAAGATTCTATCTACAATGGCGCAAATGATGATGCCGCAGGAACCACTGCCGTGATCATGCTGGCTAAATATTTCAAAGCGCTCAACAACAACGAACGCACTCTTGTTTTCTGCGCATTTACAGGCGAGGAAGTGGGAGGCTACGGCGCAAGTTATTTTTCAAAACAATTCAAGCCGGAAGACGTAAAAGCCATGTTCAACATCGAAATGATCGGAACGGAAAGCAAATGGGGCACCAACTCTGCCTACATCACCGGTTATGAAAGAACCGATATGGGCAAGCTATTGCAGGGCAACCTGGATGGAACAGGGTTTACATTCTATCCCGATCCTTATCCTACGCAACAACTGTTCTTCCGCTCAGACAATGCCACGCTTGCAAGACTTGGCGTTCCTGCGCACACCATCTCCACTTCTAAAATGGACAGCGAACCCAACTACCACAAGGTGAGTGATGAGATAGGCACGCTTGATATGGACAACATGGCGCGCATCATCAAAGCGATCGCCCTGAGCTCAAAAGGAATCGTGAGTGGAAAAGAAACGCCTTCGCGCGTGGATGTTTCTGATCTCAAACGCTAGTTGCAAAGCGCAGTTGAACAAAAGATCAAAATCAAACCGATCTCAAAGTTTATCAATAGAAAAGACCGATGTGTTTCATCGGTCTTTTTGTTTCCGGTAAGGTTCAGCCTCACGGCGTCGCCTCAATTATTTCCACGGGCACGGAATAGGGTTCGCCTTTCGCTGTGGCGATCTGAAGATGAGTGAGAACTCAAAAGTTTTCAGTGAGCCCAGTGAACTTGAGGAACCCGTGTTCACATCATAACTCAATCCACCTGTTACATTGCCGATCATAAGTCCTACATAAGGAACCACCGCTTCGTTTTTCCTGTACCACAAACCGGTGTTGAGAACCGTAGGCTGCACCTGGTCGCCCTGCGCAAGTATCGTTCCTATGTTTACGCCAAAAGTGTAGGAAGTGATGTTGCTTTCCATCACGTACAGGGCCGCCGCATTGAACACGAATTTTTCTGACAGGTAGCTCTGGTAGTTTGCGTGTATGTTGTAGCGTGCGGGATCGAGTTGGTTCGGGTCGTTCAGGGCCGAGCGTTGCGTTTTAAAAAAACGGTAACCCGATACGCCGATGTCGAAACCGGATGTTTCTGATGAATAGGTATATGCAATACCTGCCGACATTGCAAAATAGGGTTTGATCTGGCTCAGGTATGGCTCGGATGTGGGCAGTGTTCTGTTGAAACCGGAAGATGACAACTGGCTTGCAAAATCAAGCTGGTTAAAATCGATCATCGTGTTTGAATAGGTTCCGCCAAGGCCAAGCGAGAGCCCGTGCATGTCTTCGCCATCCAGGCTCACATGCGAGCTTAAAATGCCCGTGAACGAATTGCTTTTGTACGCACCGCCCAAACCTTTGTCCTGCAGGAACAAAACACCACCGCCGATATAATTTTTCTCATTGTCTCTTTGCCTGAACAATTTTCCATCAAACGAAATAGACGATGTGGTTAGCGGGTCGATACCCGATGCGATCCACTGGCTCCTGTGTAAGCCAACGATGCGCCAGTCTGCATCGCCATTACCCGCCAGTGCAGGGCTCACGCTCAGCGGCGATGAATAGAACTGCGAGAAGATCGGGTCCTGCGCAGCAACCGTACTGCATAAGATGATGCAGATCAACAACCCCGTTCCACTAAAAAATCTCTGTCTCATTGGTCAATCATAGTTTTTGGTAATCATTATCTCAATAACAGCACTTGTCCTTTTCTTTCCACCGTGCTTCCATCAAGCCCGATGCCAACGGCAACCCAAATATAGATAGCCATCGGTTGCGGTGTACCATTCAACGTTCCGTTCCAGCCCACATCGTGGTTTTTTGTTTCGAACATCAACTGGTTGAACCTGTTGTAAATCCTGAAATATTTGAATTCTTTGATGCCAGACAGGTACGGGTAGAGTATATCATTGATGCCGTCGCCATTTGGCGTGAACGATTTTGGTATCAGGATCTCTACCAGTTTGTCATCAAACACCCTTATCAGCAATGAATCGTTGGTTACGCATCCCGCGGGTGAGATCAGGTTGATCACATATTGCTGTGTATTCTGGTTGTTGAAGAATGTGCTCGCACTGTCGGGGTTGTTGATGCCAAACGGCGGTGTCCACCTGTATTTGTAACCCGGCAGGCTACGCACCGCAACGGGCGTTGATTGCCCTTTGTACGCGCTGATGGAGGGCATCGTCACACCCGCGATAGGGAACCTTATGTTTATCGTGGTATCGAACGTAGTCGGGTTTGCCGGGCAATAGAACTGCGTTGCCTTTAACCTGATGTGATGGTCGCCTCCCGTTGTAAACGTCACATTGCCATGGAAACCTGTTTGCGATGAAACAGATGCTCCGTTGTCAAATGTCCATTGCCACATGGTTGGTCCAATCAGGTTGGTATCGGTGATGTTGGTGATGTTCATCTGAACATTGATGCAATAGGTATCGTACAGCAAACGGAGCACCGGTTGTGGTATGTATATTTTTGGCTGGAACACAGCGGCGGTATCCCTGCAGCCAAACTGGTTCACCAGCTGAACATTGTAACGCCCCGGAACATTGGTTGCGATGGAATCATCGGTTGCCCCGTTGATCACTGTGCCGTTTCTTGTCCATTGGTAGGTAAGCACCTCCGGCGATGTCACAAACATGGTATCGGCAATATCATTACAGATATAAGGCCCGTGCAACGAATGTATCACACCAACCGGCAGCGAATTGATGACCTGCGAAAAGTAAACGGTGTCTTTCACGTTCGTGCAACCGTTGTGCGATGCATTCAGGAACGACAACTTTCGGGATGCATTGGGCGATGAAGGAACAACGAGTTGGTAAGGCGTTGTGGTAATACCGGTGATCACATGTGGTGTGTTTGTGGTTCCGTCGAAATAAGTAAAGCCCCATGGCGACGAGCCGGTAAAGCTGACCGATAAGGTATCGAACGGATAACGGCAGATCTCCGGTTTCCCGGTCACAAAGGTGCGAGGTACAGGCAGCACCGTGATTGTTGCCGTAAAGCTGTTGCTGATGCATCCGCTGTTTTTGGCGGTAACCGTATATACCACGGTGCTGTTGGTGGTGATGAGGTTATCGAGCACCTGGCTCACCGCAGCCTGCGGCGTACTTGCCGCACTGATACCCGTTACAGAACCGGTTGGCGCAACACCTGGCGTACCCCATGTGTAAGTTGTATTGGGCGGTTGGTTACCCGGCGTGGCATTGAATGCTGCACCGCTGCACACGGTTGCGGCCTGGTTCGGGATGGCCGGGAGTACCGCACCCACCACAATATTCAGCGTAAACGGATTTCCCACGCAGCCGCCGGCCTGCGGGGTAACCGTGTATACTGCCTGTGCGGGTGCTGTTGTTGTGTTAAACAAGGTTTGGGAAATAGTAGGGGCAGGCGATGGTTGTGCCGTTCCGCCAACGATCGATCCGAATGGGAAGGTCAACGGCGTTGCCCATGTATACAACGTATTCGATGGAACAGGAGACGCTGCGGTCAGAGAGAAAGACGAACCCGTGCAGATCGTATCCTTCATATTGGTTACCGATGGCGTAGGGTTCACAAAAACAGAAAGGTTGAATGTTTGCCCCAGGCAACCATTTGTTGATGGCGTAACCGTATACACCGCATTGTTTACAACATTGTTTGAACTGCTCAGCGTTTGCGAGATCGAGGTTTTGGCGATCGCTTCTGCACTGCCGCCGGTTAAACCTCCGGCCGGACTAACAGCCGGGTTGCTCCATGTATACACCGTATTTGCGGGAACATTCGATGGCGTATAGGTAAACGTTGTTCCGCTACAGATCGCGGCAAGTATCTGGTTTGAAATGGATGCCGCGGGGTTCAGCGTTACCTCCACAAAGAAATCGGCGCCCGTACATGCCCCGGCTACCGGTGTTACACGGTAACGCGCGATGGCCGTGTTCAATGTTTGGTTGATGAGCAATTGTGCAACGGATGGTTGGCCGCCCGGTTCTGCCGTTCCGCCGGAGATCGATCCGAGCGGGTTGATCGTTGGCGACGTCCATGTATACAGCGTACCTGCGGGAACATTCGCTGGTGAATAATTGAAGGCTACATTGCTGCAGGTGGCAGTGGTTTGATTGGCAATGGTTGGTGTTGGGTTTACCGTTACGGTTATACGCTCCGTGTTCGTACATCCGTTTGCGGTCATCGTATAATCATAATACGTGTTCACCGTATTCACCGAAGTATTTACAAGCAGCTCTGCAGGATTGTTGGTACCCGATGCCGCTGTGTTGCTGATGAATGCAACAGCAGCCCTCGTCCACGCGAACGAGGTCCCGGTTAATGCAGCCGTCGGATTGTAATTGAATTGCGCACCGCTGCAGATCGCGGCCGGGTTAAGAAGGCTTGTGAGTGATGGCGTAGGGTTCACTCGAACACTTACTGTTTCGTTGTTGGTACAACCTGCAGGCGTGGTAAGTGTATACGCATAGGTAACAGTGATCGCCTGTGTTGTGATGTTCACCAGCGTTTCCAGCGGGTTGTTCGTTCCCGCGCGTGCAACATTGCTGATGCCTGCAACCACGGCTCTTGTCCACTGGAAGCTTGTGCCCGGCGTATTACTTGCTGCGGCGTAACTGAATTGTGTATTGCTGCAAACAGCTGGTGCAGTGGTGCTGATGTTCAGTTGTGTTCCAGGGTTAATACCAACCGTTATCGTGAAATCATTACCCGTACAACCATTCACCGAAGGTGTAACCGTATACAGTGTCTGTACCGCAGCCGTTGTAGTGTTGGTTAACACTTGCGAGATCGATGATTGCGGTGTTACCTCCGAGCTGCTTCCTGTTACCGATCCAAAAGGTGTATCTGTAGGCGTGATCCATGTATACCGCGTGCCAACAGGAACAGAAGTGGGCGTAACGGTAAACGCATTGCCAGAACATATGGCAAGCGTCTGGTTGTTTACCACAGGTACAGGATTAACCGGCACCGTTACCTGGAACGTACTGCCTGTGCACCCATTTGCGAGCGGTGTAACGGTGTATACTGCATTGTTCGCGATGTTGTTGTTGCTCACCAATGTCTGACTGACCGATGTTTTCAAAGCGGCCGCACTTCCACCCGTGAGCCCGCCTGCGGGTGAGATCGCGGGGCTGCTCCAGCTGAATACGGTTCCCGACGGCAAACCTGCAGGGGTGTAAGTAAACGGACTGCCACTGCATACCGCGGCAAGCGTTGCGTTGCCTGCATTCGGAACCGGGTTTACGGTAACGGTGATGGTAAATGGTTGTCCGGCACAACCGCTCGCTGCAGGAATGGCTGCGTAAACAAGATTGCCGGGTGCTGTTGTATTGTTGAAAAGCAGCTGGCTGATGGTCGGTTGTGGCGTTGCCTGTGCAGAACCATTGTTGACAACGTTAACCGGATTGCTTGTTGGGGTGCCCCATGTATACAGGGTATTGGATGGAACGTTGGCTGGCGCTACTGTAAAACTTGTATTGCTGCAGATCGACAAAGCCTGGCTGTTTACCACTGGAACCGGGTTGATGTTGACCCTTACCGTTTCGGTATTGCTGCAGCCGTTGGCAAGCAGGGTATAATCGTACAAAACCTGTATTGGCGCGAGCGAGGCATTCACCAGGGTTTCATTCACCGCGCCGTTACTGTTTGCCGCTGCATTGGTAATGTTGGTGATGGCTTGCCTGTTCCAGGAAAAATTCGTACCCGCAGTAGCAGAAACCGGTGTGTAAGAAAAAAGATTGCCGCTGCATACATCTGCCGGTGTCAAAGAGATACTCATTTTCGGTGTCGGGTTGGCAACCACTGTAACGGTTTGTGAATTGGTACATCCCGCAGCGGTACTCAATGCATATACATAAGTAACCGTGATGGGTGCGGCTGTCACATTCGTCAACACCTCGAGCGGGTTGTTGATTCCCGTAGCAACACCATTGCTGATGCCCGCTACTACGGCCCTTGTCCATGAGAAACTTGTGCCCGATGTTGCGCTCGTTGGCGCATAACTGAATGTGCCTGCACTACAGATGGCTGCAGGAGTTAGGCTGCTGCTGAGTTGGGTGGATGGGTTGATGGTCACATTCAATGAAAACGCACCACCTGTGCATGTTGCACTTACGGGGATGATGGTATACAAAGTTGTTGCGGCAGATGAAGTGTTGTTTGTGATCGTTTGCGAAATAGTTGAAACCGGCGTTGCCTGCGCACTCTCTCCTGTTACTGATCCGAACGGTGTAACGGCGGGCGTCGTCCACGTATACGTTGTACCCGAAGGCACGCCTGTGATGGTCGTTGAAAATGCATTGCCCGAACAAACCGATGTATTGACAGGTGATGATACAATAGGAACCGGGTTAACAGGAACATTCAATGTAAATGTATTACCCACACAACCCGCAGCCACGGGAATGATTGTATAAGACGCGGTGGCAGCAACAGTTCCGGTGCTCACCAATGTTTGCGATACAACAGGTTGGTTACTCAAGGCTCCACCACCGGTTAAACCACCGAGCGGACTGTATGTTGGCGCACTCCATGTATAAGCAGTTGTTGCCGGAACGGAAGGTGGTGTGTATGTAAATGCGGATCCGCTGCACACCGCAGGAATGGTTACGGGCGTAGAAATAACAGGCTTTGGATTCACTGTTACATCAACCGTAAAATCCAGCCCGGCGCAACCATTGGCAACCGGTGTAACGGTGTAGTACAATATTCCGGGTGCAGTTGTCGTATTCTGCAATGTCTGGCTGATGCTGTTCTGCAACGTTGCAGTTAATCCTCCTGTAACAACACCCGCAGCAACACTTACAGGTGCCGCCCACGAATACTGCGTTCCTGCGGGAACACCAACACCGGATGGAGTAATGGAAAAACTGGTATTCGTACAGATCACATCACTCTTGTTGGTGATGGATGGAATCGGATTGATGGGTATGGTAACCGTTTGCGCGTTGGTACAACCGTTTGCCAGCAAAGAAAAATTGTAAACGGCAGTTGCAACGGTGCTCGAACTGTTGATCAATGTTTCGTTGATCAGGTTGTTCACACCCGTAGCCGCGCCGTTGCTTATGTTCGCTGCAAGCGGCCTGCTCCAGCTGAACACAGTTCCCGTTGTAGCAGAGGTTGCTGTGTAGCTGAACGCACTGTTGCTGCACACGCCTGTTGATGTGATGGGGCTCGACAAAGTAGGAGCAGGGTTAACAGACAATACCACGGTTGCATTAGACGTACATGAACCCGGTGTGGTAAGTGTATACACATAGCTCACAGAGATAGGCGCAGTGGTGGAATTGACCAATGTCTCAGCAGGGTTTCCAGAACTGCCAAACGTTGTACCAGGACTGATGCCCGTTACCGACGGACGGGACCAACTGAATGTTGTTGAAGGAACATCGGCCGTTGGTGTATAATTAAAAACAGTGTTGCTGCATATCGCAACAGGCGTAAGCGAAGACGTCATGGATGCAACCGGTTTTACAGGCGCGCTTACGATAAACCCGTTTGTACAACCACTCGCAGTTTCTTTGATCGTGATGGCATAGTAAGTAGTTACATCTGCGGTAGTATTGTTCACCAGTGTTTCAACGATCGAGTTCGGCGCACTTATGTTCGATCCGGAATTGGCAGAGTTCGTAATACCCGCCACAAACGAACGCTGCCACGAAAAGGTTGCAGGCATCGAACTGGTAGCAACATTGTAATTGAAATTGGAAGGGATATTGGAACAGAATGGTGTAACCGATAAACTGTTTGACGAAATGTCTACAGGCGTAACGGTGTTCAACACGTTCACAATAACCGTAAAGTCGCTTCCGATGCAGCCTGCGAGGTTTGGTTTCACTGTATAAGTAACATCAACCGGTGCTCCTGTTGTGTTGTGGAGCAATGCCTGGTTAACAAAAAGTTGTGGCGCCGTTTGCGAAGTAAGGGCTGTAACACCGGCAATATCGCTTGTTACAACACCGGCTGGCGTCATGGTAGGTGTTACCCATGTAAACGTTGTTCCCGGCGCAGCGCCTGCAGGGGCAGAGGCGAAACCGTTGTTGTTACAAACAGATAACGTATAGCTGCTGACCGTAGGAATAGGGTTAATATCAATAAAGAGGTTTTGTGTGTTGATACAACCTGTAAGCGAATTGGTGAGCGTGTAGGTATACAAAACAGAGATGGTCGCGTTGGTTGTATTGATGAGCGTTTCGCTGATCGGTGTTGTATTTGAGGTACCGCTGTTCGATATACCGGCCTGCGTGTTGCGAACCCACGAATAATTCACATTCGGATCCTGGATAGAAGCGGGCGTATAGTTAAACGCGGTTCCGCTGCACAACGCCGGCGGTGTAACCGTGCTGCTCAATGCAGGCAAGGGATTTACCGTTGCCGTTACGGTTTGTGTACTGCTGCAACCCGCTTTGGTTACATTATACACATAAGAAGGCGAGGCTGCTGTGGTTCCTGTATTTACAAGCGTTTCATTCACACTGCCGTTCCCGAAAGATGAGTTGGGTGTGATGTTTGGCGTAGCGGCGCGTGTCCAGTCAAAACTAGAGCCGGCAAGGGATGAAGTAGGGTTATAGACCAGCACCGAACCGCTGCACACTGTAACAGTGGTGGCGCTTGTCAATGTTGGGGTGGGCACTACACTCACGGTTACGGTTTCTGTGTTGCTGCAACCTGTTGTGCCATTCGTCAAGGTAAAATCATAATTCACCGAAACAGGCGCCGTTGTTGAGTTTACCAATGTTTCATTGACGCTGTTCGAAGACCCTGTTCCCGTTGTATTGGTGATGCCACCCACGATCGGCCTTTGCCATGTGAAATTTACCGGCGATTGCCCTGATGAAGCGGCATAGGTGAAAAGGACGCCGCTGCACACACTGTTCGGCGCTGTATTGTTGATGGTAGGCAGGGGATTAACAATTACCGAAACGTTCTGTGTATTACCACAACCTGTTGAGGTCAATGAAATGGTATAGGTTGCAACCGCAGGGTTAATGCTTGTATTCGTGAGTGTTTCTATAATCGAACCAGCTCCCGAACTGGAGCCTGGGGTCATGTTGGATGTGACAGATCTTGTCCAGGTTGCGGTTGTACCGGCCACGGGACTCGATGTATTAAAGCTGAACGTGCCGCCGCTGCAAATAGAGGTAGTTGAAAGACTGGAAGTAAAAGTAGGGGTGGGGTTCACGGTTACAACCAGTGTGAAGTTATACACACCTGAAAAAGACTGGACCGCGTAGGTTACCTGCCTTGCAACGTTGCTTGAATTGGTAATAGTTTGGTTGACCGAAGTCTGATAAGTGTTCTGTGCCGTCGCATCTGTGAAAGCTGTTTGAGAAGGCAGCGGCCACCTATAGGTTTCGGTACTTGGCGGGCCCAACGAGGTTGGCGTAAAATTCAGCGTTTCGCCGCTGCAGATGGTAATGTTGTATGTTTGAGCGGATGCACGCGCAGCACACAAAAGAAGAAAAACCAAACACAGGCCCGTTCGTAACTTTGGTAAAGTCTTTGCCACAGTAGAACAGGCTCTCCTTACATTCCTTCTCATAAACACACGGATTCTTGGATTTTGTTTGCGGAAATTACTTAAAAAGGGCTTAAAGCAGCGCTACGGGCACCTGAATTTCATGAAGCGATTCTATCGTTTGATATGACTTGGTAATCAGCCTGATACAAACGAAAAAGAATGATTATTTCTTCCCCAAATGCCGTCTTGCACAATAAATACGGATTTTGGTTGGTTCCAGATGCCTTGTAGCATGCGCCTCAAACCCCGAACGCACCACAACAACGTTCTCCGTGATGGATACAAATTCTGCGGGTTTTGATGCATGAACAGGCTATTTTATTCCGCTGTTCGGGCAAAACGCGTATTTATCAATAAAAACCTCGGGGGATAACGAAAAACTACGCGTTGACCGGGACGCTGTGAACCGCCGCGCTGATCTCTTTGATCAATGCAGGGTCTTTTTCAATGGCATTGCCCACAACGATCACGTCGGCACCGGCCTTGCAGTTGCGGTATGCCTTTTCGGGCTCGGTAATGCCGCCGCCAATAATGAGAGGGATCTCAATATGGCGCGACACTTTCTCTATCATCGTTTCCGTGATCGCTCTTTTGGCGCCGCTGCCGGCATCCATATAAATGAGTTTCATGCCAAGCATTTCACCCGCCATGGCAGTGCACATCGCAATCTCGTTCTTGTCGGCCGGTATCGGCGTTGCGTTGGAAATATAGGAAACGGTTGTAGGAGCCCCGCCATCGATCACCATATAACCGGTAGGCATAATCTCCAGCCCGCTTTTCTTAACAAACGGCGCGCTGATCACATGCTGCCCGATCAGCAGTTCCGGGTTCCTGCCCGAAATAAGCGAGAGGTACAGGAGGGCATCCGCATACTTACTGACCTGGGAAGGCGAGCCCGGGAAAAGCAAAACAGGGATATCGCAGGCTGATTTAAGCTGCTGGATGCATTCGTCCAGGTGACTGGAGATCACCAGGCTGCCGCCGACGAAAAAATAGTCGACTTTGGCCTCTGTGGAAAGGGCGAGCAGTTGGTCGATCTTATCATTGTCAACCTTATCCGGGTCGATCAATACAGCGAACGATTTCTTGCCCGATTTTTTTCTCTCAACAAATTGGTGATATAATCCCTGCTTCATTCAGTAATGGATAAGATTAGTGCAAGATAATGCATTATTTTTATGGGAAGTACGAAGTGTAACCCGGAAGTACGAATGCATGTATATTTTCATATAAAGCATGTGTTCTTTCTTCTCACCTGTACGCCTGCCCGGTACATAAGGTTGTGTAAAAATCGCCCCAACTTTTCCATCTCACATTTACGGAAAATAACCCATTCCACGGGCTTTTCCCCCAAAAAAATCTTTCGACAAATGTTAACATTGGCGCAAATGCAGCAGGGATTTGAGCTCGCATATTTTCCCACTTCCTTATCCACAACCTGTTGATATTTCAAGCCTTGATTTGTCGAAACGGTAGGATATTTTCGTCAACCGCTTAACAATTCGTTAATGCCGGAGATTACCGATCACCCATTAAAAAACCGCACCAGCCACCATGTCTAATCCTCGCACAAAAAAAGGCCTGCAATTCGGACGCCGCTTCACCAAGGAAGGGGTTGCCCCATTTGATATGTTCGAATACGATTACCGCGACAGCGTGATCAAGAACCCGAACGGGGAAAAAGTGTTTGAGATGAACAACGTGGAGGTTCCGAAGCAGTGGAGCCAGATCGCTACAGACATCCTTGCGCAGAAATATTTCCGTAAAGCAGGTGTTCCGCAGGCAGACGGTTCGCTCGGCCGCGAAACCAGTGTTAAACAGGTTGCACACCGTATGGCGAATTGCTGGCGCGTATGGGGTGAGCGATACGGCTATTTTGCTTCCACCGAAGATGCACAGGTGTTCTACGATGAACTCGTGTACAGCATACTCAACCAGGCCTGCGTGCCCAATTCACCGCAATGGTTCAACACCGGTTTGCACGAGAGTTATGGCATCACGGGTAAACCGCAGGGGCATTACTATGTTGATCCAAAAGATAAAAAATTAAAAAAATCCACCAACGCCTACGAGCGCCCCCAGCCGCACGCATGTTTTATCCTGAGTGTGAACGACGACCTCGTTAACGAAGGCGGTATCATGGATCTCTGGACACGCGAAGCCAGGATCTTCAAATACGGTTCGGGTGTGGGAACGAACTTCTCCCAGATCCGTGGCGGCGGTGAGCGATTGTCGGGCGGTGGTACCTCAAGCGGATTGATGAGCTTCCTCAAGATCGGCGACCGCGCAGCGGGCGCTATCAAAAGCGGCGGTACAACACGAAGGGCGGCCAAAATGGTTTGCCTCGATCTCGACCACCCTGAGGTAATGGAGTTCATCAACTGGAAAGTAAAAGAAGAAGACAAGGTGGCTGCTCTTGTTGCAGCGGGTTACGACAACAGTTACGAAGGAGAAGCCTACGCAACCGTTTCCGGCCAGAATTCAAACAACTCGGTACGTATTCCCAATTCATTTTTCAAAGTATTGGAAGAAGACGGCAACTGGGAACTGAAAGCGAGAACCGACGGCCGCACCATGAAATCGATACCCGCGCGTGAAGTGTGGCAACAGATTTCTTACGCGGCATGGCGCTGCGCAGATCCGGGTACGCAATACGATACCACGATCAACGAATGGCACACATGCCCTAAAGGCGGCCGCATCAACGCTTCCAACCCTTGTTCAGAATACATGTTCCTCGATAATACGGCATGTAACCTCGCATCCATCAACCTTCGCAAGTTCCATACAGAAGAAGGAAATGTGTTTGATGTGGAAGGATTTGAATACACTACACGCCTCTGGACAACCGTACTCGAGATCTCCGTATTGATGGCGCAGTTCCCTTCAAAAGAAGTGGCGCAGCTCTCTTTCGATTACAGGACACTCGGGCTTGGTTTTGCAAACCTCGGGTCTATGCTGATGGTAAGCGGTATCCCTTACGACAGCGAAGAGGCACGCGGCATTGCAGGCGCCATTTCAGCGATCATGACAGGTGTGGCTTACAAAACATCTGCAGAGATGGCCTCGTTCCTGGGCGCATTCGACCGTTACGAAGAAAACAAGGAAGACATGTTGCGTGTAATGCGCAACCACCGCGCGGCTGCATACGATGCAGAAGATGCTTATGTTGGACTGGAGATCAAACCACAGGGCATCAAGGCGCAATATTGTCCTGATTATATTTTAAAGGCCGCAACCAAAGCATGGGACGACGCGGTACAGCTTGGAGAAAAATACGGTTACCGCAATGCGCAAACCACGGTGATTGCACCAACAGGAACCATCGGCCTGGTAATGGATTGCGATACCACCGGCGTTGAACCGGATTTTGCACTTGTGAAATTTAAAAAACTGAGCGGCGGCGGTTATTTCAAGATCATCAACGAATCTGTTCCGCAGGCATTGCGCAACCTCGGTTACAACCCGCAGGAAGCACAGGCGATCGAAAAATACGCAGTAGGAGCCGCAAGCTTCGAAGGCGCGCCATTCATCAACCCAACTTCACTGCGTGAAAAAGGGTTCAACGATGCAGAGATCGAAAAACTCAACGGCGCAGCCAAATCTGCGTTCGAGATCGGTTTCATCTTCAACCGTTTTACATTGGGAGATGAGTGCATGCAGCGTTTGGGCTTTACCGAAGAACAGTATTCAGACTGGAGCTTCAACCTGCTCGAGGCGATCGGTTTCACAGAAGAACAGATCGATGCGGCGAACGATTACGTATGTGGTGTAATGACCATCGAAGGCGCACCGTTCCTGAAAGAAGAACACCTGCCTGTATTTGACTGCGCAAACAAATGCGGTAAGAAAGGTGAGCGTTACATCCACGCATACGGACACATCCGCATGATGGGCGCCTGCCAGCCATTCTTAAGCGGCGCGATCTCGAAAACGATCAACCTCCCGCACGAAGCAACCGTGGATGAAATCGCAGACTGCTACATGCTCAGCTGGAAACTCGGGTTGAAAGCAAACGCATTGTACCGCGACGGTTCAAAACTGAGCCAGCCATTGAGCAACAAATCAGACAAGAAAAAGAAAACAGAAGAAACAGAAACGGCGGCAGAACAGCAAGCTGCTGCAGAACCGGCTATGTCAACCATTGTTGACCTCAGCAAATTAACGGTCGACGAGCTCCTCGAGGAAGTGCAGAAAAGAATGCATGCCTCAACAGATACCAAGTTCAAACGCGCGTTGTCTGGCATCGTAGAGAAAAAATCACTCCCTGCCAAACGCCGTGGTTATACGCAGAAAGCGAAAATCGGCGGGCAGGTGATCTTCCTGCGCACGGGAGAGTATGGAGACGGAACATTGGGAGAGATCTTCATCGACCTCGCGAAAGAAGGCTCAACACTCAGGAGCTTTATGAACTGCTTCGCGATAGCGATCTCTGTTGGTTTGCAATACGGCGTTCCGCTGGAAGAGTTTGTAGAGAAATTTGTATTCACCAAGTTCGAACCGGCAGGAATGGTGGATCATCCGAACATCAAAACAACAACATCGCTTGTCGATTTTGTGTTCCGCGCCCTCGCATTCGAATACCTCGGCCGTACGGATCTTGTTCACGTGCTCGACAAACCAACCATCGGCAACACCGGTGACGATGAAGGAGAAGCTACTTTCCTGGGAAAGCCTGAACTGAGCAGCGTGCGTGTAACCGCGCCATCTGCCAATGCAGCGCCTGCGGCACAGCCACAAAAGCTCCAGCGCGCAGCCGCAACCGCAGCCAAAGTAGATTCCGGCCTCGATGCAGTGAACGCAGCAGCCAAGAACATGCAAAGCGATGCGCCGGCCTGTAATACCTGCGGTCATATTACCATACGCAGCGGCACCTGTTACAAATGCCTGAACTGCGGCAACAGCATGGGATGCAGTTAGATCTTGCCTGAAGCACAGCGAAATATGTAAAAGCGATCATTGAATGATGATCGCTTTTTTGTTGATGGGAGGTTTAACAAAACATTACTATCTACGCCCGGCGGGTACCATTAACAAAGACTAACAATCCATAATGCAAGTAAACCCGTACATTCCGATGATGAAAGAGAAAATCCTGGCGTTTATGGAAGATATGCACAGCAACGATGCCTGCCGCATTGCAGAATGGTTTGCCGATGAGAGCATTCTCTGGATACCGCCTGCTGCACAGGTAGCGGGCAAGGGCCGGATCAAAGCATTGTTCAGGGCCATGTTCAACCGCTACGAATTCCTCAAATGGAACATAGTTGACATCTTGCCCGTAACGGCCAACCGCTGCATACACATCTGCGAATCGCACGGCAAACTCAAGGGTTGCGCCGAGTACCGCAACCGCGTGATCACGGATATTGTTTTTAATGAGGATGGAAAAATTGTAAGCCTCTCAGACTATTTTAAGGATACGGCGATCTTCTGCAAAAAGCATGATGCAATCTGACAACGTACGCAGGGTTTCGCATTTTTATTCAAAGCGTGTATAGACTTTACTTCACTTCGAACTTAAACATCGTACTGCCACAATCTCCACCATCACCCAGCGCCTGTACCACTACAACATAGTCGCCTTTTTTATCTGATGTATAGAAGTTCACGCGCCGTTCGCCTTTTGCATCTGCGGGTACGCTGTGCGACCAGTAAAGCAGCGTGCGGAAATCAGGGAGGCGTTCATCTTTTTCAGAGCCGTCGTGAACGGGGGAGTAGAATTCTCTTTCGAGTTGGGGCCCTTCATAATCCAGTACCAGTGCCCGGGGCTCTAGTTCGAAGCCTGCAAAATCGCCTTTGTAGCTGGTCCAGTTGAGGATGCCGGGGTAGGAGGATTCGCCCATAAAATATCGTTTGTTGTAAGCTTCCAGCTTGCGCATTTTCAGTGGATCGAAAGCGATCAGTTTGTTCATGTTGAAAACAGGAACGCCATCGACCAATACCAAAGGATTGGTCTGGTAGAAATTGGTCATACGCAGATCCGCCATCGGGATATCATAATCTTCCAGCATGAGGAAGCGGAAATTGCCGCCGCGGTTTTGTACATCCATCAGACCCACATATTCGCGCAGTACTTCTTCCATGGTAGTGAAGCGCGTATAATCGTCGAGCATGTAAATACCGTTGGGGCTAAAAAGCAGGCTCGTTGTATCCATGTTGGCCACAAATGTTTTCAGTTGCGTGCCCGCATATGCGCTCTGAACCTGTACGCCGATGCTTTGCTCGCGCAGCAGGTTTTCGTTTGCTGCAGAGAGGTAAAACGGGGGAATGGTAGAAGATGAGAACTGCTCGGCAAACGGGCTGTTGAGCTCTATGCGCGATAATGTATCTGCTAAAGGATCGGTTTGCACGATCACTTCAGAAGAACCCCTCATGTGCTGCACATCAAACCTCAGCCTTCCCTGTGCATCGCTCAGACCCACCCTGAAGTTTGCATTGCGGCCGGGAACGGACAGATACGCTTCAATGTTTGGCATCGCTTTGCCCGTCTGGCTGTTGATCACCTTGCCGGTAACGATGTGCCCGCTGTGTTCTGCAACAAATGAGGCAGCGTTTCTTTCCATCATCACATCATCCCATTTGAACCTGCGCCAGCCCTGGGTGAGCACCAGGTTTTCCATCGCTTCTTTTGCAGCAGATGATCCGTTGAAATAAAATGCGGGCGATTCTATCCTTCCCTTCAGATCGGAACTCAGCCACAAAACACTCTGGATGTCCTGGTCTTCCAAACCCTGCAATTCATCTGCACGGTAAACGGCTACAGACATGTCGGTATGCTGTGCACTGCTGTTTTTTGAAGAAGGGCGCAATTCAAAATCAATTTTAGACCGTGTATTGTACGAAGGCAGGTTGCCGCTTACGCCAATGGAAAGTTTTTGCGTGGGATGTGTAAAATACAAACGTTCGCAAAGCGCTTTCCCATCGCCATTGAATAAGGTGAACTGCGAAACGCCTTCGCCGATCTTGGACGGATCAATTGAAAAAACAGCGCGGCCATTGGTGATCACCGCCTGCAGGGTTGCTTTCAATGATTGCCTTGTATGCACGAGCAGGTACACGTTCCTTCCTTCGTCCACGTTAGATTGAACCGTTACGTTGATGCGGTTGTCCGCATTCAGCGACATTACATATCCCTTGCTGAAGACCTGCGGCAGTTCTTTTGTGTAGGTGCCGCTCACCGTTTCGATCTGCGCTTTGTATGTATGCCCCGCCTCCGGCTTAAAAGTAAAACGGCCCATGCCAAACATAAATGCCTGGAACGTGGCCACCGTGCGGTTGTTCTCGTCAACGATGGTGCCCTTGAAACCCTCGCCTTTGCCGCCTGCCGCAGTAACTTTGCATGCAACCACTGAGGAAATACCTTCTACCAGGTAACCGCCTTCGGGAAACAGTGCAATCTCAGGGGCAGTTGTTTTTTTGGCAACATTGGTTACGGTATTTTCCCTGTTTTTTTGTGTATTGACAATCGTAATGATCTTTTCAAAAAAATAATCGGGCCCTGCATTCTTCATCCAGTTGGTATAGCCGCGCAATTTGTAATTGCCCGATTTAATGGATGACGGGATGGCGATGGAGCCATTGCCTTTCCCTTTGTCCAATTCGAGCTTGGCCTGCAAAACAGCATTGTTGTTCTCATCCAGTACTTCTACATAAGCAACCTTGCTCAGGTCGAGCGGCTGGTGCAGTGTTGCATCCACCACATACGCTTTGCACCAGAGTATGTCTCCCGCGAGGTAAAAATTGCGGTCAACATGCAGGTACATTTTCTCCTGCAGGTTGTTGATACGGAACTGGTTGAACTTTTTTTCAAGCGTACCCGTTGTCAGCTGCGCCTGTGCCGCGCCTGCCAACAACAGCAATCCAGCGAGCATGAGGTTCTGGGTGCGGTTTATTTTGCGTAGAAGGTTCATTCGTTGTTTGTTTGTATCTCGAAATAGGGTTAGTCAACAGTGAGCGCCACGTTTGTGTTTACCAGAAAGAAGGCTTCACATTACTTCCTCTTATTGTACAATCCACACACACCGGGTTTGCCGCAAACACGCAATCTATTCCGCCGCTCGGGCTGTACTTGGAGGGTTGGGTAGGGATCTTTCCACCAATGGGGCCGATCTCTTTGCCTGGCGGGTGGTTAATAACCGTGTCTACGCTCAGGCACTCGTTCATAAAGAAACGCCAGTTCTTTACTTCGCTGCGATCGATGAAGATGCGGCGTACTTTTTCCTCGGTAACTTCTATAAACCCGATCACCACTTCTGATGGCACGCTCAGGCATTTTATGTTGCCAAAATTATCCGAAGGCTGTGCATCGAAAATGGAACCGAGTTGCTCGGTGTTTTTCTTCAACTGCTCAAGAAATTTCATGTTGTCTTTGCTGATGTTGTAAAGCCTTGCATTCATGCTGTAACGCACATCCAGCTTCCATGAATTGTTTTCGATGAACTGCAGCGGCGACATCGAAATCACATTCTGGCTCAGTTTTTCTGATGAGGCCACCAAGATCCTTTTCAGCGTGTCGCTTTTCCAGCAATAAAAAAGGGAAAGGTCATCCTGTTGTGCTGCGTTGCGGTAATCAAAATGATCGGGTGCACCCTGCAAATTGTTCACCGTTTTCAAACGCGTTGTATAAGGCGAATGGATCTCCCAGGTTTCTTCGTATTTCCATTTGTAGTAACCAACAGGCTCCTGCGGGTTGTGTGTATTGCCGTAGAGGCGTACACCATCGTCATCCTGTTTCCAAGAAATACTGTCGATGGCGGGCGTTCTGCGAACAACGGAATAGTCTGACACATATTCTTTTCCTGCCGACGTTTTTATATACAGCCTGTATTGGTCGTTTGCATTGATCACCGGGAAACCGGAATACACGCCTGTTGTGCCCGCTTCTGCAAGCACTGTGGCAGCCACGCCGGATTTCGCTTCAACGCGTACAATCGCTTTTGATTCTTTCACGATGGCGGTGCTGGACAATTTGCTGGTGCGCGTCAACGTTATGGTTGTACCACCGGCGCCGCTGTTGATGTATCCATCCACCACAAGGTAACCGGTGAGCGGCTCATTGATATTAGGAACATACTTTTCCCTGCAGCCCGCTGCTGCCATCACTGTCAGTAACAAAATAAAAATCTTTTTCACACGAATCGTTTTTAGGCTTAAAACCGGATGTTGTAATTGATGTATGGAATGATCGACCCGAAGATGGACAACTTATAAGCATTGATTGCCCCGTTCTCTGTTGTATAATAAACCGAGTAAGGATTTTTTCTGCCTGTTAAATTGTACACACCTATCGTAAATGAATTATGGAACAGTTGGTGCACCTTGTGATTGCCCTCAATATTCATGGAGAAATCCATGCGGAAATAATCAGGGATGCGGTATGCGTTCCTGTCTGAATACAATGTGCGCGGTGCGCCTGCCAGGTAAAACCTGCCGATCGGCAATGTGATCGGGCGGCCGGTGCTGTAGGTTGCATTCAGCGAAAGGCTGAACCTGTGCGATACACGCAGGTTGCCAACAAAAGTGAAATCGTGCGGCTTGTCGTAGTTGGCCGCATAATAATTTCCCTTGTTGATGAGCGAACCCTGTGTGCTGTCGTTCATCTGCAGTTGTGTTCTCGAATAGGTATAACTGATCCAGCCGTTTACTTTACCCGTTGCCTTTTTCACCAGCAGCTCCACGCCCCATGCGCGTCCCTTTGTGCTTACCACATCTGTTTCTATGTGATGGTTCAACACGAGTGTTGCGCCGCTTTTGTAATCGAGGAAATCCTTGATGCGCTTGTAATAAACTTCCAGTGATGTTTCGATGGTGTTTGCCGCAAAATTCTTGTAAAGGCCAAGCGAGAACTGGTCGCCCGTTTGTGGTTTGATGTTCGGGTCACTCAGCTTCCAGATATCCGTAGGCGCCATGGCGGCGGTATTTGAGAGGGAGTGTATGAACTGCGTTTGCCTGTTGTAGCCTGCTTTCAATGACATCGTTTCATTCAACACATACCTGGCGGTGGCGCGGATCTCGGGCGCCGTATACGTTTTGATAAACGCGCCGTTGTTGTACTTTGTTGACCCCAGCAAATTGTTTTCCGTTTTGGGAATGCCCGCGGGATAATTGTTTACCGTATGTGCGCCCAGGTAATTGAAGAACACATAACGCAATGCACCTTCTACAGAGAACACCGGGCTGATGGTTACTTTGTCGCTCAGGTACAATGCGCTTTCAAGCGCCTGCTCGGTTTCGAGCTCATCGAGGCGCACCAGCGATTTTTCGCCAAGCGGCGAATATTTGCCCGGGTGCAGTTTGTACAGGATGTTGTTCAATCCAAACTCTACGGTATGTTTCGAGTTCACATACCAGTTCGCATGCGCCTTGAAATAATACTGGTTGATGTCGAACTGCATCTTGTATGCCGTAACCGGGTTTTTCTGGCTCTCGATCGAATAATCGTACCTGTCAAAACCGCCTGCCAGTATCATGTTCCATTTGTTGTTGAATACGTGTTTCCACTTCAGCGAAATGTTTTTGTTTCCGTAGTGGTAGCTGGTATCGTTGTTCAGGTTAAACCGGTCGTTGCTCATGTAGGCAGTGAAATACAAATTGTTTTTTTTGTTGATCTCATGCGTGATGTTCAGGTTGAAATCGTTGAATGCCGCGCGCGAGTTTTTATATTCTGCCGGCAGCAGGTTGAGCAGCCAGTTTGCATAGGTTGCCCTTGCGCCAAAAATGAATGAGCTCCTGTCTTTCGCCAGCGGCCCTTCTACATTGATCCTGCTCGTGAGCAGACCGATACCTGCGGAACCGGTAACATTCTTTTTATTCCCCTCGCGGCTGTTCACTTCCAGCACCGAGGAAAGGCGTCCGCCGTATTTGGCGGGGATCCCGCTTTTGTAAAGCTGGATGTCTTTTACCACTTCAGGGTTGAATGCGGAGAACAATCCGAAAAAGTGCGATGGGTTAAAGATCGTGGCGTCGTTGAACAGGATGAGGTTTTGATCTGCAGAACCACCGCGCACATTCAGCCCGGTGCTGGCTTCGCCTACTGTTTTTACACCGGGTAAGGTCATCACCACCCGCAGCACATCCGCCTCGCCAAACACCACCGGAACCTGTTTGATCTGCTTGATGTCTACACGCTGCACGCCCATCTGCATCCCCCTGATCAGGCTCGTTCTTTCGGATGAAACCGTTACGTTCTTAAGCGATATCACCTGCGGCTGCAGGTCTATGTTCATTCTTCCATCGCTGTATACCATTACCATCCTGCGCGTGTCGCGTATGCCCATGCTCTGGATGTTGAGTATGTTCCTTCCCTTTGGAACAGTGATGGAATAATAACCGAACTGGTCCGTTACCACCCCTGTTTTTGTTCCTTCCACCACAACAGATGCGCCGATCAGCGGCTCGCCTGTTTTGATGTCGTGCAGGTAGCCCGCAAGCGTTGCTTTGCCGGGCACAAGCTCGCCCCTCGGTTTATCGCCAATCACGTATAACTTATTCTCAAGTGTGGCGCTGGTGGCATCGGCTGTGTCTGCAGAAGCATTGGTACCGCGCGAAGCTGTGGTGGTTCTTGTCTCTTTTCGCTGTGGTTTCCTTGGAGCGTCGTCAAAAAGATCCTCCGCAAGATCTGTTGCAATGGGTGTGCCGCGGCTCACAAAAATATGTTTGTCCTGGTCAATGGAATAAACCAACCCCGTTCCCCGCAGCACCTTTTCGAGCACGGCGCCGATCGGTTCGTCTTTCGCACTTATCGAAACAAGAATGCTGTCAACATCTGTTTTGGAATAATAAAAACGGTACCCTTTGGTCTGTTCTACCTGTTTTACAAACTGGTGAAAAGGAACCTCTGCAAATTCTCCCGTGATGCGCGCCTGTGCCGTATCGGCCTGCGCATAAGAATGTGCACTGTACCCCAGCAAACAAAAGCCGAGCAATACAATAATGAGTTTTTTCTGGTGGCGCATTTTTTCAGCAGGATTATTTTAGTAAACTATCATAGTATGAAACCGTTGCCTTTACGGCATCTTCAACATCTTCCCTGAAGCTCAGGTTCTGGCTGCGTATGTAACTGCGCAGTTGTGCGCGTTTGTCGTCCATCGCATTCAGCGCTTTTCCCTGTGTGCCCACCGGGTAATACGTGTCGCCTTTTTTCAGGTAATAGGAAACATCGGCCCAGATGTAGCGTTTGTGCTCGCTGTCTTCGTTGATCTTCCGTTGGTCCTTTTTGTAAAGCGTTACGTTTTTCCCTTCGAACAATACCTGGTAAAAATCTGTTTCGGGCAAACCGTTGTTTTTTGTCTTGTACAGCTTTACAAACGTTTCCTTATCGATGTTGAAGTAGTCGATCTTATCGTTGTTCAGCGTGGTATTAACCTGGTGGGCGCTGTCTGTGAGCACCACCTTGTTCATCAGCATATCGTATTTGAGGTACAGGTTGGGATAAAAGATATTGTCAAACATCACTTCCCCGCGATGGGGCATCGGGCTCCTGAAAAAAGGATGGCCCTCTTTCATCTGTGCATAATAATACGTATACCTCGGCCCTGAATAAAGCGGCAGGGCGGTGCCCATGTGTTCCCTGAACTGGCTAACGGCGTTGGCAAGCCCGGCCGCGCGTATCGCACTGTCTGTGGCAGCCGCCTGGCTGAAGGCCGCACCGGGCAGCACAAGAACAGCGGTCAGCCGGATGCAGGTATACAATCTTCCAAAAAGCTTCATGAAGCAGTCGTTTGTCTGTTGTTAACAATAAAATTAAGATATGTATAAATATTCGAAACCAACCCTAAAAAATGATCCCGAAGGGTATATGACACCCGATACAAAACATGCGTTGCATGGAATTGAGTGGCAGATGTAACAACCTGTTTGTTAAGAAATTGGATCGGTCGTGTGGATTGAAGCTCCTAAATTATCAAATCCTTTTTGAACTTCCTGAAATACCTTATATTCATTGCTTCAATTCTTACAAAAACCAATTGCTTTATGGGAGATCTCCAGATCAAAAAAACGGCCAAGAAATACGATGCAGTGATCGTAGGTTCCGGGGCCGGTGGCGGTATGGCCGCCTATGTGTTGTCTAAGGCAGGATTGAAAGTCTGCCTGATCGAAGCCGGTGCCGACTACGACCCGGCCAAACATTCCTCTCAATTCAAAAACCCTTGGGATTCCCCGCGTCGCGGCGCCAGCACCAAATTCAGGCCGTTCGGCGATTTCGACGGATGCTACTGGGGCTGGGAAATTGATGGCGAACCGTATACAATGGCGGAGGGGAGTGCTAAGTGGGACTGGTGGCGCGCACGTATGATCGGGGGGAGAACCAATCACTGGGGACGTATCTCGCTGCGTTTTGGCCCGCGCGATTTCAAACGCAGGAGCATTGATGGATTGGGCGATGACTGGCCGATCAGTTACGACGACATCAAACCTTATTACGACAAAATAGACGATATGCTGGGCGTGTTTGGTTCCAAAGAAGGATTGGAGAACGATCCCGACGGAAACTTTCTTCCACCGCCAAAGCCGAGGTTGCATGAGCTGATGATCAAGAAATCGGCAACAGGACTGGGCATACCAGTGATCCCATCGAGGTTATCGATCCTCACGAAACAACTTCCCAACAACAAAGAAAGGGGCGAGTGTGTATTCTGCGCGCAGTGCGGACGCAGTTGCAAGATGTACGCGGATTTCTCTTCGTCGTCTGCGCTGGTAAGACCGGCGGTAGCAACGGGGAACGTGGATGTGATCACCAATGCCATGGCGCGCGAAGTGATCACCAACGCAGAGGGGCTCGCAACCGGGATCTCTTATGTAGATAAAAGCGATAACCTCGAGTACCAGGTAAACGGGCGCATTGTTATTCTTGCGGCCAGCACCTGCGAAACAGCGCGTTTGCTTCTCAATTCAAAATCAACCCGCCACCCGAACGGGTTGGCGAACGACAGCAATGTAGTTGGAAAATACCTGCACGATTCAACCGGCGCAGCCGTGGGCGGCGTGCTTCCACAGCTCTTTGGCCGCAAACGCTACAACGAAGACGGCGTGGGCGGAATGCACGTATACACACCATGGTGGCTCGATAACAAAAAACTCGATTTCCCACGCGGCTACCACATTGAATACTGGGGTGGTTTTGGCCAGCCTGCCTATGGTTTCGGAATGGGCATACAGAACCAGAACGGCAAATACATGGTGAACGGAAAAACCAAGGAAGCCGGTGGTTACGGTGCGGGACTGAAAGAAGACGCAAGGTTTTTCTACGGAGCCGGTATTGGTATGGCAGGAAGGGGAGAAGCGGTTCCCAACATCAACAACTATTGCGAAATAGATCCGAATGTGGTAGACAAGTACGGGATTCCCGTGCTGCGTTTCCATACCAACCATTCAGACTACGAGATCAAGCAGGCAAAGCACATGAAGGAAACGTTCAAAGAGATCCTTCACAACATGGGCGCGGTGATTACCTGGGGTGGTGATGACAACGAGAAGAACAATTACGGTTTGAACAACCCTGGTAACATCATTCACGAAGCAGGAACGGTACGCATGGGCGCCGACAGGAAAACATCGGCCCTGAACAAATGGAGCCAGGCGCACGATTGCAAAACATTGTTTTGCGTGGATGGAAGCCAGTTCACATCGCAGGCAGATAAGAACATCACGTGGACGATCCTGGCCTTATCGATGAGGGCATCGGAATACATCGTAGATCAATTAAAAAAACAAAACCTGTAAAGCCGCGGATCGCCAATCGTGAAAGTGCAATAAGCACGCACGGTTCAGGATTCACGCAAAACGCATTCATCATCATTTAACCAACGATCATGGACAGAAGAAAATCGATAAAAGCATTGCTCATAGGCACAGCGGCATCAGGCGTGTTTGTGGAGGCGTGCAAGAACACAGATAAAAAAGCCATCGCTTCATCAGCCGATGCAAAGCTGGATGATGCAGACAGGATGGAAGAAGAAAAAGCATACCTGAAAAAACTGCAGGCGGGCGATAAATTTTTTACGGAACATGAAATGGCAACCATCGTGGTGCTTGAAGACATCATTCTCCCGAAAGACGAGATAAGCGGCAGCGCATCGGATGCGAAGGTGCACGACTTTATCGAGTTCATCGTTAAAGATGTTCCATCGCACCAGACACCATTGCGTGGCGGCCTGCGGTGGATAGACGTGTATTGCCTCAACCATTACGGCAAGCCCTTCAAGGACTGCGATAAGAAACAGCAGATCGAACTGGTGGACCAGATCGCATACCCCGAAGTAAAAGACGCGATCGCCAAAACCAACCGCGTAAGAAAACCCGAAATGGCGCAGGGTATTTCTTTCTTCAACAAGATGCGCGACCTGGTGATGACCGGCTTCTACACATCAGAGATCGGTGTTAAAGACATCGGGTACATGGGCAATACCCCAAACAAATGGAACGGCGTTCCGGATGATGTATTGAAACAATACGGCTACGCGTATACCGAGAAGGAAATGAAAGAATGCGCGAAGTATGATGTTTAAGTAGAAAGAAAAAAAATAAGAGATACGAAGTCAGAAGCACGAAAAATCAATTTTGTACTTCTGACTTCGTTCTTACTCAGCTCACGCCCGCTCCTGGATTGACATCGGTCTCCGGGTTTATAAAGTGGAGTTTCCCGTTGTTGTCTTCTGCCATCAAGATCATTCCATTGCTTTCAATGCCGCGCATTTTCCTGGGTGCGAGGTTGGTTACAACGGTTACCTGCTTTCCAACGATGTCTTCAGGTGCAAAATGCATTGCAATTCCGGAAACGATGGTGCGTGTTTCGAAACCGAGGTCAACGGCAAGTTTGAGAAGCTTATCGGCTTTCTCAACTTTTTCTGCGCTTACGATCTTTCCTACTTTCAGGTCTATTTTTGCGAAATCATCAAACACGATCTCTGGTTTAACGTTCGGCTTTTCTTCTTTCGTTTCTTCCATCTTTTTGGTTTCATCGGCGGCGGCAGTATCGCGGTTTACCACGGCCGATCTTAATTTTTCAAGTTGATAAGCGATCTCGCTGTCTTCGATCTTCCTGAACAGCAATTCAGGTGCACGCAGCGAATAGCCAACGCTGAGCAATTTCATTTTGCCTGCATTTTCCCATTCAAGCATTTTGTCGACCACTTTCATCAGGTGGCACATTTTGCGCGCTGTGAACGGGAGAAATGGATTAACAAGGATCGCAAGGTTTGCGCACAGTTGCAAACAGATGTGTAATGTATTGTCGATCAGGTCCTGGGCATCTTTGGTTGGTTCGCCATTGTCTCCAACCTGTTTGGCCACGATCCATGGTTCTTTTTTCTGCATGTATTGGTTACCGGTGCGCGCAAGGTTGATCACCTCGAACAATGCATCTCGGAACTTGTATTGTTCAAGCAGTGATTCTATTTTTTCTTTTGCCGACGCGATCTCTGCAATCACGCTGTTGTCAAGATCATTCAGCAGTTCTGCATGCAACGGCGGAACTTTTCCCTTGCACAACTTGTGCATCAACACCAACGAACGGTTTACATAGTTGCCAAAGATGCTCACGAGCTCACTGTTGTTTGCATCCTGGAAGCCTTGCCAGGTAAATTCGCTGTCTTTGGTTTCGGGGGCAATAAGTGTTAAATAATAGCGCAACACATCGGCCATCTGGGTGCCGCCGTTTTCTTTGTTCACAAAATCGTCTATGTAATCCTGCATCTCTATTTTCCAGTTGCGGCTGGTGCTCATCTTGTCGCCCTCAAGGTTCATGAATTCGTTGGACGGCACATTGTCTGGCAGGATATTTCCATGCAGTTTCAGCATTACCGGGAAGATCAGGCAATGAAAAACGATATTGTCTTTGCCGATGAAATGAACAAGTTTCGTGTCTTTGTCTTCCCAATAAGGGCGCCAGTCTTTTTCGTTGTTCAGTGCCCATTGCTTGGTGGCGCTGATGTAACCGATGGGTGCATCAAACCACACATACAGAACTTTTCCTTCTGCTTCGGGTAAGGGAACCTTTACACCCCAGTCGAGATCGCGGGTAACGGCCCTGGCCTGCAGCCCGCCATCGATCCAGCTTTTGCATTGCCCCACAACCGTTGCGCGCCAGTCGTTCGCATGTTCCTTCAGGATCCAGTTGCGCAGGAACGTTTCGTGGCGGTCGAGCGGAAGGTACCAGTGCTTCGTTAATTTTTTTACCGGTGTATTACCGCTCAGGGTGCTTACTGGATTGATCAGTTCATCCGGGCTCAGGCTTTTCCCGCACCGCTCGCACTGGTCGCCGTATGCGTTTTCATAACCGCAATTGGGGCAGGTACCTTTGATGTAGCGGTCTGCAAGGAACGTGTTGGCCTGCTCGTCGAAATACTGTTCGCTTTCCTTGATCTCCAGGTCGCCGTTGTTGTTCAGCGCGGTAAAGAATTCACGTGCCGTTTCGTGGTGCAGGGGGTCGCTGGTGCGGTGGTAAATGTCGAACCCGATCCCGAGGTCCTTGAAGTTCTGCTCCATGATCGGGTGATACTTATCGATGATGGCCTGCGCGGTTGTTCCTTCTTTGGTTGCCTGTATCGGGATGGCCGTGCCATGCTCATCGCTGCCGCACACATACACCACATCCCGTTTCTGTGCTTTCAGGTAACGCACGTAAATATCCGCCGGCAGGTATGCACCGGCCAGGTGGCCAATGTGCTTGAGCCCGTTGGCATAAGGGAGTGCTGATGTAATTAAATATCTTTTGGGTTGATCCATTTTTTTATTTGCTTTTGATCCTGGCGCACTTTTATTGCGCAGCAAAAGTAAGCAATCTGCGCGAACGCGGGCCGGGAGCCCCCGGATGCCGTGGCTGGCGGAGCGGGTCTGCCCGTCAACTTTTATTACATTTACCGGATGAACAGAAAAAAGTTCCTTTCTTCCTTCGGCGCGGCTTCTGCGCTTTTGCTCACAGATGTGGCAAAGGCAACGGACACTTTCGCGGCGAAGCCGAAAAAAATGATCATCCCACCCTTTTTAAAAGCGGGTGATGTGATCGGGATCACGAGCCCGGCCGGCTACATCACGGAAAAAGAAATTGAACCCGCAGTGATACAGATCAAAAGCTGGGGCCTCAATGTACTGCAGGGAGAAACGATCGGGAAACGCGATTATACCTTCGGCGGAACGGACGAAGAACGGAGAAACGATTTTCAATCGATGCTCGATAACCCGGATGTAAAAGCCATCCTCTGCGCACGCGGCGGTTATGGGGTGGTGCGCATCATAGACCAGATCGATTTTACCAGGTTCAGGAAAAAACCGAAATGGATCATAGGGTTCAGCGATATCACCGTTTTTCACAATCACATTCATACCCGGTTCAACACGGCAACCATCCATTCTAAAATGTGCAACAGTTTTCCAGACGACTGGTCCAAAGCAGAACCCATACAGATCGAAACCATCCTTTCCCTGCAAAGAATGCTTGGCGGCGAAAAACTCAAATACAACACGGAAGCAAACGAAAAGAACCGGCACGGCATTGCAGAAGGCGCATTGGTTGGCGGCAATTTGAAAATGCTGGAAACACTTGCCGGTACACCATCAGACCTTTCAACGGCGGGCAAGATCATGTTTGTGGAAGACACCGGCGAAGCATTGTACAACATCGACCGCATGTTTTGCCATTTGAAACGAACAGGCAAGCTCAGTAAGCTGAAAGCCTTGCTGGTAGGCGGTTTCACGGGTATCAAGCCGGAAACGACGGGTGATGAGTTCGGAAGAACGGTATACGACATCGTTTATGAAAAAGTAAAGGATTTTGATTACCCTGTTTGTTTTGGATTTCCCGTGGGCCATCAACGCAATAATTTTGCACTCAAATGTGGCGCGCGGCACCGGGTAACGGTTGGTGTTGCGGGTGGATTGCTGGAAGAAATATAACATCGGAAAAACTATGATCAAGATACCTCCTTATTTGAAAAAAGGCGATACCATCGCCATCGTTTGCCCTTCGGGATTTATGCCTTTTGAAAAAGCCGCTGCATGTATCGATGTGCTGCAGCAATGGGGCTACAAAGTAAAGACCGGGAAAACGCTGGGCACCCGCTTTCATTATTTTTCCGGAACGGACGAAGAACGCCTGGCCGACCTGCAAAACATGATCGACGATCCGGAGGTAAACGCCGTACTATGCGGCCGCGGCGGTTATGGTATGAGCAGGATCATAGACAAGCTCGATTTCAGGAAGTTCAGGAAGCACCCGAAATGGCTGATCGGTTTCAGCGACATCACCGTTTTACACGCACATGTTTACAGGCACCTCAATACCGCAACGCTGCATGCACCCATGGCCGCGGCGTTCAACGACGGAGAATACAAGAACGAGTTTGTTCAATCCCTTCAAAAAGCATTAAAAGGAACAAGTGCGAACTACACAACTGCGCCACATCCTTTCAACAGGAATGGCAAAGGAGAAGGTGCGTTAATAGGCGGCAACCTTTCGCTGGTGGCGCACCTCGTTGGCAGCCGTTCGTCATTCAATACCAAAGGAAACATCCTTTTCCTGGAAGATGTTGGCGAATACATTTATAACGTTGACAGGATGATGATCCAGCTCAAAAGGAGCGGCATGCTGAATGATCTTGCGGGTTTGATCATCGGCGGATTCACGGAAATGAAAGACACCATTGCGCCTTTTGGTTCCGATGTTTTAAGTGTGATCAGGTCACACATTGAAGCGTACGCTTACCCCGTTTGCTTCGATTTCCCCGTGAGCCACGATAAAAACAATTATGCATTGAAAGTAGGCGTGCAACACGCACTACACGTTACAAAAACAAAAACAACCCTGAAGGAAATAAGATAAGATCCCTGCCATCGAACCATCTCTCAGATCGAGATCTTCCTCGCCCTGGCAATTACGGCCCAACTGTCTTTGACCTCGTGGTTTTCAACCACAACAGCGCGGTCGTACAAGGCAACGGTGGGACAGATATGATAAGGCGCGCCATACAACACATCACCCACTTTCCATTTTGAAGAATCGGGAACCGTAAGCACCAGGTGCTCCTCGCTGTGGCCGGTTTGAACCAGTCCCGTTGCATTGAGAAAATGCACGCGCGGCAAGGGATTTTCCGAGGCGATGGCCTTGTGGCCGAGGTCAACACAAATTGTTTTGCCGTCGAGTATGGAGATGACGCGCGTGATCACCAACGCTGCGTAATCGAAAGGCTCATCGGGCAGTTGTTCCTTGTATCCCCAATCCCAGAAAACAAATGTGCCCGGGCTGTACTGCACGCCTTTTCTTTTTGTATGCGTAGGAAAACTTGGTGAGCCGCCAACCACTACCTGCATCTCGTGATCAGAAATATTTTTTATAGCGGCGAGCAGTTGTGCGATCTGTTCAAAGGCTTTGTCTGACCTGTTTGTCCGGTCTGCCAGGTCTTTGTCGTGAACATGTCCATCGTATCCATGCAAACCGGTCACACGGATGTTTGGCAGGCTGAGGCAATCTTCAAACAATCCCAATGCGTTCTCTGCAAGTATGCCCGAACGTTTCATTCCCGTGTTTACGTCTATAAAAAGCTGTACATGTTCTCCTTCCGCAGCAAACAATGCGGAGATCTGTTTGGCCGTGTCAAGGTTGTCGATAATGCATGTGAAATGTGTATCCGGGTACGCCTTGATCAACTGCAGCATCCTGTGAATTTTCGGGCCTACGGGTTGGTGTGCGAGGAGCACATCCGGCGCCTTTACCATCGCGAGCATTTCTGCTTCGGCAATGGTGGCGCACTTGAACCTGGTGATGCCGGCATCCATCATCAGCCTGCACACTTCGGCCATCTTGTTTGTCTTTACATGCGGCCTGAGCAAGGCAACATCACCGGCCATCCCGATGACTTTGCGGATGTTTTCTTTTACCCGCTCGGGGTAAACGACCAGCGCGGGAGAATCAACCGTATCAATGTCATTTATTTCATACCATTCCATGCCCTGTGTTTGTGTGATGAAGGTAAGCAATCGCAGATTTTGGATGATCCAAAAAAAAGCGGAGGACTTTGGTCCTCCGCTTGAGATATCTGTTGATCGGTAAAAGATCAATGTTTAAGATCAAACCTGTCCAGGTGCATCACTTTGTTCCATGCCGCAACAAAGTCGTTTACAAACTTGCCCTGTGCGTCTGAACCTGCATATACTTCTGCAACCGCCCTCAGTTCTGAGTTTGATCCGAATACAAGGTCTGCGCGGGTGGCCGTCCATTTTGCCGCGCCTGTTTTGCGGTCGCTGCCATTGAACAGTTCGCGGTCCTGTGATGCGGCTTTCCATTCCGTTCCCATATCCAGCAGGTTTACAAAGAAATCGTTGCTGAGCACTTCTGTACGGCTGGTAAAAACACCATGTGCCGAGCCATCGAAGTTGGTGTTCAGCACGCGCAGCCCGCCAACCAGCACCGTCAGTTCAGGCGCCGTGAGTGTGAGCAGTTGTGCCTTGTCTATCAGCAATGCTTCTGTCGAAATGGTAGACTTTCCCTTGCGGTAATTGCGGAAACCATCTGCAACCGGTTCGAGGTAGCCCATAGATTCAACATCTGTCTGCTCCTGCGATGCATCCATGCGCCCTGGTGTGAAGGGAACCGTTACCGCATGGCCGCCATCCCTCGCTGCTTTCTCCACTGCTGCATTTCCTGCGAGCACGATCAGGTCTGCCATGGAAACTTTTTTGCCATCGTGTTGTGATCCATTGAAATCTTTTTGGATCGTTTCAAGCGCATCCAGCACTTTGGAAATTCCTGCCGAGGTGTTCACCTGCCAGTAGCGCTGCGGCGCCAAACGGATGCGTGCACCGTTTGCACCACCGCGTTTGTCTGACCCGCGGAAAGTGGATGCCGATGCCCATGCAGTTGCAACCAGTTGCGAAACGCTGAGGCCCGATGCAAGGATCTTTGTTTTCAATGCCGCGATATCGCCTGCATCGATCAATACATGATCAACCGCAGGAATAGGATCCTGCCAGAGCAGTACTTCTTTGGGAACATCCGGGCCGAGGTAACGTGTAACCGGCCCCATATCGCGGTGCGTTAATTTGAACCATGCGCGCGCAAATGCATCTGCAAACGCATCCGGGTCATTCAGGAAACGTCTTGAGATTTTTTCGTAGGCTGGGTCGAAACGCAGTGAAAGATCCGTGGTGAGCATCGTTGGCACATGCGCTTTCGATTTGTCGAACGCATCGGGAATGATCTTGTCTGCATTCTTCGCAACCCATTGCTGGGCGCCCGCCGGACTCTTACCCAGCTCCCATTCAAAACCAAAAAGGTTCTCGAAAAAATTATTGCTCCATTGGGTCGGTGTTTTTGTCCAGGTAACTTCGAGCCCGCTGGTAATGGTATCGGGGCCCTTTCCGCTGCCGTAACTGTTGTGCCATCCAAAGCCCTGCGACTCGATGGTTGCTGCTTCCGGCTCTTTGCCAACATGCGTTGCGGGTGCTGCGCCATGGGTTTTGCCAAAGCTGTGTCCGCCGGCGATGAGGGCAACGGTTTCTTCGTCGTTCATCGCCATTCTTCCAAATGTATCGCGGATGTCTTTTGCTGCGGCAATGGGGTCGGGGTTTCCATCGGGTCCCTCCGGGTTTACATAGATGAGGCCCATCTGCACCGCTGCCAATGGTTTTTCAAGGTTGCGCGAGTGGATATCGCCATCCGCATCATCGTCTGAAACGAGTACGCCATGGGTTTTCTCTACGCCATCGGAGCCATGCGCATAACGCACATCGCCACCGAGCCATGTGGTTTCAGAGCCCCAGTACACATCCTCCTGCGGTTCCCAAACGTCTTCGCGGCCGCCGGCAAAGCCAAAGGTTTTAAAGCCCATCGACTCAAGCGCCACGTTGCCCGTTAATATCATCAGATCGGCCCAGGAGATCTTGTTTCCATATTTCTGTTTGATGGGCCACAACAATCTTCTTGCTTTATCAAGACTCACATTGTCGGGCCAGCTGTTGAGCGGTGCAAAACGCTGTTGTCCCGCACCCGCGCCGCCACGGCCATCGGTCACGCGGTAGGTTCCTGCGCTGTGCCATGCCATGCGGATGAACAAGGGTCCGTAATGCCCAAAATCTGCGGGCCACCAATCCTGCGAGTCGGTCATGAGTGCATGCAGGTCTTTTTTTACGGCTTCAAGGTCGAGGCTTTTGAAGGCTTCGGCGTAGTTGAAGTTTTCTTCCATCGGGTTAGAGAGCGAAGAGTGCTGGCGAAGGATGTTCACCTTTAACTGGTTCGGCCACCAATCGCGGTTGCGGGTTCCGCCCCCGGCTACGTTTTGTTTCATGCTGCCATTGTGAAATGGGCATTTGCTGATGTCGTTGGATTCCATGTTGGTTCGTTTTAAGTGTTTTGCCACAGATTGCGCTGATGCACACAGTTCGACCGCCTGGTTTTGAGGTCGTCTACTGTGTGCATCAGCGCAATCTGTGGCAACCATAAAAGTAAGGATTCCCACAAATAACCACAATCAATTAATTTTATGATCTCATAGATAAAAACTATCAAATGACTTTTGTTCAACTCGAATACATCATCGCCGTAGATACCTTCCGCCATTTTGCCCTGGCCGCGCGGAACTGTTATGTGTCGCAGCCCACATTGAGTATGCAGATCCAGAAAGTGGAGGAGGAGCTGGGTGTAAAGATCTTCGACAGGAGCAAGCAGCCGGTGATTGCCACAGAGCTGGGCACCGAGCTGATTGCGCAGGCGCGTAAGATCATCTCCGAAAAAAACAAAATGGAAGAACTGGTGCAGAAAAAGAAAGGCATCGTTACGGGTGAACTGAAGATCGGTATCATTCCCACACTTGCGCCATACCTGCTCCCGTTGTTCGTTCAAAGGTTTACAAACAAGTACCCGCTCGTTAAACTTGTTGTGAATGAACTCACCACCGAAAACGTAGTTGCCTCGCTCAGGTCCGGAAAAATTGATATGGGGATACTGGTAACGCCCTTGCAGGAAAGCGGCATCAAGGAACATGTTCTTTTTTACGAAGAATTGATGGCGTACGTGTCGCGGAAAAACGCAGCGTACAAAAAAACGTACATGCTGCCGCAGGACATCGATCCCAATAAACTCTGGCTGCTCGAAGAGGGGCATTGTTTCCGCAGCCAGATCGTAAACCTGTGCGAGTTGCGGAAAGCAAGCCGCGAGGCGAGCCATTTTGATTATGAAGCGGGCAGCATTGAAACACTGAGGCGCATGGTTGATATGAACGATGGCATCACCATTCTTCCTGAACTTGCAACGCAGGGGATGACGTCGCGCCAGCTTGCCCAGATCCGTTATTTCAAGCGGCCCGCGCCCATGCGCGAGGTGAGCATCGTGGTGCACCGCGATTTTGTAAAGAAAAGGCTGATCGAGATTCTGAAAGAAGAGATCCTTGCTTCCATCCCTCAGAAGATCATCCTGAATAAGAACAAGTACGTTATTCCGGTGTAACCGCTAACGGGAGAGGAGCGTATCTATTTTTTTCTGAACACGGTCGTAACTAAAAAGATTGTTGTGCCCGCCACCATCGATCGTTATAAATTCATCCGTTGGTTTGAGTGATGCCTTTAATCTTTTTGCATGGAAATAGGGGATCGTCCAGTCGCGGGTGCCGTGAAAAATGGTTACGGGCGCCGTTACCTTTTCAAGGTATTGGTTTGTGGGGATCTTGTAATGCGACAGCAGGCTTACCGGGTAAATGAATGCAACCAACCTTACCAGTGAAGTAAAACTGTAATACGGCGTTTCCAATACCAGTTCCCTGCAATCCCTTATGGATGCGAGTTGTGCCGCTATCCCGCTGCCCAGCGATTTTCCATAAACGACGATCTGGTCGGGGCGGTATTTTGTTCTCGCAAGTTTGTAAACCTGCAATGCTTCCTCGTACAGAACCGCTTCTGAAAACGTGCCGGTCGATTTTCCGTAACCAGGGTAATCGGGCATCCACACTTCGTAATTGTTTCGTGTGAACGCCGATGCGTATTGCTGGTAGTGGTTCACGTTTTCTTTGTTGCCATGGAAATACAGGACCACCCCGCGCGCAGAATCGTACGGTTTGCCCGGGGTAAACTGAACGATGTTGAATTTTGTTGCAGCATCGAGCGAGATGTTTGCTTCTGTAAATGGCTGTGTAAAATGGAAAGTGCTGTTGGGTGGCAATGCTGTTGGCCGGAACAGGAGCTTATCCTGCAGGTAAAACAATGCGGTGCCAACAAGGCAATAGCAGACGATGAAAAGTTTGACGCGTTTGAAAAGTTTTTGTTTGTTCTTCACGGTGTAAAGATAATGATGCGTTTGTTTCCGGGCCTGCCACGCTGTTATCAGCTCTCCAGGCGGTTCAGTATTTTAAAATATCGCGGATAAAATTGTGGTACTCGGGAAAAGAAGGCAGGTTGTTGTGCCGGCCGCCGTGTATCCGGATCAGTGTGATCTTATGCGGACTGAACTGTTGTAATTTTTCGCTGTGCCTGATGGGTATCAGCCTGTCTTTTGTGCCATGAAGAATGTAGGTATGGCAATTTACTTTCCTGATCCATTTGTCTGTGCGCAGGTGAAAACGCAGCACCCATCTTACAGGCAGGATGGGCAGAAAACGTTCCACCACTTTTACAAAACTATAGTACGGAGCATCAAGGATCAGGTAGCGCGGGCTGTTGTCTGCCGCGATCTTGGTTGCAAAACCGCTGCCCATGCTGCGCCCGTAAATAAGGATATCGTGTTGCTGGTATCGCTCCAGTAATTTTTCATAGATAAACTGCATGTCTGTGAGCATGTCTTTCTCTGTGCGTTTGCCCGTACTCTTTCCGAACCCGCGGTAGTCAACAAGCACCACATCGTAATTGTACCTGAAAAAATCTTTCGCGTATTTTGCCCAGCCCTTGATGCTGCGGGTGTTTCCGTGGAAATAAAGGATCAGCCCTTTGGGATCTTTTCGGTAGAAATGGAGCCCGTTGATGCGCACACCCGGCGCCGTATCAAAAAACAATTCTTCAAAAGGGCTATCGTACTGAAACCGGAAATCTGCCTTTAATTTTTCGGGTTTGAATATGAATTTTTCCTGGAGCAGGTAAGCGAGCACAGAAAGTGCGGCGATTGATATGGCGATGTAGAGAAGTACCATGGGTAGTAAGATACTGATTATCGCAGGAAATCATTTTACCCTTTTCTTCCAGGCTTCCATTCCTCCTTTCAGGTTTACGAGGTTCTCAAAACCAAACTTGTCCAGTTTCTGGATCGCGATCTGGCTGCGGATGCCTTTTTTGCAATACAACACAACGGTTTTGTTCCTGGGAATTTCCGCTGCGCGGCTGACGATTTCATCCAAAGGAATAAGCTGGCCGCCGATGTTGAAGCCCTCGTGTTCGTGTGGCTCACGCACATCGATCAATGCAACTTTGTCTTGTTCGATCAGCAAAGCCAGCGCTATGGGGTCTATCTCTTTCATCCGAAATCTTCGGTATCGTCGTGGTAAACGCGTTTGAGTTTAAAGTTGGCAACCGGTGCCACGATGAGCGGGAATTTTTCAACGGTTACATTGCTCGGGTCAAGGCCAAAACCACGTTCTTCGCCGAGGCTGATCTCCTTCAGCCAGAAATACAGTTTCATCACGATCCTTTCTATGATCGGAAGTTCATTGTCCTGGCTCAGGTATTTTTCAAGCACCACGAATTGAAAATCGCCCACCACATTGTTTTTCTCCAGGCTTTCATAGCGGCTGGTGATGTTTACTTCCTTGTTGTTCACCAGCTCTTCCACCACGCGGCGGAACATGAGGTTGATGCGTTGCTCAACCCTGAACCCCACACGGAACTCGACACGGATGATATCGTTGGGAATGATGTGCTCAACGGAGAACTCGCAGGTATATGGATCGTCAAGAACATCCACGTGAACGAACCAATAGATGTCTGCACGCTTTGGTTTTTTATTGAGGATGGAATAGATGATCTTATGCTCGATCTCTTTGGGGTTGTTGGCGCTCGTCATGTAAACGAGGTGTGTTGCGTATTTGGGAATGGTCCTGTCGTTGCTCAGTTCCTGTATCATGGGAATATAATGTTCCATGCGAACGAACTCGACATAGCGGTTTTTGATCTTGCGGCTGCGGAACCATACATACATCACCGCAAACAGGATGGTACCCATGACCACGGCAACATAACCGCCATGCATGAATTTTTCGAGGTTGGCGATGAGGAATGATATTTCGATCGCGAGGTAAACAGCGAGGTATAAATAGATCCATCCTTTGTTGACCCTGCGGCTTACGAGGAAATTGGCAAACAGGATGGATGTACTGATCATGCACATCGTGATCGCCAATCCATATGCCGCGCCCATGTTGGCCGATTTCTGGAAATACAACACAACGCCTACGCAACCGATATAAAGCAAAAGGCTGATGCCTTGGATGTACAGCTGTCCTTTTTCTTCTGTTGGATAATTGATCTTCATCTTCGGCCACAAATTCAAACGCATGGCTTCGCTGATGAGTGTGAATGAGCCCGAGATCAGGGCCTGGCAGGCGATCACCGCGGCCATGGTAGAAATAATGATGCCCGGAAGTTTGAACCATACCGGCATGATACCCAGAAAGGGGTTAAAGCCACCCGCCATTACTTCAGGCGGGAGCAGCTGGTCCTTGTAATTGGCGAGCAGCCATGCGCCCTGCCCGAGGTAGTTCAACAGCAGGCAGGTTTTAACAAAGATCCAGGAGATGCGGATGTTTCCTCTTCCACAGTGGCCCAGGTCGCTGTAGAGCGATTCTGCTCCCGTGGTACAAAGAAAGATCGCGCCGAGCAGCCAGAAACCTTTGGGATATTGCGTAAGCAATTCGAATGCGTAATAAGGATTGAGTGCCCGGAAGATACCGATGTCATCTACCAGGTGCGATGCGCCCAATACGGCGAGCATGCTGAAAAAGATACACATGATCGGCCCGAATAGTTTTCCGATGGATGCGGTTCCGAACTGCTGAACAAAGTAGATCACGGTGATGATACCGATCACGATCCCGATGATGGTGCGTTGGGAAATTTCGTGCAGTGCAGGGATCTGGCGCAGACCCTCGATGGCGGAAGTAACGGTAATGGGCGGTGTGATCATCCCATCTGCCAGCAATGCGGCACCACCGAGCATCGCCGGTACCACGAGCCATTTACGGCGGCGGCGTACGAGGGCATACAGGCTGAAAATGCCACCTTCGCCTTTGTTATCGGCTTTTAATGTGAGGATCACATATTTGATGGTGGTTTGCAGGGTGAGTGTCCAGATGATGCACGACAGGGACCCCAATATCAAAAACTCACTGATGACCCTTCCGTTGATGATCTCGTTAAGTACGTACAGGGGAGAAGTTCCAATATCCCCATAAATGATCCCCAGCGCAATGACGAGGCCGGCGGCGGAAACCTTGTTGATGTTCTTGCTCACACGAAGAGGGTTAGTGCTGTGAAGACGCTGCGGGTCGGGAGCCAGGAGCTGCAAACCTTACAGTAAGGCTCGAGGCTCGTGGCCGGTGGCTCGCGGCTGATTGCTACAACAAATGTAGATAAAATCATTCCACCCCTCCAAAAATCCCTTGGCAGGCTAACGACTGTTCTTTTACTGTTAAATTGCATACCGGTAAGCGTCACAAAGCTTACATTTGAGATCATAAAAATGCCGACCGGTACATGAAAACGAAAGTACGCCTGCTCCTCGCCTTTTTACTGTTTACCTGCCTCACCGGATCTGCACAGCGGATCACCTATTCAGAACCCGACCGCGACGATGCCCGCAGCCTCAATTTCGAGATCGTGGGCAAACTGAACGGGAACGTGATGGTGTATAAGAACTACCGCGACCAGCATTTTATCTCCATCTACGACAACGACATGAAGCTGGTGGATAAGGTGAAGCTCGAGTTCATGAACAGCAGCCGCATTCTCAATACCGATTTCCTGCAGTTCCCCGATTTTGTTTACATGATCTACCAGTTCCAGCGCCGGAGCATTATGTACTGCATGGCAGTGAAGCTCGACCCGATGGGGAAGCCGGTGGGCGAGCCGGTTGAACTGGATTCTACCGATAATTTCAATTATTCGGCGAGCAACAAGATCTATTCTGTGATCAACAGTGAAGACAAACAGAAACTGATGATCTTCAAGATCAACACAAAGAACGATAAGGCGCATGTGCTCACCACCTGCCTGTTCAACAAAGAACTCAAGCTGATCAAAAAATCAAGGCTGTCTATACCCATGCCGCAACGGAATGATTTCTTATCGGAATTTTCACTGGACAACGACGGCGACCTTGTTTGCGTGCGGGAATCGGGCACGGCATCGAATGACAACATCAATAAGATCAGCCTGGTTAAAAAACACGCGAACGCAGATACGTTTGCGCTGAAAGACCTGAAAGTGGGTAATGTATACCTCGATGATGTGCGCATCAAAGTAGACAATGTGAACAAACATTATGTGATCACTTCCTTCCTCAGCAAAAAGAAACGAGGCGATATAGACGGGTTGTATTATGTGCTTTGGGATAAGAACGAGAACAAGGAGCTTCTCAATGCAACCACCATCTTTACACCTGAGTTCAGGGAAGATGCAAGGGGAGAAGCGTCTTCAAAAAATGCGTTCAACGATTATTTCTTAAAACACATTATCCTGCGCAGGGACGGCGGGTTTATCGTTCTGGCAGAATCGGCCTATACCAGCTCGCGCGGCAATACGCTGAACCGTTGGGATTACCTGTACGGATCGCCGTACTGGTCGCCCACAGACTATTATACCTGGAACAGCCCGATGGGTTATTACCCCTGGTACCGCTCCAGTCTTTACGGCAACTCATCCTACATGAACCGCTACTTCGCAGACAATGTTGCCATACTTTCTTTTGAGCCGGGCGGCAAGCTTGAATGGAGCAATGTGATCCGTAAAACACAGTTTGACGATAATACGGATAACAAGATCGGTTTCGGGTTGTTGAATACGGGCGGGCAATTGCATTTTATGTTTAACGTGGTGGAGAAAAGGATCATGATACTAAGCGATCAAACCATTTCACCATCGGGACAGATAGACCGCAACCCTACTTTCAAGAACATGGACAAAGGTTACGAGTTCATGCCACGCCATGCCAAGCAGGTAGGGGCACGGCAGGCGATCGTACCGTGCGAATACCGCGGGTATACCTGTTTTGCTAAAATTGAATTTTAATCTGTAACGCGTGGTCTTTTTATTCAGGGATAAATCCATCATCAATATTTTTTTCCTCGTCGTCCTGGGCATCGGTGTGCACCTTCACTTTTTTGTAGATGCGCCGCCGGTGATCTCCGATTTTAACGATGGGTTGTTTTCATTGGCGCTGAAAAAATACCTGGTAGGGTTATCGCCCACCATCCTTTTTATTTTATACATCGCAGTGATACTTGTACAGGCCATCCGCCTGAACTTTGTGCTCAGCGACCTGCGCATGTTCCAGGCAACCAATTTTACTGCGGCCGCGGCTTATGTGCTTTTAACAGGAATGCTTACACAATGGTGCAGCATTTCGCCGGCGCTGATGGCCAATTTCCTGCTCATATGGCTGTTTACCAAGCTGAGCCGTTTGTACAATCATCCGTCGCCTAAAACTTTATTGTTCAATACGGGGCTGATTGTGGGGCTGGCGGTTGTGTGTTACCATCCAACAGCTATACTGATACTGGTGGTATTGTTTGCCCTCGCCGTGGTAAGGCCCTTCAATTTTGCAGAGTGGGTGGTATTGCTGATGGGCATTTTGATGCCTTATTATTTCCTGGCCTCGTTCCTTTTCCTGCGCGACCACCTGGATACCTTTCAACTCTATCTCCCTTACCTCCGACTGAACCTGCCCGCCGCAACCTGGGATATACCGCTGATCGTGAGCCTTTCGGTAATGGTGGCGATGCTGCTGGCCGGATTGTATTGCTGGCAGGTATCCAATAAAAGGATGGTGATCCAGATCCGCAAGAACTGGGGAGTGATGATGGTGATGCTGCTGATCCTCCTGCCCATCCCCTTTATATTTCTGCATGCGGGCATCGAATCAGGCTTTTTGAGCCTGGTGCCGCTGGGCGCTTTTGCGGGCTATGCATTTTCTTATCCACGCAGGATGGTTTTACCGAATATCCTTTTCTGGCTTGGGCTGCTGGTGGTCATTTACAACAATTGGTGGCTGATTACCCACAAATGACAAACGGTCATAAAAATTAGTCAAGTCTTAACGGGTCAGACGTTACCTTTGAACCCTCAAATCAACATTGATATTCTTCAAAAAAGGAACCTATGAAATTTGGCGTTGTTGTTTTTCCCGGATCTAATTGCGACAGGGATATGCAGGATGCATTGCAGCATGATCTTGGTAAGGAAGTGGTCATGCTCTGGCACAAGGACAAGGACCTGAGTATGTTCACAACAGACGACTGTATCATTCTTCCCGGCGGTTTTTCTTACGGCGATTACCTGCGCTGCGGCGCCATTGCGAGGTTCAGCCCGATGATGCAGAGCGTGATCGAGTTTGCCAACAGGGGCGGGAAGGTGCTCGGGGTTTGCAACGGCTTCCAGATCTTGTGCGAAAGCGGGTTGCTGCCGGGTGTTCTGCTCCAGAATGCGAACCAGCAATTCATTTGTAAGAACGTGTTCATCAAAAACGACGACGGGGAAGCTTTGAAGATCCCTATTGCGCATGGAGAGGGAAGGTACCACGCAGACGAAACAACACTCAACGAACTGGAAGCAAATGGCCAGGTGATATTCCGCTATTGCGATGAGCAGGGAAATGTATCAACTGGGGCCAACCCAAATGGCGCCAGCAGGAACATCGCGGGCATCAGCAACAAAAACAGGAACGTATTCGGCATGATGCCACACCCGGAACGTGCCTCATCCGAAGCCATGAGCAATATGGATGGGAAGAAAGTGTTTGAACTGTTGGGATTGAACTAAGCGGCAGCGGCCACAGCCTTACACAGGTTAAAAAGCGTTAAAGCTGTTGGAACGGTTAAACGCTTTGGAACAAACGCGATCCAAGATTGTTATATATCAGGTCAACGATGCGTCCCTTCACCCGGCTCTGCCGGATGAGCGACCATTCAACGACATAAAAGCAACTATAAGAAATGAAAAAAATTATCCTCGCCCTCTCCTTCATGGCCATTGCAATGATCTCTTTCAGCCAGGAAAATCCAGTGAGCTGGACCTATGAAGCCAAGAAAAAAACGGCAGATACCTACGAAGTTACCATTACGGCGAGTGTGGGCCATCCATGGCACATTTATTCGCAAAACACGCCCGATGGCGGTCCTATACCAACCAAGTTCACCTTCAAGGCAAATCCATTGCTCACAAAGAACGGAACGCTGAAAGAACTGGGTAAGCTCGAAAAAAGGCACGACGCAAATTTTGGCGTGGATGTGCTTTCTTACTCGGATAAAGTGCAATGGGTTCAGACCGTAAAAGTAAAAGGCGGTGTGAAGACCAACCTCAGCGGAACGATCGAATACATGGTGTGCGACGACAGTCATTGCCTTCCACCTACAAAAAAATCATTTGACGTTAAACTTCAATAAAACGCCAATGAAAAAACTACTGCTGCTCACTTTTATTTTATTCGCTGGTGTTTTTGGCGTGTCTGCACAGGGAGACAGCCTGTTGCATTGGCAGACACAGGTCAAAAAAACAGCTGCGGGGCTTTACGAGTTGTATGCAAAAACAACCGTACCGCAGGGATGGTACGTGTTTGGCCACAACCCTTCTTCCGAAGGGCTCGAAGGTGCGGGGTTTGTGTTGCAATATGAAAATGCAAGTTTGCCCGGGCCGGTACAATATATTTCACCCGCACATTTTGTAAACGATGCAACGTTCGGGAAAGTGAACGTTTTTACCGGTGTTGTTGAAATGCGCCAGGTAATGCGCATCAATGGATTTGTTCCGAAAGTGATCAAGGGAACCATCAACGCTTCCATCGCGAAGGCGGGTGAGTTCTATCCCACGGAAATTCCTTTTGAAGTGATGCCCGAAGACGGCGTGGAAGCCGCGGCGTCGGCATCATCCATCAAAGTGGCATCGATCGACATCAACAATGCCCTTGCATCCTGCGGCACAAAGAACGAGGTGGTAAAGAGCAGTGTGTGGGGAATATTTTTATTGGGCTTCCTCGGTGGATTGATCGCGTTGCTTACACCCTGTGTTTTTCCAATGATCCCGGTAACGGTTTCGTTCTTCACAAAAAAAGCGAAGACACGGAGGGGCGCCATCCAGAACGGGATGCTCTACGGTTTTTTTATTTTCCTCATTTACCTGATGGCGAGTGTTCCTTTCCATGTATTGGGAAATGTGCAGCCCGAGATCTTCAATAACATATCCACCAACCCCTGGTTGAACCTTGTATTTTTTATCATCTTCGTTTTCTTCGCCATTTCATTCTTCGGTTATTTTGAGCTGACGCTGCCAAGCAATATCGCCAGCAAAGCAGATTCAAAAAGCGGGCTGGGCAGTATCGGCGGGATATTTTTTATGGCGCTTACACTGGCCATTGTTTCCTTCTCCTGCACCGGCCCTATCCTGGGATCGCTGCTGGTAGGATCGCTGAGTGGCGGCGCATGGCAATTGACCACAGGGCTTGCCGGTTTCGGCCTCGCACTTGCCTTGCCTTTCGCGTTGTTTGCGATCTTTCCGGATTGGCTGCAGTCTTTACCAAAATCAGGCGGCTGGCTCGATACCGTAAAAAAAGTACTTGCCTTTGCAGAGCTCGGCCTTGCGCTCAAGTTCTTGTCCAATGCAGATCTCGTAATGCACTGGGGCTTTTTGAAACGGGAAATATTTATCGGGCTCTGGGTTCTTATATCCATCGGTTTAACCCTGTATCTTTTTGGCGTGCTGCTGTTGCCGCACGATTACAAGGGGATGAAGATCAGCCCTACGCGGAAAGTACTGGGCGGTGTTGCATTGTTGTTCACTTTGTACCTGCTGCCGGGGTTAACGAATACGAGGTATGCGAACCTTCGGTTGCTGAGCGGTTTTCCACCGCCATTGACATACAGCATCTACAACAAGCCTCCGGATCACATCGTAAACGATTATGCAAAAGCAGTTGAACTTTCCAGGGCGCAGAACAAACCGATCCTGATCGATTTTACAGGATGGGCCTGTGTGAACTGCCGTAAAATGGAAGAGAATGTGTGGACGGTGCCCGCGGTAGACGAATACATCAAACAAAATTTCATCCTGGTTTCATTGTATGTGGATGACAAAGGGAAATTACCTGCAGATCAGCGCATCCTCAATTACAAGACCGTGAACGGAGGAACAAAGGACATCATCAGCATCGGCGATAAATACGCCACTTTCCAGTCGGAAAACTTTGCTCAGACCACACAACCGTTGTATGGCATCCTGGACGGAAAAGAGAGGCTGCTCAACAACCCGGTGGGCTATACACCCAATGCAACGGAATACCTGAACTGGTTGAAATGCGGTAAGGAAGCATTTGATAAGAACAAATAAATAAAACGATTTCGATAAATGACAAAGCCCCTGCATCCAGGGGCTTTGTCATTTAAATTTATCCGGAGCTGGCCGCTTACAAAGCGATCTGCTTTTCAATCATCATTTTCCTGAGGTTGATCAATCCATAACGCATACGCCCCAAAGCCGTGTTGATGCTGCAGTTGGTAATGGTAGCGATCTCTTTGAAACTCATGTTGGCAAAATGCCTGAGCACAATGATCTCGCGCTGCTCTTCAGGCAGGAGATCGAGCATGCGGCGAACGCGTTCGTGGCTTTGTCCCTGCATGATCTTACTGTCTGGCCCCTCTTCCGATATCTGCAGGATCTCAAAAATATCTTTGTTGTCGCTCGTGCGGATGGCGGGCGTTCTTTTTACTTTCCTGAAATAATCAACACAGAGATTGTGCGAGATGCGAAGCGCCCAGGGAAGGAATTTGCCTTCTTCGGTATAACGTTTGTTTTTCAACGTGTCGATGATCTTGATGAACACGTCCTGGAACAGGTCCTCGGCAAGGTAGCTGTCCTTTACAAAGAAAAGAATGGAGGAGAATATTTTATCCTTATACCGGTAGATCAGGGTTTCAAAGGCAGCGGCATCGCCATCCTGAAAGGCCCGTATCAGTTCCGTATCAGACGCCTGGTCCAATGTTCTCATAGATTCATTTTTGAGTCGGGTGGTACAAATCCAGGATATCGGCAACTTTTTATTGAGTGCTCCTGGACTAACTCATTATCTTTCAACGACAAATTATACATCTTTTCATATCTGGTAAGGTTTGTGGAAAAGATGATTTTCGGGGGGGAAGGTTATACACATTTTCAGGCGGTTCGGGCTTTGTAGCCGGTTGGGTATGAACACTTTAAAAAAGATAAAAAATTTAGTATTTACTAATGTTATTAGCGAATAATTCTGTTTACATTTGGGATGCATATGGCAACAAAAACAAAGGCCCCCAGGCTCGAAAAAACAACAGGCGATACAGGCGATATTCTGGTAAAAGGTGCGCGCACGCACAATCTTAAAAATGTTACGGTAAGTTTTCCGCGCAACAAACTCATCGTGGTTACAGGTGTTTCCGGTAGTGGAAAATCTTCGCTTACCATTGATACATTGTTTGCGGAAGGGCAACGCCGCTACGCCGAAAGTTTGAGCGCCTATGCCAGGCAGTTCATGGCGCGTATGGTGAAGCCCGATGTTGATTACATCAAGGGGCTTTGTCCCGCGATCGCCATCGAACAAAAAGTGATCACGCGAACGCCACGCAGTACGGTGGGCAGTATGACGGAGATCTACGATTACCTGCGCCTTCTTTTTGCACGCGCCGGTAAAACCATCTCGCCCGTTAGCGGAAAGGAAGTGAAGAAAGACGATGTGGCTGATGTGATGAGTGCCATCCAGCAAATGCCGCACGGTACAAAAGTGGTGATCATCGTTCCGTTTAAACAACACGCCAAACGCGATGCGCGCGAAGAACTGAATATTTTGTTGCAAAAAGGTTTTACGCGTATGTACCTGCGTGAAGCGCCGGCCGGCAATGGTGAATCGGCTTCCGAGATCGCAAGAATAGAAGAGCTGCTCGAGTTACCGGATAAAGAACTGAAAAAGAAAACAGGTGGCGGTTCAACATCGGCGTACGTTTTGGTAGACCGCATCGTTGCCAAAGAATTTGACGAAGACGATATCCATCGTTTGTCAGATTCCATCGGCACTGCTTTTTACGAGGGCGAAGGAGAAATGAATGTTGAGGTGGATAATAAAAAGATGCTTCACTTCAGCAACAAGTTTGAGCTGGACGGGATCGTGTTCGAAGAGCCGGTACCGAATCTTTTTTCGTTCAACAATCCATATGGCGCCTGTCCTACCTGCGAGGGCTTCAGCCAGGTACTGGGTATAGATGCCGATCTTGTTATTCCCGATAAACGTTTGAGTGTTTACGAAGGCGCCGTTGCGCCCTGGAAAGGCGAGAAGCTGGGCTGGTGGCGCGAGCAGTTTGTGAAGAGTGCGGGCAAATCTGGCTTCCCGATCCACAAGCCGGTCATCGATCTTACAAGAGAACAATACAAACAATTGTGGGAGGGTGCGGGCAATGCCCAGGGCATCAACGATTTTTTCAAAGAAGTGGAGCAGAACCTGTACAAGGTACAATACCGTGTTTTGCTGAGCAGGTACCGCGGCCGCACCAACTGCCCGGATTGTGAGGGATATCGTTTGCGCAAAGAAGCTTTGTATGTAAAAGTGGCGGGCAAACACATCGGCGAATTGTGCGAACTGCCGGTGAGGGATCTGAAAACATGGTTTGATAAACTGCAGTTGTCTGAGCACGATAAGCAGGTAGCCAAAAGAATTTTGATAGAAGTGCACCAACGTTTGCAGACACTGATCGATGTTGGGCTCGGCTATCTTACACTCAACCGCCTCGCCAACTCACTGAGCGGCGGCGAGAGCCAGCGCATACAGCTTACGCGGAGCCTGGGGAGCAACCTCACCAATTCGCTGTACATACTCGATGAACCCTCCATCGGTTTGCATTCGCGCGATACGGTGCGCCTGATAGGCGTATTGAAATCGCTGCGCGACCTGGGTAATACCGTGGTAGTGGTTGAACACGATGAGATGATGATGCGCGAAGCGGATTACATCATCGATATGGGCCCGCTTGCTTCGCATCTTGGCGGGGAAGTGGTGGCGATGGGTAATTATGATGAGATCGTTGCAGACAAAGACAGTCTTACCGGGAAATACCTCACCGGCAAACTCAGCATAGACGCACCAAAACACGTGCGTAAATGGACGCGCAGCATCAAGGTGGAAAATGCGAGGCAGAACAACCTGAAAGACATTACGGTTGAGTTTCCGTTGAATACCCTTTGCGTGGTGAGCGGGGTAAGTGGAAGCGGTAAGACAACCTTGATCAAACAGATCCTGGTTCCTGCCCTGCAGAAGCTAAAAGGAGAGTTTTCGGAAAAGGTGGGGTTGCATAAAAACATCAGTGGCGATATCGATTATATTTCGCAGGTGGAGATGGTAGACCAGAACCCGATCGGTAAATCATCGCGAAGCAATCCTGTAACCTATATCAAAGCCTATGACGCGATACGTGAATTGTATGCAAAGCAAAACCTCGCAAAAACACGCGGGTTCCAGCCCAAGCATTTTTCTTTTAACGTAGATGGCGGCCGTTGCGATACCTGCAAGGGTGAGGGCGAGCAGATTGTTGAAATGCAGTTTTTGGCGGATGTACATCTCACGTGCGAATCGTGCGGCGGCAAACGTTTCAAAGAAGAAGTGCTGGAGGTTCATTACAAGAACAAAAGCGTGTTTGATGTACTGGATATGAGCGTGGATGAGGCGATCGAATTCTTTGCCGATGAAAAACAGATACGCAATGCCATTCAGCCGTTGCAGGATGTTGGCCTTGGCTACATCAAACTCGGCCAAAGCAGCGATACGCTTAGCGGCGGAGAGGCACAACGCGTAAAACTGGCGAGTTTCCTCGGTAAGGGAAAAGGAATAGGCCATATGCTGTTTGTGTTCGATGAACCAACAACGGGACTGCATTTTCACGACATCAAAAAACTGCTTGCTTCCTTCAATGCCTTGATAGAACAAGGGCATTCACTTATCGTGATCGAACACAATACGGATGTGATCAAATCGGCCGACTGGATCATCGATCTCGGCCCCGAAGCCGGCGATGCGGGCGGAACCTTGGTGTATGCAGGTGTGCCTGCCGGGTTGAAGAAAGTGAAGGAGAGTTATACCGGGAAATTTCTTTAAGCATCCAGCCCGTAAACATTTAATAGCAAACAATAAGGCCGATGAATATCATCGGCCTTATTGTTTGCTATTGATCCCGCCTGCAGGCACTATCGCAAACGGTCAACGCTTTTCACAAGCTTCTCATCTTTGTAGATCGCGCGCGCTGCCATCAGCAGGAATATGGGGATGGCGATGGCAATCAGGCAGGAAAGGTTGTACGTCCATTCTCCAGCCACATAGGCGCCCTTAGCTACATAGAACATGATAATATTGAGAAGGGAGAATACGAAAAGCACAAGCGCAACCTTCCATTGAAGTCCCCTGTTCTTGTAAAGAAATATGGTTACGAGCGAGCCCGCTGCAACGATGACCGTAAGGATCATGAGCAGCATATAACTCATCGCAGTGAATTGACTGAACACTTTTGCATTGTTCACAAGAATGTTGCCGCTGAAAAAGGGCAACTTCAGGGTCATGAATGCGCACAGTGATGCGAGCAGCAGCCACAGTGATTGTAAACGTTGTATCATAAGAAAAATTTAGTTGCTGTTTGTAAAACCAACAATAATCATGCTAGCCCAGTTCAGGATACAAAGCGAACTGGGTCATAAAATCGTTCACATCTTTTTTTACCTGGGCGATGATGTTTGTGTCATCCGCATTCATCAACACCTGGTCTATCGCGTTTACAACAAACTGCATGTGTTCTTCTTTCATGCCCCTTGTTGTAATGGCCGGTACGCCAAGACGGATGCCTGATGTTACGAACGCGCTTTTGTCGTCGTACGGAACCATGTTTTTGTTTGCGGTGATATCGGCCATTACCAATGCCTGTTCTGCTTTTTTGCCGCTGATGTTTTTGTTGCGAAGGTCGATCAGCACAAGATGGTTGTCTGTTCCGCCGCTGATGATCTGGTATTCTTTGGCAACAAGCGCTTTTGCAAGCGCCTGTGAGTTTTTGATTACCTGGTTGGCGTAATCGGTATAGGCATCGGTCAATATTTCACCGAAGGCTACTGCTTTTGCGGCGATCACATGTTCCAGCGGCCCACCCTGGATACCCGGGAAAACGGCCATATCGAGCAGGTTGCTCATCATGCGTATGTTCCCTTTCACATCTTTCAATCCAAACGGATTTTCAAAATCCTTGCGCATCATGATGATGCCGCCGCGTGGCCCGCGTAATGTTTTGTGCGTGGTGGATGTTACAAAATGACAATGATCGAAAGGATCGTTCAACAAGTTCTTGGCGATCAGTCCTGCCGGGTGCGCTATATCCGCCATCACCAGGGCGCCTACCTCGTCGGCCACTTTGCGGATGCGTTCGTAGTCCCAGTCGCGGCTGTATGCACTCGCGCCACAGATGATCATTTTCGGTTTTACCTCTCTTGCTTTTGCCTCGAGCATTTCGTAGTCAACCCTTCCTTCTTCGCGGGTAACGCCGTAAAAATTGGGTTGGTACAGTTTGCCGCTGTAGTTAACGGCAGAGCCGTGTGTGAGGTGGCCGCCCATGCTGAGATCGAGCCCCAGGATGGGGTCGCCCGGTTGCAGTACCGCCAGCGCAACGGCGGCATTGGCCTGCGCCCCGCTGTGCGGCTGAACGTTGGCATATTCTATGTTGAAGATCTGTTTGAGGCGGTCGATGGCCAGCTGTTCTGTCTGGTCAACAATTTCGCAGCCCGCATAATAGCGGCGGCCGGGATACCCTTCGGCGTATTTGTTGGTGAGTACGCTGCCCATGGCCTGGATCACCTGCAGGCTGGTAAAATTTTCAGAAGCGATCAGTTCAATGCCATGACGTTGTCTTTCCAGTTCCTGTTTGATCAGGTCGAATACCAGGGTATCTCTTTGCATTAGCTTGTTGTTTTGCCGCAAAGATAGCTGTGCGCTGCGACCTATGTGCCGAAGGGTCTTTTTTTGTGGAAAAAACCGATAAAAAGGGATGGAACGGCGTTTGGCAGGCAACCCGCGGCCCGGAGCTGGCAGCGGATAGCTGTTTTTTCCCTATTTTGCGCCTCCTGAGAATGTGTCTGGCATACATGATGGTGTATGTGAGGTATGGCAGTGCACTGTTTTCAAACATAAATGGAACCCCCATGAAAGCGATCATCCCCGTTGCCGGAGCCGGTACCAAATTAAGACCGCATACCTATACCCAACCGAAGGCCCTGATACCGATCGCAGGAAAGACCATCCTGAGTTTTATTGTTGACCAGTTGCGCGATGCCGGTATACAGGAATTTATTTTTATCGTAGGATACCTGGGCGAAAAGATCCAGGATTATGTAAAGGAAAATTACCCCGACCTGACCACTCATTTCGTTTTCCAGAACGAAAGACAGGGAACGGGCCACGCGATAGAGCTTACCCGGAACATTGTGGGCAACGACGAAGTGTTTGTGGCATTGGGCGATACCATTTGCGAGTACGATGTAAAGGAAGTGGTGAACAGCGAATACAGTATGCTTGGCATCAAGAAAGTGGATGATCCAAGAAATTTTGGTGTGGCGTCTGTCGGCGAAGACGGGTTTATAGAGCAGGTGGTGGAGAAACCGGCGATACCCAAAAGCAATATGGCGCTTGTGGGGTTGTATAAGATCAAGGAAACGCATTTCCTTTTCGAGTGCCTGCACCATCTTTTTGCGCAGGACATCCGCACTTTTGGCGAATACAATCTTACCGATGCGCTCGACTGCATGATCAAACGCGGCGCCAAGTTCCAGGCGTTCAAAGTGAAGAACTGGTTTGATTGCGGCAAGAAAGAAACCCTGCTGGAGAGCAACGCCACCCTACTGAAAAAATTCGGGGGCAATACAGAAGGCAATCACTGTTACAAAGACACCATCATCATTCCGCCCGTCAGCATAGCGCCGGGCTGTGATATCTCGAATGCGATCATCGGGCCGCATGTGGCCATTGGCGCCAATACGTCTATCAAACATTCAATCGTAAGAGACAGCATCATCGGGTCCTATACTACTTTGTATGAAGTGGTGCTCGACAATTCCCTGATCGGCAGCGATGCTTCGGTGAGAGGGTTGAGCCGAAGCCTTAATATTGGGGATAATACAGAGATAGATTTCGGTTAATGGGGTCTTAGTCTTAGCTCACTTCGCCTTTTCCTTAGCCTTTCTTCGAGTTGTTCTATCGTGGTTGTCGCTGCTGTTCCTGCTTCGTGGTCGGCAATCCGTTTTTTTAATTCGATCCATTGTCCGGCACTCAGTTCGTTCTCATAAACTACCTCCGGTTCGGCCGGTTTTCCCTGCGCAATCCCGCTCCCCGCTGCCTGTATTTGGTGTTTTGCCATTGCGCAAGTTTTAATAAAGTTACCAATTAAATATTGATTTTTTAAATTGCACACATGAATACCTCTAACCGGATCACAACCTTGTTCCAGGTACAGTACCCGATCGTACAGGCGGGAATGATCTGGGCGAGTGGATGGAAACTTGCCAGTGCAGTGAGCAATGCCGGCGCACTGGGCCTGCTCGGCGCCGGAAGCATGTACCCGCCTGTATTGCGCGAACACATCCGGCAGTGTAAAGCGGCTACCGCCAAACCCTTCGGCGTGAATATTCCTTTGATGTATCCTGATGTGAAAGAACTGATCGATATCATCATCGACGAAAAAGTACCTGTTGTTTTTACAAGCGCGGGTAATCCCAAAACATGGACCGCATACCTGAAAGAAAATGGCATCACCGTTGTGCACGTGGTAAGCAGCAGCAAATTTGCACTAAAGGCTGAAGAAGCCGGTTGCGATGCGGTGGTTGCCGAAGGCTTTGAAGCCGGCGGCCATAACGGCCGTGAAGAAACGACTACGATGGTATTGGTGCCGGTGGTAAAAGAAGCCGTTAAGATACCCGTAATTGCCGCAGGCGGCATTGCCACCGGCAGGCAAATGCTTGCAGCGATGGTACTGGGCGCAGATGGCGTTCAGATCGGGAGCCGTTTTGTTTGCACACCGGAAGCATCTTCGCATATGGCATTCAAACAGGCGGTAGTAGAAGCAGGCGAAGGAGACACGCAACTCAGTATGAAAAAATTAATGCCCGTACGTCTTCTCAAAAATCATTTTGCTACCGAGGTTCGCGATGCAGAATTGCGTGGCGCTACCGAAGAAGAGCTCCGTCAATTGCTCGGCCGCGCCCGCGCCAAAAAAGGCATGTTCGAAGGCGATCTGGCCGAAGGTGAACTCGAGATAGGACAAGTGAGCGCACTTATCCATGAAATAAAACCCGCCGCCGATGTGGTGAATGAGATCGTTGCTGAGTTTGAAAAATTACGATCTGAATAGTAAGATTGTTTCTTACATCTTGGGAAATAGCAAATCCCTAATAAACAAGAAGCGAATCTTACCGATCCGCTTCTTGTTTATAAATGTACAGGTTTATATCTCTAATCTGCCTGTGGTAAGAACGTCATCGCTTCCCATTCTTCTTTTGAGGGGCCGTAAATGCCGGGTACTTTTAATCCTGCGGCGCGCATCAAAACAGTGAGCTGGCCGCGGTGATGGATCTGGTGCACTACTGTTACCCAAAGAGCAAACCCTTTCTTCCAGCTTTCTCCGTACATCGGCGTTTCTTCCTGCAGGGTATCGTCGTTCCACTGTGTGAGTGCGGCTGTTACTGCGGCCGTATTTTTTTTGTAGGCCTCTACCAGCTCGTGTACGGTATGAAATTTTATTTTTTCATAACCCGCAACAGGCAATCCTGCTTCGTGCGGAATACCGGCGGCACAATCTACGATGTGGTTGGCCAGGCGATCGATCGTTCTGTAATCATTCACATATTCTTTCGTAAGACTTTCATCTGTCAGGTTGTTAAGACACGCAAGTGTTGATGCCGTTTCTGATTCCCAGATGTCGCTGAAATGCCGGATGGAGCTGAACATAGTTTTGGTGTATTGTTTTTATTTGTGAAAATAAATTGAATCGGCCTGCGCCGTACAGGTTACGGTAAGATCATTGATGCAAACGTTGGGCGGAAGTGTTGCGCAATAGTAGGTCACACCTGCAACATCATCTGCATACAAAGGAACAAAACCATCGTAAACCTGTTTTGCCTTTCCTTCATCTCCTTTGAAACGAACGATTGAAAATTCTGTTTCTGCCGCCCCGGGATTGATCGTGGTTACCTTGATCGCATGTTGCAAAAGATCTATGCGCATCGATTTGCTCAGTGCACCCACTGCAAATTTTGTTGCGCAATAGCCATTGCCATCTTTGTAAACTTCTTTTCCCGCAGTAGAACCGATGTTGATCACATGCCCTTTTTTTCTCGCGATCATAAAAGGCAGCACAGCCTTGGTAACATACATGATCCCTTTCAGGTTGGTGTCGACCATGGTATCCCAGTCGTCGAGGCTGGCGTTTTCGAAACTGTCTCTCCCCAAGGCGAGTCCTGCATTGTTTACAAGCACATCAATCGACTGCCATTCTCCAGGGATCTGTGTGATGGCGGCGAATACTTCATCCCGTTTCTGAACATCAAATACCAATGGAAGCGTTTTGATCGCGTGTGCCGATTCCAGTTCTTTTGCCAAAGCCGAAAGCCTGTCTTCCCTTCTCCCCGTGATGATACAGTTCCATCCCCCGGCCGCAAATTTTTCAGCGATCGCTTTTCCAAAACCGGAAGTGGCGCCGGTGATCAGAATGATTTTTTCCATAAAAATGTGTTGGCTGCGAAGGTAGGGAATATGGTGAATAGTAAACGGCAGGTGGCGGTCGCTGAATGCGGCCAGAAGCGTAGCAAATAACAATCAGTCCCGGATATTTTTCATTCACCAGCCTCTTACCGTATCAAAACAACTGTGCCTTTCCTTGAGATCACGTTCCCGAGAAAATCCACGCCGGATGTGATGTACACATAGGTGCCACTGGGTTGCGGCGAGCCGTTAAAGTTGCCGTCCCATCCTTTGTTTTGTTCGCTGGTGGTGAAGACGAGTTGTCCCCATCGATTGTAAATACTGAAGTAATTCAGTTTGGATATCCCAAGCAGCACCGGCCGGCTCACATCGTTTTTTCCATCGCCGTTTGGTGTAAAGCCGGAAGGCACGAGAATATCCGGCGCCGATTTGTATACCCGCACTTTTACCTGGTCCTCTGCATAACACGCGCCAATGCTCACGCGCACCGTGTACACCATGGTATCGTATGTTTTATCGAGCGTGGCGATCGGGTTTGCAATATTGATGGCGCTCAGGCCGGTGGCCGGCGACCACAGATAGGTGGTTCCCCCGGTGGCTTCCAGTTGCAGTGGTTGTCCTGCAACCACCGCCGTATCCCTGCCCGCATTGGCAATGATGGGAGGAGTAACCGTTACGATCACCGTATCTGTTTTTGCATTCAAACAGCCGGCCGTATTGGTGGCGCTGAGAATGTACATGGTTGTTTTCGTTGGGCCCGCAATCGGGTTCAATGTATTTGGGTTGATGAGCGACGAGGCCGGCGTCCATGAATATTTTGTTGCGTTGGATGATCCGTTCAACTGCACACGCGACCCGTAACAGATCGTAACATCGTTGCCCGCGGCAGCGAGCGGGTAAGGCGATACGGTTACAAACATAGAATCTACCGCCTGGCATTTCCCGAGGTTGGCCGTTACGTAATAACGTGTGCTTACAAGCGGCTGAACAAGCGGGTACTTCACATCCTCCACGTTTTCGCCGGTGGAGGCGGTCCACAGGTATTGCAACGCATGGCTAACGGGCCGCAGCCTGAACGTGTCTGTCTGGCAAACCCCCGTATCCAACCCTGCTTTCACAGCAATGAACGGAAGCACGTTTACCGTAACGGAATCTGTGTTTGTGCAGCCATTGTCGCTCACGGTAACGTAATATTTCGTGGTATCTGTGGGATAGACCAATGGTGTTGCGGTGTTCCTGTTCAATATTCGTGTTGCATTGGGGCCGGTACCGGCGGGCGACCATACTACGGACCCCGATGTAATGTTCGATCGAAGCATAAGCGTATCGATGCTGCAGATCAATGTGTCTTTGAACGGAAGGCTGAGAGAGGGTCTGTCGAGTATGGTGAATGGCCGGGTGATGGTATCAATGCAACCGATGTTGTTGGCAACGACCAGTTGTAGCTGAACGGTGCCCGGCGAAGTATATTTCCATGCGGTATCTTTTGCCCGGGCGGTGTCTGCTAGTGTAGAAACATCGCCGAAGTTCCAGAGACGGCTGGTTACCGTTCCGTATTTGATGGTTGAGGTGTCTTTGAAAATATAATTGTTGAGAAGACAAGAGCCGGTAACGGTGAATCCTGTTTTAAAACCGGGATACACTTTTACCAGTGCGGTTGTAGAATCTTCGCATCCGTTAACGGTTGCCACTTTGAGTTTAACGGTGAATGTGCCGCTGTCTTTTCCGCTTTTCAGGTAATCATACGATGGGGTGGGGTTGGTAGATGTATCTGTTGTGATTCCCGCCACGCCAAAATCCCATAAATAGGAATTGATATTGGAACTGGTTGATTCGTTCTCGAAAAAAAGAGTGGTGCCCGTACAACTAATGTAGGTTGGCTTCAACACGGCTCCTGTGAGTGTGCACGAATTGACACGCAACGTAAAATCTTTCCGGTGATTGGAAATGATCTTTCCCGCTCTCCATTCTGTAATACAAACCGTAACCACATACCTGCCCGGCGTTCCAGGGGCTATGCCCGATATAATGCCTGTAACAGGATCGATCACAGCCAGGTCGCCGAGCGGCGTGGAACCTGTATAGCCGGCGTTGTATGCTACATTGTTATAAGGCGGATAACTGTAATTGGAAGTAGCAGCAGAATTAATGGTGAGTCCCCTGTCGAAAGCTGAACAAAGGCTGTACGACAATGAGTCGCCTGCATCGGGATCGTTTGCCCCGAAGTCCAGAATGAACTTGCCGCCTGCGCAAACCAGCGTGGTATCTTTCAACGCAAAAACAGGACTGGAGTTTACACCCACCGGTAATGCGGTTGTGCCCGGGATATTGCCCGTATACGTTGCGCCTTCGTTTTGTGCGGGATTGGAATAAACGTTCACGATATTCACCGTTCTGCAACAGGTTTGAAACGTTACGGTGTAACCCGCAGCGCTGTTGGGAAGGTCTCTTGTAAAAGTAAAAACACCCACCTGGTAGCAAATCGGTTTTGGGGGCGCCGGTGAAATGCAGGGGTTGAGCGTACCCAATTGGATCGTGTTAAAACTTGCCCTTGTTACATTGATGCCTAACTCGTAAAGGGTAGATGGGCTGGAATTGTTGTAAATATTTACAATGACACTGGCTGGCATATCAGCAGTCATGGTACCAGGCGCCGGTGGATCCGGGTCACACTCCCTAAACAACCTTAATGAGATCTCGTACCGGGATGTATTTGCAGTGCCCCCCGGCCCGATGTATTTGTAGAACACTTCACCACCCGCAATATGCCCGGCAAAGGAATAAGCAGCAGAGAAAAGGATCAGTAAAAGGAAAATAATGCGTTTCATACCTCGGTTCCGTTGCCAAAATAAACCTATCTGGGAGAACAGTCCCGTTTTTGGGGCAGTTATCTGATCATTTAACGGTGTTGCAACACTTTAATGAGGTTAAAAGAGAGAGGATCGCTGCTTTGGCGGTCATTTTACTGTGAACAAGATCAGGTAAAGCTTGGTAACAGGTTGAGAAATCATACCGGAAATATTTCATACACTACCTGATCAACACCACCGTTCCCTTACGGTACACCACTTTTCCCGTGTAATCGACACCCCTTGCCTGGAACACATAAGTTCCGCTCGGCTGTTCCGCTCCATTAAAACGGCCATCCCATCCTTTGCCAAACTCGGTTGTATTGAACAGAAGTTGCCCCAGACGGTTGTAAACCTGGAAGAAGTTCAGCTTCGCAATACCGATCGTGACCGGCTGAAGCACATCATTCTTTCCATCCGTATTGGGCGTGAAGCCTGTTGGCACAAGTATATCCGGGCCGGTCCTGAAGATCCTTACCAATACATCGTCATCGGCAAAACATCCATATTGATCCGTAACACGCACATAGTAACGGATCGTATCCGCCTCATTTGAAAAGATCGCCGTAGGGTCTGCGATGTTCGTAGCCGATAAATAAGATTCCGGGCTCCAGGAATACGTTACGCCCCCTGTTGCCTGCAGGCGCAAGGGCTGCCCAACCGTTGCCGTGGTATCGTTTCCTGCGAATGCGTGAACCGGCGGCGCCACGATAACCGTGATGCTATCGCTTACAATCTTCGGGCAACCCAGTGTATCCCGCACATAAGCCACATAGGTTGTTGTTCTGGAAGGCCCGGCCACCGGGTTTTTCGTGGTAAAGCCAACGAGCGTTGCCGATGGCGTCCAGTTGATGTAAGCCGCCTTCACAATGCTGTGCAGCTGCGCGCGCGACCCGATGCAGATGGCGGTGTCAGGCCCCACGGTAACACTTGGGTATGGCACCGAACGGATCGTTACCGTGTCCCTTGCCTGGCATTTGCCCAGGTTCGCGGTTACATAATATTTTGTATCAACAAGCGGTTGCGCGGCGGGATATTTTACGGGAGGCAGTTTTTCGCCCGTTGAACTTGCCCATTGGTATTGCAATCCATGGCTGACGGGATGAAGTTCTATTTTATCTGTACTGCAGATCAAAGAATCTTTACCCAACTCAACCGTGATCGATTGCAGCACGTTGATGGTTACCGTATCAGAATTGGTGCATCCCTGGTTGGAAAGGGTTACGATGTACCGGGTGGTATCCTTTGGAAAAACAAGCGGCGTACCGGTATTGCCGAAAAGAATGTTCTTGTTTGGCGACCATGAATACGTACCGGGATCGGTCATAGGTATCGCCAATGTATCGATCGCGCAGATCAATGTGTCTTTGAAAGGAAGATGCACCTCGGGTTTATCGCGCACCACAAAATCCTTGTACACACTGTCAATACATCCCTTTGAATCGGACACAACAAGCCCTATGTTTTTTGTACCCGGGTCTTTGTACTTGTAAGTCGGATTTTTTAAGGAAGATATATCAGCGGTTGTAGACGCATCACCAAAGTTCCAGCGCCAGCTGTTGGGCGTTCCGTATTTTGATGTTGTGCTGTCTATAAAACGGTACGGCAAAAAATAACAGGCACCCGCAACACCGAAACCGGGTTTGAAACCCGGGTACACCACCACTTCCGCACTGTCTACACCCACACAACCTTTTGGCCCGTGCACGGTGAGCCGCACCATAAAACGGCCCGTGTCTGCATAATTGAAATCAACCAGCGGCAGGGTCGAGCTGCTGCCGGCCTTGTCTCCAAATTCCCACAAATAACCCGTGATGGCAGATGAGGTGGATTGGTTTTCGAAATGAACGATCGTTGTGTCTTTGCATTGCACGATCTTATCAGGAAGATCCGCTTCCACAAAATCGCAGCTTTGTGTTTTGAGGATAAAGTCTTTGCGGTGTTCCGAAATTATTTTTCCATTGCGCCATTCCGTGATGCAAACACTTACCACGTAACCATTTTTATCGCGTGTTCCTGCTGTAGTGCGGCCCACGGGCGGCACAATACCACTGATGATCCCCGTTCGCGGGTCTATGGTAACGCCCGCACCCAAGGGCATATCGCCCGTGAATCCCCCGCCATACGGCAAACCTTCGAGCGTGAGCGTAGAAGGTGGCTGCGACTCGCTCCGGATAGATGAACCATATCCTTCACAAAAAGAATAGGAAAGTGAATCGCCGTCTTCATCCGTTGCACCAAAATCAAGCACGAATTTTTTGCTTGAACAAACCAGCGCCGTATCGCGCACATTAAAACGCGGTGAGCTGTTGTGGCCGGCGCCGAGCACATTTGTGCCGGGTATCTTGGTTACATACGTACTGCCCACACTTGTTTCCTGAGATAAATTGTTGATGTAATCGATGCGGTCCTTGCCATGGCGCACCACGGTGTATCCGTCTTCCGTATCGCGCAGCACAATCGTTGCCTGCGATACCGCCATCTGGTAGCAAACCCTCGGGTCGCCCACCAGGCAGGGAAACTTGGATGTATTGAGGGAAAGTGTTGTTACGTCGGTGGGTTTGGGCAAAGACAGTGTGGTAACCAAAACGCCTTTCGAATAAAAGCCAACATTGATCACTTCCGATTCCAGGCGCGGGCCGGGCGATTCGCAATCCCTGAACAATCGCATCGTAATCAGGTAAACGCTTGTTCCGGGTGTGGTACCGGCTCCTACATATTGGTACATGATCTCTCCACCTGCCACATGTCTCGCCGTTGCAGAAATACATAACAGAAAAAACACCACTATGAAGAAATACTTCTTCATGCATCCGGAAATTAATGATTGAGAAAAGACAACAGGTGCCGGTTCAATAAATCCGGTGCTTCCCACATGCCCATGTGCCCTGAATCCTGTAACACATGAATATACGAAATGTTGGGGAGCGAAACCTGTTTTATCACGTCGGCGAGTGGCGCTGCCACATCTTCGGTACCTATTACGAACAGCACCGGTAAAGAGTTGCTTAACAGCACGTGCGTGCGGTCGGGCCGCAGCATCATGGCCCTGGTATACTGCTGGAGCGATTGTTTGGAGAAGGAGGCGCCGGCATCGATCAAAGCCTGCACGCTTTCGGGGTGCTCGGTTTTGAACTTTGCTGCAAACAGGTTGGGGGTTGTATTTTTAAGGAAAGCCAGCGATCCATATTCTTCTATCATCGCAATGCTTTTTTCCCTGTTTTTTTTCTTTTCCTCACCATCCGCAAACGCAGTTGAATGCACCAGCCCGAAACGATGCAACGAAGCCGGGTATTTTTCTGCGAAAGCAAGCGTGATGTATCCTCCCATGCTATGGCCAAGCATGGCGCAGGGGACTGTTTTTTCTTCCTGTAGCAATGCATACAGGCAATCTGCATATACATCGATCATGTTTGAATCAAACCGATCGGCATCCAGTAAATCAGAACCACCGCTGCCCGGCAGGTCCGGAACAATGAGTGTGAAATATTCCCGTAAAAAATCAACCTGTTTTTTCCATACCGATCCGTCTTCTCCAAAACCATGCACAAGTACTACCGGCGCGCCCTGCCCTTCTATGTTGTAGGCAATCTTTGATTGGTTGTATGTAAAGTGTTTACGCAAGGTTTTGATTGATTGTTATTTTCTCAAGGCATAACTACGTACCAGCATCAGCAAAACGATCGGCAGCACGGCGATGTTGATCTGTTGCGGAATAAAGTACCATCCGATCAGGGTAAATGCATAAACGGCCACGCAGCATGATAAATACCCCTTCAGCCATTTTGGTTTTTTCCACAGCGCAAAAGCAACAACGAGGTTGGTTGGCAATGCCCACAAAAGGTTGTAATTGGCGCCACAGGCTTTGTGATCCGTGCCAAACCACATGAACAGAAGGAAGCAACCAAGCAAACCGGTGAGCAGGAAAAATGCAACATCGAAAAACCGCGTGATGCTTCTTGCCGTACTGTTGTTCTTCGATGAAATATAAAGCACAACCAGCACTATGGCAGTAAATGCATACAGGGGCATATTGGTATTTTTCCGCGGCGCGTTACCCGGGTTGTGAATGAGCTGTTTACTGCGCAGTATGTTTTTGCTGTGAACAGAACTGTCAACCCCCTTCATCAGGTAATCGGGCAGGAACATCGATTCTGCAATGTTCACTTTCCAGTCCATCCTGCTGCCCAGCAACAGGTCGATGCCCAGTTTGCTCCAGGGTTGTGCCCCCCTGTCGAGGTACTCGTGCAGCATGTTCCGGAACGTTGTTTTTTCGGGAACGAGTTGCCGGTCTGCTTTCAGCCCCGCATATTTCATGAGCATGTCCCTCACGCGCGTGGTGCAGTTGTCGTAGTTGAAAATGTATTTGTAATAACGCGCCGCGCCGGCCAGGTTCGCGTTCAGCGCTTCGCGGATCGCCGTCTTCTCTTCACCTGTTAACAACAATTCCTGTTCGGTTACCGTTCTTCTTTCGTACACGTATGCCTGCATGAAGTCTGGAAAATATTCTGCCGACAACATATAATCCAGCGTGCCGCGTGTAAATTTTACGTAGAAGTCGGGATCGTTGAAATCGAATGTGCCGTAGTTGTAAACAATATCGGTTTGTTTTGAACTATCGGTGATGCGGATGGCCGTATGGCCAAAAACAGAATACAATTCATCTCCCTGTCCGCAGGTTAGCAAACTCACGCGCAGGTGCGAAGAGTCTTGTGCATTTATCTGGCAAGCAACCGATGAAATGAAAAGCAGTAGCAGTATCTTTTTCAACAATATTTTTTTTAAAGTTAGGAAGAAAGATACAAGAACCCGACGACGGCAGCAGGACGGCTCAAATAAAAAGCAGGAGCAGGAATGAAGAAACAACCAGTTTCCTGGTATTGTCTTCAGCCTGGTCCTGCTTAACAAGGATGATTTATCCTGTCGTAATCAAAAATCAGCCCCTGCTGTAATTAGGCGCTTCTTTGGTAATGGCAACATCGTGTGCGTGACTTTCTTTCATGCCCGCATTCGTGATCTTCACAAAAGTGGCCTGTTGCAAAGCCTTGATGTCTTTTGCACCGCAATAACCCATGCCGGAGCGGAGCCCGCCGGTATATTGGTAAACGATCTCGTTCAGGAAACCTTTGTAGGCCACGCGTCCTTCGATGCCTTCGGGAACAAATTTTTTCACATCCTGTTCTGCATCCTGGAAGTAGCGGTCGCCACTGCCCTGGCTCATTGCGCCAAGGCTTCCCATACCCCTGTATTCCTTGAATTTGCGGCCCTCGTAAATGATGGTATCGCCGGGGCTCTCTTCAACGCCTGCAAACACGCTGCCCATCATCACCACGTTCGCACCGGCGGCAAGTGCCTTCACCATATCGCCTGTATAACGGATCCCGCCATCGGCGATCACGGGTATGTTTTTTCCTTTCAGTGCCTTGCTTGCTTCCATGATGGCCGTGAGCTGCGGAACACCGGCACCCGCAACGATCCGCGTGGTACAGATGGAGCCGGGGCCTATGCCTACTTTTACACAATCCGCGCCCGCTTCTGCCAATGCTTTTGCACCTGCTGCGGTACCGATGTTTCCTGCGATGATCGGCAGTGTCCTGAAATTTTTACGCAGTGCCTTCAATGCCTGTATCACGCCCTTGCTGTGGCCGTGCGCGCTGTCCAATGTAACAATATCAACACCCACCGATTGAAGTGCGGCCGCCCTTTCCATCAGGTCCTGCGTAATGCCCAATGCGGCACCCACCAACAGTCTTCCCACGTTGTCTTTGGCAGCGAATGGATAATTGCGCAACTGTAAAATATCACGGTACGTGATGAGCCCGATCAGTTTGCCCTGTTTATTGACAACGGGTAATTTTTCAATTTTATACTGGCGGAGTATTTTTTCTGCTTTTTTAAGATCGGTTCCTTCGGGTGCGGTGATGAGGTTGGTTTTTGTCATCACTTCTTTCACTTTTCTCTTCCTGTCGTGTTCAAAACGAAGATCCCGGTTGGTGAGGATGCCTACGAGTTTTTGCTGCGCATCAACGATGGGTATACCGCCGATCTTGTTGTCTTTCATCAAACGCAACGCATCGCCGATCGTGGCATCGACCAGCAGGGTGATGGGATCGATGATCATCCCGCTCTCACTGCGTTTTACCTTGCGCACCTGCTCTGCCTGGCGCTCGATGCTCATGTTCTTGTGCAGGATACCAAGGCCCCCTTCGCGTGCCAACGCAATGGCCAGGCTGGCTTCGGTAACAGTGTCCATGGCTGCGGAGAGCATGGGAATATTAAGTACGATGTCTTTGGTAAGGTTTGAACGGATGTCTACCTCGCGCGGAAGCACTTCGCTGAATGCCGGCATCAGCAAAACATCATCGAACGTAAGGCCTTCACCGAATAATCTTGATTGAGTTGGGTTGTTGAGGGAGGAGTTGTTTCTTGTTGCCATGTGCAAAGATAGGGTGACGGGCAAATAGGTGCCAAAAAAAGTTCCCGGTAACGAAAGCCGCAAGGGAAGAGGCATTGAGACGGCGTTCTGCGATTCGCGCCTCTTTTATTGAAATCGTCTACTTTCGCTGTACATGACCAAGCTTCCCCCCACGGCAGATGCACCTTATTTTAATTTCCAGTTCGCACTCCTGTGCTTCAGCAATTTCCTGTTCAGTGTAAGCTTCAGTATGATGATACCTGAACTGCCCGGTTACCTGACAAAACTTGGCGGCGCCGAATACAAGGGACTGATCATTGCGCTTTTCACCTTAATGGCCGGCATCTCGCGGCCCTTCAGCGGTAAGCTGACCGATACGGTGGGCCGTGTGCCCGTGATGATCTTTGGTTCGCTGGTTTGCGTGGCCTGCAGTTTGTTGTATCCCATACTCACCACGGTAAGCGGCTTTTTACTGCTTCGTTTTTTTCATGGGTTTTCAACAGGCTTCAAACCCACTGCAACTTCTGCCTACGGTGCAGATGTGGTGCATGAATCGCGCCGCGGAGAGGCGCTTGGCGCGCTTGCGATCGGTTATACATTGGGCTCTTCCATCGGGCCGCTCGGTGGCAGTTTCCTGGTGATGAATTACTCCTACAACCTGATGTTCTATGTATCTGCGCTCTGCGCTTTGGGCTCAGTGATCATTCTCTACAACATCAAGGAAACACTGCCGCATCCGCAGAAGTTTTCTTTCGCATTACTGCGGATCCGCAAAACGGAAGTGTTTGATAAAACCTCCATCCGCCCTGCCATCGTAATGTTACTGTTGTGTTTTTCGATCGGTGTGGTGTTAACGCTGTCGCCCGACCTGAGCGAATCAGTAGGTATGCACAACAAAGGATTTTTTTATGCATGTTATACTATTGCTTCGCTGTTGATCCGCCTGGTTGCGGGCAAATCATCAGACAAATACGGCCGCGTGATCGTGCTTATCTTTTCTTCGCTTGCCATGGTGGCCGCAATGGCGCTGCTGTCCTTTGCACATTCCATCTTTATGGTCATACTCAGCGCCGCCATCATGGGGTTCAGTGTGGGAATGAATGGCCCCACACTCATGGCATGGGCCGTAGACCTCTGTAAACCCGAAAACCGCGGCCGCGCCGTTGCATCTGTCTACATCGCCCTCGAAGTGGGCATCGGCAGTGGCGCCCTAATTTCGGGATGGATCTACCAGAACAAACCCGGAAACCTGGTATATGCATTCGCGGTACCCGGCCTGCTCGCCCTGCTCTCAATGGTGCTCCTTCTCAACTGGAGAAAAAAAGAAAAACGACACAAGATGGATGAAGCGGAGCAATTGTATGATGTGAACGAATAGTGTAGGTGCACGCCTTTAAATTCGATGTTGTTGCACACACTCATTTACAAAACCGAACGGTCCAACTTTATACCAACCTGTACATCTTTCCCGGCATCAAACAAACCAGGTTCTGCATTTCCAGGTTCAGCATCGCTGCTGCCATGCTGCTGGCCGACAGGCCGCTCTGCAGGTAGAGCAGATCGATGGGGAGCATGTCTTTCTCTTTCAGCAACTGCACAATTTTTTTTTCATCTTCTGTCAGTTCGATGAACAGTTCGCGCTGTTTTTTTGCAACGTTTTTTTTCGCCTGCCATCCCATCGTTTCCATCAATTGGCCTGCCCCGGTTAACAGCATTGCCTTGTGCTGCCTGATGAGTTGCAGGCAGCCACTGCTTTTGTGGTCTGTGATCTTTCCCGGAACAGCAAACAGGTCGCGGTTGTAATTGTGCGCCAGCTCTGCGGTGATCATGCTGCCGCCTTTGCTCGCGGTCTCTATCACAATCGTGGCGTCGGCCATCCCGGCTACGATCCTGTTTCTCTTGGGAAAATTATGTTTGTCGGGTTTTGTATTCCTTCTGAATTCAGTCAGCAATCCACCCTGCAAGAGCATGTCTCTCGCAAGCATTTTGTTTTGTGAAGGATAAATGCTGTCCATCCCATGCGCCAGCACGCCCACGGTTTGCAATCCATTTTGCAACGCCGCTTTGTGCGCGATGGAGTCGATGCCGAAGGCGAGCCCGCTTACCACTAAGATGTTCTGCGTTTCAAGCGCCGCGATCAATTCTTCTGTAACCTGTTTTCCATAATCCGTATGGTGCCGTGTACCGATGATGCTTACGATCCGGCCCGTATTAAGGTCCGCGTTTCCCCTGTAGTACAGCATCGCCGGCGGATCGTAACAATGCAGCAAACGCTGCGGGTAATTTTTGTGGGTGATGAACAATGGCTGCACATGGTGCTTCTGCATAAATACCAGCTCTGCTTCCGCTTCTGAAAGATCTGTATACTGCCTGATCTTACGTGCACAGATCTCTCCAATGCCTTCTACCGCGGCGAGGTCCTTCTTTCGGGCAATAAAAACGGAGGCGGCATCCCCAAAATGTTCTACCAAGAGCTTCGCGCGTATGGGACCAAGATCCGGGATCATTGTCAAAGCAACTTCATAAAGCAAATCGTCTTTCATGCGCAGCAAAATAGTTGCGCAAGCTCATCAAAAATCAGATTGAGATTTGACGTATTAATACTGCGTAGAATGACGTACTGCTCGTTTCGGAACATCACAACACCAGACCGATATGAAACCGATCAACACGTAGACAACCGCTCGCATTAAAATCTGCTCAGCATATAATGGTAAAACAGTGAAAATCTTGTGCTGGAAAGCTTTGCAGACGGGCTTGCATAATTGGAAAGCGTAGTTTCTCCGCGCACTTCTATCCTGTGTTTATCAAACAGATAACCCAGACCGCCGCCAAAGCTCCAGTAGGGATTACCCAGAACAGGGAAATTAGGTGTAACACCTGTATTTTTTACGGTGGACCCATTTACGATCGTGTTGACGGCAACCAAAGGATTTACAAAAAAAGTGGATCGCTTTGCCGGACTCACAAGAAACATTGCGCCCAGCGTGAAGTCAACCATACTTAGTTTTTTATAGAAATCCATCTGTTTGCTTGCACTTGATGCGATGTATGGACTCGTACCTTTTAAAAGTGCAGTTGAAAAGCCCAACCCAACAATCCCCTTGATTTGCGTATACCTGTTGTTAGGGCCAAAATGCATAGAAACAGAGATCCTGGGATCTGTTGAGCCATTGAAATCGGTGCCGCTCAAAAAGTCTCCCAAACCTCCTCCGTCACTTTTGATACTTGTCCCGGTAAATTTCATATACGATACACCCGCGCCAATTTCTATTCGCATGGGTTTGATACCTGTGTTCTTGATTACCGTTGAACCTCCAGATTTTTCATTCAATTTGATCACGGCATCTTTGAGTGAATAATACTCATATTGAACATTCATCAGGTCAGCTTTCATTGTTTCATCAGCACCTTCCTCGTTTGCATAGTTGATCAAAATATCGCGGTATTGTTTGTCTTGCTCGGTCACGTTGGTGCCAGACAGCTTTACCCTTGCCGGCAATTCGTTGATTGGACCATTGCTTTTGCTGGTAAAATAAACCGTACGCATACTGGTGCGCAACTCATAAAGCGAAATTTTTCCTTTCACAAGCTGTAACAAAAAAGCAGTATCTGTTGCTCTTTCTTCTGAATAAGCTTCTTTTGCCTGGTCAATCTCAAGGCCGTTGGTGTAATAAGATACAATGGCTGACACATAGTAATCTATGTTGTCGCGGCCAAATGCAGCTATATCATTTGCGGTGAGTTTTTCTTGCTGGCCTGCTTTTGTAAAAGTGATCGCTTTTACCGTTTTATCCTTGCCCGCAAAAGCAATTTCGCCTTTTACGGTTTCTCCGTTTTTTCTAAGGATGAATCCTGGGTATTTATAGGACTGCGCGTTTAGGTTTGAACATAGGTTGATAAGCACCGTGCACAGAATGGCAGCAGATTTGAACATAGTAGTCGTTTTGGTAAAGCAAGTTTACGAAAAAAAAGAAACAGTATCTCAACATACGATAACAAGTAAGCAGGAAACAATGACCTTGTCTTTTTTGTAGAAGATTCCTGTATTGGCATCACGGATGGCAGTATGCACGAAGAATAATGTTGTAAAAACAGTTGTTTTCAACGTTCGGGCACTGCTTTCGTTTTGGAATCACATTTGGTACTGTCGATATTTACAGTGGATATTAAAGTCCAACCACAGTAAACGTAGTCCGCCTGTTCTTCGCCCTGCCTTCTTCCGTTGCATTGTCGGCAACCGGTTGTGTGGCGCCATATCCTTTGTAAGACATGCGGTTGATGTTAACGCCTTTGCCCACCAGGTAATCCACAATTGCCTTCGCGCGGTTCGTAGATAACCTGAGGTTGTCTTCCGCCTTACCTACATTATCTGTATGCCCGCCGATCTCAACTTTCAGCGAAGGGTTTTCTGTCAATACCTGCAGCAGTTTATCCAGCTCGGCATAGGCGCCTACCGGCAATTCAAAAGAATTTGTTGCAAACTGCACGTTGTTGAAAGTGGTTACCACATTCATCTCCACAGGCTGTAAGTAAATATCCTTTTTATAAACGCTGTCGGCTTCTTTGTTCTTTAATGGATAGAATTCACTGTAAAACAGGTAGCCTTTCCGGTTCACCGTAAACGTATAATCTTTACCCGTTGGAAGTGTGATGAAATAATCTCCCACCTCATCGGTACTCACTTTCATCAACGCATCGTTGTTGCTGTTGTCGATCAGCTCAACAGTGGAGGGCAACGGTTTGTTTGTTTTTTTATCGATCACTTTTCCTTTCACATAAAGCGTCCTGTACGGGCGGATATCCGGCCTCAGGTCAAACCTGTAAAGATCATAGCCGCCACGGCTGTCGCTCTTATCGCTGGCATAATATGCGGTTAGCCCGTCTGCAGACACGGCAAGGCTTCCTTCGTTCTCAATGGTATTGATCGGGTACCCGAGGTTTTCCGGTTTGCCCCATTTGCCGGACACATCTTTGCGCACAACAAAAAGATCCGAATTGCCATAGCCCTGTAATCCATCCGAGGTATAATACAGGGTCTGGTTGTCTGCATGAATGAAAGGCGTTTGCTCATCGCCTGCAGAATTGATCTGCGGCCCCATGTTTTCCGGCTCGCCCCATTTTCCATTGGCCAAACGATGGCTCACCCATAGATCCCTTCCGCCATAACCGCCCGGGCGATCGCTTACAAAATACAGGGATCGTTTATCAGGACTCAAGGTTGGCCCGCTTTCGTAAAAATCGGTGTTGATCTTATCGCCCACACTTTGCGGCTCGCTCCATCCCTGTGGTGTCTGGTAGGAGATGTAGATGTCGAAACTTTTATAGCTCTGTGTTGAAAGTTGCCCTGCAAAGATCAGCCACTCGCCATCCTGCGATACAGACAATGCGCCTTTGTTGGTTTCTTCATTGATATCGCCCGCGATGGCTTTCCATTTTCCAAAATTTCCCTTGGTGCGCATGGTGCTCTCAAAAAAATCTTCACGCTGGTTACCGCGCCTGGTAAACACAAGCAGGCTGTCGGTAACAGTTACCGAAGGATAGTATTCCGATTGCACCGTATTCACACTGTCGCCCAGGTTAACCGGCGCAAAATTGTACCGCGAATCCTTGTGCTGCGCTGCGTAATTGATCGCGAATTCATAAGAGCGTTTCCTGTATTGTGCGCTCTTCAGGCTTCTTTCGTTGAGGCGTGGGTATTTCAGGAAATGGTTCACTGCCTGCAAGGCTTCTTCAAACCTGCCAAGCCCCGCGAGGTTGATGGAATAGGGGAGGCTATACACAATAAAATAAGCAGTGTCTTTTGTTCTTGCCCTCTCATAGAGCTTAACGGCCTGATCGTACTTTTTTAATTCTCCCATCGCGCCGGCGAGGGAAAGATACGCATCTACAAAACTGCTGTCTTCCTTGATCGACTGCGCCAACAAAGGAACGGCATCTTTGATGCGGCCATCAGACAAAACATCCAATGCTTTCTCGTAAGTCTTGATCGCCTTTGCATTTACTTTTTCAGGATCATACACCTGCGAAAAACCGGCGGCCGAAATAAACAATGCAGCAACTGCTAAAAATGCTTTCATAGGAGGAAAGTTCGGGAAAAAGGTGTTAACGAGCTGTTAGGGATGGAGGCAAATACCCTGTTCAAATCCTAAGGCACATCAATGTACTTGTGAACCTGCAAACTCAGTTCCCATTGCGGGTGGGCCTTGATATAGTCTACGATCAGCGGCGTCATTTCGGCGGCTTTGTCCCACTCGGGCTGGAGATATAGTTTGCATGTTTCATTTACCTGCGATGCATATGTTTCTGCCCATGTAAAATCGTGTTTGTTCAGTATCACAACTTTCAGCTCGTTCGCAAAAGGAACCATTTCCGGAACGGGCGCCTTGAATTTTTTCGGGGATAGGCAGATCCAGTCCCATGAACCACTCAACGGCGACGAGCCCGATGTTTCAATATTTGTTTCAAACCCTGCTTCCTTCAGTTTTGTGGTGAGGGTGGAAAGATCGTGCAGCAACGGCTCACCGCCCGTAATTACAGCGAGGCGGCCGGGATGTTCTTTTGCGCGTGCAACGATGTCTTCAACGGAAATGCGTGGGTGTTTGCCAGCGTCCCAACTCTCTTTCACATCGCACCAGAAGCACCCCACATCACATCCCCCCAGCCTGATGAAATAGGCCGCCCGCCCCTGGTGAAAGCCTTCGCCCTGGATGGTGTAAAAAGACTCCATTACCGGTAGTGCTGATTGATCGGGAGTGTTCATGAACTGCAAAGATAATGTATTGGCGCCGCGGGCCACCCGCTAAGGGCCGCACGCTTTTTTAAAAGAAAAAAAGATGGATAAACAAGCTGAAAAAAGAAAGGCTCCAGCGGCTACAGCTGTTCACGGCTAACGTAGGCCTGCAGTGTATTCTTCAACAGGCCCGCGATCGTCATCAACCCAACGCCACCCGGTACAGGTGTGATGGCAGATGCTTTCCCGGCCACTTCCGCATAAGCAACATCGCCTTTGATGCGGAACCCTTTTTTTGCCGTGGCATCTTCAACGCGTGTAATGCCTACATCGATGATAACGGCGCCGTCTTTTACCATTTCTGCCTTCACAAACTCCGGCCTGCCCAGTGCGGCAACAATAATATCGGCCTGTAAGCAGAGCTCGGTAAGATTGGGTGTGTGCGAATGACAAAGTGTAACCGTACAGTTCCCTCTTTTCAGGTTGCTGCTGAGCAGGATGCTCATCGGTCGTCCTACAATATTACTGCGGCCTATAACCACCGCATGTTTACCCGTTGTTTCAATGTTGAAATGTTCGAGCATCAGCATGATTCCATAAGGCGTTGCAGGGATAAACGTTGGAAGGCCCTGCACCAGTTTTCCTGCACTGCCCGGGTGAAAACCATCCACATCTTTCAAAGGATCGATGGCCTCGATCACTTTCTGTTCGCTGATCTGTTTTGGCAAAGGCAACTGCACAAGAATACCATCCACGCCCGCATCTGCATTGAGTGAAGCGATCGTATCAAGCAGAACAGCTTCCTGCACATCTGCATCCAGGCGGATGAGCGTAGAGCGGATGCCCACTTCTTCACAGTTTTTTACCTTGCTCGCAACATAAGTTTCACTCGCACCGTTGTTGCCAACCAGTACCGCCGCCAGGTGCGGGGCACGTTTGCCGGAGGCAAGCAATTTTGCAGTTTGTTGTTTGATCTCTTCCTTGACCGCCGCAGAAGCGATCTTGCCATCTAATACTATCATAATGGCGCAAAAATATCTGAAATGATGTTGCCACGCTTGTTTTTAGTTACCGTTCACATAAAAAACCGGCCAAAACGCCCTTTCGTTCGTGTAATTTATCATGGAAAATGAAAAAAATAATCTATTGCATATTTTTTTCATTAAATACTGGTAACCAATAGATTTAAATATATTTTAAAAACTTTATTAACAATATTTTTGGAAATTACGCAGCATTTTTTAGCAGAAAATGGTCTAAAACAGCTCCGGGCGTGTAGAAACTTGCCTCCCGAAGTGTTTAATTAATTTTTTATTAACATTTCGGTCAAATAGTTATATTCGCCTACTCAAAAGTTTATCCAAAAACTAAAAACACATGAAGAAAATTGTATCCACACTCTTAGTGGCAATGCTTTGCTTTGTACTAGGAGCCACTGCCCAGACCACACGCACGGTGTCGGGTAAAGTAACGGATGAGAAAGGAGATGCGATTCCCTTTGCTTCCGTGGTTGTTAAAGGGGGAAGCCGTTCGGGCGCTTCTGCTGATGCCTTTGGTGTATTTTCCGTTAAAGTAAAAAGAGGTGATGTGATCGAGATCTCAGCAGTGGGATTTCAGACAACGTCGATTACTTACGCGGATCAGAACTCTCTCGGTATTTCACTGAAAACAGGTGACAACACTCTTTTGAAAGAGGTGGTGATTACCAGCGCCTTCGAAACAAAACGAAGCGCACGCAGTACGAGTGCCAGTGCGCCGACCATTTCAGGCGACCAATTGAACACCGTTCGTACGCTGAATGTGAACAATGCCCTCGCAGGTAAGGTTCCGGGTGTACAGGTGAGAAGCCAGGCGACCGGTAAACTCGGTCAGGATAACGCCATTCGTCTGAGGGGTGAAAACAGCCTCGGTTCTTCTTCAGGAGCGATCTATGTAGTGAATGGTACGATTGTAGCTTCTGCACAGGACATCAACCCTGATGATATCGAAAGCATCAGCGTATTGCAGGGTCCTTCTGCTTCTGCGCTGTTCGGTACACAAGGCGGAAACGGTGCGATCGTTATCACTACCAAAAAAGCGAAAAGGAACGAACGTGGTATCGGAGTTACTGTTAACTCGGCCTCATCTTTCGAAAGCGTAGCAAGGCTCCCTGAATACCAGAACTCATATGCTGGTGGATCAAGCCCTACTATGGCTACCTTCAATTACAACGCGGCAACCATGCCCTCTTACTGGGCACCACTCGCTGGTAAACAATACCACGATTATACAACCGATGAAAGCTGGGGACCAGCCATCACGGGCCAGGAATATATTCCTTGGTATGCGTGGTATCCTGGAACGCAATACACAGGTAAAACAGCTTCCCTCACTCCCCAACCTAATAACATCAGGGAATTCTACAAAACTGCTGCTAACCTGAACAACAACGTTGTGTTCTCTAAAGCGACAGAAGGCGTTTCTACACGTATTTCTTACTCGAATATCAACCAGACAGGTCTTGTACCCAACACAAGGTTGAACAAGAACACGCTCACTACTTCTACAAGTGTTGACCTGAACAGTCATTTCGTGATGAACCTCAACCTTAACTATGTTACACAAACCGTATTCGGAGATTTCTCTGATGGTTATGGTAACAATGTAACCGGTTCTTTCAATTCATGGTTCCACCGTGATCTGGAAATGAGCAAACTCATCGAGTTGTCTGAGATTCGTGACCCGTATGGCAACATCGGTAGCTGGAACAAACCAAACCCTACCTCTTATGGTACAACTTTGGCCAGTCAACAGAACTTCTTCAAAGCGAACTACTGGTACAATTCTTTCACATACCAGAAATACTTAAACAACAGGAGCCGTAAAGACAGGTTGTATGGTGATTTCTCTGTGACTTATAAGATCAACAACGACCTTAGTGTAAGAGCGCTTTATCGTAAGAACCAGAATACAACGTATGTTGAGAACATCACACCTTCTATTCTGCAATCGAGCGGATACCAAACAGGTCTCGCGGCGAGCTACTCTACTTCTAACTCTTTCTCAAACCAGGAGCATTGGGAAGGTCTCGTAACGTACAACAAAAGGTTCAATGACTTCTCTGTGAGCGGTAATACAGGTTTTGATTTTTACAATGCTTATCAAAACGGTGTCAACGCAGCTACTGCGGGTGGTTTGAACGTAGAGAACCTGTATTCTTTGCAGAACTCTAAAAACGCGATCACTTACGGAAACACCAGGTCTGCTGAGAAATTCCGCGCTTTGTTCGTAACAGCAAACGTAGGCTACAAAAACTTGCTCTTTATCGATGGAACGATCCGTAAAGATTATTCATCTACACTTCCATCTGCTAACAACTCTATCCTGAGTAAGTCAGTAGGTGCGAGCTTTGTATTCAGCGATCTGCTGAAAACATCAGTGCCTTGGTTGAACTTTGGTAAGTTGAGAGCTTCATGGGGTGAGATCCCGCAAACGTTGGATCCATACCAATACCCAGGATTTAACTATCCGTTGAATGCCAACCAGTACAACGGAAACTTCATCATGAACACACCTGACCAGGTGGTTGATTCTTCGATCAAAGGTTCTGTAAACACAGCGAAAGAGATCGGGCTCGATCTAAGATTCTGGAAAAACAAGCTCGGTTTGACGTTCACTTACTGGGATCAGACCAACAAAGGTTTCCCGCTTTCTGCACAAACTTATGCAGGAACAGGATTTACCAGCAAGCTGATCAATGCGGGTGAAGTACGTAAAAATGGTATCGATATCACCTTGAACCTGCGTCCGCTGAGCAGTAACGACTTCCAGTGGGAGATCACAGGAGCATTTGGTAAGATCATCAAAAACGAAATCGTCAGCCTGAGTACAGATACAACCGTTAAGCAGATCACCTCATCAAGCCCTGCAAGATTCGGTGTGCCTGGTACAGGTTACCTGACACCTCAAATGGTTCACCGTGTAGGTATGCAGTGGGGTCAACTGATGGGTAATACAGAACAAACCATCAACGGACAACCGGTACTCGATGCGAATGGTTTCTATGTTCGTAACGGAACTCCTCAGTTCCTGGGTAGCGTAATCCCAGAATTCACTGGTGGTGTACAAAACACATTCTCTTACAAAGGATTTACTTTGAACGTGAACATCGACTTCCAGAAGGGCGGTAAATTCGGTTCATTGTCTGAAGCATGGATGGATTATGCAGGTTTGAGCGCTGCAACAGGTGCACTCAACGACAAAGGCAAGAGCGTTCGTGATGCGGTTGCATCAGGCGGCGGTGTGCATGTATTTGGTGTAGACAATACAGGTAAACCTGTTGACTACTATGTTGATGGACACGACTATTTCAAACAGTTTGCAGATGTAAGCGGTATCCAATTCTCTAAATATGTACACGATCTGAGCTTCATCAAACTGCGTGAATTGGCGTTGAGTTATGACTTCAATGTGAAAAAGCTTGGCCTTGGAAAAGCGATACAGTCTGCAAGACTGTCGTTCATCACCAACAACCTGTGGCTGATCTATGCAAACACGAAAGCGTTTGATCCATCAGAAATTAACAGTACGTATGGAGATTCGGGAGGTCAATATCCTTCAACAAGGTCATATGGTATTAACTTGCGTGTTGGGTTCTAATCAGTTAACGTGAGAACAGGATTCTAAAAACATTAAACATCAAATTAGTAACGATGAAAAAATTTCTTAAACTAGGTTCAATCGCAACAGCTATTGCAGCGACTGCCCTTATGGGAACAGGTTGCAGTAAGTTGGAAGACTTTGGTACTACCAATGTCAATCCAGGCGGTACAACTACACCAGTTACGGCGGCCTTGTTAACCAACGTTGAATCCGGCATGGGTGCTGGCTACGGCGTAGGTATACAGCCCGGCTATTATGCACAATATTTTGCAGAAACACAGTATCCTGCCCTGTCATTATATGGTGCACCGATCGTGTCTTTACCAAGTTATTCATCGACTTTGTATGACCTGCAGAACATCATCAACCTGAATTCCGATCCGGCTACAAAAGCGGTAGTAGCTACATCGGGCGGAAATGCAAACCAGATCGGTATCGCTCGTATTTTGAAAGCGTATATCTTCTGGACCATTACAGACAGGTGGGGCGACATCCCTTACTCAGAAGCCTTGAAAGGAAGTGGCCTTCCGAAATACGACAAACAACAGGATATCTATGTAGACCTGGTGAAAGAACTGAAAGAAGGGGCATTGCAGTTAGACGATGCAAGTGCGCCATTTAAAGGTGATATCATCATGAACTACGCGGGCACCGGTACGGCTGCAGCTACCAACGCGAAATGGAGAAAATTCGCCAATTCAGTTCGTTTGCTGATCGCATTGCGTACAAGCAAAGTGTATCCTACTGCAGGACAGTGGGCCGCAACAGAGTTCAACGCTGCATTGACTGCTACCGGTGGGTTGATGACCGAGAACACTGATAACGTGATCCAGACTTACCCTAACACAACTTTTGCGAACCCTTGGTACACAACTTATGTTGCTGCAGGTGCAAGGTTTGACAACGCGGTAAGTAAAACGCTGACAGATACTTTGTCTGCTTACAACGACCCACGCCTGGGCTCTTACGCGAGCACACCAAACGGTATGCCTTACGGCTTGAACCAGGCGGCTGCACAAGCTGTATACGACGCAACCACAACTGCATTTCCTTTCAAAGGCAAAAACTCACTTGCTACAGATCCGATCACCATCCTGAACTCAGCGATGATCACTTTTGCAAGAGCCGAAGCGGCGGAACGCGGATGGACAACCGAATCAGCTTTGTTAATGTACAACAAAGGGGTAACGCTTTCATTGACTCAATATGGCGCTACTACCGGCCAGGTTGCCACTTACCTCGCACAACCAGTGGTTGCGTATGGTACAGACAATCTGCACAAGATCGGCGTTCAGCGTTGGTTGGCTACTTATCCTAACGGTATAGACGCGTGGGCAGAGTACAGAAGAACAGGCTGGCCTGCTTTGAAACCAGCGGTTAATGCAACCAACACCAGCAAACAGATCCCCCGCAGGTATCAATACAATACTGAGGAATACAACCTGAATGGCAAAAATCTTTCAGCAGCGATCTCGCTTTTGTCTGGTGGCGACAGCCAGGATTCGAGGATTTGGTGGGATAAATAATATTCACTGCAATTCTTTCGGCCCCCGCTTTTTGTGCGGGGGCTTTTTTTTGCCATTGCCTCGTCCTAATAAAAATTTACCACAGGCCAGAAGCCTGTCTTAATATGCGGTAAAAATCCCCGCAATAACTGCCAACTATTAAATACATTTGCTGTTCCCAAAAAAACAACATGGAACAGCAGCCTACCCAGTTAAACATCGAGATCAGTGAAGAAGTGGCCGAGGGCAGTTATGCAAACCTTGCCATCATTACACACAGCAATGCAGAGTTCGTGATCGATTTTGTGAATGTGATGCCGAGCACACCAAAGAGCAAAGTAAAATCGCGTATCATCTTCACGCCTATGCATGCCAAGCGTTTCATGAAAGCGCTGGCCGAAAACATCGAAAGATTCGAAGCCGCCAACGGAACGATCAAAGACCTCGAACACATTGAAATACCCATGAACTTCGGGGGACCAACGGCGCAAGCGTAAGTGATAATTAGGAATTAGAAATTAGGAATTAGGAATTGGAGAAAAGCAGGTACTTCACCTGCTTTCTCTATTTGGAGGTTGCCGTCCTGTTTCGAAGCTGGAACAACACGCAATTCCTAATTCCTAATTTCTAATTTCTAATTCCTAATTATAACATGCCTTCATCAGCAAAACTAAAATACCCCTCTTTGCTTACGATGATATGATCCATTATTGTTATATCGAGCAGGCTGGCGGCTTGTTTTATTTTTTGGGTGATGACTTCGTCGGCGCGGCTGGGTTTGGTATTGCCGCTGGGGTGGTTGTGGCAGAGAACGAGCGCGGTGGCGTTGTGTTCCAGCGCTTTTTTCAGAATGATCCTGGGATCGGCCACTGTGCCGGTAATGCCGCCTTCGCTGATGATCTCTGTATGCGTGATCTTGTTGCCCCTGTTTAAAAATACCACTGCAAAAACCTCCTGTTGCCGGTACTCGAGGTGGGCACGAAGAAAATGGGCAATATCGGCGCTGCGGGTCACATGGCTGGCGCGGCTTGCCGAGGTGCTTCTCCGTATGCCAAGTTCCAGCGCCGCCGCAATATTGATGGCTTTGGCCTCCCCAAGGCCTTTTACTTTTTTGTTCACGATCTCCTGCACGCTCATCGACGTTAGTTTGCGGAGGTCGTTTCCTACGGTGAGCAATAATTCTTTCGCCACCTGCACCGCAGAACGGCTGGGCGTGCCGGCATTGATGAGGATGGCGATGAGCTCTGAATCGCTGAGCGCCTCGGCCCCTTTCAGCAGCATCTTTTTACGGGGCTGATCGTCGTCGGCCCACTGTTTAATGGAAAACTTGTTCATACTAAAAATTTATAAAAAATCAAATCATAATTTCTTAACCTTATCTCTATCTTCGCCGCATATTCCGCATTCATTATGAACCCATCCGTTAAGATATTCTCCGGCACTGGTTCTCAAAAGCTGGCAGAGAAAATTGCGCAACGTTTTGGCGCCCCCATCGGTAAGATCAACATCCAGAAATTCAGTGACGGCGAGTTCCAGCCCATTTTCCTGGAAAGCATCCGCGGCGATTATGTTTTTCTTGTACAAAGTACATACGCCCCCACTGATAACCTGATGGAGCTGCTCCTGATGATCGATGCAGCCAAACGCGCGAGCGCCCACAAGATCATTGCCGTTATACCTTATTATGGGTTTGCAAGGCAGGACAGGAAAGACAAGCCGCGTGTTGCCATCGGTTCAAAACTGATTGCCACTTTGCTGGAAGCCGCGGGAGCCGACCGTATAATTACCATGGATTTACACGCACCGCAGATCCAGGCGTTTTTTGATGTTCCGGTGGATCACCTCGACAGTTCTGCGATCTTCATTCCCTACATCGAACAACTGAAACTGTCCAATCTTTCCTTTGCCGCACCCGATGTGGGCAGCACCAACCGTGTACGCGAAGTGGCCAGCTACTTCAATGCCGAAATGGTGATCTGCGACAAACACCGCAAGCGCGCCAACGAGATCGCCAGCATGGTGGTGATCGGTGATGTATCGGGTAAGGATGTGGTATTGGTAGATGATATCTGCGATACCGGCGGAACGCTTGCCAAGGCAGCGGCCCTTCTCAAAGACAAAGGCGCAAAAACGGTCCGGGCCATGATCACACACCCTGTGCTGAGTGGAAAAGCTTACGAGAACATCGAAAACAGTGTATTGGAGGAACTCGTTGTTTGCGATACCATTCCGTTGAAACACGAGAGCAACAAGATAAAAGTGATCTCCGTTGCCGACCTGTTCGCCATCGCCATCCGCAATGCGTATGAAAACAAGAGTATCACCAGCCTGTTTATACATTCGCAGCTGCGAGGAAGAGACAAATAATAATTAGGAATTAGTAATTAGAAATTAGGAATTATTGAATATGCAAGATGTTGACTTTTAATGCATTTGTAAGCGATGAGTGAGAAGTCAACACCTTTGCCTCTAAATTATTAATTACTAATTCCTAATTCCTAATTATTAGTTACCTTCGCCGTCCAAAAAATAAAACAATGAAAACAATTACAATCGAAGGTCACCTGAGGACCGAACATGGCAAAAAAGCCGCCCGCCAGATTCGCTCTCAGGAAAATGTGCCTGGTGTAATTTACGGGGGTGCTCAGGAGGTAAATTTTTACGCTTCTGCAAAGGCTTTCAAGCCTTTGGTGTACACTGGTGAATTTCAGCAGGCTGAAGTTACAGTAGACGGTAAAAAGTACAATTGCATTTTGAAAGATCTGCAGTTTGACAAAGTAAACGATTCCCTGATCCACGTGGATCTGCTCGAACTCGTGGGTGATAAGAAAGTGGTTGCTACCATTCCGATCAAATTTGTGGGTACTTCTGTAGGTGTGAGAGGTGGTGGTAAAATGATCACTAAACTTACAGCGCTCAAGGTTAAGGCTTTGCCTAAGGACCTCGCTGAATCCATCAATGTGGATGTTACCAACCTCGACCTCAACGGAAACATCCGTGTGGAAGATGTGAAAGTGGATGGTATGGAAATCCTGAACTCACCACGTATTCCTATCGCTTCTGTTGTGTTGACACGCCAGCTGAAACAGGAAGAAGCTTCTGCAGCGAAAGACGAGAAGAAGAAATAATTTTCTTTTTGATATTGAAAGAGCCCGGCGAAATGCCGGGTTTTTTTTGCCTGTTACCGATCCTGATCGCTAACAATAATGGGGAGAAGAATGGCCTATTTAATTTCTATTTGAAACAGGCTCACGCTCGCATTGTCGTAATGCGCAGGCAATCCTTCTGTGTTGTTCAATTTGATCAGTCCCAGGAAATCAAATCCGCAATTGGTGTAATGCGCGATTAATTTTTCATTGCGGCCAACTGTGTCGAGCCGTACGTATTTTTTCTGGTTGTTCCGCGCATAATCTTTTGACCAGTCCACAATTTTCTTCACAAGGTTATGCCCGCGGTGATCGGGCTGTGTGGTAATGCGGTGAATGTAAACAGAAGGGTCGGCATTTTTTTCCTCCCAGATCAACGGGTCATCGAATGTGGTGGCCCAGATGCAAAGTACATTTCCGTCATCGATCAATTTCCACTGGCGGTTTTCAGCGATCTCTGTTTTGATCAGTTCAGGATCGAACTCCGGAAATACAGCGGTGCTCCGGGGCCTCATGTATTCTGTGGCGTGGCGGTAGAGGGTGAAGATGAAGTCGAGGTCGGAAGGAGTGGCGTTTTGGATTTGCATGGGTGTTTGTATGTTTTATTCTATAAATCTTATTTTATTTGCTGGATCACTAGTCCTTTTTCAATTACCAGTTTGGTGTTTTCCGGGATGCTTTTCGAATTCACAAAGTAACCGAAAGGTATGGCGGTGAGAGAGTCGCCGATGAAAATTCGGGCCATAAAAATCCCCTCACTCTGCGGCGTGCTTTTCACTTCAAAATCTTTCTTTGCTTCCTGTCCGTGCTCCAATTTAGAGAACGCGACCGTACCATCCGGCGCCAGCACAACAATACTGTCGATGGTTGTATTGCTTTGGTTTTTTATGGACAAACGATGGGTTCCCGTGCCCGAGCACGCAGAAAGTAGTAAAATAAGCACGAGTATAAAAAAGACCCTCATAAAACCAGTTTGTTGGAACCGGCGAAGTAGCCGATGTAATTCCATGTGTGAAGCATTTCTGGGTTTGCTGCCCAAATAGAGTCTAAATATCGCAAATGTGCGGCAGGCAGTGCTGCCACTCATCAAGTAACAGATCTATAGGATACAAAGAGGCTTGGAGATGGGCCATCTGTCAAATAAAAAAGCTGAAACATTGAAATCAACATTTCAGCTTTATCCACTGAAGCTTTGGCTTGAGGTGGATCACCTACGCCAAGGCTTCGGTGATCTAATAGCGAGAACGAGATTTGAACTCGAGACCTCAGGGTAGTCCTACATTCTGCTAACGGCCCATCTTTCGCTTTTTCAATAACTCTTCAATACCATCAGAAGTTGTCATAAACCGAAAAGTACCGATTTTGGAATTTTTATCCAGTATTAAACTCGTTGTTTGCGGGCCTGCTTTACTGAAAAAGGTTTGAAACACATACACATTTTGCGGATCCGTTTTGTCGATACCGAGAAAAACAAAAGACTTAAGCGTTCCGAATTGTTCCAGGGCCTCGGCGGTTCGCTCGTTTGACCACATTGGATGGTTTTTGGTAAGCGATTGAGTAAATGGCCTGGACAGGGCAATTATGCTGTCACCTTTTCCTTCGTTATAAAATCGTTGAAATTTTGCCATTACCTGTTCGTAATCCTTTTTGGTTTGAGCCGCGAGTGTGAAGGGAAGCAGGAAGATCAGGAAGGTCAGAGATTTCATACTAAATGATTTGATTTATAATATATGAAATATTTGCAACATAAAATGTGCCAGAAAACCATCCACGCGTTATTGGTTGCTGATCAACAACGATCAACATCCGCAAAATAAAAAGCCCATCAGATGATGGGCTTTTTGTAGCGAGAACGAGATTTGAACTCGTGACCTCAGGGTTATGAATCCTGTGCTCTAACCAACTGAGCTACCTCGCCATTGGTTGTTCCCGGGTAGCCATGGGGCTAACGGGCTGCAAATATAGGAGGTTTGGGTAAAAGGAAAAACCTTAGTAGGCCAAAAGTTTGTGGATCCGACCGGTTACTTTTTCGGCGGTGGGCAACATGGCAGCCTCCAAAGCGGTATTGATGGGCACGGCGGGCAGGTTCCGGGCGCCCATTACCTCTACTTTCGCATCGAGAAAATGGTAACAATGGTTGGAGATCCGGAGGCCGAGCGCCTCGGCAAAACTGTTGTTCTGCTGCTCCTCGCTCAACACAAGCACTTTCCCGTGGCGGCGTACGGCATTGAAAACGGTCTCTTCATCCAGCGGGAACAAGGTCCGCAGGTCTACGATCTCTACCTGGCCGGGCAACTGTTCGGCTGCGGCTTTTGCCCAGTAAACGCCCATACCGTAGGTGATCACCGCCACCGTTTCCCCTTTCCTTATCCGGGCCGCATCCGCTTCGAGCACAATGTTGGCCTTGCCCAGGGGAAGAATGTAGTTCCGGTCTGGCTCTATCGTCCGTGCATCATCGGTGCCGGGCACTTTGCTCCAGTAAAGGCCCTTGTGCTCCAGCATGACCACCGGGTTGGGGTCGAGAAAAGCTGCTTTCATCAGTCCTTTCATATCGGCCGCATTCGATGGATACACCACCTTGATCCCTTTTACGGTTAGTAAAGTACTTTCTATGCTGCCACTGTGGTAAGGGCCGCCGCCCCCATACGCGCCGGTAGGAACACGCAATACCATCTGCACGGGGAACTTGCCGTTGGAGAGATAGCATGATTTCGATGCTTCTGTGATCAACTGGTTCAGTCCCGGGTAAATATAATCGGCAAACTGTATTTCTACAATGGGTTTCATGCCAAGCGCCGAGAGCCCGATGGTTGAGCCAACAATGTATGCTTCCTGGATGGCCGTGTTAAATACGCGGTGATTGCCGAATTTGTCTGCCAGCGTCGCCGCTTCGCGGAAAACACCGCCGAGGCGGCCGCCTACATCCTGGCCGTACAAAACGGCTTCGGGGTATTCTTCCATCAATTCTTCTATGGCGTGTAATGCGGCATCCACCATCATCACACGTTCTGTATTTTTTGAAACGCGTTTTCCTTTTTCTTCTGTAACGGTTGTGGGTGCGAATACATGGTCTTCCACTGCATTGATATCCGGATCCACGGCGTGTTGTGCGCGGGTAAAATCGGCCGTTACTTTTTCAAGCGCCTCCGCTTCTGCCTGGTTGATCTCGTGTTCCGCATAACCAACGCCAGTCAACAGCAGGCGGAGCTTGGGCAGCGGATCATACAAGCCGTGTTTCAAAAGATCTTCGCGGTTGCGGTAAAACTCCCTGCGTACGCCGCTTGTGTGGTGGCCGAGCAAGGGAACTTTTGCGTGCACGAGTACGGGCCTTCGTTCAGCACGCGCGTACGCGATGGCGGTTTCCATCGTTTCGTAACTGCGGATGAAATCGCTCCCATCGCACTGCAAACGTTTGAGGCTCTTGAAGCCCGCGGCATAATCGTATGCATTGCCTGCACGCACCTCATCGGCAGACGCGCTGATGCTCCATTGGTTGTCCTGCACCAGGTAAATGATCGGCAACTGTTTAAGCACCGCTACCTGCAGCGCTTCACTTACTTCTCCTTCGGTAACGCTTCCATCGCCCAAAGAACAAACAACGATGGGCAGTTTACCGTCGTCCGATTTCCGCAGCAGCGGCGATTGTGATTGTTCCAGGAACTGGATGCCCTGCGCAATACCCGTAGTTGGTATTGCCTGCATACCGGTGGCGCTGCTCTGGTGTATGATGGATGGCTTTGACGTATTCCGGCTGCTTGGGTGGCAGTAATACGACCTGCCGCCCGAAAAGGGATCTTCTTTTTTCGCCAGCAACTGCAGCATCAGTTCATAGGGCGTAAATCCTACTGATAGTAAAATGCTGTCGTCGCGGTAATAAGGGCTCACCCAATCGCAGGGCAGCAACTGCATACCGGTGGCGAGTTGAATGGCTTCGTGTCCGCGTGAGGTGGAATGTACATACTTACATACCTGCCTGTTGGCATCGTAGGTGTCCGCCATCGATCGCGCGGTAACGAGAAGTTTATAGGCGTGGAGAAGACGGTCTGGCGTAAGCATGTTTGAATATCAGCAGCAAATATACCGAACATCACACAGCGAACAACGGGCAGCCAGCATGAATTGTGAAAGATTGAACCTTATTGCCAGCGGATCAATAATCATGCATCAATCACCATATACCCGCTGCCTGTTGTTGAATGTTCAGCGTGGTTATTTCACTTCGAGCGTAAACACTTTCTCTTTCCCGAAAAAGCCTTCGAGGAGGTCATTGGTAACACATTCGCCAACACCTGCAGGCGTTCCGGTATAAATCAGGTCGCCGATGTTGATGGAGAAATATTGGGAGATGTGCGATACAATGGTATCAAAAGAAAAGATCAGGTCTTTGGTATTTCCCACCTGCACCGTTTCGTGGTTCTTGTCGAGCGAGAACAACAACGGCCCCTGGCGCAGTTCGGGTGTGAACGGGATCCATGTTCCGGTTACGGCCGAATTGTCCCAGGCCTTTGCTTTCTCCCATGGCAATCCTTTTTTCTTCAGCTCGGCCTGTACGTCGCGCGCGGTGAAATCGATGCCGATGGTGAAGGCATCGTAATACTCGGATGCGGCAGGTTCTTCAACATATTTCCCGTTCTTGCAGATACGCAAAACCACCTCTGCCTCGTAGTGCAGCTCGTTTGTGAACTGCGGGTAATAAAAAGGAGTGGAGGGCTGGAGCAGGGCCGATTTCGGTTTCATAAAAATAACCGGCTCCTCGGGAACCGCGTTCCCCAGTTCTTTGGCGTGGTCTGCATAATTTCTTCCGACGCAAAATATCTTCATAACATCGATTTTACATTTGTGAGGTGTACCGGGATCACAGCAATTAAATTTTTAGACCTGCCTGTTGTTCCCTGGCGAGGCTGATTATTCAAAAGTAAGGTTATTCGTGTTGCCCATGGTTCGCTCCAATCCTGTTGCTGCAAAAGATTCAATTACCTCCACGCATTTTTCTATTTTCTTTTGCACCACCGGTACTTCAGCCGGTGTCCATTTGCCGAGTACAAAATCTACCTGCCTTCCTTTTGGAAAATCATTGCCGATGCCGAATCGGAGCTTGGGATACTGATCGGTGCCCAGGGTAAGCTGGATGTCTTTCAGCCCATTGTGCCCGGCATCCGTTCCCGACCCGCGCAGGCGCAGTTTGCTCAGGGGCAGCGCGAGATCATCAACAATGGTAAGCGTGTTTGCCACTTCGATCTTTTCTTTGTCGAGCCAGTATTTGAACGCTTTCCCACTCAGGTTCATGTAGGTGGTGGGTTTGATGCAAACGAATATTTTTCCCTTCCATTTCACTTCCGATACCTCTGCGAGGCGGTCCATTTTAAAGAATCCGCCGTGCTTGAGCACAAAAGCATTCACCACATCAAAACCGATGTTGTGCCGCGTGTGGCGGTATTCGTCGCCGATATTGCCCAGGCCGATAATAAGAAATTTGCTCATACGTTGTCAAAAATAGCGTGCATTGCGCAGACGGGCAAAACAGGTTGGCCGCCGGGATGGCGTTCCGGAAAGTTAAATATTGACAATAACCGTGTTAACAACAATTAATGCTTCCCTGTTCCCGCCACATGTATTAATTTCACCTCGTTTCAAAACCAAAACATGCTGCGTTCTCTCTACCTGAATATTTATCATTTCTGGGCAGGCATCGCCAATATCGGTGTGAGCGACCGGCTGAGTTTTCACGAGGCCAAGAAAACGCAGTTGCTCAACATCGTGGTAGCGAGCGGAATTCCGTTGAACGTTGTTTTCTGTATCCTCAACTTTTACCAGGATAAAACATTACTCGCCGTTGTTAACCTTTTGCTGGGATTGGGCGGTATCGCCATTCTTATCATCAACAGTTACCGGCGGTTTTTATTGAGCCGGCTGATCATGACCTTCCTCGCCAGCGTGCTTTTTATGATCGGCGCTGTTTTTTTTCGCAATGGCGGTGAATATTACCTGGTGACCAACCTGCTGGTGATCATCATTTATTTCAACGAACGATGGTACATTTTTCTTATCTGCCTGTTCAACTGTGCATTGTTTCTTGCGGCGAAAATATTTTTGGCCTATTCCACTTTTGAATACGGAACAGTGCCTTTTGGCAGGGTGCTCTTTAATATTTCCTGGGCATTGGTAACGATGGTGCTTGCGCTTATGTTCTTCAAGAAAGAGCAGGCGGCGTACCAGGAGCTGATCGAACAAAAGAACCAGGAACTCGAATCGCTGAACCATACGAAGGAGAAACTGTTTTCCATTATTGCACATGACCTGAGGTCGCCCATTGCGCAGCTGAAAAATTCGCTCGATATGGTGAGCAACCAGTACATCTCGCCTGAAGTGTTCAGGCAGATCTCGGCCAAGCTTTCATCGGAGGTTGACCAGCTGCACAGCACACTGGATAACCTGCTGAAGTGGAGCATCAGCCAGTTTCATGGGATCAAGGCAGAACCGGAAGTGGTTGCCTTAACGCCTATTGTAGAACGGAAAGCCCTGCTCTTTGAACAATTGCTTGAGCAGAAGAAAATAGTGTTGAGCTGGCAGTTGAACAACCTTTCTGTTTTTGCAGATCCTGATCATGTTTTACTGGTGATGCGCAACCTCATCTCCAACGCCATCAAATACAGTTATGAGAACAGCAACATCACCATCCGGGCAAACAGGCAACAGGATATGGTTCTGATAGAGATCGCCGACCGTGGAATGGGCATGACCGAAGCTGTGCGTACCAGTGTTTTTGCCGCGGCCGATATCGTCTCCAACACAGGTACATCAAACGAAAAAGGAACGGGGCTGGGATTGAAACTGTGTAAGGAGTTTATCGAAAAAAACGGAGGTAAGGTTTGGCTGGAGTCGGAAGAAGGTAAGGGAACGGTGATTTTTATTTTGCTGCCCGCAGGGTAGCGCCTCAACCGGTATACTTCGTTTTTGCATTTGTAATTTATATAAGGTAATTTCAATATTGAACAACAATCAACCTATGAAATACCTGCTCTCCGCTTTCTTTGTGATGCTCGTTTGTACCTCAAACGCCCAACCTGGCAACAGTTCTGCGCAATACAGGCAAACCGAAGAAAAGATCAACGACCTGGTTCACACAAAGCTCGAGCTGCGTTTTGATTACAGCAAAGCATGGGCGATCGGGAAAGCATGGATCACCCTGCATCCTCATTTTTACCCGACTGATTCTTTGCGGCTGGATGCAAAAGGAATGACGATCAATTCCGTGAGTCTTGTATCGAAGGGAAAGAATATCCGCTTGAAATTTGCGTACGACGCCATGAACCTGCGCATATCACTTGATAAAACCTACAAAGGCGGTGAGAACTATACGGTGTTCATCGATTATATTGCCAAACCCAATGAATACAAAGCGGTGCATCCTTCCCTGATGCCCGGCGAAAAAGGGTTGTATTTCATCAACAACAACAACGCCATCAAAAACAAACCCGTGCAGATCTGGTCGCAGGGCGAAACAGAGGCCAACTCTTATTGGTTCCCTACGATTGATAAGCCCAACCAGAAGACAACGAATGAGATCACACTCACCGTTCCTTCAAAATACACCACCTTGTCGAATGGCCTGCTGACCTCGCAAAAAACAAACAGCGATGGCACACGCACCGACACCTGGAAAATGGATCTTCCGCATGCGCCTTATCTTTTGTTCATCGGTATTGGTGAATATGCGGTGGTGAAAGACAAGTACAAAAACAAAGAAGTAAGCTACTATGTTGAAAAGGAATACGAGCCGTTTGCAAGAAGGATCTTCGGGCATACGCCGGAAATGATCGCTTTTTTTTCAAGGATCACAGGTGTTGATTTCCCCTGGCAGAAATATGCGCAGATCACCGGCCGCGATTATATTTTCGGCGCAATGGAAAACACCACGGCTACGCTGCACGAAGAAGGTGCGCAACTGGATGCGCGGCAGTTGTCGGAAGGAAATGCATGGGAAGACATCATCGCCCACGAGTTGTTTCACCAGTGGTTCGGCGATTATGTAACCGCTGAGAGCTGGAGCAACACCACCGTAAACGAATCATTTGCCGATTACAGCGAAACCTTGTGGAACGAATACAAATACGGCAAGGAAGCCGGGCAGGAAACCATCTATAACAACAGGCAAACCTATTTTGCTAATCCGGCCAACAGGAAACTGAGCCTGGTGCGTTTTGCTTATGACAACGCGATCGAAGCGTTTGATGAGGTGAGTTACCAGAAAGGAGGCAGCATTCTTCACATGCTCCGCAACTACGTTGGCGATTCTGCTTTTTTCAGATCGTTGAATGTTTACCTGTCGGCCAATAAATTCGGAAATGGCGAGGTGCATCAATTGCGGCTTGCATTTGAGCAGGTTACCGGGCAGGATCTGAACTGGTTCTTTAACCAATGGTACTATCGCCCGGGCAATCCTAAAGTAGATATTTCTTACGCATACAACAATGGCAGCGCGAGTGTGATCTTCAAACAGCTGCAGCCCGACCTGTTTATCTTACCTATGGCGATAGATGTATACGAGCGAGGTGCAAAAAAACGCTACCAGGTATGGGCGAAGAATGCAGTCGACACTTTTACTTTCCCCGTGAACGGTAAACCCGATTTCATCAATGTGGATGCGGATAAGGTTTTGGTGATGGAGAAAACAGATAACATGTCGGCAGACAATGCGAAGTTCCAGTACAGAACCGCAGGTGCACAATCGCATATCGACAGGAGGGAAGCTGCGTATTATTTTGTGCAACGAAAGCAGGCGGCACAGGAAACCGGGTTTGTAAAAGAATTATTGAAAGACAAAAACCCTGGCATCCGTTCACGTACACTGATCAACGCCGTGAATATGGGCAACGACACGATACGCGAAGCGATGGAACCTCTTGTAAAAGAGTTGTTGCAGAAAGACCCCAGCGCAAAAGTGCGCCGCGCTGCCATTACAAGCTTATTGAAATACAGGAATTACGAGGCTTACAAACCGCTTTTCATTGCCGCAGTGAGCGACTCTTCGTATTCCGTTGCCGGTGGCGCTCTTACAGCGGTAAGCATGGTTGATTCCGTTGGTGGTTTGCTGCTCGCGCGGTCATTGATGCTGAAACCTGCGAAAGGAGAGTTGTTGTCATCGATCGTTGATAAACTTGCAAGTTACGGCGACGACAAAGATTTCGCCTACGTATACGATGTGTTCGAGCACGCAGGAACAAGCGCGCGGTTTGGGTTGCTTGACGGATTGGCCACGGCGCTCACACGAACGAAAGACGCGGCTGATGTGAGAAAGCAGGTCGATGTCATCATTGATTTCCGTGACGGACTGCCGGCATTTCTTGCGTCGGGTGTTCCGCAGGTAAACGGGTATCTGAAAGCCATTGCACAGGCCCAGCGTAGCATGGGGAACGCCGCGCTGGCGGATTATATTGAAACTAAGTTACCTAAATAACGACCGGTTTTTTTGTGCGTTCTTTCAAGTGACGGAGTTGTAGCGTTCGTTGAAAGCATCGCATTCCATTGAATAAAAACCGGTGGCTGTTGAATAGGCGGACACATCGCTTCTTTTTTATTAGAGATTTGAAGACACAAATTTCTTTTATGAAAAAAGCATCTGTCCTGCTCGGGTTTGCTTTATCGTATTTTATCGTTGCTGCTTTTATGCAGTTGCCAACCGAAGCGGATCTTTCTTATCCAAAGGATTTCCGAAGCTGGAAACATGTAAAGACAACCCTTGTGGATAAGCCTGGCACGGCCAATGAAAAATACAATGGTTTCCATCACATTTACGCAAACGACCGGGCGCTGGAGGGGTATCGTTCAGGAAAATTCCCTGATGGTTCGGTGGTTGTGTTTGAAGTGGTGGAAATGCAAAAAAAAGACAACGTTGTTCACGAAGGAGGAAGAAAGTTTGCCGATGTAATGTTCAAAAACGCAAAACTGTTTGCGAACACAGGCGGATGGCAATACAAGGAATTTATAACGGGCAATGAAAATGCAGATGCGCTGAAAGACGCAGAGCGGACCAGTTGTTACCATTGCCATACTTCAAAGAAGGAAGAAGATTATATTTTCAGCAAGTTGAGGTAGCTGTTGGTAAATTAAGCGGGAGACAGTTTTTATAGATACTGTCTCCCGCTTTGATTTTTAAAGTGATTACTTTTTATTTGAACCTGATATTGTAAACTGCAGCCACACCTACGTTCTGCAGATCTGTGCCGCCTGATCCTACGAACACCTGGTTGTAAAATCCATAGACGTTCCAGTCGTAATTGTGGTAGCCCAATTGTGGTTTAACATAGGCGCCACCGCTTTTACCGGTAGTGTTGGTTAGAAATGAATAACCAACATCAGATCCTACAAAAAATCCATCGGATGTAGGATAATAGCGGAGCAACGCACCCAGCGGAATGGTTCCGAAATCTGAGGCGCCGTTCTTACCAAAGAAGTGTGTGTACCCACTCGCAATACCCAATCCAAAATGTGGGTTTACCATTGCCTGTCCACTTAACTCTGCGCCTAAAGTTGCAGAACTGAAATTGGAGATGTTACCAACGGGAAGCCCTGCAGATATACCAGCCTTCAGCCATGAGTTTGTTTTTGTAACGGTAGGTTCTGTTGTTGTGTTCTGCGCAAACGTAGAGGCGATCATACACAAAGCCAATGCGCTCATAAGTACTTTTTTCATAATCATCGATTTTTGATTCACAGTTGTGTTTAAATTTTTGTGCCTTCGGCTTGGCGAGGAATTTATTTCACATCGGTTGGTGATTTTTTTAGGGTTTTGATAACAAGGTGAGGAATCGTTTTTATTGCAATGGGTAATGTGAGGTGCCTTGCTGCGGTGGGCGCGCTGTGGTTGCCACAGATTACTCGGATTTGCACGGAAGGTGAAAAGCGGATCGATTGTCATAGATCTGATGACAATTCGCGGTCGGTGGCGGTTGATAAGGGTAAAAGCCCTGATTAGTCGTGTTCTTACTACAGAAAAATTTCCAATTCGCTACCGTTTTTCATTTCAAAAAGTGATCAGGATATACATGTTGTTTCTATTTTTTGGAAGTCTGATTTGTTGTCAATTTGAATTCTAAATTTCTAGTTATGGGCAGACATAGACTTACTCTTTTATTTGTGTGTGCGATCTTGTTTTTCTCATGCAGAAAGGATATGGCAACCAGTGAAGTGATCGTTACACCTCCGCAGCAATGGCAGGCGGTATCTTATAGCGAATCGAATGTATTGCGTGCGCCGGGCAATTACCAGGAATGGAAGATCGCATCCGCGCCTAAACTGGTTTCGGTAAATGGCGATGGCGAGTATGAGGGTTTTATCAATTTCCCGCTGGAGAATACCGAGTTCTGGCTGGTGAAAGGAACGGCATGGAGCAATGTGGTTACTTACAACCAGACCGGCGATAACACTTTCGGGTTCAACGGAACTTTTTTTAAGATCCCCTCGGGCGCCGGTGTTTATAAGATGAACGCGAGCACAAACAGTTTTAAATGGTCGTGCGAAAAAATAACAACGATGAGTGTGTATGGAACAGCCGCTGCAGGGGTTGATGAAGAAATGACATTCAATCCGTCGAACATGACGTGGACCATCACCAGGAACTTTGCCGCGGGCGAATTTGTGTTCCGGGCCAACAAGGCAAACCATATCCGCTTCGGCCATAATGCAGAATCCGAAACGGGGCTGCTTAGTGTGAATGGCGAGAGCATGCGCCTCGATAAAAGCGGCAGCTACACGATCGTATTATCGTTGCAGAGCGCGGGAAACTACGTGTACAGTGTAAAACGCAACTTCTAGCCTTCGGGGACGCCACTGAGCCGTGGGTTTAAAATAAAAATTCACGGCTCATGGTATGCTGCAGGTGTTACACATGAAACGATTCCGATACGATCTTCCCGTCTTTCACATGGTAGAGGCAGATCTCGTTCATGTCCATCCGCCCTTTGCCTTTCATGGTTGCATCGAGGTTGAGCGTGCAGCAGAAAACGTTCCCGGCAACAAGCGGGTCCGAAATGCGGGTGCTGTGGATCGTTTCAAGCATCGATTCGAACTTCTTGCCTTTTTCGAGGATGGCGTTGAGTCCTTTGGTCTCTTTCGGGAAATCTTCCGACGCATACGGTTCAATACTCACCGCATCTTCCGCAAATAGCTCCCGCTGCGCGGTCTCATAATCCGGGATCCGGCACAGTGCCACGAGCCTGTCGGCAATTTGTTGGGTTGTCATAAGATTGGTTTTTCGAAAATTGATAAAAAAACCGGACCAATCCCGCTCAACCCCTCCACCCATCGGGCCAAATGGCCTGCGGCCCGGAATGGGCAGCCAATATCCCGTTGAGGCCCGGGAAAACCCGGCGGTCTATCCCATTGTTAACACTGACGTAATCCTGCCATAACAATTCCGTAACATTCGCCTTCTACTTTCGCAGCATTAAAATTTATTGCTGTGAAGAAATCTGTTGTTCTCATCTTACTGCTATTATGCTCTTTTTCCCTGTTTGCACAAAAAGGTAAGATCGCCGGTAAGATTTCCAATAGCAGGAACGAAGGATTGAGTGGTGTTACCATCAAGATCGGCGGCGCCGCAACCGGGTTTGTGAAGTCGGATGTGGATGGCCGTTACTCTTTTACAGCCGAACCCGGCAAAAAATACAGCATTACCGTTTCTTATATAGGTTACAAAGACAAAACCATCGATGATATATCCCTCGCCAGTGCAAACGAAGAAGAAACCGTTAACATTGTGATGGAAGAAGGGGGCGCCGCGCTGGAGGGTGTTACCGTTAAGGCTTCGTCTTCAAGAACCGGTGCGCGGGCCGAAACCATCAATGCCCTTATCTCTTACCAGAAAAATACCTCGGCCGTTGCACAGGTGATCTCCGGCGAGGCCATCAGGAGATCTCCCGATAAAAATACCGGTGAGGTTTTGAAACGTGTGCCGGGCACTTCTGTGCAGGAAGGTAAATACCTCGTGGTTCGCGGTCTTGCAGACCGTTACAACCAGGCCATCCTCAACGGCGTATTGCTGAGCAGTACAGAGCCCGACAGGAAAACGTTTTCTTTCGATGTGTTCCCTGCACCGATGATCGATAACATCATCATCAACAAAGCATTTGTTCCTGAATTGCCGGGCGAGTGGGCCGGCGGGCTGATACAGGTAAATACCAAGGACGTTCCATCCAGTAATTTCTTTACCGTACAGATCGGTACGGGCTTCAATACCCAAACAGCGGGAAGCGATTTTTACCACTACCAGGGCGGTAAATCCGACTGGCTCGGTTTTGACGATGGTACACGCGGCCTCACAGCCGGTTTCCCTACCAAATCGGAGTTCAATGCGCTCGACCAGGGACAAAAAACCATCTATGGCCGGGTGTTCAAGAACATCTGGTCAACACAGAAAAACGATGCCAACTTTTTCCCTGTTACCAATAAGTCATTCCAGGTAAGCGGGGGATTCAATACGAAACTGGGTGAAAAGAACAAGCTCGGCGTTGTATTGGCGCTTACCTATAACCAAAGCTTCAAAAGAACAAATTTTGACAACCGCCTGTACTCCATTACCGGTGGTGTGGCGAGCCTGAACTTTGATTACCACAACGACAAGTATGCGCAGGATGTGCTTTGGGGCGCGCTGGGCAATGTAACCCTGCAGCTGGGCAACAACAACAAGATCTCCTGGAAAACCATTCTCAACGTTAATGCAACCGATTATACAACAAAACGTACGGGTAAAGATTTTGAGAACGACCCGATCAATGGCGAGAACATACGTGCATCGGAACTTGCTTTGAAATCGAATACGTTTTTCAATACGCAGGTAACGGGCGACCACAACCTGCCATCGCTCAAAACCAAACTGCACTGGTATGGAAGCTTCAATATCCTCGACCAATACATTCCCGACCAGCGAAGGATCCAGTACAACCAGAACGTAACCGTTCCGGGTTCTCCTTACCTGTTGCTGGTATCTGCTTCCAAAACATCGCAACGCAGCGGCAGCCGTTATTTCGGCTTCCTGAATGATTACATTTATACAAGCGGCGGAGATGCGACAAAAACATTTAACATGGGCGGACTTACACAGTCTGTTAAAGCAGGTTACATGTTACAGGTGAAAGACAGGCTGTTTGATTCAAGGCCATTCTCTATCTATCTTCCTTCCGATAACCCGTCGCTGCGTTTGCTCTCAGAAGAAAATGTTTTTGCCGATGCAAATTTCGGAAACGGGTTCGACAACAAATTTGCGTTCAACGAGATCTCCGGTGAGCAATACCGCTATCTCGCCAATACGATCCTGAATGCGGGCTTCCTGCAGTTCGATAACCAGATCAATGCAAAACTCCGTGCCACATGGGGATTGCGCTGGGAAAATTTTGACCAGGTGGTGGGAAGCATGAAAGAAAAAGACCCGCGCCATGTGCACAGTAAAGTAGACGACTTCCTGCCGGGATTGAACCTTACTTATAAACAAAACGATAAAACAAACATCCGTTTATCCGGTTCACAAACAGTGATCAGGCCCGAGTTCCGCGAGCTGAGCCCGTTTGCGTTCTTTGATTTCGACCTGGGCGCAACCACAACCGGCAACAAGGCCCTGGTACGCACCAAAGTAACCAATGCCGACCTGCGCTGGGAAATGTACCCGAGAGCGGGCGAGCTGTTTACGATTGGCGTATTCTATAAATATTTCGACAAACCGATCGAGCTGTTCTTCAACCAGACCGGTGCGGGAAGCTCGAGCACGTTCAACTACATCAATGCAGACAAAGCATCGGGCTACGGAGTTGAAGTTGATTTCAGGAAGAAACTGGATGTGGTAGCAGATGGACTGCGCAACTTCACTTTCCAGGGTAACTTCTCTTACATCTACAACCGCGTAACCAGCGAGGGAACCAATTTAGACAGGCCCATGCAGGGACAAAGTCCGTACCTCATCAATGCAACATTGCAATACGATGTAGAGAAACTGGGCCTGAACACGACGCTGTTGTTCAACCAGATCGGCCGCAGGATCCTGTACGTGGGCAGCAGTGATTATCCACCGGTATGGGAGAACCCAAGGCCGTTGGTCGATTTCCAGATCGCGAAAAAAGTATTGAAAAGAAAGGGAGAAGTGAAGCTGAATGTTTCCGACCTGCTGAACCAGGTGGCCTATTATTACCACGACCTGAACAACAACGGGAAGTTCGAGAAAACAACCGATGCTATTTCGATCGCGCGTAAGTATGGAACAAATGTGAGCATTTCATTCTCCTACAACATCAAGTAAGCAAACAACTAAAATTTATAAAACAAACGCGAATATGAAAAAGTTACTCATCCTTATTGCATCGGTAGGTATGATCGCAACCGGTTGCCGTAAGATAGAAGTAGACGGCGGCACAACCGTGGTGAACAACGGTTCCGGCGCTACAGAAAACACCATCCTCGAAGGAAGGATCATCACGAACCTTACTTTGAAAGCGCAGTATACCTATAAGCTCCGCGGATTGGTGTATGTAACCAGCGGCGCTATCCTGACCATTGAGCCAGGAACAAAGATCGTTGGCGAGAACGGGAAGAACGGTGCATTGATCATCACACGCGGTGCAAAGATCATTGCGGATGGTACGGCAGATAAACCGATCGTGTTCACTTCAGAAGCAGCTAACCCACAACGCGGCGACTGGGCAGGTCTTGTGATCCTGGGCCAGGCGCCAAACAACTCATCCTACAACGGGGTTGATGGCGTGGGCGAAATTGAAGGTGGTGTGAACAACAGCGATGGCCTCGGATTGTATGGCCTCGGCACTACATCAAACCTTGCAGACAACAGCGGGATCCTCCGTTATGTAAGGATCGAATATGCGGGCTACGCGTTCCTTCCGGATAAAGAGATCAATGGTTTGACGTTGGGTGGCGTGGGTAACCAGACAATAGTGGACTATGTCCAGGTTTCTTATGCAAACGATGATTCATTCGAGTGGTTTGGTGGTTCGGTAAATTGCAAACACCTCATCTCTTACCGCACACTGGATGATGATTTTGATACAGACAACGGATACAGCGGTAAAGTGCAGTTCGGCATCATTCTTCGCGATTCTTCCATTGCCGATATCTCGAAAAGCGAGGCATTTGAAAGCGATAACGATGCAAATGGCTCTGACCGCACAACTTTCCTCGTTCCCATTCCCGTGAGTGCGAACAATCCTGTTGCGATCAATCCTGTAAAAACAAGTGCGGTGTTCAGCAACATCACAGTGCTTGGACCGAAAGCAACTGCGGCCAATAATGGCAACAGCCTTTTCCTCGCAGCTGCGCAGATCCGCCGCAACAGTGAGATCAGCATCTTCAACTCGGTATTCATGGGTTGGAACGGTGGCTCGGTCTCTACCTTGCTGATCGATGCGAGCAAAGGAACGCCAACAGACAAGAACCTCGACCCAACAGGTGGATTGAATTTCAAAAACAACATCATCGCCGGTGGATCAGCTACAACAGCGATCACCTACGCAGCAAGCGCAACGGCGCCAACAGGTGCAACGGCAACAACGATACAGAACTGGGTTAACACTGCAGCTTATGGAAACTCATTTGTTGCAAACAATACCGATGTGGGTTTGGGCGCCCCATTCAACTACACAGCTCCTGATTTTAACCCGGCAGCGGGTTCGGCAGCAGCATCGGGCGCATCTTTCACAAGCGCGAAACTGATGACGAAAACTGGAACCGTAAACGATTTCACAACGGTAGCCTACAAAGGCGCCTGCGCCGTGGGCGACGCATGGTGGAAAACATGGACCGCTTTTAAATAATGTTGACTATTCTTACCAGAGCCGCCTGTGCAAACATGGCGGCTCTTTTTTCTAAGCAGATTTTTTGAACGATGAAGAGAATTGCATTTTGTTTTTTAGGAATGGTACTGCTGTATGCATGCGGCGAATCATCAACCCCTGCAGGCAAAGAAGTAAAAACAGCAGACAGTGCCAAAGTAGCGGAAAACATCAGGACGAACATGTCGTTCCTGAATGATTACAATGCAATGGAAGCCGTATTTGGAAACGAGAACTGGATGTTGATCGAAAAGAAAGATACCAGCTATTATTATTTCAGTCGCCTGGGCGATATGAATTTCAATACCTACGCATACCGGCTGGTAAAAGGCGATAGCGCAAACGTAGCGCATGGAAAGATAGAGCGGGAAAAGAACCGGTTGGTGTGGAACTTTGACGGGAAGAAACTCTACATCACATCGGCAACCGTTGCCCGCATCGCCGCAACGGTTGATGGTTCGGATACCGCGGCGAAGTACGAGTTCACAAGGCTGAACAGCAATACCATCGGTGTAACCTACCCGGATCAGCGAAAAGTGGAACTTAAAAAAACGATCCCTTTCGGATTGTTCCTGGTGAGGAGCCGTTACGATTACAGCAACGGCACCCATTACGCCTTTGACACTGCTGTTTACACAAAAAAACATTAGCCACATTTTGTAACACGCAATACAGACCCCATGCATGCACTCTATAACCATTCAGGTGAGCTGATCGCGTATCAATACCAGAATGCACTGGTACACCCGGAGAACATGCAGGTGCTGGGCCTGGTGCTGGGCAACTGCGTATTTGACCAGCGTGCCAGGGTGCTTGGCAAACTGTTCCAGCAGAAAGTGTACAATCTCTCGGGCGAGGTGCTGGCCAGCAAAGCCGATGAGTCGATGCCCATTCCCGATGACCTCGATACAGCCGGCATCATCCAGGAAGCCTGGAAGATACTGGTACTGATCAAGGACCACTCCTGTGCATGGGTTACCGCTAAAACATCCTGGGCGCCTTATTCGCTTGCAGAATTGATCTATGCTTTTTAATTAAGATCCAATATCCCAAAAAACAAACCCCCATATTGCTATGGGGGTTCTTATTGAATGGGTTAGTAAGAGACTATTTTTTCTTCGCCGCTTTTTTTGATGGTGTTTTCTTTACTGCTTTTTTCGGCGCTGTTTTTTTTACGGCTTTCTTAACCGGTGCATCGGTCGTATTTTTTTTAGCCGGTGCTTTCTTATTAACGGATTTTGAAGCCGGTTTATTGTGGTGCAAACCATCGGCCAGCAGTTTTGCCGCTTTTTTAACAAGTTTCTGTAATTTCTTCTCGTGAACCATTTCTTTGAACTCCGCCAAAGCATTGTGCAGTTGGTCAGACAATTTCGCCTTCAGGTCTTTTTTTGCAGCGCCCGAGGCTTTGTTTTTCTTGTCCATAACAAAAATTTTTTTGAAAGATTTGATTTTAAATATAGGCAAGAACTACTACGCCCAATGTTAAGTTTTACGCCTGTTGCCCCGCAAAACCTGCAAAGGCGCGGTTTTTGATGAGGCGCCGGTACGAACAATTGTTCGCAAACGCTTGCCTGGTAAGGGTTGCGGCATTGAATGAGAATGATGTTTATGGAAGATGATCGCTCAATGGCGATTCTTTATTCATGGACCCAGGAACGGCTTGCAATCGATAAAAACAAAGGTTACGGTCGTATGCGGGGGTATAGGGGATCAATGATCTGCGTTATCTGCCAGGAAAACAATAACGGCCACAAGGCATATCAACGAAAGGACATACTTGATTGCTTTCAACATAGTATACTGGATTGAGACACCGGCAGCAGGTACCGGGTCTATAGAGCAAGATGCGGCCCCCGGGAAAAGGGTTGGGCGAAGAAAAAATATATTTTACACCCAACCTTTCCCATCTTTGTTGCATTAATAACCCCGTGCCGGTGGATGTAATTACAGAGATCATACAGAACTGCATCCGGGGCCACAGAGATTCCCAGAGCAGGCTTTACCAGATGTATGCGCCGGGCATGTTTGTGGTTTGCCAACGCTATGCGCGGTCGCGCGAAGACGCTGAAGACATATTGCAGGAAGGTTTTATCAAAGTGTTCCGGCATATATCGCAATTCAGGTTCAACGGTTCTTTTGAGGGATGGATGCGGCGCATCATGGTCAACACCGCGCTGCAGAAATACCGTTCGCAAACACACCTGCATGTGATCAGTGATGGCGGCGACCACAGCAACGATCATTTTATTGATGAAGAAATTTCAATGCACATAGGCATGAAAGAACTCATTGCCCTGATACAGCAACTGCCAACTGCTTACAGGGTAGTGTTTAACCTGTATGTATTCGAAGGAATGAAACACAAAGAGATCGCGTTGCGGATGGGCATAACGGAAGGCACCTCGAAATCGAACCTGCACGATGCGCGGCAACAGTTGCAAAAAGCCATCCTGCGCAGCGGCGAAAAAGCAAAACTGAAAGTATTCTGAACATGAACCGGGATCTGAAAAACATAGATAAATTATTTCACGAAAACCTCTCCGCTGCAGGCGATCAACCGCCCATGCACGTATGGCAAGGTGTTGAGGAAGCACTGGACAGTGCAGCTGAACAAAAGAACACCCGGAACGAAAAAAGAAAAAGACGCCTGGCTTTTGCTGCATTTTTTATTGTAGCGGCAGGCGTGGCCACATGGTTGTGGACTGCAAATGATGAAGGGGACAATGGATCAACCACGGCAACCATCACAACAACCCTTCCCGGTACACCGGGCCAACAGGTAATCAAGGCGCAACAACCCGTTCTGCCATCTCTGGTATCGGCTGAACGGAACACGACGCAGCCAAAACCAAAAGAAAATATTGTTGGTCCGGCAGCGCCGCACCATCCGATCCAAACCAGTAAAACAAATAAAGGATCCGATGATCGGTTGGAAACGGGTGATGCGCAGCCTGTAACCGATGCGGTTGTTGTTTCTTCCGGCGCAGGTGATAAAGACGATTTACCTGTGCGTATCGTTTCGGCAAGCGCAGATAGCCTGGCCGGCGCAGCGCTGCACCACGGCGATATAAATACAGGGGCAACATTGCAAAGTATTGAACATGGGTTTGCAGATAGATCAATAACAGGGGCGGGCGATTCCCTGCAAACGGCACCAACAGCTGTTGTTACCGGCCAGTTAAAAGACGGAGCGGATAAGGCAGATGCTGCGACAAAAGCGGCGCCCGTTGTTCGTGTAAAAAAACCGGGTAAATTTTCCGTAACGCTTTTCTTTGCTCCCGACATCACCACGCGCAACCTTGAACAGAATTTCGGCACCTTCCGCGATGAACGCAAGGAAGAACTGATGCGCACGGAAAAAAACAGCGAGTTCGATTTTACCCTGGGTGCTCGCGTGGAATACAAGCTGGGTAAGCATTTCAGCCTACAGTCTGGCATCAGCTTTTCCACCAACACCATCGATATTGCAAAGAAAACCATTTTTGCAAGGGTAGACGACAGGGACGGATCTCTCAAATTCAGATTCAACTTTTCTTCGGGCTACGCCTTTTTCAAACCAAAAACAATTGCGCCGCCGCAATTTTTTGGGGATAGTGCACAGGCTTTGTCATCCACCAGCACATTGCATTACATCAATATCCCGCTGGCGCTCAAGTATTACATACCGTTGGGTAAACGTTTCTCCCTTTCCGCGCAGGCGGGCATTGCCGCGCGTTTCATCACACGTCAAAACATAGACGCGGTGTATGCATCGAATGGATTCAACGAGAAGGGGAAAACGAATGAGATACAGGGTTTAAAAACCACTTACTTCAACGGCGTTGTTGGTATTGGCGCCGATTATTCGTTCAACAACAGGATCGCGTTTACTGTTTTCCCGTCGTTCAATTTTGCAACCACTTCCATCAACCGCGATGCGCCGGTGAAAGCCTATCCCAATACATTGAGCCTTGCGGCTGGGATGAAGTTTCAATTGTGATGGATGTTGGTTGATGTTGAATTGATTTGGTGAGGCGGCCAACATCCATCAACCCACAAAAAAGCCTGGTAAGAATATTACCAGGCTTTTTTGTGGGTTTTAAAGGGTTGCGGCCTTTGCCGTTGTTGGTCGCCTGACCAACAACGAAGCTTAGCGTGTTTTGGTTTATTCCTTCACCATCTCCACAACCACATTCACAACATCTTCTGCATTGGGTTTACTGAAATAATCGCCATCGCTTCCGTAACCCGGCCTGTGGGCCTGTGCGGTCAATGTTCTTGGCGAAACATCGAGCCATTGGAACGCTTTCTGTTCTTCCATTACTTTGCTGAACATGTAAGCCGCCGCGCCACCCGGAACATCTTCGTCTACGAAAAGAATGCGGTTGGTTTTTTTGAGCGATTCAATTATTTTATGGTTGATGTCAAACGGAAGAAGTGTCTGCACATCTATCACCTCGCAACTGATGTCCATTTTTTGTAAGCGTTCAACGGCATCTTCCACGATACGCAATGTTGATCCGTAAGAAACGATGGTGATATCGGTTCCTTCGCGCAATATTTCAGGGATCCCCAGTGGCACGGTGAACTCCAGCAGATTGGCCGGAACCTTTTCTTTCAGGCGATAGCCGTTCAGGCATTCAACAACGATAGCAGGATCGTTGGCGCGCAGTAATGTATTGTACATCCCTGCGGCCTGTACCATGTTGCGTGGTACACATACATACATACCGCGCACGGCATTGATGATCATACCCATAGGCGAGCCGCTGTGCCAGATGCCCTCAAGCCTGTGGCCGCGCGTGCGGATGATGATGGGCACGCTTTGTTGTCCTTTGGTGCGGAAATGCGTGGTAGATACATCATCGCTCAACGGTTGCAGGCCGTATAATAAATAGTCGAGGTATTGTATTTCTGCGATCGGCCTCAAACCACGTAATGATAAACCGATGGCCTGCCCTACGATGGTGAGTTCGCGTATGCCTGTATCCGAGATCCTGTCTTTGCCGTGCTTATCCTGCAGCCCGGCAAAACCCTGGTTCACATCGCCGATATGCCCTACGTCTTCTCCAAATGCGTATACATATGGATTCTGCGCAAAGAGCTGGTCGAAATATTTATTCAATACTTCGTATCCATTTGCCATAGGGGCATCAAATGCGATCATCGGTTTTACTTCCTCTACACGCAGCGCGCTTTTTGGCCCTTCGTTGTAGAGATCGCTGTTGTATAGTTTTCTGCCGAGCGCGTGTTGTTCTTTGTAGAAATTCCTGATCTCCTCAATGGTTGGCGAGTTGGGTGCTGTTTCCATGGCGAGCGAAACGGCGCGGAAGATATCGCGTCGCAGGGGTTCCCTGTTCGATTGAAGATCGTTCGCCAGTTTCTGCAGGAAGTTGTATTTCTCCATATCATTCACCACCAGCCCACGGATCAGTTCAACCGCCTGCGCCGCAGTTTCCTTGATGGGCGCCTGGTATTTTTCCCATGCCTTGTTCTTGCCTTCGCGCACATGTTCCTTCGCACCCGCTTCTATTTCTGTCAGTTCTTCTGCGGTTGATAAGCCGGTCTCGATCAGCCATTCTTTCATTTTCTTGATGCAGTCCCATTCTTTCTCCCAATCCAGCCGCTCCTGGCTCTTGTATCTTTCATGGCTTCCGCTGGTCGAATGTCCCTGTGGCTGCGTTACTTCTTCTACGTGAAACAAAACGGGCACATGTGTTTCCCTTACTCTCTGCAATGCTTCTTCAAACACTTCGCACATGCCTGCGTAGTCCCATGCTTTTACTTTGTAAATGCGGATGCCGTTGGTGGTATCTTCTTTTTCCAATCCTTTTACCGCTTCGGAAATAGATCCTTTGGTTGTCTGGAAATTCTTGGGCACCGAAATACCGTACCCGTCATCCCAAACAAACACCGCAAGTGGTATCTGCAGCACGCCGGCTGCATTCAGGGTTTCCCAGAAATGCCCCTCTGATGTACTTGCATCGCCAATGGTACAGAAACAGATCTCGTTTCCGTTGTGACTGAGCGAATCAAAAACATCTGCATGCTTTGCGCTCCGGAAACACTTAGAGGCCCAGGCAAGTCCCAACGCGCGCGGCATCTGCGAAGCGGTAGGGGCCATGTCTGAAGAAATATTTTTGCGGTTGGCCAGGTCGAGCCAATTGCCGTTGTCGTCTACAAATTTTGTTGCAAAGTGCGCGTTCATCTGCCGGCCCGCGCTAAAGGGGTCGTTCTTTACATCGGGGTCGGCATAAAGCTGAGCAAAATATTGTTCTACGTTTGAAAGGCCCGATGCAAAAATGAAGGTCTGGTCGCGGTAATACCCGCTCCTGAAATCACCCGGCTGAAAATATTTGGCCATGGCCAGTTGCGCCACTTCCTTACCATCACCGAAGATGCCGAATTTGGCCTTGCCGGTAAGCACTTCGCGGCGGCCCAGCAAACTCACTTCACGGCTCACAACGGCTATCCTGTAATCTTCCAGGATGGTGTTGCGGAAGCCTTCGAAAGAAAGCATATCGTCTTTGTATCCAAGTGATGGTGTTTGTTCCATGGGGCAAAAATAGCATTACACGGCGAATAGACTAACGGAAATTAGTTTGTTTCAGAAATTCGGTGATTATACGGGGGATAAGTTCCGGTTTTCCTAATGCGATTCTAATCCCATCCCGCCATTCCTGCCACAAAAAATGGCACGAATTTGGCTTTCATGCATCCGTTAATCGCTTATTTTTGCGCTATAAAAATCAATATGAAAAAAATACTGTTTCTTATCACGATGGTTTTCAGCGTAGCTGTTTTTGCACAAGGGCCGAATGATATAGTATTCGCTACCAAAACCCACAAGTTTGGAAAGATCAAACAGAAAGTTCCGGTTACCTATACCTTCACCTTTACCAACAACGGCGCAAAACCTGCGGTGATCGAATTTGCAAATGCGGAATGTGGTTGCACAACGCCCGTTTACAGCAATGCGCCGATCCTCAAAGGAAAATCGAGTACCATCAAGGTAACGTACAATGCAGAAGCGCTGGGCACATTCAAGAAGAATGTGAACGTGAAATTCCTTGACCAGCAGCTGCCCGTGGTATTAACCATCGAAGGAGAAGTGCTGGCACCCGCACCCGCAAAAACAAAAACCAAATAACCGGTCAACACGAAATTCTTACAACAGAAACGCAATCTCAACCGGTTGCGTTTTTTGTTTGGCATACGTGACGGGTGGAGGTATCTTTGCGGGATGTTACAGATAAGCCAACGCGGACAGGCGATGCCTGCCTCACCCATTCGCAAACTGGTTCCTTATGCAGAAGCTGCAAAAAAAAGAGGAACCAAAGTATACCACCTCAACATTGGCCAGCCCGATATCGAAACACCGAAAATGGTGTTGGACGCAGTGCGGCACAGTGATTTTAAAGTACTGGAATACAGTCACAGCGCGGGTAACGAGAGTTACCGGAAAAAATTGGTGGGTTATTATGAAAGCGTTGGCGTTAAGGTAAACCACAACCAGATCATCATCACAACAGGTGGAAGTGAGGCGATACAGTTTGGCTTCATGGCATGTCTTGATCCGGGTGATGAAGTGATCATACCAGAACCTTTTTACGCAAACTACAATGGGTTCGCGGTAGCTGCAGGCGTAACCGTGGTGCCGGTTACTTCGTTTATCGAGAACGGGTTCGCCCTGCCGCCGATCGAAGAGATCGAGAAAAAGATCACGCCAAAAACAAAGGCCATCGTGATCTGTAACCCCAACAATCCTACAGGCTATTTATACAGTTACGAGGAGATGCAGCAATTGCGCGACATCATCCGCCGCCACAATCTTTATCTTTTTTCAGACGAGGCTTACCGGGAGTTTTGTTACGAGGGAAAGCAGATCAGCGCGATGCACCTGGAAGGGGTAGACGACAACGTGATCATTATGGATACCATCAGCAAACGCTACAGCGCCTGTGGCGGAAGGATAGGTGCATTGATCACAAAAAATCAAATGGTGCTGGATGCGGTGATGAAATTTGCGCAGGCAAGATTGAGCCCGCCAAGTTTTGCGCAGATCGCGGCGGAAGCGGCCATTGACCTGCCCGCAGATTATTTCGACGAAACGAAGGCCGAATACAAATCGCGCCGCGACCTGATCGTAAAACGTTTGAATGCGATGGAGGGTGTGTTCTGTCCAAACCCGGGCGGTGCGTTCTATGCCATTGCCAAACTGCCGATTGACGATGCGGATGTGTTTTGCCAATGGTTGCTCGAAAGTTTTTCTTACCAGAACCAGACCGTTATGCTCGCACCCGCTACCGGGTTTTATGGAACAGCGGGCCTGGGAAAGCAGGAAGTTCGTCTTGCCTATGTATTAAATTTAAATGATATAAATAACGCAATGAATTGCCTTGAACAGGCATTAAAAGAATACCCGAACAAAAAATAACCTGATTATCAGGTAATTGCAAATGCTCTAGTAAAAAATCGCAAGAAATGATACTAATATGACAATAAATTCAATATGAACAAATGTTCATTAAATTGTCATTTTTTGAAGAAAAAATCAGAAAAAAGATAAAATTTTTACGAAAAACTTGATTTTGTATCCAAGATATGCTTATCTTTGAATTCGAAAGCAAACATACAGCAACAAGTGCTGGTTTTTGCAGGTTTCGGGTTAACGAATTGATAATTATCTCTTTTCTTATATGGCAAGCAATCGAAGACGTCCCCTGTTTCTACAGGGGACTTTTTTTCGTTTGCCTCGTCCTAATAAAGGTTGACCATAAAGTCAGCAAACATGGATCAACTAACGGTCAAGTTAAAAAGTGGATCCCCTGTCCTCATTACAGTGAATCGTTCAAAAAGCAGGTAGTCCGTGATTATGAATCGGGGCACCTAAACAAGAAACAAGTACAAAAGAAGTACGACATTGGAGGTAAAAGTCGTCTACTTGACTGGTGCCGTAAATACGGTAAATTAGCATACCCGTCACAATCAGCTACGGGCCGACCGATGAAAGATCTCCAAAAACAGAGAATAAAAGAACTGGAAGCAAAGCTGAAGGCAGCGGAGTTAAAGATGCCTCGTCCTAATAAAGGTTGACCATAAAGTGTTGGCGGCGTTAAGGGTGGGTGTTGATATAATACTGAGTATGAAACCGGCGAAGACTGGTGAATGCTAAAAAAGAAAAGCGCCGGCCCCGGCGCTTTTCTTTTTACTATGATCAGGAACTTTAACCGAATCGGGGTCGTTGCTAATGTTCCGCCGGCCTCGGCGGCCGCAGGGTTTGTTCTATTTCGCTGTATTTTTTATACTGCGCCCCGGTAAGCGCGGCTTTGATCTTTGCATCGCGTGCTTTTACGAGTTTGTCAACGTCTTCTTTTTTCCCTGGCGGTAGCGGTGGTGGTGGAGGCATTTCGGGCCTGCCATTCCGGTTGTTTTTACGGAGCTTATCCATCTCAATAAAAAAATCCTTGTAGGCAGTTTCTACTTTTGCTTTCTGTGCAGCAGTTAATGCAATCTCTTTGTTGATCTTCTCAGAAACATGTTTCAATTTATCCTCGTTGCTCGGTGGCCTGGGTGGCTGCTGCGGTTGGGCGTAAGTGCCTGCGGTTGCAAGCATTGCACAACAGAACAGCATCTTGATTTTTTTATTCATGGGTGATTTTTTTTAATGGTGTAACTAGAATCATCTGCCTCCCGGCGAAATAAAGCCATCGGGCGCATTGTTGAATTCTTAAAAACAAACTACTGCGGATGTTGTGGTGGCGGCTCTCTTCCGTCCTCGCCCGGCGGCGGTCCATCGTGCGGTGGGTGCTCGCCATTCGGAGGCGGCCCTCCGCGCGGGCCCCCGCCCGGTGGTGGTGCGATCATGTGCAACACCTGCTGGAGAATATTGTCGAATTTTTTCTTCTGCGTTTCATTGCACAGGCTCCGCAACTGTTGAAAATGTTTAAAGGTGAGCACATCCATCTGCGAATCGTACCTGGCAGATTCCCTGGCCGCATTTTCTATTGCTGAATCGGGAATGGCATCCTGTTTGAGCAAGGCAAAAAACTTGTCTTTCGCGCCGCGGTTGTTCCTGCGTATTTCACGCATGTTTTGTTGTTGTTCTTCAAGAAGTTCCACGAGTTTTTGTTTCTGGATCGAGTCGAACGATAATTCTTTTGTCAGAAAATCAACTACACCCGATGGCGGACCGGGCGGCCGCCCGTGTTTTTCTTTAACGAGCCAGAAAGTGAGCAGCGTGGCCACATTCAATGCAACCAGCAGCATAAAAGCGATCGCCCACCATTTGTTCCTGTTGAAATAATTCATTGGTCTGTTGTTTTACCGGTGAAGACAGACGATCCACCCAGGTTATAAGTGTCGGCAAAGGCCTGTATACCGTTTGCCGGCTGTTGTTCTGTTGCCGGTTGTTTTGCTGAATGCAGGTACGATCGTATAGCCGCTATGTTCAGGACCACCAGCAGCGCGAGTGTGGCAAGCGAAAGAACGGATCTTTTACCAACCATCCAGAACGGAACGGCCTGCTCGTTTTTTTTATCGAGCCTCGCCTGCAGGCGCGTGTAAAAAAACGGCGGCGCATCGGCCCTGCCGATGGTATCGATACTGTTTAGTGTTTGTTCGATCTGTTCGTTCATGGGTAAACGTGTTTTCATTTACATCTGTTTAGTCCTGCGAATAGTACTGCCGCAAATATTTTTTCAGGTTATCTTTTGCCCGGTGCATCAATGCTTCTACGGCTTTGATGGTTATGTTCATGATGGCCGCCGTTTCTTCGTAACTCAACCCCTCGGCTTTTATGAGCGTGAAGGCGATCCGCTGGTTCTCCGGCAGTTTCTGCATGGCGCTGAAAAGAAGGGATGCACGCTCCTTGTTATCAAGCGCCACGCCCGGGTGGTGGAACTGCACGGGCTCGTCTTCTTTTTCTCCCATACCTACCCACCTGCGCAGGTTGGCCATCCTTTTTTTGGATTTCTTTTTCCGTTCGGCGTCGAGCGCCTTGGTAACGGCCACCCGGTAAATCCAGGTTGATAACTTCGCATCGCCCCGGAACCCCTTTATGGATTGAAACACCTGTATAAACACTTCCTGCGCCACGTCTTCGGCTTCCTGAACATCCTGGACAATACTTAACACGGTATTGTATACCATGTGCTGCCATGTTTCCACCAGCAGCCTAAATGCGTGCTGGTCACCGTTTTGTAAGCTTAGGATGAAGTCCCTGTCGTTCAAATATTCCCTGGTTAAAAGGTTAGACGCTACAACCTACAAAAACCTTCGGCCAAAATGAATAAAACCTTCCGTATTTTCCATTTTTGAAAATCACCAAAACGGGGTTACTTACTGTTATGAAGAAATTAGGGGTGCTGTTGATTGCCGTGCTGTTGTTTGCCGGTTCCCAAGCCCAGGGCTACCAGGCAACGCATGGGTCGGCTTATGCGGGAAGCACAGCGGTTTTCAACAATCCCGCGGCATCGGTCAATTCGGCCTACAAATGGGATTTTACCTTGTTTTCTGTGCAGGCGAAACTGAGCACCAACTCCGCGTACCTCGAAAACTTCACGATCCGCAACAGCGGTGGCGCATCGCTCACGCTATTGGATAAATACCACTCGCGGTTTTACCATGCGAATGTAGACATGAGCCTGTTCAACATTCTCTACAAGATCAACAACCAGCGCGCGGTAAACGCGGGTTTGCGGGTAAGGAGTTATTCGCACATCAAAACCCTGACTTTTCATTTTTCGGATACCACCAGCAGCCTGAACAGCTTCCTGGTACAAAATGCAAATACGCCTTACCTGCAGGGTTATGGCACCAATACCTCGTGGCTGGAGGGCGATCTTAATTATTCGCAGGTATTGTTTGAGAACAGCCATTCTAAACTGAGCGGGGGCATTACCCTCCAGATCATGAAAGGATTGGCGGGAGGATATGCGAAACTGAATAAATTCAGTTACCTGATGTCTAAGTTTTCGAACGATACCACATTCAGTTTTACAAATGGTACGCTGGTGGCGGGTTATTCAGAGAACCTTGGTGCATCGGATGGGAAGGATTACCTGCAGAAAACACTGGGCGCATTTGGGTTGAGCCTTGGTGTTGAATACATGTTGTACAACAGCGACCAGAACCCATACGGCAACCACAACCTCAATTACGATTGGAAGATCGGCCTCAGCCTGATGGATCTGGGCGCCAACAACTTCAAACCCGGCCCCGGTTCAGGCACTTACAACGATCCACGCGTATCGGTCAACGATGCCGATGTGGAAGCGAAATTCACCGGCGCCGGCAGTGCGCGGGCCCTGGGCGATTCTTTAAAGACCATATTTGTAAACAGTACCGACCTGCAAAGCAATTTCAGCATCAGCAATCCAACGCGCCTCATCCTCAACATCGACAAAAACTTCGGCAACAATTTTTATGTGAATGGGGAACTGAGCATGAATTTTTATTCTACAGGGGGCTTCAACAAACTCCGTACGCGCGAACTAAATCTTTTAACCATCACCCCGCGTTGGGAAACCATCGGCCTGGGTGCTTACCTGCCGGTGCAATACAATACGCAGGGGCAGCTTTGGGTGGGTGCGGCACTCAAGGCGGGGCCCTTGACCCTGGGTTTTCACGACCTCGGGATCCTGTTTAAAAAAGACCCGTTGCTCAATGGAGGTGCCTACCTGTTGCTGTCCATTCATCCTTTCAACAAAAGAAGGGTGTTGAGCAAGATGGATTGTTATGAGTAGAAATACTTGTAATGAATGCGGACGAGCCAGCCGATTTGTTCCTTTTCCATTGGTGCGGGCGCGTAGCCCGATCGCCACTACGCATAAAAAAATCTCTATACTCAATTGAAAAACTCCAAGAGAATATAGAGATCAAGCCCGGTGGTTAATCGGGCCAAACGACGATCAAATAAGATTATTCAGCAGACTGGATGTTAGCAGCCTGTTTACCTTTCTTACCATCTGTTATTTCAAATGATACTTTTTGACCTTCTTTGAGTGACTTGAATCCGCCCATGTTGATAGCAGAAAAATGCGCAAACAGATCTTCACCACCATCGTCTGGTGTGATAAATCCGAAACCTTTTGCGTCGTTGAACCATTTTACAACTCCTGTTGCCATAGTGTTAATTATTAATGTTTGTTATCTAAATGTAGGCATTTATAATGGTTTCTTGTACTTTTTAGGCCTTTCAAAGCCATAAAAAAGGTATTTAGACGTGGATTTTTGCCGCTGAAAGCGGGTAGGGCGGTGAAATGGACTCAAAAAACAAGGGGTTAACTGGAGGAAATGCTATCTGTTTCAGATCATATTTCCTGCTGCTAACCCCGTACTTATGGGTTCATTTTTTTACAATGCCGCCTTCATCACCCCTTTGAAGTACCCGATCGATTCTGCGATGCCCGGCATCGGGTCTGTCATGTCTTTTTCAAATTCGATGCTGCAAACGCCTTTGTAGCCGGTTTTCTTCAGTGCCTTTACCAGTGCAGGAAAATTGATGGCGCCACGTCCGATCTCGATCGCTTTTCCCTCTTTTGCCGCAACGCTCACATCTTTGATGTGAAGATCGAACAGGCGTTTTTTATATTCCTTCACCGCCTTGTCAACCGCCACACCCGCGCGCGTGGCATGGCCTATGTCGATGCAGAGCCCTATACGTGCATCGCGGTCTTTGATCCTGTCGTACACATCTTTCGGCCCCGGGTACAAAGCATCTTCTGGCCCGTGGTTGTGTATCGCAAGCCTGATATCGTACTCCTTTACTTTTTCTTCCGCATGGTCGAGCACATCATATGAGGGCGCGCCAATGATCATGTTTACACCGCATTTTTTTGCATAGGCGAACGCCTGGTCAACGGCCTCTTTTGTTTTCATGTAGATCACACCCACGGTATATACATTGATGCCGCCTTCCCTGAGTTTGGCCATTGCCGTGTTTACCGCTTCCTGGCTTGCATTGAGCGGCAGATGGATCTCTTTCAGGGAGAGATTGGATACGCCAAGCCGTTTCATCATCGCGATGGATTTGTCGAGATCGAATTTCGCAAACGTATACCCCGCAACGCCCACCGGCAATGGCTCGGCATCCTGCGCGCTGTTGAGGTTGTCGTCTATGGAAGGCAAACCTGCTGCTTTTCCCAGTAAAGGGAGGGTTACAGAACCTGCAATTCCAAGCGCTGTATTTTGAAGAAAACTTCTGCGTGATGACATGCTGTCTATTTTTTTTGATGAAGATATATTGCTGACGTTTTACACTTTTGGTTCCCACCCATTCTCATATTCACGGCCCCACAGTTTCATTGCGGCCTTATCGTCTTTGATATGCCCGTTTGCCTGATCGATGGCCAGGTTCCTGCCCACGCGTTGCGATATATTGCCGAGCTGCACCCATAATGTGCTTTTGTAACCTGTTTCCACATCTGCGTTCGGCCTTTTGTCAAGGCGGATGGATGCTAAAAAATCCGCAACGTGAACGGCATCGAGTCCTTCATTCGGGCTCATCGTGTTCCTTCCGTCGATTACTGCATTTGATTTTATTTCTTTCAGGATCGTTCCTTTCTCGTCGTATATCGTGTAACCATTGTGGCCCGTAAGCAAAATGCCTTTGTCGCCATGAAACAAAACACCACGGTCGAGGTTTTGTATTTTGAATGAGCTGCAGCTTTTCCCTTCCCATAAAATGGTTGCCTTGGGGCAGGTGAAAGTGATCATTTGTGTGTCGGGTGTTTCCCAGTCGTCGTTGTAATAATAACGCCCGCCCGCGGAAGTTACAGTGAGCGGGTAATCTGCATTCAGGCCCCAGCGCGCCACATCCACTTCGTGTGTGCCATTGTTCAGCGCCTCGCCGGTGCCCCAGTGCCAGAACCAGTGCCAGTTGTAATGAATGAGGTTGTCTTTGTAGGGCCTGCGCGGCGCGGGGCCCTGCCACAGGTCGTAATCGAGCCCTGCTGGAACTGGTGCCGTTTTACCAACTCCTATCGGTTTGCGCTGGTTGGTATACCAGCATTTTACCAGGTGAATGTTACCGATCGCACCCTCGTGCAGGGCTTTGATGCCTTCGGTTAACAGGGGCCACGACCTGCGCTGTGAGCCCATCTGTACCACACGGTTGTATTTTCTTGCGGCGGCGATGGCCAGTTCTCCTTCGCGCGGGTTGTGCGACAATGGCTTTTCAACATATACGTGTTTGCCTGCGGCGCAGCAGATAATGGTGGCGGGTGCGTGCCAGTGGTCGGGCGTGGCAATGTAAACCGCATCAAGGTCTTTGTTGCCCAATATCTTTCGGAAGTCATTTTCGCCGCGCGGCATTTCTTTACCGGCTTTTGTAACTGCGTTGATGCCTTTGGTTCTTGCCTTTTCATCCACGTCGCAGATAAAGTTCACTTCGGTATTGGATTGTTTGGCGAAGATGGGGGCCATGGCCTCACCACGTCCGTTGCAGCCGATCACCGCCATGTGAATGCGGTCGTTGGCGCCGATGATGCGTTTGTAGCTCTTCGCACCAAACACCTGTGAGGCGCCGCCCACGGCAATTACAGCAGAACCCTGTGCAAGGTTCTTAAGAAAATTCCTTCTCGTTTTTTTCATGGCAAAATGATTTGGCAACCGTATGTGAATTTTGGTTTTTTTCTTCAGGAAAGAAGATTGCCGGTTGCCTAAATTTACGAAAACGATGTAGTTGTTGTTTATTGATTTAATTTGAAGAGTGGTTGCTCCAGCGTGCAAAGGATCAAGTTGGTGTAAGTTTGGTGATGAGCAACTTTTCTGTCGCAACAAAAAAAATCAACAATCAAATGCACATTAACTGGGGAATCATAGGCTGCGGCGATGTTACCGAGAAGAAAAGCGGGCCGGCATTTAACAAGGTTCAAAACTCATCACTGGTGGCCGTGATGCGCAGGAATGCAGCCAAAGCGGAAGATTACGCAAAACGCCACCATGTTCCGAAATGGTACAGCGATGCTGCTTCACTCATCAATGACCCCGATGTAAACGCGATCTATGTGGCCACGCCGCCGGGCTCGCACGAAGAATACGCGGTTGCCGCCATGCGCGCAGGTAAACCGGTGTACGTAGAGAAACCCATGTCGGTTGATACCGCTTCCTGCGAGCGCATGCAACTTGTTTCAGACGAAACCGGCAGTAAACTGTGTATCGCACATTACCGGCGGGCGTTACCGATGTTTTTGAAAGTAAAGGAACTGATCGATACAAAAGCGATCGGCGATACCAGGACCGTACGGTTGAGTATGCTGCAACAGGATAAACCGGCCATCATCACGCAGACAAAAGACAACTGGCGCGTTGATCCCTCTATTGCAGGCGCAGGGTTGTTCTATGATCTTGCCCCGCACCAGCTTGATCTCATCCTCTATTTTTTTGGCGCACCAACCGATGCATATGGTATCAGCGCCAGCCAGGCGAAACTGTACAAGGCAGAAGATGCGGTAACGGGTGTAATGCGGTTGCCAGGTAATGTCCTGTTCAACGGGCAATGGTGTTTTGTTGTAAACGAATGCGCAACACAGGATGTTTGCGAGATCACAGGATCGCTGGGAAAAATCTCATTCCCGGTTTTTGGTCATGAAGTAAAAGTAACTACGGGCGGCGAAACAAACACATTGCAGTTTGAACCACCGGAGCACATACAGCAACCCATGATCGAAAAAGTGGTGAAACATTTTTTAGAACTAGGAGAGAATCCTTGTTCAGCAGGCGATGCGATTCAATCTATGAAAGTGATGGAGCGTTTCGCATACGGAAAATGAAGCGTACCCTAAACGTTAAGCGATGACACAAGTGAAAAGAAGAAGATTCCTTCAATCCATGCTCACGGCATCTGCCGCAGTAGGCGCCGGTACATTGTCTTTTGCGGGAGCGGGAGCAGTTGCTGATCAGAACAAGAACCGTTTTAAGATCAGCCTCAATGCTTATTCATTCAACAAACTGCTTGCGGACAAAAAAACAGATCTCGATGCGCTCATCGAATTCTGCGCGCGCGAAAATTTTGATGCGATCGATATGACCGGCTATTATTTTCCCGGCTATCCGCAGGTTCCATCTGACGAATACATCTATCACCTGAAAAACAAAGCGCATCGCCTGGGAGTTGAAATAAGCGGAACGGGAATAAGGAACGAGTTTGGTGATCCCGACAGTAAGAAAAGGGAAGCCGATATCGCGCTGGTAAAAAACTGGATCGAAGCAGCCGCCAAACTTGGCGCGCCGGTGATCCGCATCTTCACTGCTAAAACGCAAACGCCGGGTTATACCTGGAACCAGCAGGCGGCCTGGATCATCGAAGACATCAAGGCCTGCGTTGAGCACGGGAAAAAGTTCGGTGTGATCGTTGCAGTGCAGAACCACAACGATTTTATAAAGACCGCCGATCAAACCATCCACTTCATGCAGCAGGTGAACAGCGAGTGGTTCGGGCTGGTGCTCGATACAGGAAGTTTTGTTACCAACGAACCCTATAGCGAGATCGCCAAAACAACGCCTTACGCAGTGAACTGGCAGGTAAAAGAAAAATTAAACTACAATGGCAGGTCAGACGACATGGATCTTGATAAACTGTGCAGGATCATTGTTGATTCTTCTTATCGTGGCTACCTGCCGATTGAAACACTGAGCCCTGGGGATGCGTTCCAGATCGTTCCGCCTTTTTTGAAAAAGGTGCGCACGGCTTTGGAGAAGGCGATGGCCCGTTGATTTTTTTTCGATCGGCACAGCGATCTATTTCAGCAACGATACAAGATCACTCACACTTTTATCAAGCAGCGCTTTCACGTTTTCGATCTTCTTCGCCACTTTATCGGTAACGCCTTGTGTGTTTATATCGCTCATGCGCTCAAATGCTTTCTGGTACCAGTCGTTCCAGGTGTTTAGTATCTTTTGTTCATCCCCGGCTTTGGCGCCTTTGGCGATGGCGGCTTTGCTGAGCGCAAACTCATCCTGTATACGATCGTTCGCGTTTTTTGAAAGTTCGTCGATCAGGAAAAGATTCGTATCCTCATCTGCCGCGCACAACGTGAATGCGGCAGCAAGTGCGCTTACGCCCACATTCTTCATTTCTTTTGCGGAAACCATGTTGAGCCTGTCGCCATCCGTATGGTAGAACACGTCTGTAAAGTGCCACATCAACACACCGGGGATCTTTGCATTTAAAAAGGGCTGGTGATCGCTTCCGCCTTCGTATGGATTTGAGTTTACGATCCAATCGTTGCCCTTTGCCTGCTGCCGGCAGCGGTTCAATAAAAAATCGTTGAAATAATGCGGGAACATGTCCGACTCTTTCAAAACACTACCGCCCCATTCGGTGTGTTTGTCGTTGCCCCTTGTCCAGATAGCGGAAGGGTCCGGCATTTTCTCGATCAGGAAGGTTCCGCCGGTTTTGGAAACATCTTCGCCCACCATATCGAGGCTGAGTCCCCACTTGATCCCTTTTGCGCGTATGGAATCGTCTTTGATGTAGCGGCCCGTAGATACGATCTCATCGCCCCATAAAAAAGTGATGGTACGTTTGGGTGAATATTTTTTTTCGCGGATCAACGCTGCGGTTACACGCGCCATTTCGGCCAGGGTGCCAACACCTGTGGCATTGTCGTTGGCGCCGGGCTCCTGCACGTGTGCGCTGAAAACAAAACGTTCACCAGGTTTTTCGGTTCCGCGTGCGTTGGCAACGATCGTCAATTCATCCGACCAATAAATTTTTGAAACCACTTTTACATTCACTTTTACCACGCCCTTTGCGAGCGCGGTTTTCAGTTTTTCTTTTGCGTTGAAAGACAGTGCGATCCCGAAAACAGGTTTTGTGGAATCGTAAGAAATGCCCTGGAACTGTATGGAGTGAATGTTCTTTTCAGGCTGCGTGTATCTGGGCATTGAATACCCGATCACACCCACCGCGCCCCTGGCAATTGCATTCCGGTACAGGCCGCCCACAGATGTTTCGCCAAAAACAATTTTTCCGGCAATGTCTTTTCCTTCAAATTCTTTGGCCGCGCCGGTGCCTACGTAAACAATTTCAGCGGTTGTTCCCCCGGCCGGGGTGCTTGCGGAGTTGATGGCGATCATGTTCCTGTTGGTAACAGATTCAAGCAATGGTTTGTCTTCACCAACAATGGTGAGTGAAGACGAAACCGGTTCCCAGGTGGGCCTGCGCATTTTTCTTGTTTCTATCCGGTAGGTGAGCGGCCCATCCGCCTCCCCGCTGGTTTCTTTTTGAAAACCGGCCTGCTGTAATATTTTTTCCACATGAAAGATGCTTTCATTGAACCCTGTGTTTCCCGCAATGCGCCAGTATTTTTCAACAAAGCCAACGGTATTGTATGCGTTGTCGCCATTGTACACGGCGCGCAGCAGCGGGTAATAACCATCAACGGCCGTACTTTTTTGTGCAAACGAAAACGAAGCGATGAAAGTGAGCAGGAATAACAACTTGAATTTCTTCATATGTAAGAGGAATTTGGTATGTGTTGGATGGCCGGCTCGTAATATCAGAAGAATCCCGCAACCGGCAAAAAAAGCCGGTACATACACAGAGTTGATACAGTAACAAACCAGTCTTTCGATCCGCCGATTGCTACCGAAGCCACCCAGGCAGGTTCCCGGGGCGATTTGTGGAGAAAAATCGCCCGCCGAAACGCAAAAACCGTAAAAACACGCCCAATTTTGCGTAGTTCTACGCAGGATCGAACGGGGAAAAGGAAGTTAATTTGTTATTCAAACCACAACTTATGACAAAGAAAAAATTAAAGACCTTCATTCTGAACATAGGTGGTAAAAAGAAAAAACTCAAACTGCCCGAGCCAGTTGCGGAAGTGTATGTTGGATTGCTGACGCAGAACTTTCTTTCCTAAAGACCGGGCACGCATAGGAGGGCATGGGTAATGGTATAGACCGAATACCATGCTTCCAGCTGCTCCGTTCGAATTCCTGTTTCCGGGCCTTATCATCAACGATGATCCTTATCTTAGCTCATGCCTGAGCATTTTGAGCTGCCCGTAACCTACAACGGAAAAGAATTGCTTTTCCCCGCCGAGCTCATACCCATGGGTTATACCCACAAAATAAAAGTGACGGTAAACGAAACTGAACTTCTCTTTGAGCCGGATGAAGAAAAGAACTACCGCGCAACACTTCCCCATTCTGATCGCGATGCGATCAATAAACTGGATAACCAACTCCTCCGCACCATCTGTCAAACACTCGACGAAGTATTCGGCAATCAGGCATAGTAAAGGTGTCCATTTGAAGTGTCCGGCCCACCGCTAGCCTGGATAGGATGGTTATGGAGAAAATTGTGCACAGGGCGTAAGGGGCATGATTTTATTGTTTTTATGAATGATATCGTTCATCTTAAAAGCAATTTTATGAAAAAGATAAGTTTCCTGTTTCTTGTGGTTGCGATGGTATTCCAGGCATGTACGGGATCTGATAAAACAAGTACGCCTGCCAGCGGCGCCGGTAAGGATCAGGCACCCACAGTTACTTCAGCAGATTCAAGCAATGGCTACAGCGCCAAGACAGCCGATTCTCTAAAACATTAAAATCTTTTTATGAGTGCAAAAAAAACACCGGCCCCACAGCCTAAAACAAAGACTACCGTAAACAAAACGGCAGCTTTGCGCGCAGCAGATGCGAACAAAACAACAGATACAAAACGAAGCTCATCATCTACAATAAAGAGCAAACCACCTGTTGTGAAGGATATCGATGAAGCAAGTCCCGACAGACGGTAGAAACCTGGCGTGGAGTCAGGGCCTGGCGTAATTTGAAAAATTGTTCCGGGTCATTTTTTGGAAGCAGATAGTCAATCCGTTATTTATTTAAGCTAGGAGGAGTAACGACGACCTGTTTGATCGCTTTTACTCCTCTTTATTAATGCTATTCCCCGGCTTATTTTACCGGTGTAATCACGATGTTCCTGAATTCAACGGGACCGTGATCGCCTTGTATCAATATGGGCCCCGGTTCGGTTTCTTTACTGTCTATTGCACCACCTGTGATGCCCGGAATTTCCTGGCTGCAGATCACTGTTTTTCCATTGGCAACCACGGTTACTGTTCTTCCAACGATGGTAATGTCGTACGACTGCCACTCGCCCGGCGCCTTTGCTGTCATTTCGTTGGGTGATATAAAGCCGTAGATGGCGCTGAACCTGTCTACCAGCGGCTCCATGTCTTTGTTGTCTTCTATCTGCACTTCATAACGCCCGCGCAGGTAAACGCCGCTGTTGCTTCCTTTCGGGTAACGGAACTCGATGTGCAGTTTGAAATCGGTGAAGGTTTGGTCCGTAACAAGATTTGAGCCTGATCGCGGGCTTTTCAAAACACCATTCTCCGCCACCCACTGGTTTTTCCCAACTGCATGCCAGCCGTTGAGGTCTTTGCCGTTGAACAATGCAACGGGCTTGCCCCAAACCGGTTCGGCCTTCCTGCGTAAGGAGGGCGCGCGCACGCCAGACCATTGGTATGTTTTTCCATCTGTATACACCATGGTTCCTCTCAGGCTATCGCCTTCGTAGCCAAATTCAAAATCCATATTCCGCTCGCCCGGCTCCCATTGTGGTGGTATGCTGAAACGGTATTTGCCGTCTGCAGGTTTTACCTCGGCCACGGGTCTTGCGCTGCCAAACGCGTAAACAAATCGGCCGATCAATGTTTTTCTCCCCGAATGCATCACCTCGAGCCAGGAGGGAACGTCTTTGTCGCTCATATGAATGGTTATGTCCCAGCGCCCCTCTACAGAAGGCGGGTCCGGCATTTTTGCGTTTGTGGCAACAGTAAAAAGAAGGGCAATGGAAATGGAAATGTATTTCATGATGTGGATGTTGTGATAGCAATATAAGTTTTTATTGTTTGGATTGGAGCGACTGAAATGTGTAACTGTGCAATCCAATCCCCAATTCAACAAAAAACAACTGGTTACGGATCCAAAACCAAACCGGGAAAAACTGGCACATTATTTTCTCTACCTATTTGAAAATAAAAAGTCATGATCAAGAGAATAGCAAAAGTAGACAGGAACAACACTCAGGTAAATTTCAATGCATCGCAGGAGATCGGTTATTGGGCCAAGAAGTACAACACGAGCCAGGAAGAGATCCAGGAAATTTTTAAAGAAACCGGGTACTCGATTTACAAAACTATCCAGCGTTTACAGGAAAAAACACAGGCGGCTTAATCCGGCCTCTGAAAATATTTAACGAACCGGCAATGTGTGGGCAACCATGCATCGCCGGTTTTTTATTTGAGGGAAATCATTTTTAGTTTTATTATAGATCCTGGGAAAAACAACCTACTACACTTGCCTTCCTGTGGCGGGTTACCTATCTTTCGATCATGGCAAAATCAAAAAAACTTTCCGGCCCTGGAGAAGTGGCGGTTTTTATGGAAAAGTTGGATCATCCATTGAAACGGGGTGTGGAAGCAATCCGCTTGCTGGTGTTGGCTGCAGACAGATCCATCACCGAGCACATCAAATGGAACGCGCCCAGTTTTTGTTTTGCGGGCGACGACCGGATCACTTTCAGCTTACACAAAAGCGATTGCATACTTCTTGTTTTTCACCGCGGCGCCAGGGCAAAGGCCGGGGTTGGCAAAGAGCCGCTGTTCAAAGACGATACGGGGCTGCTCGAGTGGTTATCGGGCGACCGGGCCGTTGTAAAATTTTTTAGTGAAACGGAAGTTGAAGAAAAGAAAAAAGGGTTGGTAAAGGTGGTGAAGAAATGGATCAAAGAAACACCCTGATCATTCCAGGAAAAGCTCGTTCAATTCTTTTGTTGGTACCCAGCACGCATCTTTTTTACCGAACCAGCGATAACGGTTTCGCGCGATCCGGTTGTATACTGCATTCCTGATGAATGGCGGAATGATGATGAAGATGTATAACAGCGGCCATAATCCATTCAATTTCTTTATAACCCGCAGCGCCGCGGTTGAACGCGTATAGATCTTACCGTTCTCAAGTAAAATGAAACTGTCTTTTACCGTAGCGGGCAAATGGTGGTAAGCGTCCAGCAATTGCTGCGCTGTCTTTCCCTGTAAGGATGCGTAACGGAAATATTTTGCAGGGTCGTGCCTGATCACGAATTGCACCGAGCCTGTGCAGAGGTTACATACGCCATCGAAAAGGATGATGCCAGGCATAGGAGGTCAGGAATTAAAGGTTTTGAGCCAGGAGCAGGGAACGATGCGGTTGATATGCATTGCTCGTCCCGGCTCCTGACCGATTTATCCCATGTTGTGAAACACCTTGTTCACGTCTTCATCCTGTTCAAGCCTTTCGATGAGTTTACTTACATCTTCGGCCTGCTCGTCTGTAACAGGAACGGTAGTGGTTGGGATCCATTCCAGTTCTGCGCTGATAGGTGTGATGCCTTTTTCTTCGAGCCCTTTTTGCAGGTTGCCGAAATCTACAAAGGCGCATCGGAGCACGATGATGGGGTTGCCGTTGTCGTCTGCGCTTTCGCCCAATTCTTCCAGGCCATGGTCGATCAGTTCAAGCTCCAGGTCGTCCATGTTCAAGCCCTCCGGTTTCAATTTGAACACCCCCATTTTCTTGAACTGGAAACTTACCGAGCCGGTGTTTCCCATTGCGCCATTGCCTTTGTTGAAATGGCTCTTTACGTTGGCCACCGTACGTACGTGGTTATCGGTGGCTGTTTCTACAAGCAGCGCCACGCCATGCGGTGCGTAGCCTTCGTATAATATTTCCTCGTAATTGCTGGTATCCTTGCCCTGCGCGCGTTTGATGGCCGCTTCTACACGGTCCTTAGGCATACCCACGCTTCGTGCGTTCTGGAAACACCTGCGCAGTGCAGGGTTCGTAGCAGGATCGGGGCCGCCGGCCTTTACCGCGATAATGATCTCTTTTCCAATGCGGGTAAATTGTTTGGCCATCCTGTCCCAACGGGCAAACATCGTGGCTTTACGTACTTCGAAGATCCTTCCCATAGTGTTCTTTGTTTGTAAGGGCGCAAAAATAAAGCTTTTCGCTTTACGTGGTGGTTTTTTGGGTGCGGGCCGGGCGCTCTGGGCCGCGAAACTATTTATCAACGGGGCCCGATCCTCCCTGGAAAACAAAAATGCGACCGGCTGTAAGCGCGGTCGCATTTTGTCTGCAATTTTATATGATAAGCGCCTGGCCGAAGCCTGCGCCTCGGGAATTACTGTTTCTCAAAATCCGATGCATTCGGAAGGATCTCCGAAGGGTTGTTGAGTTTGCTTCTTTTCTTGCTGTAAGCAAAATAAACGATCAACCCGATGGCCATCCATGCGAAAGCAACTTTGAGGGTTTGTGCGTCGAGGGCAACGATCATACCGAGGCAAACAATCGCACCCAGGATCGGAACGATCGGCACCAATGGCGTTTTGAACGGACGCTCGATGTTTGGTGATTTGATACGGAGGATCCAAACACCCAGGCTCACCAGTACAAAGGCGAACAATGTACCAAAGCTGGTCAGATCGCCCGCTACACTACCCGGCACAAATGCCGCGAATGCGCCCACGAATACGAACAGGATCCAGTTGGCCTTGTAAGGTGTTTTGTATTTAGGATGGAGTTCCCCGAAAGCTTTAGGGATCAATCCATCGTTACTCATGGTATAGAAGATACGGCTTTGGCCCATCAACATCACCAGGATCACCGAAGAGAAACCGGCGAGAATGGCAACCGTAACGCTGGTGCCGAGCCACTCGTATCCTTTCATATAGGTCTGGATCGTATAGGCTACAGAAGCTTCTTTACCGGCAGTAGCAAATTCGGTATAGTTGGCCACGCCGGTCAATACGTGTCCGAATAAAATGTAAAGGATCGTACAAACAACCAGTGAGCCGAGGATACCGATCGGCATGTCGCGTTTTGGATTCTTGGCTTCCTGTGCCGCCGTAGAAACCGCGTCGAAACCGATGAATGCGAAGAATACAATGGCCGCGCCACCAAGAACACCACCCCATCCCCATTTGAAGAAGCCTTCGTGTCCGACGGTTCCTTCCGGAATCAGGTAAGGTGTATGGTTTTCCGGTTTGATGAACTGCCATCCGAAGCCGATGAACAAAAGCACGATCGCCACTTTTACGAACACGATGATCATGTTTACAAATGCAGATTCCTGTGATCCTTTGATCAGCAATAAGGTAAGCGCCAAAAGAATGATCAGTGCCGGTGCATTCATGATACCGCTGGTAACCGATACAAGACCGGTAAGGGTGGCAGGCAAAGCTTTGAACTGGTCGTCGCTGAGGATCAATACCCCATTCTTTACGGATTTGGCAGCTTCCGGGAGGGCAGCCACCACCTGGTTTACTGCGTCGCCCGTTACTTTATGAAGACTTTCAAAGGGGGAATGGCACCATTCATAGGGAATGGATCCCCCCAGCAGGTTGTTTAGATATTCGCTCCATGCAATGGAAACCGTAGCGGCGCCCAACGCATATTCCATGATAAGTGCCCAGCCGATGATCCAGGCGATGAGCTCACCCATTGTAACATAACTGTACGCATAAGCGCTACCCGCGATGGGGATCATAGAGGCAAACTCTGCATAGCACAAACCGGCGAATGCGCAACCGATGGCGGCCACTACAAACGACAAAGTAACTGCAGGGCCCGCAGCCTCTGCTGAAGCGGCGGCCGTTCTTACAAAAAGACCCGCACCAATGATGGCACCAATACCAAGTGCAACCAGGTTACCCGCGCCAAGCGTTCGCTTCAAACCTTTCTCAGAATCCTGCGCAACAGCAAGCATGGCGCTGAGAGATTTTTTTCTGAATAAACTCATAATACAGTGGTTAAGTTTTCTTTATTAAAAAAGTTCCGGAAAAATAGGGATTTATTGGGTTTAACAGGTAAAAGTTTTGGGAAAGCCATCGGCTATTAGCCGTCAACGATTGGCTTTTGACCGTTTTTCCGTGAAATACTGTCCATTTATTACCAAAGCCCGGTGCAAAACAGCCAATGCCCCGCCGCTGTGCCGGGCACTACCAAAGCGCAAAACACCTTATATTGCGAGACTAATTTGCCTGCGACAATGAAGAAATCTAACCGGCTTACCTTATATATAGTTATTGCAATGATTTTGGGGATCATACTGGGATACGTGATCCATACGCAATCCTCGCCGGATTTTATAAAATCGTTCTCTACCAACATAAAGCTGCTCACCACTATTTTCCTGCGGCTTGTACAGATGATCATTGCCCCGCTGGTATTTTCCACGCTCGTGGTGGGCATTGCCAAACTGGGTGATCTCAAAACCGTGGGGCGCGTGGGCGGCAAGGCCATGTTGTGGTTCATCACGGCCTCGCTGGCGAGTCTTTTGCTGGGTATGGTGCTGGTGAATATTTTCAAACCGGGCGCGGGCATCGATCTGAACAATGCAGATGTTGCAGGGGCAAAGGACCTGGTTGGAAAAACACAGGAATTCAACATCCAGAAATTCGTGGAACACGTGTTCCCCAAAAGTGTGATAGAGGCGATGGCCAACAACGAGATCCTGCAACTGGTTATCTTCAGTATCTTCTTCGGCATCGCAACCGCGGCCCTGGGTGATAAGGCCAGGATCGTTGTAAAAGGCCTCGATGCCGTTGCACACGTGATCCTCCGTATGGTCAATTATGTAATGAACTTTGCACCGCTTGGTGTTTTTGGGGCCATCGCCGCGGTGATCGCTACCAAGGGACTGGAAGTGTTTGTGTTCTACGGAAAATACCTGTTGTATTTCCTGGTCGGCATCGCATCGTTGTGGGCGGTATTGCTGCTGGTGGGGTTCATCGTGCTGAGAAAACGGTTGCCCGAATTGCTGCGGCACATCTTCCCTCCGCTGATCATCGCCTTCAGTACAACGAGCAGCGAAGCGGTGTTCCCGAAACTTACAGATGAGCTGGAGAAGTTTGGCTGTAAGGATAAAATTGTTTCTTTCATCCTTCCGCTCGGTTATTCTTTCAACCTTGATGGAAGTATGATGTACATGACGTTTGCCAGTATCGCCATCGCGCAGGCGTATGGCATACAGCTCGACATAGGCACGCAGTTGACCATGCTGCTGGTGCTGATGTTAACAAGCAAGGGCATCGCCGGCGTTCCGCGTGCATCGTTGGTGGTGGTAACGGCAACCTGCGCCATGTTCCATATTCCGCCGGAAGGCATCGCATTGATCCTGCCCATCGACCACTTCTGCGATATGTTCAGGACCGCAACCAATGTGCTCGGAAACGCACTCGCAACAAGTGTTGTAAGCAAGTGGGAAAATTCGCTTGGCCCAACGCAGGAGGCAGTGGCCGTGCCCGCAGAAATCTGATTTTCTTAAGATCGTAAACCGACGATACAAAACAAACGATTGACTATGCTGTTAGACATACCAACCTTATTAGCCACCGACTTTCATTGGGGCGAGTTGCTGCAGCCGCAGTTTTACATACAGCATGGCGGGTTGTGGTTGCTGTTGTTCGTGGTGTTCGCCGAAACAGGACTGTTCGTCGGCTTCTTTTTGCCGGGCGACAGCCTTTTGTTTGTTGCCGGCATTTACAGTTCTATGATCGCAGAACAGATCGTAGTTACTGGCAATGAATATTTTGATCTTTTTATTTTACTTGTGCTCATCTCCATCGCCGGTATCGCGGGTAATGCGGTGGGCTATTGGTTTGGCAGAAAGGTTGGCCCAACGATGTATACCTGGAAAGAGAACTTCCTCTTCAAGCGCCGCTACCTTCGCGAAGCGCATGATTTTTATGAGAAACACGGCGGTGGCGCCATCGTGATCGCGCGTTTTATTCCCATCGTAAGAACATTTGCACCCATCGTTGCAGGCATCGTGCAGATGAACAAAAGCAAATTCTTTTTCTTCAATGTTGTAGGTTGTATTGCCTGGGTATTCAGTATGCTGTTTGCCGGGCATTTTTTACAGAAATGGATCCTCGCAGAATTTGGTTTCGACCTGAAAGACCACCTGGAAGTGATCGTGCTGGGAATTGTGCTCGTAACAAGCGGGCCCGTTATGATCAAACTTTTCACATCACGGAAAAAGAAAAATAAATCACATACCGACAACGCATGACGACAATGCAGAAACAATACGGTGTTTTTTCGTTGCCCGTTATTGTAGGCGCACTTGGTTTTTTTGTGGATGTGTTTGACCTGCTCCTTTTTTCCATCATCCGGAAGCCGAGCCTTGAATCGCTGCACCTTTCTCCCGAAGATGTTTTGTCGAAAGGCGAACTCATCATCAGCGTACAGATGATCGGCCTCACACTGGGCGGCATCATCTGGGGCATTATGGGGGATAAGAAGGGGCGGTTGAGCGTATTGTTCGGTTCCATCATTTTGTATTCACTCGCCAACATCGCCAATGGAATGGTACAAACCGTTCCGCAGTATGTACTGATGCGTTTCCTCGCGGGCGTTGGCCTGGCGGGCGAACTTGGTGCGAGCATTACGCTGGTGAGCGAGATGCTGCCGAAAGAAAAACGCGGGCTCGGCGCCACGGTGATCACGGTAGTTGGCGTATGCGGTGCGATCGTTGCGTATTTCGTATATCAATACTTTGCAGACTGGCGCCTTTGTTTTTACATCGGCGGTGGAATGGGATTGGTATTGCTCGTGCTGCGCGCGAATGTGATGGAAAGCGGTATGTACGCCGAAGTTAAGAACGCGGGCATTACGCGCGGGAGCCTTGTAATGCTGTTCAATAAAAAAGAAAGGGCGCTGCGCTACCTCAAAGGTGTGCTGATCGGTTTGCCGGTGTGGTATGCCATTGGCATACTCGTTACTTTTTCAGATAAGTTCGGGCGGGAGTTTGGCATAGAAGGCGTAAACCCCGGGCAGGCCATCATGTATCAATACATTGGCATCGGGCTTGGCGACCTGAGCGCGGGATTGCTCAGTAATTTTTTAAAGAGCAGGAAGAAAGCATTGTATACATTTTTCTGTATCCTTTCCCTCTTTATCATTCTCTATTTTATGCAGGGCGTAAACGGAGGAACGCAGGAGGGAATGTACCTGGTGTGCACCGGCCTCGGCTTTGGCGCGGGCTTTTCTGTGTTGTATATCACCATGTCTGCAGAACAATTCGGCACCAACCTGCGCGCATCCACCGCCATTTCCATACCCAATGTGGTGCGGGGCATTTTGCCATTGATCATACTGCTGCACCGCGGATTGAGAACGGTTACCGGAAACTACATCACAGGCGGCTGGCTCACCGGGATCGTGATCATGGCGCTTGCCGTATGGGCCGCGTATCATACAAAGGAAAGTTTTGGGAAAGACATGAATTTTATTGAAGAATAAAGGGAAGAAACAAGCATACAGGATACAAGTTTAACAACTCACAAACCAGAAACCCATGAGCAAAAAAGAATTCGGCATCTTCTCCATTCCCGTGATCGTTGCTGCGCTTGGTTATTTTGTTGATATATACGACCTGCTGCTGTTCACCATCGTTCGTGAGCCGAGCCTGAAAGACCTCGGTGTTGTGTTAACCGATAAGGTGCAGGTGCTTGCGGCAAGCGCGAAGATCATCAACTGGCAGATGGTTGGTTTGCTGATCGGCGGAGTGATATGGGGAACCATTGGCGACAAGAAAGGAAGGCTAAGTGTTCTCTTCGGATCGATCGCCTTGTATTCCGTTGCCAATTTTGTAACGGGTTATGTGCAAACCGTTGATCAATACAAATGGGCAAGATTTGTTGCAGGCATAGGCCTGGCGGGCGAACTTGGTGCGGGCATCACACTTGTGAGCGAGTTGCTGCCCAAAGACAAAAGAGGCGTTGGCACATCACTGGTGGCAGGGGTTGGTTTGTTTGGCGCCGTGTTTGCCTATTTTATTTTCAAGGCAACGGGCGATTGGAGATTGTGCTACAAGATCGGCGGCGGGTTGGGCATTGTTCTATTGATCCTCCGTATCTCCGTTGCCGAGAGCGGTATGTTCAATGCCGTTAAACAACAGGCCAATGTGCAACGCGGAAACATCCTTGCGTTCTTTACCAATGCCACACGCTTCAGGAAATACATTCTTGCCATCTTGATCGGTTTGCCAACCTGGTATGTGATCGGCGTTCTGGTGAATTACAGCAACCGTTTTGCAAAAGAAATGTATGGCGACAACCACATTGAAAGCGGCAGGGCGATCATGTATGCTTACGTAGGCATCGCGATCGGGGATATTTTGATCGGTCTCGTGAGCCAGTATTTCAGGAGCCGTAAAAAAGCATTGCTGTGTTTTTACCTTTTGTGCATTGCCACATTGTTTGTGTTCTTCAGCAGTTACAACAACAGCGACGACAGAATGTACCTTATCTGCGGGCTCCTCGGTTTCAGCACGGGTTTCTGGGCCATCTTTATTACCATGGGTGCAGAACAGTTTGGCACCAACCTCCGCGCCACCGCGGCCACAACCGTGCCCAATATGGTGCGCGGGTCGTTGCCGTTGATCAATATGATGTTTCTAGACCTGTTCCAGAAATCATGGGGCTGGCCGTTGATCAAGAGCGGTGTGATCACGGGAGCGATCGTGATGGTGATCACACTGGTCGCATTTTATTTTACGGAAGAAACTTTTCACAAAGACCTTAACTACGTGGAAGGCGAATTAACCGAACAAACAATTTAGCTTCGCAAAAGCAAAAAAAACAAAATGGAGGAACAGGCACTACAGGATAGCACCGGGCTTTCAGAAGCGAATGCTTTTGAAGACAAACCAGTCAGGTTCCTCGTCATCCGTTTTTCGTCCATAGGCGATATTGTGCTTACCACACCCGTGGTGCGTTGTTTAAAACAGCAGGTTGCAAACGCGGAGGTCCATTTTCTTACCAAGGAGCGTTTCAGCGGGCTTGTTGCACACAATCCTTACATCGATAAGATACATGTGCTTGGAGACAGTTGGGATATGATGATCCATCAACTGAAAGAAGAGCAGTACGATTACGTGATCGATCTTCACCACAACATCCGAACACTCCGCATCAGGAAGGCGCTGAAAAAGGCAAAGCATTTTTCTTTCAACAAGCTCAACATGCGCAAGTGGTTGCTAACGGCCTTAAAAATCAACACGCTGCCGGATGTTCACATTGTTGACCGTTATCTCGATACGCTCAGATCGTTTGGTGTGGTGAACGATGGGAAAGGGCTTGATTATTTTTATCCGGAAAAAGACAAAATAAAAGATACCGATCTTCCCATCTCGCACATACATGGTTATGTTGGTGTGGTGATAGGCGCGGCATTGAACACAAAAAAATTACCCGTTCACAAACTGAAAGAATTGTGCGCGGCCGTCCCGTTCCCGGTTGTGCTATTGGGAGGGCCGGAAGACAAAGAGAATGGAAAAGAAATAGCATCGGTTGATCCTGTAAAGATTTACAACTCCTGCGGAAAATTCAGCCTGAACGAAAGTGCGGATCTTGTGCGCCGCGCAAATGTGATCGTAACGCACGATACGGGTTTGATGCACATCGCCGCCGCCTTACAAAAACCGGTGATCAGTGTATGGGGCAATACCGTTCCTGCTTTTGGGATGGGGCCTTATTATGGCAACGCAAATATTCCAAGTGAAATGGTGGAGGTCAAAAACCTGTGGTGCAGGCCCTGCAGTAAGATAGGATATGATAAATGCCCGCTCGGGCATTTCAAATGCATGGAAAAACACAACATGCAGGCGATCTACGAACTGGTTCGCGCTCATTTGTAGTATTTCAATAATTGTATCGGGATTGGCTACGGGTAACATCACCAAAAAAAATCCCCCTGAAAGATCTTTCAGAGGGATTACCCAAAAACCAACTGTTATTTTTTAGGCGCGAAATATTCGTGCTTTACTTGATTCTTTTCGTTTCGCTTTCCAAACCTGTCTGTCTTTGCCTTGCAGATTTCACCTGGTTGCTTCCAAAGCGATAGGTGAAGCTCACGCGGAGTGTTTGGCTCTCCCAGCGTCCGCCGCCGCTTACGTACAAGCCGCCAAAATCGCTTACAGCTGTCCATGGGCTTGTGTGGAAGATGTCTGTTACCGAAACTTTCAAAGTTGCTTTTTTATCGAACAACTGTTTCTGTATACCTGCATCAACACCGCCCTGTGGTTTTGTTTTCCAGGTGGCGCCCCAGATGGAAGGGCCGTTGAACCAGCCGCTTATCTCTGCTGCGTAATCGTGGCCCAGTGTGAATGTGTGTTGCATGTATGCACCATACTGGGCGATATTCGTGTTGATCGAGTTTGCGCCGATCTGCCCTTTGAACATTTGGTAATTGGCCCAGAAATTTGCGTACCCGTTCCACCATTTTGCGATCGGCAAAGGCGACCCGATGCTGAAGCTGATGATGTCTTGTGTGGCCAGGTTCTTCTGCTGTATAAACGTTGCATTGTTTGCGGTATCCGTTGTTTGTGTAGCATAATCTTTCACATGCGCAAAACCGAACGTTGTATTGATCATCGATTTCCAGGTATGGGTGAGCTCGATGTTGTCTGTGTATTGCGGGCGCAGAAAAGCATTTCCTTTTTCGTAGGTCAACTCGTCGAGTTTGTTTTCAAAAGGGTTCAGGTCCTGGTAACTTGGCCTGTCTATCCTGCGGCTGTAGGTGAGGTTCAACGCGTTCTTGTCGTTCACGTTCCATGTCAACGCGGCGCTGGGGAAGAAATCGAGGTAATTTCTTTTCACCGTATTATCGGCCTGGATAATGCCATCTGCCCTTGTAAGGATGCCTTCGTTGTTGGTTTGTTCGAGACGCAAACCTGTTTGCAGGCTCCATTTCGGGTTGAACTGGCGCTGGTAGTTCACGTACGCAGCGTTTACATTTTCCTTGTAGGTAAAGCTGTTGCTCCTGTTGAGTTGTTTTACCGGAACGCCGCTCACATCGTTAAAGAAATCGAATGTGTTGGTGGTCTTCACATAAGAGATCTTTGCGCCGTAGCCGAATTTGCCTTTCCATTTTGGCAGTTCAACATCCACTTTTGCTGTATAGATGTCGATATCAGTAGGCGTGTAGTTTCGGTTGATCACCGAGTACAAAGTAGAACCCGCATTGTCTAAATAATAGTTCGGCTGAAAACTGCGGCCCACGCCACGGAACAGTCCGTAGTCTGCGTCGAAGTTGATCTCTTTCCCCGCCGTATCTGCATAACGTTAGTTGATGTTCGAATTGAAATTGTTCCTGCTGCCCGGTATGGTGTTGAATGCCTGTAATGTTTTTACGTAAGCATTGGTTGGTTTGTAGAACACACGCGTGTTGCTGATGCTGCTCCAGTCGTTATCGCCCAGGTTTGTTGTTACAAGAAACCCGAGGGTGTTTTTGGAATCAACAAAAAAATCGGCACCGGCTTTCACGTTCATGTTCTTGTTATAACTCGCGTTGATGCTGTGCTGATCGTAGATAGAATCTTTTTGTACCCTGTACAGATCCAGCCCGTTCTCATACTTCCCTACATGTCCGCCTACATTGCCGAAGAGGTTTACTTTTTTATCGCGGTAATTGAGGTTTACAGAACCGTTGCCTTTTGGTGTAACGCCCTGTACAAAACCTGTTGTTACGCTTCCGTTGGTGCCGAATTTTTTATTCTTTTTCAGGCGGATGTTGATGATGCCCGCATTGCCGCTTGCATCGTATTTGGCGCTGGGGTTGCTGATCATTTCTATTGCCTCAACATCGTTGCTGTTGATGCCTTTGAGGTAGGCGGCAAGATCCTTTGCGTTGAGCTGGGTGGGTTTGCCATCGATGTAGACCTTTACACCCGATTTTCCTTTCATCGAAATGTTTTCGTTGTTGTCTACCTGTATGCCCGGGCTTTTCTGCAGCAATTCGAGGGCATTGCTCCCGGTTGCATTGATGCTGGCCTCAACATTGAAAATGGTTTTGTCTGCCTTGATCTCTATCATTGGTTTGCGTGATGTAACCGTAACATCCTGCAATTTTTTGGAAGTGAGCGTGAGTGATGCAGCAGCTGCCGCGAAATTTTGCCCGCTGATCTCAAAAGCATCCGAGAATTTCTTATCGTATCCCACGATAGAATAACTCAGCAGGAACTTTCCGTTTTTGGTTGACACGATCTGGAATTTTCCGTCTGCGTCGGTCACATCTGCTTTCACAAGACTGCTGTCTTTCGCTTCCAGGAGCGATACGGTAACAGATTGTAATGCCTTCCCGTTGTGGTCCTTAACCTCGCCTGAAACAGTTGCCCTGCCTTGTGCAGATCCCTGTATGATAAATGCCAGTACTGATAATACTGCTAACGATAAACGTCTCATATTGTTAATTTTTGTGCTAATGTGACGCAAAGGACATCCAAATGTTACAGTACGGATATGTGATTGAGGATGGAAAGCCGCAAAGATGGGATGAGCGGCAGAAAAAAAAGGATGGGTATTACCTGAAGCAGGAGCCTTACCAGCGCCAACCACATGTTTATGTGATCACAATTTTCGCCACAGATTTCACAGAAGAACACAGATGGTTTCGGTGTGATCGATCTTCGCGACAACATCTGTGTTCTTCTGTGAAATCTGTGGCAAAAAAAATCCCCCTGCATGCAGGAGGATTCTCAAAAATGTACACCCGAATTATAAGGTCTTCAACACATCGTTCATGCTTCTAACAGCTTCTGCGCTTTTATTGAAGAGGGCCTGTTCTTCTTCGTTGAGTCCGAAGTCGAGGATTTTTTCCCATCCGTTGCGGCCGATCACTACAGGAACGCCGAGGCAGATATCCTTCTGGCCATATTCGCCTTCGAGGCTCACACAGCAGGTAAATAATTTTTTCTCGTCGCGAACGATGGCTTCTACCAACGCAGCGCCTGCTGCGCCCGGTGCATACCATGCGGAGGTTCCGAGCAGTTTGGTAAGTGTTGCGCCGCCTACCATTGTATCAGCAACGATCTGTTTTTGCTGTTCTTCGCTCAGGAAACGGGATACCGGAACGCTGTTCCATGTTGCGAGGCGGATCAAGGGGATCATGGTTGTGTCGCCATGGCCACCTACCACAACTGCGTTGAGGTCTGCCGGACTGCATCCCAGGTGTGTGCTGAGCTGGTATTTGAAACGTGCGCTGTCTAAGGTACCACCCATACCAATGATGCGGTTTTTTGGCAAACCGGTCGATTGCAGGGCAAGGTAGGTCATGGTATCCATTGGGTTGCTGATCACGATGATGATCGCATCCGGGGAATGTTTGAGGATGTTTTCGGTAACGCCTTTTACGATGCCTGCATTGGTACCGATGAGTTCTTCGCGTGTCATACCGGGTTTGCGCGGCAAACCTGAAGTGATCACCACTACATCAGACTTTGCTGTTTTGGCATAGTCGTTCGTGCTTCCCGAGATACGGGTATCGAAACCGAGTAGGGCTGCTGTCTGCATCATATCCTGTGCCTTGCCTTCTGCAAAACCTTCTTTGATATCGAGTAAAACCAATTCATCGGCCAGTTGCGCACGGGCGATATTATCGGCACAGGTAGCACCTACGGCACCGGCACCTACAACAGTTACTTTCATAAAAAGCTATTTTAATTAGGGAAGAATTTTTTGACGCTGCAAAGGTAGGGGTTGGATGGATCGGAAACTTTCGGGATGAGGGAAATTTAGCCGCGGGCCTTTGACGGCGGGGCATCCTTCAAATTCCAAATGCCACTATAAACCGCTGGCTCACAGGTAAGGCCTATTTACCACCGTAAACCAGCCTGATCAGATCCCTTGCCTCCGGAACTTCCGTTACCTCGGGGTCAAATACTTTTTCCAGCAAACCCTGCTTATTGTACAAAACCACGAACGGCGTCCGGGTTACGCGGAAAAATGAGGGAATAAAGTATTGCGGATCGCGGCCCACGCGTACATTGGCAAACTGGTCGAGTTTGTAGTAAGATGCGAAGCCTTTGATGTCTTCCAGCGGTTTATAGGCCACAAAAACAAAGAATGCGTTTTTGAGGCTGTCCATGTTTTTCACGATCTCGGTTGCTTCGTGCTGGCAATGCCCACAGTCGGGCGAGAAGTAAATGATGAACGTGTGATCGTATTTCGACACGGGCACCTGGTCCCTGGTGAACCATGTACTGTCTGTAAGCAAAATATTGAAGGCCGGCATTTTCGGGTCTTTCTTATACGCAGGCTGTTCTACCTGCGGGTTTGCGGCCGTGGCATCTTTTTTTGCCTGGTTGTTCTGGGCAGATACCGTTCCCATCATCAAAACCAAAATGAAAAAGGAGAGTAGTTGTTTCATATGATTCAAATTGCTTGTTTCTTTGCCTTTTTGTTGTCCAAATGATCAAACCCATGTTCCCGAATTTCTGACCAGGGCATGTTACTTGCCATGGCCCATCATCCGCATCTGCTTGGCATCCTGTAAGAAGTCTGATGCAAAGATGAAGTTATTCAACAGTTCATCTTTGCTGAAGATGATGTCCTTGTTGGTTCCTTCCCATTGTTTGCGGCCCTTGTGGAGGTATACGATGTGATCGCCGATCTCCATCACACTATTCATGTCGTGCGTGATCACGATGGTGGTGGTATTGAACTCCCGGGTGATCTCCTGGATCAGTTTATCGATCACCAGGGATGTTTGCGGGTCGAGGCCCGAATTGGGTTCATCGCAAAACAAATACTTGGGGTTGAGTACGATTGCCCTTGCGATGCCCACTCTTTTTTTCATACCGCCGCTGATCTCCGAAGGGAAACGGGCATTCGCATCTACCAGTTTAACGCGTTCGAGCACCTCGTTCACCCTTTTCTTTTTTTCTGAAGAAGAAAGCTTGGTAAACATGTCGAGCGGGAAAGTTACGTTCTGCTCAACCGTCATCGAGTCAAACAGCGCCGTTCCCTGGAAAAGCATGCCGATCTGCTGGCGGAGGAGTTTGCGTTGTTCGTCTTCCATCTTCATCATGTCAACGCCGTCGTAAAGTATTTCGCCGCTGTCGGGTTCAAACAAACCTACCATGCACTTGGTGAGAACGGTTTTGCCGCTTCCGCTGGTGCCGATGATAAGGTTGCATTTACCGGCTTCCATGGTAGCAGTGATGTCGTCGAGAATAACCCGTTCGCCAAACTGTTTGTGTATGTTCTTTATTTCGATCATGGTACGTTAAAAAGTTATTTCCACCTGGTTGCGCAGCAGATCTTCGAAGGTATCCCTTTTACCGATGAGGTGCGGCTGTCCTTTGATAACCAAAACCTGTGCCGGTTTAAACCTGGAATTGTAATTGCTTCCCATTTCAAAACCATAGGCGCCTGCGTTGTAGAACACCAGCAGGTCGCCCTCGCGTACTTCCGGCAGTTGCCTGTCGGCCGCAAACGTATCCGTTTCGCAGATGTTCCCGGTGATGGTATAAGTATGGATTGGCGCATCCGGGTTTGAAATATTGGCAATACGGTGGTAGGATTCATAGAACATCGGCCTGATGAGGTGGTTGAACCCGCTGTTTACACCCGCAAACGTGGTGTTTCCTGATTGTTTCATCACATTTACCTGCGTAATAAAGTAACCACATTCACTAACAAGGAATTTTCCCGGCTCAAACCATGCTTCAAAATCGCGGTTGTAGGCATCTTTAAGCCGCTGCATCGCTTCGGCCACTTTCTCCCCGAGCAGGGGAACGTCGGTGCCTTCCTCGTCTTCGCGGTACGGAACCTTGAAGCCGCCGCCAAGGTCGAGGTAAACCAGCTCCCTGAAATGGGGAACGAGGTCGAAAAAGATATCGGCCACTTTCATGAACACCGATACGTCTTTGATCTCGCTGCCGGTATGTACATGCAGGCCGGCAATAAAAATATCATGCGCTTCTACAAGTGCGAGAATATTGTCGAGCTGCTCTATCGGGATACCGAATTTGCTTTTCTCATGCCCCGTAGAAATCTTCAGGTGCCCCCCTGCCATGATGTTGGGCCTGAGGCGAATGCCTACCGGGTACGAATGCCCGTATTTTCTTCCGAATTTTTCCAGATTCGATAAGCTGTCGATATTGATGTTCACCCCCAGTTCCACCGCCTCTTCGATCTCGCTGAAAGCGATGCCATTGCTGGTGTACAGGATATTCTCTTTTTCAAAACCCGCAAGAACCGCCAGTTTTACCTCGTTGATGGAGCTGCAGTCTACATGGCAACCCAGTGCATGGATGTGTTTGAGGATATTGATATTGGTAAGGGCCTTGCTGGCATAAAAAAAGCGCGACTTGCTCTGCCTGAAAGCGGATTGAAGTTTATGGAACTGTTCTGTTATTTTTTCTGCATGGTACACATACACCGGCGTGCCGTATTCGTTGGCAATGCTGGTGAGCTGTTCGTTGGATAGGGTAGCGGACATGTTGTGATCTGGAAGTTTTACAATTTGAAATCTTGAAATTGATGGAAGGTACTTTAATTTTTCCTGAAACGCATACGGCAAGGGTTGAAAACAAAAAGCACATAGGGGTTCCATATGTGCTTTTTAATTTTATGTAAGTAGCAAACGTTGAATCAGCAACCTGGTTACTCTGGTTTGTCGTCTCCGTTCTTTTCGTCCTGTTCGTTGTCTTCGCTTCCTGTTGCGTTGTCCTGTGGCTCCTCACCGGTTTCTTCTTCCCCGTTCCCGGTTTCTGTTTCGGTTTCGTCTGCTGCCGATCCTTCATTTCCTTCCTGTTCTTCCGGGTTCTCGTTTTGTTCCTTGATGATCAGTTCTCCTTCTTCGTTTACGGTAAGTTCAGAAACCTCTGCATCTACGCCGTCTTCAGAAACGGTATTGGCAACATTCTGGTCGGTAAAGTCTTCGGGGTTGATGATGGTGCCTTCCACGATCTGTTCTGCAAGCACTTCCTGTATCTTGGGGAGGTCTGCTGCCGAGTTGATGCCGAAGTAATCCATAAAGTTTTTGGAAGTGGAATATACCAGCGGTTTGCCCGGCATGTTTTCATTGCGGCCGCTGATGAGAACGAGTTCTTTCTCGAGTAATTTCTGGATGCTGTAGTCGCTGTTCACCCCGCGTATCGCTTCAATCTCACCTTTGGTGATGGGTTGTTTGTAAGCGATGATGGCGAGTGTTTCGAGTGCGGCGTTCGACAATCGTTTCAGGAATTTATCGCCATTGAGTTGCGCGATGGTGCTGTGAAAAGCCACCTTCGTAAGAAACTGCCACCCGCCGCCGCTTTCTTTTACTTCGAACGGGTAAAATTCTGAAGAATATTTTTCACGGATGCCTTCCAGCGCGCTCTCTACCTGGTCGGGCATCACTCGCTCTTCAAGAAAACCAAAGGTGTTGTTGATCAGCTCAACAATATCCAATGAAGTCAATGGCTTCTCGCTTGCAAAAATGAGTACCTCGATGTGAGGGATGATCTGGCTTATCTCCATTTCGATTCGTAGTTAATAATTAATAACCAGCAATGGAATCAGGATAATCAAATTCTTAATTATCCATTACCAATTACTAATTACCCCGCTATCCCTGCAATGCCGCCGCACCACTAACGATCTCTGTGAGCTCGGTGGTGATCGCTGCCTGTCTTGCGCGGTTGTAGCTGATCTTGAGTGTTTTTAATAATTCGTTTGCATTGTCACTGGCTTTGTCCATCGCAGTCATACGTGCACCATGTTCACTGGCATTGCCATCAAGCACGGCTTTGTACAATTGTGTATTGAGGATCTTAGGCATCAGTTCTGCGATCAATTCTTCTTTAGCGGGCTCGAAAATAAAGTCAGACTTTTTGCCACCCGTTGCGGTTGCCACTTTGGGGATCGGCAAAAACTGTTCTGCAACAAAACGCTGGGTCGCCGCATTTTTGAATTCGCTGTAAACCACTTCCACCGCATCGAACTGTTTGTTCTCAAAAGCTTCCATTGCCGCTTTCGATGCTTCCTGTACGCTTTCGAAGCTCAGGTGCTGGTAGATATCTTTGAAGGTGTCGTTTGTTTTATAACCGGCTTTGGTCAGGCTCTCATAACCCTTTTTACCAATGTTCCAAATGGTAACATTGCCTTTTTTAAGTTGGGAAGGATATTTCTCGGCAACCGTAAGCTTGGCCAGTTTCACAATATTGGCATTGTAACCGCCGCACAAACCCCTGTCGCTCGTGATCACGATCAGCAATACGTTCTCCACGGGTCTTTCTTCCGCCAGTTTGAGGGTCATACCGCCTTCAATGCTGCTCACAATATTGCTTAGCATTTCCTGGAGTTTCTGCGCATAAGGCCTCATCTGTGTGATCGCCTCCTGTGCACGGCGCAGTTTGGCCGCACTCACCATCTTCATCGCCTTTGTGATCTGCTGCGTGCTCTGTACACTCTTGATCCGGTTACGTACCTCTTTTAACTGTCCTGCCATCGTATGTAAGTTTCAAGTTTTCAGGTTTACAGGTACAGCATAAGCCCTGCTGCCTTACGGGCTGTACCTTGTATCTTTATTTTAAGGCTGCAAAAGTAGCAGAATCGGGGCTAAATTCCATCGTTTTGGTGAAAAATCGGTGCAAATGGGGATTTTAAAACGTTGCCCCATCAACCGGGCCCGAACAATCCCGCGTAACACGCCATCCCGCGCCCGGAACGCCCGGCCCAGGGTAAGTTGGTCCGCTGGCGCAGGCGCGCTTACACCATACTCCGGAAACTGGTAAACCTTCTTTAATATCTATGTACCTGGTATTTGCTGCCCCCAAATTCTTTACCTTCGCCAGCCTGTGTAATATGCCAAATTGGCTCGAAAAAATCTTTCGCATCCTTTTTGACTGATTAAAAACCATTATACACCCAGACCAGACCCCTATGTTGAAGTTTATCTCAAAATTATTCGGCGGCAGCAAAAGTGAAAAGGATGTTCAGCAACTGATGCCGATCGTTCAGAAAACAAACCAGTTTTTCCAGGAATACCAGTCCTTGTCCAACGACGCCCTCCGCAACAAAACCCAGGAATTCCGTGAGCGCATCAAACAACACCTTTCAGGCGTGGATGCGGAAATTGCAGAGCGCAAGGAAGCGGCGGAAAAGTTATCAGAGGTAGACATACACGGCCGCGACGCCATCTACCAGGAAGTAGACAAACTCAAAAAAGACCGCGATAAAAAGATCGAGGAAATACTGGCCGAGATACAACCCGAAGCGTTCGCCGTTGTAAAAGAAACAGCGCGCCGCTTTAAAGAAAATACGGAGCTGGTTTCTACGGCAACGCAGCTCGACCGCGACCTGAGCGTTAAAAAAGATTACATCAGCATCAATGGCGACCAGTCTGTTTATAAAAATACATGGACAGCCGCCGGCGGCGCCGTAACCTGGAACATGGTGCATTACGATGTACAGCTGATCGGTGGTAGCGTTCTGCACCAGGGTAAAATTGCCGAGATGGCAACCGGTGAGGGTAAAACATTGGTATCTACTTTACCTGCCTATCTCAATGCGTTGGCGGGCGAAGGTGTTCACGTGGTAACGGTGAACGATTACCTCGCCCGACGAGACAGTGAATGGAACGGAACCATTTTCGAATGGCTGGGATTGCGGGTAGACTGTATCGACAAGCATGAACCCAACAGTGAGGCGCGCCGCAATGCCTATCTCGCAGACATTACCTATGGAACAAACAACGAATTTGGTTTCGATTACCTGAGAGACAACATGGTTCATACACCGGAAGAAATGGTACAACGCAAACACCATTTTGCAATGGTGGATGAGGTGGATTCCGTTTTGATCGATGATGCGAGAACGCCATTGATCATCTCCGGCCCCATCGGGCATGTAACCGGCGAACAGCAATTCTTCGAACTCAAGCCAAGGATTGAAAAACTGGTAGAGGCACAGAAACGCGCCACCAACCAGTTCCTCAACGAAGCCAGGAAAAAGATAGCGGAAGGAAACGATGACCCGAAAGACGGCGGCCTCGCGCTTTTCCGCGCGCACCGTGGTTTGCCGAAGAACAGCGCCCTCATCAAATACCTGAGTGAGCCGGGCATGCGTGTAAAACTCCAGAAAGCAGAAAACTATTACCTCGCCGATCAGCAGCGCGAGATGCCAAAAGCCGATGAGGAACTGTATTTCTACATCGATGAAAAAAACAATTCGGTAGATCTTACCGAAAAAGGATTGCAACTCATTACACGCTCGGGAGAGGACCAGAACTTTTTTGTTTTGCCTGATATCAGTTTAACACTGGCGGGCATCGACAACGATGCTTCATTATCACCCGAAGAAAAATTGCAGCACAAAGAATCCATCATCAATGAATATTCTGTTAAGGCAGACCGTATCCATACCGTTCAGCAATTGCTGAAAGCGTATACGATGTTTGACAAAGACGTGGAGTACGTGGTGATGGACGGTGCAGTCAAGATCGTAGACGAACAGACCGGCCGTATCCTCGATGGGCGTCGTTATTCAGACGGTCTGCACCAGGCGATCGAGGCAAAAGAAAATGTAAAGATCGAAGCGGCCACGCAAACCTATGCAACCGTAACGCTGCAGAACTATTTCCGTATGTACCACAAACTGGCGGGTATGACGGGAACTGCCGAAACAGAAGCAGGTGAGTTGTGGGATATTTATAAGCTCGATGTGGTAACCATTCCTACAAACGTTCCGGCCATACGCCAGGACCAGCAGGATCTTGTGTTCAAGACCAAACGCGAAAAATTTGGTTCGGTAATAGAAGAGATCGAGAAGATGATCAAGGCGGGACGCCCTGTTCTCGTAGGTACAACATCCGTTGAAGTGAGCGAATTGCTCAGCCGTATGCTGCGCCAGAAGCAGATACCGCATAATGTATTGAACGCAAAACAGCACGCACGCGAGGCACAGATCGTTGCCGAAGCAGGTCTTGCGGGCGCGGTTACCATTGCCACCAACATGGCCGGCCGTGGTACCGATATCAAACTCGGGCCGGGTGTGAAAGAAGCAGGCGGACTGGCCATCCTGGGTACGGAGCGGCACGAGTCGCGCCGCGTAGACAGGCAGCTGAGGGGCCGTGCGGGAAGGCAGGGAGATCCGGGTTCTTCTTTGTTCTTTGTTTCCCTTGAAGACGACCTGATGCGTATGTTCGGCAGCGAACGTATTGCAAAAGTGATGGACTTTGCCGGCTACAAAGAAGGGGAAGTGATCCAGCACAGCATGATCACCAAATCGATCGAACGGGCGCAGAAGAAAGTAGAGGAGAATAACTTTGGCATACGTAAACGTTTGCTGGAGTACGATGATGTGATGAACAAACAGAGAACGGTTATCTATGCAAAACGAAACCACGCCTTGTTTGGCGAACGTCTTGCATTGGACCTCGATAATGCTTTGTATTCTGTTGCAGAAGGGCTCGTTAGTTCTTTCAAGGAACAGGGCGACCACGAAGGCTTCCGCCTGGCAGCGATCGTGAATTTCGGTATCGATTCGGCCATCACCGCAGAAGAATTAAGCAAACTGCCGGAGCATGAGCTCGCGGAAAAATTATACACAGAGGCTGCCGCCAATTATGAAAGAAGGAAACAGGAGCTGATGGCCCAGGCCGTTCCCGTTTTCAAGAACATCAGGCAACAGCAGGGTTCGCATATCGAGAATGTGATCGTACCATTTACGGATGGAAGAAGGGGAATGCAGGCCTTGTCTAACCTCAACAAAACACTCGAAACAAACGGCGCAGAACTGGTGAACGCACTCGAAAGAAGCATTACGCTCGGGTTTATCGACGACGCATGGAAAGAACACCTGCGTGCGATGGATGACCTGAAACAAAGCGTGCAAACAGCCACTTACGAACAGAAAGATCCATTGGTGATCTATAAAATGGAAGCCTTTGAACTGTTCCGTAAAATGGACAGCGAGGTGAACAAAGACATCGTCCAGTTCCTTTGCCATGCCAGCATCCCATTGAGCGATGGCGACGAGCTCAAGGAGGGCCGCCAGAAAAAAACAGACATGAGCCGCATGAGCGCCAACAAAGAAGATGTTGATGCGCCGCCAACGGAAAACGATTACTACGATCCAACACCGGTAAAACAACAACCGGTACAGGTTGGGCCGAAGATCGGCAGAAACGATCCTTGTCCTTGCGGCAGCGGTAAAAAATACAAAGCGTGTCACGGAAAAGACGCGGTTTAAAATCAGGAAGCCTTCACAATTTGTGAAGGCTTTTTTACAGGCTGAGGCGGGAACAACTGCAACGCATTATCTTTATCCAATGAACCTCTCAAGCTATATCGACCATACCATACTCAAACCAACCACCCTGGTTGCAGACATAGAAAAACTCTGCGCCGAAGCCCGGCAGTACGGCTTTGCCGCAGTATGCGTGCCACCCAATTTCGTAAAAAAAGCGAAAGGGTTAACAGCGGGCAGTGATGTGAAAGTGGCGACGGTGATTGGTTTTCCATTTGGATATTCTGCCATCGAAGCAAAGATCGCGGAGATCTTACTGGCCATGGTAGATGGCGCGGATGAGCTCGATGTGGTCGTCAATATTTCGGCCATTAAAAACAACGACTGGATGTATCTCGCCAGCGAGATCAACCACATCATGCCCATCATCCGCAGCAAAGGCAAAGTGGTGAAGATCATCATCGAGAGCGGTGTGCTTACAGACGAAGAGATTGTAAAATGCTGCGAGATATACGGGGTTGCGGGGATCGATTTCCTCAAAACGTCAACCGGCTACGCAGAAAAAGGCGCAACGGTGGAAGCGGTAAAATTGTTCAGGTTCCATCTGCCCGCAAACGTACAGATCAAGGCATCGGGCGGGATCCGCGATTATGCCTTTGCCAAACAACTGGTAGACGCAGGCGCCACAAGACTCGGCTGCAGTGCAAGCGTAGCGATCGTTCAGGGCGCACCGGCAGGGGAAGGAAGTTATTAACCGCTGTTGGGCCGCATGCCTTTTATCTGCCCCAATCGTTAATTTTAAAGACTTATGGCTTCCGGCTAAAGCCTTATAGCTATTTTTGTCGTATGAAATTGTTTGCAGCGTTCTTACTGGTACTGTTTGTTTCTTTCGCAAAAGCGGGAGATACGATCGTGGTGCGGAAGGATGCGAGGCTGGATGTACTGAGTGTAAAACAAAACCAGCACAACCAACGCATGTCGATGATGCTGCCCAATGGTTTGTACAGGGGCTTCCGGATACAGATCATCAGCACTCCTAAAAGAGACGATGCATTCAACGCAAAAGCGAACCTGGAGGCGCAGTTTCCGGGGGAGAAAACCTACATCGTTTACCAATCGCCCAACTTCAAAGTGCGCATCGGGAATTTTACCAGGAGAGAAGACGCGAACAAATTCAAGGCCGAGCTCAACAAGGTATTTCCAAACGGGGTTTACATTGTTGACGATGCGGTTGAATACATACCGAAGGAAGAGGACGATCCCATCAACCAATAGAAGATCATGCTACAGCAGAAAATAAAAGAACTGGCCAGACAGTATTCCGACGAATTCATTGCCGTGCGCAGGCACCTGCATGCAAATCCAGAACTGAGTTACCAGGAGTTTGAAACGAGCAAGTTCATTCAATCGAAACTCAGTGCTTTCGGAATTCCCTTCGAAGTAAAGGCAACCACCGGTGTACTGGGCATCATCAAGGGAAAAAATCCCGCGAGCCGCACCATCGCCCTGCGCGCCGATATGGATGCATTGCCGATACAGGAAGAAAACGAACTCGACTACAAATCAAAGAACGCCGGCGTAATGCATGCCTGCGGCCATGATGTGCATACCACCATCTTGCTTGGCGCCGCAAAAATCCTGAACGAACTGAAAAACGATTGGGAAGGAACGATCAAACTTTTGTTTCAGCCGGGTGAAGAAAGAAATCCCGGTGGCGCGAGTTATATGATCAAGGATGGCGTGCTCGAAAACCCGAAACCCGAGGGCATTTACGGCCTGCACGTACACCCGGGGCTCGACCTCGGCAAATTGAGTTTTCGTAAGGGAAGGGTGATGGCCAGCGCCGATGAGATCTACATCACCATCAGGAGCAAAGGAGGCCATGCGGCAGCGCCCCACTTAACTGCAGACACAGTACTGATCGCCTCGCACCTGATCGTGGGCCTGCAGCAACTGATCTCGCGAAACAACAATCCGACCTCACCGTCGGTACTCTCCATCTGTTCCATACAGGGTGGACATACCACCAATGTAATACCCAGCGAGGTAAAGCTCATGGGCACTTTCCGCGCAATGGATGAAACATGGCGCTACAGGGCACACGAACTTATACGCAAACTTGCAACCGGGCTCGTTGAATCGATGGGCGCAGAGATCGACCTGCACATTGATGTGGGCTACCCGACGGTTGACAATGACCCCGTGCTCACAGGAAAGGGCTGGGAGCTGGCGAACGAATACATGGGTAAAGAAAATGTGCTGGAAACAGAAATGCGCATGGGTGCCGAGGATTTTGGATATTACACACAGCTGATACCCGGATGCTTTTACAGGCTTGGCGTACGCAATACCGATCAGGGCATCGTTCACAACGTACACACCCCGAAATTCAACATCGATGAACGTGCCATTGAAACGGGAATGGGGATGATGGCATGGTTGGGCGCCGCAACGAAATGATCGGCATCAACCTTGTCCCTGAAAATTGCCATTATCCTGTCATTTTAATAAATTGTATTTTGCACCCCTTACCAACGCCAGGACAAGGCGATGGATTGTTAAGGTTTGCCCCGCGCAGACCGGTAACCTAAAAAAGAATTATGTCGAAACATACAGATCTGCGAAAGGAACAGGCGCTGGAGTATCATTCCAGCGGACGGCCCGGTAAGATTGAGGTAGTGCCCACCAAAGAAGCCAAAACCCAACGCGATCTCTCACTTGCGTACAGCCCGGGTGTGGCCGTTCCCTGTATGGAGATCTTCAACAACGTTGAAGATGTTTATAAATACACCGCAAAGGGAAACCTTGTAGCAGTGATCAGCAATGGTACCGCTGTATTGGGCCTCGGCGATATCGGGCCCGAAGCAAGCAAACCCGTAATGGAAGGGAAAGGCGTACTGTTCAAAATATTTGCAGACATAGACGTGTTCGATATCGAGATCAATGAAAAGGACCCGGAGAAATTTGTACAGATCGTAAAAGCGCTCGAGCCAACGTTTGGCGGCATCAATCTCGAAGACATCAAAGCCCCGGAGTGTTTTTACATAGAGCAGGAGCTGAAAAAACAGATGAACATTCCTGTGATGCACGACGACCAGCACGGAACCGCCATCATCAGCAGTGCGGCCCTGCTCAATGCGCTCGACCTGCAGAAAAAGAAGATAGAGAAGGTTTGTTTTGTAGTGAACGGCGCCGGCGCAGCGGCTATGGCATGCATACAATTGTATGTGGCGCTGGGTGCGAAATACGAGAATTTCACTTTGTTTGATAAGGACGGGGTGTTACACAAGGGCCGCACCGATCTTGGCGACCGCGAGAAGTTTGCTGTGAAGAAATCGGATATCACCCTTGAAAAAGCGATGAAAGATGCCGATGTTTTCCTGGGATTGAGTGTAGGAAATGTGGTAACGCAGGATATGATCCGCAGCATGGCCAAAAACCCGATCGTGTTCGCAATGGCAAACCCCGACCCGGAGATCAGTTACGAAGATGCGACCGCCGCGCGCAAAGACATCATCATGGCAACAGGGAGAACAGATTATCCCAACCAGGTGAACAACGTACTCGGCTTTCCTTATATTTTCCGTGGCGCGCTCGATGTGCGTGCGCGGCAGATCAACGAAGCAATGAAACTCGCCGCGGTGAGAGCGCTCGCAGACCTTGCCAAATCACCAGTTCCGGATATCGTGAACCTGGCGTACAACCAGCAGAGCATGTCGTTCGGCCCGGAATACATCATTCCCAAACCGCTCGATCCGCGTTTGCTCGCTACGGTGGCGCCGGCTGTTGCAAAAGCGGCGGTTGAAAGCGGGGTGGCACAGAAAGCGATCAGCAACTGGGACGCCTATACACTTGAGCTGAACAAACGCCTGGGCCTCGATAACCAGCTCATCCGCGTGATCGGCAACAAAGCCCGCCGCGATCCGAAACGCCTTGTGTTTGCAGAGGCCGACAACCAGAAAATATTAAAAGCCGCAAGCATCATTTACGACGACGGCATCGCTTACCCGATACTATTGGGCGACCCGGAAAAGATCAAACGCATTGCGGAAGAGAACAACATCGATATCAGCGATATCCCGATCATCGATCCGCGCAGCGATGAAAACGAAAAGAAAAGGGAATTTTACAGCGAAATATTTTTCAAGAAGCGCCACCGCAAAGGCATCAACAAATATGAGAGCCTGAAGATCATGAAAGACCGCAACCATTTCGGTTGTATGATGGTGGAAACAGGCGATGCAGATGCAATGCTCTCCGGCCTCACTAAAAATTATGCAGAAGCGATCCGTCCGGCACTGGCTATCATAGGAACAGAAGAGGGCGTAAAGAAGATAGCGGGTATGTACCTGCTGCTTACTAAAAAAGGGCCGTTGTTTCTTGCAGACACCACGGTTAACTTCAATCCTACCGCAGAAGAACTGGCCGACATTACCATGATGGTGGCAAAGGAGGTACGCAACTTTAACCTTGTACCCCGTATTGCAATGCTCAGCTACAGTAATTTCGGCAGCAGCGATTCTGCAGAGGCGAGACTGGTGGCAGATGCCACGCGTATATTGAAACAACGCAACCCATCCCTGGTTGTAGACGGTGAAATGCAGGGCAGTATGGCGTTCAACAAAGAGATCCTTCGCGATAACTACCCGTTCAGCGAACTGGTGAACGAAGATGTGAACGTGCTGATGTTCCCCAACCTGACCTCGGGCAACGTTGCCTACAATTTATTGAAAGAAGTAGGCGGCGCCGATGCCATTGGCCCGATTTTGTTGGGATTGAAAAAGCCGGTCCACGTTTTGCAACTGGGCAGTACTGTGAGGAGTATTATCAACATGGCACTTGTTGCCGTGGTGGATGCACAGCTCAAATGCCGGATGAACACAGACGAGGCCGTGCAGAAGAGCACCTGGTGGAAACGGTTGAAGAAAAAGAAAAAATAGATCGCTGCCCCGGCAGGAGATCGTGATCTGATCATTATTCATTACTAATCAAGCAGCATGTCCTTTTTCACTCATTTCGGCACATACTTACTTATGCTCAAGGGCATGTTTACCAAGCCGGAGAACTGGCGCATGTACTGGAAAGAGTTTATGCACCAATGCGTGGAGATCGGGATCGGGGCGCTGCCCATTGTGGTGATCATCTCCTTGTTCCTGGGTGCGGTAACCACGGTGCAAACGGCCTACCAGCTCGTGAGCCCGCTCGTGCCGCCATCTACCATCGCGCAGATCGTAAGGGACAGTATGATCCTGGAACTTTCACCAACGGTAGTAAGTATTGTATTGGCCGGCGTGGTAGGAAGCAAGATCGCCAGTGAGCTCGGCAACATGCGCATCAGCGAGCAGATCGATGCCTTGGAGATCATGGGCATCAATACAAAAAGTTACCTGGTGGCGCCAAAGATCATGGCGGCGCTGGTGGTGATACCCGCATTGATCGTGATCTCCGCTGTATTGGGAATCTGGGGCGGAAGAACCGCCGGCTCTATGTCGGGCATTCTCGCTACCGATATTTTTGACATCGGCCTGCGCCAGAACCTCAACATCTACAACATCAACTTTGCGATGTACAAAGCGTACACCTTTGCATTTATCCTGAGCAGCATACCCGCCTACTATGGCTACAATGTGAAAGGCGGCTCACTTGAGATCGGCCGCGCAAGCACAAGCGCCGTGGTAGTAAGCTGTATCCTCATCCTTTGTGCAGATTATGCATTGGCAGCGCTGCTTTTGTGATCGCACGGCATGAAACCGGCGACAAACATTTAAGCGCCGCCACCACCGGAAAATTCGTAGCTTGGTTGACCGATACAAACGAATAAAATGAAAAAATATTCCTTTCTGCTCGTTTTCGTTGCACTGGCATCGATCCATGCAGGCGCATCCGACAGTCTCTACCACCCACTCGCAAACGCAAAAAAAGACATCGCCGAAGCCATCAAAAAAGCAAAGGCCGAAAACAAACACGTATTGATACAGGCCGGCGGAAACTGGTGCAGCTGGTGCCTTGAGTTTAACAGGTTTACAACCACCGACAAACAAATGGACTCTGCGATCAACGCAGATTACATAGTGTATCATCTCAATTATAGTCCGCAGGCAAAAAACTTCGAGGTCTTTAAACAGTACGGATTTCCGAACCGTTTTGGCTTCCCTGTTTTTCTGATCCTCGATGGAAACGGGAAACTCATTCACACCCAGAACTCTTCTTACCTCGAAGAGGGAAAAAGTTACAACAAGAAAAAAGTGCTTGGTTTTCTTGCCGACTGGAAACCCAAAGTTTTGGACGAAAAAAACTACGGGTACCTGAAAAATTGATTGATATAATATATTGTTCTCGTAGGCGCCCTGCCTGAGCCAAACAGAAGCCTGCCCAAAGCCGAAACAATGAACCCCGAATTCCAGAAGCAGATCCTCAACCCAATCAAGTTCCGGCTGTTCATGCTCAGCCGGTTGCCCGCCGCATTTTTTGCGGGGTTAAGGGTGAAGGAGTTGTCGGGCCACAAAGCGGTGGTTTCAGTGCGTTACAAATGGTTCACGCAAAATCCTTTTCGCTCGATGTATTTTGCAGTTCAGTCGATGGCCGCAGAAATGAGCACAGGGTTGCTCGCTTCCGGTCATATTTACAAACGCAACCCTGCCATCAGTATGCTCGTGGTTGGGATCGAAGCAAAATTTTTCAAGAAAGCTACCGATGTTGTTTCTTTTACCTGCAACGATGGTGAGGCCATCCTTCAGCAAATAGAAGAGGCAGTAGTCACCGGCGAACCCCGGACCATCAAATGCAGGTCGGAAGGAACCGATATTGCAGGTGATGTGGTGTCGGAGTTTTTTATAACCTGGAGTTTTAAAGCAAGGACCAAATAGAAGGAAACGGAAACAGGATCGATAAAATCAGAACTATGCAACTTTCATTTCACGGCGCAGCCAGAACGGTAACGGGTTCAAAACACCTGCTCACATTAAACAACGGCAAACAGGTACTGCTCGATTGCGGGTTGTTTCAAGGTATGGGCAAAGACACAGATGCACTGAATGCATCTTTCGGATTTGATCCGCGTTCTGTTAGTTGCCTCGTATTGTCGCACGCACATATCGATCATTCCGGTTTGATACCCAAACTTGTGAAAGAGGGTTTCAACGGCCCCATCTATGCAACGCCCGCCACCAAAGAACTTGCCGCCATCCTGCTGGAAGATTCTGCGCACATTCAGCGCGACGATACCAGGTTCATCAATAAACGAAGGGCGCGCCAGGGACTGCCCCCTTACGAACCCTTATACGATATAGACGATGCCGTACGTGCGCTTGATCTGTTTAAGTCGATGAACTACGACGAGTGGACAAAAATTGAAGAAGGTGTGGAGGTATTGTTTACCGATGCCGGGCACATCATCGGCAGCGCAGCGGTGCACCTGAAAATAGAAGAAGCGGGAAAGACAACAAGCCTCAGCTTCAGCGGCGATGTTGGCCGCTACAACGATGCCATACTCCGTGCGCCCGCAACTTTTCCCCAGGCAGATTATATTATCCTGGAAAGTACCTACGGCAACCGTTTGCACGATGACGTTACCGGAACAACCGACCATTTTCACGAATGGATCGTAAAAACATGCATTCAGAAGAAAGGAAAACTCATCATTCCCGCTTTTAGCGTAGGGCGTACGCAGGAGTTGCTGTTTACACTCAACCAACTCGAACTCGAAAAACGGCTGCCGCAAATTCCTGTTTATGTTGACAGCCCCTTGAGCAGGGAGGCCACCGAACTTGTAAAGGCCTACCCGCAATATTTTAACCAAACGATCCAGGAAATCATGCGGACGGACAGCGATCCATTCGATTTCAAAGGATTGACATTTATAAAAACGGTCGACGAAAGCAAACGCCTCAATGAACTGCCGCAGCCATGCATCATTATTTCTGCAAGTGGAATGGCAGATGCGGGCCGGGTGAAACACCATATCATGAACAACATCAGCGATGAGCGCAACACCATCCTGATGGTTGGCTACTGTGAGCCAAGATCGCTGGGCGGAAGGCTGATGAACGGCGCAAAAGAAGTAAAGATCTTTGGCGAGCAATACAAAGTGATTGCCGAAGTAGGGCAGATGCGCAGCATGAGTGCACACGGCGATTACGACGATCTCTGCCAGTTTATAAAAGGGCAATCGCCCAGGAAGATATTCCTCGTTCATGGTGAATACGACGTGCAGCAGGAATTTGCAAAACGACTCCGCAGCAAAGGATACCGTGCTGTTGAAATTCCCGAGCAACATGCAGTCACAAACTTATAAATAGCAATCAAATCAATACGCGGCATGCAACACAACACAATGATCAGTGAAGAGATCGGGAGAATATACAACGAACATTTTGGGGCGCAGGACCTGATCGTACGTTCACCCGGAAGAATAAACCTTATTGGCGAGCATACAGATTACAACATGGGCTTTGTATTGCCCGCAGCTATCGACAAAGCCATTTACATGGCCATCGGCAAAAGAAACGACCAGCAGATCCATTTGTACGCAGGCGATCTTGGCGAATCTTATGAAACGTCCCTGCAAGGCCTTAAAAAAAGCGGCAGGCATTGGCCCGATTACATTTTGGGTGTTGTTGACGAGTTTACAAAAGCGGGCTACACATTAAACGGGTTCAACGCGGTGGTAATGGGAGACGTGCCATTGGGCGCGGGTCTTTCTTCTTCCGCAGCCGTTGAGTGCGTTACCGCGTTTGCCTTGAATGAATTGTTTGGATTGGGCATCGATAAAAAAGCAATGGTGCAGTTTTCGCAAAGGGCTGAGAATGAATTTGTGGGAATGAAATGCGGTATCATGGACCAGTTTGCCAGTATGTTCGGAAAGAAAGAACATGTGATCCGCCTCGATTGCCGCTCCCTCGAATACGCCTACATGCCATTTGAAACTACCGATATCTCCATCCTATTGTTTGATACAGGAGTGAAACATTCACTCGCCTCCAGCGAATACAATACACGCAGGCTGGAATGCGAAGAAGGCGTAAGCATCATCCACCAAAAATATCCCTCGGTGCAAAGCCTGCGCGATGCCGATGCGGCAATGGTGGAAGAATGTTTGTCGCAGGGAAACCAAACCATCTACCGCCGCTGCCGGTTCATGGTCGACGAGATCCAACGCGTGCAGGACGCCTGTAACGACCTGGTTAACCACGATCTTGCTTCGTTCGGGAAAAAAATGTACGCAACCCACGATGGCCTCAGCAAAATGTACGAAGTGAGCTGTCCCGAAGCAGATGGACTCGTTGACATGGTAAGAAACAACAGCAACGTTCTCGGTGCGCGCATGATGGGTGGCGGGTTTGGCGGATGCACCATCAATATCGTAAAGAAAGGTGCAGAAAAAGAATTGGCGGAGAACACAGCGGAACAATACCGGAAACGCTTCAACCTCGAATTAAAAACATACGTTGTTGCCATCGACAACGGAACCTCTGTAGTTGCTTAAACCCGATACATGAACAACGAAGCCATTCACACTTACCGGCAACGTGCCAACAACTTCCGCGCCGGGGAAAAAAAGCGGTCCGTTCAGTTGTCGCGGACAAGCGTTTTGCGCCTGCTTTTGTTTGCCGGTTTCGCATGGTTTGTTTACCGGGCGTTCAGCAACAGGTTTGCCGGACTGGATATACTGGTTGCATTGGTATTGCTTGCTCTTTTTCTTTCGATGGTGTTTGTTGCAGACAGCATCCGTAAAAAAATGAAGTTCCTGCAGCAGCTGGTAAAAATAAACGAGAACGAAATTGCGGTTGCCAATGGCGATCCTTCTTTCTTGAGCAATGGAGCAGAACTCGCACCGCCAAAAGGCTTCCCGGCCGATCTGAATGTGTTTGGTAAAAATTCGCTTTTTCATATACTCAACCGAACCGGCAGCCAAAGCGGTAAGGAGCAATTGGGCAGGCGGCTGGCTTTCCCCTTTAGCGATGCAAAGGACATCCGCAATTACCAGGCCTGTGTAAAAGAGATGGCAGGCTATATCGACTTCCGCCAGGCGCTGCTCGCGCATACCTTACTCTTCAAAGAAGAGAACACGCTGGCGCAACTGCAAACAGGAATAGATGCAAACCGGTTCTCCGAATTAAACAACAGATTCTGGTCGGTGATGGCGGTTGTATGGCCATTGCTGAGTGTAACAGCGATCGTTTATTCGGCTTCTGTCAACAATTACAAATCGGTTCTGGCTGCAACCATTCTCGGGTTGGGTGTGATAGGGCTGATATTGAAAAAAATAAACCTGCTGTATTACCATATTTCAAAACGCAGTTATCTCTACAGCCAGTATGCAAAATGTTTCAGGCTCATCAATGCGCAAAAATTTGAACATCCCTATCTACAGGAGAAACAGGAAGCGATCAGGCATGCATCTGGGGCGTTTTCAAAATTGTCGGGTTTAACCGGTGTGTTCGACTTGCGATTGAGCCTGTTCTCCATTTTCATCAACGGTCTTTTTCTCTGGGATCTTTCGTGTGCACGTGCTTATTTGAAATGGAACGAGCAATACCAGCCGCATATCAAGAACTGGTTTGAAACATTGGGCGAAATTGAATTGCTCAATTCCATTGCTGCGTTTTATTACAACCATCCTTTGTTCGTGTTTCCGCAGGTTGTGGAGGATCGTATTGTTATCGAAGCCACTGCACTCGGGCATCCGCTGATGAAAGAAGAATCAGCAGTTGCAAACGACGTCAGCATCGGCGGGCAGGCAAAATTGCATTTGATCACCGGGTCGAACATGTCTGGCAAAAGCACGTTTTTAAGAACCATCGGCTTGAACCTCGTTCTTGCACAGCTGGGGGCGCCTGTGTTTGCAAAACATTTCACGTTCCATCCTTTGCGCCTGCTCACATCCTTTCACCACATCGATTCGCTGGAAGAAAGCACCTCCTATTTTTATGCCGAACTGAAATCGTTGAAAGAGATCATCGACGCATTGGAAAACCCGAAACCTGCATTGGTTTTGCTGGATGAAGTGATGCGCGGCACCAACTCAAAAGACAAACACGATGGCTCCGCATTGCTGATCAGGAAACTGCTCGGTTTTTCATGCCTCTCCCTCATTGCCACGCACGATACGGAGTTGGGCGTTCTGGCAGATCACCATCCCGGCATGATCGAGAATTTCTGTTTTGAAAGCGAACTGGCAAACAACGAACTCAGCTTCGATTTTAAAATGAGAAAAGGCGTTGCGCAAAGCAAGAATGCAACCTTTCTCATGCAGAAAATGGGAATCGTCTGAACAACAAATATTCGGTGCCCGCCTGCGGTCTTATTCAATTGTCTTTACCACTCTCGTCATCTTTCCCGCTTCATTAATGCCTTCCAGCACCACCTGGAATTTTTTGGTGATGTCGTTGTTGTAAAATTCAACCTGGACCTTTGTGCTCTTGCCCACTGTAACCACATAAGGGTTCCAATAAAGCGTTACGCGTTTGTCTTGCGGCGTTGCATTCGCATCGGGCGTTTCGTAAGAAGGGCTGTAAAATTCCCTGAACTGTGTATAACCGGTGATCATTGCGTTTTCAAGCCCTGCTGCTTCGTCTTTCACCCATTTGTCGTCGCCGCCTTTTTTGGTCCAAACAGCTACCGCGCCACCGCGGCCTCCGCCTGTGGCGAACATAAAGGGCGGGCGGAATACTTTGATCATGGCCACTTCGTTCATCGGCAGGTCGAGTATGGTTTGCTTGCTTTCGCTTGTGAGTTGCATTTCATTCAGGAACAACGACGTTTCAAAACCGCGCCATCCGATGTTTGCACCGCGTATTTCCAGCCCGGGAACTTTTCCCTGCAAGTACTCAAAAACATTTTGTGCGGTGATGTACCGGCTGTCTGTAAGATCAAAGATGGCGGCCTCGTTTCTTGCGAAGAAACCCGTTGAATATTTTTCGCTCAACACCTGTTCCTTTGTTTTCGCGGTTGTATTTACGGTAACCTCCTGCAGGGTTGCCTCCGACATTTTTTTACGCAGCAGCTCCTGTTCGGCAAGAATCACGTCGAGTTTCGATTTTGCAAGACTGTCGCTCCACGAAGAGGATGTATTGTTTGCCACTGTTATTTTTTTACCTGGCTCAGGTTTCATCAAACCTGTTTCAAACTGCGCTTTGGCTACGCCGTTCAATTTTGGATCGGTGAACGAATAGTATGCCCTGGCGGTATCATAAAAAAATACATCCTGCGAAAAACTTCCTGTTTTGTCAATCGGCACAACAACAAATTGCCTGCTGCTGTCTTTGGTACGCATGATGAGGTTCATAGAAGCCTCCGAATTGCGTTTCAACCCGGAAACCTTTCCCTTCAGCTTCATGTACTCCGTTTCGGCAACATGAGAAATTTTGGGCGGTACTTGTTTTTTGATCTGCTCCCAGTCGAACCGCCGCCATCCATTGGTCAGCATCACGAGATCCAGGTGATCCTTTACGCTGTCTGCATCGTTTGAGAAATAATAAGCAGGGTTGTGGATCTTACCTTTGATCTCACTGCTCAGCAACATATCCGAAAAGATCGATTCGTCGCCGGCTCCAGTCAACGATGCGTCTGTTACTGCAATCGACATATTGCTCAATGTTGTATCATCAACAGCGATCTCTAAAACATTTTTTGCGCGCTTTGCCAGCCCGCGAACCGGTGCGGATATTGTGGTATTGAACCTGTATGTTTGTTTGTTGATGAATACGATGCGTTCGGCAACAGGAATCTGGTCGGAAGTGAACAAAGTGAACTGCAATATTCCCGCCGGCAAATTCGCGATCGGGAGATCACCCGTGAGTGTTGTTTTCTCCGCGGCATTGATGTTAACGCGGTACAGCGCTATCTTGTTCATGTGAACAAGCAGGGTCATGTGTTTGAAATTACCCGTCGCCGTTGCGGTACGGTCTACCTGGAACCGCGCCTTATCCGGCGTTGTTTTGATGTCGAGCCTTGCCCCGTCTGTTTTTGAAACTTCAACAGGGGTGCTGCCGGCAACGCCGTTCTCATCTGTCCAGTTTATTTTGTAGGATTGCTGTGGCAACGGGTTGAGATAGAAACTACCCATGCCATCGTGCCTTGCAGCAAACGAATCAATGGTATTGCCCGTATTGTCTACCAATATAGCCTTCACAAAAACAGGCTGGCCATAAGGGTTGGTTGCTTTGAACGCGATGCGGGTGTTCAATCCCTGTACAAGAAAACCGCCTTCGGGAAAAATTTCAAATTTAGTTTTTTGTGCCGCCGGCCTCGCGGGCCGTTGCAGGGATCCGTTGTTAACGGGTAACTGCTTTTCATAAGCAAATGCGGGATCATCGTTCAGCATCCATTTTGTGAAAGCGCGTACGGTGAGGTTTTCTCCTTTGTAATCCGTGGGTATATCGAACGAACCTTTGGCAGTGGACTGGATCAGCGGTGCCACTGTTTGTTTGATCATCTTTCCGTCTGCATCGTACCATTCAAGGTACACGTTCTTGCTGGGCATGGAGGTTTCGGCGCTGTGAAGAATGTATACCTTGTACCAAACCGTTTCTGCTTTGTTGTAAATGTTTTTATCGAAATGGATGTGCATTTTTTCGAGTGGCAGCTTCTCCGCATACATAGCCATCATCGAATCGATGTCCTGCGCAGAAAGTTGCGCAACAAAAAATGTAAAAAGTAAGGCAGCTGCGGCGCGCAGGAGTTTTGGTTTCATTTAATGAATATATCATATGTGTTTGATATATCCTCTTAAATGGAGGTTAATAGATGTTGCGGTAAGTTAATATTTGTTAATGCCATACCGCGCGTTCCCGCGATAAGGCAGCGCTCATAACATCGTCGATCAATCAATCGGCTTTTGTGGCCGCATCGATCATTCTTACCACTCTCACCATTTTTCCTTTTGCATTGATGCCCTCAAGTACTACCTGGAATTTTTTAGTGAAGTCGTTGTTGAAGAACTGCACCCTTACACGCGGGCTTTTTTTATTGGTGATGATGTAGGGGTTCCAGTAAAGCGTGGTACGGCTGTCGGGATCTGCAGAACCATCTGTTGGCTTCTCATAACTAGGATTGTAAAATTCCTTGAACCTCGAGTACCCGCCCAGCAGTGCATTGTCGAGCCCTTTTGCATTGGGGTCGGCCTTTCTTCCGTCGGCGCCTTTCTTCAGGTAGATGGCGATCGCTCCGCCGCCGCCGCCGCCTGCTGCGCCAAAGAACGGCGGACGGAAAACTTTCACCATGGCGATATCGGTAACCGGGATACCCGTAACCATATCCATATCGGAAGGCGATTCGTTCACAAAAAGATCGGGTGTGCCGCCGCGCCAGGTCATGGTTGCGTTTGCGCCCTGGCCGCTGATCTGCAATCCTGCTACACGGCCCTGCAGATAGGCGATGATGTCCTGTGATCCGATCATTTTATCATCGGTCAGGTCAAAGGTCTGCGCATCTCCACCGGAGAACAACCCCGTTGAATATTTTTCGTCCAGGATCTGTTCCTTTGATTTTGTTCTTGTCTTCACAATTACTTCCTGTAGTGTAGAAGAGGCCATCCGCTTTTTGAGCAGTTCCTGTTCCATCAAAAGCTGGTTCAGTCTTGCCTGTGCAACGCTGTCGTTCCACACAAAAGAACGTGAGTTGTCGAGCTGAATCGTTTTTGCCTGCTGGCGCAACAAGCCATTGTCAAACTGCACCTGCGTGGTCTCAGACAGTTTTTTATTCTGGTTGAATGTATAATAAACACGCGCCGTATCGTAAAAGAACATGCGCTGCTGAAAGCTTCCGTCTTTTTCAACGGGCGTAAAAAGAAATTGTTTGCTGCTGTCTTTTCCTACCACGATCATGTTGAGCACAATGGGTACGCTGCTCGATCCGGGTTTCAGGCCCAATACCTTTCCTTCCATTTTCATATACTCCGTTTCAACAGGATAGGTAACTTTCGGCGGCGTATTGGCTTTGATCTTTTCCCAATCAAACCTGCGCCATCCATTCGTCATCATTACAAGATCCAGGTGTGCGGTTACCGAGTCTGCATCGCTGGCGAGATAGTAGCCGGGGTTGTATATTTTTCCCCTGATCTCGCTGCTTAATAAAATATCGGAGTAGATGGTGTTTTGGTCGGGCGGGTTCAGTGCGGCATCGGTAACTGCGAGCGACATGTTTGCAAACAAGGTATCCGGCACAAAAACCTCAAAAACGTTTTTTCCTCTTTTGTTCAGGTTGATGATAGGCGCCGTCACTTTTGCATTGAACTCGTGCATGCGGTTGTTGATGAACACGATCCGCTCCGCCACCGGCACCCAGTCTGATGTGAACAGCGTGAATTGCAGAACGCCGGTTGGCATTTCATCGATCGGCACTTCGGCATTCAGGTTTGTTCTTTCCGAAAGATTGAGGCTGATCTTGTAATAGGGATTCTGGTTCATGTGGACCAGCAAAGTCATGTGCTTGAAATTTTCGGGTACATCATCCGTACGCTCCACCTGGAACTTTGCCTTGTCGTTGGTTGTTTTAACCGAGATCTTCGCTCCCTGTTTTTTTGTAACGGGCACAGGGGTAGAACCGGTTACGCCGTTCTCGTCTGTCCAGTTGATTCGGTACTGCGTTTGTCCATCCGGCATCAGGTAAAAACTGCCCATGCCATCGTGCTTTACTTTAAGGGTGTCGAGTGTTTTGTTTTTTTCGTCTACCAGCAGCCCTTTTATAAAAACGGGGTTACCGAACTGGTTGGTGGCCTTGAATGCGATGCGCGTATTCAAACCCTGTATCAAAAAACCACTTTCAGGAAAGATCTCTACCTTGGTTTTATTGGGCGCCGGGCGCGATGTGGTTCTTACGGTGCTGGTGTTTACCAGCAGTTCTTTTTCGTAGCTGAAGGCGGGGTCGTCGTTCAGCATCCAGCGCGTAAACGCTTTCATGTGGATGTTGTTGCCCCTGTATTCGGCAGGAATGTCGAAGGAGCCTTTGGCGGTAGACTGGTACAGCGGCGCAACGGTTTGTTTGATGAGCCGGCCGGTAGTGTCGTACCATTCCACGTAAACATTCTTACTGAGGTTGGTGAGTTCGCTGCTGTTTTGCAGGATGTATATTTTATACCAGATGGTTTCTTCTTTGTTGTAGATCGTTTTGTCAAAATGAACATGGATCTTTTCAGCAGGAAATTGTTCAGCATACACCGTGATCATCGAATCAACCTGCGCAGAACCTTTTGCAATAAAAACGAAGGTGAATGCCACGGCCAGTAAACGGAAAAAATGGTTTTTCATCCAGTGGAATATTACGTGTTAGATAAATGCAAGTTAAAGGATCAACGGTATTTTTCCGCAAGAAATAGGCTAACGCGGGTTTACGGCCCACATTAACCAGGCATTAACATTTTTTAGGATTTACCGGCCTGGCCGGCAAAAAACTAAATCGCCGCAAATCGCCGCCCCACCGTAAATTTAAAGATCAAAAAAGTGCAAGATGGCCAGAATGGTACCGGTGTTCCTTTGTGTGTTTTTATTGGCGTATGGGAGGCCGGCCTTTGCACAATCGTACCATCCCGTTGACAAATCCTCTTCCGTAAAAGTGACGGTGAAAAATGCCGGCATGGATGTGGAAGCCGTACTCACGGGCCTTGAGGGCGAGATCAGCTTCAATCCTGCCGATCTCAAAACCGCCTCTTTCAACATCAGCCTCGATGCCCGTACCGTTAGCACCGGGATAGACGTACGCGATGAGAACCTGCGTGGCGAAGAATACCTTAATACCGGCGCCCATCCGCGCATCGGTTTTGTTTCGAAGCAGGTAACACAAATGAGGCCGGGCGCCTACACCGTTAAGGGAACGCTTACGATACGGGGCATCAGCAAGGACATCAGCATCCCTTTTACCGCGGTTGCTAAAAACGACGGACTCCTGTTCAGCGGCGAATGCAGGGTCAACCGGCGTGATTTTAAGATAGGGGAGGGCAGCCTTGTTTTATCAGACGGCATGCAGCTTTCACTCAGCGTATTTGCGAAGAAAATATAATATCCAGCTCATGAAAACAGTGATCATCACAGGTGCCAACGGCAATCTCGGAACTGCGGTAACACAAACTTTTCTCAACAAAGGCTACCGGGTCATCGCCACGGTATTCGAAGAAAAGATGATCGCAGAATTCATCAGTCACACCAACCTTGATGTGCGCGTAGTGAATTTGTCTGACGACGGTGCAACCGCCGGCTTCATCGCTTCTGTTATCCGCCAATACGAAAAGATAGATGCCGCCCTGATGCTTGTTGGCGGCTTCGCGATGGGCGGGATCGATGCAACGGCTGTTGCAGACATCGATAAACAGATTTCCCTCAATTTCAAAACAGCCTACCATGTAACGCAGCCGGTATTGCAGCATATGAAAGCGCATGGGGCAGGCAGACTGGTGTTCATCGGCGCAAGGCCGGCCATTGAAGCATCGCAGGGCAAGGATATGGTGGCGTATGGATTGTCCAAATCGCTTCTTTTCAAACTCGCAGAATACATCAACGCCGAAAACAAGGGCAGCAACATTACGGCCACAGTGGTTGCGCCTTCTACATTGGATACGCCGCTGAACCGCAAGAGCATGCCCAACACAGATCCGGAGATTTGGGTAAAACCTGCTGCGCTGGCGGAGATACTTGAATTTGTTGTTTCCGATAAAAGCGAAGTGATCCGCGAAGCCGTTTTAAAAGTATACAACAACGCCTAATTCACAACCATGCTTGCCAAAGACCTTGCCGTACTGTTCGAACGCGACCTGCTCAAATTAAAAACGGAGATCAATGCCTACACCGATGAAAAGAACCGTTGGCGCATCATAGAAGGCACCGCCAACACTGCCGGCAATCTCACACTTCATTTACTCGGAAACCTGCAGCATTATATTGGCCATGTACTGGGCGGCAGCGGTTACCAGCGCAACCGGCCCGCAGAATTCAGCAGCAAGGATGTTCCGCTGGAAACATTGAACCATGGGATCGATACCACGATCGCTGTTGTGGTAAGAACGCTGGGTGCATTACAGCCCGCGGACCTGGACAAACCCTATCCCGAAAATGTTTTCGACGATAGGAAGGACATGACCACCGGTTTCTTTCTTGTTCACCTGCTTTTTCATTTGGGATACCACCTGGGGCAGATCAATTACCACCGCCGTGTTGTGGAAGCGGCCTGACCCTTGCCCGTTCTATTCACTCCTTTTCCACACAAACCGCAGCCGGATCGTTTGATCTGATTTATTCGTACTTTACAGTTGAGCAGGTTCGCATTTCCTAAACAAAACGATTGCCATGGGAGCGATAGCACTGATTGCCCTTACGATTGCCGCGATACTTTTTTCCGCCGGCGGTATCATCGTTGGAAAACTGCTGGTAAAAAAAACGTACAACGCCCAGAAAGGGCAGGCTTACGAATGTGGCATTCCTACCGAAACCTCGCCCTGGCAACAGTTTCATGTTGGTTATTACCTTTTTGCTTTGTTGTTTTTGATTTTTGATGTGGAACTTGTGTTCCTCTACCCATGGGCCGTTGTGGTTAAGAAAATGGGCATGACGGCGCTTGCAGAGATCCTTGTTTTTCTCTTTATTCTTTTCATGGGTTTTTTATACGCGCATAAAAAAGGAGCACTGAAATGGAGCTGACGCAACCGCCTGTACAATCCGATTTTCCCGGGGAGATCCATCCCACACCCGGTGGCGGCATCGTGATCAGCAGTTTTGATGCACTGATCAACTGGGCACGCTCCAACTCACTGTGGCCACTCACATTCGCCACCAGCTGCTGCGGAATCGAAATGATGTCTACCGCTTCTTCCAAATATGATTTTTCAAGATTCGGTTTCGAAGTGGCACGCGCCACGCCGCGACAGGCCGATGTGATCATCATCGCGGGAACGATCGTGAACAAAATGGGCCCGGTATTGAAACGTTTGTACGACCAGATGGCCGATCCAAAGTACGTGGTTGCCATGGGCGCATGTGCCATCAGCGGCGGGCCCTTCTTTTACAACACCTATTCTGTAGTGAAAGGAGCGGACCACATCATCCCGGTTGATGTATACATACCCGGATGCCCACCAAGACCGGAAGCCTTGCTTCACGCATTGATCACTTTACAGGGAAAAATAAAAAGCGGGCTGACAAGAGAACAGATCAGGAACGAATCAAAAGAAGGTTAACAAGCAGTATGACAAACGAAGCCATCAAAGAACACATTACAGCATCGCTTCCGTCGGCTGCGTACGATGAAACCGGTGAGTGGCTCACCATACTGGTGGAGCCGGGCAACTGGATGCAACTTGCCAAATCGCTCCGTTATTCTTCTTTGGGGTTTGATTATTTGTTTTGTCTTACATGTGTTGACTGGAAAACGCATCTCACCATGGTGTACCATCTTTCTTCAACGGTGCACCGCCATTGTGTTGTGGTAAAAGCAAATCTCGACAGGAACGATCCCGTAATTGAAACCGTTTGCGATATCTGGCGAACCGCGGAATTTCACGAGCGCGAAACATTTGAGTTGTTCGGGGTGAAATTTCACAACCATCCCGATCTGCGCAGGTTGATATTGACAGATGATTTCGATGGATATCCTTTGCGGAAAGATTTTGAGGACCCGATCAACATGATAAAATTATAAACCAATGTATTCGCAAACCGAGGTCATATGCGACACTACAACAGATACCGGCGGCGAGCTGGTGATCAATGTAGGCCCGCAGCATCCGGCCACGCACGGCGTGCTCCATCTTGTGATTACATTGGAAGGGGAAACGATCAGAAAGATTGAGCCCCACCTCGGGTACATCCACCGCTCCATTGAAAAGATGTGTGAGAGCCTGAGTTACCGCCAGTTCATTTATGTAACGAGCAGGATGGATTATCTCTCATCGCACATCAACAATCTTTGCTGCGCCCACAATACCGAAAAATCCTTGCAGATAGAAGTGCCGCAACGCGCCAAAGTGATCCGCGTACTGATGTCGGAACTCACGCGCATCGCCTCACACGAACTGTGGCTTGGTGCCATGGCGATGGACCTGGGCGCTTTTACCCCGTTCTTCTACGCCTTCCGCGAGCGAGAGATGATCACAGAGATCATGGAAGACACCTGCGGCGCGAGGCTCACCATGAACTACATTGTTCCGGGCGGGGTGATGTACGATCTGCATCCGGATTTTGTAACGAAGGTGAAAGCATTTGTGAAGCAATTCAAAACCAAGGTAACCGAATACGAGGATCTCGTTACCAACAACGTGATCTTCCAGAACAGGATGAAGGGCGTGGGCGTCTTGTCAAAAGAAGATGCCATCTCGTACGGCTGCACCGGCCCTGTTGCCAGGGGAAGTGGTGTGCATTGCGATATCAGGAAGATCTATCCTTACGAAGTTTACGATGCGGTAGAATTTGACGAAGTGCTTGAAACCGCCGGCGATTCATTTGCACGGTACATGGTGCGCGTGCGCGAGATGAACCAGTCGGTCAGGATCATTGAACAACTCATCGACAACATTCCCGACGGCGATTTCCAGGCAAAAACAAAGGCCGTGCTTAAACCACCCAAAGGAGAATTTTATACAAGGGTAGAAACCGCCCGCGGCGAGTTTGGCGTATACATTGTGAGCGAAGGCGGAACAACACCCTACCGGATCAAGTTCCGTTCACCCGGCTTCTCCAATCTGTCTGCCCTCGGCCACATGGCAAAAGGCAGCAAGATCGGCGACCTGATGGCAACGATGGGAACGCTCGACCTGGTAATACCCGATATCGACAGGTAACAGTGAGAAGTCAGGAGTGAAATGAAAGGTCGGTATCGAATCAAAAACATATAATAGATCGCAAACAGATAAATAACCAAACCCGATTTCAAACAGAACATGCCTTCATTCGAAACCATAACCGGCTCTGTTCAAAACTGGCTATACGATACATTCACCCCAACATCCGCATTGATGCTGGAGTGCCTGATCGTGATATTGCTGGTAACAACATTGTTTGCGGTACTGGGTTTGGTGTTGGTATTGATGGAAAGAAAAGTGGCGGCCCATATACAGATCCGTTTGGGCCCTAACCGTGTTGGGCCCGGTGGAATGCTGCAGACGGTTGCGGATACGTTGAAGTTGTTGATGAAAGAGGGCCTCACGCCCGATCTGGCAGACAAATTTTTATTTAACCTCGCACCCTTTGTCGTTATTACCGTGGCAATGTTGCTGCTCGCACCCATCGCCTTTGCAAAAGGGTTCCAGATCTGGGACATCAACATAGGCGTGCTGTATGTTTCCGCAGTTTCATCGCTTTCGGTTATTGGCATTCTTATGGCTGGATGGGCCAGCAACAACAAATACTCCTTACTCGGCGCCATGCGCAGCGGTGCACAGATCGTAAGTTATGAGTTGTCTGCAGGACTCGCCATTTTATCCATCGTGGTTTTAACAGGAAGCCTGCAGATCTCTGATATCATTGAATCGCAGCGCGACGGCTGGTGGTTGTTCAAGGGGCATGTTCCCGCTGTGATCTCGTTTGTCTTGTTCCTGGTAGCCGTAACCGCAGAAACAAACCGGGCGCCGTTCGACCTCGCGGAAGCGGAATCGGAATTGACCGCGGGTTTTCATACAGAATATTCCGGTATGCGTTTCGCGCTCTTCTTCCTTGCCGAATACATCAATATATTCATCTTGTGTGCCATTGGTGCCACGCTGTTTTTAGGAGGATGGATGCCTTTGCATTTCGGCAATTGGGAGGGATTTAATCAGTTGATGGATTACATACCATCATCCGTCTGGTTTATGGGAAAAACATTTTTTCTCATCTTCCTCATCATGTGGTTCCGCTGGACGTTCCCGCGCCTGCGCGTTGACCAACTGCTGAACCTGGAATGGAAATACCTGTTGCCGATAAGCCTGTTCAACTTGTTATTGGTGACTGTGGTGGCGATAATGAAATGGCACTTTTAATTAGGAATTAGGAATTAGGAATTAATAATTAATAAATACTAATTCCTAATTCCTAATTAAAGTTGGTGTGCCATTTAAAAACAGAAAATAAATGTTCCTTAAAAACTACATAAAAGAAGTGTACACCGGTGTTTCTTCATTATTGAAGGGGATGAGGAAGACGGGGTATTATTTCTTTCACCCAAAGGAGATCATTACCCAGCAGTATCCCGACAACCGGGATACCTTGCAACTCGCGAGCCGTTTTCGGGGCGAGGTGGTAATGCCGCATGATGAGAACAACGAACACGCCTGCACAGGCTGCACGGCGTGTGAACTGGCCTGCCCGAATGGGACGATCAAAGTGATCACGAAGTTTGATGTGAACCCTGAAGGAAAAAGAAAAAAAGCAGTGGATACATTCATCTATCACCTTGAGCTCTGTACCATGTGTAACCTGTGTATCGAGGCTTGTCCTACCGATGCAATACGCATGGCCCAGAACTTTGAACACAGTGTGTTCGACAGGAGCAAGCTCACCAAGAAATTAAATTTACCGGGTTCAAAAATCAGGGAGGGCGTTGAATGATGAGTGCTGCCGCTGTTATATTTTACCTGATCTCAGCCCTTGTTTTGGGTGCGGGACTGCTCGCGGTTACCTCCCGGAAGATTTTCCGTTCGGCCATATGGCTGCTGTTTTCACTCATAGGCATTGCCGCTTTGTATTTCTGGATGCAGGTGGAGTTCATCGCCGCCGTTCAGATCATCGTATACGTAGGTGGTATCGTAGTGCTGATCATCTTCTCTATCTTTCTTACACAGCAATCAGGAAAAGAGATGCAGAAACCCCGCACGAAAAAAGTGGTTTTTTCTTTACTGGCAGCCGTGTTTGGACTCACATTCATCTATTCGCTGGTTGACCGCTACCGTTTTCCCACCACGATTGTGGAGCCACTCAATGCATCGGTGGGAGAGATCGGAACGCAGATGTTAAGTACCACGGAACATGGGTACATACTCCCCTTTGAAGTAGTGAGCATGTTGTTACTGGCAGCGATGATCGGGTGTATCGTAATTGCGATGAAAGATAAAGACAAGGAAGAAATGCAGGAACCGGAACGCGAAGCAAAACTGATGATACATTCAGATTTCTCAACCCTACAAAATCCGGACAACGAATGAGCAGCGTTCCGCTTTCACATATACTCTTTGTAAGCCTTGCCTTGTTTTGCATTGGCATGTATGGATTGTTTACGCGGCGGAACATGATCACCATGCTGATGTCTGTTGAGTTGATGCTGAACAGCACCAATATCAATTTTGTAGCTTTCAATAAATACCTGTATCCAGATAAGCTGGACGGAATTTTCTTTACCATTTTCATCATCACCATTGCCGCTGCAGAAGCGGCCGTGGCCATTGCGATCATCATCAACCTATACCGTACACACAGGTCGATCGATGTGGAAGATGCAACACAAATGAAATTTTAAAACGATGCCCAACTATTCTTACCTGATCTGGATCCCGCTGTTGCCTCTCCTGGCCTTCGTGTTGCTGGGATTGTTCGGCCGGAAATATTTCAGGAGCAGCGCCGGCTTCATCGGTACCGCGTCTTTGCTTGCATCAACCATACTTTCGTTCATTGCTGCAAAGCAGTATTTTTTTGTGGATGGAAAAGTGAATGGCATTTACCAGAAGATCACCGCATTCAAATACACATGGCTGGGTTTTTCGCCCGGTGTGTCAATAGACATGAGCATCATCGTGGACCCTGTTTCGGTGATGATGCTGGTAATAGTAACCTTTGTTTCGCTGATGGTGCACATCTTCAGCCTTGGTTACATGAAAGGGGAAGCGCGTTTTGCAACCTACTACGCATTTTTGTCGCTGTTTACTTTCTCAATGCTCGGCCTCGTGCTGGCGGGCAACCTGTTCCAGGTATACATGTTCTGGGAACTTGTGGGCGTTTCTTCGTTTTTATTGATAGGTTATTATTTCGAGAAGCCATCTGCTGTGGCGGCATCAAAAAAAGCATTCATCGTTACGCGGTTTGCTGATCTTGGTTTTCTCATCGGCATTCTCATCATCGCATTTTATGGAAGGTCGTTAGACATCAGCGTCCTGATCGAACGGTTGGCATCCACCCAAACCGCCGAGTTCACGGGCATTGCCACCGCCGGTTTCCTGGGTGTTTCGGCGCTCACCTGGGGATTGACCATGATCTTCATCGGCGGCGCAGGTAAATCTGCGATGTTCCCCCTGCACATCTGGTTGCCCGATGCAATGGAAGGGCCAACGCCTGTGTCTGCATTGATACATGCCGCAACAATGGTAGTGGCCGGTGTATACCTTGTGGCGCGTTTGTTCCCTGTATTTTCAATGGATGGGGCGGTGATGCTCATCATTACCTGGGTAGGTGCATTCTCTGCACTGCTCGCTGCGGTGATCGCGTGTACGCAAACGGATATCAAAAGAGTGCTGGCCTATTCAACCATGTCGCAGATAGGATATATGATGTTTGCACTGGGCATTTCAAAGCAAACAGGAGAAGCCGGCCTCGGGTACATGGCATCGATGTTCCACCTGTTTACGCATGCGTTCTTTAAGTCCCTTTTATTTTTAGGTGCGGGCGCCGTTATCCATTTTGTTCACAGCAACGAAATGAAAGACATGGGCGGATTGCGCAGGTACATGCCCGTAACGCATGCGGCTTTCCTGGTAGGTTGCCTTGCCATTGCGGGCGTGCCACCGTTTGCGGGTTTCTTCAGTAAGGAGGAAATATTGCTTGCGGCGTTCCATTCCAACAAGGCGGTTTATGGTGTTGCATTGTTTACTGCAGCGCTCACTGCGTTTTATATGTTCCGGTTGTATTTCTCCATCTTTTGGAACCGTACAACAGAATGGCACAATACACATGGCGAAGGAACGGCTTCCATGAAAGTGCCGCTGGTTATCCTGGCCCTCTGCGCCCTTGTTGTGGGTGTTGTTCCGTTTCCTGGGTTTGTAACCGCAACGGGCGCTCCTTTGGAAACGCACACCATTCCCTTGTTTTTTATTGCACCTGTAGCTTTAACAGTGATCGCTATCCTGGTAGCAGCATTGTTTTATAAAAATCAATCCGACAAACCAAACAGGGCGGCCGCGGCATTCGGCGCATTGTACCGCGCCGCACACAGGAAGTTTTACATGGATGAGTTATACCTGTTTGTTACCAGGAAAGTGATCTTCCCGCTCATCGGGCAGCCGATCGCGTGGATCGATAAAAATATTGTGGATGGACTGGTGAACTTATCGGCCACCACCACGGTCAGGATTTCAACGATGATCAAGGGGATACAATCCGGCCGCGTGCAGGGCTACGCATTGTTCTTCTTTGGAGGAATAGCCGCATTCGCCATTTTATTTATTTACTTATGGAAATGATTATTGCATGAATCTGTCTTTATTGGTCCTTCTCCCGTTGGCAACAGCCCTCGCCATCCTTTTCTGCAAAGGGTTGAAGCAGGTGCGTGCCGTGGCGCTTACGGGTTCGGTGGCACAACTGGGTATTTGCGCGTGGCTGTTGTTTCTGTATATGGCGGAAAGGAACAACGGCAACAGCGCGCTGATGCTGTTTGAAACGAGTTACACCTGGTTCAGGCCGCTGCAGGTAAATTATCACACCGGTGTCGACGGCATCTCCCTCGCCATGATCTTACTCACAGCCTCTGTAGTTGTTGCCGGAATCCTTGTTTCATGGACAATGGAGAAACTCAGCAAAGAATTTTTCTTTTTACTTGTATTGCTTTCCCTGGGCGCCTACGGGTTTTTTATTTCACTCGATCTCTTCACTTTGTTTTTCTTTCTTGAAATAGCGGTCATACCAAAATTCTTACTCATCGGCATCTGGGGCAGTGGCAAAAAAGAATACAGCGCCATGAAACTTGCACTGATGCTGATGGCCGGGTCGGCATTGGTTTTTGTTGGGTTGGTGGGCCTTTACTACAACACCCATTCATTCGATATCATGGAGATCTCGCGCATGAAGATCCCGGTTGAGGTACAGAAATTCTTTTTCCCCTTTGCTTTCCTCGGCTTCGGGATCTTTGCGGCCTTGTTTCCTTTCCATACCTGGGTTCCAGACGGACATGCTTCTGCGCCCACAGCTGCGTCTATGTTTCTTGCCGGTATCTCTATGAAGCTTGGTGGTTACGGCTGCCTGCGCGTTGCCACCTTCCTGATGCCGGATGCTGCGCATGCCTATGCATGGGTCATCATCCTGCTCGCCACCATCGCCATCATTTACGGCGCTTTCGCTACGATGATGCAGACGGACCTCAAATACATCAATGCCTATTCTTCCGTGAGCCACTGTGGTTTTGTGATACTGGGTATCGGGATGCTCACTGAAACATCCATCAACGGCGCGGTGTTGCAGATGGTTTCGCACGGGTTAATGACCGCGCTTTTCTTTGCAGCGATCGGTATGATCTACAGCCGCACGCACACAAGAATGGTATCGCAACTCGGCGGGCTTTTAAAAGTGATGCCCTTTGTTTCAACCATTTTTGTGATCGCGGGCCTGTGTTCACTGGGTTTGCCAGGCTTCAGTGGTTTTGTTGCCGAGATGACGGTGTTCATGGGCGCCTGGGAGAACCCCGATAAATGGTACAGGCTCGCAACCATACTTGCTTGCGCATCTATTGTTGTAACGGCCGTATACATTTTGCGCGCCGCAGGTAAAACAATAATGGGCCCGATGCAGGAAACCTATGCATCATTGCACGACGCTACCTGGAACGAAAAATTAGCGGCGGTCGTGTTGATGACCGGTATACTGGTTGTGGGTGTTGCACCTTTTCTCATCAACCAACTCATCCATCCGTCGACAACGAATATTATGCGGCAGGTGGGAGCCGTGGTTGTTCCAAAATGAAACTGAATTATGGGAATTGATTTTTTAATATTATTGAAACAGGAGCTCGTTGTAAGCGTGCTTATTTTTCTCCTGCTCATGCTCAAGCTGGGCAAAGACAGGAGCAATGAGGCCATACTGAACCTGGTAAATGTACTGCTGCTGCTCAATTTCGCATCCGGTTTTTTCTTTGGAAAAGAAGGAGCGGTATTCAACGGAATGTTCCGGTCCAATGCATTGGTGATATTTGAAAAGAACATACTCAACTTCGCCTTTTGCATCATCTCCATGCAATCGTATGCATGGCTGAAAACACACAAACACGTGATCGAGTTTTATGTGTTGCTGCTTTCTGCCCTGCTTGGCATGTTCTTCATGCTATCCACTTCCAATTTGTTGATGTTCTACCTGTCGCTCGAACTTTCAACCATACCGTTGGCTGCTGCGGTTAATTTTGACCTGTCGAAGAAACAATCATCAGAGGCCGCTTTTAAGATGATCATTTCATCGGCCTTTTCATCCGCCCTGTTGTTGCTGGGTATTTCTTTTTTATATGGCATAAGCGGATCCGTCGATTTTGCTGAATTGGCAGCGAAGCTCATCGCCGGCGATGCACTGCACCTGTTTGCATTCATTCTTTTTCTTTCCGGGGTTGCCTTCAAGATTTCGGCGGTGCCCTTTCATTTGTGGACGGCCGATGTATACGAAGGAGCGCCCGTTGCGGTAACTGCGTACTTGTCTGTGGTGTCGAAAGCCGCGGTGTTGTTTGTTTTTGTTCCCGTATTGTACACGGTGTTCAAACCGCTGCAGGAAGCCTGGTACCATATGCTGTTTGTATTGTCGTTGCTTACGATCAGCACCGGTAATTTATTTGCGCTGCGGCAAAACAACGTAAAACGGTTTCTTGCCTTTTCTTCTATCGCTCAGGTGGGTTTTATCCTGGTGGGTATTTCCGCCGGATCGCGGGAAGGGATGGCATCGGTTGTTTATTTTGTGCTCGTATATGTGTTCTCCAATCTTGCGGCATTTGGTGTGATCTCATTGATCAGTGCGGTAATGGGAAGGGAAAATATAGACGGCTACAAAGGGCTGTACAAGACCAACCCGATGCTTACATGGGTATTAACGATCGCGCTGTTCTCTCTCGCGGGCGTTCCGCCAACGGCTGGTTTTTTTGGTAAATTCTTTTTGCTGTTTGCCGGCGCCGCCAGAGGTAATTACTGGTTGATCGTTATCGCCGCATTGAATATGGTGATCTCTTTTTATTACTACCTGCGTCTTGTAAAAGCAATGTTCATGGAGGAGAGCGACACCCCGGTTGAGAAGATCGCTGTTCCGGCCTGGAGCAGGCTTTCATTGTACGCATGCGTGATCGGCATCATCGTTGCAGGCTTGCTTGGTTGTATTTATGATCATGTTTTTTCACTCAGTTCAGGAATCTAAACATCCGCAATATGGCTATCAATAAAAACCACGAATCTGAAGAACTGGATGGAACCAAATGTGCCATCGTGGAAAAAAACGTGCTGCCTGCACGTGTCGGTTTTTTAAAACAATTGCTCTCGCTCAACGGCTATACCGTTGTTGTTGTTGGCTCTCCGCCGGCAAAAACGGCTGCACCTGCGGCTGCCGCTACAGAGCCTGCTGAGCCTCCTGCAGAAGTTGCAAGCGCCGCGCCGGAAACATTTACGGTTGGTGTTACAGACCTGATGTTCAATCCCATCAACGCAATTTTTGGAAGGTTGCTCAAAACCCGCGACGGGCGGGTTGTAACACTTGCCTATTGGCAACAGCACGAAAGCATCGCGCACGATGAGGTGCCGTATTATGAGAACCGCTAAAGGATGGTCATTGTCTTTTGAAGCGGATCCGTATCCCGTCGGATCCATGTATTATATTTACGGCTCAGTAAACCAGGCAGCATGAAACCATTTTTCTTATTTGCAATCATCCTTGTCCTATCAGCTTGCGGGAAGCCGCTTTTCAGGGAGCGCTGGTTGAAACAAAAAGCGCCCGCGCATTTTACCGCACGTTTTGAAACATCAAAAGGAAACATTGATGCGGAGTTTACAAGGGAGTGGTCGCCGCTTGCGGTTGACCGCTTGTATACGCAGATCAAACACGGTACCTACGACCATATCTTGTTTTACCGGGTGGTGCCCAATTTTGTTGCGCAGTTTGGTACGGATGATTCTACGGAAGAAAAATTATGGAAGAACCATCCCGTTCCCGATGAGCCCGTTAAACAAGGCAACGACCGCGGCACCATCGCTTTTGCAAGAAGCGGGAAGAATACGCGGGGGATCCATCTTTTTATCAACCTCAGGAACAACAACCGCCTCGACACGATCACCTATAGCGGTGTAACGGGATTTCCCGTGCTGGGAAAAGTTACGGCCGGGATGGAAGTGGCAGATACACTGTACAAAGGCTATGGAGACAAAGTATTTGCGAAATACGACTCTATGTTCATCAGCAAAAAGGTGTTCCTTGAAAGATTTCCCTTGCTCGATTCCATCAAACGCATATACATCACCGGGAAAAGAAAATAATTATTTACCTGCAACAGTAGAACCGCGCACGATCAGCTCCGAGGGAAGGGTTAAGCATTCATCGTGCAACACAAAATTTTTTTTCTCCAGCGATTTGAAAAGAATGATCGCAGCCGTTTTTCCCATTTCATACGCGGGTTGTGTAACCGTTGTGAGCGAGGGGTTGAGAATGCTTGCTGAAGAAAGGTTTGAAAAGCTAACCACTTTCATATCACCCGGTATCGAGAGGCCCAGCTCCTTACAAGCGAGGTAAACATCGGTCGTTAATTTTTCAACAGAAGCGATCACGCCATCGGGACGGTCTTTTTTCTGCAGGATGGTTTTTAGCGCGGCCACATTTTTTGCAGGGTCGTTCCCGCAAAAAATATTCAAAGGCCCTTGCGGCACACGGTTATCGGCCAATGCTTTTTCATACCCTTCTTTCCGTTTGTTGCTGATGGAAAGGCAATCCGAAATAGACAACAGCGCAATGTTCCTGCAACCGCAATCAACCAGGTGCTGCGTGGCCTTGTAACTGCTTTCAAGATCGTTGGTCGTGATCTTTGCCGTATTGGCCTCTTCGCAAACACGGTCGAAAAATACCAATGGAATGTTCCTGCTGCTGAGATCGTTGATGTGTTTGTAGCTCGCTGTTTCGGCGGTAAGCGACATCAGCACCCCGTCTACGCGGCCGCTTTGAAAATCCTTCAGGATGGCTTCTTCGCGCGAAAAATTTTCGTGGGTAAGATAGATGAGTACATGGTATCCCCTTTCTTCTGCGATCGCTTCAATGCCATTGATGGCCTGCGAAAAAAAACTATCCGCCACTTCAGGAAGTACCACCGCAATGGTTTTGCTTTTCCTGATGCGCAAACTGCCCGCATAGGCATTGGGAATATAATTGAGCCGGCTCGCCAGCTCCTGCACCCGCTGCTTGGTGGGCGTACTGATCTCATGGCTGTCGCGCAGCGCCTTGGAAATGGCGGCGGTAGACAGGTTCAGTTCCTTGGCTAACATTTTAATCGTGATGTTGTCCATGCAGCAGATCGATTGACTGTAAATTAGGGAAATGGACTGATATGACAAGGTTTCGGGAAGGCGCCATGGCCCGTGGTCTTTGGTCAACGGAACCGTTCCCGGCGCGCCGCTTAAACGGTTAAGTAGTTTTTTTCCTATAAATTCGATTTCGGTACTATTTTCAGAAAAGCTCCGGGATCAATCAAGCCATAACCGCCCGGGCTAAAACCAACGATTGCCACCATGAACAAGCTCCAGACTGCTGACTACATTGTATTTTTTATTTATTTCATCGCCATCAGTGCCTACGGTTATTATGTTTACCAGAAGAAAAGAACGAAGACAACTACTTCTACCGAGTTCTTTCTGGCCGAAGGGTCGCTTACCTGGTGGGCCATCGGGGCTTCACTGATCGCGTCCAATATTTCGGCAGAACATTTTATCGGCATGTCGGGCTCAGGTTTTGCATTGGGCCTCGCCATCTCTACGTACGAGTGGATGGCCGCCGCTACTTTGCTGGTGGTTGCCGTTTTCATCATCCCCGTTTACCTGAAGAACCGCATCTTTACGATGCCGCAGTTCCTCTCGAAAAGATACAACGACAAAGTAAGCACCATCATGGCCGTATTCTGGCTGCTGGTGTATGTGTTTGTAAACCTTACTTCCATCATTTACCTGGGAGCGCTTGCGATATCGTCTATTTCGAACATCAGTTTTGAATGGTGTATCGCAGGACTCAGTTTGTTCTCCGTGATCGTTACGCTTGGCGGAATGAAAGTGATCGGTTATACCGATGTGGTGCAGGTACTGGTGCTGATCGTTGGCGGGCTCGTTACCACTTACCTCGCGCTTACGCTGTTATCGGAAAATTTTGGTTTTGGAAAAGACATATGGAAAGGCCTGGGCATACTGCGGAAAGAGGCGCCGGATCATTTTCACATGATCTTTAACAAGGGGGATAAATATTATCCCGAGCTCCCTGGCATTTCTGTTCTCATCGGGGGGATGCTCATCAACAACCTGGCCTACTGGGGCTGCAACCAATACATCGTACAACGTGCGCTGGGTGCAGACCTGCAAACGGCGCGGAAAGGGATCTTGTTTGCCGCCTTTTTGAAAATGCTGATCCCTGTTATCGCCGTTCTGCCGGGCATCGCCATGTTTGTGCTGTTTAAGAACGGCGGATACCAGGCGGAGATGTCGGACGGTGGAATTGTAAAACCCGATCATGCCTACCCAACATTGATGAACCTGTTGCCCCCGGGTTTGAAAGGCGTTGCCTTTGCCGCACTTACCGCGGCCATTGTTGCATCGCTTGCGGGGAAAGCAAACAGCATCTCCACCATTTTCTCACTGGATATCTACAAAAAATATTTCAACAGGGAGGCCACCGATAAGAAACTTGTGCGCGTGGGCAGGTGGGCCGTGATCATCGCGATGCTGGTGGCCGCGCTGGTAACACCGGCGCTTCGCTCGCTCGACCAGGCCTACCAGTTCATACAGGAATATGTCGGGTTTATTTCGCCCGGCGTGCTGGCCATTTTCTTACTCGGCTTCTTCTGGAAACCAACCACCGCAGGCGCGGCCATGTCGGGCGCATTGCTCACCATCCCGATCTCTACGGTGCTTAAATTTTTACCGAACTGGACCAACGGCGCATTTCCTGCACTGCCGTTCCTCAACCGTATGGAGATCGATTTTGTGCTGATCGTACTGGTGATGATCATCGTCAGCAAGATCTGGCCGAAAGACAAAAACGACCATGTGATCGAAGTTGATACCGCGATGTTCAGGGTTCCCATGAGCTTTGTCATAGGATCGGTGATCATTTGCGGAATGCTGGCCGCACTTTACACGGTATTCTGGTAAAAACAACATATTATTGAGTTGTTCTATGCAACAAATACGGAGTTTTTTTATTGATGACCGATCATGCACAATTCCGCAAAAAGCCTCAAACCTGTGGTGTAAAAGGCACGAGGTAAGCCGGATCCGTACTTAATCGGTTAAGTAAATAAATACCCCCAAACCCACGCAACTCGCTGTCCAACATTCTAATTTTAATAAGACGATTGATGTAATCATTTTAAACCTGCTTGTCATGTCAGCCAACACCAATTTACCTGAAGAGATCATTGCGCCTCTGGCGAACCTGGATGAATGGGAGAGGGATGTGCTGGAACGCTATCCCGATCCGAATGCCATCGCCACCAACAAATCCACCGAAGAGTTCCGTAATTACGAAACACCCGGCCGCGATACGGTGAAAGAGTTTTACCGCCTCAACCACACTTACCAGACCTACGATTTTGTACTGGAAAAGAAAGCCGACTACCTCCGGTTCAACAAAAGGGAAATGCCCATCTGGGATGCTTTCAATTTTTTGAACGAGCTGGTGGACGATTCAGACCCTGATACAGACCTCGACCAGATGCAGCACCTGCTGCAAACCTCCGAAGCGATCCGCAACGACGGCCACCCAGACTGGTTTGTGCTTGTTGGCCTGATCCACGATATGGGAAAAGTGCTGTGCCTTTTTGGCGAACCGCAATGGGCCGTGGTGGGCGATACCTTCCCGGTAGGATGCGCTTTCTCGGACAAGATCGTTTACCCTGAGTTCTTTCAATTCAACCCAGATATTCACAACGAAAAATACAACACCAAATACGGCGTATATACACCTAATTGTGGACTGAAAAACGTACACATGTCGTGGGGCCACGATGAATACGTGTACCACATGATGAAGGATTACCTGCCGGAAGAAGGGTTGTATATGCTGCGTTACCATTCCTTCTATTCACAACACAGGGAAAAAGCTTACGACCACCTGATGGACGAGCACGACCATGCGATGTTCAAATGGGTCGACAAGTTTAACCCGTACGATCTCTATTCCAAAAATCCAAACCAGAAAAGCTGGGCGGAGCTAAAACCCTATTACGAGGCGCTGGTGGCAAAATACCTGCCTGCAACCTTGAAATTCTAGGGCTCCGTTCAATAGTTAATAGTAAAGTAACATACACTTGCAGATACCTATGTATTGACCTGATAGTTTTGCGCGAAAACCGGTAACCGGGTGTTCTTTTATTTTTTGCGCAACGGTTTTCAGGATTAAATGGTCTATGTTGCATGCTTTCTGTTTTTTTGTAACCAAAACAAAACTTCTTCAAATGAGTAAAATCTTTTTTTTACAGCGTACGCTCAAACTCATGTGCGCTGTAATGCTGGGCTGTATTTGTTTGTTTCCGCCGGCCGATGCTATGGCCGCAGGAAAAAACGGTACAATGGCCCCTTTTGATCAGACGGTAACCGGAACGGTTCGCGACAATGCCAATGGCAACCCGCTTTCCGGCGCCACAATCATGATTAAGGGTACCTCGAAAAGTACCACTTCAGATGCCAATGGTGCATTCAGCATCTCGGTGCCGGGTGGTAACAGCGTACTGGTGATCACCTATATCGGTTACGAAGCACAGGAGATCACTGTGGGCTCACGTACCAGCGTTTCCATTTCCATGATGCCTTCTGCCACCGAACTGTCGGAAGTAGTAATGGTAGGTTACGGCTCACAACGCAAAAAAGATGTGACCGGCGCCGTTAAATCCGTACGTGCAGAAGCGTTCAATAAAGGTATCGTTAACACACCGCAGCAATTGCTCCAGGGTAAAGTATCGGGTGTGAACGTTACTTCTGCTACCGGCGAGCCGGGTGCAACACAGGGCATCACCATCCGCGGGCCCGGTGGCGTAAGAACGGGTAACACACCTTTGTTTGTGATCGACGGGTTCCCGCTCGATAACGCAAGCACCGGAAGCGGCGACCCGCTCAACTTCCTCAACACCGCAGATATCGAATCGATCGATGTATTGAAAGATGCCTCCGCAACCGCGATCTATGGTACACGTGGCGCAAACGGTGTGATCATCATCACCACCAAAAAAGGAAAAGCAGGCACGGCCAAACTCGCACTGAACTCAAGCGTTGGCTTTTCGCAGATCGCAAGAAAAATAAATGTTTTGTCGGCAGCCGATTTCCGAAGCAACGTTCCCAAAGTTGGTGGCGTATTGGATGATGGCGGCGCGAGCACAGACTGGCTGGATGTGATCACCCGCAACGCGATCACCCAAAACCATAACCTTACCATGAGCGGCGGTTCTGATAAACTTACCTACTTCGCATCATTCGGTATGCAGAAACAGGAGGGTATCATCAAAGGAAATTCACTCGACCGCTACACAGGAAGGTTCAATGTAACCCAAAGGCTTTTCGACGACAAGCTTACCCTTGAAGCGAACATGACCTATTCTGCTACCAACAACAGGAGGCCAAGCGCACTCAACGGGATCATCGGTGATGCATTGACCAATAACCCTACCTATAAAGCCGTAGATGCAAACGGTAATTTTATCGGTTACAACAGCTTCAACAACCCATTGCTCAACATTGCGCTCGATAAAGAAGTTTCCGACATCAACAGGATCCTCGGAAACATCACCGCAACCCTGAAGCTCACCAAAAACCTTTCGTACAAACTGAACTTCGGTATCGACAATTCAACATCAACACGTGATGTGGAAGCATTGCCATACCTCGTTCCGGTTCGCCTGGGACGTCTGGAAAACAACTATTACGTTAACCGCAACAGGCTGGTTGAGAACTACCTTACCTATAACCTTACCAGCGGGCAACATAGTTTCTCTGCGCTGGCGGGTCATTCTTACCAGAAGATCTTTATCCAGACAAGATGGAGCAGCATCAGCGGTTTCCCTGTTACCAACCTCGACCCGATCTACAACCCGGGACTGGGAACCACGCTCACGCTGGCAGACAACAGGCCGGGTGGAACAGCGATCGAAAATGAATTGCAATCTTTCTTCGGGCGTTTGAACTATTCGTATGCCGGTAAATACCTGCTGACCGTTAATTTCAGGGCAGATGGTTCTTCCAAATTCGGTGAGAACAATAAATACGCATACCTGCCATCGTTCTCTGCAGGCTGGAAAATCTCAGACGAGGCCTTCATGAAGAACTCGTTCTTCAGCAACCTGAAACTGAGAGCCGGCTGGGGTATTACAGGTAACCAGGAGATTCCTTCAAGAATTTCCAAAGCCTTGTTTAACCCGGGTACAGGAACCAGTTATCCTTTGGGATCGGGGCCTTATCCTTCAGGACTTGTTTACACAAGAACAGAAAACCCGAACATCCAGTGGGAAACCTCTTCACAAACGGATGTGGGATTGGAATTCAGTTTGTTCGGCGGAAAGCTGACCGGTACGATCGACTGGTTCAACAAAGTATCGAACAACATTCTCCTGCGCGTACTGCCGCCGGATCCTGTTGCGCCAACCACCTACTACTGGAACAATTTCAAAGACATGAAGATCACCAACAAAGGTCTTGAGCTGGAGTTGGAATACACACAGAAAGCGTCGAAAGGCATTGGTTACAACATCGGTGCGAATGCAACGTTTATCAAGAACAATGTTTCCGGATCCCCTTCAAGCGTTATCCCTTCAGGGTCTGCACAGGGTTCGGGTTTAACAGGTGCAACCATCAACGGTTACATCAACGGGCAACCGATCGGTACCTTCTTCCTGAAAGAGTGGACAGGTGTTAATGCATCAGGCATCAGCACTTTCCGCGACCTGGATGGCGACAATGCTATCACAGATAACGACCGTGTTGCTGCAGGAACGGCGCTCCCCAATGTTTTGTACAGCTTCTACGGAGGTGTGAACTACAAAGGATTTGACCTGAGCGTGAACTTCAATGGCGTATCAGGAAACAAAGTATACGACAACACCGCCAATTCGAATTTCTATAAACTGAAATTGTCTAAAAACGTGAATGTAACGCCTGAGGCGATCGCACTTACCGCTGAGTCTGTAAACAACTCGGCACCGGTAAGTACCAGGTACCTGTACGATGCAGCTTACCTGCGTTTGAACAATATGTCGCTCGGGTATACTTTCAACACAGCAAAACTGGGTATCAGCAAATATGTTTCTTCGATGCGTTTATCTGTAACCGGTCAGAATCTTTTCGTGATCACCAAATACAAAGGGTTTGATCCGGAAGTGAATGTTGACAGGGCCATCGATGATGCGTTCTCTTATGGCGTAGACTATTTGAGCTACCCTAAAGCAAGAACCTTTATTATCGGATTAAATCTTACATTCTAAAATAACTGACAATGTCAAAGAGAATAACCAAATTGCTGTCGCTCATTGCAGTCATTACAATGATCAACGGCTGTACCAAACTCCAGGAGAAGATCCTCGATGAAACCTCGGCTGCCGGTCTTTCGGATAAGCAGGTTGCCGACGGGCTTCTCGCGCCCACCTACGCGAAGCTGGAAGATGTGTTCCTGCACACCAACTATTTTTCACTGCAGGAAATTTCAACCGATGAGGCCATCCTCCCATACCGTGGAGGTACCGATTGGGGCGACAATGGCATCTACATGCAGCTGCACAAACACGAGAACGTTTCTTCAGATGCAAACGTGCGCAATACATGGAACAACATCTTCATAGGCCTTTCGAGAGCCGTGACCGCGATGGATGGCCTTGCAAAGAATACCGACGCCAATGCAAAACTCTATTATGCAGAAGCAAGGGGAATGGCCGCTTACTATTCTTTACTCACCCTCGACCTGTATGGTGTGGTGTTTAAGAAAGCCGATCTCAACAAACCCTCAGAGATCCTGAGAGGCAACGACGCGGTGGAATACCTGAAAGCAGAATTTCTTGCCGTAGAACCAACGCTGAGCACAGTGCCTACAGTAGGAACCGGTCGTCTTACCAAGGCCGCTGTTTGGGGATTGCTTGCGCGTCTTTACCTGAACGCAGCGGTGTACCGCGATGTGTATGCAACTACTTTCACTTTTTCACAGGCAGACATGGACAAAGTGATCGAGTATACAGACAAGATCATTGCATTACCAGAACATGGCCTGGTTTCAGATTATTTCTCACTGTTCAACGATAACAACCATACCAACAAGGAGATCATTTTCGCGGTAGACCAGCGCGCAGACCTGGCAGGGCACAACCGTATGGCATATTTCTCGATCTCAGGCGACCAGTTCCCTCTTCCTGCATACACCGGGGCGAACGGAACGGATGGTCCTGGTATCACTTCCGATTTCTACCGTACATGGGTAAATGCAAATACACTCGACCCTGCACAGGCAGATCCGCGTTTTTACAAAGAGAACCTGTCTATTTATTCAAACCCCGCCGATTCATGTGTGGATGCTTCCGCATTCAACATCAACCGCGGTATTTTAAGAGGGCAGCAATACGGGTTGATCAGGAAGAACGGCGTATTCTCAAAATGCGTGAACGGGAAAATGCTGGTTGGAAAACTGTTCTACGATACAAGAAGCAAACCAACCAAACCGGTTGAGTTTACAGAGCTCTGCGATTTTACAACCGCGGGCAGCGATTACAACACCGGTTTCCGTGTTTCCAAATACGAGTTCAGCAAAACATCTGTTAGCGGAAGAAACTTTGGCGAGCACGACATCATCATCCTGCGTCTCGCAGATGTTTACCTCATGCGCGCAGAAGCCAAACTCAGGAAGAACAACGATGCGGCTGCAGCTTTGCTGGATGTGAACAAGGTGAGAACGGCACGTGTAAACGGTACGATCGCACAGACAGGACTCGGCGCCATTACGCTCGACCTCCTGTTCCGCGAAAGAGGGTTTGAACTGTACTGGGAAATGGTTCGCCGTACAGACATGATCCGTTTCAACAAATACGAAGGTACCTGGACAGAAAAAACCAGCACCGATGTTAAGAAACGCCTGTTCCCGATACCGCAAACCGCCATCGATGCGGCAGCGGCCACACCGGGCTATCTCAAACAAAACCCAAGCTACTAACGCATAAAAATCTGTTTTGCGCAGTTGGTTGCACAATACAATCGAGGTCCGGAGCTTTTCAGCTCCGGATTTTTTTTGGGGTAAATGCAGGATAACCGGCACCGCCCCCGCAGTCTTTTTGAATAGTTTGAAGAAAGTGGTAATTTTTGATCCGCAATCGGTCCAACATGAAAAAACTTCTTTCCATTACAACGGTAATCTTACTTGCTTTTCCCCTCATCACTTTAGCTCAAATGAAAAAGATCTCTGAACCCATCCGCCTCTGGCCAAACGGAGCGCCCGGTGAACAACCCAATCCCCCGGCAGAAAAAGACAACACCAAACCCACCGATAATAAACCGGCAGGCAGGCCGGTAATACGACTGGCCAATGTGAGCGATCCGATCATTACCGTTTATTATCCCGATAAAGAAAAAAATACGGGTGCGGCAATGGTGGTTTGCCCGGGCGGTGGCTATAGTATTTTAGCGATCGATCTCGAGGGAACAGAAGTATGCGAATGGCTTAACTCGATAGGCATCACCGCCATATTGCTGAAGTACCGCGTACCGGCAAAGAAAGATGTTCCAAGATACCAGCCGCCCCTGCAGGATGCGCAGCGAGCACTGGGGCTCGTTCGTTACAACGCACAAAAATGGGGCATCGATGCAGCAAGGATCGGGATCATGGGCTTTTCTGCAGGCGGGCATTTGTCTGCAACGCTCAGCAACAACTACAGCAAACGCACTTACGACCCGGTTGATGAAGCAGATAAAATAAGTTGCCGGCCCGATTTCGTGGCGCTTGTCTACCCGGCTTACTTAACCGTAAAAGACGAGGGCGACAAGATCGCCAACGAATTAACGATCACTGCAGAAACACCGCCCACCTTCCTGGTACAAACAGAAGACGATGGCGTAAGGGTGGAAACAAGCCTGTTCTATTACCTCGCATTGAAAAAAGCAAACATACCCGCAGAAATGCATCTCTACGCAAAAGGCGGCCACGGGTACGGGATGCGGGCCAGGGGCACCGGCATAGAAACATGGCCCGAACGAATGAAAGAATGGCTGATGACAGGGAAAATTATAAGCGGTAAGTGAAAGGCCGGGGACTACAAATTGCGAAATCGAAATATATGATCCGCCTTTAGCGTTGCTCAATTCCTACTCCGCATTCCGTGCTTCGCAGTTAAAATGAAACCGATTGCATTTTTAAAAACAAAGACTATATTTAGAACACCAAGTTTTACCAAACCACACAATTGCCATATGAAAAAAGAAAAAAAACCGGGTGTTTCAAGACGTGATTTTATCACTACTTCAGCAAAGGCAACCGCTGCTTCGGCCATTGCGGTCAGCGGTTTTCCAACCATCGTTCCTTCAAGTGTGTTCGGTCAGAACGCACCGAGCAACAAGATCAATGTTGCGCAGATCGGTATCGGCCGTATCGCGCGGGGGCACGATCTTCCCTGTGTTTTTAAATGTGATGATGCGCGTGTGATCGCTCTCGCCGATTACGATGGTGCGCGCCAGGTGAGTGGAAAAAAATTCATCGAAGATGCTTACGCAAAAAAAACCGGGCAGGCGAATTATGTGGATGTGAAAATGTACGATAACTACCAGGAGCTGCTCACCAATAAAGACATCGACGCGGTAATGATCAGCACACCCGACCACTGGCACGCACAGGTTGCCATCGAAGCCGCGCTGGCGGGCAAACATATTTATTGCCAGAAGCCCACATCGCTTACCATCGAAGAAGGCCGTAAGATGAGCGACATCATCCGCAAAACAAATGTGGTTTTCCAACTGGGCAGCCAGCAGCGTTCCGCCGATCCCTGGCCGCAGTTTAAAAAAGCATGTGAGCTTGTACGCAATGGCCGCATCGGCACGCTGAAAACAGTGCGCGTTGGTTTGCCCGGCGATCCTGCGGGTGGCGATGCGAAAGAAATGCCGGTGCCCGATCGTTTCAATTACGATGCATGGCTCGGATCCACTCCTTATATCTATTACACGCTCGACCGCGTGCATTCAACAACGGATGTGAACTCAAGACCGGGCTGGCTGCGCCTCGAACAGTTTGGCGCGGGTATGATCACCGGCTGGGGCGTTCACCACATCGATATCGCGCACTGGGGTATGAATACAGAGTACACAGGGCCGGTTGAAGCCGAAGCCACAGTAGACTTTCCAAAGGCCGGGCTGTGGAACGTGCATGGCGATTTTGAGGTGAACATGAAATATGCCAATGGTGTAACGATGGTGGTAAACGGCAAATACCAGAACGGCATCAAGTTCGAAGGAACCAAGGGATGGATCTTTTGCACACGCAGTGGCGGCGGCGCCACCGCGAGCGACCCGAAATCAAACGGCGGAAGAATGGCGGCATTTGATGCGAGCGATAAAAAAATACTTGAGTCGGTTATCGGTCCAAACGAAACACATCTATACGATAGCCCCGAACAACACCGCAACTGGCTCGATTCCATCAAAAACAAAAAGCCAAACATCAGCCCTATCGAAGTGGCGCACCGCTCGTGCAGTGCATGTCTTGTTGCACACGCTGCAATGAAATTTCCAGGGCAAAAATTATACTGGGATCCAACCACGGAAAAATTCAAAAGCAATGTGGAGGCCAACAAATTGCTGTCAAGGCCACAACGTTATCCTTACGGAACCAATTACATCAAAGTTCCCAAAGCAAAAGTATAAGACCAACGAAAGCCGCTCCCAGAGCGGCTTTTCTTTTGGTTTGAACGTAGCGCCCGGTAATACATTCCGGTTGAAAAATCTCCGCATTCAAACGGTTCATCATGCACAAATAAAAACGTGCGCCCCCCGACGCACGTTTCATTGACTACTGTGGTTTCTCACCAGTAAAGGACAAGAACCAGGATTAGTTCCGCGCGCTCTCCACACAATGTTCCGCATGTTTTAGCCGCGCCAGGATTTTAAGCATGATCAGTAGCTATACTGCTTTGCCAGTACAAATTAACAAGATGGATTTAATTTTATTAGGGGTAAAAACCCCTAATTTTTGCGTAGAACTACGTAATTTTTAAAAGGACAGGCCAGTTGTGCGTAATAAATGCCAGTAATTACCGCAATCCGTTGTTGATCGCGTAAATGATCAGCCCTGATTTGCCTTTCACGTTCAGTTTTTTGGTGAGTTTGATCCGGTAATCGTCGATTGTTCTCGGGGAGAGGAACATCCTGTCGGCGATCTCTTTGTAAGAAAGCTCCTGGGTTAACAGCGAGAGAAATTCTTTTTCCTTCGCGGTCAATTCGAGCCCCGGTTCTTCGGGTATGGCGAGCACATTGTTTTTGATGCCGCTGAATAATTTTTCGGATAGCGACTCGGGCAGGTAAATCCCTTTTTGGTATAAGGTGTCGATCGCTTCTTTCAGTTTTTCAGGATCGTTGTTTTTGGTGATGTATCCTTTCGCACCAGCCTGTATCATCCTGAGTATCGTTGCCTCATCGTTGAACATCGAGAGTGCCAGGATCTTTACCTGTGGAAAATGCGAGCTTACCCACTGCGCGGTTTGCTGCCCGTCGCGGCCGGCCATGTTTACATCCAGGATCAGCACATCGGGGATCTTGTGGTTCTTCAGTTGTTCGATCACTTCATTCCCGCTGTCTACATCAAACAACGCATCGTAATTACCGATCACCGTCAGGAGCTTGATGAGCCCTTTGCGCAACATGGCATGGTCATCCGCCATTGCTATCGATATCTTTTTTGTTGGGATCATATGCTAAAGGCCCGTTCCTGCCGCCGGTATAAAGATACTGATCGTGGTGCCTTCGTGCAAAATACTATCTATGTGTATACTTCCCCTGAAAAGATTCACACGCGATTGCAGGCTCCGCAAGCCAACACCGTTGAACGCAGATTGCTCGCCCGCTGCGGGATTAAATTCAAAACCAATACCATTGTCTTTAACAGACAATTGCAGGCCACTTTCGTTTTCTTCCACAGAAATCGTTACCAGCGTGGCCTTTGCATGCTTGATGATGTTGTTGCACATTTCCTGGAACATCCTGAACAAAAGCAGTTGCGTTTCTTTCGGCAGCGATTTTCCATCGATGTGGTTTTGATTGATGATCGCCGACTGGAACAAACCTTTCTGCGACATCAGTTTCAACTCGTGTGTGATGGCCGCAAAAACACCGATCTCCGTGATCCTGTCTGAATTAAGGCTGCGCGATAATTGCGAAATATCTTCTGTGGCCTTGCTCAGCATCAGTTTGGTTTCTTTGATCAGTTCAGGCGCGCCATCGGGCAAAGGCATGGTTTGAAGGATCGAAATGTTGACATTGGTGAGCAGCATGATCTGTCCGATGTTGTCGTGAATCTCCATCGAAATGTTTTTCAGCACATCTTCCTGGATCTCGAGTTTGGTCTGGAGCAATTCTTTTTCAAAAGCGGCGCGCATGCTTTGTACCTGTTTTTCCTGCACCAGTTTTTTTCTTTGGTACAGGAGAAAAATGGTTACGATAAACCCTACAAGAAGTACGGCGATCACGATGGTGACGGCGGTCAGTATAAAGAATTCCGGGTATTCTTGCTGCGGCATAAGAATGCGATGATAAAGAAAAGATAGGCGAATGCGTCGATAAGCTTCAGTATTTTTTTAAGCATGAGCCGTGTAGGAACGGGCAGGTGCGCTATATAATTCATAAGGCTCACGAAAGAAAGGCTGCAGATATAAAAGAATACGATGCTGATGCTGATCCAGAATGCGGGTTCGCGCAGCAGGTCGAGGCGGTCGTCGCTTTTGAACAGCCTGTAAAAATAGGTCACGCCCAATAGTATCAGCGTTACGCTGCCCAATGTAAATGTGTACGAATGAAAAACATGTGTGCCCTGTATAAAAAAAATATTGATGAGGCACAGCAAGGGGAGGAGCCACATCAAATGCGAGATCGCTTTGTTCCGGTCTGCATAAATGGCCTGCCTGAAGAAATAGAGATAGAAAATGAATTGCACGATGCTCAGGAAATTATACAGCATCGTATTGTTGATGTAATAGTATTGCGTGATCTGCCCTGTAAATTCAACGCACAGGATCAGCAGCAGGAAAAAAGGAAGAAGCCTGAGATAGCCTTGTTTTTTATGCGCGCCTTTGACAAAGCCGGTCGCAATCGCCAGCATCAATATGGCGAGGTCTATGGTAACATGAAGCATAAAATTAACTCCCGTTTTATACGGAAGTTAATTTTATGCTTTTTTTCTGATTGTCAGGCAATTTTTATTTCACCATTGTGATCGATCAGCGAGAAGCCAAGCATTTCAAGATCGAACCCGATGTTGTCTGGTGGCTTTGTGCCGCAGTACGGGGGACAGCTCTCTCCAAAATTGAATGCGAGGATCTCCGATTTTCCGTTCCTGTTCACGTAAATGTTTTTATTGATGGTGCCGAATTCTGTTTCTTTTTTCTTTGTAGCTACCAGCACCACTGTTTGCCTGCCTGCATAGGCCGGGTCTTTTGCAAAATCTTCCGGGTACACGCCAAAATACATTTTGATGCCATCCGCCTGGTGTTCACGTGCCTTGCCGAGAAACGAAAAAAGTTCGTCGATTCCGTACCAGGTGCTCAGTGCATCGGCTTTGCCCAATCTGTCTGTGTTGTAAACCCAGCGTTGCTTTTTGTACCCACGGATCAATTCTTCTACGTGTTCTGTGCCGACCAGCTCGCCGGCCCGGGTTGTTTCAATGGTTGTAATGGTTGTCATATGATTGATTTAGAGATGAAGTATTTCACCGCCAAACTAGTTTCATACGGCCATTATATACGTGTTAAAAGATTGAAAATCAATTAATAATAATTAAGTAGAATGTATAATATAATATTGATCAAAACATAATACAATTCAAAATAAAAAAATACCGTGAAATTGTTAGTTTATTTCAGTTTTTATACGGCAAGCAAATCCAGCTGTTTTACGGTGTGTAAGTACCGTGATTTTACGGTGCTAAAGTAAACCCGGAAACCAATGGGATGTTTCGGTAAAGGGAATTTGCGGCAAAAATCACGTAATGGTAACGCGAAGTATTACGAGGAAAGATCGACCAGGCCGTTTTTAAAGCCGTAGAGGGCAAGCGCCGCCCGGTTCTTGATCTCGAGCTTCATGAAGAGGCTGTCGCGGTAATTTTCAACGGTTTTGGGGCTCACCTCCATGCGGTCGGCGATCTCTTTGTAGTTGAGATTGGTAGCGGCCAGTTTTATAAAAGCAACCTCTTTTTGGGTCAGCAGTTGTTTACCGGTAAATGCCGGTCGCCTTTTCACGGTAGGGTCGGTGTCAAAATATTCTTTTTTCACAAGCTCACCGAGATAGAATCCTTTTTCATACACGGCGATCACGGCTTCTGAAAGCAGCAACGGGTCGGCAGTTTTTGAAATATAGCCGCACGCGCCGAGCGTGATCATATTGATCACCGCGTCTTCTTCAAAAATCAGCGAAAAGGCAATGATTTTTACGGATGGATAATATTTCTGCATTTCCTTAACCGTATCAAAACCATTCATTTTTGGCATATTGATATCTACAATGGCCACATCGGGAAGGGTGGAGGCGCGGGAGAGACAGTCCAGTAATTCGATCCCATTCGATGCCTCGATCTCTACCTTGATAAGTTTGTGCAACTGGAGAATGGTTTTAATGCCGGCACGGGTAACCAGGTGATCGTCTGCGAGGGCTACGGTAATCATAAATGCGTGGATATCAATTTCTGTTGTAAGATTACGGATTTTTTCAGACGGAGACGTGTCGCCAAAATACAACGGGCGGGTTGGGTTATCCACCGCATGTACATGTGATTTTTCTCTTTGTGAATAACTTGGGCCTCGGCGCCCCTGTTTTTTTCGTGAATCCCGATTATCTTGTATACATGGATAAGCGATATGTTACCTTACAAACGCTGGCGAAGATCGTCCGTGAAACACCGCACCCAACGCAATATCTCTGTACACCAAGAGAGATGATCCTCCATTCCGTTTTTGACTGGGAACTGATCAATTCCCACCTGTCTTCCCTTGAAAAAGAAGAGCTGGTTGTGATTGTCCAGGCAGATATATTACAATTCTACATTACCCAAAAAGGCCTCGATAAGATCAATTCCGGCGAACCGGCAGAAGACAAGCTCCAGCTTTTGTTCAGGCAGGAGACAGAGGTGGGCGTAAGGAGCTAAGCATTGGGGGTGAGCCTCAGTCGCCCCTCATCATCCGGTCAAAAAATAAGTCACTACCCTTTTTCTGTGTTTTGTCGGCTTCAACCAGGTATTCTTTGCTGTAGTAGCGGGCCGCGTAGAGCATCAGCTCGTACAATTCGTTTTTGCTAAAAGGATTGATCTGCTGGTATTCCCATTTTTTTTCGCCCGCCACATAGGGCACAAGCCAGTCGATGGCCTTGCGGATGCCGGCGCCCTTCGCATTGGTGTATTGCCAGAGATCGGTTCCGGCTTTTGCGGCAAGTACGGCGAATTTACTCCAGGCAACCAGGTTGAAAATACTGTATCCAAGCGCAGTGGTGCGTTCCAGTTCCAATGGCATTTTTCCTTCTGCGGTAAACTGGCTGTCGATGCGGCGCCTGCCTTCTTCCGCAAGTGCATGTGCCAGCTTCGCATCGCCGGTGAACAGCGCATAACTTACTACCTGCGCATTGTACCAGGTGCCGTGGTTGTTTTTTGCGGCTCGTTCGTCTTTCCCGTTTTTGCTGGTGAGCATCCAGTTGAGAAATTGTTTGTACCATTCCTGGATCCCGTTGTTGTCGGCCGCCGTCCAGGCCTTTGATCCCGCCAGTAAACCAACGGCATCTGCTATATCCATCAGTGAACGCGTTTCTATCAAACCGATGCCGCGCCCGTCTGTAACGCCCGGGATACCCTGCGCATAATTGAGGTTCGGATTCATTTTTGTATCTGCATCCAGGAACCAGCCACGAAGAAGCGATGCGGCTTTTACTGCGTATTTTTCTGTGCCGGTGAAATAATACGCCAGTGCCAGGGCATGCACGGCTTCTTCCAGCTCATCCAGGTGTTTGTGGTCCTCTATTTTGTTGATCTCCGGGTTGCGCACACCATCACGGCGCATGTAGGGGCGGCCATTGGGCTTGCTGCTGTCGTACCAGAAATACGGCGCCTGGCTCATGTAGTCGTGCTTGTTCCCGCTTACGGGTGTGAAGCCTTTGTCCATAACCGAGAGCCGCGGAATCTCTAAAAACCGGTCCGCTTTTTTTGCAACATCGGCCACCATCGTTTTTACAGCATCGCTTTTTGCTGCAGACCCTTTGAGTTCTTCGAGCCTGTTTGCATCCAGTAAAAATGTTACCGGCTTTTGCGCATAGGTATTGCTGAGAAGAAACAGTCCTGCAAACAGCACGATAAATTTGACCAAGGTGTTTTTCATATTCTTTTGCGTATGTTAAAAAAGCAGGAACGTATTTGCTGCTTTTCTTTCAGCAAAACGGGATCCGCATCACAATAGATGGTGAACTGTGATTAAATGTAAGCGCGTATTTCGACAAACGGGAAGATTTTGCGCGCCATTTCGCAACGATCTGCGAAAACGTTTTCAGAACGCAGTATAATGGTTAACCGGGGTGTTGTCATCAAAGCACAAAGGCGTTGCTACACCTTTAACATTCCCCTGAATCCCCTTGCGGCATAATAGGAGTCTGCGCCGTTGTGGTAGATAAATACGTGGTCGTAGCGGCAGTCCCCAAACAAGGCTCCCCCCAGCTTGCGTATGGCGGCGGGTGTTTCTATCCAGCTTGATGTTTTGGTATCGAATTTCCCGAGTGTTTGCAGGAACCTGTATTGCTCCTCGTTCAGTAATTCAATGCCCATTTCTTCCGCCATGTCTTTGATGCTGTTTGCGGGTTTGTGTTCTTTTCTTGCGTTTAACGCGGCGCGGTCGTAACAAAGGCTCCTGCGGCCTTTTGGTGATTCCGCGGAGCAATCGAAAAACAGGTAAGTGTCATTTTTCTTATCATAATCCACTACATCCGGTTCGCCGCCTGTGGCTTCCATTTCTTCGAGCGACCAGAGTTGGCCTTCCGTCAGTTTTGCTTCCACGTTCTCCCATTTGATGCCCTTGTGCCGGCTCATGTTCTTTTCGAACCGGGATCTCAGTATGGTGAGAAGGTTATTACGTTGCGAGGCGCTTAGTTTATTTTTGTTCATAACAGTTTTTTAAAGATCATTCAATCCTTTTCCGGCCAGTATTTTCGGAATGCATTTTTCGATCCTTGCCACGCGTGTGCCCGGTTGTTTGGCCGAGGAGAAATGCAGCAGGTAACCCCTTTGCCTGCCGGGTGTTAATTTCCCGAATGCTTTTTTTACGGCCGCTTTTTTATCCAGTACGTTTTGAAATTCTTCGGGCATATTGAACTCGGTGGTTTTTTTCAGTTTCACTTTCAAACCTGCTTTCTCAACTTCGATCGCTTCATAGATGTAGGCCTTCAGCGTTTTCTCCAGCTTTGCAATTTGTTTCGCGTCGGTGAACCTGGCTTGCCTTGCAGACTGCACATTTGCTGTTTGCTGTGTAAGAATTCCTTTGGCATCGTTCAGCAGGGCACCTTTGAAGAACAGGTAAGCGCAGTATTCCTTGAAGGTATGAATGAGTACCACGTTGGCCTTGCCGAGTGTATAACACGGGCAACCCCATTTCAGTTCTTCTGTAAGCCCGCAACCGAGCGCGATGTTCCTGAGCAATGAAATTTCCTTTTGCCAGTTTTTGGCTTTATCGAAAAAGAAATCAACTTTCGGATTCATGGGATTTGTTTTATGCGTTGACCGAAACAACTTTCCGGCTCAAAGGTCTGAAATACCACGATACGGTGGTGAGCACAAGCAACAATATAGGACCGAACAGTTCTTTTGCTTCATCGTTCATGGCGAGGTGCGAGATCACGGCACCCGACATGGCAAAGAAAAAACCGGCGTAGGCCCATTCTTTCAGCAAGGGAAATTTAGGAACCAGTACGGCAATCACGCCAAGTATTTTCCAGGCACCCAGCATGGTTAACAGGTATGCAGGATAACCGAGGCGGGCAAACAGGTCCGCTTCCTGCTGCACGTGAATGAGTTGAACAATGCCGGTTGACAACATGCCCAATGAAAGCCATATGGTAGCGATCCAGTAGATGATCCTGTTCCTTTTTTTCATGGTGAAGGTTTATGAGTGTTCGGTGTTTTGTTTTTTATTCATCCTCATGTGAACTACATCTTCCAAACGTTTGTGCGCCATGTTAATGCCTTGCGCAAATGGAAGTTTGAGCATTGCGTCGCGGTCGGCAACAGACCTGTAAATGATGTGCATGGTAAGTTTGCTGGTATCTGCTGAGGTCGCTTCAAAGTCGAGAAACTCCAGCTGAACGGGAAATGATGTGTTCTCCATTTCGAATGTTCTTGTGATCCTTTTTTCTTCACTGAATTCGTGGATGGACCCGTGCATGCGCACAACGATGTTCCCTTTCGCATCTGGTGTTTCAAAACGGTATCCGCCGTGCTGTTTGTTTTCGAGCTTGAGTACTTTGGTGCCCATCCACTGTTCAACGATCTCTGCTTCGGTATAGGCTTTGAAAAGAAGTGCCAGCGGCAGCTCAAACTCGCGTGTGATCACGAGGTCGTGTTTGCCATCTTCAGCATGGATCTTGGTTTTCTGTTCCATCTTATTTGTGTTTGTATTTTTTCATAACAGATTCCAGTTTGTCAAACCTCGATTCCCACATCATACGGAAGGGTTCGAGAAAATCGGCAACCTCTTTCATTTTTTGTACGTTGGTATGGTAAAAGATCTCGCGTCCGTTCTGTTCCTGCCTGAGCAATTCACATTCCGTAAGGATCTGGAGATGCCTGGAAACCGTTGGCCGCGCCGTATCAAAATTTGCGGCTATTGCGCCGGCGGTAAGCGATTGCGAGGCCACGAGCAACAATATGGCCCTGCGCGTAGGGTCGGCGATCGCCTGGAACACATCCCGTCTTAAATTCATTGAGTAGCTATTTGGCTACAAATATATGTGTAGTTATTTGACTTCACAAAATTTTTGTTTCTTCCGGGCCTTTTGTATACTGCTTTGGTTCTTTTTGTAGCGAGCCGGAGTGATTTATAGATCGATCCATCTATCGCCTTCCCTGTTGCTTTGGTCAACTTTGGTAAAGCCTGTGCTAATTCATGCACATACATTGTTGCGGAAGTAGATCATATTTGAAAGAGCTACTTAACCAGCAACCACATGATCACTCCTTTGCTCCGACGTAATTGTTTATTGATCCTGCTGTTTTCCTGCAGCGCATTGTTGCATGCGCAAACCGCAAAAGTGTATACGCGTGCAGACAGCCTGCGTGGTTTTCTCAACAAGGAGAGAACCTGGTGGAACGTGCTCCGTTATGATATTTCGGTTACGCCCGATTACCTCGCTAAAAGCATTTCTGGAAAGAACACCATCACTTACAAGGTGGTTAACGGGAACAACGGCACTCCAATGCAGATCGATCTGAAGGATCCGCTTGTGATCGACAGTATTGTTTACAACGGGCGTCAGAAACTCGCGGTCACAAAAGATAAGGATGGCACCGCATGGCACGTAAGTTTTCCTTCACAGATAAAAGATGCGAGGCATCGCATCGATATTTATTATGGAGGAAAAGTGCACGAGGCCGCAAGACCGCCATGGGATGGCGGCTGGTCGTTCACCAAAGATTCCCTCGGAAGGCCCTGGATGACAGTTACCTGCCAGGGAGCAGTTGGCGCATCCATGTGGTATCCATGCAAGGATCACCAGAGCGACGAACCCGACCTGGGCGCATCGCTTGCCATGACGGTGCCCGATACATTGATGGCGGTTGCAAACGGCAGGATGCTTTCTAAAAAGACCAACAACAACGGCACAGCAACCTATAAATGGGGTGTGGTAAACCCGATCAGTAATTATTGCATCATACCCTACATTGGTAAGTATGTGAATTTTACTGAGAAATACAAAGGCGAAAAAGGCCCGCTTGACCTGAGCTATTGGGTGATCGATTACAATTACGAGCGTGCAAAAACCTATATGCCGCCCCAGGTGCACAACATGCTGAACAGTTTTGAATATTGGTTCGGGCCCTACCCGTTTTACGAGGATGGTTACAAACTCATCGATGCCCCCAACAGCGGGATGGAACACCAGAGCGCCGTTTCTTACGGTAACAAATACAAATTTGGCTACGGCGGTCGAGATGGCTCGGGTACGGGTTGGGGAATGAAATGGGACTTCATCATTGTACACGAAAGCGGGCACGAGTGGTTTGGGAACAACCTCACCACAAACGACCTCGCAGACATGTGGGTACACGAAGGTTTTACCAATTATAGCGAAACACTTTTTGTCGACCGCATCTTTGGAAAAGAAGCGGCAGACGCTTACAATCATGGCATCAGGCGCGGCATACGGAACGACAGGCCGGTAATTCCTGCATACAATGTAAACGCGCAGGGAAGCGGCGACATGTATCCGAAACCCAGCAACATGCTGCATTCCATCAGGCATGGACTGAACAACGACTCGCTGTTCAGGAAGATATTGCGCGGGCTCGGCAGTACATACTACCACAAAACAGTGAACTCCTCCGATGTGGAACAATACATTTCCCGGAATTCAAAATACGATTACAGCAAGGTGTTTGACCAATACCTGCGCACCACGCAGATCCCAAAACTTGAATATTATTTCAGCGACAATGAAAGGAAAATGTTTTACCGGTGGACAAATGCGGTGAGCGGTTTTAATCTGCCTGTACTGTTAAACCTAAACGGGCGGGCACTGCGTTTTGTCCCTTCCGCGGAATGGGCGTCTACTGATCTTACGAATGGTGAGGCTGCATTGATCACTCCCGAATCGATCGAAAAAATGTATTATGTAAAAGTTGAAAAAACAACAAGTGCACAATAAGCGTCTACACCGGTTTTGGATAAACAGGCAATGAGGAAAGGGCCAGGATTTTTCCTGGCTCTTCCGTTTTTATTGTGGGCCGACACCTGTTAAGTAAGAGGAATGAGCCTGTAGGCAGGAATGTTTTGTTTTATCAGTATATTTAAGAATGAAAAAAATTATATTCCTTGTTGTTGCGATGCTTGCCATCCGGTCTGCCGCAAATGCACATGAGCCATCGTTGAAAAAAATATTCAATGGGAAAGACCTGGATGGCTGGGTTGTTCCGGATAACAACCGCGACAACTGGACAGCGCGTGATGGCGTTCTTTATGTAAAAAGCGATACGTCGAGGAAAGGCAGCATACTCTGGACGAAACAACAATACAGGAATTTTGTGATCAGTGCAGAGTTCCTGATGGTGGATGGAACGGTGGATTCCGGGATCTTTTTACGTTCGGAAAACGACCAGATCCAGATCGGCATCTCCGGTTCTTTGAAGCGTGACCTTACGGGATCGCCTTATCTTCCCAAGCTAAAATATCCGGTAGAGGCAGATGTGAAAAACATCCTGAAAGAAAAAGAATGGAACACCATGAAGGTACAGGTGATCGATAAAACCTACACGGTTTGGCTCAATGGGAAACAGGTGATGACCTACACTTCAGAGTCGATCGCCGATAAAGGCCCTGTTGGCCTGCAATTGCATCCCGGTAATGTAATGGCGATCAACTACAGGAACATTATGCTTGCGGAATTATAGATTCGTTGCGGTGCTGATGCAGACAGGAAAAAATTAAAAAAGGAACGTCCTTTATCGGGACGTTCCTTTTTTTCTGGCCACGCATCTGAGCCGGGGCTTTCTTACCATATTTTTATCCGGTCGGCTTCTGCTTTATAATTTTTATCACCCGGTTGTACATTGAAGGCTTTGTAGAAAGCGGGCATATTCATCAGCGGACCGTTCACGCGCCACATAGCGGGTGAGTGTGGGTTGTTGTTTACGTAGGTTCGGAGAAAAGCATCTCTCACTTTTACGCGCCAGATCCTTGCGATGGATAAGAAGAAACGCTGGTCAGGTGTAAAGCCATCGATCTTCGTGGTGTCTTTGCCTTGTCTCGTCATTTTAAATGCATCATAGGCAATGGCCACGCCGCCATTGTCTGCTGTATTTTCACCTACTGTTAATGCGCCTTTGATGTGCATGGTGTCGAGCACCGTAAACGAACTGTAGAGATCTATTACACTTTTTGTTTTGGCCGTAAATTTTTCATAGTCCTCTTTTGCCCACCAGTTCTTTACGTTCCCTTCTTTATCGTACTGCGCGCCCTGGTCGTCGAAGGCATGTGTCATTTCGTGGCCGATTACCATACCGATCCCGCCATAATTGATCGCATCATCTGCTTCAAAATCAAAATAAGGGAACTGCAGTATACCCGCAGGGAAAACGATCTCGTTGAATGAAGGATTGTAATAGGCCGTTACCGTAGAAGGCGTTGTTCCCCACTCTGAGCGGTCTACCGGTTTATTCAACTTGGCAAGTTGAAAATTGAAGTCATTTTGATTGATGGAAACAAGGTTCTCAAAGTAGGTGCCCCGGTTGATGTTAACTTTGTCATAGTCGCGCCATTTATCCGGGTAACCGATCTTTTTGGTGATGGCGTAAAGTTTTTCTTTTGCTTTTTGTTTTGTGCTGTCGCTCATCCAGTCGAGGTGATTGATCCTGTTCTCGAAGGATTTCTGCAGGTTGTTCACAAGGTCGAGCACCCTTTTTTTAGCATCTTCGTTAAAGTATCTTTTAACATAGAGCTGGCCCAGTGCCTGGCCCAGGAGCCTGTCAACATTCTGCGTCATCACCTGTTTACGCGTTTTTTGCGTGGCCTGCCCCGATAATACTTTGTCAAACTCAAAGGATGCATCCACAAAAGATTTGTCCAGCGCGTTGGCATAATTTGCCAGCGTATTTGCTTTCATGTAAATTTTCCAATCGCTGATCGGGATCGATGTTAGCAATGCGTTCAGTTTATCATAGTAAGCGGGCTGCGCCACATCGATCGAATCTGTTTTTGCGCCGATGTTGCTGAGAAAATTGTTCCAACCGATGTTGGAATGTTTCTGGTTGAGAACGGCAACGGGCCATTTGTTGTAGTTTGCTTTAACATCCCTCAATTCAATATTTGTTTTGTGCGCGGTGGCCAGTTGCTTTTCTATATTGTACACGATGGCGGAGTTTTTATCAGCAACTGCTGCATCGGCACCGATGAGCCGGAACAATTTGCTGATGTATACCTGGTACGCGCGCTGGATGTGCAAAGTGTTTGAATCCGTTTTGAAATAATAATCCCTGTTCGGGAGATTGGTCCCTGTCTGGTATAGGTGCGCAATGTTGATACTGCTGTTCTTGTCGTCGGGCGAGATGCCAAACCCGATGATGGAAGCATTGCCTGTTTTCATTTCGTCTCCTGCAAATTTCACAAGCGCATTTACATCGGTGATGGCATCGATGCGTGTGAGGATCGGTTGAATGGGTTGGTAGTTGCGTTTATTGATCGTAGTTGTGTCCATCCCCGAAGCATAAAAATCACCCACTTTCTGGTCAATGCTTCCTGTTGTGTGTGTTCCTTGCGAAACGCTGTCGAGGATGTTTTGCAGCAATTGTTTTTGCGGGATATTGAGGAACGAATAGGAGCCAACACCAGACTGGTCGTCGGCGATCTTTGCCGTATCGTCCCATTTTCCGTTTACATAGCGAAAGAAATTGTCACCGGGTTTGATGGTGGAATCAATGCCGTTTACATCAACAAATCCCTTCTGCTGGTCTTTGTTTTGTTGCCTGCAGGCCAGCAGCGAGGCCATTGCTGCAAAAAGCAAAATGTGTTTATTCATAAACAGGAGGTTTTCTAAAGATAACCAATCTCAGGGCTAAACGAAGCAGGACTGGAATTTACCGGGAGCGCCGCTGTTTTGATGTCAACCGTAATAGATATATTTGACAGGCGGCGTTGACCATGGAGAAGCGGACTATTCTCAATTCATTCAAACAAAAAAAATGACGATCAAAGGGTGCCTGGGTTTTCAAATCAAACGCTGTATGCTATTTCTTTCCTGCATTGTGCTTACGTCGCAGGCATTCTCCCAGAAGGATCTGGCGCTCTGGTACAGCAAACCCGCGCAGGTATGGACGGAAGCGTTGCCAGTTGGCAACGGGCGTTTGGGTGGTATGGTATTCGGTGGAGTGACGGAAGAGCTCATTCAGCTCAACGAAGCCACATTGTGGAGCGGTGGGCCGGTTAAGAAAAATGTGAACCCCGCTTCGAAGGATTACCTGAAGCCTTTGCGCGATGCATTGTTCGCATCGGATTACAAAAAAGCAGATGAGCTTGCACACCAAATGCAGGGGTTGTATTCAGAGAGTTACCTTCCACTGGGCGATCTTGTGTTGAAACAAACATTTGCCAATAAAGAAGTTTCCAATTACTACCGCGACCTGGATATACAGGATGCAGTTTCTACAACAAAGTATACGGTTGATGGCGTGAACTACCGAAGGGAGGTATTTGTGTCTGCGCCGGACAACATCATGGTCGTTAAGATCACTGCAGACAAAGCCGGATCGATCAACCTGCAACTTTCGGTAAAAAGCCAGTTGAAATACCAATTGCAGGCGAACAATAATACGATTGTTCTGAAAGGCAAAGCGCCCGCGCATGTAGAGCCGAGTTATTACAATCCCAAAAGAGAACTTGTTGTTTACGACGATACCACGGGTTGCCGCGGTATGCGTTTTGAATTGTTGGTGAAAGCGGTTGCAACCGGCGGAACAAGCGTTGGTGATACGAATGGGATCAGGATCAGCAATGCATCAGAAGTGATGCTTTATTTAGCTGCAGCCACAAGTTTTAATGGATATGATGTTTGCCCGGATAAGAATGGAAAAGATGAACACCGGCTTGCGGCATCTTATCTTGAAAAAGCATCCCGTAAAAGTTATGCATTGCTGCTGAAAGATCACCTCGCTGATTTTCATAAATATTTTAACCGCGTATCACTTCAGTTGGGAAGCAGTAAAGAGAGCCGTTCGCAGGTTCCGACAGATGAGCGATTGGAGATGTATCGAGGGTCGGGCAACGATCATGGATTGGAAGCGCTGTATTTTCAATATGGCCGTTACCTGCTGATCTCTTCCTCGCGAACGCCCAGTGTGCCGGCTAACCTGCAAGGCATATGGAACAAGCAATTGCGCGCGCCATGGAGCAGTAATTATACGACGAACATCAATGTGCAGATGAATTACTGGCCGGCAGAGAGCACCAATCTTTCGGAACTGCACCGGCCATTGTTTGGCCTCATTAAAGAACTCTCGGTAACAGGCAAACAAACCGCAAAAGAATTTTATGGCATCAACAAGGGTTGGGTAGTGAACCACAATTCAGATATATGGGCATTGAGCAACCCGGTAGGGGTACCGGGCAGGGCGATCCGCAATGGGCCAACTGGCCAATGGGTGGAAACTGGTTAACGCGCCATGTGTGGGGGCACTACCTGTATACGGGAGATAAGGTTTTTTTACAGAAAAGGGCTTATCCACTCATGAAGGGCGCAGCGGAATTTACCTTACAGTGGTTGATCAAGGACAACAGCGGGCGTTGGGTTACCGCACCCTCTACCTCGCCGGAAAATAATTTTTACGATGGCGATAAAAAAGCATCCATCTCCATAGCCAGTACGATGGACATGAGCATCATACGCGATCTTTTTCACAACACCATCGCTGCTGAAAAAATATTGGGCATTGACAAAAGTTTTGGCGACACTTTGCTCGACAGGCTCGCCCATCTCTATCCATACCAGGTGGGAAGCAAGGGCCAGTTGCAGGAGTGGTACAAAGATTTTGCGGATGTGGATCCGCATCACCGCCATACATCGCATCTGTATGCGTTGCATCCAGCCAGGGAAATTTCGCCGGTTGCCACGCCTGCGCTTGCACAGGCTGCAAAGAGAACCCTAGAGCTGCGTGGCGACGATGGTACCGGCTGGAGTCTTGCGTGGAAGGTGAACATGTGGGCCAGGTTGCTGGATGGAGATCATGCCTACCTGTTGTTTAAAAATTTATTGCGTTTAACAAAGGAAAACAGCACGCAGTATGGACGCGGCGGTGGCGCCTACCCCAACCTGTTCGATGCGCACCCGCCTTTCCAGATCGACGGCAACTTTGCCGGAACGGCAGGCGTTGCAGAGATGCTGTTGCAGAGCCACAACGATGAGATCCATCTTTTACCTGCATTACCTGCCGCGTGGAAAGAAGGCAGCGTAAAGGGATTGGTTGCACGCGGGAACTTTGTTGTAAACATAACCTGGCACGACGCAGCCATGGCCTCCGCTACGATACTGTCGAGGAAAGGCGGGCAATGTGTATTGCGGGCCAACCAACCGATCGTGTTGAAGGGAACCAACCAGCGTTCCAAAAAATCCTCGATAGGAGAGGTATTGACGTTTAATACGGTTGCAGGAAGAACGTACGAGGTGGTGGCTTTGTAGCGAACCTTGCTTCGTTTATGCGATGGGCCGATCTTTCGTTTATCAACCGCTACAGAAGATCCAGATCCCGCGCCACATAATAGCTGGGTACCAACGGACGGTAGCCTGTTACCTTCCTGATCTTAGAGAGATCCATAATGCCTTCGAACGGGGCTTTTAACGGGGGCTCTTCTGCAGGAAAAGAATCGCCTGCAAGACCAAAGGAATCTGCTAGTTCGTAAAGCGATATAGGCGCATCGTCTGCAATGTTAAATACTTCACCGTCCAGTCCATCAAGTTTCAGCATAAGGTTTACACCCTGGAACACGTCGAGGTGGTGTAGCATCTGCATACGCCAGCCGGAGTGACGGTTCCATTTCCTGAGCAGGGGCAGGATTTCTTCAATGTGAGGATCCTTGTCGCCATACACAAACGAAAGTCTGAGAATGCGCACATCAAAGCCATGTGTTTTATGCAGCGAGAGGAGTTCCCGTTCTGCGGTTACTTTGGAAGATGAATAAGCGCGCGGATCTTTTTCGTCAACGAAATCTTCTTCCCTTGCCGGGCGCCTGAGGTCCGGTCCGTAAACATTCCCGGTGCTGGTGAAAACAAATCTTTTGACCCCGGCCGCCAGCGCTGCATGGGCGAGTATCACGGTGCCATCGTGGTTGGTGTTGGTGATGGCCTGGTTGTCTGGGGTGCGGAACAGCGCCGCCAGGTGAACGATAGCGTCGGTACCTTCTATGGCGGCAGTTAAGCTTTCAGGTTTAAACAGGTCTCCTGTATATGGTTTTGCCCCAATGCCGATCAGTGCTTTTGCTTTGGCTGCATCGCGAACAAGGATGCGGACTTCGTGGCCGTTTGCGATGAGGCGGGGAACCAGCCTTGAGCCCACTTTCCCTGTTGCGCCGGTAACTAAAATTTTCATACGATTGATTTAAAATGATCGCACAAAGATCCGTGGGATGGCGTACGACGTGGTAACGATTATCAAACCAATACTTATGATTTTCAAACCTGTTATTTTCTGAAGGAAGTTGGTGTGGCCCCGGTTACCCGTTTAAAATAGTTATTGAAATAGGTCGTGTATTCAAAGCCGAGGGCGTCCGCGATTTCTGCAATGGTGCAATCTGTATAGAGCAGCAGTGCTTTCGCTTCGGCAACGATGCGTTCGGCGATGTGCACTGAAGTAGGTTTGCCGGTGATCTCCTTAACGGCGCGGTTGAGGTAGTTGACATGCACAGAGAGTGCAGCTGCAAAATCGTGGGCACTCCTTAGTGCGAGTGTTTCGCCGGCGCGTTCGATCGGGAACTGGCGCTCCAGCAGATCAAAAAATAAGTGGGTGATCCTTGATGATCCGTTTTTGAAGTCGGGTACATCTTTCGGTGGCTGGATCCGGATAGATTCGCGCAGGATGAGTTCAATACAACTCCGCACCAACTCTGCTTTATGTGCATAATCACCTGCGCAAACCGAAACGATTTTCTTGAATATACCTGCCATAAAATCTGCCTGTTCGTGGTTCAATGCGATGTGCGGAGGATCGCCTATGCGAACGAGCGGTGAATTTTTCAGGAGGGCTGTTCTTTCCCTGCCAACAAAGAAAGACTGGGTGAACAGGCATGAATAGCCTGTTCGTTTTTTGGACCGGTGTAAAACACCGTGTGGTATTTTGGGGTTGATAAAGAACAGAACGGGACCATCTGTTTCGATTACCTGATCGCCATAGGAGATCATCATATCGCCTGTCACGAGTCCCATTTTGTAAAAGTCGCGCCGGCCAAGCGATACGGGAAGATCAGGGGGATTGGTGAGCACATGTGCTCTGAACCCTTTTAACCTGAGTTCACTCATATTTACTCCCGGAATTTCCGCATCGTGTTTGGGTTTCATCAAACGAAATTAATAAAATCAAACCTGAAATGGATAACCAGAAAATCTCAATTGGTTTGTTTATCAAAGACGGCTCATTTGCGGACCGCGATCTGAAAATAAAAAACAGATCCGGCAGGGCTTCCAAAGTCCGGTCTACATCAATTTGCTTTTTTGGGTAACCCGTCCAATCCGGATGTCGCGGTAAGTGATGAGATCGCACAGGGTTGTTGCGGCGTTTTCAAAATCGTTGTGTTGGTCGTTGAGCAGCAGCCATGCAGAGTCGATCTCCTGTCCTTCGTCAAAAACAAAATCGGTTATAGCAGGTATCTCTTGTTTCAGGCTTGCATGGTGTTCGCGGGAGCTGGGGATCCAGAGGCCGTTGTGTTGCGGGTTCTTTTTTGTTTGCCTTGCGATAAGCACGATCTTTTTGTTCCAGTAAATATAAAACATACCGATGGCGGGTTGAACGATGATGTTGCGGGGAAGATGGTTGAGGATGAAATCGAAAGGGAATTGCGTTTTCATGTGGTAGGGTTGGGATGTGGTTTCTTAAAGTTAGCACACAATTGTTCATTACGCAACCACCAATGGGATCGCGTAAACGATCAACACAAAGAATGAAACGGTAGATTTGCCCGTAATTGCGAAAGGTGTATATTATATGCAGGTAATTTCTACAAAGCATTCTGCAACGGGGAAATTCCTTAAAATGGAATAATGAACAGATTCTCTAAAATCGCATTTGGTGCATGCTGTGTTTTTATTTTTCTCACGGGTTTTTTTTATTACCCCAAATGGAAACAACAGGCAACAGAGGCAACCCTCAGCTGGGATGTGTCGGGCTATTATTTGTACCTGCCGGCAACCTTTATCTACAAAGACCTGAAGCAGTGCAGGTTTTTTGACAGCGTTTTACAGAAGTATCACCCCACACCTGATTTCCAACAGGCAATCCGCCAGGAGTCTGGCAATTGTGTGATGAAATATACCATGGGGCAGGCAATACTGTTTGCCCCCTATTTTTTTGCCGCGCATGGATACGCGCTGCTTACTGCTTACCCCGCAGATGGTTTTTCATCGCCATACCAGGTTTGTATTGGTCTGGGGATGCTGCTCTATTCCTTTATCGGGTTGTGGTTTTTAAGAAAAATACTGCTCCGTTATTTTCACGACCGCGTAGTTGCCATTACTTTACTCATTGTTGCTTTTGCAACCAACTATTTAAATTATTCCGCCATCGATGGAGGAATGACCCACAATACACTGTTCATGCTGTATGCATTATTTATGTACAGGGTCATCCGGTTCTATGAACAGCCAACAAAGAGAACTGCCGTCGCAATAGGATTGCTGGCGGGGTTACTTGTGCTTGTCAGGCCTACAGAGATCATTTGCATATTGATCCCGTTGTTATGGAATGTATCCGGTTTCACAGATCTTAAACAAAAAATTTCCCGAACGATCGTTGGTATTAATACATGGATCATGGGCGCCATCGCTTTTGTACTACTTGTTTCCCTCCAATTGATCTATTGGAAATGGAGCTCAGGTCGATGGGTCTTTGATGGCTACCGGAACGAGGGCTTTGATTGGTTGCGTCCACACATCGGCCCCGGATTATTTAGTTACAAAGGTGGGTGGTTCACTTATACGCCTGCGATGCTGTTTGTGCTACCCGGATTTTTCGTGTTGTATGTTCGTTTCAAAAAGATCTTTTTTGCTGTGTTTTTGTTCAGCCTGTTTTTTTTATACGTATGCTTCTCTTGGAAGGAATGGTGGTATGGCGCAAGTCTTGGTCAGCGAGCGATCATACAGGCATACCCTTTGTTTTGTTTTCCCATTGCCGCTTTCTTTGATTGGCTTGGGCAACGCAGATTACTTGTTTTCATCACAACACTTTTTATTTCATTCTGTATTTTTTACAATCTCTGGTTAACGCACCAGGCCCACCGGGGCCATTTATTTCAGGGCGGCAGCATGACCGGCGCATACCTGTGGCGTATTGCAGGAAGATTTGATGTTCCTAAAGAAACGCAGTTGTTGCTCGATAATGAAGAGCAGGTGCCGGCATCTATGCTAAAAGATTCAGTTGCCATCCAAACGGACCCAACTGCTACCGCAGCCATACTCGATTCCGTACACCCATATTCGCCGGGCTATTCATTAATGATTCCAAAAAACATTGAATGGGTGAGGGTGAATGTGTTGGTCAGTACACCCGTTAAAGAATGGGATGTCTGGAAAATGCCGCAGGCGACAATTCTTTTCTACAACGGCGACGAGGTTATCAAAACAAATTACATCCGCATCAGCCGCATTTTATCCGATGGAGAAACCGGTGTTGTTTTTGTGGATGCAAAAGTTCCCCCACAGTACAACAAAGCGAAACTATCGTTGTGGAACGGAGATAGCCAAAAGGTTTTGACGATTCATAAGATCAGTGTTTTGGGATTTGCCGGTAAATAATAGATGTGTTTTCCCCGGATGGAACGATTTAATCAGAAAATCAAGTTGGGTTTCAAGCGGCTGAAAAGAAAAGGGAAATTCGTGTTGACTTCCTTTAACATAGTAGCCAAACGGCACCAATGTCGAACCAATTTTTTCCGGTTTGAATTTATTGGCAGGTATGCATCGGTAGCGTTATGCAAAAATGTTCTCACGCCGTTGTTGGTCGCCCGGCCAACAACAAAAAACCCGCTCAAGAGCGGGTTTGTAGACCAAACGCGTCCATTATCCCAGGAATTCGTTGCTCATCTGAAATTATTGGCCAATATCCATACCCCAATTTTACCGCCTTATGAATTGAAAAACAACTTGTTATGAGAAGTTTGTTTTTGAAAATCATGTTTTTATTTTTCCGAAAACGCTTGCTTAAATTTTAAGCAAGCGTTTTCATGATTTTCTCAAGAAAATACATATTGGCCTTACGACTGGATTTTGTGCATATGTGCAAAAACCGATTGCATTGACAGCGGAAGGAATGTTACGAAATAACGTTTACACGCGTCTTTATTTCAGATCCACTAGTCAGTTTTATGATTGCTGTTATCTCAGGGAACAAACTAAGCTGTGACAAAAATGTAATTACTGTTGGCGCGTACCTATCGATTGATTTAAAAGTAAGGTCTGTTATAAGCTGAATGTGGCCGGGAGGAATGATAATATTGCTAACCTTAATTAATGAATTGTATTTGTTGTCGGCTGATGAGGTCGAAACAAACTCAAATGGTTTACTCGGTTTGTTTTCAAAAGTTAATATTATTTCGTGAATAGACACAGCCCTTCTGCCGGTGTTTTCAATTGACATAGTTAATTGAATTACTGCTGTATTATCATGCTGGATAAAGCTAGCTCCGTAAGATACCGGAGAGAAACTCAGCTGTAGGTCGTATTCGGGAATATGGTTGGCCCGGTCAAAAGCGATGAAATCAAAATCATATTTTGTGGCCAATTTAGTGTTACTTCCGCTCTTTGTAAATACACGATGCTGTTGTTCTTCTCCTTTTTTTGTTTTATAATTCCTGATAACGTGCGGTTTATCAAATGATGGCGGTATATGTAATACACTCAAAGTAGTACCTTTAAATTGAATTGGATAGTGGGAAATGTGAAAAACCCGATCAACTCGCCTGTTTATTAATCCTGTCAATTCATTTTCATCACGTAGACCGCAATCGGTGAAATTTGCTTTTTGAAAATCTTTTTGCTTTTGATCAAAACCTATTACTATAAAGCCGTCCAGACCCGGCGAGTTTGCCATTGCCGAACTGTCTTTTAAAAATTCGTTTATTGATAGCTCGTCAAAAAGATTATACCACTGGCGCTTGAAATCCAGTTTAGGATACTCACTTTCCTGTCCATCTAGCACCATTTGAATTTGGGAAGATACTATATCAGTGATGTTCTGTAGGGTCATAATTTATTTTTATATTCTTACCTATTTAATTTACTCCCAATTGAAAATTATACCATTATCATGTTTGAAGAAAGCTTTGATATAGGAGCGATTTGAATTGTAAACTTTCTAATATCTATACTCACAATACGGAACTTTAAATCGTGAGCGAACCGTAGCTCACCAAGGTTAGGCGCGTCTTTCACGGTAAATGATTTTTTAGGAATAAATAAAGGTTGTGTTGTTTGAAATGTATCACAATGAATATAAACTCCATATTTTCTAATTTCAAGAACTCCACCTGTGAAGGCATATCGACGCATTGCTTTACTTATATCCTGGAAACTGATATTAAAAGAGCTGAAAAGAAGACCAATTAAAAGCTCTATTGATAGCGAACTTTTTGATTTGAAATATTGAAGGAATATCGCTGACAGAATTTCGTGTGGCTGCGATAGTTCTGAATTTAAAATATTAATGTCGCAGTCTGATACAATTTTTTGAAATTCTTCGTTATCAGATTCAGCCACCTCTGTTCCTAAAAAAGTAAAACGCTCACGTTTCCCCAACATCTCCTTGATATTGGGTTGGTTTAATCTGATAACATCTTGATATTTAAGAAATAATTGATAATCGTTATTTTCTAGATATTCCGAACCTCCTTTTTTAAAAAATATCTTGATTAATTTAATCGATTTTTTATTTTCTTTTCCGTTGTTAATTCCATCGACACTAGATAAAAGATCTGCGAGTTTTTTGTTAATCCGCTGTATGTCGGCTACATTTTTTTCATCAACCATGCGGATGGCTGTCAAGATACCTTTAATACCGATTGTGCCTGTAAATTTTCGTATAAAAAAACTTTTTGAAAACACATCGTAGGCGTTGTAAGCCGCCACAATTGAGTATGCTAAATTAATTGCAGTATATTTTTTTACATTTAGTATTTTATTTACTTCTGTTTGAATATCTGATTGCATAATATACAAATAATCGTCGGCTATTGAAAACTTCTCGAGCATCACTCTTAAAGTTCCGTAATGAGTATTCGCCAAAAAATCTGTGAACATATTTTTAAGAACTTGACGATTAACAGAATCCACTCTGACAGCACCATTGTAAGATGAAATTGCATATTGGACTAAATGTGGGAGCTTTAATTTGTCACAGATTTCGAGAAATTTAAAAAATACACTTTGATCTGCATTGGCAAGAATCCGATGAAAGACCTGACTGTATATTCTTTTAGCGGTGGTTACTTGCGATAGCAACGTTAGGATGTCTTCAAAGCAGTCGAATTCCGCTAGTGCGAGAAATCCGTGTGCTGACTGACTGGCATTAGAGAAATGTTGAGCCTTGTCTAATGCAATTTTCTTTAACTGAATTTCCAGACCAACGTCTTCCTGGCCTGTTAACACACATTGGGAGGCAAGAAAAATATTTTCTTCGGCAATTGTTTTAATGAATTCCGGTCTTTTATCGGGTGGAAGTGTGTGATAGAAATACTTAATACTGTTATAGTATTTTTCCTGCACAGCTTTGATATGGAGATCGGCCATCATAGATTTGCAATAGCCTTTTCTTCTTGTGAATGAAAATAATCCTGGTAAGCTTGGTGAGCAAAAGTGTATTGAGTACCATTTCTTTCCAGAATATTTAGTTGCGTAACGGTATCGAGTACATATATGGTGTCAATTTCAAAACCATATTTCGTTTTGCATTCGACGAAGTGGTTTAACACTTCATCTTCTGAGATCCCTGAATTCGTTCCATATTTTTCCAAGGTTATATGGCCTAGATAGCGCAAAAGCCGGTCAATTTTTTTTACATCGAAATTTGCATCTTTCTTTTCCTCTCTTTCTCGACGATAAAGTGAATTAATAAATGACCTGATGATCTCTCCTTCACTTTTGGGAAGCTCACCCATTACCCGTGAGATTTCAATTAACCGGGATAACATCAGCGGCGTCTTGATAATTCGGAAAAGCCGCTCATCTTCATCAATTGCGGTTAAAATCTGGCCGGCAATATTTGGATTGTCCGAAGTGTTTTTTGTGACAAAATCTCTTACCTGATCCCGGTCCATTTTTTGAAGCATGAATACAGGGATATTTCTGAAATCGTTTATGTCCTGTGGCCGGTTAGATAAGATAATGAAGGTTTCCTGATATTGTGTAAGTAGATTTTGAATTTCTCGATGTCGGATGGTGCGAAGCGAAAAATTATCATCTTTAGGAATCTCATTTAGTCCGTCTAAAAAAAGATGAATTTTCCCTTCTGAAAGTAATCGATCTCCGTATTCTGCATCAACCCCAATTTTAATCAGTATACTTTGTTTGATTGTTACATTCTTGTCGGTTAGGAGCCCTAATGCAAGATAGACAGGAAGTGGTTTTTGGTTATCTGTTAGTTTGTCTTTCGAATCTAAATATGATAGATATTCCAGAGTTGTTGTTTTGCCCATGCCTGCGTCCGCCCATATCGCCATCCTTTTTTCAGGTATTTCATTATTTCTTAGATCTAATATATTCCCCTTTCGTTCAGCCCTTTCCTGATCTTTTTCCGGAGCAGATAGTTCAATCGCTATCGACGAAGACAGCTTGAAATCTTCTTTTCCCCGAATATGTATAAACCGTTTCATTTTTTCTTCGAACGTATTTATCACCATGTTCAGGTAATCTGTAAAATCTTTTCCCTGGTTAGCGAAGTAAGGGTCTAACACTTGAGAAATTTGTTGAAGGTGCTTGTCAATAGTAAAAAGACAAACGATCAGAGCGTTCTGAATATGAGAATGTAGTTCGGCGCTTGTCCATTCATCGCATTCATGGCTCTCGATATTTCTAAGATGATAAACTTCAATGATCTTGTCGAGAAGCTGAGGATTGTTCTGATAATTTGATGCACTAGCCATTGCGAGTTTGATATTGCCTGAGTTGAGTCCTAATTCTTTTACAAATGAATTTAATCCCGATCTTGTGGCTGCAAGCTGTTGATATCTTTCCGGATTAATCAAGTACAAAATTTTTCGCAGAAATGGTTCAATCTTCGCTATCTCCAGAAAATATGAATGGTTATCAGCTTTTGTTTGTCCATTGTTAAACACCTTGTCCAGCGCATGCATTACTCGTGTTTCAAGGCCATTGAGTCTGATCGCTGGATTGTTAATAGGAAATATCAAAACTTTTCGAAAGACTTCTATTAGATCCAGCTCATTACAGTGAAACCTGCCAGCTATTGCTTTTTTGGTTTCTTTGTGTATGTGAATTTTTATTTTGTCCCAATTCTCTTGCATCAAAGTAAATGTTTGAATTGTTACTATTAAGCGTTGGCTTTGGATTAATAAGATTGTGCTTGTAACTGATATGTCTGCTAAGAATCGTCTTCTGTAAATGGAATTATTGATAACAATTCACTCTCGCAGTCAATCCCGTGCATCACTAAGACCTTAGCGATCAAAACACCCGTCAGTGCCCTTAATACTCCCATCGCGTTAAAGAAATGAATTTCTCCTCCTAAACCCAATTGATTCAATTCTAGTCTTTTACTATCTTTTGAATAATGAGCGTTCTGAACCTCATTCAAAAACGTTCTACATGCGCTGCGCATTGCTTTAAGTACATCGCTAAGTTCTGAATCTGCATTGATCTCAAACAAAGTAGTAGTAAGAAATTCCCTGATTTTAAGTACTGAGTCCACACAGTGTTGTGGTGTTTCCAGTTGATAGACAACATATAGAACTCTACGGTCTTCCAGAAAAGCGATCACTTTACGAGCAATTTCTATTTCCGGTTTGGTAGGTGTCCAGGAAACACCAAATACAGGGAAACTGATACCAGTAATCTTATTTGCAATTTCTTTGAATGTCATATTTGAATTTTTGAAGGACAAACTACTCTAACGATTAAGTAAAGCTGCGCGAAAGGGGGGGGACTGTCAAAATAGCTATTTCTTTTGAAAATCAGCTGCTTTCTGTACGAATTTTTCACAGTACTGACGTAGTGGGTATCGACAGCTTCAAAAGTGAAAGGAATACTAGCGACTTTCAATTCGTGAAGTGTGCAATCAAAAGCAAGGTATTGCCAAGCAGTATTAAACAGCAGGATTTCATAGCCCAATATATAGGTGTCTGTAAGATGGTCCAGACTGTTGTTAATAGTGCAGAATTTGTCTAGTTCCAGCAATACCCGATTAATATGTCCTTTCGTTTTCTCGTGCATGATTAGGAAGGACACGGTTTAATCACCGCCATAGAGCGCAAACATGCGGGCAATTTTTGGGTGGTTTAAACGCCGTAAATATTTGCGCACTGCTTCACGCAAACCTGGTACGCGGAAAGCATTTTTCAATAGCTGCGACACATCATTATTTACCAACCACATGGGATCGAACTTCATATAATCAAAGTGCTCCAAATTAGTTAGCCAGTCGTAGTAAGGCGATATACCACGGAATTGGCTCAAGAATTCTTCTGGTAAGGGGACAGTCTTGATGTGCGACAAATAAATGATCTCATCTAGGTGCGGCATTAGTTTGTGCGATTCGCCCCAGAATGGTTTTTCACGAATCTCCGCGGGACGTTTGTATTGACCCAGAAATTCCAAAAGATAGTTTTTTGCAGGCAGGATATCATACAGGCAGGCACCGTAGAACTTTCGGTGCTCATATTTAGATCTTAGTGAGGTAAGGATAATGTAAAGGAAGGAATGAGAAGAGCAAAAGAACAAGGCCGCTGGGTAAATAAAGCTCCGATAGGATATTCAAATTATTGTTCACCAGATGGATTGAAATCTATCATACTGAAAGAACCGGAAGCATCTATCATACGAATCGCATTCGAGGAGGTTTCAAGTTTTCGAGGTACTACTATTGATGCTTATCTCAATGCAGTAAATGCAGGGCTTAAATGTAGTCGCTCAAATTTCTGGCGATTACTGCAAAATCCGGTTTATGCTGGTAACATCCCGATTGCAAAGATTGAGACTCCTGTTCGTATTAGTCCGGGGCTGCACGTTGGAATTGTTACGGTAGAGGTTTTTGAGAAAGTCCAACAACTATTCAGAAAAGAAGATAAAAAACGAAGTGTTGGGTTTCACCCTAATTTTCCATTACGGGGATTTATTCATTGTAATAAGTGCGGTAGAAGGCTAACCGGATCTGGTTCATCTGGAAGGTCGGAAAAATACTATTACTATCACTGCGTTTCTCCATGCTACAATAGAATCCGCACAGAAGTTGTCAGTGAAGTTTTTCTGAGAAAACTTAAAACATTCAAGTTGCCGGAGGAATATCTTTTGCTATACCGGAATATTGTATCTGAAATGTATCGAAAGGAAAGTAACCGGATTGAGCTTGGGAAAGGGAATGCCATAAAAGCGATAGAACAATTTGCCGACCGGGTTGCGAAAGCAAAGAATTTATTGTTGGATGCACACATAGATTTTAAGGCCTATGGCGATATAAAAAGAGATTTTGAAACTAAGATTGCGATGCTGGGTAATACCATTTCTTCTTATTCGAAAGACCAAATTGAATTTTCATATAGAGTAAATAATGCAGGAAAATATTTGTCTAAAATGGATGCTTTCTATACAATGCTTGATGAAAAAAGTAAACGAAGTTTTTTAAATAATGTTCTTACTAAAGGGGCTTGTTGGGAAGGAGGAAGTGGCGATGAATTGTTCAATCTATCATTCAGAAAAATGTATAGTTCGGAACAAGTAGCGGAGATAAAAAATGAAGACAATAGCCTAGCCCAGATAACACAGTTGCTGAAAAATCTGGCAGCAATTAAAGTGGATAATAGGGTAGAATTTGAAGGAGTATAAATTGAGTTCGATTCCCGTATGGGTGATCGATTGGGGAATCGAACCAAGGATGAAAATATTAACGAAAGGATGAAAGTGTGATCAGAAACTATTGATTTTCAGATATAAAAGGCATAAAAAAAGGAAAAGTTGCATTAACTTTTCCTTAACATTTGGTAGCCCAAAGTCCAGACATATCCGATCACTTTTTGACTGACTTAAAATCGTTAGCCAAGATTCATCTAGATGAAATGTGGTGATTATGAATAGGTTATGAGGCCTTTTTCTTTGTGAAAAGGCTTCAATTATCAAAAATTGATCGGTTCGTAAAACGCCATTTTCCCACGCGTGAGTTCGAAACTTTGGTTACTAAAAATGAGATCATTTTGCCTTTTTTTGTTCTCAAAAATCACTGTGTGATTTAGAATCATTTTCCATTTTCCAGAAAATGGAAAATGAAGTTTTAGAAGTATGAAGTAAACAACTACCTGGCTGACGCATTTGCATATTTGGCAATTGCGTCGGCCATTTTCTTTTTATTCATTTGCTGTAATCTACCTAGAAGTTTATCAAGAATAATATGTGCTTCTTCTAGATCGCGGTCAACACATGTTGACCAATTGATAAAATCACTTCGACGATAAACAAGAGCTCTCTTCAAATGTTTTAACAGGCGGTTTTCTTCTGTTATACTAAGAGTACAAAGTAAAGATGCTTCAATGGAATATTTGACACAAAAATGGCTCGCATCTTATTTCTGTGAACTACTTTGCGGAAAAATCCAATATGTCAAAGAACAAACTGGGCAGCGCCATGTCCAAACAAGCCATGGAAGAAGCCTGTGATCGTGCTCTTTCAAACCATGAGGCACAGAAGGAAAAAGAGCTGATCGATTTGATTGCGCATATGGTGGTCGATGTTACTTTTATGGAATTGACCAGGGAGAAGAAACTCCTCGAACATCCAAAAGGTTATCACTTGGACGGCAGTCATTCCTGTGAGATCTGTGGTTGTATATGCAAAGACGAATCAACCTGGTATGACCGATATGGTGTTAAGTGTATAACCTGCCAGGCCGCCGTCGATAAGAAAATCATCTCAAAGACATTTTTTAAAAAACGGGATAGCTACTATACCATGTTTGACCTGGAATACTGCTTTAATCTCAATGCGAAAATTATTCGAAGGTGGATCAAGCTCGGTATACTCAAGGCGCGCGAGATTCCTGCGCAAGGTGGTGGAACCCATGCCACCTTCTTCCTGATAAAAGACAACAAAACATTTCTGCCTCCGAAGCATCTTATTAAATCAGCGATTGCTAAGGAAATTAAAGACGGCAAAGAGGAATATGTTTTTCCCGTACCCTGGTACCAGGTGTTCGACCAGCCACTGGATAGGATCAAGAGATACGGGATAGCCCAGCTACTGGTCACCGCCCAGCCGTGATTCTTATGCCATTTACTATTTCTCAGGAGCTTCTGGGGTTTTTTCCGACCACACATTTCCTTTTCACATTTTGATTTATAAATTGCCGGGCATGACTGATAACAACGATATGCTGCAGCTTTTTAAAACTGCTCTGGAAAAAGAACATGAACGTGAGTTCACTGAACGTGAAATAAAAAAATCGTTTCAGTTACTCGAGTTTTTCGCCGAAGTAGCAATCGACAATGCCATGACGGAAGCTGAACGGAAAAAACGATTAGAGACAACTCCGCGAGGGTTCCACCTGGAAGGAGCACATACCTGTGAGTTGTGCCGCTCTATCTTCCGTAACGAATCGACATGGTATGATGCATACGGGATCAAATGCATCAATTGTCAAAGCGCGATCGACAGGCAAATCGTTTCCCCGAAACTGCATCTCTATCCTGAACGCTTTTACACACTATACGATCTGGAACAGCTGTTCAACCTGGATAAGAAGCTGGTGCAACGATGGACCAAAGACCGTATCCTCAAAGCACGCATCATCCCCAAAGGAAAACGCGGCGTCCACTTCACACTTTTCCTGGTTAAAGACAACAAGGATTTTCTGCCACCCAAATACCTTGTTGAACCGACCGGAATCATCGAAGAAGTCGACGGGCGAAAGGAATATATTTTCCCGGTACAGTGGTACAGGCTGTATAAAAATCCGATCGCGCGTATAAGCAAGTACGGGATCGCCAAATACCTGTCTGTTATAACCGCATAGTTCAGGAGCCGCCTTCCTGTTTTTCTTTGATCAAACGATTGACTTCTTTTTCGATCATCTGCCGGATATCATATTTCACCTGGAAGAAATTATCCATCACCTGTTCTTGTGTAACATCCGATACAACGGGTATCGGTTGAAATGATTTCATTTCCCGGTTTATCTTTTCGGTGTCATTGACGATCTGCGCATGAAACATCTTTAAACGGATTTTTTCCTGCGGATCGTCTGCAACCATACCTACGAACTCGCCGGATGACAGTGAAGAGATCCTGCTGGCTGGAATAGCTGATTCCAATTGTTTCGAAAGACTTATTGAAGTATCTGTGCGGTTAATGGACAAGCTTTCCCTGTCCTGCATGATTCGTCCAAATCTTTCTGATAAAACTTTTGCTGTATCCCCCATCACCTGGCCGCTGATGATGTTGCCGCAAATATTCACGATCACATCTGCCTGTTCCTTCCCATAATCTTTGCGCAGCTGGCTGAAATCCTGCATTCCTAAAATAGTTGCCACTTTGTTACTCCTCGCAGTTGCAATCAGGGAGTCCATGTTGTTAAAGAAGAGCGTCGGAAATTCATCAAAAACCAGCGCGCATTTCTGTCTTCCTTTTTTATTCACAAGTTTAACCAATCGCGATACATACAGTGAGATGACGGCACCATAAATTCCCTGCTTCTCCGGGTTGTTACCCACACATACAATTTTTGGTTGCTCCACACTATTGATATCGAGCGTAAAATCATTGCCGGATAATACCCAGTACAATTGCGGCGAAGCAAGACGTGCCATCCCGATCTTTGCACTCGCGACCTGGCCTTCCAATTGCTCCATGGCATCATTCTGGAACGCGGTGATAAACGGGTTCACCAATACCTCAATTTCCGGCAACGTATTCAACACGGGCAACAGGTCATCGTACTCTGCCTGCATGAGTTCAATGGCATGCGGCAGCGTGCAATATTTTCCGTTCTCATACCTGCGCAGAAACCAGATGATCGCGGTAACAAAGTTAATAGGTGACTCCACGAAAAAATCTCCTTGCTTTTTGATCCATTCCCTGTTTAGCCCGAGCAAAATAGTCCGTGCTGATTCGGTAGCATCTGTGATGTCGTGCATCGCCATAGGGTCGAGTGGGTTGCACCGGTGGGAGTTGGACAGGTTGTCGAAATTAATCGCATAAAATGACGGTGCATTGGCGAAACGGTGGCGATTCATCAACAACCAATTGTAGGCACTCCTCGAAAGATCATCATACTTAAAATCATACACGAACATTCCATATCCTTTCTCGATCATCTGGCGCATGAGTGGCAGGATGACAAACCATGATTTACCAGCACCGGGACTGCCACAAACAATAAAACCTCGGAAGGGGTTGGGCACATTGATCCAACTCAACCTTTCCTTGTTTTTAAGCTGGTATTGCGCGCGAAAATTGACAGAGTATTCGTTCTGCAATAACCGCTCTTCCTGCGGGAAGGTTTCATTCTCTTCGTTGAAAATATTGTCTGCCATTTTATCTTTTAAAATGCGTGTAGCAAGTGTACCTGCCTGTAACAGAAAAAGATATCCTGAAGAGACCAATAACATGTACCAAACGGTGGTCGTTTGTATACCTGAACAGATCCTGAAACAAACAACACTTCCAAAATAAAACAGTAAACCTGCAACACAATAAGCAACAACTGACTTCCAATTTTGTCCTGTGTCCTTTTTGCCTTGTACGCCAAGCAGCCCTATAACCATTAGCAGCAGGCACATCCACTTGGCAGTCGCAAATGTTTGGAACAACCCGGTGGCCGCAATGTGCGACAGAATCCTGTCACTGAATTCAGCTGTCAGCCCCCATGACTGGAAGGCCGCATAGCAAACAAAATAAATATGCATTACCAGGATAAGGACACTTGCAAAACGTGTCAGGTCCAGCATTTTTCTTAAGTCTGTATCATTCTCGCCTGTGGTGGACATGGATCAGCGTTTTCGTTTCCGTTTTTTCTTCTTCAATCCATAAGGCGTTGGGTTAAATGCCTCTTCCGGTTTTATTAATCCAGCGAGGACAGACAACCCATTAAATTCTACTAACCTGCCCGGCTCAATGTCTTGCCTATCGGGATGATATGTTCCCGAACTGTGTGCGGCTTTCTCATGATCGGTGTTCATCAGTTTTGATAGCGCTGACACACTGTATTGCCTGCCGATTTCTGAACCGTTGAATACGCTGCAATGCTGGTTATCAACAAACGTGATACCGTACAGCCTGCCTTCTGCATTTTGGCGTACAATAACTTGCACATTTTCTTTTAGCAGGCTAGCAGTTAATTCTGCAAAGGACTTTGGTGCATCTGATAATGCCTTGTCAATTTTTGCTGCAAGTTTCCCCTTGCATGTATCGCGCAACTGCTTATTTTTTTCGAACCTTTTTTCGAGATTAAGTAAGGTTGGATTTCCTGCAATACTGCTGGCCTTAACTGGAACACCAATCATGTTTCCATTTGCATCGAGCACCCGGTAGAAAAGACCGTTTTTGGAATAAATAAATCCATCCTTTGAACCACGGTCAGCCACAACATTGAACTGTTTTAAAACAGCATTCAGTTCAGGCAAGGAAGTATAATTGTAGGTGCCCAAAACTCCGTGCAGCACATTGGCAATCCCGCGTTTGGTTTCAGATATTCCATAGGTGACTTTTTCAACATTGAGCGGAACGATGCTATGCGTTTTTTCATTTTTATTTTCCGCTTTAACCAGGTGATATTTTTCCTCCAGAAACTTACGCGCAATCTCGGATTGGTTGCGTCCCATGTTGTGCGTGTTGATCCTTGTTCCATCTTCCCTGATCGTTGTCGACAGGATATGTATATGTGGATGCCCCGCGTCGTGGTGGTGGTACACCAGGTACGGCTGATTGCCAAAGCCAATACGCAACATATATTCTCCCGCGATCTGCATCAAAAATGCATCGTCGTATTTCTCAGCGTTGCTGAAGTTCAAGGATACATGCAGCGTCTTTGTGGTGGCTCTTTCATTCAGTTTATTCCTGTATTCAAATACTTGCAGTTTATCGTAAAAATTCATCTGGTGTACGCCCAGTAAAAAGCCATTACCGCCAATACAATGCGCGCTTTCGTTCTGCACTTTCTTTTCGTGGTAGTTGAGTGCCTTCTGCAACGAAGCCGGCGTTGTTATTCTTGCAACCATAGCTGGTAAATACGTTTGCTTTGTAACATGATCTGGTCGGTCTTGGCGAGGAACTGCTGGTAGACAGTTTCATATTGACGGATCCAGTTTCTGAACTCCGGAATCCGGTCGAGTGTATGCAGTTTGTGAACGGCCTGGTTGAAGTTGTTGCCGATTGCATTCAGTTCTCTTTTTAATTCCAGCATTTCTTTTAGAAAATCATCGGCAGATCCGTTCCGGTAAATGACCGTTACAGGTTCGTTGAGTGCGACTTTTCGTAAGTACGTGCTGACTTTTTTTTCGGTTGTACGCGATTTGCATTTTGTTAGTGTTGCATGTTCTTTTTTATTCAGCCGCACGACAACCATTATGTTTCTTACATCGTCCTCCTTTTTTTTCATGAATACATGGATGCTTTCACCCGCGCGAGTTCCGAGCGCGGGCAAGATGCCCAAACGTATCACGTTTGTACATCTTGCCGCGCGCAGTAACAGGCGCTGATGCGTTAACCAATTTACTGGTGGTTCTAATTCTGTGTAAAAGTAGGGAGGGAGATAAGGGCTTTAAGAGCCTACCCGTTTTTAGGGAAGGCAGACCTGAATCCGGTCAGGATAGACGTTTGATGAGTTGCTGAATTTTTTGCTGCAGCAGCAGGATTTCAGCAGGAAAGGTGATGGGAAGAAGATGAGAGATTGCCTGCGTTTTTTGCTGCATCTGTTTTAGTCGCTGCAGCCTGTCTTCGAGATCGGTGCGTGTTTTCTGTTTCCAGTTCATGACGCAAAAATATCTGCAAGCCATGAACAGTTCGTTAAGTATTTATACGCAGAGAGCACCGTGTTTTGACGGTATTTTTGAAAGTCTATTGAGGCCTATTTAGGTGTGCCAATATTTCCGCGTATGGAGACATGTATTGTGGATCAAGATCGGTCCATATAATGTTATCGTGACAATCTTTCGGATTCAGACAATTTTTGTGATTCGCACCGAAGGTGTTCAATTTGTTCTTATACAACCTTTGAGTAGAGAGTACATGGATTTCTAAGTATTGATCAACGATGGCAGGTGAAAACACTATATTTTGTCCCCATAAATCTAATTGAACGCTGGGGTAAGTGATACCTTGCACCTCTGGATTCGACAAGGCTAATTCGGTATATGCAGTTGAAATTTTGTAATCGTTGTGGGTCTTTTTTTCACGCGCAAATTCTTCGCTGATAAATATCAGGAATTCCTGGAAAAAGTCGATATCTGGTTCATTAAGTGCTGCTGCAAATGCAGTTTGTTTCTCAAAGGCCTTTTTAATGTCGGGGTTCGTGTCTATCGCTTTTTGCGCAAACACGATTTCTACTACTGTAAGTTCGACCGTATTTCTCCAGCGGCTAATTGTATATAGTTCACCATTGAGAGAAACTCCGTTGCGGTTTTGGAATAATGCGGAAACTTCTCCAATGGCAGTCACACGTTGCGTGCCAACTAAAGTGGACTCTAATGCTCCGTAAAACATCGGCTGATGTGGCTTATTTGCCCTGCCGTATTCTGTCAAAAAATTATCGATAACATTCTGATTTCTGATGTACGATAGTTCATCATAAACGCTGGTATATAGCGCTTCCCCTTTGTTCTGTCTTGCCCGGTCGATATTAGTGCCGGCCGGCAATTTAGCAAGCGACAAAGGTATTTTTCGAACAGAATCCTTTAGTAACGACATAATCTCGTCATAAGGAACGTGTTCCAGTATTGGAGAGATCATTTTTAGTTGGTCAAGTGCCTCGCGTGGTGTCATTTAGATGATAGTAAGGTACAAAGTTAAACTATTGGAATTTGAAACCCCAAGACCCACCTAAGTGACAAGTGTGATAGATGGCAACAAGAATTTACGAATAATGAACTTTAACAATTGAACGAACTAGAGTAATCCTTCATCTGCAAAAGAGAAATAGCCCTCAGCGGAAATGATGAGGTGATCTGAAACGGTAATGTCTAAAAACCTACCCGCGCTTTTCAATTTTTCGGTCAACATTTTGTCGACTTCACTGGGTGTTGTATTTCCGCTCGGGTGGTTGTGACATAGGATCACTGCGGTTGCATTTAGTTTGAGCGCAGTTGCAAAAATCAAACGCGGGTCCGCCACGGTACCGGTCATTCCACCGGTCGAAAGTTCGTTGATGGCCAGCACACGGTAACCCCTGTTCAAGTACAGCACTTTGAACTCTTCAATGAATTCAATCTTGTTGAGGTTCCAGTAGCCCAGCAGGACCCGGTATGAGTCCTGTGAGCGCCTGATCATAGGTCGTAAAGATGCCCTGGTTTTGGAGCGGTAAATGAGTTCAACTTCGGAGACAACGGAAAGTTCATCTTGGTTATTCATAGAATAGTTTTAAGGGATTTGTGAGGTAAGAAAATCGATGAGTTCGCCGATGGATTCGACAGGCTTAGAGACAGGATCGTGCCTGTCTGGTTCGGAATGCCAATACAGTAGTTCGCCAAAGTGGAGATCTCCCGGAGAGAAGCAGATGTAGATGGAATTTTCTTCCGCGAACCTATCCGCATTTTTGACTTGACCGTCTTTGTAAAAGAATACTACGACCCTGCATTGGAGACCCATGGGGATGAGTTCGTCGCCATCATAGGTGTATCCCGGAATCGCATTTTTTAGCTGGTCGATGACTCGTTGTAGCAAGGACTCCGTCCAGCGCGGAAAGGCTTTGTTCAGCGCTTTTCTTTTGTCTTCCAATCTTTGGAGCTGGCGTTCCTTTGCGAGTATTTTTTCGCACAAGGCATTTTCCTCCCCGCGGTATTTTGCGAGGAGGTTTGCATAATTGTTTTTGATTTGCTGTAGGCTATTTGGGTGCATGGTTCGGGATTTAGTTGAGAAGAAGGGTACCATCTTTTTCAAACTGCTGGCAGAGGTTGAACGCTGCCTGGTTGCGTTGCTGGGCAAGGCCGCTGTACATAAGTGACTTTAACTTCGCAGTGTCGTCTTTGTACTTCCGCACATTCTGGAAATAACCGGTCACTCCATTGTACACACCGAACACGGTCCCACGCGTTGTTGTCATTAATTGTGTTTCATTCGACATGGTGTATTCATACGCATGCTCGACCATGTTCTGGTAATAGGTGGAACATTTATCGTTATCGCCACGTTCCAGGTTTGCCAGCGCTTCCTTGTTCGGAATTAGGGCGGCCTGGATCAGTTTACGAACGTCCTTGTCGGTCATTGTGATCCTGGTCCAGCGGTTGAAAATGGCTTCCATTTCCTCGGACATTTTATTCGAGATACCCATCAGTTTGTGGGCGTGCTCGAGTCTTTGTTTCGCATTGACTGTATGCCTGATCTTGATCGAATTGCTGTGGTTGCGGAGTGCGGCATTCAGGGTATTGTTGCACACGATACGTACCGGTGTGAATGCAGCCGTGATGCTGCCGTATCCATCATGTGAAGTAGTGAGGAACAGGTATTTTTCAACCAGGTCATCGCAGCCGACTTTTATGTACCCAGGCAGCTTTGCTGTGATGAAAATGCGCTCTCCCTGGCCCAATGCGCCGGCGGTTTCATACTGGATGCCTTCGCCACCTACGATCGAATCGAAAAATGTAAAGGCATCTGTATTCTGAACGATTTCATAATCCTTACCGACTACGCCAAGGATGGCTCCGGTGTCTTTGCGCATGGTGGCGAAATGTGTTTTCACCCTGCTGGTATGATCCATCAGCTGGCCGTCGTTGTTGTAGGATGACGTAAATAAATCTTCTTTGGTTACTTCGTAATTCAGGCCAGCATATTCCAATGCTTGTGCACTGGTTGGATACTGCTCGATGATCTGGCCGAGTCCGTGCCATGCCTTCTCTTTAACGGACATGAAACTGTATTTTCCTGTTTGTTCGTTGAGATTTAATTGATGTGACATTGTATAAATGTTTTGAAGTGATTATTTATTTGATGAGTATTTTATAGGCAAAGGTTTCCCCTCGCGTTTCGGGGAGGACTCGTGCCTGAGCAATGAATACATGTGTTTCTCGTTCTACTGATGATTGTGTTTTGCATACGCCGTTTTTTGATTTTAGAAATGGCGGGATGCAGGTTTTACCCGGACCCCTTCGCAGCGGAGCGAGAGGGGTTCCGAGTAAAACATTCTTTTACTGGATGTGGCGTGATGAAGGCAGGAATTAACCTCGAAGTGCTTTGGGCAAGTTGCCGTTTTTTACAAATTGCGTGTAGTCGTTGTAGCCGAGGAATAGTGGGTTATGTGTAGGTGGTTTCTGAAAATTATATTGGGGTAATTTGCATTCTTTGTTTTCATTTACGATGGATGCAAACTTTTTCTTTTGCCGGTCTGTCAGTTCGAAGTCGTTGGAAAAAACCACCTTGTATTCCCAGTCGTAACCGAAGTACTTTATAAACCCTTCTGCGACTTCACGGCGCTTTGCCAATGCGTAATAGTCGTCATAAGATTTAGGTTTTAGTTCGATGAGTTCGGCCTTTCCCGTCACCCAGTTTCGAACCAGGAAATCCGGTGTGTATTTGCGCAAGCCCTCCGAAATAATATGGGTTTCACTGAAGCTTTCTGTTTCATAATAAATGCCAATGTCCTCGCGCAGGAAAGCGTGTGTTTCCTCAATAAACATCAGGTAACGGAGTTCGAGCATGGAGTCGAGCAGACAGTTGTCGTAATGCACTGCGCGTGATGGGATGTCATATGTATAGATTGCCATAAAAGTGATTTTTATTTATGCCAGTTGTGAAGGGTAATGATTCTGCCGAGCATCAGGAACTCCATCTGTTGGTGGGTTGGATAAGCTGCCAGCAGGTCGGGGCGACCCCTGTTTATTTTTTCATTATATTGAGAAGCCCAAATATGGAATGAAAGCTTTTCCTTTAAGTCGAGACATTCTTCAAAATCCTGTAGCTGTTGTTCCGTCAGTATGATTTCGTCGTCAAACACAACCCTGAACTTCCAGTCGTATTGGTGTACGCGGATGTAGTTTTCGGCGACCTGCGTCCGGACAGCCAGTTCATGCTGCAACCGGAATGCACGGGGCTTGATTTCGATCAAAAGCGCTTCGCCCGTAACCTTGTGACGGATCAGGAAATCCGGTGTATACCTTCGGTGGAACGTACGGATAGAATTTACGGGTTGTAAGGTTCCGGGGTGGTAATAAATGGGAACGGGCGAGCGCATGAAATGGTACTCTTCCCAGATGGATATGGCAAATTTCAATTCGGAGAGAGAATCAAAATGACCGCCCCAACTGGTAAAAGATACCGGATTTGTGTAGGTGAATTTCTGTGCTTTATTTTTCATTTTGTTAGCGGTCGAGGTTTAATATTTTGGTTGCCAGGATTCTTGTGACGTAGCGCTTTTGAGTGCCTTTTACAAAGGTTTGGTAGTCTATTTCGCCTTCCACAAGCACATGGCTGCCGGTAATAAACTCGTTCTCTATGTTTTCTGCTTTTTTATCCCAGGCGACGATATCATGCCATGTTGTTTTTTTCAAGGCTGTGCCGTCTTTGTTTTTGCGGTAGTAGTTTGTGGCGATCCTTAAAAAAGCGCGTTTGCTACCGTTTTTCGCAGTGGTTACTAATGGATCTCTTCCGAGGTAACCGATTAACTGTACACTGTTCTGGGTCTTTGACATCTGATTGGTTTTGATGAGAATGCAAAGCTGAAAAGCGTAGATCAGAGTAAAAAGTATCAAACCGTTTTAAACAGTTTGGAACGGTTTTAAACCGTTTGATACGGTTTTGAATTTTATTATATTTGGTTACCAAAACCTGATACCTATGGCGAAAGCATCCACGCAAAAAGTGGAACACCCCTGCCAGCATTGCGGCAAGGAAATCCCTAACTGGCGATCCAATAAAAAGTTCTGTGATGAGGTTTGCAAATTCAAGTTCTACAATAAGAAGAACCGGGTTGTGTTGGATGAAGACATGAAACATATTCACGGTCTTCTTGCGGACAACTACGAAATTTTAAAGAGTCTGATTGGGGAGGAGAGAACCGTTGATGTAAGCTACCGGGCGTTGGAAGAAATGAAGTTCGATTTTCAATTTGTGACACAGGTCATCGGCAGTTATCACAACATCTATACACTTTCATGGCTGAAACTGGACAACGGTCTTTACAGGATTTCGAGGGTGCCGAGGAAGACGTATCGGGGAGGGTATACGATCAAATAAAAATTTCATCAAAAATACCAAGGTTACTTCAAAAAAGATGATAGATGCGTTTTACATTAAGGATTTTCCAAGAGGTAGCAGCGAAGAATTAAATTCGTTGGCAGAGCTTTTGCCCATCTGTACCGACCACCTGAATACGCTAAACAGTAGCCTGGGCTTGATCCGGAGACTGAAAGAAATTGCAGCGAATGCCAGTAGCGATATCCTGGAACCACTTTCAGAAATTGAGATTCAGGGTACGTTTAACGCGTATCTAAATCTTTGTTTCCTTGACTTTATCGTAATATACAAGAACGCCTTGTCTGCTGTTCATTTATGGGATGACGTGTACACCCTGAGACAGGGCTATCTTCTAATTTATGAGTCTATAAAAACTTACAACGCTCACAGTAAATCGTTGAAGAGGCTATGCAGTAAGACACCAGTAACTGAGGAAATGTTTGTTGCCCTGTCAGGAAAGCTGAAAAAATTCCGGAAGGACTTTGACTACGATAACAATATATCAGAAATCAGGAATTATACGATTGGACATATGGACAATGATCCTGTCGTTTTCTTTAATAGAATCAGCATGTTTAATGCCGAGACAGCTTTTGCGGCACTTAGAGAATTTGTATCTGTTCTTATATCCATGTTGAATTTATCCGAACATATTTTTGTGAACTATACAAAGAAAATCATCAAAGATTCTTCCTTTCGTTTATCAGGATTGGAGGAGTATTCTATTGAAATAGATACATTATTAGAAGCATTGACCAAGCATACTGTTTTAGGTTCGCAGGGCAACAATCGTTTTTAAGCGGACTGATTGTTTAATGAAGGGTGATAAGCAGCTTCAAATTATTCTTCACTCTCATTCCGCTCAGCATCGAATTCATCGAAGAGGTAATATTCTTTGGGATTGTCGGGGTTCACTTTTAGTTGGCGGATTACGATAACATAGTCCGCTGAGTAGCCTTTCTCTTTATGTTCCTTCCTGGCATCCTCCAGTGTATCGTGGGTTGATACAGGCGGCACTTCCATGCCGATCGATTCGTCATCCAACGCCGCGATGTAATTCACAATAGCGTGGAATTCCTTTATGTGCCAATCCGGGTGTTCATCTGCGACAAATTTGTTTTCGTCATCATTCATTTCCATCAAGAGTTCATCAACAGTTGTGTCTGACATATCATTCACTTCAACCGACTCAACATCTTCTTCACTCACCACCTCCATCCGTATCACCTCGAACACCCCAGACTGCGCATCGAATTGACTGAACACGCGGACAATCGCCATATCCGGCCCGTCTTCGGTATAGCTGTCCACCCAGGCATTTACTACTTCCTGCAGGGTATCGTAATTTCCCATGGTTGGACCTGGCTGTCCATCCGGTGCGATTAACAAAATGGAATAGTGAATATTTTCTTCCCCGTGCTTTGGCTTCATTGCTGGTGTGGTTTAGCGGAATAAATATACCAAAGACCGCAGATTTACCTGTCTAAATGCAGGTAAAATCAGGTATAATTATTGAATAGGTATCAAAAGACCAAAGATGAAAAGAGATGAGGGTGCAAAAAGCAGAATTCCAGTTTAGTTTTGACCGGCGGCAGTACACGGCTCACGTGAGCATGTTCACCCCGGCGAAGACGCCTATGGTACGGGTGTGGGTAGAAGCGCCGGTGAAACCGGAACTGCCTTCCCGGAAAAAGCCGCGCATTCCCGAACCCGATGTCTATATCTACTACAAACACAAACCCGGCGAACTGTTCTGGTTTGATTCACATGAAGGTCGTAAAAGGGCCATGGCAGAGAGAATTGCCAACCTGTTACTTGAAAAATAAGGTTGATGCTAGGCCATCATTTAAGATGGGTTATTTCTTAGCCGTTTTCTTCTTGGAATGGCCCAATTTGATCGCAAAATTTTCGAGGCGTGCTTCGTATTTCTTTAAATCTGCCGCGAGCTGATCAAACTCTTTTCTGGCCACAATATCAGATGTGCCGAATATCTCTTCCTGGTCTTTCAGGAGATTCATAACATCGACTTTAAAAATTTCAGCCAACTGGTAGAGCCTGGAAACCTGTATGTCAACATCGCCACGTTCAATCTTTGCATATGCACCCGGAGTGAGGTTCAGCATATCCGACATGATAATTTGGGTGTAACCTTCCTGTTCGCGGTAGTTCCTGATTCTAGCTGCGATTTCTTTGATTAAGTCTGGCATGACGCTAATATACTATAAAGATGGTAATCAGTACTTAAAGTACGGTCAATTAGGCGGGGATATTTGAGGGGGCTAGGAAGTAGATGCCTCCATCAGCAAATATCCCAAAGGAGTTATATTAAATTTTTAAGACGACTCGCAATCAATCCGTTTTGTGAGATTTCTCGCTCCAAATAATTTTGCTAATCAAAAACTGTTTTGGTTCCAGTGCTTCACGTGGGTATTCATTGATGTCTGAACCTGATCCGACACGCCAGATGTCTATACCTTTATATTTCATAGCCATAAGCATAGCCATCAATGTGAATGGTTTGGGACCGAGGGGGGCTATGATGATGCTGAATTCATCTTTCAATTTATAATATAACGCAGTTAACTCTCTTTCCAGCGAAAGTAGATCAGAGAATGGAAAGGTAATGGTGTTGGCAGGTTTTTCTTTCAGCAACGAAGCGTTGTTTTCTTCGATGCTTTTAACAAATTTAGGATCAAGAGCGGGTTTTGTATAGAAAAGGTAATAAATTTTCGGATCTAAATGATCAATGATTCCTACCGCTTTATTTTCTTCGTATCCCAGGCAAACAATTAAGGCTTTCGGTTTGTCGGTAGGAACGAAATAATTTCCTGGTAATGGAGCAATAGTCTTATTAGGTTTAGGGGGCTGTGGGGTGGAATATTTTGAGGGTGTATAACCAAAGAAGATTGTGACCTGTTTACTTTTAATAATTTTATTTTTTAAGTATAGTATGATTGAATAATACCAGGATTTAGTCATGCAGGAATAGTCGACAAATATTGAAATAGAATCTGTTTGTATTTCTTCGAAGGCTTTGGTTAATAGCGAAAAGATATCTTCATGTGAATTGAGTTTTTTAGGAACAATAGATTTATGTTTTGTGTCACATCGGAATTCATCTTTGTAGCAAAGGAGCAGGGTGTTGTCGATCTTTTTCGCAGATGCTATCGTATCATATAAAGCGAATTTCCGTTTTTCATGATTACCTGCGAGTATAAACAGGTCAAGCTGATCGGGAATTGCATCTATTGATATTTGTTCTCCGTATTCGATTTCCATGAGATTATTTTAGCTGAATAGTGACATTTGGGAATCATCTTCGTCTGGAACTGGTTGCAGGCATTCACTTAGTTTGATGGCGGGATATCTTCGCAAAGGAAGTTTATACTTAACTGACAAAAGATACGACAGTTTGAATCTTTGGTTTCTGATTTCAAAATCGAATGACTCGCTATCGGAATTGAGCAAAATAAATGCACCTTGTGAAACACCTTTTTCTAATAAGTCAACTAATGCATTGTCTATTTCGAACTTACTATCGTTGACAGTAAAACTACATTTCGGATCCATTTGAAATCTTTTTCCCAAAACCTGGTCATTAAAGAAATTACCTGTTCTTTCAAGTATATCCAAAAGCGTATATTGGCTTTCACCAACTGGTATATTTGCAATAACGTTTGAAAATCTCTCTGCTCCGTTTAACAGCTCTGCGGCCTGTGTTTTTTTATCACATTCCCGGCCAGTAGTTTTGCTTAGTATCGAATTGGTGATACCGATCAGCCATCTTGGGTTGCCATCGCATACACGCTTCAAAATCTCAATACCGCTATACAGTTCGTTCACCTTGCGGCTTCGATAAGTAATTTTCGTGATCCCACTTTTGCCTTTCCTGTTCTCATCGATAAAATAGTTACGGAAATATACAATCGGCTTGATCTTTCGGAAAAGGGTATCTTTCTGATTATCATTATTTGGTAACGGATTGGTTATGTTAATATGATATTTTGCCAAAAAATCACGGAACGAATCGTCTTTTTTGATCAGTTCAGTCATTTGTTTGAAAAAAACGCTGCCGCTTTGATAGCTGTCTGGACTCTTATTATAAATGTCATTGGTGCCGAAAAATGTTTCTGTCTTCAGGCTACGATCCTTTTTTCGGACAAGTGAGTCAATAAGTTTCAATGAGAAATCTTCGTTGTCGGAAGATGACCACATTTTGATCATTTGAACGTCATTGCCCGGAGAAGCACTATAAGTTGATTTTAGCGATTGTTCTAATGCAGTAGGAAGAATCGGGCTAGCACTGAGTTTGTATAAAATATATTGTGACGAACGACTCCTCAGTGAAGTAAATAATTTTTGTTGCAGCCACAAAGGAGCAAATTCAAGTTCGTCAAAGCACAGCGCCCATTTTTTTTTGTTTGCAATGTCGTATACTGTTTCAAAAAAAGGAATGAGGTATTCGATAGAAGATTCGAAAGACAGGTTAAAAAACTCTTCGTTTGGTACATCATCGGGACCATTGGCATTGTAAATTACTTCGTGAACCAATTGGTTGACATCGTCTACCCGATTATTGAGCGCACTGATTACATACTCAATCTTAGGAATAGTAAGGGGCAATTTCCACGCTTTTATCATCGCACGACAAAGCTGTATCTCTTTGTTTTCATCTCTATCCTCAAGATGAATATTGATAATATCACGGAACGTCTCACATAGGGCCTTGAACACATTTGTGTTCACAGAAAAATGCGACAGTCGTTCCGAAAATGAGCCAAATGGAGCAAGCTGGGAACCATATGTATTATTCTTGACATCCCAGTATATGTCGGTTGAAATATAGACAGCGTAGAAAGGCATACTCGTTCGGATATGCGGTGCTTCATCGCCTTGCCAGGACTGCAGGGCGGGCAAGGTCAACATTTTCATGAGAGTGGTTTTACCGCACCCACGTGCCCCGAGAATGATAGAGTGATTGTTCTGTACCAATTTCTCGAAACTGGCGGAATAAATAAACCGTTCTGCCACCTCTCTCGGGTTGAGATGCCTTGCGTTATAGGTGTTGTAAAAGCTGTCAGTTACTATCTGCATAGTAGAGATGTTTAGGATTGATTCCTATTTTGTTGCCGACATGGACATTGCGCGAACCAAGATCATTTTCAAGCATTTCGATTTTCTCAGGAGTTAAGTGACTAATCTCAGGTACACCAGCTATCACCTCTTTCCATGGGATTACCGAGCGACCATTGAACAGATTGATGATGCGGTTGCTGATATCTTCGATGGCTTCATGGTTGCCGAAACCAGTATTTGTTAGAAATCCAAGATCTTTACCTTGCTGCCATCCGATTTGATTTTGAAAGGTATAGGTCTCAATCTCGCCCGTTGCAATTTGGCTACCCTGTTTTATTATCTCGATTAGGTGAAAATAATTATTCTTGTTGGCCCACAATACCTGTGTTGTCGCGGAGAAACTGCCTGATGAAAACGTCGGTAAAAGATGCCCGCTGGTTGTATTGACATATCTCATCCAGGGATCGTGCTTGTGACCATAGAGGTATAAGTCAAATTTAAACTTACCCAATAGTTCAATCAGCTCCTGTCCATGTTCCATCGTGTCTTTCTCACCGAGATTAGATCGTGCGTGAGTAACAGGGTGATGGTGACTCATTGCAATTTTGATCTTTGTATGATCACAGCTTGAATTCAGTATTTTTTCAATTTCTTCTAATTGTGCCGGATCTATTTTTCCTTTGATAGCAGGGTTTTCTACCGTTGCATTTGGGTTACTTTTTTCGTAGTGCGTGTGATAATGACAGGAGTTAATAATCAAAAACTGGACGTCGTCCGTATCTATAAAGCTGTAACCCTCATCCCAAAACTTTCCTAATACATTATCATGCAACGGAAAATTCTGCCGAATCTTTCTAGGCATTTCATAACTGTAATTGGAATAAGTGTGCCTTGAATCAATATCATGGTTACCGATAGTACCCAATATCTCTGGACATTTCATGGCCAAGGCCATTTCTTTGAGGTACGACCAACCGGATAGAAGGCCCTGTTTATTGGCTTGATCCGCATAGTCACCAGGGCTGAGGACATAATCCACTTCGATCTTTTTGTTGTCAATGATTTCCAGCAGATTTTCAACGGGATGTTCGTTTGTCGGGCGCCGAAGTTTATCGCTAAAAAGCCAGGTTTGGTTTTCAGCGCTGTTTTTCGATTCAGGATGGCAATGCATGTCGCTGACAATGGCAATCTTGATACGTTTAGCTTCGCTCATTAAAACGGTTTTGTATTAGTTATCACCAGTTCATTGAATAGGCCGCGGGTTTTATTCCTCCCCCCAACCTGGCTGCTTCTACTTAAGGTTCCAACAACACCGGTTCCCGAGTAAAGTGAGCGGATAGACGCATGACTTGCATTGGTCAGAATGAAGTACGCACCAATATCAATTATCGAATGAACAAATTCTTTCAGTTTAAGCTGATCCTGCCATGAAAAAAGCTTTTGGTTATACTCGATAAAACCATTGTTTTCATGTGCAACAGTATAGGGGGGATCTATAAAAACAAGATCATTTTTTTTAATATTGGCCAGCGTTTTTGTAAACGGGCATGTCTTAAGCCAGACACCTTGCAAAAACGAATGCACATCGTTAAACAACTCACTTGTCACCACATCCACTGCGGTTCTTTTGCCATAAGGGACGTTGTATTGCCCATAGCAATTGACCCGGTAGATCCCGTTGAACGAAGTGCGGTTCAAATATATAAAACGTGCCGCTCTTTTTGCGTTTGATTTAGATTCGACGGATCTTATTTTGTAGTACTCCTGTTCACTGTTTTTAAATTGTTTCAAATAGTAAAGTACTCGATCTACATTGTCCTTTAACTGAACGTAACAGTTAATCAACTCCTCATTTGAATCTGACAGGTAGTATCGCCGTGTTTTCTTTTGACTGTGGTTTTTCAGGTGAAAAAAAACTGCTCCTCCGCCAAGGAACGGCTCGTGGTAATTGTTGAAAAAATCGGGAAGGAACTCATCAAGGTAATCCCGTGTGAACCACCGCTTCGACCCTGTCCAACGAAGAAAGGGCGGCGTATATTGGTCGATCGTCTCGTCAACGGGCATCGGCGGATTAGTTTTTTTCTAAGGTACTATCTCAATAGTGAATTACCGCAGTAAATATACACCCTAGCGAACATCTTTTAAGTCGTTGACTTACAATGAATTGTGCATTTATAGTTCGTATTGGTAAACTGAAATGACAGTTATGAATGGCTGCTGCTTCGATTCATTTTAAAAATCAATCTGGATTCATTTCTCCTAAGGCAGGAAGATTCGCCCATTCAAACGGGTCATTCTTGCGCTTTCCATCTGCCCGCGGTTTGGTGGTGCGGATGGTATCGACGGGAAAATATTCCATTGCTTCTTCAGGTAATTCGTAGTTCATTCGTTCCTGGATCTCAGGATCACTTAGGCCCTCGGTTAACCAATCCTTCGCTCGATCCAAAGGCATAAACAACGGCATCCGAAACTGCCCGTCTTCCTTGCTGTTGTGTATATTTTTCATGGCGATATTACAGATCGGTTCGCGGGTAACCAGTGTCCATGTATAACGTTTGATCATTTCACCGGTACTTTTATCAGGCAATTCGACCACGGCATACAACCCGGGCATAAAGAAAATGCGCTCGCCCTTCACACTGATGTGATATGGTACTTTCTTTTTCCATCCTGCTACTCCACGGTGTTCGTACGCGCCCGTTACCGGGATTAGACAACGGCGGTTCCGGATCTTGTACCAGTAACTTGTCTTATCTCCGATGATTCGTTCACTCCTTGCATTCGCCATCTTCAGCCTCGCAATCTTGAACTTATCCTCGTCCTTGGTATAATGCGGGATCACCGACCACTCCATTAGCCGGCAGTGTGGTTGTAAGTCGTCGCGATTGATATAAATTATCGGATGGTTACCAAACCCATGACTCTGCAAATGTGCGGTCAGTTCGTAATTGATGACGATCTGGTCATCAAAATGCAGGTCCGGAAAATAGTCTTCCAGCGAACGTATATTTGAGGTGTCAAAAGAGATATCGTAGCACATAATTTATCATACATATACTTCAGAGGCAAGATTATGCAGAAAATGCATTGCAACCTTGAATCCAAACGGTGACGAATTTTGTAATGATTTTAGGAGCTCGACCGAATCAACCAAATTGTTTTCAAATTTTTCCTCAGTGAAATTTTCAAATACAGATTTGCACCATTGGTATTCGGAAAAGGAGATTCTTTTGGATTTTTTTAGTGCAAATAAAGTGGCAACGTCGTCGTTGTCGAATTTTTTGCTAAGGTACTTCACTGAAAAGGATATATCGCGCTGGTCTATCGCCAGTGAATAAATATAACTTCTCAATAAGTAACAAAGCAATCCATAATAACCTCTGCTGTTCATACTAAAACCGGACTCGCCAATATCTAAAAGCCCCGCGGTTTCAATAATTTGTGCCCTCAAAAAATCATAGTTATCCGGGTAGACAAACTTTTTATTAATCTCATTTAATATATTTTCGTCGCCGCTAATGACCTGACCCTCTTTTATAATATGCAAGACAAATAAATTTCCTTCATCAGCCATTTTTTGCAGCTGCTGACTACTATAAGGCGAATAATTTATGTTGCTAATGGAGTAAGGTGTTTGAGGACGCTCAGTAATTTCTAGTACATCAATATCTGATGACTGGTCAAAATCTCCGCGGCTATAACTTCCATACAATATCAATGCTCTGTTTGTGTGCTTTGCCCCTTGAATAATTCTATCAATAAATTCCTTTTCCATCATTTATAAACCTTTCTAATTAAAACAGAAATCAGCATTGCGTAAGATAATAAGCCCCATAACACACAACAATTGATGATGAAAGCCTGCCACCAAGAAAATGCAATGAATGAGGAGTATCCATATCCCAGAAATATCGAGGTGGTTCTAGGTAGCCATTTTAAATAATTAATAAACCAAGTATGACCTGCCGGAAATGGATAATTTATATCTTGAATGCCGGAGGCAGCGAAATAAAAGTTGAGACCAACTATCAGAGCTAGTGTCCAGGAAAGTATTTTTAACAAAGAGGTGCCGCCGTTTGTGAATGTAATATTCACGAATTTAAAAACAGTATATATTAGGTTAAAAAAGAAAGTCCCGTATTTTCTTTTTTCCCAGTTGAGCCGTTGTTGCCTTGCAACGTCTTTCAACTCCAATCTTTTTAACTCATGTAAAGATTCATCAGAAAAAGCATGGTGATCTATTGAATTATTTGAGTTGTATATTTTTTTGGCGACGCCAAGTTTGGCATAAACAAAATCCTGTTTCAGAGATTTGCCTGCGGTTAAATAATGATGGGAGAAAAATATCAATGACTTAATAAACTTTGATGATATTTCAGTATTTATAAAGTCAGGATGATATGCCGAACAAATCTCAAATTCACATTGGTCGAAAACGCAGTATTCAAACCTGCTATTTGTGAAGTCGCACCCTCTAAAAAAGCATCGCTCAAATCTTACATTTTTAAATTCTACAGATCCAAGAAAGCATTGAAAAAAGGTACAATCCTTAAATGTTTGCTTTGCAATGATATTTTCTGCTCCTTTGATATAAAACTGGCACCGGTTGAATGTGCAAGGGGGGTTATTTGCCTCTTTATATTTAAATTGAATTTGACAATCTACAATTTGCGAATAGCTTGCTACAAAAGTTCTGTACTCTGTGATAGAGTTGAAAATTAACCTTGAGGAATCGGGTGGGTATGGCGTGTTAAAAGTCGCGCGTTTTGGATCGATATCGTGGGTTGCTACAGACATTAGATCATTGCTGAAGTTGAAATTTTCAATATCGCAATTTAAGTTAAAGCGGCCATACTCTGATACCTTTCTAAAAGCTTCAAAATCAGTCGCTTTTCTATGCTTTTTCGATATCCTGAAATTTAACCCTCAATTTCTTTGTTTTCCATTTAAATGTTATGAAAATTTCACCAAATATCACTTCCAGCGTGCTTTTGATTGTTTCATCACCCTTGATTCTCCAGTCGGTGTTGTTACTGATAAAACGACGGGCTTTGTCTTTGTAGCCCGCGTCAACTTTCTTTTGAAGTCCTGTAAGGCTTTTTACCACACACCAGTACAGTCGGTATTTTTCTCCCTCCATCATTTCTTTGAGTTTAGTTATGTGCGCCGGTTTTGAGAGATTGATAATCGCACCTAGTTTATCGAGTTTGCGTACGGCGTTAAAATGAATTAGCGCTGCACCCTCGTCGTCATAATCTGTGAGCAGTAAATCTGTTGGCTGGTATTCTGCGAAATGATCCGTAGCACGCCTGTAGGTTTGCGTGACGACGAAATGGCGTTTCATCTTTAACAACCGATCAAGGTAACGCTGTTCAAATATTTCAAAAGGCTGCATCATTCAACTTAAATTTTTACGCGAAGGATTTCATTAATGTTGGTGGTATATCGTTTGGACAAATGATCCGCCCGCAGTTTGTAACGGTTGTCAAAACGTTGTACCGCCATACGCACCGCGTCTTTGCCCAGACAGCGGTTAATCTTGTCCATTGCGTTTGCTGCTTTTTTGTGTTTCTCCCTGTCACGCGAATCGAACATGTTCTGCTGAACAGCATCTTCATGAATCAATCCATTTACAATTACACCGCATTTCATAAAAAGGTAACCTTTCTGATACACAAAGTCTAAACCTTTCAACGCATATGCAATGAGTTCACCTGTATCGCTTGTCGGTGTTTCGCATTCGATGGTTACAGAAGGCATGTACTGTCTGTGATCTGTTTTGTGCGGATTGGTATTTAAAAATATGTTGACCGATCGACAAACACTATGTTGCTTGCGAAGTTTTACTGCACATCTTGCGGCATAGTTGCTGACCGCTTCACGCAGTAATTCTTTATCGCCGGTAAGTTTGCCAAAAGATCGGCTGGTGCAGATGTTTTTTTTCGGGGCTGCTTCAAATTCCCATTCTATCGAAGGGATTCCATTGAGTTCATTCCATAAACGTTGCCCCACAACCGTCATCGAAGTACGCATCCATTCTTCCGGCGCACGTGACAGATCGAGAGCGGTTTTAAAACCGTGTCCCTGCAATAATTTTGTATACTGCCGGCCTATTCCCCAGATGTCTTCAACGTTTGTTTCGGAAAGCATTTGATTCACCAGGTCGTTATTGGCCGCATAAAAAACGCCTAATGATTTGTACTTCTTTTTCGCATAACGGTTCGCCATTTTAGCAAGTGTCTTGGTTGGTGCAACACCAACTGAAACCGGTATCCCAATGTTCTGCATCACTGTTCGCCGGATGTCGAGCGAGAGTTTGGATAGGTCCATAAGTCCGAGTTCACTGCAATCGAGAAATGCTTCATCAATCGAGTAGAGTTCGAGTTGCGGAACAAAAGATGCGAGCGTCTGCATCACACGATCACTGATGTCTCCGTACAACGTATAGTTACTGGAGAAGACACGCACATCATGCTCGCGGAACATTTCGTGGCTCAAATGCGCTGGTGTCCCCATGGCAATGCCGATCGCTTTCGCTTCATCGCTGCGCGCAATAACACAGCCGTCGTTGTTACTTAAAACAACTACGGGCCTCCCACGAAGCTTAGGTTGAAAAAGTCTTTCGCAGCTTGCGTAAAAATTATTGCAATCGACTAGAGCATACATCGCGTGTCTTTTGGGTCGATGATGATTCTTGTAACTACACCCCATACCTGGAAGTCCATGCCATCCTTGATTTCGATGTCCGGATATTTTTTGTTGGCGGGTATCAGCCAGCATTTGAAATCATTTTTCTTCAGGTATTTTACGGTGAACTCACCATTTAAAATAGCCAGCACGAGGTCACCATTCTTCGCCGTCAAAGCCTTATCAATTACGAGTCGTGCACGGGGTGGAATAAAGGCGTCGATCATGCTGTCACCTTCACTATCCACAATGAATGTGGCGAGGGGATGGGTGATAAGTTCCTTGTTCAGGTCAATGCGTTCTTCGTGGTAATCAGCAGCGGGAGATGGAAAACCGGTTCGCACGCAGGCGGTGATCCAAGGTATCAACAAAGCGGGGGAGAATATCATAGCACACAGTTTTTCTAGTGCAGAAATACTAAATAATTTAGTATTTCAATATAAATTGATTTAATTATTTGACTTTCAATTAATTACAATTGAATTTTAACAGCCTTATGGTGTTCTGATACATTTCTCCTCCTTCAGGTATTGTTGACTCCGATAGCGGAATGTCGTATAGCCAAGTAGTTGATTGTAAAGTTGATGGGCTATGTAAGCCGTAGCAACTATTATTATTTTAATTTCTGAAGGTATTTGATGCGCGTGGCGAGGGAAAAATTTGTATGATCGGCCCACGCAGCGATTTGAACCCAGCTGTAGTCTGCAAAATTCGAAACAGGACGGATTTCCCGTATGCCAACATTATCGTTTGCCTTGACCCAGATCATACTTTTTTCATCTCTTTCAACGCTTAAATCAATTGGCTTTTGGTCATAATTGTTGATCAGGTTTTCAGTAGCGGTCTGATCCGCACCGGAATAAACGGCCAGGTCTAATCGTGGAGGCGTATGATCATGGGCGGTTCCATCCGTCTCAATGATTCCTTTGACAACTACAATATATGGATAGTTCGTAAGGTGCCTTCCTTTAATGACAGCTGGAAATTCATTTGTGCGACCAAATCGAAACCCGAACCGCCAGGCAGGTGTGGTATGCGGATTCAGGTAAATTTCAAAACGGCCGCCTTCAACAAAAGCAATTGGTTTGTCAAAGGTCTCGTCGTTCAAATCCGGTCGACCTGCATTAGGTCTTTCCGTAAAGGAATAATCGCGATCAAAAATCGTATCGTATCCTTTGTAAAAATCCTTTAGATAAGTAAATGGACGGTCGCTGTATACCGGAAGTTGCAAGTTGTCAAAGAGTGCTGTTACCTGGTCTTGTAGCTTTCCTATCACCAATTGTTCGTTTTCATAAGAGTGTTTCTTGAAGAATTCCAATATTGGTTTCAAATTCTTCACGAGATAATCCTTGTTGCCTGTAATTACTTTGTCCTGGAACCATTCGATATCTTCTGCTTTGGAATTAACCTCTGATATGAATGTGCGCATTCGACTAAATTGTGTAAGGATATTTTCATCAAAAGAACTGCCATTCTGTTTAATCATCCGTGTGAGCAGTTCCAAACTCATTTTTCTTAGCGAGACCCACCAACCACTCAACGTTCCGGCAGGTACAATTTTCTCTAGCATTCCAACACTGTCCATGCTGCATAAAAAAGAGAAGGCAGTGTAGTTGAGCAGATCAAAGGATAACACTCTTTCAGCAAAAAAATCCGGATCTGCTTTGGCATCCACCAGCAGGTTAAAAATGAATAACCGAAGGTTGTTGCCATTCAGACTTATACCCAGTGAATCGTCCTTGTTCGATCCTGGATATACTTCATCATAGAGGAATAACAGACTGTCTATTGTTTTGGTGAGTTCGGCTTTGTCTGACACGTTGAACTCTTTGCTTTCCCTTCTGTAGTGCAATTTTTCTGCTAACAACGCTGAGTTGGCACCATTGAACAGCACCAGATGTGTTTTTAATTTATCGAATGGTAAAGCGAATGCTGCTTCAAATTCTTCATTGGAAAAATCGCCTTCCTGGAGACTCAGGCTAAAATAGTGAACGAAATGGAGTTCATTGTTCAAGGCGCGTTTTGCATTAAAGGCGGTCTTGTTAAATAAAGTATCTACAATGGAAAGGCAAAGGGGGTTCAGGTCCGGAATCTGCAAAATTTCTTTGAAATCAATGGTCAAAGGACTGTTGGACTGCATAACCACTTTGTATCGCTCAGTCAGTTCGGCGCGGTTATCATAGATGGCCATGTATACGTCCTGGCTTCGGTAGTACAACAGCTCCAACAGAAAGAAGTGGTAAAAATTGATTTCCTGTTTCACAGAAAGATAACGCATCAACAGGTTGTTGGTAAAGCGTTTGACATCGCGTTCGTTGCGGATGATATGTACGGTGTTACGGTAAGCGAAGCAAGCCTGCAATTCCGCTGCGTCTACTACGCCGATACCGGGAAGTGTACTCATTTTATCCTTGATAGAGGTCATGATCCTTTCGCGTAATACAGTAGCGGGAAGTTCCGGGATTTTAAATTCAATATTGAATACCTTATCGAGGTATTTGCCTGGATTGTGACTGGTGAGTTCATGCTTGATAGCTTCGCTCACGTAATCGTGATCGTAGCCGACAATGTAAAAGGTGTTCGGGAAATCAGCCATCAGTCGAATCAGCCTCAGCACTTCTACGACTTCTTTTCTGTCAAGTCTGTCCAGGTCATCGATGGTAATCACCAAAATGTTCGCTTCCTGCTGGATACCTCTTGCGATGGCCTCGTAGCGTTCTTTCAATCCTTTTTGGGTATCAATTAGCAACGATGAGAATTCTGTTTTGAGTAGTGTCTTTTCGAACATAACCAGTTCTTTACCGTAGGCTCTCAGCTCTGCTGCAAGTGACCGGTTGCCGCGAAACTTTTCTTCCAATACCGAAAAGAAGTTTGTAATCAATGATTCTGAGTTGGTGAAAAACCAGGGAGAAAAATCGATGTACAGGTATTGGTGGGGAGTCGGTCTTTTTTCCAGGTTGTGGCGGATCAATTGAATCAATGATGTTTTGCCAGATCCCCAGGGACCACAAATTCCAATGGCAAATGCTTCGAAAGGAATCATCTGACCGATGATGTCTGCCAGCTGCATGGCAAAACGATTTCTTTTTAAGCCCGTCGCATCGATCTCTACTATGGACATTTTCTTTTTGCCTGCCATACGGCCGAGGCTATGGTCGAGATAAAACATCCCATCTGCATATTCAAATTCTTTACCTGATTTTATTTTTCTATAGAACGCCCAGCTGGCCATCACTACAAAATACAGGGCGATGAAATCAATATATAGCGGTAAACCGCCGGTTTTTTCTCCTTTGGTAAACAGCCTGGTGAAATCCCAGGGTGAGGGGGAAAATCGATAACGGATGTACAACAGTAAGACGAGAAAATCGGCTAAAGTTGGTTTGCGGTTTCTGTTCCACCATACCAGTGATAGGCCCAACAGTATACATAAGGAATCAAAGATCCATCCCGGGTGAAAAGGCAGAAGGACGGGTGTTACAAAAAAGAGAGTGAGTTTATCGCTCAGGAAACTTTCCAAAACGCTGTATAGGAGGAATAAAAAAAAGGCATAGAAAACAGGGCTTCGATAAGACAGGAACGGTTTTTCCAGGTAGTTACGCCCAAACCGGACGAACGGTGTCAGGCGTATATTCCACTTTCCTTTCCGGGTGATCTTCAATTGGTTGCCGGACACTTTTAGCAAGCCGTTGATGGAGAGCCAATTTTCGATGTTTATTCCCTCATTGTAGGGAATAAGTACTTCCGTATGGTCTCCCAATTGCCGGGCTGTATCCTGTGGTCGTATGGCACCTGTTGGATCTTTGTCGCAATTGGTTTTGCAGGCGCGAAGGTAGGTCAGCTGTTGGCTGTCAAGTACGGGAAATAGCATAGCGGTCAGTTGGTGATTGGCAGGGGGGAGTCCAAATCTACAAAACATATCGATTCGGAGCGACTGGCTGCCGGTGTAACAATAGGGGTTTTCCCCCTTGTATTTCTGGAATAAAAACTGCATATTGATCCTGCCAAAACAACGACTATGATCAAACAAAAAAAAGTAGGTTTATCTCTTTCCGGTGGCGGTTACCGCGCAGCGGCCTTTCACCTCGGAACCTTGCGTAAACTGGATGAGTTAGGGATACTCTCTTCTGTAGACGTTATTTCGACCATTTCGGGAGGATCGATTACCGGGGCCTGCTATTCTCTAAGCAAAGAGCCTTTCGCTTCGTTCGATCAGCAAATGGCCGCAACGCTTTCGGGTAAGAGTGTAATTCGTTATGTACTTCTTTCCCGGCGTTCTTTGCTGGGTTGGTTGCTGGTCCTCTTGTTGTTGGCTTCGCTGTTGTACCTGCCCTTCACAGCGGATGCGTGGATATCCGTTTTTGTGCTGGCAATGGTGGTACTTCTGATCGCGTTTTTTCAATACAAGTTGTTCCCGGTCAGTGTGATCATTGAGCGTGCGTACAATACATTCTTTTACAAGGAGGCTACATTGTCCCAACTCTGCGAGCAGCCATTACTTGTCATTGGATCTACCAATATTCAGACCTGCAGGCAGTTTTCATTTTCAAGGGTCAAGATGGATGATTCCAGTTATAGTTACCGTATTCCCGCCATTAAATTTAAACATGCAGCTTTCCCTGTTGCACGCGCGGTGATGGCGTCCTCCTGTGTTCCCTTTGCCTTTGCGCCGGTTGGGATCGACAGAGCGTTCTTTGCAGACCCGGCCGATGCTGATATGGTCAATCCGCAGCTGGTGGATGGTGGTGTGTATGATAACCAGGGGATTCACCGCTTAACTCAAAAAGGGTCTTACCAATGCGATATTATCATTGCCAGTGATGCGGGAAATAAGCTGCCGTTTAGCAAATCGTACAACAATGTATTTGTGCTGTTGATCCGTACGATGGATGTGTTTATGCAGCGGATTAAGAATTTTCAAATGATGCAACACCTGTATTTCAATACCCGTACGGTCAATAAAGAGATTGCCTACCTGTCACTAGGTTGGGACCTGGAAAATTGTATCAAAGGGTTTATTGATAATCTTGGCGCAGGGAATATTACCGATCTGGTGATTGCCGCTCACGAGATACCAGGCGAATGGGTACAGGATGTAAAAGGCCATCGTGAGGAACTACAGCAGTTGCTGGAACAGCGTGTGGGTTATGCAGCCATTGCGCAACGTGCATTGACGGAGGATGAACTGGTTGTTGCCAGAAAGGTGGGCACCAACCTGACAAAACTGTCTGTACAGAAAGTTTTATTGTTGTCGAAGCATGCTGCCAATCTTACAGAACTGCAGGTAAAGCTGTATTGCCCTTCTTTGCTTCAGTAATTACATTAAGAATACATCATAAAAATACGCACAGGTTTCGTGGCAGTGATAGATCTCGCCAGCACACCATGCATCAATATCATCCAGCACTTTTGGTGAGGGATGGTGTTTTCTTTTTACACCTGCCGATACCACATACGCTTCAAAATCTTCCAGGCCGGAAGGATGTTTAAAAGCCCAGTTGGCTTTTGCCGCGTGGTGGGGAACCAGGAAGATGCCAACACGATCTATTCTGTGTTTGTAAAAAGCAAGTAAATTTTCGCGCGTTTTTTTGGCGCTAAGGGAAAGATCACCCGTGAGCAGGGTGCCCGTGTTTTCCGTGGACTCAACCGCTTCATCGGCCGGATGGTATTCTACTGAATTGAGGGTAAAGGCGGAATTGGTCTGCCCTTCGATGGCATTGTGGTATAAGATGAGTGAAGTCTGGTTTAGACGGGAATAGTGTTTTGTATAGATCGACCGGACTGTTGACCGGTGTTCGTCTTTGAACAGATCGGTGGGTTCAAGTTTTTCTTTCGCCATCCATTTGCGTAAATCGCGTTCAAAGCTCATCATTTTTGCGGAGTCAGTTCCTTCGACATTGTAAAAATGAAATTCCCAGAAAGCGCCGACGAATAAGCTGAAAGGTGATTTGTATAGGGATAGTTTCCAGGGGTTGACCACCGTCGGATCCCATGCGATAGTGAAACGTGGCAACTGTGTGACCTGGTCTTCGTCGGAGAGCGCTTTGCTCGGGATATAGACCCTCAACTCGTTTGTTTCGGTATTGATTGCTACCTGTTCTAGAGGCGGTCCCGGAATAAACAAATCGGGGTTATCGGCAGGTGGCTGATCGGGGCCACCCACCACGATGATCTCTCCGATGTCGAAATTGTCGCCGCCGAAATAAGTTAAAGGGTCTTCCAATATAAGCAGGTATTGGTTGTCCTGACTCTTGGTCATGGTACGAAGTGCCAGCCGCTCGGCCCATGTTACATATGGAAGGATTAACCTGTCGACACGTTTTCCGCTGATCAAGCGTGTGACACCATTGACATGGTCTTCATCGAAATGGGAGATCACTACCATCTCCAGTTTCTTGACGCTTGGCCGGTAGCTGTCGATGGCAGTATGTAAATAACGAATCGCGCTTTTGCTGCCGCAATCGTAAATGAAATCGAAACTGTCAGTGTGTTTGCCATGCAGGCGGCCATGGTAAAATAGTCCCTGCCCGATGTTTTCGAAACAAAAAAGTGCGGCTTTCATGTTTTGTGGTGGTTTTGTCCGGCTAAATAAAGAATTACCCAACTTTAGGGTGAAATACATCATCCTGCTTCGTTATGAAAATAAACAAAATTTTTCGCGATCATCTCAATGGGCATATTCCGGGCAGGATACGACTGAAATTATTTGAATTGATAACCGGGGACGCCGATGAGCAGCCAACCAAAGAACAAGGTGTCACTTTTGTTACTGATCTTGGTAAGAAGGATTATGATTTTGCTGAGCTCATCTTGCACCTGCTGGCCAAAAGCAATTATACCCCTATGAAACCAGCGCCCATTTCGGGCAGGTTCGATACCGAAGCGGTATTCACCTATCTCAACGAGAACCCGCTTACGACGCCGGTGTTGTTTGTCGCTGAAGACGGGATAGACGGATTACCGACCTGTATATGGGTGCGATGTAATGAGCTGAAGGATGGATCCGGTTATTTCTATACCCTGATCCTTTTCGACGAAGAAGGTTTTCCGAACAGCATTTTCGAATACCTGGAGTTTCGTGTGGCGGATACGAAGCCGGAATATGCAGTGACGAATAAATTGGGAGACCTGCTGATGATCCATCGTTCGGAGCTGGCGGACACAGAACATCGCATTGTTCAATTTTGCCTGCGTGTCCTGCAGCAGATGACGGCCCAACCATCCCAGTCTTTTCTCACCATGAATGAAGCTATGAGACGTGCGGATAGCATTAAAGGTGATCGCTACCTGCCGCCTGAAGATCCCCGGTTATTTGAACTGATCAAAGCGGTGAGCCTGGGCGATGCAGTTTGCTCGGTTGCACAGGTGGAACTAGCCCAGGTAATCCCGTTCAGCTATGATCACTGTTTTGAATTGCCTTTGCAAAAGATTTCACAAGCGGAAGATATGGCGGATGCCCTCAATAAAAGAGGCATGCTGGTGTACTGGAACGGATCTCATTTTGTAATGGGGGATGATTATACGGGGTATCTTGCTTTGCGTAAAGCAAGCTACCAAAAAGTGAAGTGTGTTATTATGGGGGAAGTGCCGGGCAGTGTAGTGGTGGAAGAAACGGGTGGACTATGGCTATTGCCGCCCTTGCTTACTTTACGCACGCTTTCTTATGAATCATTACCCCTTGCATTGAAAGATGCGGCATTACAGGAATACCTGAATCAATTGAATGCCGGTGAGCGCGTGAAAAGTATCGCTGCCGCCCGTTGCGTTTTTTTTACCGAAGACAGGGATACGCAGATGCTAAAGACGCTGCTCATTTCCTGCGGCTTTGATATCGACGGGACGGTTGTCTATTCGTATGAAAATTGTACGCGGCTTGACGGGTTGCAATTGAACATTCAATCCATCCGCACGATGAATCCAGAGGCAGCCATACTGGTGCACAGGGATCGTGATTATCTTACCGATGACGCTATAGCTAGGATCGAAAGCAGGATACAGGCTGCGGGCGCGACCGCTTTTGTAACGAAAGGCAATTGCATGGAATCGTATTTTTTAGATGCGGTACATATCAGGGCAATTTATCCTGAATTGTCTGTAACGTTCATTGATGAAATCATACGGGAAGTGATCGCCTATGCCAAACCGGATGCGATTGACAGGCTAATAAAAGCACAAGGAATCAATAAGGATGCCGCCATATTGTTGTATGACGAAGATCCATTCCTGTATGCACATGGAAAAATAGCACTTGGAAAATTGGTTTCGATCTTACAGACAAGGCTTAAACGAAATCCAAAACTTGTACAGCGGTCTTTTGCGTTGCATGATGAGCGTCTGCGAGAATTGGGAGTGCAGCTGTGGGTGGAATAATTGCGATTGTGGCTATTATTTGCCTTGAGCTTTACGCCAGTTCTTTGCCAATATAGGTTTGGCAAAGCTTGTTTCGCCGTGCGATTCTTCTCCACTGAAATGGCAGTATTTTTCGGGATAATCGCGGTTTTTGAACGCGGACCAGGAGCGGAACGCGTCATCGCTGAGCGGTCGATCAATATTCAGGGGGATACGTTCGCGCGTGCGTATGCAGTAGCCTTCGGGTTTCTTCGCCGTGGAATAAGCTGGTTTGGCGGAAGAATGTGGTAATGCCCCCAATTTTGAAAAATGCGCTTTAGTAATGTCTACCTCGACGACAGATTCTTTGTAACGCTGACCGATGCCTAACAAACCGCCCTCGTATTTGGGTACTTTTTTAAACAGCAGATCGGACTGGTTAATCACCCTGTCAAAATAATCGTAAGCCTGCTGGTCGATTGAGTCACCGATTAAGCCACCCAGTTCGCGGGTCTTGGTCATGATCCCTGCTTCAATGTTATTGTTCTGGCTAAAGCTGAGCAGATTCATCGAGGTGATAATTGAATAAGATTCGTTGGCGTAGTATTTCGCGTGTAATCTTTTTTCAAAACGGATTTCTATGTTGGGAAAGTCCATGAAGAATTTCAGGTCCTGCAACTGCATGCTTTTTTCATAATTGTCTTCATTTTTACCAAAGACTACTTTGATGGAAAGACTGGGATTGTTCTGCTTGCTTTTGAGTACGGAGGTATACCGTTCGTGCAATTTGATAAAAGGTGAAATCAGAATCAGACCCACTTCTGCGTTTTCAAATAAATCCTCTACTGCGGAATTGAGCGCATTACCGGTTAAAAAAACTGCCATGGTGAATTAGCTTTTGTGTTTAGGTCACGAGGGTTTTTGCAGGGAGTGCATTTTTAATTACGCCAAGATCGGACTTTATTTGTTTTAGGTCTTGCGAAAAATGGTGGAGACTTTAATAAAGAAGGTTCATCGCTTCATCCTTGCGCAGCCCCGTTTGGTTATCATTTTATCCATCAGCAATCGCCCTACATTAACCTTAAAAATCTTTGCAATCTCCTGCCGGCGGGCGAACGATGGATTGGTCTCGCCACGTCCTTGATTAACATAGTAACCCAGCAGAATCACCCCCCATTAGACCAGGTTTAGTTGCAATGAATCAAATATAAACAAATAAGATTATACCTATATTTAAGGACATACCACTATTGTTCCGTCAATTCAACGATAAAAATCATGAAAAATGGAATATTAATGGGAAACCATAATTTCACCCCTCAAACCAATTGCCATGAGTGAAGATCAAAAACGGATGCTGGAGCAGCAGCTTTGGAATATAGCCAATACGCTGCGGGGTAAAATGAATGCGGATGAATTCCGTGATTATATCCTGGGTTTTATCTTTTTTAAGTACCTGAGTGAAAAGATGGAACTGTTTGCTAATGAGATCCTTAAGCAGGACAAAATCAAATTCACCGATCTAAAACCCGGCATTGCTAAATACAAAGATTACAGAGAAGCCGTTAAAGATGAGGCGCTTGAAAAGCTTGGATATTTTCTTGGGCCAGAGGAACTTTTCACTTTTATCGCACAACGTGGAATGGGTGAAAATAAAGATGCTGATGCATTTGACGAGAACAAATCGGAATTTATCTTAGGAGACCTGCAAACCATCCTGCGTAATATTCAGCTGAGTACAATGGGAACGGAGAGCGAAGAGGATTTTGACAATCTTTTCGAAGACATGGACCTGAACAGCACAAAGCTTGGTAAGACACCTGCAGCACGCAACGCAATTATTGCGAAAGTCTTATGTCATCTCGATAAGATCGATTTCAAATTAAACGACACCGATTCAGACATACTTGGAGATTCTTATGAATACCTAATCGGACAATTTGCGAGTGGTGCTGGAAAAAAGGCGGGAGAGTTTTATACACCGCAGGAGGTATCGAAGATCCTCGCGAAGATTGTTACGACGGACAAGCACAAATTGAAATCGGTGTACGACCCGACCTGTGGATCCGGCTCTCTTCTACTGCGCGTGGCAAGAGAAGTGAAGAATGTGACTAACTTTTACGGCCAAGAAATGAACCGCACGACTTACAACCTTGCCCGAATGAACATGATTCTGCATGGTGTGCATTACCGAAAGTTTGATATCAAACAGGATGATACACTTGAGCGGCCGCAGCACATGGACAAACAATTTGAGGCTATCGTGGCCAATCCGCCGTTTTCTGCAGAATGGACAGCCAATCCATTGCATTTAAGCGATGATCGGTTTAGTCAATACGGTAAACTCGCCCCTGCAAGCAAAGCGGATTATGCATTCGTACAGCATATGGTTTATCATTTGGCCGAAAACGGTATCATGGCGGTTGTTTTACCGCATGGTGTTCTTTTCCGTGGTGGCGGAGAAGCGCATATCCGTCGTTACCTGATCGAACAAAAGAATTACCTGGACGCAGTGATCGGCCTGCCTGGGAATATTTTCTATGGAACCAGTATTCCTACATGTATCCTGGTTTTAAAGAAATGCAGGGAGAGCCCGGAGAATATTCTGTTTATTGATGCGAGTCGTGAATTTGAAAAGGTAAAAACGCAGAATATATTGCGCGATGCACATATCAAAAAAATTGTTGACACTTACCGCAACAGAAAGGAGATTGAAAAATACAGTCATTGCGCCACCTTAGAAGAAGTCGAAGAGAATGACTATAACTTGAATATTCCGAGATATGTTGATACGTTTGAAGAGGAAGAAGAGATCGATATCCAGGCAGTAATGGCGGACATTAAGCAGCTAGAGTCTCAGCGTAGCGAACTGGATAAAGAAATAGAAATGTATTTGAAAGAATTGGGATTAGTGGGTTAAACTTGAGGCTGTCCAATCCTTAATGCATCTAAATGGGTTCTTAAAATCACTGAGCTGTGGCAAAAAAACAAAAAGATATAAAGGTTCCAAATTTGAGATTTCCGGGGTTTGAGGGGGAGTGGGTCAAGAAAACTTTAGGTGAATTATGTGTAATGCAGGCGGGAAAATTCGTAAATGCTTCAGAAATTAGTCACATTACCAATAAGGATTATTATCCATGTTATGGAGGAAATGGGTTGCGTGGATACACGAAAACTTTCAATTACGATGGTAAATATTCATTAATTGGACGCCAAGGAGCGCTATGCGGAAATGTGAATCCTGCGGATGGCAGATTCCATGCAACTGAACACGCAATAGTTGTCACGCCTAATAAATCGATTGATTCAGATTGGATGTTTTATCTATTAACTGCCCTGAATTTGAATAAATATGCCACTGGAATGGCGCAACCGGGATTATCGGTTAAGAATTTAGAAAGGGTGGAAGCAATTATTCCTAAAACAACCGATGAGCAGAAAAAAATCGGCATAATCCTTTCTCTATTAGATACTCGTATTCAAACTCAAAGCAAAATAATTGATACCCTTAAAACCTTAATCAAATCATTTAGTAATACCCTTTTTTTGCGTCGCTTGAGAATTAAAGACGAAAATGGAAAGGAATTCGATGATTGGAAACAAATGTCTGGAGCAGATATTTTCGCAAGCTGTTCCAATACAAATCACAACTCAGACTTGCCTATTTTAGCAATTACTCAAGATATGGGAGCGGTACCAAGAAATTTGATTGATTATCAAATATCAGTAACCGATAAAAGCATCGAAAGTTATAAGGTGGTAGAAATTGGTGATTTTATAATTAGTTTAAGAAGCTTTCAAGGTGGTATTGAATATTCGAGTTATAAAGGAATATGCAGTCCGGCATACGTGATTTTACGAAACAAAGTTGAAATAGATCATCGATTTTATAAGTATTATTTTAAATCGAATTCCTATATTCAGTTACTTAATAAAAAACTTGAAGGTATCAGAGACGGAAAAATGATTAGTTATAAATATTTTTCAGAGATAAGTTTACCATACCCAACAATAAAAGAGCAGATCAAAATTTCCAATTTGCTGTCAACTATTGATTCCAAAATAAAAGTGGAAACCGACTTGCTTTTCCAACTGAAAAAGCAAAAACGGGTTCTTTTATCACGATTGTTTATATGAACATTTTATCCAACAAATATTTTTTTTGCTTTTTGTAGTTCAAGAGAATTTGATTCTCGATTTCGATTTTCTTTTCACCCCAAACTATAAAATCAGCAATACGATTTTGCTCGCTCAGTGAAGGGAATAATAATTCAAGTTGTGTTAACTTATTGAAGTACATGTATGTTCTGGAACCACCTTGCTTTTGCATTAATGCGTAATTTTTAAAATCAGCACATTCGTTTAAGTAAGTGCGTAAAAAAATGTCATTAACTCCTATCGTAGTGAATACCGGATATAGTGTGCTCACAATACCGTAGTCGCAGATTGTATTTATGTTGAATTTAAATATTGTATCATCACTCATGTGCCTATATGTAAAATAACCTCTGGGAACAATATTATATCCGGTGGTGTCTTTACTTGCAACATCGTTACCGTCAAAGTAATCTTTTTGAAAATAAATTCCAGTTCTTGCTGACGTTAACACTGGATATTGATTGTTTGTAGTGGCCTTTTTTTCAAATTTTTTAAGCACGATTCCCACTTTTTTCTTAGTCCACTTTGGAAATTGACTTCCGTTATCGCTTTTGAATCTTGCGGCTCGATTTAGTAGTCTATCTACAATGCTTTTAATTGAAGATTCAGTTCTCTCAATTATTTTGCTTTGAGTGTCGATTTTCCTGTCGAGTAGTGCTAGGAAGCTCGCTATCTTGTCTTGCTCTTTACGACTAGTAAGGGAAATTTTACAGCTAGCATATTCTTGAGAATTCAATCCGGGCTGCCCAGATCTCATTGACATTAATTTCACCCATCTATTATAATGCTGATTTTGAGTCTGTGCGAAAATGAAATGTGCATTATACTCCTTTGCTATCCTCGCCCGAATCAAAAAACCGGCGAAATACAATCTGCCGTCACTACAATTATACAAATAACTTTTCCCGACACTAGCCCCGGTCCTCGCGAACAATATATCAGATTCTTTAACCAAGTACTTATCGTTTAATTCTCCATCTGGTGACACAGGATCTGAAGCTAAATATCTAGATGATTGTTCGTCAATATCTGTTATTCTGATATATTTATTCGTGCCATCATACTTTATAGCTGAAGCGTTCATCCCATATTCAAGAGAAGTGACACATTTTCCCAAGATGGTTTCGACCCACTCCCCCTCAAACCCTGGGAATCTCAAATTTGGAACCTTGAATGGAACTTAAGGATTTGGGATCCTAAATGATAATTTGAGGATTATTAATCATTATTTAAACCAAAACGATTATGGAGAAACAAAAAACGATTTCGGAAGTTGCTCAGCAATGGAAGACGGACAAACAGATGTATGTAAAAAGATCCAGTTGGTCTGCGTATGCCTTATTGCTAGAAAACCACATTATGCCGGTGTTTGGAGCATCCGAGCATATAGAAGAACAAGATGTCCAGGGATTCGTATTAAAAAAACTCGGAGATGGGCTTAGTCAAAAATCTATTAAGGATATCTTGATCGTGTTAAAGATGATACTGAAATTCGGTGAAAAGAAAAAATGGTTGGTGTATAAGCCATTCAGTGTCCAATTCCCGACGCAGCGGGAGAGACACCATGTTGACGTACTGACGAGAAGTCACCAGAAGATTGTTATGGATTATGTGAGGGAGCATTTTACATTCCGGAACTTGGGCATCTATATCTGTTTGTCGGCCGGCATGCGGATCGGAGAAATTTGTGCCCTTACATGGGAGGATGTAGATACCGATAATGGGGTTATTCATGTGCGGAGAACCATACAACGTATTTATATTATTGAAGACGGCAGCCGAAAGACAGAGCTTTTGCTCGACACACCTAAAACCAAGAACTCCATTCGAGATATTCCGATGAGTGGAGAACTATTGAAAGTGTTGAAACCCATTCGGAAAATTATGAATGCGAACTTTTTCGTACTGACCAATGACGCGAAGCCGACAGAGCCCCGTACGTATCGGGCTTACTATAAAAGTCTGATGCAATCTTTGAATATTCCAGACCTAAAGTTTCATGGGTTGAGGCACAGTTTTGCTACCCGCTGTATAGAAAGTAAGTGCGATTATAAAACTGTCAGCGTACTGCTGGGTCATTCTAATATAAGTACCACATTGAATCTGTATGTCCATCCTAATATCGAACAGAAGAAAAAGTGTATAGACCAGATGTTCAAAGCGTTGAAATAGCTGCCCTGTTATATCATTTTTCTTAGTAATATTGATCTTATGGGGAGGCAATCTGAACAGATCTTAGAAGAACAATTGATAATCCAGCTGCAAAAGTTGGGTTATCAATCTGTTCGTGTTGAAACTGAAAAAGATCTGCTGTCTAACCTCAAAAAACAACTGGAAAAGCACAATAACCTTTCCTTTTCCCAAGCTGAGTTCGACAAAGTGATCAATATCCTGAATAAAGGGACCGTATTTGAAAAAGCCAAAACGCTAAGGGAAAAGCAACATATTGAGCGGGACAATGGCGATGACCTGTACTTTGAATTTCTGAATATTGAACATTGGTGCCAGAATCAATACCAGCTGACCAATCAGGTAACCATCGAGGGTAAGTATAAAAACCGCTTCGATGTCACCCTGCTTATCAACGGCCTGCCGCTGGTTCAGATTGAATTGAAGCGCCGGGGGCTTGAGCTGAAAGAAGCGTTTAACCAGGTCAACCGCTACCAGCGTCATTCCTTTGCGGCGCATTCCGCCCTGTACCAATATGTGCAGGTCTTTGTCATCAGCAATGGTGTCAATACAAAGTATTACGCCAATAACAAAGATCAGAGTTTCAAACAGACTTTTTACTGGACAAATGTTGACAACAAACGGCTGACCAATATCCTGAACGGGTTCACAGACGCCTTCCTGGAACCCTGTCATATCAGTAAAATGATCTGCAAGTACATCGTACTGAACGAGACGTACCGGATCCCGATGATCTTACGACCGTACCAGTTCTATGCGGTAGAAGCTCTGGTCGAACGGGTCAAGAATTCAACCAAAAACGGATATGTCTGGCATACGACTGGTTCAGGAAAGACATTGACCAGTTTTAAAGCGAGCCAGATTCTGACAAGCATGTCTCAGGTATATAAAGTCGTTTTTGTTGTAGACAGAAAGGATCTTGATTACCAGACGACGAAAGAGTTCAACAGTTTCAGCAGTGGCAGTGTCGATGGGACTGATCATACCGGTAACCTGGTGAAGCAGTTATTAGGGACCTATGTAGACAAGAAAGGAGAGGCGAAAAATACCAAACTGATAGTTACAACCATTCAAAAGCTCAATACGGCGATCAGTAAATTACGGTATGAGAAAAAGATGCAGGAGGTACAGGATAAGCGCATCATTTTCATTTTCGATGAATGTCACCGCAGCCAGTTTGGCGACGCGCATAACCGCATCCGGGAGTATTTTCAAAACGCGCAGGTGTTTGGGTTTACCGGTACTCCAATTTTCGCATACAACGCAACAAAAAATGAATTTGGTAAGCGTACTACGAAGGATCTGTTTGAAGATTGTCTGCACAAGTATGTTATCACCGATGCTATCAAGGACGAAAATGTACTCAAGTTTTCCGTTGAATATGTTGGTCGTTACAAAAAGAAAAACAGTGCAACGGAGATCGATATCGAAGTAGAAGATATTGACACGGAAGAGTTAATGGAGGACGATGCAAGGCTTGAAAAAATTGCCGGTTATATTACCAGCCAGCATGGCCGCAAGACGCATAACCGGGCATACTCCGCCATGTTTTGTGTTGACAGTGTCAAAAGTTTGATCCGTTACTATACTATCCTCAAACGTAAAAAGGTAGCAGGCGAACATGATCTCAACATAGCAACGATCTTTAGCTATGGTGTCAATGAAAACGATGATGATGCGAACGGATTGATGAATATCGACGGAGGCAATGCGCATAGCAGGGAGAAGCTAGATGAATGTATCGCGGATTACAACCTGCAATTCGGCACCGCTTACTCTACGAAGACAAGTGAAGACTTCTATAATTACTATAATGATATTTCGAAGAAGCTAAAGGAACGGGAGAAAAATCCAGAGAATATAAATAACCGGATCGATATTTTGCTTGTGGTAAATATGTTTCTCACGGGATTTGATGCTAAGAAAATTAATACACTCTATGTCGATAAAAACCTGAAACATCATGGATTGATTCAAGCGTATAGTCGTACCAACCGGATCATCAATGAAACCAAGTCACAAGGAAATATTGTTGTGTTCCGTAATCTGAAGCATCACACCGATGAAGCGATTACGCTGTTCAGCAACAAAGATGCGATCGAGGTCATCATCATGCAGCCTTATGACGATTATGTGGCGAAAATGGACGAGGCGTATGAAAAACTACAGGCCGTAACGCCGACAGTTGAAAGTGTCAATGAGCTGGAAACAGAAGATGATGAACTGGCTTTCGTGCAAGCCTTCAGGGAACTGATGCGGGTCAGAAATGTGCTTGCCTCCTTTTCGGATTTTACCTGGGAAGACCTTGCCATCGATGAACAGCAGTTCGAAGATTACAAAAGCAAATACCTCGACCTATATGATAAAGTAAAAAGCGCTCACCAGAAGGAGAAAGTATCTATACTCGATGATATAGATTTTGAATTAGAGCTGATACATCGGGATGACATCAATGTGTCTTATATCATCCAGCTGTTGATGAAGCTGAAAATGCAGAACAAAAAAGACAGCGCCAAACAGCGAGAAGAAATATTTAACCTGCTTAATACGGAAGCCACGTTGCGTAGTAAGCGTGAACTCATCGAACAGTTTATCCTGGAGAATATGCCCGTAATTCAAAAAGCTGATGATATTGCAGGTGCCTTTCAGGAATATTGGAACAAGGAACAGCGCAAGGCTATGCACAAGCTGGTGGATGAAGAAGGATTGTCGCATGATAAGACAGAGAAGCTGATCGAAGAATATTTGTTCTCCGAAAGAGAACCCCTCAGGGACGAGGTATTAGACCTAATCAATGGGGAGCAGCCCGGTGTACTGCAAAGAAAAAGCCGTGGTGACAGGATCCTGCAGCGAATCCGGGATTTTATTGATACGTTTATTAATGGGATGGATTTGGGATAAGTAGTGAACAACCTCACCGTTCACTTACTGATTCTGTGTCTGCAGATTCGTCTTTTACATCTCGTAAAAATTTGATTTCTTTTGAACGCTTATCGGCTTTTAATTTCTCCCAGACAAAAATGCGCCAGATCAGAAAAGCTTCTTTAGAAGAATTGACCAGTGATTGTTCTTTGTTGTCGTTTTCAAGCAAATAATATAACCTGCCATCTTCATTCGGATTAAGGCCTATCAGCGGCATGGAATAAATGGGCTCTTTTACTTCGAAGGTTAAAATGATACGTTTCTGGTTTAGGGACGTCAACAGTTCCCGTATCAATTGGTGAACGAATGACAACTGGCGCGGGTCCTGCATGAATGCCGGTAATGCATCGCGCTGTTTGTTCCCCAATGTTTCCTCGTAATGCAGTAAGGTTTCTTTTGAGATCAGATTTTTGTTTTGTAGCCGGTCGATTTTATCGCGGTCAGCGAAGTGTTCGTTAAAATATTTGTTGAGCGTCTTTTCTAAACCGTGCCAGAAAATATCGCAATAGGTATCGAGAGGGAAATTGAACCGGTAATATTTTGGTTTGTCCGACTGGCGGAATAAAAACTCGATCAGGTCATTAAAGAATAGTTTCCTGATTGAGAAATTTCCTACATTGATAATGTTATCTACATCCATAGGCTTTGCCGTGACATAGCTCACATAACTCGCGGCGGACAATTCATCTTTGAATGTGTTTTTTGTGGCCGAAACAGAACGTTCCGTTTTGGTAAGCGTTGCATTTTTTTTGCCTAGCGAATCCAGTATACGATTATATATTTCACCGACCTCATCCTGCTGTAGCCTTTTTTCCAGGGCCAGCCGCAAAGCGATTTTAAAAGAGTCTGTTACCGTCCGGCTAACTGTATCAGATAATAGCTGGGAGATATAGGCTTTCAGGTTATTGAGAATCCGAAGGAAATTTGGGTCATTGGCGGGTAATGCATACGGACTGCCCTCCAAGGTCAGAAACTGGTTCACCAGGTCCTGCTGGCTTTTGAACAGTGGGGCATCGCCGAACTTTTGCTCTAATAAGATGGAGGATGCGTCATTCATAGCACAATGTTAGGGTTTAGACCTTGAAAATCAAGCAATACCGACAATAAATTTTTATTAAATCAGCAAACTTTAATAAAAATTTGATTTTTTCACAAGAAGTAGTATTTTTGTAGTGTTAACATTACATCACATGATTGATAAACCCACATGATACAAAAAGCCCCTAAAAGAAGTTCGCGGCTTCCGTTAAGGGCTGATACATTAAGAAAGGTAGACTTTGGTAAAACCGCCTTTCCTGGTTAGTTATACCCCCTCGTCAGAGGTATTGTGCTGCAATATAGATAATAATAAATATCGTACCGCCAGTTCATAACGAAATCAGTTAAAGTCCATTTTTTCATTTTTTAACTGATTAACAATGGTTATGAGCCACAATCTTCTCTTTTTCCCACTGGGAAATGCCGACACAACGCTGCTGAAATTAAACAGCGGCAAAAGAATCCTGTTTGATTACGCTAACACGAAAACTGGGGATCCGGACGATCTGCGCTGCGATCTCCCTGAAGAACTGGATAAACATGTTACCAACGACTATTACGATGCCGTTGGGTTTACGCACGCTGACCTGGACCACGTGCAACGTTTTAGTGAATATTTTCACCTGCGGCACGCCAAGATTTACCAGGGTGAGGGCCGTAAAAAGATCAATGACCTCTGGGTGCCTGCACAGGTGATCCTGGAAGAGGGTTGCGAGGATGAAACCCGTATCCTAAGGGCAGAAGCCAGGTACCGGCTCAGGCAGAAAACGGGCATCAAGGTTTTTTCCAAACCGAACAAACTGAAAGACTGGCTGAAAAAGGAAGGCATTCCTTTCGAGGAAGTACAGCACCTGATCGTGGATGCAGGCAAGAGCGTTCCAGGCTGGGGAGCTGAGAATCCCGAAGTGGAATTTTTCGCGCATGCACCCTTTGCCTATACAATCGATGCCGATACAGAGATCAATCGCAATGATGCTTGCATGGTGTTGCAGGCTACGTTCACCAACCAGCAGCAAACCAAGTTCCTTCTGCTCGGTGATGCCGATTGGCAATTGCTGGATCATGTGATCGCTGCCAGCGAAAGATTTGGCAATGAGCACCGGCTAAACTGGGATATTGTGCATATCGCCCACCACATGAGCTACAAATCACTTGCGCCGGAAAAAGGCGAAACCATTACCGAGCCAGTCGGCCCGGTGAAAAAGCTTTTTGAAGAACATGCAGGTGACAATCCCTTATTGATCTCGCCTTCCTGCCCGGTACCGGCTGTTTACGATACGGTGCAACCACCGCATAAGCAGGCCAACAACTATTACCAGTCCGTTGCTGATGACAAGGATGGTGAGCTGCAGGTGACGATGTCCTTCCCGAACAGTGCCGCGCCACGCGCGATTGAAATCGTCGTCAACAATTACGGAACCACTTTACTCAAAACCCTTGCGCCTGCTGGATTCGTGACCGACAGACGAGCACCCAAAGCAGGCTAATGAAACCACAGACACTACTCACACTGGCCGGCGATCCAATGGATCCGGTCAGTATTACGATTACTAAGGCCGCTGCGTTTTATGAAGCGGTAGATCTTTCGCCATTCGCAGAAGTGAGCCAGGTTTTGAAGCTGGCGGATGGGACGGAAACCGTTGTTGTCAGGGCACAGGTCCAGCTGTCCTCCAAACGTGTGTGTGATATACGAGGTGAAGAAACGTTTGCTGTATTGTTCGATCCCAAAGATGCATTTTATCCGCGTGTATGGATGTTACGGGAAGATTTTCCCGAACTGCCACACCAGTTGCTGGAGATCCAGGAAAAGCCGCGTTCGCTTTGCCTTTACAACCAGGACTACAATGAGGTCAAACTATTCTGGACCGGCTTCCTGTTCCTGGAGCGGATCAGGGAATGGCTGCGTTTATCGGCGCTGGGTGAATTGCACCAGAGCGACCAACCGCTTGAGCCGTTGATGATGGGTGAGGACGGTGTGATCTATCTGGAAAGTGTTACCGCAAACCAGGAGGTGTACCTGTACGATATCGGCGGACAGTATCGAAACCGATTGTCTTTGGTTGCAACCGGTCATAATCGAGGTGGTCAACAGTTTCCAGCCAGCCTGGAATGTCTTGTCGGTAAACCGCAACTGCATGGTATTATCAAGCGTTCGCCGCGTGACCTGCGTACTTTAGCTGAACTGCTTTTGGCTGCTGGCATTGATCTTGCTGATTTTTTAAAGCAAAAACTTACCGCTCATAAAACGGCCGGTATCAACCTGAATAACAGGTTGCTACTGATGATTGACCTTCCCAAAATAAGAGAAGAGAATGGGGAGGTGGTTTCCATCGATCATTTTGTGTTCCTGACAGCAGACTCACTTGCTACCATTGGGAAAAAGTTGAATCTCTGGGATGACCTGGCCCCGGAACTGGGTATGGGTTATGTGATGGGGGCCATCAGTACGGAACTATTGAAGACTGTGGAGATCGGCATTCTTCGTCCCGTACTTCCTTTCCAACCAGCGCTGGCTCATTACATGAATAGCGTGGAAGGGTTACTGGTGGTAACGCCCTGCTTTGCGGTTGGTGCCGGTGCGCTCGGTTCGCAGTTTATCATGAACCTGGTAAGAGCTGGCATTGGTAAATGGTCCGTAGCCGATCCGGATTTGCTGTTTCCGCACAACCTCGCCCGCCATACATTACTGGGGTTTGATCTGATGACTAGTAAGGTACTGGGACTTGCGCGCCAGGCAAACAGTATTCTGAAAGGCAGTGTTACACCGCTTGTAAAAGATGTGGTGAACGATCAAACAGATCCTGCGGTTCTGCAAGCAATCGCATCATCAGAATTGCTCGTTGACCTGTCAGCATCCACCGCAGCCTACCGATCACTGGCCGGTTTGGCTGATGGGCGCAGGATCGCCAGCTTTTTCTTAAACCCTTCCGGAACAGACCTGGTAGCGATTGTGCAGGACAAGCAAGCGAAGTATGATGCAATGGCACTGGAAGTGCAGTACCTGCGTTTTCTGCTACACACCGACCCACTGCACGACCATTTTAAGAAGGAAGGAGAGCCCATCCGCTATGGTGCGGGTTGCAGGGATATTTCTTCCACGCTACCCCAGGATTCAATTGCACTCGCTGCAGGGATCGGTTCTAAATATTTTAAGCAAGTGCTCACCAGTGACAAGCCTTCCATCAAGGTCTGGCGCACCGATCCCGATACACTATCGGTCACAGCACACCAGGCCGAAGTGCAGCTTCCTATCGCTCAAACGCTGGGTGACTGGACCGTCTTCTATGACGACTACCTAATCGACAAAATCTACGAGCGGCGCGCAGGAAAATTACCCAATGAAACGGGCGGGGTGTTACTGGGTACCTATGATATGGAACGGAAAATTGTTTTTGTAGCCGACATCATCGGTTCGCCGGAAGATAGCTACGAATACCCGACCGCTTATATACGCGGGATCAAAAACCTGGGCGAGGAACTGCGCCATGTCGCCCAGGTCACCGCTGGTGGCTTACAGTATATCGGTGAATGGCATAGTCATCCGGAAGGATATGGGCCGGGTATGAGTGAGGACGACCTGATCCTGTTTGCGTGGCTGCACGAAAATATGTATCAGGAAGGATTGCCTGCCTTGATGGCCATTGCGGGGGAAAACAGAGAATCCAGATTTTATATTTCAAAGACAGTATGAAGGAGAATATCCACAAAACAAAACGTAAGTAATCCAATGACAAAAACTATTTCTGTAAGCGTCGTCATCGCGTACCTGCTGGGCATACTAGCATTGATTGCACAGATGGGCTATGCGCTGTTGTTTGGGAGCCTGCTTCCCAGCAATGAATACAATCTACTGGTTGAATCCATACTGATCGCAGGAGCAGGCGGCGTGCTGTATTGCCTGCGTGGTGTATACCTGAACTACTGTGTACGTAAAAACTGGGACAGCGATTGGATGGTGTGGTACCTTATCCGGCCTGTTGCTAGTTTGATCTGCGGCGGCGTGAGTTTTCTCTTCCTGAAAGCCGGCTTGCTGGTCCTCGAAGCAAAGAAGGAAACCGACGCTACCAATCTCGGATTTTTTGCACTGGCTTTTATCGCCGGTCTGAACGTCGATAAGTTCATCATGAAGATAGAAGAGCTGGCAAAAGCAACCTGGGGGATTGAGAAATCGAGATCTGCCGGTGAAAACGATAATCATTAAAAACAATTAACAACCATTCATTTTATGAGTAATGCACTTGAAATAGATTTTTTACCAGTAGGCGACGGGTCCAAAGGCGGTGACGCGATTGCACTGCGTTTTGGTAATTATGAATCCGGTAAATGGAAGAGCCAAACCGTGTTTGTTATTGACGGAGGAAATGTTGCCAGCGGAGAGGCGCTGGTTACCCACGTTAATGAAGTATACAAAACTGATAAAGTTAACCGCGTGATCCTTACGCATCCGGATATCGATCATGCATCAGGCTTGCGCACAGTTGTAAGCGAGCTGGAAGTTGGCAAAATATGGATGCATAGACCCTGGAATCATTGGCCCGATCTGCAAGACTCCATCAAAGATGGTCGCATTACCAAAAAAAGCTTTGATCAGCACTTGAAAGATACCTACCAGTTTGCTTACGAGATTGAGCAGCTGGCGAACAAAAAGAAGATTCCAATCTTCGCGCCGAAGCAAGGTTCTTTTTTTAAAGAAGATGGTAAACCTGTTTTAACTGTTCTCGGCCCAAGTAAAGATGCTTATATCAAGCTGCTTCAATCTTCCAAAAAGACACCTGAAATGACAATGCAGGAAAGTCTTGAAAAGGCGTTTTCCGAACTTATGGAAGAAGCGATCATTGAAACAATGGATTTTAGCACGGAACATATTGCTGAAGAAAATTGTACGACCAGTTGTGAAAATAACATGAGTCTTGTGTTGTACCTGACGGTAGCGGGTAAGAAAATATTATTTACCGGTGATGCCGGAACTGCCGGATTGTTTGATGCGATCGCGTTTGCCAAATCCAAAGGCATCGATCTGACCAAGCTTGACAGGTTCCAGGTACCGCATCATGGCAGTAAAAATAATATCTCTAAAAAAATACTGGAGGAAATTTACGCACCAACCGCATATATTTCCTGTAGTGCCAAAGGGGAACCCTGTCATCCAAATGGGAGTGTAATCAATGCGCTGCATAGACGTGAAATCAAAGTGTATCAAACCAAAGGAACCTCTCACTATTTTCACACACCCACCGATTTGAGTAGATCTGGATACTCAGCAGCAACACCTGTTCCTTTTCAATCGGTAGTGGAAGTTTCGTCCTGATTTTCCGACGCTTGCTTTCTTTTCGGGCCTAGTTGTGCAGCTTTTTTGGCCAGTTCTTTTAACTGGGTCTTGCTGATGATCTTTTGTTCTTCAAAGAGCAGGAGCTTCATGGTTTCGCCAAAGTTTTCAACGGGTACCGAAGCATCGGTATATGCGTTGTAGACATGGGCCTTGGCAAGTGCTTGCGGATTGTTTTGCATGCTGATGCGTTCGAGTTCCTTTTCGACGGTATCCTTGCTGTTCATCATATAATTTGTTGAAGTATAGGCAAGGGTATCGGCCTCTTTGCGCGAATAGAAGAAAGGGGGTAAAATCGGCGCGATTTCGGGCAGTTTACCAGACTCGTAAATCAGCGGAATGTCATCTAAATGTTCGGGCAGATAGATCTGAACGACGAAATTGGCAAACATCAACACGAATACGTGTGTAGGCAGGAGCCTGTTTTTATCTCTCTTTTTAAACAGGTTACCAATCGGCGCGCGGTGTCCGAGGCTAAATGGTTTTCTATGAATGGTCATGAACTGACAGCCATTCATTTTTTCATCCAGGCTATCATCCAACAAATAGGCAGGCAGTGACGGATAGTTTTTCATTTCCGCTTCAGGTAGCGAACAGACCGCCATCTTGAGCAAGAGTTTGTACACGTTCAGCGGAATGTAATCGTGTTTGGTGTACTCGATATAGGTTTCGCCACCGGAATGATTGATGGTGATACTTGGGTCACCGAGATCTGCTTTTGAAACCGCAATCCCTTTGGTTCCATCCTCCAGTTTGATGGGTTCAATCTTCAGGCGGTTGTCGGGTGCGGTGTAGGATACATCGCGTCCTCTCCCTTTTTTCTTTTTACCCTGGATACCCTGCAAAGCAAGGACTGGTCCCAAAAAATGATTGAGGTCGTTTTCCAGTTTGGAAAAAATGCTGTTGCACTCGTCGCATTCAAAATCGCTGACGAGTTTTCGGTTGCCTATAAACTCCGGATAGATATGTGCGTCTTTTTTAAAAGTGACGTCCGGCATTTGTTTCTGACAGAATCTGCAGCTGCGATCGGTTTTCAGTTTGTGTTTTACAACTACTTCCGGATTGTAAAAGAGAATGTCCTGAAAATCATAAGCCTGAAAAAATCCTTGTGCAAAGAGGGCCTGCGCTTTACTGAAATGCAATGGCACGGCGTCTGGATCTGTGCCCACTTCCAGCAGCTCATTGGCCTGCATGTTATGCAACGACTTTGTAAAGCGGGAGAGCTGTGTTGTGATGCGCGAGATAATCTTCAAAATGATCGATGGTATCCAGCGCAGCAGGAATGTCGGTAATTGATATTTCATCGGTAGTGTTGTCTGCTTTCAGGTAAACACCCGCCAGGGTCGTAAACCGCACAAGACCTGCGAAAAAATGAACCTGGTATTTTGTTCCGGTCTTTCCACCATCAGGACTTTTGATCATGATCGAACCAGACGACAGTCTTTGGGTTGTATTGATTTGTTGTACCATTTTTTTCTTTAAAGTTATCATTATTTGTTCAGCAACCAAAGCACTTGCTAAGAATTGATTAAGCAGCAATTGTAACACTGTTTACCTGAACCTTTTACGTTTCGATCGCTTCCTCAACAGCGGCGTCTACTACCTTTACCGAATCAGCCAACGCAATGTGAATCAAGATTGCCTCTTCGAAAATCGTCAAATTTTATCAATACTTTTGCGCCGAGAATTTGTTGATTTTTATAGGTGAAAAGCTAATTGCGTCGGGAGATCTTTGCACCAGATACTTCATACTCTGCAATTTCTAAATCCCGTGATTTTTTCACAGCACCATTTTCCCGTTTCAGTGTAATCACTGAAAATCCTCTATTCTGAACTCTGTTATTTTGTTTGTCTATTTCTCTTGCCTTTTCATTTAACATGAGGGTTGCGGTTCTATGAAATTTGGTATGTTTTATATAAGTTCCTTCTTCATTATCTCCATACCATGTATTAAACCCATGCCTGTGTCCATAAAGAAATAGATTAGTTCTAGTTCCATCAATCACATTTCGTATTTTACCCCATCGTTGTGTAGGATCATCTTCATTTATTTCAAAATCTTCTTTACCATGATGGCTCAACAAAATCGTATATAAGTCTTCCTGTTCGTGAATATGAAGCGATTTGTAGATTCGTTCAATAGCACTTTCTGGAATATCCACCTTTTTTGGAGAAGCCCACGACTGTTCGACAACAGAGTTTAGATGAATGAACCGTACACCCCAATGAAGAAACCGGTCATTGATAAAGCATAGATCATTTTGTATTGTGAACCATGAAGGATCCTGTGTCAGGGCATACGCCAATTCTTTGAAGGGAAGCAGTCCATATGATTGGAATTGTTTCTGAGGTGTTTTGTTTGAGGTTAGTTTTTTAGTGCTAAAATTATAGGTGACAGTGTCAGCTGCATTTAAAACCATATTCACATCATGATTTCCTGGCACAAGTAATATTCTAGATTTGTAATTTTCAAATGGGAAAATGCCTTTGCAAAGTGTATTAATCCAATGAACTGCCATCTCTATCTCTTTCAACTCACCCTTAAAGGTTACATCACCTGTTAGACAAAGAAAATCAGGATAAATTTTCTTTTCACGCAAAAAGGCAGCGAGACTATATTGAAGAAATGCAGAATCCAAATCTGTGAGCTTATCGCCGAATTGCAAATCTGAAAGATGAAGTATTGTAATTGATTCATCTTGATCTTTAGTTGTCAGATCTCTGTTGTTAAATTTATTGATTTCCTTTTCAATGTTTAAGCTAATTGATACGTGCAGATTTTCTTTGTCATCTTCATGTTGAAGGCGTTTAGCCATATCTTGAAATTCAGCCCATTCGTAAAAGTGGCAAACAGCAATTTTCCCATTTGAATTGTTTAACCAGCCAACGACTTCCGGGCTCCATCGACTACTCACCAATATTACTGGTCCTCGCGCACCAATTAGATCGACTACTTCAATAAAAAGATTTTGCTGGTCTTTCTTGCGATTCCCTGTCCAACCATCAAGTACCATATCTAGGATATAAGCATCAGCTTTAATTTTGGGGATCTCGCCGATCTGTGAACCGGACTCAATGTATTTCAATTGGAAACGCGGCCCAAGTATGGTTTCATATTCTGCTTTACGGTTTTCTGAAACCAGCCCATCGTCAATGACAAGAAGTGTGTACTGTTTCATATGATTGGTATTTTAAGTTGTATTAAAATTAAATTGTCATAACCTGGTTCATTAATCTTTGTAACAGTCCAATCCCCTTTTAGGTCTTCTTTTAAATGGATTAACCCCCGCTTTTTTTTCCGTTCTATTGTTTCTTTTATTTCGTCTGCCTGTTTCTCCGATGAATTCAAGAATTTAATAAGCACATGATCCCGTTCATAATCGACGTAGATCCACATGTCGGCCAGCTGGTCGTTCTTGGCATCAAACGACCAGATATTTGAAATCGGATGTATCGCGTGAACTGCATTCATTACACAGTAAATAATTTCATCGTATATAAAATCGTCCAAGATCATCCATGCATTTGTGCGATTCAAAGAAAGAATGTCTGAAAAAGTTGATTCGGTTCCAGATATCTTTACTTCGGGGGATTCTTTTAGAAAACGGACTTTGTTTTTCAGTTTAGCCTCTTCTATCCATGTGTTCGAAGTGATTCGTTTTACCAACAGGTATAATTCGTTTTTTATCGGATGTCTTTGTCTTTTTTCGTCACTTTCATATACCACATTGCAAAACAAGAATTTGTGAAGCACTTTTAGTTTTGGAACCACCGTTTCTTCTATCTTTTTCTCCAGTGCTTTCAATGAATTGGCATATTCTGTATTGCCTTCCGAGAGAGACGCAGGGTCTTTTTTATTAAGTACATAAATACAATCTTTTTGGGCATCCTGCAACACAATCAAACATTCATCTTTTAATTTTTCGTCAAAACTATTAGACTCTGACCATTTTCGGTATTCTCTTATTTGATTAATTAGGTATATGACTTTCGACAAACTGTAATTCAAGTGCCTGACACGCACTGCGCTATCTACCTCCATTTTTTTGACATAAAAGTTAACCAGTGGTCTAGTATGGATTTTTCCATAAGCGTTGTATAATTCTGAATGTAACTGTTCAAATTTGGATAAAGTTGAGTAGTCATCTTTAAACTTTAATAAACTGTTGACCCGATCAGTGATGTTGTTTTGCTCGTCGATGGAGTGCCTTAATATATACGCAATGATTAAATCGATATCGATATTATTGAATTTGAAATCTTTTGTTAATAGCCGTTCCATTAACTTGATATGCATTTTCTTTCCCTGCGAGATCAGGACAATAGCCGCCAGTGCGGAATGATTGTCTGTGAAATCCCTGCTGTTGCATGCTTCAAATAACTCTACAGCCATCGCAAAGAGATTGTGGCTGGAATGTTCTGTAGGGAACAAAAGAAATTGGGACGATAATAATTCAATAACTGCTTTCGCCGGCAAAATTGGCTCTTTTCGGCAAAGACTCAAAGCGATATCATCTTTCGATGTTACTGAATGCAATTCGGTCGCATAAATGGTTACGCCGGTTGAATTTGTAAGTGTGATTCTATTGTCAACTCCCTTCTGTTTATCCTCTTCACTGATAATCTGTACGTAGTCATTAGTTAATTCATCAAACTCAATTCCGAATTTCTTTATTACGGGTTCTATCGCTGTCGGCGTGATGCCGTTAGTTATGGGATTGTAATAGGATATAACATCCCACCCAGAAAGCCATTGATCTATACGTTCCTGTGCAAATTGAGATACAATTTCATTTTTTAGATTTTTAGCTTCCTGCAATGCTTTACAGAATGAACAGCTTTCGATTGAGCCGAGCCGAGGTACATCTAACCTCCAATATGCGGTATGCTTACTTTTATCCGGCACTTTGAATGGAAGTCGAAATCGGTCCGTAAGTGTAAACGTTTTCACCTCGTCTGCACCTAAAGAAAACAGCAGGTGTTTTAGCTCTTTCCTTGTGCGGCCGGTAATAATTGTACTGTCAAATAAAACAACCTTGCGTTCGCCTTTGGGATACTGATCAAGCAGTTGAATGATTGGATCAAAAACCAATGGCGAAACTAATAGGGAAGCACCCACCCGCTCTTTGTTGATCGGCATAAGGGAAAAAATCTTTTCAGTCAGCTTAGGACTTATATACCCTTTTATTTTATCTACAACAAATGATGCATTTACGTTGTTTGGATAGGCGATTAACGCTACTTCATCGTTGTTGGATTCTTTTAAGCGATTTTCTATTGCCGGCCAGAATGCTTCACCTGCAGGTGTAAGCTCAGTTTTACTTACACCACCAAGTAAGTTGAAAAATTCTGCAACTAAAAATTGAGCAAATGAGTCATTGTTTTCAAAACTTTCAGTTACTTTTTTGACAAGATTCAATTTTAATAAATCGTGCTTTCCTTCAAATTCAAAATGGCCAAAGGTAATTAGACGTTGTTCAGTGTCCTGCCAGTCTCTATAGGTCGCGGAAGGTGTTCTGGCGTAGACCGATTTTTTGCTCTCTAGATCGTATCTTGGAATCGGGTAAGATTTATAGCCGTGTTTTGCGATTACATGCGTACTTCCTACCCGCTGAAGTTTGTACTTTGTTCTTGGAAATTGTTTCTTATTCGTTTCCAACCAGTCGGGGTCGGGCCAATTCAATAGGTACTGTATGTTTGTTTTTGAATCACTATTTTTAAAAAAATAGATCGGTAAAACCGTAGGAGAGTTCTTTTCTGAATCTGAGTAAAATAATGCGTCGTCAAGGCTGCTTCCCGATGCGAAAACACTACCCAGATATACAATATTTTCATTTTCTTTATCTATATCATTAAAGAATGTCGCGTTGTATTCATCAATGAGCCTTTTAGTCAAGGGATCTAACGGTTTTATAATGCAATTCTTCAGACTTTTGCTATTTTGAAAATCGAAGAAACCAATACTGCGCTCAATATTCTTTCTATAAATGCTCAAACAGAAACTATCTGCGACGGTTTGTGCAAAATTTAAGTAAGTGTCTATTGTTTCGAGCTCCTTATTCCAGGCAACGCTATTGTTTATAAAGAATTGCTTTTGCTTGTTATATTGCTTGACATGCGCCCAAAACAACTTTGAGTCGTGTGCTTTTATCCAAGCAAAAAAGCAACGAATTGAATTTTCTGGATGAAGTTCCCCCTTGTCTAAATTTTCAAAATACCTTTCGCGTTGCGTATCATTAGCCACTGTAAACGTTTTGCCATTCCGTTCAAGTACTGAGACACATAACCTACAAGAGATTAAAATAATTTTCGAAATCTTTTCATACCATCGTCGTTCCGTGTCTTTTTCTGCAAATTGAATATTGTCAAGGATATACGTGTATGTTCTTTTTTCGAACTCCGGTATGTCGGCAATGATTAACGTCCTGTCATCAGATAATGGGAGTATTTTGCAAATATTTGTAATGGAGTCCCATAGCTTATATTTCGTTTGATTGGGTGAGGGAAGGAAAAAAAATACGCGAGCATTCTCTTCACCCGGAAGTAGTGAGATTGCATTATTTGCTTCGAATCTGTTATCCAAAAAAGGATAGCCTGGTACTGATCCGGTAAAACTTGAACGATATAGTTCCTGATATCCTGGGTGATGTTTGGCTGTTCCAATCCAGGAAGTCCAATCTTTACTATTTATTTCGGTTTCAGATCTCCAGGAAAGCCGGAAGATCCAGGAAAGCCCATTTACTTTTAGTGTATTTCTTTTCGCAAGTTCAAAGGACCCCTTGGGATTTTCGAACGGGAACAGAGACCCAACCCACTCATTTTCATCTTTCCCACAGATATAATCCTGATTTGCTTTTAACATTTCTCCAATCAGGTATAATCCTCCTTTTTCTGTACGGTCTGGTATTTCCTCATATTTTCTTCGATTACCTTGTATAAATACATCTGTAAAGGATTGTCTGAAAGGATACTTCGCGTCATGATTGTTGAGGTTACTACGTAAAGATTCGGTAAAGCCAACGCCAGAATCAATTACAAATATTTCAATACACCCGTTTCTCAAATCAAGGAATTCTCGACTTAATTTTGGACAATGTTTCTCCTCTTGTTGTAACCCTTTTTCTATATTGGTTAGTTCTTCAATACTTAAGGATTTGTTTTCTTTTCCATTTCTGAATCGGAGATAAATTCCAGCGTAAGCGTGGTCATTCTCTTTGTAAGCATGCTTTACAATATTCTGAATAGTCTCTACGAGAATATTTGTAATCCTATGTAGGAGTGTACTCTGAGAATAGGAGGGAGCCTTGTCTGATATTTTCGAACGAATGTGTCTTACTTTTGATTCAACCCATGTATCCACATTTGAGGGCTCGCTATTAAACTCTTTCCTGGCGTCGATAAGCAGTGCTGGGATTAAAGTGCAATTGGTATAGAAAACAGTCGTTCTAACTCGTTTGTAACTTTTTAGATAATCTTCGAAATACTGTGTTTTATTATTTTCGTTATCGGTAATTGTCGTAATGCCATCAGTAATCCGGCAACACTTTGCAAACTCTTCCAAAAAACCTTCTTCTGCGAGAAACTTTAAAACCTTGTCTGATTGTTTTTCCTGATTCTCGTCAATCGACGGAAGATATAGTACAGTTTTGCCGCTATTGGCTTTAAAATCTGTAAGAGAAATTAGCAACGATAGAAGTGGTAATGGGTCTACCCATCCGCAAGACGACATATCTATTTCTGCTTCATTAAATCTCACTCCATCATATTGCCTGGCTTTTAGTGCTTCCTGAACGCGTCCAAACTCATCTGCCCACTCTTTGTTTCTAAATGAGGTAATAAGGCGGACTAAAAATTTCTTGTTGTTAACAAACTCCACTCTGATGGGCATGGCAATAAATAAGCAGTTAGTAAAATGGGATTTTTAGGTCAACCAAGGTTGACGTTCTTTGGGAGGTATTTCAATATACAAATTATTTAGTATTCTTCCTGATTACCCTGAAAAACGATTCGGGTTAGTGAATTCATTGTATTTGAGTACTTGAATTAATTCGACACTGAAATTTGAATAAAGTATTCAAATAAGTGTAGGTAAAGCTTTATGATCGCCACAGGATGATAGGAGGCAGGAAATCAACTAATATTAAAATGCCCTGTATTAGATTAAGTATGAGGCGGTTATTTGAGTTTCTGGAGTGATTATATAACCTAGCTTTTAAAAGGTCATTGCGGTGCATACGAGATCAGCACCGAGACCGTGAGCAATTGATTCGAGTTCATTTATCCTATGTCCGAATCTTCAGACGTAGGTGACCAAACTACACACAATAAAGCCGGTTTCGCCAGGTTTCATTGAATTATTATCATTATCCCCTTATTTCGAGAATAGCTCCAACAACCGATCCTTGTAATTTGGGCTCAATGGCAATGCCTGTTTTCCTGTCATTATCACCTCCAAAGTTTTTAACATTTGGATATGGGCAACTGCGACGATGTATGATTTATGGATGCGTATGAACGCGTTAGCAGGTAAAGTTTCTTCGAGTGATTTCATCGTCATGCTTGCCAGGTGTGTCTTACCTGCTGTAACTATTTTGACGTAATCGCCGGAGGCTTCGAAGTAAATGATTTCGTGGTGGGGGACTTTGATGAATGCGCCTTTTTCGCGGATGAGGAGGTAGGGTTGTTCTGTGGGGACGGTGTCGGGTGTGGGTTTGGATATTACTTTCTGCACGGCAGTCTGAAACCGATCGACGGAGAAGGGTTTGAGGAGATAGTCGACGGCGTTGAGGGCGAAGGCTTCAACGGCATATTGTGGGTAGGCGGTGGTGAGGATTACGGCGGGGGCATGGGTTAGTGTCTTTAAGAAATTCAGGCCGTTGATGAGGGGCATTTCGATGTCGAGGAATATGAGGTCCACCTGATGGTGTTCGAGTTTCGAAAGGGCTTCCATGGCGTTGCGGCAGGTGGCGAGGAGGGTGAGGCCTGGCGTCTCCATCACGTACTGTTCGAGGATCTGTTGGGCAATGGGTTCGTCGTCCACTATAATGCATGTGGTTATGGATCTGGTCATGGTTGTAGTTTTAGCAGCAGCGTGATGCAATACTGGTTCGCGTCATGGCGGATCGTTAATTCATGGGTATTGGGGTAATAGAGGGCCAGCCGCTTTTTTACATTTTCGATACCGACGCCGCCGTATTGGGTTTCGCTGATGGGTTGTGAGAGGGTGTCGTTGGTGAGTTGGAAATTCACTTCGTTGTTTTCAATACTGATCCTACCTGTCACGCGGCCTTCGGCATTGACGCGGTGTGCACCGTGTTTGAAACTGTTCTCGATAAAAGGAATGAAGAGCAAGGGAACAACAGACCGGCCTTGCGCATGGTTTGTGATGGTGAAACTGATCGCTGCATTGGGGTAACGCTTCTGTTCCATCGCGATGTAATGCTCCATAAACTGCAAATCCTTTTCGACTGCAACGGTGGTTTCTTTTCCATCGTAAAGTATGTACCGCATCATGTCGGACATGCGTAAGATATAGGTAGGTGTGTCCTTGTTCCCGGTGAGACTCATGCCGTAAATGCTGTTCAGCATATTAAATAAAAAATGCGGATTCAGCTGCGCTTTCAGTGCATCGACCTGTAGGCGGAAATATTCTTTTTCCAGCAAACGTTTGCCCTGTTCTACTGCGAACGCATAACGCGTAAATGCAAGTGATAAAAAAGCAATGCAGTCCGTGAGCAATATTTTAAGATCCCAACCTGTAAAGAGGCGACGAGCATGAAGGCCGTATAATTTAAACTGGCTTACATAGAAATTGTGTGAAGGGCCGTCAGTCATAAACGTAAAAACATAACTCACCATCCAGTTGGTGAGTTTGGGGACGAGTGTGAAGTACAACAGTGTCGAGAGAAAAAATATTGTGTATTGCCTGCGGTGTAAAAGGGCGGGGGCGATGATGCGGTAAAAGGGAACGATGTAAAGTGTCATTGCTATGGCATACAACATCACGGAGAGATGCGGGAAATTGTCGAAACCGGGATTGGGAAGAGCCGCAATGCTTAGGTAGTAGCCATACTTGTACAGGGCCACATAGAGCAACCAGGTAAAGGCTTCCAGCAGCTGGGGGAATCGGTTGGGTTTCTCGGGCGACATGGCTGCAATTTAGATCGTCCGGCCGGCAGGTGCAAATGAGTGTCGCCAAAACCATGGTTTTTTCCGACGAAATGGAGCGGAGTTGATTTCGCCCGCCGAAATCAAGGTTATAAAGATTTGGTAAAAGCCGCCCCGCGGTTCCAACTTTTCTTTGGGTCCTAAATCATAACATATGAAATGGATATTCACGGCCCTGCTCATGGTATCGCTCGAAGCAGGCGCACAGACCCAGCAACAGGTTGACAAGATTAAAAGCAAGGACTATATCAACGCCATCATCAAAAACGTGGGCAACAAACGAATTGTCGCGTTGGGTGAGGACACACATGGCACGGCAGAATTTTACGAACTACGTGCGGCCATCACCAAACGTTTGATCGAGGAAAAAGGATTCACGACACTGGTACTTGAGAACCCGCATGAGGATATGCAGGCGGTGCAGGATAGCCTTCAGCATACATCGCTTGATAGCTTGATGCGCAGGCACCTGTTTTCGATTTACCAGACGAGGCAGATGAAAGAATTTTTAGCGTGGTTGAAAGGTCAAGCCAGGAAGAAGATCAAACTCGCGGGTTGCGATGACAGTTACCGCGAACTGCTTCCGGAGATGATGATGGAAAGCGTGCAAAAGCTGAAGTTGCCGGTCCTGCTGAACCCTGTAACAGAATTCAAGGAGCGGCAGGTGAAAGGCGGCGATCCTGATATCAAATATGGATTGGCTACTTATACTTTGCTCAACCGGATTGACAGCCTGTACCAAAACCAGAAAAAGCGTGATGCGAAGTTTGAAGAACTGCTGTTTCATGCAAAGACCGCTTACATCTTCTACTACCGTTTTTCGCGCAAGGAAGCCGTGTCGCGGGATGAGATCATGGGAGAGCGGATCAGTTATTATGCGAAGGATCCCAATCAAAAAATTATTGTTTGGGCGCACAGCGGACATATTGCCAAATATGCGTGGCTGCAGGATGAACTGGGGCTGATGGGAGCCACCGTGTACAAATATTTCCCAAAGGATTATTTCGCAATCGGCCTAAGCAGTGCGAATGGTCATTACTCCTATATCACCAATCGTTTTATCAACGGCGATCATGTGTTTGATGATACGTTGCATACAACTGCTTTTCGTGAAACGAAAGACAGTTCGTGGAACCAGTTGCTGGCTCAAAACAAGAGCAAATCCTTTGTGCTAGACCTGACCAAAATAACGAAGGCTGACAGCGCGGCGTTTGCGGAACCCAGAAAATTACGCATACAAGGTTACAGGAAAGAAAGCGCAACCTATAACGAGTTCTACCCGATTTGCTTACCGCGTATGTACGACATGATCCTTTTTTTACGAAACACAACGGCCACTGACGGGCTGTTTAAATAAACCACTATGAAACAAATATTACTACTGTTTACAGTCCTGGTTTCATCCGTACTGCACGCACAAACCACCGGGTACAAAATCAATATCGATGTAAAAGGTCTGCCTGAAAAATGCGAGGTGTTCCTGAAAGATTTCGAGACCACAACAGAGATCAACAAAGGTGTGTTGGTGGGCGGCAAGGGAACGCTGCAAGGGCAAATGGAGAACGCGCCGCGGTTGTTGTTCCTCACGCTGTATACCGGCAGCGAAACCTACTGGTGCAATTTTATGATCGATGCAGAGGAAGTAACGATCCAGGCTGCGACGAAGGATTTTCCGTTTCATGTGAAGGTGCAGGGATCGGCGGTACAGGATGTTTTTTCCAAACTCAATACTGAACTTGCAGACAACCGGACGTTGCGCGATAGTTTGTTTGCATATGCAAAGACTATTATGACCAACGCAGACAAGAAAGCGGAACTGAAACGGCTGGTGCGGGAAATGGCGGTGATCGATTCGATGGAGATCGTTACCAAGAAAGAATTTGTTGAAAGTAACCTGCAGAGTTATCCTGCCGTGTTGGAGCTTTTCCTCGTGCGGTCGTCTTATGAGAAAGCAGAAGTTGCAGCGTTGTTCCTGCAACTTTCCGAAACGCTCAAACAAAGTGCATATGGTGTCAAGCTGAAAAATTACCTGGGTATTGAAAAGATTGTGGCAAAAGGAGACAAGGCATTTGCATTCAGTGCGCAGGACAAAGATGGAAACATACACCCGTTCCCGGAAGCAAATGGCAAATATGTGCTGCTGGATTTTACGAAAGATTATTGCGCGCCCTGTGTGGCTTCGGTAAAAGAACTGAAAGAGATCAGTACTAAGTATAAGGATCGGTTGGCAGTTGTCAGCTTTTCCCCGGATGAAAAACAGGGCTGGTTGAAAGGCTTGCAAAGGGATCAACCCAGCTGGCTTAACCTGTGGGACGGAAAGGGTACGGCAGGGCCGGTGATATTAAATTACGGAGTGCAGGCTTATCCCACTTTTCTCTTGATCGATCCATCCGGAACTGTTGTGGCGAAGTCGGTGGGGTATTCGGCGGGGAGTCTGCAAACCATGCTAAAGAGCTTTTTGTAAATTCTACTGTATGTGATTCTACAAGAGATTTATCGCGGCGCGTCCGTTGTAATTCTGGACTTGGATTTAGCGTTTTTTATTTCGGAACTATATCAGTTAATTCGGCTTCTAATTTTTTTGTGCAATAGTGCTGCCTGTACCACACAAGGTACTCACTTCTGAATTTGTTTTTGAATTCGTGGTATTCCTGATATTCATCAAATGCGCTTTGGTGGAGGGGGATTTTCACATGATAGAGCAACATTTTCGAAATCAATTCCAGTGATAAGGTAATTGTCCCGGAAAGCGACAATAAGACTTCTCCAAATTTCATCGCACCTTCAAATTTCTTTATAGTTTCAGTATCTTTTTGTCTTGCTGAAAGTTTTTGACCATAAAAGTGCAATATCACGGCAGCCCTTGGGGAAAGCATGCCCTTTTTTAGAAAATACCGAATGAGAATAATATACACGTCAAGTTTCTTATCACTTGCATACATTCCCGTTGCAAGCTGTTTTTCTACTGAAGTTCTGCCTTCCGTTCTTTTATGATGGTTCTCAATTTCAACACGTAAGGGTCGCGCCTTAGAATTATTTTCGATTGCATTATCCAGCTCCTCTAATTTGTCGTTTTCAACAGAACTTATATAGTTCGAAATAAGTTTGTTTTCAAGCAATTTTATTTCATGTCTAGTATTAACCAGATACATGATTTCCTCCATTTCCTTATCAGACTCAATCATGTTATAGAATTCTAGATGGCGGTATACAGCATCGGGATTGTTGAAGTGTCTCACTTCGTTAATTTCTTCTAGCAGTTCAAAATAATAGAGTCTGTTTTTAATTTCGAATTCAAACTCCTCTTGTGTAATGTTCTTAGTTATGGTAACTGGTTTTTGCTCGGGAAGGAATTTGTAAACCTTCTCCATTTTTTCGATCTCGACGATTTCGTGAGCTGTTTGTTTTAGTTGATCCCATTTCTTTTGTGCTTTGTAAACACCTATAAGTCCATATTTGGCAGGAAGAAACTTTTGGGCGCGTAAATAGTAGGTTTCAGCCAAAGAAAATAATCCACCAAGCATCATAACCTGTCCGATATAATAGCAAGTCACAGGATCTTCAACATGCGTAGTTCCGAGGGGTTCGAAAACTGATTGAAAATGATCATCCACCGGGTAGGTCAGGTTAATGCAAGACCTTATATAGTAATACATGTCAAAAATGGAAAGGCCACCGTCTACTCTGAATTCTGTATAAAAAACTGCAGTGCGCGTGGGCAGTCCCAAATAGTAAGATGAGATTGCGTTTAACACGGAAACAACAGAAGTTGCTTTGTACACCCATTTCGAATGCGATAGAAAGTCCAGGAAGGTTATCCATTTTTGGCATTTTCCATAAATGTCCGCGACGTCTTTCACGTAGTGAGAATGAGTACTCAAAATTGGATATTGATTGATCAAGGTAATGCTTGCCAAGGGACAGTCGTAACGCACAAATGCACCCCATAAAGTATGTACAACCTTCATCGTTTCAGTATAGCTATGCAGGTAAGGGTTAAACATCATAGCCTGAAAACCCATTTGAAAGTGCGCTAGAGCCTCCGAATATTTTCCTGCAAGTTCATAAATACTTGCTGCAGAAATATAAAGATGATAATCTTTCAGCTCTTTCAGCCTTTCTAACACGCCAGCGAGGGCTTTGTCAAAATCCTTTCTTTGGGCATACAATGCCGCTCTGTTTACAACTGAGGGAGTGTGATTCAGCTTTGAGGCAAATTCGAAGTACTCCAGTGCCTTGTCAAGCTGGTTATCATTAAAGTAAATGGTTCCGATAGAGCCGTGTATCTCAGCCTCCGTTGGCGCGAGGGAAAGTGCTTCTTCAAAGGCCTCCAGTGCTTTCTCGCTTTTATTAAGATTGTAGTAAGCTGTGCCTAAAAACTTAAAAGTCTCAACATCTGCCTTACCTTCCTCTACAATCTTGGTTGCAATCTCTGTGACTTTTTGGAACTCCTCCTTTCCGTGATAGGCACGCATTAATTGATACAGAATCGGAGACTTATTGGAAGGCATTAACTGCAAGGCGTACTCCAGACATTCTAACGCGGCATCATAAAAATGGAAAGTGTTCAGTTCCCGCGCACGGTACAGATAATACGAGTAGTTGCCAGAATTGAGCTTAATAGCTTGTGAAAAAAAATCGAGTGCCTGCTTGAAATTTCTTGAGTCATGCTCCGCCAAGCCCGCTAAAAAATACAGCCTATCACTTGCATATTTCTCAAGTTTTTCTATCGTCAGGAATCTCGCAATGGATTTAAAGTCTTTTTGGGCCAGATACCCCTCACATTGGTTGAGTAACAAGTCCAACTCCTTTTCTTTAAGCATGTACTGAATTTACAAAACACTGTTTAAAAAACCGCGAGTGTACGTTATTTCTTTATAGAAACACTACGACGACTATTTGTGTGTCATGGAATCATTGTACAGCAGTTCTTTTTGCTCTTTTGAACGATAACCGGTATCGATGATGTGCCGGGTGGTTCAGAAGCAGAGTCTGTTACGGAAACGAAATCAAATCCTAGAAACTACTGAGGATTAATGCGGAATGAGCCGGATAATTCAGGAGATTTAGGAGGCTTTAAGGATTATTAAAGTTGGAATTGTCAAACAATTATTTACTTTCATCCGGTAAAACAATGTCCAACCACCATGCAATGAAACCGTTGCGGTGGTTGTCTTGTTTTAGAGGGCAAAGACACTTTAGACCAAACCAAAACCCAGACCATTGCATCCATCCCCCCAGGATACGACCCATCTTTTGGATCGCCTCTCTAGAGGCGACAACGGGGCATTGGAAGCTCTCTTTCTCACTTACAAAGATTCCGTTTACGAGACCGCTTTGCGTTTCGTGAAGATCGAGGTTTACGCGGAGGAAATCCTGCAGGATGTCTTTCTTGACCTGTGGATGCACCGCGGCGAGGCACCCGGCATCGAGAACCTGCCCGGCTGGCTGTATACCGTCGCACGCAACCGTTCTTTTAAGGTTTTGCGGGGGATCGCCAGACGTAATATCCATGAGGGCAAAGTAAAGGCCGAGGCACATGAAAGGGAACAATCGGGAGATACCGACTACCTCCTGGAAGAGGCCGAACTGAAGGGCATGGTGGCGGAAGCCAAATCCCGGCTGACGGCTGCGCAGCAGACCGCATTTTACCTGATGCGGGAGCTGGGGCTTTCGCGCGACGAAGCCGCTGCACAGATGGGTATCTCTCCCAATACAGCCAAGGTCCACCTCCTACATGCCACCCGTGCCATTCGCGCGCACCTGATCGTAAAGGGCGTGATCGTTCCATCGGTACTGGCAGCCTTCCCTCTCTTTATTTACAACTGATCATAATTTCTTTTTAAAAACATAACATTTCCCTAATACAGGCTCCAACTTCCGGGGTCATGTCATGACAGGGTCAAATTTTATCTATGGCAACACGCGCAGCACTGGAACAAGTTTTAGCGGACTATCTCAAGCCGGAAGCGACTGACGAAGATCGCCAGCGCCTTTATATTGCTTTGCAAAACGAGGCAGACGCTGAAGTTATGCGCCAGCTTATCGAAGCGGACAGCAGCATACCGAAAGGTGAAGTCAGGCTGGATGATGAATCAACAGAAGCCATACGCGCTGCACTCATGCTGGCTACAACAGAAGCGCCGGTAAGAAAAATGTTCTTTGCCAAAGCGACCCGTTGGATAGCTGCAGCCGTTGTTCTGTTTGCCGTAGCCACTACATTCTTTCTCTTAAACAAGAAAGATATAGAGCCACAAAAACCAATCGCACAGCTGACACAAAAAGAAAGATTTAAAAATGATATCCAGCCCGGTAAAACAGGTGCCATTTTACGTTTATCCAATGGCCGGGAAATATTGCTGGACACAGCGAAAGACGGGCAACTTTTTGACGGATTTACCAAAGGAAATGAAGGGATAAGAGTATCAGAAAACGCTGTTCAGTATGCAACCGTCATCACACCGAAAGCGCGTATACAAACCGTACAATTAAGTGACGGAACCACGGTGTGGCTCAATGCAGGATCGAGCGTGAAATTCCCGACTGTATTCAACGGAAATACCAGAGAAGTTGAGATCACAGGTGAGGTATATTTTGAAGTTGCGAAAAATAAAGACAAGCCCTTTATCGTCAACACCGGACAGGACAAGATCACTGTACTCGGAACACATTTCAATGTGAACACGTATGCGAAGCAGGTGACGACATTACTCGAAGGATCTGTCAAAATCAACAACGATATCCTGAAGCCTGGCCAACAATACTCAGAAGGCAAATTCTTTCAACCTGACATCGAAAGTGTAATGGCCTGGAAGGATGGAAGGTTCTTATACGATGGTGCAGGTATCAAACAGATCATGCAGGATATTGAAAGATGGTACGATGTAGACATCGAATTTAAAGAAATCGTGAATTACAGTTTTGTCGCCAAGGTAAACCGCAATCTTCCTGTGAGCGAGCTATTGAAAATTTTAGAGGCAACTGGTGATGTGCATTTTACGATCGAAGGAAAAAAGATCAGTGTTTTTAAGTAGTACGAACCATACAAAATAAAAGCCAGTAGTGCGCTAACACCACCGGCCGGAAGTTAAGAGTAAACCAAAACGCTAGACACGTTCATTGTTCAACCCAAAACCAATGCAATCTATGCATTTAACTGCAATTTTCCGAACCCCTCAACTCATCAAAGCCATGAAGTTGATTACAATTTTGCTGCTTGCAGCACTGTTACAGGTCTCGGCTAAGGGACTTTCCCAAGTCGTAAGTATTCGTCTAAAAGAAAGCACTCTAGAAAAGGCTTTTAAAGAAATCGAGAAGAAGACAGGATACACATTTGTTTATACGAAAGAACGTCTTGGGGCTGCAAAACCTGTTACTATTGATGTCGAAAATCAACCTTTAGAAAGTGTTCTCGAAAAATTATTTGATGCGCAACAGCTCACGTTTAGTATCTCGGGCAAATATATTTCTGTAAAGCAAAGGGATAAAACAGTCCAGGATTATGCTACAGCCGCTGCAATTATCGCAGTTAGTGGACGAGTTACAGATGATGAAGGAAATCCACTTGTCGGAGCTAATGTTATGATAAGAGGCACCAAGAATGGTGCTCAAACAAATGTCTCTGGCATTTATCATTTGCAAAGTGTTGAAGAATCCGCGTCGCTGGAATTTAGTTATGTTGGGTTTGAAATGAAAGTAATGCCAGTACTCGGGCGAAGTGTGGTGAATGTGACTTTGAACAGAACTGAAAGCAAACTCGATGAAGTGCAAATACAGGCATACGGTACCACAAGCCAGCGAATGACGACCGGAAATATTAGCATTGTTAAGGGGTCTGACATTGCAAAGCAACCCGTACCTAATGTAATGCTTGCATTGCAAGCGAGAGTGCCGGGTTTGTTCGTACAGCAGAACAATGGCGTAGCTGGCGGTGGGATCAGTCTTAGGATACAAGGTCAAAATAGCATTGGATATGGGAATGATCCATTGATAATAATTGACGGCGTGCCATACTCATCGCAAATGCCTAAGTTTAGTAATTCAGACATCGTTCTAGGGGAAAATGGAGGGAATGGAGGAAATTTCGGAAGCGGAAGTCCACTGAGCTTTATTAATCCTCAAGATGTTGAAAGCGTGTCCGTGTTAAAAGATGCTGAGGCCACATCAATTTACGGATCTCGAGCTGCTAACGGGGCCATTATCATTATTACAAAAAATGGGAAGGCGGGTAAGGTTAAATTAGACGTCGATGTGCAGGAGGGTTGGAGCAATGTTACGCGGTTCATGAAGATGATGAATAGGCGTCAATATCTTGATATGCGCTACGAAGCGTACAAAAATGATGGTGTTAACTTGTCGACGATAACAAGTAATAGCACAAATTATGATGTGACACTCTGGGATACCACGCGTGAAACAAATTGGCAGAAATTTTACATTGGTGGGACTGCTAAATATACAAATCTCAATGCAAGTGTATCGGGTGGAAGTTCAGAAATACAGTATTTGTTAAGCACGACATATAATAGGCAATCGACTGTTTTTCCGGGCGAATATGCCGACCAAAAGGGGGCCGTTCATCTGAGTGTTTCTGCAAACTCACCTAACAACAGATTCAAATTACGTTTTACAAATAACTACACTATAGATGATAACAAATTGCCAGGTGTGGATCTTACAGCAGCCGCTAACTTAACCGAGCCTATTGCGCCAGCACTTTTTAACCCAGACGGGAGCTTGAACTGGGCAATGACTCCATCAGGGGTCTCAACTTTGGAGAATCATCCAATGCAGTATATTATTTACAATCAATATCATCGCAAGGTTAATAGTCTTGTTACGAATTTGCTATTATCCTACTCTGTATTACCGGGGTTAGATTTTAAAACAAGTTTTGGGTTTACAAATCTAACCGCAAGTGACTTTAACAGCAGTCCCCTTGCCGGTGCAAAGCCAGAAAACGTTTCAAATTTCGTTCGCCGAGCATCATACGGTAGTGTGGCTTCAAACTCGTGGATTGTCGAGCCCCAAGTGACTTATAAGCTTGCTAAAAAGAACCTAAATGTTGATGCATTAGTAGGTTCAACTTTCCAAGCCAATAAGAATAACTCGGGAGCGTATGTTGGAACCGGTTATGTCAGTGACGCACTATTGACTAATCCAAGTGCTGCAGCGACAATAGTATCAGATGTCTCGAATATCTCAGAATACAAATACAATGCTCTCTTTGGAAGAATTCAATTGGCTGCAAGGAAAAAGTACATAGCGACATTTACTGGTAGATACGATGGAACAAGTCGCTTTGGCGAAAAAAACAAGTTCCAAAGTTTTGGAAGTGCGGGTCTCGCATGGATATTTTCTGAGGAATTAATGTTAAAAGGGAAGCTACGTTTCTTAAGTTTTGGTAAATTAAGAGCGTCGATCGGCACAACGGGAAGTGATCAAATTGGTGACTATCAATACATTGGTCTTTTTGGAGCTGGCTCTTCCGGGAATCCTTATCAAGGTGGGAGCTTTCTGTTACCACTTGGGATAGCTAATCCGTATATTCAATGGGAGTCGACGACCAAAGTTCACGCCGGGATTGATCTTGGTTTTATCAATGACAGAATTATTCTTTCGGCGAGCTATTCCAGAAACAGATCGTCTAACCAACTTCTTCTGTATAAATTGCCTTCTACTGCAGGTCGTACATCCGTTCCCGATAATTTTCCGGCAACAGTTCAAAACTCATCATTTGAATTATCGTTGAATTCAAAAAATCTTACAACAAAGAAGATTTCTTGGACTACCAGTTTGAATATGACGGTTGCGCGAAATAAGCTTTTAGAATTCCCAAATCTATCGCAATCATCATATGCAAATACCCTGATAGTAGGACAATCTATCGCGACGCAAAGGCTACTACGCTTTGGTGGAGTTGATCCCGCCACAGGAGTTTATAAAGTATTGGACCGTTTCGGCAATCCTACCAGTACCCCAGATCAAGCAAACGACCGAACGGAATTTGTCACGTTCTTCCCTATATATTATGGGGGGATTGAAAACTTATTTAATACTGGGAATTTCGAGCTAAGTTTTTTATTTCAATTTGTTAAGCAAAATACTGCAAACTTGCTTTTTAATAATGGAACATCGGTACCTCCAGGTGCTTTTGTGTCTGGATCAAGTAATCAACCGGTAACTGTTTTTGATCGTTGGCAAAATGTAGGAGATCATGTGACTATTCAAAAATACACGGCGGATTATTTCAGTGCAACAGCAGCTCAACAAGATTTGGCTTTTGCCAGCGATGCGAGGAATTCAGATGCGTCCTATATACGTTTGAAAAATATCGCAATTGGTTGGACGTTACCATCTACTTGGTTGAAATCTGCAGGTTTTAAACTTGTCAAATTTACCCTAAATGCCCAGAATTTGTTGACCATGACTAAGTTCAAAGGAGGTGATCCTGAAACTCCTGGTTATAGCAGTCTACCCCCTTTGCGAACAATAACATTTGGTGTACAAATAGGTTTATAATTTTAAAAATACACTCATGCAAACCATTCATAATACTCGGCCCCAAATATTTATAACGTACTCTTTTATTATCGTCTTTTTAGTTTCAGGCTGCAAGAAATTTGTTGAAGTAGATCCGCCTGTGGTAAGTGTAACAAAAGAGAATGTGTTTAAAACAAAAGAAACTGCGGTCGCGACAGTGACCGGCCTATACACGTATCTATCAAATACTTTCACACCTTTTACAGGAAAAATGGGGATTTCAATGCTTGGAGGTCTTCTATCGGACGAGCTAACGTTGAACTCCTCAGTAACTGACACCAAATTGAATGCTTATTTCAGAAACAATCTATTGGTCAGCAATGGGGCAGATGGATGGGAGCCATGCTATACATTTCTTTTTTGGACGAACTCTGTCATAGAGGGATTGCAAGAGGAAAAAGCATTGCAAAGCTCAGTTAAAAGTGAATTAATAGGCGAGGCTAAATTTCTTCGTGCTTTTGTAAACTTTCATTTAACTAACACCTACGGTGCTATACCAATTGTGCTGACGACAGATTATAAGGTTAATTCCACCTTGTCGCGAAGCAACATAAGTGATGTTTACGCCCAGTGTATTAAAGATCTTACAGAAGCAAAGTCCTTGCTGAGCGAAAACTATCTCGACTTAAACCTGCTACCTTACTCTTCGGCAGCGCGCAGGGTTCGAGTGAACAAATGGGCTGCATCAGCTTTATTGTCACGAATTTATCTGTACAATAAACAATACAGCGAAGCGGAAAATGAAGCCTCATTAGTAATTTCAGCATCGCAAACTTTTTCACTTGCCCCACTTAAAGATGTTTTTTTAGCAACCAGCACTGAAGCGATTTGGCAACTTCAGCCAACTGCAGCGGGTTGGAATACTGAAGATGCTCGGGTTTTTGTTATTAATGGATCGCCAAATAATAGTCGGCCAATACGACTCAGCACATATTTGTTGAGCAGTTTCGAACCAGGCGACCAAAGAATTAGCAACTGGACAAAAGATACGACCATCGGAGCGGTAAAATACACTTACCCTTTTAAGTATAAGATCGCTACACAAAACAAGCCTGTCGATGAATACCTTACAGTTTTACGCCTTGGTGAAATATATTTAGTACGATCAGAAGCGAGGGCGCAGCAAGATAAAATTGCTTTAGCAAATTCAGATCTCAATACGATCAGAAATAGGTCTGGATTGGCGAGTAAATCCTATACAGACAAAGGTAGCTTACTCGATGCCATTTTTCAAGAACGGCGGGTCGAGTTATTTACTGAGTTTGGACACAGATGGTTTGACTTGAAAAGAGCAGATAAGGCTAATGCAGTTATGTCCACAATTACTCCATTAAAAGGAGGGACTTGGACAACTTCGGATCAACTTCTTCCTTTACCGCTAAATGATATCCTCAGAAATCCCAATATAACTCAGAATCCAGGGTATTAAGCTAATCTAATTGAATCGCCGAGTTGTTACGAATGTTAATTCGAGCTATCAGACTAAAGATTCTTCCAAACTTAGAAAATTCATGCAAAGATGAGAAAGATTATTATAGTTCTATCAATCCTAACGATAAGTCAGTTTGGTGACTTACAAGGGCAGATAATTAGAAAATCGAATGGCGGCATTATATTTCGGCAGTTTGCGGATTGGTCTGAGGTTCGCACTGCTGCCAAGAAAGAGAATAAACTAATCTTCGTTGACTGTTTCACCACTTGGTGTGCGCCTTGCCGCGCCATGGAGCATGACGTTTTCAGTACGGACACCGTTGGCAGTTTTTTCAATTCACATTTCATATCTATCAGATTACAGTTTGATCAAACTAAAGGAGACAATGCTCACGTGAAGTCATGGTATGGCGAAGTAAAGAAGATGGACAAGAAGTTCTCTGTTGACGTGTATCCTTCGTTCCTGGTTTTTGATTCCACAGGCCAAATTGTCCACAGGGGGACCAGCTACCAAAATGTTAATTCATTTCTTGCTTTCGGCAAAACGGCCCTAGATCCCAAAACTCGATATTATTCATTATTGAATCAATACGACCTAAAATTGCTACATCCGGAACAATTTCCCGCTATCATAAAGATGAGCACAAAGTTTGGAAACGTTCAATACGCTAGTCGTCTTTCAAAAGACTTTCTTAGTTACTTGGTCACTCGTCCAGAAGAAGAATGGTATTCGAAAGAAGCGATTGCTGTGATTTCTGATAATATCAGAGGAAAGCAAAGTAGATTTTACAAAATGTTTACAAGCAATCCTGGTAAGGTTAACAAAGTTACTGGTGGGTCAGCTTCTTCTCAACGAGTACTGGATACAGTTATTGGACGATCATTTCTTAATCATGCGGTATCAATTTACATGAGCCAAGGAAAAGAGCCGGCTTGGGATTCGTTATCCAAAGTGCTAACACGTGAACATGATGTAGTTACTGCGCGCCGAAATATACTTCTTGCGAAGTTAAGTTACTACGAGGTCTTAGGCGATAGAGAAGGTTATTTGAGCTGCTTCGTTGAGCTTGTTGCAATGAACGCTTTTGATTTGCCTGCTAGTGATTCCTGGCTCAATTATGTCGCCTATAGTAATATCTACGGGGATAATGGCAATGCAGGAACGGATGATTCGTCGAAATTGTCAGCAGCAATCAATTGGATGGATGGCGTTGTGAGTCGAGCTCGAGATAATCATGTGAGAGGATGGTATTTCACCGTGCTAGACACATATTTTATGCTTTTGTATAAAGGAAAACAAGTAGATAGAGCATTGGAAGTTGCAAGCAACGGATTAAAGGAAGCGATAGGAGACAATAATATAAAAGTGATCGGTAACCTTGAGGAGCGTATTCAACAAATCAAATCTGGACGACGAACGTGGTTAGTCGAAGCGGATCTAAAAAAGAACAATTAAAAACAGCTAAAATTCAACATTGTGTCCTTTGATAAAAAGAGAATATTAGTAGCCATTTTCACATGCTTTTTAAGCATGGTTGTAACAGCCCAAACAAAAAAATGGAAATTAGTCCAGCAACATCCTGTCAGCGGTAGTATATATTACTGGGGTTCGACACCAATTTCCGTTCAAATCAATATTTCTGGTAAGAAGGTAGTTATAGAGGAGGCGTTAAAAGTTGATTCGAGTGTATCAACAGTTATTGATACACTTGTTGTGGGCAAAAAAAGTGAACTGACTACAGCGAGTGGGCGGAAAAAAACGAAGTTAGTTAATTTTAATGCCAGCAAAAATTACATAATTGTTACATCTTCGATCTATAATCCCTTCAAAGATTCTTATTTAGAAATAGTGTCAACAGACGCTTGGCGAGTGCTCGATGATAAGCTTTATCTGAGTAGAAAGAGTTTAAATTATATCACTGGCGAGGAATGGCAGATCGATGCTATGTATAGTCGAGATTAGTATTCTCTTGCCAAGTTCATAAAAGCAAACAACTTCATATCGTGATGAGAACACAGCTTACTCGTATAGTTATTTTATTTGTCATCGGTTTGTTGCCGTTTGTGACTAGTGGTCAGATTAAAAAAGTAGTTGATAGTTCTGCGGTAGTTAGATGGCCCTGGGTTTCGAAAGACGTCCTTTTGTCTAATGATGGTCGTTATGTCGCGTATACTATTTCTAATGGTCAAAGACGTACTAGTACGTATCTGAAAAACTTTGATAATCGTAGAATATTGGAAATCGACAACGAGAAATTGATATCTTTCTCCAACTCCAGCAGATATCTACTTTTCGAAAGAGGAGATTCGATATTCACATTGGATTTGGTCAATGACTTTAAGCTTACCTATGTCGGTTCCGCCACTTATAGGCAGCCCATGTCGTGTAGATCTGATAAATGGCTCTGTTTTTTCGAACCAAAAAAGAGTCTAATTTTATACGATATAGATGAGGGCAGGAAGTTTGAATTTCAACAAGTGATAGCTTATAATTTGTGCAAGAATCAATCCAGCCTCCTTTTGATAGACTCATCAAAAACTCTTTCCCTTATAAACCTCCCTTCTCAAACTCGCCGTATTATATACAGGGGTGCTGACAGCGTAACTAACGTTTCAAATTTAATCGCTAATGATTCAGGTGATAAAATTGCTTTTATTACTTCAGGTACTTTGCCATTTCAAAGTGATGATAAGTCTATTTATTATTATTCGTCGAGCCGTGGATTGAAGCGATTGTATTCTGATAATAAAAATCAACAATATGTATTAGGAGACCTTTTTGGGTTTACCAATGATGGCGAATACTTAAAATTAACTCTTAAATACAAAAAAACTGCGAAAGTAAATACGCCAGAGAAAGGCAACCCAAGATTAGACCTTTGGAGTTATACAGATACTTTTCTTCAGTCTAAACGTATTAACGAAGGTGCAACATTGCAGAGAAATGTTTTCGAAGCGAGGTTGAATATTGATGAGAACAGCATGATAAATCTGGTTCCTAAAATTGGTGATGCAGTAGAGGCGTATCCCTGGAAAATTGGCGACTATTACCTGGTCAAAAATGATACACAGGGAGATAGGTTTTGGCTGAAAGATATTGATAGCCTTTTCCTTGTTTCTATGAAGACTGGCCAACGACAACCATTTCTGAAAGGGGCATTGTCTAGTTTTGTCTTTTCCCCGGACGGGAGATTCTTGTTGTACTATGATGGAAAACTACAGCATTTTTGTTCCTATGAAATTAGCAGCCGAAGGATAAGAGTACTAACTGAAAGCCTTACACCCGGAGCTTTTGCCAACGATTTTGAATTTAAGCTCACTGAAAATGGGAAAATGGTAGTAGTAGATGATAGATCGGCGGGCATTGCAGGATGGAATCCAGATGACGGAAGTTTAGTTGTTTATGATCAGTTTGATCTTTGGTCTTTAGATCCTTCCGGCCTACGGAGCCCTACGTGCTTAACTAAGAAATTTGGTCGCGGAAATATGATTAAGTTTCGACTAATAGCTGCAACATCTAAAGATAGCTTTTTGGAGCTGGAGTCTCATAAACTTTATTTGGTTGCATTAAACAACCTAAATAAAGAAAATGGTATTTTTTGTTTGGACCTGACGAGTGGCACGTCCCCACAATCATTATTCATGGGTAATTATACAATATATACTGAGCCGTTTCAAAATACTGGGCGTCATTATGATCAGGGTATGAAACCTCTTAAAGCAAAAGACAGCGATAGATGGGTGATTATGCTTCAGAGTTGCCAGAAATCACCCAACTTATTCTCCACGTCGAATTTCGTTACGTTTGACACACTCACTACGATCTATCCTGAGCAAAATTATAAATGGTTGAAGTCGGAATTGATGCGCTTCAAATTGGAAGGTGGAATTGCTTCCCAGGGAGTATTATATAAGCCTGATAATTTTGATAGCAGTAAAAAGTACCCGCTTATTTTTATAATTTATGAACAATTTTCAACTAGCTTGAATGAGTATATAAGGCCAGAATTTTCAAATGGCATGATTAATATACCATGGTTTGTAAGTCAAGGTTATCTTGTATTTACACCTGATATACATTTCCGTGTTGGGGAGATTGGAAAAAGTGCATTGCGGACTGTTGAGTCTGCGGTAGCTGTCTTAAAGTCCTATAAATTTGTAGATCAAACCCGGTTAGGGTTGGTGGGACATAGTTTTTCTGGTCAGATGGTTTATCATATTGTTTCCCATACGCAGTTATTTTCTGCTGCTATTGCAGGAGCGGGAGTAAGTGATATGGTTAGCGGTTCCTTAAGTTTATCAGGGTACGGCTTGAATAAGAAAGCTAGCCGATTACCGAATGCAGAGTCGAGGTTAAACACTAGCCTGTGGGCAGATCGCAAGAGATACATAGAAGAATCACCAATTTTATTTGCAGATAAGATACAAGCCCCTCTTTTAATATTTCATAGTCAGATAGATGGCGGAGTTCCTTGGGAACAGGGGATTGAGATGTTTGTAGCTATGAGAAGATTGGGTAAACCGAGTTGGATGCTTAACTATCGCAGTTCGGGGCACATAGTGGGGGGGCTTGAAGCCGTTGACTTCACAAAAAGAGTTGAACAATTCTTTGACCACTACTTAAAAGATAGTCCACCTCCTCGTTGGATAATTTCAGGTACCAATACATGGTCAAATTTCTCAGACGAATTTGAACTCGTGCCAACTAAAAAATAATCTTTTGGTATAGTTTTGCGGTTAGTTATTTCAGATGTTGTCTAAGCGATAATTTCGCCCAAATAAATTCAGGAACTGGTAGTACGTTTCCTGTTCTCTACTATTGTTTGCAGTATTTGCTATGCAGTCAGATTATGTCTATGCCCAATAGGCAGCTGATGAAAAAAAGATCTTTTCATTAATTATTTGAATAAACGTTGAAGAAAAGGTATGCCAGTTGCGTAGCTCATTTGCTGCCAACCCGAAGATCAAAGCTGCTTTTTTTGAGAGTAAATTCAAACTCGATTCGCTGTTTGGCAATGGAGTCGCCATGATCAAACCCGACTTCGACAACAGCCTTGAAGAATCGATAAACAACCGGAATTTGACGCAGCAATACTTAATAAAACAAACACGTCTGGGTATACCAGCGATATTCCTGGACGAAGCCCATCACGGACTTCTCGCAATGAAATCAGACATCTTTCCAACGAGTATTTCCCTAGCCTGTTCATGGGATACGCTATTAACGGAGTGTATCTATAAATAAGCGGCAATCCAAGCCGGGGCACGTGGTACAACAATGATACTTGCTCCGGTTATAGACGTCGTTCGTCACCCCCGCTGGAGCAGGACCGGAGAAACTTATGGTGAAGATCCTTATCTAAGGGGTTTGATGGGAAGCGCCGTAGTACGCGGATTTCAAAGAGGCGGTGTTATGGCTACGCTCAAACATTTCACTGCCCACGGCCAAAGCGAATGTGGTATTAACCAGGGCCCCGCAGATCAGGGTATGCGTGCCTTTCGTAATGCCCACATGGAGCCTTTCCGCCTGGTCATCCAAAGAGTAAACCCAGCTGGCATTATGCCAGCCTATGTTGAGATGAACGGTGTTCCCGCTCACGCGAAATAAATGGCTGTTAACCGATGTCTTACGCAAAGAATGGGGTTACAAAGGCGTGGTGGTTTCCGACAGTTGGGCAATTGACCAATTGTACAACAAACACCTGGTGGCAACCGACAAAATGGATGCAGCTTTACAGGCGTTGAACGCAGGCGTAACAGTCGATTTGCCGTACGGCAACAACTACGAAAGACTGATCCAACTGGTCAAAGACGGCAAGATCCCGATGAAAGATCTTGATGAAGCAGTTGCTTATGTATTGCGTTTAAAATTCAAAATGGGTTTGTTCGACAACCCACCAGCAGTAACGCTTGAAGGAGCACTTAAACACATCAACCAACCCGAAGGCAGAGAGCTATCCAGGATCGCTGCAGAACGGTCGATGGTCCTGCTCAAAAATCAAAACAACATACTGCCCTTGCAAAAGGCCAACACAAAACAATAGCCGTGATCGGGCTAATGACAGCCACCAATTACTTCCGCGACTATTCAGTTTACTTGTTCAAGATGTTTCGTTTGCTGGAAGATGTGAAATTATTAAGTCGTGAAAAATATTGGTTAAAAAATAGTGGATTGACTAATACAATTTGCTTTTAGAAGGGTCTTTATATCTAACCACAGGAAATGAGAAAACTGACATTATTATTGCTTGCCTGCATTGGCGTGTTCAATATCCACGCGCAAAACAACGAACAACGGATCGAAGAACTGTTGAAGAAGATGACCGTGGAAGAAAAGGTAGCGCAACTTCGCAGTTCTTTTGCGGCGAACCCAAAGGTCAACAGGGCTTTCTTCAATGACAAAAAGAAGATCGATTCCTTATTTGGTAACGGGATCTCCATGATCAATCCCGATTTTGACAACAGTCTCGAAGAATCCATCAACAACCGCAATAAAACGCAGGAATACCTGCGTAAAACAAGACTGGGCATTCCCGCGATATTCCTGGATGAAGCCCATCATGGTTTACTCGCCATGAAGACAGATGTATTCCCGACTTCGATCGGTCTTGCGTGTTCGTGGGATACGCTTCTGACAGAAAGGATATACAACTACGTTGCCGCACAGGCCAAATCAAGGGGGACCACAATGGTGTTGTCGCCAGTGATAGATGTTACGCGGGATCCGCGCTGGGGCAGAACAGGAGAAACTTTTGGCGAAGATCCTTATCTCTGCGGCCTTATGGGATCAGCGGTCGTTCGGGGGCTACAGGGCGGTGGTGTGATGGCAACCCTTAAACATTTTACAGGACACGGTCAATCCGAAGGTGGTGTTAACCAGGCACCGGCAGATTTTTCTGAACGGGTGTTGAGAACCTTTCACATGGAGCCTTTTCGTCTCGCGATACAACGGTCCAGCCCCGCTGCGATCATGCCTGCTTATGTAGAGATCGATGGCATCCCGGCGCACGCCAACAGCTGGCTCTTAAAAGATGTATTACGCAAAGAATGGAAATATGACGGCGTACTTGTCTCCGACTGGTGGGCGATTGATCAACTGCACAACAAACATTTCGTTGCGAAAGATAAATCAACAGCTGCACTGATGGCATTCAATGCCGGTGTGACGGTGGACCTTCCTTATGGGAATAATTACGAGAAACTCATTGCGCTCGTTAAAGAAGGCAGGATCAACATGAAAGATCTTGACGAAGCAGTTTCGTATGTGCTGCGTCTAAAGTTCAAAATGGGCTTGTTCGAAGCCAAAGAAATCAAACTCGAAGAGGCGCTCGCGAAGATCAACCAACCGGAAGGGCGTGAATTGTCAAGGGTTGCAGCTGAACGTTCGATGGTATTGCTGAAAAATCAAAACAATATACTGCCTTTACCAAAAGGGCGGTATAAAAAGATCGCGGTCATCGGACCCATGGCGGCAACAAATTATACGGGTGATTATTCAGGTGTACCTGTACATAATGTTTCACTTCTGGAAGGCGTCAAGAATAAGGTGGGTAACACGGCGGAGGTGTTGTATGCAAAAGGGGTAGACCTTTCTTTAAACGGTGACACTTACTCTTTAAATAATTATCAATACACGGGACGTGTTAAATGGCCGAGCCGCGAAAACAACCTTCGTAAAATTGATTCAGCAGTCGCAGTTGCACAGCAATCGGATATCATTATCTGCGCAGTAGGAGAGAACGAACAATTCTCACGTGAAGCCGGAAACCCGGATCGCTTCGGAGATGTATCCACTTTAGAGTTATTGAGTGATCAAAATGATCTTGTCAAAGCACTGATCGCGACAGGTAAACCAGTGATCGTCTATCTCGCTCATGGACGTCCGCTTTGTGTGAATTATATCCAGGAAAAAGCAAGCGCGATCATTGATGGCTGGTTCTCGGGACAGGAAACGGGTAATGCATTTGCTAATATTCTCTTTGGCGATGTCAATCCATCCGGAAAACTCACGATAAGTGTGCCACGTAGCGTAGGACAGCTGCCGATCTATTACAACCGCAAACCCAGTGCGCATCATTTTGAGTACGTGTCAGAAAAGAATACACCACTCTATCCATTCGGATTCGGCTTGAGCTATAACAAATACGGCTACAGCAATATTCAGCTGCGCGGTAACACTGTCAGTGTCGATGTTACCAACCAGGGCAAATTGGCGGGTGATGAGATCGTGCAACTCTATGTCCACCAAAAGGTGAGCAGTGCTACCCGCCCCGTCAAGGAACTCAAAAACTTCCAGCGCATCAGCGTGCAGCCTGGCGAAACCAAAAAGGTTTCCTTCGAGATCGATGCCAACATGCTTGCCTACTGGAATGCGAAGATGCAATACCTGGTAGAACCGGGTGTGTTCGAGATCATGATCGGGCCGAATTCAGAAGAACTTTTAAAAATCAATTACAACTATAAATAATCCTTATGAAAACCTTCACGCTTGCAGCTTTGTGCTTTGTGGTCTTTAGTGCGTTCGCACAGAAAGCAGATTTTACTGGTAACTGGGTATTTGTCGAACAGGAATCCATTTCAGGAAACCTGTATTCCAATGGGTCACCCAAACAGATCAATATCTCGCAAACCGCCACCGTGGTGAATCTTGATAAAATCACGATGGGTGCCAACAATACCGATTTTACGGTCAGTGAAAAACTTACCAAAGATGGCAGGGCTGTAGAGTTGACAACGGCATCGAAAAGGAAAAAGACCATTACCACCACCTGGAGCAATGACGGCAACAGCTTTGTCTGTTTTACTACCATCTCCAGCCCGGACGATGCGGGTAAACTGGAAAGAAAAGTGACGGATACTTACAGTCTTGAATACGGCTCACTGATCCTGCAGCGCAAAGATGAAAATTTAACAAACGGTGAAGTGTGGGAATCGAAGGCAGTGTATGAGAGGAGGTAAAGATCCCGGGATAGGCGACCTGTCGCTGGTTGAAAAAAGGAATCGAATGCCGGAAAAGGTGCAATCGTATGCGCGGAGAATTCTGTTCAATACAGATTTCCTGTTTATCCGCTGTGACAAGCAGTACAACCAGGTGGCATTTGCCGACATACTGTATTGCATGGCGAAAAACCGTTTTTGCCTGGTCGTAACCAAGCATCAAACTTTCATCGCAGGTAATTCGCTTTCTGAAATTGAGGGCCACCTACCAAGCCACCTGTTCGTGAAGATACACATGAGTTATACTGTGGCCATCTCCCGGATCAAATGGTTTACACGAACCACATTGCAGCTGCATGAACCCGGACCTGATTTTAGAAAGGGGTATGCGCACAAAGTGGATTTTAAGATCGGTCTCACTTATCAATCTTCTATGCGCGACCCATTGCTGGTTGTGGTAGGAAGGTGCGGTGGGGATCCTTACCGTTTTGCAAAGGACTTGGAACGGACGAAAATGGATGTGATCGAGGAGGAGCTTAGTGAAATGCATCAAATGGATGGAGTTGCGGTGATTGAAGAAAGACGTCCCTCTGCAAGGAAAAAGAAAGCAATTGGTATTAATACCGTGAAAAATGCACGGTTTACATCGAAAGGCTATACAGCAGACTGATAAATTACAGAGTACAATGAATGAACAAACAAAAATATTAGTGATAGGAGCAGCCGGACAAATAGGCGTGGAGCTCACGCTTGCACTGAGGAGGAAATATGGAGCAGAAAATGTGTTTGCCTCTGATGTTGTGAAAGAGCCGAAAGCCCTTAAAGAAACAGGACCATGGCAGAACCTGGATGTGTTGCGTGCAGATATACTTCACTCGAGAATCATCCGGTTAGGAATCACCGAAATATACATGCTGGCCGCCACCTTATCGGCAACAGGGGAACAGGATCCCCGGAAGGCCTGGAAGCTGAACATGGATGGGCTTATTAATGTGCTGGACATTGCGCGTGAAGAGAAGATAAAATTATTCTGGCCCAGCAGTATTGCGGTTCACGCGCCTACTTCAACGGTTTATGGGATTTCGAAAGCTGCAGGAGAGTGTTGGTGCCAGTATTATTTCGATAAGTATGGTGTTGATGTGCGCTCTTTGAGATACCCCGGTTTGATCTCCTACAAGACACAGCCGGGTGGTGGTACGACCGATTACGCAGTAGATATATTCCACAGCGCGCTTGAGAAGAAAGTTTACAAATGCTTCCTGAAAGAAGACACCCGTCTTCCAATGATGTATATGCCGGATGCAGTCCGTGCGACGATCAGGTTGATGGAAGCAGCACCGGAGAGAATTGAGAACAGGATGAGCTATGATGTTTCGGCGATGAGTTTTACACCTGCAGAACTGTACGAGAGCATCAAAGGTTTCTGTCCTGAATTCCAGATCAGCTACGAGCCCGATCACAGGCAGCGGATTGCAGACACCTGGCCCGCAACAGTAGGTGACCTGGAGGCAAGAGAGGATTGGGGATGGCGACCGGAATACAATCTCACCATGATGGTAAACGACATGCTGGTGAAATTGGAGGATATCAAAATGAAACAGAAGATAGAAGACCTGGAAAGTGTGGGTGTATTATGAAACGTTGCCTGGTCATTGACGATAACGAAACTTCTGCCGCGGCGCTAAATGCCCTTTTGGAAAAGCAGCCGGGCGTATCGCAGTCAAGTATTGCCATACAGCCCTACCAGATCAGGAACGCCTTAGCGGATGAGGACGATCCGGTGGATATGGTCTTTACCCGTTTCAAACAATGGAACATCAATGATTACCAAGTGTTCAACAGCTCTTTGAAAAATACAAGGCAGATGCCCCTGGTGGTGTTCCTTTCCATTCCATCGGACCGGAATATCGAGGATAACCAGGCTTTGTTTCCCTATGCTTTGAAGTATCCATATGATGGTGAGGTGGTAAGCAGACTGCTCACTCGTATGCAGCAAACTGAATGCAGGTTAACACCAGATTTTTTGTTGCTGCAGTACCGGCGGCAATGGTGCCGCATCCCTTTATCGTCTATTGAAATGATTGAGAGCAGGGGATACATCGTCAGGATCCATACTGCAAACCAGGTGTACGAGAAAGCGATGTATATGAAAATGATCATGCAGTTGTTGCCCGGGGATCAATTTATGAGGGTTGCGGACCAACTGATTCTGCCGGTGGGGAAGATGCACGAGATCAAAGGGAGCTCGTACTATCATAAGGGCAGAAAAATACACCTGACGTTCCGTTACGCCGCGCAGGCACGCCAGGAAATGGAACTGGCAGATTTCAATGGATGGTAACAGCGGTGGTTTAAAGATAATTTTCTCATGTGTGTTGCACAATATGGTTTTGGATGAACTAAAAGCATCGCATAAAGCGGGGAGCTTTTCCAGGCTCCCCAGTTTTTTAAAAGTTTTTTCTCATGTGCTGAATAAAGAGTTGTACGCCACCACCAGGTCGTACACATGACTAACACTGACGGCGGCTGTTTCTACGGCTGCCTTTTACACAGTTGAGCGTATTAAAAATAGGTCCAGAGAAGCTTTAAAAGGAGAACCAACGATTCAATCGATGGTTTTAAAGCACAAACAAACGTCCGGCACACCCGTTTCAACGGGTAGCCTTTTTTACAACAAACATGGAAGACATTTTTAATGAATAGTATCTAAGATTTTAGTTTTTGATTACAGTTGTTTTTAAAATCGGGGGAACGGCACCAAATGCCGTGACTTACAGGGCTGGACAATTTGTTCAGCCCTTTTTAAAATGAATAGCTATGCCAGACGTAAAAATACCCGGAACATTATTGGAATTGCATCGCGAGTTCATGGCAGATTTGCTGTTTTGCTGTAACGAAGTGAGTGATACGCTTAAGCAAATAGAGTCCTCCATTCAACTTTGCGATGTGTACCGTTCCAGGTTGTATGGCTATTACCGCGAGAACAAATTTGAAAACCAGGTTGAAGAAGTTCACTTCTTCAAAGTCGTTAAACCCATGTTTCTTTCGGAGCTGGAATACTTTGCGCGATTGCAACAGTTTCAATTGTTTGGATTTGAAACCCTGGCGTTTTGCAAAAGGGAACACTTGCGTATGAAGCGGATACTGGAAGCAAACAAAGGGTTTGCCGAATACTACAAAAGGGGAGTGACTTATTTTGATGAAGCGTGGTTTACGCGCGGGACACCTGCGCAGACTACTTTATCCATCCTGCCATTGGAGGCTGCGGGAAAATTCACGAGTGTCCAGGATGGATCGGTGAGCGGATTACTTGCCATCAACCGTTACCTGCTATGTCTTGAAGAGAAAATTAAATTCTTATCATAACCAAATGGTGCACTAAACATTCTTTCCGCATGTTCCTTGTCAGTTACCGGTTCAACAATCAAACGCACTTAGCATACCTCGAAAAGGACAGGTTGTACAACTGCCATGATCTGCACAACGGACTGCCTGAAGATCCAAACGTATTTATGGAAAAAATCGATCTTTTTAAACCGCTTGCAAGGATCATGCACTACTCGTTGGTGCATCATTTGAATGGGCGGAAGATTGCCGGCCTCGATGTTGGGCAGGCAACCGATATTGTCTGCATATATGAAGAACCAGAACCTAAATAAAATACACTTATGATCGCAAATATGAATTACTTACCGGGAGAAACGGTACTTGTTGTAAATGACAAGGGAGAGCTGGCGGGAGAAGCCAGGGTTAATATGTTCATCGTAGAGGAGCAACGCTACTCAGTTAATTTTCTCTACAAGCAAACGAATGAGTTTGAGAAAATCAAATTGCCACCGTATCATTTGCGGAAAAGGAAGCAGCCGTTGTTCAATGGTGAGAATTGATAATTACTTCTTTGTTTTCTTTTTAGCGGGTGCAGACTTTTTTGTAGTGGATTGTTCTTTGAATTTTTGAATGTCAGAATCGGTGATTTTGTCGATTACTTTCGAGAGGTCGGCAAGTGACTTATTGAGGGACTGCAGGATCAGCATCACAGTTCCAATTTTAGGATGGGTTTTACCATTGAATATTTGCGACAGACCAGATTTTGTAATACCAGTATCAACTGATATTTTACCTAATGAGTTATTGTGTTCTATCTTTTTGTCTGTTATTCTAGCGTACGCAGTTCCCTTGCCTTTCGCGTCGTGCAACAACTTCGAAAGGGCGATGGCGACCTTCAGTCCAATCAGCTTACTTTCAGTTCCAACCATGTGGTAAAGAACAAGAATCTCTGAGGTTAAGTGTTATATTCTGCTTAACTAAGGTGCAATTGATTTATCTTCGCCGATATATCAAATTATGAATGCGCAAACTGTCACAATCCACGAAAAAAAAGGGAAAATTACCCTGATTGAATTACACAGCCTTACCAACTGTCTTCCTGTGAAAGATGAAACCTATGCACGTATCTTACATGGTCTCATGCTGACCGGTTATATCAAAGTCCGTTCACAGAAGAAATAAGAAGATTGCGTAGAACCCGCCACTAAAAAGGTAAAACCCGCCAATACAACCGCCAGTTCAGACCTAGTATTGCACCTCAAATAAAATACTATGTCTATGACCCCCATTCAACATTCCATTTCGCTGGAAGAAGCGATCGAGTTGACGTCCCGTTTCCAGGCCAACCGCCCTGCGGATATGCCGATTTGCGAAACCTTCGAAAAAGACTCTGTAAGAAAAATGCTCCAGGCGCACGGAGCTGACAAGCTGCGCATTTATTATGGCGAAAAAGAAGACGGCAGCGTATGCGCCGTTCTTGTGGCCGCTGACGCTGAAGGCAATGATATGTTGCCGGGCGTAAACAGAAACAACAAAAATGAAGAAGATGATCCGGATGAATACATCCTGGAGAATTCATACAAGTGTCCTCCGGCCTGTCCGCCGGAATCACCTTTGAACAACAATTGATGACAGTCTATTATTTATCTCATCTTTCCGCCTTTTCCGTGTTGTTTCCGATAACTGTTGCTATCTGGAAGCGGCACGCGATCTGGCGGAAATTTTCGTTATTGGTGGTCTTTCTCGTTGTCGGTGGCTTGAGCGACCTGGTGAGCTATTGTTCGATCAGTCACGTAGGGACAAACACATTGGTGAGTAATATTTATCAGCTCATCGAGTTTGTATTACTTGTATTGGTGTTTAAAAAATGGCCCTCTACACGAAAAAATTATTTTCACCAGATCATTCTTGTTATGGGGATCATTGTCTGGATCATTGATTATTACATCGCCCATTCACTTGCAGAGTACAGTTCGATGTTCAGGGTACTTTCTTCCATCTTACTGGTTTTTGTATGCGTTGACCAGATCAACTTCACGTTGCTGAACCGTGAGAGTTCCATCATTTTTTCACGTATGCTGATCAAGACAGGATTTGTTGTTTATTTTTTTTACAAAGCGTTTATCGAATCCTTTGATCTGTTCGACATCAAAAGCAAGTATCCCTATTCGGCCAAATTCTGGTACATCCAATGTTCCTTAAGTATTCTACTTAATCTACTGATCGCTATCGCTTTTATATGTTACAGGACCAAACCCACCCGTTCTATTCTTACCTCACCGCATTAATCACATTAACCCTGATGTTGTTTGCGTTTGCCTTTTCGGTGTTTTATCACTTGCGAAGAAAGAGGAAACTGATGAACACAAAAACTTTCCAGGATGAATGCAATGCCGAAGCCAACAACAGGAAAATCGCTGCTGATCTTCACGATGATCTCGGATCTGTATTAACCAGTTTAAAGCTATCCCTGCGTGAGTTGTTGCTGAAGCAACCCGGTAACGGCCTGATTGAAAACTCCACCCATCTTTTAGAGCAATCCATCCTTACCGTCAAGACCGTATCCTTTAATCTCGTGCCAAGGGAAATCGAGACCGGCGGCCTGCATGCAGCGGTTGAGGCGCTCGTGGAAAGAATGAATGCAACAGCCCTGATGGATGTGTATTACAAAGCTGTATTTGATGGAACCAGGTTTGATAAGCAAAAAGCAATGTTTGTTTACCGGGTGATCCAGGAAATGGTTACCAATGCCGTCAAACATGCTGGTGGAAGTATGATTGAAATCGGCATCGCACAGCAAATCAACCGTTTGCTTGTTGAAGTCAGGGATGACGGTCAGGGTTTTGATTTTGAATCCGCTGTAAAGAAAAAGAACAGTTCAGGGCTCAAGAACATACGCTCCAGGCTTGACGTGCTACACGCTGTACTGATGGTTGAATCAAACGCAACCACGGGCACACATTATTTCATCAACATCCCGATCAAAGAGCTGACCAATGAATGATAAGATCAAAATCATCCTTGCCGATGATCACCAGGTATTTATAGATGGTATGCTGCTTGCATTTTCCAATCACCCTGACTATGAGATTGTCGCTACTTTCAAAAACGGAGAACAACTTGTTCGCGGTGCCAGGCTATACAAGCCTGACATAGTACTCACCGACATCAGTATGCCCGTTATGAACGGTATCGACGCGATCGAACAGATCAGGCGAAATGATCCGGACATGCTCTGTATTGTGCTTACGAACTTCGACAGTGATCACCTGATCTTAAACTCCCTTGAAGCCGGTGCTTTCAGCTATGTGAACAAGATCATGGACAAGGAAGTCATCTTTCTTGCCATCGAAAAGTCACTCCGCGGTGAACCGCATTATTGCGATTCCACTTCGCAACGTGTCTTGCGCATGATCCACCAGAGTTCGTTTGTGCCGGGCATGCAGCGCACGGAACTGTTTAATACGAATGAGAAAAAGATCATCGCGCTCTTCTGCAAAGACAAGCTCGTCAAAGAAATTGCTGACGAACTCTGTTTGGGTAACCGGACTGTGGAGCGATACAAAGCGAACATCATGGAAAAGATGGGTGTGAAGACTGCTGCAGGTATCGTGATGTATGCTGTTAAGAATAAGCTGGTGATACCGGATGATAGCGGGATATAAAAGAATGCGTAAAAGCCGCCAGTCGTTGCGGGGTTTCCGCCACTTAATCCCTTACCTGTATGGCTACATTTACTTCGTCTTACCCCCCGAGGCACGGTTGGTTTTGGTTAAGGACGGGGCCCTCAGCCCGTCCTTTTTTCGTGCCCGCATGAAAGCTGATATCCAATGGATGAACTATTTCAATATCTTGATTCGCTCCACCCGCTTTCGGATGAACTGAAGGCGGCGCTTGTTGGGAGAGTTCATAGAGAGTCGTTCCGGAAGAACAGGCCGCTGTTGAGTGTGGGTGATGCGGGCGACTGGATTGCGTTTGTTGAGAAAGGTTTTGCCAAACTGTGTTATGATATTCCGGGTGGGTATGAACGAATTATCTGCTTTCTGCGTGCAGGAGAAATGATCGGGCGTGGTAGTTATCCTGCTGTACCGTCACGACTTGCGATCGTGGCGCTGGATGAAACTGTGATTTGGAAAATTTCGCGCAGGGATGCTGAGTGGATTGCTGAAAAGCATTCGTCATTCCATGTGCATCTGCGGCGGATCACTGAGATTCAATCGGCGCAGCTGGAAATGCATTACCTGTTGCAGGCTCTGCCCGCCCGGGAGCGATTGGCCAAGTTGCCGAAGCTGTGTGAATGGATGCTGAAGGACAAAAGAATTAAGCAGTATATGATTGCGGATTACCTGGGGGTGGATAGAGCGACGGTGAGCAGGTGGAATGGGGGGAAGTTCAGATCAGGAATAGATTAAGCAGGATAGTTTCACAGAAACCTATCCGCGGATGACACCGGAAGGAATTGATTGATCGCTGCCAGTCTTTTTGGAAATTTTGAAAGTTATTGGTCAGCGTTCTATTTTGTTGAAAACCAACCATCCGTAAGAAGGATTCGGAAAATACTAAGGGAATTCGGAAATTTTATTCGCGTGAAAGTCAGACGATTTGTAAGTAATTTGGCTATCAAGTAAGCTTACCTCTATGGCATATCCACATTCATTACCGGGCCCTGATTCAGAAGAACAGTACGCGCAACTGCAGGGACTTACCCGGGGTGGTATGGGAGCCATTCTCTACACCGCAACGGATGTGATCAACAACATGGAAGTTGTCGTCAAAGTCCTTCCGGTAACCAGTGAGGATGAAGAAAAATTATTAGAACAGGAATTTCAGATCGCCATTTCATTAGATCATCCCAACATTATACAGACTTTTTTCTATGGAAAGTTTGAGGATCTGAGCGGTCTACATTTCTATAGTATAATGGAATACTGCCGTTCTGGAAATTTGTCTAAAGTTATTGCAGAAGGGGAGCGACCCGTAGAATCTGTTGTTGATGATTTCAGGCAGTTGCTCGAAGGACTGCGCTACGCTCACGAGCACATTATTCACAGAGATCTTAAGCCTCATAATATTCTCGTCGGCGATAATGGAAAACTTAAGATCTGTGATTTTGGAATAGCAAGGTTAGTTGCAGAAAAAACAAGAACCAAAACCTTCAAGGGCTGGGGAACCTATCCCTATATGTCTCCAGAATGCTGGAAGAATGATCCGAATACCCGGCAAATGGACATTTACAGTCTCGGGATTATTTTTTATGAAATGCTTACGGGCCACTGCCCATTTAACGGGCCAACAGAAGCAGATTTTCAGCGTCAGCATCTGTTTGAACAAATGCCTTCCGTGCGGTCTGTCAGAAATGAAGTGCCCATATATGTTGCGGAGATTATTAGGAAAATGAGTGACAAAAGCATCAACTCCAGGTTTGCAAGTGTTGCGGAAATTGAAGAGATGTTTGAAAAGCAGGCAGCTTCACAAAAGGAAAAGGTAATAGACGTCAGTGGGATCTTACAGGCAGTGCATAATCTCAACCAACGTGAGGCAGATGCCAAAGCAACTAAAGAACGTATTGCTGAACAAGAAAGAGTTAAGGATATGCTACTCGCTGCTTCGATTGATAGTTTGTTTATGGAGTTTAAGACCGTTGTTGAGATATTGAATGATCAATTAGTAGGTCAGGAATTTTATATCGGAACTCCGCAGGGGCCGGGCATGTCGGCACATAACAAGGAGTTGAGAATCAGTTTCGGCCAAATGAATCTGTTGTTGAACTTTACCTGGTTTGATCGAGACACGTTCATCGAAAATCATAAAAAAGCTATTCTGTATGCACAGCAAAGGGAGTATGGTTATGTGCTCAGCCCCCCATTACCCTCGCACATCGAACTGGACAGAGTAAGCGCGTATGGTAGGGTTTCGATACTCCATACGCACTATGAGAAACAGCCTGGCTTCAACGTTGTATTGATTCATTCCAGTGCCGATGATCTTTATGGAGTCTGGAACTTATGCAGAATTGAGGACAATAACTTTTATAATACCGGCGCGCCGTTTGGATATGGAGTTCCATTGAACGAATTCACCGCAGTATTTGAGGCGGGCCGGAGCGGCATATTAAATCTTAAAAACATGGAGTTCAGAAAGCTGGAACAAAACGATGTTATCGAGCTGCTCCAAATGATGCCAGAGCTTCTCTGATTGACAATGTTTATTATTTAATCGTGTTTGCAGGTATTATGAGAGCCAACGCGTACTTAATAAAAATGATTTCTAACCCTATGTTATTCAACACGATAAACTTAAAAATGAATAATAAAGTTCTCTGGTTTATTATTCATTTCCCGTTTATCAAGAGGGATCAGAGGGTGGAGGAATAGGGTAAAGCCTGTATTTGTCAAGTATTTTGCGCCGTTTACTTGGCACAATTGATATTTCAATCAGCTACAATCCGCTATTTTTTCTTCGCACTTCCATGGCCCTGGTGATCGGTGAGCTTTTCTGACACCTCTTTGGAGAAATTGATTTCCTTGTTTTCAATCTTCTCATAATACAGATTGTTTTCCCTATCGATGATCCTTGTCCTTTCCTGCCAGGTGCCCGAATTACGGTGGTATTCATCGCCCGATTGTGTAGTGCTCAGTACCTTTTTTTTGCTGGGTAGCTTGGGGTCGATTTTTTTAATCATAACATCTTCCTTCACGAGCAGACTGTCGTCTATGGAAATTTCAATTGATTTTACGGTGTGACCACATACGGCACAGGGCGTTTTGCTGTCCTCTTCTGTAAAAGCACGATTTTCTGGATGGTCTGTTTTGTGTTGGCAGTTGGTGCAGGTGATTATCATGGCAGCAAAAGTAGCTTGTTGGTGCGTCCGCAGCATTTCTTAACAAACGTAAACCTGATAATTTTTGACTTTTTCCGACTCCAAATTTGGAAATGTAAAATGTATTATTTACCTTTACTGAAAGGATATATCCTTTCAGTATTGAATCAGAATAGAAAAAAATATTGCTCCGGGGCGTTTATTTCAAATGAAACATTTAACTTCGTACAAGTATATATACTTGTACGGTGGCCGAATTAATCCTATAATTCATTTATTTATTGGGGTTGACAATGTTAAAGTAGGGGGTACCCCTGGTTGATGTCAAAAAAAATGACTAACTTAGATATACTGTATATATACAGTATATCTTCAGCTCTTATGGCTAATAAATCAAGATTTGTCATTGCAGAAAATAATATCAAAGCTTATTTCAACAATGGGCCTAAAAAAGTATTTACCAAAGCAGATCTTGAAGAAGCATTCAATACCTACCGTGGCACCTGGAACCTGCCCGCAACCATGTACCTGCCACGCTTTATTGACCAACTGAAGAAAAGGGGTGTTTTGGCGCATGAAGAAATAAAATTCGAAGAACAGGGTACTAAAAAAGACCGGTATTTTTCACCAGATGCGACACCCTTACAAGTCGCACTTTCACTCGCACCCAAATCCTATTTATCGCATTATACCGCTGTTTCTATGAATGGCCTGACCAACCAGGTGCCCAAAACCATTTACGTGAGTTTTGAACAAAGCAGGAAAAGAGGTAAGGATCTGGAAATGGAGCAGGAGAACATCGATTATGCTTTCTCGCAGCCACAAAGAAAATCTAATAACAAGACTGTCTACAAGGATCTCAATATCGTTCTCCATAATGGTATGTACACAAACAGGGTAGGTGTCGTTGCGATGGACGATCTGCCGGTAACATCCCTGGAGCGTACACTCATTGATATTGCAGTGCGTCCCAATTATGCAGGTGGTGTTGATTCCGTGCTGGAAGCTTACAAAAATGCTATCGAATCGGGATCGCTGTCCATGCGCAAACTACTGGTCTACCTTGACCAGATGGATTTTCTGTACCCGTATCACCAGTCGATCGGGTTTTATCTCCAACGCGCAGGCGGCGAGCATCCCCGTTTAGAGGCCTTGCGGAAAAAAGAAATGAAATACAAATTTTACCTCACCTATGAAATGGGAGAAACCGATTATTCGAAAGAGTGGAAGCTGTACTATCCTAAGGGAATGTAAGCGGCTCGAACGTATCAGTAACAAAGTTTACGTAAAAATCAAACCCCTGTAATTTCTCAGAAGCTTCCACCGTGTTTTCTACCTGGTTCCAGTTATCCCTATGGAAACCTGCATTTTCCCTCAACTGTTTGATGTAACTCAACGGTACTTTTTTCGCTGCAAAGATTCGTATCAATGTTTCTTTATTGACAGGATCAGCCGGATCAAAGGGATGCGTCTGCATCAGTAGCCAGATGTCGTAAAAGTCTTTGGCACGTTGCCTTCCGTGAAATACAGGAATAACAGAAGCGTAGTCCGGCAACTGCTGGCAGAGGGCTCTTACTTTTTCAAGTACGATCATTACCGGCGTATAAATATACATGGGAAATCCATCGATCGTTATTGCCTGTTTGCCTCCAACATATTCAAATTTGCTGAACTCCAGTTCAAAAACTGTCGAATGATTTTTGCGCAAAACCACTGCGTTGCGACGGATGGTTTCCAGGTTTCCCTGGTGCAGTTCAAACAGTTTTCTTTCTATTACTTTGAATGTCGCTTTGTAGCCACCCCAGAATTCCTGCATCTCCGCATTCCTGGATGCGGTTTTCGGTTGGGGTTCAAATACAAAATCTAAAAGAACAAGGTCCTTTCCTGAAAAAGTATTTTCCAATGCTGTTTTCATTCGTCTTTCTACCGTGGGCCAGTCATCAAAATCACCCCCTTCGATGGAAAAATCCAGGTCAAACGAAGCGCGCGAAAGGTGCCCCAAATGAGCGTCATTGTGAAGATCAATCGCATTACCTCCTTTTAATACCAATAACTCCATCAGATCTTCCTCTGTAGCCAGCGCAACAAGGATCAGTTCCTTGATCGTTTCTATTAATACCGGGTTGTGTACTGCCATACCACAAAGATACCTCAATGGAGGGAATGGCAACTGTAGGGATATGGACTGAAGTGTGATAAACGTTCTTGTCTTTTTATTGACCGATATCAATTTATATTTTCCATTCTGTTGACTACCATCAACTTTCTCCCTTAAGAGCGCTGGTAGTTTTGGTGTGTCAAAATGTTTGACACAATACCCAAACTACTATGGCAATTTGTGACAGAATACCGCGCTGCGGTAAGGGGCCTTGGCTTGCCCTGATCGCAGTCCTGTTTTTTACCGGTGTACATGCGCAGGCGAATTTTGGCGCTGTTGAATTGCGTGGTGGCAGGACTGTGTTTCCCGGTGATTATGTTTCACTACGATACCAGCATCCAACCAATTACGCGTTCCAGTTTTCCGGGAAATTGTTTCTCGAAAAATCAAAAAGAAATCACCTGGACTATTCGGCATTTGGCATTGATGTGCTGGCTGAATATCCTTTTGATCCGTTCCGTGTTGGTTTAGGACCGACTGTACAACTCGAATCAGAACCCTGGGTGTACCGCAATTTCTCTTTCGCGCAACGGCTCAATTACGGTGTCTGTGGGGAAGCCGCGGCCGAGCTGGTTTTAACCGAGGCATTCTCCCTCACTGCATTCGCCAATCAAAAATATTTTTTCAATGCTTTGCTTGGTCGCACCTCTTTTGTCTTTGGTGTCGGTCTTAAATACAGTTTCAGCAATTAATCAATCAAGTATATGTGGAAGTATGTATGGTGTGTTTTGTTCTTACTTTTTTGTTACCTGTGTCGAGTAAATGCACAGTTCACTTATACCAATCACGCTACGACCGTTGACACGCGGCAGTTTTGTAATGTCTTTGGTGTGGCGCAGATAGGTGGTACGATACGTGCGAATAATAACACTTATTCAGGATACCATTTTGTTGGGATGACCTACCGGTTTTATTACAAAAGCGGTACAAGTTATGTGCCGATCGGTACTTACACAATCCGTGATGTATCCGGCTCGTTGCAAACCAGTTTTGTCACCATCAATTCAACCTACTTCGATGGATCGCGATTGTACAACCCAATGATTCTGGAGAACACGTATGATCCTTCGTTACCGAATGAAGGTGGATTGCTCCAGACCTCATTCAATATGCCGCCTGGCGTATTCCCGAATCACGCGGGCATGCAGTTCGCGTTTACGATGGAAGCAATCGACCAGATCAATGTTACCTCACTTGAAACAGCATACAAGGATTTAATCAATCCCATCCTGCATCCGGGAAGTATGACGGCTCCTTCGATAAATGCATCGCAGACTTCACTCTGTAATGGCAATGCATCTTTTATCTCCACATCACCAGATTATTCCGGTACGTATAATTACCGCTGGTATCGCGACAATGTTGAGTTGGGTGAAACGGGTTCAGCTGTTACGACAACAATACCTGGAACTTACAAGGCGGCGATTTATGATGGCTGTATGTCAGCGACCACTGATGAGATTGTGATCAGTGCGGGATCGTCGCCAACGACACCGACGATTGTGACCAATACTGCTTCGCAATTGTGTGATGGTGCATCAGCTGTGATTTTTGTGCAGGGTTCTCCTTCCGGAACGATCACCTGGAGCAATGGCATGACAGGTAACAGCATTACTGTATCCGCTGCGGGTTCTTACACTGCGCGCGCGAGTAATGGTTGCGGAACTAGTGCGTGGAGTAATGCGGTTGGTTTTACCACACTTAATTCTCCATCCGCACCGAATGCGGTGAACTCCGGTGCGAGTAATTTATGCAATGGTTCATCGACCACATTGTATGCAGGTGGTTCTGCACCCTTTACCTGGTACAAGGATGATGTACCTTATAATTCAGGTAATGCACTTTCGGTAAATACTGCAGGAACCTATACCGTGAAGTCGAATAATAGCTGCGGATATTCTGCGGCAAGTAACCCAATTGTGATCACAACCGGTGCGCGACCTGTGGCACCGATTATTGCGACCAATATTTCAACACCACTTTGTCCCGGAGCGACAGCGCAGGTGTACGTGACCAACCCGACAGCGCCCGTCACCTGGAATACAGGGCAGTCGGGAACAAGTATTGAAGTTTCCACTGCCGGATCTTTTTATGCGACACAATCGAACAGTTGCGGAACGTCGTTGCAGAGTAATGTCATAACGTTCACGACAAAATCCATTGCGCCAGCCCCAACAGTTACGAGCAGCAGTGGAACATCATTGTGTAATGGATCGACAACAACGCTCAGCACGACGCCATCAGCAGGTGGTACGATCTACTGGACCAATGGCGCGATGGGTAATTCTATTACGGTAAGTAGTGCGGGAACCTATGCTGCGCGTGAAGCGACTGATTGTGGATTTGGGCCGTACAGTAATTCGATCACCATCACTGCGGGCTCTCCACCAGCCGCGCCAACTGTTACACCTCCTGGCAATTTTTTATTGTGCAATGGGGAGAGTGCAACGTTTACTTCATCGGGAACAAATATCACCTGGAGCAATGGTGTAACCGGCAATAGCATGACCACTGCCATTGCGGGGACGTATTATGCGACAGACAGGAATGGGTGTAGTAATAGTGCAAACAGTAATGCGGTTGTGGTCACAACGGGTAATTGCCCGACTCCGTCACCGGGTACTTCATTCTTTGTTTGTCCGGGTGGCTTAAAAACACTGGATGCGGGTGCGGGATATGAAACCTATTCCTGGAACAATGGGGAAACGACCCAGAAAATATCTGTAGGCCCGGGTAACTATGCAGTGACGGTAACAAAAAATGGTTGCTCTGCGACTTCGGTGATGGTGACGGTTGGTTATTATACTGTTGTCACTCCGGTGATCAATCCATCGGGGCCACTTACGTTTTGCAATGGCGGATCGGTGACACTTTCCGCAAGTACGGGATCAGCGTATGCGTGGAGCAATGGGGCGACTACCAATCCGATCACCGTTACCACACCGGGAACTTATTTTGTAACCGTTACGGATGCGAATGGTTGCCAGGCAACTTCTGCGAATACAACTGTCGTGGTGAATCCTTTGCCTACGGCTTCCATTGCGGGAACCAATGCGGTTTGCCAGAACAGCGCATCGCCATCGATTTTATTTACCGGTAATAATGCGATTGCGCCTTACACATTCTTTTATAAGATCAATGGTGGTTCGACGCAGACAGTTACGACAACGTCAGGTAACAGCGTAAGTGTTGTTGTGCCCACTTCTGCGTTCGGAATCTTTGCGTATGAATTGGTGGGGGTACAGGAGAGCAGTTCGACAACGTGTTATAACGCGGCGAGTGGAACTGCAACAGTTACCGTGAATGAATTGCCGGCTGCAACGATTGCCGGAACCACTACGGTTTGTAAAAACAGCAGCGCACCATCCATTACTTTTACCGGAAGCGGCGGTGTTGCGCCTTATACGTTCACTTACAGTATTAATGGTGGAACGAGTCAAACAGTGACGACAACATCTGGCAATAGTGTTTCTGTCAGCGTGCCGACTTCTGCGCCAGGAACGTTTGCTTATACACTCATCTCAGTAAAAGAATCAAGTGGTACTACCTGCAGCAATACTGCATCCGGAACAGCCACTGTTTCGGTTCGTGATCTGCCAAATGCATCAATTGCTGGATCAACAGCAGTCTGTCAATTTGCGGCAACGCCTAAGGTAACCTTTACCGGTTCTAATGGGGTTGCTCCTTACACATTCACTTACCGCATCAACGATGGGACAAACCAAACCATCACGACAACCTCGGGGATTAGCGTCTCGTTGCCTGTTCCGACAAATGTTGCAGGATCCTTTGTGTATACTTTGCTTTCTGTTGCTGAATCAGGTACTGCGACCTGTGCGAACACGGCATCGGGATCGGTTGAAGTAGTCGTCAACGCACAACCGGTGAATGCAATTATTGCCACGCCGAATACGCACCTATGTAATGGTGAAACGGGAAACATCACCGTGATGAACTGGCAGGAAGGATTTTCCTATACCTGGTACCGTGACGGCGTATTGTTTGCGACATCAACTGCGCAAAGCATTAGTGTTACGCTCGCTGGATCTTACACCGTGATGGTTACTTCTCCAGAAGGATGTACAGCGGCTGCTCTCTCAAATGTGGTTCTCATCACCGCAGGCACTATCTCAAATCCTGTGATTACCGGAAAGCTGAAAGTGTGCGAGGGAGGTAAGACAAACCTGTACCTGACACCAACGAATGCTTTGATGGCTTATGAGAAGATACTGTGGACGCATTTACAGAAGGAGCCACCGCTTTATGATTCAGTGAACAATTCGAACCGTTTTTCGGCTGCAGCCGGGCAGTATCGTATTCTCGTAAAAAGAGAAGGTTGCGTTGACAGCACATCGGTTGCTGTAACAGCAAATGATACTGAGGTTCCGGCTGGCGAGTTGACAATATTTCCAAAAGCAATTCCTTACGGCGGTAGAACAACACTTACCGCGCAAGTAAACAACACAGAACGATACGAATGGGATTTTGGTGATGGCCGTAAGGCTGTCACCGTTTCCGGTTCACTGGAACAGGCTTTCTTTAGCACACACGATACCGTGCTGGTGAGGTTGCGCGCGGTGAGTGAAACAAATTGCCAGGCTGATTTTACGGCGATGCTTTTGATCGGTAAGCCCGGTAAACCTTCCATACCTGATGTACCATTCGCGGGCAACCTGAAGGACTGGAATTTCTTTCCTGTACCCTTTCGCGAGGAATTAAAACTGTCGGTGATTTTGCAAAGAAATGAAAAGATAAGGCTGGATCTTTTTACGGGTGATGGTTCCTGGGTCCGCTCTTATGAATTTTCAGGAAAGAAAGGGGAGAACCTGTTTCAACTACACAAACTCGAATCCTTAGCACCAGGTGTTGTGTATTTCGTTACGGGTATTTACAATGGTGAGAAACACTACGATAAAATCTATAAATATTAATTCAATGAAACTTGCTCTGGTTTTAATTGCAGCTGTTGTAATGTATGGCTGCAGTGATAAATACAAAACGATCTATTCGTCGGCCTTAATTCCTGTGCTTGCCTTTAATCACGATACGTTGCATATCCGGGAAAAAGATTCACTAAACATTACGGGATGGCCGAACCCGATTCTTTGGGTGAAAAGCATTCCTTCTTTACCGGTGATGCATATGATGTTCAGTGAACCCACTGGCAAAGTTCATTTCATGTACCGGCAGGAACCGATGAGAGATTCGGAACCGATTATTGTGGCCGGTGATTCCACTTCGCTCTACTGTCATTGCGATATGGCGGGTGTTTATCCGGTTGATTTTTATCTCCTCGACCAGCTGGAAAGGGTGTCGACCAAACAGCTGATCGTGAATTGTCTTGCGAATGATAAAGCACGGGCTTCGCTTTCTGTTTCCTTCGTTGACAGTTCCCGGACCGATAACTGGGCATACCGCCTGGATGCGTCTGCTACTTCGAAGAAATATGGAAGGATCTATGGATACTATTTCAATGTTAACGGGCTCCCGTTCTATTCTTTCGATGCTTTTGTCGATTATGTATTTCACGCGAGGGGTGAACAAAAGATTTCTGTGTTTGTGAAAGATGATCTGGGCCTGCATTCGGACACTGTAACTGCTAAAATTGTAATACCATGAGATTGTTATTGGTGATTGTGTTTCTACCGGTTTTTGTTTTTGCGCAGTCCGCTGTGATTACCGCATTTCCTTCTTTGCAGATACCCACATCGAGCCGTGGCCTCGCGATGGGCAGCACAGGCATCGCCTCTGCTACTGAAAACCAGCAGTTGTTTTACAACGCCGCGAAGACGGCCTTCCTGCAAAATTTCCACCAGGCTTCTGTAAGTTATGTGCCGTGGATGCGTTCAGTGAGCAGTGATACAAGGCACTTAAGTCTGGGTTATGTCGCCAATGTTTTCAATACTTCTGCGATCGGATTACGCGTAGGCTATCTTGATCTTGGCAGGATCGCTGTGCGGGACAACAATGGTGCTACGCTGGCGGAATACAAAGCGAGGGAATACAATGTTGGGGCTTCGTATGCACTGCAGTTGAATGAGCGTGCCTCCGTATCTGTCGCAATGTGTTTGCTGGGACAAACTGCTTTTACGGACGGGCCGAAAAATGTAATGAGTTTTTGCGGTGATGTATCCTATTACCAGTTCACGGAGTTGGGAGATGTGAACAGGCGGATAGAATGGGGCGCTTCTCTTTCCAATGTCGGGCCGAAGATCAATTATGGATCTGACAAGACATCGCTTCCGATGGACCTGGGTGTTGGTATTGGATACTCGGGTGTGGATGAAGATGGGAGTGTATTTGCGGCGGGGCTGGATCTGCATAAATTACTCGTTCCTTCTGAGTCATCTGATAAAGGAATATTAGCAGGTATGATGGCTTCTTTTCGTGAGCCAGGGCAGTTGGGTTTGCTACGAGTCAATGCCGGAATGGAGTATGGGTACCTGGGTGAGTTTTTTCTGCGCGGAGGAGTGAGTATCGAGAATAAGAACAGAGGGAACCGGACTTTTTTTGGATTGGGCGTAGGGTACAAAGGATTTGTGCTTGATCAATCCTGGGGGATTGATTTTCATTACCTGGTTCCGTTTGGAACTGTGGCGGCTGTTTCGCCGTTTGGTAATTCGTTTGGATTTACGCTCAAAGTAAACTTTGGAAATTTTCAATGATTGAATTTTTTAATTATCTCAATTCAATCCAGCCACTGACGGCAGAGGCGACGGTTGCTGTCCTGAAAGCCAGTAAAACGAAAGCGCTGTATAGGGGACAAGTGTGGCTCCAGGAAGGTGCTGTATGCGATAGGTTAACTTTTGTTGTAAAGGGACTTATGAAGTCATACTTCGAGACGGATACGAAAGAAGTGATCATCAATTTTGCACGCGAGAATGAATTCATCCTCTCAGCGGAAAGTTATTTCAACGCGGTGCCCTCTAAGTATATCATCCGGGCGATCGAACAAACTGTGGTAGTTTACATCCAGCGCAGTGAACTTGATTATTTACTACACCGGTTTGCAGATCTCAACAAACACTACCTCATGATTGCGCAGGAACAACTACGAGCATTGGAAAAGCACGCAGCTCTTTTGTTGCTGCCCCCGAAAGAAAGGCCCGATGCATTGATGCGGGAACACGTCTGGATGATGCAGGGCAGGCTCACTGACCGTTCGCTGTACGGATATTTAGGCCTTGGTTGCAATGGGCTCGGTAAATGGCGGAACGAAAAATGAAAGGTTTGTAAAGCCAGTTACCTCTCTGTTACTACTGTGTAATGCGCATTTTTATCTGCAGTTATGGAAACAGTTCCGTTCCAATCAGTAGCAAAAATATTATGCTTAATTGTTGCCATTCTGAACACAGGGGTCTTTGTGGGATCTTTCGGATCCTGACCTTTGATTCCAATGTGTTTTTTAACCGGTTTTTCCAGGAGTCCCGGTATATGGGCCTCTAAAAGGTCAATCGCTTTTTTATTGGGATGGCCATACGCGTATGTCGTAAATTTTGTCGATGAACTGTCTGCAGGGTTTAGTCCGAATGTCCAATTTCCTACATTGATCACGGCGTATTTTGGCTGAACCGCAGTGATCCAGGGTTCAGTGGTGGCATTAGCCGAACCATGATGGCCAACCTGGAGAACATCGGCTTTCAATGCCTGCGGCGCGCCCTCATACCAGGATAGGACCTTGGTGATCCCGGCTGTTTCCAAATCGCCCATAAACAGGAAACTTGCTTTCCCAAATATTACCTTGATAATAAGACTGTGGTTGTTTTCCTTAGGGTCACTGACTTGTCCTTCAGCAAAAGCACCACTGTATACGCGGATCTCCGGATCGGTACCACCGGTCTTCCCATCAACGGCATCTATCAATTGATCGGTATAACCCGCTTTGTTTTTACCCTTGGTTACTTTGTCGAATGTAATCGCTTCGTACTTGATACCGAGCTCGCCTTTGTACTGCTGCATCAATAGTTGTCTTACGCCGCTTCCTTTGGGATTGTTGTGGCCGTTGTCTACATAATTCAGAATTGTAAAATGTTCTGCCACATCCAATAATGCCATGTCATGGTCAATGTGCTGGTGTGTGACAAAAACTGTATTCAGCGTCCGGTTGAGATCTTTTCTCCGGTCAAAAAATTTGTCGAGGAACAGGTGTACATTTTCTTTCATTTCCGGCTGGGCACCCGCATCGATCAGAACTGCGCCATTGGGAAATTCAAGAACCATGGATTGTGCCTGGCCAACGTTGATGTAGTGGACAGTCATCACATCGCCGGATTGCGTGAAGGCTGCCGTTGATATCAAGAGACAGCAGAAAACTTTTACGACCAGTACAGAAAGACTTTTCATTGTGCAGGGTTTTGGTCCTTCAATATTGTCATAAAATTCCGATCATGCAAGCGTAGTTCTACTGAATTTTATCTTGCGTTCAGTTTCAATGGATTGTATTCTGTTTTTCTTAAGAGTTATAAGAATTAGCCCGGTGATCGTCATCCGGTTGCTAATTTTGCGTTTCCATTATGCCCGTACAATACTGCTCTGACCTGCACCTTGAATTCGAAGAAAACAAAGATTTTCTGCGGCGGAACCCTATAACTCCTGTCGCGGATATTCTTATCCTGGCAGGTGATGTTTGCCTGCTAAACTCTGTGCATCTGCACGATGATTTTTTCGGTTATGTTTCCAAAAATTGGAAGTATGTATACTGGATCCCCGGCAACCACGAATACTATCACGCCAATGTAGCCGATCGCCCTGATTCATTTTGTGAAACTATCAGGCCCAATGTATTTCTTGTCAACAACTACGCTGCGGTTCATTCAGGCGTACGATTTTTATTCACAACGTTGTGGTCTTATGTGTCTCAAATGAATGAAAAAATCGTTGCCCGGAATGTAAATGACTTCCATATTATCAGGTATCAAAACCGGGGGCTGACTGTTCCAGATGTTAACCGGCTGCACCTGAAGAGTCTTGGCTTTCTTCAATCCTCCTGGGAAGAACCGGCACATAAGACTACAATCGTAACTCACCATGTTCCTACGTTGCAAAATTACCCGCCACAATTCCTGGGCAATGCGATCAATGAAGCGTTTGCGAGTAACCTGGATGAGCTGATTATGTCCTCCGGAGCAGACTATTGGATATATGGACATCATCATGCAAACATCCCTCCGTTCAAGATTGGGGATACGACTTTGGTAACGAACCAGCTGGGTTATGTTCGGTCAAAGGAGCATGTGAAATTTTACCAGGCGGCAGTAATTCCGCTGTAAGATCGCTTGGTACTATTCAATGCCTGGCCGCATCCTGCTCGGCGGTCAGCTTGTCTTTGAGTTCCTGAATCAGCACATGGTAGTTTACAAGGTTGCTGTCTGCTATCAGCAGATTGTTTTCAAGCAGCCTGATCTTTCCCGAACTTCCTACTATCAGCCGATAATTTTTTCCATTCAGGTTTTTTGATACAGTGGAATCCGGAGATAAGTAAGTTGACGGTTGATTGGCGTGTCCAATAGAGCTGTTTTGCCGCTGCTGAAAAATTAACAGCATTGCTACAACGAGAACGGCGAGCGACAGTGCTATCACAAGGGTTTTCTTTTTAGATTTCTGCTGGGTTTGTGATTGTATTTTCTCCATGGTTGGCCTGCCTGTTATTACGGCATGGAGGACATAGCCTTTTTTCGGCACCGTTTCAATTACCTGTTTGCCGGTGTCTGCCAGGGCTTTTCTTAACATTGAAATTCCCTGGTGCAGACCATCCTCTGCTCCACCATAGTCGTTCCATATTTTGGAAATCAGTAGTTCACGGGGCACCAATTTTCCTTGATTTTCGGCAAGGATCTGTAAAATGTGGATCAACCTTGGTTCGAGCCGGGTTTGCAAACCTGTTTCACAGTTTGTGAGCATGTTGAGTGAAGCGTCGACTGAGAACCGATTGTTCAGCACAAAAAAGGCCTTATCCATGGGAATTTTGAATAAAACTACTGAAAAGGGAAGGTTTTGACCGCCCTATAGGTAAAGAAAAGGTTTTCTATAGATGCAAAAGGGCGAATTGCAGGGAGGTTTGTATTCTAATCAAATTACCTACTGATGAAACTTAAGGCTCTGATTCCCTGTCTGCTGATTGTGACTATTACGTTTGCCCAAAGTCCCGCTCAGAAATTAGACAGTTTATTTAACTCGCTATACAATTACAGCCAGTTTAACGGCAATATCGGTGTGGCAGAGAATGGATCAACTATTTACTTTAAATCATATGGGTTATCCGACTTTGCTACCAAGCAACTCAACCAGGAGCAGTCGGGATTTTCCCTGGCTTCCGTTTCAAAAGTTTTTACATCCGTCGCAATTCTTCAACTAAAAGAAAAGGGAAAATTGAAACTGGAAGACTTTGTCAGCAAGTATATTCCTGATTTCCCGTACCCGTCTATTACCATCCGCCACCTGCTTACCCATACATCCGGTTTGCCAGACATTGACATCTTCCGCCAGCAGGTGCGAGACAATCCCGATAAGGTATTTTCCAACAGGGACCTGGTGCCCGCACTCAGGACAGGAAACCTGCCATTGGAGTTTCAACCCGGTGAGAAATATCAATATACCAATAGCAACTACATTCTACTGGCCTTGTTATTAGAAAGGATTTCAAAACAGACATTCCAGGCATACATCCAAAATAACATCTTTGGTCCAACAGGGATGACCCATACATACTTCCAAAAAGACAGTACGAACCCGGAGAACAGGAACCGTGTGGTAGATCATGATTATCCATTTCTTTTTTCAACTGAATTGGAGAATGTAGACAGCTTACCCAAACACAGGGTCCGGATGCTTAATTTAAGCGGCTTTGTTGGCAATGGGAATATCATAACAACAACGGGTGATATGCTGAAATTTGACCAGGAACTTTATTCAGGGAAGTTAGTTAACCAGTCTTCCCAGCATGAAGCTTTTACACCCAACAAATTGAATAATGGACAGATCGTCCAAACCACTTTTGGGGGCGAGAAAGCTTCCTATGGACTCGGGTGGTTTATTCTTTTGGATAGTTCTTATGGAAGGATTGTCGGGCATACCGGTGGTGTACCTGGCGCATTGAGTTTATTGTTGCGGAACATTGATAAAAAACAAACTGTTGTTCTCTTTGACAACGCATTTAATAAAAGTCTTTATAAAAGCGGTATCAATGCAATGAACCTTCTTAACAACCGTCCGCTTCAGATTGCGAAACAATCACTGGTCAAAACATATGGAAGTACATTGGTGAATCACGGCGTGGATATCGCTTATGTAAAATTCCAGGAGTTAAGAGATGATGCTTCACACTACTATGTCAGCGAAGATGAAATGAACGATCTCGGTTTGCAGCTTCTTTATGAACCAACATTTGCAAATCACAACCAGCTTGCATTAGAAGTCTTGAAACTGAATACTCTGTTATTCCCCAACAGCTTCAATACCTATGATAGCTATGGGGAAGCACTCGCAAAAGTGGGCAAAAGAAAAGAAGCCATTTCCATGTATCGAAAATCTATCAATATCAACCCAGAGAATGATGCGGGTAAAAAAATGCTTGAGTCATTGTTGAAAGAATAGCACAGGTTGTTGAAAACTGATTGTTGAAACCGGCCCCGAAAGGGGCTTTTGGTTTTTACGTAGCCGGAACCGATATTTATTTTGACTTTCACTTTTAGTGAGTTTTATTCCTGCCTTGCCACGAATGGTGATCAATCTCTTGGTGATCCCAAAATAGCTTTGTGTAACAAAAGGCAAAGCAAATGTTTACTTCTTTCAGCTGGACCAATTACTTCCTTCTTACCGGCTTTCTTGTTCTTGGTTATGCAATTGTCATTCTTGTCTTCTACTACCGCATTGAGATGCGAAATCTGTTTTTTGGAAAGCCTGACGCCCTCAATGAAATGATCGAACGGCCGGTGGCAGCGATTGCTGAACCGATGCAACTGGTCCACGAGCTGGTAAGTGAACTGGGTGTAGTGATCCGTAAAGCAGCAGAGGACAGGATTGTCGAAAACGAGTTGTTTTTCGGGCTGCAACAGGTTGTGAGAAATTATTTGATCCTGCGGGATACGGAGTTTAAGTCGCGTATCAATCTTTTCATTAAGGATGAAATGGAAATCTGTGGTTTAGCGCCGATAGCAGAAGAGCAGTTTGCGTTGTTGTGGAGGGATTAATTGAATGGCTCCATCCACTGTGAAGAGATTGGTGTGAGGGGTGGGTGGAGCTTTTTTAGAACAAGGAAATGTGTGAGTGATGATGCGAATAAGATTGTTGTATGTGATCGTGTTTGTTTTTGTCTGCCAGTTTATACATGCGCAGGATGGAAACGCGGGTATACAGGATGCAAATACTAAGGTGAGAAGTTATTTCACCAGCGGAACGCAACTGATGTATGCAGTTGGTGCGATCGTTGGACTCATCGGTGCGGTGAAGGTGTTTCAGAAATGGAATGCGGGTGATCACGATACGGGCAAGGTGGCAGCGGCCTGGTTTGGCAGCTGTGTATTCCTGGTGGTTGTGGTGACAGTGATTAAAGCCTTCTTTGGAATTTAGGTATGAGCAGCAGGAGAGCCAGGCAATTACCGATCATCGATATAGGCGGAACAAAATTTTACCTCGACCTGCGCCTGAACCAGTTTCGTGATATTGACAACTGGGCAAACAGCATCAACCTCGATCATCTCTACGAGATAACAACGGGTGAGTTAAAACTGGGGTTTGACCGGAAAATGAAAAACCTGTTTGCGGGAACACGGGAAGAATTTGATGCGTGCAAACATGCCGTAGAGATTACGCTGCCACCCATGCATGAAATGGATCCATTGGGCGTATTGTGGAAACTCGAAGAAGATGGGTGGATCAGTGCTGAAGAATCAAAGGCGCAGACAGACCAACTACTCAAACAGTACATTATCCATGAGAGCGGGATGGTCCTGCAGAAAAAGCAGCCGACGGTCAAACTACTCGAAAAGAAAATAAGAAAGACGAACAAACAACGGAGGAAACGATTATGAGTGACAAACTACAGGGCCTGCTACTGGGCTATATCCGGGAAAACAATCCTGAACTTTTACAACAACTTGATGAGGATGATGCGTTGCATGCGTGGGTGCTTGAAAAGATTCATGACGTGGAGCTTGTCCTTCAACATTCTAAACCTGGTCGAATCCCGGATGGTGAGTTCCTCGATCTGATGACGGCATCCTTAAAACCTTCACGGTTTCACTACATGCGTGATTTGCTGGAAGACCAGTTCCCGGAAGAGTTTGATCAGCTGCTTGCTTCTGGAACCCTTCGTTTTGAGATCATACAGTTGATCGGATTGTGCGGTCATTTGTTTGAGGAGATGCCATTGCGCGCCGACATGGAAGAAAATGTACAACTCGATTATGCGGTGAAGAATGTCGTGTTTCAGCATCTTTTGAGTATCCCTGCTGACGGTTTATGAGCAGTGTGTATGAGATCAACAAGGGCATTGGTAAACCTGTTGTGTTCAAAGGTTTAAAAGCGCAGTGGATCTGGTGGCTCGGTGGAGGCATCGTCGGTTTGCTCTTGTTGTTTGCGGTGATGTATTTGGCTGGTGTCTCAATGGGTGTTTGTGTCTTTGTTATTGGTGTGCTGGGAAGTGGATTGTTTGTGTTGGTATATCGACTAAGCCGCAAATATGGTGAGCATGGGTTGATGAAGGCGATTGCGTTTAAGTCAGTTCCGAAAAGATTGAAAGGTGTGAGTGACCAAAGTATAAGAAAGAATTTGTGCGATGAGAAAAGTAAACGAAATGTTACCGATCTGGGCGGTCGAAAATGATGCGATCCTTTCGAAGATGGGAGACATCACGATCGGTTACAGGGTAGAATTGCCTGAGATCTTTTCAATGTGCGCTGCGGAGTATGAATCGTTTCATCACGCATGGATAAAGGCGATTAAGTTGCTGCCTTCGCATGCTGTTTTGTATAAACAGGATTTGTTTACAGAAGGACGGCATGCGGGTGATTTTGAGAAAGCGCATTCGTTTTTATCGCGGAGCAGTGAGCGTTTTTTTCACGAACGGCCTTACCTGGATCATGATTGTTTTTTGTTTTTAACGAAGCTGCCGAGGGGGCGTGTGGTTCCCAGTTCCGCGTTCTCGACGCTTCTGCGTAAACACATTGTTCCGGTAGACACATTGGACGAGAAGTTCTTTGATTCATTCGCTCAAGTTTGCGGACAGTTTGAAAGGGTTTTGTGTGACACTGGATTGGTACGGATGAAGAGAATGGGTAACAGCGAGCTGGTAGCAGCTGTGAACCGTTACCTGAACCTCGGCACCGATCTGGTGTTGCGTGATCTTTCATTTGATGGAGGGTTACAGATTGGTGAGAAGCATTGTGCATTGTTTACGATGGCGCATGCAGAAGATCTGCCTTCGCACTGCGGGCCCCGCATCACGTTGGAAAAGTATTCAACCGACCGGACAAAATTCAGTACCGGGTTTGCTTCCCCTGTTGGTCAGTTGTTGTCGTGCAATCATGTGTACAGCCAATACCTGTTTACCGGTGATGGAGAGGCAGCGATCAAAAAACTGGAATCAAAGAAACTGCGTTTGCAGAGTTTGTCTGCTTACAGCCGTGAGAACGCAATCGGGCGGGATGCTACAGATGCTTTCCTACAGGAAGCAGTTGTTGCGGGCAGAATGCCAGTAAAGGCGCATTTCAATGTGCTGGCGTGGACGGAGAAGAAAGAGGAAGTAAGCCATTTACGAAATCTTTGTGCTGCGGCTTTGGCACAAATGGATGTTGTTCCGAAAATCGAAACCGTGGGCGCTCCGCAAATATATTGGGCGGGTATTCCCGGTAACGGGGCCGACTTTCCAGGGAATGAAACCTTCTATACATTTTCAAACCAGGCGTCCTGCTTCTTCAACCTGGAGACCAATTACCGTTCTTCTCCGAGCCCAATCGGTTTGCGTGTTAGTGATAGAATTTCCGGACGACCACTGCATATCGATCTGTCGGATGAGCCGATGAGTCGCGGCATAATCACCAACCGGAACAAGATCATCATCGGGCCCTCGGGAAGCGGTAAGAGTTATCTGACAAATCACATGGTGCGTTCTTATTACGAGTGCGGTTCGCATGTGGTGATCGTGGATGTGGGACATTCCTATCGTGGTCTGTGCGAAATGTTGGGTGGTACTTATTTCACTTACTCAGAAACCACGCCGATTTCTTTCAATCCATTTCACCTGGGTGCTTCGGATGTGTTGGATACAGAGAAGAAAGAAAGTCTGAAGAACCTGCTGATCGCGCTATGGAAAAAAGACGATGAAGGATTTAACCGCTCGGAATATGTCGCACTTTCAAACGCCTTACAGTTGTACTATGCTGCGACGATCCCGTTCCGGTGCTTTGATTCATTTTACGAATTTTTAAGTCGTGAGTTTGTTGGTGTGTTGGCTGAACAGGGAGTAAAGGAAAAAGATTTTGATGTTTCCAATTTTCTATATGTACTGCGACCGTTTTACATAGGTGGTGAATTTGATTACCTGCTGAACGCTACTGAGAACCTGGATTTGTTGTCACAACGGTTTATTGTGTTTGAGTTGGATAACATTAAAGACCACCCCATCCTGTTTCCCGTGGTAACGATCATATTGATGGATGTTTTTATCGCTAAGATGCGGAGGCTGGAAGGGATACGAAAAGTGTTGCTGCTGGAAGAAGTATGGAAAGCCCTCGCGCGTGAAAGTATGGAAGAAGCGATACAGTACTGGGTGAAAACAATCCGCAAATACTTTGGCGAATTGTGGCTGGTGTCCCAGGAGATCGAGGACATGATCTCATCTGCGATCGTCAAGAATTCGATCATCAACAACTGTGATTGTAAGATACTGCTGGATCAATCCAAGTACCAGAACAAGTTTTCCCAGGTGCAGGAGTTGCTGGGATTCAGTGACAAGCAGACGGAGCAGGTGTTGTCCATCAACAAGGCGAATGCGTCTGGTGAAAAATACAAAGAAGCTTATTTCTCCACGCACAACAAAGTGTACAGGATACAGGTGTCGCCCGAAGAGCATTTGTGTTATACAACGGAGCAAACGGAAAAGATGAAAGTGATGCAAGCAGCGAAAAAATTTGGAAGTATGGAGGCGGGGATTAAAGCGCTGTTGTTATGTGCGCTATTGTTTGTTTCCACTACTGTACCTGCGCAGATCCCGATCATCGGAACCATTGTCGCCAAAGTGATCAAGGCGATTGACCTGAAGGTGCAGAAGATTCAACTGCAGACGATGTGGTTGCAGAACGCGCAAAAGGAAATGGAAAATAAACTTCATGCACTGAAGCTGGATGAGATCAGATCCTGGACGGATAAGCAGCGCGCCCAGTATGACAACTATTTCAAGGAGTTGGAAACAGTGAGAAGTTCTGTTTTACGGTTCCAGCAGGCAGCAGGTATTGTTGAAAGCCAGGTTGACATCGTAAAGGAATACAATGAGGCCAGGCGTCTGCTATCCGTCCGGTCACTCTATACTGCTTCGGAGATGCAACAGATCGGCGTTATGCACTCAGGGATACTGAAACGAAGTTTAGCATGCCTGGATCAGTTGGCATTGGCATCCGGTAAGACTTCTATGACCGATGGTGCACGGTTGGAACTGGTCGCATGCGCCGCTGCTGCGATGGATTCCTGCCTGGCCGATATGCGGCGTGTGAATTATGATGTTCTACAGGTCAACGACAAGCGGATCGCGGACAAAGCAAACATTGAGAGAATGCGAAAACTAATTGGAAAGCCATGAAAAGGAAAGTTGTGTTGTATGTGCTATTGGTATTGGTATTTTTTAGGTCTTCGGCCCAGGTGCGGGAACTGGAACAGCTGGCACTCAATATCCAGAAGCTCGCCCAGTTGAAGGCCATGTACCAGTCAATGGTTAACGGTTATCACACCCTCTTAAAAGGCTATGATCTTGTGATTAATGTGTCAAAGGGAAATTTTGACCTGCACAAAAATCACCTCGATGGGCTGATGGCAGTCAATGCACCGGTAAAGAACTATGGGAAGATTGAATACATCTCAGCAACGCAGGAACTGCTTATTAAAGACAACCGTGCAGGATACTTGCGGTGTGTTGCGAGCAAGGCTTTTAGTTTGACTGAACTTTCTGCGAGACAAAGTGAAGGATTCAAACTGCTTAATGAAAGTGTGAAACATCTGGATGAACTATTGTTGGTAGTCACACCCGGTAAACTCCGGATGAGTGATGCCGAGCGGATTGCGGCCATTGACAGGATCGGTGATTCGATGGCAAACCTGCTTGCTGAAGCCAGGAAGTTGAACGCAGCGAATGATGCATTGATGGTGTTGCGCGGCCAGAGACAAAAGGATGTAAAGGAGATGAAGACATTAAACGGTATAAAGAACTGAGATGAAAAGTCTGCATTTGATACTGGATCAACTCTACCGGGAAATGATGCCTTTGTGTGCACAGCTGATCGGTGTGTCGCGTTTGATTGCGGGTTTTGGAGCATTGTGGTTTATCGGTATGCGCATCTGGCGGCATATGGCGAATGCAGAACCTGTGGATTTATATGCATTGCTGAGGCCTTTTGTTTTGGGGTTTTGTATCCTGGTTTTTCCTTCAGTGGTGGCGCTCATCAATGGCGTGTTGCAGCCAACGGTTGCGGGAACGGAAGCGATGGTGAAGAATTCGAACGCTGCTATTGAAAAATACCTGCTGCTGAAAGATTCGAGCACGATGGGGCTTGGTGCGTTGAACCCTGCCAACTGGATACGTGAACTGCTCCGTTTCTTGTTGGAGCTTGTTTTCGAAGCAGCTTCACTTTGCATCAATACTATACGTACGTTTTACCTGGTTGTGCTTTCGATTCTCGGGCCTTTTGTTTTTGCAATCAGTATTTATGATGGGTTTCATCACACCGTTACTGTATGGCTTGCGCGGTATGTAAACGTGTTTCTGTGGTTGCCGGTCGCGAACATCTTTGGTGCGATGATCGCGAAGATCCAGGAGAACATGATCCTTGCGGAAGTCGCATCGACCGGCGCTTATGATATGACGGGTACAGCGTACCTGGTATTCCTGCTGATTGCCATCGTAGGTTACTTCACTGTGCCTTCCGTTGCGAACTATATCGTGAATGCAGGTGGCGGTAATGCGCTCGTGCATAAGATCAGTTCGTTTGCTACTTCGGCAACAAAATCTGCAGCCGCAGCGGCCACGGGTGGTGGAACCATGGCAGCAGACGCATATGGAAACAGCGCTTCACGCATGAGCGGGAACATGGCAGACAATGCCACCAGCAATGCTTATTTCAAAGATAAAATCGGTGGAAAGTGATGTTCAGGCAGTTGAAGAACGTAGACTCGGCTTTTCGCTATGTGAGGGGTTTTACGCTGGTGCTGGTGTGTTGCTGTTTCCTGCTTTGTTGTTTTGTTCTCTTTAAGAGTTATGAATTGTCGGCGCGGTTGTCGGACAGGATTTATGTGATGGCGGGCGACAAGGCGATTGAAGCATTTTCAGGATCGCGTCGTGAGAATATTTCAGTAGAGGCGAGGGATCATGTGCGGACTTTTCACACAGCTTTTTTTTCACTCGATCCGGATGAGAAAGTGATAGAAGGAAACCTACGCCGGGCTTTGTACCTCGCTGATGTGAGTGCGAAACGACAGTATGATAACCTGAAAGAAACCGGCTACTATGCCGGCGTGATATCCGGTGACATCAGCCAGGAGATCAGTGTTGACAGCGTTTTGGTAGACACGCGTGTTTCACCGATTGCTTTCCGCTGTTATGGTACCCTATCGATTATCCGCCCAACAAGTATTGTCATCCGTAGTTTGGTTACACAGGGATATTTAAGAAATGTGGCACGAAGTGATCACAATCCGCATGGTTTCCTGGTGGAAAAATGGGAGACAGTTGAGAACAGGGATTTGAAAACAGAAACAAGATGAGTATGGAACATTCACAACAATTTTTGAAACGCAGAAAATTTCTGGTGGCACTTCCTTTGATCATGTGGCCATTTGTGACGATCGTATTCTGGTTACTGGGAGGCGGATCTGGTGCTGCTGCTGGAACAGCGCCGGTGAAGAGCGGATTGAATACGCAGTTGCCTGATGCTAAGAATGCGGGAACATCGATGGTTGACAAGATGAGTTTCTATGCGATGGCTGATCGTGATTCGGTGAAGCGGGGTGAGCAGATCAGGATGGATCCTAATTTTTCACCGATGCAGGAAAAGCCAGTAGCGAAAGCAGGGAAGCTCAATACGTCTTTCGCTTCGCGCGGAGAGATCGATGATCAGCAAGAGAAGATCAATGAGCGTTTAAGGATGTTGCAGACTTCCTTACGCGATCCTGTACGAAAACCAATTGCTTTTGAAGATGTTTCGACCCGCGAGATTCCGGTTGTGAAGGAAAGGCAAAGCGACCCAGAGATGGAGGCGATCAATAGCACGCTCGAAAAGTTACTGGATGTGCAGCACCCTGAAAGAGTGAAGGAAAGAGTGGTTGAGAAAAAACCGGTTGGTTATTCCGTGCGTGTAAGCGGTTCTGAGAGCGCAAGTTATTTTGGGAAAACTGATACAGTTCGCAGCGGGTTTTATGGATCGGATGATGCGGGTACTGTTGGTGCAGCAGCTGGCGAGATTGCGGCGGCCATTCATGGTGGGCAGGTGTTGCAGAATGGGAGCGTTGTGAAGCTGCGATTGCTCAACCATGTATTCGTAAATGGGGTGCAGGTTCCGGTGGGAAGTTTTGTGTATGGTATTGCAGCGTTACAGGAAGAGCGGCTGCATGTTTCTGTCTCTGCGATCCAGTTTGAGAATCATCTGTTCCCGGTTTCATTGAAGCTGTTTGACATGGATGGTGTTGAGGGCATCTATGTGCCAGGATCAGCCACAAGAGAAGTGGCGAAACAATCCGGAGAACAGGCAGTGCAGTCATTGGGTATCGTGAACATGGATCCGAGTCTGAAGGCACAGGCTACTGCGGCCGGGATCAGTGCCGCGAAAGGTCTCCTGACAAAGAAAGTGAAGCTGGTGCGGGTTACGGTAAAAGCGAATTATAAAGTCCTGCTGAAAGATGAAAATGCGAAATAGGATGCGTGTGTGCGGTTTGGTAATCGGGATGCTGTGTTGTTTTGAGTCGATCGGGCAAAGCGATTCTCTGCTGCGCATTGAAGTGGCTGTGCAGAAAACGACGAGCGTTGTTTTTGGCTCAGCGATTGTTTCGATTGATCGCGGAAGTACATCCATTATTGTGCAGAAATCGACGGAGAACATTCTGAAGGTGAAAGCTGCTGCGGACAGTTTGGTAGAGACCAATTTAACAGTGGTGACTGCAGCAGGGAAATTGTACTCGATCCTGGTCCGTTACAATTCCAATCCCGCCAATCTTTCCGTGTATGTGGATCATGAGGCAACCGTGCCTGCCAAACATGTGCTTGCGCCGGTCTGCGAAGATGTGCTCAAACAGAAAGCAAACCTGGTGGGTTTGACTTTCACAGCAAGTAAAATGTCGTTGCGTTTACTGGGTTGGTATGTGCGTGGGGCAAATATGTTTTGCAAACTGAAAATTGAGAACCGCTCACAGATCGGCTATGATATCGACCAGTTGCATTTCTATATCCGCGATAATTCTGTTGTTAAAAGAACCGCGTTGCAGGAGATCATCCTTCGCTCCACTCACCTGGAAGGTGACACCATCACCATAGCAGCGCACAGTTCGCGCGTGTGGATCGTGGCGCTGGACAAATTCACCGTGCCTGACGACAAACACTTCGCCATTGAAATCCTCGAGCGAAATGGGGGCAGGCACCTCTACCTGAAATCTTATAACAGGCAGGTCATGCTTGCCAAAGAATTTTAAACTATGGAAGTTCCTGATTTGATCTCGCCGGAAGTGTGGGACAAGGTCCGCGTGGCAATGGCTAACCAGGAGCATTGGGCGGCTTACAACAATACTTTGCTTTTTGTTCACGAAGATGATCTGAAGTTTTTTACAAATCCTTCGGACGCAGAAGATTTTGCATTTGATCCTGACCGCGAGAATGAAAAATGGAAAGTGGTCCGGATCAACAGCCTTGAAGACTTTCAGCAAAAAGTTGAATCGGTAATGCCGGGAGTTGTGTACAAGCCTGTTGAAGAAATTTCCGTGGTAGCCGAAGAAAAACTTTATACCATGGGTGAATTATTAAAAAATAAAACAATCGTTATGAATGCAGACAACCTCGAGTATTTAAAGAACCAATTGTTTTTCCTTGGATTTGGTGAAGGGCTTGCCGGACAGCTGGAAGAGAGAATGAAACAGCAGTTGCCTGAGTTCAGCCTGAATGCTACACACCAGTTTGGGAGTGACAAAATGGAGGCGGTGATCCATTTCAGGCACAATGAAAAAGATGGAAAGCAGGCTTATTTCTGCAACCACTATATCGCCACTTTGCTGCGTGAAGACAAGAACCGTTCGCAGTTCATCTACATCAATGGCAAGGGTCAGAATGTAACTTTTAAAGAGGCCTGCAACCTGCTCAACAGCCGTTCCGTTTTCAAAGAACTTACGCCCAAGGATGGAGAACCTTATAAAGCGTGGCTTCGCATCGATCACGAAAAAATGGATGAACGTACGGGTTATCCCAAACTGCGCCAGTTCTCCGCAAACTGGGGATTCGATTTGAAAGAAGCGATCGGGCGGATGGATTTTAAAGGAATGAAGTACGACGACCAGATGAAAGGTCTCATGAAGTCACTGCAGAAGGGAAATGAAACAAAGGCCACACTTCTGAAAGATGGCAAAGAAGTTCCGGTGGTGCTTTCTGCCAACCCGATGCTTCGTACGCTGAACATGTATGATCTTAAGGGGGAACCGATGTTTTATCCTGCACAGAAAGTGGAACAAAAATATGGCCAGGCCCCTGCGGATGCCGCGAGACAGGAGGCTGTGCTCAATGATTCCGGAGTTAAATACGAAAAGAAAAACCTGCTGGATAAGAACAAGCCTTCGAATGGCTTGCTTGATAAGAAACCCCGTAATAGTCAATCGCGTTCGCGCAAAATTTCTTAGCACTTATGGACGAGAAAAATATTCTGGCGCTCAAAGCCCGGCTGGTACAGCTGGGTTTTGAGCCGGCGGTGGAAACTGTGTTGCGATGCAATGTATGTTTTGGCGCGGATGCGTTTGATGTGTTTTGTTCGCGGGTTGTTGGGAGTGATAGCTTTCATTTTGTGGTGCATGCAGAGAGAGCTGATGACCAATACGCGTTGAAGTATTATTCGGCTACGTTGCGTAAGCAGGTGTTGGTGCCTACGGAGCTGGCTGCGCTCGATCAATCAATGGGCGCATTGGACTGGCGTTTACTTGTATCCGGTAAAAATGAAATCGTCCCACTGGACAGCGCAACGATTGACCGGGCGCATGAAGTGTTGGTGCAATTGCAAGAGACTGTCGATGCTGCTGATATTGTAAAATACAAATACTGGAGTGGAACATCGCTGGAGCCGATGGTCTCGCAGCTCGCGACCTTAAAAAGTGAATGGGAGATCAGTGAGCGTTTCCATTTTTATGATGAAACGGTGCTGATCACTTTTGATGATGCGGTAAGATTTCTAAGCAGCCGGTGGATGGAGAAACAAATGCATGCGCGCAAGAAACTGCTGGTGAAAAAGTCTTCGGGTGGTGGATCTGGAAGTGGCGTTGCCGAGGGGAAACTGCTCACTAAAAATTCACGGCGGATACAGAAACGTCGGAGCGATATAAACAAGTAAGGTGCTTTGCGATTTCTTTGATACCATCGCTGAAGACCCACGGATCGGTACTGGTCATATTGTGGTATACCTCGCGCTGTTGCATCTGTGGGAGCTACACGATCAACCGGTTGTGATGCAGGTCGCTGCCTTTGAAATCATGCGGTATGCCAAGTTCCGGAAGCGGGACACTTACCTCGTACGGATAAAAGATCTGGCTGCTTTTGGATATATCCGATACACCCCTGCAGAGAACGAATATGTGAAGGCAGAAGTGTCTTTCAGGAAATTGTAACCGGCGTTTGACAGCCGGTTTTTTTGTGTACATGAAACTGTGAGAAATGAAAGAATTGACACCTGAAAAAGTGATGGAAATATTGACGGAAAACGGTACCTTAGTAACTCTAGATGAGGCCCGAATCATACTCTCCTTCATGATTAATCTGGCCACAATAATCCTTGACCAAATTTTTGAATCATGACAGCAGATCTCTACATCCGTGTGAGTACGGATGAACAGGCCGAACGAGGCTATTCGCAACGTGACCAGGAAGAACGTTTGCGCAAATATTGTGTACTGCAGAACATAACGGTACGCAATGTTATTTATGAAGACCATTCCGCAAAAACCTTTAACCGTCCGCAGTGGATCCGGTTCCTTGACGGATTGAAAAAGAAGAAAGGCGAGATTGATCGCATCCTGTTTATCAAATGGGACCGATTCAGCAGAAACGCGGGCGATGCTTACCAGATGATCAACACGCTTCGCAAGTATGGTGTAGAACCGCACGCAGTGGAGCAGCCGCTGGATCTCGACATTCCTGAAAACAAAATCATGCTGGCGTTTTATCTAGCTGCGCCGGAAGTCGAAAATGATCGCCGTGCCCTCAATACATTCAATGGTATGCGGCGTGGGCGTAAAGAAGGAAGGTGGATGTCAGGCGCTCCGATCGGCTATGTAAACAAGACAACAGAGGATGGCAAAAAGTACATCGCCATCAACGAGCCTAAAGCCGCTATCATCCGTTGGGTATTTGAACAGGTGGCAGAAGGAAAACTTCATGTGGAGCAAATCCTGAAGGCAGCGCAATTGCGTGGTGTGCGCGTTACGAAATCCACCATGTGGCGTTCTCTGCGAAATCCGGTGTACTGCGGAAAAATATTGGTAAAAGCACACAAGGATGAACCGGACATCCACGTAAAAGGTAATCATGAGGCGATCATCTCTGAGGAACTTTTTTATGATGTACAGGATTTCCTGAATGGGAAGAAAAAGCGCTCCAAACGCACGACTATTTTTACCAGTGAGGATTTTATTCTGCGCGGCTTCCTGATCTGTCCCAAATGCGGCAAGAATTTAACAGCGAGTGCGTCGGTTGGCAGAAAGAATAAGTTATACCCCTATTATCATTGTCATTACAGCTGCGGAACCCGTTTCAAATCAGCTTTCGTCAACGAGGCATTTGCGGATCACCTGATGAAATACGCCGCACGGCCCGGAATGGCCATTCTTTTCCAGTTTGTGATCAAAGGTTTGTACCAACGCGATTGGGCAAAGAAATCGGAACAGCAAAGTCACCTGACCGAACGGCTTGACGCGCTACATGAGAAAATGAAAAGGGCCAGGGGGAAATTTATGATGGATGAAATCTCTAAAATGGAGTTTGCGGAGTTTAAAAAAGAATGTGATGCCGATATCGAAAAGCTGGAAAATAAGCTGATCCAGGCTGCCGGTCGGCTCGAACAGATCGATACCCTCCTCCAGCAATCCATCGATAACCTGATGAACCTGCGTTATTTCTTTGAAAAAGGCAGTATTGACGGAAGGAGACGGATCATAGGTTCGATCTTTCCGGAAAAGTTCGTTTTTGATGGAACTGATTTTCGAACCACCCGGGAGAATGAGGTAGTGCGGCTGGTATACAGCATTGACAAGGGTTTGGACAAAAAAAATACGGGACAAATCGATCATAATTTCGAATTGTCCCGTATGGTAGCCGGTACGGGAATCGAACCCGTCTTTGCCCCGTGAAAGGGGGCTGTCCTAACCGATAGACGAACCGGCCGTTTTTCTTATCGGGACGCAAAAATAGGCGCAACTCCCTTTTCTGCCAAATCATTTTTAAAAAAATCAGGAAGCCCAATGTTTTCAAGGGTTTCACCGGGGCGGTCTCCGGTCATACGGCGTTTTTTGTGCGAATTCACGGTTTTTTACGCTTCGATGGACCTGGTTTTATCGTTCCCGGTCGATCATCCATGCTTCCCGCCCCCCGATCCTTCATCAAAATTTATCACCACAAATCTTTCCAATCATCGTAATTTTGCAACTCGTTTTCGATTTCTTAATCATTAAATACGGAATTCAATGAGTACAGTAAAAGTTGCCATCAACGGTTTTGGACGTATCGGCCGTTTGGTATTTCGCCAGATCTATAACATGGAAGGAATTGAAGTAGTTGCCATCAACGATTTAACAAGTCCGCAGGTATTGGCTCATTTATTGAAATACGACAGCGCCCAGGGCCGTTTCGAAGGCGCTACCGTTACCTCCACAGAAGATTCAATTGTTGTGAACGGTGATACCGTTAAAATATACGCGCAGAAAGACCCTTCCCAGATTCCATGGGGCTCGCACGGGGTTGATGTTGTCATCGAATCAACCGGGTTCTTTGCCGATAAGGAAAAAGCCTCCGCTCACCTCAAAGCTGGTGCAAAACGCGTAGTGATCTCCGCACCCGCAACCGGCGACCTGAAAACCGTTGTTTACAACGTCAACCACAGCATCCTCGACGGTTCTGAAGACATTATCTCCTGCGCTTCCTGCACCACCAACTGCCTCGCGCCAATGGCGAAAGTGCTCAACGATCAGTTCGGGATCCAGACCGGTATCATGACCACCATCCACGCCTATACCAACGACCAGAACACCCTCGATGCCCCGCATCCGAAAGGCGATCTGCGCAGGGCCAGGGCCGCGGCTCAGAACATCGTTCCCAACAGCACGGGCGCCGCAAAAGCAATCGGGCTGGTACTGCCCGAACTCAAAGGCAAACTCGATGGCGGCGCACAACGCGTGCCAACCATCACCGGGTCGCTCACAGAACTCTGCAGCATCCTCAATAAAAAAGTAACGGCAGAAGAGGTTAACGCAGCCATGAAAGCCGCCAACAACGAAAGCTTTGGCTACAACGAAGACGAGATCGTAAGCACCGACATCATCGGCACGCACTTCGGCTCCATCTTCGATGCCACACAAACCAAGGTAATGACCGTTGGCGATGCCCAACTCGTAAAAACAGTAAGCTGGTACGACAACGAAATGAGCTACGTAAGCCAGCTCGTTCGTACAGTGAAATACTTTGCAGGATTGATCTCTAAATAAACAGGTCAATGCTTTTTCGTAACCAGCAGTGGTAATCCTGCCCGGCACCTGTTGTGTCACTCACTTCAGCGTCCGGATCAGCATTCAGCAAATACAAATAAGTAGGGCCCCGGCAAATACAGCCGGGGCTTTTTGTGCCGGTCAGGTGATGCTTTCTCTCCGGCCGTTTGCGCCGTTCCCGGTTATATTATTATTTTCTTTAGCGGATACTGGCATTGGCCGCTTCTACCTATCCCATTAAAGGATTAACTTAGCAGAGGAACAAGGCACCTAAAAGAAAAATTCTATCCCATGAGCAAATTCACAGACCACAATTTCAAAAATCAAAAAGCGCTGATCCGCGTAGACTTTAACGTTCCGCTGGATGCAAACTTCACCATCACCGATGATACGAGGATGAAAGCCACCATCCCCACCATCAAAAAAATATTGGGCGATGGCGGCAGCGTTGTTTTGATGAGTCACCTGGGCAGGCCCAAAGACGGTCCTTCAGACAAATATTCCCTCAAACACCTCGTAAACCACCTCATAAAATTACTCGACGGCGCCACCGTAAAATTTGCAGACGACTGCATCGGCGAAGAGGCCAGCCAAAAAGCGGCCGCATTGCAACCCGGTGAAGTATTGCTCCTCGAGAACCTGCGCTTCTACAAAGAAGAAGAAAAAGGCGACGAGGCATTCGCAGAAAAACTAAGCAAACTGGGCGATGTCTACATCAACGATGCATTCGGCACCGCACACCGCGCACACGCATCTACCGCGGTGATCGCAAAATTCTTCCCGGGCGATAAAAAAATGTTCGGGCTGGTAATGGAAGGCGAAGTGGCAAGCGCAGAAAAAGTAATGCACCAAAGCGAAAAACCATTTACCGCCATCATCGGCGGCGCCAAAGTGAGCGACAAGATCCTCATCATTGAAAACCTGCTGGAGCGCGCAACAGACATCATCATCGGCGGCGGAATGGCCTACACCTTTATGAAGGCGCAAGGCGGATCGATCGGTAGCTCTCTGTGCGAAGACGACCGCCTGGACACTGCGAGGGATCTTCTAAAGAAAGCAGAAGAAAAAGGAGTTTGCATCCACCTTCCATCCGATTCCGTGATCGCCGACCGGTTTGCGGCAGATGCCGATATCTCTTCGGCCCCCAGCAATGAAATTCCCGCGGGATGGATGGGCCTCGACATAGGCATGAACGCATGCGAACAATTCACCAACTGCATCAAACGCTCCAAAACCATTTTGTGGAACGGCCCGATGGGTGTTTTTGAAATGGAAAAATTCCAGCACGGCACCAAGGGCATCGCTACCGCTGTTGCCCAGGCAACACAAGCCGGCGCGTTCTCGCTGGTAGGCGGCGGCGACAGCGTGGCCGCGGTAAACCAGTTCGGTTTCGCCGATAAGGTCAGCTATGTTTCCACCGGCGGCGGCGCACTTCTCGAATATTTTGAAGGAAAAGTGCTGCCGGGCATCGCGGCAATTAACGGGTAGAAAACTGTTTCAGTTAAAGAGGTTAAACCTTTGGCCGGTTTAACCTCTTTCACAACCTCCCTCCCATAATTTAAATCCACCTGTAACTTTTCCCCGGTCCCTCCGTTCAACGGCAAACACTGCTGTATGAAAAATGGCCTCGCCTTCGTCGTTTCCGTTTGTATATGCCAGTTGCTGCATGCACAAACCATCACAGGAAAGATAACAGACGAAAAAAACAAACCTGTTAAGGGCGCCGTGGTATTGTTGCGCCAGCAAAAAGATTCTGCACTCGTTTCTTCTGCACTCAGCACCGAAAACGGCTCGTATTCCTTCGCAAACATCAGGAACGGTAATTATTATGTGCTGATCGAAATGCTGGGTTATCAAAAGGCCAACAACAAAATATCCCTGGCAGACAATACCGTTTCCGTTCCCGATATGAAACTGGTGCCGCAAGCCTTTTCTCTTGGTGAAGTAACGGTTACATCAACCAAACCCTTTCTTGAACAGCGCGCCGATAAACTGGTGGTGAATGTAGAGAACAGTCCTACCGCCGCTGGCTCAACCGCACTCGAAATACTACAGAAGGTGCCCGGTGTAATGGTGACCAACGACCAGGTAAAACTCGCCGGCAAAAGCGATGTGAATATCATGATCGATGGAAAGCTATCGCAGTATACCGATATGTCTGTTCTCCTGTCCAGCATGGGCGCCTCAAACATCGAAAAGATCGAACTCATCACAAACCCGGGCGCAAAATACGATGCAACCGGCGGCGCCATGATCAACATCATCCTGAAAAAAAATGCCAACCTCGGCACAAACGGAACGGCTTCTTTGACCCTGGGAACAAGCCTTTATAAAAAAGGAGAATTTGGTATCGACAAAAGCTACAACCGTTTGATCCCTTCGTTATCACTCAACCACCGCAAAGGAAAGATCAATGTATACGGAAGCGTAAGCTACGTATACAGGAACAGTTTTGACTACGGCGAATACGACAGGATCATCGGCCCGAACCGTTTCTTACAGATCAACAAAGAAGACAATTCGCGCAATTCGGTGAATTACCGTGCGGGCATTGATCTCTACGCAGACAAGAAAAATACATTCGGTATTCTTATACGCGGCTCTGATTTCAGCAGGCTGTCTGATGCGCTCAATCTTACGCAACAGTTCAATGTGGCATCGGGAAACGTGGTGAGCGAGTTCAACACACTGAACAATAAAAACAATACGAACAACAATTTTGCGGCAGACATCAACTGGAAACATACATTCGACAGCACGGGCAGGGACCTGAACATCGATTTCGATTATTCAAGGTTTGGCATCCGGAACGCGAACGACATCGTTACCCAACTTTCTTCATCAAACACCTACCTGCAAAACCAGTTTGTAAACAACCCGGTAAGGTTTGGTGTGTTGAAAATAGATTATACCAACCCCATCAGCAAGGATGCAAAGTTTGAGCTGGGTATAAAATCAAGTTTTGCAACGATCGACAATTACCTCACCTTCAAAAAAGGAAGTGTGGTCGATCCATCGCGCAGCACCGATTTCGAGTACTCGGAAAACCTGAACGCGGTATACGGAAGTTTCCAGCAGAAAATAAAAAAATGGGAATTCATCGGCGGCCTGCGCGCCGAACAAACCATCGCAAAAGGAACGAACATCGGCGTACGGGTACTCGACAGGAACTACTGGCAACTGTTTCCATCTCTTTTTATCACAAGGCAGGTAAGCGCAGATTTTTCAACCGGGCTGCAATACAGCAGGAGGGTGCGCAGGCCAGGCTACCAGCAGCAGAACCCTTTTGTGCAATACATAGATTCGCTGACCTATACAAAAGGAAACCCGTTGATCAGGCCGCAGGTTTCGGATGTTTTTAAATGGACATTGTCTTACCAGAATCAACCATTCGTTTCCATCAGCTACAACAAAACCAAAGACATCATCTTTAACGATGCGCCCAAGCAGGATGGCAATCTCACCTATACCACACCGGAGAACCTCGCGGCATTCGATAACCTTGTATTTGAAGTAAACTTTCCATTGAATTTCGGAAAGAAGATCAGCGGCTACGGCGGCAATCAACTCATCCTGAACCATTACAAGGCAGATTACCTCGGCGGATTGTACAACCGTTCTGTGTGGAACTGGCAGGCTTACTGGCAGGTCGCCTATAAACCGGCAACAGGCTGGAACATAGAAGTATCGGGTTTTTATACTACTAAGTTCCTGGACGAGTTCATCGACGTAAATGAATTCGGAAACATCAACCTTGCCATCCAAAGAACATTCAAAGACAAAAAGACAAGACTCACGCTCAACGTAAACGATGTTCTTTTTTCCCAGAAGATGCGTGGCCTGATCAAATACCAGGATATCAACGTAGGGTTCCGGAATATAGAAGATTCAAGAAACCTGCGGTTAACACTCTCTTACAGTTTCGGCAACCAGAAACTGAAAGCCGTACGCAACCGCAGCACCGGCTCAGACACGGAAGCCGGCCGCGTCAACACCAATTAAATCGGGTTATTTGCAATAGGATGATGGAAAGAAAGACTGCCAGGGATGGCGGTCTTTTCTTTTAAACGTGAAACCGGCAAAAAAATGACAGAATGCCATTTTTACCCTCCCGGCACTTCTTTTGTAATATTTCGAACTGTATTACGACAAACAAGTAAATTACATTAAAATCAAAAGCATGAAAACTAGAAACCTAACGCTTATCGTCATTGTTGGTTTGATCCTTCTTTTAGGCGGTTGTGGCTGCGGAAGTTATAACTCTATGAATGGTTTGCAGAAAGAAACCTCCGAAGCATGGAGCAATGTTGAGAACCAATACAAACGCCGTTCAGACCTGATCGGTAACCTGGTGAATACAGTAAAAGGTGCTGCCAACTTCGAAAAAGAAACCCTTACACAGGTGATCGAGGCAAGGGCCAGTGCAACATCGATCAAAGTTGACCCAAAAGATCTCACTCCTGAAAAAATGCAGCAGTTCCAGGCGGCGCAAGGACAATTGTCGCAGGCTTTGGGCAGGTTGATGGTGGTTTCAGAAAGATACCCTGAGCTTAAGGCAACAGCGGCTTTTGCAAACCTGCAGACAGAATTGTCGAGCACAGAAAACAAAATTGCCACAGAACGCAGCCGTTACAACGAAAAAGCAAAAACATACAATACAAAGATCACCAATATGCCGAACAGGATCTATGCGGGTTTCTTTGGATTTAAAGAGAAACCTTTCTTCGAGGCAACAGAAGCAGAGAAAACCGTTCCGAATGTTGATTTCAGCACTCCGGCGCCCACTTCGGCTGCACCGGCAGGAAAAGCTGCGCCGGATACGGCAAGAAAATAAAACAATAAACCGTTTCAATTTTTTCAATGTTTGATTTCCTCTTTAAGAAGAAAGAATATTTCACCGCCGAACAGCAGGAGCAGGTAGTGAACGCGATCCGCCAGGCAGAAACGGCCACCAGCGGGGAAGTGAGAATTTATATTGAAACAAAATGTAAAACAGCCGTTCCCCTCGAAAGGGCAATGGCTGTTTTTCAATCTTTGAAAATGGACCAGACCCGCGACCGCAATGCCGTGCTCCTCTACATCGCAATGGGCAGCCGTAAACTGGCTGTGTATGGCGACGAAGGGATCCACAAAATTGTGGGACAGAATTACTGGGACGGAACCATCGCACAACTGGCCATGCATTTCAAGAACGGCAACATGACCGCCGGCATAGTAGAAGCGCTGACAGACATAGGCCAGAAACTGCAAAAACATTTCCCTTATCTCGAAGGAGATAAAAATGAGTTGCCCGATGAAATGGTATTCGGCAAATAAATCGTAAACAAGTTCCATGCGGAAAATTTTTCTTTTACTTTTTGTGTTGATCGCAGGTGTGTTGCAGGCGCAGATCGTTCCGCATGACCTGCTGCCGCCCAAGCCGGCGAATGCACGCGGGGTTGTAGACGTTGCCGACATCCTATCAGACGATGAAGAAAATGCACTCGTAAAAAAGCTCGATGCGTACAATGCAAGCACAAGTAACCAGATTGTTGTGGTTACCGTTAAAACCTTGCACGGGTACGAATCGGATCAATACGCAACAGAGATCGGCCATGCATGGGGCGTGGGCGGACAAGCCAGCAAAGACAACGGTGTTGTTATCCTGGTAAGCACCGGAACAGAGGAGAACGGAAGAAGAAAAGTTTTTATAGCACCAGGTTATGGTCTGGAAGGCGCGCTGCCATCGATCACCGTAAAAAGTATCGTGGACAATGAAATGGTGCCGTTCCTGAAGAACAAAAATTATTACCAGGCATTCGACAACGCGATCGATGCCATCATCAAGGCAGCTGCCGGCGAATACACCGCGCCGGAAGGATATGCAAAGAAAGCCAGTCCTGCCAAAGGCAAATCCATCGGTAAAAACATCCTCCAATTCGTGATCATCGCGGTGATCATCATCGTGATCATCGCGAGCCGCGCGGGCGGTGGCGGCAGGGGCGGTGGGCGAGGCGGTGGCATGATGAGCCGAAGGGGCTGGGGCGGACTTGCAGAAGGCATCATCATCGGTTCACTGCTTAACGGCGGACGAGGCGGTGGCGGTGGTTGGAGCGGCGGCGGAGGCGGCAGCTCAGGCGGAGGCGGCGGCTTCGGAAGCTTCGGAGGCGGCGACTTTGGCGGCGGTGGCGCCGGAAGCGATTGGTAACGGCTGTTAAAATAACCAAAGCAGTTAAATAAGTTTCCAGGAAATCATTTCCTGCGCTTGTTTAACTGCTTTTGTATTTACGGCAGTTTATGCAAAACACTTTATCTTCAGGCTCAATGTTGTTCCCAACATCAACCAAAAAAGCCACCCTGCGCAAGTAGGGTGGCTTTGCTTTTGTAAATAAGTTTGAATTATTTTGAAATCTTGGACCTTGCAAAATCGGCAAGCTCTTTCTGCCCGGCCGAATCTTTTTTATCAGCGATGTTTTTCAGCAACGCATTCAGCTGCGGCTCAAATTGCGCCCTCGCCTGCGATGGAATATCCTGGCGGAACAGTTTTTCGATCTGCTCAACGCCTTTCCTGAAATTTTCCTTGTTGGAAACTTTTGTAAGGAAATTTCCGAAGGTCTCTGCCATTCTTAGTTTGTTTTGTGTCAATGGCATTTCTCCAAAGTTGTCGCTTACGAAATCGAAAGTCGATTCGTCACCATATTGAACGGTAACATTGGTGAGCGCAGTAAGCAAACGCCCGCGGTTATCGTCTTTCGAGAGTTCGTTACGGATGGCGAATGCTCTGGGCCCGTCGAGTAATCCCAACGCTTCCAAAGCTGCGCCTGCAACGCTGTACGAAGAATCACGTGTTGCCTTCACAAAGAAATCTTTATAGCTTTCGTTTCTTTGTTTTGCAAGCAGATCGATCGCCACGGCGCGGGTTGTACTGTTCGCATCTGTTTTTGCGATGGATTCGATTTTACTGAGCGTTGCATCATCCAGTTTCGCGTTTGCAAAACTGTTGATCGCTCTTGAACGCGCCCTCCAGTAAGGATCGCTCAATGCTTTCACCAGCAAATTGTAACCTGTCTGGTCCTTAACATTTTTTGCTGCCGCATCAATCGCTTCCCTCCTGTCTATGTAATTGGTAGCATAGTTGTATTGATGGATGAACTCTGCAAGCGTTTTGTTGTCTTTCTTTTCCAGCAAAGTTGTTTTTGTCGCATCTACATTGATCAGGTCAGGTTTGGATGAAACAGGAAATGAAAAAGTATCTGCCTTATTCTCTGCCCATACATCGAACCGTTTTTTATTGCTGCCATTGTATACATCGATCGCCAGCGGCAGCTTGAATAATTTATCGCCGGGCTGCGTTTGTTTGATGTACACTTTCGCGGTTTGCGTGGGGGCATCGTATCCGTAGCTGATGTCAAGCTTAGGATGGCCGCTTCCAAAATACCATTGGTCAAAGAACCAGTTGAGATCCTTACCGGTAACCTCTTCAAACGCAAGACGAAGTTTGTGCGCATTGCCGTTCCCGAATTTGTAAGTGGTAAGGTATTTATTGAGCGATTTGAAAAATGCACTGTCGCCCACATAGGTTCTCAGCATATGAAGGATTCGTCCGCCTTTTTCGTATGTCACCGCATCAAACATATCTTCTTTGTCTGCGTAGTTGAAGAATACAAGGTCGCGGCTCCTGTCGCCACGCGTGAGGTAGGTCTGCATATCGTTTATGTTCTCAAAGTCGGCCGCATCGGATCCGTATTTGTATTCAAACCAGAGCAATTGGCTGTAGTTGGCAAAGCTTTCGTTAACGGTGAGGTTGCTCCAGCTTTCGGCGGTAACATAATCGCCGAACCATTGGTGAAACAGTTCGTGTGCAACGGTGCTTTCCCATTCGTTGCCATCAACCAGTTCACGTGCATTTTGCTGTGCGCTTTCCTGGTGAAGGGTTGCGGTAGTGTTTTCCATTGCACCGCTTACGTAATCGCGGCCCACTACCTGGCTGTACTTGATCCAGGGATATTCGATGCCCGTGATTTTTTCAGAAAAGAATTTCATCATCTCCGGTGTAAGGCCAAAGATTTTGCGCGCCACTTTTTCGTATTCTTTCTCTACGTAATAGCTCACTTCTTTTCCTTTATAGCTGTCCTTAACTACGGCCCAATCGCCCACGCCAATAAAGAAAAGATACGGCGCATGCGGAAGGTCCATCACCCATGAATCGGTACGCGTTCCATCGGCATTCTTTTTCTGCGTGGTAAGTTTACCGTTTGAAAGTGTAATGAATTTTGAGGGAACGGTGAGGTTGAATTCGTTGGTGGTTTTCTGGTTGGGTTTATCGATCGTAGGCACCCATACAGAGGTTCCTTCCGTTTCGCCCTGCGTCCAGATCTGTGTGGGTTTGGTCTTGTCTTCTCCTGTCGGGTTGATGAAGTACAGGCCCTTTGCATCGGTTATCGCCACGCTTCCTTCACCCTTGTAATCGTTCGGCCTTGCGGTGTAATCGATGTAAACGACGTAGTTTTCGTTGCTCTTGTAGGTTCTGTCCAGTTTGATGTTGAGCACCATGCTGTCGTACCTGTATTTGAGCGGAATGTTTTTCCCTCCTTTAACCAGTTCGACCTTGTTGATGTTCATTCCTTTTGCATCAAGCTGTAAGGAGTCGGTAGGATAGAAATGAGGTTTGAGTGTGATCCACACTTTGCCATTGAGATAAGACCTGCTGTAATCAAAACCTGCGTCAAGCCTGGTGTGTACAAGGTCATTGATCTTTGTCGCAAATGCGCGGTACTCAGGTTTTTCCACCGAAATGGAGACGGTATTCTGCGCCATCAGCAAACCATTTGCAAAAACAGCGATCGCCAGTAAGAGTTTCTTCATAGATAGTTTTTAGAATCTATAAAGATAAAATAGTATCGCTTAGAAAGATGCTAAATCGTGCGCAAAGGTGAGGTGAACTGTGGTGCACCGGCAAAGCTCGGTATTTGTTAAGCATATCCTATTTATCCGGCGAAGGGGCTGCGATTGCCACCCGTGTTTCACGATTGCGCCCTTGTTCGCCCCACATTAATTATCTTCGCCTTATGAATCTGTTCCGAAGCTACTGCTGTTTGATCGTGCTGTGTTTATTTGTGCCGGATGCGTCTGCACAGGAGCAGCAACCCGTTTCGGTGCACCTGCAAACAGAATTCGGCCAGCCCTTTGTGGTCAGATGGAACGGCAAAAAATTTGAGTCTTCTGCTTCCGGTTATCTTGTATTGCCCCAGGTGGGTTCGGGCAACCAGTCGTTCACCGTATTTTTCAATGGAATGGAAAAAGCGGAATTCAGGTATACGATTGCCGTTGGCAATGATACAAAGGGATATACGCTGCGACAGGCAATCGACAACAGCTGGCGTTTATTTGATATGGTGGAATGGGCCACGATAGAAGGCGTATATATAGAGCCGGCACCCAAAGAGGTTATTGCAGAAAAACCCCCGGCATCAATACCCGCGCCCGTTTCAGAAGATAGGCCCGTAGAAAAAATACCAGTCAGGTCTGTGGAAACACCTGCGGTAAAAACGGGTTCGCCGGTTGTTGCGCGGCCCAGGGAGCCATTGACCACGGGCATTTCGAAGATCTTCGATAAATCGGGTTCCACGGGAATTGACCAGGTATATGTACTTACCAATGGGGTGAGATCGGATACGATCGCATTGTTCATCCCCGTGCTCACCGAAGAAATGCCGAAAACAGGAACCAATCCTGCAGCGGTTTTGAAACATACAAATCAAACCATCGATATGGTGGCGCAGAATCGGGAGTGGTTGGCAACCCGCAGGCGCTACCTGTTCATGTCAAATTAGATCTATGCCGCGCTATTTCCTGGAACTTTCATACAAGGGCACGGCCTATAGTGGTTTCCAGGTGCAGGATAATGCACCCACCATCCAGTTCGAGGTAGAAAAAGCTTTGCATACCTTGTTCCGCCAGGGTTTTGAGCTCACCGGCTCATCGCGTACAGATGCGGGGGTACATGCTTTTCAGAACTTCTTTCATTTCGATACGGAGCTGGACATTACTGCAAAGAGCGTTTACAACCTGAATGCGATCCTTCCGCCCGATATAGCCGTGCACGGCATTTACCCCGTGCCAGCAACAGCCCATGCGCGTTTTGATGCGGTTGCACGCGAGTACAAATACTTTATCTATCATAAAAAGAACCCTTTTTTGCCTGATAGGGGATGGATGTATCCTTTTCCGCTGCATCTGGACTTACTACAGCAGGCCGCCGGTATTATAAAGGAGTACCGTGATTTTACCAGTTTCTCGAAAAGGAACACGCAGGTAAATAATTTCAACTGTACGATAGAATATTCCCATTGGGAGAAAGAAGGCGAAGTGTTGGTGTACCGGGTAAGGGCCAACCGGTTTCTGCGGGGGATGGTACGGGGATTGGTGGGCACCATGCTGAAAGTGGGCAGGGCGCAAACGCCGGTCGCGGCATTCCGTGAGATCATCGAAGCGAAGGATTGCAGCCGCGCAGACTTCTCAACACCGGCGCAGGGGCTTTTTTTGAACCGTGTGTATTATAACGATACGTTAAAGCAGTTGCTGGGTCCGGCTCGCTAGTATGCGCTGGCTTGGGCAACACGGGCAATTTCCCCCGTATTTTCCGCATGAATGGTTGTACCCGGGCCGAAACGAAGCCGGCGCCGTAATTTTTTTTTGCGCTGAAACCCTTTGCCAGACGGGGTTTAACGTTTAGCCATGGAAATAGTTTTGAAAAAGATTTGGAGAAAAGGAAACTGCGGTTATCTTTGCATCCCGCTTTTAAAAAAAGAGGATGTTCTTTCAAAATACGGCGAATGATTCATCAGTAAATTTTTCTGATTTTTTTGAAGAAAAATTTGGTGGTAAAAATAACAGTCCTATCTTCGCCGCCCGTTCAACAAAACGGGATGTTCATTGAAGCAAAAACAAAGAGAATCTCACAAAAAATTTGAATAAAATTTGGTGAAGAAAAAAAGCCTCTTATCTTTGCAACCCGTTTGAAAAAACGGTAGTTCTTAAAATGATTTCTGCGGCTAAAAAAGTTTGAAATTTTTTCAAATAAATTTGGTCACTAAAATAAAGGCTCTTACCTTTGCAACCCGATAAAAAGGGAGGCTTAGTAAAGCCAACAAGATCTTTGAAAGTTTGGAAACAACAGCAGCATGAAATTTGAATTTCATGGTAAGATTTACGCTATCAAAAAAAATAACAAACATATCCGACGTTAATTTCAATTTATTGAGAATAATAGTCAGATTGAACAATTCATTTACAATGGAGAGTTTGATCCTGGCTCAGGATGAACGCTAGCGGCAGGCTTAATACATGCAAGTCGTGGGGCAGCAGGGGTAGCAATACTCGCTGGCGACCGGCAAACGGGTGCGGAACACGTACACAACCTTCCGAGAAGTGGGGAATAGCCCAGAGAAATTTGGATTAATACCCCGTAACATAATGAAATGGCATCATTTTATTATTATAGTTTCGACGCTTCTTGATGGGTGTGCGGCTGATTAGATAGTTGGCGGGGTAACGGCCCACCAAGTCTACGATCAGTAGCTGATGTGAGAGCATGATCAGCCACACGGGCACTGAGACACGGGCCCGACTCCTACGGGAGGCAGCAGTAAGGAATATTGGTCAATGGACGAAAGTCTGAACCAGCCATGCCGCGTGAAGGATTAAGGTCCTCTGGATTGTAAACTTCTTTTATCTGGGACGAAAAAAGGGAATTCTTTCTCACTTGACGGTACCAGATGAATAAGCACCGGCTAACTCCGTGCCAGCAGCCGCGGTAATACGGAGGGTGCAAGCGTTATCCGGATTCACTGGGTTTAAAGGGTGCGTAGGCGGGTAGGTAAGTCAGAGGTGAAATCCTAGAGCTTAACTCTAGAACTGCCTTTGATACTATCTATCTTGAATATTGTGGAGGTAAGCGGAATATGTCATGTAGCGGTGAAATGCTTAGATATGACATAGAACACCTATTGCGAAGGCAGCTTACTACGCATATATTGACGCTGAGGCACGAAAGCGTGGGGATCAAACAGGATTAGATACCCTGGTAGTCCACGCCCTAAACGATGATTACTCGACATTTGAGATACACTTTAAGTGTCTGAGCGAAAGCATTAAGTAATCCACCTGGGAAGTACGACCGCAAGGTTGAAACTCAAAGGAATTGGCGGGGGTCCGCACAAGCGGTGGAGCATGTGGTTTAATTCGATGATACGCGAGGAACCTTACCTGGGCTAGAATGCTATTTGACCGCTAGTGAAAGCTAGTTTTGTAGCAATACACAGATAGTAAGGTGCTGCATGGCTGTCGTCAGCTCGTGCCGTGAGGTGTTGGGTTAAGTCCCGCAACGAGCGCAACCCCTATCAGTAGTTGCCAACAGGTAATGCTGGGAACTCTACTGAAACTGCCGCCGTAAGGCGTGAGGAAGGAGGGGATGATGTCAAGTCATCATGGCCTTTATGCCCAGGGCTACACACGTGCTACAATGGGCAGGACAAAGGGCTGCAACATAGCGATATGAAGCCAATCCCAAAAACCTGCTCTCAGTTCAGATTGGAGTCTGCAACTCGACTCCATGAAGCTGGAATCGCTAGTAATCGTATATCAGCAATGATACGGTGAATACGTTCCCGGACCTTGCACACACCGCCCGTCAAGCCATGGGAGCCGGGTGTACCTAAAGTCGGTAACCGAAAGGAGCTGCCTAGGGTAAAATCGGTGACTGGGGCTAAGTCGTAACAAGGTAGCCGTACCGGAAGGTGCGGCTGGAATACCTCCTTTTAGAGACGGTGTAAATCGTTGTCTGTTGTTTCCAACTCTTTCAATTTCCTGCAAGGGAAATTGTCCACCGAAGCCTTGGCGAAGGAGGACAAAACCAGTTCTTTATTTAGTTAACAAAGTACAGTTAGTACCCGATTCAGACCCGTAGCTCAGTTGGTTAGAGCGCTACACTGATAATGTAGAGGTCACCAGTTCAACTCTGGTCGGGTCTACTAATAACACAGCGGGGGGATTAGCTCAGCTGGCTAGAGCACCTGCCTTGCACGCAGGGGGTCAACGGTTCGAATCCGTTATCCTCCACTTTTTAGTACTAAACAGAAAGTTACTGAGGCGGTGCGTTGTACAAGTTAAACATGAGATGTAGGCAACAGGCCACGAGGATCGGATCCTTAACATCTGCGATTACAATTATTAATTCTTATTTACTAATTATTAATTTTTGTATAAGCTCTTTGACATATTGGGAAAGCGAAATCAATTACAAGAGAGGTTATGATTATATGCAAGATCATAACTGATAAATTTTTTAAAGCAATTAAGGGCGCATGGTGAATGCCTAGGGTCTGAGAGGCGATGAAGGACGTGGTAAGCTGCGATAAGCTACGGGGAGATGCACACGATCGATATATCCGTAGATTTCCGAATGGGACAACCCAGTACACTGAAGGTGTATTACTCGAAAGAGAGCCAACCCCGAGAACTGAAACATCTAAGTACCGGGAGGAAAAGAAAATAATAATGATTCCCCAAGTAGTGGCGAGCGAAAAGGGAAGAGCCCAAACCAGGTCGGCGTGCCGATCTGGGGTTGTAGGACCTCGTTTAGAAAGCGTTATCAAATCGAATTAACTGGAAAGTTAAGCCATAGCAGGTGATAGCCCTGTAGATACAAATTAACGTGGACGAGAGGTATCCTGAGTACCGCGGAACCGGAGGAATTCTGCGTGAATCTGCCAGCACCATCTGGTAAGGCTAAATACTCCTCAGACACCGATAGTGAACCAGTACCGTAAGGGAAAGGTGAAAAGCACCCCGAACAGGGGAGTGAAATAGTACCTGAAACCGTGCGCCTACAAGCGGTCGGAGCTCTGAAATATGAGTGACGGCGTGCCTTTTGCATAATGAGCCTACGAGTTAGTCCTGACTGGCGAGGTTAAGTTCTTATTTAACGGAGCCGAAGCGAAAGCAAGTCCAAATAGGGCGATTAGTCAGTCGGGCTAGACGCGAAACTTTGTGATCTATCCATGGGCAGGTTGAAGTTCTGGTAACACAGAATGGAGGACCGAACCCGTTGACGTTGAAAAGTCTTGGGATGACCTGTGGATAGGGGTGAAAGGCCAATCAAACTGAGAGATAGCTCGTTCTCCCCGAAATGTTTTTAGGAACAGCCTCGGATATAGAAGTATGATAGAGGTAGAGCTACTGATTGGGCTAGGGGGCTTCACCGCCTACCAAACCCTGACAAACTCCGAATGCTATCATATATCTCCGGGAGTGAGGCTGCGGGCGCTAAGGTCCGTGGCCGAGAGGGAAATAACCCAGATTAGCAACTAAGGTCCCTAATACATGGTTAAGTTGATCAAACGAGGTGGGATTTCTATAACAGCCAGGATGTTGGCTTGGAAGCAGCCATTCATTTAAAGAGTGCGTAACAGCTCACTGGTCGAGAGATCCTGCACGGAAAATAATCGGGCATCAAACCATGAACCGAAGTTCTAAATTCTAGCTTGCTAGAGTGGTAGGGGAGCATTCAAATCTGCACAGAAGGTGTACGGCGACGTATGCTGGAGCGATTTGAAAAGAAAATGTAGGCATAAGTAACGATAATTAAAGTGAAAAACTTTAACGCGAAAAGTCTAAGGTTTCCTGATCAACGTTAATCGGATCAGGGTTAGTCTGGTCCTTAGGAAAACCCGAAAGGGGTATCTGATGGAAAGAAGGTTAATATTCCTTCACCTACTATGCATTAAAAGTGACGCAGGGACGTGGTGGTTGCGTACGTACGGAAGTGTACGCCTGAGTGGAGTCTTCGGACGAAGCGAAACCATAAAATCCCTGCCAAGAAAAGCGAGCATAGCAGCCAGTACCGGAATCCGACACAGGTAGACGGGATGAGTATTCTAACGCGCTCGGGTGAGCCGTGGAGAAGGAACTAGGCAAATTAACGCTGTAACTTCGGGATAAAGCGTACCGCAGCGATGCGGTCACAGTAAAATGGTTCAACCAACTGTTTAACAAAAACACAGGGCCCTGCAAAAACGAAAGTTGACGTATAGAGCCTGAAACCTGCCCGGTGCTGGAAGGTTAAGGAAGGGTGTTCGGCGCAAGCCAAAGCTCCTGACTGAAGCCCCAGTAAACGGCGGCCGTAACTATAACGGTCCTAAGGTAGCGAAATTCCTTGTCGGGTAAGTTCCGACCTGCACGAATGGTCTAATGAGTTGAACACTGTCTCCTCCACGAGCCCGGTGAAATTGTAGTATCGGTGAAGATGCCGGTTACCCGCCACGGGACGGAAAGACCCCGTGAACCTTCACTACAACTTTGCATTGATTTTGAGCAACAAATGTGTAGGATAGTTGGGAGACTTTGAAGCAGCATCGCCAGGTGTTGTGGAGTCATCGTTGAAATACCAACCTTTTGTTGCTTAGAACCTAACCCCTTGCGGGGGACATTGCATGGTGGGTAGTTTGACTGGGGTGGTCGCCTCCTAAAAAGTAACGGAGGCTCGCAAAGGTACCCTCAGTACGGTTGGTAATCGTACGCAGAGCGCATTAGTAAAAGGGTGCTTGACTGTGAGACAAACACGTCGAGCAGGAGCGAAAGCTGGCTAAAGTGATCCGGTGGTTCTGTATGGAAGGGCCATCGCTCAAAGGATAAAAGGTACTCCGGGGATAACAGGCTGATCTTACCCAAGAGCTCATATCGACGGTAAGGTTTGGCACCTCGATGTCGGTTCGTCACATCCTGGGGCTGGAGAAGGTCCCAAGGGTTCGGCTGTTCGCCGATTAAAGTGGCACGTGAACTGGGTTCAGAACGTCGCAAGACAGTTCGGTCCCTATCTGTGGTGGGCGCTAGTAAATTGAGTGGACATGTCCTTAGTACGAGAGGACCGGGACGTACGTACCGCTGGTGTATCTGTTGTGCCGCCAGGTGCAATGCAGAGTAGCTATGTACGGCAAGGATAAACGCTGAAAGCATCTAAGCGTGAAACCTTCCACAAGATGAGTTTACTTTTAAGGGTCGTCGAAGACTACGACGTTGATAGGCTATAGGTGTAAAGCTGGTAACAGCAAAGCCAAGTAGTACTAATTGCCCGTAAGCTTTATTTTTTTTCTTGTAATTCTTCTAGCTTCCCAATATGTAAATTATTTACGTGTCAGTAATGTTCATGTATTAAGATCTTATGGTGGTTTTGCCGGGGGTGTTCACCTCTTCCCATTCCGAACAGAGAAGTTAAGTCCCCCATGGCCGATGGTACTCGCATCACGCTGGGAGAGTAGGTAGCTGCCATATTTATTGAAAGCCTTTCAGGAAACTGAAAGGCTTTTTTGTTTTTAGACCCTACCCGATTTACTTTTTTGTTAGCGGGTTGCCTCCACCAAGGTACCAGCCTCCACAATTGCTGAATGTCCCACAGAAAACGAAAGGATTTTTGTTATACCAACGCTCGCTCGCGATCATACCACTGCACTTGCAGTTTCGGAAATTAGATAGCCGCTGTTTTTTTGAAAACCTCCAGGCAACTGGGCGTTTTTTTTGTTTTTAGGCAACGACAGACTGCTTCGGGGCTTGCCTGTCTGATACCCCCTACCCATTCAGTTTAAAAAAAATGTATATATATTTAGGAAACTTCCTATCTTTATTTTCTCCTCCCGATCCAGGATCAGTTCCATCCACAGTTTTGCGCCCCCCCAAAATGAAACATACTGAAGTTGTTTAGGGTCCAGGCCCGCTTCTTCGCACCGGTATATTTCAATCGTTTGGCAACCAAAACAATTTTATATGGACCCAAGACTGATCTACCTGTTCGTATTTGCCGTGTTGTTCCTCCTCGCGGTTTTCTTTCAGAAAAAATACTGTTTTATCTGCGATGCCACCAATGTGGTTCATCCCAAACCTTACAGCTACGCGCGTCTTCAATTGGTTTGGTGGACCTTCATCGTGTTCGCTTCCTTTATCTCCATCGCACTTGCCTCAGGGCAGATCCCTACACTCGACTACTCGACTTTAAAACTGCTCGGTATCGGGATACTCACAACAGCCACAGCGCGCATCATCGATATAAGCGACGATGCTTCGGCAAGCGCCGCAGGTGCAGCGGCAACGGCTAACCTGAGTAAGAATTTGCCAAGCCAGGGTTTCTGGCTCGATATCCTTTCAGACAAAAACGGGATCAGCATCCACCGCCTGCAGGCTTTTGTATTCAACCTGGTGTTTGGCGTGTGGTTTATTTATCGTTCCGTAGTCAATATCGGCCCGGTAAATACCAAGTCGGACCCACTCACCGTCATCAATAAAGTGATCCCGGTGATCACCGATCCCAACCTCATCCTGCTCGGGCTCAGCGCCGGCGCGTATGCGGCTTTGAAGAGTACGGAGAATAAATAATACACCGGCTGCAAACCAATATTCCATCATTTAACCAAAATCAAATGTCAATCATTCAACTCAACAGCAACGGCGCTGCCGTTACCCAATGGCAACAATTTTTAGCTTCGCTCGGCTATGCGGTGGGCACACCCGACGGGATCTTCGGCCCTGCAACACAAGCCGCTACCCAGGCATTTCAAACCAAAGAGGGGCTCACGGCCGACGGCATCGTTGGTCCATCAACCTATGCCGCCGCTGCGGCGCTCGGATTCAGCGAGGGCAGCAATCCGGGGGGCGGCTCATCGCCGGTGATCGCCAACTTTTTGGGCATCGATGTTTTTCATGGCAATGGAACGATCGATTGGAACGCCGTGAAAGCAGATCCACAAAATATTAAGTTCGTGTATGTGAAAGCCACGCAAGGCAGCACTTTCCAGGATCCCTGTTATGCGGCCAATATAAAAGGCGCGACCGCAACAGGCTTCGCTACGGGTGCGTATCATTTTTTCTCACTGGAATCAACTGCGCAAAGCCAGGCTGATAATTTTATACAACAGGTTGGCGATACTTATCCCTATACCTTACCACCGGCTTTTGACTACGAGATGAATGTGACTGGTGCAGATTCCGCTTCTGTACTGGCGGCGATTGAGACATGGCTGAATGCGGTAAAAAGCAAATGGGGAATCACACCGGTCATTTACAGTTCGGTGAATTATTGGAGCCAGCTTGGTAATCCCGCCGGATTCAGCCAATACCCGTTGTGGTTGGCCAATTACAACCCGGGTATGCCTGGTGTTCCGGGTGGATGGAACGAATGGGCAATCTGGCAATACAGCGAAAGCGGCTCGGTGAGTGGCGTGAGCGGGGCTGTAGATATGAACAAATACAATACCGCATCAGGATTGCTTCCTGCTTCGTAAGCAAAGCCCCGGTGAGCATTTTCACCGGGGCTTTTTAATAACGTGGTTATCCGGAGGATGTATCCGTTCGCGGTTACTTTGTAACTTCATCGCGCAACAGAACCCATACCCCCCGAACCAGCGCATGCATTTCTTTCAACATATCTATAAAAGGGTTACGGGAATTTTCTATTTGGGAGTTACACCTGGTATGCCGTTTTCCGATGTTCAGAAAACGGTGATGTTCAATATGGCGCTGATCATCGGGCTGCCGTTTATCATCGCCGGCATCCCCATCAATTTTTCCAATGGGCGGTATGAGCTGGCCGTATTTAATTGTGTGCTTCTTTTTTTGTACAGCATCGGGCTTTACATCAATGCCATCCAGAAAAAATTATGGATGCGCACGCTGGTCTTTTTACTTTCTTCGTGGATGTTCATACTCGGCCCGCTGTATTTCCGCAACGGCACAGAATATATATTGTTGATCACGCTCATGAGCGCGGTGATCTTGCTCGACAACAAGTTACTGTTCGTTCTTTTTTCACTCACCATCATCGGTTTTGTTACCTATATCCGCGTGCGCGATATCAACCTGCTTGGCTTTAAATCCTATGCCGAAGCGAATCCATACATCAATATTTTTTATTCGCAGTTTCTGTATGTGTTGTTCCTGTATTCGTTTAAGTATCTCTACGATAAGTACCAGAACCAACTCACCCTTGCGTATCAGAACCTGAAAAGATCAAAAGAAGCAAAGGATAAAATACTGCGTATTGTTGCGCACGATCTCCGAAGCCCCATCGGCGGCATTCATTCGCTCGCTTCTATTGTCCTGGATGGGAAAGACAAGCTTTCGGACGAGAACGAACAATATGTAAAGATGATCCGGCAAACATCCGCGCAGTCGCTGAACCTGATCAACGAATTGTTGAAGAATGATGTTGATGCTTCCGGCGAATTAAACCGCGCGCCAGCGAATCTTAACCTGCTGATCGAAAATGTCGTACGTCTTCTCCGGCCCATCGCAAAGGGAAAAGAGCAAACGCTGGTGGCAGAGCTTCCGCCTGCACCGCTTGAAGGTTTCTTTGACGCTGAAAAGATCACCCGCGTGATCCAGAACCTTGTTTCGAACGCGATCAAGTTTACGCCGGGCGGCGGCAGGATCGTTATTGCTGCAGCATTGAAAAACGAAGGCTTACAGATCACGGTAACCGATAACGGAATTGGTATTCCCGTTGGCCTTCAACCGCATCTCTTCAATATGTTCTCGAAAGCGCAACGCAAAGGCACCGCAGGCGAATCGAGTTTTGGGATCGGGTTGTCTGTTTGTAAAAAGATCATACAGGATCATGGAGGATCGATCGCTGTTTCGGGCGAAGAAAATGCAGGCACCGTTTTCACGGTTCAACTTCCGGCCGGCTGATTTTTTTCACGGTCGAAAAATATTCTGATGTGCGAACGGCGATGCCGGGAAATAAAAAAGTCCGGCTGTATACCGGACTTGAATAATTTTAATTGTGCGTGGGATTAATACCTGTTGTATCCACCGCCACCGCCATTGCCACCACGATCGCGGTTGTATCCGCCACCGCCGCCATTGCGGCTTCCGCCACCGTAGCCACCACCGCCACCAGGACGGCCGCCGCCACCACCGAAGCTCTTCTTCTTGAAGCCGCCTCTTTCGCCTTCAGGGCGTGGTGTCGATTCGTTAACAACGATCTTACGACCCAAAACATCTGTGTCGTGCAACGCTGCGATTGCTGCGCGTGCAGCTTCATCATCAGCCATCTCAACAAAACCGAAACCTTTGCTGCGGTCGTTGTTGAATTTGTCGGTAACAATTTTGGCGCTGGTTACTTCGCCATACGGTGCAAAAAGGTTTTGCAAGTCTTCGCTGGACATGTTCCAGTTCAGATTTCCTACGTAAATGTTCATGTTCTAAAAAAAATTAAATGAAAAAAACCAAAAACAGTAACCAAAACCTTGAAGCATTTACGTGAATAACCTTCCGGAATATAGATCTACTGCCATTGGGAACTATGAAGATAGGGATTTTATGGATTTTAAATGTTTTTTTACAGGTCTTAAAGCAGCGAATTAATACAGGGGTATTTCCCCATTTTGGGGATCGGTAATAGGGGTATTTTGGAAACACGGCCCTGCCGGGCAGGGGGTTTAACCCCTGGTCTGGGCCAAATAAAAAGCCCGTTCGTTGTTCGAACGGGCTCTATGTAGAAGGAGTTTAAGCTTATTCGCCTACCACTTCGAAATCAATTTCAACAACGTTTCCGTTGCCGAAGTCGATAGAAGCCTTGTGCGTACCGAGTTCTTTCACTTCATCAACAATGGTGATGCGGCGGCGGTCGATCTCGTAACCTTTCTGGTCGCGGATCGCTTTGGTGATCTGGAGGGCAGTAACGCTTCCGAAGATCTTGCCGCTTGTACCGGTTTTTGCACCGATGGTTACAGGAGATGCTTTCAGAACATCGATTACTTTATTCAGTTCAGCCAGCATCGCTGCTTCTTTCTTGCTTTGAACTTTCAGGCGCTCTTCGTGCTGTTTCAGGTTTGAAGGGCTCGCCTCGATCGCAAACTTTTGTGGGATCAGGAAGTTACGCGCGTAACCGTTTTTTACAGTTACCAGCTCATTACGGCCACCCAGGTTGTCTACGTCTTGAATTAAGATTACTTGCATTTTATTTTGTTTAGTCCCAAGAGCCCAGGCCTGCGCTGAAGCTTCGGCCTGTCTTCGACAGTTTTGTAGTCGAATTAGGGATGGTTACTAATAATTGTTTATTTCAACAGGTCCGTTACATACGGCAACAATGCCATCTGGCGCGCTTTTTTAACAGCGTCCTGTACTTTACGCTGGTATTTCAGGGAGTTTCCTGTTAAACGGCGCGGCAACAATTTACCTTGCTCGTTGATGAATTTTTTCAGGAACTCGATGTCTTTGTAATCAACGTATTTAATGCCATATTTTTTGAAGCGGCAGAATTTTTTCTTTGGCTTCTCCTGTTTGATGGCCGTCAGGTATTTTATTTCATTCTTTGCCATGATTAAGCCTCCTGTGGTTGTTTATCCTGCATTGCAAATCCGCCATTTCTTTTAACATGGTTGTACTCGACGGCGTATTTATCGAGACGTGTGATCATGTGACGCATAACCTGCTCGTCACGCAATAACTGGATCTTCAATTTTTCGTTCAGATCAGAAGGCCCCTGGAATTCAAATAACCAGTAGATACCGGTTGTTTTCTTTTCGATAGGGTAAGCGAGGGACTTCAATCCCCAAGGGTTGCTGTGCACGGCTGCACCACCCAGTTCAGTGATCAGGTCCGAATATTTTTTCTGTGAAGCTTTGAAGTCTTCTTCAGAAAGAACCGGAGTAAAGATCACCATCAATTCGTAATTGTTCATTACCTGAATTTTTAGGTTTTAAATTGGTTTGTCCCAGTGGTCATCCCTTCGGTCTAACCCGAATCGGAGAATCTGCCAAATACAGATTTGGGGTTGCAAAAGTAGGGAAAAGATGTGGGTTTGGCGTAGGAATACCGGAGTATTTTTGGCTAAAATGCCCGTAAACAGGGGATTTTCACCCGTTTTATTCAATCCGGCGCTTTCAGGAGCACAAGATAAGTAGGAAAATGATCACTGTAACCACCCCGGTAGGTGTTGCCATCCCAGGTACGCATGGGATAACCGGTGTAACGTCCTGCGTTCTCCCGCATAAAATTCCTTGAGAAAATATGCGCCCCGTGGTAGAATAAACCCTCCTGGCGCCGGTTCAGCCACGCATGGGATAGGATGATCTGGTCGAACAACCCCCAACTATCCCTGTTGGCCAGGGTGCCGATCCCCTCCGCATACAGGGCCGCCCAGGGATTGAACAGCTCACCGGGCTTTGTGCGTGCGATGGAAACCCGGGCCTGAAGTGCGTCTACGATACTCGGGCTATCCGGATCGTCGTTCAGATCACCCATCACAATGATCTTGGCCCCGGGTTGCCTGCGAAGAACAGAGTCGAGATGGTGTTTGCAAACCAACGCAGCCGCCTTTCTAGCAGGCGAACTCCTTTCTTCACCGCCGCGCCTGCTGGGCCAGTGGTTCACGTAAACATGGATGGTCTCACCCGCCAGCGATCCTTTTACGTAAAGAATATCCCTTGTAAAAAAAGCTTCCTTGCTGTTGCCCGGCAAGGGAACGAATAATTTTTCTGCTTTTTCGGGGCGAAACATTTTCGGATCATACAAAAGCCCTACATCCACGCCGCGTGCATCCCTCGAATCAAAATGAATGATCTTATAATTGCGTTTAAGCAGGAACGGATGATGAACAAGGTCGTTCAATACCGTATCGTTTTCAATTTCAGCAACACCCAGGATGGTGGCGCCCAGGGGAGAATCGTCCGTGCCGATCAGGCTGATCACGGAAGCCAGTTTATTCACTTTGTCTTTGTAGATCGCGGTATTGTATTTTTTTATACCGCCCGGCGTAAAATCTTCATCGTTTACCAATGTGTTGTCAACCGTATCGTAAAAGTTCTCGAGGTTGTAAAATGCCACGATACATACTTTGTATTTTTTTGTTTGCGCCGGCAGAGACAGGCAAACCATCAACGTTATCGATAAAAATAGTTCCCGCATGGCTTTGTTTTTTCGAATGCAGGGATGACGAATCCTTCAACATTCAAGAGCAAATCTATTACTGCGTTTCATCTTGAAAAAGCGTATTTGCCACCGGATTTAAACACCGTATTTAACGCATAAAATTCACTGTGCTGATTGTTTTGTCGCATCGCATTTTATTTTTACATCCTGTTTGTAAACGCTTCGCGCAGCCTCCTCTTTTTTATTGACAAAAATCATTTCACCATGATCAAGCTATTGTGGTTACTGGCTTTCGTGTGCCTGCAGCAATTGCTATGCGCACAGCGAAGCAAACCCTTTAAAGATAAAAATACAGATACCTCATTGCAGGCGCAGGAGCAGGTATACGAGATGCCCGTGGTTACGGTCAATGAAAACGAACGGTCTGACCAGGGCGCTCCATACGTTCCCTCTGTATTGTATTCGAACCGCGATGTTTTCCTGAACATGGCCTCTTTTCATTTCTCTGCGCTGCGTTTTAAAATGCGTGGTTATGATGCGGATCTGTTCAGCACGCAGGTAAACGGTATGCACATGAACAACCTGGATGATGGCAACACCCAATGGAGTTTATGGTCAGGCCTCAACGATGTTACGCGCAACAGCCAGCTTGTTCTTGCCTTGCGTGCCGGTGAGCAATCGTTTGGCAATGTGGGCAACATGGTATCGACAGACATGCGCGCATCCAAACAAAGGGTGCAAACACAATACGGATATTCATTCGGCAACAGGTCGTATACCCATCGGTGGACGTTCACGGAAACAAAACCGATGAATAAGAAAGGGTGGGCTTACGCTGTTTCGGCCAGTTGGCGAATGGCAAAAACGGGTGTTGTGCCGGGTACGGATTATCAAAGTGCGGCCTATTTTGCGGGCATTGACAAGAAGCTGGGCGGGAACCATCTTTTGTCGCTCGTGCTTTTTGGAAACCATACCACAAACGCGAAGCAGGGGCCCGTACTAAAGGAATGTTCAGCGTTCCTGGAGAATGATTTTCACAATCCATACTGGGGTTACCAGAACGGCAGGAAAAGAAATGCGAACATTGCCCGGGCACATCAACCGGTGATCATTCTGAGCGATGAACACCGCATCAACAACCACACTACCATCGTTACCAGCATCGGCCTGGTAAAAGGAATGAAAAGCAGTACGGCACTGGATTGGTACAAAGCGCCGGATCCGCGGCCGGATTATTACCGGTACCTGCCGTCCTACCAGCCGGATTCAGCGCTTCGGGTGATGTTGAAAGATGCGATAGAAGCCGATCCATCGCTGTTGCAGATCAATTGGGACCGCCTCTATGAAATCAACCGCAACAGCCTTGAGACAACACCGGATGCAGATGGTATCCCGGGCAATGCATACACCGGGCTGCGCGCGCATTATTTGCTCGAAGCGCGTGTTGTGGACCTGCAAAGAATTGAGTTGAACAGGGTATACAATACAAGACTGAATGAATGGCTGGGTTTCAGCGGCGGATGCTCTTTTCAGTCACAGCAGAGCCGCTATTATAAAAAGATACACGACCTGCTGGGGAGCGACTACACCATGGATTGGAACCAGTTTGCCGAAAGAGATTTTCCAGATAACATGACCGCCATTCAGAACGATCTTAACCATCCGAACAGGGTGCTGCATGAGGGTGATGTTTATGGTTACGACTACATGATCCGCACCAGCAAAGCGGCAGGATGGGTACAACTGGTGGCGACAAAAAAACGGTTCGATTTTTTTGCAGCGGCTGAGTTTTCTTATACGAATTACCAGCGCGACGGAAAGATGCGGAACGGTCTGTTCCCGGGTAATTCTTATGGACGATCAATACCGGTTGAGTTTGGCAACCTTGCCGCCAAGGCGGGAATCGTTTATAAGATCAACGGGCGCAAATATTTTTATTTCAACGCGCTGCAGATGAGCAGGCCGCCTTTGTTCGATAACGTTTTCATATCCCCCCGGACAAGGGACACAAAACAGGAAACGATCCAATGCGAAAGCATCACCTCGGCGGAGAGCGGTTTTATCTGCAATGCACCCGCTGTAAAAATGCGGGCAACTTGTTATGTTACCTCGTTTGCGAAAGGGATGAATGTAATGACCTTTTACCACGATGGTTATGGAAACTTTGTGAACTACGCTTTGTCGGGAATTGACAAGATCCATTACGGGATTGAATTTGGCCTTGAATGGAAACTTGCAAAACGATTCACACTGAATGCGGCCGCATCGGCAGGGCGATTTTATTACAACAGCCGGCCCATGGTTTCGGTAACGGCAGATAACGATGCCTATGTTTTGGAGCGGACGGTCATCTACCAGAAGAATTACCGGGTGGGAGGGACGCCGCAGGAAGCCTATGGCCTGGGCATCGGTTACCAATCGGCCAATGGGGCATGGTACCTGAATGTATCAGGTAATTATTTCAGGGAGCAGTGGCTCGACATAAACCCGTTGCGCAGAACGTATGAAGCACTGGAGGATGTTGCCGAGGGAAGTGATCAATGGAACAGGATCATTGCGCAGGAAAAATTACCGGAACAATATACAATAGACTTTTCAGGAGGAGGTTCGGTACGCACAAAATTATTTGGTTCAGCAAAAAGGAAAACCATCGTACTTAATCTGAGCATCAGCAACCTGATGAATAAGAAGAACATGTTTTCGGGCGGGTACGAACAACTGCGTTTCGATGTGGAGACAAAAAATACAGGGAAGTTTCCACCAAAATATTTTTATGCCATGGGATTGAATTTTTCACTTAACTGTTCACTCCGTTTATAAACAGTCGTTATGAAAAAAAGGAATCGGAATTATCTATGTATGTTGTTGATACTGTCTGTTATCGGGTTTTGTTGTTACAGGAAATTTGATATGCCACCTCCGTATACCGGTATAAACCTAACGGCAAATCTTACCATAAAAGAACTCCGGGCGATGCATTTTGCCGGAGGGTTCGAATGTATCCTGGATGATTATGTTATTGAGGGTATTGTTGTTGCAGACGACAGGCATGATAATTTTTACAAATCGATCGTGCTGCAGGATAGCACGGGCGGCATCACCATCCGGATGGACGGTACAGGGTTGTACAACAATTACCCTGTGGGTAGAAAGATCGCCGTGAAACTTAAAACCCTCTGGCTCGGCGATTATGCAAAGATGATCCAGCTTGGCGCTGCTGTTGACAGGTCCGATTCTGCTTTCCCTGAACTGAGGCCGATACCCACGCCGTTGTTTGACAAATTTATCCTGCGCGGCACGCTTAACAATCCCGTCATCCCCAAACCCGTCCGGATGGATGAGTTGCAGGACTCGTTGCAAAGTTGCCTGTTATTGATAGACAATGTTGAGTTTTCGACAGCCGATACAGGAAGAACATACGCCGATGCGGTTAACAAACTTTCTGACAACGCAACCGTAAAATCCTGCACAGGCGGCAGCGCATACCTTCGAACGAGTGGGTTTGCGGGTTTCGCGGGCGCAAAGATTCCCAGGGGAAATGGGAGCCTGGTAGCCGTTTACAGCGTATTCAGAACAGAAAAGCAATTGATGCTGCGCGACACATCCGATGTTCGTATGGATGGATTGAGGTGCACGGCTGCTGGATTTAAAGTGCTGGCAGCGGAGAACTTCGAGCAGGCTGCACTGGGGCAGGAGCTTTCGATCAACGGGTGGAGAAACATAGCAGAAAGCGGGGGCATTCGTTTCGCTGCAAAGAAAACTGGGGGCAATACGTTCGCGGAGATCAGTGCATTCGCCACAGGTAAGGCGGGAGTTGTATCCTGGCTGATCATGCCCTCCATTAACCTCAGCAATTCTGCGAATGAGGTACTTCGTTTTGAAACCAAAGATGCATTCGACAATGGAGGAACCTTGCAGGTATTCGCATCTACGAACTACGATGGTGGCAGCACGCCTTCAAAATTCAAATGGACATTGTTGAAAGCGGTGGTTGCAAAAGGTTCGGTCTCTGCTGTACGGGGAGATTGGTTGTCATCTGGAAAGGTGAGCCTCTCCGGGTTGAACGGCAATGTATGGCTGGCTTTTCGTTACGATGCAGCGGATCCTCCCAGTGCTTTTGATAAGAGGACGACGACCTTTCAGTTAGACAATATTCGCGTTGATGGGAACTGAAGCCAGGAAGTTTGTTTTTGAAGAGGAAAGCTTTTTGGGTGAAATACACATGTATCAACCAAAGGGAGATTGCCTTGTCACCGGGCTCGCGGCCGTGCGAGATGCCTAATACAAAGTCATTGTGTTCCCCGAACAACCGGATCGCTCATTGTGAAAGGCCATTTTTTATGGCAAAGTGGCTTTTTTATTTTTCGAGCGACAGGACCAAACCTGTGCGACTGTTAACAAGCGGGTCTGGTGCCGCTGACTCGTAGATTGGATTGGTAGCCTGCCGTACGAGCAAATAGTTGATCATGGCCAGCCAAAGACAAAAATTCAGATCTTTTCAGGGGGTCGAGCACAGACCGTAACCGTCGCTGCCCCTGCGTTTGACTTCTTTGCAGCCTGGACCAAACGCCACAAAAACGCTTTGCCAATCTGACAGCGGCCCGGGGTTTGGTATTTTCTTTGTTCATTTGCAGCAAAACAAACAATATGCAAAAAGGCCAGATACGTGTTCAGACGGAGAATATCTTTCCGATCATCAAAAAATTCCTGTACAGTGATCATGAGATCTTTTTACGTGAGTTGGTGAGTAATGCAGTCGATGCTTCACAGAAATTAAAGACATTATCGTCGATCGGTGAAGCAAAAGGCGAGTTGGGTGAATTGCGCATAGATGTGGTGCTGGACGCCAAGGAAAAAACACTTAGCATCATCGATCGGGGCGTGGGTATGACCGGCGAAGAGGTTGACAAATACATCAACCAGGTTGCTTTCAGTGGTGCGGAAGAATTCATGCAGAAATACAAGGATGCCAATATCATCGGCCATTTCGGCCTTGGGTTTTACAGTGCCTTTATGGTAAGTGATAAAGTGGAGATCTTTTCAAAAAGCCACAAAGAAGGCAGCGGCGTTTACTGGAGCTGCGATGGAAGCCCGGAATTTGAATTGTATGAAGTTGATTACAACCAGCGCGGCACCAAGATCGTTCTTCACATCAACGAAGAAAGCAAAGAGTTCCTTGAAGCCGGCCGCATAAGGGGAATACTGGAACGGTTCTGTAAGTTCCTGCCGATCCCTATTTATTTTTCAGAAGCGGGAGAAACAAAAAAAGAAGATGAGGTGGAGCAGTCCATCAACAACACAGACCCTATCTGGATCAAAAAACCGTCGGACCTCAGCAAGGAAGATTACGAGAAATTTTACAAAGAGCTCTATCCATACAATGAAACACCGTTGTTCTGGATACACCTGAATGTTGACTATCCTTTCAACCTCACAGGTGTTCTGTATTTCCCCAAGATCAAGCAGAGCTACGAGATACAGAAAGACAAGATACAGTTGTACAGCAACCAGGTTTTTGTTACAGACGAGGTGAAGGATATTGTTCCGGAGTTCCTGATGTTGCTGCAGGGTGTGATCGACAGCCCGGATATTCCATTGAACGTGAGCCGCAGCTATTTGCAGGGAGATCCGAACGTTAAAAAGATCAATGCCCACATCACCAAAAAGGTAGCGGATAAACTCGATGAGATCTTCCGCACAGAAAGAAACGCACTCGAAGAAAAATGGGAAAGTCTGGGCCTGTTCGTGAAATACGGAATGATGACCGATGATAAGTTCCTCGAAAAAGCAAACAAGTTCCTGGTGATGGAAGATACCGATGGCAAGTTCCACACCCTTGAAGAATACAAAACGGCTACGGAGACACTGCAGAAGAACAAGGATGGAAAACAGGTGATCCTGTATACCACCAACCCGGTGCAACAGGACGCATACATCCAGGCAGCGAAAGAAAAAGGGTTCACGATCATAAAAATGGAAACATTGGTGGATGCTGCATTCATCAATACCATGGAGATGAAATGGGATAATGTAAGTTTTGTTCGCGTGGATGCCGATATCGTAGACAATCTCATCGACAAACAGGAATCGAACGAAATGGTGCTGAGCAAAGAGGAAGAAGAGCAATTGAAAAACCTGTTCACGCTCGATATTTCGGACCTGCATGTTACCACCGAGATCAAGGGACTAAGCACAGGCGCCGCACCGGTGGTGGCCACACGGCCGGAGTTTATGCGCCGCATGAAAGACATGGGTGCAGTAGGCGGCGGCATGACTGCCTTCTATGCGCAGATGCCGGATGAAGTAACGCTGACCGTGAACGGCAACCACCCGATCTATCAAACCTTACTCAAAGAAAAAAATACAGAAACGCAGCAAAAACAAGTGAAGAACCTCGCAGACCTTGCGCTGCTTTCACAAGGTTTGCTGAAAGGAAATGCGTTGACAAGTTTCATCAACCGCAGCGTGGAATTGCTGCAGGGCAACAAGGACGCGTAATACAGTTAAATAGTACCAGGGCTGCCCGTTTTGCGGGCAGCTTTTTTTATGCCTACATTTATTTAATGGATGATGTATCACCAAAGGGCGTTTTCCCGCTTCGCATCAGGAAGATCATCGAAGAAACGGGCGATGCAAAATCTTTCGTGCTCGAAACGGTGGATGGAAAGCCGCTGCAGTATACCGCCGGGCAATTTCTCACCTTTGTTTTCAACAAGGACAATGGTAAACAGGAACGACGGAATTATTCATTGTCTTCCCTGCCCGGAAGCGAGCCGGTTATTACGGTAAAACGCATCCCCAACGGAGAGTATTCGCGTTTTCTTTTCGACCACGCGAAAGAGGGCGACCTGCTGCAAACGATCGGCGCTTCGGGTTTTTTTACGTTGCCCGGGAACCGTACATCCTATCGCCAGTATGTTTTTTTTGCGGCTGGAAGCGGTATAACACCTGTGATGGCGCTGGCCAGGGAAATACTTTCCCATGCAGAAGACACGAAAGTGCTGCTGGTGTACAGTAACCGGTCCCTCGACAGCGCAATCTATTATAAACAATTGCTGGAGCTGCAAGAACAACATGCCAACCGGTTCAGGATCGATTTTTTGTTCAGCGATGCGGCACATGTAGAACAGAAACGGATGGGCGTTTATGTGCTCGAAAAGATTTTGGCGGAACATGTGTTGCAACCGGTTTCGGAACAGATCTATTATCTCTGCGGCCCGTTTGAATACATGCGCATGATCACGATCATTTTAAAGAACAACGGCGTGCCGGCTGCGCAGATCCGCAGGGAAACATTTACGATAGAAGTGCCCGCTCACAAGCCGCAACCGGCCGACCAGGACGAACACACGATCCATGTAACGCTTTCAGACAAAACATACCGGTTTAAAAGCAGGTATCCGCAAACCATCCTGCAAGCGGCAAAGGCGGTGCAGATCCCGATGCCATTCAGTTGCGAAGCGGGGCAATGCGGTACCTGTGCCGCAACCTGTATTTCCGGCAACGTTTTTATGTGGCGGAACGATGTTTTGCTTGACGAAGAAATTGCAAAGGGCAGGGTGCTTACCTGTACAGGGTATGCAGTGGGAGGCGATGTTGTGTTACAGGTCTGAGGCCACCGGTACTCCGGGTACGGTGCCCGCCGCACGGAAATCGATCATTTTCAATTGAAGTGTTTTTTCTCCGTTCCATTCGTTTTCGTCGATGGTGAAAACAATATCGATGGGTTGCCTGGTTTGCAGGAGCGGAAACTTCGAAGCCATGTTAAATCCTATTCCCGTAAGCGTTACATTGTTTTGACGCAACACGAAACGAATGTGTTGTTCCTTCACGATCTTTGAAAAACCTGTATCCTGAACATTGCGCGAAACAAAGACAGGGCGCATATTTTCGGGACCGAACGGTTCCATCTGGGTAAGGATGCTGTACATAGACGGATGGATCTCTGTAAAACTGATCTCCGCATCAATGATTATTTCCGGAACAAGCAGGTCGTCGGTGATCAGCCGGCTCACTTCTTTTTCAAAAGCCGCTGCAAATGCAGTTACATTTTCGGGGAGCAGGGTCATACCGGCCGCGGCAAAATGCCCGCCGTAACCCAGCAAATGCTCGCGGCACGCATGCACCGCTTCGTATAAATTAAAACCGGCAACGCTTCTTGCGCTTCCTGCAACATAGTCGCCGCTTTTGGTAAGCACAACGGTTGGGCGGTAATGGGTTTCTATCAAACGGCTCGCAACGATCCCTACCACGCCCTTGTGCCAGTGCTCCTGGAAGACCACGGTTGTTTTCTTCCTGGTAGATGCTGCGTCTCCTGCCAGGATCAGCAAAGCTTCTTCCGTAATGCTGCTGTCTGCTTCGCGCCGGTCTTCGTTGTCGCTGTGCAGCATCTCCGCAAATGCAAGCGCTTGGTTGTAATCTTTTTCGATGAAGAGTTGAACGGCTTTGCGCGCATCGTCCATTCTCCCTGCGGCATTTACGCGTGGCGCAATCACAAAAACCAGGTTGTTGATGTGCATGTGTTTCTGTACGCCGGCCAGTTGCATCAATGCCCTGATGCCTGCACAGGGATCTTCGTTCACTTTCTTCAACCCGTAAAAGGCCAGGGTCCTGTTCTCGCCCGTTATGGGAACAATGTCTGCGGCGATGGCCGTTGCCACAAGGTCAAGGTATACGAGGTACGATTCTTCGGGAAGGCCGAGTTCACCGGCAAGCGCCATCATCAGCTTAAAACCAACGCCGCAGCCGCACAGTTCCTTGTAGGGGTAGGGGCAATCCACCTGTTTCGGGTTTAAGATGGCAACAGCGGGCGGCAATTCCGGATCGGGGAGATGGTGATCGCATACGATAAAATCGATGCCCAATGTTTTTGCATAGGCGATCAGTTCTACCGATTTGATGCCGCAGTCCAGCGAAACGATCAGCCCGAATCCATTCTCTTTCGCAAAATCGATCCCCATCTTTGAAACGCCGTATCCTTCGCGGTAGCGGTGCGGAATGTAAAAATCGGTATCGCTGTAAATGCTTTTGATGAACTGGTACATCCCCGCTACAGATGTGGTGCCGTCCACATCGTAATCGCCAAATACAAGTATCTTCTCCGCTTTTTCAAATGCGGTGAGGATGCGGTGAACGGCCTTGTCCATGTCTTTCATCAGCCAGGGATCATGAAGACTGGATAATTCGGGTCGGAAATATTGTTTTGCCTTTTCAAAATCGTCGATACCGCGCTGGACAAGGATGCTGCAGAGTGTCCTGTTGATCTTCAGGGCTTCGCGGAGCGCGGTTGTTCTGGCTTCGTCGGCGCGTAATATGTTCCATCTCTTCTGCATTAAAATTTCCTGTCGGTGGTATAGCGAACAAGTTCTTCGAGCGCTCTCCGCACATCGGAATCGGGGAAAGTGTAAAGGATCGCCAATGCTTCGTCGCGGAATGCCATCATCTTTTCGGTGGCATATTGTATGCCACCGCTTTGCTGCACGGAATCAATGAGAAACTGCACTTTTTCCTTGTTGGTATTCTCGTTTTTGACAATATAGATCAGCTTTCTCCTGGTTTCTTTATCAGAGTGGTTCAGGGTGTAAATGAGCGGGAGCGTTAATTTTTTTTCCTTGATGTCGTTGCCTGTCGGTTTTCCAACATCCTGCGATCCGTAATCAAAGAGATCGTCCTTTACCTGGAAGGCCATGCCTACTTTTTCGCCGAACAGTTTCATTTTGGCCACCTGCCCGGGGTCATCAAACGTTGTAGCCGCGCCTGATGCACAGGCTGATGCGAGCAACGATGCGGTTTTGCCTTTGATGATGTCATAATATATGTCTTCGTTCAGGTTCAGTTTTCTTGATTTTTCAAACTGGAGCAACTCACCTTCGGCCATCAGGCGGAAGGCATCGGTGAGGATCTCCAGCACTTCATGGTCCTTGTTGGTGAGGGAAAGCAGCAGGCCTTTCGACAAAAGATAATCGCCTACCAGGATCGCGATCTTGTTCTTCCACAAAGCGTTCACCGAAAAAAAACCGCGGCGCTCCATGGAATCGTCTACCACATCGTCGTGCACCAGGGTAGCCGTATGCACAAGTTCAACGAGTGATGCGGCGCGGTAGGTGCTGTCGTTGATCCGGCCCCCGAGTTTCGCGCTCAAAAGCACGAACATGGGCCTCATTTGCTTGCCTTTGCGTTTGACGATGTACTGCATGATCCTGTCCAGCAAAGCGATCCTGCTTTTTACTGCCTCCTTAAAATGCGTTTCAAATAAAGAGAGTTCCTCCGCTATGACCTGTTTTGCTAAATTCATGGATCAAAATATGCTGCAATATAGTGTTGATCTATGCAATAATTCGTGCTGAAGCAGCGTTAGTTAATTTACTGCGGTCTATACGTGGTATTATTACGTGATAATTTTGGCTTAAAAATTGTGTGATTGCGTCGTAAAGCCTAATTTCGCAGCGTTTCCTACCAAGGCAATAATTTTTAATAATAAATATCTCTTATGGCAAGCAAAAAGAACCTTCTAGTCGTGGCACTCGTCGTACTGATACAGTCGGCCGGGTTAGCCCAAACAGATTGGGGTTGGGATTGGAAAGACACTTCCAAGATCGCAGTGAAAAATCTGCCCCAGCACAATGAATTTTTAAACAATCAATACCCTTACCCGGCACGTCCGCGTGACCAGTGGGAACTGGGTTTTGGTGCTGGTTATGCAACAGTTGTTGGTGATGTGAACGCAAAAGCCGGTTTCGGTGGAACCGTTTCCCTGCGTAAATCACTGAACCACACGTTCTCTGTCCGCACAGGCCTTACCGCTTTGTGGATGAACGGTACACCGAATGCTTTTGGTGTTGCCACAGGACAGTTCCAGTACAAAAACAGGACCTACCAACTGGGTGTTGATGTGATTGCATCTTTGAATGCAGCCAGCAACTACCGTGGTAACCCTAAAACAAATGTGTACCTCCTCGGTGGTTATGCATTGAACGCTTCGCTGGTTCAATACAGGAACCCTGCTGCGCTGGGTGCCCAACCGGGTGGCTATAGCTACTACTACGGTTACGGCCAGCCAAACAGCCAGGATGGAACCATCACTACATTTGGTGGTGCTACACAAAATGGCCGTCATGCATACACTTTGTACCATGGCCTGAACCTCGGTGCAGGTATCGCGTTCAAAGTGAACAGCAAGGTAAATGTTGCCCTCGAGCACAAATACACGTTCACTTTCCCTGGATATGATCTCCTCGATGCATACAAGGGTGGTAACAGCGATGATTACATCGGCTTCACAAGTTTCCGTGTAAACATCAACATCGGTAACAAAGCGAAAAGAGTTGAACCATTGTGGTGGCTCAATCCAAACAACTTCATTTACAGCGAGCTGAACTCACCTAAGCATATGAAATTGCCTAAAGTGGTTCTGCCTGATGCTGATGGTGATGGTGTTACCGACCAGTTCGACCTCGAGCCGAACACTCCGAAAGGTGCTCCGGTTGACAGCCATGGCGTATCAAAAGATACAGATGGTGATGGCGTTCCTGATTTCAGGGATAAAGAAGTGCTGACACAAAAATCTTGCTTCCCGGTGAACAATGATGGTGTTGGTACATGCCCAGAACCAGCATGCTGCAAAGAGCTCCGCGATATGATCGGGAACATCAAAACAGCGGCTCCTGAAGTTACCTGCAACATCGGTAACCTGCCAAGCGTACAGTTCAAAGGAAATGCAAAACTGAGCAAAGCGGCTGAAGCTACATTGGCTTCTGCAGCGGCAACCATCAATGCAAATCCAAACTGTAAAGTAAAAGTAACAGGATACGGCGCATCGAGCAAAGCTGCACAGCAGTTGAGCTGGGAGCGTGTGAACGCTGTGATCAAATATCTTTCTGAGAAACAAGGTGTTTCTGAAAGCCGTTTGATCTTCGTTTTCGCCCAGGATGGCGATGCCAACACAGTAGACCTGCAAGGAACACTCGAAGGTGGTCCGAACACAGTGCCTGCTCCGCATCCAAACCTGAGAAGCAAAAATTAATAGACGTTATTTCCATAGACGTTAACAAAGGCCCCGTATTACGGGGCCTTTGTATTTTATAACGGTCCGCTTTTTTAAGCCAGCGTATGATCCGCTGCCGGCTGCACGCCGCTTTGTTGGCCAGGTGTTTTTTTGAAAGGCCCCCTGCCGGCAACAAAAATAAAAGTGATCGCCAGCCGGTAAACCTGGCCTTATTTGTATTATATTCAATAACATTCGATCACGCTCACTGTAATGCCGATGAATTTCTCTTTCCCGATAAAAGAATGGAAGATCCGCTGGCTGCTCGCCATTGCATTGGGTTCATTTGTTGCGTTTGGATATTTTTTATTCCGCCAGGGTTACAGCCAGCGCGAAACGCGGTTCTGGGTAGACCATACCAAGGAGGTGATCCAGAAGATTGACACCGTTAACATACTTTTTTCCGAAACAGATGCGGCCGCGCGTGCTTACCTCTTAACAAAAGACACTGCGTGGATCGATGAGATCCGCAAGCTCCATGGGTTCGTGCAAAGAGACTTGGCAGCGCTGCTGGTGCTCACGAAGAACGAGCCCTCCCAGCAGCGCCGCTTACTCGATCTGCGTTCCCTGATCCGCCGGAAGATCGCTTTCCAGGAGAAGATGGTGGCAGGCAGTTTTGAACGGGAACAGGAGATTGCCAAAACACGGTACAACGGCGAGGGACCCCAGTTTACCCGCGCCGTAAAAGCCGCACTGATAGGTAGTCTCAGGTTCGAAGAACACCTCCTGGCGCAACGCATCGAGCAAAACAAAAAGGACCACGATTCCATTACCTATCTCACCATTTTGGCGGGGCTGTTTTCCATAACGCTGGTATTGATCATCATCAGCCAATTGAACCGCGATATCCGCCGCAGGCGCGCAGCGGAAGACGCCATGCGCGCCAGCGAAGAAAAATACCGCAACCTGATAGAGAACGCCGGGGTAGTGATGTATACGGCCAATTCAAAAGGCGAGATCGGTTTTGCCAACAACCAGGTGGCCGCGCTTACCGGTTATGACGTAAACGAACTGCTCGGCAAACATTTCTCGATATTGCTCGATCCCTCACAGGCAGAAAAAGTGGTGGCCTTCTACATCAGCCAGTTCGTGAATAAAACAAACGATACCACGCTTGAGTTTCCGATCGTTACCAAAACCAGGGAACAGAAATGGGTGGAACAGTCTGCGCAACTGTTGTGGGAAAACAACCAGGTGACAGGGTTCCAGTGCATGGTAAAAGACATCACCGAAAAGAAAAAGATCGAATCGCAGCTGGCCGTATCCGAAGCAACCAGGAAAGAAAACGAATACCGCCTTAATGCCATCCTCGATAATTCCACTGCACTCATCTACATCAAAGACCTCGAAGGCAGGTACCTGATGGCAAACAAACGGTTCAAGGAATTTTTCGGGCTCACAGATGAATTGGTGATCGGCCAGACAGATTATGACTTCAATCTGAAGGCAACAGCGGACCATTTCAAAGACCTGGATAACGAAGTGATCAGAACACGCAAACCGGTGGAAAGCGAAGAGTCGATTGAAACGCTTTCAGGCATCCGTAACCTGCTGTTGCAGAAGTTCCCGCTGGTAACGCCAGACCGCGGCCTGATTGGCGTGAGCGGGATCGCAACCGATATCACGGAGAAAATAGAAATGCGTGAACAGAACCTTGCGGCGCTCGCCAAAGCTGAAGCGGCGAAAGCGGTACAGGACCAGTTCCTGGCAAACATGAGCCATGAGATACGCACGCCGATGAACGGTCTCCAGGGCATGACCAGATTGCTGGAGCAAACCACACTTACGGCCGAACAGAAGCGCTTCCTGGAAATGATCAACCAATCGCTGAACAACCTGCTGGTGATCGTTAACAACGTACTCGATTTTTCGGTTCTGCAATCGGGTAAAATGGTTTTTGCAGATACCGGTTTTGCCTTGCGCGCACTGCTGAACGAAACAAAAAAACAATTTGAAAATACCGTAAAAGAAAAAGGGATCGGCTTCCAGGTTGATATCGCGGAAAACGTGCCCGACCAGTTGCGCGGCGATCCCAACCGCCTCAAACAGGTATTGTTCAGCCTGGTGGGCAACGCCGTAAAATTTACCGGCAAAGGGTCTGTTCAGTTACAGGTGTCGCTTGAAAAGCAGGCCGGCGAACGCGCGGAGATCCGGTTCACGGTAACAGATACAGGCATCGGCATCGCAGCCGATAAAATGGAAACCATTTTTGAAAGCTTTGCACAGGCGAGCAAAGGTATTTCGAGTGGCTACGGAGGATCAGGGCTGGGGTTGAGCATCAGCAAAGGGCTCATTGAACTGCAGGGTGGTTCAATTACGGCCAGCAGTAAGCCGGGCTTGGGCTCCGTATTCAGTTTCAGCCTTCCTATGCAGGTGGGCCGCGCAGCTGCCAACACCGGTGCAGCGCCCCTCGAAGGGAAATATTTTCTTGTAGTAGAAGACAACCCCGTGAACCAGCAGCTGATCAGGTTTGTTTTGCAGAAAGCGGGTATACGGTGCGATATCGCATCCAATGGGAAAGAAGCGATCGCGAAGCTCGAGGAAAACAAAGCGTACGACCTCATCATCATGGACCTGCAGATGCCGGTAATGGATGGATACCAGGCCACAACTTTCATCCGTAACGAGATGGGACTGACGCTTCCCATCATTGCCATGACTGCTACCGCGTTAAAGGAGGACCAGGAAAAAAGCAGGCTCGTGGGCATGAACGATTTTATCCTAAAACCCTTCGATTTCAATGACCTTAACAGGAGGCTGGTGAATATATTGTTCAAAGAACAAGTAGTTGCCGAAGAAAATACAGTACCATCCGGCAACGCGCAAACGGCTGCATTGTTTGACCTTTCATTGATCGAAGACCTGGACGACCCTTCTGAAATAGCAGACGTGATTTCCGTTTTCCTCGAAACAGCTCCCGGCGATATTGCCGCCCTGGAAAGATCTTTTGTGGAAGGGAATGCCACTGAACTAAGGAAAACAGCGCACAAGATCAAAGGCGCGGTATCGTTCCTGCAATCCCAACGGCTGATCCAGCTGATGAAAAAAATAGAAACGGAATCAACTGCAACAGCGGATGTTTCATTGCTCGAACCGGATGTAAATGAGGCGGTAGCGTTGTTTGAAACATTGATCAGGCAGCTGGGGGAAATACGAAGGCAAATGCAGGATTGACAAATCCGATGAAATAATTACTTTTATAGTTGTCTAATATCCCGGTTATGAAAATATTGGTTGCAGAAGATGAAGCGATGCTGCTGAAAACGATTGAGCTGAAATTGCGCAAAGAGGGCTACGAGGTGATTGCTACTAACGACGGAAGGGAAGCACTGAAGAAAATTGTTGAAGTGCAGCCCGATATGGTAATCACAGACATCATGATGCCTTATTCTTCCGGTCTCGAGATCGTTTCCTTTGTGCGTCAGCAGATAGAAAAGAAAATACCCGTGATCGTATTGTCTTCCATGGAACAGGAAAAAGTGGTGATGGAAGCTTTTGACCTGGGTGCCGACGACTATGTTACAAAACCTTTCAGCTTAAATGAATTATTGATACGGGTAAAAAAACTGGCCGCACAGTTCCAGCGGAACGCCTGACACACCGTTTCTATTTTGCATCAACTAAACCCGATTCAGATGCCGACAACCAAAAACATTACGGGCTGTTTGTTATGGATGACGTTATGCCTTTGTTTCAACAATACCGCTGCGCAGGACAGCGCATCCTCCGACGCCCTTTTGCAGGCGGCGCGGACGGCGGCATTTGATCATAAGGATTATCCACTGGCTAAAAGTTATCTGTTCAGGGCACTGGAAAAAAGTCCGGGTTACAGCGATGTGCGGATCTTTCTTGGCCGCATCTATGCATGGACCAAAAATTACGACAGCGCCCGGATGGCATTTCACCAGGTACTTGCGGCGCGACCCGATTATACAGATGCTTCTGTGGCACTTGCCGATCTTGAATACTGGGACGACCGCAATGAAACGGCACTGGCGGTGATCGACAGTGGATTGAAATACAACACTGCCTCGGAAGAATTGCTGGTACGCAGGGCAAGGGTGCTGAATGCCGCGAAAAGATATGCAGAAGCCGATGTGGCGGTAAAGAAAGCGCTTGCCGTAAATCGCAACAACACAGAAGCGCGTTCGCTCGAAAACAGGATCAAGGAGTCTTCTGCCAAAAACAAGATCGGACTCAGCTATGACTATGTCTACTTCGACAAACAATTTGCCGATCCCTGGCACCTCGCAAGCTTTGATTATACACGGAATACGGGCATCGGGTCACTGACGGGCCGTGTCAATTATGCAAACCGGTTTACAGAAAACGGTGTGCAGTATGAATTTGAAGCATACCCGCGCCTGTCTAGAACATTTTACTCGTACGTAAGCCTCGGGTTCTCCGATAAGGTCGGCGTTTTCCCACATTGGCGCGGCGGTTTTTCTCTCTATGCCAACCTGCCCAAAAGTTATGAAGCGGAACTGGGCTTCCGGTACCTGAAATTTACCGACGCACCTACCTGGATCTATACCGCTTACCTTGGGAAGTATTACAAAAGCTGGTTGTTTGGTTTACGCACCTATCTTACGCCGGGTACCTTTACAAACAATGTTTCCGCATCCTACGGCGCTTCGGCCCGGTATTATTATGGCAGCGCAGACGACCTGGTAGGCATCAATGTAGGGTATGGTATCTCGCCGGACGACCGATTGAATTCGATTCAACTCGATAGTAAAATAAGGCTGATATCTTACAAGGCCGGGGTGAGTTTCAAAAAGAAGATCACAAAATTCAGTGTACTCGGCATCGACGGAAGCTGGTTTAACCAGGAGTACCTTCCGCAGACAAAAGGCAATCAATACCAGGTGAGTGTTGGGTGGCTGTACCGCTTTTAACCGCATCCCTATCGTTCTGGTTTACCATGGCGCCCGTTTTATTTACGGAGAAAACGAAGGCGCACACTATCCGGAAGAATGGAAGATGGGTTGGCGATAAACCGCGCATTCTTCGAAAGGAAATGGTTGTAACCTGCCTTTAGCTGCTTTGTTTTTGCATCGTCCGTTTCGGGCGTTAGTTCCATTTTTGCGTTGATGTGGAATAGCTGTCCATTGTTGAGCAGGTATTCGCCACTGATGAAATCCACAAGATCGTTTTTTGTTTGCATGATGGGATAGGCATGCACATTCCGGAAACTGTGTGCGGTATCCAGGCCGCTTCCCATCCAACTCACCAGCGATGGCCGGGTGATTTGATGGCTGCCCTGCAACCACGCCAGCAGGCTCGGTGTGATATCGAAATGCGTGGAAACAGAGGAGAACTTCGCGGTGCGTTTCAACAACGGCGAATAGATGATCAACGGCACATGGTACCTGTCTATCTTGCTTGCCATCGGGATCTCCGGAAGGCGATGGTCGCCTGTAATCAGGAACACAGTGTTCTTGTATCCCGGTTGCCGGCGATACTGTTCCATGAATTTCCGGATCGCATCGTCGGCATACAATATGCTGGCAAACTGTTGCCGGTATACCCTTCTTTGCTGTTTCACATCGTCGCTCATTCCAAGCGTTGTCATGCGCGTTTCAAACCTGCGTAAGTATTCTTCCTGTTCATTGATCAGGAACGGGTCGTGCGTGGATACCGTTAGTACGATCTTCAGGTAAGGCGATGGTGTGCCGGGTTCCACGGCCAGGTAACGCCTGAACAATTCCTTGTCGCCATATCCCCAGCTGAATCCATTCTGCGCGGGCATTTTTACATAACCACCGGGAAAACTTTTCTCGTCCACGATGCTGTCGATCCCGTTGTTGCGCAGGTACAGGCCCATATTGTCGAAACGCGAATCGCCCCCGTAATAAAATGAGCTGTTGTAGCCGTTGTAACGCAAAATGTTTACGAGTGATGCGTGTTCCGGCATCGCATTGCCCAGTTCGGAAAAACCGTTCCTGGCAAATGGCAAAGAGCCGAGCATGGAAGGAAGTACGGCAAAGGTTCTTCCGCCCTCACTGAGAAAATTATCCCAGTAAAGGCTTTGCCTCGACAACGAATCGAGGAACGGTGTAAAATTACCGAGATATGCGCCCTCATTGGTAAATGCACGGCCCAATCCTTCCACCAGCAGGATCACGATGTTCGGCGGAACGGTATCGGTGTTGAAGAAAGGCGACAATACATCCGCTGTACTGTCGCGGTGTAAAAACGGGTAATGCTGTTCGTCTATATAATTGAACGAATTGGCCATACCCGCATTGTCGTTCGCCAATTCATTTCCTGTACCGGGTGCGTTATCCGTGCGTTCCGGAAACAGGTAGCGATAGGTTTTGCTCCAGAAATACGCAGATTTGTTGAGGGTGAGATTGGTGCTGTATTCCTGCCCGGTCTGCCACTTATCTGCTACTGCGCCGATGTTGAAGACCGCCGCCAGCGTAAAGAAAACGAACAACAGGAACCGGCTCAGTCCGCCGATGCGCATGCGTTTGACAAAATACCTGAACGCAAAAATTGCGGCTGCGATGAACAGAACGAACATGCCGATGATCCCTCCTGTAAGAGCGCCCGAAGCGCCTACGGTTTGCCGGATATCATCCGTTGAATACACCCAGAAATCGGCGCCGAGCGGCACAAGTGTTTTTATGAAATACTGCGACAAAGCCAGCTGCGCGATCAGCAGTACAAGCGCCAGTACAATAAAAACCGTATGCGCGAAAGTTTTATGCACCGCATAACACAAAGTGAAAACAAGAAATCCCAGGGGAAATAGGCCCAGGAAAAACGCGAGGTCCTTTGCCAAAGCGAGCACGATCACTTTCCCTAAAAACGGTGTTGCGCCGTGCGCCATATAGTCTGCCGTTAGCTCTATGGCCCTTGCAACAACCATGCATGCCAGCAGCACGAGGGCATGGTTCAGGTAATAAGCAAACGATCTCGACACCAGCGAAACAAAACGGCTGGCGGCAGGAACGATTTTTCTTTCCAGCAACGAAACGTTTTCTCCTTCCGCTTCGGCAACGGGTTGCGCCGCACTATTTGCGACAACCGTATTTTCCGCGGCTACCGGAACAGGAACAACTGGTACGGGCGGCGTTACTGTTTGTTTACCGAGCCCCTGTCTTGTCATTTCACCCCACCCCTTTTTCTTTTTCACGAGATCCCTGAAACCCTTTATGGCGCTGAACACCACGAAGGGGTGATAAAGGAAAGGCTCTGTAAGACCCGTCAGCATCAAACGCAGGATATCGATCCTGCGTTTGTATTGGTTATAGGTAAACACTTCCATCAGGATGGCAAAACAGGAATAGAGATAACCGAAGCAGATGATAAACAAAAAGTAGGTGATGAAAAACGACCAGTCGAGCATCCCGAAAATGGCCATCAGCAGGAAAGCGACAAATCCTGTGAACTCGATCAGCGGTGCACACAATTCAAAGAAGAACCAGTAAGGATAGCTTACCATGCCCAGCAGGTGATACCTCGGATTAAAGAACATCACCTTGTGAAATTTCAATGTTTCAAAGGTTCCCCTGATCCACCGGTTTCTTTGCCTGCCCAATATTTTGAAGGTGGCTGGTGCTTCGGTCCAACAGAGTGGATCCGGTATATAGGTCACGATGTACTTTTCATTTTGTTCCTCCATATACCTGCGCATCCGCACCACGAGTTCCATGTCTTCGCCAACCGTCCTGTGATCGTACCCGCCGCATTTGATGGCGATCTCTTTGTCGAATGCACCGAATGCACCCGAGATCAGCATGAGGCCATTGAGCCTTGTCCATGCCATCCTTCCCAGTATAAATGCCCTGATGTATTCCAGTGTCTGGATCCGGGGAAGGTAATCATCCGGTAATTTTACTTTTACAAGCCGGCCGTCTTCAATCGTGCATGAATTAGCGATCCGTACCACACCGCCCGAAGCGATCACCCTTTTGTCGGTCTGCTCAAGAAACGGTTTGATCATACGCAGCAGTGCATCCTGCTCCAGCACGCAATCAACGTCTATACACACAAGGTATTTGTGCGAGGAAACATTGATGCCCACATTGAGGGCATCGGCTTTTCCGCCATTTACTTTGTCAACCACGATCAGTTTGTGGTACACATTTTTCCGGCTTTTGTAAACGCCCCTCACTTCTTTCGTAGGGATTTGCTCGTGCACAAAAAAATCAACCTTGTAAAGATCATATGCGTCGATCAGTTTGGCGAGGCTGTCGTCTTTGCTTCCGTCGTTGATGATGATCACTTCGAGGTTGCTGTAAAAAATGGATAACAGCGATTTTACATTTTCGACAATGTTCAATCCTTCGTTGTATGCCGGCGCAAGTATGCTTACCGATGGTGCATGCACGGAAGAGGCAAGGATCCTGAAATCGGTAAAAGCATTTTTCCGCAGGTGCTTTTTTGTTTCGCCGATCGAGAACAGGCCGATGAGTATATAAGAAAGCAGCAGCAACGCCGAGTACGCAAATATGCCATACGTTAGAAGGTCGAATAATATTTTAAGTACCAGGTTCCAGTTCATCAGGCAACGGATTGTACATGTAATAAGATCCTGCGATAGGGTTCAGGCTGCATCGCTGCTTTTTTCTCTACCAGCGCCAGGCCGTCGCTGCAGCATTTGGCCAGTACGATCGCTGCTTTCAGTTTCACCTGGTCACGCGGATGCTCCAGCAACGACGATAAGAACGTTTTTTCATTTTCCGACGCCAGCGTTACCAGTGCATCGAGGATATACGCCTGGTTCGATTCGGTTTCCTTTGTAAAATAACCCAGCAGGATGCCCGCTGTACGGTCGTCCGACAAACGCACCAGCGTTTTCAGCGCCTGTTCACGAACCTGTGCCGAAGGATGTACCAGGCAGCCCATCACGTTTTCTTTTGCATCGAACTGCTGGTACTCGTCTGCCAGTTTAAGGGCGAACACCACTACGGTATCGTTTTTCGAGCGGAGCCAGTGTTGAAGCTTGTCGGAAAAATCTGCTTTGTTCTGCGACAAACGAAGTTGTTCGAGCAGCTTCAGTTGTTGCCATTCTGTTATCGGGTATGAGATCACATCGAGAAAACGGAGCCCCTGGAAACCGGTGAGGTGGATCACCCCTGTCTGCGCTTCCATGCGCACATATTCGTTCCTGCTGTTGGTGTTTTTATAGATCCTGGTAAGGGCATCGTGCTGATCCATCATATAAAGCTCCTGTATACCCTTGGCCTTGATATGCCATCCTTTTGACCTTAATTTTTTAAGTGATACCGCTTTGAGCCCGAGTTGCTGGTACAACGCAACGATGTTCAGCGCAACGGAGCCGGAAAAATTTTTTTTTGCATTGACGAGTTCATCGATAACGAATTGTTTGGCAACTGGCTTTTCCATCATCCGGTAGAAACGCCCCGGCATGACGATGCTCTCCGGCGACTCTTCCATGATGATGGCGCTGATCCATTGCTCGAGTATTCTTGAGATGCGGTGTGTGGTAAAAAAAATGCGTTTTTTAAAATACAGGTAGAAATAGATAATGCAAACGATCGCCCCGATCCCTATCGCCAAAACAACTGTGGCAACAGCCAGGTTATTGGTACTGATGTATTTGGTCAATGAAACCGGAAACTGATCAGCGGATAAAAGCGGGCCCATGCAATCAATTGTTTATTGGTACTGCCGGTACAGTATTCGTATGGCCGGGAAGAACCTGTATTGTGTATTCTAAAATTAATGGAAACCGTGTGAATAGCGCTGTGCAACTGAATTTTTTTATAGCCCTGCAGGTAGTGGTTATACTACATGTTTTTCAAAAAAATACCAGTGGCGATTGGTTTAGTTTTGCGAAAATTTTGCGAATGACCATCCCCCTAACAATCCCCGATCGCGAGTTGGAGCGTATCATCAGGTTAGCTGATTTGGACCTCGATTATTCCGGTTTGCAGGATGCGTTCAAGGACCTGACCAAACTGGCCGCCAAAGTAGCGGGCACCGATATTTCATTGATCAACCTGGTGGATACATTTACGCAGTGGACGGTTTCCAGTTACGGTATCGACCTCAGGCAGATGCCGCGTGAAGATTCGGTTTGCCATTATACCATCGAAACAAAAGACGGTTTTGAAGTGCCCGACCTGTCGGCCGATGAACGTTTCAAGGATAAATTTTATGTAGCGGGAAAGGAACAACTGCGTTATTATTTCGGGCTGCCGCTGCAAACCAGTGATGGATTTAACATTGGTGCATTGTGTGTGCTGGACAAAGCGGGCAAAGAAATTCCGCCGGAAAAAGTTGAGATGCTGCGGATCATCGCCGATGAGATCGTAAACCGTTTCGTGGCGCTGAAGGTTATCCAGGAGATGCGCAAGGAACTGCGCGAAGCAGGGGAAACAAACAGGCGCGTTGCACACGATATCAGGGGGCCGATCGGCGGAATCATTAACCTCGCACAGGTGATCATGAGCCAGGACAAAGACAGTAAGATCGAAGACGTGATGGAGTTCATCCGCCTCATACAAAAAAGCGGCAGCTCACTTCTCGAAATGGCCGATGAAATCCTGTCATCAGGTAAAAAAACGATAACCCAGGAAACCGTTCAAAACGAGAACGGGATCACGCTTGCGTGCCTGAAAGAAAAAATTGAGAAGCTGTATGTGCCCCAGGCATTGAACAAGCAGATCGTTTTCACCATAAACATTTCATCACCGGCGGCGCAAAAAACATTTCCTAAAAACAAGCTGTTACAGATCATCGGTAACCTGGTTTCCAATGCAATAAAATTTACACCAAACCATGGAACGGTTACCGTGGATCTTGGCCTCACCGAAAATATGTTTAACATCAAGGTAAGCGACACGGGTGTTGGATTAAACAAAACGGCCATCGAAAACATACTCTCCGGCGAAAGCGCTTCCACAGCGGGCACTGATTCTGAAAAAGGGTATGGGTTTGGTCTCGCGCTCGTGCTCCATCTCGTGAAAAGCCTCGGCGGCACGATCAGCATTCAATCAGAAAAAGGGAGCGAAACGGTTTTCCAGGTTGCACTTCCGCGCCACTAGCCCCGTTCTCAGGATGCGAAGAGGTTGAAATGCAGCTCACCAAAATTCTGGAGCGACGATAGTTTCAGATCGGCCGCTCCCCATCTTTCCTCCTTTAGCTGCGACGCGTGCGGAACGATGACACATTTCATCCGCGCCGCTTTTACAGCGATCATGCCGTTGAACGAATCTTCGAAACAGATACATTCAACAGGTTTGCTGTTTAACAACCCGGCACAGTCGAGATACACTTGCGGATGCGGTTTTCCTAATGCGAGCGACTCGGCAGATTTGGTAGCATGCAGGTAATGGCCGATACCCGTCATACCCACTACCAGGTCTATTAAAGAAGTAGGCGAAGAAGTGGCCAATCCTATTTTAAAATCCCGTTTCGCAAAGAACTCGAAAATATAAGGCACGCCTGGAAGAATCTTTCCCTTGGTCTCAATTTTGTGCAAAACACTTTCAACGATCTTTTTCTCGCCGTTGGCGAATTCGTTTGAACTGATGTTGAAATGGGTGAACCACCATTCAACAAATTCTTTTGTGCGCAGGCCCGTCGTGGTTTTGTATTGATCCTCGGTAAGCGTTACGTCGTATAGTTTGAACACTTCTGCGGCCGCTTCGTTCCAGAGCGGTTCGCTGTCTACCAGTAATCCATCGATGTCAAAAATGACCGTATTCAGTTGCATGTATCCTTTTTTTCGGGAACGCAAATGTACTCGATGTGGTGCGAGAAAAGTTGCCGGGGTTGCGGCAGATTAATACAGACCGGTTAAATCTGCGGCAAACCCTTAAATTTACAGCTTCAACCAATGCTTCTCGAAGCGCCATATGAAATTAGCTGAACGTTTTAAGCATATCAGGATCGTGCGCTCGTTTGTGTACGGTATTGTGGGGGCGATCACATACCCGGGATTGGTTCTGTTCAATAAAATCAGGATCGAGGGCACCGAACACCTGCGCGCATTGCCGCGGCGGAACGTGCTTTTTGTAAGCAATCACCAGACCTATTTCGCCGATGTGATTGCCTTCATCCATATTTTCTGCGCGGTAAAATGGCGGAAGAAAAACAAACTGGGTGTTCCGTACTACCTGCTCAATCCCTTTACAAACGTATACTTCGTTGCCGCAGAAGAAACAATGAACGGCAACTGGCTCACCCGTTTTTTTAAACTTGCAGGCGCCTTAACCGTTAAACGTACCTGGCGCGCCGAAGGAAAAGACGTGAGCCGCGACCGCGATGAATCCGATACTTGTAAAATAGACAAGGCGCTTGGCAGCAGTTGGGTGATCACCTTCCCGCAAGGTACCACCAAGCCGTTTGCGCCGGGCAGAAAAGGAACGGCGCACATCATCAAAAACAACCAGCCCGTTGTGGTTCCGGTTGTGATCAATGGTTTCTGGCGCGCGTTCAATAAAACTGGCCTTACGTTCAAAAAGAAAGGCTCAAGGCTCTCCATCCGATTCAAAGAACCGATGATCATCGATTACACCCAACCCGTTGAGGCCATCCTGGAACAGGTGATGGAAGCGATAGAACAAAGCAGGAACTACATGATGCGGAGCAAACATCACATCATGCACCTGCTGGATAAGTAACGAATGAAAATGGTGAATAAAAAAACGGGCCTGTGCGGTCCGTTTTTTTGTTGAAGTAATTTATCGGTATGCTGCTTAGCCCGGCCTATTTCGTAAAAAACGCTTTCAGCTCACTCGCATCGTCGGGTTTCATTTTTCCTGCGAGGATCAGCCGGAGTTGCCTTCTCCTGAGGGCACCGTCGTAGAGTCGTTTTTCTTCTTCCGTTTCCGGAACCAGTTCAGGCACTTTTCTTGGCTTGCCATTGGGGTCGAGCGCCACAAACGTGAAGAACGCTTCGTTGCTTTCGTATTTGTATTGATGGAGCAGGTCTTCACCCCACACTTTTATATTGATCTCCATCGATGTATTGAACGCGCGGCAAACCTTTGCTTCAATATGTACCACGTTGCCGAGTTTGATGGGGTTTTTAAAACTGATGTTGTCTACGGAAGCCGTCATACTCGGCGTGTTGCAATGCCGTCCCGCAGCAATGCCCGCGGCTATATCCATCCAGTACATCAACCGTCCGCCCATCAGGTTGCCGAATGTATTGGTATCATTGGGCAGAACGAGTTCATTCATTACCACGAAACTTTCACTTGCTTTTCTTGCGTCCATTTTTTTCTTTTGGCAAAGATAGGCTGTTCGCCAGAAGGTATGGAATGTAAGCTGCAGGCTTTTTAAAAACCCTTGTGCCGCATGTGTTAAACGATCACTTTCTCCAGGGTTTCGAGGTAAGCCGGGTCAACATCTGCCCCGATCCCCGGTGCATCGCCCAGGCGGAGATGCATTCCTTCGTACGATACGCCGCCGGTTACGGGATCTTTCAGGTGCCCGAGTAAGCAGGTATCGAGATCGTAAAACTTAATGTTGTTCTTCGCCATTGCAAAATGCACCTTGGCAGTAAGCGCCACGCGGCTTTCGAGCATTCCGCCCATCATGCAGGCGATGTTGTTCTTTTCCGCCACTTCGTTGATCTTGATTGCTTCGTGGATGCCACCGCTTTTCGCAAATTTGATGTTGATGTATGCGCAGGCATTGTTCCGGATGATGCGTTCTGCATCGTGGTGCGTAAATACGCTTTCATCTGCCATCAATGGGATGGGTGACAGCCGGCAGAGTTGCGGCAACAACTCATCGTTCCATTTGCGCATCGGCTGTTCGCAAAACTGGATATTGTATCGGCCAAGTGCAGTCAATGCAACTGCCGCATCTTCATAGCTCCATCCCTGGTTTGCATCGATCCGCAGGATGATGTCATCGCCAATCGCTTCGCGGATCTGCCTGATCCTTTCAATATCATCGCTGACTGCCTTGCCCAGTTTTACCTTGATCATTTTCACACCTTTTTCCTTGAATGCAACCGCAGCAGCGGCCATTTTCCCCGGTGTGTCTATGCCGATCGTCAGATCGCTCTCGATCTCTTTTTTCTCACCACCCAGGTACCTGAACAGGGGCTGGTTTGCTTTTTTTGACGCGAGATCGTACAGGGCCAGGTCGAACGCGCTCTTCGCGGTAAAATTGCCTGCGGTGAAAAGATCCAGCTCATTGAGGCGCATTTCAATATCGCCGGCGGCCTTGCCTTTCCATAATTTTGCAAAATCTTTTGCCATCTCGAAACAGGTGGCCTGTGTTTCGCCCACGATCATCGGGAAGGCCGAGCATTCGCCAATGCCCACCAATCCAGCATCCGTATGTATCCTCACCAATAAATTCTGCGCAAACTCCATCGTTCCCGTAGCGATCGTAAACGGCACCATCGGGATGGTATATTTATATATTTCGGTATGGGTGATTTTCATGGTGCGAAAGTAATGCGTTTGCGGCAGCCGCGCGCTGCCGGCTACCCGCTGCGGTTTTTTTTTATTGCACAAAAGATTTTAAAAAAACAGCCTTCAAAAGCCCGCGACCGGAAGCTCATTGCTCGCGGCTTCTTCCTATATTCGCACCACGAACATCCGTTAGCATGAATATTTCTTTCGACAACACTGAGAACGCATTTGCTTATAAATCAGATAAAGAACTGAAGAGCGCACGGTTCCTCTTCAGAACGATGGGATTTTCCTGGTTTGTTAAGATCGGTACGAGGTTGACCCCTTTTATCATGAAGACCGGCCTGCCCATTCACGGGCTGATACGCAAGACCATCTTTAAACAATTTGTGGGTGGCGAAACACTCGAAGAAACAAAGAACGTGGCTTCTGTATTGGGTAAATACGGTGTGGAAGCGATCCTCGATTATGGCGTGGAAGGGAAGGAAGGTGAAGAAAGCTTTGACCATGCAACAGGAGAGTTCATCCGCGTGATCAACTATGCGGCCACACAGGGCAACCTGCCCTTCATGAGCATCAAGGTAACGGGCTTCGCACGTTTTGCGTTGCTGCAGAAGCTGGATGAGGCGCCGCGCCTGCGCAGCGGAATTCATGACCATGAGGCGGAAACAGCCGAGTGGGACAGGGTACGCGAGCGGATGTACAGCATCTGCGAAGCAGCGGCGGAAAAGAACATCGGTGTGCTGGTGGATGCGGAAGAGAGCTGGATCCAGGATCCTGTTGACAGGCTCACGATGGAGATGATGGAGATCTTTAACAAAGACAGGGTGATCGTGTACAATACGATACAGTTGTACCGCCACGACCGCCTTCATTTTCTTAAACTCTCCCACCAGATCGCCAAACAGCAGGGCTTCCTGCTCGGTGTGAAACTGGTGCGAGGCGCGTATATGGAAAAAGAAAGGGCGCGTGCAGCGGAAAAAGGTTACGAGAGCCCGATCCAGAAAAACAAGGAAGCATCAGACAAGGATTACAATGAAGCAGTAGAATATTGCATCAACAACCTCGAACAGGTCTCCGTGATCGTTGCATCGCACAACGAAAAAAGCAACCTTCTCGCCGCGCGTTTGATGGATGAGAAGGGGTTGCCACACAACCATCCGCACGTACATTTTTCGCAGTTGTACGGGATGAGCGACAACATCACCTTCAACCTTGCCAAAGAAGGATTCAAGGTCAGCAAATACCTTCCGTTCGGTCCCATCCGCGACGTGATCCCTTACCTCATGCGCCGCGCCCAGGAAAACAGCAGTATGAGCGGGCAAACGGGCCGGGAACTCAGCCTCATCAACAAGGAACTGGAAAGGAGAGCAGGAAAATAAGATACCATAACACAAGCCGCCGGGTTAAACAGGAGCTGTGAATTTAAAAGTTCGAGGCCAATATCCTGCCCGGTCCAGTGCTTCCAGGTTGTACCGTTAAAGCAGCTTCCTCCTGATCCCATCAATATTCACAGGTTCTCCCCAATATTGCCATCATCAATGAATACGGTGTAATTTGCATGCATGCAGCAATACCAGCAATTACTCCGGCATATTTTAGAGAACGGCACACAGAAGACCGACCGTACGGGCACAGGTACCATCAGCTGTTTTGGATACCAGATGCGTTTTAATTTACAGAAAGGTTTCCCGATGGTGACCACGAAGAAACTGCATCTCAGGAGCATCGTTTACGAATTGCTCTGGTTTTTACAGGGCGATACGAACATCAAATACCTCAACGATCATAAAGTAAGTATATGGGACGAATGGGCCGATGAAAACGGCGAACTGGGCCCTGTATACGGGAAACAATGGCGCAGGTGGGAAGGTGCGGATGGAACCGTTACCGACCAGGTTACGGACCTCATCGCCCAGATTAAAAAAAATCCCGACAGCCGCCGCCTCATCGTGAGCGCATGGAACGTTGCAGAACTGCCCAGGATGGCATTGATGCCTTGCCATACCTTGTTCCAGTTCTATGTAGCCGACGGAAAACTCAGTTGCCAGCTTTACCAAAGAAGCGCAGATGTTTTCCTTGGCGTTCCTTTCAACATTGCATCGTATGCATTGCTGACGATGATGGTTGCACAGGTATGCGGATTGGAATACGGAGACTTTGTACACAGCTTTGGCGACGTGCACCTTTACAACAACCACATCGACCAGGCCCGCCTGCAACTCACGCGCGAGCCGTATCCCCTTCCCACCATGAAACTCAACCCCAACGTAAAAGATATTTTCAGTTTTCGTTTCGAAGATTTTACCCTGGAAAATTACGAACACCACCCCCCCATCAAAGCACCCGTGGCAGTATAATGAACCAAATTCCTAATTCTTAATTCCTAATTACTAATTCCTAATTAAAAATGGTTGTTTCTCTCATCGTTGCCGCATCCACAAACCATGTGATTGGAAAAAACAACCAGTTGTTGTGGAGTTTGCCCAACGACATGAAGTTTTTCAAAAACACAACATGGGCCATGCCTGTATTGATGGGAAGGAAGACATTCGAATCGCTTGGCAAACCCCTGCCCGGCCGGTTGAACATCGTGATCACGCGCCAGCAGGGATTGCAGCTCCCGGGCGCCACCGTTGTGCATTCGCTCGACGAAGCGCTGAAAGCCGCTGCAGCAGCGGATTACAAAGAATCGTTCGTGATTGGCGGCGGTGAGATTTTCAAAGAGGCGATGGAAACGGCTGATAAAATTTACCTCACCCGCGTAGATGCGGTGCTGGATGGCGATGCATTTTTCCCGGAGCTGGATCCATCAAAATGGAAAATGGTCTCCAATCAATCGCATCCGGCAGATGCAAAACACAAGTATGCCTACCATTTTCAACTGTGGGCCAGGAACAATAGCTAAGCCGAACCTGTTCCGAACCCCGTGTTCCTGTTCCGTCTAATTTACCTATGGAGTTTATTCATGTAGCATACAGCGTTACCGTTCCCATTTACCTTTTGTTGTTGTGGCTGGGTAAAGAACGCGTAAGGCGTTACAGCAGGAACGCCATCGCGGTGGCCAATCTTTTGTTGATCGGCCATGCCATTTTCCTGATTAGGCAGATGATCGGGTTTTACTACCTCGTAAAAGAGTTTGGACAGCTTCCACCTGCCGTAGACAGGCCGCTTGATCCCGCATCCATCCGTTTGTTGCTGCTCATGGTGCTGCCGTTTTTTGCACTCATCGGTTGGGTAAGGCGGAACGTGTTCTTTTGTTTGATCATGCTGTTCCTTTTGTACCATAACCAACCGCTCCATACCTGGAACACTTTTGATCTTTCTTTGAAGATTCCGTTTTACCTGAGCTTGTTTTGTTTTGTTTATGCGTTACTTTGGCTGCTGAAAAAATTACCTTTTCAATCGCGATAAATGTATTCACCTTTTCAACTGGGATTGCGTTACCTGAAATATTTTTTCACCGCCTCAAACGGAAAGGGGCATGGGATGCATTCGCCTTTTGTTTTTGAACTGATCACGAAGGTGATGAACGACAACAGGCATTTTTATGCCTACGAACAGGTTGAACAACTGCGCACTGCATTGCTCGGCGATGAAACAAAACTTACCATCGAAGATTTTGGCGCAGGCTCGCGTGTGAAGAAAAACAATGTGAGAAGCATCAAAGACATTGCCCATTCCTCTCTCAAACCAAAGAAATTCGGGCAGCTCCTGTTTCGCATCATTGCCCATTACCAACCATCGGTATTGTTGGAACTGGGCACCTCGCTTGGTATAACAACCTCGTACCTCGCTTCCGCAAAAGCGGATGCAAAAGTGGTTACGATGGAAGGCGCGAAAGAGGTGGCCGCCACCGCAAGAACGAATTTTGGCAAGCTATCCCTTCACAACATCGAACTGGTAGAAGGAAATTTTGATAAAACGCTTCCCGCAACCATCGAAAAATTAAAGCGTATCGATTTCGCCTTTGTAGACGGGAACCACCGTTACGAACCCACCGTTCGCTACTACCATTCCTTATTGCCTGCCATGCACGAACATTCCATCCTCATCTTCGACGATATCCATTGGAGCAAGGAAATGGAACAGGCATGGGAAGAAATAAAAAACGATAGCGCCGTAACACTGAGCATCGATCTTTTTTTCATCGGCCTCGTATTCTTCCGGAAAGAACAGAAAGTAAAGCAACATTTCACGATCAGGTTTTAGTAAACACCGGTTGGCGAAGATGCTGACCGCTGTTCGCCGTTCTGCGTATATAGCGTATTTTTGAAGATGCCGCTTCCACAAGAGTTATTGAGATCACTTGAGCATGTGAAAGGTTTCAGAAAGGAACCCTTTGAGCAGGTGCATGCTTCGGGTGAACAGGTTACGTCCGTGCGACTGAATCCCGATAAAGCCGTGGAGAACGACGAGTGGAACAAAACACCTGTGCCCTGGTGCCCGTATGGATACTACCTGTCGAGCCGCCCCTCTTTTACCCTGGACCCACTGTTCCATGCCGGTGCCTATTATGTTCAGGAAGCAAGCAGTATGTTTTTATGGCATGCACTGGGAGCATTGATTGGAAACGATACCTCGAAAAAAGTGCTCGATCTCTGTGCGGCGCCGGGCGGAAAAAGCACTTTACTGGCTTCGTATTTTACAGATGGATTGGTAGTGGCCAACGAAGTGATCAAATCCCGCGCAGCGGTATTGGTTGAGAACACCGGCAAATGGGGAAGCGACCAGGTGATCGTAACCAACAATGATCCTTCGCATTTCCGTGCGCTGCCCGGTTATTTTGATGTGATGGTGATCGATGCGCCCTGTAGCGGCAGCGGCCTTTTCCGCAAAGACCCCGGCGCAGTGAACGAATGGAGCGAGGGAAACGTGCAGCTCTGCAGCCAGCGCCAGCAAAGGATCCTGGCCGATGTGCTGCCCGCGTTAAAAGAAAACGGCATATTGATCTATTCAACCTGTTCTTATTCTGTTGAAGAAGACGAAGCGATCGCAGACTGGCTCGTAACGGCGATGAACATGGAGAACAGGAAGATCAACATTGATCCTTCCTGGCAGATTGTTGAAACGCAATCACCGGTTGCAAATGCGTATGGTTACCGTTTTTATCCCGACCGGGTAAAAGGAGAAGGGTTTTTCATTGCCGCGTTTCAGAAAAAAGAAGCGGCAGAGGAGTTGCGCACGAAGGAACAGGCATTAACGCAGTTGTCGAAACAGGAGTTGCAGCAATTGCAATCGTTCATAGAGCTCCCCGCAACATTTACAATGTTTAAGCAGGGAGAATCCATCCGTGCGATCCGTAAGCAATGGCTGCGCGAGCTGCAGGTACTGGCAAAATGTTTATACATAAAAAAAGCAGGTGTAGAGATCGGCTCCATTAAGGGCAGGGATGTGATACCCGCGCACGAACTGGCCCTGAGCGCACTGGCCAAAGGATTTTCAATCACCGGTCTTACAAAGGAACAGGCGCTTCAATACCTTCGCCGCAAAGAGATCAGTTTACCCGATGCGCAAAAAGGCTGGAACCTCGTGGGTTTTGGTGGATTGCCGCTGGGGTGGGTGAAAGTTTTACCCAACCGTGTCAATAATTATTATCCTGCCGAATGGAGAATTTTAAAAGAGTAAATTTGCGTATGGCTATTTTATCAAGCATTAAAAAATATACCTGGCTGCTTGCCTGTTTGTTCTCGCTCCAGGCGGCTGCGCAGGAAAAACTGTTCATAAAGGGCAAGGCCAACGACCGTTTTGTTGTGTACAAGGCAAACGGAAAGGAATCGCTGCAGGCAATCAGCAATGGCTTTGGTTTGTCGGTTAAAAAGATAGCCTCCTACAACAAGATCAACATCAATGCCGCAAAGCCTTTCCCGAAGGGTACGGAGATCAAGATCCCCGTTACAAAAGACAACCTCCTGCAACATGCCGGCGATAACACCGAACCTGTTGTACACGTGATCGGCAAAGGCGATAACCTGTTTAAAGTGAGCCAGGCCTACTACAAAGTGCCGCTTGCATCGATCCGCAGCTGGAACGGTTTGAAAAAAGATGTGGTGAAGAATGGCCAGCAGATCATTGTAGGATATATGGTGAATGCAAAACAAACCGCCGTTGCCGAAAAGAAAACAGAAACGAAAAAAGAAGAATCACAGGTTGTATTGAGCAACGATGCGCCGGTAACGGAAGCAAAACCGGAACCTAAGAAAAACAGCAATGCCGCTGTGGCCCTCAATCAAACAACGCCGCCCGCGGCCGATAAGATCTCCCCGGAACAAAAAAACACACCTGTACCGATACCTGTAAAGAACGATGTGACCGCAGATCCGCCGGTTGCTGAAAAAAAGGAAAAACCTGCGGAGAAAAAAGCAGTGGTTGAAGCCAATACAGACTATGTTCCCAAAGAAGGCGATGAAGGTTTCTTTGCGGCGGGTTATGCCGATCATCCCAAAGAGAAAACCCAGCAGTTCCGTTCGGGGGATGCAGCTGTGTTTAAAACCATCAGTGGGTGGACCGACAGGAAGTTCTATGTACTGATGAATGATGTTGAACCCAAAACGATCGTACGCATCACCGGCACGGCCAACAAAAGCATCTGCGCAATGGTACTGGGGCCGCTGCAGGAAACAAAAGGCGCCGGTGGTCTGTTGCTGCGCCTGAGCAACTCTGCGGCATCCGCATTGGGTTTAACAGGTGAGAAATTTACCGTTACCGTTACTTATTTTGAATAGTGTTATGAAAAAGAACCTTGCGTGTTTCGTGTTTCTCCTGCTGCTGGGTACAACAGCGCTGCATGCGCAGGAAAACATTCCTGCTTCCGATTTTGAAAAAAAGATCAACAACGAAAAACCGCAACTGCTGGATGTTCGCACGGCAAACGAGTTCAAATCGGGCCATCTCAAAAATGCATTGCAGGCTGATTGGTTGAAGAAAGATGAGTTTGCAGACCGCATCAAATACCTCGATAAAACAAAACCGGTGCTTGTTTACTGCGCCTCCGGTGTACGCAGCGATGCTGCCGCGAAATGGATGCGCGACAATGGGTTTACGAGCGTTCAGAACCTCAAAGGAGGCATCAACGCCTGGAAAATGGAAGGCAAACCCATTGATGCGCCTGCTGCTTCCGTACAATTGACGCTGGAGAAATTCCACGAAATTACTGCCGCGCCGGGCGTTACGCTGGTGGACTTTGGTGCAGAATGGTGCCCGCCGTGCAGGCAGATGCAACCCGTGCTCAAAAAACTGCAGGCCGAGCTTGCGGGTAAATTCAAACTCGCGCAGATCAATGCAGACAATGCCACGGATGTGATGAAGGACCAGAAGATCGAACTGATCCCCACGTTTATTATTTACAGGAATGGAAAAGAAGTATGGCGCAAACAAGGTGTAGTGGAAGCCGATGAATTGAAGCGGAAGCTATTGTAACATGCCTGCGCTTGCCATGGAGCGTTTGCAGTTGCGTGGTATCGGCGTGTTCTCAAAACATGCTATCGCGCATTAAGGTGATACCCTCTTAAAAAATCTGCTGCAAGCATTCTTTTTTTTCCTTCCAGTTGCAGATCCAGCACATGAACGTACCCGTCTGTACACGCAAATTTCAAAAATGTTTTTCCATCCGATAACAGCTTGCCTGCCGGGTGATGGTGTGATGCAATTTCTTTTTTGCTCCTGTATACTTTCAGGATCTTTCCATCAAGCGAGGTAAGTGCCCCGGGAAAAGGAGAGAGCCCGCGGATGAAATTGTGGATCTTTTCTGCGGGCTGGTTCCAGTTGATTTGGCAGGTTTCTGTAAATATTTTAGGCGCATGCTTAAGTTCAGAAGTTGCTTGCATGATCGACGCCTGCGCTGTTTCTTCTGCATTGCCGTTCGATAGTCGTTTTACCGTTTCTACCAGCAGGCCGGCCCCGATCAGTTTCATGCGGTCGTGCACTTCTCCTGTTGTTTCATCATCACCGATGGGGAAACTTTGCTGTAACAAAATATCGCCGGTATCAATTTCGTGTTTGAGTTTGAAGGTGGTAACGCCTGTTTCTTTCTCTCCATTGATCACCGCCCAATGAATAGGCGCCGCGCCGCGGTATTGCGGGAGCAGGGAGCCATGCAGGTTAACCGTTCCCAACGGTGGCATGTTCCACACGATCTCCGGAAGCATACGGAAGGCAACAACGATCTGCAGATCTGCCTGCAATGCGCGCAGCTGTTCGATGAACGCAGGGTCCTTTAATTTTTCGGGCTGAAGAATGTTGAGGTTCTTTTCAACCGCATATTTTTTGACCGCGCTTTCCGTCAGCTTCATGCCGCGCCCCGCAGGTTTATCAGGCGCCGTAACCACACCAACAACCTGGAAGCCCGCATTTACCAGCGCATCCAGGGATGCAACGGCAAAATCAGGCGTGCCCATGAAAACGATGCGTAGATTTTTTTGCATGGAACGAAGATAGGAAATGCAATTACCAATTAGGAATTAGGAATTAGTAATTAGTAATTGTTAGTGGTTGTTAGTGGTTGATTGTTGTTGTTGATCTTTAATTCCTAATTCCTAATTTCTAATTCCTAATTATTCAAAGTCTTGGTAAAACAAATACTTTTTCCTTATTGCCTTAAATGCATCCAGCCTGGGTTGCCAGCTTGCGCGGATCTCTTGTTCGGTTTTGCCGGCTTTTAGCTGGGCCATCAGTTCGTTTCCGCCGGCGAGGAGGTTGAAAAAAGATTTATCCGGGTTGCCGCTCTTAGGAAGCGTGAAGAATTTTTCTTTGTCAGGAAACGCTTTGTAGGCGTTGATCAGGATATCGATACTCAGTTTTCCCTGGACACCTTTGCCAGACATATACTGCGCATAAAGATCCATTCCATTGCATTCCTGTCCCTTTAGTTTGGGCTCTTTGGCACCATCGCGGCTGGTGGGTGTGAAAGAGAACGGGTACAGGTTTTTTGGTAAGGATGGATGCCCGAAAATGGCGAAGGGGTGGTCCGTTCCGCGCCCCTCGCTCAACACCGTTCCTTCAAAGAAACAGGTGCTTGCATACCAGTATACACAGGCCTCATCAGGCAGGTTGGGAGAGGGTTTGATGGGCAGCTTGTACCTGCTCCTGTGCGTATAGTTCGCGCATTTGATGACCTGGAAATGAAAGGCAGTGTCTTTTGAATTGGCCGCACGTTTGTAGTAATCGTGTTTTTCATTCGCCTTTGGCGACAACCATTTTTCGCCTGCGATCATCATGGCATACTCAGCTACGGTCATGCCGTACACAACCGGAACGGGCTGCATGCCCACAAAACTTTTATAGGCTGTATCGAGAACCGGGCCATCTACGTAAAAACCGTTGGGGTTGGGACGGTCGAGGATCATGAGCGGTTTGCTGTTTTCAAAAGCGGCCTCCATGAATTCCTGGAGCGAGGAAATAAAAGTGTAGAACCGGGTTCCCACATCCTGGATATCGAATAAAAGAACATCTACATCGGCGAGGTCTTCGGGTGTTGGCTTTCTTTTTTTACCGTACAGGGAAATAACAGGAATGCCGGTGGATGGATCGTTGTAATTCTCCACTTTTTCACCCGCATCGGCCGTTCCGCGAAAGCCATGTTCGGGGCCGAATGCCTTGGTGATCTTGAGTCCCAGCGAAAGCAATGTATCAACCAGGTGCCTGTTGCCAATGGTGGCGGTATGATTGGCAAAAATGCCGATCCGTTTGCCTTTCAGCAGGGGCACGTATACATTGGTGCGGTAGGCGGCGGGTAAAGGCGTGGCGGTGGACTGGGCAGGTGTGGCAGGTGGAAAAAAGAAGGCAAGACACAGGCCTGCGACCAATGCGGGCATCATTTTATTCATAAGAAAGCATTGAGGGCGAAAGTTAATCAAAAATACTTGCCTGTTCTTGATTTAGGATTGTACTTTTGCCGTTTCGGGCAGCTGTTCATATAGCAGGTTCCTGTTCTGCAGCCGAAGTGTGCGACGCAACGAAAGCTGAAAAGAGAACAAGAGCCGGGCTCCCCATTATTCATAAAAAAGTAAACATGCAACAAGTAAAAAAAGGTGATACGGTTAAGATCCACTATCACGGCAAATTGACAGACGGTACAACCTTCGATTCATCTGAAGGCCGCGAACCACTTGAGTTTGAAGTAGGCAGTGGTATGGTCATCCCAGGCTTCGATGCCGGCGTAACCGGAATGGCCGCTGGTGAGAAAAAAACCATTCACATACCTGCAGACGAAGCGTACGGGCCTAAACAGGAAGAGATGATCATGGAGTTTCCGAAAGACAAATTCCCTGCAGACATGACTCCTGAAGTGGGCATGCAGTTGAACATGAGCAATGGACAGGGACAAAATTTTCCTGTTGTGATCGTTGCCGTAAAAGACGAAGCCGTTGTGCTCGATGCCAACCACCCGCTTGCCGGCGAAGACCTGATCTTCGACCTCGAACTGGTGGAGATCTCCGGTAGCAAGCCGTTGATCATTATGCCTTAAACCTTTCTGGCATCAGTAAACCCATATTGAAAAAGCCCGGTGAATTTCGCCGGGCTTTTTGTTTGATACGATCTGCTGAAACGCTATTTTCTTCCGAGCCAATACCCCAGCCACAATCCACACAGTCCCCAGCTTGCCAATGCATCTACCAGGTGTGCCTTTGTATCGAAGGTCTGGTACCAGATATGGGTTGTGTAAGGAACATTGATGAATACGATGAGGCCGGTGAAAATACAGGCCAGGAAAATAGTTCCGAAACCGGCGCGGTTCGATTTAGCGAGGATCCAGCAAAGCAGCCATACCATAATGACAGTGGTAACATATCCCCGCCCCATGTTCATGTACATTTGGTTATTGTCTGCATTCAGCGACCGGTGGTATTGTATGGATGCCCATGGTTTGCCCACGGAGGCTTCCATCTTCGCCCTGGTCTCATCCATAGACGCGCCTTTTGGGGCCATCGGCATCAGGTAACCGCCTTCGGTAAGCGTTGCATTGAGAACGGCCATGATGCTGTCTTGCTTCGGTGTATAATCCTGCGCCGGCCGGTGCAGGTCGAGAACGGTCCACGAAAGCGTTTGCCATAAAAAGATCAGCAGGCCACCAACGATAGATCCTAATAAAGCTCTTTTCATAAGGGGAGTTTTGATTGCATACAAAATAGAAAATGGTTCCGGGATTTGCAAGTGCGCAAGCAGGTTTGTTGTTTACCTGTTAATTGGTACGGAGATATTGTATTTTTATAAAAGATTCTGAATGAAGCAACCATCAGCGATAAACCAATAAAACATAAGAATGACCGTTGTAGAAAGATTCATGCGTTATGTGCAGATCGATACTCAGAGTGATCCGCAGAGCAATACACACCCAAGTACCGCGAAACAAAAACAGCTCTCGCAATTGCTTGCCTCCGAGTTGCTGGCGATGGGCCTTGCAGACGCGCACGCAGATGCGTTCGGATACGTGTACGCAACCATTCCTTCCAATACAAACAAAAAGGTTCCGGTGATCTGCTTCTGCAGTCATGTGGATACGGCGCCGGATTGCAGCGGCACGCATGTAAAACCCATCCTGTACATGGATTACAATGGTAACGATATTGTGTTGCCCGATGATCCTTCGCAGGTCATCTCCATGAAAGATTATCCTTATCTCAAAGAACACATTGGCAACAGCATCATTACGGCGAGCGGGTTAACATTGCTTGGCGCTGATGATAAGGCCGGGGTTGCAGAGATCATGTCGCTCGCCGACCATCTCACCAAACACCCCGAAGTAAAACACGGCACGATCAAGATATTGTTTACACCCGACGAAGAAGTGGGTAAAGGAACCGCGAAGCTGGACCTGCGAAAGCTGGGCGCCGATTTTGCCTACACGCTGGATGGCGGGGAGCTGGGCACTTTCGAAGATGAAACGTTCAGCGCAGACGGCGTGGTGATCACCATCAACGGCGTGATCGCGCACCCGGGTTATGCAAAAAACAAACTTGTGAACGCCCTGAAAATTGCGGGGGAAATTTTAGCCGCATTGCCGGGGAATGAATGGTCGCCGGAAACAACAGATGGCAAACAGGGTTTTGTTCACCCGCTGCACATGGAAGGGCTCGCTGAAAAAGCCACGCTCGAATTCATCATCCGCGATTTTGATACGAAGCAACTGGCGGTACACGAACAAAAGCTGAAAAAAATCGCGGAGACCGTACTTGCCAGGTACCCCAGGGCCACGATGCAGTTTGAGGTGCAGGAGCAATACCGGAATATGAAAGAAGTGCTTGACCGGTACCCGCACATAGCGCAACACGCGGCTACCGCTTATGAACGCGTTGGCCTTTCTGTAACCAGGGAACCGATACGTGGCGGCACAGATGGCAGCCGCCTGAGTTTTATGGGACTGCCCTGCCCGAATCTTTTTACCGGCATGCAGGCCATACACAGCAAACACGAATGGATAGGGGCGCGCGACATGGAGAAAGCCGTTTCCATGCTCGTTGCACTGGTTGGGGTGTGGGAAGAAGCCGGGAATTGAACGGCGGTAACAAGGAACCGGGAAACTTAGTAGGATGCAGCGCATTATGGTTTGGTTGGATGGCTATGCATTCCGGGATCATCATACGTGAACATGGTTGTGCTGCGCGAACGTGATCCGTTGCAGGTGTAATATTTTAAACATTCTCGCTACTAACCGTTACATTCATATCACTAAAACGACTGACCATGAATTTCATGAACATACTTGCCCAATACTGGTGGGTGCTGGTGGGCGTCATCATTGTTTTCAGCGGGCTTGTTACCGTTAACCAGGGAACCATCGCGGTGATCACCATGTTTGGTAAATACCGCCGCATCCTGCGACCGGGATTGAGTTTTAAGCTGCCGATCGTTGAACAGGTTTTTAAAACCGTGAGCATCCAGAACCGCTCTGTAGAGCTCGAGTTCCAGGCCGTTACGCTCGACCAGGCCAATGTATATTTCAAAAGCATGTTGCTGTATTCTGTGCTTAACCAGGAAGAAGAAACGGTTAAGAATGTGGCATTTAAATTCATCAGCGATAAAGACCTGATGCAGGCGCTGATCAGAACGGTAGAAGGCAGCATCCGTGGTTTTGTGGCAACAAAAAGACAGGCCGAAATATTGGTGCTGCGCAGGGAGATCGTGGAGTTTGTGAAAGAGCAGATCGACCAGTCGCTCGAAAGCTGGGGCTACCATTTGCAGGATCTTCAGATCAACGATATTACATTCGATCAGCAGATCATGGACAGCATGAGCAAGGTTGTTGCCAGCAATAACCTGAAGGCTGCTGCTGAAAACGAAGGACAGGCATTGCTTATTACCAAAACAAAAGCGGCGGAGGCGGAAGGCAACGCCATCAAGATCTCTGCAAACGCAGAAAAAGAAGCCGCGCGTTTGCGTGGGCAGGGTGTTGCCCTCTTCCGCGAGGAAGTGGCCAAGGGTATGAGCCAGGCCGCCGAACAAATGAAACAGGCAAACCTGGATACAAACGTGATCCTCTTCAGCATGTGGACCGAAGCCATCAAAAACTTCGCAGAAGTGGGCAAAGGCAATGTTATCTTTCTCGATGGAAGCCCGGAAGGCATGGAAAACAACATGCGCCAGATCATGGCCATGGTGAAGATGAAAGAGGCGGGCAAATAGTGAAACGGTACTTTTCGGATACGAACGGATTAAAAAAACGCTGTAACGGCGTTTTTTTAATTTCCGGCGGCTTCGTAACCATCCCCGGACGCAAGCACACGGCGCACGGCATCCCCAATGTGTAAAAGCTTTCCTAAAACACAAGCCCGTAACAATTTTATTCACAACAATGCTGTTCTTTCGTAGAAGAAGTAATTTTAGCCTTACCTAAACTGTTAAGCAATGTTCGATCTGCTCCAGATAGACACTTTACAAAAAGCGGTGGCCATGCCGGCTGCTGCTGAGAAGATATCGCTTTGGTCGCTCCTCGAAAAAGGGGGATGGATCATGTATCCCCTGTACCTTTTGCTGATCGCTGCTATTTTTGTGTTCATCGAGCGTTTACTGGCCATCCGCAAAGCTTCGCGCATCGATCCCAATTTCATGAACATCATCCGTGACAACATTGTTACGGGGAACGTAACCGCAGCAAGAAGTCTTGCAAAAAACACAAACAACCCTGTTGCGCGCATGATCGACAAAGGCATCCAGCGCATCGGGAAACCGATCGATGCCATCGAAAAAAGCATGGAGAACGTGGGCAAGCTGGAGATGTACAACATGGAAAAAAACCTTTCCATCCTTTCACTCATTGCGGGTATTGCACCTATGTTCGGGTTTTTGGGAACCATCATCGGGATGATCCAGTTGTTTTACGGGATCGCCAGTTCAGGACAGTTCACACTCAATGACATCGCCGGCGGTATCTATGTAAAAATGATCACTTCCGGAACGGGGCTGATCATTGGCCTGCTCGCATACATCGGCCACAATGCACTCACAACACAGATCGATAAAACAGCCAATAAAATGGAATCGGCAAGTGCGGAGTTTATCGATATTCTGCAAGAACCAACACGATAATTAGGAATTGGTAATTAGGAATTAGGAATTATTTGATGGGTGGGATTGTGATTTTTGTTTTTTAATTTTTTGGTGAAATGAATATAAGGAAACGGTTAAAAAGTCATCCTGAGGTACACACGGGCGCGTTGAACGATATCCTGTTCATCCTGCTGTTGTTCTTCCTGATCGTTTCTACCCTCGCCAACCCCAATGTGATCAAAGTCTCGAACCCGAAAGCGAAGAGCGATACCAAATCAAAACAAACGGTGGTGATCACGGTTGACAAGGACCAGAACCTTTATCTCGCACAAAAGAAAATTGCCATCGATCAACTCGAAACAGAGCTCAAGACCTATCTCGATAAAGAAACCGATAAACCTTCCGTTGTGATCAACGGCGATAGCACCTCCCATCTCGGCACCGCCATCCGCGTAATGCAGGTGATCAAAAAACTGGGCGCAACACCTGTGATGGCCGTTGACAACGGCGGACAACGGTAGCGCTGCAACCTCTTTACCGGCTATTGTTGTTTAAAGGGCTGGCGTTGATGTTTACTGATTGCAATGTTACCTGTTTGCAGGAGTGCGTAACATGACCATCCTGTCTTTGCCCTGGAGGTCTTTTTTAACAACAGCTGCGAAACCATTTTGCTCAAACAGTTGCCTGGTTTCTTCGCCCAGCGCTTCATTGATCTCAAGGAACACCATTCCTTTTTCGGCCAGGTGTTTTTTAGCAAACGCCGCGATGCGGCGGTAGAACAACAGCGGATCGTTGTCGGGAACAAACAACGCGATCGCGGGCTCGAATGCAAGCACGTTTTGCGACATCTCCTTCTCTTCCGATTGTTTGATGTAAGGAGGATTGCTGGTGATGATATCAAACACGGGCAACGCATCCCATGTTGCTTCGTTTAAAAAATCGAGTTGGATGAAATTTACTTCTGCAGAGAGGGCGGCGGCATTTTTTTTGGCCACCTGTAACGCTTCTTCACTTATATCCACTGCAGTAACCGAGACCGCCGGATTTTTTTTCTTTATTGAAATGGGGATACAGCCGCTTCCCGTTCCGATATCGAGGAGGTTTTGATTTTGATGTAATGATCGACCGATCTCTTCCGCGACCCATTCAACGAGTTCTTCCGTTTCAGGGCGCGGGATCAAAACATGCTCGTTCACAAAAAAACGGTAGCCCGAAAACCAGGCCTCACCAAGCACGTACTGCACGGGTCTATGGGTGGCCAGCTGCTGAAGGAGGGAGGTGAGTTGCGCTTGCTGCGCGGCTGGCAGCTTTTCCTGCTTGTTCATCAAACGGTCTATCCTTCTTTGGCCGGTCACATGTTCAAGTACCCAGTCGGCTATGTTGGCAGATTCCCGCTCGCTGTACAGCAGCCGCAGCTGCGAAACGGTATGTTGTTGGGCCTGCTGGATGGTCATGCTGCAATGTTAAGCACCATTTGGCTATTTTTGCCAATTCTGTTATGCTTCCAACCGACGAATCTTTCATGCATCGTTGTCTGTACCTCGCCCGGCAGGGCGCGGGTCATGTTGCGCCCAACCCGATGGTTGGGGCGGTTCTTGTGCACAACGGCATCATCATTGGCGAGGGTTATCACCAGGAATATGGCAAGGCGCATGCGGAAGTGAACTGTATTGCCTCTGTTGCAGGTAAAGATGTTCCGCTTATTCCTTCGTCAACCCTGTATGTTTCGCTGGAACCCTGCGCGCATTTCGGGAAGACACCGCCCTGCAGCGACCTGATCATCCATCACCGGATACCAAAGGTGGTAATCGGTTGCCGCGACCCCTTCCCGGAAGTGAATGGGAAAGGAGTGGAGAAATTGAAAAAAGCAGGTGTTGAAGTAGTGACCGGCGTGCTTGAGCATGATTGTATTGCCTTAAACAAACGTTTCTTTACGTCTGTGGTGCAAAAGCGCCCCTACATCATTTTGAAATGGGCGCAGACGGCAGACGGGAAAATTTCGGGCGGCACGGGCCAGCGGTTGCTCATCACGGGGGAACGGGCCAATCGCATCGTGCACCAATGGCGGAGCGAAGAGGCTGCGATATTGGTGGGAACAAATACCGCGTTGCTCGATGACCCATCTTTAACCAACCGCCTGTGGAGCGGGAAAAATCCAACACGCCTGGTGCTTGATCTGTCGCTTAGACTGCCGCATCATTTGCGGTTGTTCGACAGGTCGGTAAAGACCATCGTGTTCAACAGCACGACGAATAAAGAGAACGGTGATCTCATCTATCAAAAGATCGATGCCTCAAACCATATGGTGAACGAAATAGTGAAGGCGGCACACCAGCACCGATTGCAGAGCCTGTTGGTGGAAGGTGGAACAAAACTGCTGCAATCCTTTATCGACGCGGGTTTGTGGGATGAGGCACGCATTATAACAAACCCATCCCTGCATGCCGGGCAGGGATTGCCTGCACCTTTGCTGCAGCACGCAGAAATGACAAAAGAAGAAAATGCGGGAACGGATGTCGTAAAGTATTTTGTGAGAACATCCGCACAAGCAAACCCATAAACCAACACGAATCAACCAGAACATGCTTTATCTCATAGGCAGCATCATACTAACCAGTTACCTGACACTTGCCTTCAAGGCATGCGAAAAATACAAGGTGAGCATTTTCCAGGCGATCGTTTTTAATTACATCACCTGTGTGATCACGGGTTCTTTTGTGAACGGCGGTTTTCCCATCAACAGCGAAGCCATCGCTACTCCGTGGTTCAAATGGGCCTGCGTGATGGGTGTGCTCTTTGTTTCCATTTTTAACGTGGTTGGATTGACCGCGCAGAAGATCGGTGTTGCGGTGGCTTCGGTTGCCAATAAGTTATCGCTCATCATACCCGTTGTGTTATCCGTTTACCTCTACGGAGAAACTGTGCAGGGCTGGAAGCTTGCGGGCGTGGTACTTGCGCTGGCGGCAGTTGTACTTACCTGCTACCAGGGAAAACAACAGGAGCGTAAGATGGAGCCATCCGGGAGAAAATGGGAATATGCGTTGCCGGTTATCCTGTTTATCGGCAGCGGGCTGCTCGATGGGCTCATCAATCACGTACAAAAAAAATACGTGAACGAAGAGAACAGCAATGCATACCTCATCAGTGGTTTTTTATCTGCTGCAACGATCGGTTTTACCTTGCTGCTGGTACAATACGCGAGGAAAAAACAGGCCTTCGCATTTAAGAACGTTCTGGCGGGAATATTGATCGGCATCCCGAATTATTTTTCGATCTGGTGCCTGGTAAGGTTCTTGAAACAAAGCCCATGGGAGAGCAGCGCCAGTATTCCTGTTAACAACATGGGCATCGTGTTGTTCAGCTCGGTGGTTGCATGGTTGTTGTTCAGGGAGCGTTTGTCAAGGATCAACTGGCTGGGAATTGTATTGTCGCTTGTTGCCATTTATTTAATTGCTTTTGGAGATAAATTATGAGTGAGCCCGATTACTATCAAACGATAGACAAAACAGCTTTTGCGGAGTACAAAGACCGTGGCAGCAAATTTATTGCGTATGCATTTCCTGTGTTGTCGGTGGATGATTTCAAACAGTGTGTTCTCCGGTTGAAGAAAGAACATCCCAAAGCAAACCACCATTGTTTCGCCTACCGTTTGGGATGGGATGGAAATACCTTCCGCGTAAGCGACGATGGTGAGCCTTCGGGTACAGCGGGCAGGCCCATACTCGGGCAGATAGACAGCAAAGCGCTTACCAATACCGCTGTAATCGTGGTCCGTTATTTCGGCGGCACCCTGCTTGGCGTTCCGGGTTTGATACAGGCATACAAATCAGCGGCGGCCATGGTATTGCAGCTGGTACCGGTTGTTCAGAAACCCATTGAAGTGATGTTTGAACTGCAGTTCGATTATACGTTGATGAATGAGGTCATGATGATCGTGAAACAATATGGCTGCAGTGTGGCGGCACAGGAAATGCAGTTGTTCTGCCTGCTGAAGATCGGCGTTCCCAAAGCGAGGCTGCAGGAGGTGATGTACAAACTGGAAGAGATCCATTCACTCACCATCCATACATTGTAGTTCAGGCTTTGCCCGTGAGCCTGTATACATTGATGCCTACGAATTCTTTCATCATTGTTGTCCATTCGTACAGCAACGTGATATCTGGCAGTAAGGTGTTTTGAAGCGTAGGCTTTTGTGCAACCACTTTGTAATCGCAGGGGTAAGCTATACAATCCAATCCCGCCTTCTTAAAGCACCGCATCGATCTGGGCATGTGAAAGGCAGAAGTGACCAGCACCAGCGGCTGTTTAAAATGCATCGAGTCGCTGACCTGTTTTGAGAAAACGGCATTTTCGTACGTGTTGCGCGATCGTGTTTCGAGGATGATGGCCGAATCATGCACCCCGTTTTCTATGAACTGTTCGCGCAGGAACAGTGCTTCCGGCGGCACCTCTTTATCGAGCGTTCCATTACCACCGCTGATGATGATCTTTTTGATGATGCCACGGTGGTAAAGATTGGCGGTCTGGATAAACCGGTCGCCATTGTTTCCTATATAACCATGATTGTATTTATCAATTCCCGAAAGTCCGCCGAGAATGATCCCTGCATCGTATACGTTTCCGTCAGCGATCCGTACACGCGGCGCCTGCCACCAAAGTACAACCGACCGGTGTAAAAACGGGTTGGTGAATACGACAACTACCGTGATCACGACAACGGTGAGCCGTTTTTTCAGTTTCTGGTTTTTGGTGCGCCAGATCCATAACAACAGCAGCAGTACCCATGTGATGGGCACGATAAGGAAATAAAGGATCTTGGAGAGAACGAAAAACATAAGCGTTGGTTGCCCTTAAAAATAGCGATTACAACGCAGATCCGCTGAACCGTTTACTCACAACCAGCTCTTTGCTTCCCGCCGTGTAGGTATAAAAACCTTCGCCCGATTTAACGCCCAGTTTGCCGGCGGTTACCATATTAACCAGCAATGGGCAAGGTGCATATTTCGGGTTGCCGAAACCATTGTGTAATACGTTGAGGATACTCAGGCAAACATCGAGGCCGATGAAATCTGCCAACTGCAGGGGGCCCATCGGGTGGGCCATGCCAAGCTTCATCACCGTATCAATGGCTTCTACGCCGGCAACGCCTTCGTATAAACTGCAGATCGCTTCGTTGATCATCGGCATCAATATGCGGTTGGCGATGAAGCCGGGGTAGTCGTTCACCACGCAGGGCATTTTCCCCAGTTGTTGGCTGAGGGCAACGATCTTTTCCGTTACCTCTGCCTGGGTTGCGTAACCATTGATGATCTCTACAAGCTTCATCACCGGCACGGGGTTCATAAAGTGCATGCCGATCACCAACCCGGGGCGTTTGGTGGCCGCGGCGATCCTGGTAATGGAAATAGAGGAAGTATTGCTCGCCAGTATTGCGCCCGCAGGGGCGATGCCGTCGAGCTGGCTGAATATTTTCAGTTTGAGGTCGATGTTTTCCGTTGCTGCCTCCACCACGAGGTCTGCGCCGCCGGCGCCTTTGGTGAGATCTGTTTCGGTTGAAAGATTGGCCAGCGCCTGTTGTTTCTGCTCTGCGGTTAACGCGCCTTTCGATACCTGCCGCTCGAGGTTTTTATCGATGGTCTGTACTGCTTTTTCAAGCTGTGTGGCATTTACATCCACCAGTATTACCCTGAACCCATGCTGCGCAAACACATGCGCAATTCCATTACCCATTGTACCGGCGCCGATGACCGTGATGTTTTGTAGTGACATAACCTTGTTTGAAGCGCGAAGGTAAGCTATTAGGTGTTAGTTTTTCCCGGCTGCGGGCAGGTTCCGGGCGTTCTAGTTCTTGCTCTTGAAATCACCGCGCTTCCAGGCCTGTATAAAATCTGCCCAGGCTGCCGGGTTGAGGATGTTCATCGGGGGAACCTGGCCGGAATAGTAGGCCTTGGTGGCCTGCTGGCGAAGCTGGTAATTGACCGCCTCGCGGCCATCGGCCGGCATGCTGCGGATGAGGATGCGGCGGGTGGCCTCATCGGTATTCTTGCGGGCAGTCTCGTAGAGATCATCCGAAATTTTTACGTTCACAAAATCCCGCTCAAACTGCTCGCGCGAGGGGCGTGGTTTGAGGATCGTGGCCGGGAGATAGGCCGTATCCGTAACCAGCAACTGGATCACGCTGTACTGGTTGCCCTCAAGGTTGTGCGGAATAAGGATGCTCCTGTCTTTAAAACCCACGCTCGAAAACGTGATCTTGTCGCCTTTCAGAACGGCAATCGAAAAAACACCATCGTAACTGGTTACCGTTCCCCGGCCCTTCCCTTCAACGATCACACTACAGGAAGGGATGCCCTGGAGACTGTCGGCCGTCATCACCACACCATACAATTGAACCACGGAATCACGGTACGGGTTGTTTTCCTGTGAGCGCACCTGTTGAAGTGCGAGTAAAGTGATTCCCAGTAAAATGTATCGTAGCGGTTTCTTCATTCTTTCAAAAATACAGGTAGTTGTGCAAAAAACGGTTGGTAAAGTCACTTCCGTATTCCGGAAATTCCAACAAAGTAAGGCTGCCAGCGGTTAACTTTGCAGCCAGATTTCTTTTTTAACAAAAACTTTCGTGATGACAGAAGCAGACATTCTCAAGGCGCTCAGCAACGTCCAGGAGCCCGATCTGGGTAAGGACCTGGTTACGCTCAATATGGTAAAAGACATCGTTATTGAAGGCAATGATGTGAGCTTTACCATCGTACTTACCACGCCGGCTTGCCCCATGAAAGACATGATGCGCAACGCCAGTGAGAACGCTGTAAAAATACTGGTGAACAAAGAGGCAAAGGTGCATGTCAATTTCACGGCCAATACTTCTACCAACCGCAAAGACAACCAGCAGGTGCTTGCTGGTGTCAAGAACATCATCGCGGTGGTGAGTGGAAAAGGGGGTGTGGGAAAAAGTACCATCGCCTCCAATCTCGCTCTGGCACTGGCCGAAGGCGGCGCATCGGTAGGGTTGATGGATGCGGATATCTATGGCCCGAGTGTTCCCATGATGTTTGGCGTGCGCGGCGCAAGACCGATGATGAAGGAAGTGAATGGCAAAGGCATCATCGTTCCCCTTGAAAAATATGGCATCAAACTGATCAGCATCGGGCTGCTGGTAGATGAAAAAAATGCCGTGGTCTGGCGCGGCCCGATGGCGAGCAGCGCGATCAAACAATTCATCACCGATGTGGATTGGGGCGAACTCGATTACCTCGTGATCGATATGCCGCCCGGCACAGGCGATATCCAGCTTACCGTAATGCAAACCATACCGGTAACCGGCGTGGTCATTGTGAGCACACCGCAGAATGTGGCGCTTGCCGATGCAAAAAAAGCGATTGCCATGTTTGGCCAGGCGCAGATCAATGTACCCATCATCGGGCTTGTTGAAAACATGGCCTACTTTACCCCGGCAGAACTGCCCGACAACAAATATTACCTTTTTGGTAAAGAAGGCGGCAAAAGGCTGGCAGATGAATACGACCTGCCTTTCCTGGGCCAGATCCCCCTCGTACAGAGCATCCGCGAGGGTGGCGACAATGGCGTGCCCGCAATGATAGGTGATGACCTGGTTAGCCAGGAGGCGTTCAGAACATTTGTTTCAGCCGCCGTAAGGAACATCGCCATACGAAATGCAGATATGCCGGCCACCAGGCAGGTGGAAGTGGTGGGATAGCAACAGGGAGCCTAATCTAAAACATGGGGTTAAGAAGATAAAAGATCAGGAGGTGATAAACCGTTTGACTTTTTATCTTTTTAACCCTTTCCGTTTCCTACCCAACCTCGCCCAACACCCCGTTCATCATTAAAGTACTCATTTTTTTTGAAGAGTCTTTTTACCTTCGGCACATGTACAACTTACCTTACTACAAAGAAAAAGATGCGGCCGTAGTGATCGACTTCATCAGGCAAAATCCTTTTGGTATACTGATGGGCGTAGATGCCGAACAGCGCCCCGTTGCCACACAGGTTCCGTTTTTGTTTGAAGAACGCGAAGGCGTTTTGTATCTACGCGGGCATATGATGAAAGGGAACGACCACCACAAGGCATTCCTGGAGAACAGCAATGCGCTGGTTCTTTTTACCGGCCCTCATTGTTATGTAAGCGCAAGCTGGTACAGCAATCCGCAGCAGGGCTCAACCTGGAACTACATGACCGTTCATGCGAAAGGTGAATTCCGTTTTTTAGACGACAGCGAATTGCCCGGGTTACTGAACGAACTTACCGCCTTTTACGAAAAAGAAGATTCGGCGGCATCCTACCAACACATTCCCCAGGATTACATCAGCAGGATGGTAAAGGCAATTTCAGCATTTGAAATAAAGGTCACATCGATGGATCATGTGTTCAAACTCAGCCAGGGCCGCGACAAAGAAAGTTTCGACAACATCGTTTCCAAACTAAGCGCGGGCGACGCCAACGAAAAAGCGATCGCAGCCGAAATGGAAAAAAGAAAAGAGAAACTGTTTGCATAATCGGGAATAAGTATGAAGAACGGATAGAACAAGCGCCTGTCCGTTCTTCACAATCATGTTCCCGTACTTACTGCTTAGTGCCTCTACGAGATTCCTTCCCAAATGGTTTTTTTAAAATAAAAAACCTGATTTCACCGCCCGCCGTAAGTGTATCTGTAATCAAATTCAAAACAGATAACACAACAACTATGAAAAAGATCGCAGTATTATTCGTGTCTGCATTCCTGTTCAATGCAGTAATGGCGCAGGAGCCGGTAACCGTTGGTGGCGCGGCCATGTATCCGACAAAAGACATTGTATCGAACGCAGTAAATTCCAAGGAACATACCACGCTGGTAGCGGCTGTTAAGGCGGCTGGACTGGTATCTACTTTACAGGGCACGGGCCCCTTCACGGTGTTTGCACCAACAAATATGGCTTTCGATAAGTTGCCAAACGGCACGGTTGAAACGCTGCTCAAACCCGAGAACAAAGGCACACTTACCAAGGTGCTTACCTACCATGTGGTAGCGGGAAAATGGGACGCGGCAGCCATCGCAAAAATGATAAAAGAAGGTGGCGGATCGGCCAGCCTCAAAACCGTTGCAGGCGGAACATTGAAGGCCTGGATGAAAGGCGATAACCTCGTTCTCACCGACGAAAAAGGCGGCAACGCAACGGTTACCATCAAAAATGTTTACCAGAGCAATGGGGTGATCCATGTGGTAGATACGGTATTGATGCCAAAATAAACCACAAGCTGTAAGCCCATGCCATTGGCTTGGGCGTACAGCTTTTTTTAAAAATAGTAGCGCCTGATGGTTAACATCAGTATTTTCGCTGCATGGGTAAGAAGATCATAATCACACTTGACGGTTATTCATCCTGCGGCAAGAGCACTTTGGCGCGGCAGATGGCAAATGAATTGAATTATGTATTTATAGACAGCGGCGCCATGTACCGCGCGATCACACTGTATTTTTTGCGGAACCACATCAACTGGAAAGATCCCAAAGAAATAAAAAAAGCACTCAGCGAGATCACGCTCGAATTTTCATACAACGAAAGAAGCGGTAAAAGCGATATGCTGCTCAACGACGAAAATGTGGAGGCACTCATACGCGATATGCTGGTTAGTGAAAACGTGAGCGAAGTGTCTGCGCTCAAAGAAGTGCGCGAGTTTGCAGTGGCGCAGCAGCAGCAGATGGGAAAGCAGAAAGGGATCGTGATGGACGGACGCGACATAGGCACTACTGTTTTTCCCCATGCCGAACTTAAGATATTTGTAACTGCAGATCCCGCCGTTCGCGTAGAACGCAGGTTCAAGGAACTGTTTGAAAAAAATCCTGCCATCACCGTCGAAGAAGTGAAATCGAATCTTGAGATGCGCGATTACATCGACAGCAACCGCGAATTCAGCCCGCTGCGCAAAGCAGCAGATGCCATTGAACTCGACAATTCAAACATGACACGGGAAGAACAACTCGAACTCGCCCTGCAATGGGCAAAAGAAAGAATGAAATAGGTCAGGGCAGGTTGTTGCCAAGCGAAAACAGCATTTTGAATTTGGTTTTGTCTGTGTCTTCAGGCATTAGTAAAACCTGTACTTTCCCAAAACCCTTTGTGTTTTTTGTATCGGTGAACTCGGCGATCATTGAGCCGTTCGCGGTATGAATGTAATTTTTTGTGCTAGCCGGTTTGAATGTGTCGATCAGCTTTCCGAACGCGGTTTCGCCATCTGCCTGTGTATCGAAATAGAACCAGAGATGCACATCGTCTACCTGCACACCCAGCACACTCTTGTACCTGCGGCAATCGAATTCAAGTTTACCGTTCCTGAAATTGGTTTTGAAAAACGGGTGCTCCAGGAAAACAAAACCATGTGTTTCAAGATCGAAACTGCTTTCCGTTCCCCTTGCAGTTGTTCTTTTATCCAGCAACGACGGAACGTACAACTTTAGAAACTCTTGAACAGCAGGGTGGGGTTGTTCCCTGAAAACATCAAAGAGCAACTGGTTGGCATAAGAATCCACCGTGGTTGATTGACCGCTTGCAGCATTTCTCAACCCCGCAATCATAACCATGGCCAGTAAATATTTTCGGAGCATCAGGTTGTTTTTGCGTAAACAAGTTAAGCTTTTTTGAGAAATGTAAGGAGCGTGCAACTGAATCGCAGCAACCGTTCGTTATCGACAATTTGTGCGGTTCATTCTGCCGGCGATCATCAATACGTATTCGTCATATCCTCATCCACGCAGATGATATAATCCGCTTTCCCCTTGTTCTCGTCTAGTAATTTGGTGATGTCTTTTTGCGATACGGTAGAGATGGTAGCGTACCTGAGTGCGGGTTGTTTGTTTTTCAGGTGCCACACGATGCCATCGTAGTTATCGGAATGATAGGCGCCGTTGAAATGCAGGAACAGGCTACCAGGTTTGTAATACTTAAGAATGAAATGCGCCATCGTTGCGTCTTTGATGGCCTGCGCTTTGGGCATATTGGGACTTCCATGTCCTGCCATCATTTCCATCATTTTTTTATAACCGGGAAGTTCTGCATCGTAGGCGATGGGCAGTGGCGCGATCCATGCTTTTGCTGTTGCGGGGATGGTATCGAGCGCTTCAAAGCCCCCTTTTGAGATCATGGCTGCATATTTCCTCGGAACATTGGTGGCGGCGAACGCGATGTTGTTTTCTTTTGCAAAATTTACCAGCGGCGCATAATCGGTCGGGTAATTTTTCCAAAGCCGCGCCATCGAGTCAAGCGCTTTTGCCTTGATCTTTCCCTGCAGGTAAAGATCAAGAGCCTCCTGGTTGTCCTGCTCAAACATTTCCGCACCCAATACAAGCTCACGTTTTTCTTTCAGCGATTTGGTTACTTCAAGCTGGAGCCAGTGCGCAATGGCGTTGTTGTGAAACTCGCCAAACAATACGATGTCTTTTTTGCCCAGGATGCGGATCATTTTATCATATCCCACCTTTTTCCCTTTTGCATCGTACAGGATGTAAGCGGGCTTCTGCTGCGCCATCACCGAGGTAAACAATAATGCAGAAAGAACAAACAATAAACCTTTTTTCATGATCGTGTTATTTGGTATGTGCTGTTTTGTAATGTTCGAGCAATTCATCTCCGCCGAAATCGTGCTTCAGGTCGCGCAATACAGAATGTACATGGTTTGCATTGTTCTGTGTGTTGTCGTATTCGATGATGAATGTTGGCCCCTGAACGCGGTAATAATGCGGGTTGCCGATGCCCGGCTGTTTCTTTCCCGCCCATGCAAAATGGATGTTCGCAAGACCAGCACGCTGGATCTCTTGCAACATATCGTCTGCAAATAATTTTGTAAAGCGATGAACATATACACCGATCAATTGCAGCAACAACTGCTTCTGCACATCGCTCAGTTCATCGTAACCTATGCCTGTGTTTTGTGCCATTGCAATGTTCCTGTTGTTGAAAGTAACAATGTCTTTCGGTGCGATGGAATCGGTGATCGTTTTTTTAAGTTGTTCGGCCGTTAAGGTGTTCAGCAAACCGAAACCCGCGTCTGTTTCTTCTTTTAATACCTGTTTGCCTTTGTAGGGCCCATCCTGCACCACGGCGGGATTACTGCCGAGAAATGCCGGCGTGCCTGCCACAACTTTCATCTTGTCCATCGAAAAATTGAAAGAGATGTGATGTCCTTCAAAACGCCAACCCCAAATGGTTGTAGCCGATGGAACGCCAAAAACAGAGAAATGATAGTTGCCCGGATCGCGGTAATGATCCTCCGGTTTTCTTTTTTCGATTTCCTTCAATACAGCATCCAGCTGCATAATGTCCTGTGTTTTTTGAAAGGCGCCGTCGCTCAAACAGGTGCGCATCAGGTTAAGCGCCGCTGTTCTTTGTACATCGTTCATCTCGTTAAACGTAAGGCCCTTTCTTTCGCGCGGAACAAAATGGAAGTTATAGCGCTCTTCGCCCTCGAAAGGAAAAAGGGTGCCTGCTTTTTGTTCGTTGTTCAATGTATTGATGAACCGATTGACCGCAGCAACAACTTGCTGGGCATGACTAACCGTGGTAGTCAGTACAAAAACACATAAATAAAAAACGATCCGTCGCATAAGCAGTGCGTGGTATGTTGCAATACAGTGGAACCGGGATAAATATACAAAAGTTAAGAAGGATGTGTGATAGAGATCAAACGCTTTCCCACCAGCGGTCAAACAACCCGTTCCCATCCAGGTTCAATTTCGCCCCGATCATAGGGTGCGCCAGTTTCAGCCCCGTTTTTGCGGCCTCGGCAGTGGCGCGGATGATCGGCTCATCCCAGGCATGCTGGCTCAAACTGAATTTTGCCCAATGCACCGGCAATAGTGTTTCGGCGCGGAGCGCGATTGCCGCTGCAACCGTCTGTTCCGGCATCATGTGAATGTATTTCCAGTTGCGGTTGTATTGGCCACACTCAAGCACCGCGAGGTCAAACGGGCCATAGCTTTTCCCGATCTCTTCAAAATGCGTGTCGTACCCGGAGTCGCCGCCAATGTATATTCTTTTCGTGGGAGTGATCAGTGCGAACGACATCCACAATACCTGGTTTCTTTTTAAACCCCTTCCCGAAAAATGTCTTGCGGGCAAAGCGTGTACAACGAAACCCGGGTCGGGCTCCGCAACATCGTTCCAGTCGTATTCATCAATGGTGTTTTTTTCAAATCCCCACCGCTCAAAATGCGCGCCCGTTCCCAAACCGGTGATGATTTTTCTGACCTTGGGTTTTAAGGCAAGAACGGTGCGGTAATCAAGGTGATCCCAGTGGTCGTGCGTGATGAAGAGGTAATCGATCTCCGGGAAATCATCCGTTGAATACACATCTGTTCCCGGGTAACTTTTTGTAGTGAAAGAGAACGGGGATGCATTGCCGCTTAACACAGGGTCAACCAGGATCTTCTTTCCATCAACCTGCATGTAATAAGAAGAATGGCCAAACCACACAAGAAAATCCTCATCCGGCGCCGCTGTTTGCAGGTTTGTTTTTTTCGACGGGATCGGGTGCGCAGGTGCCAGTCTTTTGCTTTTGTCGAAAATAAATTCCTTCAGCACCTTGAAAAAATGCACACCTTCTGTCATGGTGGGTGTATGGTGCAGGTTCTGGAAGCTTCCCTCCCTGTAATGCGCGGATCGTTTGATGCGTTTCAACCGTTCGCCTGTTGCGATGGCGCCAAAACGCCTGCTGTTCATAAAGACCAAAACAGCCAGCACAAGTGCGGAAACCAGTAACGCGAATACCATTATTTGAAAGAATTGATCACCTGCGCATTTTTTTGTGCCTTCAGCGCGAGTTCTGTTGCGAGAAAGCAATGATCCTGCGTCATGGCTGTCTCTGTCCTGTTCACCACATCATCCACGAGCTGTTGTCCGAATGGCAAAATTTCCTGGTTGCAATCGATGTACTTTGTTTCTTTCTGGGTTACCAGGTACAGGTGGTTGCCTCCTTTGTGTTCGGTGGCAATGTCTATGTTCTTGCGCACCTCGATAAATCCGTCTGTGCCCAGTATGGTTAACCGGCCATCGCCCCAGGTGGCGAGCCCGTCGGGAGTAAACCAATCCACGCGTATGTATCCTGTTCCCCCGTTTCCGCGCATCATGATGTCGCCAAAATCTTCAAATTTTGGGTACTGCGGAAAATTAATGTTTCCGATCTGGGAGGCAACTACTTCTGCTTTTGTTGAGCCGGTAAAATACAGGAACTGGTCGAACTGGTGCGAACCGATATCGGTGATGATGCCGCCAAATCTTTTTTTATCAAAGAACCATTCCGGCCTTGTTTTCGGGCTCATCCTGTGCGGCGCGATGTTGATCGTCTGCACCACTTTACCGATCGCGCCCGCTTTTACAAGCTCACCCGCTTTCACGGTTGCTTTATTCTCAAAGCGTTCGCTGTACATAATGGAGTAGATGCGTTTGGTATCCTTCTGCACCTTCCGGCATTCTGCGAGTTGATCGAGTGTAATGATGCCGGGCTTGTCAACAAGATAATCTTTCCCATGCTTCATCACCCGCACACCCAAAGGGCCACGCTCGTCAGGGATACCGGAGCTTAATATGAGTTGAATGGAATTGTCTTCCAGTATTTCCTGTTCGCTTTTTGCAACTTTTGCATTGGGAAACTGCTTTGTAAAGTTGGCCAGCAGATCGGGTTCTTTTGCATACACGGAAACAAGCTGTCCGCCGCCCCTGGTAACTGCACCGATCATCCCGTAAATATGGCTGTGGTTGATGTTGATCACGGAGAAACGGATCCTCGGCTCGGCCTTGTAACCTGCAATGCTTTTCTTTGGCAAAGAAGACAAAAGCGCAACGCCGCCCGCTGCGGTAACGGTATCTTTCAGGAAACTACGACGGTTGAAAAAATTTTTCATGATGGCAAGTTGTTGGGTGAATGTTGAATCGCCGGTCGGCAAATTGTTCTTTCAAACTTAGCGGTAACGGCAGTGATTCTGCGGATCGTGCAACATTAAATCTGCGAAATCGATGGCGTAGCAGGGTAACGGTGAATAGCGGCCACCCGCTATTCACCGTCTTCACTTATTTCTTCCCTTCCCTTATGGCTTTAAACTCTGATCCGTTCTTCCACTCCGGCATCTTTGCAGCAAAAGCCAGGCGTTTGCCTACCTGGAACAGCAGTTTCAGATCGTCGATGCCGCCGGCCATTGACCATGTAGCGGCGTTGTATGAATCGGATGGGCGGTGGTAATCTTTTTCGTTGTACGCATCCTGCAGCTTCTGGCCGTATTCCTTTCCCTTTCCTTCCACATCTATTCCTTCGTTGATGTACAATGCGGGAACACCTGCTTTCGCAAAATTGAAATGGTCGGAACGGTAGTAGTGACCGGCTTCCGGGTGACTCTCATACGCTATGTACCTTCCCATTTTCTCCGCTTCTTCTTTCAGGATGTCTTCCAGTTCAGACTGGCCTTCGCCAACCACAACGATGTCCTTTGTTTTTTCAAAACGGTTGAGTTCATCGATGTTGATGTTTGCGAGGGTTTTTGCGTTTGGATAGATGGGGTTTTGCGCATAGTAGGCAGAACCCTGCAGTCCCTGCTCTTCAGAAGTAACGGAAAGGATCACGATCGTCCGCTCGGGTTTTGTTTTCATGCTTTTGAAAGCGCGTGCGAGTTCGATCAGGCCTGCGGTGCCACTTGCATTGTCGTATGCGCCGTTGTAGATCGAATCGCCTGTTGCATCGGGTGTGCCAATGCCCAGGTGATCCCAGTGTGAAGTATATATGATCACTTCATCGGGATGTTTGCTGCCGGTGATCTTGCCGATCACGTTGTGCGATTTGTTGTAAGTGGCCTCCACTTTTACCGAGGTCGATAATTTCATGTTGAGCGAAACCGGTTTCGCACCGCGCTCATTCGCTTTTACCAGCAGGTTGGAATCGAGCCCTGCAGTGGACAGTAATTTTTTTGCAACGCCTTCCTGTATCCATCCCACAACATCACATTTTTTGATGTCCTTTCCACGCGGATCGAGCTGCAGGCGCGATGCGTTGAAATTATTCTGCGGAACGGCAAACGCATAGCTTGCCGCAGCGGTATTGTGAACGATCAGGCAGCCCTTCGCACCTTGCCTTGCCGCTTCTTCAAACTTGTAGGTCCAGCGGCCGTAATAGGTCATTGTTTTTCCCTTGAACAAAGTAGAATCTGTGTTCCAGCCCGGGTCGTTCACCATAACCATCACCACTTTTCCTTTTACATCGATTCCCGCATAATCGTTCCAGTTGTATTCGGGGGCAACCACGCCATAACCTGCAAAAACGAGTTCGTTGTCGGCCAGCGAAACGTTTTCCGTTTTATCGGTCCATATTACATAATCGTCAAAAGCTTTCAATTCAAAGTTGCCTTTTGCAGATTTGACCTGCATTGAAGGCGCCGCAGTTGTCTTGATGTTCACCATCGGTACTTCCTGTAAATAGCTGCTGCCATTACCAGGTTCAAGACCGGCTGCGGCAAATTGTTGCTGCAGGTAAGCAATGGTTTTGGTTTCACCCTCGGTAAAAGGTTTGCGTCCCATAAAATCATCTGAGGCAAGCACGGCAATATGGGCTTTCAGGCTGTCGGCGCTGAAAGCGGCGAGGCCATCTTCCTGGTCAACAGAAGAACTGTTCTGGCTGCAGGATGCCAGCAACACGATGGGAACTGCATACAGCAGTTTGCGGAATGGATACATGGTAATAGGTTAAGCGATTAAAAATCTTGTATCGCTAAAGTTAGTGAAGTTGGCGAAAGAATGGGAGGGAGCAGCGAAAAATGGTTGGGCCTTTCCCGGGCTACAGTAAAACCTCGCAAAAATAACCCGCCGCAACCACCAGTTGCGAAACGCTTTCGATGCACACGTGCTCGCCCTCCACACGGAGGATCCTGTCGCAATCGGAAAGATCGAAATTGATGCGCTTGTCGGGAAAACGTTCAAGAAGCCGCCCGATGATCATTTGCGATTCGGCAACTTCCTGAACATTTGTTTTAAATACTTCTACCATGTGTTGTTTCAATTATCCATGAGGGATCGCGGCGGGGTCCATGTAAAACACCTCCCAAAGGTGGCCATCCGGATCCTCAAAACTGCGTGTATACATAAAACCCATATCGTTCGCAGGTTTCGGGATGGTTGCGCCGGCGTCCTCTGCTTTCTGCGCCAGCTCGTCAACGGCGGCACGGCTTTCACAAGATAAAGCAATGATCGATTCAATGTCTTTTGAAGTATCGCAGATCGCTTTTTGGGTAAATGTTTTGAAGAACGGCTCAACCAGCAGCATGGCATAGATGGTGTCTGAGATGATCATGCAGGTTGCCTTCTCATCTGTAAAATCTGGATTGAAAGTGTACCCGAGCCTGGTAAAAAATTCAATCGATCTTTTCAGGTCCTTTACCGGCAGGTTCACAAAAATTTGTGTAGGCATGGTTTGATTTTTTAGGATTTCTCCAATTGGTTTTTCAGGTTGCGTAAACTGGTAGCCAGGTCCTTGCGCAACACATTTTTCAGGTTGAACAGGAAATGAAAGATGCGCATGCCAAAACTTCGTTTGCCGAAGAACGACCAGCTCACCTGTGTTCCCCCGCCAACCGCGTCTTTTGTTGCGATCGATGCACCGCACACATTTGAAAACGGTTTTACAAACCGGATCTCGTATTCCACCCTTTCCCCCTCTTTGATGGAAGTGATCTCCTGTTCGCCCTGGCCCACGTTTTTCACATCGCTGTCCCATTTGTAAACGGCCCCTTCGGTTCCATCGGTGCCGATGAATTCCTTGCGAAGGTTCGGGTCTTCCATTACCCATTTGTTGAAACGATCCCCGTTGCGCAGGTATTTTACAAAATCAAATACCTGTTGCCTGGAGGCATTGATGGTAATATCCGATTCGATCACATAGTCTTCCGACATACAAGCGGCAGCGACCAGCGGAATAAGAATAAGCATTGCGATAACGATTGCGACGATCATGGTTTTGGTTTTAGCGGGTTTCAGGGTATTGTAAGACGTACGGATGACCAGGTTTGTAATACTTATTTCAATCTGAAATTTTGTGGTAATAAATATAAGAAACTACCAACAGCACAAAGAATACAACAGGCATTAACAACAAAGGAGTAAACCCATCTACCGCCCAGTTGGCAATGAATGCGGAGATCATGGAAATGCCGAACCCAACATATGCCCATTCTTTCAAACGTTTTGGAACCATTGGCAACAGGATGAGGAAGCCACCGATGATCTTCCCGATGCTTACTTCCACCCTGAAATAATCAGGAAACCCAAGGTGTCTTACGCCTTCTTTCGCGAGATCTGAATTGAACCAGAACGCGCCCACAAAATCGAACAGCATCACGATCGAGGTGGCCGTCCAATAAATGATCCTGTCTTTTTTGCCGCCAATTGCCTGCGGCCGGATGGTTGCGGTTTGCATATTTTTTTTGTTTTAGTGATTGGTTATTTGATGGATCAAAGCTACCATCACCCCAACAAAACATGCGGGTGCAAACGCGACTTTGTGAGGGTTGATTGCGACAATGTGTAATTGTGAACGATGAACAATGGAACGCTGTTCAATACAACCCACAACACGCTTGTGTGCTACTCATCAATCAACCTCATTACTTCCCGGAACCATCGCGCAGGTAATCGTTCAGTGCCACTTCCACAAAATGTGTCCAGCCCATAACAAAATTGCTGCGCTGGAAATCGGGGTTGTTGGCGGGGAAGGTTTCCAGTCCGGTATGGGTGAGTACGAGTTTTGTTTTTTCTCCTTCGGGGAACAGTTCAAAACTTACTTCCGAGTCTCCCTCAAAGCCATCGTAGCGCCAGGTATAGCTTAGTTTTTTATTGGGAACCGCGGTGGTTACCCTGCAGAGATGCAGGAACTCACGGCCCTCATGGCCTGCCAGAAAACTGAATTCAAACCCGGGCTCTGCCTTGAACTCGGCAAGGTTGAAATACCATTTGCGGATCTCGTTTATATCGGTAAGTGCCTTCCATATTTTTTCAACAGGAGCGTCGTATGTTTTCTGGATCACAACGGGTTCGTTTTGCATGGGATCGATTTATCGGTTTTAAAAATTATTTTTAAGATAAGCTTCCAGTTTATCCATGGTTTGCCTGTTGCCTTCGATGGCGCCGTATTTCTGAACAACCCTGTCGAATTCTTCTTTCGAAACAAATACCATCCGCATGGTGAGCAATGTTTTATTGTCGTGCTCAGAGAACTGCACCGTTACCTGGAACTGCCTGGGGTCGTTCTCCTTACCGCTCCCATGCGAGTAGCGCAGCAGTTTGTTTTTGATCACTTCGTCGTACACTATTTTATTAGGGTAATCTGTGCCATCGGCGCCATGCATGGTCAATACAAATTCCCCGCCTGGTCTTACATCCATCTTATGAATCGAATTGGTGAAGCCATTCGGCCCCCACCATTTTTCAAGATGCGCGGGTTCTGTCCACACTTTGAAAACAAGGTCAACCGGCGCGTCAAAAATGCGGGTCACTAAGAGTTCGCGGTCTGTGGTGTTGGTTAACATAGGTATTGGTTTATCGTTATAAAAATCAGGAGATAAGTTTTTCCAGTTCATCAAAAGACGAACCGTATCCGCCGCGCATCGAATCGAAGCCTTCTGCAAAAACTGCTTTTTCCGCTTCGGTGGCGTTGTGTGCGCTTACGTTCAGGGTAAGTGTTGTTTTCCCTTTTTCTTCTGACAGCAACAGCACATGCAACATTTCCATGGGCCAGCCGGCGTCCATCGGGTTGCGTACGGGTTCGGCGTGCTCGTTGGTGAACACACTGGTGAAAATTATTTTTTCGGGTGGAACGATCTCGATAAAATCGAACCTTGCATACATTGAAAAATCTTTCATGAACATTCCGAAATGGCAATAACCGCCCTGTTTCAGATCGAAGCTGAACACTTTGTTTTCAAAATCTTTTGGCGGCCACCATTGAACAAACTGGGCAGGGTCGGTGAAGGCCCGGTATACTGTTTCGCGGCTGGCGTTCAGCACGCGGGTAAGTGTTAACCCATCCGAGTTATTTTTTTCGTTTGCCATGTTTTTTCTTTTTGTTTTGAAGGGATGCGAGGTATTGTTCGAGCGAATCAAGTTTGGCGGTCCAGAAACTGCGGTATTGTTCCACCCAATCCGATACTTCATTGAGCTGGTCGAGCCTTGCTTCGCAAAAACGTTCCCGCCCCTGTTGCCTGATCACAACCAGCCCGCATTCGGTAAGTATCTTGATGTGTTTTGAAATGGCCGGACGGCTCACGTCAAACTGGTCTGCCACCGAGTTCAGGTTGAGTGAGCGGTGCGACAACATATTGATGATCTCACGCCTGGTGGGATCTGCAATGGCCTGGAAAACGTCTCTGCGCATAGGAAAACGGGTTTGTGTAACCAATCGGTTACAAATGTATATAAAAGTAACCGATTGGTTACATAATTTTTTTTAAATTTTTTTGGGAGGGCTGCTTGTGATTGAATTTTCAGTTCACTCAAACTGGACCGCGGGCAACCCGCTATTGCGCGCAGAACGCTACAGGCACGTTTCCGTCACAATTCAAGCTTTATATAAAAGAATTGGTAACCACTTCCACTTTTTCTTCTACGCCATAAAACCTTGCGAGTTTCCTGATCACCTGCTCTACCACCGCGTCAGGGCAGCTTGCGCCGCTGGTGACCAGGATCTTGAGGGGTTGCCTGGCCGGAAGGAAATTTTCACGGATGCTTAGTTCTTTTGTTTGCCAGTTGCGTGTTTCAATATGGTCCTTATCGATCAGCCGTTCTGCCGAATCAATGAAGTAGGTGGGCAGTTTGTTTTCGCAGAGTTCCACGAGGTGCGAACTGTTGCTGCTGTTGTGGCCGCCGATTACGATCGCAAGGTCGGCCGTTGTTTCGAGCATACCGGTTACGGCGGTCTGGTTGTCGTTGGTTGCGTAACACAACGTATCGCGCGTATCCGCGAAATGTTCGCTGATGTTTGCGGAGGTAAGGTTGCGGTGGCGTATGATCACGTTTTTCAGGTAATCAGAGATCGCCTGTGTGTCGCTTGCCAGTTGCGTGGTCTGGTTTACCACACCGATCTTTTCAAGGTGTTTGCTGATATCGAATCCCTCTGAATAACGGCCCCTGAACGCTTCGTAGAAATCGTTTGGTTCTTTTTCTCCCGTTATGTATTTGGCGAGCTCGATGGTCTCGGCCATATCATTCACCACAACCGTTGGCGTATGAAAGGAGGCATGTGAAAAAGTGGCGCGTGTTTCCTCGTGTTTGGGTTTGCCGTGTACCACGATGCTGTAGCCTTTCTCCGCGATCTGCTCACTGCGGTTCCATACTTTTTCCACAAAAGGGCAGGTGGTATTGTATTTCGCTGTTGGAATGCCTTTGCTGTTCAGCAGTTGTTCGATCTCCAGCGTGGTGCCGAATGCGGGAATGATGACCACATCATCTGCAGTGATGTCTTCAAAAGGAATGAGCTGCTTTCCGTAGGTATCCTGTAAAAACCTTACGCCCTTTGCAACAAGGTCTGCATTCACCTGCGGGTTGTGTATCATTTCGCTCAGCAGGAAGACACGTTTGCCCGGGTTTTCTGCAATGGTGTTAAAGGCGATCTCGATCGCATTCTCCACACCATAGCAAAAACCAAAATGCCGCGCCAGGTAAATCTGCAGCGGGCCGAGATCAACCAGGGTGGGTGTAAAATCCTTCTTTAATTTATCTTCCTGCTTCCGCCGCTGTTTGATGGCACTGATCAGCGGGCTGCGGTATATGTTCGGGACGTTGAATTGCTTCATCAGGCCGCAAAATTACTGAAAAAGCCCGGTTTTCGGAGGTGGGCGGCGGCCACGGATCATTGAGGCACCCATTGTACCACAGGCGAAAAAATAAAGCAGGCATGACCCGCGGCCCGTAGCCCGCTGCTAAAAAAATCCTACTTTCATCACCTAAAACATTGCCATGAGGATTCTCCCCTTCCTGATCTCCGCGCTGGTTACGGCCGGGTTGGTTACGGCGCTTAATATGCAACTGCCGCTGGGCGGCTCTAAATCGCCGCGACTGGGCTATTTTTTGTCGCCGCAGAGCGGTTTCTGGCAAAACGCCGAGCCTGTCAACACTGTTTTTGATGCCGATGTAAAACTGGCCGGGCTCAAGGGCAAAGTGGATGTGTTTATGGATGAGCGCCTGGTTCCGCATATTTACGCCGACAATGATCTCGATGCCTATTATGTTCAGGGATTTCTGCATGCAAAGTTCCGTCTCTGGCAAATGGAGTTCCAGACAAGGGCCGCAGCAGGCAGGTTGTGCGAGGTATTGGGACCGGATAAAATAGCGATCGACCGCATGTTCAGAAGATTGGGCATGGTATACGGCGCTGAACAGACCATGGCTGCAATGGATAAGAACCCGGAGATGAAAGCCACCGTGGATGCCTATGCGCAAGGGGTGAACGCTTACATCAGGTCGCTGAAACCGCAGGACATCCCTTTCGAATACAAATTACTCGATTACAAACCCGAAGAATGGACGCCGTTTAAAACATACCTGTTCCTGATGTTTATGTCGTACGACCTCAGCGGCCGCGGCGCCACAACGGATCTCCAGATGACCAATGCGCGCAACTATTTTGGTTACGATGATTTTGACCAGCTCTTTACCAATGTGCAGGATTCGCTTGACCCCATCATTCCGAAAGGAACATCGTATGCCAAACCGGGCATCGTTCCGGTTGCGCCAAAACAGGTGGATTCGTTGTACTACCACACCAACAGGCCGGGCGCAACGGCAATGAATACGACCGCGCCCGATAAAGACAATGGAAGCAACAACTGGGTGGTTGCCGGTACAAAAACAAAAAGCGGCAGGCCCATTCTTTGCAACGATCCGCACCTGGGGCTTAACCTTCCATCGCTCTGGTACGAAGTGCAGATCTCCACACCAACGCACAATACCTACGGCGCAAGTTTCCCGGGCTCGCCTTCGGTGATCATCGGTTTTAACGACAGCATCGCATGGGGCGTTACCAACGCGGGAAGAGATGTGATCGATTACTACGATGTGCAGTTCAAGGACGCATCGATGTCTGAATACATGTTCAACGGCCAATGGGTCAAAGCCGAACACCGCAAAGAAGTGATCAAAGTAAGGGGCGGCGGCGATTCTGTTGAAAACATAGCCATGACCGTTTTTGGCCCCGTGATCTACGACAACCACAATTCCACCACAAGCACCACCGGCAGGTACCTCGCCATAAAATGGACGGCGCAACAGGCGGGCACAGGCCTACAGACATTTTACAAACTCAACCGCGCAAAAAATTTTGACGATTATATGTCGGCAATCGACGGCTGGACCTGCCCCGGGCAAAACTTCGCATTCGCATCCAAAACCGGCGATATCGCGATCAAGCAGCAGGGCGCCTTTGTTGCGCGATGGAAAAGACAGGGAGATTTTGTGATGCCGGGAACCGACAGCGCTTTCATGTGGCAGGGAATGATCCCGGTTGATGAGAACCCCATGGCGAAAAACCCGGCGCGCGGTTTTGTAAGCAGCGCAAACCAGATGTCGACCGATTCCACTTACCCTTATTACCTCGGGATGGCAAGCGCATTTCCCGTATACCGCGGGTTAACCATCAACCGAGCGCTGGAAAGGATGAATGATATTACACCGGAAGACATGCAACAACTTCAAATGGACAATTACAATTCGTTCGCAGAAATGGCCCGCCCCGTTTTCCTCAAATACCTTGATGAAACCAAACTGAACAGCGACGAAAAAAAATACGTAAGCATACTGGTTGACTGGAACCTCCGCGGAGACGCTCCGGAAAAAGGCGCAACCGTTTTTAAAGCGATGTGGGACAGCCTTGAAAAAGAGGTCTACAACGATGAATTTGCAAAATCGGCATTGCCACTTCCCAAACCCGATGCGCCTGTGTTGCTCGAGCGTTTGTTGCGGGGCGATACAAGCTGGAAGTTTATCGACAACATCAACACGCCGCAAAAAGAAACCATACGGGATGTTGTAATGACGGCGTGCCGCAAAGCCACGGCCTACCTGAAGGAAACAGACGGTAAAGGCAACCTTGCGTGGGCAAAATACAAAGACACGCGCGTGAACCATCTTTTAAAGATCCCTGCACTGAGCAGGTTGCATTTGCCCATCGGTGGCGGGGAGCATATGGTAAATGCAACAAAAGAGGCGCACGGCCCGAGCTGGCGCATGATCGTTCATTTAACGGATGAAATTGAGGCATATGGCGTTTATCCCGGCGGACAAAGCGGAAACCCCGGCAGTAAATATGCAGACACTTTCGTGGATGCATGGGCCGCAGGAAAATATTACCGCATCCTTTTCCTGAAGAAAGAGGAAGCAGCAAAGAATGAAAAGATTAAATGGCACATGCGTTTTACCAACAGCTAAATTGATTGTTTATGAAAATGTTCTCAGCGATCCTATTAACAGCATTCCTCGCTTTCGTGGTTGGCGTTTACGGTGAATTGCCCTGGTGGAGCTTTGCCGTTACATCACTGGTTGTAGCGGTGGCCATTCACCAGCGGGCGGGGCGTGCCTTTCTCTCCGGTTTCCTGGGGTTGTTCCTTTTGTGGGGCATACTCGCATTTGTAAAAGATGCGGCCAACGAACATATCCTGTCAACAAAAGTGTCGCAGTTGTTTTTGAAGAACGATTCGTACCTTTTATTGATCATTGTAACCGCCATCGTGGGCGGACTGATCAGCGGTTTCGCTGCTTTAACAGGAACCTATCTGAAGCGGGCTCCAAGACGGAGATGAGTTCTTCGTAAAAAAATATTGTATTGTACGGAAACAGCAGACAGCATTGGTTAAAGTCGGTGCTGTCTTTTTTTGCGCCCTGTTTCTTTCCAGGCAACTTTTTGCACGGAAACCGCATTCAGTTGTTGCAAATAAGTTAAACCTAAAGCGGTTCGTAACAAAACACAAACAGAACCGTCTACTTTCGTACCAACCTTAACGCAATGAAACAACTGCTTACTCTTTCCACAGCCATCGTGGCTTTTATTTCTGTGCATGCCGCTACCATCAGCGGAACCATCAAAGACAAAAAAGGCAACCTGCTTCCTTTTTCCTCTATCCTGGTAAAAGGAACAACACAGGGGGCATCTGCCAACAGCAAGGGACAATACTCGCTGCAGTTGAATGCGGGTGAATATACCCTGGTGGCGCAGTTTATCGGTTACCAAACAGAAGAAAAGAAAATAAAAGTGGGAAGGAACGATGAGTTGATCGATTTTGAACTCGAGCAACAGCAATACAACCTGAAGGATGTGGTTGTAAAAAGCGGTGGAGAAGATCCGGCGTATGAGATCATCCGGAAAACGATCGCAAAAAGGGAGGAGCACCTGAAAGAATTGAAGAAGTTCCAGTGCGAGGTGTACATCAAAGGGCAGATGCAGCTGCGCAATTTTCCAAAAACATTTTTCGGCCAGAAGGTAGATTTTGAAGATGGCGATACAAGCAAACGCAAAATGCTTTTTCTTTCCGAAACCGTTGCCAGGTATTCTGTGCTTGAACCCGGCACCCAGAAAGTAGAAGTGATCTCTACAAAGGTAAGCGGCCGCAGCAGTGGTTTTGGGTTGAGCGATCCGCAGATCATTTCCTTTTACCAGAACAATATTTCGGTGGGTGAGGGCTTGAATCCCCGTGGTTTTATTTCACCGATCGCAAGCGGCGCATTGTCGTTTTACAGGTATAAGTTTGAAGGAACCTTTTACGAGAACGGCAAAGAGATCAGCCGCATCAAAGTAATACCGCGCAGAACATACGAGCCGTTGTTCAGCGGTTACATCAACATCATCGAAGACGAATGGCGCCTGCAGAGCGTTGACCTGTTGCTGCTGCGCGAACAACAGATGCAGTACCTTGATACGCTTCGTATACAACAGTTGTATGTTCCATCCGGAAAAACATGGGTGATCAAGAACCAGCTGATCTACCCCGCAGGAAAATTATTCGGTTTCGATTTCTTCGGAACATTTGTGCAGGTGTACGATAAATTCGATATGGAGCCCGCATTCAAACCGAAATTCTTTGATCATACCGTGATCAAATTTTACGATAGTTCCAATAAGAAGACATCGGCGTACTGGGACAGCATCCGCCCGCTTCCGCTACTGGCAGAAGAGCAGCGCGACTACAAAAGAAAGGACAGCCTTGAACAGGCGCGCAAGGATCCGCGCTACCTCGATTCGCTCGACAGGAAAAGAAACAAGATAACCCTTGGCGGATTGTTGTTCACGGGACAGTCGTATTCCGTAAGAAAAAGAAAGGAGTTCATCAGTTTCGATGCATTGATCAGTACACTCAATTACAATACGGTAGAGGGCGCCGTGTTTAATTTTTCCCCGCGTTACAGCAGGCGGTACGAGGGGCGTAAGTTTTTGTCGGTTACACCGGATATCCGTTATGCCATCACAAGCGGGCACCTCAATCCGTCTGTTTCGGTTGGTTATGGATTCGGGAAGAAATATTTGCAGACCATCAATGTTTCGGGCGGAAGACAGGTGCTGCAGTTCAACAATGCAGGATCGATCACACCGCGGATCAATACGATCAAGACCCTGCTGAATGAATACAATTACATGAAGATCTACGAGGCAAATTTCTTCCGCGCATCTTATGGATCGTCGATAGGGAACGGGTTGAGTTTCACGGCCTCGTTCCAGTTCCAGGACAGGCTGCCGCTTGAGAATTTAGCCGATCCCGTGAAATGGAAAGATTTTGAAGGGCGCTCGTTCACACCCAATTACCCGACAGAGATCGCGGCAACGAATATGGTGCGCAACCAGGCATCCTCGTTCAGCCTCGGAGTAACATGGAGGCCGGGGATGGACTACATAGAACTGCCCGACCGCAAATTCGGAATCGGTTCAAAGTACCCTACGATCAGCGCGCTTGTAACCAAAGGCGTAAACGGTTTGCTGGGAAGCGATGTTGACTACACAAAGTGGCGCGTTACGGTTAGCGATGAACTCGATCTCAAACTCGGCGGAAAATTCAACTACAACGTTGGTTTCAGCGGGTTTTTTGATGCGGCGAAAACCTACATCCCAGACTACATTCATTACCTGGGCAACCAAACTATCTTTGCTTCGCGCGAGCTCGCGAGCTTCCAGTTGGCGCCGTATTACAAGTACAGTAATACTTCAAAATTCAACATCGCGGCACACGCGGAGTACCACCTGAATGGTTTGCTCACCAACAAGATCCCATACTTCAAAAAACTCAACTGGTTCCTGGTGGGCGGTGTGAATGCATTGCATGTTGACAAAGCCGCGGATTATGTAGAAGTTTCAGTGGGACTGGAAAACATACTCAAGGTGTTGCGTGTAGACTTTGTGCAGGGCTTTGAGAAGGGTGGTGGCCGGCCGAGCGGGATAAGGATCGCGGCGCCGCTTTTTTAGTAAAATCCTTATCTTTGCCCCGCAAATCGGCCACCCTGCAAGTGGCTCCGTTGTTAATGGAACATTGACGGTACTGCAAAATGCCCGCGCCCACAGGCTGCGTGCAGGCAGCCGCTGATGTCTGAAATGAAAACAAAATGCCAGTACTACACAACCGGGTATCCAACGAGGAACTCAAGAAGCGTTTGATGGAAGAAACGTTCTCCCGCACCACCATTAGTTTTTACCAGTATTTCCCGATCCAGAACCCAAAAGAGTTCCGTGATTTTCTTTACCGGAACCTGGATGCCTTGCAGGTATTCGGAAGGATCTATGTTGCCAAAGAAGGCATCAATGCGCAGATCAGCGTGCCTGCAGAAAAGTTTGAAGCGTTCAGATCTTTCCTGTATTCTATTGAGCCACTGAATGGTTTGCGGTTGAACATTGCGGTTGACGACGACGGGAAAAGCTTCTGGGTGCTGAAAATAAAAGTGCGCGACAAGATCGTTGCCGATGGCATCGATGATCCTGCCTTCAGTATGGAACGCAAAGGAAAATATGTGAATGCCGCGCAGATGAATGAATTGCTCAAGGACCCGGATACAGTGGTGATCGATATGCGCAACCATTACGAATACGAAGTAGGGCATTTTGTAAATGCGCTTGAGGTTCCGTCCGATACGTTCCGCGAGCAATTGCCGATGGCTGTTGAAATGATGAAAGGAAACGAGGAAAGGAACATCATCATGTACTGCACCGGCGGGATCCGCTGCGAGAAAGCGAGTGCGTATATGCTGCACAAAGGATTTCAGAATGTATTTCACCTCGAAGGGGGCATCATCAAGTACGCCAGGGAAGCGAATGAACAATCGCTGGATAAAAAATTCATTGGAAAGAACTTTGTGTTCGACGACAGGCTCGGCGAGCGCATTACCGAAGATGTGATCGCGCATTGCCACCAATGCGGTAAACCCTGCGACGACCACACCAATTGTAAGAACGATGGTTGCCACCTGCTCTTCATCCAATGCGAAACCTGCGCGGCGGAAATGAACGGATGTTGCAGTGTTGAGTGCAAAGACACACTCCATTTGCCCGTGGAACGCCAGAAAGAGATCAGGAAAGGAGTGGAGAACGGGCAGAACATCTTCAACAAAAGCCAGGCACGTTTACGCCCCCGTATAGCGCCCCTTAACCGATAATTAAGGTGGAAGTGAGCTGCTTTGAGATATTTTTGCCTATAGAAACAGCAACTGCTACATGAAGAAAGCGGCCGGGTTGGTTTTATTGTTTTTCCTCTTTGCGCTCTTTGCGCATGCGCAGTTGCCGGTGATGAACTGCGTTGTAAAAGACCTTTATTTTGCGCAGTCCATACCGTTTGCTTCCATCGTGGTTGATGAAAGGGATACCATTTACGCAAACGACAAAGGCGAATGGAATCTTTCTCTCCAGCAAAACCAGTCGGTAACGGTAAAGGTTAGCGCAAAAGGTTACGGCCCCAAAACAGTAGTTGTAAAATTTACCCCCGCACAGTTCACTATTTTTCTTGAGCCGCTCAATTACCAGACCAATTACATACAGGTGCGGGGTTTGTACAATGGCAAAAACCTCTTCAATACCCCGGGATCCATCGCCAATCTTGTTACGCGCGACCTGCAACGCAACAACCAGGTAGAACTTCAGCAGAGCTTTAATGTGTTGCCCGGCGTGCGTATGGAGTTCCGTAACATCAATACCGGCGCGCGGATCATACTTCGTGGTTATGGCAACCAGAACAACAACAACGGCATCGGCTACAAAGCGTATTACAACGATATCCCTTTAACAGAAGCAGACGGCACCACGAATCTCGACGACATTGATTTTGCAACGCTCGCCCGCGTTGAAGTGTTCCGCGGGCCCGTGTCAAGCGTATACGGAACCGGCATTGGTGGCGTTGTAAATTTTGTTTCTGAAAAAGCGCCGCAGGGTATCAGTGTACGCCAATGGTTTCTTACCGGGTCGAACAATACTTTCAGGACCACCTCGTCGGTTGGTGTGGGCAACGATAAATCGAACATCATATTCAATTACGGACAGCAGCGCACCGACGGCTACCGCATGAACAGCGCCTCCAAAAAAGATTTCTGGAACCTCAACGCTTCGTTCTACAACAGTGCGAAGAGCACACTCAGTGCATTTGTTTATTACACGAAATCGAATGACCAGCTATCGGGACAGGTAGACAGTTTCGGCCTGATCAATTACCCCGACAGCGCAGAGATCAGCTACCTGCGCAACAACTCGCACAGCGAGCTGGAGAGCATACGCATGGGTGTTTCGCAGGAGTATAGTTTTAATAAGCTGCTGAGCAACAAAACAACTTTTTTTGTTGGCACGCAGGAGATAGGTCAAGGTGTTGCAACCATCCTTACCAAAACGCACAAGAGCAGTTTCGGCGCGCGCACGGCTTTTATTTTTACACCAACGCTTGGGCCTACCGTTACATCGCGGTTTACGCTGGGCATGGAGGTTCATAAGAACATCATCTACCAAAAATCATACAACCTCAACAACGGTGTATTGGGCACGCTTCGTACCGACCAGGAACTGAAACCTTTGCAATGGAACGTGTTCGGCATGCTTGAGCTCACCATCGCCAAAAACACATTGATGGTGTTCAGCGGCAGCGCGAATTTCATTACCTATGATAACGAGGACCTGCGCGCAACGGCCGGCAGTTACATCAACCAGTCGGGATACAGGACCTTCAAACCACTGGTCACACCGCGCTGGGTAGTGAACCACCTGGTGAGTAAGAACATTTCTGTTTACTCCAATTACAGCATGGGTTATGCGCAGCCGGGCACGGCACAGTTCATCATTCCGCAAACGGGAAAAGTGAACGAGGGTATCAAACCAGAGATCAGCAATACGTTCGAGGTGGGAACAAAGGCAAGTCTTTTCAAAGACGCGATGTACCTCAACTTTGCTTTTTTTAACATGGACGTGACCGATAAGATCGTTACACAAAACTTCCCCGCAGCAGGGGGCAATCCTGCGTACATTGCGTTCGTGAATGCGGGGTCGGTCAACTTCACAGGGGCGGAGCTTACGATCAATTACGCGTTGATACCAAAACAAAAGCAATTCCTCGGGCTCCTGCGGCCGTTCATGTCTTACACCTACAACGGAAGCAGGAACTCGGATCTTAAAAGCGATAACAACAACAATTCATCCACGCGCAATTATTCAAACCTGCATGTAAGCGGGCTGGCAAGAAACATTTTGAATGTTGGTTTTGATGTGGAAGCGGGCGATGGCTTTTATCTGAATGCCACGGATCTTTTTACAGACCGGATACCGATCACGCTTGATAATACCGTGTATGCAGATTCTTATAATCTTGTAAACCTGAAAGCCGGTTACCGAAAAGAGTTTGGCAAAACGGGACGATCACATTTCAGCTTTGATGTGTTCGGGGGAAACAACAATATTTTCAATGCAACCTATGCACAGTTTGTGGTGATCAACCTCGTTCCGGTTGGCGGCGTTGCGCCGAAATATTTTACACCGGGGCCACGATCCACTTTGTATGCGGGCCTGAGCCTCAGGTACACCTTTCGATGATCAACAGGGGCATTTCAATTAAAAGACAAAGGGATCAGATCGCGTTTAACCTCACCAGGGCTTCTTTCACTTTTGATTCGATCACAGCATCTTCAACAGATTCGGGAACAAACGGTCGGCCCGTTACTTTCTCAAACAGTTCAATGTATCTTTTGCTGATGGTATCGATCCATTCATCACTCATTTCCGGAACGGTCTGGCCTTCTTTACCCATGAAGTTATTTGCAATCAGCCACTCGCGTACAAACTCCTTGCTGAGTTGTTTTTGTTTTTCGCCGGACGCCTGTCTTTCTTCAAAACCATCGGCATAAAAGTAGCGCGATGAATCGGGTGTGTGTACTTCATCCATGAGATAGATGGTGTTGCCGATCTTCCCGAATTCGTATTTTGTATCTGCGAGGATCAGGCGTTGTTTTGCAGCGATCTCCTTACCGCGGGCGAATAATTTCAGCGTGTAATCTTCCAGTATTTTCCATTCATCTGCAGAGCAGAGCCCGTTGGCTATGATGTCTTCCTTTGAAATATCCTCATCGTGCCCCGCATCGGCCTTGGTAGAAGGTGTGATGATGGGTTCGGGAAAAAAATCATTTTCCTTCAGGCCCTCGGCCATTGTAACGCCGCATAGCTCTCTTTTACCGCTGCTGTAGGTGCGCCAGGCGTGGCCCACAACATTTCCCCTTACCACCATTTCTATTTTGAACGGTACGCAGCGTTTGCCGATCGATACGTTGGGCGCCGGCACATCAACCAGCCAGTTGGGGCAGATATCGCGGGTGGCGTTGAGCATGTATTCGGCTATCTGGTTGAGAACCTGTCCTTTGAAAGGGATCGGCCGGGGCAGGATCACGTCGAAAGCAGATATACGGTTGCTCGCAACCATCACGAGCCAGCTGGCCCCGATGCTGTAAACATCTCTTACTTTACCGTGGTAAACGTTGGTCTGGGAAGGAAACTGGTAGGATGCCATGCCGCAAAATTAGATAGCGCATTGATAAATAAGGAGTAGTACACATAATTTTTCTTAACACCAGAGCGTTATTTGTGAACAAATTAAATTTCACTACCAATTCAACAAATGCTATTTTTAATTACCATTCATTAAAACTTGCTTATATGAGAAGATCCCGTTATGGGTTACTGGCACTCGGCACAGTCATGTGTATTTCAGCCGTTGCACAGCAATCAACTACCGTTACCGGTAGTATAAAGAACAGTCAAACGAAAGAACCTATTTCGGCTGTCTCTATTTCAATCAAAGGGGGAACCGCCGGAACATTTACCGATGACAAAGGAAATTTTCGTTTTTCCACGGTCCAGAAGCTCCCGTTCACAATCGTTATTTCATCCGTTGGCTATACCACCAAAGAGGTGTCGGTTACAAGCAACAACCAGGTTGTTAATGCAGACCTCGATGTGTCTTTTACCTTGGGTGAAGAGGTGGTTGTAGCGGCATCAAGGGTTGCGGAGAGAATTCTCGAATCTCCTGTTTCCATTGAAAGGATCAGCAATAACGCGATCAGGAATACGGCCGCGGTAAACTATTACGATATGATCACCAACCTGAAAGGTGTAGACGTGGTTTCTGCCAGTTTAACCTTCCGCAGTGTGGGTACGCGGGGTTTCAACGTGAGCGGTAATGCTCGTATGAACCAGATCATGGACGGAATGGACAACCAGGCGCCGGGCCTCAACTTCTCTGTGGGCAGCATCATCGGTTTAACGGAACTGGATGTTGACAACATCGAGCTCCTGCCAGGTGCATCTTCTGCACTCTATGGCTCGGGTGGTATGAACGGAACTTTGCTGATCAACAGCAAGAACCCGTTCAAATACCAGGGATTGAGCTTCCAGGTGAAAGCAGGTATTAAAGATATTGATGGCGCACAACGCCCTACTTCCAAATTCTACGACTGGAGCGTTCGCTTTGCCGATAAGATCAACGACCGTTGGGCGTATAAGATCGGTGCGCAATACATACAGGCGCAGGACTGGCTGGCCAACCAACCAGACAACCGCCAGCGCGGCGGTACCGCAGCAACCACAGGTACACGTTATACAGATCCTAACTACGATGGCATTAACCTGTATGGAGATGAAACAACACAAAACATCGGGCAGATCGCACAGTCGGTATTTGGCGCGGCAGGCATCAGCGCGTTTGTTCCAAATTTCAATGCGTTCCTGGCAGCTAACCCGGGTGCAACACAGTCAGACTTCAATGCTGTTTTGCAGGGAGCGGTAGGCGCAACAAACTATGCCGCCTTGGCTGCACAGGGTGTAAACGTTTTCCTTTATGGCAACGGCCGCGGTTATTTCAATGGCGTAAACGTGAGCCGTACGGGGTATGACGAGAAAGATGTGATCAGTCCGGAAACATACAACTTCAAACTTACAGGTGCATTGCACTATAAACTCACAGAAAAGATCGAAGCATCCCTTTCAGCAAACTGGGGTATCGGTAACAGCGTTTACACAGGCAGCGACCGTTACTCACTCAAAGAACTGAAAATGGGCCAGTATAAACTGGAACTGAAAGCAAAAAACTGGTTCCTGAAAGCATATACCACGCATGAGAACGCAGGTAACGCTTTCAATGCAACCATCACAACACGTTTGTACAACGAGGCGTGGAAACCAAGCCAGACATGGTACTTCCAGTACATGGCGGCATACACTGGGGCAAGGTCGGCGGGACTGGATATTCTCAGCTCGCATGCAACGGCAAGAGGTGTTGCAGACCAGGGCAGGCCGATCGGCTTTATCGGGAACACGCCTTTGTTCAAATCGATCGCAGAAAAACCGATCTCGCAAGGGGGTGGTTTGTTCCTCGACCGTTCAAGGCTGAATGTGTTTGAAGGGCAGTACAATCTTTCAGACGACCTCAAACTCACAGAACACGGAACTGATGTGTTGGTGGGCGCGAACCTGAAACAATATGTGCTGAATTCGCAGGGAACTTTGTTTGCAGATACTACGGGCAACATCAAGATCAATGAATTTGGCGCTTACCTGCAGATCTCCCAGAAATTACTGAACGATGTTTTGAAACTCACCGTTTCGGGACGTTACGATAAGAATACCAATTTCGAGGGCCGTTTCACGCCAAGGGCATCGGCGGTAGTTAAACTGGCACAGGATCATCACCTGCGTTTCTCTTACCAGACAGCTTACCGTTTCCCAACCACGCAAAACCAATGGATCAACCTGACCGTAGGTGGTGGCATCAAATTGATCGGGGGCTTGCCTGCTTTGAAGAATTTCTACAACTTCTCGGGCAATCCAACCTATACCCAGGAAAGTGTGGGTACTTACAGGGCAACCGGAAACGCTGCGGCACTCGTACAACAAACCTATGGCGAATTCAAACCTGAATCGATGCAATCGTTCGAGGTTGGTTACAAGGGCCTCGTTGCGAAAAAATTACTCATCGATGTGTATGCATACTGGGCAAACTACAAAGACTTCCTGAGCAGCGTAAATGCTTATCAGGCAAGGGTGGCGGGTTCTGCACCAACCGCATTGCTGTCTGATGCGAACAGCTTTATCTACACCGTTTCCGTAAACACACCGGGCAGCGTGAAAACAAGCGGCTGGGGAGCATCGGCAGAATACCTGCTGCCGGCTAATTTCTTTGTAAGCGCAAACGTTTACCACGATGAGATCGGCGCATTGCCATCAGCAAGCTTTACTTCCTATTTCAATACCCCTAAATACCGTTTGAACGCAGCGTTGAGCAACAGCGGTTTTGGTAAAGACAAACGCTTTGGTTTCACCTTGCAATACAGGTGGCAGAATTCTTTCTATTATGAAGGAACGTTTGCTTCGGGTATGATCGACTGGATGAGGACACTGGATGCAGTAGTAAGCTACAAGATCCCTTCAACCAAATCGATCATTAAAGTAGGTGGTACCAACGTATTCAACAAATACTACCGCACCGGCTTCGGCAGCCCGCAGATCGGTGGATTGTATTATGTGAGCTTTGGATACAACGTATTCTAGGAAGCATCAGGATACAAACGGGCAGGCACAAGGCCCGCCCCGGAATTGATCCTTTCGAAAGGTCCCCTGTCCTGAAGCGGCAGGGGATTTTTTTTAACCCTTGAACAAGGGGCAGGGCCGGGGCGTATTGCCAGGCGCCGGTTTGTAAACAACGGCGGCTTTTCCGGCGCCCTTTTATTAAAGTTCGGGTTCGCTGTTGCCGTTCCTTGTTCGATGTTCTATTTTTCTTACTTTTGCCCCTCATTTAATAAACTGATACTATGCGTTCTATTGCATTTAGAGAGGCTATCCGCGAGGCCATGAGCGAGGAGATGAGAAGGGATGAGAAAGTGTTCCTGATGGGAGAAGAAGTTGCCGAGTACAATGGCGCCTACAAAGTGAGCCAGGGAATGCTCGCCGAGTTTGGTGCAAAAAGAGTGATCGATACACCGATCGCCGAACTGGGTTTCACGGCCGTGGCCGTTGGCGCAGCACAGAACGGTTTGCGCCCTGTGGTTGAATTCATGACCTGGAACTTTGCCGTACTGGCGATGGACCAGATCCTCAATACCGCATCCAAAATGCTGGCGATGAGCGGCGGGCAGATCAGCTGCCCCATCGTGTTCCGCGGCGGTAACGGAAGCGCTGGCCAGTTGGGTGCGCAGCACTCTACGGCTTTTGAAAGCTATTATGCAAACATTCCGGGTATCAAGGTCGTTTCTCCGTCTACACCCTACGATGCAAAAGGATTGCTCAAACAGGCCATCCGTTACGAACAGGATCCTGTTATGTTTATGGAAAGCGAGGTAATGTATGGCGATAAAGGCGATGTGCCCGAAGAAGAATACTACATCCCGCTCGGCAAAGCCGATGTAAAGAAACAGGGCCGCGATGTAACGATCGTGTCTTTCAATAAAATGATGAAAGTGGCGATCGGCGCAGCAGCAGAGCTGGAGAAAGAAGGCATCAGCGCAGAAGTGATCGATCTGAGAACGATCCGTCCGCTCGACTGGCCTACCATCATCGAGAGCGTTAAGAAAACCAACCGCCTGGTGATCGTGGAAGAACAATGGCCATTCGCTTCTGTTTCTTCAGAGATCACATACCGGATACAGAAAGAAGGTTTCGATTACCTTGATGCGCCGATCCGCAGGATCACCAGTGCCGATGCTCCCATGCACTACGCGCCAAACCTGGCCGCACTCGCCATCCCCGATGTGGCACGCACGGTAAAACTTGTGAAAGAAGTAATGTACCAGAAGAAATAACAACCACCTGATTTTGAAAAACCCGGAACTTAGTTTCGGGTTTTTGTTTTGTGATGGATTGGAATATTTTTTGATGACAATGCCGACGATGAAAAAAATTTCTTTTCTCTTTACGCTGTTTGTTTTTCCTGCGGTTTTATTTTCCCAGCAGAAAGACAGGGCATCACCACTTTCTGATTCTTTGTTGTTAAAACAGCAGGTTCAGGGTGCTCCCATCACTTATGTTACCGTTGAAGCCTTTCAATCCAACCGCCAGTGGAAGACCGTTCCGGCTTCTGTTGCGGTTTTAACGGCCGACGAGTTCAACCGCTATGCAAATACGACGTATGTTCCGCTGTTCAATCTTGTTCCGGGCGTGCGGGTTGAAGAACGTTCGCCGGCAAGTTACCGGTTGTCTATCCGCGGAAGTTTGCTGCGTTCGCCCTTTGGTGTGCGCAACGTAAAAGTGTACTGGAACGGCATCCCGTTAACCGATGGCGGGGGAAACACTTACCTCAACCTGGTTGACCTGAACGAGATCTCTGGCGCGGAAATCATCAAGGGGCCTGCAGCGAGTACCTACGGTGCCGGCACAGGCGGCGCAGTGTTGCTGCAATCGAAACAGGATTTTTCACAGGCCACTCAAAACAGTTTCACCGCCGGTATTTCCGGTGGATCGTATGGACTCTTCCAGCAGCAGCTGGGATGGAACCATACCACTAAAAATTTCACCTCCTCCCTGCAGCAGCTACACCAGCAGTCTGATGGCTACCGCGAACAATCTGCAACCCGCAAAGACATCCTCAAATGGCAAAGCGCGGTGCAGCTCAACCGGCAACAATTGCAGTTCCTGTTTTTTTATACCGATTTGTTTTACCAGACGCCGGGCGCGATCAATCTTGCGCAGTTTCAATCAAACCCCAGGCTCGCGCGTCAGGCCGCCGGAACCATCCCCGGTTCTGTACAGCAAAACGCATCGATCCGTAACAAAACCATTTTTGGCGGCGTGCACCACGATGCCGGCCTGAGTGATCACTTTATGCTGAAAAGTTTTGTGACCGCCAATCACACCTCGTTCACCAACCCATTCATCACCAATTACGAAACCAGGAAAGAGAACAACATAGGTGCGGGAACGGATCTTGTTTACCACATCAAAAACAGCAACACAGATTTCCAGTGGATGAACGGCATCGAATGGCTCCGCAACCATTCACGCATCGATGATTATGGAAACAGGAACGGCGTTGCAGATACCGTTCAGTTCAGGGATGATGTTTACGCCTCGCAGTGGTTTGCGTTTTCACAGGCGCAATGGGGTGTGGGTGAGCGATGGGTGTTTACAGCGGGAGTGAGTTTCAACAACCAGTCTTTCCGCTACAAACGTTTAACGGATGCGGCGCCGGCGTTTGTTTCCAAAGAGATCAATGGTGTTTTCACGCCAAGGCTGGCTGTGTTGTACCGCATTACCAAAGACGTCTCGCTCTATGCCCTCGCTGCCAAAGGGTTTTCACCCCCGGCTTTGGCAGAGGTGCGTCCTTCGGACGGAAATTATTATGGAAACCTCGGTGCTGAATATGGCTGGAACTACGAGGCCGGCATCAAAGGCGAATTGCTGAACGGAAGGATACAGTTTGATGTGGCCGCCTATTTTTTTAGTCTTCAGAACGCGATCGTACGCAGAACAAACAGCACAGGCGCAGAATATTTTGTGAACGCGGGCGGCACCAGGCAAAACGGTGTGGAGGCGCTGCTGAAATACCGGCTCGTCAAAAACAAAACGAATTTTGTTTCGGGCCTTCAATTGTGGAGCAGCTACAGTTTTCAGCCCTATCGTTTCAAAGAATACCAGCAGGCAGGCGTCAATTATTCGGGCAATGAACTTACAGGCGTGCCGCGCAATATCTGGTTGAGCGGCATCGATATAGAACTGAAAAAAGTTTTTTACGTGAATGCCTCCATCAACGCAACCTCATCCCTTCCCCTTACAGATGCGAACGATGCCTATGCCGATGCCTACCAGCTCGTACAATGCAAACTTGGATACCGGCGAAAAACGATCGAAGTATTTGCAGGGATGGATAATGTTTTAAACCAGCGCTATAGCCTGGGGAACGACATCAATGCACTTGGCAAAAGATATTACAATGCTGCGCAGGGCAGGAATGTGTTTGGAGGGCTTGTTGTGCGCTTCTAGTTGTTGCCACAGGTTTCACGGATTTTCACAGAGGGGCTACCGCGCGGCGGTACCCGCAACCTCTTCTGTGAAAATCCGTGAAATCTGTGGCAACCAAAAGTTAATAGTGAAATCAATCCGGAAACTACACTTATCTTAGTATCAAATAAAACCATAATGCCGAATATTCTGATCATAGACGATGAAAAAGCGATACGCAACGTGCTGAAAGATATACTCAGCAACGAAGGGTTTACGGTTGACGAAGCAACGGATGGTGAAGAGGGTCTGAAGAAATTTACTTCGGGCAGTTATGATGTGGTGTTGTGCGATATCAAGATGCCCAAAGTGGATGGGCTCGAGTTTTTGCAGAAAGTGATCGATTCGCAATCTGAGGTTCCCGTGATCATGATCAGTGGCCATGGAAATATTGAAACAGCAGTGGATGCGGTAAAAAAAGGGGCATTCGATTATATTTCCAAACCACCCGATCTGAACCGCCTGCTCATTACCATTCGCAATGCGCTCGACAAAACCGTGCTCGTAAAAGAAACGAAAACGCTGAAGCGGAAAGTGTCGCGTGTGCAAGAGATCATCGGCGAAAGCGAGGGCATCCGGAAAGTAAAGGAAACGATCGATAAGGTGGCGCCTACCGATGCACGTGTACTGGTTACCGGCGAGAACGGAAGTGGTAAAGAACTTGTGGCAAGATGGCTGCATGAAAAAAGCAACCGCAACGAGGGGCCCATTGTTGAAGTAAACTGCGCTGCAATTCCCGGCGAACTGATCGAAAGCGAATTGTTCGGTCACGAAAAAGGATCGTTTACCTCTGCCATCAAACAACGCATCGGCAAATTTGAACAGGCCAATGGAGGAACGCTGTTCCTGGATGAGATAGGGGATATGAGCCTTTCGGCGCAGGCCAAGGTGCTTCGTGCCCTCCAAGAAGGAAAGATCACACGCGTGGGCGGCGATAAGGAAATTGCGGTGGATGTGCGGGTGATCGCGGCCACCAATAAGGACCTGCTCGAAGAAGTGAACGCCAAAAACTTCAGGCTCGACCTCTACCACCGGCTTGGCGTGATCCTGATCCATGTTCCGTCGCTGAACGAAAGACGCGACGATATACCCTTGCTCGTTGAAAAATTCCTCACCGATATTGCCCAGGAATACGGGCAGGCGCCCAAAAAGATCGAGAAAAAAGGAATGGATGCCCTCCAGAAACACGACTGGACCGGCAACATCCGCGAACTGCGCAACGTGGTGGAGCGCCTCGTGATCCTTTCAGGGAAAGAGATCCAGGCCTCGGATGTGGAGGCGCATGTATGATTTTGTATGGCAGGAATGTTAAAGGTTTGTTGTAAGTACTTGGGCAAAATATAAGGGCGGTGGCCAACGGTTCGCGATTCGCTGTTGGCCGTTCACGAATGCCTACTTTACCCTATTTTTGATCCTCTTAAAAAACATCTATGGGTTTATTTTTACTGATCATCGGTACCATCGGCTGGCATGTTGGCATGTATGGCATGTTCAAGAAAGCGGGTATTGAACCGTGGAAAGCTTTGGTGCCGTTTTACAATACCTGGTTGATCGTTGAAAAATGCAAGATCCGCAAGTATTGGTTCTGGCTGCAGTTGATACCGGTTGCAGGACAGTTCATCACCATCTGGATCACGATCATTTTTGTGATGCATTTCAAAAAGGTTTCGCTCATCGATCATACGCTTACCGTTCTTGTTCCCTTTATTTATTTTCCTTACCTCGGTTTTTCAAAAAAAGAAAAATGGCATGGCGCCGAGGTGCTGAAACATTACCACAAACCTGTTTCGCGCGAGTGGATCGATGCGGGTGTGTTTGCGGTGGTGGCGGCCACCATCATCCGTACTTTTATTTTTGAAGCGTATGTGATCCCTACGGGCAGTATGGAAAAGACCCTGCTCATCAATGATTTTCTTTTTGTGAACAAGATGAGCTACGGCGCGCGCATTCCGCAAACGCCGTTGTCGTTCCCTTTTGTTCACAATACAATGCCTTTTTCGGTTACCACGCCTTCCTACATCAAAGCGGTACAACTGCCGTATAAACGTTTGCCTGCCTTCACCGAAGTAAAAAGAAATGATGTGGTGGTATTCAATTTCCCTGCGGGAGATACCATCATCAACCTTCCGCAATACGGAAGCCAGGTAACGTATTACGATGTGCTGCGCAGGGATTACCACAATACAGACAGGGAAGCATTGAATGCCGCTTACCCGGTGATCGTTCACCCGATGGATAAAACGGACAACTACATCAAACGTTGTGTTGCCGTTGGCGGCGATGTGCTGGAAGTGAAGAACACGATCCTGTTCATCAACAACCAGCCCGCTATGATTCCGCCGGGATCGCAGAGCGAATACATCGTTGAAACCAATGGAACGGACCTGTCTGATGATTTTATCCAAAACGAACTCGAACTCGATCCGCAGAACACCGATCATTATGCAAAGCTGAAACCAAATACATTCATGCTCAACATGACCGCCTCCGACGCAGCGGCCGTGAAAAGGCAGCCGAATGTGGTTTCCATCCTTCCGTATGTATCTACCGAAGCAGGAGGTACATGGCCTTATGATGTTGCCAACTTTCCATGGACGATCGACAATTTCGGACCGCTCCGTGTTCCAAAAAAAGGAGACGTGATTACGCTCACGCCGCAGAACATTGCGCTGTACTGGAGACTGATCGAGACTTATGAAAAAAATAAGATCGAACAGGTAAACGGTAAATTCATCATCAACGGAAAAGAGACCACAACCTATACCACCAAATACAATTATTACTGGATGATGGGCGATAACCGCCATCGCAGCCAGGACAGCCGCCTGTGGGGTTTTGTTCCCGAAACAAATATCGTAGGCAAAGCTTCTTTGATCTGGTTCAGCTGGAACAAAGGGCCGAGGTGGAAGCGGTTGTTCAATGGAATTAAATAACCAGTTGCTGCGGGCTTTTTGTTTTGGCAATGCGCAATCAAAAAGTCCGCAGTACGAAGCACCGCCTGGATACCTAAAAAACAACCCAAACATGCAACCCCAACAACTCAGCATCTCCTACACCGCTTACGAATCGAGGGAACAGCTTGATGCGGCCGATGCTGCATTGCTGCAACGCGCGATCGATGCAACGAACGATGCCTATGCACCGTATTCGCATTTTCGCGTGGGCGCCGCGGCTTTGCTGGAGAATGGAGAAGTGGTGCTGGGAAGCAACCAGGAGAATGCAAGCTATCCCGTAGGGCTATGCGCCGAGCGTGTGTTGTTATCAGCGGTGTCTTCTGTATATCCAAACGTTCCCATTAAAACGATGGCCATAACCTACCGCAGCGAATCGGGTAAAAGCAACCGCCCTATCTCGCCTTGTGGTGTATGCAGGCAAACCCTGGTAGAATACGAAAACCGCCTCAAACAACCCATTCGCCTTATCCTCGGCGGCATGGATGGAAAGATCTGGATCATACCGCAGGCCGGGAGCCTGTTGCCTTTCGGGTTTTCGGGTGAAGATCTTTTGTGATCGCCGTGGTTACCTGATCAACACACTTGTTCCTTTTAAAAATACCCTTTGCCCATTGTCGCGGTTGATGTAATCGAGCGTCCACACATATGTGCCGCCGGGTTGGGGCGAGCCCTGGTAGCGGCCATCCCATTTCCGCGTCCAGTCGGCCGTTTGAAAGATCAGTTGCCCGTAGCGGTTGTAAACACGGAACATCAGGTTGTCGGCCTTGAATGCATTCAAGGGGTACAGGTAATCATTCAATCCATCTCCATTGGGCGTAAACGCAGAAGGTACTGCTATGTAACAGCTCGCAAGCACAGTGAGTAATTTGTATGCGGTGTCTGCACAATTGTTTGCATTGCGTACCGACAAGCGTGGGGTATAGGTTATCTGTCTTCCACGCAGTGGATAATTCTGTGCCGGCGGCGCCTGTAAGGTGCTTGTTACACCGTTCCCGAAATTCCAGTTCCAGGCAACGCTGTTGGCAGTGCTTTTGTCTGTGAAATGCAAAGTATCCGTTGGGCACAAACTGTCTTTTACTTCGAATGCCGCTTTCACGGTGTTGTCGATAAAGATCACCTGCGTACCTGCGGTATCGCTGCAAAATCCATTGTTCACCGACAACCTGATGTTGTGCGCCCCGAATGCTTTTGAGATCACCCTTGGGTTCTGTTGTGTGCTGAAGGCAACGCTGTCCATCGTCCATTGCCACTGCGTTGTTCCGCCATAGGCATTGTGTGAAAAATAGACAGTGTCTGATTTGCATCCCGTTCGCACGTCTGCAACAAAATCCGCGGTGGTAATGTTTTTCGTGGTGAATGCAAGCGTGGAACCCGCAGGGGTGATCTGCCCGCACTCATCCACCAGGCTGTTGCCATCGCTACCGTTCCTTAATGTGATGGTGAAAGTGCCATTGGTGCGTATGGGTTTGGTAAGGATGACGAGCACACTCGCGGTTTGTCCGTCAACACAAATACCCGTAGCGGATTTTACCGTTACAGCTGCCGGCCCTGTAACCGTAAAATCACTTCCGTCTGCAGCAATCGAATTGCAGAGCAGCGGCCTGGCAAATACGAGTTGCAGTGTATCTTTTATACAAACCACGGGAACGATACTGTCCATTGGCACAGGCGCGGGCGGCGTAAAATGGATGGTTGCCTTATCGCCCGCCGGCAATGCATTGCCGCAGTTGTCTTCCAGCGTATTCCCGTCTGACCCGGTCTTCGCGGTTACGGTAAAGGTGCCGGGTGGTAATATATTATCGAGTTGTAAAATAATTGAATCGGTATCGAAGCCAACGGAGCAACCGTAGCCGCTGGCGCTAAGCGGCGTTCTGTTCACGGTACCGGTAACACTGAAATCGGAACCATCTTTCGCGATCGATTTACAGGAGATCCTTGCGGATAATTTTACAACCATTTCCTGCCCGTCGCAGATGGCCCGTGCGCTCTTCACCCTGGGAATTACCGGGTTGGTAATGCTTGCCGTTCCTCCCGTGTTGCCGCCAAAAGACAAGGTGTACCCGATCTCATTCGAAGTAAAATGGCTCACGAGCAGCAGGTATTCGTGCCCCTGGACAAGGGTGGGCATTTTTGCGAAAGCGTTGAGGCGGTCGTTGGGGTTGGATGCGCAATCAAACAATTTAGCGCCGGCATCGGAGGCGCCGGTGGGCCCGTAGGTGCCTACCCAGTTGGCGGCAACGATCATGGATTTATCGGTGAAAACATCCATCGGGTTGCGGCCGGTGATGTCGAACAATTGCCAGTCGTAATCTTCGTCGCCCGTACTCAGCGGCGTGATCGTAAAACCCAATGTACCCGCGGCATAACAGGTGAACTTATACCAGTAAGGGCCAACGGCGCCGGTGCTCGACTGCGGGCAGCCATTGAGCGGCACAGTACCGCTGGAGCACATCGGAACATTGGTTTGGGTGAAGGTGGTGGTACCGCAAACGGGGAACGCCGTATTCGGATTCTGGCCGAGTGTTGTACATTGCGCCAGTAGCCCCGTAGCAATACATTGCAGCGCTATGAGAACCAATATGAGTTTACCAACAAATCGCATCACTGTAAAAAAATTTCATTCAAATTGTTGGTTGATATTGGTGCTGTTTATTGACGGTTGATGATTGAACGTGTTGTTGCCGGCGGTTACAATCATCCCTCAAAAACCAGCAAACCGAAAACTAGAATAAGGTTTGCACCCCATGTGCTATTTTAAATTCATGACCCAGTAACCATTTTTTTCTCCATTTGCCGCCTGCATAGCCAACAAGGGAGCTGTCGCTGCCGATCACCCTGTGGCAGGGCACGATGATGGCGATGTTGTTTTTGCCATTTGTGCTGGCGGCGGCGCGTATCACTTTTGGGTCGCCGAGTCTTTTGGCGAGGTCCATGTAACTGATCGTTTTTCCGTATGCGATCTCCATCAATTCGCTCCACACACGAAGCTGGAACTCGGTGCCGTTCTGGTGAACGGGGATGTCGAAATTCCTTCGCTTGCCGTGAAAGTATTCGATCAGCTGTTCCGTACACTGGTGCATCACTTCGGTGATACCGGGTTCGCCATGGGTAAGCTGGTCCGGGTTGTCAACGAAAGTAAGTTCGCAGATGTAGCTGTCGGTACCGCCGATCTTCAGCATTCCCACAGGGCTCTCGTAGTAAGTATAGTGAAGTTCGCTCATCAGCCAATACGTTGTCCGTTTGAAACCGGTTGATCCGGCTGTAATAAAATTACCTGATTATTTTCATCATACACACCCAATACGAGACATTCACTGAAAAAGTTGGCTATTTGTTTCGGCGGGAAATTCACCACTGCCACTACCTGTTTGCCAAGCAATGCTTCTTTTGGGTAGTGGTGCGTAACCTGGGCCGACGATTGTTTGACACCCAAAGTGCCAAAATCGATGCTTAGCTGGTAAGCGGGTTTTTTGGCTTTGGGGAAATCGTTAACTTCAATGATCGTTCCGCTGCGGATGTCTATTTTTTCGAAATCGTCCCAGTTGATCATGTTTTAATTTTCGTCAAATCTAAAAACAAATACTTATGAAACGCACCGCTACAGCCGTTTGGAACGGATCAGGCAAAGAAGGAAAAGGTAATCTTACCACGCAAAGCACCACGCTTAACCAGACACAGTACTCATTTACTTCTCGTTTTGAAGAAGGGGTAGGCACCAATCCCGAAGAATTGATGGCCGCCGCCCATGCGGGATGTTTTACCATGAAGCTCTCTTTTGTACTGGGTGCCGCGGGTTTTACACCCGATTCGCTTGAAACAAGCTGCGCGATCACGCTCGATCCATCCATCGGCTCGATCACAAAATCGGAACTCGTGGTAAAAGCAAAAGTTCCCGGCATCACCCCGGAAAAATTCCAGGAATGCGCCGCCGACGCAAAAGCAAATTGCCCGGTAAGCAAAGCGTACAATATGGATATTACGATGGAAGCAAGCCTTGTTTAAACCAAGGTTGAAACAGGAATCAAAGTACGAAGTACGGATCATTGGTATCTGTGCCTCGTACTTTTTGAGTTTTACATTCTCCCGATTTTTATTCTAACCCCGCACCTTAGATGTTAGTTCGCCAAGCAACCTCCGCCGATTTAGATGAATTGTCCATACTGTTTGATGGGTACAGGATGTTTTACAAACAACCTTCAGACCCCGGCGCTGCCAAACAATTTCTTTCGGAGCGCATTGAAAGAAATGAATCGGTGATCCTGGTTGCGGTATACAATGATGCGATGGTTGGCTTCACCCAGCTTTATCCCATTTTTTCTTCGGTGGGGATGAAGCGTGCCTGGTTGCTCAACGACCTGTTCGTTCCAGAAAACGCGCGCGGTTCAGGCGCCGCAGATGCTTTGCTCGCCGCCGCAGAACAGCTGGGCGCCGATACATCGGCCCGTTACCTCATGCTGCAAACCGCGAAAGACAATTACCGCGCCCAGCGCGTGTATGAGCGGAACGGGTGGGAGCGGGATGCGGAATACCTGGTTTATAACAAGCGCTGCTGATCTTTTTTGAATGGCCCAACACTTACGGTTGCACTACGCATCCAACAGGTCTGCCAGTTTGAGCAGTTCGGTTTGCTTGTAGCTGTTTGATGGGCGGTCGAAGCATTTGGCGGTTTCTTCGAGCAGCACCTGGATGATCCGTTTGTGCGATTGCGGTTTGAAATACGAAGGCGTTGGCGGAACAGAAATGCGTTTGAAATAATTTTCCACGTCTTTGTGCGAGAAGGCCTGGCCCGTTGTGGCATCCACGTAAAAATGGATCTTATCCTGCGGATGGCCTATGTACCCCGCATCATAATCCGAATGATAGAAGGCAATGATGCATTGTTTGGGTATGTTGATGATCTTGGCATTGATGTCGAGCAGATCGCAGAGCACCTGGTATAAAATACCATTGGCAAGTGCGTTGCCTTTTTTTGTTTCAAGCACTTTGTGAATGAAAAACTCATCGGGACTATCGTAGTTTACCTCAACGCCTTTCAGGTTGTAATAATTATAAATGATGCTCGACAATACGTTGGCCTGTTCAAGCGGTGTAAGAAAGCTGTTGAGCTCGAGCCACACGTTCCGGCGGATCTTTTCCACATCCTGCAGAACCGGTGTGGTATGAAGATCGGGGTACTGGAACTTTGAAACAAGCAATGCGCCGCAAAGCAGGTCGTGGTAAGCGCTGTCGCGCCACTCGATCATGTCGTTCTGCAGGTCGGTATAATGCAGGTGGTGGATGATCATTTCGATGCGTTCCTGCACATCCTCACTCAATGTGGTTTCCCATAAATGTTCCAGGTTGGGGATGATGTTCTTACCGTAAGCCACGATCTTCTCCGAAACGGTCGAATACACCTCCTCATCCGGGTCATCTATCAGCGTAAACAGCGCATTGATCTCTTTTGTTTCCTGCATAAAGCTGAGATAGCGGGCGTTTTTACCCCTTATTCAGCATCAAACTAAATTAAATTTTGGTTATGAATGCCGGTTAAGTTATCCCTACCTGTGGAAATATGAACTTATGCTTGCATAATATTATTGTTATATACACGTTACGGTATGAAGGGGTTGGCAAAAATTCCCAAAATTAACAACAGCCCTAAGGCTTTAATAGGTACATTTGAGGTATAATATTTAACGTTCCGCATGTCACAATTTTCTATTCCCAAGTTCCCCCAGGTAGGTAAGTCGCTTCACACAGATCTTAAAAACCGCGTTCAGCAATATTTTGATGAAAAAGGTATCAAATCAACGGGTACCTCCAAACTTTTTACAAAGGCCGCGATCCTGATCACCCTGCTGGTCGCCGTGTACATTCACTTGCTGGTCTTTACACCCGTCTGGTACATCGCCCTTGGCGAGTGCATTGTGATGGGCGGGCTCGTGGCCGCGATCGGTTTCAATGTAATGCACGATGGCAGCCACGGCAGCTTCAGCACCAAAAAAGGTATGAACCGTGTGGCCGCATCTTCTATCAGTTTACTGGGCGCCAATCATTTTATGTGGAACATGAAGCACAACATGATCCACCACAGTTTTACCAATGTGGATGGCGTGGACGACGACATCGAGATCGGCAGCCTCATGCGTATGGCGCCAACCCAGAAACGTCACAAACTCCACAAGTTCCAGCACATTTATTTTGTGGCGATGTACAGCCTGCTTTATGTGTTCTGGATCTTTTATACCGATTATAAAAAATATTTCTCAGGAAAGATCGGCGAGATCCCGCTGAAAAAGATGGCGGTGAAAGACCACATCGAGTTCTGGGCGGTTAAAATATACCATGCTGCAGTGTTTGTTGTGATCCCTATCATTTTTCTCGGTTTTGTAAACTGGCTGATCGGTTTTTCTGTAATGAGCATCGTTGCCGGTTTTATCCTAAGCATCGTGTTCCAGCTTGCCCACGTAGTGGGCGATACGGAGTTCCCTGTCGCAAACATCGAAACAAATAAACTGCCGGATGAGTTTGCGGCGCACCAGATCAAGACAACGGCCAATTTTGCAACCAGGAACAAAGTGATCAGCTGGCTGGTAGGAGGGTTGAACTTCCAGATCGAACACCACCTGTTCCCGAAAATATCACACGTACATTATCCTGCCATCAGCGAGATCGTAAGGAACGTTTGCAGGGAATACAAGCTCCAGTACATCGAATATCCAACCATGCGCCAGGCAGTTGCGGAACACGTACGCTTCCTCAGGCAGATGGGGCGATACGATTGAGTTGCGGGGTCAAGATCCTGAAAAATAAAAAGTGGTTAAAGGAAGGTTGAACTTCTTTTAACCACTTTTTGTTTACGGACGCTTTTTATAGAACCGTCCCGTAAAATTATTTCTTCTTTGCCGCTTTCTTGGGTGCTGCTTTCTTTGCTGCCTTCTTCGGCGCCGCGGTTTTCTTCGCTGCTTTCTTGGCAAAGGCATTCGGCACCTGCTCTTCGATCATTTGTTTGATCACCTCGATGTCGATGTCTGCCAGTTCTTCAGGCGTATACTTGCTGCTGTCTGGCTTGCGGTGCAGTTTGAGCATTTTTTTGTTGAAGCGTATGAACGGCCCCCATCTTCCATTTTCGATAGAGATCTTTTCGGCCGGCCATTGCCTGATGAAACGGTTTTCTTCTTTGGCAATTTTCTTTTCGATCAGTTCATTGATATCGCTCTGCGAAAGCGCATCAAAATTATATGCCCGCGGTATGTTGATGAACATATCGTTCCATTTGATGAACGGTCCAAAACGCCCCTTGCCCTTTGTTACCGGCAGTTCCATGTAAAAAGCGATCGGTGCATCGGCCTGCTGTTTCTCGTTGATCAGCTCTATGGCACGCTCCAATTCGATCTCGTGCAGGTCTTCTCCTTTCGGAATGGAAATGAACTGTTCGCCAAGCTTTACATACGGACCAAACCTTCCTACGTTTACGGAAACCTCCTGTCCCTCGTATTCGCCCAATGTTCTTGGCAAAGAGAACAACTGCATCGCTTCTTCCATGGTGATGGTTTCGATGCTTTGCGATTGTTTGAGTTTGGCGAACCTTGGTTTTTCTGTTTCATCTGATGTGTCGCCGATCTGTACCATCGGGCCATAACGCCCCATACGCGCGATCACTTTTTTGCCCGTGGCCTCATCGATGCCCAGCTCCCTTTCGCCTTTGGCCCGCTCCGCGGTTTCGAGTGTGTGCTCGATGGTTTCGTGGAAAGGTTTGTAAAAACCGTCGATCATTTTGCTCCAGGAAATTTTTCCTTCGGCGATCTGGTCAAACTCTTCTTCGATCTTCGCGGTGAAACTGAAATCCATCACTCGCGTAAAATATTGTTTCAGAAAATCCGTCACCACCAAACCAAGATCGGTCGGGAACAGCTTGTTTTTTTCTGCGCCGGTATTTTCCTGTAAGATCTGTTTGCCGATGTTGTCGTTCTTTGATAAAGTAAGCAGCGCCACTTCCCTTTTCACCCCTTCTTTCTCCCGCTTCTCTACGTAATTTCTTTTTACAATGGTGGAGATCGTTGGCGCATACGTTGATGGCCGGCCGATGCCCAGTTCTTCCAGTTTTTTTACGAGCGATGCCTCCGTATAGCGCGCCGCCGGCCGTGTGAATTTTTCCGAAGCGGTCATCTCGGTAAAATCGAGCTTCATTCCCACCGTCAGTGGCGGAAGCATGCCTTCTGTATTTTCTTCGTCTTCTTCGTCTTTGCCTTCGAGGTATACTTTCAGGAAGCCGTCGAATTTCATCACTTCACCGTTTGCGGACAGGGTTTCCTTATTGGTGCTGATATCGATCTTCGCAGTTGTTTTTTCAAACTCCGCATCGCTCATCTGGGAGGCGATGGTTCTTTTCCAGATCAGTTCGTAGAGCCGGCGCGAGTCTTCATCTTCTACGGATGTTGTACTCATGTACGTTGGCCTGATGGCTTCGTGCGCCTCCTGCGCGTTATCGTTCTTGTTCTTGAATTTCCTGGGTTGATGGTATTGTTCGCCGTACGCGTTGGTTACCTGTTTGCGGATATCGGCCAGTGCGGTATCACTAAGATTCACGCTGTCTGTACGCATGTAGGTGATCTTTCCGCTTTCGTACAGTTTCTGCGCAAGCAGCATCGTCTTGCTCACGCTGTACCCCATCTTGCGCGATGCTTCCTGTTGCAGGGTTGAGGTGGTGAAAGGCGCTGCCGGTGTGCGTTTTGCGGGTTTTACCTGGATGTCCGCAACCGTATAGTTCGCGCCTTTGCAACTTTCCAAAAATGATTTTGCATCTTTTTCGGTAGACATTTTATTGGGCCCGTCTGCCTTGAACGTAACCGTTTTGTTGTTGATGTCCTGCGCCGTAAAAAACGCTTCTATTTTATAACTGCTTTCGGGGATAAAATTGTTGATCTCTCTTTCCCGCTCAACGATCAGTCGCACCGCCACACTCTGCACACGACCGGCGCTGAGGCTGCGCTGCATACCGATCTTGCGCCACAGCACGGGGCTGAGTTCAAAACCAACCAGCCTGTCGAGCACGCGCCTTGCCTGCTGCGCATTCACCAGGTTCATGTCTATTTTGCGTGGATTGTCAACTGCTTTTTTAATGGCCGGAGCTGTGATCTCGTGGAACACGATCCTTTTGGTCTCTTTGGGATCGAGCCCCAATACTTCCGCCAGGTGCCAGCTGATGCTTTCCCCTTCACGGTCCTCATCCGATGCGAGCCATACTTCGTCCGACTTTTTAGCGAGTTGCCTGAGTTCTTTTACGACCCTTTCCTTGTCTTCCGGCACCTTGTAACGGGGCTGGTAGTTATTGTTCACATCGATCCCCATATCGTCTTTTTCCAGGTCGCGGATGTGCCCATAGCAACTCCTGACCTCGAAATCTTTCCCGAGGATCTTTTCTATGGTCTTGGCTTTTGCCGGTGACTCTACGATGAGTAAGTTTTTTGCCATACAGCCTTGTTGGTCCGTTCCGAACGGAATTTTTCGTCTATGTAACCTTATGCCCGAACCCGGAAAATACCGTCCGGCTTGGCCGGATCAGGAGGAGTTCTTCGCTGCAATATTAGGGGAAAGGATCAAAACACAAAAAATATCAGGAAATGCCGTCTGCGAAAAACTGCACGATCTGGCGCCTGATTTTCTCTTCGCGGTAAATTTTATTGTGTCCCAGCCCCTCTGTAACATGAAAGGTCACATGCGGCAGATCCAATGATAATAAAGGCTTAACATCGGCAAAGGGACAGATCACATCGTGCTTGTCGTGGATCCACAAAACCGGCGAATCAAGTGTTTTTACTGCCCTTCCTACCGAGAAATAACTGATGGGGTATTCGCTGAGTTTGTTCACCATGTTCGTGAAACTACGGCGTACATGTTCGTTGAGCCGGGTGATGGTAAAAAAATTATCGATGGCTGTTTCTGTTTCGGCGGGTGCGATGAGCACCAGCTTCCGGTTGGATCGATCTGTAAAGCCCTCAAATGCCAGTGAGGCAGAGAGCCCGCCGAAAGAATGTCCCATCACCCCATAAAAAGGCCCGTAGTGTTTTTCGATCTGTTCGATTACTCTCTTATATATATATGCGTTGATGCGTTTACCCGAACTGAGCCCGTGGGCCGGCGCATCGAAAGCGATCACTTCAAACCCTTCCTGCCTGAGCGCCAGGAAATAGGCCTCGAACTTATAGGAATAGCTGCGGAAGCCGTGCACCACCAGGATCTTCCTGCCATTTGGTTTGGAAGGGTTGAACCTGAAACCGCGGATGGTGGCGCCATCCATTTCAAAAGAAAGTTTCTCCGACCCGTGAAATGCGGGCGGCGGTTTTTTTGGCGCCTTTTCGGAAAAAGGGGTACAGAAAATGTCAAAAGCCTCCCTGGCTGCCTTGCCCGGCGAAACCAGCGCAATGGTCCTGAGTTTGGTTTTATAATAACCGATGAGCAGCCTTTGTGCTAATTTCATCTTCATAAGCTTAAAGATATGAAGGTTACGATCATCGGTTCGGGTAATGTTGCCACGGTTATGGGCAAGGAACTAAAGGAAAGCGGCCACAAAGTGCTGCAGGTATACAACCACCGGCTGCAACACGCCCAAACCCTGGCAGCAGCGCTTGAAGCGGAGGCCACCGACCGGTTATCGCTTATTACACCCAGCGCGGATCTTTATCTCATCGCTGTAACAGACGATGCGGTTGCAGAGGTAGCGGCCCGGTTATCCGTACCCGGTAAAACGGTGGTTCACACCGCGGGGTCCATCTCAAAAAACATCCTGGAAAATACCGGCGGTAAATACGGCGTAGCCTGGCCGATGAAGATGGTAAGGAAGAACATGGCCCATCTTGCCCCGGTAACGATGGTGGTAGACGGCGATTCGCCGGAAACGGTCGCAGAGCTAAGCGCGTTCGCATCCCTTTTTACAAACGACGTGATCGTTGCAGGAGATGAAAAACGGGCGAAACTGCACATGCTGGCTTCGTTTACATTGAACTTCACCAACCATCTTTTTCATCTTGCGGCAGACTATTGTGAAAAGGAGCAGATCGATTTCAGCCTTTTTTACCCCCTGATCGAAGCTTCGGTGCAGCGGTTGCGGCACGGGCATCCGAAAGACCTGCAGGCAGGGCCGGCTTCCAGGGGCGACAGCAAAACCATTGCAAAGCATCTCAAACTGCTTGAAATGCATCCGCAGGCGGCCGGGATTTACAGGGCCATGACGGAAAGCATCCTGTCTATATCCGGAAATAATAACCCGTAAAATCACCCTAATTGAACCCGATCGCCAAGTTTTTCGTTAAGTAAGATGGTTAAGTAACTATTCTAAGATACTTTTGCCTGCCAAAACGGAGGGTATGTATACGATCAAGATAAAATTTGAGCAAAAAGGACTGGAGCCCGTTACGCTTACTGGTATCGCGCACGACCAGAGCTTGCTGGAGGTGTGCCTGGACAATGATATTGAGCTTCACCACAACTGCGGTGCGGTTTGTGCATGCAGTACCTGTCACCTGTACGTTGACAAAGGAATGGACCACCTGGAAGAGCTGAGCGACAGGGAAGAGGATTTCATCGACCGCGCCGTTAATCCACGCATCAATTCGCGGTTGGGTTGCCAGTGTGTGTTGCAGGAGGGAGATGGGGAGATAGAGGTAACATTGCCCGATCAAACGCAATTCTTGGGAGAATAAAGAACGCGCAAACCAACTTCACACTTCAAACCAAAACAATGAGTCATTTTGAACCGCCGATCCACTGGGCAGACCATGAAGACATAGCGATGAAATTATACGAGCGATTTGGTGATGACTTCAATGAGGGGCGCATATACCGCATCCGTTTCACCGACCTGCTCGAATGGATCCTCGAGATCCCCAATTTTGCCGGCACACGCGAGCAAAGCACCGAAGGACACCTGGAAATGATACAGAGTGCATGGGTGTATGAGTGGAGAGACAACCAGAAATAGATTTTGCCTTTGACCCCGCGGCCCGGAACACGGGGCCACAACCGTTCCGCAAATGCTCGACAAATTCAAACATATCACCAGTTTTGTTTTTGATGTTGACGGCGTGTTAACAGACGGAACCCTGCTTGTATTGCCCGGCGGCGTGATGGCCAGGAAGATGAACATCAAAGACGGGTATGCGTTGCAGCTTGCCGTTAAACGCGGGTACCATGTTGTGGTGATATCGGGCGGATATTCGGAAGAAGTAAAGGAACGCCTTTTTAAACTGGGCGTGAAGGATGTATACATGCAGGTCGAAAACAAAGCCGCCGTGTTACAGCAATTCATGAAGCAACACAACCTCGGCCCGGAAAAAGTGCTTTATATGGGCGATGATATTCCCGACCTGGATGTGATGCAACTCACCGGTTTACCCTGCTGCCCGTTTGATGCCGTACAGGAAATAAAAGAGATCGCCGTTTATATTTCACATTACAAGGGCGGCGACGGCTGCGGGAGGGATGTGATCGAAAAAGTAATGAAACTGCGGGGAGATTGGAACAACGATACATCCGTCAGATCAAAGTAAAGTTGTTTGTTTCCTGTTATTGTGTTGTGTTCATGTTCCTTGTTTTCTTGTACCTTGAATCTTTATGATAGTACCTGCTTTTTTTAGACTCATCCGCTGGCCCAACCTCGTATTCATAGCGCTTACGCAGGTGTTGTTTGAGTTTTGCATCTATCGGAAAGTATACCCATCGGGTGGAATGATGGAAGGGGAGACAAAACAATTTATTTTCCTGGTGATCGCTTCCGTAGTGATCGCCGCAGCGGGATACATCATCAACGATTATTTCGACCTGAACATAGACCAGGTGAACAAACCCGATAAAGTAATCGTGAATGTACACATCAACAGGCGCTGGGTTATTTTCTGGCACATGTTCCTGAGTTTGCTGGGTTTGTTCTTCACCGTATCCGCACTACCCATCGCGCAGCACTGGCACCTGGTACTGGCCAATTTCGGAAGCATTATTTTGTTGTGGTTCTATTCAACGAATCTAAAAAAACAACTGCTCATCGGCAACGTATTGATCTCTCTGCTTACGGCATGGGTCATTTTTATTATTTTCTTTTCAAAATACCCGCTGCAGATCAATACGATATTAGCGGTTGATCACAACGAGGTCCGCTTTTTCAGGTTCGCGGTTTTGTATGCTTCGTTTGCATTCATCATCTCTCTTATCCGCGAAGTGATCAAAGACATGGAAGACATGGACGGCGACCGGCGGTATGGATGCAAGACAATGCCCATTGTATGGGGACTGAACGCGAGCAAAGTATTTGTAGCGGTGTGGATCGTTGTACTCGTTGCAACCATAGTGGTGGTGCAGTTTTACGTTCTGCCCTTTGGCTGGTGGCACAGCGCCCTTTATTGTATGCTTTTTGTAGTGGCGCCACTGGTATGGATCTTCCGGAAATTATTCAGGGCCCAATCGCCCGAAGATTTTCACCAGCTCAGCAGCGTTGTAAAACTCGTTATGCTCACGGGCATCCTGTCGATGGTGTTCTTTATGTTCTACCTGTAAGCAAGAACGCTTACGAACATCTGTCCCTCAACGATAAAATTTTTTAATTGCCGGTCAGTTCCTAAATTCACCATCTGCCATTAACTGCCCATCATTCACTACTTACCCTTGAACATGAAAGAGATCATCCTCGCGTCGCAATCCCCACGAAGAAAAATGTTATTGGAATGGGCCGAAGTGCCGTTCCGGGTGATTGTGCAGAACACAGATGAGAGTTTTCCTGCCGACCTGCCACGTACCGAGATTGCGATGCACATTGCGCGCAACAAGGCACATGCGGCGAAGAACTATGTGCAGAGCGCCTTTCATGGCGAGCTTTCACAACGCCCAGTAGTGGCCGCGGATACCATCGTGGTGTTGGATGAGGAAGTGATCAACAAACCGGTTGACCGTGCCGATGCGATCCGCATATTAAAATCGTTATCAGGCAAACAACACAAAGTGATCACGGGTGTGGTGATCCTGCACGGGCACGAAGAAACGGCATTCGCAGATGTAACGGAAGTTGTGTTTTATGAATTGACAGAAGAGCAGATCGTATTTTATGTAGACAAATACCAGCCCTACGATAAAGCCGGCGCCTATGCCATACAGGAATGGATCGGCGTGGTTGGCATAAGATCGATCAACGGAGATTTTTACAACGTGATGGGATTGCCGGTGAGCCGCGTTGTGCAGGCGTTGCATACGATAAATCCGTAAACAAAAATCAGGTATTTATTACGTTCCTATCCTTTGTAATTTTTCAGCCGCCGCAATAAAAGCGGTGTTTTATGAATGAAAAATTACTACAGTTCATCTGGCGGTTCCAATATTTCAACCGCCAGCAACTATGTACCGCGCAGGGAGAAACGATCCATATTGAAAAACCCGGCATACTTAATCTTCACCAGGGGCCCGATTTTTCCGAGGCGGTCATACGCATCGGCCAGACAAAATGGGTGGGCAATGTAGAGTTGCACCTGCTCTCTTCGGATTGGTACAAACACAAACACGGTTCAGACAGGAATTATTCAAACATCATTCTTCATGTTGTTTGGGAAGAAGATGCGCCGGTATATGATGCGCAGGGGAACCTGTTTCCCACACTCGCGCTTCACCAGCGCGTTCCCAAAATCTTACTCGAGCGTTATGCGCAGATGATGGAGACGATGGTAATGATCCCCTGTCATTCTTTCTTACCGGCAATCGAACACCTGGCCTGGTGCGCATGGAAAGAAAGGCTCGCAGCCGAGCGCCTCGAAAGAAGATCGGAACAGGTGCTCAACCTGTTCAGGCAATCCAACTGTAACTGGGAAGAAACCTACTGGTGGATGCTCGCCGCCAACTTCGGGATCAACGTGAACAGCGCTTTGTTTGAGCTGGTGGCCAAAACACTCCCGGTTACGCTGCTTGCCAAACACAGGAACCAGATCCACCAGCTTGAGGCCTTGCTGCTCGGGCAAGCCAACCTCCTCTCAGGGAAATACAAAGACCATTACGCGGTGATGCTGCAGAAGGAATACGTGTTCCTTAAGAAAAAATACGGGTTGCAAACCGTGGGCAAGCAACCTGCTTTCCTGCGCATGCGGCCCGCGGCATTCCCAACCGTACGCCTTGCGCAACTGGCCATGCTGCTGCATACCTCTTCCCATCTTTTTGCTTTGTTGAAGGAAGAAAAGCAGTGTAAAGAAGTGATCGGATCGTTTATGGTTACGGCGAACGACTACTGGAACGATCATTACCGTTTTGACGAAGAAACCGCGCATCAACCCAAACACCTCGGGAAACAGATGGCCGAAAACATCCTCATCAATACCGTGGTACCTGTTTTATTTGCCTATGGTATGTACGGCAACGACGCACGTTCCCGCGAAAAAGCCATCCGGTGGTTGTATGAATTGCCCGCTGAAAAAAATGCCATCACCAGGCAATGGCAGGCATTGAACATCAGCAACCGTTCCTCGCTTGATTCGCAGGCGCTGATAGAATTAACAAATCATTATTGCCTCAACAAACGTTGCCTTGGTTGTGCGGTAGGCAATGGAGTACTGGGAAAATTAGGAATTAGGAATTAGGAATTAGGAATTTGAAAGTAAGCTCGGGTACCGGCAACCCGTAATTCTTAATTCTTAATTCCTAATTCTTAATTCCTAATTCTTAATTACTAATTACTAATTATGGTTTTCGTTCCATTCAAACCCGATCTCCTGTCTCACATCCGGATGCAGCGATCTTGCTACGGGGCAGGTCAGGGCAGTGTGTTCGAGTATGTCGCGTTCTTTTTTATCGAGGGTGAGCGCTTTGGCGAATTTTACGGTTACGGCCAGTTGGCTGATGCGGCGTGGGTCGCTGGCCATCACTTTGGTGATCTCGATCGTGGTTCCCTCGAGCTCGATGTTCATGGTGCGCGATTTGATCGCCATCGTGGTTGCCATACAGGTGGCAAGCGCAACGGCCACCAGGTCTGTAGGTGAAAAACGCTCCCCTTTGCCCTGGTTGTCGGTTGGCGCATCGGTTTCGATCACGGTTCCGCTCTGGATATGGGTGGCGGTGGTTCTTAATTCGCCTTTATAAATAATTTGTGAAGTCATTGTGTCATTTTGCCATAAATTTACAAGTAACAAACCAAATGGAAGTGAAGAAGCTATTTTTAATAACATTCGTATTGAGTTCGTTGGTGGTTTCTGCCCAGCAGAGAGTTAAAACAACTGCCGGCCCCGATGCCAAACAACTGAAAAAGGCGGAGCGCAGGGAAAAGATCAATCAACTGATCAAGCAGGAAGAGGAAGGGGCGCTGATTTTCCAGAAGCAGGGCGCATTTGGTTTCAAATTCAACACAGACGGATGGGGCATGTTCTATGAGCATGGCAAATACAAGACCATTACCAAGACCAACCTCTGGTGGCTCGAGTTTGGTGAAAGAAAACACCCCAAAGAAGAAAAGATACCCACACTCACCGCTTCACAGGGTTTCCTGGTTGTTTCGAGTTACATCTATGGCAAACAGAATAACTTCTATTACCTGAAAGCGGGCCTTGGCCAGCAAACGCTCATTGGCGGCAAGGGCAATAAGAACGGTGTTGCAGTTTCCGCTATTTACGGAGGCGGGCTAACGGCAGGTTTGTTAAAACCTTACTACATCGAGATAGAGAACCCGACCACGCATGCCCGCGAACAGATCAAATACGACAACAACGATGCGCTTTTCCTCGATCCTACCATCATCATCGGCAAAGGCGGCCTCTTCAAAGGGTTTAACGAGATCAAATTTGTTCCCGGCGCACATGCCCGCGCGGCGCTCCGTTTCGACTACGGTCGCTACAATGAGCTGCTTTCGGCCATCGAAGTGGGTGTAAATGCAGAATACTACAGCAAAGCAATGCCCATCATGCTGCTGAACAAGGAGAACAAGTTCTTTTTCAACGCCTATATCTCCCTTGTTTTTGGTAAGAGAAAGTAAGTTACTTTTGTGGTCTGAAGCCCGTCTTCTCACTTATAAAGAGGTACTGAAATGCAAGAATTACCCGTGGTAGCGAAAACAGAAGCTGCTGAATTTCCAGTCAAAAAACCCAACTGGTTACGCGTAAAACTGCCTATTGGCGAGAGCTATAAGCATGTGCGCGGACTCGTAGATACCCATAAGCTCCACACCATCTGCGAAAGCGGCAACTGCCCCAATATGGGTGAGTGCTGGGGCGCAGGAACAGCCACCTTCATGATCCTGGGAAATGTGTGCACCCGCAGTTGCGGATTCTGCGCCGTTGCTACAGGAAGACCGGGCGCCGTTGACTGGGACGAACCCCAGCGCGTTGCCGAGGCCATCAACCTGATGAAGGTAAAACATGCGGTGATCACGAGTGTTGACCGCGACGAACTGAAAGATGGCGGATCGATCATCTGGTACAACACCATCGAGGCCGTAAAAGGGTTGAACCCGGATACCACACTCGAAACACTTATCCCTGATTTCCAGGGAAGGGAAGACCAGGTACAACGCATCATCAATGCAGCGCCCGATGTGGTTAGCCACAACATGGAAACAGTTGAACGCATGACGCGCCAGGTTCGCATACAAGCTAAATACCGCCGCAGCCTGGAAGTACTGCGTTTGCTGAAACAAGGCGGCATGCGCACAAAAACAGGCATTATGCTCGGGCTGGGCGAAACCAAAGAAGAGGTTATCCAAAGCATGGAAGACCTGGTTGCCGTAGGTTGCGATGTGCTTACACTCGGCCAATACCTTCAACCCACAAAAAAACATTTACCCGTTCAACGTTTTGTGCATCCCGATGAGTTTGCTGAATTAAGGGAGATCGGTTATGAACTTGGGTTCGACTACGTAGAAAGCGGCCCGCTCGTGCGTTCTTCTTATCACAGCGAAAAACATGTGATACCGGGCTATGGCAAAAACAAATGGAACGAAGAAAAACTGCAGGCCACAGCGTAAACGGGCCGCAGTGCATGGGCAAAGTTTTAACTTGGATCCCTTCAAAAAAAATAATAAATCATTGACAGGCGCCGGATCAATTCCGGCGTTTCTTTTTTAGTATTGTGGTATGAAAAAAATAGCAGCAGTTTTTGTTCTGGCAATAGCAACCCTGGCTGTGCAGGCACAGTGGAACTGGAAAAATGTTGATTCGCTGTACGGCCCTTTGCCAAAGGGGGTGCATGTTTACACGACCAACGACCTGGTTGACGGGAAACCCAATATCGCTTATTACGTAAGCGCGGACCTGAAAGAAAAAGGGATCGAATTCACTACACAGGTGGGCAACGGCAAACGTTTAACGCCAACGCAATATTTTGAACAGGAAGGCAAGCCGCTGCTGGTGATGAATTGCACCTTTTTTGAATTTGTGCACAACAGCAATCTGAATGTAGTGGTGAAAGAAGGAAAGATGGCCGCCTACCAGCAACATACGATTAACGGAAGGGGGAAAGACACTTTCACTTACCGCCACCCGTTTGGAAGCGCGATCGGCATTGCCCGAAACAGGAAGGCCGATGTGGCATGGCTTTACACCGATTCTGCCCAGTCGATTCCGTACGCGAGCCAGAAGCCCATTGCGGCATTTAAGGATTCCGTTGCAAAACATACAGGAAAAGAAATGTTACAGATGGGAGATTTTAAAAAATGGAAAATGGATGCTGCCGTAGGCGGAGGGCCCGTACTGGTGCAAGACGGTGAGGTAAAGATCTCCAACAACGAAGAAATGAAATTCGGTGGCAAGCAGATAGACGACAAACATCCCCGCACCGCAATGGGCTATACAAAAGACGGCAAACTCATCATGCTCGTGATCGAGGGCCGTTTCCCAAACAAAGCCGAGGGTGCAACTTTAACGCAGGAGGCAAGAATGCTCAAAGAGATCGGCTGCGTTGAAGCATTGAACCTCGATGGCGGCGGAAGCAGTTGTATGCTGGTGAATGGAAAACAAACCATCACACCAAGCGATAAAGAACAGCAACGGCAGGTGCCGGCTGTGTTTATGATCAAGGCCAAATAGGTTACTGATAAAGTTCACGCTTCCTAAAACAAAAGAGAAAAGATGAAGTGAAAGGGGTTTACAGAACTTTCACTTCATCTTTTCTCTTTTGCTTTCCGGGATATCCTTATTTGATCTCCCACACCAATGCCGAAGCGCCAAGAATGGCGGCGTCGGATTCTTTGAGATGGCTCACCAGTATTTTTACTTTGTTCTGGAACACCTGGATCAGGTTTTCCTCCATGTGCTCGCGGGTGGGTTTTAAGATGAGGTCGCCGGCCTTCATCAATCCGCCGAACAATACGATTGCTTCGGGGCTCGAGAACATCACGAAGTTCGCAAGCGCCATACCGAGTATTTTTCCCGTGTATTCAAAAATTTCCTTAGCAAGTTCATCACCCGCCATGGCCGCTTCGTACACTTTTTTGGAGTCGAGTTTTTCTTTCGGGATATCGCGGAGCAGGCTCGGTTTGTCGCTCGCTTCCAACAGTTCAATGGTGGTAAGTGTAACACCTGTGGCCGATGCATAACTTTCGAGCGATCCTTTTTTACCGGTGCCCGCGTGTATGCGCCCATCGGGAATGATGATGGTATGGCCGAGTTCGCCCGCAAAACCGTCGTGCCCGTAAATCAGTGTTCCGTTGGCAACGATACCGCTTCCCACACCGGTGCCGAGGGTGATCATAATAAAGTCTTTCATGCCCTTTGCAACACCATACATCATTTCGCCCAGTGCCGCTGCATTGGCATCGTTGGTAAGCACAACAGGAAGGCCGAATTTTGCTTCCACCAGTTTTGCCAGTGGAAGAATTCCTTTCCATGGCAGGTTGGGTGCATACTCAACGGTACCGGTATAATAATTTCCGTTGGGCGCGCCGAGGCCGATGCCTTTGAACCTGCCCACACCGCCTGATTGTTCGATCAGCGGGAGAAGCCGTTCGTACAACTCGTCAATAAATCCCTCAACGTCTGGATGATTCCTGGTCGACATTTCACTCGAGAACAAAAGGTTGCCCACCGTGTCTACGATCCCGAACTTGGTGCCCGTGCCACCAATGTCAACGCCAATTGATAAAGGTCCCATAATTTATTTAGTCTGCTTTAGGTTGCTGAAAAAGCTACAAGCCACAAGATACACGCTACAGCTCAAACAAGATTCCTGTTCACCAAAAAAGCTTACCGCTAACACCCAGTAGCTTTCAGCGGGCTCAAACAAATTTGTTTTCACGAACAGACTAGCTTAATTTGAAAGACAAATTTTTCCTCCCTCCATGGAAATCATACATGTGTCAGCAGAATGTTACCCGGTAGCCAAGGCAGGGGGCCTTGGCGATGTTGTAGGCGCCTTGCCGAAGTACCAATGCAAGGCCGGCCATATTGCCAAAGTGGTGATGCCGATGTACCGCACCAGGTTTTTGTACGACAGCGAATGGACCGTTGATTTCAAAGGCTCTGCCAACCTCGGCAGCTGGTTCTTTGATTATACCATCATCAAGGAACCGACCAATAAACTTGGGTTTGATCTTTTTCTTGTAGACATCAACGGATTGCTCGACCGTCAGAAAATATACGGGTACGATGATGATACGGAACGTTTCACCGCCTTCCAGATTGCCGTTGTAAGCTGGATCAGCAGCTGGGAACACAGGCCCGATGTGGTGCATTGCCACGACCACCATGCGGGGTTGATCCCGTTCATGATGCAGTACTGTTATGATTTTTCTTCGCTTGCCAATGTGCCGTCCATACTTACCATTCACAATGCCCAATACCAGGGCTGGATGGGTTGGGACAAGAGCCGCTACATACCGCGCTGGGATCTTTGGAAAAGAGGGATGCTCGACTGGGCCGAAAACATCAACCCGCTTGCATCCGGTGTAAAATGTGCGGCGCGTGTAACCACGGTTAGCAACAGTTACATGAATGAACTGAGTGTGAGTTCCAACGGGCTCGAAAAATTGTTCCAGATGGAGCGCGGGAAATGTGTCGGTATCTTAAACGGCATCGATAATGAAGTGTGGGATCCCGCAACGGATAAATACCTGCCGCATCATTTCAGCACAAAAAATGTCACTAAGGGCAAACAGAAAAACAAGGAAGAACTCTGTAAGCAGTTTGGCCTCGATGCAACCAAACCCCTGTTTGTTTTTATAGGAAGGTTGGTAGGAGAGAAGGCCGCAGATATTTTACCCGAAGCCATCCGCTCCGCCATCCACCATACGCAGGCGCAGGCCTGTTTTCTTGTATTGGGCAGCGGCGAAACGCAGGTGGAATGGCAGTTCCAGCAAATGGTGGAGCCTTACAAGGGTATCTTCAACTGTTCCATCGGATACGATGAAACACTGAGCCACAAAATGTATGCTGGCGCAGATTTTTTATTGATGCCCAGCCGGGTTGAACCTTGCGGTTTGAACCAGATGTATGCTATGCGTTATGGCACGGTGCCTGTTGTAAGAAGTACGGGCGGGCTGCAGGATACCGTAACGGATATGGGTGATACCGACGGCTTCGGCATCCGCTTTAACAACGCTACAGTGAGCGATGTGGAATACTCCATCGGCCGCGCCGTTACCGTTTTCAAAGACGCCGCTCAAATGGAAAAAATGCGCAGGCACATGATGCAGATCGATCACAGCTGGGAAAGCACGGTGAACGAGTACCTCGGTGTTTACGAATCGGCCATGGGTTAGAAGCGAGAGCGAATCGGCCCAACTTCAAAAACGAACTTATTAAAACTGTAAATATGAATACCATTTCCAAATCAGTTGTTGCGGTGATCCTCGGTGGCGGAGCGGGCAGCAGGTTGTACCCGCTTACAGCGAGCCGTTCGAAACCGGCGGTTCCCATTGCGGGTAAATACAGGCTGGTAGATATACCCATCAGCAACTGCATCAACAGCAACATCAACCGGATGTTCGTGTTAACGCAGTTCAATTCGGCATCGCTCAATAAACACATCAAGAATACCTACCACTTCAGCGCCTTCAGTACCGGCTTTGTTGATATTCTTGCCGCCGAACAAACACCCGATAACCCGGGCTGGTTCCAGGGCACAGCAGATGCGGTGCGGCAATCGCTGCGGCACATACGGAACATGGATTTTGAATACATCCTTATCCTGAGCGGGGATCAATTGTACCAGATGGACTTTGGTGAGATGATGGAATCGCACAAGAATAACGGCGCCGATATCACCATCGCCACCATACCGGTGGATGAACGCGATGCACCGGAATTCGGCATACTGAAAACAGACGAACAGAGCTACATCACATCGTTCATCGAAAAACCAAAGAAAGAACTGCTGCCGGAATGGGCAAGCGACACGGGCGCCGACATGCAGAAAGCAGGCAAGCACTATCTCGCATCCATGGGTATTTATATTTTCAGCAAACAGGTGCTTTACGACCTGTTGAATACGGCACACCCGAATGCGACCGATTTCGGAAAAGAGATCATTCCCGATTCGATCTCGAATTTTAAAGTGAGCAGTTTCCAGTACGACGGATACTGGACAGACATCGGGAACATTTATTCTTTCTACGAGGCCAACCTCGCGCTCACGCAGGAGATTCCACCGTTCAACCTGTTCGACAACAACAAGACCGTTTACAGCCGCGCGCGTATGCTGCCCCCTGCAAAGATTTCGGGTACCACGCTGGAGAAAACCATCATCGCAGAAGGTTCCATCATCCTGGCAAGCAGGCTTGAACAAAGCGTAGTGGGTATCCGTGCAAGGATCGGCCATGGAACAACCATCGTAAGCACCTACATTATGGGTAACGATTACTATGAAACGATAGAGGAAATGGCCATCAACAAAGAAAGAGGGCTTCCGATGATCGGGATCGGGGAACGCTGCTACATCAAAGACGCAATCATCGACAAAAACTGCCGCATCGGGAACGATGTGCGGATCAACGGCGGGAAACATCTTGTTAATACCGACCATGCATTGTATACCGTGAAAGACGGGATCGTTGTTGTTAAAAAACAAGCCGTTCTCCCGGATGGGTTTGTAATTTAAGAAAAGCTTAAGGAAAAATGGATTAGCTTGTAGTAAACAACATTCACAAAAAAATTACAGCTATGGCTACCGGTACAGTAAAATTTTTCAACGAAACAAAAGGTTTCGGGTTTATCAAAGACGACAGCGATGGAAAAGAATATTTTGTTCACGTTACAGCGCTCTCAACCAAAACACTTAAAGAAAACGAGAAAGTTTCTTACGAAGTAGAAGACGGCAAAAAAGGGCCGATGGCGGTAAGGGTGCAAACGCTCAGCTAGCCGAACCGCAAACAGGAATTGAGAATTGATACTTCATTATAAAATCAAAAAGGCCGATGATCATCATCGGCCTTTTGTATAAATGCATTGGTCGTTGTGTCTGTTAACCCAGTTCAATGAACATTGCCAGGCGCTACAACGACGAAACCCAGATTCTTTTCTCCGCTTCTTTTCCCCAGTCTTTGAAACCTTTCTGCAGTTCTGCCTGCAGTTGGCTCCAGGTAACTTTTTTTCCTTTCTGCACGGGGCTGAGTTGTGCGGTGGTTGGTTCGGTCAGTTCAACTTTTGTTGCAAACCAGGTGGTGTACAACCTTGGAACGGCCAGGCCCAGGATCATACCCGGTAAGCCGCCAAATGTTTCGGGGCCGCTGCTCACGGGGATCTGGTCGGTGTAAAAGGCTACCACGTAAACAGAATCGCAGATCTTTGTTACCGCTTTCCTGCATTCAAAACCCGCGATCTCGCGTGTTTCATCGGTGATGCGCCATTCGAGGTTGCGGAGGCTGTCCTGGATAAGATATGTGTTTTCAAAAACCTCTCTTTTGGTAGAGGTTGTCTTTGCATCCAGGTCCTGCACCACGCCTTCTTCTATGGAAGGTTTGATGCCCTGCAGGTATTTGTTCTCTGTATTTTCTTTTACGAGTTTATATACGGACCGCCTGGTGTCGAAACGCAGTTCGTAGTTATCGTTTACAAACTTCGGGTATACTTTCAGCATCTGCTGGTACCAGACATTGTCTGCCTGGTCTTCCATTGGTTTGTGCTGGTTCATTTTTCTTTCGTACTCTATGCGTCCTTTTGTAACAAATTGCTGTTGTGCCGAGGCGCTGAGCATGAGTGCGCTGAATGCGATGATGAATAGTGTTTTCATATTAAAATCCGCTGTTTGCCGGTTTCCCGTTTTTACTGAAATTATATACCAAAGAGAACAACACGTAACGCTGAATCGTTTCATTCACCGTTTCTGTACGGAAGTTGCTGCTTGCGCTCCTGTTGATGCCCCTGTTCTGGTTGAGCATATCGTTAACAGCAACTTTGAGTTCCCATTTATCGTCTTTTGAAATGATCTGCCTAATGCTCGGGCTGATCACCCAGCTGTCGAGCTGGTTTGCAAATGCTTCTGTTTTCTGGTAGATGGTTCCCTGTATGCCAATGTCTATATAGGTTTTCATTTTCTTCAGCTTCAACTGCACATTTGAATAAGTATTGTACTGCCAGTACGCCGTTGTGATCTCCGGCCTGATGGAAGAAACAGAATTTGAATAGTTGGCATTGAAGTTCATCCAGAAGTTGATCCACTTGTCTGCCCAATAACCACTGTATACTCCTATGTTCACGCCTTTGTTGCTTGTCCTGTTCTCTTTGTTGTTTACATAGTTTACATAGCGGCTAAAGCTTGGTCCCGCATTCAGGCCCACGTTGAGCGATGGAACAAGATCAAACCCATAACCGAGCGATGCGTTGAAATTGTAGTTGCCCGAAACATTGATCGCCTTGCTCACTTTTGCAAATGTTTTCTGGTCTACAAAACTTGCGTTGCTGATCGCATTTTCTGTGATCGATAAATTCGCGTAGATCGACATGCTCTTGCTCTTCAACACCTTGTAATCGGAGGCCCTGAAATTAAAATTGTGGGTGAACGATTGTTTCAGATCCGGGTTGCCGATCACCTGGTTAAACTGGTCGGTATTATCGGTAAGCGGCTGTATCTGCTGCAGCGTCGGGTTGCGGGTGCTTCCGGTATAGTTCAGCGTTACCCTGCGTTGTTGTTTGGGTGTATAATTGAATTGCACCGACGGAACGAAATTGGTAAAGGTTACCTCTCGCGCGGTGTTCTTGTTGAGGTCGGTCATGTGGTAAGTAGAAGTACCAAGACCCGTTCCAACAGAAAAATTCACCTTCTTCACATTGTACCGGATGTTGAATCCGCCCTGGTGGCCGGTAGTATTGAAGATGTAATGATTGCTCAACGTATCTACCAGGTTCTCGTATTTACCTGCGCCGTTCTTGCCAAATGTGTTGCGCTCAGAATTGTTCTGGCTCAGGTTCAGGCGGTAATTGAGGATGAGGAACGTGTTCTTCCACAACGGTTCGGTGTACGTAAGGAGCGAGTTGATGGAGGAGGTTCTTTGTTTGTTAACCTTCATCTGGTCAATGTTCTTCAACGAATCCACTCCGCCGCCTGCACTGAAATAAGTTACATCCTGCACCGACAACAGGCTTTCTTTCCTGTCGCCGAAACTCAGGTCAGAGTTGAACGAAATGGTGCGGCCGGCTTTTTTGAATTTCTTGCGCCAGAAAATATTCCCGGTCAGCGTATTGTTCTCGTCGTTGGAAGATGTTAAACGTTTATTGGTGTTCCTTAGGTGCGCGGCCGAATCGTAGTTGTTGGTAATGTAGTCCGTTTTAACCAGGCTCTTCACGGTCTGCGGTTTTGCAGTGATCTTTAACGAGCTCGATGAATCGATCTGCCATTCGTAAATGCTGGTGAGCTTGTGTCTTGTTCTGTCTGCAACCTGCGACTGCGAGCTGAGGGTTGTATACTGGTTGTTTGGTATCAGGCTCTCTGTTTTTGTGATGGTGGTGCCATGCACGTTCAGGTCGTTGTACTGGTACGTGTTGTTAGTGTTGTGCTTGTCCTGGTTCCATTTGTTGCTGAAATGCAAACCGCCCGTGATGGATTTCGGAAAGCCGCGTCCCCAGCTGAATTCATCACCGCTGGAAAAAATGCTGATACCGCCATCATCGTTGATGGTTGTGGTTGTATTGGCATCGCCTGCATAGTTCCTGTTCTCATCCCAGTTGAGCGATTCAAACTTGGTATTATCGGAGGTGAGATAGCCCGATATTTTTCTTTTGCCTTTGAATGCGTTGAGCAGGGCCTTTCCATAATTGTATTTCGTGAAATCGCTGCCCAGCTCTACTTTTCCGAAGTATCCTTTTTTCTTGTCTTCTTTTAACTGGATGTTCAGGGTCTTTATTTTCTGCCCGTCGTCGATACCGGTAAATGTTGCCTGGTCGCTTTTTTTGTCGAATGCCTGTACTTTATCCACCGCATCTGCGCGAAGGTTCTTGGTAACAACCGCCGGGTCGTCGCTGAAAAATTCTTCGCCATCCACCAGTATCTTTTCTACTTTCTCACCCTGCGCCGTAATTTCTCCTTTGCTGTTTACCTGTATGCCCGGCATTTTGCGCAGCAGTTCCTGCACATCGGCATTGGCACTTACGCGGAAGCTGTCGGCGCGGTATTCTGTGGTATCGCCTTTTACGCGGATGGCGCCGATGCGTTGTTTAACGATCACTTCCTGCAGCAGGTTGGCTTTTGTGATCAGGGGGAGGCTGCCCAGCGATTTATCGGTTCCATCGAGTTTGATCTTTTCTACATATTCTGCATAGGTAGGATAAGACACCATCAGGATGAAATCGCCGCTGCTCAGGTTTTTCAGCTCAAAATTACCCTGCGCATCGGTGCGTGTGAATTTTACAAGCACGGAATCTTTTGCGCGGAGGATGGCGATGGTGGCGTTGGAGAGGTTTTGCTTGTTCAACGTATCCCGGATCGATCCTTTCAGGGAACTTTTCTGCGCCGTTGCTGCGGCGGCAAAAACAACGAGTGAAACAAGTAATACGGTTAATTTTCTCATTTGAAGCAGTGGTTGGTATTGATTAGTCAGGATTTATCATGAATCCCCGCTACGGGATGTAAATGCCATTAATGTTCGAATGGTTGCATCAGGGGGATGATTATTTGCCACTCATTCCTGTTGTCCGCTTATAAGAACGCCGGACCGCACAAAGGTTGGAAAACCGATGTAAAAAAACGTCCGGAGTTATATGAACGGTCATATCATTATTTGCCAGATGTTGCGATCCTTGTTGTTTCCGCTGTACCAATCCCTCATTACCTCTCTCAGTTTCAGGTACAGCTCTGCGTTTTTGATCGGTTTCCCTTTTTTGGGTGCAACCAGTTCCGTTTCTTTTACTTCTTTAAGCTCCAGTTTGGTTGCGTACCAGGTTGTATGCATGCGGGGGATCACCAGGCCGAGTATCATGCCGGGCAAACCGTTAAAACCTTCCGGACCGCTGGTGCAAAGGATCTGCTCGCTGAAAAAGGCTACCACGAATACAGAATCCATCGTTACCGCTGTTGCCTTGCGGCATTCAAAGCCGGCAATGGTTCTCGTATCGTTCGATATTTTCCAGTTGAGTTTGCGAAGCGAATCCTGCACGAGATAGGTGTTCTCAAACACATTTTTCTGTGAGCTGCTTTTTTCATTCGCAAAATCATTGAACACAACGTTCTCGGCGGCCAGCCCGTTTACCCAGTCGGGTATGCGTTGTGTAACGGCTATCTCGCGGCCGGGTTTGTAAATGCTCCTGTTCAGATCGAAGGAGAGGTCGAAGTAACTTACACCGGTTACGGGCATCGTTTTTTTGAAGGTCGCCAGCATGCTGCCGCCTTCATCGTTCTTGAAATTTTCCTCCAGTATCTTATGGATGTTCACGGTTTTCTCAAACTCTATCTTTCCTTTCTGGATATAGGTCTGTTGTGCGTACATGCTTTTTGAAAGAAAGCTGGCAAGAAGAACAAAAAATATCTTTTTCATAAATGCTTTTATCAGGTATCAAATTTTTACTGCGCCGGTGCCGCCGTTGTCGCCGATGGGTTCCTTGTGAAGTTCCAGGTAAACGACAACAGGAAGTAACGCGACAACGTTGAGAACGTGCTTTCTGTTACCGAAGTGGTGCTCGAGTTCCTGCTTACGCCCTTGTTCTGGTCGAGCACATCGAATGCCTTGAAACGGATCTCTGATTTTTTATCCTTGAATAATTTTTTTGCAAGCGATATGTTCCATGCCACAACATTGTTTCCACTGCTGAAGGTAGCGGTAGCCTGGCGCCAGTTACCAGACAGGTCCTGCCCGAATTCAAAATCATGCGGCAGGTAGATGTTGTTGTAGATGTAAAGCGTATGGGTGAAGTAATTGTTCTTTACATCCGGGTTAATGGTTGATACGGATGTGTTGTAGTAGATATAGTAGTCAAAATAAAAATCGTATTTCTTCTCCCTGTTCTTGCCGATGGCCCAGTTGATACCGTACTGTTCGCTTTTTGTTTTGCTGAGGATATTGTTCACATAACCTGTGCTCATTGTTTTGCGATAGGTAAAGAACCCGTCGATGTTCATATCCCATACGCCTTTGAGGTTGCGGTTGTAACCCAGCCTTGCATTGTAATTGTAGTTGCCGTTCGTGTTTACGTAGCGGTAGGTTGTTTTACCTGTTGCCAGGTCGGTCACTGTGTTGTTGCGTATCGCGTTGGCGGTGGTTGAGTAACCGAAGTAAACATTGATGCCGCGTTCTGCGATCGTTTTAAAATCGTAATAGCTGAAACTGAAATTGTGGTTGAACTCCTGCTTGAGATCCGGGTTGCCCACGGGTTGGTAGTTGGGGTTGGTATTGTCTGCCACAGGCTGCAATTGCGAAATGGAGGGTTGTCTTGTATTGCCGTTGTAGTTAAACGTTACCCGCCTGTTGCTGCTGAATTTGTAAGTGAAATTGGAGCGCGGAAAAAGGTTGTTGTAGGCGAACCTGATCAGCGAATCTTTGATGAGGTCCAGTTGTTTGATGTCTGCACGTGTTACATCACCCCCGATCGCAAAAATGGTTTTCTTCGAATTGTAACGGAACATGGTTCCGCCGGTGGTGGTGCCCACATCGTATGCATAGCTGTTGCTGTAGCGCGAATCGAGGGTCGTGTATTTGCCGCCGGCTGCTTTGTTGTACGAAAGCAATTTAGATTCCGTATTGGTTTTACCCATTCCATAACTCAGTTCCCATGTGATCGTTTTTGAAATGGGCTGTGTATAGGCAAGTTTGCCGGTAAGGAATTTGTAGAGGTTCCCGTTTATCTTTTGCTGATCAGTAGTATCGCGTTTCTGAACACCCACCGAATCGTAAAAATTTGACGAATACAGGAAACCATTGGAATTGGTTTCTGTATAACGCTGGTCAACACTCAGCGAGATCGTTTGTCCCGGCTTCGTGAATTTTTTCCTTACGATCAGCGATGTGCTCATGGCCTGTTCATCGCCTTTCGACGAAACGGTCCTGTCGGTCGTGTTCAACAGCTGCCCTGCATCGTTTGTTTGCGCACTCTTGAACAACGAATGTTTTTCGTTTTCACCCTTGTACCCGCGCACGCTCAATTTGGCCGAGAACGAACTGTCGAACATCCACTCGTACGATGCATTGGCCGAATGGCGGAACTTGTTGCTGTAAAATGAACTCGATTGTTTGGTGAGAAGGTAATTGTTCTTTAAGATGTCTTGCCGGGTAGTGGTGCCCACACCTTCGGTCATCATTTTTCCATAACGGTAGGAGCCATTGAGGTTTTGTTTTTCTTCGTTGTATTTATTGCCGTAATTAAGGCCCGCGCTCCAGGCTTTGGGTACGCCATTGCCATAAGAATCATCAAAGTCATCATATTCACGGCCCACATAGGTATTGCCATCGTCTGCGGTAAAGGTTTGTGTGTTGTCGCCCCCGTATTTGTTTTGCTCGTCCCAGCCCAGTCCTGTTTTGCCTGTGCTGCTCATGATGCCGTAAAAAGAGATCCTTCGTTTTCCTTTAAAGGCGTTTGCCATGAGGCTGTTGTTCCATACATCCTGCGGGCCTGCGCCTGCCTCCAGTTTTCCGAAGATCCCTCGTTTGCGGTCGTCTTTCAGTTTGAAGTTGATGGTTTTTGTTTTACTGCCGTCGTCGATGCCTGTGAAAGTGGCCTGGTCGCTTTTCCTGTCGTATACCTGGAACTTGTCTACTGCGGCGGCATCCAGGTTGCGCGTGGCCACGGTTGGGTCGTCGCCAAAAAACTCTTCGCCGTCTACCAATACCTTTTCGATCTTTTCGCCGTTGGCGGTGATCTTTCCATCCTTATCGATCTGGAAACCCGGCACCACGCGCAGCATTTCCTCTATGCTTGCCCCCGGGCGCACCTTAAAACTGTCTGCGCGGTACTCGAGCGTATCTCCTTTTAAACGGATGGCGGCGATCTTCTGGCGAACGATCACGTCTTCGAGCAGGTGCGCTTTGGTGATGAGGTTGATCTTTCCCATGTCGATGGAGGCATCGGCAACAGTTATATCGTCTACATAATCGGCATAATTAAGATAAGTGATGACCGCGCGGTATTTTCCCGGCACAAGGTTTTTGATCTCGAAATTGCCTTGTTTGTCGGCCCGCCCGAATTTATACAAGGTAGAATCCTTTGCGCGCAACAGTGTGATCAGCGCATGTTCAAGATTTTGCCGGGCGGCGGTGTCAGTTATAGTACCTTTAAGAGCAGGCTGCTGGGCACGGGTTGAAATGACAAGCAGGAACAATAGTGCCGTGAGGGCAGTCGTCTTCTTCATGTGCGCAGTAGTTTTAGGTATGGATGCAGTTTGGGCGTAAATTCCACAAATAATTTTAATAACTATCTCTTTAGTCGTTAATTAATGTTAAATCTTTTTGTAATAATTTGTTAACTATGCCAGCGAAAAAAGATAGTATACCCACCCACGGTAACAAGAGCGCAGAAGCAGGAGATGGTTGGAAGCCGGCTGAAAAAAAATACGAGGAGGCGCATTTCATCGACCAGCAGCAGGCGGTTTGGAACTATTCGCTGTTTTCGGATGCCGACATCCGCAATTTCCAGCGCGGCACGCATTACCGCCTTTATGATTTTTTTGGCAACAAACAACTGGAGGTGCTTGGCACAAAGGGCACCTACTTTGCGGTTTGGGCGCCGAATGCAAGTTTTGTGGGTGTGGTTGGGCATTTCAACGATTGGAACAAAACGGCGCATCCCCTAAAGGTTCGCCAGGATCATTCGGGGATCTGGGAAGGGTTCATACCCGGTGTGAACGAGGGCGAGGTATATAAGTATCATATACATGGGTACAAAGGGATCAGGCTCGACAAAGGCGATCCCTTTGCGCACCGGTGGGAGAAACGGCCGCATACGGCGTCGATCACCTGGCAAACGCAGTACGACTGGAAAGATGGCGATTGGATGCGCACGCGAAAAAAACACAATGCCACTTCAGCACCCTATTCGGTGTACGAGGTTCACCTGGCAAGCTGGATGCGCCCGGATAAAAACGATGAGGAAACTTACAATACCTATACGCAGATCACCGAAAGGTTGGTGCCGTATGTAAAGGAAATGGGGTTTACGCATGTGGAGTTTATGCCGGTAATGGAGCATCCTTATGATGGATCCTGGGGCTACCAGGGCACGGGCTATTTCGCACCCACATCGCGTTTTGGTTCACCACAGGAGTATGCGGCCATGGTGGATGCGTTTCACAATGCGGGTATCGGGGTGATACTCGATTGGGTGCCCTCGCATTTTCCCTATGATGCACATGGATTGTTCATGTTCGACGGGACGCATACTTACGAATACGCGGATATGCGCAAAGGCTATCATCCCGATTGGAACTCCTATATTTTCAATTACAAAAGGGGAGAAGTGAAATCATTTCTCATCAGCAGTGCGCGGTTCTGGTGCGACCGGTTCCATACCGATGGCCTCCGCGTAGATGCCGTGAGCTCGATGCTGCGGTTGGATTACAGCCGCAACGACGGACAGTGGGAGCCGAATGAATACGGCGGCAACGGTAACCTGGAAGCGATCGCTTTCATCAAAGACCTCAATGAAACGCTGTACCGCGATTTCCCGGATATACAGACCATTGCAGAAGAGGCCACCGACTGGCCCCGTGTAAGCAGGCCAACGTTTGAAGATGGTTTGGGATTTGGTATGAAATGGATGATGGGATGGATGCACGATACGCTTGATTATTTTAAGATGGATCCCCTGTTCCGCCAGTTTCACCAGGATAAGTTTTCATTCAGCATGATGTATTTCTATGATGAGCATTTCATGCTGCCCCTGAGCCACGATGAAGTGGTACATGGTAAGAGCCCGATGATCTACAAGATGCCGGGCGATGAATGGCAGAAGTTTGCCAACCTGCGTGTACTGTATACCTATATGTTCACGCACCCGGGCGCAAAGCTGCTGTTTATGGGCGATGAGTTCGCATCAACCAGCGAATGGAACTACAAGAGCGAACTTCCCTGGGAGCTGCTCGAGCATGCGCCGCATGCGGGAATGAAGAAGTGCATACAGGCGCTCAACAAACTCTACCGCACAGAACCGGCGCTCTACGAAAAACAATTTGAGCCGGGCGGGTTTGAGTGGGTAGACCTTAACCACCGCAGCGAATCGGTATTGGTTTTTATGCGAAAAGGCAAAAAGGAGAAGGACAATGTGCTCATCATACTCAATGTAACGCCGGTGGTGCGGAACGACTGGGAGGTTTTTGTATACAACAAAGGAAAATGGTCGGAGATCTTTAATACGGATGATAAGGCGTTTTGGGGCACCGGGGATGTTTACAATCCAGCCATTAAAAGTGAATTGGTAGACAAACCCTCCCGGTGTTATAAGATAAAACTGAACCTGCCGGCCCTGGGCGCGATCGTTTTGCGGTAATGGGGCGGGCCGGGTGCCATTGAGAGGCAGATTCAAAAAGAAAAAAACGGTTGTAACTTTTTTCAACCGCATCCGTTACATTCAAAAAACCAGACATGAAACGAATATTTTTATCCCTCACCATCCTTTTGAGCGCGGCGGTGAGCTTCGGTCAGAACGTAGTTTACGGCGATAACGTAGAAAAAAGATCGGTCAGCTCTTTCCATGCCATTGAATCCAATTCGGGAATAGAAGTGATTTTGAGCAAGGGCGATAAAGAAGAACTTGCTGTGAGCGTTGGCAACCAGGAATACCTCAACGAGATCAGGACCGTGGTAGAAGGCGGCGTTCTCAAGATCTCGCGCAGCACCGATTGGAAATTCTGGAACCACTGGAAAAATTTCCGCTGCAAGGTGTATGTGTCTTACAAAAACATCGATGGCGTAAAAGCCACCAGCGGAAGTTCCATAAAAGCAGACGATATTAACGGTGGCAGTTTAAGGGCGCGTATGAACAGTGGCGGAACGATCACGCTCTCGGGAAAAGTAGAATCGATTGACATCGATGGCAGCAGCGGCGGCCAGTTCCGCGGATACTCGCTCAGCGCCAACAACTGCACTGCAGAAGTAAGCAGCGGCGCAGGCATACAGGTAACGGTGAACAAAGAAATTTCAGCCAAAGCAAACAGCGGCGGTTATGTAAGGTTCAAAGGCGAAGGGTTGATCAGGGACATCAACGTGAACAGCGGCGGCTCTGTGAAACGCCAGAGCTAACGAATCAAAAAAAAATACTGAACGATCGAATACAAGAAGGCCGGTGATCTTACACCGGCCTTCTTGTATGATAGGCGTACATCGGCTGCAAATATCTTGTTATCCTTCAGGTTCGCTGTTGAGTAATTATTGTTCCGCACTGCGCTGCAGCGGCAGTATGATGCGGAAGGTGGATCCTTTTCCCGGTTCGCTCCATTTTACAAAAAGTTTTCCCTTGTGGTATTGTTCAATAATGCGTTTGCTGAGGGATAGCCCCAGTCCCCAGCCCCGCCGTTTGGTGGTGAAGCCTGGTTTGAAAACATCATTGAGATGCGTTTTTGAAATTCCTTTCCCGGTATCGGTCACATCTATCAATGCGTAAACTTCATTGGTGCTGGCGGTGATGGTGATGGTGCCGTTGCCTTCGATGGCGTCGAGCGCGTTCTTGATCAGGTTCTCAACAACCCAATCAAAAAGTGGGGGAGAGAGCAATGCCTTTGTATCGGCGATCATTGCATCGTCAAAAATAAAATTTACCTGGCCGCCTGTTCTGCGTTTCATGTAATCTACCATGTGGTGGATCTGTTCCGCAGGTTTTCTCCATTCCAGTTGCGGCTCGCTGCCTATTTTCCCGAACCTGTCGGTGATGAGCAAAAGCCTGTTCACATCTTTTGCTATTTCAGGAACGATGGCATTGTTGGCTTCGTTTTCTTTCAACAACTCGAGCCATCCCTGCAGGCTGGAAACAGGTGTGCCCAACTGGTGTGCGGTTTCTTTGGCCATCGAGGCCCAGAGCTGGTTTTGCGCGCTTTTGTTCGCGGTCTGTAATGCAACTATGGCAATGGTAATGAACAATGCAACGATGATCAGCTGAACGATCGGGTATAGCTGAACCTCTTTCAACAACTCACTCTCTCCATAATAATATTTATTGGCCGTGTACGGATTTTCTTTCAGCACCAGCACGATCGCGTTGTTGTTGTACCGTTTGAACTCGGCGAGTTTTCTGTTGAGGTAATCCTTGTCTTCTTTTACCCGTGTACTGTCGAGGTTCAGGTAATTGCCCGTGATGGCATCTTTCTCATTTGTTTCAATAATGGGTATCTGGCTGTTCTCCGTAGAGATCTTTGTTGCGAGGTTGATGCTTGCACTGTCGGAAGAATTCAGGATGGTACGTTGTGCCTCTACCCATGCCTCAACATTCTTCCGTTCTTCCCTTGCAATTTTACCGGATACATACTGCGAATAAATAATGGTACCGCTCACCAGCAATATCGCTATGCCGACCAGGATCACGCGCCAGTTGAGCCAGTGAGGTTTCATGGAGCTAATTTAGGATTATTGCTGCGATTTGAGCCGTGAGATATAAGTTCCGCATGTCATTGGCTTTTCCAGATTGATGATTGGAGATGTTCCATCAACAGGAAAACAAAAAAAGGCAGTCGTTCAAACGACTGCCTTCTGATATATAGAATGGAAGAATTGTCTTACATAGCCTTGTTCCGTAAGCGAGATCGCTTAATACTTCAGGCAGCAGCTTAACTAAACAATCCGCCTTTCTTCAAAGTCTTTGTTCCTTCACCGATCTTGAAGCCGTTGTTGTAGATCTCGATCTTGTAATCGCCTTCTTTGTATTTATCGCCCTGCGGTGGAATGTTGAATGTAACAGGGATGGCTTTTCCTTGCTCGTAGTTTACGGCTACTTTGCTGGTGAATGGTTTTGAACCCTCTTCACGGGTATTGAAGGTGCTTCCTTCTGTAATTGGTTTGCCATCCGGACCGGTAACCACAACATAGAGGTCTTTCTGACCCGAAGGGGTAACCCTGTTCTCATCGAGCCTGAAACCAACGCGGATCAGGTTTGCCCTTTTTGCCGTAGTGGTTTCTTTTTCTTTTCCATTACTGCCCACTTTGATCGCTGCAATGCCAATGTTCGATGCGTGCAGTGTGGAAGCCACGTCTACTTTATCTTCCAGTACTTTCTTTTCTGTTTTTGTAGCGGTAAGATTTTCTTCGAGGCTTGCCTTGTCAGCGGTGAGCTGTGTTTTTTCCGTTGTCAACTGTTGGTTCGATGTAGTGAGCTGCTGGTTCTCGCCTTTCAGTTTTTCGATTTCAACGAGGTAGCCATCTACTTTGCCGTTGAGTTCGGTGATCATTTGTTTTGCCTGCGCCAGTTCGGCATCGCTTGCATTTTTCTTTTTAAGGATGCTGCCGATGTTGGCCTTCAGTTTCTGGATATCCGTTTTCCTGTCGGTCAGATCGGTATTCAGCTGGATGTTGTTCTGTGTTAGAGAATCCGCTTTGGCAGACACTACCAAGAAGTCTTGCTGAATGGCATTGCGCGCACTGTCGATGTTGACTACGCGGCCCTGGAGTTGGGTCAGGGTTTCTGATGTTTTGCTTTTGTCGTAAATGATGTATCCCCAGGTGCCGATCAATGCGGCGATCAGTATACCGTATATTAGTTTACGGTTGTCTTTCTGTTGCGGATACTGTGATCCCGGAGTCGGATGGTTGCTTGCAGTGTAACTCATGTTTGCGGGGTTTTTTAGGATTTGAAAATTATTATATTTTATCTATGCTCACACAACTTTTACTACTCGATATAGAAACGGTTCCACAGTTTCAAGCCTTTGCAGGCATGGATCCTGGCCGGCAGTCACTTTTTTCGGACAAAATATCGAAAACCGTGCCAGAAGATATGGATCCGGCTGAAATGTATCGCCGGAAAGCCGGCATTTTTGCCGAATTCGGGAAGATCATATGTATCTCTACCGCATTTTTTTATGAAGACGATAACAATCGGCTGTCGCTCCGGATCAAAAGTTTTTCGGGCGATGATGAAGTACAAATACTCCGTGATTTCACGGAATTATGTGAGAGGATGTACCGGCACAACAAGCAGTTCCAGTTTGGCGGTCACAACATACGGGAGTTCGATATACCGTTTATCTGCAGGCGTATGCTCATCAACCGTCTTCGATTACCCGAGTGCCTGAGGCTGCACGACAAGAAGCCCTGGGAGGTAAAAATGTTCGATACTTTCAGCTGGTGGAAATTTGGCGACCATAAACATTATGTTTCCCTTCACCTGCTGGCAAGCGTGCTTGGCATTCCTACTTCAAAGACCGATATGGATGGGAGCATGGTGCAGGATGTTTATTACAAAGACAGGGATCTGGCACGCATCGTCAATTATTGCGAGCGCGATGTGGTGGTTGCGGCAAATGTGATCCTACGGTTTCTCGACAGGCCTTTGTTAATGGAATGATTGGCGGATGATGGATGATCGCCGGCAGGAATAGGTTTAGAAAATATCAGCCTGCTCCCGGAGGGTTCATTTCAAACATTTATCCACCTGTTTTTTCAGATCTTTATACCGTTCGTTCCGTCCATCGTTCTTCAGGTAAAAGGTCATTAAAAAGCCGGTGTATTTTCTATCGTTATCGATCCACGGAAAGCTGCCGAACAAGCCCGGGCTCGTTACGGCAACGCTTTGGCCGGCGCTGTTTTTTTCCATCACCCATTCGCCAAATCCATACCCGAAATCGCCGGCTTCGGCGGGCGCATAGGCAACGCGGACATCTTTGGTAACGCGGTTCGCCTGCATTTCGGTGATGCTGTTTTCGCTGAGGATCCGTTTGCCGTTAAACACGCCTTTGTTCAGGATCATCACCAGGAAATTGGTATAGTCTTCGGGCGTACTGTTGGCGCCGCCTGCCGGGAGTGCAACCTTTCCTGTTCCGAAATCGGAATGTTTCATGTGCAGCGGTTGTGCGATGCGTTCAGCAAACAGCTGGCCGAAACTTTTGCCACTTATTTTTTCGATGACCGCGCCTGCGATCTGGAGGCCCGCATTGCTGTAATGAAAAACTTTTCCATGTTCACCTTCCATGGGCAAGGCGGCAATTGCATTGATGGCATCGTCCATGCTGTTCATACCGCGCATGTCTTCGAGACTTTCTTTGAGAGGGGGTGGTTTGATACCGGTTGTGTGCGAAAGGCATTCGCTGATGGTGATGTTGCCCTTACCGCTGGCAGAAAGCGCGGGCAGGAATCTTCCGACGGTATCGGAGAGGCTGAGTTTGCCTTCGTCTACAAAGGTCATAACCAGCGCCGCGCTGAGCCATTTGCTGCAGCTCGCGATGGGTTGTTTGGAAGAGACGGTATAGTCTTCGGTGTCTGCCGTTTTCCCCTGCCTGCGCGCGAGCACCCGCCCAACCAGTTTTTGCCTGCGACTCATTTCATTGGCTGAATGGCTGTACACGATCTTCCCATCCTTGTAGAGGATGAGATAGGCGCGCCCGCCCATTTTCGCGGTATTGTCTTCCATCCAGTCATCGAGCTTTGAGAAATCATATTGGCAATAACTGTAAGTTGTTGCGAGCAACAGGAGAGATACAAACAAAGTTTTCATACAATATGCGGTAAGGGTTAGTTGTGTTCGCGTTTTTTAAGGCATGGCCTCTCCCTGAGACCGGTTTTTCCGTCTCTGGTTTAAGTGTTTAAAACTTTTTTCCTCTATATGTCAAATTTCGTGGCCCGTGCTTCATCTTTGCAGCCATGTCGGCGGAAAAGATCATCACGGAATGGAAAAAGGGCATCTTCAAACCCATCTACTGGTTGGAGGGCGAGGAGTCTTTTTTCATAGACCAGGTTGTTTCGCATGCCGAGCACCACATCCTCAATGAGGCCGAAGCGGGGTTCAATCTTACGATTTTTTACGGGAAAGATGCGGAATGGGCCGCTGTGGTCAATGCCTGTATGCGGTACCCGATGTTTGCCGAACGACAGGTTGTATTGCTGAAAGAGGCGCAGCAGATGCGGGATATCGAAAAACTGGAGGGCTATATAGAAAACCCAACGCCTTCCACCGTTTTTGTTGTAAGCTACAAGGAAAAAAAGGTAGATGGCCGCTCCAAACTTTCCAAACTGTTGAAGCAGAAAGGGGAGATGCTTACCACGAAGAAGATGTACGAGAGCCAGCTTCCCGAATGGGCCGGGCAAATGGTGCAGCAACATGGACTAAGTATTTCTCCCAAGGCGCTTCATTTGCTGGTTGATCATATCGGCAATGACCTGAGCCGGATCCAGAACGAGATCGAGAAACTGGCGGTTAACCTGGGAGCAAGAAAGAACATCACCGAAGACGATATCGAAAATTACATTGGCGTAAGCAAAGAGTTCAATGTATTTGAACTGCAGGCGGCCATTGCGCAGAAAGATCTCGCAAAGGCGATCCGCATCATCCGTTATTTTGAGGCCAATCCAAAAGCCGGCCCTATCCAGATGATATTGCCAGCGCTGTATAATTTCTTCAGCAAAGTTTACATGATCTACAGCGTGCCGAATCCGGATGAAAAGGCTGTGGCCTCTGCATTGGGCGTAAACCCCTACTTTGTTCGCGATTACTTAAGTGCGGCGCGCAAATACGATTACAGCGGAGTGGAACGCATCCTTCTTTTATTACACCAGTACAATCTCAGAAGCGTAGGAGTTCACGACGGCGGTACTTCTGATGCAGGATTGATGAAGGAGATGACGGTGAAGATGATGGCGTAATAATGTGGTCCGTCGAGGACCCATGATGCGTCGCCCGGATTCGCACGTCATCGATCCAACCAGTTGATTGTAGTACTGTGTTATCCCTGTATTTGAACCGGTACGGTTCCAAAGTATCTATAGTACCTGTTCGAGAACCAACTAAAGAATATTGGTTATGCAGATAAAATGATCATGGAACCTTGTACAAATCCCATGATCATTAATGCAGAACTCCTTAGTTTTTCTTTTTGATGGCTGATTTATCCTTGTCATAAAGGAGATACAGGGCAAGGAAGACGATTGCTACAAAAAAATAATCTTTCTTGCTAACCACGTTCCATCCCATTACATATTGAAGGATGATCACTACCGGGATCGTTATCACCAGTATGCCCAGGAAAATGAGGAAGTTTCTCATGGAATTTCACTTTAGTCTTTGGTTTCATTGTATATGCATACGCCAAAATCGATCAACGTGATGGCGAGCCCCCACCATCCCGCGCGTTCGGCGATCCATTTCGATGCGGTGATCACCACCTGCTGTATACCTTGTTCGGCCAATTTGGTTACCCCCGCTATTCCAATGATACTCGCCGTTCCCAAACCGAGCGCCGATTTAACGCAGGCCCAGACCTCATCGAGCGATAATATTGCCTCCATGCGATTTGTGCCGGTGGTTCGTAACCCGTTGCTTGCTGTCGTTCGGCCATCGTACGCCATGCCCCGGTCAAACCTGAAGCTCCTTTTCACATCCACCCATCTTTGATCGGCCGAATGGACACCTTCATCGATCGCCTTCACAATAATGCGTTGCACCTGCTCTTCTGAGAAACGCAGCAGGAACTTATGCTGGTTCAGCAATCCCAAAAGATCATTGTCGATCCTGTTCTTCAAACCCATCGCCGTTTCGTAATTCAATGCAAACGACCGGTAAGCGCCGGAAAGAGCATTACCATCGCCGGAGGCAAGTTTTACCTGCGCTAAAAAACCGGTTTTGTCGGCCAGTACTGCGGACGACCTGTGGTATTGCATCAACGCGGAAAAATCCGAAATAAAATGCCCGGTGAACGCAATAAAATTTCCCGACGACACCAGGTTCTGCACCGCCTGTTCCTCTGTAACCGATTCATTCGTGTTCTTGGTGCAGGAATAGAATGCAACCATGGTGATCGCAATTATTGAAACAATTAAAACTGTCTTTTTCATACCATCCAATTAAAGGTCCTGTTGAAAAGCATTCGCTTGTTCCCATTTCAACTATGGGTCCTACCTTGCTATTTTTTGAGCGGGCAAAGTTGTCGGAAGGAATTCAAGCCCATTTACCATTCGGCCAAATGATGCATCAAAATTCAACAAGGTTTTTGCCATCACCAAGGAAACGGCAGGGCAGGATGTTATAAAAACCAACAGATGTTTATGGGGGATGAAAATACTTTTTAATTCACCGTAAATATTGCGTGTTTTCACCCTTTTTTATGAGCGGGAAACCCATTACTATTGCTTTCTCATTCTTATATATATGTATAAACTAAGCGAGGAGCGGATCCGCATCGCGCGGAACATCAGGTTGATAAGAGAATTGCGTAATTACAACCAGCGTTATGTGGCCAATGAAATGGGAATAGGGAGGTCTACCTTGTCTACCTGGGAGAACGGATTGGTGGAAGTCAAGATCGGTACCTTACAAAAACTCGCCAGGGTATTCGGGTTGAACAGTTATCTCGACATCATCGATTTTGATCCCGAGCTTTTGTTCCAGAAAAAGAAAAAATGATCAGTGCCGCGCCAGCTTTTCCGTGGCCAGCGATTTGTCTTTCTCCAGTTGCGCTTTCAGTGCATCGAGCCCATTGAATTTCACTTCGCCGCGCAGGTGGCTGTGGAGATGCACCTGGAGCGTCTGGCCGTATATGTCTTTGTCAAAATCAAAAATATTTACCTCTATCACCCGTTTCTTACCGTCTACCGTCGGGCGCAGGCCGATGTTCATCATGCCTTTGTAAGCAACGCTTTGCATGCCGCCGGGTGGGCGGGTTGTGCAGGTCACGGCGTACACGCCATCCCCGGGGATCAGTTTTTCTTCACTCGCCACATGGAGATTGGCCGTGGGATAGCCGATGGTTCTGCCGAGCTTGTTTCCTTCAATCACCGTTCCCTCAAAAAAATAGGGATAGCCGAGAAATTCGTTGGCGGTATCCACCTCATTTTCCATCAATGCGCGGCGGATCTTGGTTGAGCTGATAACGATCTCGTTGATCAGTTGTTCGGAAATCTCTTTTACTTCAAAACCCAGGTTCTCCCCGTAGGTTTTCATCAAATGATAATCGCCTTCGCGGCCCTTGCCAAAACGGTGGTCGTAGCCAATGATCACCGTATGCGGCCTGAAATACCTGTAAAGAAAATCCTTAACGTATTCTTCCGCCGTCTGGTTTGCAAAAACATGGTCGAACGGCACAACAACCAGGTGGTCGATGCCTTCCTTTTCGAGCAGGGCTATCTTCTCGGGCAAGGTGTTGAGCAGTTTGATGTCGCCGGGCACAGACGAAATGATCTTCCTTGGATGCGGATGAAAAGTGATGATCACCGTTTCGCCCCCAATACGCGCCGCTTCCTCTTTCAGTTGGGATAAGATCTGCCGGTGCCCGAGATGTACGCCATCAAAAGTACCGATGGTTACTACGGCTTGCTTAAATTCCGGCAGCGACCCGGCCAATTCGCGGTGAACTTTCATATTAGGGGCAAAAGTAAGCTATTAGGTATTAGTGGCTGGCACCGGGCCGTTTTTTTGGCTGGGTAAACTCGAAAACTAACGGCCAAAACCCAACGGCTAACACCTGCTTTCATTACCTTTGCCCGGATTCAAAAATTCAGCAATCTCAAATCTCAACGTTCCAAATGTCATTATACGCACAACGCGGTGTTTCTGCCCAGAAAGAAGAGGTTCATGCGGCTATTCAGAAGCTTGACCAGGGCCTGTACCCGAATGCTTTCTGTAAAATTTATGCTGATCTTTTGTGCGGCGATCCGGATTGGGTCAATATTATGCACGCAGACGGCGCCGGCACCAAAAGCATACTGGCCTATCTCTACTGGAAAGAAACCGGCGATGTAAACGTTTGGAAAGGCATTGCCCAGGATGCGGTGGCAATGAACCTCGACGACCTGCTTTGCGTGGGTGTTACCGATCATTTTCTTTTTTCATCCACCATCGACCGGAACAAATTGCTGATCACCGGCGAAGTGCTCCAGGCGGTGATCAACGGAACACAGGAATTTTTCGACCGGCTGAAAGGTTTTGGCGTGAACATCCACTACCTCGGCGGGGAAACGGCAGATGTGGGAGATGTGGTACGCACGATCGCAGTAAACGGTACCATGACCTCGCGCTGGCCCAAGAACAAGCTCATCACCAACGACAAGATCGCAGCGGGCGATGTGATCGTTGGTTTTGCGAGCTCCGGCCTGGCATCCTACGAAACAGAATACAACAGCGGGCTGGGCAGCAATGGCCTTACCAGTGCGCGGCACGATGTGCTCGATAAATATTACGCAGAAAAATACCCCGAAACATTTGAACCTAAATTAAGCAATGAGGTGGTATACATCGGGAAAAGCAAAATGACCGATGAGATCGATATCAACGGGGAAAAGATCAGCGCGGGAAAATTGCTGTTGTCGCCCACCCGTACCTATGCACCATTGCTGAAAGTATTGCTCGATGAATATTTCAATGACATCAACGGGTTGATCCACTGCAGTGGTGGCGGGCAAACCAAGTGTATGAAATACCTGCCCAGGCCGCTTAAGATCATAAAGGACGATCTCTTTACCATACCACCGATCTTCCAACTGATCCGGGAAAATTCCGGTGCCGACCTCCGCGAGATGTACCAGGTTTTCAACATGGGGCACCGCCTCGAAATATTCACCAGCGAAGCCGCTGCACAAAAGATGATCGATGCCGCAAAGCCATTCAACATCGAAGCAAAGATCGTGGGCCGCGTGGAAGAAGCAGAGAGATCGGTGTTGGTGCTGAAGGGAGCGTTCGGGGAGATCGTGTATTAGCAAAAGCGTGGTAAAAGGCCGTTGACCAGTGGCCTTTTGTAAGGAACAATCCGGCAAAAAGATAAAAGACCGGCCACCGGGATCCGCGACTTTTAACACTCATATTTCATCATAAATAGTAAATTACAGCCATGTCAGACACCGTTGTATCCATCCAAAGGGCCAATATTTACCAGGGCGGTAACATCGTATTGCGCGATGTGAATTTTACTGTGAACAAAGGCGAATTTGTTTACCTCGTAGGTAAAACAGGAACGGGCAAAAGCTCCCTGCTCAAAACATTGTATGGTGAGCTTACGCTTACAGAAGGAGAGGGTTCTGTTGTGGGGTTTGATTTGCGTACGATGGACTGGAAGAAAGTACCGTTTCTCCGCCGGAACCTGGGTGTTGTGTTCCAGGATTTCCAGTTGCTTACAGACCGGAACGTGCATGAGAACCTTCGTTTTGTACTGAAGGCAACGGGTTGGCAGGATGAGCGTCTGATCGAAGAAAAGATCAATGATGTGCTGGATAAAGTGGGCCTTCGCAGCAAGGGTTTCAAAATGCCTTTTGAAATGAGTGGTGGTGAACAACAACGCGTGGATATAGCCCGGGCACTTTTAAATTCTCCCAAATTGATATTGGCCGATGAGCCAACCGGTAACCTTGATCCCGAAACAAGCGACGAGATCATGCAGTTGCTGATCCAGATCGCAAAAGATTATGGAACCACGGTGTTGATGGCCACACACGATTTTATTGTGATCAACCGCTATCCTTCCCGCATGCTGAAAACCGAAGGTGGAAGGGTAATCGATAGTGCAGCAGTTCCCGCGTAGGTCACCATATTTTGCTGATGATCATTTCCGCGCCTTTTTGGTTGTCAAATGCATCATTCAACAACTTTTTCCTCAGTTCGATCTCATCACCTGTGAATGGCTGGTGATACAATTGGGCGATAATGTCTCTGAATGCATGTGGCGTGGTTCCGGTATGACATGCACTTTCCAACCCGCTGCCCATCACCGTAGCATCGTTTACCACGCAGTGCCGGCCATTGAAGAGGGCATTCAGTAATTTTATTTTGATACCGGTTGTTGTATACGACGGCAATACATTGATATGCGCCTTGGCGATCATATCCTGGATCTCTTTTTCCGATGGATTGGCAACGATGCAGGTATGCCCGTTCTCGTGCGCAGCAGCATATAATTTTTCTGAGGGGTTTTTACCGGCGATCACGAAGGGTACATGCAGTTGACTGAATATTTTATCGATCAGCCATAAGGCGGCCTTTTCATTCGCATCTACACTGAGATCGCCATGGTAAAGACAATAAGAGCCCATTCCCTCAGGGCATTGTACCTGCCAGTCGGGAATAAAAACAGGCAGCAAAGAAATATTCTTACAACCAAGTTCTGTTTGATAGATCGCAACATCATCTGCTGTAATGCCCATGAATGCTGCCCTTGGGGCGATCTTTCTTTCGTACGACCTGAGCAGCCTGCTTTCCATCCAGAAATATAATTTTTTAAGGGGAGAGGATGTGGAGCAGCGAAGATCATAGTAATAGGTATGCTCCACGTTGTGCAAACGCACAAAACATTTGCGGTCGTCGAAACGTTTATCGAGCAAAGGGCAGGTACAATGAACACCTTCCATTAAAACAGGGTGATCGTCTTTGAGCAGCTTGTGCAAAAGCGCTTCATTCTTCCTGCTGGCAACGATATAAGGTAATGTATTGGAAATGCCTTTGTGCCCGGTAAATCTTTCGTAGTAATGCACTTCCTGGCAGTATTGCTCCAGCTTGGGTTGTTCACCACGGCCATAATCGAAACAATGGAGATGGATGTTAACCCCGTTCTCGGCGAGTGCTTTGATCTTATAAAAAACATCCACCGCGCCGCCGTAATCGGCGGGAAAGGGTACGTTGAACGAGATGATATGCAGGTGCTTCTCCATTACAGTAACTTATAAAATCCGAGCAATTTTTTTTCTTCCGTTTCCCAGTTAAGAATGGTCCTTGCTTTGAGGCAGTTGAGCCTGAGTTCTTCATAAAAAACATCATCGGCCATCAAATTGTTCATTGCACGGGCAAGCGTATCCGGGTCTGTGCTGTTTACCGGGTACATGATGTGGTACTGATCGTTGATTGCGGCATACTCAGGGTAATTAACGCAAACCTGGGGCACACCTGCCATTGTGTAATCAAAAAAACGGTTGGCGAGCGATTGGTACTGGTTCATGCCCTCCTGTTCAAAAAGCGTAAGGCCGATGTGCGCAGTTGGGGTGAGTTTGGCCAGGTCGCCCGGCAGTACATAACCCCTGAACTCGATCTTTTGTTCAAGGCCCAGCTTTTTAGTAAGTGCGCGCGCCTGTTCAAAAAAGTTGCCTTCGCCGCAAACAACCAGTTTGGCATCAACATCTTTCATCGCAGGGATCAGGGTTTCGAAACAACGGCCCTCGTTTACCGAGCCCTGGTAGAGGATCCATTTTTCTTTTTTCTCTTTGATAACAGGAAGAACACTTAACCGCGGCAGGTTTCTCACAACCGCATACCCAACGCCATACCGGCGCGTCAGTTCTCCGGCAATAAAATTGTTGACCGTGTATCCGTTCCTGAACCGCGGCACCGCGAAACGTTCAATGGCCAGCCATATGGCATGGATCAACCTCCGCGTAAGAACCTCTTTCTGTTCGGTAAACAACTCATGTGCATCGTATACCCTTTTTTGGTTTTTGATGAGCGTTGTAAAATAGACGGGAAGTATGGTGTCTAGATCGATCGCGCAAACAACATCCGCTTTGCGGAACAGCAAAAAGAAGAAAAGCCTTAGGTTGAACTCCGCATAAAAAAGGAGTCCCGCGGAGAAAACACAGCGCAGCCTTTTTTGGGAGAAACTTTTTTCAACAAGCGGAAGGCTCCCTTTTCTGTGGCGGCCCACCAGCAATACCCGGTATCCGGCAGCGGACAATGAACCGGCGATGCGGTGCATGCGCTGGTCGTAGTTGAGATCGTTGGTTACCGTGAAAATAATCGTGGGCAAAGGAAGGGCTTTGAAACAAATATAAACCCACAGGCCATTGTTCGTTTTTTTTTGCCACGGATTTCACGGATTTTCACAGAGTTTGCCGCCACAAATACCATCCCTTTTTTCTCTGTGAAAATCCGTGAAATCCGTGGCAACACAGATTCCTGGCAATACGCGTTCTTGTATTGAATATCAGTCATTTACAATAGATACCTCATAATTACCCACCTCTTATACACAGCCTTTTTTTCTCTTCTGATTTTGTATCCCATTTACTGTAAGTTCGCAGGTACTTAAAAAGGATAGACGTGAGATTAAAGTCATTAGAGATCAAAGGATTTAAAAGTTTTGCTGATAAGACCGTTGTCAGTTTTGACGAAGGTATTACAGGGATCATCGGGCCGAACGGTTGTGGTAAAAGTAACATCATCGATTCCATCCGCTGGGTGATCGGGGAGCAGAAAATCTCTGCCCTGCGCAGTGAGAACCTCGAAGCGCTTGTTTTTAACGGGAGCAAGACCCGCAGCGCAAGCGGCCTGGCCGAAGTGAGCCTCACTTTTGAGAATACAAAGAACCTGTTGCCTACAGAATTCAATACCGTTACCGTTACGCGCCGTTTTTACAAGAACGGTGAGAGCGAATACCGCCTTAATGATGTTACCTGCCGTTTGAAAGACATTCACAACCTGTTTCTCGATACGGGTGTGAGCACAGACAGCTACGCCATCATTGAACTGGGTATGGTGGATGACATCATCAAAGACAAGGAAAACAGCCGCCGGAGGATGTTGGAACAGGCCGCCGGCATCACCATTTACAAAACAAGAAAGAAGGAAGCGAAAAACAAACTCGATGCAACCGAGCAGGATCTTGCACGCATTGAGGACCTGTTGTTCGAGATCAATAACCAGTTAAAAACGCTCGAGAACCAGGCAAAAAAAGCAGAGAAGTTTTACGAGATCAAAAAAGAATACAAGGAAGTTGCGATCGAGCTTGCGAAAGCTTCGCTTGAAGGTTTCAACATCACTTATAAGGAATTGAACGAACAGCAGGATGCCGAGTCCGATAAAAAGATCCGGCTCGAAGCGGAGATCGCAACAGACGAAGCTGCGATTGAACAGGAGAAAGTAGGGTTTGTTGAAAAAGAACGCGCGCTCCAAAGCATGCAGCACGAGTTCAACGAATACCTGCAGGAATTGCGTACCAGGGAAAACGAAAAAAACCTTGCTACGCAGAAATTGCATTACCTCAAGGAGAAAGAAGGAAGTCTGAAAGAATTCCTGGAGAAGGCAGAAGGGCAATTAAAAACCATCGGCGATTCAATTGAGTACACGCAGATACAGGTTGGCGAGGAAGAATCGAATTTACTGGAGCTGCAGGATAAGGTGGAATCTACCAAACTGGAGGTAGAAGAAAAACGCCGCAGCTTCGATGAAAAAAGAAGCGGCCTCGATTCTTTGCGCAACCGTTACCAGCAGATCCAGCGCAGCCAGTTTGATGCGGAGAAAAAAGTGGCGGTAGCAGATACTTCTATCCTGAACCTGCAAAGGGCGCAGGCGCAATTGAACGATGAGAAACAAAACCGCGAGTCGCAACTGCAGCAGTTAACCATCGAGCTCGAAGAAAAAGAAACCACGCTCGAGGCAAAACGCATAGACCTGCAGCAATTGCAGGAGCACCAGGAAAAAACAAAGGAGCAGATATTTGAAACCCAGGCACAGCTCGAGGTTTTGAGAAACGAACTGAACGAAGAGAACCGCAAACTCGATTCAAAACGCAACGAATACAATTTGTTGAAGAGTTTGATCGATTCGATGGAAGGATACCCCGAGAGCATCAAGTTCCTGCACAAAAACCCGGAGTGGAACCATGCGGCGCCGATCTTGTCAGACATCATCTACGTAAAAGAAGAATACCGCACTGCTGTTGAAAATGTACTGGAACCTTACCTCAACTATTATGTTGTAAATAACCTGGAGGAAGGTTTGCAGGCCGTTCACCTGCTGGATGCCAATAAAAAAGGAAAAGCGAATTTCTTCATGCTAGAGAAGTTTGCAGACAACCGGGTTGAAACGCACCAGCCGAACGATACCATCAAAGCGATGGATGTGATTGAAGTGGATGAGCAATACCGCAAACTTGCCGAGTACCTGCTGGCAAACGTTTACATCGCAGAGAACGACGAAGCGATCGCCAACAGCAATGGCGCAGTGGTATTGGAGAAACACGGTAAATACGTAAAAGGGAAATACACGCTCACCGGCGGAAGCGTTGGTTTGTTTGAAGGAAAGAAGATCGGCCGTGCGAAAAACCTTGAGAAATTATCGGAAGAGATCTCGGACCAGGAGGCGATCGTTAACCTGCTGAAATCAGATATACAGGCGAAGCACAACGAAGTGATCGCGTTCAACGACCAGTTGAAAGAGAACGTGATCAAACAAACCGAGAACGAGATCAACCAGCTTACCAACCAGGTGTTTGCTGCAAAAAACAGGATCGAGAATTTACAGGCCGCACAACAGAACGGGTTGCAGAGACTCGAGGACCTGGAGCAACGCCTCGAAGCAGAACACGAAGCGATCGCAACCACACGCGAAGAATTCCATAGCCTGAACGGGCAATTGCAGACAACAGCTGAGGAATTGAAAACGGTGGAGCAGGATTACCAATCGTCGGAGCACGAATACAACCTTGCTTCCGTTCAATACAACGAAACAAACCTGCAGCTAACAAGGCAACAGAGCAAGATCACCACCCTGAAACAGGAGTTGGTGTTCAAGGAAAACCAATTGAACGACCTGCATGCGCAGATCGGCAACAACACCACCCAGTTGTCTGAAGCATCCGCCAACATTGAAGAAAGCGAGAAAGCGCTGGTAGGTTCGGAAGAACTGTTGCTGGAGATGTTGCGCAGGAAAGACGAGGAAGAAAAGAAACTCAACGAGGCCGACCAGGCCTATTACAATCTCCGCAATGCATTGCAGGAGAAAGAAAGTGAGCTTCGTTTGAAAGTGAAGAGCAAGGAGATGATCGATCATCTCGTAACAGAGATCAAAGACAAGCTGAACGAGTTGAAACTCCAGCTCGCGGGAATGAAGGAAAGGCTGAGCGTTGAATTCAAAGTAGAACTTGACGAGATCCTTGACCAGGAAAGAACAACCGATACAACACTCGAAGAATTGCAGAACAGTTCAGACAGGATGCGCAAGCGTTTGGACAATATGGGCGAAGTGAACCCTACTGCAATTGAAGCATACATGGAAATGAAGAAGCGGTACGAGTTCATTCTCGAACAGAAAAATGACCTTGTATCCGCAAAAGAAAGCCTGTTGCAAACCATCCAGGAAGTGGAAGCAACCGCGAACCAGCAGTTTCTCGACACATTTAACCAGGTGCGTGAGAATTTCCAGAAAGTGTTCAAGGCATTGTTTACAGAAGAGGATACGGCCGATATGATACTTGTGAACCCCGAGAACCTTGCGGAAACAGGGATCGAGATCATAGCCAAACCAAAAGGTAAACGCCCATCTTCTATCACACAGCTGAGTGGAGGAGAGAAGACATTAACGGCAACCGCCTTGCTGTTCTCGATCTACCTCATCAAACCGGCGCCATTCTGTATCCTCGATGAGGTTGATGCGCCGCTGGATGATGCGAACGTTGGTAAGTTCACACAAATGATCAAGAAATTCAGTGACAACTCGCAGTTCATCATCGTAACACACAATAAGCAAACCATGAGCGCGGTTGATGTGATCTACGGTGTAACCATGCAGGAGCCCGGCGTAAGTAAACTGGTTCCGGTGGATTTCAGGAGCCTTGCCAATTAAACTACCCAACCATGAATAACAGGCCCGTTCTGCTGAACGGGCTTTTTTGTGCGCCTATGGAAAATGCCATGCGGATATCAAATTCCGTTTAAACGTTTGATAAAGACTTCCCCAACGTTTAAAAACGGTTGGAGTGGTGAACCACAAAACGAAAGCCTGCTAAGGCCTTTTCCTCCCCACGGCACGATTATTTAAATACTGTTATCAAAACATTTTTTATGAAAACAGTATTGAACATGAAACATAAGCTATTCGCAGTAGCATTTCTGTTAGTGGCATCCCTCAACCTTTTATGGGCGCAGGATGTAAAAGCCGAGATCAAAGGAGAAGAAGTAGGCTCCTGGTTCAGCCAGAACTGGCTCTGGGTTGCCGGTGCAGTTGTACTTCTCCTGCTGATCCTTTTGCTGAGCGGAAGCTCAAGAAGGTCAAGGGTTACTACAACCACAACAGACAGGGGTGGCAATGTTCGCAGAACCACCACCACCGAAGAAGTGGAAGACTAATGTAAAAAAAGCAACAGGAACATAGGGCATACAATGCACGTTGTTCCTGTTGCTTTTCTCTTGCTTCTTATTCTTATTCGGTGATCAGCCGTTCTTGACTTCATCATCAATCGGGATATGATGGTCCTCTTTCTGTATCAGATTGGGTGAAGTTTCGTGGATCTTGCTGTCGATATCCACTTCTTTCTCCAGGGGCTCGTCGTTGAGCCGTGATTTGTCGTCCTGGTTTTCGGGTATTTGAGGTTTTTTTTCCATGGTTTTTGGGTTTGAATTAGTGATGCAAAATTGAGGCCAGCGCTAGTTATCGCTGATTAATCTATACCACAACAATCAACTGTGTTAATCTGTGCAATCTGTGGCTATCTTTTGTAATTTCGAAGCTTGAATAAACTTGTCTTTATATTATATCTCGTCTGTTTCGGATGTTACATTTTATTCACACGCCAACCCGATTATTTTGATGGAGAAAAAGTACCGGCTGTTATTCACTGGTCGGTAGACAGTCTTACCAAACGCTCCATCCCCAAGGCCCTGTACAGGGCAGGTTTAAAAAATTATGCCATAGATGCGCGTTATGTTTTCAGGAACTGGGCGGAGGGCGACAAAGCAGAAGTGATCTACGAAACCAATGCACCCGCAAAAGGCGCGGTATATGCGTGGTGGGGTTATTGGATCACCTGGGGGGAATTGGTGGGGTCTGTGCTGCTGATCATCGCGTTGTTCCAGGTAGCAGTATCGGTAACCAAAAATCCCACCCCGGAAGCACTCATCGAACAACTCGATTACAAAGAAGAACGAAAGCCGAAATACAAAAGGGAAGATGAATAAGCAAAGCGCAAATAAAGATCTACATGCCATTTGTACCTTGATTATTTCAGGTAACGTTTGATCTCTTTTTCAACATCACGGCTTTTGATCGTCTCTCTTTTGTCGTGTAATTTCTTACCGCGGCCCAGGCCGATCTCCACTTTTACCAGGTTCTTCTCGTTAAAGAAAACTTTCAGAGGTATAATGGTGTAGCCTTTCTCTTTCATGCGTGTCTGCAGTTTGTTCAGTTCGCGCTTATTGAGCAGCAATTTCCTGTCGTGTACCTCTATGTGGTTGTTGGATGTGCCATGCGAATACGATGCGATAAAAAGTGCGCGCACCCACAGTTCTCCTTTATCGAACAAACAAAACGAATCATTGAAACTCAGTTTGCCCGCACGGATGGATTTTACCTCGGTTCCCATCAAAGCAATTCCCGCCACATATTTGTCTTCTATGTGGTAATTGAAATAGGCTTGACGGTTGTTCATTTCCACAGCGTGCAAATTAGCAAATGAATAAAATGAATAATCAGTATAAACAATCGGCACCGGCTCATTTACATAAAAGCACTCCTCTCAATTATTAATTCCTAATTCCTAATTAATAATTAATAACAGGGGTTTAGCTCCTAAAAAGCAGCACCATTTGTGCAAGTTTGTCTTTCAGGTTTTTCCTGTCAACGATAAAATCGAGAAAGCCGTGCTCCAGCAAAAATTCGCTGCGCTGGAAGCCTTCCGGAAGGTCTTTTTTGATGGTTTCCTTGATCACGCGGGGCCCCGCAAACCCGATCAGGGCGCCGGGTTCGGCGATATTCAGGTCGCCGAGCATTCCGAAACTTGCGGAGATGCCACCGAAGGTAGGGTCGGTAAGCAACGATATGTAAGGCAGTTTGGCATCGCTCAACTGCGAAAGTTTACCACTGGTTTTGGCGAGCTGCATAAGACTGAACGCGCTCTCCATCATTCTTGCGCCACCGCTTTTACTGATGACGAGATAGGGGAGCCTGTGTTCGATGCAGTAGTCTACCGCGCGACTGAATTTTTCTCCCATAACGCTACCCAGCGATCCGCCGATGAATTCGAAATCCATACAGGCCACCACAAGTCCTTCGCCATTGGCCTTACCAACGCCAACACGCATGGAATCTTTCAGATCGGTTTTCGAATGAATATCGTCGAGGCGTTTCTGGTATGGTTTGAGATCGGTGAAGCCGAGCTTGTCGATGCTCTGGATGTTCCCGAATAGTTCAGTATATTCTTTGTTGTCGAATATGATCTCGAAATATTCTTCGCTGCCAATGCGGTGGTGGTGGTTGCATTTGGGGCAAACGTAGAGGTTTTCTTTGAGTTCGCTGGTGGTGCAGATGTAGTTGCACTCGGGGCACTTGTTCCACAGGCCCTCCGGTGTTTCTTTTTTATCAGCCGTAGAAGTCAAAATACCTTTCCTGATCCGGTTGAACCAACGGGGTTTCGCCTGGTCCTCGCCCTGGCTTTCGTCACCTGTCAGGTTGGCTTCAAAATCTTCTTCACGTTCTTTTTTCATAACGGTCTTCGATTGGGGCGGTGAAGATAAGGAAAAACGCTTGAGGAGTCAGTAGTTTGGAGCCGGGAGTTAGGGGTGGGATGATTTTACCACCGCCAACTCCCGGCTCCTGGTTCTTATGCTATCGTAACGGATGGGTCGAGGTAAATATCCTGTATTGCATTGAGCATTTCGATCCCCTCGTTCATCGGGCGCTGGAAGGCTTTGCGGCCGAGGATAAGGCCCATGCCGCCGGCGCGTTTGTTGATCACCGCGGTGGTAACTGCTTCGGCCATATCGCTCGCGCCCTTGCTCTCGCCCCCTGAGTTGATGAGGCCAATGCGCCCGTTGTAGCAATTGAGCACCTGGTAACGGCAAAGATCGATCGGGTGATCGGTGGTTAGTTTTTCGTAAACAAGTTTGTTGGTCTTGCCATGTTTCGTAGCAAGGTACCCCCCGTTATTGGTAGGTAATTTCTGCTTGATGATGTCTGCCTGCAGCGTTACGCCCAGGTGGTTTGCCTGCCCGGTAAGATCTGCAGCGGTATGATAATCCACGCCATCTACTTTAAAACCTTCGTTGCGCAGATAGCACCAGAGTATCGTAGCCATGCCAAGCTCATGCGCCATTTCGAAGGCTTCAGCCACTTCTTTGAGCTGGCGCGAACTTTCTGCACTTCCCCAGTAGATCGTTGCGCCCACGGCAACAGCGCCCATGTTCCATGCGCTTTTAATGGTTCCGAACATGGTCTGGTCGAAACGGTTGGGCATGCTCAGAAACTCGTTGTGGTTTATCTTTACAATGAACGGGATCTTGTGCGCATACTTGCGGCTCATCAATCCCAACACACCATACGTAGAAGCAACGCCATTGCAGCCGCCTTCGATGGCGAGCTTGATGATGTTCTCTGGATCGAAATAGATCGGGTTGGGGGCAAATGCCGAACCACCGCTGTGTTCAATCCCCTGGTCCACCGGGAAAATACTGCAGTATCCCGTTCCACCCAGGCGGCCATGGTCGAGGAGCGACTGCAGGCTGCGCAGGGTCTGGTTGCTCCGGTTGCTGTTGATCCAGATATCGTCCACATGCGTGGGCGCAGGCAAATGGATCCCGTTTTTATCGATCGTTGTACACTTGTGGTCGAGAAGATAGGCGGCTGAATCGCCCAAAAGATCAAGAAGTTTCTGGTTAGGCATGAAGAAGATTTTTTGGTTTTAGCAATCGCTGAAAGCGGTTCACAAAGGTTGCTAACAATTGTTAGTATGCCAAAAAATATCCCTTGTTTTTTTGGCCAAAGAATGTGTGAGAAACACACAAGGCACAAGCTTGTTAAAACCTGTGCCTTGTTCTTGTATGCTTATGATCTTGTCTTGTATTGCTATGCGTTCCTGTTGATGCAGTTCAGGTCTTCGAAAGCCACTTCCAAACGCTTGCTGAAACTTTCTTCTGCTTTGCGCAGCCATACGCGCGGATCGTAGTATTTTTTGTTTGGTTTTTCCGGCCCTTCGGGATTGCCGAGTTGTCCTTGCAGGTAAGCTTCATTCTTTTGGTAGAACTGGTGAATGCCTTCCCAGAACGCCCATTGCAGATCGGTATCGATGTTCATTTTGATGGCACCATAACTGATCGCTTCGCGGATCTGGTGCTGCGGTGAGCCGCTTCCGCCGTGGAACACAAAGTATACAGGTTTCTTTTTTGTTTTCAGTTCCTGCTCAATATAGTCCTGGCTGTTTTTCAGGATCACGGGTCTTAACTCCACATTACCTGGACTGTACACCCCGTGCACATTTCCAAAGGCGGCGGCAACGGTAAATAAGTTACCTACTTTGCTGAGTTCGGTATAAGAGTAGGCAACGTGTTGCGGTTGCGTGTACAGTTTATCGTTTTCGATGCCGCTGTTGTCAACGCCGTCTTCTTCGCCACCCGTAACACCGAGTTCAATTTCGATGCTCATACCGAGCGGCGCCATGCGTTTGTAGAATTCAACAGAAGTATGGATGTTCTCTTCGATCGGTTCTTCAGAGAGATCGAGCATATGCGAGCTGAAAAGCGGTTGCCCTTTTTCTTTGTAGAACTGTTCGCCCGCATCGATCAAACCACTTACCCATGGCAGCCATTTTTTAGCGGCATGGTCGGTATGCAATACCACCGGAACGCCATAGTGTTTGGCCACATTGTGAATATGCAGGGCGCCGGAGATGCCGCCGGAAATATTGGCCTGCAACTGGTCGTTCGGCATGCCCTTTCCCGCGATGAACTGCGCGCCTCCGTTGGAGAACTGGATGATCACGGGCGAGTTTACCTTGGCCGCTGTTTCCAATACGGCATTGATGGTATTGGTACCGATCGTATTCACCGCAGGGAGCGCAAACTCATTGTCTTTTGCGTCGTTGTATAACGCTTCCAGTTCTTTACCAAAAAGAACGCCGGCACTGTATTTTTTCATGGGTATAGCTATTGTTTGATGGATGGGCAAGATACTTTAAGTGGCGCAAACGGTTGTTAGCTTTTCCTATGAAAGCCGCAATTGCGCGATATAATCCTTCATGTATTTCATCCTGCTCCCATACCAGCTGAAGATCTCGCCGTCTACGCAAATGATCTTTGCTCCTGGCAGTTGTGCCTGCAGCTCATCAACGTGTTTTTGTTTGAAAGGATAAGGCTCGGATGAGAGCATTACAAGAGCTGTTTCTTTTTCGCGCAATATTTCGGGAGTGACAGAAGGATAGCGCGGTTCCGACTGTAATACATTTTCAAACCCGGCCAGGCGCAGCACATCGCTGATAAAAGTGTCGCCGCCGGCGGCCATATAAGGGTCTTTCCAGATGAGATAAGCCGTGCGTATTTTTTCTTTGGGTTGCGCCATTGCCGCAAGATCATCTTTCAACCGGGCGGTCAATCGTTCCGCTTCCGTATTTTTATGCGTAATGCGGCCGATGCTTTCGATCATTTGGAGTGCATCGTTGATGTTGTTCACGTCGCTTACCCAAACCGGTGCAATGGCCTCCAGCGCGTTGATCTGCTCCTTTACATTCTCTTCCTTGTTGGCAATGATAAGATCGGGCCGTAACGTTCTCACCAGTTCTATGTTCACCGTTTTGGTGCCGCCGATCCTTGTCTTGCTCCTGAACCATTCCCCGGGATGCACACAAAATTTGGTAATGCCGATCACTTCTTCTTCCAGCCCCAGGTCTGCCAGCAACTCCGTTTGCGAAGGCACCAGCGAAACAATGCGCATGGGGTGTTCAGGTAGTTGTATGTTCCGCTGCAATTGATCGACAAAAAAACGCATCCGTAAAAATACTGAGAAGTTTAACAGCATGCGTTTGTGAAAAATTCCGGTGGATGAATCATTGAAAAAACCAATGCTATGCTTACCGCTATTTGCAGGCTGCTCCTGTTCTTTTCCTTCGCCGCCACACCTATCACCTTTCCTGCGTTTGATGTTTCGATGCGATCGGTTGCGGACATCCCTTTGCCGCAAGGGTTTGAGCGGGTTCCCGTAGCGCCGGGGTCGTTCGCAGAATACCTGCGCAGGCTTCCGCTGCGCAAAGACAAAACCATTTATTTCTACAACGGCGCCGTAAAACCGAATCAATCGCTGCATTATGCCGTACTCGATGTTTCTACCGGTGCCAAAGACCTTCAGCAATGCGCAGATGCGGTGATGCGATTGCGTGGTGAATATTTTTTTGGTAAAGGGATGTACGACAGCATCCGGTTTTTGAAAGGTGACCGGACTTACTACCAGTTCGCGGCTTATCTCAAGAACAACGCCGCAGATACCCGCGGCAGTTTTTTGAAATTCATGGAAACCGTTTTCGTGTACTGCGGCAGTTACACGCTGGAGCAATCGATGAAACGGGTGAACGATGTCTACTCAATGCAGGCCGGAGATGTGTTTGTAAAAGGCGGTGCACCGGGACATGCGGAAATAGTGGTAGACATGGCCGTACAGCGATCAACTGGGAAAAAGATCTACCTGCTCGCAGAAGGTTATATGCCCGCGCAGGATATGCATATTGTATTGAACCCTGTAAATACAAAGATGGGACCGTGGTATGAATTGACCGATGAACAAAAAATCGTTACGGCCACATGGGTCTTCGACAAGGGCCAATTGCGCAGATGGTAACGCAAAAATGCTTGCTGCAGTTCGCAAGCTTTGTGTCTATTGATGGAGATATCCTGCAGCCAACTGTTAGTCCGTGAAACCTGTTGAATCATCCTTTTCTCTTTCACGTTTGCGGAAGAAGATCATCACTAAAAAACAAACGATCACAAACAAAAAATACGCGGGTGCAATGATCTTGTTGTGGTAGTTTGAATACAGTTCGTCGAATTCAAACAACGCAACCTGTTGTTTGGCGGGCTTGAGCTCGAAGGTCTTGTAGTTGTATGCAAAAACAGTGTCAGGAACATCTTTCGCCCGGAAATAAATGGTCTGGTTGCTGCGCGAAATAGCGAGGCGGTCAATATCGTATTTGCCTGCGCCTGTATTTGGGGCAGGGGCATTGATGAAGGTGCCAACGTCGGTTTCTTTGATGTCAACAGGTGATCGCACAGGTAAGCTCCTGTACTCGTATCCCCCGGAAATAAAATAGAAAGAGGTCATCTTCAAAAATACCAGCAGCAGGAATGCGGTGCAGGCAAAACCGAGCATGGTCACATACCTGACTTTTTTCCTGAAGATCTTTCCGAGCACATAGCAAACCAAAACTGCGGCGCCAACAATGATCGCCGATCTGAACATTTCGAGGATGAGTCCGAACATAGGGGGAGTGTAACAGTAAAATTATTTCGCCAGGCTTTGTATCACATCATATTTTGTAACGATGTGGTATTCGCCCTTTTCATCCTTTGCAAGTACCGCGCCGTTTTCTTTTGTGATGAGGCTGCCCAGTCTTTCAACCGGTGTATCAAAAGCAACAACCGGGTAGGCGGGTTCCAGTACGCTTTCAACAGTTGCGGTTTTTATTTCAGGATGATTGCTGAATACTTTCTGGAACAAACCGTTTTCACTAACCGCGCCGATGGAATCGCCGTTGCTCATTACAGGGATGTGCTCGATATCGTATTTCTTCATCATTTCAACGGCTTCCGCAACCGTGTGCGTTGGCTCGAGGGTTACAAGGCGTTGAGAGCTGCGCCCGCTTACGATGTCTTTAAAAGTTTTTACATCCAAGAAACCGCGTTCCATCATCCACTGGTCGTTGTAAATTTTTCCTACGTAGCGGCTGCCATGGTCGTGGAAGATACATACCACCACATCATCTTTTGTGAGTGTTGATTTGAGTTGCATCAATCCCTGCAGGCAACTGCCGGCGCTGTACCCGCAAAAGAGACCTTCTTCTTTGGCGATGCGTCTTGCCATTACGGCGCCGTCTTTATCCGTTACCTGTTCAAATTTATCTATTACGCTCATGTCGTAATTCTGTGGCACAAAGTCTTCTCCGAATCCTTCGGATATGTACGGGTGCACTTCGTTCATGTCTATTTCACCCGTATTAAAATATTTGGTAAGCAATGAACCGTATACATCGATGGCCCATACTTTTATGTTCGGATTTTTTTCTTTGAGGTACATCGCAGAACCAACGATGGTTCCGCCGGTTCCCGCGGTGCAAACAAGGTGAGTGATCTTTCCTTCTGTCTGCTCCCATATTTCGGGGCCTGTACTTTCGTAGTGCGCCTGGCGGTTCGCCAGGTTATCGTACTGGTTCATGTACATTGAATTCGGGATCTCTTTGCCGAGTCGTTTGGCAACGGAATAATAACTTTTAGGGTCTTCGGGCAGAACGTTTGTGGGGCAAACGATCACTTCTGCGCCAACCGCTTTCAATATGTCTGCTTTCTCTTTGGATTGTTTGTCGGTGGTAACGAAGATGCATTTGTAACCTTTCACACAGGCCGCCAGGGCAAGGCCCATGCCCGTATTTCCACTTGTTCCTTCGATGATGGTACCGCCGGGTTTCAGCTTGCCTTCTTTCTCGGCCACTTCTACCATCTTCAGCGCCATGCGGTCTTTGATGGAGTTGCCGGGATTGAAATAATCCACTTTCGCCAAAACAGTTGCGGGTATGTCTTTCGTGATCTTATTGAGCCTGATCAGGGGAGTATTGCCAATGGTTTCGAGGATGTTGTTGAGCCACATAAACTAACACTTGTTTGGCGCGAAGGTAGGTGTTAATTTTTTTCCAGCCCGCCCGGTTAAAATGTACGCACCAGGTGAAGGATGCTTCCATCATCGTGGCGGTTGTCAGATTCCCTGGCAAGTGTTTCCTCGGTCTTAACATCGCCGGCTTTTTTACTGCGGTTCAGATAGCCTGCAATGACGGCGGGAACAAGTGCAACCAGGGCGGCTACGTAAACGGTGAAAATGAGCTTTTTCATAAAGGTTATTTTTAAGAGGTTATTTACTTTGATAGAACAAAGATATGTCGATTGATAGTACTATGCAAAACAAAGTACCTTCTTTAAGTTGGTATTACGGCAATGGATAATAGTGAGTAATGCTTTGAAACGTAGTAATGACGGGGCTTTCGGCGATTTAAACGCCAATCCGCAGAAATTTTGAATTGTGATGAACGGTAAATATCAGGGATGAAATGTGGAAAATGGCCGGGGAGCTTAGCCTGGGCATACCATCGCCGGGCCAACAGGCTACAGTTCCGGAAACCGCTTTGTTCTTTATTCAGGGAGATTATTAGAGAAAAGTGCGGTGATCTTGCCGCATACATCGCTTTCGATCATCTTTTCTGCAACGGAGATCATGTTCTTGAAAGCCTTGGCATGGGAGATTCCATGGCCGATGATCACCGGCCTGTTTACACCGAGAACCGGTGTTCCGCCATAATTTTCGTAATGAAAACGGGTGAAGTATTCGTCGTTGGCATAACCGCGCGCCTGCACAAGGTCGTACACAGATTCTGCCATTTTGAGGATGATGTTGCCGGTAAAACCATCGCAGATCATCACATCTGCCTTGTTGTTAAAAAGATCGCGCCCCTCTATGTTTCCGACAAAATTGATCTTTTTGTTTTCTTTCAGCAGGGGATAGGTGGCCTGTGCCAGCAGGTTTCCCTTGCCTTCTTCTTCGCCCACATTGATCAGCCCTACTTTGGGGTTGTCTATGTTGAAGATGTTCCCTGCATAGAGGCTGCCCAATACCGCAAACTGGTCCAGTTGTTCCGGCTTGCAATCCGAGTTCAGCCCAGCATCCATGATGATACCTGTGCCACCATCCAGTTTTGGGATAACGGTTGAGATGGTGGGGCGCAGCACGCCCGGTATTGTTTTGATGCTGAACATTGCGCCAACCAGCATCGCGCCCGTATTACCGGCGCTGATAAAAGCATCGATCTTGCCGGTGGCGAGCATATGGAAACCGATGGCAATGGACGACCGTTGTTTTTCTTTCAGGGCCTTGGTGGGATGTTCGTGGTAACCGATCACTTCGGGGGCATGTACCAAATGCAAATTAGGTGATGCAACCTGGTGTTCCTCCAGGAGAGGTTTTACCAGTGTTTCATCACCTATGCAGTATAGAGACGCCGTGCGGTTACTGCCAGACAGGTATAGCTGCAAGCCTTTCACCGCCTCAAGCGGTGCAAAATCTCCACCCATCATGTCCAGGCCAATATTCATCGTGGCAGAAGCTTAAATTGAACTAAAAGGTTACGCTTTCAGAGGAGCTTTCTCAGCTACTACTTTCCCTTTGTAGAACAATTTACCTTCGCTCACGTGCGCGCGGTGGCGTACATGGGTTTCACCTGTGGTGCTGTCTTTGCTTAATGTAACTTCCTGAGCCACGTAGTGTGTTCTTCTCTTTGCGCTACGCTGCTGCGAATGTCTGCGTTTAGGATTCGGCATATCTCGAAATTTATAGTACTTCTATTAAAAAAAATTATTCCAGGTTTTTGAATTTATCCAGCCCCTTCCAGGCCTTGTTGTTGTCTTTCTGGGTGTCTTCTTCCATTTTCCTCAGCTTCTCCAGCACTTCCGGGTTGCATTTGGAATTCCCTTTTTCATCTTTGCCACACATTTTCTGCAGCGGGATACTCAGGTTCACAAATTCGTAGATCCAGTCCCCAACAAACAAATGACTCTCGCCGCGGCTGATGTAATACACATCAGGATCTTCTTCCGTTTCGTTCATCGGCTCGGGATCGTCCACCATCTTTACAATGATGTTGAACTCGTCCCAAAGCTGCGCCGTCAATGTGTTTCCGCACCTGTCGCAGGTTACGTCAACCGTTCCGTCGATGTCAAATTTCAACAGCATAAAACCGTTGTTCTTTTCAAGACTCAGCTTGACATCCGCGTTACAGTTTTCAAAATCCTGCGGTCCGTAAGGAACAAAGAACTTATCCTCAATATGGTACTCATAAACATGAACACCCGGCTTCAAACCAACGAATGCTATTTCAAATTCCCTACGCTGATTCATAACCGTTTTTTAAGGGCTTGCAAAATTACGGCAAAATGGGCGAAATACCAAGAAAAACCACTCCCGGCCGGGATTTCAGGGTTGGCTACGCAAGCGGCAGGCGGGGTATATTTGTGTTATGAACACAAATTTCAGAATTTCCGGTCATAAATGGCTGCGTTTCGCGCTGCTTTTGACTGTTTCCATACTCATTTTCATCTTTTCCCTGTTTCCCGCTGCCGTTGAACGCTGGTATTCTACCGGCGTTTACCGGGGTATTTCTACCACCCAGCGCATGATCACCCGTTGGCTGCCGTTTAGTTTGGGGGATGTCCTGTACGTGGCCCTTTCCATCTGGATCCTGGTAAAACTGGTTTTATGGATCAGGCGGATCATCCGGCGCGATCATTCCGGGGAAATGTTCAAACACACGCTTTTCAGGATGGTAAAACGCATCCTTTGGATCTACGTGGTGTTTAAACTGGCCTGGGGACTCAACTACGACCGCCTCGGTATTTCGTACCAGCTTGGCATCAACAAAACCAGCTATACCAGGGAAGAGGTGGTGCAGCTTACCAACCGGCTCATCGTTAAAGTGAACGAGTGCAGGCGGTTGATCAAAGATTCCATACTGCCCACGCCGCCTCTTGATTCTATTTACCGGGAGGCATTCCTGGCGTACCAGACGGCTTCTTACCAGCATTATTTTCTCAACTATGGCAACCGTTCCGTTAAAGGAAGCCTGTTCAGTGTGCTGGGCGATTACATGGGGTTCACGGGTTATTACAATCCGTTTACCGGCGAGGCGCAACTGCGTACGGATATTCCGCGGATCCTTGTTCCCTATATTGTTACGCACGAAATGGCGCACCAGCTGGGTTATGCAAGCGAGAGCGAGGCAAATTTTGTGGGTTACCTGGCGGCGGCGGAGTCGGCCGATCCTTATTTCCGTTATTCGTTGTACAACGATCTCTTCAGTTATGCGCAGGGCGAAGAATTGTTTATGTTCAGAACGGAGACCGATTTCAAAACATTCGATTCCGTTGTTCAGTACAACCGTTCACAACTCGATACCCTGGTGAAGAAAGAACGGAAAGAAGTACGCGAGTTTTTCCAGAAAAGAAAACACAGGCTCTCACCGGCAGTGTCGAACATGTACGACCAGTACCTGAAAATGAACAAGCAGAACAAGGGAATAGAAAGCTACAACGAAGTGATCGGCTGGCTGATCTCGTATCAGAAAAAGTATGGAAAATTGTGAGTGTGCGCCGTAAAGCTTTCGATGGAACGTTTTTTTAAATATTGAAATCATGAAAATGAAACCGGTCATAAAACTAATCCTGTCTATACTTTTCACGCTCGGGATCGGAACGCTCGGCGGGTTGTTTACCGCGCCCGAGATTGGCGGTTGGTACGCTACTTTGCAGAAGCCTTCTTTCCAGCCGCCAAACTGGCTGTTTGGGCCCGTATGGAGCCTGCTTTATACGCTGATGGGGATCAGTTTGTACATGGTGTGGAAACAGCCGTCTTCCGACCGGCGCAACAAGGCGCTTACCATTTTCATCATCCAGTTTGTACTCAATTTTTCATGGTCGATCATCTTTTTCAACCAGCACCAGGTGGGCTGGGCACTGGTCGAGATCGTTGTGATGTGGGTCTGCATCCTGCTCACCATCATCCGGTTCTATCAAATAAAACCGGCCGCCGCATGGCTCCTTGTGCCCTATATCCTGTGGGTTAGCTTCGCCACGGCTCTGAATGCGGCCATCTGGAAGCTGAACCCGGCGTAAGCGCTTGCGGAGAAAATTAGAAACTATTCTTCCACATCATGCTTTCCACCGGCATATTCGGTTGCCCGCTGTATTTGGCGTTGCCTTTCTGGTTGTATTTTACTTCGATGATGCCTTCTACGGGAAAATAGATGAGCTGGCCGATGGGCATGCCCTTGTAAATGCGCACGGGTTGCTTGCAGGAGATCTCAAGCGTCCAGTTGCCGCAGAAGCCCACATCGCCCTTGCCGGCAGTGGCATGTATATCGATGCCCAGGCGGCCCGTTGACGATTTGCCCTCGAGAAATGGAACATGCGCATGCGTTTCGGTATACTCTTCGGTAACGCCTAGGTAAAAAACATGCGGCTGCAAAACAAAACCTTCATCCGGGATTTCGAAGTGGGTGATCTTGTTGTGTTTTTTTGCATCCAGCTCAGCATCCACGTAAGTGGCAAGGGTTTTGCCCAGGTGTACATCGTAACTGTTGCTGCCAAGATCGGCGCGGTTGTACGGTTCGATCTTGATCGTTCCCTTGGCCATTTCTTCGAGAATGCGTGTATCTGTAAGGATCATTCGGATGATTATTTATGAATTGAATGCAAATAAATCTTAAACCTGCAATGTAATTTCTAAATTTACGCTGTGCCGCTGTTTTATCAACAAGATATCAACTTAACCACGAAGCTGGGTGTCTGGAAGATCGAGGAACCCGAATCTTTTTTCCTCAACGCCGTACCTGTAAAACGGGAGATCACACACCCGCACAAACGGTTGCAGCATCTTGCCGGCAGGTACCTGCTCCTTTTCCTGTTTCCCGATTTTCCGCATGCCGAGATCATGATCGCCGACACGAGAAAACCTTTTCTTCCCGAGGAGCAATACCATTTCTCCATCTCGCATTGCGGTGATTATGCAGCGGCAATTGTGAGCAGCTCGCAGCGCGTGGGCATAGATATTGAAATGATCACACCGCGTATTGAAAAGATCAAACACAAATTCCTGCACGCAGACGAACTGCTTTTTGTGCATTCGCACGACCTGCAACAACAGGTTCCGCTGCTCACTTTGTTGTGGAGCGCAAAAGAATCTATGTTCAAATGGTGGGGCAATGGTGATGTTGATTTCAGCGAGGTATTGCGCACCGAACCTTTTGCTTTTAATGATGGGGGCATCGTTCCATCAACATTTTCGAAAGATAATACACATGTACCGCTCGATATTCATTTTCACATGAGAGATGGCCTGAGCCTGGCCTGGATCGCAGGCGAATCGCCCCGCTAGAAATGAGGGTAGGTATCGCGAAGATGGTTTTCCACTTTTGTTTCTGACAAATACAAATATTTACCTTCTTCTTTTTTCAGAACATATTCATTCCAGAAATGAACATCGTCCATGGTTACAGATGGATCCATAACATCGTAATCGTTTCCCCAATCAGACAGGCCCGCAAGGTTTTCCTGGATCTCAGATAAACCAGGCTCTTGCGGCGTTCTTGTTGCCGGGTAGCTCCATTCGTATATTTTTTGTTCTGCAGGGATGTGAAGAAAATAGTACAAACGCGAGTGTTTGTTTTTATCGGTAACCCCTGCCACCGCCATCACGTACGCTTTGTTTTGGGGGTAGATCAATGGATAAGCGGGCCCATAAGATGGATACACCCAACTGAATTCATCTGCAAACTGGTCCTTTAACATCCGGAAAAAAGGAATAAAAACGGACGAATTAATGTATGCTTCGTATTCCCTGTTCAGTTTTTCTTTCAGTTCCCATTTTAAATGTGCCACCGGTAAAGGCATGCCCACATACGGGCGCAGGTTTGGTGATTGCAGCTTTGTTACTTTCGGAAGCTGGTCGTACGAAGTGCGTTGGATGTAATCGGCAACCGTAACACCGGTATCCGAAAGCGTTTTGTTTAACAGGTCGATGTCTATCATCTCGTAGGTTGGCGGAAGGGGTGCTGTCCATTCCGGGGTTTCGATCTCGTTGCGCAGATCCGATACATGGTTGCCAAGGGTTTCCATTGTATCGAAATAGGCCACGTCTTCTGTTACATACCATTCCTTTTCAAAATAATAACCCCTGAAAAAAACGGTGGCGTATTCGAAAACACCTTCTGCAATAGATGTTTTAAGATCAGGTTCGAATGGATTGTGCCCGGTCCACGACCCGTTTCTCTCCTGATCGTCTTCATTTCTTTTTTGTCCAACCCTGGTAGTATAACTCTTTTCATGGAGATGCATCTCAAACAGTTCATTGAACAAGTCGCTCTTAACCGGAACAACTGTGTACGCAACGAAAAGGTCGCCGGTCTTGTTGAAGACCACTTCCTGCAAACCGTTCAGCAACTGTTCGTCGTATCGGTTGTATAATATGCGTTTGGCATCAATCATCAAACCGGCTTTTTGTTTTTGGCACCAGCAGGAGGTTTTTCTGCAAGGTTTGTTTCAACTGCATCTTTACGAGCTGGCCCATCGTTTTTGCCCGTTTGTAATACGCGGTATTGTTGAAGTATTCTGCCAGTTCATTTTTAAGCTGTTCAAATTTTTCCCGGGTTGAAATGGGATCGGTTGCCATAATATCCAGGATCTCTTTCACCCTATACCGCGCGGAGGCAAGCCTGAATGTCATCATCGTTCTTTCTTCTGCCTGGTATTGCGCAATGGAGTCTTTGTCGAGGTGGCGGATCACAATATCAACCAGCGCCTTGTTCTCTTTAAAAAACTGCGGCAGGTACAGGTTCTTTCTTCCTTCGTACGATTGCTGGTCAAAGTCGATGGCGCGTATGCGGTATTGGAAATCTTCGATATCGGGTGTGATGTTCACAACAAAATTATACGACCGCATATCGCCCAGCAAATGCACAAAGCAACGTTCGTTGAATTTTACAAACTCCTTTGCGAGGCGGATGAGGTTGGTGTTCGGGTCTTTCAGGTAATCGCTGATGAACACATCGCCCGGAATGCCGGGCACATGTTCTTCTATCAATGTATTCTTATCTGTAAAATACAGCATCCGGTTGGGCGAGAGCAAATGCTCGAGTTCCAATCCATAGATCCTGCTGGCATCTGCCTGCTTGATGTAATAATGATCGTAGTTGTCGTTGAATTTATTTACAATGCGGATCCTGAATGGCTGGCTGTTTCCGAAATAACAGAAATCAATTCTCGCCACATCGAGGTGGTTGATGAAGCTCATATCCCCCTCTGTTTTCAGGATCGCATAAATGCGTACCAGGTTTTCCCTGAGAAATTCCCATTCGCGCATGTCGTACGTGGCTTTTTCCCATGCCGTGTCTTTGCCGAACTTGTCTTGCAGCGGCACAGTATACGTAAACCTTTGCAGGTCCTGGTAGCTTACAGGAAGTTTCACCTCTCTTCCGTAATTCACCAGGTACTGGCGCAGTGCGGGATGAACGGGGAAGATGGGTTTTTTCCTCGATGGTTTTTCTGCCTGGTTGCTGCCCGTTGTATTTTCGAAACTGTTATTCATTCTCGCCTTCCTCGAGCAGGTTGATCTCTTTTATTTCCAGGCCGCCTATCCCTTTTACATCACCCAGAAAGCCCATTGAATTATGGAGCATGATCTGTAATTGTTTCTCGCGTTCTGCCCAGTCTTTGCTCACCCTTATTTTTTCTTTGGTGATCTGTTTCTGCATGTTCATGTAAGTAGTAATGATGGCTTCCCATTTTTGTTTGAACTCATTACTCGTCATGTATTTGTACAAGGTTTCTTTTTTGTCGCTTACATTGTCCAGCACCCTGGTGGTTTCATAATGTTTGATCAGGCTTTCCCGCAGGATGCTGGCCACCAGTTTTACATCTGCAAGGCAACAGATCCAGATACCGTCTTTCCTGCCAAACCTGTCTACGTCTTTCGGAACGGTTTGCGTTACCAGCACCGCGATGTCTGCATTGCCTTTCTGTGTATCTTCTTTCAGTTTGTCTATCCATTTATCGCTCCAGTTCTTTGCGCGTTTGGTTTCCCACACAATAACGCCGCAGGATTTCCGCAGCTCGTTGCGTACTTCCTGGATGATGTCGCCGCCTTCTTCCCCTTTTTTTACTTCGCGGATATCGTCGTTCGAAAATTCCGTTTTGAGCAGTGTTTCCAGCGTGAGCTCCAGTACTTCTCCCTGCAGTTGTGTGCTGCCCTGCTCGCCTTTGCGGCGCATTTCTTCAACCAGTTTTTTCTGGTCCTCGAGCTGTTTGTCTTTTTCCTTCAGGCGCAGCAGGAATTCCTGTTCCTTCATGCTCAATTTTTCTGCCTCGTCTTTTTGCAGTTGTTCTTTGAGCCGCTCGCGTTCTTCCATCAACTGGCGTTGAAGGGTCAATTCAAGTTCTTCTTCTTTTGTCTGCAGCATTTTTTCTTTCTGCAGGAACTCGAGTTCTTTTTTGCGTGCCTCTCTTAATTTCTCTTCTTTTTCCTGGTCGCTTTGCTTGAGCAGTTGGATCTGGTTCTCAAAATCGCTGGCCATTGATTTCCGGATGGAAGATTCGAGCTCGTCTTTGAGCCTCTTTTTTTCCGCGTCTATCTGTTTGCGTGTTTCTTCTTCTTTGGCTTTGAGTTGCTGGTCGAACAGTTGTTCCCTTTTTTTAAACTCTTCGTCTTTCTTTTTCCGCCATTCTTCCATTTTGCCGCGCAGCTCATTTTCAATCTGAACGCGGGTAGACTCCCCGGGTTCAAATTCGGTATTGCAGTTTGGGCATGTGATCTTATAATCTGCCATTGTCTTGTTTTTTACAAAGTAAAGGGGAAGCGGGCAACCAGGAAAACGGGGTTACTGGATGAACGATGGTACGCCGGGTTTCCAGCCTGTGATCCCGGATGCTTATCCCGAAACCGCTCCTTTGAATGTATAATTCTTTTGTGTAAGATAACTGAAAGCCACCACAAAAAAAGTGGTGACGAGTTTGGAAGGAGTGGGGTACCATCCGAACACGTTCACAAACAGTTTCAGGAAGCCATAGTTCAGGCAGAGGCATCCCATTACCACCATAAAATATTTTTTCAGCTGCGCCCTTTTTGAAACAGATGTTTCCTGGAAAACCACGTAACGGCTCAGGTAGAACCCGATCGGGAACGTAATGCAGAAACTGATCAGGAACGCGGCAATGTGCGCGCCGATGGTAATGGAGTAAAAGTGCACATCCTGTTTGTAGAGGATGAAATTGTACGAAACAAAGAACAATGAAATATCCAATAACGTATTAAAACCGCCGCAGGCGGCATAACGGAAAGTCTGCAACGGCATCACCCGCCTGAAAATCGGGTAAAACAGGTCCACCATATTAAGTATGAGGCCACGGATGGTATCATGCAGCTTTCGCATAAAGTGGCAACGAAGGTAGCGCTTAAATGGTTACTTTTGCGAGCCGAAATTGTTAAGAAATGAGCGTTGTACAAAAGATAAAAGAGGTTACTGCCACTGCCATCCACCAGTTGTATGGCATTGAGTTACAACCCGCAGATGTGCTGGTGAATGCCACCAAACCCGAATTCGAGGGGGATTATACCGTGGTGCTTTTTGCCTTCATCAAACAACTGAAAAAGTCTCCCGATGCTTTGGGGGCGGAGCTGGGCGGACACATTGTTGCCACCAACCCGGACCTGTTTACAGGTTTTAACGTGATCAAAGGTTTCCTGAACCTGTCGGTGGCAGATGCTTTCTGGCTCACCTTTCTCCACGAAAATTACAGGGACGATTCATTCGGAAACGCACCGGCCAATCATGAAAAGGTGATGGTGGAATATTCATCGCCCAATACCAACAAGCCTTTGCACCTCGGGCACCTGCGCAACAATTTCCTGGGAAGAAGCATTGCTGAAATATTGAAGGCAACGGGTAATGATGTGGTGAAAACATGCATCGTTAACGACCGCGGCATACACATCTGCAAAAGCATGATCGCCTGGCAGATGTTCGGCAACGGCGAAACGCCCGAAAGTACCCATACAAAGGGGGACCATTTTGTGGGCGATTACTATGTTAAGTTCAACAACGAATACAAGCGGCAGACGGAAGAGCTGAAAGCCGCGGGCAGATCGCAGGAAGAGGCCGAGAAAGAAGCGCCGGTAATGAAGGCCACGCAGCAGATGCTGCTCGATTGGGAGGCTGGAAAACCCGAGGTGATGGATCTCTGGCGCAGGATGAACAGTTGGGTGTACGAAGGATTTGACGCAACCTATGAAAGAATCGGAAGCGATTTCGACAAGATCTATTACGAAAGCGATACCTACCTGCTCGGAAAGGACCTCGTGGAATCGGGTCTTGCCAAGGGCGTTTTTTACCAGAAACCGGATGGCAGCGTTTGGATCGATCTCACCGCGGATGGGTTGGACGAAAAACTGGTGAGAAGAAAAGACGGCACTTCCGTTTACATTACGCAGGACATAGGCCTTGCAGAACAGAAACAAAAAGAATTCAACGCCAGCCAGAGCATATACGTAGTGGGGGATGAGCAGAACTACCATTTCAAGGTTTTGAAACTCATCTGCCAGAAACTCGGCCTGCCTTCTGCAGATGGAATTTACCACCTCAGTTACGGCATGGTGGAATTGCCAACCGGTAAAATGAAAAGCCGCGAAGGAACTGTTGTTGATGCCGACGACCTTGTTGCAGAAATGGTGAACATCGCGAAGCAGAAAACCGAGGAGCTGGGTAAGGTAAAAGATTTTACAGAGGAAGAATTGAAAGAATTGTACGATACCATCGGGCTCGGCGCCCTCAAATTTTTCCTGCTGCGGGTAGACCCCAAAAAGAAGATGGTGTTTAACCCGGAAGAAAGCATCGATTTTCATGGGTTCACCGGGCCGTTCATCCAGTATACACATGCGCGGATCAAAAGCATCCTGCGAAAGACAAGGGAAAATACGGATCACCTGATCGGCCACCTGCAAACGGAAAGCCTGTTACCGCTCGAGAAAGAACTGGCGATCCACCTCGAGATGTACCCATCGGTACTTAAGGATGCGGCCACCGAACACGACCCCTCAAAAGTGGCGATCTATGTATTCAATCTTTCTAAAATATTTAATTCATTCTACACGGAGCATTCGATTGCCAACGCGGAGAGCGAAGAAAAAAAGATCCTCAGGCTCCAACTGGCACAGCTCACGGCCCAGGCAATTAAAAACGGGATGGGTGTGCTGGGGATCAGGGTGCCGGAAAGGATGTAACGGGGATTTCCGTTTTGGATCCACGGCCTTTTTGCGGGCCCGGAACCGCCAGAAAAAAACAGATTTTACCCAGATTACTGCTCTTTTTTTTGATCCTTTCCCCTACATTTGCATTCCCAAAGATGCGAAGGTGGCGAAATTGGTAGACGCACTACTTTGAGGTGGTAGCGCCTTTTACCGGGCGTGGGAGTTCGAATCTCCTCTTTCGCACTTATTTAAATTGAAAGCCTGTAATCATTACAGGCTTTTTTCTTGCCCGGGCGGCAGGGTTCGACGGTTTGGTTTTTTCCGCTGTTTCAGTAGAGCATTGTTTTTTAATTCAAATAGTAGCTAAGCGACAGTCCAATACCAAATCCCATCGAAAATTTACTCCTGTTCCCTTTTCCTGTTTCTTCCGGAAAAGTGTCGTCCGTTTTCCAGATGTCGAAAACGGGCAGGGAGAGCGAGGGGCCGAGGCTCAACTGATCCCCAATATTTTTTGCCAGGTCTATTTTTGCCACAACTGATGTCGCGAAATATTTAAAAGCGTTCTTATTATAATCGACACTTCCGCCAGGGTTATAAGACAGTTGATAATACTGGCTGTAGGTAAAATAATTTTTTAGATCGCCCGCCAGCCTTACGCGAAAGCCGTTTTTGAAATTCAATTCTCTTTCCAGCCCGACGGTCACATCAATCGTATGATACCAGTATTTGTCCGTGAGAAACGCGATCAGCAGAGGGCTTGGGTAATTGATTTCCCTGGTTACGCTGTTGCCAAACGAAGTGTTGCGACGGGTTATTTTATTGAAAGCATATTTGTAGTAACCAAGCCCCGTTCGCACCGACCATATTTTTGAAACACTTCTCTTGTAAAAAACATCAAAACCCCATCCCGAACCTTTTATGTCAACAAAATCCGTACTGGACCTTCCACCGATAACATAAGAGAATTGAGGGTATTTATCAAATCTGAGAAATGGCGTAAGCTCCAGCGAATTTTTCACCTGCGCACGCGCAGCAGTGGTAACCACAAACAACAGCAAAAAAATCAGCGAGAATTTACCGCAATTAGACTTTTTTAAAGGCATGGCAAAAAAATGTGTTGACTAACATTAATTAAATTGCAGAAAATATAGCCATGGGGGAGTGGTTTAAAGATAGAGCGAAAATATTTACATATACAAAAAAACAAATAAATAATAAAATATTTCAGGACAAGTGTTTGGAGGTTTGTGCGCGACGCAAAACCTTGCGGATAGTTACTGTTGCGGTCACCTTGAATGCTCAACAGGATCCATGTAAAACTGCAGGCTCGCCAACCCCTTATTTTCCGCATGCACAATTTTGAAATCGTGCATGCCCTTGTTCAACCTGATCGTGGCCCGGTGGTGCGTATTCTCATCAAGCTCCGTGTATTTACTGTTCCATGCATCGATCACTTCTTTGCCATCGATGAATAATTTTACATAATCGTCTGCAGTAATACCAATATTGTATTCGCCTGCTTCAAGCTCCATGGCCGTAGTGGCAACCGTAGCAAAAGAATCTGCCGGCAGGTTTTTCCCGATCGCGCCCCACCATATGTAATCCGGTTTGTCAACCATACTTGTATACGCCGGTTGCGCCGCATCGAATAAACCCGCAAACTGGTTGTAGTCTTTGGAAGGGTCGTGTGCGGCTTCCCATTTGTAAAAACGTACATCCCATTTCGAGGTCGGTTGAAATTCATGGTAGGCAAATGTGTGCGCTGCAGTGCTATCCATCTTTTTCCCGAAAACATCTTTGTACGAGGGCCCATTGTATTTTAAGACGATGTTCCTGTTAGCAATTGTTTTGTCAACGCGCGCCTCGATCACGGAAGGAAATCCTCCGTCTCCTTTGTTAACAACCGTAAACCCGTTTGTGTGCTCCAGCTCCCAATTTCCTTTGGGTCCCAGTATTTCGAAATGATACAGGCCGGTACTGTCCACATTTTTCAGCCAAACAAGCGGGTAGTTGAAATCATAAGGGCCCCATTCTGTAATGCGCATTTCCTTTTTACCCTGCGGGAAGACCATTGTTGGCCTTGCCGTGTCTTTGATGGTTTTCAAACGCTCGTCTTTCTGGTAATCCATATCCAGCAATTCATCTTCCCGCGAAGTATCGATCTCGCTTGTTCTGTCGCCAAGCACGAGGTTTTCCTTCACATTGAATTTTGTATTTCCGCTGAATGCCACCGTATCTGTGCCCATGATGTCGAATGCCTTGTCGTTGCCCGTAAAACGGTTCACCGCTATCCAGTAATTGCGGCTGTCGGTGTTTCGTTTTTTTGCATAGATCCAGTCCTCGGGTTGTTTTTCGCGCGACCACAGCTTTATTCCCGTCTTGTCGTTGGTAAAACTATTGAGCACGATGTTCATATCCTGCCCATGCTCTATGGCAATGCCTATGCGGTTGTTCTCAAAAAGATTGTCGGTGATGTCGGTCTGGTAACTGTAACCGCCCCAGATGCCGTGGTCGCACTCTTTCACCACATTTTTCATGATCAGGTTGCTGCTGAAGGTTACCTCGATGCCGTTGGTGGGTGCGTATGAAAAATCGTTTCCATAAATAAAATTATCGTTGCAGCCACCGGAGCCGGTATCCATTGTGGTTTGTCCTGCCCAGAGAAAAAAACCATCGCCGCTGTGCGTGGCCGAGTTGTAGGCAAAGATGTTGTTGCTGCTTTGTTCAAATACAAGAATACCGGCACTGTCTTGCCCGCGGTTGTATTTTCCGAAATGCACACCGCGTATGTTGTAATCGATCCGGTTGTGGTAGATCTTGTTATTGCTGCTCCTGTACAGACCAATGCCGATGCCGGAGTTGAATGCAAACGTATTGTTGTTCACCTGTATCTTTTCACAACGCACCATCATCAATGCGCATTGGCCGCCGGTAACCGTATTGTTGGTGATGAACGACCGCGTACAGTTCTTCAAATAAATAGCGGCGCCATAACGCAGCCACTCATCGTTCTCGTTCTTGTGGTAGCTCATCCAGTCGCTGATGTCTTCACGCTCGCGGTTGCTTTTGAGTTGCTGCCGCCAGTTGTAACTCAGGTCGCAGTTTTCGATGGTGATGTTTTGTACGCTGTCTGCCATTACCGCCACTTTGTACCCGTGCACTTCTGCATTTTTCAACGTGATGTTCTTCGATCCTTTTTTGATAAGGATGGCAAGCCCGTAAAACTCATCCGGGCGGCTTTTGTCGTTCGACCCCTGTAAAACAGCATGGTTGAAATCAACGGTGATGTTGCTTCCTTCAATTATGATCAATGGTTTTTGCAGCTCTTCCGGTGCATTCAATGCATAACGGTTCGCATGGATGGTAACGGAGCTTGTGATCACCATGCCTGCTTTCAGGTCAACAGCAGCGGCAAACAAAGCGGCGTGTATGAAAAGAAGGAGGGAAGTAAGGAGAAGTTTCATGTATTAAAGATACAGAAACTGCTTTTTTACATAATACCGTATAGACGATCCGGGAGAGATGTTTCCCGGCCGGTATCGCTCTACCCACCTTAAAACTGCAAACGCACACTGCCGAACACGCCAAAATCGTTTGTGTTTGATTTAAACAGGTTCGGGTTTAGTCCCGGCGGGATATTGCGCAGCGGTGCATTTCTCCACACAAGGTCGATGCGAAGCAGTTTGAAAATATTTTCAAAACCCGTTCCTATCTCTGTGTAGAACCCGCCGCGCAGTGAACGCTGGCGGTACTCGTAATAATAATCCTGGATGTTGAGCTTGCGATTGGTTTCCGAAAGATCGCCCCAAACCGCTTTCACGTTCCAGAACTGGCGCATGTTCGATTTGCGCATGAAAGGAAGAAGGTTGAGCAATTTCTTTTCTATGTTATGCTCGATATTGATACCTGCATAATGATCGCTGATGTATTCAAAACGGTTCATCAGGTTAAACGATTGCTTGTTGTAGTAGTACACTTCGTTACCCGGGTGAATTTCGAGCAACATAAAAGGAAGCGGCTCCGGCGTCATCACCCCGCCGCCGTACAACATGTAGTTGATCTTGCCCCAGCGCGGGATGCGCGTAGCGTGCGTGATGCTTGCGGCCAGTCTTGTATAGCTGTAATCCGATTTGAAAAGATCCTGCACGCCAAAAGCGATCCGGCCCTCAAAAACCGGCATATTGCTTTTCAGTTTGATCTCCTTGCGGTGGCGCGAGAACGTGCGTTCTCCCGGCGCATACCTCAGTTTGAAACCCGCCTCGGCATTCGTAATGTGTTCCTGCGAAATACGGCTGAACAAGGTACGGGCGGCCGGTAAGGGCTGGAAGGTTTCATAAACGCTGCGTGTGAAGAAGGGTTGTACAGAGAACTTGTTCTTCCACTCTTTTGTTACTGCAAATTTCAATTCATCAACACCGAGGAACTTCTGCGGCACTCCTTTTCTCCGTATGAGCTGGCTGAAAATATTATCCGTGGTGATGTCTTCATCGTTGTACCGTGTCCGCCCATTGTCAAGATCGTGCGTATATGAAGCGAAAAGGGTGATGCCCTGGTCGCCGGGTAATTTATAAGTAACATCGAACCGCCCTTTCAGTCTTGCATCCTTAAAGCCATAGGCGAGGTAACCGTGGAGGCGGAGGTTTTTGCTGAATTCTTCGGTGGTACCAAGATCAAAGCGCATGCGTATCTTTTCAAGCTGGTTGCCGCTGATCCATTTGTACCAGGGGCCGATCTCTATCTTGCCAAACTTCTTGTGCCCGTCAAAAACAAAGGTGAGTATCTTGGTGTATTTGATAAAAGCGGGAATGGTTTTGATCGTGTCCATCATCTTGTACACTTTCTTTTCATTCACCGAAAGGTCTTCGTGTCTTTCTTTTTCCCAGAACTGCTTGTCTTTGTCGCGCGCATTGTCTGCAACAACCACTTCTTCTTTCTGCGCATTCATTGCGAGCCGCTGCAAAATGGAAGGATCGTTCACGCGAACATTCTTATAGGTACTCGTTCTTCGTGCAATGAAGGATAATTTCTCCTTGCCAAAAGGGGTGAAATCGATCACCGTTTTGTCTTTCGAAAACATCCACGCACTGTCTGCCCCCATGCGGAACTCCTGCACAATGCTCAACCTGTTTACATAGTTGATGTCTGCTGTTTGAGAGATGTTGAGGTTGATGCTGTAAATGCCCCAGTTGCCACCATGGATCCAGCAGTCGCCGGCAAATGTATTTTCCCCTTCGCGCTTTGGTGTAAACAGCAGGTGCAGGTAACGCTGCCCGGCGATGTATTGTGTATCGGCGCCTTTGTAGTTGTAATATTTGTCGCCGAAATCGCTGAGCGGACTGATGAATTCTTTCCCCAGCGCGTTGGTGAAATTTTCGTACACATTCACTTTCTGGTTGATGCCGCCAATGAACTGCAATACGCTTTCGTTCTTCATGCCGTCTGTTTTGGCGGCCTTGATCTCTTCGCGTACGCGGTGCGGATCTACGGAGTAATAGTAGTCGGAGAGCGCCTCCGTCATGTACATCGGCAGAAAAGGCTTGTGGTCTGATGTGCTGTCGATGTTATCCAGCAGGAAAGCAAAGGGTTTGAGCAGTTTTTTATCTGTAAAATACCGTTTGTTCACGTTGCTCATATCGAGCTCCATCTTACTGTATAGTTCGTAGGCGTAGCTGGTGTATTTGTAAGGGTTGTTGGTCTTTTTGTGCGTAACCACGTTCCGCCACCAGCGGAGGCCTTTGCTGAATTTTGATTTTACTTCCACGGCGCTGCCCTGTTTCAGGTCGCGCATCACCATTTCAATCTCTGCAGTGTCCTTTGCGTTGTTGCGGAATGGTTTGAACACATCGGCAAAGCCCACATAACTTACCACGAGGGTATCGATAAGGTTATGGCTCACCCTGATCACAAAATGCCCGGAACTGTCGCTGTTAACGCCAAAGCCCGCTTTCTTCCAGTAAACGCTTGCAAAAGGAATGGGTTCTTTGGTAAAGTCGTTGGTTACTTTACCGCGGAGATTGGTACGCTGCGCCCACGACGAACTGCACAACAAAACGACACAAAACAGCAGGGTTAGCCGGCACATTAAAACGGTTCTCATCAATCTCACTATAAAAGTACACAAGGGGGTTAATCGGTTTTTGCCGGATAGTGGATTTAGGGGTGAATCTTCAAAGTTAGGTGGTGTGGCTTTCCAGCTACATTAAGATGTGCTTTAAAACTAAGGATTAAAGGGCTTTGATCGGCAAAAACTGCCAGAAATCTTGCTTTTAACAGACCTTAACTGTAAGAATGAGGACGAGCGTGCAGTTGGGCTGACATTTTTGCACGTTTTCTGCGGTGGCATGAGGATTGACTGCATATAGGAGATTAATTCATCAGAAACTCAAAGATTATGGGCAAAATAATTGGAATCGACCTTGGTACAACGAACAGTTGTGTGGCCGTTATGGAAGGTAACGAGCCGGTAGTGATCGCCAACGATGAGGGCCGTAGAACTACGCCTTCGGTAGTGGCGTTCTTAAAGAATGGGGAGCGTAAAGTGGGCGATCCTGCCAAAAGGCAGGCCATCACCAACCCGCACCATACCATCAGCAGTGTGAAACGTTTTATGGGTCGCCGTTACGACGAAGTGACCGAAGAGATAAGCCATTGGAGCTATAAGGTTGCCAAAGGTGACAATAATACGGTTCGTGTAGCGATCGAGGACCGGTTGTATACACCACAGGAGATCTCGGCGATGATTCTTCAGAAAATGAAGAAAACGGCGGAAGATTACCTGGGGCAGGAAGTTACCGAAGCGGTGATCACCGTTCCGGCTTATTTTAACGACGCGCAGCGCCAGGCAACCAAAGAAGCCGGCGAGATCGCAGGATTGAACGTGCGCCGTATCGTGAACGAGCCAACCGCAGCAGCATTGGCGTATGGGTTGGATAAAAAACACGCCGACCAGAAGATCGCCGTATTTGACCTGGGTGGTGGTACGTTCGATATTTCCATCCTCGAACTGGGCGATGGCGTATTTGAAGTAAAATCAACCAACGGTGATACACACCTGGGTGGTGACGATTTTGATAAAGTGATTATGGACTGGCTCGCCGACGAATTCAAATCGCAGGAAGCGATCGATCTGAGAAAAGATCCGATGGCATTGCAGCGTTTGAAGGAAGCGTCTGAAAAAGCGAAAGTGGAGTTGAGCTCTTCTTCAGAGACAGAGATCAACCTCCCTTACATCACAGCAGTAGACGGAGTTCCCAAACACCTTGTGCTGAAACTGAGCCGCGCAAAATTTGAGCAGTTGTCGGACAAATTGTTCGCACGCTGCCTTAAACCATGCGAAGAAGCATTGAAAGATGCCGGATACACAGTGAATGATATCAACGAAGTGATACTGGTGGGTGGATCAACAAGGATCCCTAAAGTACAGGAGATCGTAGAGAAGTTCTTCGGCAAAAAACCAAACAAGGGTGTAAACCCGGATGAGGTGGTTGCACTGGGTGCGGCTATCCAGGGTGCGGTATTGAGCGGTGATGTGAAAGACGTATTGTTGCTCGACGTAACACCATTGAGCCTTGGTATCGAAACCATGGGCGGTGTGATGACAACAATGATCCCTTCGAACACCACCATCCCTACCAAGAAAACAGAGGTATATTCTACCGCGAGCGATAACCAGCCAGGCGTACAGATCCATGTATTACAGGGAGAAAGGCCGATGGCGAACCAGAACAAGAGCTTGGGTATGTTCAACCTCGACGGTATTCCACCGGCACCACGTGGCGTTCCGCAGATTGAAGTAACATTTGACATTGATGCGAACGGTATGTTGCATGTAAGTGCGAAAGACAAAGGCACCGGTAAAGAGCAGAAGATCCGCATCGAGGCAGGAAGTGGTTTGAGCAAAGAAGAAGTGGAGAAAATGAAGGCAGAGGCGAAAGCTAATGAAGTAGCGGATAGGGAAGCGAAGGAGAAAGTTGAAAAGGTCAATGCTGCAGACAGTATGATCTTCCAGACAGAAAAACAGATCAAAGAGTTTGGCGATAAGATCCCTGCCGATAAAAAAGCACCGATAGAAGCGGCTCTTGAAAAACTGAAAGAAGCGCACAAGAACCAGGACCTCGCGGCAATTGATACGGCTATGGCAGAAATGAACACTGCATGGACGGCTGCCAGCGAAGAGATCTACAAAGCGCAGGCAGACGGCGCGGCCCAGCAACAACCCGGAGCCGGCCCGCAAGGCCCGCAGGAGGGTGCGCCCAAAAGCAACGATGTAGAAGATGCGCAGTTTGAGGAAGTGAAATAAGCATCTGGATGAAGTAGATCCAGGTTTGGACACGAATAGATAGCAAAGGCTCTCACGAAAGTGAGGGCCTTTTTGTTTCGAACAATGGCCTGGGCGCGAGACTATTTTTTTAGCAGAAGCGTGATAAGCATTAGAACCAGCGCCACAAAGATCCTGATCATCCAGGCCTGGCCCTTTGTGGTGAGGCGTTCAATATCTAACCTCAAACCAGAAATCTCCTGGGTAAGTTCAAATTTCAAATCTTTAACGTCTTCCTTTGTAGCCAACAATTTTGTATTGTTATCATTCGAATCTTTTAACCTGGAATCTACAAAATCAACCAAAGCTTCGGCCTCACTGGTCCCCAGCTTCTTTTTTAAGTTTTCGTATAACTGTATGTTTGTTGATGCCGTCATTTTCTATTTTTTAGTGTGTGCAGAGATCCGGCTTAAAACCTATTTTTTAAAACAAGCGTGACGAGGTAAGGAAATGCCAGATAAAAATTTCCAACATGCAACGGTTGTTTTCGGCGCAGCGAACCAGGGTTGCCTGGTTTCTTTGCCATAGTAGTGGGTTCCGTATAATTAATTTGCGTTGACATAAGGGCCGCTTTTATATCCACAAAACTAGAACCGAAAGATCATTCCTTACCAGGTGTTTATACCTGATTTTTACCGTTTATTGTTTTGCGTAATATCGCAGTGAAATTAATTCAGCCACACATTCTTTCAATGATTCTGACCTGACCGTATTCCAATCTTAGTGAACAATATTCCGATGAAAGCAGTTATACTTGTTCAATCATTCACCCAACTCAATTATACCATGGCAAAGCTGTTCGAACCCTTGACAATAGGATCCATCACTTTAAAAAACCGCATTGTTGTTTCCCCGATGTGCGAATATTCTTCGGAGGATGGTTTTGCAAACGACTGGCACCTGGTTCACCTCGGAAGCCGTGCGGTTGGCGGTGCGGGACTGGTGATTACCGAAGCCTGTGCCGTATCGCCGGAAGGCCGGATCAGCCCTGCGGATCTTGGTATCTGGAAAGACGAGCACATCACTGAACTGAAACACATCAACAGGTTCATCAAAAAGCACGGCGCCGTTCCCGGTATCCAGCTCGCGCACGCGGGAAGAAAAGCGAGTTGCGCAGAGCCGTGGAACGGTGGACAGCAAATTGACCCCGCCAAGGGCGGCTGGCAGGTGGTTGCGCCAAGCACCATTCCCTTCAAGGAAGGAACCATGCAGCCCGTTGCGCTAGATAAAAACGGCATCGATAAAGTGATCACCGATTTTACCAATGCTGCAAAACGTTCGCTGGATGCCGGGTATGAAGTAATAGAAATACATGCGGCGCACGGTTACCTGTTGCACCAGTTCCTTTCCCCCTTGAGCAATACAAGAACCGATGACTACGGCGACAGCTTTGAGAACAGGGTGCGCCTGCTGTTCGAAGTGGTGGAAAACATCAAAGAGGTATGGCCGGCCCATCTTCCTGTGTTCGTGCGCATATCTGCCACAGACTGGAGCGAGGGCGGTTGGAACATTGAGGAATCTGTAAAACTGTCCAGTCTCCTGAAAGAGTCCGGCGTTGCCTTGATCGATACCTCGAGCGGGGGAAATATAGGCCATGCAAAAATCCCGGTGGAGCCAGGCTACCAGGTTCAGTTTGCAAAAGAGATCAAGGAAAAGACAGGTATCCTGACAGGCGCCGTAGGGCTCATCACCGGTGCGCAGCAGGCCGAAACCATTTTGCAAAACCACGAGGCCGATCTCATCTTCATTGCAAGGGAACTGTTGCGCGATCCGTACTTCCCATTGCATGCAGCATCCGAATTGCAACACGATGTTGAATGGCCGCTGCAATACCAGCGTGCAAAAAAATAATGGTTATTGGATCATCCGCAGGTAGAGTTCTTCCACCTTCTTCCTGGCCCATGGCGTTTTACGCAGGAATTTCAAACTCGATTTGATACTGGGATCGCTGTTGAAACAATTGATGCGGATGTGTTGCCCCAGGTCCTCCCAACCCAAATGCGAAACCAGCTCGGTAAGGATCATCTCGAGCGTTTTGCCGTGTAGCGGGTCGTTCGATTTTTGTTGCATGCATACGAAGGTAGCGCACTTAAATTATATTGTACCACCACAGCAGATGCATGTTTTGATTAATTTGCTGGTATGACCCCGCACCGGTATTTTGTTTTGAACAAACCCTACAACATGGTCTCGCAGTTTGTGAGTCCGCACAACGTTCGCCTGCTCGGTGATCTTGGTTTTGACTTTCCCGAAGGCACGCATGCCATCGGGAGGCTCGATAATCAATCGGAGGGGCTGCTTCTGCTTACTACCAATCAAAAAATTACCCGCCTGCTCTTCCAGGGAGAAAGACCGCATGTGCGCACCTACATGGTGCAGGTAAAGAACAGGGTGAGCAACGAGAACCTGCAAAAGTTAAAGAACGGGATCGGCATCAGCGCAAAAAACGGCGGAACGCATTTTACGGGGGTTTGCGATGTGTCCATAATGGAACCCCCGGCAAACCTGTTTTCATCGGGGTATGAATTGCGGGAAGGGGTTGAAAACACCTGGCTGCGGATCAGCCTTACCGAAGGAAAATTTCACCAGGTGCGTAAAATGGTCGGGGCCATTCACCACAAATGCAAAAGACTCATCAGGGTTTCCATTGAGGACCTCGGGTTGGATGGCTTGTTACCCGGGGAGGTTCGCGAAGTAAGCGAAGAAGATTTTTTCAGGAAACTAAGGTTGACGCACTAGCCCTGTTTGTTGAACCCGATCCTTGGCCGGTTTTTGAGGTAATCGTCTTCTTCCTGTTTTCTGTCGACCAGGTAATTAAGCACTTCATTGATCTCCCTGAATTGTTCTTCATTGTTTTCCTCAAGTAGTGCAAGCCTTTCTGCCAGTTCTTTGTATTGGGCCGCTACATGTCTCAATTGGATGAAGGCTCTTATAATAAAAACGTTGGTGTCTACGGCTGTTTCTGACTTCAAGATCCCAGCCAGCATTGCAACCCCATGCTCGGTAAAAGCGAATGGACGCTTACGAAGGCCTCCCCAACTTGAAGTCACAATTTGTGACTTCAAGTTTCGGAACTCAGTTTGCGAAAGCTGAAACATGAAATCGGAAGGGAATCTCCTGCTATTCCGTTTAACCGTTTGGTTAAGTACCTTCGTTTCCACATTATATAAAATAGCAAGATCAAAATCAAGTATTACTTTTTCTCCCCTGATCTCCAATATCTTTCGTTGTATAATTGACGCGTCCATTTTTTCAGGGAAAGATAAGATACCTGAAAAATATTTTTATCGATTAATACGGGTAGAAAATACCTGTTGAATTAATAAGTGCCTAGACGGTTGAAACGACATTTTTATGAAAAAAAAAGAACCTGCTACAAACAGGTTCTTTAGAAGTCTTTAGAAGGAAACAATTATCCCGCCACCTGCTTCCTGATAATATTCAAAGCCGCGCCTGCTTTAAACCATTCGATCTGCTGTTGGTTGTAAGTGTGCTGCACCTGTATCACGTGCCTGCTGCCATCTGCATGGTTCAGCGTTAACGTGAGCGGTGTGCCCGGTGCAAACGTGGTGAGGCCATTGATATCTATGGTATCGTCTTCGAGAATTTTATCGTAATCGGTTTTATCAACAAAGGTCAGCGCGAGCATACCTTGTTTTTTCAGGTTGGTTTCGTGGATACGTGCGAACGATTTCACCAGTATGGCGCGAACACCGAGGAAACGTGGTTCCATAGCTGCGTGCTCGCGTGAACTTCCTTCGCCGTAGTTTTCATCTCCCACCACGATGCTGCCCACACCCGCTGCTTTGTAAGCGCGTTGCGTTGCAGGTACAGGGCCGTATTCGCCGGTGAGCTGGTTTTTTACATTGTCTGTTTTTTCATTGAAGAAATTCACCGCACCGATCAGCATGTTGTTGCTGATGTTGTCGAGGTGGCCGCGGAACTTCAACCATGGACCGGCCATACTGATGTGGTCGGTTGTACATTTTCCTTTTGCTTTGATGAGGAGTTTCAATCCTTTCAGATCGGTACCTTCCCATGCATCAAAAGGAGCGAGGATCTGGAGGCGCTTGCTCGCAGGATCAACCGCAACCGTTACACCGCTTCCATCTACCGCCGGCGCCTGGTAGCCAGGGTCGTCTACTGCAAATCCTCTCACCGGCAATTCATACCCTGATGGGGCGTCGAGTTTTACCTGTTCGCCTTTGTCGTTGGTAAGCGTGTCTGTGAGCGGGTTAAAATTCAGGTCACCCGCAATGGCCAATGCCGTTACCAGTTCCGGCGATCCTACAAAAGCAAATGTATTCGGGTTGCCGTCTGCTCGTTTTGCAAAGTTCCTGTTGAAACTATGCACGATGGTATTTTTTTCCTTCTTCTCCGCACCCACACGGTCCCACATACCGATACACGGCCCGCAGGCATTTGCAAAAACTTTTGCGCCGATGTTGTTGAACTCATCGAGAAAACCATCCCTCTCCACCGTAAACCGCACCTGCTCCGATCCGGGCGTGATGGTGAACTCGCTTTTCAAACTGAGACCTTTTGCCTTTACCTGTTTTGCAAGGCTTACTGCGCGACTGATGTCTTCGTAAGAACTGTTGGTACAGCTGCCGATCAGGCCCACTTCAATTTTGGTTGGCCAGCCGTTTGCAGCGGCGGCTTCTTTCATTTTTGAGATTGGGGTCGCAAGGTCTGGTGTAAACGGCCCGTTCAGATGGGGTTCGAGCTGGTTGAGATCGATCTCGATCACTTCATCGAAATATTGGGTCGGGTCTTCGTACACTTCTTTATCGGCATTGAGGTAGCTGGCGATCGCGTCTGCGGCGGTTGCAATTTCCTCGCGGCCGGTTGCTTTCAGGTAGCGGCTCATGCTTGCATCGTAACCAAAGGTAGACGTGGTTGCACCGATCTCGGCACCCATGTTACAGATGGTTCCTTTACCGGTGCAGCTCATGCTTGTTGCACCTTCACCGAAATATTCAACGATCGCACCGGTTCCGCCCTTAACGGTGAGGATGCCGGCAACTTTCAGGATCACATCTTTGGGAGCGGTCCAGCCATTGAGTTTACCGGTGAGTTTCACACCGATCAGTTTGGGCCATTTCAGTTCCCATGGCAATCCTGCCATCACATCACAGGCATCGGCACCGCCCACACCAATGGCGATCATCCCGAGGCCACCCGCATTAACGGTGTGCGAATCCGTACCGATCATCATACCCCCCGGGAAAGCATAATTTTCAAGCACCACCTGGTGAATGATGCCCGCACCCGGTTTCCAGAACCCGATGCCGTATTTATTGGAAACAGAAGCAAGAAAATCGTACACTTCTTTGCTCTCCATATTGGCCACCTGCAGATCCTGTTTGGCCTCCACTTTCGCGGTGATCAGGTGGTCGCAGTGTACGGTAGACGGAACGGCCACCTTGGGCCTGCCCGCCTGCATGAACTGGAGCAGGGCCATCTGTGCGGTAGCATCCTGCATGGCAACGCGGTCCGGCGCAAAATCAACATAACTTTTGCCGCGCTCAAACGAGGCGGCTTTATAATCAGCATGCACGTGTGCAAACAATATTTTTTCACTCAAAGTAAGCGGCCTCCCCAGTGTTTTACGGGCTGCATCCACTTTCGCGGGCATTTCGGCGTATACCTTTTTGATCATTTCAATGTCAAAAGCCATAAACTATCAATTTTAATTCTTAAAAAAGGGGCACAAAGGCTGGTGTTTGTCCGGCATTTGTTTTTCATGGCATCGTCCCTTGTGTCACTCACTTCAGCTTTTGGTACTATTTTGAGTCAAAAAAGACGTGCAGGTGCCGCGAATTTACGAAAAACAGGCGGCGCTAAAAAATGGTTTTACACTTTTATAGACCGATTTCCTAAATTGCAGGAGAAATGCGCTCCCCCCGCATCGTAAACCAGTGAGCTATGCAAAAGATCAGGGAATTTCTTGAATTGAACGCCTTTGGCGTTTGTGCCAAAATAGGCGAAAAACTGGGTATTGCCTCTTCGCGTATCCGTTTGTGGTTCATCTATATTTCTTTTCTCACGTTAGGATCGCCTGTTATATTATACATGATCCTCGCATTCTGGATCAATATCAAAAACTACATCCTTGCGGGCAAAAGAAACCCGTTGCGGAACTGGTAGGTAATCACCCGCCGGCCCCAAACTTTCAACGCTACACCACCGCTTTCCTCAGTTTCACCAGTTTCTCGAGCAGCCCCTCGAGCAGGTCGAGGCGGAGCATGTTGGCGCCATCGCTAAGGGCGCAGGAAGGGTCGGGGTGCGTTTCAATAAACAATCCATCCGCACCCGTTGCAATGGCCGCACTCGCAACGGTTCCGATGAGTTGCGGGTTACCGCCCGTTACGCCGGAGGTCTGGTTGGGCTGCTGGAGCGAATGCGTGCAATCCATGATCACCGGCACGCCTATTTCTTTCATCCAGGTGATGTTGCGGTAGTCAACCACGAGATCCGTGTATCCGAACGTGTTGCCCCGTTCCGTAAGCATTACTTTTTCATTGCCTGCTTTTTTGATTTTGTCTGCCGCAAATTTCATCGACGGCCCGCTGAGAAACTGTCCTTTTTTCACGTTCACGATCTTCCCCGTTTCCGCTGCGGCCACCAAAAGGTCTGTCTGCCGGCATAGAAACGCAGGTATCTGTAAAATATCAATAAACGGGGCCGCCATCGCCGCTTCCTCGTGCGCGTGTATATCCGAAGTGGTGGGGAGGTTGAAAGCTTCACCCACTTTTTTGATGAGCGACAAACCATTGTCGTCGCCAATACCCGTAAAAGAATTTGCGCTCGTCCGGTTTGCCTTGCGGTAGCTTGCTTTGAATACGTATGGAACCTCGAGGCGCTTGCAGATAGAAGAAACTTTATGGGCCACTTCCATCACCAGTTCTTCATTCTCTACCACGCATGGACCGGCGATGAGAAAGAAATGATCGGGGTTGTACGATTGGTCCTTGAAAAGATCCTGCAGGAATGATGGAAGCATATTTTTGATTTAGGAATGGCAAAGCTAAAGAAAAGAAACAAGAGCGGGAGGTACAACGGCGTTCAGTTGGCGGCGGGTAAAGGTTGTCTTGTGTGCCTGTATTCTTCCTTCCTGTCCCTTACATTTGCAAAAACGATTGCCAATGTCTGTTAACAAAGATAAAATACTCGTAATCGGCGCTTCGGGCCAGATTGGCGTGGAGCTTACGATGGCCCTGCGCAAACAGTATGGGAATGCCAACGTGATCGCCTCCGACCTGCGCGAGCAGAATCCCCTGCTCGAAGGCACGGGCCCCTATGTGAGTCTTGATGTGATGAACAAGGAAATGCTGCATGTACAGGTCATCCGCCAGAACATCACGCAGATCTACCTGCTTGCTGCTATTTTGTCCGCCACCGGCGAAAAAAATCCGAACCTCGCGTGGCACCTGAACATGCAGGGTTTGTTAAATGTGCTCGACATTGCCCGCGAAGAAAAATTACACAAGGTATACTGGCCAAGCAGTATTGCTGTGTTTGGGCCAACGTCTCCTAAAAAGAATTGTCCGCAACAAACCATCATCGAACCCTCTACCGTTTATGGCATCAGTAAATATGCCGGTGAATTCTGGTGCAACTATTACCACAACAGGTATGGTGTTGATGTACGCAGCATCCGTTACCCGGGGCTCATCAGTTACAAATCCGAACCCGGTGGTGGCACTACCGATTACGCTGTGGCCATTTTCCACGAGGCGCTTGAACACAAGGCATATAAATGTTTCTTGTCGGAAGACACCTATCTTCCCATGATGTATATGCCGGATGCCATCCGCGCCACACTCGAGCTGATGAATGCACCATCGGAGAATATCAAGGTGCGCACATCGTATAATATTTCAGGAATGAGCTTCTCGCCCAAAGAGATCGCTGCAGAAATAAGCGGGCATGTTCCGGGTTTCAAGATTTCTTACGAGCCAGACTACCGCCAGGAGATCGCCAACAGCTGGCCACAAAGCATCGACGACAGCGTTGCTGCAAACGACTGGGGATGGAAACCTGAATTCGATCTGAAAAAAATGACTGCGGATATGTTTGAGAACCTGCGATAGTTGTGATGGCAAACCTCATGCTTTTGCTGCAAACGAATAGTCAATAAAAAACGCGCATCCATTGATGCGCGTTTTTTATTGCGGTTTTACTGCTGATTATTCACGATCGGTTACCCGAACTTAGAACCGGAAACCGATACCAATATTCGCCCTCACACCTGCCCATGGGCCGTCTGTTTTAATCTGGGCGCCACTGCCATTAACGGTGTAGGTAAATTTGAAAGGATCTGCTTTGATGTCTTTCAAACTTTGGTTCAATGCATTTTGCTCGTCGCTGTTAAGTGTGGTTGCAAAGTTCAAGTCTCCCTTGCTTGTACCGTAGTGGCCGCCGAGCAATTGGAGATCGAGCACAAATTTGCTTGCGAGCTGGATCTGCCAACCGATCATCAAACCCGGGCTGGTTGATTTTACTTTCCCAACAAAGTTGGCCTCTTTGCTGAAGCTTTGGCCTGCAGTAGGCCCGCTTGTAGAAGTGTACGTGTATTTCACCGGTGTGCTCAAATCGAAGTTTGCGAAGCGCAGGTAAGGAGCGATGTAAAATCCTCTCATACCGCCTTTGCCGAGGTAGATCCTTCCCTCAACGGTCCAGGCAGTGTTGCCCATCTGGAAATTGCTGAAGTTGATATCATCACTCTCAATGGCTTTTTCGAGCTGGCTCTTGAAGGGGACATCGCCTTTTGGCATGGTACGGTAACTGAGGGAAAGGGTAACGCGTTTGGCGATCACTCTTTCATAAGTGAAGTGGTAGTTCTTCAAAGCGAGTGAGCCAATGTTCCAGCGGATCACGTTCTTGCCACCGATCAGGCTCTGTGCTCCCGCGAACATAGGCAGGCATAGAAGAATAACAATAATTCTTTTCATGGTTTTTGTTTTGATTTTGATATTTGGGTGTTTATTATTTTGCTACCAGGTCGTACACCGTTTTGTTTTCCAGGACCTCGAGCATATTGTCGCGTACCTGTATCATAACCCTGTTCAGCCCGCATTTTTTTTCATCGCAGTCTTTACAGCGTTCGTAAAAATTGAGGCTCACGCAGGGGAGAAGTGCAATGGGCCCCTCGATCAGCCGCATTACCTGTGCAAGGCGGATGTCTTTGGGATCAACATTAAAAAAATAACCGCCGCCCTTGCCTTTCTTGCTTTCGAGCAACCCGGCTTTCCTGAGTTCCAGCAAAATATTTTCGAGGAACTTGAGGGGGATCTTTTTTTTCTTTGCGATCTCTGCTATCAGTACGGGCCCGTCTTTTTTCCGCTCAGCGATAAATGTGAGGGCCTTGAACGCATATTGTGTTTTCTTAGATAGCATGATTTTTGTATCATTAACACGGCGAAGGTCGTTTTTCGCCGGATTAATTCACAAATAAAGTACTAAAAATGCGAAAGTTAGTTCAATTTTCAATCTTATTATTGGCCGGTAACCTGTTTTTCACCGCTGTTTCGGCTCAATTGCCCAAGGCGCTTGCTTTCGGCAACTTTACCTACGCAAATACCGGTGGCGATTTCAAGAATTATTCCAATTATGGCATTGGGTATGAAATAGGCGGTGGCGTGGGTCTTGGTAAAACCATGATCATGGGTTCGGTTGGAAGCATTCGTTATAATATCCCGGGATCAACCACGGGTTCGCTTGCAGGCAAGGGACATGTAAATGTTACGCCCATCAAAGTTGGCATCAGGCAATACCTGTTGCTCGGCCTCTTTCTTAACGGCAACCTGGGTCTTGCCACCGGCGGCGGCGAATCGCCGGTACTTTATGAACTGGGCGCCGGCGCCAAACTTGGTTTCTTCGAAATCGGTGCGGCTTACTCGGGATACAAAGTGTATGGCTATACCAACAATGCGGTATTGTTCAAGGGTGGGATCGCGATCAAGATATAGCAGGATGCTTGCGGCCGGGTCACAATCCCAATACATCCTTCATTCCAAACACTCCTTTCTTTCCCGGGGCAAATTCTGCAGCAAGTACGGCGCCGCCGGCGAAACCGATGCGGTTGTGGGCGGTATGGATGATCTCTATATCATCTACCATGGATGAATATTTTATTTTGTGGGTGCCCGGCGCCGGGTCGATCCGTTCCGACACGATCGAAAGCTCTTCCGCAATATCGGTTGGCTGGTTTACCCAGCGTTTTTTCGCCGGGTTGTTCAGTAAGATCTGTTCCGCCAGCGTGATCGCCGTTCCGCTCGGCGCATCTTTTTTCTGCGTGTGGTGGATCTCTTCCATCGATACATTGTAAGACGGATAGTCTTTCATCAATGCCGCCAGCCTTGTATTCAATTCAAAAAAAAGGTTCACGCCAATGCTGTAATTGCTTGCATAAACCAGGGTTCCGTTCTGTTGTTCGCAATACTTTTTTGCATCTTCAAAATGTTCGAGCCATCCCGTAGAACCACACACTACCGGCACACCCAGCTCCAGGCATTTCATCACATTCGCAAAGGCACTGTGCGGGCCGGTAAATTCGATGGCCACATCGGCTTTTGAAATATTTTCTTTGTTGAGGTCGGCCGCATTGTCAACATCGATCTTCAAAACGATGTGATGCCCTTTTCCCAAAGCAATTTCTTCAATGGCCCTGCCCATTTTTCCGTAACCGATGAGTGCTATGTTCATGCTGTCATTTTATTTTTCCTGTATGGTGTGTTGAATGGCGCGCAATGGCTTACCCTTCACATCCCTGTTCACGAAGATAATACATCAACGCACAACCACTGTTGCCTTTCGGGTCGGGGGTTTGAGGTTAAGCGTGAGGCCGAGCCCGGGCGTCCGGGTAACGGGACTGAAGGTAGGAGTGATCTCCATGGAGAGGTCGCTGCTTACGTCGAACTGGTTGAGGTGGCCAAATACGGTGGCGTCTGCAACCTGTAGTCCCCACGCGAGCAGGAACCACAACACCGCGTAATCGCGGCCCTGGCGGAATGCATTGCGGTACGATTGGTAGCTGTTGATACTGAGCAGGGAGCCGTCCTGGTTCTTGATCGATTTATCGATCTGCTTTACAAGGTTTGTATCGCCCCCGTTCTGGTAGGCATACAATGCTTCGTAAGCGAACTTTGTTTTTTTATAATAACTGTTGTTGTAAAAATACAGTACGGTAGGAATGGAAATGATCCCGTACACGATAGGGATCTTCCAGTATTGTTTGTTGTAGGCCTGCCCCCAGCCCGGCAATATCGCCGACCGCAGCGTTGCTTTTTTTGGATCGAATTTTTTGCGCGCCGAATCTCTTTTGGCGGTTGCGGTCTTCCTGGCAGAATCTTTAATGAGGTCTACGGAATCCCTGTTTGCAAAAGAGTTGGCGGATGTGAGGGCTTTCTTATCGTCCTGCGCATGGCCTGTATGAACACAGCATGCACAGATGATCAATAATATGAGAAGCCTGTATGATTTCATGTAAGATTAGCTCACGGTAACATTCATTGCATCCAGTATCTTATTCAGTTCTTCCAATGAAAAATATTCGATGGTGATGCTGCCATAACCTTTTTTGTTATGGATCATCTTTACTTTGGTAGAAAAGTGCGAAGCTAAATTATCCTCAATTTTTTTGTATGCGGGTGGCAGATCGGATTTTACGGAAGATTTAACAGCGCCCGGCTTATCCGCTTTGTACATGTTCCGAACCAGCTCTTCGGTTGCCCTTACGCTGAGTTCTTTTTGTTTGATCTCGTTGTAAACAAACAATTGCTTGTCGATCGTGTCAATATTAACCAATGCCCTTGCATGTCCCATGCTCAATGATCCATTGCGCACGGCAAGCTGTATGTCGGGTGGTAATTTCAAAAGCCGGATGTAATTGGTAACGGTGCTTCTTTCCTTTCCCATTCTTTCGGCCACCTGTTCCTGCGTGTAGGAGAGTTCGTCCATCATGCGTTTGTAACTCAACGCCACTTCAACAGCATTGAGGTCTTCGCGCTGCAGGTTTTCGAGCAGGGCGAGTTCGAGCAACTGCTGGTCGTTTGCCTGGCGTATGTACGCGGGCACATCTGTTAAGCCCGCGATCTTCGAAGCCCTGAAGCGGCGTTCACCCGCGATCAGCTGGTACTTGCCGTTTGCCAGTTTTGAAACGGTAAGCGGTTGAATGATGTCGTGTATCTTAATGGAAGCAGCCAGCTCGTTCAAAGCAGTTTCATCAAAATCGCGTCGCGGCTGTTTGGGGTTTACCTGTATGTCTTTTAAGGCGATGCGGCTGGTTGTAGTGGCCTGTTCAACCACATCTGTCTTCAGAGAGCCTGCCGTATTCTTCAGGTCCGAATCGATATTCTGCAACAAAGAGCGGAGCCCTTTCCCGATGAGGTCCTTGTTCTGTTTAGGAGTAGTCATTGTAATCTGTAATTGATAATTGTTAATCGATAATTGGCCACTAACAATTTCTAACCGTAAAGAGTAACAACGCGAACTGTCAATTACCGATTATCAATTATTAATTTAACCATTATCAATTCATTATTCTATAATTCTCTCTTGGTTCGACATTTTCGTCATCCCGTTGTTCTGTAAAATCTCTTTTGCGAGGTTGAGGTAATTTACGGCGCCCTTGCTTTCCGCGTCGTACAACACTACCGGTTTGCCAACGCTCGGGGCCTCGCTTAACCTGGTATTCCGGTGGATGATGGTATCGAAAACCATATCATCGAAATGCCTTCTTACTTCGCTCACCACCTGGTTACAAAGGCGAAGACGGCCATCGTACATGGTCATCAGGATGCCTTCTATCTGCAGGTCGGGGTTGAGCCGGCTTTGTACGATCTTGATCGTGTTCAGCAATTTTCCAAGCCCTTCCAGCGCAAAAAATTCGCATTGTACCGGAACGATCACGCTGTCGGATGCAACCAGTGAATTTACCGTGATCAGGCCGAGCGACGGTGAGCAATCGATGATGATAAAGTCGTACCTGTCGCGCACCGCATCCAGGATCCCTTTCAGCACATTTTCGCGGTTCGGGTAATTGATCATTTCAATTTCCGCACCAACCAGGTCGATGTGCGATGGAATGATATCGAGGTTGGGCACATCGCTTTTCAGGATCACGTCTGCGGCCTGAACATTGTTCACCATGCAGTCGTACAAACTGTTGGTGATGTTGTGCAGGTCGAAGCCCACGCCCGTGGTACTGTTTGCCTGCGGGTCGGCATCAACCAGCAATGTTTTGAACTCGAGCACAGCGAGACTGGCCGCTACGTTGATAGCTGATGTTGTTTTACCTACCCCGCCTTTTTGATTGGCTACGCCGATGATTCTTGCCATTTTTATCCCCCTGGGCCCCTGGAAGGGGTTTTGTTTAAATATTTTAGAGTTCTATCGTTTCTGAAATAGACGGCAATAATAACTTCTTTCCCGCTTTTTCAAACGACTGTTTTGCTTCTTCTTTGTTTATTTTGATAAAACCGAATGTATCGTAGTGCACGCCAACAACGGTGTTGCAGGCGATGAAATCAGCGGCGCGAACCGCATCCGCCACATCCATCGTAAAATTATCCCCGATCGGGAGGATGGCGAAATCGAGTTTGGCCCAGGTGGGTATGAGCTGCATATCGAGCGTGAGCGCAGTATCGCCCGCATAATAAAACGTGCCCTCACCGGTGGTAAAAATAAAACCCATCGGGTTGCCGCCGTAGCTGCCATCGGGCAAACCGCTGCTGTGCTGGGCCACAACACATTTTACCGTTCCGAAATCAAAGTTCCATTTGCCGCCCGTGTTCATCGGGTGCGTATTGGTGATCCCGTTCTTGCTGAGCCATTCGGTTATTTCCCAGCTGGCCACCACTTTACAGCCCGTGCGCCCGGCAATACTGATGCAATCCGCCGTATGGTCGTTGTGCCCGTGGGAAAGAAAGATGTAATCGGCTTCTATCGAATCAACCTGTACGTCTTTGGCCAGCTCGTTGTACGTAATGAAGGGATCGAACAGGATCTTTTTTCCTTTGATCTCCACGCCAAAACAGGAATGTCCGTAATAGGTCAATTTCATAAACGGCCACTTTCTTTTGAAAGTCGTCAAAAATACGGTTTAGGGAAGATGTGGCGAAAGAATTGTTGCAAAGCAACGGGTTCAGAACCATTAAGTACGGTTTTAGCCAGGACGGGTGAATTTTTCAGACTGCCCCGGCAGCCCCGCCGTTTTATGGAATTGTTCTTTATAACCGATCCAGGGACTGCTTTGATGGTAATCCGAACGTCCTACCCCGTACTTTTACAATAATCCGGTACCACAGCCGTCTACTAATAACACATAAACGATCATTTGATGAGAAATGCAAGCACCTGGTGGATCATAGCAGCGATCATGTTCCTCCTTGATCTCTATGTTTTCCAGGCTCTACGTACCGTAACGCAGAATGCAAACGAGCGTATGCGTACGATCATTCATGTAAGCTATTGGGTCGTTTCCGGGCTCACATTGCTGGCGTTGCTGGCTTTTCCGTATATCTACACTTTGCAGACCTCGAAGCTCTTCCGCAACTATGTATTTGCGATACTGGTGGGGTTGTTTTTTGCGAAACTGGTGGGGGTGGTGTTTTTCGTGGCCGACGATCTCCGCCGGGGATCCATCTTCCTGCTTGGTAGACTGCTGCCCGACACGGGCGCGCGCTTTATGGGCGAAGGGAACTCGATCCCGAGGTCCACATTCCTCAGCTGGCTGGGGCTCGGATTGGGCGGCGGGCTTTTCGGCACGCTGATGTATGGGTTCAGCAACAAGTATAAATACCAGGTAAAAAAGCTTAAACTCGAATTCGCGGGTCTCCCTGCCTCGTTCAAGGGGTTAAAGCTCGTTCACATCAGCGATATACACAGTGGAAGTTTCCAGAACAAAGCCGCGGTAAACCGGGGGGTTGATATGATATTGGCCGAAAAACCCGATCTCATTCTTTTCACCGGCGATCTTGTGAACGACCGTGCCGAAGAAATGACCGAATACATGGACGTGTTCAACCGCCTCAAGGCCCCGATGGGTGTTTACAGCTCATTGGGAAACCACGATTACGGGGATTATGTTTCGTGGCCATCGCCGCAGGCAAAAAAAGAGAACCTCGAGAGCCTTAAGCAGGTGCATGCCAACCTGGGCTGGCGCCTGCTGATGAATGAGCATGTACTGCTTACCCGCAACAACGAGCAGATTGCCCTGTTGGGCATCGAGAACTGGGGCGCAAAAGGCCGTTTTCCCAAATACGGTAAAATGCATGAGGCATACCCCGGCACAGAGAACATCCCTTTCAAAATATTACTGAGCCACGACCCCAGCCATTGGGATGCGGAGGTGAAACCCAAATATCCCGACATCAACCTTATGCTTGCCGGTCATACCCACGGTATGCAATTTGGCCTGGAGAACCCTTATTTCAAGTGGAGCCCCGTACAGTGGATGTACAAACAATGGGCGGGTTTATACCAGGACGGAAATCAAAAACTCTATGTAAACCGCGGCTACGGCTTTATCGGTTACCCGGGCAGGGTGGGGATCCTGCCGGAGATCACGGTGATCGAGTTGGTTTAGGAACCGTGGCAATGAACGGGTCTTGCCGGTCATCAAAAAAATCAACCGAAACCTGTAAAGACCGAACCCGGCGTGGATTCTGGCACGGTCATTGGAAATAGCTAGTAAAACAAATCAATTGTATGAAGAAAGTAGTTTTGTCAGTTTTGGTACTGATCGCAGTTGCATCGGTATCACAGGCACAGGGTATCAGGCTGGGCGTTAAAGTTGGTGGAAACCTCAACAAGATCTCGGGCCAGTCGTTCAACGATGGTTTTGATTTTTCTTACCATGCCGGTGGATTTCTCGAAATCGATTTCAATAAAAAATGGGGGATCCAACCCGAGGTATTGTTCAGCCAGACAACTTCCAAGCCCTCTAATTTTAAAACCGTTTATACAACGGCAGTTAACCCGACCCTCAGCGGAGACGATAAAGTAAAGCTCAATTACCTGAGCATTCCTTTGTTGCTGCGTTACAACGTGGGCAGTATCCTTTCGTTGAATGCCGGGCCGCAGTACAGCATCTTGCTGAACAACAACAAGAACCTGCTGCAAAATGGCCAGGACGCTTTTAAAGACGGAGACTTTGCACTGGTAGCCGGTGCCCAGCTCAATTTCAAGATACTTCGTATCTACGGCCGTTATAACATCGGGCTGCAAAACATCAACGACATCGACAACAAAGACAAATGGACGAACCAGCAGATCCAGTTGGGACTTGGCCTGCGGTTTTAACCCGGATTTTTTAGCAACACATAGAAATACGAAGTACGGATCTTAATTCCCGTACTTCGTATTTGTGTTTCTATTTGGTTTTGAATTTCTTTCTTAACGCCGCTACCTCGGCTTTGAATTCTTTTAGTTCTTCGATCTGGTCGTTGATAAAGCCGTTGTCGCTTAATTTCCCCAGTACGGTGTTCATTTCGCCGGTATTTTCATATACCATTTTGCGGTAAGGGTTCTGGTAGTCTTTTTCCCTTGCGTCTTTGATCCCTTTGGTGATCCATTCTTTCGTGGCCACTGCGCCGTTCAGGAGGTTGGCAAATTGATGGGTATCTATTTTTTTCAGGTTGATGCCTGTGATCTCCGCCAGTGAAGCAAGTGCATGTTTTAATTTCTGTTGCGGGTATTTTTCTCCCTGCGCCGTATAAAATTCATGGATCGCATCCCATGATTTTATTTTTCCTGTTTTGATCCTTTCTTTCAGTAACGCAATATCATCTGCCGGCACCAGTTGCCCGCCAATGTTCATCCATTCTGTTCTCGCCGCTTTCGACGGGAGCGCCGACCTCAATTCCTCCAGCGAAGCGATCTTGTTTTCCCTGATGAGCGAAAGCAACTGCAGCGTTCCATAATAGATCACCAGTTCTTCGTAGATCCGGTACGCAGGCAATGTTTTCAGCAATACCGTTTTGCGCTTGCTGTTTTCCACGCCATCCATCGTGATCTCCAGGTCGTTAACGATCCTGTTGTTGCTTTTCAATAAATATTTTCCCGCGGCCTGATCGTCGGCAAACTTTTGTTCGTTGTTTCCTGCAAGCCTGTAGGCCTTGCCAGTGGCGGTTTCCAGCAGGCTGAGCGAGGTAAAGATCTCGTTTACCGTATCCGGCGCGAGAAAATCGTATTCGAGCAATTGTATTTTTTCCGTGCGTTTGTCCCTGTCTACATACTTCCACGAGTTACGCGCGAGCGCATACAGGTTATAGAGGAACCAGTATCCTGGCATGATGGTGAGCCTGTCTTTACTCACATCGTTGCTCACCAATGCAAACGGGAAGCTGATGTCGAGTTCCGCTGGATAATCGCCTTTGCTTAAAATGGTAAAGCTTGCAAACCTTGAATTGTGTTTCAGGCTCACACACAAACCCGGCCAGAATCCGCGCCCGGTAATGATCTCGCCATCTGCGCTCCTGCTGTTGTGGTTGGAGCCGATGGTGGCGCCTGCGGCGATGTTGCTCTGCCCCATCACCAACGCCGCACACAAAAAAGAATTGTTGTGGTGCTGCTCATGCGCAGGGAAAATCAGCGAATTCAAAACTTCGCAGCAAGAAATGGTTGCATTGTTGCCAAGGTAAGAGTTGATCAGCCTTGCGCCATACTTCAGTTGCGAATGCGATGCCATGATAAAACGGACGGCCTTCACACCATAAAACAACCTGCACCCGAAACCAATGATGCCATTCACGATTTCGCAACCCTCGCCAATCTGCGTTCTTCCTTCGGCACCGGAATTAACGGTGAGGTTCTTGAGCTTGTTTGCACCTTTGAAATAAGCATCCGTTCCCACCCACACGTCTTTGATGATCTTGCAGTTCTTGATCACGGTCCTGTCGCCGATCTTTCCGTAATACCCGCGCCTGTTGTCAAATTTCTGTTCGGTAAATTGTTTGAATTTATCCTGCAGCACTTTGTCGTTCCTGAAGCGACTCCACAGAAAGGCATCGCCTGCGAGCATGCCGTTGAACGGCATTACTTTCCTTCCCGTGTTTTCATTGCACAACTCAACCCAGATGCGCACATTTTCCGGTTCGCCCTCTTTGATAATGCCGTTGCCGAACTTGGCGTGGTTGGTGGTTACCAGTTCGTTCACATTGGTAATGATCACTTCGCTGCCGATGATGTAATGCGATAGATAACTTACGTTATCGATCACCACATTGTCGCCAAAATCGCAACTGATGATGGTGGAATTGTACAAACCCACCGGTGTTTTCAGATCGCTGAACCCCAGGCAAAAAGGCTCCAGCTTCCCGATGCGCACCAGCCCGTAGAACTTGCAGTTCTTTACCAGCTCGGCGTTGAATGCATCGGATACGAGAATGTTGTTCCAGTTATCGCTTGTGTTGCCGTTGCGCACAAGCATTTCTATTTCGTAAGCAGACAGCTGGCGGTAGTTGATGCCGTTCCTGATCTGCATATTGCGCAGGTAAAATTCGTCTTTGCCTTTTGGCAGGTAAGGCGCTTTGACGAAATCGTAACCCAAATCATCCAAAGGCGTTTTACTTATGATATTCTGCAGCATCTGTATTTTTTTTAGCCGTTTAAACGTTTATTCAACGGTTACGCTTTTGGCCAGGTTGCGTGGTTTGTCAACATCAAGCCCTTTTGCCAGGCCAACATAATAACTCAGCAATTGTAAAGGAATAACGCTCAGCAAGGGTGCGATGGCCTCATCGGCATCGGGCACCAGCATTACATCGTCTGCCATTCCTGGGATCACATCATCGCCTGCCGTGGCAACACAGATCACTTTTCCCTTGCGTGCCTTGATCTCCTGTACGTTTGAAACGATCTTCTGGTAATAGGAATCTTTTGTTGCCACAAACACAACCGGCAACTGGTCGTCTACCAGGGCGATCGGCCCGTGTTTCATTTCTGCGGCAGGGTATCCTTCTGCGTGTATGTAAGAAATCTCTTTCAGCTTTAATGCGCCCTCGAGCGCGATGGGGAAATTGTATCCCCGGCCCAGGAAAAGAAAATCGGAAGCGTCTTTGTATTTTTTTGCAATGCGTTCGATGGCGGATGTGTCTTTCAGGATCTCTTTTACTTTTTCCGGAACAGCTTCCAGCTCAACCAATAAATGCTGGTAACGCGTTTCGTCGATCGTTCCTTTTGCAAAACCGATCTTGAGCGCCATCATGGTAAGTACGGCCAACTGGCCTGTAAATGCCTTGGTGCTGGCAACACCGATCTCTGGTCCGGAGTGTGTGTAGGCGCCTGCATGACTCAGCCTCGAAATACTGCTGCCAACGGCATTCACCACGCCGAAGATAAAGGCGCCGTTTTCCTTCGCGCTTTCGAGGGCCACCAGCGTGTCTGCGGTTTCCCCGCTTTGGGAGATGGCGATGATCACATCTCCTTTGTGCACCACCGGGTTGCGGTAGCGGAACTCAGACGCGTACTCAACCTCAACCGGGATGCGGCACAATTCCTCGATCAGGTATTCAGCAACCAGTCCTGCATGCCAGCTCGTTCCGCAGGCAACAATGATGATGCGCGGTGCGTTGATGAATGCGTCCAGATGGTTCTCCACACCACTCATCATGATCTGCCCGCTTTGCGCAAGCAATCTTCCGCGCAGGCAATCAAAAATGGTATCCGGCTGTTCGTGGATCTCTTTCAGCATGAAATGATCGTAACCGCCTTTCTCGATCCGCGCCAGTTCCATATCGAGCCGGGTGATGAAGGGTGTTTGTTTTTCGTTGCCGAGATTCTTTAAGATCAGTTCATCGGGTTTTACGATGGCGATTTCGTAGTCGTTTACATACACCACTTCTTTGGTGTATTCGATAATGGGAGAAGCATCGCTTGCCAGGAAATGCTCGCCTTTGCCAATGCCGATCACCAGCGGGCTACCCTTGCGAGCCGCTATAATGGTTTCGGGATCATCGGCGGAGATCAGCAAAATACAATAGGCGCCCACTACACGTTTCAAGGCAATGCGCAACGCTTCTTCTACGCTGCAGTTGTTGTTGATCTTGATGTCTTCGATAAAATTCAGCAACACTTCCGTATCCGTATCGCTGTTAAAGGTGTAGCCTTTAGAAGTAAGTTCCTGTTTGAGCTGCGTATAGTTCTCGATGATGCCATTGTGTATCATCGCAAGCGCTCCACTCTGCGATTGATGCGGGTGTGCATTGCGGTCGCTCGGCTCCCCATGCGTCGCCCATCGTGTATGCCCGATGCCGATATGCGAATGAAGATCCTTACCGATCACATGCTCCTCCAGCTCACTCACTTTTCCCTTCTTCTTGAACACATTGAGTTTGCCGTCGTTCAACAAGGCAACACCGGAGCTGTCGTAACCGCGGTATTCCAAACGCTTGAGCCCTTTGATGACCACCGGGAACGCTTCCCTTGGGCCTGTATAACCTACAATTCCGCACATAGTATTTTGATAAGTTGAATAAACTGCAAGATTAAATTAATTTGCGTAAAACCGCCGTGGTATTAAACGCGCAAACAGCTTTTAAAATTATAATTTTTGAAAATGAAAGATCAATTCGACCCTTCGGCAGAATATGTGTTGGAAGATGATTGCGTTTTATTGCGTCCTTTGACCGAAGAAGACTGCAATAATCTGCTGTTATTTTCATTGAATGAACCGGAGATCTGGAAGTTCTCGCTGGTTAGGGTAGCGGGTGAAGAAAACCTCAGAAACTATATTCGCACTGCATTACAGGGCCGTAAAGATGCAAAGGAGTATCCATTTATCGTGTTCGACAAGCGCACGCAGGAATTTGCAGGAAGTACGCGTTTCTACGATATTCAACTTTCTCAAAAAACTTTGCAGCTTGGTTATACCTGGTACGGAAAAAAATTCCAGGGAACGGGCCTTAACAAGCATTGTAAATACCTTTTACTGCAATTTGCCTTCGAACAGGGCGGATTCGAACGTGTAGAGTTCCGGGCGGATAACAACAACCAAAGAAGCATCGCCGCTATGAAAAGCATCGGTTGCACGGTTGAAGGGGTACTGCGCAGCAATACGATTAAAGCAGATGGCGGAAGACGCGACAGTATTGTGCTGAGCATTTTGAAAGATGAATGGGAGGGTGGGGTGAAGGAACGGTTGTATGCGCGGCTTTGATCTTTAATTGTTGTTGTTGGTCAGCGAACAACAACGGCCAAGGCCAAAGTCTTCGATCGGCAACAAGTAAAATAACTGCTTACAAAAGAAATCCCGACAGGAACAAATACGCAAAACTAAAATAGATGATCAACCCGGTTACATCAACCAGTGTGGCCACAAACGGCGCGGAAGAAACTGCGGGATCGGCGCCGAGTTTTTTGAGGAGGATGGGAAGCATGGAACCCGACAGCGTTCCCCACAATACAACTCCCACCAGTGAAAAGCCCACCGTGCCCGCGATCCGCATCCAGTAGGGGCCATACATCTCCGGCGCAACGGAATGCCATACCACCACGCGGATAAAACCGATGAACCCGAGTACAAGTCCCAGCAAGAGTCCGCTGCTGATCTCCCTGCGCAGTACGCGCCACCAGTCGGCAATGGTGATCTCGCCAACGGCCATCGCCTGGATGATCAGGGTAGACGCCTGCGAACCGCTGTTGCCACCGCTTGAAATGATCAACGGTACAAACAATGCCAGCACCACCGCCTTGGCAATATCGTGTTCGAAATAACCCATCGCAGTTGCAGTGAGCATTTCGCCCAGGAACAACACCACCAGCCAGCCGATGCGCTTGCGGAATAATTTTACAAGCGGAATGTCAAGGTAAGGCTCGTTCAATGCCTCGGTACCTCCCATCTTCTGCATGTCTTCACTGAACTCTTCGTTCGCAACCCACAACATGTCATCGATGGTAACGATACCCAGCAGTATGTTGTTGTCGTCTACAACCGGCAAGGCCACGCGGTTGTTCATTTTAAAAACCTGGCTCGCATGTTCCTGGTCGTCGTTTACATTGAGCGAAACATAACGGCCATCGATGATCTCGTCGATTCTTTTTTCCGGTGAAGCAAGGATCACATCGCGGATCCTGATGTCGTCTATCAACTGGCCATACTGGTCTATCACGTAGATCACATCAATGGTCTCACTGTTCTTGGCATGTTTCCGGATGGTCTCAAAAACATCACTCACGGTATTGTGCAGGTACACATAAACATAATCGGGCGTCATCAAACGGCCAACGCTGTCTTCCGGGTATCCAAGCAGGGAGAGTGTGATCTTTCGTTCTTCGGGATCAAGCAGCTTGATCAGGTCGCGTATCGCTGCTTTCGGTAATTCTTCCAGGAAGTCGGTACGGTCATCGGCCGGCAACTCATTCAGCAGTTCCGCTGTTTTGGAAGAGGGGAGCTCTTTTACAATATCGCGCTGCTGCGCAATATCAAGGATCTTGAAAACACTGGCCGCACGGTGTATCGCCATATTGGCAATGATCTGGGCTTCGTAATCAGGGTATTCATTGATGAGGTCTGCCACGTCGCTTATATTCTGGTCGTCCAGGAACTCCCGGATCTCCAGTTTATCTTCCTGCGCTATCAGTTGCTCAAACTGCTCGAATATGTTGGGTTGATCGATATCGAGTGACATGGCGCAAATTTAATCAGTAATTGTTAATTAACGGCCAGGAATTAGTGGTGCATTTATTGCCTTGTACCCTCCTGAAAAAAGGCTCCCGCAATATTTCTTCCGTTTTCCATATTCAAATTCGATATTCGGTGTTCAATATCGATGTTCGCTTATGATCCTCCCCGTTTTATTCATTGCCCCATCCGATTTTCGTGGCAGGGGTGTTTACACTTCCGAACCCATACCAAAAGGTACCGTTATAGAAATAGCGCCCGTGCTCGTGCTGAGCAAGGATGAAAGGGCAGCCGTTGAAACAACAAGTCTTTACAATTATATTTTTGAATGGGACGACGCCGGCGGCGCCTGCGTTGCATTGGGATATGTGTCTATTTACAATCATTCCTATCATTCCAATTGCGAGTACGATATGGATTATGAATCGCAGCTCATCACGATACGAACCGTAAGGCCGGTTGCGAAGGGCGAAGAGCTTTTCATCAACTACAATGCGGATGCGGATAATGAAACACCCGTATGGTTTGAAGCAAACTGATGCCGTTTTCCTGCGCAGCAACTTGTGCAAACAAAAAGCGGATCAAACAGATCCGCTTCTCAAATTGACTGTATTTTTTCCCATTACCAATACTGGTAGCCGATCAACCTGGTCAATTCCAATTTCGCCAAACACAATTGGTACTCGTACTGCAATTTTGTAAGCGCCGCACGCTGCACGTTCGTACTTGCATTGGTGATCTCCAGGTTCGTTCCCGTTCCGCTTTTCAAACGGTTGGTGGCAAGCACCTGTGCGCTTTGCGCCTGTTCCGTCTGGCCCTGTGTGTTCTTGATCCTGTCAAGGTTGGTGGCGATATCTGTAAGCGCCTGCTCAATGTCTTTTTTATAAGTGCTGCTCAATGTTTCTACCGCCAGTTCGTTTTGTTTGATGATGTTGCGCTGCAGTTTCTGCTGCTGTTTGTTCTTGCCGCCATTGTAAATGGGGATAGACAATGCCACTCCCGCCGTGTAATTGAAACGCATGTCTGAAATATAGGGCAGGTACCCGTTCTTGATGCCCGCGGCTCCTTTCAGCCCTACCGTTGGCTTATCGGCAAGCTTTGTGATCTCAAGATCGCTCTGCGCCTGTTTGATCCTGTCTTTGGCCAGCACAAAATCAAGATTGCTTGTCTGCGCCGTACCCAGTGCGCTGTTGGCGTCGGTGAGATTGATGTCGAAATCAAAACTCTTTCCCGTGCTTTGTTTTGTACCCGTGGTATATTCCAGCAGGTTGAGTTGTTTCTGGAGATTGTTCTGCAGGTCAACCTTCCTGTTTTCTTCATTGTCGATAGAGGCTTGTATGTTGAGCAGGTCTATCTTCAAGGCCGTTCCGTTTTTCAACTGGCTCTCCACGATCTTTTTGTTCTCGTTCAGAAAATTGAGTACGCTGTCCTGTATACCCATCGCTTTCTTCAGATAAACGATATTGTAATATACCGTTGCCACCTGGTAGGCGAGCTGGGCTTTTACGTATTCAACATTGTGCTTTGCATACGCGAGGTCGTCTTTTGAACGGTTGATGTTTGCCTGTAACCTTCCAAAATCAAACAACGGGTAAGTGGCATTCACCGCACCGTTGAAATTGTGCACCGGCGCAAACTGGATATCGGTTCCATTGATGGGCACCACAATTTTAGGCTGTACAAAAGCATACGATGCATCGCCGGTAATATCCGGCGATTTGTTCAGTTGTGTCAGCGCCAGTTTTTCCTGCGCGGTGGTGATCGTGTTTTCCACTTCTTTTACTTTGGGGAAATAGCTGAACGACTGCCCGATCAATGATTTCAGTTCGTTGTTAACATTCACCTGCGCATCGGCGAGTACCGCGGTTGCGAGTGTAAACATTGTGATCAGTATCTTTTTCATTTTATATAAATTCTGCTGTATAGAAATTCAATAACTTTTAAATCTAATGCGAATCCGCGGCGGCCTTCATCGCTGCAGCCACTTCCTGTTTCGATTTCTTTTTTACCCTGAGAAACCCAACCAGCGGTATCACCAGGATAAAAAAGATGGTGATCAACCGGAACGTATCGAGGTAGGATAGATAGTATGCCTGCCTGTCTACAATATTGTTGATCGTTGCCAGCGCTTTTGTAGAGGCGCCTGCCACATCTCCCGACCTCGCAATGATGCCCTGTGTGATCGTGTTGCTTCGTTCCAGGAACATTTGTGATTCACCGGTAACTTTTGTAACCAGGTCTATCCGGTGTTGTGCATATTGGTGCGCGATGTAGTTGTTCGCCAGCGCAATACCAAATGCACCACCCAATTGCCTGATCATATTGTTCAGGGCAATGCCCGATGCATAATCTTTCGGCTGCAATCCCGCAACCGCCTGGTTGATCAACGGCAACTGCACCATGCTGATGCCCACCGCGCGCAGGGCGAGTGGAACAAAGAAATCCCATTTGCCCACATCCGGGCTCACACCCGCACTCATCCAAGAGTACCCGGCAAACAAAAGAAAACCCACTACCACAAACGGTATGGGCGACACACCTTTGCTCATCAGCTTACCGATGATGGGCATCATCAATACCGTGATCAGTGTTGGAGCAAGCAGTGTCAACCCCGTTTCATACGCAGTGAAACCCAGCGTTCGCTGCGCCAGTACCGGGAACACAAAAACCGAGGTGAACAAACCCACACCTACCACAAAAGTGAAGATGGTGGTGAACGCCAGGTTGCGGTTGCCGAGCACCCTTAAATTAACTGCGGGGTTTTTTATCTTCAGCTCATACCAGATAAAACCGGCCATTCCAATGAATGCGAGAACCGAAGTGATCTGGATCACATTGCTGCTGAACCAGTCTTCCGCTTCGCCTCTTTCCAATACGTATTGCAAACAGCCGATGCCTACCATCAGTAATAAAATACCGGTGTAATCGATCTTGATGTCTTTCTTCTTTTTGCCTTCGCCCTCTTTTTTGCTGATGAAGGTGAACGATAAAAAAGTGGCGATAATACCGATCGGTATATTTATCATAAAGATCAATGGCCAGGAAGCGTGATCGATGATGTAGCCCCCGAGTGTTGGCCCCAGCGTTGGCCCCAGCACGATACCCATCCCAAACAATCCGGATGCGATGGGCCTGTCTTTGGGTTCGAATGCATCAAACAGGATCGCCTGCGAGGTAGACAGCAAAGCGCCGCCCCCCACACCCTGTATAAAGCGCCAGATGATGATCTCCACAAGGCTGCTGGATTGCCCGCACATATAGGAGGCAGCCGTGAAGATGATCATCGAAACGATGTAATAGTTTTTTCTTCCGAAATATTCAGCGAGGAAACCCGTGAGTGGAATGATGATCACATTGGCGATCGCATAGGAGGTGATCACCCAACTGATGTCTTCAATATTCACGCCCAGGCTGCCACTCATATCGCTCAGCGCCACATTCACAATGGATGTGTCGATCAGCTCCATCACCGCTGCGGTGACCGTGGTTATAACGATGATCGCTCTCGCGAATCCCTTAGGTGTTGCCATAAAAAAAATAATTAACTGTGCCCTGCCCGGCGGGAAAGGTTATTTTACTTCCGCGCTCACAAACACACTCAAACCTGCCCTTAGCATTTTTCTGTACTTGTCGATGTCTTTGATCTGGATCTTTACCGGAACGCGCTGCGTAACTTTTACAAAGTTCCCGCTTGCATTATCGGGCGGCAGCAAAGAGAATTTTGCGCCCGTGGCATCACTAAGGCTTTCGATGGTTCCTTTTATTTTTTGATCTGGGAAAGCGTCGATCTCTATGTCTACCTCTTTACCCGGATACAGTTTCTTCAACTGGTTCTCCTTGAAATTTGCGATCACCCAGTAAGTGGTATCGTTTACAATTGAAAACAACGGTGTGCCTGCCTGCACATACTGTCCTTCGGAAACATTCTTCTTACCGATCTTTCCTGCCTGCGGCGAATAGATCTTTGTATAAGTGAGTTTCAGTTTTGTCTGTTCGATCTTTGCCTTTTTCACATCCAGTCCCGCCGCTGCTTTCTGGATGTTTGCCTGCAACACGGCGATGCGGCTCTCTGCCGCAGTGAGATCGGTCTTGCTGTTCTCCACCTGCTGCCCCGCTGTTTCAAGGTTGAATTTTGAATCGTCGAGTTGTTTTTTTGTGATGGCCTGGTCGGCATACAAACTCTGGTCTCTTTTGAGATCGTCTTCCGCCTTTTTCCTGCGCATCTGGCTCAGGTCGATGTTGCCTTTGTTTACGCGTAGGCTGACAACGGCATTGTTCAATGCGGCTTTTGCATTTACCACATCCACTTCGGCCTGCCTGTAATCGGCTTCCATCTCCAGGAGCTGGGTTTGCAGTTCTGCGTCGTCGAGTTCAACAACGAGCTGGCCTGTCTTCACCGAGTCGTAGTCTTTTACAGAAATGGATTTCACATACCCGGCCACCCTTGGTAATACCGGTGTGATCTGTGTTTCAATCTGTGCATTGTCTGTTGTTTCGTGTGTCAATACAAAATTGATCTTTTTGTAACCGAAATAGCCCGCTACGAGTAAGACGAGGATGATAACGATCGTTCTTACCGGCGATTTTTTTTCTTTGGTTGCTGCTTGCTCTGCCATATAAAACTGTTTGTAGTTTGTGTGTGGTTTATTCTTTTACGAGATATGCGTGGATAACCTGTTTGAGGTGTTTGATCAGACGTTGCCTGAAATGCGGGTCGGTATAAGGGTCAAAGCTCCCGTCTTTTTCCATCAGCACATTGCACATGGCTTTGGATAACATGGTCTGGTTGATCGTACCGATCAGCGTGGCCATGGTTAATTCGGGGTCCACTTTCTTAAACACTTTTTTCTTCACACCCATTTCAATGATGTTGCGCAGTGTTTTTATGTTGCGCATGAATATTTTAAGGATGTTGGTGTGCATCGATTCACGCTCACTCACCAATAGTTCCTGGTGAAGCACGCGGTGAAAGGATGGGTTGGATAAGATTTTGGCAACGTAATTTTCAATGATCAGGTCGATCTTCTGTATCTCCGACATTTTTGTATCTGCTTCGATCTCGTCCAGTTTGCCGCGCATAAATGAGGCCTTGTATTCAACGATGGCTTCAAACAGCCTGTCTTTCGACCCGAAATAATAATTCACCATCGCCACATTCACATCGGCGCGTGCGGCCAGGTCGCGGACTGAGGTTCCTTCAAAACCCTTCTCCGCAAACAACTCAATGGCCACATTCATGATGTGCTCTTTCTTGTCAACTGTCATAGTAAGAAATTAGGAAATGCAAAGTTTAAACAAATGTTTGAATTAATCAAACGTTTGTTTAGTTTTTTTGGATGAGCGGTTGCTGAGGGATAAATAAATGATTGATAATCACGCTAAAATTTCATAAACATTTTTCCGGATGTTCTCTGCCATCCGTTGCATCGGCAGGTCGTTGTCGTCTTTCCCAAACGGGTCCTCGATCTCTTCGGCGATCATTTCGAGGCTTCCCAATACATAAGAAATGAATGCCACCACCGGGATGGTCAGATACCCCATTGTTAATGCAAAACCCAGCGGAAGCGTGACCAGGTAAAAGAAGATGAATTTTTTGATGAACACGCTGTACGAATACGGTATCGGTGTATTCTTGATGCGCTCGCAACCGCCGCAGATGTCGAGGAACGCTTGCGCCTCATTGTTCAACATCAGCAACTGGTGCCCGCTGATCTTCTGGTCGCGGTAAAGCAAATTGATCTTGTTCATCAGCAGCATGGCCACCTGGTTGGGTATGTGTTTGCTTGTATCGAAACCGGGAATATCGGGATGTGGCGCGGTATCGAGTGCCAGCCTTGTTCGCTCATTCTGCAAATGCAAACGCAGTTCATCTGCAAACAACGGGATCAGTTTTTTGAAAAAGCTCCTGTCTTTTTCATCGTCGGCAGACAGCATACTGTTGAGCTTCACCGCGAGGTTGCGGCTGTTGTTCACTAGGCTTCCCCAAAGCTTCCTGCCCTCCCACCATCGGTCGTACGCGGCGTTGGTCCTGAACACCAGCAGCATGGAAATTGCAAAACCCAGCAGGCCGTGCATGGTAGGAATGTTCTTCACGAAACTGTTATCGGGCAAATGCAGGAACACGCGCTCTACATATACTGCCCCCCAGGAGTACAGGCTCATCAGTACAATTGCCGGCGACAACGTACGTATCGTATCCGCCTTATGGAAACGAAAGATAAAAGAGAACCATTTCCTGGGATTGTAGTTGATCATAAAATAAAATTACTGGTTGCAGCAACAGGAAACAAGCATCCGGGCATACAAGATTTTATTCCGGCCCGGTTTGTATACGGCAATCCTTGTTTCTTGCTTCTGATAACCTTAACTTGTTGGCGTTTCCTGATCCAAAACCAATGCTATGATCCGTTCAATCATTCTTGTTACCTGTATTTGTTCGTGTATCAAACTTTCGGCACAAGCCATCGCCATCCCTGCATCCACGGGCTATGCAGTGCCTGTGGAAAAAGAGGAGCGCGGTATGTTTTCTGAAAAGAACGGGCTGCACTGGACAAATGCTTCGCAGAAGATCTCTTACACTTTTTACCTGCGCAGAGCCGGTGAACTGGCGATAAGCCTGGACCTGAAAAACAAATCGGCAGGAAATACGATCAGGGTTTCTGTTGAGGATGAACACGGGCCTTCGGCAACGAAAACGGGACAGCCTGCTGTTTCACCGGGCAAAGTTTTTACCGTAGCGGTTCCTTCTTCCGTTGAATACAAAAACACACAAGTTGGAAAGGTGTATGTCAAAGACAGTGGTTTCTATACCATCACTTTGTCTTCCGTAAAAAAAGCGGGCGATGTGATCGCCGATATCCGGTCCGTTCTGCTCTCCGGCAGTGCAACCGAAAACATGCACTTCAACCCGAAACCCAGGCGCAATGCGGCTTCCGTGCATTTGAAATATCCTGTTCCGGACAGCGTGAAGGCAACTTCTTTTTACAATGAGATCACCGTTCCTGCAGGTGCGGATCTTGTACACAGCTATTACATGGCCTGCGGGTTTGCGCGCGGCTATTTCGGGATCCAGGTAAACAGTGCAACGGAACGGCGGGTTATTTTTTCTGTCTGGGATTCAGGTAACGAAGCCATAGACAGAAACAAAGTGGCCGACTCAAACAAGGTGCAGCTCCTCGCCAAAGGTGAGGGTGTGTTTGCCGACGGGTTTGGCAACGAAGGCACGGGCGGCCACAGCCATTGGGTTTACCCGTGGAAAGCAGGGGAGACCTATAAATTCTGGGTAACCGCATTGGCAGACAGTGCCACGCATACCACCATTTACACCGGCTATTTTTTTATTCCTGAACTGCAGAAATGGAAGCTGATCGCGAGTTTCAAAGCGCCGCACGATGGACAAACGCTGCGCAATCTTTATTCCTTCAACGAAAATTTTGTTGGATCGAATGGGCAGCTTCAACGCAAAGCGTATTTCGGGAACCAATGGATACAAAGACAAAACGGGTCGTGGAAAGAACTTACCCAGGCCAGTTTCTCCTACGATGCAACCGGCAAGGCGGGCGACCGTATCGATTATGGAGGGGGAGAGGAGAATGGAAAATTTTATTTGTGGAACGGTGGTTTCCATAAAGCAAATGCACAATATGGCGATGTGTTTTCACGCGCTGCCGCCGGCGTGCGGCCAATGGTTGATGTAACGAAGAATGCCGACAGTCTTGTGCAGGCGGAAAAAGACAAACAGGAAATTCTTGCGCGTGTGAAAAACAAGGAGATCGATACAACCGGAAGCAAGGATGGCGTATACTATCATATACTCAAAGAGGGAACGGGCGATTATGTTTCAATAGATGATACGGTGACATTGTATTACAAAGGCTGGATACTTCAAACGGGGCTTGTCTTCGACCAGACGAAAGACAAACCTGCGGTGTTCCCGCTGCGCCGCCTCATACGCGGCTGGCAGATCGCTGTGCCGATGTGCAAGCCCGGCGGAAAGATCCGCATGTACATTCCTTCAGGTATTGCCTACAGCATAAGAAGCCGCAGCAAGGATATTCCGCCAAACAGTATATTGGTATTTGATGTGGAAGTGTTGAGCTCGAAAAAATAGCTGCGTGAATCGTTGATCGTTCCTGCAATGGTGCGCTGTTGCAGGAACGATCACTCATATAAAAAATATTGAACAAGTAAGCCGGAACAAAGCTTTTTTCCCGCGTTAACAACCGGGGTATTTCCCCTTTTTTTTAAACTGGTTCGCGAGTGGTAGTTGAAATGACATCGTTTACTATTACTTTGTAGCCGGCAATGAAAACCCTCCGGTTCATATCGCTCCTGTTATTGGTGATTATATGCAGTGCCGCTTTGTTTGGCGGCTGTCACATGGTGCATGATCCAAGCGGGGATTCTTTGGGACTTCCTGCTTACCTGTTGTACGAAACGGTGTTCAACGATTATTCTTCTATTGGCTGGCTACTCTTGATCGTGGTGGGATTTTTCAGTTTGTTTGTGACCGTGCTGGTGCTGTGTAAGAGCCGTGTTTATTCTTTCTTCATTATTCTGCAGGGTGTGGTACTCTGCATTTTTATTTTTGTACAATTGCTGTTGCTTCACGAAACTTTCACCATCCAGTATGTTTTCCTCGGCATCGGCGCGGTGTTGATCTACCTGGGTGTATTGCAGAACCAACAGAAGCTTGAGAAAGATACCAGGTAGCCCGTTGTTCGTTTCTCTCTAGAATGCATGCTTCAGCATCTTCAAGCATACAGGGCTCGGGATCTCCAGCTGTTTGCCTGTTTCGGATAACATACCTGTGAATTTATTTCTCCGGAAGATCACAATGTTGTTTGTTTTTTGATTGGCAACCAGCAGAAAATTCCCGGACGGGTCTATCATAAAATTGCGCGGCCCGGTGCCGAGGGTTGATTGGTAGCCGAGGTTCGCGATCATGCCATTCACGGGGTTGATGGCATATATGGCAATGTTGTTCTCATCGCCGCGGTTTGATGCATACAAAAATTTTCCATCGGGTGAAACATGTATATCTGCGCTCCCGGGTTGGCCTTTGTAATCCGACGGATGTGTAGGTACACGCTGTATGAACGTTGCTTCCCCATCGTTGTAGCCATACACATCTATGGCGCCACCTAATTCTTCCAGCACATACATGTATTTTCCACCGGGCGAAAATTCAAGATGCCGCGGGCCCGCACCGGGTTGCGTGGCAACCTGCGGATTGGCTGCCGGCAGCAGCGGTTCTTTTGCGGCGCCATCGAATTTGTAAATGCTGATCATGTCGAGGCCAAGGTCGGGCGAGAACAAATATTTTTCTTCCGGTGAAAAGAATACGGAGTGCACATGCGGTTTTTCCTGCCGTTGCGGGTTGAAGCCTTTTCCTTCGTGCACGAGGTGCTGTGCAAAAGGTTGAAGCGATCCGTCTGTATTCACCGGCAGCATGGCCAGGCTCCCCCCGGTATAATTGGCAACGGCCACCCATTTGCCGTCTTTTGTAACCGAAACATGGCATGGGTTTTCACTGCCACTGGATTGTTTGTTGAGGAAAGACAATTTGCCGTTGGCTGCATCAAATGCATACGAGGCAACAAAACCCGACCTGTCGCGGCTCACTTCGTTTACCGCATACAAATATTTCCCATCACCTGTAACGGCCAGGAAAGAGGGGTTGGCTGAACTGTCTGTATTGCTTACCCAGTTTAGCTCTCCCGTATTGGAATCAAATTTGTAAACATAGATACCCTTGCTACCCGTATTGGTATATGTACCTATGAAAAGATAATGATCCTGTGCAGGTGCCTGCAAAACGAGGCTGAAGAGAAAAGCAGCAAACAATAAACGCATCTTTGTTCTTTTAGAACCGTAAGATAAAGATTGCATCCCGTTTTGCATATACATTTGTGGCGAAATGCGCGCCACATGAAGATCATCACCTGGAACTGCAACATGGCCTTCCGAAAAAAAGCGGCGGCCATTCTTGCGCACGCGCCTGATGTGCTAGTGGTGCCCGAATGTGAACATCCTTCCCGTTTGTCCTTTCCCGAAGGAGTGCCGCCATATACGGATGCGCTGTGGTTCGGTTCAAATGCCAGCAAAGGGCTTGGCATTTTTTCTTACGGAAGTTTCAGGTTGAAAAAAATACGCAGCCATAATCCCGATCTTAAACTGATCGCGCCCATAACCGTGTATGGCGGTGGTTTCGATTTCACACTTTTTGCCGTCTGGGCCAACAACCCTGAAGACCCCGATGGCACTTATGTTGAACAGGTCTGGAAAGCCCTTCATCATTACAACAAACGCATCAACCGGAAACAAACGGTGCTTGCAGGGGATTTTAACAGCAACACCATATGGGACAGGAAATACCGCGTGGGCAATCACTCTCATGTGGTAGAAAAACTGGCGAAGAAAAAAATACAGAGTGTTTACCATCTTCACCACAACCAGTTACATGGCGCGGAACTGCATCCGACGCAATACATGTACAGGCACAAAGACAAACCTTATCACCTCGATTATTGCTTTGTTTCCAAAGATCTTGCTGATAAGATCGTTTCAGTTGAGGTTGGCGAATTTGATAATTGGTGCAGGTACAGCGACCACGTGCCGCTCATCGTGCATTTCAATATCGATAAGGCTTAACGCGCATACCATTCGTGCATGGCCTCCACAAGCAGCGTATTTTCTTTTTCGGTGCCGATGGTTACGCGCAAACAATCTTCACAAAGCGTCACATTGCTCCTGTCGCGCAGCACAATTCCCTTTGTAAGCAGGAACTCATAAATGTTTCGCGCTTCTTTTATTTTTACCAGCAAAAAGTTCGCGTCTGAGGGATACACTTTTTCAACCGTTGGCATCGACCTGAAAACTTCCGCCATTGCTTCGCGCATGTCTACAAGTATGCGGATCATGTCGTTTACCTGTCCCACCTCTTCCAGTGCCTTCAACACGAGTTCCTGTGTTGCCTGGTTGATGTTGTAAGGCGGTTTTACCTTGTCAAGGATCCCGATGATACCTGCAGAAGCAAAGGCCATTCCAAGGCGAAGTCCGGCCAGCCCCCAGGCCTTGCTTAATGTTTGTAACACTACGAGGTTTGGATAGTCTACCAGTTCCTGTATAAATGTTTTTTGTTTGGAGAAGTTGATGTATGCTTCATCGATCACCACAATACCGTTGAAATTATTCAGCACCATTTCTATATCGGCCCGGTTCAATGCATTGCCGGTTGGGTTGTTGGGTGAGCAGAGCCAGATGAGCTTTGTGTTTGCATCAACCAATGTTTCCAGGTGAACGAGGTTCAGCTGGAAGTCTTCCAGCAAGGGCGCCTTGCGTATGGCAATATCGTTTATGTTGGCGCTTACTTCGTACATGCCATAGGTTGGCGGGCAGATCACAACATTGTCTTTTCCCGGTTCACAAAAACTGCGGAACAACAGGTCGATGCATTCATCGCTCCCGTTCCCTAAAAAAATATGTTCGGGCGCAATGCCTTTTATCCTGCCCAGCTTTTCTTTAATGGCACGCTGGTGCGGATCGGGATAGCGGTTGTACCATTTGGTAAGCGGCGAGCCCAGGCTGTTCTCATTCGCGTCGAGAAACACTTTGGCTTCTCCGCTGAATTCATCACGGGCGGATGAATAGGGGGTGAGTTTTTTGATGTTTTCCCGGGTTATCTGTTCGAGGTTGAAAGACATTTTTATTCCAATTTTTGATAAATGATTTTACAAACTTCTCTGGAAATGAAAACCGACGATCCTGTAGCCCTGGTTCATCCAGAATTTTTGCCCGGCGGTATTTGCCGTATAACAATTCAGTTCCGCAGCGATGCAGCCTTTTGATCTCCCATATTCGTGTACCCATTCCATCATTTTTTCACCAAGGCCCTCGCCGCGGTATTCGGGCAGTATCATCACGTTGTCGGGCTCGATGTGGCGGCCGACATAATATTTGGTGAGTATCCACATGCCGCAGATCCCGATGAGTTTTTGGTTGTCGAATACACCCAGGCATTCATAACCGCGCTGCACCATTTCTCCGACGCGCTCACGCAATACTTCTTCGGGAATTTTGTCGTTGAGTATCCTGAGCAGCGGAACGATGCTGAAGATCTCGCCTGCCGGGATGAGTTGGTAAGTATATGTTTTCATAAGCCAGGTTTTACAGGCGGATGCGTACAGCATTTGCGTGTGCCTCCAGCCCTTCCGCTTCCGCCATCAGGGTTACGGTTGATGCGATCTGTTGCAACCCTTGTTTTGATAATTTCTGGTACGTTATTTTTTTAACAAAGCTGTCTACACTCACACCGCTATAGGCTTTTGCAAAGCCGTTGGTGGGCAAGGTATGATTGGTGCCGCTCGCGTAGTCGCCGGCGCTTTCGGGTGAATAGTGCCCAAGGAAAACCGAGCCCGCATTGGTGATCTTTTCTGCAACCGATTCATCGTTTGCGCACGAAAGGATCAGGTGCTCTGCTGCATAGGCATTCACCAGTTCGATGGCCTCATCCATGTTTTTTAATACGATGGCCGCACTGTTCTCCAATGCTTTTGCGGCGAACTCTTTTCTTGGCAAAACGGCAAGCTGTTCCTCCAGTTGCTGCTGCACTTTGGAAACAAGCGTTTCGCTGGTGGCCACGAGCAACACCTGGCTGTCTGCGCCGTGCTCTGCCTGGCTCAACAGGTCGGCGGCAATGAAAGAGGCATCGGCTGTATCATCGGCGAGCACGCATACTTCGCTTGGCCCTGCCGGCATATCGATCGCGGTTCCTTCCTGCTGAACAAGTTGTTTTGCGCAGGTGACGAATTGATTACCCGGCCCGAAAATTTTGTATACCTGCGGTACGGTTGCTGTTCCATAAGCCATCGCGGCGATCGCCTGCACACCACCGATCCTGTAAACAGCCGTGATACCGGTAAGTTGCGCGGCAAACAGGATTGCGGGATGGAGTTTGCCATCCTTGCCCGGTGGCGAGCACAAAACGATCTCTTTGCAACCTGCGATCTTTGCAGGAATGCCCAACATCAATATCGTGGAAAACAAAGGCGCTGTTCCGCCGGGAATGTACAGCCCTACTTTTTCAATGCCGATGCTTTTGCGCCAGCAGCTGATGCCCGGCATTGTTTCGATGACTTCAACAGCTGCCAATTGTTTTTCATGGAACAAACGGATGTTTGCTGCCGCCTGTTCAATCGCGGATTTCAACGCCGGAGAGATAGATGCGGCCGCTTCGTTGATCTCATCAGGTGGAACACTAAGATGCGAAAGAGAAACGCCATCGAATTGTTGTGTAAATTTTTTCACCGCATCGTCGCCGTTTCTTTTTACCTCGCTCATAACGGCGCGCACTTTTTCCTGCAGCAAGCTGTTATCGATGGCAGGGCGTTGCAGTATTTCTTGCCAGGTTTCCCTGCCGGGATATTTGATGATCTTCATATCTGGTTAATTGGGAACAAATCAAACAATCATTTTTTCAATCGGAACCACCAATATGCCCTGTGCGCCTGCGGCTTTCAGTTGTTCAATGATGTCCCAGAACTCGTTTTCATTTAAAACACTGTGAACGCTGCTCCAGCCTTGTTCGGCGAGGGGGAGCACGGTCGGGCTTTTCATGCCGGGTAACAGGCCGATGATCTCGTCCAGTTTTTCGTTGGGTGCATTCAGCAGGATGTATTTGTTGTTCTTTGCTTTTTTTACCGATTGAATGCGGAACAGCAACCTGTCGATGAGCTTTAGTTTTTCAACGGGCAATTGCTGGTTCCTGATCAGCACGGCCTGCGATTGAAGGATGGTTTCCGTTTCTTTCAAACCGTTCATGAATAAAGTAGAACCGCTGCTTACCAGGTCGCAGATCGCGTTGGCCAACCCGATACCCGGCGCTATCTCAACGCTTCCACTGATCTCGTGGATCTCGGCTTCAATATTTTTACCCTTCAGGAAATCACCCAATATAACAGGATAACTTGTGGCGATCTTTTTGTTGGCCAATGAACTTACATCGTTGTAGGTTTCGTTTTTGTTTACGGCGATACTCAACCGGCATTTTCCAAAGCCTAGTTTTTCGATCACTTCCACTTTCTTTTTCTTTTCGTACACCACGTTCTCTCCTACAAAACCAATATCGGCAACGGCATCCTCCACATACTGCGGAATATCGTCGTCGCGCAGAAAATACACTTCAATCGGAAAATTGGTGGCATCCGCTTTCAGTTTGTTTACACCGTTGCTTATGTCGATACCGCATTCCTTCAGCAACCGCATCGAATCTTCGTAGAGCCGGCCGCTTTTCTGGATGGCTAATTTTAATTTTGTATCCATGTCCCTGTTTATAAAGAATAATTAATAATTCCTGATTCTTAATTCCTAATTATCATTCGCTCCGTTCCCAACAAAAAAGGCTTACCAAATCGGTAAGCCTTCATGTTTTATCGTTGTGCACAAAACACCAGCAGCCTACCCCCGGGGTAAGAAATGATGATGGTGGATGTGTGCAAATGTTTTCATATCAGGACACAAAAGTAAAGGCATCTGCATGGATGGGCAAATTTTTTTCTCCAAACGGCCCGTAACGCTGATAAACAGCGGTTTTTGTCTGTATATTGCTAACCCCAACCAGGTCTGCCATGAAAAAACACACGCTTGTTATCATTGCCTGTTTCTCCTGTGCGCTTGTATTTTCCCAATCAACGCAAAAAAGAAAACTGGTGTGGAGCGATGAGTTTGACCGCAATGGTCTTCCCGATCAAACCAAATGGTCGTACAATGTTGGCGGCCACGGATGGGGCAACCAGGAACTGCAGTTTTATACCGATGGGCAAATGCGGAATGCGCGTGTTGAAAACGGTATGTTGGTGATCGAAGCGCTCAAAGAGCAGGTAGGTACAAACCAATATTCTTCGGCGCGGCTTGTTACCAAGGGAAAGGGAGACTGGACCTACGGACGTATTGATGTACGCGCCAGGCTTCCCAAAGGCGTAGGAAGCTGGCCGGCCATATGGATGCTCGGTTCGGCCACACCATTCAAATGGCCAAACGATGGGGAGATCGATATCATGGAACATGTTGGTTACGACCAGGGAATGATCCATGCATCGGTTCATACAAAGAAATATTACCACAGCATCGGCACACAGAAAACGGCGAAGACCTTTCTGGCAGATTGCAGCGAGGCATTTCATGTGTATTCACTGGACTGGGATGCGGAAACCATTACGATGCTCATCGACGAAAAACCATATTTCAGTTTCAGGAACGAACATACAGGCAGCGACGCATGGCCCTTTGATAAACCCATGCACCTGATATTGAACATTGCAGTGGGCGGTGGATGGGGCGGACAGAAAGGTGTGAACGATGCAATTTTTCCATTGAAGATGGAAGTTGATTATGTAAGAGTGTACCAGTAATATTTCAGATCTTTTTATCCAAAACAATCACATGAGAAAAACAACACAGTTTGTAGCGCTGCTGTTTCTTTTATTGTCGTGCCCATATTTGCGCGCGCAGGATGCAGTAGGTTACCAGGCCCCGCCCAGGGAGATCGCCGATCTTTTATTGGCAAAACCAACACCATCCGTGCGCGTAGACAGCAAAGCGGAGTGGATGTTGCTGAGTGAACGGAATTCTTACCCAACCGTAGAGGAGCTCGGCCAGCCCGAGAACCGTATTGCGGGCATGCGTTTGAACCCTAATAATTTTTCGCCGAGCAGGCAAACATTCATCAACAATTTCAGGTTGAAGAACATCAGGACCGATAAGGAATTTGCTGTAGCCGGGCTTCCCGCCGGGCTGCTGGCCGGTAATGGTGTGTGGAACCCCTCTGAAACAAAAATCGCGTTCACCAATGCAACCGGGAGCAGGATAGACCTGTATGTGATCGACATCGCAACAAAAAAAGCAACGAAGATCAACAAACAGCCGGTTAACATGGTATTGGGCGCTCCTTTTTTGTGGGTGGATGACAATACGATCTTTTACAAGGCAACCACACAGTCGGCTACCAATGCGCCCAGAAGACCCATTACACCAAAGGGGCCAACCGTGCAGCAGAATCTCGGGAAAGCCGCGCCCAGCCCTACTTTCCAGGACCTGATCAAATCGCCTTATGATGAACAGCTGTTCGAGTTCTATGCAACTTCCCAACTTGTACAGAACAAGAACGGGGTGGAAAGCAGCATCGGCAAACCGGGTTTGATCAACTCTGTTGTATTATCGCCCGATAAAAAATACATGATGGTACGCACCATCAAAAAGCCTTTTTCTTACCTGGTAACGGCGAATGGATTTCCATCAACCGTTGCCATCACCGACCTTACGGGTAAAGTGGTGAAGGTGCTGGCAGAACTGCCATCTTCGGAAGGAACCCCTTCGGGATACGACAATACGCAGAATGTACCAAGGGCCTTCGACTGGAGAGACGATGAGCCCGCAACCATTACATGGGCCATGCCTTTAGACAGCGGGCTGATCAGGAAACAAATGGAGTATCACGATGTGGTGTATACATTGAGTGCACCTTTTACGGCGGAGCCGAAAGAATTGTTCAGAACAAAAATGCGTTATGCGGGTACAAGCTGGGGAGATGCATCGCTGGCGCTGGTTACAGAGATCTCGAGGTCCAAACAAATGAACCGTGTGAGCCGGTACAATACTGCTGCCAACACGATGGAACCCCTGTGGGAGCGCAATACAACCGATGCGTACAACAACCCGGGTACGCCAGTAACCACCAGGAACAAATTCGGCAGGCCGGTTATCCAGACAACCGATAACGGAACAAAAATCCTGATGAACAATACCACAGGCGCGTCGGCAAAAGGAGACCTCCCTTTCCTTGCCAAGTTTGACCTGGCAACAAAAAAGAACGAGATCATCTGGCGCTGCCAGGAAGGTGTGTTTGAAGTGGTGGAAGATGTGATAGATGCGGATAAACTCGTATTGCTCACCCGCCGCGAATCACAAACCATCGTTCCGAATTATTATATCAAGAACCTGGTGCTGCGCATCGCAGACAAACCGATCACGGATTTCGCAAACCCGTATCCTTCACTCGTAGGCGTTACAAAAGAGAAAGTAAAATACAAAAGGGCAGACGGTGTTGACCTTACAGGCGACCTGTACCTTCCCAAAGGATACAACAAAGACAAAGACGGGCCCTTACCCGTTGTGATCTGGGCCTACCCGAGGGAATTCAACTCGGCCGCAGACGCCGCGCAGATCAGGGGCAGCAAAGATCGTTTTACAACCATCAGCTGGGCATCGCCGATCTTTTATGTTACGCAGGGTTATGCGGTGCTGGACAATGCCGAGATGCCGATCGTTTCTTCAGGCCCCGACAAAAAACCAAACGATGATTTTGTTAAACAACTGCAGCTGAATGCCGAAGCGGCGATCAAAAAATTATCGGACATGGGAGTGGGCGATAAGAACCGCATGGCTGTAGGCGGACACAGCTATGGCGCCTTCATGACGGCCAACCTGCTCGCACATACCAACCTGTTCAAAGCCGGTATTGCAAGAAGCGGCGCATACAACAGAACACTTACGCCGTTTGGTTTTCAGAATGAAGACAGAACCTATTGGCAGGCGCCAGACCTGTACCACGATATGAGCCCGTTCAGCTATGCCGACAAGATCAAAACACCGATCCTCCTGATACATGGCGAAGCCGACGACAATACCGGTACCTATCCCATCAACAGCGAACGCCTGTTTGCGGCCATCAAAGGAAATGGCGGAACGGTTCGTTTCGTGTTCCTTCCCTACGAAGCGCACAGCTACCGCGGAAAAGAAAACCTGCTGCACATGTTGTGGGAGCAGGGACAATGGCTGGATAAATATGTGAAAGGAAAATAACACCGACCCGATACCATTGCATAAAAAAGACCGATGATTGCCATCGGTCTTTTGTTTTTATTATGGAAGAACACTCAACAAAAAGTGAATCGTTGAAAGTTGGTGCCCTTGTTCAATGTTTTATTGGTCGCAACAGTTTATCAATGGTTTCTTCAAACTCTTTTTTCATCGCCTCGTAATGTTCGCCGGTGCCGGGCCCTTCAAATCCTGCTTTCATGGCGGCGACGCGGTGTTTTTTGTTGAGGATGATGGTGGAAGGGAACGATTTGATTCTTGTGAATTGCGGCAGCGTTTTTTCTGTCCGCAAGGTATCACCAACAGAAACGCCCGTATTAAGCATGCTATATTTTACGTTGAAACGTTTTCTGAATTTTTCGATGCTTTGCCTGGCCTTGTCGAAATCGGTTGAGTACTCGTATGCAAGCGCGATCACCTCTACACCACGTGCCTTGTTTTGGTTATAGTATTCGCTCAGGAAAGCTGTTTCGTCCATACAGTTGGGACACCATGATCCCATGATCTGTATCACAACCACCTTGTTCCTGAATTTCGGATCATCGAGTGAGACCCATTTCTTATCCAGGTTGCGGAACCTGAAATTTACTTTTTCATCGCCGTCTTTGAAATACATGGATGCAACATCGGGCAGCGTTGCGGTATCGTTGCGCGTGCCCTGCCATGTTTCCTTTCCCGTTGGCCCGGAATAAAAAGTACCGCCGCTCACACTCCGGTCGTTGTTGATCTTTGCCGTGAGCAGGAACACGTGTACGCCATCAAAAGTGGAGAGCCGCATGCTGTCGCCATCGATCACGCCGGATAAATACCGGTAATCGCCGGTTGGCGTTAAAAAAGTTCCGCGAAGCGTATTGCCCTTTTGCTGCCACTCGCCAATGGCAGGTCTTGTAGTACCATTCTCTCTTGTAAATGTAACCGCCCATCTTCCCGTTACATCCGCCACAGCAGGTTTCAGTGCGGGCGATTGAACACTCATCTGCGTTTCTGCCACAAACGGCATTACCAGTGGGGCTGCCGTAGTTGTTTTGGTCCAGACGCCCTCCCAGCGTTGCGATGAAATTCTCCTTGCTTTGAATGCCGATTCAAAAACAGGCAGCTCAAAAAACACCGAGTCTTTCGTGTAGCGCACCTTGTCCATCTTTATCCGCTCATTGGCATTGATGATGTAGAGAACGGTTTTCCTGTTTTCCATCCTCACATCAAAATGAAAACGGATCACCTGTCCGTCTGGCCTGGCAAGGTTGCCAAACCATGGGCCCTGTTGCAGTTCCTGCGCCATTGCCGTGTTCATCAATAAAACCAATGCCATTAATATTGACCCGATCCGCATTTTGTATGATTTAAGAAGCAAAATTAGGGGTAGTCTATCGGAGTTGTGGGTTTTTTATGGATGAACGCGATTTGCGTCGTGAGTTTGTGCTATTTTTATTCCCTAATCAGACACCTCTATGAAAAGGACGCTTCCTGCTTTATCTTTTTTATCATTGTTTGCAGCCAATGCCCTCTGTGCGCAACAGCCCATGGAAAAAAATTATGTCTACGTTGCAACTGGAAAGAAGGCTGCGTCCACCCACGAAAGGTACAATCACAACCAACCTGTAAAGCCTGCGGCCGTTGAGCCGGATGCCGACAATGCAGGATTGAAGCTCCCTGCAGGGTTCGGAGCATTGAAAGTGGCAGACGGAATCGGAAGGGCGCGTCACATAGCGGTTACTGAGCAGGGAGATATTTATGTGAAGATGAATGGCAGGATCGCAGAAGGCAGGGGCATTTTGAAACTGCACGACAGCAACGGCGACGGAAGAGCAGATGAAACAACAGGCATCGCCAATTACAACGGCACCGGCATCGCGATCAGGAACGGTTATCTCTATGCATCATCCGATAACGATGTTTACCGTTACAAACTGGATGCGCAGGGCAATATTGCCGATGCAAAAGGGGAGAAGATCATTTCAGGATTGCTGAACCGCCATCACCACGAATCAAAATCGATTGCGCTGGATAACGATGGAAATATCTATGTAAACATCGGCGCATTTTCCAACTCGTGCCAGGAAAAACCCGGCCCGGGCAGCAAAGGAATGATGCCTTGTAACATCCTGGATTCTGCAGGCGGCATCTGGCAGTTCAGGGCAGACAAGCTCAACCAGGTATATAGCGACGGTATCAAGTTTGCCACCGGGTTAAGGAATGTGGTGGGCCTCGACTGGAACACACAAACCAACCAGCTTTTCGTAATGCAGCATGGGCGCGATGACCTGCATGTGTTGTGGCCGGATCTGTTTACCGAGCGCGACAACGCAGAGAAACCAGCAGAGTGCATGTATGTTTTGAAAAAAGGCGACAATGCGGGCTGGCCCTATATTTATTACGACCCGGAACAAAAGAAAAAAATTGTTGCGCCGGAATACGGCGGAGACGGAAAAAAAGAAGGCAGTAAAGAATACATAGACCCGGTAATGGCCTTCCCCGCGCACCTTGCGCCTAACGGGCTGTTGTTCTATACCGGCAATATGTTTCCTGCAAAATACAAGAACGGCGCGTTTGTAGCCTTCCATGGTTCATGGAACCGCGCGCCCCTGCCGCAGGAAGGGTATTATGTGGTGTTTGTTCCATTTGAAAATGGAAAGCCAACAGGAAAATGGGAGGTGTTTGCAAGCGGATTTACAGGAATGGAATCGGGCGTAACACCACGCAGTGCGGCGCACCGTCCGTGCGGACTGGCACAGGGGCCCGATGGTTCGTTGTATATTTCAGAAGATTCAAAAGGAACGATCTACCGCGTTGTTTACAACGGAAAATAATTTTCAATGAAACGATATTTCATCGCCTGTTTGCTGGCAGTTACTTTGTTGAGTTTTCAAACGGCGCCTAAAAAAACGGCACAGGCAAAAACCGGAACACTCGCGCCCGCAGCGGGTTTGCAGGCATCGATCGATCGCGGTAAAACCATTTACCTGAAACGTTGCCTTGTTTGCCACCAGGTAGACGGCGGTGGTGTTCCACACCTCAATGCGCCGCTCGACGGGGCATCGCAGGTGATCGGGAAAGACAAAGAGCGCATCATCAGGATCGTATTGAATGGAATGAACGAGAAAGTAGAACTCGATGGCGAAATATACAGCAACATCATGCTTCCGCAAAAGGACCTGAGCGACCAGGAAGTGGCCGATGTGCTCACGTATGCACGCAACAGCTGGACGAACAAGGCAAGCGCGGTAACGCCTGCAGAAGTGAAAGCGGTGCGTGCTAAACTAAAATAACGGACAGCAAAAAAGTATCAAAAAAAGTATACAAGATTACAAGAAACACGATGGCGCAGGTATTTGATAATAACGATCTTCAAACAGTTTCCCCGGGCGGGAAACGCATTTTATTTATAGACCGTGATGGTGTGATATTGCAGGAGCCTCCAACGGATTTCCAGATCGATGCGGTCGAGAAAACATCTTTTGTTCCGGGCGTGATCTCTGCATTGTCCGCGATCGCAGGTGAGCTGGATTTTTATAAAGTAATGGTCACAAACCAGGATGGGCTGGGAACCGATAGTTATCCCGATCATACTTTTCATCCTTACCACGACCTGATGCAGCGCACGCTGGAAGGCGAGGGTTTTGTGTTTGATGAAATGATCATCGACAAAACATTTGCCGCCGATAACAAAGACACCCGTAAACCGGGAACAGGATTGCTTAAGCATTTTCTCGACAACCCGGGGTTTGATCTTGCCAATTCATTTGTGATCGGCGACCGCTGGAGCGATATCCAGCTTGCGAAAAACCTGGGATGCAAGGCCATTTACTTCCGCTCATCGCTGCACGAGCTTACAGAAGAACAGGAAAAAGCATTGCGCGATACGATCGTTTTTGAATCGGGCAATTGGCACGAGGTGTATACTTTCCTGAAACTGGGGTTACGCAAAGTGGTGCACGAAAGAAATACGAACGAAACACAGATCAGGATAGAACTGAACCTGGATGGAAGCGGCAAAGCGAATATTTCTACAGGGCTCGGGTTTTTCGATCACATGCTCGACCAGATCGCGCGCCATGGCAAAATGGATCTGGCGGTGGTTACCAAAGGAGACCTTCACATAGATGAACACCATGCTATTGAAGACACGGGCATCGCATTGGGAGAGGCCTTCGCAAAGGCATTGGCCGACAAGCGCGGGATGGAGCGTTACGGGTTTGCTTTACCCATGGATGAGGCAGAAGCGAAAGTGCTCATCGATTTTGGTGGCCGCAACTGGATCGTCTGGAATGCGGAGTTCAAACGCGAAAAAATCGGGGAGATGCCAACTGAAATGTTCTTCCATTTTTTTAAATCTTTCAGCGATGCGGCTAAATGCAACCTCAACATCGAGTGCAAAGGAGATAACGAACACCACAAGATAGAGGCCATCTTCAAAGCATTTGCCAAAGCCATCCGCATGGCGGTGAAGCGCGATCCTTTGTCGAACCACTTGCCATCTACCAAGGGCGTTTTGTAAGAAAATGTTTTAACAGTTGCAGTATGTCTTATGTTGTTTTCCTGATCGCCCTTTTTGCAGTTATTATGATTGCGGGCATTGTTGCACTGCTTCGCTACCAGCGGAAACAGAAGGAAAAAATATTTTCAGACAAAGTTCTTTTCCTTAAAACCTATGGCAAGGAACTGAAAGTAAATTTTGAAGATTGTGCCATCGTTCACCGTTCTTACCTGGAGGATGGAGAGAATGGCGGGAAGATCGAAAAACATGTTTCTATCGTTACCTGCCATGCAGAAAACATAAACGATAAAAAGGCCTTTTTCAAAACACTGCCTGTTTTCCTGCCCGAAGATGAGTTGCAAAAACGCCTGTCAAAACAGAAGAGAACTTCTGTCTATTACAATCCATCCGATCCTTCGATCTATTTTTTTGATGTCGGTTTCCTGCAGGAGTTTATGACGGTATAGCAACGCGCATTTGCAGCTTTCAGCGATCACGATCACTTGACCCTCGTCCAAATTTCTGTCCGGCCCAGCAAAGAAACGCCCACGTATCCCCGCATGCTCATCGTTTTTGCATCTTTCAATTTGAGGTAGCATTTGTACTCTTTGCCATTCTGCGGATCGTATACGCGGCCGCCTGTCCATTCCCCATCGTTGAATTTAAAATCGCGGAGTATGGTGGAACCTAGAATGGGTTTGTCGCGCAGTGCGGGGTCCGGGTTGTTGTAATCTTTTTTAGGGCCGCCGCGTTTCGGGTCGTCGGGTACTTTCAGCCAGATGATCTTCCCGAAATATTTATCGCCTTCTTTGTAAACCTGTATCTGCGCCTGCCCGTTCTGGCTCAGCCAGTAGCCAAGAATGTCATCGGCGCCGGTTGCCGCGAAAGCGCATGCAAGGGAAAAAATGCAGCAAATGGATAGAAGGATCTTTTTCATAAATGAATATTAACGAATACTATTCAGAAAAACCACGCCATCTTTCATAATTAACACGGTTTTGCGGATATCGGTAATGTTTTTTGAGGGATCGCCCTCTACGGCAACAAGATCGGCAAACCATCCTTTTCTGATCCGCCCGATGCGTTCTGCGTATCCAAACACATCTGCATTTACGGATGTGGCGCTTTTCAATACATCAATGGGTTTCATGCCATAGGCAACCATGGCCTCCATTTCACGGGCGTTGTCGCCATGCGGGTACACCCCAACATCGCCACCGAAGCAGATGGTCACGCCTTTCTGCAAGGCAAGCGCGAAGCTTTTTTTCTTGGTTACAATGCGTGGTGGTTCCGGGAAATTTCCTTTCCGCCAGGGTGTATTGTACTCGCTGGTTGCTTCCGTTGCGCTCAGGGTTGCGCAGTAGGCCACTTTGTGTTTGAGCATCAGGTCAAATATTTCCGCCGTGGCATTGTCGCCGTGTTCAATCGTTGATACACCGGCAAGTATTGCCCTTCGCATTCCTTCTTCCGTAACGGCATGCGCCACCACTTTGCGGCCCGTGCTCGCGGCAACGTTTACAACCGTTTTCAATTCTTCCAAAGTGAAAGTAGGTTCGGAAACATCTTTGTTCAGTCCCCAGCGGTAATCCGCATATACTTTTACCAGGTCCGCGCCATTGCCTATTTGTGTGCGTGTTTCCCTGGTCAGTCCGTCGGTTCCGTCTGCTTCGGCGGCGCCTTTGACCAGGATGTTCGCCGTGTTTTTTGTTTTTGGCCCATAGCTGCCGGTAGCAACAATGGCCCTTGTTGCGATGATCATGCGCGGGCCGGGAACGATTCCTTTTTCAATGGCGGCCTTCAAACCCACATCATCGTAATCCGCACCCTCTGTTCCCAGGTCGCGCACCGTTGTAAATCCTGCGCGCAATGTTTTCTCCGCATGCACCACCGCGCGGGCCGTACGTTCCGCCCTTGATTCGTTCATTACCTGCTCGTCCCATTTTGTTTCGTTGTAAGGATGAAGGAACAGGTGCGAGTGGCCCTCGATCAACCCGGGCAGCAAAGTGGTTCCTTTCAGGTCGATGGTTTTGTAAATACCTTCCGGTTTTACCGTGTTTGCTTCGCCTGCGGCGATGATGGTATTTTTTTTAACCAGCACCACCCAGTTGGTATGCATGGTTTCGCCGTCGAACACACGGTCGGGCCTGAGCAGGTAAGTGGTATCGTTTGTTTGCGCGCTGAGCAATGAAGCGACTAAAACGGTAAGAGCCAATAGCAGCGTGTGTTTTCTCATAAGGATGGTTGATGGTGCATATGCCGGCACCCAGGCCGCATACACCCATGAAGTTAACCCGTTTCCCAAAATAAATTTGTTTATGATCATATTCTGCCGCATTTTTGTTTCACAATGAACCAGGCAACAAACAAATATTGGTGGTGGCATACAAACTCCGTTCGGGGATTGTAATGGCATGGCCAGTACTTTTTTGAATTATATTCAAAAGACCCCGACACAAAATGTCGGGGTCTTTTTTTTACTCCCGTTGAAAGGAGGTAAGGGCAAAAACGCTAAAAGATGAAGAAACTGGAATTACAGACACACTGCAGGAAAATGCTCGCTGATGTATTCACGCCGGTAGGGATCTACCTGCGCATCCGCGACCGGTTCAGGGATACGGTTTTACTGGAGAGCACGGATCACCACACATCGGAGAACAGCTATTCGTTTATCTGTATCAATGCGATCGGCGGAATAGAGATCAGTTCGCCGAGCACGATCGAATTCAAATTGCCCGGGCAAACACCTGAGCGTGTCAATATAAAACATGCAACCGAGGTACCCGCGCAGTTGTGGTCGTTCATGCAAAAGTTCGATGCACAACCTCCTGCTGAGAAAGAAGGAAAATTTGCGCAGGGGCTCTTTGGTTACACGGCCTTTGACGCCGTGCAGTTCTTCGACACGATCACCCTTAAAAATACAGCAGGCAATGAGCCTGTGATCCCGCTGATCCGCTACCGGCTGTACCAGTACGTAATTGCGTTCAATCATTTCAAAGATGAGTTGTATGTATGCGAGAACGTATTGCCGGGTATTGAATCTGAAATATCAATTGTTGAATCGCTGATCAGGAGCAAAGATGTTCCTGTGTTCCCGTTCAGTGCAAAAGGCGGCGAATCCTCAAACATGACGGACGATGAATACCGCAGCATGGTAAGCAAAGGGATACAACGTTGCATGCGCGGCGATGTTTTCCAGATCGTTTTAAGCAGGCGGTTCCAGCAGGGCTTTGCAGGCGATGAATTCAATGTATACCGGGCCTTACGTAGCGTGAACCCGTCTCCCTACTTGTTTTTCTTCGACTACGGCGATTACAAACTCATGGGCTCTTCACCGGAGGCGCAGCTCATTATTCAGAACGGGAAAGCGGTTGTTCACCCTATTGCCGGCACTTTTAAAAGATCGGGCGACGATGAGGTTGACCAGCAGATGGCCGAAAAATTATTACAGGATGCCAAAGAAAACGCCGAGCACGTAATGCTTGTTGATCTCGCACGCAACGACCTGAGCAGGGCATGCGATGATGTTGTAGTGAGCCGCTACAGGCAGGTGCAATATTACAGCCATGTGATACACCTTGTAAGCGAAGTAACGGGCAGGGTAAAAAAAGACCAGAACCCGTTTGAATTGCTCGCGAAAACATTTCCCGCAGGCACGCTGAGCGGCGCCCCGAAATTTAAAGCGATGGAGATCATCGACGATTATGAGCCAACTGCAAGAAGTTATTACGGCGGCGGTATCGGTTTCATCGGGTTCGATGGAAGCTGCAACCACGCTATTATGATCCGTACCTTCCTCAGCAAAAACAATACACTCATTTACCAGGCCGGCGCGGGCGTTGTTGCCGCGAGCGTTCCTGAAAACGAGCTGCAGGAAGTGAACAACAAACTCAACGCATTAAAAAAGGCAATTGAAATAGCAGAGGGAATTTAAACAAGGATAAACAACGAACATGAAAATTTTAGTATTCGATAACTACGATTCTTTTACCTATAACCTTGTTCACCTGGTTGAAAAGATCACCCACCAGGAAGTGGATGTATACCGCAACGATGAGTTGCCGATGGAGAAAGCGAAAGCGTACGACAAAATTATTTTATCGCCCGGCCCCGGTATTCCCTCCGAAGCGGGGATGTTGTTGCCTTTGATCAAGGAATATGCAGCATCAAAATCCATACTGGGCGTATGCCTGGGCCACCAGGCAATCGGCGAGGCGTTTGGCGGGCAGCTTACCAACCTGTCGACGGTGTTTCATGGTGTGGCAACGGATATTGTTGTGCACAACGAGTCGGCTGCAACACCCGATCCACGGCCCTCGTTGTTTGATGGCCTTCCATCCAGGCTGTCTGTTGGCCGCTACCACAGCTGGGTGATCGATGAGAAAAATTTTCCTGCAGAACTAGAGGTCACTGCGCGGGATGCAAATCATTACATCATGGCTTTGCAACACAAAACCTACGATATACAGGGTGTACAATTTCACCCGGAAAGCGTGCTTACGCCGGATGGCGAAAAGATGATCGCCAACTGGTTAAAGCAATAACCGCAAACTTCCCGGTGAACAATTGAAATGGCTGAAAAACAAAAAAGATGAAAAAGATCCTGCAATACCTTTTTGAACACAAAACACTTTCCCGCGAAAGCGCAAAAGAAATATTGGTGAATATGTCGCGGGGAGATTACAATGAAGCGGAGATGTCTGCTTTCATCACCATCTTCCTCATGCGCAGCATTACGATCGAAGAGCTGCAGGGTTTCCGCGATGCATTGCTGGAGCTTTGCGTAAAGGCCGATCTGAAAGACCACAAAGTGATGGACATTGTTGGAACCGGCGGCGATGGAAAGAATACGTTCAACATCTCTACGCTCTCCTGTTTTATCGTTGCCGGCGCGGGTCAGAAAATTGCAAAGCATGGCAACTACGGGGCATCGTCGATCAGCGGTTCGTCTAATGTGATGGAGCAGCTGGGATATAAATTCAAGAACAACAATGCACAATTGCTGGAAGAACTGGAAGCAGCCAACATCTGTTTCCTGCATGCACCGTTGTTTCACCCCGCATTGAAGATCGTGGGGCCGATCCGCAAAAACCTTGGCGTGCGTACTTTTTTCAATATGCTGGGGCCGATGGTCAACCCTGCGTCACCGGCCTACCAGTTGGTGGGCGTGTACAACCTGGAAATGGCGAGGATCTACAATTACCTGCTGCAGCAATCGGGCAATGCCTTCACCATCATACATGGACTGGATGGATACGATGAGATCTCACTTACCAACGATACAAAGGTGATCACCAACCACGGTGAAAAGATCATGACGCCCGAACAGCTGGGCAAGCGAACCGTAACAGCCGAAGACATTTATGGCGGCAACACTGTAGAGGAGGCGGCTGCCATCTTCACACGCATTATCAAAGGCGAAGGAACATGGGCCCAGAATGCGGTGGTACTCGCAAACGCAGCAATGGCGCTGCATTGCACGGGCAACTACGGCAGTTACAATGATGCCTATCTTGCCGCGGTTGAGAGCCTTGAAAGCGGGAAAGCGAACCAGGTTTTACAAACATTAATCAGCCTTCAATAAGATGAATATTTTAGACACCATCATCGCACACAAGAAAAAGGAAGTAGCGGCGCGCAAACAACAGGTCTCCGTTGCGGAGCTGGAGAAAGGCTATTTTTTTTCGCACCCCGTACTATCCCTCCGTTCCTTTCTCGCAGATCCTTCTAAAACGGGCATCATAGCCGAGTACAAAAGAAAATCACCCAGCAAAGGCATCATCAATGATAAGGCAACGGTGGAAGAAGTTACAATGGCCTATGCGGCAAACGGCGCTTCTGGTATTTCTGTGTTGACGGATCATGAGTTTTTTGGCGGCTCATTACAGGATCTTACCGAAGCAACCATCAACGAGGTGCCTTTGCTCCGCAAGGATTTTATGATCGATGAGTACCAGCTCATCGAGGCCAAATCTTTTGGCGCAGAAGTGATCCTGCTCATCGCCGCATGTTTATCGCCCGCAGCGGTCAAAACAATGGCCACCACGGCCAAACAACTGGGACTGGAAGTGCTGCTCGAGGTACACAATGAAGAGGAGCTGGGCCATGTTTGCGAGGCGGTTGACCTGGTGGGTGTGAACAACAGGAATTTAAAAACGTTTGAAGTGAGTATAGATACATCGCTCGGCCTTATCAACAAGATACCCAAAGAAAAGCCTGCGGTGGCAGAAAGCGGCATCAGCGATGTAAATACTATCGTAACTTTACGGGAAGCCGGTTTCAAAGGATTTCTCATCGGGGAGAACTTTATGAAAGAGGCGAGCCCTTCGATTGCTTTTGCTGATTTTGTTAATCAACTAAAAGCAAGCTGACATGCGTATCAAGGTTTGTGGCATGACCAATGCCGAACAGGTTCTTCAACTCGATGAGATGGGTGTTGAATTCGCGGGTTTTATTTTTTACCCCAAATCGCCCCGCTATGTGCACCGGTTCATGCCCAAACCAGAGTTGAAAAGACTGAAAGGAAAGAACATAAACAAGGTAGGCGTATTCGTAAATGCAACAGTGGATGAGGTGCTCGAAGCTGTTGACGATTGCGGGCTCTACATCGTTCAGCTGCATGGTGATGAAACACCTAAGTACTGTGAAAAAATTGCCAACTATGTAACCGTTGTAAAAGCGTTCCGCCTCCGTGAGGATGACAATGTGTTGTGGAAAGTAAAGGATTATACCGACATCGCAGATATGTTTTTATTCGACACAGAAGGCGCGGGTTACGGAGGTACGGGAAAAAAATTCGACTGGAACGTTCTGCAGGGACTGAACATAGGCAAACCCTTTTTTCTCAGCGGCGGCATTGGCCCCGATGATATAGATAAGCTGGCTGAATTTGCGCAGGAGCCCGTTGCCAAAGATCTTTTTTCGATCGATGTGAACAGCAGGTTTGAAACATCGCCCGGGATCAAGAACATGGATGCGCTGGAACAATTTGTAACCAAAATAAAACCGTTCTGACGGTTCGCGGTATCTCGTAAACAAAAATGGAAATGACAACATCATATCAACAACCCGATCAACAAGGGTATTACGGGCAATTCGGCGGTGCATACATTCCCGAAATGCTGCACAGGAACGTGGAAGAGCTTACGGAAAAATACCTCGGCATCATCTATGAAGAATCGTTTCAAAAAGAATTCCAGCAGTTGCTCCGCGATTATGTGGGACGGCCCACGCCTTTGTTTCTTGCAGAGCGTTTGAGCAAGGAGCACAATGTGCCGGTTTACCTGAAGAGAGAGGACCTGTGTCATACCGGCGCCCACAAGATCAACAATACCATCGGCCAGATCTTACTGGCGCGGAAGCTTGGTAAAACACGCATCATTGCCGAGACAGGCGCAGGGCAGCATGGTGTTGCCACTGCAACCGTATGCGCATTGAAGGGGATGGAATGCATTGTTTACATGGGAGAAAAAGACATAGAGCGGCAGGCGCCGAATGTGGCACGGATGAAAATGCTCGGGGCAAAAGTTGTTCCGGCAGCAAGTGGAAGCAAAACATTGAAAGATGCAACGAATGAGGCCATCCGCGACTGGATCAACAACCCGGTAGACACGCACTACATCATCGGGAGCGTGGTGGGCCCGCATCCATACCCCGATATGGTTGCGCGTTTTCAAAGTGTGATCAGCGAAGAAACCAGGAAGCAATTAAAGGAACATACCGGCACGGAACTACCCACACACGTGATCGCGTGTGTAGGCGGAGGAAGCAATGCTGCAGGAATGTTCTATCATTTTCTCGACGAACCCTCCGTACAGCTTGTTGCCGTAGAGGCGGCGGGCCACGGTGTAAACAGCGGAATGAGCGCAGCAACAACGCAACTCGGGAAACCGGGCATATTGCATGGCAGCAAGAGCCTGGTGATGCAGACAACCGATGGACAGGTAGTGGAACCGCACAGCATTTCTGCAGGACTGGATTACCCCGGCGTTGGGCCGCTTCATGCGCATTTGTTTGAAAGCGGGCGCGGAACATTTTTAAATGCAACAGATGAAGAAGCACTGCAGGCCGCTTTTCACCTGGCCAAAACAGAAGGCATCATTCCTGCGTTGGAAAGCGCACACGCGTTTTCGGTGTTGGAGAAATTGAAATTAAAACCGTCGGACCGCGTTGTGGTTTGTTTGAGCGGAAGAGGAGATAAGGATCTCGCAACCTACATGAACGCAATGCAAAAATAATTTTATGAGCAGGTTACAGGAGTTGTTTGCTACAAAAAATAAGAACGTATTGAATGTATACTGTACTGCAGGGTATCCTGAACTGAACAGCACATTGAAACTGATGAAGGCGCTGCAGCAAAACGGTGTAGACATCATCGAACTCGGCATGCCTTACAGCGATCCGCTGGCCGACGGGCCCGTGATACAGGCGAGCGGAAGCAAAGCGCTGGAGAACGGGATGACGATCACGGTCTTGTTTGATCAACTGAAAGACCTGCGTAAAGAGATTACTGTTCCTGTTGTTTTAATGGGATACATGAACCCCGTTCTGCAATACGGTTTTGAGAAGTTCTGTAAAGATGCCGCAGCATTGGGTGTAGACGGATTGATCCTGCCCGATCTTCCTGAATTTGAGTTTGAGAACGAATACGGCGCGATCATTAAAAAATACGGCCTTGATTTTATTTTCCTGGTTACACCGGAAACCTCCGAACAACGCGTGCGTAAACTGGACCAGTTGAGCAGTGGCTTCTTGTATGCGGTGAGTTCGTCTGCAACCACCGGCCAGGACAAAGATTTCAATGCAGTGGAGAAATACCTGCAAAGGCTTCAATCGATGCAATTGAAAAACCCGGTGCTGGTGGGGTTTGGCATCAAAGACAAGGAAACGTTTGATTCTGCCTGCAAATATGCAAGCGGCGCGATCATCGGAACAGCATTCATAAAAGAATTAGAGAAGGGAATCGATATCGATTCAACCATTCAATCGTTCATCGGCCAATTAAGGTAAAATGAAACTTGCGATCATAAAATACAATGCGGGTAATATCCAGTCGGTACTCTATGCGCTGGAACGGATAGGCATGGACGCGATGGTAACAGACGATCACGAACAGATCAGGCTGGCCGATAAAGTGATCTTCCCGGGTGTGGGAGAGGCGAGTACTGCAATGCATTATTTGCGCGAGCGGAAACTGGATACGCTGATCAAAGGCCTGCAACAACCCGTACTCGGTATTTGTTTGGGAATGCAGTTGATGTGTACGCATACCGAAGAGAACAACACAGACTGTCTCGGTATTTTCGATACACCCGTTAAGAAATTTTCAGGCGGGTTGAAGATCCCGCAGATCGGTTGGAACTCGGCGACAGAAACAGGCACACCGCTTTTTAAAAACATTGCCGATCCCGCATATTTTTATTTTGTTCACAGTTATTATGCCGGGCTGTGCGATGAAACGGCGGCGGTAACGGAATATACAAGAAGGTTCAGCAGCGCCTTGCAGAAAGATAATTTTTACGGCGTTCAGTTTCACCCTGAAAAAAGCGCGGAAGCGGGCGAGCAGCTGCTGAAAAATTTTATTGAACTATAGACAACAATACCATGGTACTTATACCTGCAATAGATATCATCGATGGAAAATGTGTACGGCTCACGCAGGGCGATTACGCACAGAAGACCGTTTACAACGAGAACCCGCTTGAAGTAGCGAAAATGTTTGAGGCCGCGGGATTGCAAAGGCTGCACCTTGTTGACCTCGACGGCGCGAAAGCAGGAGCGGTAAAGAACTGGAAAGTATTGGAGTCGATCGCAAACCATACAGGGCTTGTGATCGATTTCGGCGGCGGTATAAAAAAAGAAGAAGACCTGCAGTTGGTGTTCGGCTCAGGCGCTGCACTGGCAACCATTGGAAGCCTCGCGGTAAAGAACGAAGCGCTTTTTTCGGAATGGATCGAGAAATACGGCGCCGGTAAATTTTTATTGGGGGCGGATGTGAAAGACGAAAAGATCGCGATCGGCGGATGGCTGGAAACAACGGATGTTGAAGTGACCGGTTTTATAGAAAAATATGCAGGGAAAGGCATCCGGCAGTTGTTTTGCACCGATGTAAGCAAAGACGGAAAACTGGAGGGGCCATCGGTAGCGTTGTACCAAAAGATCATTGCCCGTTTCCCGGAATTGTTTTTTATTGCAAGCGGTGGCGTGAGTTCCATTGAAGACCTTGAAGAACTGCGTGCGATCGGCTGCAGCGGGGCGATCATTGGCAAGGCCATTTATGAGAACCGCATTACCATAGATCAATTGCGTTCATTTTAAACAATTGCCGCGAAAAATATGCTGACAAAAAGAATCATACCCTGTCTGGATATCAAAGACGGCAGAACCGTTAAAGGCATCAATTTTGAAAACATCCGTGATGCCGGCGACCCGGTGGAGCTGGGCGCTTTGTATGCACGCGAAGGCGCGGATGAATTGGTGTTCCTAGATATTACGGCAACGGTGGAGAGAAGGAAAACCTTAAGTGAACTGGTAAACAAAATTTCGCATCACATCAACGTCCCGTTCACTGTTGGCGGGGGCATCAGTAGTGTGGATGATGTAAGCGTGCTGTTGCAGAACGGCGCGGATAAGATCTCGGTAAACACCGCTGCCTTTAAGAACCCCGCACTCATAGCGCAACTTGCAAAGGAATTCGGGAGCCAGTGCGTGGTGCTTGCCATCGATACAAAAAAAGAAGAGGATGGAGAATGGTATGTTTACCTCAATGGCGGCCGGGTAAAAACAACAACGCGTTGCAGGGATTGGGCAAGACAGGCAGTGGATCTTGGCGCCGGCGAAATATTGCTTACCTCGATGAACAACGATGGAACAAAGCAGGGGTTTGCGCTTGACATAACCGCCGCGCTTGCCGGCGAACTTCCTGTTCCCGTGATCGCATCGGGTGGCGGCGGCACCATGGAACATTTTGTGGATGTGTTTACCGAAGGGAAAGCGGATGCTGCGTTGGCCGCAAGCATTTTTCATTTCAAGGAGATAGGGATCGGCGAGTTGAAAGATTATTTATGGGAAAAACAAATTGCAGTCAGGCGATAGGGTAAAGTTTCCGGGCAGATCAATAAAAAAAACAAAAATGAAAATCGATTTCAACAAATACGCAGACGGCCTCGTTCCGGCAATTGTGCAGGATTTCAATACCGGCAAAGTGCTGATGCTCGGTTTTATGAACCCCGAAGCGCTTGCAAAAACAGAGCAAACGGGAAAGGTGACCTTTTTCAGCCGCAGCAAGCAAAGGCTCTGGACAAAAGGCGAAGAGAGCGGCCATTTCCTGGAACTGAAAAGCCTGGCGGTAGATTGCGACCACGATACACTTTTGGTAAAGGCGCACCCCAGAGGGCCGGTTTGCCATACCGGCGCGGACACCTGCTGGGGCGAGACCAACCAGCCTGATAATTTTTTATTATACCTTGAAGAGATCATCCGCTTGCGCAGGCAGGTGGCGCCGCAAGACTCCTACGTTGCCAGCCTTTTTGCCAAAGGGATCAACAAAATAGCCCAGAAAGTGGGGGAGGAAGCGGTAGAACTGGTAATAGAGGCCAAAGACGATAACGATGAGCTGTTTTTGGGAGAGGCCGCAGACCTGCTCTTCCACTATTTGCTTTTGCTTAACGCGAAAGGGTTTAATTTGCAGAACGTATTGGATATCCTTCAAAAAAGACATACAAAATAATATGAAAAGATTGCTGGTATTATTGCTGCTGCCCTTTGCAGGGCTTGCCCAGATCAAGAACACCGGGTTTGTGGTGAAGGGGCAATTGGCAGGCATCGCGGATGGTACAACGCTTGCGCTGAACTCTATCAACGGACAAAGCATCACTACCGGCAAAATCCTGAAAGGCGCTTTCTCGCTCAAAGGAACCCTTCCCGGAACAGATATTTTAAAACTCACGGCCAACGGAACAGAACAATCGGTAGAGATGCTGATGAGCAACAATGAAACCGTTACGCTCACCGGCAACTGGGCCGATCCGAATTCTGTTGTGGTAAAAGGTGCAGCCGCCCAGGAAGATTTTGAAGCGTTTAAGAAAACAGTGTTCCCGTTCCTGGGCCAGCGCAACATGCTCGTGAGCAGCGCCAATGCCGAAAGGGATGCTGCAAAGAAAAATGCGATCATTTCCGAGATCAATAAGATCGATGTGGTGATCCCGAACCTGGCCATCCAGTTTGCCGAGAGCAAACCCAATTCTGTTGCAAGTACATGGGCGCTGTATTTTATCTCGCCCCTATTTGCCAACAGGATCATGGAACTGGAAAACGCCTACAGCAAACTGCAGTCATCCGCAAAAAAATTGGTATACGTAAGCAACCTCGAGCAATTTATCGCCAATGGAAAGATCGGTATGATCGGCTCGCAGGCGCTCGACTTTACGCAGAACGATGTGAACGGTAAACCGGTGAGCCTCTCATCGTTCAAAGGAAAATATGTACTGGTTGATTTCTGGGCAAGCTGGTGCGGGCCATGCAGGGGCGAGAACCCGAATGTGGTAAGCGCTTACCAGAAATACAAAAATAAAAACTTCACGGTGCTTGGCGTATCGCTCGACCAGTCGAAACCAAACTGGCTCAAAGCCATCAGCGACGATAACCTCGACTGGACGCACGTAAGCGATCTTCAATACTGGAACAATGCCGCGGCCCGTATGTACCACATCGAGAGCATACCGATGAACCTGTTGATCGATCCCGCAGGCAAGATCATTGCCAAGAACATCCGCGGGGAAGAACTGCAACGTACTTTAGCGGAAGTATTGAAATGATAAGCGTTTGCTGCAGCTGCTGATTTTTAAAACAATTCTTCGTAAGCCGCCGCATTGAAACCTACCGTAATTACCTTACCCGCTTTTTCGATCACGGGCCTTTTGATCGCGCTTGTATTTTGAACGAGCAGCTCGATCGCTTTTTTTTCGTTGTTGATGGTGGCCTGCGTTTTGGCATCCAGCTCCCGCCAGGTCGTGCTTTTCTTATTGAGGATCGTTTCCCAACCCACCTGCCCGCACCAGGTTTTTAGTTTCGCCGCGGTAATACCGTCGGTCTTGTAATTGTGAAAATCATATTTGATTTTGTGCGCATCTAACCAGTCCCTCACTTTTTTTACCGTATCACAATTGGGAATGCCGTACACTGTATACATATTTACCGATTAAGGCTGCAAAAATACCTATCCCAACTTATTTAGAGGCAAAATTCCGGGTCTATGCGTTTACTTTGCAGGCAAGCAATCGTTACATGAGATTTTTAGCCTTCATACTTCTTGCAGGCATCCATACTTCATTACTGGCGCAGGAAAACGGGAACCCGAAAAAAGCACAGATGGGTAGCGTGGTGGGTAATATCCTGGATAATCTATCCGGCAAAGCGTTGCCGTTTGCCAATGTTGTGCTTACCGATATGAATACGGCGGTAAAACGTTCCATCGTTGCCGATAAGAATGGCGGGTTTGAGTTTGACAGGACACCGTTTGGTTTTTACCGTTTAACAGTTGATGTGGTAGGGTTTGCCAAAACGAATATCGACAGCATACGTGTGCATGCCGACAGGCCCGATGTGAACCTGAACGATGTTCGCCTGAACGCCGCAGGCACCTCGCTCGATGAGGTGATTGTTTACGCGGAAAAACCATTGATCGAAAACAAGGATGGCAAGCTTACCTATAATGTAGCGGAGAGCCCGCTGAGCAGCGGCAGCAATGCTTCTGAAATGCTCAAGAACCTCCCGTTGATGAATGCGAATCCCGATGGTACTTTGCTGCTGCGCGGTAAAGAACCCTTGATCCTGATGGATGAGAAACCGGTTAACCTGAGCGGCCAGCAATTGTCTGACCTGCTCGAGAGCCTGCCTGCCAATGTTGTTGAGAAAGTGGAAGTGATGCTCAATCCACCGCCTGAATATGCAACCTATCCTGGCGGCGTGATCAATATCATCACCAAAAAAGGACGTGTAGGCGTTTACAAGAAGATCAACTTCAGTGCAGGCTCCAGGAAAGAGATAGCCGTTTCGGGAAATTTCAATTACAGGAGCAGCAAGCTGAACATCAGTTCCAGCGCGGGTTACGGGGCAGTGGAAGTGAGGGGTAATTCGTATTCGCACAGGCAGAATATTTACAAAGACTCGGTCAATTATTTTTATTCAGAATCAGCATTCACCAACAGGAGCAAACATCCGAATGCAAGGGTACAGGTGGATTATGATTTTACAAAGAAGAGCAGCCTGAGTGTTGTATACCAGGGCAACCTCAATTTTTTCAACAACAACAGCAGCGCGTTGTATACCAACCGGGATAGTTTGCTGCGTGTATACAAGGCAAGTTCAAGGGCCAATTCTTACGATGGTATCGGCTATAGCCACGGATTCAATACCTCCTATCAATGGAAAGGAAAGAACCCGGTAGAGAAACTGCAGGCATATGCGGGACTGAGTTTCAGCAAGAACGACAACGACAGGGATTTTTACCAGCAGTTCCTCCGTGCAGATTTTCTGCCAACGGGCCTGGATTCAACGCAATTGCAGTTGACAGACAATTACATCACGTCGTTTCATACAAATGTGAACTACAACAAACCATTGAATGATACAGGAACCACTTTTTTATCGGTGGGTAGTTCTTATTCGTCCAATACCTATCACAACATTTTAAACACAAGTTTTTTAAGAAGGATCGATCGCGTATTTGTGGGCAACGACCTGCTGAGCAATAATTTTTATTTCCGCCAGTCGATCTTTACGGTAAGGGCGGCATTGATCATTGGCATGCCGCGCCACATCAGGCTGATCGTTGGCGCGCAGGCGGAAAGAACAGGTGCGGAGTTTGAATTCATCAAAGGAAATGCGCCGAATGCGAACAATGCGTACTGGAGAATTTTGCCCAGTGTAACGATCAGGAAAGAATTTGACAAGCAGTTAAACATGTCGCTTGTATTCAGGGAAACGATCCGGCGGCCCGGTATCACTGAACTCAATCCCAGTATAGATTACGGCGATCCGTACAACATCCGTTTCGGCAATCCTTACATACAGCCCTCGCTCACGGATAATTTTGACCTGAACCTGAGTTATGTGGAAAAGAATTTCAACATCAACGGATCGCTGGGTTACAACAGGATCAAGAATGTGTTCAATTCGATCAGGACATTGATCGACAGCGGCAAAACGCAAACCACCTACCAGAATATTTCCGACCAGGAAGAATACCAGGCCAGCCTTTGGGCGGGCATCACGCTTGCAAAGCGGCTGCGCATCAGCGTGAGCGGTGGATACAATTACAACAAATACAGTGAGCGCGAAAAATTGTTGTACCGTTATGTAGACAGGGGCACTTTCTATACCACGTTCAACTACAGCTACGCTCCCGATAACCTGACCAACATCGAGGCAAACAACCGCTACACGAGTTTCGCCGGCCCGCAAGGCCGTTCGCGGAGCAACATCAATATGAGTTTAAGCGTGCAGCGTAAATTCTTTAAGAGAAAAATGATCCTCACGCTTTCGGCCATCGATCCGTTTGGACTGCAGAAGTTCAACGGCTACACAACCGGAACCAATTTCAATATTGAAAGCTTCAGCGTGCAGAACACCCAGAATTTCAGGATCGCGGTAAGTTACCAGTTCAGTAAAGTGATCGTGAAGAGCAACCTGAATTCAAAGGATAAAAAGGATGCGTTGGAGAAACTGAAGAAATAACCCGCCCTTGTGGCTGGCCTTTTATTCGTGGTGAATAGACAATCTTGTTTTGAGCCAGCTGTCTTTAACAGGGATCATCCATTCTGTAAGCAATGTTTCTTTGCTCGCCACAAGGTTATTGAAATAAGGCGTTTCTGCATTGATGAAATTATTGTCGAACGCGTATTTCAACTGCGCAAGCGGGATGGTCTGTATTTTTTCTTTAACAATAAAAGCCAGGTTCTGCCTGTTGAACATATCCACCTTGAACCGTTCTTCGATCTGTTTGATAAGACGCACGGAGCTGTCGGTGCTGCAGCCGCTTACGCCCGCGGCGGTCTCATCTGCCATCAGCACAACAAACTGTGCGAAGAGAAGATTGGCATACCCTTTTACTTTTGCACCGTGGCTGTTCCAGTTCTCTACAAAATCGTTCATCATGTCTTCCATTTCCAATGCCTCGCTGATCATGAATGAGCGGTTGGATTGATAGATCCATACGCGGGAGGAGGGGTGAAAGTCGGATGGGATCAGGTGGTGGTATTCGAAGTGGTTCATAAAGCAAAATTAGTAAAAAGGAGCCACCTGCGTACGGGCTTGTGCCGGGGGAATACAGGGTTACAGCATGCTTGCTGCCACCAGCTCTGCAACATCCATCACGGCAACATCCCCTTCTTTTTCGCGGTTCTTTACCCCGTCTGTGAGCATGGTATTGCAAAACGGGCAGGCGGAAGCGATAATCGATGCACCGGTTTCCAACGCTTCATCGGTGCGTTCTATGTTGATGCGTTTGTTGCCCGGCTCGTCTTCTTTGAACATCTGGGCGCCGCCTGCACCGCAGCAGAGCCCGTTGGTACGGCAGCGTTTCATTTCTACCAGTTCGGCATCCAGCGCTTCCAGCACTTTGCGCGGCGCCTCGTAGATGGAATTGGCGCGGCCGAGGTAGCAGCTGTCGTGGTAAGAAATCCTGCGGCCCTTGAAGCTGCCGCCTTCTTTCATTTTTATTTTTCCCTCGTCGATGAGTTGTTGTAACAAAGTAGTATGGTGTATCACCTCGTAATTGCCACCCAGCTCGGGGTATTCGTTCTTCAATATGTTGAAGCAGTGCGGGCAGGTGGTAACGATCTTTTTGATACCATATCCATTCAACACCTGGATGTTCTGGTAGGCCATCATCTGGAACAGAAATTCGTTTCCCGCCCTGCGTGCCGGGTCGCCGGTGCAGGCCTCTTCTTTACCGAGGATGGCATATTTGAAACCAACCTTATCGAGAATGGTGGCAAAAGCCTTTGTGATCTTCTGCGCACGCTGGTCGAAACTGCCGGAGCAACCCACCCAGAACAATACATCCGGGGTCTCGCCATTCGCCATCATCTCAGCCATTGTGTTCACCTTCATAAGGAAAGATTTTTACGAAAATAAGGAAAACTGGAGAGTGAACGGCGAATAGCCGATCGTTCCCAGCCCCAACGATAAGCGTTCCTCCATTCAACATTCGCGATTCACGATCTTGTTGTATTTTCATCCGCTATGATTTACATCCTCCTCCTCGGGCTCCTCGTCAGCTTTCTTGGCCAATTGCCTTTGGGGAACATGAGTTTTACGTCTACCCAGATCTGCATCCAGGAAGGCGCCAAAAAAGCCTGGCAGTTTGCATTTGGCGTGGCCATTGTTGAAATGGTGTATTTGCGGGTTGCGCTCACCGGTATGGACTGGATCGTTAAACACCGCACATGGTTCCTGGTGCTGGGATGGATTACAGTGGCCATGTTCCTTGTACTCGGCGTTCTTGCATTTCATTCAGCCAACAAACAGAAAGGAGAGAAGAAAGCTTTGCTGCTCAACAACAAGCTCAACCGTTTTGTTCTGGGACTGTTGATGAGCGCCCTCAACCCCGTACAGATTCCTTTCTGGTTTTTATGGACGTCTACCTTCATACAAACCCATGCGCTGCCTGTTGAAATGAAAGCGTTCGATTTTTTTACAGTAGGGGCGGGTGGAGGAACACTGGCCGGGCTGGCTGTGTATATTCACGGCGGCAATTTCCTTGTGTCGAAGATGAATACAAGTAACAAGACGCTGAACAAGATCATGGGTGTGATCTTTATTATCACCGCGTTGATCCAGTTGTGGAGGATGATCTATCAGCCCTTTATCTGATTTAGTCTACAATAAACAACCGGCAACCTTTTTCACTGAAGGTCCTGTGCGCATCACTTCCATCCCCTACGGTGTACATGTTGTTTTTTGTGAGGATGTGTTTTGTGCCGTCTGCCAGTTCTGTTTCCATTTCCCCTTCGATGCAGAAGATGATATGCCCTTTCTCGCACCAGTGGTCGGCGAGGTAATTGGGAGAGTAAGTAACGAGGCGGATGCGCACATCGTCCCTGTAGATGATCCTCCATTCCGCAGTGCCGGTGGCGCCTGTTTTGATCTCGGGTTCAACTTCCGCAAAATCGGTAATGGAAAAAGGAAATGGACTGAATTTCATTGGTAAGAAAAAAGGTTCACAATTGTTTTCCTGGACGAGCATATCAGGTTCCGCAAGTTCCCTTACTCACTGGTCATTTTTCCCGCTGTTCATGCGTTCAATTCAACCGCCCACCTGTCCCTGTCGTCTGGCGAAAATTTCCACGGTGCAAAGTTGTTTTCGATGTTGCTGAATGTTCCGTTCCATTCCTGCGGTGCATTGCTTTCTTCCATGATGAGCGAACGGCGCAGCTCGAGGATGATCTCCAGTGGTGAAATGCTTACCGGGCACGCTTCCACGCAGGCGTTGCAGGTGGTACACGCGCGCAGTTCTTCTACACTGATGTAATCGTGCAGCAAGGTTTTGCTATCGGCAACAAATGCCTTGTTGAGGTCGATGTTCGCGCCTACGTCTTCCATGCGGTCGCGGGTCGACATCATTATTTTCCTCGGGCTCAGTTTTTTTCCTGTGATGTTTGCCGGGCATGCGGCCGTACATCTTCCGCATTCTGTACAACTGTAAGCGTCGAGCAGGTTTTTCCAGCTCAGTTCAAAAATATCTTTTGCGCCGAAATGCGCCGGAGGTGCAGCGTCGGCGGGTGCGGTTTCGGGTTGCATGGCATACAATACTTCGTTCTGTACAGCTGGCATATTCTTCATCTTGCCCTGCGGTTCAAGCCGTGTATAATAAGCGTTCGGAAATGCGAGCAGTATGTGCAGGTGTTTTGAGTAGGGCAGGTAATTCAGGAACGCAAAAATACCGGCGATGTGCAGCCACCATGCGGTCCGTTCAATTGCAACCAGCGTTCCATCGCTCATACCGTTGAACAATGGCGTAAGTAAATGTGAGAAAAGGAATGCACCTGTCTGGTGATAATGTTCATTGCCGCGAAGCTGCAGCGTTTGATCCACTGCGTTCATTGTTAAGAACAGCGACATAAGTACGATCTCGGTAAACAGGATGTAATTTGCGTCGCTGCGTGGCCATCCATCCAGGTCCCTGCTGATGAAACGTTTTAACCTGATGATGTTTCTCCTGGCCAGGAAAACGACGCAGACAAGGATCACTCCCACCGCTAAAAATTCAAAACCATTGATCAGCCAGTTGTATAGGCTGCCGAGCACTGGTGCAAACAGGCGGTGCGTGCCGAAGATGCCATCCAGCACGATCTCAAGCACTTCCAGATTGATGATGATAAAGCCGGCATAGATCACCAGGTGCATGACGGCCACCAGCGGGTTTTTGAACATTTTCTTTTGGCCCAGGGCAAGCAGCAGCAAATTGCGCCAGCGTTTGGCGGGTTGGTCGTTGAGGTTCTCGTCTTTACCCAACAAAATATTACGCCTGATCCCGCCGATCTTTTTGGCAAACATCCATGTTGCAATCGCTGCAAGCAATACAAATCCGATCTGCTGTAAATAATGCATAGCCACCAGTTATTTTGCTAAGATAGTGAAGTATCGCCATTGCAGGAATGGCACCGCAGCTGAAAAAGTGTTGGTTCGCGGAACACGGTATTTTCTTCCCGCAGCTCACTCGTAACGGTTTAACCCCATTCCCGTATTTTTGATCCTCAAAACACGCACATGCCCGATAAAAACTACATCCTCAACAAAGAAGGCGCCGAGCAGAAATTACAGCGCATGTCGCTCGAACTTGCCGAGCACCTGAGTGGTGATGATTCGCCAGTGGTACTGATCGGAATACGCAACAGCGGCACGGTGATCGCCCAAAAGGCCGCCGCACTGCTGAAAAACGATGTGCCCAATGATGTGAAGGTGATCTCGGTTTCCATGGATAAAACGCATCCCACCACCGTTGAGCTCAGCGAAAAGATCAATTTCGATGGGTTGCACGTGGTGATCATTGATGATGTGACCAACAGCGGGCGCACATTGCTGTATGCATTAAAGCCCTTGCTTGATTTCCATCCAAAAAGCATCCAGACATTTGTGCTGGTTGAGCGGATGCACAAATTGTTCCCCGTCAGCCCCGATTATGTAGGGCTGTCTGTAGCCACTACCATCCAGGAACACATCAATGTTGAAGTGGAAGGGGACGTTGTTTCAGGTGCGTACATTGTGTAGGGCGCATGCCGTGTGTAGCAATGCCAAACCCCGGTTGTGGCTGCTTTCAGCTGATGCGGGCCCTCTTAAAAATGCAACCAGTTCCACTCGATTCCCCGTTTCGAAAAACCGATGGACGGCGACGGGAACTTCAATGAATTGATCACGGAAAAAGCGGTTTTCAGAAATTTACTTTTGGTCCTGATCTTTGTCAGATCGATGTCGGGAGCGATATACCATTGCCGGTAACGCGGCACATCGCTGCGGTTGAAGATGATGTTGCCGTTTTTGTCTTCCGCAATATTGTCTGTGCCGCCAAACATCCCTTCTGCACCGTAACCGATCGCGATGTTCAGCCATTCGGGAAGATTTGATCTTTTATAGAACGATTTAAGATTGATGCTTGCCCAATAGGTTTGCCCGTTGTAATCTTTCAATATCCTTTCAAGCGCAGCGTTGCCAAACATCTCGTTCGCGCGGGTACGCAGCGAAGGGTCGGTGTAGTTGTTGCGGTGAAATGAAAATTTCAGCTGCACCCTTTGTTCATTCCAAACCAGTTCCTGCGCCATATAAAGGCCGCTGCCGGCGATGTCTGCGCCGAGATCGCCGAGGCTGAAGCCCCATCCCTCCGAGAGGCCGTCGAGCACTTCTATCGCAGTAAGAAATGCCGTGCTGCTCAATCCACTGATCCAGACCCGCTTCCTGTGCGGAACACCCGCCCATTGCCATAAGCCATTGTTGAGTCGGGTAAGGTTGTATGCACTGTATACATGGCCCGCCTTGTCTACCTGCAGCCATCCGCTGTTGTCGTTAAAAAAATGAAAAGCCGTCTGCGCATAGTTTTTGTACCATGCATCGGAAAGGGCAACGATGGCGCCGGCGTACAGTGCCATACTTGTTGCTGCAGCGGCGCGTACGCGTTTTTTATTGGGAAGGGAGGAATACAAGGCGGTATCTGCAGAAGCATGGAGGCGGGCCGCTGCGGCAGCGCTATCCTGGCCATACAGCGCGGGGCAGCAAAAAACAGTTAGTATCAGCAGCAGTTTGTTCACTTCGCCAAACTTACACCAGTAAATCGACGGCGCGGGGTTATGGTTGGTTGAAAATGCAAAAAATATTCATAAACTTGCTGTTTGATTGAGGACGATTTAAAAATTATACTATGGACGCTTCCATTCAGGAGAGGATCAACGTGTGGGTTAACGGTAATTACGACCAGGATACAAAAGACGCGATCAGCAGGTTACAGAACGAAAACCCTGATGAACTTGCAGATGCATTTTACCAGAACCTCGAGTTCGGTACAGGTGGCCTGCGAGGCATCATGGGCATAGGAACCAACCGCATCAACAAATACACCATTGGCATGGCCACACAGGGATTCGCCAATTACCTCAGGAAAACATATGGTAACGAAGAAGTGAAGCTCGCCATTGCGCACGACAGCCGCAACAACAGCCGTTTCTTTGCAGAAACCACGGCAAATGTTTTTGCTGCGAATGGTTTTAAGGTCTTCCTGTTCGAATCGCTGCGGCCCACCCCGGAGCTGAGTTTTGCGATCAGGACACTGGGGTGCAAAGGCGGCGTGGTTTGTACAGCCTCTCACAACCCGAAGGAATACAATGGATACAAAGCGTATTGGAACGACGGCGGACAGCTTGTTCCCCCGCACGATAAAAATGTGATCGCGGAAGTAGAGGCCATCAAAGACGTAAACGAAGTGAAGTGGGATGGCGGTAGTGCGAACATCACACTCATCGGCACCGATATGGATGCGAAGTACATCGACATGGTAAAAGAGCTGAGCGTTTACCCGGATGTGATCAGCAAACAGCACGACCTTAAGATCGTATACACGCCCATTCACGGCACGGGCATCATGCTGGTGCCGGAAACATTGAAGCGCTTTGGGTTTACCAATGTTACCATTGTTTCAGAACAGGTAACACCGAACGGGAATTTTCCAACGGTAAACTATCCAAACCCTGAAGAAGCTGAAACGATGAGCATCGGTTTGAAAAAAGCAAAGGAACTGGATGCCGATATTTTATTGGGAACGGACCCTGATGCAGACCGCGTGGGCATCGGCGTAAAAAACCACAAAGGCGAATGGGTTTTAATGAACGGCAACCAGACCGCCGTACTCGCTTTCAGTTACATGATGGAAGCGCGCAAAGCGAAAGGCATTGCGCGGCCGGAGGATATGGTCATAACCACTATCGTTACTACGGAAATGATCAACGAAGTGGCCAAACAGAACAATGTTGCCTGCTACAATGTACTTACCGGTTTCAAATGGATCGCGGAAAAAATAAAGGAGCTCGACGGACAAAAGAATTATGTGATCGGTGGTGAAGAAAGTTTTGGTTTGATGATCGGCAACCAGATCCGCGATAAGGATGCCGTGAGCGCGGTGGCGTTGATGTGCGAGATGGCAGCTTATGAAAAGAACCAGGGAAAGACCCTGTTTGATAAAATGATCGAGCTGTACATCAAATACGGTTTCTATTACGAGAACCTGATCAGCATCACAAAGAAGGGAATGAACGGCCAGAAAGAGATTGCCGATATGATGGAGGGCTACCGCAGCAACCCGCCGAAAACCATTTCAGGGGCACAGGTTACCACTTTGCTGGATTACCAACTGCAACAGGGAACCAACCTCGCAACGGGCGAAACCTGGAAGATCGATCTGCCGAAAAGCAACGTACTCCAGTTCATCACAGCAGACGGAACCAAAATTTCAGCGCGCCCATCGGGTACAGAACCCAAGATCAAATTTTATTTCAGCGTGAATACAAAACTCGAAAAGAAAGAAGATTTCGACGCAAAGTTTGCCGAACTCGAAAACAAGATCAAGGCGATTATAGAGGAGATGAATTTGAAAAACTAAATGATAAAGTACGAACTACGAATCGCGGAATTCAAGATAACTTGCAGCTGACATTAATTCCTTCTTGTGCTTGCGGTTCCACTTCGTAGTTCGTTAATGGCTTTGCGAAGTTTGGGTCATCTGTGATCTCACTGCTGGCTTGGCCACTGCAGACCCAATTAACTGAAGCCAAATTATTGCTGTCCACCCACAAATTCAAAAGCTGATGGGCCAGATACTGCAGCCCGACTTTTGCAAAACCCAATGTTGGTGGCAGTGCTAGGAATTTAGGAGCGTTTCAACCTCTGATTTCAAAACAGGAAGGTATTTAATTATTATACTCTAAATAATCTCATCAGATACACTGTCGTATCCATGAATAATCCTATTTCGTGTGTCAACAATTCTTCGCGAATTTGAAATCTGAATCTCAGGAAAAGTGGAAAGAATTCGGTTCAATGCCTCTCCAATAATTTCAATATTTCTCTCACAGCTCTACGGGTGCGAAGGTCGTTTTGATAGCCGGCAAATGTTTTTGGGGTTGAGTCAAAGAAAGAATCGATCTCAGAAATGGCTTTGGAAATGTCGAATAGCCAAGTACGAACCTCATTGTCCATAAACAAGGGCTTTTTGTTTTTCTACTGTCCGAAGGAAGTATGGATTTTTTATAGCCTTTTCCTCCAAAAGATCGACTTTTCTTTTCAAAAGTTCCTCCAAAGAAAATTTTAGGTCATAATAATTGTCAGCATATTCACTTGGTTGAACAGGAAGAAATTCCACGAGTAAATCAAAATCACTTCCAATGCTGAATCGATCGGTAAGAACAGACCCAAACGCAAATAGATGTTTCACCGAATGAGATGAACATATATCTTTGATTTTATCGATATGGTCTGAAAACTGGTGCATAATCGAAGTTACAAATTATTTACAAAATGAATTTTTAAAGTACATTTTCACCAACGTGCTTCTTGTTTTGCTTATTTGTGTATCGGGATATTTGAAAAGCTTCCATTCAATATTTCATATTCTGCCGTTTTGTTGCCGTATTGATCCCAGAGAAAATATTTGAAATGGAAAGTTCCGCTCAGTGTTTTGTCTGGATTTTGCTGAACGGCTAATTGCCCTTGCTGAAAGTAGTGCAGTTTTGCTTTCCAGGACGTGGGGGTGGTTTTTGTTTCGATGAAGTTCCCGTAAAAATTTGGGTCCAGCGTATAGGTTGCAGAAACCTGGTTGGCCAATGTAAAATCCGGAACCAGGAACCTGATCTGGATGCTGCTGTCGTTGGTAAGTTTGTTCTCCCCGGATATCTTCAATTCATAATTTCCTGTGTAAGGGTTCTTTTCCGACGTGGCCGTTACCGGGTTTGTAAAGTTGGTGGGGATCTTGTTCACCACCGCGCTGAACGCCGGTGGGGCGGTGGTTACCGGTGCATCGTTCTTTGTACATGCTGTGAGCAGCAGGAGCGCCACAGCCGGCAGGATTTGTTTTGGTTTCATAGAATAATTATTGTGCCGCAATATGGTTTTGGCTACCGGAAGCAAAAATGTAAAGTTGTACCACCGGTTGTAATCTGGTGCGGATGGCATGTGCGTTATTTTATTTTAGTGTTGTTTCTTTTCACAACGGGCAAAGGGTGTGGATCGCATCGGCACTAAACGCTATATTCGTATTGCTATGAGAAAATATGAGGATACATATCAACACAAAGGCCTTCGGAAGAAACTTGTGGACCTGCTGAAGGAAAAAGGCATCACCGATGAAAAAGTGTTGGATGCCATCAACAACATTCCCCGCCATTATTTTCTCGATTCTGCCTTCGACAAGATCGCGTACGAAGACCGCGCCTTCCCGATAGCCGCAGACCAGACTATTTCGCAGCCGTACACGGTTGCGTACCAAACGCAGCTGCTGCAGGTCAGGAAAAACGATAAGGTACTGGAGATCGGAACCGGGAGCGTTTACCAATCAACCGTATTGGCCGAGATGGGTGCGTGGGTATACACCATAGAGCGGCAGAAGAAATTATACGACCTGCAGAAAGAATATTTTTTCCGCAGCAGGTATCCCAATATCAAATTCTTTTTTGGCGATGGTTTCGAGGGGTTACCCACTTTTGCCCCGTTCGATAAGATCATCATCACCGCAGCGGCGCCCTTCATTCCGCCGAAACTGGTTCAGCAACTAAAGACCGGAGGCCTTATGGTCATCCCCGTCGACGAAGGCGAGAACCAACGCATGCTCCGCCTCACCAAACAAGCAGACGGAACCGTTACCGAAGAGGCATTCGAAGAATTTTCTTTCGTACCGATGTTAACTGGAAAGAACAGAAACTAATACTTAGAAATTAGGACTTAGAAATTAGGAATTAGAAATTATAATATCATTGGTAGCATATCGCTGTTTAAATACGGGTAAATCCAAAAAAAGCCGTTCGATAAGAACGGCTTTTTTTGTTATTTGTTGAGAAGAGAAGCTGATCACCACCCATCCCAATTATTAATTCCTAATTCCTAATTATTAATTTTATTGGTTTCCTTGCATCATATCCTGTCCTCCCCCTTGTTCTGCTTTTGTGTTTTTGCGTTTGAACAGGGTTGCGTCAAACTTGCCGAAGCGGTAGTTGAAGTTGAGGCGCAATACCTGCTGGTCTCTTCTTCTCTCGCTGTTTTGTGTGAAGTAGATGCTTTCAGAATAAGATTTGAATACCTGTGTGCGGAACACATCGTTCATGCTGAGTGTCAGTGAACCGCTTTGGCCATTCTTCCAGGTCCAGTCTTTACGGATCGCGAGGTCGAAACCATAACGTGGCAGGTTGTAGCCCTGTGCAGTAGCCTGCGGGCCACCGAACATCATACCACCGCCGCCGCCACCGCCTCGTCCGCCGCCACCGCCTGAACTGGGCGGTAACACGCTTTTCGCCTGGTAGTCGCCGCTGAATTGTACAGACAATCCTTTTGCTACCTTGAATGTGCTGTTCATTTTTGCAAACCAGCTGAACATCGAATTCTTGATCGTTTGTGCCGGCATGGTTGCCGTTGCCGGTGTTGATGCATCGATGTCTGAATAGAACAGGTTTGCGTTCACGGTCAGGTCCCACCATTTTGTTACCGGCAATTTGTTGGTTAACTCAAGACCGGTTGTATAACTCGCATTTGCATTGATATACGTGGTAAAGAATGCGCTGTCGCCTGTTGCCGGCGTAAGGTCATTCGGGCGGAAATCTGTGAAACGCGTGATCAGGTTTGTTGTATGCTTGAAGAACACGGTTGCGAGGAAGTTCGCATTGCGTTTGTAAGCGTCGTTGTACGATACCTCGAAAGAGTTGGTGAATTCGGGGTTCAATCCTGCATTACCGATGTTGATGTTCTGTGGATCAGAATAATCAGGGAACGGCATCAGCTGGAAGAAATTAGGACGGTTGATACGGCGTGAATAGTTCAACTGGAAATCCTGTTTGTCGTCGATTCTGTACGTAACGAACGCACTCGGGAAAAGGCTCAAAGGATAATTCACTTTGAACTGTGATGAATCCTGTCCTTTTGAATTCAACAAAGTGCCTGTGTAATTCGAGCTCTCTGCACGAAATCCCAAAAGGTAGCTCCATTTGCCTGCTTTGAAGCTGTACGTTGCATACGCTGCAGAAACCTGGTCGTGGAACTTGTATTTGTTGCTGATGGCCGGAACCAACACATACGTTCCGGTGCCGGAATTGTACAGGTATTGGTCGCTCAGGTTGTTGAAATCACGCACCGCTGTCCTGGCGCCCGCTTCAAACTTGGTGTCGTCGCTGATCGGGTTTTCGTAATCGGCCTGGATGGTGTAGAACTTGTTTGTTCCGTTACCGATCGTGCGCTGCTGAAGACCCGGCGCCTTGATGGTGCCGTTCGGATTATAGGTTTGTGTATTGATGTTGTTGAGGTTGTCGTTCTTGCTTGAGTTGTAGTTCACATCAGCAGAAAGATCATGCCCGTTCTTCGCAAAATTGTGTTTGTAGCTGAACTGTGATCCGAAATTCTGGAACACCGAATGGCTTGTTTGCGAGATATTGTTGTAAGCGGTGTATACGGTTTTTACGGTTGAATCAACACGCTGGTTCTGCTCGTTGTTGAATTCGCCGCGGTTGAAATTTGCCGCAATGGAGAAAGTGTTCCTGTTATCAGCGAAGAAATCCAGTCCCGCACGGTAAAAACCAAAGAAACCACTGTTGGTGCCATTGCTGGTATTGTGAACGGTGCTTGATGAAGAGAAAGTGTTCCTGTCTACAATGCCTTCCGATAAAGATTTGCGCTGGTTGTAATTTCCGCTCAGCGAAAGGTTCAGTTTGTTCTGGCGGAGGTTGAGGTCGCCGCCGAGGTTGATCTTGCCACGCGAATCAACACCTGTCCTGATACCGCCGTTGTAACCGGTCTTCTTGTTTTTCTTCAGTACAATGTTGAGGATACCTGCATTGCCGCCCGATGCGTCGAATTTTGCCGACGGGTTGGTGATGAGCTCCACTTTTTCAATGATGTCTGCAGGGATCTGGTCGAGTGTAAGCGTCGTGGGCCTGTTGTCGATAAAGATCGTCGGCGATGCGTTGCGCAAGGTAACGTTGCCATCGATGTCTACGTTCAGTGCCGGTATGTTTTTCATGATCTCGGTAGCGGTTTGTCCTGTGCTCACGAGGTTTTTATCCACGTTGAATACTTTCCGGTCGATACCCATCTCAAATTGTGGTTTGGCCGATGCTGTAACGGTTACGTTGCCGAGGTCGGTTGCATCTGCTTCCATTTTTATGTTGCCAAGGTCTTTATCGGCCATACCCAGCATCTGCTGCATATCAGCGCCACCGCCCTGTGGCATTTTGATGTCGAAGCCAGCCTGTTGTTCAATTGGTTTGTAGTTGAGCGCGGAGGCTTTGAGTTTGTATTTGCCCATTACAGACAGGTTATCAAAGCTGAAATCACCATTTTGTTTGGTGATGAGGGTACCGATCGATACTTCTTTCATTTTTTTGGTCACGGTGTCGAACCTGTTGCCCAGCAACTGAACGGTTACGCCCTCGATGCCTTTGTTGGTTTTGCTGTCTACCAGCTTGCCATACAAATGGCCGATGTTTCCACCCTGGCCCGCGCCACCCGGCCGCATTCCCATACCGCCCGGCATTTGCGAAAACGCCGGCAGCGCCAAAAGGGTTACCGCGATAAAAGCTAAAAATTTTCTCATGTGTGTATGCTTATAATTATTGTACAAATCTCCGTTACCGGGCTTTTTTACCCGATTTTCATTACACCAGCGGTAATATGGCAGTTTCAAGTGGGTAAACAGCGGCTTTCGCCTCCATCCCCACCCGGTTTTGTCGGTGATCAGAGGTTTACCAGTATAAATACCTGAACGAAACCGATGACCAACCCGATGCCCGCCCCCAAAAGCGCTACCTTTCTGCCCTTGTTTCCCACCAGTACCCGTACCATTTCTTCCAGTTTGCCGGCAGGAAGTGCGGCGATCTTTTCGGAGACCAGCCTGGCGGGATCCATTCCGGCCCGCAACCCGTTCATGTAGTTTTTCATCACCACCGGGAAAAGTTCCTTTAATTCTGCTATGAAAACCGATTTCAGTTCACCGATCGTTCTTTCTCCCACCAGCATCCCGATCATGGGCATTTTTGCAGGCAGTTTTACGCGTAAAAATTCGTCAACCTCCTTTTCGATCAATGGCATCAGGCGCTCAAGATGAGCCGGATCGGAAAGCTTTTCGCCCACCAGTTCCTGCGCCCACAATGTTTCGCCTACCAGCCCGCCAACTTTCTCGGCAAGTTCCTGTTGTATGGATGGAGAAGACCCCCGGAAGCCAGGCCGGGAGCGGTTTTGCGGGTTCAGGTTCAGCAGTACCCTGATCAACATCCATCCAACCAGCCAACCCGTAAACGCGGTAAGCAAGGGAACCAGCACCAATCCTGACTGCATGTATTTAAATTTAAAAACCTACCCGCTTTGTGCAGATAGGTTTTAGAGGGAGGATGAGGGGGTTCGAACCCCCGACCTCTAGTGCCACAAACTAGCGCTCTAACCAACTGAGCTACAACCTCCGTTTTTGGGATTGCAAAAATAGGTAAAATCAACATTACTTGGAACGCATTTTTTATATCCCTTTAAAATTACCTTCCATCAAAACCTTTGTTAATTGGGAAAAGCGTTGACCGGGCGGATGGCTTTTTGGGTTATTTTTGAGAACAGTCATGCAAAAATTTACGCAATTTATGAAGAGTAGAAAAGGGTTACTGGTCCTGGCCATCGTATTGTTCGGGGGCCTGTTCTTTGCTTTCAGGTCAACCAGCCATGGTTCAACTGATATCATCATCACACTGAAACAAAGACTATTGGCGGGAGTAGGGCAGATTCTCGAGGAAAACCATTACAGTCCGAAAAATATCAACGACGATTTTTCAAGAAAAGTATTCAAACGGTTCATCGAAGAACTCGATGGCGATAAATCGCATTTTCTTCAGTCTGACATCAACATTTTGAAAAAATACGAGACCACGCTCGACGATGAGATCCACGGCACACAGGAAGTGATGTTTGCGCCGGAGGTAAGTAAGATCTATGACCAGCGCATCAAGGAAGTGCGGGCGATCTATAAAGACATTCTTTCCAAACCCTTTGATTTTACGAAAGACGAATCCATTGTTACCGATGGCGATAAACTCAATTACGTAAACGGCGAAGCGGAAAGAAAAGAACGGTGGAGAAAGAAAATGAAATACTACACCCTCGAGCGTTATGTGGATGCACTTGAACAGCGCGAAAAGAACAAGGGCGCAAAAGATTTCAAGTTCAAGGCCGATTCAACGCTTGAAAGAGAAGCAAGGGAGAAAGTGCTGAAAACAATGAACGAAACATACGATCGTATTTCAAAAACATTCAAGGAAGACGATCGTTTCAACTCGTACATCAACGTGGTAACAAACCTGATGGATCCGCACAGCGATTATTTTCCGCCGGTGGAAAAAAGGGCGTTTGATGAGCGCATGAGCGGAAAATTCTACGGCATCGGCGCCAGCCTCCAGAAAGACGATGCGGGCGTGAAGATCGCAACGCTGGTTACCGGCGGCGCAGCCTGGAAATCGGGGAAAGTGGTGGTGAACGATGTGATCACCAAGGTGGCACAGGGAGATGCGGAGCCGGTTGACATCACCGGTTTTGAAACAACCGATGCGGTTAAACTGATCCGCGGAAACAAAGGAACAGAAGTAAAACTTACCCTCAAAAAACAAGACGGTTCCGTACAGGTTGTAAGCCTGATCCGCGAAGAAGTGGTACAGGATGAACTCGATGTGCGCAGCGCCGTTGTTCAGAACGGAAAAGACAAGATCGGTTACATATGGCTGCCCGATTTCTACGCCGATTTCGAAAACGAGAACGGGCACCGCTGCTCGCAGGATGTGGCAAGGGAAGTGGTCAAACTCAAAGCAGAAAAAGTAGACGGGATCGTGATCGATGTACGCAACAACGGTGGCGGTGCCTTGTACGAGGTAGTGAAGATGGTAGGCCTTTTCATTAAGAGCGGCCCTGTTGTACAGGTGAAAGAAAGAGGCGGAAAAATAGACGCCAATACCTGGAGAGACGGCGACGAATCCGTTTTGTACGATGGGCCACTTGCCGTAATGGTAAATGAATTCAGCGCATCTGCGAGCGAGATCTTTGCAGGGGCGATACAGGATTACAAACGTGGCATCATCATCGGCAGCACATCAACCTATGGCAAAGGAACGGTGCAGCGCCAGATACCGCTTGGTAAACCCAACGACGCATTCAGTACGAGAACAGACCTGGGTGCCATGACATTGACCTTCCAGAAATTCTACCGTGTAAACGGCGGTTCTACGCAATTGAAAGGAATTGTTCCTGATGTGGTGTTACCGGATCCGTATGAGTATTACAAGGCGCGCGAGAAAGACAATCCCGAAGCCTTGCCTTACGATGAAATCCCGAAAGTGCCTTATACACCATGGAACGGCGGATATGATTTTTCTTCTGTTGTAGCCAATGCAAATGCAAAAGTAAAAGCCAATGCCAATCTCACTTTGCTCAATACAAACCTGCAATGGCTCAACCGGAACAATGAATTGCCCACTTCGCTGAACCTGAATACCTACCGCGAACGCTTGAAAAAAGTGATCGCAACCGTAAACCAGAACAACACTTTGCTGAAGAGCAAGGAAGAACTGAATGTTTACGTGGTAGATGCCGATAAAGACAAATTCTACAACAACCCGAGCGAACAGAAAGGCGAACTGTACAAAGCCTGGCTCAAAGGGTTGAAAACCGATATGTACATCGACGAAACCGTTCACCTGATCAGTGAAATGGCGAAGTTGAAGACACAAACCGCGCAAAAGTAAAAGGAGAAATTTGGAGCAGGAGTTTGAGCTATCTTTGGATCGTTCAAGCTCCTGGTCCTTAATCTCAAACGCCTAACGCCCTGTTTCCATGCCCGAGAAAAAATGGTACGCGCTTTATACAAAGCCCCGCTGGGAAAAAAAGATCGACAGCGTATTGATCCGTAAAGGTATTGAGAGCTGGTGCCCTTTGCAGAAAATAGAGCGCCAGTGGAGCGACCGGAAAAAAGTGATCGAGGAGCCGCTTTTCAAATCCTATGTGTTTGTAAGGATAGAGGACAGCGAACGCGCCAAAGTGCTCATGACAGACGGCGTCCTCAATTTTGTGTATTATCTCGGGAAACCGGCTGTGATCAAGAACGAAGAAGTAGACACCATCAAAAGATACCTCGCCGAAAAAGACGCCAGCATCTTCATCCTCTCGCAGGAAGGTTTCAAGGAAGAAACGAAGATCAAAGTGAACCACGGCGTGTTCATGGGTAATGAAGGAACCGTTTTGCGGGGCGGCAAAAAGAAAGTATATGTAAAACTGGAAAGTTTAGGGCAGGTAATGGTGGTCGAATTTCCTGCAGAATATTTGTCGCCGATTTAGTGCCGCGAACCTGCAACTCCCGATCGTTACATCGTCCAGTCAACAAGCTCGTTCGCCCATTCCTGCCTGTGCGGCGTGGTAATGCGGAGGTAGTTGTCTGTATATCCTTCCATCATTCCATTTTTATTAAATGCTTCAAACAGCACCTTGCGTGTCTGCCCGGTAAACTGGCTGGTGAAGTATTGCATTTTCATGTAGGAAAGATTGCGAAGCGTTTTGTTGCGCTCGTTGCGGATGTGGATCGGAACAACCGGTTTTATTTCCAGTGCCTTGGTATGGTCGCGCTCTGAATAAGTAAACACGTGCAGGTACGACACATCGAGTGCATGGAGAAAATCGAAGGTCTCCTGGAAATGCGCATCCGTTTCCCCGGGAAAGCCAACGATCACATCCACACCAACGGCGCAATGCGGCATCAGTTTTTTGATGAGGCCGATGCGGTCTGCATACAGTTCTCTCCTGTATCTTCTTCTCATCAAACCAAGGATATCATTGCTCCCGCTCTGCAGCGGGATATGGAAATGCGGCATGAACCGGTTGCTGTTTGCAACAAATTCGATGATCTCGTTGGTTAATAAATTCGGTTCGATGGAAGAAATGCGGTAGCGTTCTATTCCCTCCACTTTATCGAGCGCCTTTACAAGGCCGAAGAAATTTTCGTCTTTCCCGTTGCCGTCTGCGCCTTTCCCGAAATCACCAAGGTTAACACCGGTGAGCACGATTTCCTTTACGCCGTCTTTGGCAAGCTGTTCCGCTTCCTTAACCACATGGGCAATGGTATCGCTCCTGCTTTTGCCGCGCGCCATGGGTATGGTACAGAAGGAGCAGTTGTAATCGCAGCCATCCTGCACCTTTAAAAAAGTACGGGTGCGGTCGTTTTGCGAGAAAGAGGCGGTAAAACCGCTCACATCTTCGATATCGCAACTGCATATTCTGGCCGCATCGCCTTTGGCCAACTGGCCAATGTGCTGCGCAATGTTGAATTTTTCGGCCGCGCCCAATACAAGGTCAACCCCCGGGATGGATGCGATCTCTTTTGGTTTAAGCTGCGCATAACACCCCGTAATTACCACAAAACTCTCCGGCGCCTTCCGCTGGATGCGGCGTACGAGGTGGCGGCATTCTTTGTCGGCGTTATCGGTAACGGAGCAGGTATTGATCACGTACACATCGGCCAGGTCCTCAAACGCCCTTTTCTCAAACCCTTCATTCTCCAGCATACGCGAAAGCGTAGAGGTTTCTGAAAAGTTCAGTTTACACCCCAGGGTGTGAAAAGCGACTGTACGTTTGTTGTTCATCGGGCGGCAAAGATAGGAATCAGTTGGGAGAGATCGGATGGAGATTGGTTGCCGGATGGTTAAAATGGCGGGTTGCGCAAATGGACAAACCGGGCCAGACAGGTTCGGTAGTTTACCGGCAGGTACACGCGACCCCTTTAACCGCCTGGTCATTTGAACCACGTGACAACCCGATTCCGCTGGCAAACGCCAAATGCCCAACTCTCTAAATCTTCTCAAAAAATCGATGCGGTGCATCCCATTTTAGCCAATAAAAGCTATGTTTGCCAGTCTTAAAAAACCAAAACCAATGCAGTTTAAGAAGATCAATAACATGGTTGGGTGGGTAGTTTGTGTAATTGCCTGTTCCGTTTACATTTTAACAGCAGAAGCCGGCGGCAGTTTCTGGGATTGCGGTGAGTTTGTGAGCAGTTGTTTTAAACTCCAGATTCCTCACCCGCCGGGAGCGCCTTTGTTCGTGTTGCTGGGCCGTGTGTTCATTGTATTGTTTGGCGATAACCCGCTGCATGCGGCCAAAGCCGTGAACATCATGAGCGCGCTGGGCAGCGGCTTTACTATTTTATTTTTATTCTGGACGATCACGCATTTCGCGCGCCGCATCGTGCATGTGAAAACCAGCGATGTGCTTACTTCTTCACAGGCATGGGCCATCATGGGCGCAGGTGTGGTTGGTGCACTTGCCTATACCTTCAGCGATTCTTTCTGGTACAGCGCCGTAGAAGGCGAGGTGTACGCGCTTTCTTCTTTCTTCACCGCCATTGTATTCTGGGCAATCCTTAAATGGGAGGCCAATGCAGAAGAGCCGGGCGCAGACAGGTGGATCGTGTTCATCTTCTTCCTCATGGGGCTGTCCATCGGTGTTCACCTGTTGAACCTCCTTACCATCCCTGCCATCGTAATGGTGTATTATTTCCGCAGGAGAGACGGCTTCAACTATGCAAAGATCCGCAAATGGTTCCTCACCCTGCTCATCGGCGGGGGCATCGTTGGTGTGATCGGTGCATTCATCATGGCTTCCATGGAAGCATCGGGCAGCTCATTGCCTACAGATGGAACCATCCCTTCACTTGTACTGTTCGGAACGGCGATAGCCATCGGCCTGCTTTACCTTGTTGAAAGGTTCGGCAAACAAAACAAGGCGCTCTGGGGCGGAACCTATATTTTCTTTGTACTCGGTTGTGTGATCACCGGTGTGGTACAGGTTGCCGTGATACAGTATTCCATCAAAGCCGCCGGTATGTTCGATATCTGGTTCGTGAACGGGTTTGGCGCGCCATTCTTCTCAGGATTTACCTTCTTCTTTATATTGCTCGCCATACTCTGCTGGGTTGGGCTGCGCATCGCCAGCAAAAGATCGATGGCGTACCTGCGCCTGGGCATATGGTGCTTTGTATTCATGCTCATCGGGTACAGTACCTACCTCACCACCATGATCCGGAGCAGTGCCAACCCTTCGGTGGATATGTACAACGTGGATAATCCTAACAGCCTTGTTGGTTACCTCAGCCGTGAACAGTATGGCGACTTCCCGCTTTTGTACGGGCAAAGATTCACATCGCAGCCGTATGATCTGAAAGAAACGAGCATGCGTTACCAGAAATCGCACGACAAATACATCGAGCTGGGTAAAGACAAAAAATATGTGTACCGCGCAGAAGACAAAATGGTGTTCCCGCGTGTGTGGGATGCAAGCAACGACCAGAGTCATGCGGATTACTATGGCTATTACCTCGGCATCAACCGTTCGCGGGAAGGACAGTGGGAAAGGGAACCAACGCAGGCCGACAACGTTAAATTCTTTGCAGGCTACCAGGTATACTGGATGTACTTCCGCTACTTCATGTGGAACTTCGCAGGAAAACAGAACGATAACCAGGGATTGTTTGCCGGCAACGTGAGAGACGGAAACTGGATCTCGGGCCTTCCATCGGATAACCTGATGTATGGCGACCAGAGCGTGATGCCCGACAGCCTGAAAAACAACAAGGCCAACAACAAGCTTTTCCTGTTGCCGCTTGTGTTGGGAATGATCGGGTTGTTCTACCAGTTCAAAAGAAGAAAAGGCGATGGCATTGTAAACCTCCTGCTCTTCTTTTTTACCGGGTTGGCGATCGTGTTGTACCTCAACCAGGCCGGCTACCAGCCACGTGAACGTGACTATGCATACGTAGGAAGCTTCTATGCATTTGCGATCTGGATCGGCTTAAGCGTCGTGTATATTTTTGAAATCGCATCTTCATGGAACCAGAAAATCATCAACTCCGTGCTGATGTCGGGTATTGTCCTTTCAGCCGTATTCGCCATTTTAGGCGCGGCAGGCGGCGCAGGCGGCGGAGCGATCGCTTTTGCGGCAGGACTGATGATCGTATTCGGACTGGTAGCATATGGTTTGCCTTTTGTTCTGAAAGGCATCAAGGACAAGAAAACCCTCGCGATGCTTTCTTTCGTGGTATTGCTCGCGGTACCGGTATTGATGGCGCAGCAGGAGTGGGACGACCACGACCGCAGCAACAAGCAATTACCGCGCGACCTTGCCAAAGATTACCTTGAAAGCTGTGCGCCAAACGCGATCCTCTTCACTTACGGTGATAACGATACTTACCCGCTGTGGTATGCGCAGGAAGTAGAAGGCATTCGTCCGGATATCCGTGTGATCAACTTCAGCCTGTTGGGTATCGACTGGTACATCAACGAACTCCGTTACAAAGTGAACCAGAGCGATCCTGTGGATGTGATCTGGACACCAGAACAGATAGAAGGCGGTAAACGCGATTACATCGTGTACAGGCCACAGGCAGGTATTTCGGAAAGCACTTATTTTGACCTGTACGACATGATGAAAAATTATGTGGGCAGCGACGATCCTGCTAAAAAGGATTTTACAAGAAGCACAGAAGGGTTGAATACGTTCCCGGTAAGAAAGGTTTCCGTTCCGGTAGACAGGGCGCTGGTGCTGAAAAACGGTACCGTTAATGCGAACGACAGCATTGTGAGCGAAGTTCGTTTCGACATACCGAAAGGCGCGTTGGGCAAGAACGATCTTGCGTTGCTCAACATCATTGCGGCAAACAAATGGAACAGGCCGATCTACTTCACCAGCAATTCGGCAGAACTTGGTTTCGATAAATACATCCGCAGGGATGGACTGACGTACCGCCTGGTGCCGGTAGAAAACAGCCGCGTTAACACCGATTGGATGTACGAGAAAGCAATGAAAGTATTCGCATTCGGAAATGCAGACAAAAAAGGCGTTTACTTTGATGAGGAGAACCGCCGTCACCTCAACACCATCCGCACCGCTTACACGGCACTCGCAACAGATCTTTCTGCAAAGAACAGGAACGAGGATGCGAAGAAGGTACTTGAGCGGGCAGACAAAATGCTCGACCAGGGAGGCAATTTCCCTTATGGCGCAAGCAGCCGCGGCAATATGCACAACCTTACCTCGCTTCGCTTTATGGAAGCGGCGCTGCAGGCAGGCGATACCGTGCTCGCACGTAAAGTAGGAAATGCGGTGAAGAAGGACCTTGAACAGCAGATCGTGTTCTACAGCACTTTAACAGGTGATAAAGCAGAGAATATGGCCGAAGACAGGCGCTCGGCAGAAAACTATTTACGGGGCATCCAGGAGATCTATGAGGCTTACAACCCGAGGATCCAGATCCCCGGAAAAGTGATGACGCCACAGGATTCAGCCGGCGGTAAAGCTCCTGCCGACGCGAAACCGAAACCATAGGCATTGGAAAAATTCTTGCATTAATAGAAAAACGACCGGCTAAACACGCCGGTCGTTTTTGTTTGAGGGAGTTTTCAAGTGAGAGGCCTTATTACACCAGGCCCATGAAAACCGGCTCGTTTCTTGTTCGTGGTATTCCAGATCCTTACCCGGGGTGTAAACCTTTTAGAGGAAAATCCGTTAATACTATACACGCAATTTTTTTCACTAGCTTACAGTTATGATCGGACACCGGTTTGTACATTTTGATCCCAATGAAAACGGGAAGAGCAAATTTGAACAGTTGCTCGATATTTTCATGCAGTTGCTCACCTATACAAACGGGGATGCGGCGGAGGCCCTGGACTGGCTCAACCAGCTCGATAACCAGTACAAACTCACCGATGATGAATATGGCATGGGCGATTTTATCGACGATCTCAAACAGAACGGCTACCTGAAAGAAAACGAACAGGACGGCAGTTTCTCCATCACCGGTAAATCGGAGCAGACCATACGCAAGAAAAGCCTGGAAGAGATCTTTGGCAAGCTGAAGAAAAGCAGGCAGGGCAATCACCAGACGTTCAAGCCGGGGCAGGGCGATGAGGTCAATCCCGATACGCGCCCCTTCCAGTTTGGGGATATGCTGGAACAGATCGATTTTACGGAAAGCATCCGCAACGCACAGATCAACCGGGGCGTGGAGAGTTTTTCGATGCAGGAAGACGACCTGCAGATCAGGGAAAGTGATTTCAAGACGCAGACCTCTACCGTACTGATGATCGATATCTCGCACTCGATGATCCTCTACGGCGAAGACCGGATCACGCCGGCGAAAAAAGTGGCGATGGCACTGAGCGAACTCATCACCACAAAATATCCCAAAGACACTTTGGATATCGTGGTATTTGGAAACGATGCCTGGAGCATCGAGATCAAGGACCTTCCTTACCTGCAGGTGGGGCCTTACCACACCAATACCGTGGCAGGGCTGGAACTTGCGATGGATCTGCTGCGCAGGAGAAAGAATCCAAACAAACAGATCTTCATGATCACGGATGGCAAACCCACCTGCCTGAAGATCGGTAAGAAATACTACAAGAACAGCTTTGGCCTCGACCGGAAAGTGGTGAACCGCTGCATCAACCTGGCGGCGCAATGCAAGAAACTGAAGATACCCATCACCACATTCATGATCGCATCAGATCCATACCTGCAGAAATTTGTGCAGGAGTTTACAGAGATGAACAATGGCAAAGCATTCTTTGCATCGCTCGACAAACTGGGCGCGTTTATCTTCAAAGATTTTGAGAGCGGGAAACGGAAAACGGTGTACTGACCCGGCCACAAAACTTGATCGGTGAATAGCGATATGTACCAATGCATTTTATGAATGCATGATGATGTTCCATAAAGAAAAATCAAAAACAATAACAGGAAAAAGCAACTGAAAATAACAAGCAACATGCAAATTGAGCAAATCAAAACATTAGGGGACCTTAAGAAAAGTGGTTATACGCCAAAATCGATCAAGGAAGAAGTACGCGATAACCTCATCAGGTCTATGCAGAACAGGGAGAACCCGTTCGAGGGAATATTGGGTTACGAAGACACGGTTATCCCTGATACGGAAAGAGCGCTGCTGAGCCGCCACAACATCCTGTTCCTCGGGCTGCGGGGACAGGCAAAAACAAGGATGGCCCGGCAGATGATCGACCTGCTCGATGAATACATACCCGTGGTTGCAGGCAGTGAAGTAAACGATGATCCCATGAACCCACTCAGCAAATTTGCGAAAGACCTGATTGCGGAGCATGCAGACGAAACACCCATACAATGGGTACACCGGAGCGAACGCTACGGCGAAAAATTGGCAACGCCTGATGTGAGCGTGGCAGACCTGATCGGTGACATCGACCCCATCAAAGCGGCCAACCTGAAATTGAGTTTTGCGGATGAGAAAGTGATCCACTACGGCATCATCCCGCGCAGCAACCGCGGCATTTTTGTAATCAATGAATTGCCCGATCTGCAGGCGCGCATCCAGGTGGCGCTGTTCAATATCCTGCAGGAAGGCGATATACAGATCCGCGGGTTCAAACTCCGTATGCCGTTGGATATCCTGTTCGTGTTTACCGCAAACCCGGAAGACTATACCAACCGCGGCAGCATTGTAACGCCGTTGAAAGACAGGATCGAGAGCCAGATCTTAACGCATTACCCGAAAGACATCAATACATCGCTCGCCATTACAGAACAGGAAGCCGATATACTCGATGTGCAGAAACAAAGAGTAGCGGTAAGCGACCTGGTAAAGCGTTTGGTGGAACAGGTGGCATTTGAGGCGCGTTCGAACGAATACGTTGACAAGAAAAGTGGTGTGAGTGCGCGTTTAACGATCGCTGCATTTGAGAATGCGGTGAGCAGCGCCGAACGCAGGGCGATCATTCACAACGAAGCCAAAACACAGGTCTGGATCAGCGATCTGGCAGGCATCATCCCCGCCATCACGGGCAAAATAGAATTGGTGTACGAAGGAGAACAGGAGGGCCCGTACCAGGTTGCGGTTAATCTTGTTGATAAATCCATCCGCACCCTTTTTGTACAATATTTCCCGAATCCCGAGCAGGCGAAGAAAAGAAAGCCAAGCGGCAAGAGATCGGCAGAAGAAAAAGAACCGGAAAATCCATACAAGACCATCACACGCTGGTTCGATGCAGGCAATCACCTCGATCTGCTGCTCGACATGAAAGACGCCGACAAGATCGCGCATCTCTACAAAGTAGATGGCCTCTACGGTTTCGTAAAAAAATATTTCCCCCATGCAAACGAATCGGAAAACGCGTTGCTGATGGAATTTGTATTGCACGGGTTGTCGTCTTACTCAATGATCAGCAAAAAAGTGATCGATGGAAAGATCGAGTTCAAAGACCTCATGGGCAGCATGATGAACCTCGGAATGATGCAGGAAGAGGATGATGAGTTCAACGAAGAAGACTATAACTAACAACACGCAGCCAACGCCAATCTTTGATTAACGTTGTTGATGCAATAAGAAAAAGCGATCTCTGAAATGGGATCGCTTTTTCTTCTAAGGGCAATGATCACTTATTGACGTTTAAATCAGGTCCTTCAATTTTTCAACAACCGTATCGATTTCTTCCTTTGTGTTGTGTTTGCTGAAAGAGAAGCGAACGGTTACCTGGTTGGGGTTGTTGTTGATGGCGCGGATAACGTGCGAACCCTGGTCGGCGCCGCTTGTGCAGGCGCTGCCGCCGCTGGCGCAGATGTTGTTGATGTCGAGGTTGAAAAGGATCATCTCGCTTTTCTCGGTTTTTGGAAAACTTACACTCAGAACCGTGTACAGGCTTCTTCCCAACGGGTCGCCATTGAACGAAACGCCTTTTACATTGCGTTTCAGCTGCTCCATCATGTATACTTTCAAACCTTTGATGTAGGCGCTGTCGTTCTCGTAACCATCGGTGGCAAGCTGTAATGCTTTTGCAAAACCAACGATGCCATAAAGATTCTCCGTTCCCGCGCGCATGTTCCTTTCCTGGCTTCCGCCGTGTACAAATGGTTTGATCTTTACATTCTCATTGATGTATAGAAGTCCAACACCTTTGGGCCCGTGAAATTTATGCCCGGCACCGGTAACAAAATGCACCGGTGTATTTCTCAGGTCGAAAGGAAAATGGCCAACCGTTTGTACGGTATCGCTGTGAAAAATAGCGTTGTATAATTTACAAAGCTCGCCAACCGAATGTATATCGAGCATATTGCCGATCTCGTTGTTGGCATGCATGAGTGTTACCAGGCATTTCTCCTCGCTTTCTGCCAATAGTTTCTCAAGGTCTTCCAGGTCCACATGCCCGTTGGGCAGCAGTTTTACGTAGCTGAGGCTTGCTTCGCCGTTGTGGTACAGGTATTCAACCGTATGCGTGGTGGCATGGTGTTCGATAACCGAAGAGATGATGTGTTTGCACCCCAGGTCGCGTACAGCGGCCAGTATCGCGGTGTTGCTGCTCTCCGTTCCGCCGCTGGTAAAGAAGATCTCTGCGGGGTGGGCGTTCAGCGTTTTTGCCACGCTCTTCCTCGCATTCTCGATCGCCATCCGCGATTCGCGGCCGTAACTGTAGATAGAAGACGGGTTGCCAAAATTGGTCGTCAAAAACGGCATCATCGCTTCCAGCACCTGCGGATCAAGCGGGGTAGTGGCTGCATTGTCCAGGTAAATTCTTTGCATGGTGCAAAAGTAGGAAAACTTGGAGAGTTGTGCGCCCTGATCTCAAGTTGAGGGAAGTTAAAAGGGCTAAAGCAGTTAAAGAAGATCAGCAGCTGACATACCCGTCGAACGCCAAACTTTCTTAACTTCTTTAACCCTTTACCACAAAATCATCCCAAACCCCAAATATTACATCGCCTCTTTGATATCCTGCATCAGTTTCTGTGCAATGTTGCTTGCCGTGGTTTCGAAATTGCTTTCGGCGTAGATGCGGATGATGGGCTCGGTGTTGCTGGTTCGGAGGTGAACCCAGTCGTTTTCGAACTCGATCTTGAGCCCGTCTTCTGTATTGATCTCGTTCTTTTTGTATTTCTTTTTGATGTGATCGAAGATCTTTTTCAGGTCGAAACCCGGTGTGAGCTCAATTTTATTTTTGCTCATGAAATAATCCGGGTAGGTGTTGCGTAACTGTCTTGCAGATTTTTTTTCTTTTGCGAGATGTGTCAGGAACAATGCGATTCCGATCAGCGCATCCCTTCCATAATGAAGGTCGGGAACAATGATGCCGCCGTTGCCTTCGCCGCCGATCACTGCGTTTGTGGCTTTCATCTTATTCACCACATTTACTTCGCCTACTGCGCTCGGTGTGTATTCGCCTCCGTGTTTCACGGTTACATCTTTCAGTGCGCGGGTAGAAGACATATTGCTCACCGTATTGCCTTTCCGGTTGCGCAGTACGTAGTCGGCAACCGCTACAAGTGTATATTCCTCGCCAAACAAGGTTCCGTCTTCGCATACAAAACAAAGGCGGTCAACATCCGGGTCAACGGCAATACCGAGATCGGCATTTTGTTTCTTCACTTCGTTGCAGAGTCCTGATAAATTTTCCGGGAGCGGCTCGGGGTTGTGCGCAAATTTACCGTTCACTTCGCCGTTCAGTACAGATATATCCTTAACACCAAGGGCCTTCAGCAACTGCGGAACGGCAATGGCGCCGGTGCTGTTGATGGCGTCCAGTACAATGTTGAACTTCGCTTTTTTGATGGCCGCAACATCTACCAGCGGGTAATTAACCACGGCATCGATGTGTTGCTGTAAAGCATTTTCATTGGTTGAATAAGCGCCGAGCTGGTCAACCCCCGCAAAAACGAAATCTTCGTTTGCAGCGATCTCGAGCACTTTCGCACCAATTTCGCCGTTGATGAATTCACCTTTGCTGTTGAGCAGCTTCAGTGCGTTCCACTCTTTCGGGTTATGGCTGGCGGTAAGGATGATCCCGCCCGCGGCTTTTTCAAACACAACGGCCATCTCAACGGTGGGCGTGGTGCTGAGGCCGAGGTCAACAACATCGAGCCCGAGTGCGTTGAGCGTACTCACCACGAGCCGTTGTACCATCTCGCCACTGATCCTTCCATCGCGGCCGATGATCACTTTCCTGTTATCACCCTGTTGCGAGAGCCAGGTTCCGAAAGCAGCTGTGAATTTAACAACATCAAGCGGACTCAATGTATCACCCGTTCTCCCACCAATGGTTCCACGGATACCGGAAATGCTTTTGATCAATGCCATGAAAAGATTTTTTAAGGGATGCAAACATAATAGAAATTTTTTGTTTGCCCTGCTGTCGTAATTTTGCAGCATAATGCAGAATTATGCCGGATAAAGCCTGGTACAAAGATTGGTTCAATTCACACTACTACCATTTGCTCTACCAGCACAGGGACGAGGAGGAGGCATTGCAGTTCATCAACACATTGATCCGGTACCTCGATCCGCCCAAAGGGAGCAGGATGGTGGATGTGGCCTGCGGTAAGGGCAGGCACAGCAAGGCACTGGCCGATATGGGGTTTGATGTAACGGGAATAGATCTTTCTGCAGCCTCCATCGAAGAGGCGAAAAAGGACGAAGACGAACACCTGCATTTTTTTCAACACGATATGCGGCTGCCGTTCTGGATCAATTATTTCGGGTACGCGTTTAACTTTTTTACAAGCTTTGGTTATTTCAGAACCAGACGCGAGCACGACAATGCGATCCGCACCATTGCGCAGAGTTTGCAGCCGGGCGGTATTTTTGTGATCGACTACCTCAATGTTCATTACTCGGAAGACCGCCTGGAAAAAACATTCACCACCACCATCGGCGATACTACTTTTCATATTACAAAATGGCAGGATGAGGAGCATTTCTTCAAACAGATCCAGGTAACGGACCAGTTAGACAAGGCGCCGAAACATTTGTATACCGAGCGCGTGGCCAAATTTTCGCTGGGCGATTTTACAGACATGCTTGCCTACCAGGACATGCAGGTGCAGGAGGTGTTTGGCGACTATCAACTCGGCAGGTACGATGTAAGAAAATCGCCCCGTATGATCATCATCGCAAAAAAGAAATCCTGATCAACGATCTTTAGACTGTGCCGTAAAGCAATGATCACGGCTCCCTTCGGCCCCCTGCCTTGGGAACCTTGTACATTTTCGGCCCCGGCACCAGGTAAACACCCGGTACCTTTTTTACCGAACCATAATTGAGCGAAGCTTTGTTGGCGCTGTCGGGCATAAGAATGGGCATGCCATCCAGCTGTGATTCGTAAACATCGAACCCGCGGCCGTTGTTGCCCCTGAAAACGGGAGGAACGGGTTTGGCAGTAATGGCATTCGGCATCCTGTCGATCGGTGCCGCATCGTCCCCGGTAACAATGGTATCGGGCAGGCTGCGCCATAACCGCCCGGCGGTGGCGAGGTTTTTAAGCGAGGTTTTCGGCACAGAATCGGGAGTGGATGGTTTCTGCGCGGAAACACTGGTTGCCGCGGCAAGGCAGCAAATGAAAAATAACGTTCTCATACCAGTAAGATACTTTTTTTGAAAAAATTACACAAGCTGCCGGCAATTTTTTAAACGGAGGTTTCTTGCATTATCTTTACATATGCCGTCGATCACTCTTCTGACCTCTTTTTTTGAAAAAGCATGGACCTGGATCAGCCAGTGGGATACATGGCTCTTTCTCAAGGTCAACACGCAATGGACCAGCCCCCTGCTCGACAGCATCTTTCCCTGGTACCGCGAAGGGAATGCCTGGGTGCCGCTGTACCTTTTCCTGATCATTTTAGCGCTTCATAATTTTGGCAGGCGCGCATGGCCATGGATCCTTTTTGCCATTGTAACGGTAACGATCACGGATCAGACCAGCAGCCATTTACTCAAACCGCTTTTCGGGCGCCTTCGGCCCTGCCGCGATGATGTATTAGCGGGAGAAATGCGGTTGATACTGAACAATTGTTCCGGCGGGTATAGTTTTCCATCGTCTCATGCAACCAATCATTTCGGCTTCGCGATGTTTGCTTTTTTAACGCTGCTGCCGTTGGCAAAAAAATGGCGCTACCTGTTTTTTGTGTGGGCGGCCACGATCTGTTACGGACAGGTTTATGTGGGTGTACATTATCCTTTTGATGTATTCTGTGGAAGTTTACTCGGGTGTTTCCTGGGTGGAATTACGGGTTGGTTCTACAACAAGAAAATAGGCCCGCTGGATCCGGCAGGGCTATCGCCCGCCCCGCAAAGAAACGGCGCGGCATAGTTTTTTCAGCCATTGTGCAAACATACATTCCACACTAAAAACCAATCACCATGGGCTTCGATCAATACCACGAACCGCCGGAAGAATTATCTGCAGACACGCGCACTTTCGCGCGTATGATCACATCGCTTACAGAAGAAGCGGAAGCGATTGGTTGGTACGAACAACGTATTTCGCTTGAGAAAGACAAGGAAGCGAAAAAGATCATGACGCAAACCCAGCAGGAAGAGTTCATACACTTTGCAATGGATCTCGAGTTCCTGCTGCGCAGGAAGCCCAAATGGAAAACGATTATGCAGAACGTTCTCTTTAAACCGGGCGATATCGTGGAGAATGGAGAAAAAGCGGAAAAGGCGGTGGAGGACTAAGCTGCTTCAATCTTACTTAATCAAATCATCGGCCGCTTTACGTTCGTCGTTTACTACAAAGCATACACTTCGTTCCTGACCGCCTCCATCAGCGGGTATACATCCGCCACCAGTTGCTGCGCGCGTTTTTCGGGGTAGCCGGTAAAGATATCGTAATCTTTTGGCCCCTCGTTAGTGGGTGAGTGATAGGTTAACGTGATGTGTTTTTCTTCATTGAACCTTGTAATGATGTTGTATTCCTTCTGGTTCGTATAAGTATTCACGAGTTGATCCAGTAAAGCCATATCGAGTTCAAAGGAGCGGTAGGTGGGAAGGTAATCGTTTTCAAAAAAAAGCGTATCTGCCACATCAAGAATGTGAATGTGTTCCTCGCAGATATTCACGATACGGTCCGATCCTGCATGGATGGCCACATACGGGTATCCGTGGGGCGAATCGGGGTTGTGCAGCATGTAGAGATCAAACAACAAACGAAAACATTTCCAGCAAGATACGCATCTTTCAAACCACCGGGCCGGGCGCGAAGGTGTTTTTCTTTTGTATATTAGCCATCATGGAACCCAACAAACGCTTTTTCTTCAGCCTGCTGCTGCTGTTTACCGCATTGTATACACCGGCGCAGACAACACATACCATCCAGGTGCAACTCAATGAGCCCAGGGCAACCATCAGGCCCACCATGTGGGGTGTGTTTTTCGAAGACATAAACCTCGCTGCCGATGGCGGCCTGTATGCAGAACTTGTAAAGAACCGTTCATTCGAGTTCAATGTTCCGCTGATGGGCTGGAAGGAACAGAAAAAAGGAAGCACAGGCGGAAGCCTGCTCGTGATCAACCGGGGCAAAGAAAAAGAGAACAACCCCAGGTTTCTCAGGGTAAAAAACGCGGTTACGGGAAATTATGGTTTGTCGAACGAAGGCTTCAGGGGCATGGGCGTTGAAAAAAACAAGTACTACGATTTCTCCGTGATCGCACGAAGCGTAAAGGATGCGAAAATAAAAATGCGCATCGAACTCGTGAACGCAAAAGGTGAAGTGATCGGATCCACAAGTGTGGAACCTTCCGGGGCTGCCTGGAAAAAATACAAGGCGGCATTGCTTTCAAACGGTACAGACCAGAAAGCGCAACTGAACATCTGGTTCGAGGGCAAAGGAGAGGTTGACCTCGATATGGTGTCGCTGTTCCCGAGGGATACCTGGAAAAACCGGCCGGGTGGGTTGCGTGCGGATCTTGTTCAACTGCTCGCCGATCTGAAACCCGGTTTCGTGCGTTTCCCGGGCGGATGTATCGTAGAGGGCCGCGACCTTGCCAACCGCTACCAGTGGAAAAAAACGGTGGGTAATGTTGAGGACCGCGAACTCATCATCAACCGTTGGAACACGGAGTTTGCCAACAGGAGCGCACCGGATTATTTCCAGAGTTTCGGGCTTGGCTTTTATGAATATTTTTTATTGTCGGAAGATATTGGAGCCACCCCTTTGCCGATACTGAATTGCGGCATGGCCTGCCAGTTCAACACATCCGAAGTTGTTCCTGCGGATCAGCTCGATCCTTACATACAGGATGCGCTCGACCTGATCGAATTTGCCAACGGGCCCGTAAGTACCAAATGGGGAAAGCTGCGTGCGGCCATGGGGCACCCGTCTCCATTCAACCTTAAAATGATCGGTGTGGGCAATGAACAATGGGGCCCGCAATACGTGGAGCGGTATACGGTGTTTGCAAAAGCGATCAAACAGAAATATCCATCCATACAGCTTGTAAACAGCACAGGTCCTTACTCGGATGGCGAGCTGTTTAATTTTCTCAACGATACGCTTCGCAAAATGAACGCCGATATCCTCGACGAACATTATTACAAACCGCCCGAATGGTTTTTGAAGAATGCGGCGCGTTACGATACCTACGACCGCAGCGGCCCTAAAATTTTCGCCGGTGAATATGCTGCGCACAGCGTTGGCATTCCCAATGGAAAAACAAAGAACAACTGGCGCTCTGCGCTTGCAGAGGCTGCGTTCATGACGGGCCTCGAACGCAATGCAGACATTGTAAACATGGCTTCGTATGCGCCATTGTTTGCGCATGTTGATGGGTGGCAATGGTCGCCCGACCTGATCTGGTTCGACAACCTGCAATCGTATGGCACGCCCAATTATTACGTGCAGAAAATGTTCTCCAACAACCGCGGCACAACGGTGGTTCCCATTCAAATGAACAATGCGGTTATTGCCGGGCAGGATAGTTTGTATGCATCTGCGTGCATAGACAAACCGCGCAATGAGCTCATCATAAAAATCGCAAACACCTTCCACCAAACGAAGCGCATCTCTTTTGTGATGAACGGATCGATGGATCAAAACGCAAAAGCCACGATGCAGGTTTTACGGAACGATGAGATGAATGCAGTGAACTCGTTTGAACAGCCGACATTGATCGTTCCGGTGAACAAAGATGCAGAAGTGAAAAACAAAACACTGAATACAGAACTACCGCCGTATTCTTTTTCGGTGATCAGGGTGAAATTGTAATGAACTAAAACACGAGTTGCAACCCACTTAATTTTTCATCGATCCATTTCATTTCATCGTCACTCAAAACCACTTCGCCTGCCTTTGCATTCTGAACCGCCTGTTCCGCATTGCGTGCGCCAACAAGGGCATGGGTGATGCCGGGGCGCCTGATGGTCCATGCGATCACCAGTTGCGAAAGCGAAATATTTTTTGACGAAGACAGCGGCCTTAATTGATCGAGAAAAGCGTTTACCCGCGTGATGTTCTCATCGGTAAAAAAGCGGTTGCCCTTGCGTGTATCGCCTTCGGCGAAGGGTTGCCCGGGTTTTATTTTGCCCGTTAGCAAACCGCGTTGCATGGGACTGTAAACGATGACGGCTTTTTTATGTTCGATGCAATAGGGAACGATATCAGCTTCAATATCGCGCAGCACCATACTGTAAGGAACCTGGTTTGCCTGGAGCGTTACTGTTTTCTCCGCTTCCTGCATTTGTTCCACCGAATAGTTGGAAACGCCGGCGGCCCTGATCTTTCCCTGTTGAAGCAGCTGCTGCAGCGCTTCCATGGTTTCAGCTATGGGTGTGGTAGGGTCGGGCCAGTGTAGTTGGAAGAGGTCTATGTAATCGGTGCCCAGCCTGCGCAGGCAGTTTTCGCATTCCAGTATCACGCTTTCTTTTTTCGCATAGCGGTACACTTTTTCCCCGTCGAGTTCGAAATGCAGCGAGCCCACTGTAAGATCCCAGCGCAGGCCGAACTTGGTGAGCACTTGCACCTTGTCGCGCGGCAATGTTTTCAGGGCCTCGCCAAGGATCTCTTCGCTGGTGCCCTGCCCGTATACAGGTGCCGTATCGATGGCCGTAACACCGTGTTCGTACGATGCAAGGATCGCCTCCAGCGCCTGTTTGCGGTCTGCGCCGCCCCACATCCATCCGCCAATGGCCCATGCGCCAAACGTGATCGCAGATGCCCGTATTCCCGATTGCCCGATTTGCCTGTATTCCATGCCCCTAATTTCATCAATTAATCGGATTGTACAAGTGAAAAAAGGTTTAGATTAGAGACGGGTTTGAACCAGGCCAGGCGTTGAAGTAAATTAAAGTTTACCCGCCACCAGCCGCCCGGTACTGACCCATCACTCCAAACTTAACCGCATGTCCGATTCAACACTTCTCAACACCAAAGCAAAAACACAGAATACATTTGATGCGATCGTAGTAGGATCGGGAATCAGCGGCGGATGGGCCGCCAAAGAACTTACCGAAAGGGGATTGAAGGTATTGATGCTGGAGCGTGGCCGCGACCACCAGCACATCAAGGATTACAAAACATCGTTCAAAGACCCGTGGGAGTTTCCTTACCGCGGCAAAACAACACAGGCGCAACGCGAGACCTACCCCGTGATCCACCGCGGATGGGCCGCCAATGAACGGATCATGGATTCATGGGTGAATGAAAAGGAAGCGCCTTACACCGAAGTAAAACCCTTTACCTGGTGGAGAAGCTACCAATTGGGCGGTCGCTCCATTTTGTGGGGCAGGCAAAGCTACCGCTGGAGCGATCTCGATTTTGAGGCCAACGCAAAAGAAGGCATCGGTGTAGACTGGCCCATCCGGTACAGAGACATTGCCCCGTGGTACGACCATGTAGAAAAATTCGCGGGCATCAGCGGTTCGCGCGAGGGACTGGCCCATTTGCCCGACGGGCATTTTCTACCACCGATGGATCTGAATTGTGTAGAGAAAGATGTAGCGGCACGCATCAAAGAAAAATTCAAAGGAGAACGGCACCTGTTCATCGGCCGCGTTGCCAATCTTACAGAAGCAATTGAAGGCAGAACCAAGTGCCAGTTTCGCGACAGGTGCTGGGAAGGCTGCCAGTTTGGTGGATACTTCAGCACACAGTCTTCAACCCTGCCCGCCGCGATGAAAACAGGCAACCTTACGGTGCGCCCTTTTTCGATCGTGAAAAACCTTATCTACGATAAGAACACCAAAAAAGCAAAAGGCGTAGAGGTACTGGATGCAGAAACCAACCAAACCTACGAGTACTACGCGAAGATCGTTTTCCTGAACGCATCGGCACTGAATTCAACATGGGTATTGTTCAATACGGCAACCGATGTATGGCCGGGCGGATTGGGCAGCAGTAGTGATCAACTCGGGCACAACGTAATGGATCATCACTACAATTTAGGCGCATCGGGTTCGATAGAAGGGTTCGAGGACAAATATTATTCGGGCAGAAGGGCCAACGGTTTTTACATACCGCGTTTTGTAAACCTGGGCAACGATAAACGGGATTTTCTCCGCGGCTTCGGCTACCAGGGCGCGGCCAGCAGGTTTGGTTGGAACAGGCAGGTGGCAGAACTAAGCGTTGGCGGCGAGTTCAAAGACGAAGCCGCCGAACCCGGCGGATGGGGCATAGGCGCAACAGGGTTTGGTGAAATACTTCCGTATCATGAAAACAGGATCACGCTCGACAGGAATGCGAAAGACAAATGGGGATTACCTGTTTTATCAATGGACTGCGAAATGAAAGACAACGAACTCAAAATGCGCAAAGCCATCGTGGAAGAGATAAAGAACATGTTTGAAGCGGTGGGCGTAAAAAAAATAAATACATGGGACAATGGCCATGCGCTTGGTCACGGCATCCACGAAATGGGAACGGCGCGCATGGGCAATGATCCGAAGACATCTGTGCTCAATAAAAACAACCAGGTATGGGATGCGCAGAATGTTTTTGTAACCGATGGTGCGTGTATGACGTCTTCTGCCTGCCAGAATCCATCGCTTACTTATATGGCGCTTACGGCAAGGGCAGCGGATTTTGCGGTTGGTGAGTTGAAGAAAGGTAACCTCTGATCCTGCGTTTTTTGGATCGCGGTTCTCAATCTATGCGCCTGCCCAATATAAGCAGGCTTCTTTCAACTCCATCCAGCGAAGCGATGTTGGGCAAATGGCCCCATTCGTCAAAACCCGCATGGCGAAAGAGTTTCAGGCTGGGTAGGTTGTGCGAGAAGATGTAACCGATCAGGGTTTTAAGCCCGAGCGTTTTTGCGCGGCCGATGGTGTAAAGTAATATTTCTTTTCCCAGGCCCTTTCCTCTTTGCGTGTGATGAAGGTAAATGCTGATCTCAGCCGTGGCCGCATACGCGGGTCTTCCATAAAACGCCTGGAAACTTACCCAACCGATGGTGTTTTTTTCTTCGTCTTCAATGACCCACAAAGGAAGTTGTTCGTTGTGCGCTTCAAACCATCCGCGTTTGCTGCTGGTGCTAACTTCTTCGGTATCTGCCGTAACCATTCTTGTGGCAATGGTAGAATTGTAGATAGACACGATGTTGTCCAGGTCGTCAATCACTGCGTTGCGGTAGGATGGCATCAGGCGGGTATTTCCGGTTTGGCAATTTTTTTATCGCGGTAAAAAAACAGCAGCCCGATCGCTCCCGCAGACACACAAACATCTGCAAAATTGAAAACACCCGTTCGTATGCTTTCCGTTCCGATCACCATAAAATCCGTTACGTGCCTGTCGAACAAAAGCCGGTCTATGATGTTTCCCAACCCGCCCGAAATGATCAGCGCAAAAGAAAATACTTTCATCGCGCGCATCTGTTCCGTTTGCCGTAAGATGTAAACCGACAGGTAAAGCAAAAAAGCCAATGGCAGTATTCCCAATAGCCAGAGCCCTGCCGTTTTGGGCAGCCCATCGCCAAAACTCATGGCAGCCCCTGTGTTTTCTACATACATCAACTGCACCGTTTTGTTGAAGTACGAAACAGTGGGCTTGTTCATCAGGTGTTTTTTCGCAAGGTCCTTGGTTACCCTGTCGCAACTGATGAAAAGAATGGTGCTCAGGAAGAAAATGTAGATTTTATAACGTGCGCTCATACCGGTGCATTTGGGTTAATAGGCCGCAATAGAATCGTAGACGGTTACTTTTTTCCAGAGGTGTTTACAGGTTGCCACAAAGTGGAGGTGCAGGGGGTCGTCCTGGTACTCATCCTGCGCCTCCCTTGAGGGGAAAACGGCGAGCCAGGAGAACTGGTAAGTTGTTTCAATCACATCGCGGTTGGTGGATGCAGGCACACCAATGTGAAACTGTTGTATCGACGGCACTTTGGCCAATGCTTCGAGCCCTGCCAGCAATGCAGCGTGGTCTTCTTTGCTTTCAGGATTGGCGAGCCAGAAATAGACGTGGTGGATGAAAAGGTCTTGCGTAAGCATGGGATCTTATTGAATTGATTCATTTAAATATAAGAAAAGAAAACAAGCTTCCCGAAAAAGGCACAGGAGCCAAGGCCAACACCGTTATCACTAGTTAATCCCGGTGCCGTTGCCACTGCTCTTGTGCCTTCGTGTTTTCTATATCGTTTGCTCGATGATCTTACCGGTATGTTTGTTTTTCAGGATCAGCTTTTTGGCGCCGTAGTGGGTCATCTCTTCTTTTACGAGGTAATGGTCTGTATCGTATTCCACGAGGTGGCTCTCTTTGGTTAACCCGGTTTGTCCGCGCCAGATATCGAGCTGCACCGGCTCCCATAATTTGCTTTTGGCCGAGCGGTAGGCTGCGTCGAGAATGGCATTTACAACATAGCCGTCGTAAAACGTTTCTTTGGGCGGTTCATTTTTTTCCATCGCGTTGAACATGTCCATGAACATATGGTTGTAACCAAGTTCATTCAGTTCATCGCCCACCGGGAACAGCCAGCCGCTGTTGCTCTCGGCTTTTTCGGCCACATAGTCTGCGCCTTTTCCTGTGGTGAACATATCGAAACCCGTACGGAGAAAACTGTTGATCCAGATCGTTCCTTCGGTGCCCATCACCTCATCGCGCAGGTCGAGGCCGCCCCTGAAGGTCCAGCTCACTTCAAACTGACCGATGGCGCCGTTCTCGTATTTTACAAGGCCTATGGCATGGTCCTCCGCATCTATTGGTTTTACCTGCGTATCTGCCCAGCACATTACTTCTACCGGCCTGATGTCTTTGCCGATGTAACTGCGCGTAATTTCCACGCAGTGGCAACCCAGGTCGAGGATACAACCGCCGCCTGCCTGTTCAATATCCCAGAACCAATCGCTGTGTGGGCCGGGGTGGGTTTCTCTCGATTTTGCCCACAACACCCTGCCCAATGCGCCGTTCCGTACGCTCTCATTGGCTTTGATGAATTTGGGTGTGTAAACAAGATCCTCGAGGTATCCGTTAAAAATGCCTGCTTCTTCAACCGCAAGCAACATGCGTTTGGCTTCTTCGGCATTGCGGCCGAGTGGCTTGGTGGTCATCACGGCTTTTTTGTACTTGCAGCAAAGCATCACCGCCGCTTCGTGCAGGTTGTTGGGCAAGGCGATGCAAACGATGTCTACAGCCGGGTGTGCGATCGCTTCTTCCATATTGGTTGTCCAGTGTTCGCAGCCATAATCCTGTGCAAATTTTTTTGCGCTTTCTTCCCTGCGGGAATAAATACTGGTCACTTTATCCCGGCTCCTGTAGCCCTGGAGCGAGTCGGCATAAAAACGCCCGATAAAACCGGAGCCGAGCATGGCAATTCTTTTCATATGGTTTGTTTTCATTTTTTGTTTAACTCATCCTTTCTGCGCGGCAGTGAGGGTTTGGGAACGATTCTCTTTGAAGAAAATGATAAAATACAGCAACACCCCCGCCGCAATATACGCCGGCACGTGCCATATCGCCGTCCAGTTGTGCGATCCATCGCCAACGGCATGCTGGTCGTACACATACCCCGAATACCAGGTTCCTATAAACATACCCACGCCATAGGTGGCGAAGGTGAACAATCCCTGCGCCGCGTTTTTTATTTTGGCGCCGGCTTTCTTTTCGGTATACATGTAGCCGGTTACAAAGAAGAAATCGTAACAGATGCCGTGCAATATGATGCCGGCATACAGCATCCAGCTGTTGTTTGCCACATCACCGTAAGAGAAAAATACGTAACGCAGTATCCAGGCGAGCATGCCCACCAGTATCATTTTCTTTACGCCAATACGGTTGAAAAGGAACGGGATGGCAAGGATAAACACCGCTTCCGAAACCTGCCCCAGGGTCATTTTACCTGTCGCATTTTCAAAACCTATTTCGTCGAGAAACTTGTTGCCGAAGCCATAGTAGAAAGAGAGCGGAATGCAAACCAGGATCGCTGCGATAAAAAATACGGTATACGACCGTTGCCTGAATAAAACAAATGCATCGGTGCCCAGCGCTTTTGCGGCAGATGCTTCTGTAGACCGGGCCTTGGGGGGCGTATCGGGTAAAACAAAACTCAGCAGTCCCAATACTACTGAAACGGCTGCGGCCATGTAAAATGTGTAAGATGATTTTGCGATGTCGAATTTGGTGATGAGCAGTCCTGCAACGATCCAGCCCAGCGTTCCGAACACGCGGATCCATGGAAACTGTTTACCGGCGTCTGTCATCTGCGAAAAAGCAACGCTGTTGCTGAGTGCGATGGTGGGTGTATACAGCAATGAATAGCCCAGTATGACCCAATAAAAAGTGCCGCTGTTCTCTATTTTGGTGGCAAGAAACAAAAGCGCCGCGCCGAGCAGGTGCAATACACCCATGATCTTTTGCGCGGAGAAGAAGCGATCGGCCACCAATCCTACAAAAAAAGGAGAGATCATGGTGGCAATGGCAAGCGCGCCGTAGGTGGTTCCGATCTCTACGCCGGTGGCATGAAGACTGGTGGCCATGTAGGTGCCCAGCGTAACGTACCAGGCGCCCCAGATAAAGTATTCCAAAAACATCATCGAAGCAAGCAGGGAGCCGGTGGTGGTTTTCATGGGCAGTGTTTATTTCAGTTTCTTTTGGTAGATTTATGATCCAGCGTTGAATCGCTGTCAATTTAGCCAATAAATCAACAACGGTATCAAAAAAACCATATGAAAAAAATTACCCTGCTCGCCAGTTTCAGCATTGCCGCCTGCCTGTTTTTCTCTTTTACGGTTGAGAAAAAAATGAAACGCATATTGGTGTATTCCAAAACAAAAGGATATCACCACGCAAGCATCCCCGCGGGTATCGCGGCCATCCAGAAACTGGGCGCCGAAAACAGGTTTGCGGTAGACACTACCACCGACTCCACTTTCTTCACCAAAAGAACACTGAAAAAATACGCAGCCGTTGTTTTCATGAGCACCACGGGCAATGTGCTTACCGATGACCAGCAGGCAGCATTTGAAAAATACATCCGGGGTGGCGGCGGTTTTGTGGGCATCCACGCAGCAACAGATACCGAGTACGACTGGCCCTGGTACAATAAACTGGTCGGCGCTTATTTTAAAAGTCACCCGAAACAACAAAAAGCCATCATCCAGGTTGTCGACTCCACGCATATTTCTACCCGGCACCTTCCGCAAAAATGGGAGCGTTTTGATGAATGGTACAATTTCAAAAGCCTGCAGAACGGGTTGCATGTGCTGCTGACCATCGACGAGAAGAGTTATACCGGCGGCGAGAACGGCGATGTTCACCCGATGGCTTGGTACCACGATTTTGATGGCGGGCGTTCTTTTTATACCGAACTCGGGCATACCGATGAGTCTTTTTCAGACCCGCTTTACCTCAGGCACCTGCTGGGTGGTATACGCTATGCGATGAAGGATTAGTATGGGGAAATAATTCCCCCGTAACGCATATAATTTTACTGCACCGTTTTTGCATTGGTATTGTTACAACTAAACAACACCAATCACGATGAAAACGACCGATTCTACCTACAACAGACCGGAGGGAGCAAGGGTTCTGGACGCTCCGTATGTGATCACCGACATCAACACTTCTTTGCAACAATTGCAACATGAGCATGGTTGGGAAGAGACTGACTGCAACGGCATCACCCTGTTTAAAACAGACAATCTTACCACGGTGCTCATCTGTATGCACACCGGCTCCCGCATTGGAGAAAACTCTATTGATGGAACCGTTACCATGCAGATCCTCGAAGGCGAAGTGGAACTGACCGCCGATGAAGAGGTGGTAACTTTACACGCCGGCCAACTGGTAATGCTGCACCACGAAGTTACCCACAGCCTGCTGGCTACAGAGGAAACGATGGTGTTGCTTACCAATCACACCTGCTGTTAAGCATTAACATTTTTCAAGCGCCTGGAGAATATCGTTGAGTATATCTTCCTTATGTTCCAGGCCAACGCTGATACGGATCAGGCCGGGCGTAATGTTCACGGCCTGCCTTTCCGCTTCGCTCAGTTTTGCATGCGTGGTGCTTGCCGGGTGCGAGGCTATGCTTCTTGTATCGCCAAGGTTTGCGGTGAGCGAAAGCATTTCCAGGCTGTTCAGGAATTTTCTGCCCGCATCAAGGCCGCCCTTCAGTTCAAAACAAACAACACCGCCGCCATTCTGCATTTGTTTTTTTGCGATGGCATATTGCGGGTGGCTCTGTAGGAACGGGTAGCGCAGCGAGCTGATCTTTTCATGTTTCTCCAACGCTTCCGAAATAAACAACGCATTTGATGCGTGGCGCTCCATTCTTACATCAAGCGTTTCCAGGCTTTTACTCAATACCCATGCATTGAAAGGAGAAAGTGCCGGTCCCGTGCTCCTGCAAAACAGGTAAATTTCCTTGATCAGTTCTTTTTTCCCAACTACCACGCCACCGAGCACACGGCCCTGCCCGTCTAACCATTTTGTTGCAGAATGAACCACCAGGTCGGCGCCATAGGCGATGGGTTGCTGCGCCATTGGTGTTGCAAAGCAATTGTCTACATTAAAAATGATGTTGTGTTTTTTTGCAACACGGCCGATCATTTCCAGGTCCAGTACATCGAGGCCGGGATTGGTTGGCGTTTCCAGGTAGATCATTTTTGTATTGGGCCTGATGGCGGCTTCCCAATCCTTTTCTGTTGCATCGGCCGGAACGTATGAGAATTCGATGCCGAACCTGGGCAGGTATTTCGAAATCACGGTATGTGTGCTGCCAAAAATGGCATTGCAGCCGAGCAGGTGATCGCCCTGTTTCATCAGCGCCATGAATGAACCAAATACGGCGCTCATACCCGAGGCGGTAGCGTAACCCGCTTCAGCGTCTTCGAGCGCGCACATTTTATCGATGAATTCCTGTACGCCGGGATTGCTGAAACGGCTGTATATATTATCATCCGACTCATCCGCAAAAGCCGCGCGCATCTCCTCCGTATTGTCGAAACAGAAACTGCTGGTGAGAAACAGGGGAGTGGAGTGCTCCATTTCATTGGTGCGTTCGGTTTGTATGCGTACCGCTTTTGTTTGTTTGTGTGGCATGGAGGGAATTTTGAAAATTTGGAATAAGGAAAACGGAACGGCTGTTTGCTATTTTACTTCAACATCCCATTCGATCGAACATCCCGCTGTGCGCAGTGTTGCCGCAACGGAGCAATATTTTTCCAGCGACAAGGCACATGCTTTTTGCGCTTTGTCAAGATCAACCTTTCCTGAAAAAGAAAATTGAATGTGCACGTGCTTCCACAAAGCCGGTTCTTTCCCGGTTTCGCGTTCGCCGTTGACCACCATTTCGAAAGAATCGATCTCCTGTCGTTGTTTTTTCAGGATCGAAAGGATGTCGATACCGCCGCAACCACCCAGTCCCATCAGGATCGTCTGCATCGGGCGAATACCCGAGCCGTGCCCGCCAATGGCTTCAGCCGCATCCATCCTAAGCGAATGACCGTTAGTATCGGAGGCTTCCATCGCGTAAGCGTCATCCACTCTTTTGATATGAATTGTTGCCATTTAAAAGATTTATGCAAATGTAATTTAACCATGCACTTATTTTGCTTTGAAATGCGGAATAATACTTTATGAAATTCTTTGACCATACAGACGATTTTACACTCGAGAACGGCACTACGCTTCCTTCCCTCCGTATCGCTTACCATACCTACGGCCAATTGAATGCGGATAAAAGCAACGTCGTATGGATCTGTCATGCATTAACGGCCAGCTCCGATGCGGCCGACTGGTGGAAAGGGCTGGTAGGAGAGGGCTGCCTTATTGACCCGGCAAAATATTTCATCGTCTGCGCCAATATACTCGGCTCCTGTTACGGATCAACCGGTCCTGCAAGCGAAAATCCTGCTACCAGAAAACCTTATTACTCCGATTTTCCCAATGTAACCATACGCGATATGGTGAATGCACACATATTGCTGCGCAAACACCTTCACATCAACCAAATCCATTTGCTGATGGGCGGAAGCATGGGCGGTTACCAGGCGCTTGAATGGGCAGTGATGGAAAAAGACGTGATCGGGAAATTATTTCTCATCGCCACCTCGCCTTCAGAAAGCGCATGGGGTGTTGCGGTGCACACCGCGCAGCGACTGGCGATTGAAGCAGACAGTACCTGGAAAGATCATACACCAGGCGCCGGTGCCAAAGGCTTGAAAGCAGCACGCGCCATCGGTATGCTTACCTACCGCAACTATGGAACTTTCCAGGAAAAACAAACGGACCCCGACCCGGAAAAGACCGATGATTTTAAAGCGTCGTCTTATTTGAACTACCAGGGAGATAAACTGGTGAAACGTTTCAATGCGTACAGTTACTGGTTGCTTACCAAGTCGATGGACAGCCATCACCTCGGAAGGAAAAGGGGTGGTGACCTCATCACTGTTCTGCGATCCATACAACAACCCACGCTCATCATCGGGATACGCAGCGATATTTTATGTCCGCTGGATGAGCAACGATTCATGGCAGACCATATCCCCAATACAAAATTCATCGAGATCGATTCTGCGTATGGTCACGACGGCTTCATCATTGAAACGGCGCAGATCAGTCATTTTCTCCGGGAGATGCTGTAGCATAACGCGTTCTGTGATCAGGCTTCAGCATTCATGGATCCTGCACGGTCATCGCGGATCTTTTTTCGGGATCGCCTTGCGCTCCGTATAACCAGCGGTAGACACAGCGAACGTGGCATCGGGAACCGGTTTGAGCGATAATTCGGTTGCGGTGACCTTTGATTTGATCGCCCCTTTGTCTATGTCGATCTCGAGCGGCATGCCCTTTATTTTTGCCGCGATCGCTTCATTAATAAATCCTGTTGAAGCCGAACAGTTTATTTTATCGGTATACCAGATGGTAAGGGTTGCGGTATTGCCCTTGTGGTCCTTGTCGGTAACGATCATTTTGGTGCAATCAAATCCCAATATTTTTTTCTTTTCAGTGGTAACCGTAACCACGGGCTCGGGAGCCTTTGGCTGCGGTATGCGTTTCAGAGCGCTGTTGGGGTTGCGGGTATATATCTTTTCCCCGGTGCCATCCATGAACGTGATCGTTTCTTTGCTGTCGGTAAGCGTACGCATGGTATACAACGGGGTAACCAGCTCGGTGAGAGATCTTTCGTTTTTGAAATAAATACTCATTCCGCTGTTGCCGGCCAGTGCAGACAACATTTCGTTTCCACCAGCACCCGAAATTGCGGTCTTGTACCTTACAAAACCTTCTTTTACCTGCGCAAGGCCCGGCAGCCAGCCAACAAGCGCCGCCAGCACGATCAGTTTTCTCATTTCAAACAATTTGTTCAAACAATATACTGCTAAATCACAATCGGCTGCGTGTTTTGTATGAACGGTTTTATACCTTTGTAAGGAGACGGGAAGAACAAACGCAATGACCTGTACATGCGAAACGCCTGCCTCCAAACGCTTATGGGCATCTGGAAACAAATAGCGGAATACCTTTACATCAAAAAGCGCGACCCCAACGAAGAACGTACGCAGTGGATGAAATACATGCACGGTATGAACCGTATCTCACTCATCATGTTCCTGGTAGCCGTGCTGATCATTATTTTTAAGCTGGTGGTGATCCCGTTGCTGAGAGGGCACTAGCATCTTTCAATTTTTCAGCAAACCCAGGATCTTTTCTGCCGCCTGTTCAGATGCATGTCCGCCTGCACGCAGCAGGGTTTTCAGGTCTGCATAATCTTTCCGGAGGGCTTGGATTTTCTTTTCATCGTTGAGCAGGAGGGTGAGCTCTTTAACGAGGTTGTTTGTTGTGAGCTCGTGTTGAATCAGCTCTTTTACCACTTCCTTATCCATGATCAGGTTAACCAGTGAAATGTATTTGATCCTGATCAGTCGCTTCGCGATCTGGTAGCTGATGTTGCTGCCCTTGTAACATACCACTTCCGGCACACCAAACAGGGCCGTTTCGAGCGTTGCCGTTCCGCTGGTTACCAGCGCGGCGCGGGAGCGGAGCAGGAGGTCGTAGGTCTGGTTGCGAACAGACGAAACATTTTTATAGGCCGCCAGTAACGGCGCGTAAAAATCATCTTCCAACCCAGGCGCCTTTGCTACCACGAACTCATATTGCGGAAACGATTTTGCCACATCGAGCATGATGGGTAGTTTTTTGCTGATCTCCTGTTTGCGGCTGCCGGGCAACAGCGCGATCGTATTTTTTTCTGCGGATGACACGGTTGCCCCGGCCAGTTTCGCATCGATCACTTCTGCCAGCGGGTGCCCTACGTATTCCACATCCCAATCCCAGCGGTTCTTGTAATACGCTTTTTCAAAAGGAAGGATACAAAGCATCAGGTCGATGTTCTGTTTCATTTTCTTCACGCGGTTCTCTTTCCACGCCCATACCTGTGGAGAGATGTAGTACACTACCGTAAACCCCTGCTGCTTTGCCCATTCGGCAATACGAAGATTGAAACCCGGGTAATCGATCAGTACCAACACATCGGGTTGAAAACGGGCGATGTCCTGCTTACAGAATTTTATGTTCTTAAGGATCGTGGGCAGGTTCCTGATTACTTCTGCAAAACCCATGAAGGCCAGCTCGCGGTAGTGCTTCACCAGCGTGGCCCCGGCGGCCTCCATCAGGTCGCCGCCCCAGCAGCGGATCTGCGCCTGCCCATCCTTTGCAAACAACTGTTTCACGAGGTTGCTCCCGTGCAGGTCGCCACTGGCTTCGCCGGAAATGAGGTAGTATTTCATATTCACGTGCAAGTTAGGGGGCAGCTTTGAGCCATACGCTATGAACCACCGGCTTTTTTATAGGCATGACCGGATCAAAACCCGGATCCCGACCGCGTAAGCAGACTAGAAAAATAGTTTGCAAACTAAATAATTAGTTATTATATTTACTTACAATCAAACCGCACCACATGAAACCATTGACCAAGGCAGAAGAACAGATCATGCAAAGCATCTGGAAACTGGAAGAGGCGTTCCTCAAAGACATCATTGAAGCGCAGCCTGAGCCGAGGCCGCATTCGAATACGATTGCAACGATCGTGAAGATATTGGTGGACAAAGGTTTTGTAGGCGTTACACCTATCGGCCGCGTGCACCAGTATTACCCATTGGTTTCGAAGGAAGATTATTCAGCGGGCACGATCCGCACTTTGGTAGAGGGTTATTTCGAGGGCTCGTTCAGCGATGCGGTTTCTTTTATGGTAAAGCAGAAAGACATCAGCGTCAAGGAACTTGAATTGTTGTTGCAACAGATCAAACACGCTAAAAAATAATTGCCATGCTTACGATCGCTTATTACTTTTTACAGGTGATGCTCTGCAGCGGGATGCTCATGGGCTATTATTGGCTGGTGCTGCGCAACAAACGTTTCCACCAGTACAACCGTTTCTTCCTGCTTGCGGCCGCGCTGCTTTCGTGGATCGTTCCGCTGATCAAGATCACCTGGACCGCACCCGCGCTGCAAAGCGAGGCGCCCCCGGTGATGAATATTTTAGCGGTCGTTGCCAATAACAACACGCAGATCGAAACCACGCTCACGCAAAAAGCATTTGTCTGGAACTGGGACCTTGCGGCCTCCATTCTTTACATAACCATATCGGCCATACTGTTGCTGGCCATGATCCATGCTTTTGTAAAACTGTACCGGTTGCTGAAACACCATTCCTGTAAAAATGTGGGCGATGTGTTCCTCATTCTCACACATGCAAAAGGAACACCGTTCTCATTCTTCCGCTACATTTTCTGGAACGAAGAAATTGATATTCGGAGCCAGGCCGGGCAGCAGATACTCAGGCACGAGCTTACGCATGTGCAGCAGAAACATTCTTTCGATAAACTTTTTATACAGGTCATGCTCATCGGCGGGTGGTTCAATCCTTTCTTCTGGTTGTTGAAAAAAGAAATGGAAATGATCCACGAATTCATCGCCGATAAAAAAGCGGTGAACAACGGCGATACGGCTGCGCTGGCGCAGATGCTGCTCACGGCCGCTTACCCGCAGCAGAGATTTGCGTTAACGCACCCGTTTTTCTTTTCACCCATCAAAAGAAGGTTGCTGATGCTTGCCAACAACAAAACGCCGCGTTTCAGTTACATACGCAGGTTGGTGGTATTGCCTTTGCTGGCCATCGTAGTGGTATTGTTTGCCTTCAGGAGCAAGGCCCAGCGCAACGGCGAAATATCCATCGCTTCGGTTGTTGAGAATTATAAGGAAGACATCAGGGATGTATTTGCGAAAGAAGAAGAACAACCCGACGGCTTTATACTGGTGAATGGAAAAAAGATCGATGCGGAAACCATCAGCATGAAAGAACTGGTAAGCACCTCTTACATGATAGGATTGCTGGATGAAAAACGGATTTCCTCAGACAGGAACAGCATCGCCTTCGAACCCATAAGAAATATGCAGGTTGCCGACCCGGTTTTTATCCTCAACGGGCAACGCGCTTCTAAAGAAGAGATCTACAATATCGATCCCGCAACGATCGAATCTATACACGTCTACAAAAATGCACAGGCCATAGAATTGTTTGGCGCAGATGCTGCAAACGGGGTAATTGCCATTAACCTGAAACCGGGTACAGGAAATGCAGTAAATGCTGCTTCGGTAAAAGAAAACGGCAACTTTTCCTTACCACTTCAATCCGGCGTTGCAAAAGATACCTACAACAACGTTGCACGGAACAGGAAGGTATATGTCAATGTGATCCTTTACCAGGGCGAAGAAAAAAACCGCATTTATGAAGAAGTGAGTGAAACAAAAAGTGATGAGAACGGAAATTTTTCCGTTAAGATCGGAGGGGGAACAAAAGACGCGTCTTCAAAAGACCTGTCGCAGGTAGACCTCTCGCGCGGCCCCTTTTACGTTAACCTCAAAGTGGCCGTAGCGCCATCCATTCCCGCGGCATGGTGGCAGCCTTCGCAGAATTATGCAGATCTTGGTTTTTCGCAGGTTTTGGTAAAAGACAACAGGAAAGAAAACGACCCGGATGCGCTGAAAGATGTAGTTGTATCCGGGTACAAAAGCGCGAATACCGGAACGCAAACCGTATCAAAAAATACATTTCTTGTAACCGACACCACCGGCAATGTGAGCTGGAGAACACCGCAGGTAGGCGGCCAGAAAGACAAAGGCGCGGATGAGGTTACGGTGGTTGGTTATGCAACGCCCATCTCAAGACAAACCGCGGCGCAACCCGCGCGTTTCCCCGGTGGTGATATTGCCTGGGAGAAATACCTGGTGCGTAACCTGGATAAGGACATTCCCAAGAAAAACAACGCAACGCCGGGTAGGTATACGGTTGTGGTTTCTTTCCTGGTCGACAAAGAGGGCGGCATCAGCGATGTGCACGCGGAGAACGATCCGGGTTTCGGCACAAAAGCAGAAGCAGAGCGCATGATCCTGAAAGGCCCGAAATGGGTTCCGGGAACAAACGAGCGCGGCAAGGCAGTATTGTTCAGGCAGCGCCAGCCCATCAGTTTTGTGTATGAAGACGAAAAACCAACTATTACCGTAACGGGTGTTAAGATCAAGGCACCCAACACGTCTTCCGACAGCAGGGGTATGATATCGGCGGTATCCGTTCCGGGTATATCCGGAACGATCACCGGCGGAACATTCAGTGGTACATCGGGCGCTTCAACGGTTACGCCGCCCGCATTCCCGGGTGGATTGCCTGCGTGGTCGAAATACGTTGAAAGAAGTGTAAACCTCGAAGAAATGGTCGCCAAAGGCGCGCCGCCGGGAACCTATACGGTGATCGTATCGTTTTTTGTAGCGGAGGATGGAACGGTCTCCGACATCCGCGCCGACAATGACCCTGGTTTCGGTTCAAAACAACAAGGCATCCGCCTCATAAGCAAAGGCCCAAAATGGGTTCCTGCGATGGCCAACGGGAAACCCACCACGGCGCGTCACAGGGCAGCGATCTTATTTACCCTCGGGGGAGGGCAGCCCTAGTGTTCGCAGAGAACAGTGAGTGGTCAGTAGTGAGTAACGTTGTAGGAGGAGCCGGCCCAACGGGGGTTAATGAAAATTTTCCGGGCTGTCTTCCGGCAACAACTTACTGCTGACCACTTATCACTTACCATTGATCATCAGATACCGCGCCATTCGCGGATCGCGCAAGCTTTCTCGCCTCCCTTATACTAAACCAACCCGCTTTCCCGTTTACAGTAAGTTAAAATGCATGTTCTGTATATGGAATATGCCTATTTTGATTTCTTATAGTCAATGGAAAATATGTACTGGAGGAAAATAATAGCTGTTTTGGTACTGTGTTCCGCAATGGCGGCATCGTATGGCCAAACCGGCACGACGGGGAAAAAACAGCCTTTGAAAAGGATCGTGATCGACCCCGGTCATGGAGGCCCTGCTTCCCAGGCTCGGTTGTTTTACGGGGCATCGGGAAAACATATGGAAGAAAAAGATGTGGCCCTTGCAACAGCGCTTAAACTGCGCGATGTATTGCAGCAGGAAATGCCCGACGTGGAGATCACCATGACGCGTACCACCGATGTATTTGACCACCCCACCGTAAAAGCCAAGAAAGCAAATGCCGCCAAAGGAGATCTTTTCATTTCATTGCATTGCAACGGCATGGACCCGGTAAGGCACAAAGAGATCACCGGCTATACCACCAAAACGGTAAAACGCAAAGGCAAGAAAATAAAAAAACAGATTCCTGAATACCGCACCTGGACAACCCCGCATCCTGCCAAAGGAACCGAAACGTATTTGTGGGGTGTTGGTAAAACAAAGGATAAGGAAGAGGCGCTATCGGAAAGCGGGTACATAGACAGTGCCATGATCGAGTTCAAAAAGAACGACAACCCGGCGATGAAAATGCTCAATGCCATGCGCACGAGCGAGTACGCGCAACGCAGCCGCAAACTGGCCGAAATGGTGGAAGAGGAATTTGTAAGATCGGGCCGCGAAAGCCGCGGTGCAAAACAGCGTGACGAAAAAGGCATCTGGGTGTTACAGGCCGTAGCCATGCCCGCCATACTGATCGAACTAGGTTTCTTATCCGATCCCGAAGAAGAGGAATTCATTACCAGCAGCGAAGGGCAGCAGAAAAATGCAGAGTCGATTGCAAAGGCCGTTAAACGGTACCGCACGTCTTTGGAAACGCAGGTGAACGGAACGAATTAAACCGGGTAAATTAAAAGAACCACCTGATCGCCAGCGCAGTGCCCCCATACACACAACTCGCAATAAAAATACCGATCGCAAGTTGATCTTTCCGCTTGTTAAGCGCCAGGGTAAAAACGAGCACATTCATCAGCAATGAAATACTGATGATGCCCGACAGCAGCGAGCGTTGCATCATCAGCACCTGCCAGAATTCTTTCAGCGTAAAAAGGCGGAAACGCATCAGGTAATAGATAAAAAAACCAAGGAACGGCGCAATTGCACCTATGATGAAGCCTGCTTTTTTGGTGTCTTGTATGCCCATCAGAATTTCCAGTTGGTTTCAAGTTTCTTCTTCAGCGCATAATGTGTGAGGTCGAACTGAACCGGCACCACGCTTACGTAGTTGTTTTTCAGCGCCCACACGTCGGTATCTTTCCCCTTGTCGAAATTTACAAAAGCGCCCGTGAGCCAGAAATACTGGCGGCCATGCGGGTCCTTCCTGCCATCAAACTCTTCCTCGTATTTCGCGTACGCCTGCCTGCAGATGCGGATCCCTTTGATGATCCCTTCCTCGCCTTTCGGAATGTTTACGTTGAGGCAAAGATGTTTGTCGAGCGATTTGCTTCCCAGCACATGCTCCACTAAAATGCGCGCATATTTTTTCGCCGCGGTAAAATCGGCCTCGATGCTAAGATCGAGCAGGCTGAACCCAATGCTCGGTATGCTTTCGATCGATGCTTCCAAGGCGGCAGACATCGTTCCCGAATAGATCACATTGATAGAATGATTGGCGCCATGGTTGATGCCGCTCAGGCAGATATCGGGTTTGCCTTTTAATACTTTGTCAACCGCCAGCTTCACACAATCAACCGGCGTACCGCTGCACGCATAGGTTTCAACGCCATCAAAAACACTTACTTTCTGTAAACGCAGCGGGTGGCCGATGGTTATGGCGTGGCCCATCCCGCTCTGCGGTTTATCGGGAGCCACTACAATGATCTTCCCCAATCCCTTTACCGATTCTACCAATGCACGTATGCCCGGCGCCGTAACGCCATCATCGTTGGTGATCAGGATCACCGGCTGTTTTTTCTTCGTACTCTTTTTTGCCTTAGCCATATTGTGCAAGATACGATTAAGAATTTTGGGAGATGTTAATGGGACGGAAATATTAGAGCGTGGCCCGCTCCCCGGTTTACGCACCTCTCACCACCTATTTCTTCTTCGGAGAATATTTGAACACCGGGAACTCCACCGCCTTGTTTTTTACATCGTTCTGGTCGAGGTAGGTGTCAAAGAAATTCCAGGTGAGCAAACCATCGTCGGATTGCGGCTCGAGCATGTAGAAGATAAGGTTGGCCAGCGGTTGGGCGAGGTCTATTTTATAATCGCCGGCATGCGCGGTGCGCGTGGCAGGACTGAATTTCCCTTCGGCGGATGCCATATAGTGCCCCTCAAATTTTCTTGCGCCGCGTGTGTATTTCTCTATCGTGAATACCTCGCCGCTGAGCTCCTCGTCTTTTTCGAGCTGGGTTACTTTTGCGCCTTGCCTTTTCAATTGCTCAGCAATAAGCGACATGGCGGCAGGAATGATGTAACCTCTCGGCACGGTGCTCTGCACGGTGTCTTTGAATTCGCCGTAATAGGTAATGCTGTCGTAGGTAACGATGTTTCCTTTTCTCAGCAACGATCTTGTTCCGTCTGCTTTGGTGAACGAGGTATAATCGTATGTTCTGAAGCCGTTGAGTTTTTTTGCAGTTGGCACCATTTTAAAACGAACGCCTTTTTTTGCCTTGCCGGCGTTGTCGATCACATTTTTAACCGCGGCCAGTTCGGCATCGTGGTTTATTTTGGCGATCTCTTTTCCGTGTTTGTTACAGTAATCAAGGATCTCGAAAACAAAAGTGTAGGTGCTGTAAATACGCTGGTAAAAACGTTCGTGCGAGAAGGCCTCGCTCAAAACAGCCATCCGGTTGCGCAGGCCAAACTGGTTAACGATGTAGCGCGGATGGTGGTTGTAAGTGTAGAAGTTTTTCAGGGGCCATCCTTCTCTTGTGTTGTAGTCGCCATAAGGGCTAAAAAACATCCCGTATTTTTCTTTCACTGTTTTGGTGATGAAGGGAAGCATCACGCCATTGGTATAATTGTAGGTAGATGGCTCGCCGGCATACTGATAGCTTGGCGCCCAGGTAAGGGAGTAGGCGTGCCAGGTACCGTTGGTGGTATGCAGGTCAACGCTCATCTGCGGATCCCATGCTGTGATGATGTTCTGTATCATACCCTGCGATTCGGGTGTTTCCATTTTTATGCCGTCGCGGTTGAGGTCGAGTCCCTGCCCGTTTTCGCGCTCACCTGTTTCCAGCGGGCTGTTCTCCTGCGATGGGCGCAGGCCTTTTGCCATCTTATCGTTCCCGTCGGTATTGTAAATGGGAACGATGAGGATCACCTGGTTATCGAGCAGGTGGCTTTTTTTGCCGAGCAGGATATCGCGCATCATCATCATCATCGCCTCCTTGCCCTCCACTTCGCCGCCATGTATATTGGCCTGGATATAAGTAACGAATTTACCTTTTGCTTCTGCGGGTGTGCTGATCCCGGTTCTGGAAAGAATCACCAGCGGAATGTCTTTGCCACCGGTGCTTTTGCCTATGCTGGTAATTTTGATGTTGTTGCTTTTTGTTTTGATCGCGTTCAGAAAACTGATCACATCGGCGTGGGTCGATGTTTTCTCGTAGTTCGATCGCTCGGGTGTAAGTACCAGGTCGTCGGTCCACGATTGAGCGGTCTGTGCAAAAGCGATGCTGTTGATCATTAAAAAAGTAAGAAGGGCTTTTCTCATGTGCAGGTATGGTTTGGGCAAGGAAATTACGGCAAATGGCCAAGTTAGCGCCGCCTCGGCCCCCTGTAAAAAAAATATTTTGCCATTAACTAAAAATATTAGTAAATTTGAACTAAATGAATTAGCTATGTCAAACGCCGGAAAAAATTTACGTTACCTGCGCAAGTTGCGTGGCTGGACGCAGGAGGAATTTGCCAACAAACTCAAGATCAAAAGATCGCTTGTAGGAGCGTACGAGGAAGAGCGTGCGGAGCCCAGGCTCGAGGTGATGGAGCAGATCTGCAACACGTTTAAATTGAGTCTTGAAGATTTTCTCTTCAAGGATCTTTCTGCGCCCAAGGCCCTCAGCTACCTCGAGAAGCGCCGCCAGTTGAAAATGACGGCCGATGTTGCGGAGGTGCGGTTCGTGCCTGTCAAGGCGGCTGCGGGTTATCTGGCGGGTTACGGTGATCCGGAGTTTATCGATGAGCTGAATACATTTACCTTACCCATGCTCGGCCCGGGCCAGTACAGGGCATTTGAGATTGTGGGCGACAGTATGTTGCCAACACCGAGCGGCAGTGTTATTGTGGGTGAGAAAGTGGATGATCTGGAGGATGTGAAGAACAGCAATACCTATGTTGTGCTTTCGAAGAACGAAGGCGTTGTTTATAAACGCATCATCCGCAACAACCGTGTAAAGAACAAGATCACTTTGTTAAGCGATAATCCGCAATACGAGCCATACAATGTAAGTGCCGAAGATGTGCTCGAGGTCTGGAAGGCGGTTTACATTATGCAAAAAGCCAACACCGCACCGAGATGGGATGTGAACCAGCTGGCAGGTATGGTCAATAACCTGCAGGAACAGGTTTCGACGCTGAAGAAGAAGATGAATTAACGCGGTTGCTGAGCGAGCGTGACCATGTGTTGTGTAAAGGCATAGGATGGTGTGATGCGTGGCGCCGGCAGAACTTTCATCTAAGGCAGCCGTTCCGGAGGAGACGAGCGATCAATTGGTTGAAGGTCCGTTGATCAATGCACGGTATCGATATACATTTCTTGCCATGCGGAACGCGTTGCAAAATGTGCGGCATCAATATACATAGCTTGCTACGCGGAACGGATTGCAATGCACAGCATCAATATACATCCCTTGCCACGCGGAACGTGTTGCAATGTGCTTCCACGATGATCCTGGTATCGGCTGAATAGCCGCCGCCCATCGCAACGGTTACCGGGATATTGTTTTGTTTGAGTTGATGGAACACAAATGCATCACGGCTCCTGCAATCGGCTATACTCAATTTCAGTTTCCCGAACTTATCCGTGTCGAGCACATCAACACCGGATAAATAGAATGCGAAACCCGGTTTTACTTGTTCGATCAGTGCCGGCAAATGTTCGTGCAGCAATTGCAGGTAGGTTGGGCCATCGGTTCCGTCTTTCAACCCGATATCAAGATCAGAGCGTTCTTTGTGGAAAGGGTAATTGTGCGCCCCGTGCATGCTGAAAGTAAAAACCGACGGGTTGTTCTCAAAGAGCTTTGCCGTTCCGTTTCCCTGGTGAACATCCAGGTCGATGATCAATATTTTTTCCGCCGGATCTTGCTGCAGTAAATGATTTGCCGCAACAGCCATATCGTTCAACAAACAGAATCCTTCTCCATGGTCGGCAAATGCGTGGTGCGTTCCGCCGGCAATATTCAGTGCCACCCCGTTTTGTTTTGCATGTGCGCAGCAATCGATCGTTCCCTGTGTAATAACGAGTTCCCTTTTTGTTAATGCGGGCGATTGCGGGAAGCCGATCTTTCTTTGCTCGGATGGCGTAAGCGTTTGCTGGATAAGCTTATCGAAATAGGGTTTATCGTGCGTTAACAACACCACTTCTTCTTCGCAGGGCGCGGGTGAGAACAATTGTTCTTTTGTGATGGTTCCCTCGTGCAGCAATTGCCCGGGGATAAGATCGTATTTCAACATCGGGAAACGATGTCCTTCGGGCAGGGGATGCGCATAAACAGGGTCGAAGGCTATCTTTATCATTTGATCTTTACCAATACATCGTTCACAATCGCATACACCGTTTCTTCCTTTGTTTTTTTGATCATCGCAAGACCACTGAATTTACTGAATGCAGGAAGGATCGCCTGTGTATCCGAAAAATAATAACATGGGAAACGCAGGCTCTGCTTCGCCGATCCATACAGGCTGATGCCGGGATGCAGGTGGCCCGAAAAAATAAAACCACCCGGCAGCATTGCTTCCGGCACCTCTTCTGGATCGTGCACGAACGAAAAATTACCGATCGAATAAATCCCTTCTTTTACCTGGATCGATGCATTGTTGTACCACTCCTGGTTCAGGATATCGTGGTTGCCCCTTACCAATATAAATTCCAGTTCAGGCAGGTCGCGCCGCCATTTCAGGAACAGGTCCATCTCCTTGTTCGCCCTGCTGTGAAACAGGTCGCCCACTGCAATCACTTTCCTTGCGCGGAAATGAATGAGCTGCTCCACCAGGCGTTGCAGGTCCTCGATAAAAACAGCCTGTGGCACCGCTATGCCATGCTTCCTGAAATGACCGGTCTTGCCTAAGTGCAGGTCCGATAAAATCAGCGTTTCCTCTTCTTCCCAGAAAATACATTTGCAGGGAGAGAGCCAGAAATTGTTGTTGTGAATGATGTGGCGGACAGGTGCGTTCATGCGGCTGCAAATGTAAGAAATAGCAGCGCGCACCGGGCCGGGTTAAACAGATTTTGAGAGATCTTTTATCTTCCTGTTTACCATGCGGCTCCCGGTGTTTACGACTCCGCCAACAATGCCTGCATTTTCTTTACACGGTCTTCAAGTCGCTCTGAAGAAAGGTTGATCCTGCTCAATCCATCTACTACGATAGGAAACGACAACGGGGTAAGGTGTTTTGGAAAGGTGACAACAATATTGCTGTTCGAAATACGGTTGAGCGCGTTGCGCAGCCGCTGTTCATCCATCTGCTGCACCAGTACTTCGTGGTAGGCCTGCCGCAAAAGAATGTTTTTCGGATCGTACTCTTCGAACACTTTGAACAGGAGCGAGGCAGACGATTGCAGGTGCCTTGCTTTTTTTTGTTCTCCCGGCATGCCCTGGAAGATAAGCCCCCCGATCACCGCGATATCCCTGAATTTGCGCCGTGCCATTTCGGTGCTGTTCATGCTGCGTTGTATATCGGCCAGTAAATTATCTGTGGTGAACAGTTCGCGCGCATTGGAATCGTCGACCGGGATGGGCTGGTCGCTCAGTAATTCAAAACCATAATCGCTCATTGATATTGAAAACGTGATCGGCGTTAACTGGCTGATGCGGTACGCTAGTATGGCGCTCATGGCCTCGTGCACCTGTCTTCCCTCGAATGGATATACCAGTAAATGATAGCCGTCCTTACCCTCTATCTGTTCGATCAGCAATTCGTTGCCGCGCGGGATGTGCGAAAGATCCTGCTGCACTTGAAACAGCGGGTGCAGGCTTTTGAGTTCTATTTCTTTTTCATCCACCAATACTTTGTTGAATGTTTCGCGGAGAATACGCCCGAGGTTGGCTGTCAAACTCATGCGGCCGCCCATCCACGCGGGCACGATGCTTTTTTTTGAATTGGATTTGCGCACCAGCACCGACATGTCTTTTATCATTACGAGTTCCAGGTTTTTTCCTGCGAGTGTGAATACATCGCCTGGCTCGAGCCTGCTGATGAAATATTCCTCGATCACACCCACATAACCGCCGCCCATGAATTTTACTTTCAGCATCGCGTCGCTCACAATGGTGCCTATGTGCATGCGGTGGCGCATGGCAATGCGCCGGCTTTTGATATGGTATACACCATTTTCCAATTCCACTTTTTTGTATTCATCGTATTGCTGCAGCGCCTTGCCGCCTTCGGTGAGGTGGTGGAGTATTTCGTTCCACTCGTCGCGCGTCATTTCTGAAAAACAGAAAGTGCTTTTGATCTCATCAAACATTTCATCCGAGCGGAAGCCGTCGCTGATGGCGAGTGTACACAGGAACTGCAGGAGCACATCAAAACACAAGACCATGGGTTGCCTGCTTTCGATGGCGGTTTCCCTGATGGCCTGTTTCAACGCAGCCACTTCAAGCAGCTCGAGTGAGTGTGTGGGAAGAAAATAGATCTTGCTGATCTCGCCGGGTCTGTGCCCGCTCCTTCCTGCCCGTTGCAGGAAACGGGCAACGCCCTTGGGAGAACCTACCTGCACAACGGTATCCACCGGCCTGAAATCAACGCCGAGGTCGAGGCTCGAGGTGCATACAACGGCTTTCAGCCTTTCTGTATGCAGGTTGTCTTCCACCCACAAACGCAATTCCTGTTCAATACTTCCGTGGTGCAGTGCGATGGCGCCGGCAAACTGCGGGGCAATGTCGAGCAGGGTCTGGTACCAGCGTTCACTCATGCCTCTTGTGTTGATGAAGATGAGCGTGGTCCTGCTCTTTTCAATGATCGGGATGAGTTTTTCTGCGAGCCTGATACCCAGGTGCCCGGCCCATGGGTATTTCTCGATCTCATCGGGTATGATGGATTCTACTTTTATTTTTTTATCGATGTTCGCGCGAACGATCACGCCTTCTTTCTTCACCGGTGCAAGCAATACCTCTTTTGCTTCGTCGAGATTACCTATTGTTGCACTGATGCCCCAAACAGAGGGCCGGTCGTTTTCCGTGGCAGGTTGCACGCAATTCACGAGCCTGCATACGGCCAGTTCTACCTGCACGCCGCGTTTGCTGCCGATGAGTTCGTGCCATTCATCGATTGCAATGGTTTTGAGTGATTGAAACACTGTGGGATAATCTTTCTGTGCGAGCAGCAGGTGTAAACTCTCCGGCGTTATGATCAGTACCTCCGGCATATTTCTTTTTTGCCGCTGGCGCTCCGCGGTATCCGTATCACCGTTCCGGATGGCCACGCGCCACTGCATGCCCAACTCGGCAATGGCCTCCTCCATTGCACGGCCGATGTCTTTCGCCAGCGCGCGCAGCGGTGTAACCCAGAGTAATTGCAGCCCGTTGTTTTTTTTGCCGATAAAATCATCGGGATGATCGTTGATAAAGCGGATGAGCGCTCCAAGAAAAACAGAATAGGTTTTACCACAACCCGTAGGCGCATTCACCAAACCGTTTTCGCGGTTGATGATGTGTTGCCATGCTTCTTCCTGGAACCTGAACGGTTTGAAATTTTTATGGGCGAGCCATTGCGAAATAATTTTGTATCCTTTGGTTGACTTTAATTTCATTTGCCGTAGGTCGTAAGTAGTTTTTTCAGGTCGTCCAGGGTATTGATCTCATCCGCTTTCTTATCTTTCCGCCACCGGCTGATCCTCGGAAACCGAAGCGCCACGCCGCTTTTGTGCCTGTTGGAAGCCGCAATTCCCTCGAACGCAATTTCGAAAACAAGTTCGGGTTTTACGGTTCTTACGGGGCCAAATTTTTCGATCGAATGTTTTTTAACAAAATCATCTACCTGTGCAAACTCTTTGTCGGTAAGACCTGAATACGCTTTGGTAAAAGTTACCAGTTTATCTCCATCTTTTACGGCAAAAGTATAGTCGGTGTATAAATTACTTCTTCGCCCGTGGCCCTTTTGTGCATAGATCATCACCGCATCAATGGTAAGCGGGTCGATCTTCCATTTCCACCAATCCCCGGTTTTGCGGCCCACCTGGTAAATGGAACTTTTTCTTTTCAGCATCAATCCCTCGGCGCCGTTGTTGCGCGATTGCGACCTTGTATCCGCAAGATCGCCCCACGAAGAGAATGGGATCACCGGCGACAACATTACCGGAACAGCCGATGCATCGTCTGCTTTGTCAAAAATATCTTTTACAACGCGTTCGAGTTTGTTCCTTCTTTCCTGCATAGGCTCGTTGCGTATGTCAATTCCTTCGTATTCCAGTATATCGTATACAAAGAAGGAGATGGGCGCTTCCTGTAATTGTTTTTTTGAAACATTTTTTCTGCCGATGCGTGTCTGCATCAGTGCAAAGGGCAGCGGCGCACCGAGTTTTGCGGGAATGATCTCGCCGTCGAGCACCGTTCCATCGGCGAGCAGGCGCGCCAGGATCTCGTATTCGGGAAATTTTTCCGTCATCAGTTCTTCGCCACGGCTCCATACAAAGAGTTCATTGTTTCGTTTGATGATCTGCCCGCGGATGCCATCCCATTTCCACTCTGCCTGCCATTCTTCTGTTGGCCCCAGTTCGGCGGGATCGCCTTCCAATGCATAGGCAAGGTAAAAGGGATAGGGTTTTGAATGATCGATGGCGCCGCTGTCTGCATGCAGCAACCCGCTGAACGTAACAAGCGCCGGATCCCAATTGCCGCTGATGCGGTGGGCGATCACCGATGCGTCGAGTGAAACGGTTTTTGCCAGCGCGTTCACCATTACCTTCTGCGAAACGCCGATCCGGAACCCGCCGGTGATGAGTTTGTTGAACACGAATCTTTCTTCCATCGTCATCGACATCCAGCTGCTGGTGATGAACGCTTTTTTCTCGCTCTCACCTGCTTTTGAAAGTTGTATGAGTTGACCGATGTAGTAAGAGAGCGTGAAACTTTGTGTGGCTGTGGGTTCGGGCAGAAGCAGGGCAATCGTTTCACCCAGGTCGCCAACCGTATGGTAAGATTCTTCGAACAGCCACAAAGGAAGGCCCACCAGTTCTGCGCACCAGGTTACGAGTTGTGTTGAATTAACGGTTCTTTTTGGCCTGCGCCCGCTGAAGATGGCGATCACCCATACCTTGTCCTCATCAGCCGCAGTAGCAAAATAATCAGACAGCGCTTCCAGTTTGTCGTTTGTTTTTGTGGAAGTGCCCAAAACATTTACCAGTGCAGCAAACTGTTTCATGCCGTTTCATTTAGGGTTGATGGTTCATCGCCTTCGTCGTTTCCGTATTCTGTTTTTACTTCGGCTGCAGCTGTTCCATTCTCGTTCAGGTAGCGGCTGAGCGCGGCCTGGAAGCCGTGTGTTACAAAAACTTTTTCCGCACCCGTTGCTTTGATTGCCGATAAAAGACCGGGCCAATCGGCATGGTCGCTCAATGCAAAGCCCGCATCCACATTTTTCCGGCGCACATTTCCACGCACCTGCATCCATCCGCTGCAAACGCCAACTTCGTAAGGGGAGAACCGTTTCATCCAGGGTGTGTCTTCTGCACTCGGCGGCGCAATCACCACGTTGCCTTTGAAGGCCTCTTTGGGCATATAGGGTGTTACCCTTGTAACGTTTGGCAACTGCATGCCGGTTTGCAGCAATACCTGGTGCACGTTCCATACTGCGCCGTGTACAAATATTTTATCTGTTACTGCTGCGATCGCCTTTAAAACACGCTGCGCTTTTCCCAGGCTGTAAGCAATCACAACGCTTGTTTTTCCAACGGATTGGTTTTCCATGATCCACTGCTGTATTCCGGAAAAGATCTCCTGCTGCGGTTTCCAGTTGTAGATGGGCAATCCAAAAGTTGATTCTGTGATGAAGGTGTTGCACCTGACCGGTTCAAATGCACCACTGATACCATCGTTTTCCGTTTTGTAATCGCCGCTTACCACCCAGACCTCTCCTTTGTGTTCTATTCTTATTTGTGAGGAGCCGATGATGTGTCCTGCAGGGTGCAACGAAACTTTTACATCGTTTACCGCCCGCGTGTCACCCCATTCCATGCTTTCGAAGGGATGTTCCCCGAGCCGCAACTGCAGCAGGGGCTTTGTAAGGTGATGGCACAGGTAGGAACCCGACCCCGCCCGTGCATGATCGCTGTGCGCATGTGTGATAACGGCGCGCGGAACGGGCCGCCAGGGATCGATGTAAAAATCGCCGGGCGGACAGTAAAGGCCCTTGTCTGTGAATTCTATCAATGGCATCCAGGGACTGCTTAAAAGTTTATGCCATAGGTTAAGTACTTCGCATCTGTTTTAGTTGATGGTTCGTACCGCGCCGTCTTTTTTCCTGATGAAGTAGAGCTTTTTGTTTTCGAGATAATCTGTAACGGCGGGGTCGGTGGAAGATTTTACGGCCTGTATATCAAATTCGTTAAACAGTTTGAATTCTTTGTCTGAAAGGTGCGCCGGTAAAGCGTTGCCATATTTCAACAGCAGTTTTGTAAAATGATACATCGATTCAAAGCCCTTGAACACCATATCCGTGGCGCGGCCCGCGTATTTGCTTTTGTATTTTTCTGCGAGCAGGATACCCTGTTTTTCGGTTCTTGGGAAATGATAGGGTGTTGAGTAAACCACTTCCAGGTTCTTGCTCATGTCGCGAACGCCGTCCCATGTGGGCATCCCGATGGCCAGTACCCGGTAGCTTTGGCTGCTGCTGAGTGCTTTTGTGAGGGAAGAACCAAAGGCTTCGTTTAACGATCCGCAAACAACGATGTTCTGTCGGTTGCTGTCAAGATTAGCCAACACGTCGTTCTCGGAAAAATTTTCTGAAAGCGTTACCGATCTCAGCTTCAGCTGCGGGCCGGCTGCTTTTTTTTGCTGTGCCGTAAAAAGGGTTTCGATCTGGTCCTCCGCCTCTCCCGATTTGCGGAACCAGGTGATGGTTTGTGTGGGATACGACCGTTTCACATATTTATACAGTCCCTCGATATGCGCAGTAAGGGTGGGGTTCAGGAGGACCAAAAAAGGGTTTGCAGACACACCGCCATCGTTCGGGTAAGTGGCGGAGAGCAGCAGTATCTTTTTGGAAAGGGCAAAGTCTGCAACGGGCCTGATCTCCTCTTTGTTGCTGAACGATGCGATGATCAATGCAACATCCTGCATGGATGTATCTGACAGTTGCTGCGCGAGGCCGGTTTCGGATTTGGTATCGTAAAACAAAACTTCTACCTGCGCCTTTTCCTTGTTGAGCGAATCGATCGCAAGCATTACGCCGTCGTAAAAATCGAGGCCCGGCAAAATATAACGGGGGAGGGTAGCGGTCTTGCTTAATTTATAGTCATTGCCCGCAAAAACAGAATCGAGGTAAACCGGCGCAAACACGGCCACTTTCATGGGCCTTGCCACTGCGGTTTGTGCATGCACACAAACGGCGCTCAACAAAAACAATATGGCAAACAGGAACCTCATCTTAATTGGCAATTGATAATTAGCAATTAATAATTGTGTGTTGATCAATGATGGACCCGCTCCACCTGTTCAGGCGAAACGGGCAATGGAATGATTACGAATGCTTAATTACCAGGTACCAATAAAAAAATTATTCCCACTCTATGGTAGCCGGCGGTTTACTGCTGATGTCGTACACCACGCGGTTGATCCCTCTCACATTGTTGATGATCTCGTTGGAAATATAGGCCAGGAAATCGTAAGGCAGGTGTGCCCAGTCTGCCGTCATACCATCTACCGATGTTACTGCGCGCAGCGCCACGGTAAATTCGTAGGTTCTTTCATCGCCCATTACGCCAACACTTTTCACGGGCAACAGGATGGTTCCCGCCTGCCAAACGGATGTGTACAGCCCATGGTCCTTTAATCCTTTGATATAGATCTCATCTGCAGCCTGCAGCAGTTTTACTTTTTCTTCCGTTACTTCTCCCAGGATCCTGATGGCAAGACCGGGGCCGGGAAAAGGGTGGCGGTTGATCATGTCTGCAGGAATGCCCAGTTCCAGTCCTACTTTACGCACCTCATCCTTGAACAGGAAACGCAGCGGTTCTACCAGTTCAAGGTGCATGATATCGGGCAGGCCGCCTACGTTGTGGTGCGATTTAATGGTTTGCGAGGGACCGTGTACGCTTACGCTTTCAATTACATCGGGGTAGATCGTTCCCTGGCCCAGGAACTTTACGCCCTGTACTTTTTTTGATTCTTCGTGGAATACGTCGATGAATAATTTCCCGATCACTTTTCTTTTCTGCTCCGGGTCTGTTTTTCCCTTGAACTGGTCGTAAAACATCTGCTTTGCATCGATGCCCGTTACATTGAGGCCGATGGCATCGTATGTTTTCAGCACCTGTTCAAACTCATCTTTGCGAAGCACGCCGTTGTCTACAAAAATACCATGGAGCCTGTCGCCGATCGCTTTGCTGATCAGCGTTGCTGCCACTGTGCTGTCAACACCGCCGCTCAACGCCATGATCACGTGGCTGTCGCCGATCTGCTCTTTCAGCCTGGCAACGGTTTCATTCACAAAAGAAGCGGGTGTCCAGTCCTGTTTGCAACCGCAGATGTCGATAAGGAAATTGTTGAGCACTTTTTTTCCTTCGATCGAATGATATACTTCCGGGTGAAACTGTATTCCGTAAAGTGGTTTTTCCGGGCCGCCTGTTTTTTTGAAACCGGCAACGGGAATGCTTTCTGTAGTGGCAAGTATCTCGAAGCCTTCTGGCAACGCGGTGATCGAGTCGCTGTGGCTCATCCATACCTGCGATTCTTCTGCAACATTTTTAAACAGTACATCCTTTTTCCCGATATGCATTTTTGCGCGGCCGTATTCTCTTTTGTTCGACTTGTCTACCCGCCCGCCAAAATTCTTTGCCGTTAACTGCGCCCCGTAGCAAACACCAAGTACAGGAACTTTTTGTATGAAAGAGGCGATGTCTACCGAAGGCGCATTTTCTTCATTTACGCTGAACGGCGAGCCGCTCAGTATGATGCCTTTCAACCCTGGATCTATCTCGAAAGATTTCTGGAAAGGAATGATCTCGCAAAATACATTCGCCTCGCGAACGGCGCGGGCAATGAGCTGTGTGAACTGGCTCCCGAAATCAAGGATGAGTATTTTTTCTGTCATGCCAGCGAAGGTAACTCAAAATTTCATGGCCTAAAAACCGCCGGCCGAAGAAACCACACAATCTTTTCATTAACTTTCGGGTCAAAGCACACCTATGAAAAAAACAACTCTTTTCCTGGCACTGGTAATGGTACTGGGATTAACCGCCTGCCGCTGGAAACGGGTTACAGGCAGCGGCGTGATCGTTTCAAAAGACATCTCCGTTCGCCATGCAGACCGCATCCGCCTTTCGGGAAGTGTAGACGTATACATTACCCAGGGGCCCACTGTTTCTGTCAAGATCGAGGGCGACGATAACATCCTCCCGTTGATCAAAATAGAAGAAAACGAAGGTGCGTTGAATATCAAACAAAAAGACCATGTGAGTTTTTCAACCGAAAACCCTGTCAAGGTTTACATTACCACCGATAAACTGAATTCTGTGCGGGTAAGCGGCAGCGGTGATGTATTCGGGAAGAGCAGGTTCACCGGCAGCGAGAAGATCACAACCGCTATCAGCGGCTCTGGCAACATAACGCTTGAGCTCAATGCGCCAGAAGTGGAGTCGGAGATCACCGGCAGCGGGTCGATCAGTTTGGCGGGCGAAACGGCCAGCCAGAAAGTAAAGATCACCGGCAGCGGCGATTTCAATGGCAGCGAACTCAAATCGGAAAATGCAAACGTGCGCATAACGGGATCGGGAGACGTAAAGGTTTTTGCAGATGCAAAGCTCGATATCCACATCACCGGCGGCGGCAGTATCTATTACAAAGGAAACGCCGTGATCACCCAGAAAGTAACAGGGTCGGGCGACATAAGAAAAATGGAATAGCAATAACTACCCATTAACAATTAGAAATTAGTAATCGGTAACCGATAATTATTAATTACTAATTACTAATTATTAATTAAATTGATGTCATGAGTTCAACACACAAAATACTATTGGTAGAAGACGAAGTAAAACTGGGCAAGATCATCTGCGATGAGCTTAGAAGCAACGGCTACCAGACTGACCTGGCCGTAGACGGGCTTGAAGCGTCGAAATTGTTCAGTGAGAATACCTATGCGCTGGTGTTGCTCGACATCAATCTTCCTTATAAAAATGGTTATGTTTTGTGCCGTGAGTTCAGGGATCAGAACAAGAGCATCCCGATTATCATGTTGAGTGCAGCAGGGGAGATCCATGACAAGGTGGAGGCATTCAACATTGGCGCAGACGATTACATCGTAAAACCGTTCCATTTTGTGGAACTGTTTGCGCGCGTAAAAGTTTTCCTGAAAAGATCCGACCTGCCCACCGCATCGGATACGATCGTAGTGGAGGACATGGAGATCAACTTCCTGAACAAGACCGTTACCAGGGGCGGCGTCAACATCAATCTTACTGCAAAAGAGTTTACCCTGCTCGTACTGCTCGCGCGTAACAAAGACCGCGTTATATCGAAACAGGAGATCCTGGAGAAGGTGTGGGACCTGAGTTTTGACACCGGGACCAATACCATCGAAGTTTACATCAGCTTCCTGCGCAACAAGATCGATAAACCGTTTGCGCAGAAACTCATCCACACCAAACCGGGCTTTGGCTACTACATCAAATAAACCCGCCCTGCGATGAACCTGAAACTTCGCTTTGCGCTGTTGTTCACTTTTTTTGTGGCGGTCATTCTTTTGATTTCCTGTATCACTATTTACATATTGTTCTACAACGCGCGTTACGACGATTATTACCGCCGTGCCGTGAAAGAGGGAAACGATATGTATAATATTTTCATGGATGTAAAGAAAAAGGACGAAGCATCAACCTACCGGCTCATCAAGGAGATACACGACAAGGCGCTTTTCAATGAGCGGTTGTACATCATCGATTCTGCCGGGGCGGTCATCTTCCGGTTCCCGGATACCATGCATATTCCACCGCTTCCACTTTCACTGGCAGAACTGCGTACTGCAAAAGAATTCAGGAGCATGAACCCGGTTAACAAAGACGAAAGCGTGGCGCTTTACATGGAGAATACGGGGTCGTATGTTTTTGTTACGGGTTACGACCGGCAGGGGTTTCTTAAACTGAAGAACCTGCGGTTGATCCTTGTGTTCGTATTCTTTGCCGCGCTGGTCTTATCCGCATTCGTTTCCTTTCTTTTTGTGCGCGAGGCGGTAAGGCCCCTGAAAGAGCTGGCGCTGCAGATGCAGAAAACGAATGTGCAGAACCTGACAGAGCGGGTAGACGAATCTACGGTGAAAGACGAGATCAACGAGATCGCCAGAAACTTCAACGGCATGCTCGAACGGCTGAGCAAGGCATTCGAGTTCCAGAAAAATTTTGTGTTCCATGCCTCCCACGAATTGCGTACGCCATTGGCAACGATGTTATCGCTCACAGAGTCTGCATTGAACCGAAACATGACGGAAGCGGAATACAAACAAACATTATCGTCTTTGAAAGAAGAACAGCAGGAGCTGATCGAACTCACCAATTCGCTGTTGCTGATCTCGCAGTTTGAACAGATGGGTTACGTGGAAGACTGGCCGCTGCTGCGCATCGATGAGGTGATCTACGAAACGGTGAGCAGCTCCAAAAAGATCTTTGGAGACCTGGACGTGAACATTACTTTCGCGGCAGTGCCGGAGGAGGATGATGATTTTGTGGTGAGGGGAAATGAATCGATCTTGAAATCGGCCTTCTCCAATCTCATCAAAAATGCCTACATCTATTCGGTAGACCACAAGGTGAACATTACACTGGATGCCGACGGCAAAACAATTTTTGTTCACCTCGACAATGCGGGAACGCAGTTGCCTGCCGATGAGAAGGAGAGCATCATGGTGCCGTTTTTCCGTGGAGGAAACGCGTTGAAAACGAAGGGCTATGGATTAGGGCTTTCGATGGTGTACCGTTTTATCGCCATCCACAAGGGCACGGTAACCTATACGCCCATTGCCAATGATGTGAACCGCTTTACGGTTACGCTCAATAAAGCAGGTGCATAAAAAAACCATCCGCCGTAAGGGGATGGTCGTTCAATATCCTATCCGAAGATTAAGCGAGGGTGGTCGCTTTCTTGGTGAGTTTGCTTTTCAGGTTGGCAGCTTTGTTCTTATGGATGATGCCACGTTTTGCCAGTTTATCGATCATAGAAACCACCTCGGGCAATTGCTCCTCGTAGCCTTTTTTATCTGAAGTAGCTTTCATATCGCGGATAGCGTTACGGGTAGTTTTACCATAGTAACGGTTACGGTCGCGACGCTTGGTAGCTTGTCTCACATCTTTCTTGGTAGCTGAATGGTTTGCCATTTATTCTAATTTTTCAGGACGGCAAAGGTAAGGGGAAATGCTGGAAATGGAAAAGAAAAACGCAAAAAAATCTTTTTCCTGCCGGAAATAGGTGGCAAGATAGCGGGAACCGGGCAAAACGGGGTGAAAAGACGGTGCCAGGTAGGCTAAAAAAATCGTTTTGTTGAATGCCCCGGTTCACCGGATCTTAACTCTTTTGACTAGTTTCTTAACCTTCGCCGAATCTTGGCTTTCTGTTCCTTGTTTCTTGCCGCTAAAGGCCGATATTTGCCGACACTTGATAAAAAGCAGTACAATTTCTCCAAATGAAGGACTTTTCTTACATCACCAATTCGCATCCCGCTTATATAGAGGGGCTTTACAACGACTTCGTAAAAGACCCGGCCAGTGTGGATCCCGACCTCAGGAAATTTTTTGAGGGATTTGATTTTGCAGTGTCCAACGGCTTGTCAACCAACGGAAAAGCCCCCACAACCGCACCAGCCGGTATCGATTGGATGAAAGAGATCAGGGTATACCGTCTCATCCTGGGGTACCGCAACAAAGGGCACCTGCTGGCGAAGACCAACCCGATCCGTACGCGCAAGGACCGCGGGGCCAACCTGGACCTGTCGTTTTTCGGGCTGTCTGATGCAGATATGGATACGGTGTACCAGGCCGGGAACCTGATCGGCCTCGGGGCGGCGAGCCTGAAAGACATTCTCGCGCATTTGCAGAAAACCTATTCAACGCATGTAGGCATCGAATTCAAATACATCAGCGACCAGGCAAAGATCGACTGGCTGACCACCGAAATGGAGAAGAATTTTTCAACGCCCATTTCACTCGACCAGAAAAAACGCATCCTTGAAAAGCTGAACCAGGGTGTGATGTTTGAGAAATTCCTTCACACAAAATACATCGGGCAGAAGAGGTTCTCGCTCGAAGGGGGAGAAACAACCATCGCAGCACTTGATGCGATCATTAACGTAGCCGCCAACAACGATGTACAGGAAGTAGTGATCGGTATGGCGCACCGCGGGCGTTTGAACGTGCTCGCCAACGTAATGGGCAAAACCTACGAGCAGATCTTCAGCGAATTTGAAGGTACCGCAACGATGGACCAGACCATGGGCAGCGGCGACGTAAAATACCACATGGGCTATGGAAGCGAAGTGCAAACGGCCGATAATAAAACCGTGCATCTCAAACTCATGCCCAACCCATCGCACCTCGAGGCAGTAGACCCGGTGGTGGTTGGTTTTGCAAGGGCCAAAGCCGATGTATTATACAAAAGCGATTTCGACAGGATCCTTCCGATATTGATACATGGAGACGCTTCGGTGGCCGGCCAGGGTATCGTGTACGAAGTGTTGCAGATGAGCAACCTCCGCGGTTATTATACAGGCGGTACCATACATTTTGTGATCAACAACCAGATCGGTTTCACCACAGATTTTGATGATGCGAGAAGTGCGGATTATTGCACATCGGTAGCCGCAATGGTTCAGGCGCCTGTTCTGCACGTGAATGGCGACGACGCAGAAGCCGCAGTGAAATGCGCAGAGATCGCAACGCGCTACAGGCAGGAGTTCAACAGCGATATCTTCATTGATATGGTTTGTTACCGCAAACACGGCCACAACGAGGGCGACGATCCGAAATACACGCAGCCACAGTTGTACGCACTCATAGACAAGCACCAGAACCCGCGCGAGATCTATACACAATACCTGATCGAGAACGGCGAAGCCGATGCGCAGGCGCTGGCAAAGGAAATGGAGAAGAAATTCTGGGCCGACCTGCAGGAACGTCTCGACGAGATCAAACAAAACCCATTGCCCTACAAATACCAGCAACCGGAACTGGCATGGAAAAGCCTGCGCAAAGCAAAAGAGGAAGATTTTGATGTGTCGCCCTCTACCGCGATCACGGAAGAAGAAGCAAGGAAATTATTCGGCGACCTGATGAAATGGCCGTCGGATTTTCAACCGCTGAAAAAAGTGGAGAAACTGATCCAGGAAAAAATAAAAGTACTCGAAACAGACCAGAAGATAGATTGGGCAACTGCAGAACTGATGGCCTATTCATCGCTGCTCGTTGCCGGGAACATCGTGCGCATGAGCGGGCAGGATGTGCAGCGCGGAACCTTTAGCCACAGGCACGCGATATTGCGCGACGAAAACACGAACAAGGGCTACAACCGCCTGAATCATTTCAAAGAGGACCAGGAAAAGTTCCGCATCTACAATTCTTTGTTGAGCGAGTACGGTGTACTTGGTTTTGAATACGGCTACGCGATGGCAAATCCAAATGCGCTGGTGATCTGGGAAGCACAGTTCGGTGATTTCTCAAATGGCGCACAGACAATGATCGACCAGTTTATCGCCGCGGGCGAACAAAAATGGCAACGGCAGAACGGGGTGGTCATGTTATTGCCGCACGGTTACGAAGGCCAGGGCCCCGAGCACAGCAGTGCGCGGCTGGAACGTTTCCTGCAGATGTGTGCCGAGCTCAACCTGGTGGTCACAAACATCACAACAGCAGCTAACCTTTTCCACGCATTGAGGAGACAGCTGGCATGGAGCTTCCGCAAACCGTTGATCAATTTCTCGCCCAAGGCAAACCTCAGGAACCCTGTAACGTTTAGCCATATCAACGATTTCACCAGGGGAGGGTTCAAAGAAGTGATCGACGATGCATTTGCCGACGATGCGGCGCAGGTGAAAAAAGTTTTGCTGTGCAGCGGCAAACTGTATTTCGAGCTGGCGGAAAAACAACAGAAAGAGAACAGGAAAGACATTGCGATCGTGCGTCTTGAACAGATCTACCCGCTGCCTCAAAAACAACTCGATGTACTGCACAAGAAATACAGCAAGGCAACCTGGTTCTGGACACAGGAAGAACCGCTTAACATGGGCGCGGCCTCGTTCCTGACGATGAACCTGAAATCGATCAACTTCGGCGTGATCAGCAGAAATGCAAGCGCATCAACCGCCACGGGCTATCATAAGGTGCATGGACAGGAGCAGGCGGAGATTATTGAAACAGCGTTTAATATTTAGTAACGTAATTGTCCGCCGAATTAGTAATTAGCAATGAATAATTAATAATTTAAAAATCATCCAATAAATCATCAGCCCAATTCCTAATTACTAATTGCTAATTATTAATTAAAAGTGGGTGTTAAACATTTTTTATGATTGATATAAAAGTTCCAACGATAGGCGAATCGATAAGCGAAGTGACTTTGTTGAAATGGACAAAGAAGGAAGGAGAATACGTAGAACGTGATGAGGTGATCGCAGAACTGGAAAGCGAAAAAGCAACATTTGAAGTGAACGCAGAAAAAGCGGGAACGCTGAAGCCGCTTGCCAAAGAGGGCGATACATTGAACATCGGTGATGTGCTGGCGCAGATAGACGAAACGGCCACCAAACCCGAAGCCAGTGCTGCGCCCCAAGCAGAGGCCCCGGCAGCAAAACCGGCAGAAGCGCCGAAAGCTGCACCTGCACCGGTAACCAACCAGGCGCCGGTAACTTCTGTTCCGAACGATATCAAGGCCACACCGGTTGCATCGGCAATCATTGCCGATAAGAAAGTAGATGCATCATCCATCAAACCATCAGGAACAGGTGGTAAGATCATGAAAAACGATGTGCTTGAAGCATTGAACAACCCAGGCAAGAAAGCATTTGCAGGCACCGAACTGATGAGCCGCAACGTACGCACCGAAAAGATGAGCGCATTGCGCAGAACCATCAGCAGGCGCCTGGTAGAAGCGAAGAATACAACCGCCATGCTTACCACTTTCAACGAAGTGGATATGACACGCATCATGGAAGTGCGTAAACAGTTCAAAGACAAGTTCAAAGAGAGCCACGGCGTGAACCTCGGTTTCATGAGCTTCTTTGCGAAAGCATGCGCGATCGCACTGGGCGAATGGCCATCGGTGAACGCATACATCGACGGGGATAACATCGTGTACCACGACTATGCCGATATCAGCATCGCAGTAAGTACACCGCGCGGTTTAACAGTACCGGTAATGCGCAATGTAGAAAGCATGAGCATGGCGGATATAGAGAAAACCGTTGTAACACTTGCGGGTAAGGCGCGCGACAGCAAGCTCACCGCAGAAGACCTGCAGGGAGGAACATTCACCATCACCAATGGCGGTGTGTTTGGAAGCCTGATGAGCACGCCGATCATCAACATACCACAAAGCGCCATATTGGGGATGCATAAAATACAGGAAAGGCCGATGGCGATCGATGGAAAAGTGGAGATCCGTTCTATGATGTACCTCGCGCTGAGCTACGACCACCGCATCATCGACGGAAGGGAAAGCGTGAGCTTCCTGGTAAGGGTGAAAGAATTGCTCGAAAACCCCGAACTGCTGCTGCTGGGGAAAGATCCCGTAAAGACTTTGCTTGAATTATAATTTTTGTAAATTCAGCATATGAAACGAAACCAGCTGTTTGCTTTTTGGGCCGTTGTCGTTGTACTGCTCGCAAGCTCCTGCCAGAAGCAATACGAACGCCCGGATATAACCCTTCCAACAGGATCGGGCGGTGGCGGCGGAACAACAGGTAGCACTACCGGCTCCTTGCTGATTAAAGCAGAGGCCAAAACAACAGGCAACACAACAGAGGGCAGCGTTACAAACTACGAATGGGACGCAAACAACAGGATGACGAAAGTTGTGGTTTCGGTTACCGATAGCTCAAACAACACGGTCAGTATTGCCTATCGTTTTGTAAGGGATGCTTCGGGCAGGGTTACAAAGATCATTTCAAATTCGTTTTCGGCCGTGCAACCGGGCGCAGGTTTTCCTGATAGTATTTACATAGATGTTCATTACCCACCGGGGTCAAACGACTTCGACTATTCAAAATATACAGTGGATTTTGGGGGATTGAGTTTGACCGACAGCGTTGCCTACAAATATTCAAACGGCACGATGGTATCGCGGACGGATTATTCCGGGTTTTCCGCAATCGGCGGAGTTACGATGGCACAGCATAGCACCTTCGAGTACGCAAACCAGAACCTCACGAAGATCAAGGTATTTGCTGCAGGAAACCTCACTACGCCGGCGGCAACAACCACCTGCGCGTACGACAGCAAGAATGCTGCGCTGCCAACAGGCAACGAATCTTTCCTGCCAGGGATGAACCTGGCAAGCGTTTCTAAAAACAATCCATCACAGGAATCTACGGCAGACAATACAGGGAGCGTGATCTTCCTCGCCAATTATACATTCCAATACAACGCAGATAACTACCCTGTAACGGGAACGATCACAACAGCCAAACCATCTGCGAAAACACAGACCGTAAAATTCACCTACAAATAAAAGAAACAGGCATCGGGGAACAGGGAAACAAGTACCCGGGATTATTCTGAACATGATCCTGAATGCCTGTTTCCCTTTTTCACTTGACCTTGTAAGAAGATGATCAAGTATGCCCAACAATATCTCCGTTCCGCTGTTGCCGTGATCGCGCAGTATGATGGTGTGCTGCCATTGTCGGCGTTCCTCAAACAATATTTCAAAGCCAACCCGAAATTCGGATCAAAGGATAGAAAAAACATAAGCCATCTCTGTTACACTTTTTTCCGTGCGGGAAATGGGGTCAACACCTCATCGGTCGAAGAAAAAATAAAGGCATCCGTTTTTATCTGTGAAACAAATGCCGACGATTGGGGGCTGCTGGTTGATGAGCAATGGCGAAACAACTGGAACGCGGATATCGAAGCGAAATGGCGCTTTGTGGCTTCTGTTTTCCCGGGGTCCGATCCGGCGAATCTATTTCCATGGAACCAGGAACTGAGCAGCGGAATCGATGCAGTACCGTTTGCTGTTTCTCACCTGGTGCAACCCGATCTTTTCCTGCGCATTCGCCCAGAGCGAAGCAGGAAAGTGTTTGAAAAATTATCGGCCGCAAAGATCCCGTTCAGGCAGGTTTCGGGTAATTGCCTGGCGTTGCCCAATGCCTCAAAGATCGACGAGGTGCTCAACATTGATACGGAGGTGGTGATACAGGACCTGAGTTCGCAACGGGTGGGCGATGTGTTGAAGTTGTGTATCGATGATTCAAAGCTCACCAAAACGGTTTGGGATTGTTGCGCGGCAAGCGGGGGCAAATCGATACTTGCCTTTGATCTTATCAAAAACATCCAGCTCACCGTTTCGGATGTGCGCGCCTCGATATTGCGCAACCTGCAGGATCGTTTTGAAAGGGCCGGTATTAAAAATTACCATTCTTTCGTTGCAGACCTGGCAGGAGAGCTAAAGGTTCCACCCACCAGCTACAGGATCGTTATCTGCGATGCCCCATGCAGCGGCAGCGGCACCTGGGGAAGAACGCCGGAGCAATTGCATTTTTTTACAAAGGATAAAATAGACAGCTATTCGGCCCTTCAAAAAAAGATCACAACAAACGTGATCCCTTATATTGAAGAGAATGGCTACTTCCTGTACATCACCTGTTCCGTTTTTAAAAAAGAAAACGAAGAGATCGTATCCCACCTTCTTGAAAGCAAAAAACTGGAACTGGTAAGATCGGAATTGTTGAAAGGATATGAAGAGAAAGCAGACAGCATGTTTGTGGCATTGTTCAGGAGAAGCAACGCTTGAAGAAATCAAAAAGGGTTAAAAATTTTTAACCCTTTTTGTAACTCTTGACTCTCTATTTTAATCCGGTGCGCTAGCTCAAAACAAGTTCACCTCTCTGTATGATCCCTCCGCCAATAACATCGTTTCCTTCGTAGAACACGGCGCTTTGCCCGGGCGCGATGCCTTTTACATTTTCATAGAACCGCGCACGTATGCCATTGGGAGCATTGTATAGGTTGCTGAGTGCACCTTTGTCTTTGTAACGGATCTTGGTAATGGCTTCCATACCATCCGAAATGCCATCGTATTTCATCCAGTTGATCTTGCCAACCATCATGTCGTTTTGGTCCAGATCAGATTCATCACCCAGCACTACAGTATTTGTTTCGGGGTTGATGGCGGTTACATACACGGGATGTCCCATGGCAACAAGGCCCTTGCGTTGTCCCACGGTGTAAAAGGGATACCCTTTGTGTTGCCCGAGTTTTTTGCCAGATTTGTCAACAAACCAGCCTCCGTTCACTTTTTCCTCCAATCCTTCAACCCGGTTTTTCAGGAAACCGCGGTAATCGTTATCGGGAACGAAGCAGATCTCGTAGCTCTCGCTTTTTTTGGCCAGTTCCGGGTAACCGAGGTCCACGGCCATCTGGCGGATATCGGATTTGTGATAGCCACCGAGCGGCAGCATGGTGCGGCCCAGGAGTTCCTGGTCGAGCCCCCACAATACATAGCTCTGGTCTTTTGTTTCGTCCAGCCCCTTGCTAATCACATACCTCCCGTTATCATGCTGGCGAACGAGGCCGTAGTGGCCCGTTGCAATGAATTCGCAGTCCAGCGCATCGGCTCTTTTGAGCAGGGCGCGCCATTTGATATGTGTATTGCACATCACACAGGGGTTGGGGGTGCGGCCGGCGAGGTATTCGTCCACAAAATTCTCGATCACAAAATCGCCAAACTCCTCGCGTATATCGAGAATAAAATGCGGGAAGCCGTGGTGAACCGCTGCCTGTCGCGCATCGTTGAACGAATCTATATTGCAACAACCTGTTTCTTTGGTACTGGTGCCGCTGCTGGCATAGTCCCATGTTTTCATGGTAATGCCAACCACCTCGTAGCCTTCATTATGGAGCATGAGTGCAACCACGGTACTGTCGATACCGCCGCTCATTGCCACCAAAACCTTTCCTTTACGGCTCATAAAATAAATGTATGCTTCGGCCGCGAAGTTAGAACAACTAAAGGAGAAGAACCGGGAACCGCGCCCGCGGGCGGTTTCGAAAGGGGAAATTTTAACAATAGATGGTTCAAAAATGATATATTAGACATCCGATCAAACCAGATTTTATGAAATTACTGTTTACAGCCTTCCTGGCTTGTATGTTTTCGCTGGCTGCTTCTGCCCAGGCAACCGGGTCAAAAGTGGTGCAGCGGTCCAGGTCGCTTAGCGATTTTGTTGTGAAAGATTCTTCGGGTACGGTTTATCCCACGAATATTGTGCAGGGGTTATTGATGACGGGCAAATACACCATCCGCCCGGTTCCGGGCACAAATGAGGCGATGCTTGTGCCGCTGAGCGAGAAGGAGCGGGAGTTTAGAGAGGCCAGCCTGCCGAAACCGAAAGAAAGTAATTTTTTCAGGGAAGGCGATGCGCTTTCGCCATTCCGCGAACGCGATATGAAAGGCAATAAATACAACCTGAAGGAGCTGGCGGGAAAAGTGGTGGTGTTGAATTTCTGGTTCATCAATTGCCCGCCCTGCCGGCGCGAGATCCCCGAGCTGAACGAGGTAGTGGCGAAATACAAGGAAAACAAGGACGTGGTGTTTCTTGCCATTGCGCTAGACCAGAAAGCGGACCTGCAGGATTTCTTAACGACAACGCCGTTCGATTACAATATCGTAGACGACGGGAGGTTCACGGCGCAGAAATACGGCATCAATCTTTTTCCAACGCATGTGGTGGTAGACCGGCAGGGGAAAATACTGTTTCATACATCCGGATTTTCATCGGCCACGCTGCCGTGGTTAAGGAAATCGATAGAAGCGGGATTGAACAATACAACGGTCAAGTAAAAGCAACCGGTTATTTAACCCCATTTTATACAGTGAAGAAAAACTTGTTTATGCGGTAAATACGCAATTGTAGTATTTTCATTCCTTTGATATTTACAAAAACAAATCATTATGATAAAGCTTCAGGTAATTGGAAATTTAGGGAAGGATGCGTTGGTCAACAATGTCAATGGTAAGAACGTGATCAACTTCACTGTTGCACATACAGAGCGTTTCAAGGATGCGCAGGGCAACCAGAAAGACAAAACCGTTTGGGTTGATTGCGCGTACTGGACAGACCGCACGGCCGTTGCCCCTTACCTCAAAAAAGGCACACAGGTTTATGTGGAGGGCCAACCCGATGTAAGAACGTACAATACCCAGGACGGCCGCCAGGGTGCCACATTAACCCTTCGTGTATTGAGCGTACAGTTATTGGGCAGCCGTCCGGAAGGTGGCTCCGGTGGCGGAGGTTACCAGCCTTCACAACCTTCGTATGCTTCCCAACCACCGGCGTCAGCGCCATCGGCGGGAGAGATCACAGAGCCGTTGGACGATCTGCCGTTTTAATGGAAAATGGATTTTTTTGAAGAAAGAGATGCCCAGCATCTCTTTCTTTTTTGGTATGGGCCGTGGGATAGCAATCACTATGCAGAATCGGACGACGCCATTGTCCCCGCGGCTTTGATACCGGCATGGGCCGCAGCCTTCCGTCAACCTGTTCAATTTCTGGAATTGAATTAATACGAAGTATTAATTCAACCCGTAGTCGCTCGGCTCCGCCGAGTGACTTTTATAAATTGGCTTCCAAGCCAATTTATAAACCATGAGCGAGTTACGAAAAGCAAATTACGACGGCATTTTCTTCATCACCCTGACAGTAGTCAGTTGGGTAGACGTATTCACACGCAGCAACTATTGCGAAGAAATCATCCGCAACATTAAGTTCTGCCAGCAACACAAAGGGTTGGAACTGTATGCCTATGTTATCATGAGCAACCACATGCATTGGATAGCCGGACAACGTGATGGTAAACTCAACTTGTTGCTGCGTGATTTTAAAAGCTATTCTGCCAAACAGCTGCTATCTATGATCTATAACAGCCCATACGAGAGCCGGCGCGACTGGATGAAAATCGTTTTCCAGTACAACGCGAAATACCAGAAACAAAATGCGGAGAATATGTTTTGGCAAAAGACGAATCATCCGGTTGATTGCTATAGTCCGAAAGTGATGATGCAAAAAATCAACTATGTTCACGAAAACCCGGTGAGGGCGGGATTGGTAAAGAATGCCGGTGATTGGTGGTATAGTAGCGCGAATGAAAGATCGCCAATTGAAGTATTGCCTTTTTAAGGGGGATTGGGCCGGAGGCCGGGGATAGCAGTCACTCGGCGGAGCCGAGCGACTGGATGTGTGAGGCTGGGGATAGTAGTCATTTGGCGAAGCCGAGCGACTGTGTGTGCGACTGAATGGGTGAGGCGGCGATAGTAGTCATTTGGCGAAGCCGAGCTGCTGCGTGCGGCCGTTGATAGTATTCACTCGGCGGAGCCGATCAACTGCGTGTTTTGTTTCGGCAATAATTTATCTTGCGCTCCTAACCACCACGCAATGCATTTTTCCTACGATCATCTCTATCATTTTACACATACCGTTTTCACAAAAATGGGATGCCCCGATTCACAGGCGGCAACCGCTGCAAAAGCCTTGCTGTCTGCCGATGTTCGCGGAATAGACAGTCACGGTGTTGCCCGGCTCACCGGCTATGTACGTTTGTGGGAAGCCAAAAGAGTGAACGCCACGCCTGATATCAGGATCGTTCACGAAACACCATCAACCGCTGTGGTCGACGGCGATGCAGGCCTGGGCCTCGTGGTTGCACCATTTGCCATGCAGGTGGCAATTGAAAAAGCAAAAACTGTAGGTACCGGATGGGTAAGCGTGCGCAACACAAATCATTTTGGTATCGCGGGTTACCACGCATTGATGGCCCTGCAGCACGATATGATTGGCATGGCAATGACCAACGCAAGCGCATTGGTGGCGCCCACGTTTTCGGTTGAAAAAATGCTGGGCACAAACCCGATCGCCGTGGCCATACCGGCAGGCCAGCAACCCCCGTTTGTTGCAGACTTTGCAACCACAACCGCCGCCAATGGTAAACTGGAACTGCTGCAACGCAAAAACGCCGATACGCCATTGGGCTGGGTGCAGGATAAAGACGGCAACCCATCCACCGATGCCAATATCCTGAAAAAGCAGGGCGCATTGCTTCCACTGGGCAGCGACAGGGAACACGGCAGCCACAAAGGATATGCATTGGGAAGCATCGTTGATATTTTTTCCGCAGTGCTGAGCGGCGCGTCGTATGGCCCGTGGGCACCGCCGTTCCCCGCATACGTGCCAATGCCTGAAAACATGCCGGGCAAAGGACTGGGGCATTTTTTTGGAGCGATGCGCGTGGATGCGTTTCGCCCGGCAGATGAGTTCAAACAGCATATGGACAACTGGATACAGCGCTTCCGTTCAGCAACGCCAGCGGAGGGACACGACAAAGTATTGATCCCCGGCGATCCTGAACGTGAAATGGAAAGCATCCGCATGACAGAGGGCATTCCGCTGGTTGATAGCGTGGTCAAAGAATTGAGAGAAGTGGGCGCTAAATTTGCTATAACCCTTTGATGTTTTTGCCGAAGATCATACCGCCGTTAAAAAACACTGCACTGTTGTGCTTCGTTTTTATGCTTTGCACCTTGCAAACACATGCACAGCGGAGCAACGTCCGCAAATACCTTTCAGAAAAAAAATGGAACGAACTTTTCCCAAACAGGATTGGCATCGATCCTGCCCATGCCAGTAAAACCGCCATCGATTTTTATTCATACAAGTCATTTCTTGCAGCCGCAGACTCCTTTCCCCAGTTTCTTTCTAACCCCGATCCGGTTATACAGAAACGCGAACTCTGCGCCTTCCTTGCCAACATCGCGAAAGAAACAGGAGGTGGGTGGGACGATGCGCCGGGTGGTTATTACAAATGGGGGCTTCGCTATACAGAAGAGCTCAACTGTGTAAAGGGCTGCCCGCAATACAGCGATCCATCCAAAAAAAATTACCCGCCTGTTGCCGGGCAATCTTACCACGGCCGCGGCCCGATACAGATCAGCTGGAACTACAATTACGGCCAGTTCAGTGAGGCCTATTTTAAAAACAAAAATGTTTTGCTCAACGATCCGTCGCTCATCACAAAAAACGCGCAACTTGCTTTTGCTTCCGCGTTGTGGTTCTGGACAACGCCCCAATTCCCAAAACCTTCCTGTCATGAAGTGATGTCGGGCACCTGGCAGCCATCGCCCAAAGACATAGATGGCGGGCGCCTCCCGGGTTTTGGCACGGTTGTGAATGTGATCAATGGCGGAATTGATTGCGGCCCTTCGGGCGATCCGGATACAAAATACCGCTACGGCTATTATCTGTTCTTCTGCAGGTATTTCAATGTAACGCCGGGCGACAATGTAGAATGCAGCAATCAAAAGCCTTTCGGTTCTTAGTGTTGTTTTTTATAACTGACATTTGTTAGCCCTCACAATCCCGCAGTTCTCCGCAGTCTCCTGCAAAGCGCGCAATTATTAATTTGAACTGTTATTTACTGATTATCGGGTTACATTTGCACGAATATTCAATCACTAAAAAATCGGGGAGGGGGTTTCACATGAAAGTAATGAAGTTTGGCGGTACCAGTGTGGGTAAGCCGGAACGTATGCACCAGGTATCGCAACTGATCACCAGGGATGCAGAGCCAACCATCGTTGTATTAAGCGCATTAAGCGGTACAACCAATGCATTGGTAGAGATCAGCAATAGTTTAGCACAGGGCGACCGCACCGGCGCCAAACAGAAGATCGATAAGCTGGAGGCGCATTACAGGGCTTTTGTGCTGGATCTTTTGAAGGAAGAACATACAAGGGCAAAAGCGAATGCTGTTATCACGGAACATTTTGAGTTCCTGAACATCATCCTCCGGATTTCATTCAGCGAAGCGTTGAACAAAGATATTCTTGCACAGGGCGAACTGATGAGCACAAAACTCTTCAGCACTTACCTGGAAGAAAAAGGCATCGATCACATGCTGTTGCCTGCGCTTGAGTTTATGTCGGTGGATTCGAACGAAGAACCGCAGCTCGGCAGCATCAAGATCAAACTGAGCCAGTTGCTGCAACAGAACAGCGATAAAAAATTATTCATCACGCAGGGATACATCTGCCGCAATGCGAAAGGTGAAGTAGACAACCTGAAACGTGGCGGAAGCGATTACACAGCTTCACTGGTGGCCGCGGCCATCAACGCAAGCGTTTGCGAGATATGGACGGATATCGACGGTATGCACAACAACGATCCACGCGTGGTTGAAAAAACAAATGCCATCAAACAACTGAGTTTTGACGAGGCCGCCGAGCTTGCTTATTTCGGTGCAAAGATCCTGCACCCAACCTGTATCTGGCCCGCGCAACTGGAAAACGTTCCCGTAAAATTGCTCAACACCATGCAACCCGATGCGGCCGGAACGGTGATCATGAAAGAAGCCGGAACCGTTGGCGTAAAAGCGGTGGCAGCCAAAGACGGCATCATCGCCATCAAAATAAAAAGCAGCCGTATGCTGCTGGCTTATGGCTTCCTGAGAAAAGTATTTGAGGTGTTTGAAAAATACCATACGTCTATCGACATGATCACCACTTCTGAAGTTGCGGTCTCAGTTACCATCGATTCCGACACATCGTTGAAACAGATCGTAAAAGAACTTGAACCCTTTGGAACGGTTGATGTGGAAAAGGACCAGTCCATCGTATCCATTGTTGGTAATGAAATTGCACAAACAGATCACGTGCTGCAACGCTTGTTCACCGCCATCAGCGAAGTACCGGTAACCATGGTAAGCTACGGCGGCAGCCCGCACAATATTTCATTGCTGGTACCAAGCGCACACAAAACCCGCATGCTCCAGTTGCTGAACAGCGGGCTGTTCGGTTTGTAGCGCTATAGCCTGCACATTTTTTTGCCATAGGTTTTACAGCCCGGCCCGTTTGCCTGCGTGTAAAACCTGTGGCATTTTTTTTAATGCACCGATTCAAACAAATATTCCCCCAGGTTTTTCTATAACTAAAAAGTTCGTTATCTTTCTCTCCTGAAACCCAACGAGTGAGAAGCGCTTTTATTTTTTTGTTTTGTTTGTTCACCTCTGTTTCTTTTGCCCAGGCTTTGAAAGGAAGGGTGTTGTATGCCGATACGCGCCGCCCCGTGGTTGGCGCCAGTGTTTTTCTTGCCAATACATCGATCGGAACGGTTACGCAGGAGAATGGTGAGTTTGTGTTGCCGCGCTTCCCGGAAGGAAGTTTTGATCTCGTGGTTTCGTTCGTCGGGTACGAGTCCTTTACATTACCCATCCGTTCCAACCGCATCCCCGAAAACATCGAAGTGGTACTAAAGCCAAAAGTGGATGAACTCAAAGAAGTGATCCTTGAACCTTACGAGAAAGATGGATGGCAGAAATGGGGAAGGTTTTTCCTGGAGAACTTTATCGGGATGTCTGCCGGCGCAGAAGATTGCAAACTGCTCAACAAAGAAGTGCTACGGTTCAGGCTGAACCGCAAAGAGAATACTCTATACGTGAGCGCCGACGACCGCATCCTCATCGAGAACCGTCATCTCGGCTACCACCTGACATACGATCTTGTGAATTTCCAGTACAACATGCGCACGCATGTTTTTCTCTACCAGGGATATCCTTTGTTCAGAGACATAGAAACCAAACGTTCGGCGCAGAAAAGAAGGTGGCTCGCCAACCGTGAAGCTTCTTATTACGGATCGATCATGCACTTCATGCGGAGCCTCTACCGGAACAAATTGATCGAACAGGAGTTCGATGTCAAGCGCATCATCAAAATTCCAAACACGGAAAGGGAACGCATTTCGCAGATCAACCGCGCAAAAATGACCGGGACCAGGGTGACCACAGGCGGATCTGTTGTGATAGGTGACGTATATGCCGGCCTTCACCCTGATACCGCCGCCTATTACCGGAAAGTGATGCGTATGCCTGAAACAACAGACTACCTCATCAACCGTACCCTTACCGGCGACAGCATCGCTTACGCAATCGACAGTACGGTCGCCGGTTTTAATTTCAAAGATTATCTCCAGGTGGTTTACAAACCAAAAATGGCGCCCGTGGAATTTTACCGTTCCCTGAACCAGGCCTATATGGAAGCGCCCGTTACCTCGCAGATCAAACGCACAAGCGAAGAACCAATGATGGTCTGGTCCAATGGTACCTACTACGAAGGCACCACCATGATCTCTTCGGGTTATTGGGGTTTTTCGGAAAAAATAGCGGAGTTACTGCCCATCGACTACTGGCCACCGCCTAAGAAAGCAAAATAGTTTTTGTAAGTTACAGGAAACGGGGAGCCGGGAGCCGGAACATGGCATTAAAATTGTGCATGGTTTACGTCCGACCATTCTTCTCCAAAACCAAAACTGGTATGCGAAAGCTCCTGCTTTTACTATGTTCCTCTTTTTTGATGGTTTTCGCCCAGGCGCAGAAAACCATGTCGGGGCGCATCTTCTCCCAGGATAAAACACCTGTGGCCGCCGCCAATATTTACCTCAGCAATACATCGAAGGGAACGGTGAGTGACGAGAACGGCGTTTTTGTGCTGCGGAATTTTCCCGAAGGAAAGTACGAACTGATCATTTCATGCGTAGGGTTCGAATTGTTCAGAACACTGATCGGTTCAGACCAGTCGCTGGATAATGTGGTGGTCTATCTCAAACCAAAAACAGAAGAACTAAAAGAAGTAGTGGTGGCAAACGATCCGTACGATCCGTATGGATGGTCGCGGTACGGCCATTTCTTTATGGATAATTTTATCGGCACAGAATCTTTCGCATCCGAATGTACGCTTGTGAACAAAGAAGCGCTGCGTTTCCGCTATTCTCCCCGGACGGACCTGGTAAAAATAACAGCGAAGGAGGACCTGGTTATTGAAAACAATGCATTGGGATACATATTGAAGTACACGCTCGTAAATTTTGAATACAGCCTCTCCACCAAACAATTTATTTACCGCGGTTACCCGTTCTTTACCGAAATGCAGTCAACAGACAAACGCCTTGAAAAAAAATGGAAAGAGAACAGGGACAAGGTTTACAAGGGTTCGCTCCTGCATTTTATGCGCAGCACTTACCGTGATAAAATAGCCGAAGAACAATTCGAGGTACGCGAAATAGCGAAGATCAGCAAAATGGAAAAGCAGCGTGTGCGTGAAATGTTCGACCGGCAGAGTAAAAAGAAATTATCAAACTCCGGTTACATTCATGCCAACGAAAGCCTGCTTTTTATAGAAGAGAAAGATACAGCCCGCATCATCAACAAAGACACGCTGGCGTATTTTCAAAGTGTAATGAAACAGATCAGGCAGGAAGAGATCCTGATCGATATCAAACTTGGCGCAAAGAACATCGCATCAGACAGGGACCATAATTCCAAACAACTCATTTTCCCGAACAGGATCGAAGTGGTTTACCTGCCAAAGATCAAATACCCCGATTACCAGAAAACACTTCCCGACGATCAAAAATTTAACCCGGTCGTTTCCCATCTTATGAATGTGCCCGAACATCTCGTGTTTCTTTCGAACGGAAGTTTTTACGGAGAAAATATTGTAGGCGTTAAAGGTTTTTGGTCATGGTCGGAAAAAATGTGCACCAAGCTGCCTTATGACTATGAGCCCTGATTGTTTTGTTGCGCTTAACCATAAACACAAAGAAGCCTGGTGTTTCTACCAGGCTTCTTTGTTATGAAAAGACTTGCAATTGCAAAGCGTACTCAGATGATCAGCAACGCATCGCCGTAACTAAAGAAACGATACTTGTCCTTGATCGCTTTTTTATAAGCTTCCATGGCGAGATCGTAACCGGCGAATGCGCAGGTCATGATAAGCAGGCTGGTTTTTGGCAGATGGAAATTGGTAACCAGGCTGTCTGCAACATTGAATTTATAAGGTGGATGGATAAAGTGGTTGGTCCATCCCTCGCTTGGTTTTAATAATTTCTGCGCGGTGAAGCTGCTTTCCATGGCGCGCATGGTAGTGGTTCCGATGGAACAGATGCGGTGCCCGGTTTCTTTCGCTTTGTTTACGATGTTGCAGGCCTGCTCGTCAATGGCGTAGTATTCTGCATCCATTTTGTGTTTGCTGAGATCTTCCACTTCAATGGGGCGGAAGGTGCCGAGGCCCGTGTGCAGGGTAACTTCCGCAAAACGGATCCCCAGTATCTCGCAACGTTTGATGAGCTCTTTGCTGAAGTGAAGCCCTGCAGTAGGCGCCGCAACAGCGCCCTCGTATTTCGCATACACCGTCTGGTAACGTTCCTTGTCTTCCTCGTCCGGTTTGCGTTTGATGTATTTAGGCAAAGGCGTTTCTCCAAGATGTTCGAGCATCTTTTTGAAGCTCTCGTCATCGTCGTCCCATAAAAAACGGATGGTACGGCCACGGCTGGTGGTATTGTCGATCACTTCGGCAACGAGTTCTTCGTTCTCGCCGAAATATAATTTGTTGCCTACGCGGATCTTTCTTGCGGGATCAACGATCACATCCCATAAACGGTTTGGTTTGTTCAGCTCACGAAGCAAAAACACCTCGATCTTCGCACCCGTTTTTTCCTTGCGCCCATACATACGCGCGGGAAATACTTTGGTGTTGTTCACTACAAAAACATCCTTGTCGTCGAAATACTCAAGAATGTCGCGGAAATGTTTGTTTTCCATGTGGCCGCTCTTTCGGTCAACCACCATCATGCGACTGTCTTCCCTGCGTTTGGTAGGGTTCTGCGCAATGAGGTTTAGTGGAAGGTCAAACTTGAACTGTGATAATTTCATGTGTCTAATCCTGTTTTAAGATGATAGCCACATTCAGGTTGCCATCCCCAGGACTTGCGGGAAGTAGCTCGCTTCATGTTACGGCATGAATTTCAGAAGTTGGCAAAGGTACGATATAGGTACAAACCCGCCAATTTGAATCATATCAATTGATTAAACAATTGATTGTCAAACATATATAAGTCTTTCACCCATGACCAAAAAATGTTATTTTTGCGCTCGCGGCAACCTTCTGCTAAAGTTTCCGTTTTATGGATCATGATTCAGACAACAAAAACCAAAACAGCCATTTTGTTCACAATGGCCGTAATTCTTTTTTTGGCTTCCTGCACAAAAAAAACGGAGGATCTTGAAGTGATTGCGCGCACCGGCAAAACCGTTCGCTTTGTATTGTACACCGAGCAGGATTTTTCGCAGGAGCAGAAGAACATAACCTTTTCTGTGTTTATCAGGAAAGCCGGCGACAGCCGCCACCTGTTCGATTCCACTTTTTCTGTTATGAAAGTGAAAGACATTCCTTCTCCCACCAACAAGATCGTTTTTGAGAAAACGGTTCCCGCGGGGCTTAACGAGGCATTGGAAGCAGGATTTGTGTATTATCTCGAGAATGTTGGTTATTCGTGGAAGATTGATCGTTTCGATGGGGGCAACTGGTTCCAGGAACTCAACTATTCTTTCAGATAACCGCACCGGGAATGGAAGCGATCAGCCTTTGCGTGTAGGCGCTCTGCGGGTTGCGGTACACGTCTTCCGCATTGCCCATTTCTTCGATCTTTCCTTTGTTCATCACCATGATCCTGTCGCTGATGTACCTGACCACCGAAAGATCGTGCGAGATAAAGATAGCGGTAAAGCCGAATTCCTTTTTAAGGTCGTTCAGCAGGTTTAGCACCTGTGCCTGTACGCTCACATCCAGTGCAGAAACACTTTCATCGCAAATGATAAAAGAAGGGTTGAGAGCCAATGCCCGTGCGATCACGATGCGTTGCCGCTGCCCGCCGCTGAATTCGTGCGGGTAACGGTTGTAGTGTTCCGACCGCAGGTTTACTTTTTCCAGCAGTGAAACAACTTTTTCTTTCCGCTCTTTTTCATTCCTGGCCAAACCGTGCACCAGCAAAGGTTCTGCGATCGCATCGCCGATGGTGATCCTTGGGTTGAGCGATGAGTAGGGGTCCTGGAAAATGATCTGCATGTCTTTGCGCAGCGATTTCAATGTTGCCGGCGCCGTTTTTAAAAGATCGATTCCTTTGTAAAGAACTTTTCCTTCTGTTGCCTCTATCAGCCGCAGGATCGTTCTGCCCAATGTGCTTTTTCCGCAGCCCGATTCGCCCACCAGTCCGAGTGTTTCTCCCGCGTAAACTGTGAAACTCACATCATCAACTGCTTTTGTATAAGCGGTGACCTTACCAAGAAAAGATTTTTTGGCAGGAAAATAGACTTTGAGGTTTTCTACTGTTAGAAGCGGTGTTTGAGAACTGGTTCCAGGTGCCGGGTATACATGGCTTTCCTGTTTTGCGGCTTGTTTTTCTTTTATGTTTCCTTCGCCGTCCACTTCCATAAAATCGCTTACCACCGGGAGGCGCTCGCCTTTTTCGTGTAAACCGGGTCTGCAGGCAAGCAATGCTTTTGTGTAAGGATGCCGTGGTGATGAAAGCAGCGTTGCCGTTGTGTCCTGTTCAACAATTTCTCCCTTGTACATAACGGCGATACGGTCTGCGATCTCTGCCACTACGCTCAGGTCGTGCGTAATAAATATTACACCCATGTTATTCTGGACTTGCAGTTCGCGAATCAGTTCGAGGATGTTTTTCTGAACGGTGACGTCGAGTGCGGTGGTGGGCTCATCGCAGATGAGCAGGGCGGGCTCGCAGCTCATCGCCATGGCGATCATCACCCGCTGTTTTTGTCCGCCACTGAGTTGGTGCGGGTATCTTTTGAACATACCCGCCGGGTCGGGAAGTTTAACTTTTTCGAAAAGTGCGATCGTTTTTTCCATCGCTTCTTTTTCTGTGAGCGGTTCGTGCTGCCGGATGGCTTCCATTACCTGGAAGCCGCAGGTGAGAACGGGGTTCAGGGAGGTCATCGGTTCCTGGAAGATCATCGCAATTTCATTGCCGCGGATGCGCTGGAGCTTTTCGCGTGGGATGGTCAGCATGTCGGAGCGCTCATCGTTTGTGGTGAGTATGATCTCCCCTGAAGTGTATACTGCGGGTGGCGACGGCAATAATTGCAGGATGGAGAGCGAGGTCACGGATTTGCCTGAGCCCGATTCGCCCACAATCGCCAGTATTTCACCGCGCGAAACAGATATTGAAATGTTTTTTAATGCTTTTGTGGTGGTTTGGTCTGTGACGAAATCAACCGAGAGGCCATTGATGGTTAAGAGGGGTGCTGCCATCCTGTAAAGTAAATTATTTTTTTGCCACGGAATGCACGGATCAACACAGCGTGGCGGATCTCGACCGGTGGGATGCTGAACTGTGTTTGAAACCAGTGGATCGCAAAACACAAGTTTTCCCGATTTAGGTAGGTATAACCCGTATTTTTTACACAATCATTCTTGTTATTGGGCCCCTTTCACCTAATTTTGCGCTCACAGTTGTTAGTTTGTTGAGGGTGCTGAATGGACACTGTAAAAAACAGATCATGCTTCGAAAATCCTGGTGGAAAATAGCAAGTTTTATTTTACTCTTATATACCTGCTCTTACGGTTTTCTTGTGCCGGTTCCTTCACCGCCCGGGGTGCCTTTGAAAGAAACGATCCGTAATTTATTTTTTCATGTGCCGATGTGGATCGCCATGATGGTTTGTTTTACGGTGTCTGTTGTATATGCCATCAAATACCTGCGCAAACAGTCGGTGAAAGACGAGATCTATTCAACCGAATTTGTAAGAACGGGAAACATGCTCGGCATTCTCGGGCTGGTAACGGGAATGATCTGGGCCAACTACCAATGGGGCAAGCCCTGGAGTGGCGATGCCAAGCAAAACGGTACGGCCATTGCGTTGCTGATCTACTTCGCCTATTTTGTATTGAAAGGAAGTTTGCAGGATGAAGAGAAGCAGGCAAGGATAGGAGCGGTATACAATGTCTTTGCATATTTTATGTTGTTTCCCTGCATATGGATCCTTCCGAGGCTGGCGGAGAGCCTGCATCCGGGCGGATTGGGAAGTGAGGGCAACCCGGGGCTTAACCCGAAAGACACCACAAATTCCATGCGCAGTGTGATGTATCCTGCGTTCATCGGCTGGACATTGATCAGCGTATGGATCACCACCCTGCGCATCCGTGTGCGGCTCATTCAACAAAAACAATTGGCGTATGAATAAGGTAAAAAGAATGGCAGGCATGTTCCTGTTCGCATTTACAGCAGCAACCACACAGGCACAGGAAACAGTGGCCAATCCCGAGAATGCGGACCTTATGCGCAGCAACGGCAAATTATACGTAGTAGTTGCCGTAGTGGTTACGATATTGATTGGCCTGTTTTTTTATGTATATAGCCTGGACAGGAAGATCAGCAAACTCGAAAAAAAATAACGGGGCCGGGTGAGCCGGCGATCCGTGAACAAAATAGCTTTCCATAAAAGAAAATAAAATCTAAAAGAATCAATCATGTCAAGTCAACAACCGTATAGCTTTTTCCAAAGTGTTGAAAAAAGCTTTGATAAGGCGTCAAAATTTACAAAGTGGGAGAACGGTTTGCTCGAGCAGATCAAGGCGTGCAACAGTGTGTACAGCATGCGTTTCCCGGTGAAGATGGATGATGGTCGCATTGAAGTGATCGAGGCTTACCGTGTACAGCATTCGCAGCACAAATCGCCTTGTAAGGGCGGCATCCGCTTCAGCGATGAAGTGAACCAGGATGAGGTGATGGCGCTTGCATCGCTCATGACCTATAAATGCGCTATCGTGAATGTTCCGTTTGGCGGGGGCAAGGGCGGGATTAAAATCAACCCGAAAAAACACAGTGTATACGAGCTCGAAAAGATCACCCGCCGTTATACAAGTGAACTCGTAAAGAAAAATTTCATCGGTCCCGGCATCGATGTTCCCGCTCCTGATTATGGAACCGGTGAAAGAGAAATGGCCTGGATCGTTGATACCTACGCTTCTTTGAAACCGGGCGAGATCGATGCTGCCGGTTGTGTTACCGGCAAACCGATCACACAGGGCGGCGTGCGCGGTCGTAAAGAAGCAACCGGCCTGGGCGTATTCTTCGGTATCCGTGAAGTGTGCAACATGGAAGATGTGATGAAGAAACTGGGACTGAGCCTTGGTGTTGAAGGAAAAAAAGTAGTGGTGCAGGGTCTTGGTAATGTTGGCTACCACAGCGCTAAATTTTTCCGTGAACATGGTTCAATTGTTGTTGCCATTGCCGAGTACGAAGGTGCCATTTACAAAGCAGATGGGTTGAACGAAGAAGAAGTGTTCCAGCACCGGAAAGCGACCGGTTCTATTCTCAATTTCCCTGGCGCAACCAATCTTGCAAAAAGCAACGACGCGCTCGAGCTCGAGTGCGATATCCTGATCCCGGCTGCGCTGGAGAACGTGATCAATGGCGATAATGCGGGTAAAGTAAAAGCAAAGATCATCGGCGAAGCTGCCAATGGACCGCTTACACCGGAAGCAGATGACATCCTCATCGGCAAAGGCGTACTCGTTGTACCTGATATGTACCTCAATGCAGGCGGTGTTACCGTTTCTTATTTCGAATGGTTGAAAAACCTCAGCCACGTGCGTTACGGGCGTATGGAAAAACGGTTCACCGAAAACCTCAATACACATATCCTCGACCAGATCGAGGGCCTCACCGGTAAAAGCGTTTCGGATGTTGAGCGCAAGTTCATCAAACACGGCCCCGAAGAAGTAGACCTCGTGCACAGCGGCCTCGAAGAAACCATGATCACCGCAACGCGTGAGATCATGGACATCTGGAAAAACAACCCCGATATTCCTGACATGCGCACCGCCGCTTACGTATGCGCTATCAATAAAGTAGGAACATCTTATAGTGAGTTGGGGATATTTCCGTAACAAACCCACAATAGGAATTAAGAATTAGGAATTAGGAATTAGGAATGCGGATTAGCAACTGTTAATTCCTAATTACTAATTACTAATTCCTAATTAATTACTACTTCCTGTTTCCGGCAATTCGGCTATCGGCTCCGGGATGCCTTTCGCAATACAGAATGCCCTGTGTTCCGTGCCATTGGTTACCATGATGTAATCTGCCCGGATGGTTATATTGTAGTTGAGGATCTGCCTGATGGTAGCTTCGCTCAGCGGCACATTCATTTCCTTGCATTCGATGATCATCCATGGTTTTGCTTCCTTGTAAACGAGGATGTCGAAACGTTTGCGCAATTCGCCCAGCGCAATTTCCTTTTCGACGGCGATGAGCGATGCGGGGTATTTTTTTACCTGCAGCAGGTATTGCAATATGTTTTGCCGCACCCATTCCTCCGGCGTGAGCCGCACCCATTGTTTGCGTACCTCGTCAAAGATCCATTCCTTTTCATTCTCTTTTTTTATACGGAAATCGAAAGGTGGATATTCTATCCTTGTCATACGCTTTGTTTATGGCCGCCTTTTTTGTATTTTAGCCAATTATTTTTTTCAAAGTTAGGAATTAGGGAGGCTGAAGTTAGGCGTTTCGTACGCTAACTCCTAAAGCCCCCGTTCAAACGCCTGGCTCAAAACCGTACACCATGAAAACAAAAGAAGACATCGTTAATAACTGGCTGCCCCGTTACACAGGGGAGAAGCTGGAAAACTTTGGTAAATATGTGTTGCTTACCAATTTCAGCAACTACATTACCATGTTTGCCAAATGGAACAATGTGGAGATCGTGGGCACCGACAGGCCCATGCAATGCGCAACTGCAGATGGCATCACCATCATCAATTTTGGAATGGGTAGCCCGGGTGCGGCCACGGTCATGGACCTGCTCACGGCCATCAACCCCGAAGCCGTTTTGTTCCTGGGCAAGTGCGGCGGATTGAAAAAACGCAACAAGATCGGCGACCTGATCCTTCCCATCGCGGCAATCAGGGGAGAAGGTACCTCGAACGATTATTTCCCGCCCGAAGTTCCTGCAATGCCAGCCTTTGCTTTGCAGAAAGCGATCTCAACAACGATCCGCGATTATTCGGTTGATTACTGGACAGGAACGGTTTATACCACCAACCGAAGGGTTTGGGAGCACGACGACGAATTCAAGGCCTACCTGACCAAAGTACGCGCCTATGCCATTGACATGGAAACGGCGACGATCTTTACCGTTGGCTTTTACAACAAGATCCCCACAGGCGCACTGTTACTGGTAAGCGATTCGCCGATGATACCGGATGGTGTAAAAACAGAGGAGAGCGATAAGAAAGTAACTTCCGAGTTCGTGGAGAATCACCTGAAGATCGGCATCGATTCATTAAAGCAGTTGATCAATAAAGCGCAGACGGTGAGGCACCTGCGGTTTTAGCGTTGCTTTGTGGCAGATGTTCTGTTTGCAGAATATGATGTTCTTTAATCCTTCCACAAAAACGGGAAAAGAATAACCGCCAGTGCCACTACCATCAGGTCAAGCCCTCCGAGCAGCAGCACCATTTGCCACCAGCCGGATTGAATCACCGAAGAAAAAGCAACAGAAGAGATCTTCATCAGCAAAAGCAGTTGCGGAATGATGAGCGGGAACCCCATGATCGCCATCAGGGCCGCCTGTTGCTGTGCCTTTGCCGCGATGGCCGCGAGGAAGGTGAAAACAAGCCCGAGGCTCATCCCCCCAAAACAGGAAATAAAAATAAAAACGGGCCAGTTTTCAAGCGGGTTGCCCAGCCACAATGTGAAGATGCCGAGACTCAGCAAACTCATCACCACCATCAATACGGCATTGAAGATGAGTTTTGACAAAACAAAATCAACCGGGCTGGCGATCGAATAAAAATAAAGCATGCGCCCGCGGTTTTCCTGCAGGAAACTTTTGGCCACGGCATTGATGCATACAAACAATTGTATCACCCAGAACATGGCGTTCCATATTTTGTCCTCGGGCTGGTCCATACACAGGTACACCACAAAAATGGTAGACGCCACATAAAGCAGTATCCCATACAATGTATACTGCTGGCGGGTTTCAAGGAGCAGGTCCTTGCGCATGAGGGCTAATATGCGTCGGCTACTTTTCATTGGCGCATTTGCGGCAGCGTGGCTCGTAGGTTTCTTTTTCGCCCAGTAATACCTGTCCGCCCTGGCCCGTTTTTCGATACGATACGTTTGCGATGTTCCCGCACTTCATACAGATCGCGTGTAATTTGGTGATGTAGTCGGCGATGGACAACAGGAACGGCATCTGCCCGAAAGGTTTGCCGAGGTAATCCATATCCAGTCCGGCCACGATCACCCGCACACCCCTCAATGCCAGCATTTCGCAAACGTTAATGATCTCGTCGTCAAAAAACTGCGCCTCGTCGATGCCCACCACGTCTACGCCTTCGGCCATCAGGAGGATGGTTTGTGAGTTTTCGATGGGGGTAGACTGTATCGCGTTCGAATCGTGGCTCACTACGTTGTTTTCGTCGTAGCGCACGTCTATTGCAGGTTTGAAGATCTCTACTTTCAGGTTGGCGATCTTGGCCCTTTTGAGGCGGCGGATGAGCTCTTCGGTCTTTCCGCTGAACATGCTCCCGCAGATCACTTCGATCCAGCCTCTTCTTTCGCCTGATATATTGGGTTCAATAAACATCTGTAAAATAAATTGTAAAAGAAAACGTTTGTACCTTTAAACGATCCCTGTTTTTTGGTAACCCCCAAATGTATTACATCCGATGGAAAGAGTGGGCACCTTGATAAACAAACTCAAAGAACAGTTTGAGCAACAGGCCGGCGCTGAAAAGATGGCCGTTACGGCCCAGCTATTGCTCGCCGAACTGCAGCGGGCCGAAGTGCGCCCGGCCGCGGCAGGTAAGATATCTGTTGTTCTGCCCAAGGTCTCGGGCTCACCCATCCCTGTTGCGGAAGAAAAGATGGAAACCGCTCCTGTGCCGCAGGCAAAACAACCTGCCAAAGAAGAACAGGCCGCGAACTGGATCTTTGAATCACCCATAGAAATTCCAACCCTGGCACATCAGCAGGAAGCGGCTGTTGCCGCTCCGCAGGAGCCCGTGAAACGCGTGGAGACAACACAGGTTGCCGCACCAGTTGTTGAATACAACCACTCATTCGCTCAGCCCGGCGAGAGCCTGAATGAAAAACTGAAGGAAGAAAAAAGGGAAGTGGCCCATGCATTGCAGGGTGCACCCATCCGCGACCTGAAAAAAGCGATCGGGATCAACGACCGTTTCCTGTTTGTGAACGACCTTTTCCGAGGCGATGAGAACATGTACGAGCGCAGTTTGAAAACCATCAACGCATTCACCATTTACCCCGAAGCGGAATACTGGATACAGCGCGAACTGAAAGTAAAACTCAGCTGGCCCGATAACAGTGAAACCGTGAAATTATTTGATCAGTTGATCAAGAGACGGTTCGCCTGAATAAATTGAACCACGCTTTCCGTTGCTCCTGCACGGTCTGCTACATATTTACCGGCCGCCGCCGCCGCTGCATTGTACAGTGTTTGTTTTTCAAGCAGGTCTTTTAACAACGCTTCCAGCTCAAGCGCATCACTTATGCTGAATGCGCCTCCGCGGTCGAGCAACTCTTCTGCCTCGAAATATTTATCGTAAACAGGGCCGAAAACCACGGGTTTGCCGTACACGGCAGCCTCGAGTATGTTGTGGATGCCATCCTCGCCAAAGCCACCGCCTACATAGCAAACCGCTGCGTATTTGTAAAGCCTGCTCAACATGCCCACATTGTCTATAATGATCACGTTGATGTCTGCAGGCACCGATCTTCCCTGCTGCAACGCCCTTTCATAATCTGAATACAGGATGGCATTTTTGTAAAGCTGCAGGCATTCGATGAGCCTGTCTTTTCCAATATCGTGTGGGGCTATGATAAACCTGAGGGATGGGTTTGTATTTGCGAAATGATCCAGCTCTTCATCGTCGTCTGTCCACGTACTGCCCGCAACAATGGTCGTCCTGTTCGCGCAAAATTCACCGATCACCGGTACGGGTTCAAAGCCGTTCGCGATGCTGATCACGCGGTCGAAACGGGTATCGCCGCTGAGCATTACATTCTCTTCGTAGCCGATGCTTTCCAGCAGCGCAGCCGATGCCTGGTTCTGTACAAAAAGACAGGTAAAAAAAGAAAGCATTTTCCTGTGCGCACCGCCGTACCACCTGAAGAACAACTGGTCTTTTCTGAAGATGCCCGACACAAGCAGCAAAGGGATGTTTCTTTGTTTTGCTTCGCTGAGGTAGTAAAACCAGAATTCATACTTTACGAACAGGACCAAAGAAGGCTGAACGATATTCAGGAACCGCGACGCATTGGAGGGGGAGTCCATGGGCAGGTAAAAAACATGATCAACACCATCGTAATTTTTCCTGATCTCGTACCCGGACGGTGAAAAAAAAGTAAGCAATAAGCAATGCGACGGGTATTCCCTGCGGAGCGCTTCCAACACGGGTCTTCCCTGTTCAAATTCGCCGAGCGATGCGCAGTGCATCCATACCACAGGTTTGCTGTTTTTGTAAAAAGCGGCCGCCAGTTTTTTGAAGATGCCCCTTCTGCCGGTTACCCAAAGCCTGGCTTTCGGATTGGTAAAGCGCAAGAGCCATACGATTTTAGGGTACAACAGTATGAAAAGCCGGTACGCAATCATAGGCGGGAGTTGATGGCACAAAGAAACGAATAAAGAACCATGTGGGAAATTTGAAGGATGAAATGAGGGCGGGCAGACTCCTACTTCGTGCCTGTAAATTGCCGCTTTTCGCTTGTTTTTCGCTAATTTCGCCGCTCTAAACCATGATCATGCGCCCAATCCAGATGGTTGATACAAAGACTCAATACCTGCACATAAAAGATGAAATAGATTCAGCCATACATTCGGTACTTGACAGTGCGGCATACATCAACGGCAAACCCGTCCAGGATTTCGCCGCTGCGTTGAGCACCTATACCGGTGCAAAATTCACTATTCCCTGCGCAAATGGTACCGATGCGCTCCAGATCGCGATGATGGCCCTCGATCTGCAGCCCGGTGATGAAGTGATCACTCCTTCCTTCACCTACATCGCCACAACCGAAGTGGTTGCTTTGCTCAAACTGAAACCCGTATTTGTAGAGGTGGATCCCAAAACATTCTGTATGGATCCACAGTCGTTGCGCGCGGCCATCACCCCAAAAACAAAAGCGATCGTACCGGTGCATTTATACGGGCATGCGGCGCCGATGGAAGAGATCATGCAGATCGCAAAGGAGTTTAACCTGTACGTGATCGAAGACAATGCACAGGCCATTGGTTGCGATTATACTTTTTCAGATGGAACAAAAAAGAAAACCGGGACCATCGGAACGATCGGAACCACTTCTTTTTATCCAAGCAAGAACCTCGGCGCCTACGGCGATGGCGGTGCGATCTTCACGAACGATGAAGCGCTCGCGCATAAACTAAAGATGATCGCCAACCACGGACAGGAAAAAAGATATTACCACGAGCTGGTAGGTTGCAACTCGCGCCTGGACACATTGCAGGCAGCAGTGCTGAATGTTAAGTTGAAGAGACTCGATCAATACAATGCGGCGCGCCGTAAAGTAGCAGCGTTTTACAACAAAGCCTTAGAGGGAAATAAGCACATTACCGTTCCGTTTGTTGCGCCGTACAGCGATCACGTATACCACCAGTACACTATTTTACTGAACGATGCGGATCGCGACGGGTTGAGCGCCCATCTCGCAGAACAGAAAATACCTTCAATGATATATTACCCGGTACCCGGGCACAAACAAAAAATGTTCTCATCACTCAAACTGCCCGAACTGGATCTTGCCACTACCGACTCGCTCACCGGGCGGGTGATCTCTCTGCCCGTGCATACGGAAATGGACGAAGAACAGTTAACATTTATCACACAACAGGTACTGAATTTCTTAAACCGATAATATGAAGATCGCAGTAATAGGAACGGGCTATGTTGGACTGGTTACAGGTACGTGCTTTGCAGAAACAGGCAACAAGGTAACATGCATAGATATCGACGCAGATAAAGTGGAGAAATTGTCGGCGGGCGAGATCACGATCTATGAGCCGGGACTTGAAAAGATATTCCTTCGCAACCTCAAAGAGAAACGTCTTACATTCACAACCGATCTTGCAGAAGGCGTAAAAGATGCGGTGATCGTATTTCTTGCATTGCCCACCCCTCCGGGGGAAAATGGCGCGGCGGATCTGCGTTATGTTTTAGGCGTTGCATCCCAGCTGGGAAAGCTGCTTACCGATTATAAGGTGGTCGTAGACAAAAGCACCGTGCCCGTAGGCACAGCCGAAAAAGTACAGAAGGCCATCGCAGAAAACTTCAAAGGTGAATTTGATGTGGTGAGCAATCCGGAGTTCCTGCGCGAAGGCGTTGCGGTTGACGATTTTATGAAGCCAGACCGCGTAGTGGTGGGAACAACCTCAGAGCGGGCAAGAAAAATAATGACCGATTTATATGCCCCCTTTGTGCGCCAGGGAAACCCGGTGATCTTTATGGATGAGAAATCAGCGGAACTTACAAAATACGCGGCCAACTCGTTCCTTGCTACAAAGATCTCTTTCATGAACGAGATCGCGCAGTTGTGCGAGAGGTTGGGTGCTGATGTGGATATGGTACGAAGGGGGATCGGCAGCGATGAAAGGATCGGTAAACGTTTTCTCTTCCCAGGCATCGGCTACGGCGGAAGCTGTTTCCCGAAAGATGTGCAGGCATTGGTAATGTCTTCGGAAGAAGTGAAATACGATTTCAAAATATTGAAAGCGGTAGAACAGGTGAACGAACTCCAGAAACTTCACCTGCTGCCCAAGATCAGGGAATACTTCAACAATGATCTGAAGGGGAAACGCTTCACACTCTGGGGGCTTGCTTTCAAACCCAATACAGACGATATAAGAGAGGCGCCCGCCCTGTACCTGGCTGATGCGCTCATCAACGAAGGTGCAACGATCGTTGCCTTTGACCCGGAGGCGATGCCGAATGTAAAAAAATCGGTCGGCGACAGGATCAGTTACGCCGAAAGCCAGTACGATGCACTCAACGATGCAGATGCATTGATCATCGCAACAGAATGGAGCGAGTTTCGTACACCCGATTTTGAGATCATCAACAGCAAGCTAAGGAACAAAGTGATATTCGATGGAAGAAACCTGTTCGACGTTAAATATATTTCGGACCTTGGCTATCACTACGAAAGCATCGGTCGTCCAATAGCGAAATAATATGCCAGCAAAAAGAATACTCATAACAGGTGCGGCCGGTTTTCTGGGCTCGCATCTCTGCGACCGGTTCATCAGGGAAGGCTATCACGTGATAGCGATGGATAATCTCATCACAGGCGATCTCAAAAACATTGAACACCTGTTCAAACTGCCGGAATTCGAGTTTTACAATCACGATGTTTCCACGTATATCCATATCGCGGGACACCTTGATTACATCCTGCATTTTGCATCGCCGGCGAGCCCGATCGACTACCTGAAGATCCCGATCCAGACATTAAAAGTAGGCGCGCTGGGAACACACAACTGCCTGGGGCTTGCCAAGGCGAAGCAGGCACGCATACTGGTTGCTTCAACAAGCGAGGTGTATGGGGATCCGTTGGTGCATCCGCAGACAGAAGAATACTGGGGCAATGTAAACCCCGTTGGCCCGCGCGGCGTATACGATGAGGCCAAACGATTTATGGAATCCATCACACGCGCCTACTATACATTTCATGGGGTTGAAACACGCATCGTCCGCATTTTTAACACCTATGGCCCGCGCATGAGGCTTAATGATGGAAGAGCGCTCCCCGCATTCATCGGGCAGGCATTGCGCGGCGAGGACCTTACGGTATTTGGCGATGGCAGCCAGACACGTTCATTTTGTTATGTAGACGACCTTGTGGACGGTATTTACCGTTTATTGATGAGCGACTACTCAATGCCCGTGAACATAGGCAACCCGAACGAAATTTCGCTGAAAGATTTTGCGGAAGAAGTGCTGAAACTTACAGGCTCTTCTGTAAAGATCACATACAAACCACTGCCGGTAGACGATCCAAAACAACGCAGGCCAGACATCACCAAAGCCCGGGAAATTCTTGGGTGGGAGCCAAAGATCGACAGGGCAGAAGGACTGAAAAGAACCTACGATTATTTCAGGTCGCTGCCCGAAGAGGAATGGTCGAAACAGCCGAAAGAATTTACCGCAAAAAAATAAACCGTACCGCATGTTGAAACCGCTTGTTGTTGTAACCGGTAAAAATGGCCAGTTGGGATGGGAGCTGCAGCAACAATCGGTTCATGCAAACGCGTACGAATTCCTGTTTATCGACAGCGATGACCTTGACCTGGCACAACCTGCAACGATCCCTGCTTTTTTTGAAAAACACAAACCTTCTTTTTTTATCAGTTGCGCCGCATATACTGCGGTAGACAAAGCCGAGACCGAAAAAGAGCTGGCTTATACCATCAACGCAACATCGCCACGCGTGATCGCTGAGCAATGTGCGCAATGTGGTTGTACTCTCATACAAGTCTCCACCGACTATGTATTCAACGGCAACGGAACAGAACCGTACCGCGCTGATGCCGCAACAGAACCGGTAAACTACTATGGATTTACCAAGGCAGAAGGAGAGAAGCATGCATTGGCCGCTAACCCCGGAACGATCATCATCCGAACCTCGTGGTTGTACAGCTCGCACGGGAATAATTTTGTGAAAACGATGCTGCGGTTGATGAAAGAACGGACCGGGATCAAAGTGGTAAACGATCAGTTGGGCTCACCCACGTACGCTGCAGACCTTGCCGAATTGATCATCACGATCATTGATTCGGTAAACAGTGGAAACGCGGTGAAAAATTCCATTTACCAGTTCAGCAACGCGGGCGTGATCTCCTGGTTCGATTTTGCAACAGCCATCCGCGATGATGCGAACTTGCCTTGTGAAATTTTGCCGATACCCAGTTCTGCCTATCCCACACCCGCAAAACGGCCGGCCTATTCTGTGATGGACACAGGAGCGGTCAGCAAAGATTTTGGTATTCAGCTGAAAGATTGGAGAACAAGCCTGCGCAAGTGTTTGCAACTGCTTGCGGAGAGCAAAGGTTGATCTTCCCCAATGTTTTGAATTTCCCGGATCATTCGATCGATTTTGAAAAACAAATGCTGTTTTCAACACCGGCGTACTGGCCGTAATTGGGAATGACGTGGTAGCCGTTTTTCTGGTACAACTGAACCGCATCTGCCTGCCGCTTCCCCGTTTCAAGCACGCACCTTTTGAAAGAGAGTTCCGCCGCCCATTTTTCCAGCTCCGCGAGAACCGCTGTGGCTATGCGCTTACCGCGATGCGTTGGTGACACGAACATACGTTTCACTTCCATTGCCTCGTTGTCGAAGGCCTTGATGGCGCCGCACCCAATGGCTTCTCCGTTCTCATAAGCCACCACCACATGTTTGATGGCATCGATGCCGTTGAACTGGTTGTAAAAGGCATGGTCATCCCCATCTTTTGTTGCGAGGTCCGCATCGAGCTGTTTTACGAGCTCAATAAAGTCGTTGTTTGCTGAGTTGGTTCGTTGAAGTGTGTGCATCTTCAAATTTACAAACAGGACCGGTTTATTGCAAACATCAAAGGCGCATATAATCGCCCACCCAGTTGCGGATCGAACGTTTGATCTCATCACCTGAAATTCCCTCTTTTAAGGCGCGGTCCAGGAGTATTTTAAATTCTTCATCGTCACAGAACCTGAGTGCCGCAATCTGCGAAAAAGACAATTTTTTCTCAATCTCCTGTGTGTTCTTTCCAAACAACTCAAAATAGCGCAAACGAAACTCAAGCCTTACGATCCTGTCCTGGTTGCCCAGTGCATAATGTTGCCTGAGCATGATCGCAAGGAACAGTATACAGAAGCAAACAATGCTGAACAGGATCCAGGCCAAACGATCAGGCTCATCAACAAATGCTTTCCATACACCCAACACCACGAGAAATCCCATCAATGGAAGAAACACAAAATGATGGAGCGGGTAATAGCGGACATGGTTTTTGTAGTTCTGTTGTTTCATGGTAAAGGGATTGCAAAAAATGAGCCAGCCGACCTTCACCTGCTCTGCACCCGCAGAACGTGTCTGCCGCCAACTTCATCACAGCCTGTTCTGTTCCGAAGATGCCCCGGTACTGCGGTTCCTTGCCGCTTTGATTTTCATGTTGCCGAACTGGTATGTGAAGCTAAGCGAAAAACGGCGGCTCTCCCACTCGTTCTGCCAGGTTGTGTTTACGTTGTTGTATTGAAGCACACTCCTGTAACGGTTGCCAAAGAAAACATCACGCACTTTAAAGCTGATCGTCGCTTTTTTATCGAGGAACGTTTTGTTGATGCCCAGGTCGACCTGTGAGCCAGGCAGGGTTCTCGCCAATCCGCTTACAGAAGCTGAATAATACATGGCCGTTAACTGGATCTTGTAATTTGAGGGAAGGATGAATGTCTGGTCGAGGTTGCCCGACCATGAAAACCTTTCTGCATGATAGTCCACCGACTGTACCTTGCTATTTACAATATCATATGCGCCATCCAGCTCTGCATTCATGTTCCACCAGGTGGTGATGTTGAAACTTCCTGCACTGGTTGCACTGAATGATTTCGTGTTGCCCATGTTCTGGTACTCGGCAATGCTTTCTTTGGTCGCATCATTCTGCGTGATGATGTTGGTTACGGTATTGTCTACTTTGATATAACTCAGGCTAAGTACCTGGAAATTTTTGAAATTGTAACTAAACAGGAACGATTTCGAGAACGAGGCCAGCAGGTAAGGGTTGCCTTTGATGGCCGTATATGGATCGCTGTAAAAAGTGAACGGGTTCAGGCTGCCATATCCCGGCCTGCTGATCCTTCCACTGTAGGAAAGATTGAACTGGTTGTCGCCGCCTGCATGATAAGTAAGGAAGAAGCTTGGTGCAAGTGTCCAGTAATCCCTTTTCACTTCGGGTGTTCCGCTTCCTATCGAGTTTGCGGTTGACCGGGTCTGTTCCGCGCGCAGCCCCGCTTTCACTTCAAACAGGGTTCCGATCTTTTTATCTACGGTGAGGTAAAATGCGTTGATGTTCTCATCGTAAAGGAAATGATTGGAACGTTTTGGATCCGTCACCCATCCCGCTGTTTTCAGTGAGTCAAAACGTGCGTCGTTGTCTGTTGATACCCGGCTGCTTTTCAATCCTGTTTCCAGGCGCCAGGTTTTTGCAAAAGGATATACATAATCCATTTTGAAAGAGCGAATGGAATACGAAGAAGGATTGTTGTTGCGCAGTTTGATCGTGTCGCCGATCAGTTTCCCTGCAGCATCAACGTATGCATTGAAAAATTGTTCCGTGTTTGTATTGCCGCCATTGATGTAGTCCGCATCCATGCTGAGCTTCTGCCCGGTAGTATCTATTTCAAACGCATAGTTCAGGTTAAAAACATAGGACCTTCCGTTTGTGTGCTGCGGCTTGAACATGTCTGCACCATTAACCTTGGCACCTGCGCTGTTCAGTGTTACGGAATTGCTGGTTACCTCTGCATGCTGCGGCGAATTGTATCCCCTGAAGAGAAAGCCAAACGTATGTTTTTTGCTTGCGAAGTAATCTGCTCCCGCCGTGTAACTGTAGCTGCTGCCGATGGGATGCCAGTAATTGACCTGGTTGTAAAGTTCTGAGCCGATCGTACGACCGAGCTTCAGCTCATTGTATGAATTGGAGTACCCTGCATTGGTGCGTATGTACGAGCTGATCTTGCCTGTATTGTAATTCAGGTTCAAACCACCGGATGCTTTTCCATACCGGCCATACGAGGCCGTTGCCGTTGCCGTTCCGTTAATGCCCTGCAGTTTGTTTCGTTTCAGCCTGATGTTGATGATACCCGCTGTTCCCTCCGCGTCGTAGTTGGCGGGCGGGTTTGCAATGAGTTCTATCTTGCTGATCACATTGCCGGGTAAGTTCTTGAGGTAATTGCTTAGTTCCGATCCGCTCATGTAACTGCGTTTTCCATCGATCAGCACCACCACGCCGCCGTTGTTCCTGAAAAGGATGTTATCGTCTTTGTCGAGGCGGATGCCCGGCGCTTTCCTCAGCACATCGAGTGCATTATCGCCTGTCGTGTTCATCTTCTCTACGTTTACAACAAGCCGGTCGCTTTTCTGTTCCAGTTTGGGTGTGAGCGACGTAACGGTCACATCTTTCAATACACCCGCTTCTTCTGCAAGTGAAACCAGCCTTATCAATCCATCGCCTTTTACCGTAAAGGGCTCGCTGGTATGCGAAACAAAACCTGTCATCGAAACCTTTACCACGTAGGTGCCGTTTTTGATCTTCGAAAAACCATAGTTGCCATTGGCGTCGGCGGTTTGTATGGAGGCGCGCGATGAGTCGGGAAGCTGCACCAATACAATGGTTGCTCCTTGCAAACCATTTCCTTTCTGCGACACAACTTTGCCTTTTAACACGGCGCTCTGCGCAAACAGGCAGGAAGCGGTTGCAAAAAAGGCGATCAGTAAACAGGCGGCGGTCTTTTTCATAAAGCGTGTTTTTGGTTTTACGGGTCAAAGATGTGGCGGCTGCGCGCTGTTGAAAATAATATGATCCCAACCCGCGGGATTATTACACCAACGCCGGATTTGGCGTATTTTCCGGTTGGGATAACAAAAACGGTTGTTGGTGTAAAAAAGCAACGACCCTGTTTAACACCCGTAGATTTGCAGTATGGAAAAAAAGAGATACACCTGGTTGCATTTGCTTGGCTGGCTTTTGTATTTCGCCTACCAGGTGATTGGTATATTTTTCTTCCCCGACAGCAAAAGCGAGAAGAACGACCCGGGTTATGTAACCATACTGAATACATCGTACGATCTTTCACTGGCCGCCACTTTTTATTTTTGTTATGCGCTCATCTATCCAAACCTCATTCAGCGCAGGCGCATGGTGCTCGCGGTACTGGGCTGTATCGCGTCGCCGTTTGTGTTTGTGGTCTGCCGCTACCTGCTCGAGGAAACTTTTTATCCCGCGGTATTTGGGTTCAGGAATTATGGGGACGGAACCACGATCAGATGGTACATCATCGATAATATATACCGCGGTGTTCCCGTGATCGCCCTCAGCGCTGTGATATGGGGCGTTCAGCAGGCCTACCGGAAAGAGCGCGAGAACAAACAGCTCCGCGAGGAAAAGATGAAGGCCGAACTTTCTTTTCTCAAATCGCAGATCAACCCTCATTTTTTATTCAATACCCTCAACTATATTTATTCGCTTGCCTATCCTGTATCTCAGCAACTGGCGGATGCGGTGATCCGCCTTTCCCAACTCATGCGCTACATGCTTACCGATAGCGCCGATGAAAAAGTTTCGCTCGAAAAAGAACTGGATTACATCCGGCACTACACCGAGGTTTGCGGGATGTTGTTCGAAAATCATTTTTTTGTGGATATGCGGGTGATAGGGCAGCCGGAAGGAAAAATGATCGCGCCCCTGTTGCTTGTGCCTTTTTTTGAGAACGCTTTTAAACATGGCGTGGTCAATGATCCGTCGAAACCCGTACAGATCGTTTTAACGATTGGTAACAACGAATTGAAGCTGCAGGTTGCCAATGCGATCAACAAACAGCAGAAGGATCACTCCAGCGGGATCGGTTTGCCCAATGTGCGCAGGCGACTGGAACTGATATACCCGGGTAAACATGAGCTGCATGTTACCGACGACGGCGCTTATTACAAAACAGAACTCAGCATACAATTATGAACCGTAAAACGATCAGGTGTTTTGTGGTGGATGACCAATCGTACGCCGTGCAGATCATCGCCGACTACGTTACCCGCGTTCCCTTTCTCGAGCTCGCAGGCACAGCCACGAACCCCATCGACGCGCTTACGCGCATACAGCATGGTGATATAGATCTTGTTTTCCTCGACATACAAATGCCCGAACTAACCGGCATGCAGTTCCTGAAGATCGCTCGTGATAAGTGCAGGTTCATTCTTACCACGGCCTATCCCGAATACGCGCTCGAAGGGTATGAGCACGAGGTGATCGATTATTTACTCAAGCCCGTGGCATTCGAACGTTTTGTAAAGGCCGCGCAAAAAGCGTACAACCAGCTTCGGCCCGAAACAGAAACCATTGCAACGGAAAACGATGAGCAGGATTATTTTTTTGTAAAAGGAGAAAGCAAGAACAAATTCATCAAAATAAATTACAGTGATGTTCTGTACATCGAGGGGTTGAAAAATTATGTTTCGGTGTTCACAAACGATCAGCGTATTGCAACCTACCACACGTTAACGGAGCTGGAACAGCAGTTGCCTCGGCCGCCGTTTTACCGCGTTCATAAATCCTATATCATTTCCCTTGATAAGATTTCGATGGTGGATGGAAATGTCATCTACATCAACAAACAACAAATTCCTTTAGGGGAAACGTATAGGGAACAGTTCTTCAGGTTGGTCAGGGATAAATAGCAGGAAATGTTATTTCCGTTTTTTCTTTTCAACAAGAGACACAATATCTCTCTGGTTGCCCAGCAACAATAAACCGATCACGATCTGTGCGCCGGCCAGGATCATGGGTCCGGTGGCGGGGTTTACTTCAGCATGCACCATCGTCCGGTACTGGAAATAGACATACACCTGCCTGCAGAATTCGGGAATTTGTTTGACGAGTATCAGTCCGCCCAATACAACGATCGATATGCTCAACACAGTTGAACGATGAATGTTCAATGTGATCGTTTCATCGTTGAAAGATGCCGGGAGATTTAGTTTTTCGACCAGGCTTTCTGTTTTAAAGATGAGCAGGTAACAGATAAACACATGAACCAGCGTTACCAGGAGAAAGATACCGAACTCTGATAAAGTATTATCGCGGTCACCGGATGCAAGGAACTTTATATATACCAGTACCTGCGGCAGCAACGCCAGCACATCCCTTATAAAGAAGATGCCAAGCACTTTCAATACGATCGTGAACAGGGTTCTGGGTGTCATTTTTGGTGATGGATGTTGGTGAGGTATTGTTTTACCAAAGTAAGAAAATATAGTGTTATACCAACTGCTGCTGGCGCGCAGCCATTGGTGAAATGCCAAACCGTTCCTTGAATGCGCGGCTGAAATGCGATGTGTTTTCAAAACCGCTTTCAAAGGCGGCTTCGCTCACGGTCTTGTCCTCGCTGGTAAGCAGGCGCATGGAATGCTTCAGCCGTTTTTCCAGCAGCCATTTGCCGGGTGTGGTGCCAAAAAGTTTACTGAAATCGCGTTTGAACGCCGAGAGGCTGCGGTTGCTGAGTTGGGCGTACGCTTCGAGTTTGAGGTTGAAGCAGTAGTTATCGTTCATCACCCTTTGCAGCGAAACGGATTGCGGCTCCTGCAAAAGCGAACAGAAATAGGAGCGCAGTTCTTCATTTTTCGGGTCGTCGGCAACCGTGAGAATGAGTTCCTTGAACTTAAGTTCAACCAGCGATTCATCCGGCATCATTTTGGCCTCGAAATACGCGAGCATGGAACTGTAGAACAAACCAACGGTTTCGTTTTTATTGATCGTTATCACCGGGTTGTAATGTCTCCATTCACCGTTGATCGGTTTCGATTTTGTTTTCAGCGTTTCGCGGATGAAATCATCGGTAATAAAAAATATCACCAGGCAAAACGATCCATCAAAGAACTGTTCAACGATCGTTGCGCCTTTCCTGATGAAAACGCAATCGCCCCGCTTCAGATCAAAAGCGCCGTGGGCGGTGTGCCATACTTTTCTTCCCTCAACCACATAAATGATATAGTTGTGCTGGCTCCATATATCGGCAAACTTGTTTTCGAGCGGGCAATTGTAAAACGTAAGCATCGAATCGCCACAGGTGAGCAGGCGTAAACGATCTGTCTGCTGGAATTTGAATTCGTAAAAATTAAACATGGTGTTGTGTATTGGCTGCTGTATGCTGGATGTTAAAATGCGCGCTGAACTTTTAAGCAAGATTTTTGGACGCTACAGTACTGCAGGCTACAAACGGGGGAAATAGTTTTGCTTTTTAGTCAACGCCGTCGGGCGTTTTAATTGAAATGTAAAAATAACATCAAAATGAATCCAAACAAAGCATTGTGGGAGAAAGGGGATTTTACCCGTCTTGCCGAAACCATGCGCGAAAGCGGCGCCCTGCTGGTATCCAGGCTGGGTATTACAGAAGGGATGGATGTGCTCGACCTTGGTTGTGGCGACGGCACCACCGCCATCCCGGAGGCAAAACTGAAGGCCAATGTATTAGGTGTAGACATCGCAGAAAACCTCGTGGCTGCGGGCAATGAACGGGTAAGGAAAGAAGGGCTTACGAATGTTCGTTTCCAGGAAGGGGATGCGGTTGATCTGAAGGACCTGGCAGATGAAAGTTTCGATCTCGTCGTTTCCATTTTCGGCGCCATGTTCGCGCCCCAACCATTTGAAGTGGCAAAATCGATGGTGCGTGTAACGCGCAAGGGAGGAAGGATCGTGATGGGCAACTGGATCCCCGGCGACCCGACGCTGGTTGCGCAGATCTTAAAAATCAGCTCCGCATACACACCGCCGCCGCCGGAAGGATTTATCAGTCCTATGTTGTGGGGCGTTGAGCACAACATCATCGAAAGGTTTGAACAGGCTGGCATCGGCAGGGAAAATATCGTGATGCAGAAAGACACATTCACATTCAACGCACCCTACGCCGCTTCGGAGTTCGTACGCATTTTTAAAACATACTATGGCCCCACCATGAATGCTTTTGAAGCCGCGGAAAAGGAGGGCAAAGCCGACGAACTCGGTCGCGAACTTGAGGATCTGTTTGCGGCGCAGAACAAAGCCGTGGATGGAACCACGTCTATCCCCGCAACCTTCCTGTTGGTTACCGTTACAAAATAATCCTTAGAACTAACTTTTGGAAAGTTTAAACTTTCCAAAAGTGCTGCTGCTTTTAACTAAAAATTTGTAAGCTATTATGCTATCTATCCAATATTATGTTTATTTCCTGCTGAATGTATTGACCCATTGGGTCGATACCATGCTGCACAGTATCCCCGTTGAATGGCTGTCGTTACTCGGGCGGTTGATCAATAAACCTGTGTGACCTGGTCTTACATCCAATAAAAATGAAAATGAAATTTTACGACCCAAATAAAAAACCTGCAGAAGCACCGGCTACCCCGGTAATAGAAAAAGGAGCCGATGTTTGCGCTGAAGAAGAATCGTATGGTTGGGAACCGGATCTTTGCGGGCAGTATTTTCCGTAACAGCCTGCTTCTTCTCTATATCCTTAAATATTTTTTTAATCGACTACCACTTCGGTAACAACCGGTCATTTTTTTGATGAGCACCTTTCAATCAAAGCCGTTTTTAAAACAGTGGTCATTGGAATCTTAAACCCGGCATCGTTTATTTTATTCAATAAAAGATGGATACAGGTTTCCGCCATCTGGTCGATCGGTTGTTGCAGGGTAGTGAGCGATGGCTCGATCACTTCGGACCTGGAATCGTTGCTGAACCCAACGATGCCGAGTTCGGGCCCTACACGAATACCTCTTTTTTTTGCTTCGATGATGAGCTGGATGGCCGCAGGATCGTTCACGGCAAACACGGCATCGGGGCGGGAAGTTTTGTCGAGCAGGATGTGTGCGCATTTCTGCGCACTGCCCTGTGTAAGATCGCAATGCACGATCCATTCTGAGTTTACGGGGAGCCCGTATTTCTCCAGCGCATCTTTGTAACCACGCAGGCGGTTCTTGCTGATCTGTAAATTTTCGGGCCCGCCAATATGCCCTATTTTTTTGTATCCGTTTTTGATCAGGTGCTCCACGCCCGTAAAAGCGCCCTCGTAGTCGTCCGCCAAAACTTTTGGAAGTCCGTGCCTGTTTTTAGCGCGGTTGAAAAGGATCACGGGCACGCCTGCATCTTCAAAGGCCTGCAGGTGATCAAGCGATTTTGTTTCGCTGCTCAACGAAAGAAGAATGCCGTCTACCTGGTAAGAAAACAGGCGTTTCAGTATATCGATCTCGTTGCTGTAATTCTCATTGGTATGGCAGATGATTACTTCGTACCCTGCAAGGTAAGCCGCTTTCTGCGCGATGATGATGAACTGGCAAAAGAAATCTGTGATCAGTTCAGGAACAACAATACCGATCGAATAACTCTTCCGCCTTACGAGACTCGATGCAAAGTAATTGGGAACATAATTCAGTTTCTGCGCCATATCGAGCACGGCGTTCCGCGTTTCCATGTTGATGTCTTTGCTGTTGCGCAATGCGCGCGAAACGGTAGACTTGGAGATCTTCAGCTGCTTTGCAATATCAAGCAACGTTGCATGGTGTTTTGAGCCCGCCGTTTCCACCCCGGGTTGCTGCGATTGAATCGTAAAATAATACTCGCAGTGCTTACAATGGTAACGCTGCTTACCCCGCACCTGGCCGGCTTTGGCAATGCCGGTTACTTTATCACATTTAATGCATTTTATCACTGCTTAAAGGTACAGGAAACAGGCGAACAAGAAGCCAGGCCAACACGAAGATCAATTCCGGGATCACCTGAAACATAAAACATTTTTATCATCTTGTTTTCTTGATTTCCGGTTCTGTGAGGCCGATCCGGCGGCCCGTTCATTAGAAATTGATTAAAGGAAATTACCGGGAACGGTGCCGCAATCGTTCCCGATACATTTTGTTGCCTGGCGGCATTGGGCGAATTGCTTATCAACTCTAAATTACACCTGCTTGAACGGCCGATCTTTGTTTGGCCGGACTTCTATTGTCTTACGATTGAATGCTTATGTATGAAAAAAACAACGCAACATTTTGCAGGCAAACTCCGCCTGTGTGTAATGCTCCTCTCGGCGGTGCTGTCTATGTTAACGGCAACGGCGCAGACTCAGACCATCAAAGGAACGGTGGTTGACGAAAACGGGCAACCCGTTTCCGGCGCATCGGTTCGTGTGAAAGGCGAGCGGCAGGCAACCACTTCTGCCGATAACGGCACCTACACATTAACAAACGTGAAAGCGGGCGCAACCATAGTTGTGAGCTTTACCGGTTTTGATGATGTGGAAGTAGGCGCATCCGGCACTGCCCACGAACGCATCCAGTTAAAACGAAACACCAAAGCGCTCGAGGAGGTTGTGGTGGTTGGTTACGGCTCCCGCAAAAAATCGGAAGTTACCGGTGCCATCACCTCTGTTAAAGCGGCGGAACTCCTCCAGACGCCGGTTGCCAACCTTGCACAGGGCTTACAGGGCCGCGTTGCAGGTTTACAGGTTACGCAGAACAACGCTGCACCCGGCGCCAGCATCAGCGTGCGTTTGAGGGGTACCAACTCGATCAACGGTTCGTCAGAGCCACTGTACATCATCGATGGGGTGCAGATACAGAACACAACACCGGGCGGCGTAAGCGGTCCTACAACACTGGGCAACATCAGCGGCGTTGGTAACAATTCGAATGGTGTGAGCTCTCTTTCTTTGCTCAACCCCAACGACATCGAATCGATCGAAGTATTGAAAGATGCTTCTGCAGCTGCGATCTACGGCTCACAGGCCGCAAACGGTGTGATCATCATCACCACCAAACGTGGTAAGGCAGGCAGGTCGATTGTGAGTTACGATGGCTACTATGGCACACAGGCCATCACCAAAAAACTTCCCGTACTCAACGCGAGCCAGTTTGCAAGGATCGAGAACGAGATCTTCAACACCACCCGTTTCCCCAACCCGGATTCATTCGGCGTAGGAACGGATTGGCAGGATCTCATCTTCCACAATGCAGGCATCCAGAGCCACCAGCTCAATTTTTCGGGTGGCAACGAAAAAACGCAATCACTTATCTCTATCAACTATTTCGGGCAGGAAGGTATTGTGCTCAAATCAAAATTCGACCGTTTCTCTGTTCGTATGAATCTTGATCACAACATCAACTCCTGGCTCAAAATAGGAACCAATACAACCTTCAGCCGTTCTGTAAACAACCGCGTTCAAACCGGTTCTACCAATACAGACGGTGGTAGCTTTACCCAAACCCTGATCGGCGCTGCATTGTCTGCTCCGCCCGTGCTTGTTCCCTACAACAGCCTTGGTGGCATCTATGCATGGAGGGACCAGCCTTATGGTTCTTTTTATGGCGAGCTGAGGAACCCGCTGGTGGGTAGCCTTGTTACAGATGTAACGCGCACCAACACCATTCTAAGCAATGTATACCTCGACGTGAACCTTGCAAAAGGACTGAAATACCGTGCCAACCTCAGCGCCAATACCAACAACGGGTTGAACGATTATTATTTCCCGATCGCGGCGTTTACACCGGGAGAGGTCACCCTGTCGGGCGGATTGGGCGGTTATGGCATGAAGCTGAATACAAACTTTATGCGCCTGATGCATGAGAGCATCCTTACATACGATAAAACAATTGCCAACGACCACGTGTTGAAATTCACAGGCGTATTCAGCACGCTTGAAACCAATACGAATTACAACTACGCGCTCGGTTATGGTTTCATCAACGATGCAACCACTAACGAGGCATTGCAACTGGCGCAAAACTATTCTGTTAACTCCAACCGGACAAAAGAAGATCTCGTGTCTTATTTAGGACGGATCAATTACAACTACAAAGGCAAATACTTTATCGATCTCACAGCGCGTGTAGATGGAAGCAGCAAATTTGGGGCGAACAACAAATACGGGTTCTTCCCTGCGGTATCGGCTGCCTGGAACGTGAAACGCGAGAATTTCCTGGCCGATGTGAAAAGCATCACAAACCTCAAACTGAGGGCGAGCGTCGGTAAAACCGGTAACCAGGCTGCGGTTGAACCTTACCAGTCGCTGGCCACTGTTGCCGCCGGTAACGATTATATCTTTAACACCGCGCTCAACAAAGCGATCCTGCCAAACGCAGTTCCTAATCCTGATCTGAGATGGGAAACATCGGTTCAGTCAGACATCGGCGTTGAGCTCGATCTCTTCGACAACCGTTTGAATTTTGTTGCCGATGTATACCTGAAAAAAACAACGGACCTGATCTATAAAAAAACACTTCCATTGTCTTCAGGATACGATGTGGTTACGGGCAACTTCGCATCTGTTGAGAACAGGGGTATCGAGCTTTCATTGGGCGGCGATATCATCCGTTCAAGGGATCTTCGCTGGAACGTAAGCACGAACATCACTTTCAACAGGAACAAATTGCTGAGGCTTGCCGATGATTCAACCAAAGAAGCATCCATCAGCAACTACAGCATTCTTCGCGTGGGAAGCCCGCTGGGCCTCTTCAAAACCTACGTGTATGATGGGATTATGCAAACCGGCGAAACACCGATCCCCGGCCAACCTGTTAACAACCCGCGCCCCGGAACAGTGAAAGTAAAAGATGTTTCAGGCCCTGCAGGAAAACCTGATGGTGTGATCACTGCGGCAGACCAGGTGGTAACAGGGGATGCAAATCCTAAATTCATATTCGGTTTCTCAACAACATTGAAATACAAAAACCTTGATTTCGCAGCATTCTTCTCGGGAACATACGGCGGAAAGATCTACAACATCTCACGCTGGGTACTTGAGAACCCAAGCGGCGGACGTAACGTTGCGGCAGGGTTGGCAGACCGCTGGAGCACGAGCAACCCGGGTGGAACCTACCAGGTTGCAGCGGGCAGCAACGGCGGCAGGCTGCCATTGTCTGACCGTTACCTTGAAGACGGTTCCTTCCTTCGTTGCAAGAATATATCCCTGGGATACACCTTCGCACCAAAAGGTCTTTCAAACGTAAGAGCCTACATCAGTGCCAACAACCTGTTCACCATTACGAAATACACTGGCTTCGATCCTGAAGTAGGTTCGTTTGGTAACTCGAATACACAGATGGGAGTTGACAACGTAGTGTACCCAATGTCACGTTCATTCCTTTTAGGCCTGCAAATCACTTTATAAAACTCAGTATATGAAACGCATATTTTATACCGGTTTATCCCTCATCGTTCTCTTCACCAGTTGCAGTAAAATGCTGGATGAAAAAGCGTATTCAGGGATCTATACAAAAGATTTTTACTCAACCGCAAGTGAGGCCGAATCGGCACTCACTGCCGTGTACGGCGCGCTGTATGTAATGTACAGCAGCGGTTCCCCTTTGTTTGTGGCGGAATGGTCGGCCGACCAGATGTTCCCGCGCAATGTTGTGGGACGTAACACCCTTACCGTTTTCAGCTACGACCCATTGTATTCGGTTCAGACCAGCAACGGCCGTTCGAACGAATCGCCTGTTGAGATCTGGAAGACCGCTTACAAAGGAATTGAGGCGGCCAACTGGGTAATTGAAAAAGTACCCGGCACAAACATGGATACCGTAAGAAGGAACGCCATCATCGGCGAAGCCTTGTTTCTCCGCGCATTTTTTCATTGGAGCCTCGCGAAAAACTTTGGCAGTGTTGTGATCAAAACATCGGCAACGGCTTCAGTTGATGCGGCATTCAACGAAAGATCGCCGGTTGAAAAAGTATACGACCAGATCATTGCAGACCTGAACCGCGCAGAAACGCTTTTGCCAGACTATGCGGCCTCCACTGTTAAGGGCCGTGCTACCAAACAGGCGGCACAGTTGCTGCATGCCAAAGCGGCGCTCTATGCAGGCAGAAATGCCGAGGCATTGGTGAACGCGCAGAAAGTGCTCACATCGAACAAGTATTCACTGGTTTCCAACACCGATCTGTTCACGGCTGCAAAGAAAGATGTAGCAAGGGCCGAAGTATTGTTCGCAGTGGAGTTGAGCAACACCACCAACCCCATCAGGCAATCACAGATCCATTATTTCTGCGCGCCGATCCCACCGTCAGATTATTCAAAAGGTGGCGCAGGCGGTATGTATGTATACAGTGCATTTATGAACTCGATGGCTACGGCAGACAAACGCCGTGAGTTCCTCGCAACCACCTATACGCAAACAGCAGGCAATGTAGTGGTGCCACAGGCAAGTATCGATACGCGCCTTGCAACCAAAGACCTCGTACTGATGGGTAAATACAAAGATCCTGCAGCGGTGGGCGCTTACGGAAGCAACAACATTTACCTGCTCCGCCTGGCCGATGCATATCTTATTGCCGCAGAAGCGGAAGCCAAAACAAACGGCGCAACCATCAACGCTTACAATTACATCAACGCAGTAAGAGGAAGGGCCAATATCGGGAACCTGGTATCGGGTTTGTCGCCAACCGTATTTGTAGACTCGGTATTGCGCGAAAGGTCGTGGGAATTTTATGGTGAGGGCGATCGCTGGTACGATCTTACAAGAACCGATAAGTTCCTTACCGTTGTTCCAACAGCAGTGAACGCAGATTATCCGGTAAGAACGCCATTGCCCAAACACAAATATTTCCCGATCCCACAAATCGAGATCAACGCCAATCCGAAACTGACACAGAACGATGCGTGGAAATAAATGCAGTTAAGAAAACAACCAGGAAAACCGGGAACAGGAAAAAGGGTACAGGAAGGATAAATACAGCGGAAAGTTTGAGGTTTCATTGACAGCGATGTTATGGAACAACAGCATAAAAGCAATGATTGAACAGGCAAGACCGGCTCTTGTTCCCTGTTTTTCCTTACCATGTTTTCTTAAGGGTTCCAGCTTTTAAACATCAAGCAACAAGCACATGATATTGAATGAAGGCGGCAGTGTGAGGGATCTTTTTACAGAACAGGTTAATGCAGACCTGGTGATTGTAGGAGGAGGTGTGAGCGGCGTTTGCTGCGCCATAACAGCGGCAAGAGAAGGACTCAGCGTGGCGCTTGTACAAGACAGGCCCGTACTCGGCGGCAATGCATCAAGCGAAGTAAGGTTGTGGATCCTCGGCGCCACATCGCACATGGGAAACAACAACCGCTGGTCAAGAGAAGGTGGCGTGATCGATGAGTTGCTGGTAGAAAATACCTACCGCAACCCCGAAGGAAACCCATTGATCTTCGACGCGATCCTGCTCGAAAAAACAGTAGAAGAAAAGAACATACGCCTGTTTCTCAACACCGCGGTTTTTGAGGCGGGCATGAACGGGAACAACATCTCTTCTGCAAGGGCATTCTGCAGCCAGAACCAGACTGAATACCATTTCAGCGCTCCTTATTTCTGTGATGCATCGGGCGATGGCGTACTGGCTTTTTTGTCGGGCGCAGCCTTCAGAATGGGCGCAGAATCGAAAGAAGAATTCGGAGAAAAATTTGCACCGGCAAAAGAGTACGGCGAACTGCTCGGGCACAGCATGTATTTCTATTCCAAAGACACGGGCCGCCCCGTAAAATATACGGCGCCCTCGTTTGCACTTTCGGATATCAAATCGATCCCGCGTTACAAAACATTCAGCCTCCACGACCAGGGCTGCAAACTCTGGTGGATCGAATACGGCGGACGGCTCGATACCGTGAAAGACACGGAACGCATCAAATGGGAACTCTGGAAAGTGGTGTATGGCGTATGGGACTATATCAAGAACTCAGGCAATTTTCCCGAAGCGGCCAATTATACTTTGGAGTGGGTGGGAACGATTCCCGGTAAACGGGAGAGCCGGAGATTTATCGGCGATTACATGCTGGTACAACAGGATATCGTTGAACAGCGCTTTCACGAAGACGCGGTTTCTTATGGCGGTTGGTCGATAGACCTTCATCCTGCAGACGGCGTGTTCAGCGAGTTGCCGGGTTGCAACCAATGGCACAGCAAAGGCATTTACACCATCCCATACAGAACCCTGTACAGTAAAAATATTGCCAACCTTTTTCTCGCGGGAAGGATCATCAGCGCATCACACGTTGCGTTCGGATCTTCCCGTGTAATGGCAACATCTGCATACAGCGCGCAGGCAGTGGCCCTGGCAGCTGTGATCGCGAAGAAGAACAACATAAACCCGAGGGAAGTCAACGGCCATATCATAGAATTGCAACAGCAGTTGCTCAGGACGGGACAATTTATCCCGGGCATCGAAAACAACGATGCAGAAGATATTGCGAAGCAGGCCGTGCTCTCCGCTTCGAGCGAGTATGCGTTGATGGGGTTTTCACAAAATGGAAGTTTGTACGCCATCGACGAAACAGGGATCGCACAGCTTGTTCCTGTGACGCCCGGAAAATTACCCGCTATGCATTTTGATGCAAACGCCGCAACAGCATCCGGGCTTACTGTTCAGCTGGTGTCTTCGAGCCGCGCAGGAAATTTTACGCCTGACCAGGTACTCGAGGAAAAAATTATTAAACTCAACAGCGGCAGGAATACGGTTTCTGTTGAATGGGATACGGAGATCGCAACAAACGATTACGTCTTTATCCTGTTGAGAAAACAAAACGGTGTATCCGTTGCTGTTTCAGACCAGCGGCTTTCGGGGGTATTGTCTGTTTTCCAGGCAGCGAACAAAGCCGTTTCAAATACGGGTGTTCAAATACCGCCCGATAACATCGGCATCGATTCTTTTGAAATGTGGACACCGAAACGCAGGCCCAACGGGCAGAACCTCGCGATCGGTTTTACCAGGTCTTTATACACCTACCACGCAGACAATGTGATAAAAGGGGCCGCACGTCCTTATCTTGCACCCAATGCATGGGCCGCATCGTTAGCAGACAAAACGCCGGAACTGAGGATGAAATGGGAGAAGCCGGTAACAATAAGATCGGTGCAGCTGGGTTTCGATACAGACTTTGACCACCCGATGGAATCGGTGCTGATGGGCCACCCGGATGATGTAATGCCATTCTGCATAAGAAATTATACGATCAGCGATGGCAAAGGAAAACTGCTGAAAAAAGTTACGGGCAACTACCAGACCAGGAACACGATAACGCTGGAGGAGCCGGTGGAAACAGATGAACTGGTGATCGCATGCGAGCATCCATCGGAAAACATTCCTGCAGCCATTTTTGAGATCAGATGTTATTAAGCCGTTATGAGTAAACTTGATTTTGGTGTGATGAGCGTGTTTGCGATCCTGATGGTGATCATCGGGTTGATCTTTACTGTGCAAAGCAGCAAGAGTTCAAAATCATTTTTTGAAGCAGGCGGACAAACTCCGTGGTGGATCAATGGCCTTTCACTTTTTATTTCCTACTTCTCTGCCGCAACATTTGTTGTATGGGGATCGATCGCTTACCGGTACGGGCTGGTGGCCAATGCCATCCAGTTTACCATGTGCGTAAGTGGATTTGTGACCGCGATATGGATCGCCGCGCGCTGGAAAAAAACAGGCGCAGCAACGGCCGCAGAATACCTCGGTGAACGTTTCGGAAAATCAACCAAGCAATATTACAGCTACATGGTGCTGATCTACAGCCTGGCAAGCACCGCCGCAATATTGTATGCCGTTGGAAAGATCGTTTACGTTGCAACGCCATTGTCGCTCGAAATGTGCATTACGCTGATCGGCATCACGATCATCATCTATACGGCGGGCGGGGGATTGTGGGGTGTGCTTGCCACGGATGTGGTACAATTTGTTATTCTTTCAGCGGCAGTGATCATCATCATTCCCCTTGCACTCAACCAGGTAGGAGGGATGTCTGCGTTTGTAAAGAAAGTACCCGACCATTTCTTTGATCCTGTAAACAACGAATACAACATCGGTTTCATGCTCGCTTTCTTTGTGTACCAGGTTGTATACATTGCCGGCAACTGGAGTTATGTGCAGCGTTATACTTCGGTATCTTCTACACGCAATGCAAAAAAAGTAGCCTACCTGTTTAGTTTTCTTTACCTCGTTGCGCCTTTTATCTGGATGTTGCCACCCATGATCTACCGCGTAATGAACCCTTCGCTGCAGGGTATGGAAGCAGAAGGCGCGTATATGCGGTTGTGCCAGGAGATCCTGCCCGCAGGTTTGATCGGCCTTGTTCTTTCAGGTATGATCGCTGCAACGGCCAGTAAGGCAAATACAACCATCAACACCGCGGCGATCATTTTTGCGCATGATATTTACAAAGATGTTTTCTTTAAAAAAGCAACGGAGAAAACACAGATCCTTGTGGCAAGGATCTTCACGGTATTGTTTGGCGCAGGAACCATTTACCTTGCCATACTCGTTCCCAAAGCAGGTGGAATCGTAAACGTTGTGCTCAGCACCGCGGCGATCGCGGGCGGTAGCCTGTTCGGCCCGGTGATCTATTCCCTGTTCTCAAAACGGCAAACCGCTTTTTCATTGTTGTTTGTTTCCATTGTATCGCTGGCAGTGAGTTTGTTTTTCAAAACGCTGGGGCCTTCCGTCTTGGGCCTGTCGTTGTCACGCACGCAGGAAACCGTACTGGGCGTGGGTTTCCCGTTCCTTCTTTTGTTTTTGTTTGAAATCTACGGTTACTATACAGCAAAGAATATTCCCTACCTGCAACGCGGCACCGGAACAACGGGTGCAGTGGCAAATGCAGAAGCGGCCAGGCAAAATATTTTCGGCGTGAAAGTGATCGCATGGAGCACGGTTTTTGTCGGGTTCGGTATCACCATACTTGGATGGATCGCGGAGAATGGCAGGGTTGCAATGGGTGTTGGTATCATCATTGTATTGGCGGCGCTTTCCATCATCCGCAAGCAACGCGTTGCATCGCGCCGGCTACCTGCAGGGTTGTAAAGAAGTGAATGGATCATCATGATAAACACGAACGCAAAAAGAATTTTCCCCCGGTCTTTTTTGCGCAGTCTTACCGGGCTGCTGTTGCTCCATACCTTTGTTTGTACCGCCCAATCGCAACCAAACTACCCGGGCTATCTCCGCGCCGATCAGTCGGTCTCCTTCAAATGGCGTTACGGGTACAGCGAGTTCCCTTTTCCGCAGGAATCACCAACGGCCCAGGAAGACGCGCTGCGTGGTAAATTTGGTTGGTACGACGGCGCGTTGTGGTCCGCCGCCTATAAAACATGGAACGATTCAACCGTTCATGGTGTCCAGCTTTTGTTCCGCGGCGGCTCGCCTTATGCACGTGAAATAAAATGTACCAGCGAACTGATACCCTATACCTCGGCGGGAACACCGGTCTCGTTCCTCCTTCCTTTTAATTATACCATAGGTTCCGAAGAAGACATTGCATTTTCTTTCCGCGTAAAAGGAAACGGTGAAGAGGCGATCGTATGCAAACTTCGTCCGCAGGCGATCAATACATTTACAGCGGGCATGTTCAAAGTGAGTTTCATCACGATGAAAGTAACCACACCGCCCGGTACAAAGCCGCTGCTGAATGTTTCAGGAATGATGCACATCCGCGTCTATCCGCAATTACTCAATTATGGCGACAGAACAGAATTCACCTTCAGTTCTGTAACGCACCATATGGACGTTGAATCCTCATTGGTGCTCGGATCGCTTTACCGGAACATGAGCGCAGTTGATCCCTACGCGGCCATGAATGCCGTTCGCCTTTCGCCCGATTCCATTGCCGCGGCGCTGCAAAGACACGATGCCGCACTGGCGCGCTGGCGGCAGGCAACAGCAAAGGTGTCTGCAGACCTGATGCAGAAAGGAAGGATTGAAATAGACTGCAACGGACCAACCACAAAAAGAGACAAAGGAGAACTGCGTGTAATGGCTTACTCCGGTAACCCCGTAAAAGATTTTCAATACGGAACACCAACACCGCAAACAAAAGAAATGGCGCAGGCATTAACAGCCGCCCTGGGGAAACGGTTCTCGTTGTTCCGCTACCAGCACCATTATCTACCATGGAAGATGGAGAACCCATCGGCGCTCGATTCATCTCAATTGATATACCTCAGGCAATGGCTCGAGGTGGCGAAAGCTTCTGCCGACACGGTAGTGCTCGATCTTCAATTGTCGCCGATCGTAAAATTATACAAACAGTATACGGAGATGGGGCGCATCGCGTTACCTGCCAACGGCATACCGGGCGCCGAATGGAAAAAGATCACGCAGGGATATCTCACCACCTTGCAGTATGCAAAAAAGATTTGTCCTTCGCTGCGCATCATTCAAATGCCTTATGAACTGGACAACATCACGAACGGTTCGGTACATTCCGATGCGCATTACCAGTTTTACAAAGCGTTGTACGAAGCGGTTGCCATTTTCAACAGGCAACAACCTGCAGACGGGCAGGTGAAAATTGCAGGACTTGGCAGCAACAACCCAAACAGCCGCTGGGGTTTTATCGATGGGTTCCTGCAGCGGTACAGTGCGGATACTTCCAAAAACAAACGACTGGATTACATCACCTGGCACACCTATCTTTTCCCCGGCAACTATCCATCCATGATCAAAGGCGTTGGCGATAGTTTACAGAATATGCTGAAGAAGTACGGCCTTGATCCCCGTCTGCCTGTATTGGTAGATGAAATGGGATTGGCGGAACCCTCTACCATCGAGGATCTCAGCGATCTGCAGGGTGCGATGAAAAAAGAAGCGGCGATGGCCGCTTACACCACGGCGCTGCATTCTTATTACGAAGCGGAGAACGCAAACATAACGCCCATCAGCGGCGCGGGCTGGCATTTTGCACTGCTCACCTATGGAAAGCAGAATGTTTTGTCAACGTATGCAAAGGGTATGCTGCTGCGAAGCAGGTTGGGGGATGTAAAAATTCCGGTAGTGGCAACACCGGTAGACGGGCAGGGTTATGGTTTGCACGCTGTTGCAACAAAAGAAAAAAACAAGATCAGCATTCTTGTGTACTGTGCATCGCCCTCCATTTTTTTTGAGAACGCGGCGGAACTTGGCTATGCAGGCATTTCAGTTTTGTTAAAGGATCTTCCGGATCATTTCAAAAACACTAAATTGAAGATCACGGAATCGTACAGTTCACCCGGTGATGCGGAAACCAGGAAAATACTGGCACAGGACAAGTACCAGACACTGCCGCTAACCCGTGGGGCCGACCGCTACGAAAAGAATTTTACGGCGGAAGAAGTGAAGATACTGAACAAGCTTGCCGTGCAAAGCAAAACGATTGTGTCTGGCACGAACGAACTTAACCTCTCCGTAAGCATCGACGCGTATGGAATGCGTTTGATAGAAATAGAACCTGTAACATCAAATCAAGAATGAGATCTATTGTGGCAAATACCGGGTGTTGTTTTTTGAGAAAGGCAATCGTGTTAGCGGCCTGTTGCCTGTTTGCGTTTTATTCAAATGCGCAGACAGCTATCCAGAACGCATATTATTCCGTTGTTGTTGCGGAAGGGTTCACCCAATCGCCCGCTTTTATTGTAACACACAAGGCCAGTAAACTTCAAAGACGCATTGTACCGCAACTGAAACTTGTTTTCACGCAGGAGCAGCCCGAGCTAACCGGTGCGGCAATGGATGGCCAGCCGGGTGTTGTGGCATGGAGAACGAAAACCATGACCACGCAGGATATTAATTTGCTCGGCAGCACAGACCATGTGGCACAATCTTATGTGATAAAGAACAACATGCTTGCCTTCGCATACAAAGATGCCGCCGCCGCACAGGTATCGCTTACCGTAAAATTCTTGCCTGGCCAGCAGGCCCCTGTTTTCGAGGTTGGCCTGGAAGCACATAAAAAAGGGGAGTACGCATTGGGCTTTACCGGGATGCCACAGGTGGATTCTGCGGATGTTGATTTTGTATACCAGCCGCTCACCTGGAGCTGGAAACGTTTCCCGGGTAAATTCGCTTTAACCGAAGAGGCCTATGCCAACACCGCTGCTGTTTTTACAAACCACCATGGTTACACGGAGGGACTGGCGGTTTCATTGGCTGATATTCCGTACCGCTATGCGCTCGCGGCACAATGGAACAATGCGGGCAAAGCGAACAACCCGTTCTGGTCGGTTTTCCCGGCAGATGGGCCTAAAGCAAACAGTTTGTTCGGCATGGCCATCCGGAACCCGGCGGGCAAGGCACAACCGGTTATTTATTCTCCCCTGCCGGGAACAGGTAAGGCAAGGTTGAACAAAGGAGACAAGCGCAGCATCGGGTTGGTGTATGTGTTGTACCCGGGCAACTGGGAGAAAGGAACGGATTTTCTTTTGTCGTCTGTTTTCAATTACAGGTCCGAAAGGCAAAACGCAAAAGCATCCCTGAACCAGACACTCGATAACATGCTTGACCTTGCCATGAACGATGTATATGGAGGATGGAACAAAGAGCTGAAAGCCTCCAATTACCAGTTCGATGTGCCGGGCACCGTAAAGAACGTATCTGCGTTGCACCCGCTCAGCCTATACCTGTTTACAGGAAACGAAGACATTTTGAAACGGCGCGCAATACCCATGATCGAGTATGTGATGAGCCGCGAGAAATTTTTATTCTCAACAAGCGATTCGGCGGGCCAGGCGCAGCAACCTTCTCATTTTCTCAAAGGGCCGTGTGTAGACATCGGCGAACTCGTGGCGCTCGATGAGCTTACAAAAAGGTACACGCCCGCATTTTCATCCGAAGCGTTGCGATTGTTTGGTAAAAGCAGGCAATTGAACATGAACACACAAACAGGTGGCGGCAGCTGGCAGGATTACCTTGCGCGTTATCGCCTCACGCACCATCCCGATGACCTGAAAAGATCGATGGAAGGTGCGGATGAATACCTCAAACAGGTTTTCTACAAATACTCACAAACATTTTTCGATTCGCCGGGATTAAGAGACCGCGGCGCGGGTTTTACAACAGATTACGGACTGCGCATCTATGACCTTTTTGAACTGTTCATGGAAACAAAAAAAGAGGTTTACCTGCAGGCCGCTATCACGGGCGCAAAACAGTTGCTGCTCTGGACAAGATCCAATCCCGCACCGCCCGCGGGCAATATCACCGTGAACAAAGGCGGGGAAGTAAAAGGTATTTTTCCCGGAAGAAGGGTGAGTGCGTTGGAAGGCGCTGCATTTTTACCGATGGATGAAACAACAAAAGTTGCGCAGGCAGAAATACCTGCATGGCAAACCTCGCTCAACGGCCTTGTGCCCGAAGCGCCCAATACATACGCCTTCGGGCCCGTGATGCTGGCTCACCATGCAGCATGGTTGCTGCGGCTTGCACATTATTCAAATGATACCCTGCTGAGGAATGCGGCGTACAATGCAGTGATCGGCCGCTACGCCAATTTCCCCGGTTATTATTTTACCTCGTTGCATACCGAAGTGTACCAGCGTGAAGATTATGCAAGACATCCGTTTTACGATATAAAATACAACGCAATATTTTACAACCACATCTGGCCGCATCTTGCACTGCTTGCAGACTTTATCGTTTCGGATTTTTATTACCGGTCCAAAGGCAGGATCAATTTCCCCGGCACTTTCGCACCCGGTTATGCGTTCCTGACGAGCCAGGTATACGGGTCAAAAAAAGGAACCGTGATGGGAAATGAGAACGTGCAGGTCTGGATGCCATCCCATGCTTTGAGATCCGACAAGGTTGCGTTCAATTATTTAATGGGCCGTAACGAAAAAGATCTTTTTATCTCCTTTGCCAATACGGCGCCCAAAACGGTTACGCAAAACATCCGGTTCAACAAAGAGGTGATCCCATACCAGGAAGGAAAAACCTACCGGATCATTGTTTACGACCACGAAGGAAAAACGAAAGAAGGATCGATGAAAGATGGGAAACTGGTTGTAACACTTCCTGCCAATGGCATCGGCTGCATCCAGGTAAAAGGGATCGGATGGAAACAGGACGATGTTATGGCTGGTCAGGTGAAACTGGAAAACAGGTTTGTGCGCTACCATGCGAATGAAGACACGCTTGCAACGGCAACTGCAATGATCATACAGCCAACTGAAAAAACTGCGGTGTTTTATATTTATTCGAACCAGACAGAAAAGGAATGGAAACAATGCACGCTCCGGTACAGGCTAAACGATTCGCCCGATTGGACAACGGTTACAGATAGCGCTTACCCTTTTGAGTTTGATGTAATGCTTCCAAGAACAAACGATGTGATCTCGTTTGAAGTGACCGCTGTAAAAACCGATGGCAGCACGGTAAAGTATCCATCAAAGAAAATGAACCATTGATATGAAGAAGCAGGTATGGATAAAGATGATGTTGCTGCTGGCGGTGTTAACGCAGTTGCCATCCTGTTCCGTTTCTAAAAGCGCGATCGGACAAAAACTACGGAACGGGTTCACTGTATTGGGGTATGGCGATTCGATAACAGAAGGCAGCGCTGAATTTTCTTCCTATTTGTTCCCATTGGATTCGATGTTGAAAGCCGCTGGTTTTAAACCAACGTTCATCGGCCCGCGCAGGTCGCAGCGCGGAGGAATTGCCATTGATCATTTTGGATATGGTGGAAGAAACGCAGAGTACCTCGCAGCACGCGTAGATAGTGTATATGGTTTGTATCCTGCGGATCTTGTATTGCTCCATGCGGGGCATAACCATTTTGTGGAAGAGGCGCCTGTGAAGGGAATTGTGAATGCGCAGCGAAACATCATTCAAACCATAAGAAAGAAAAACCCGGCATCGGTAATAATTGTTGCCGCTGTTATTACCAGTGGAAAACTACCGAAATATGAGTACATTCCTGATCTGAATATTGCGATCAAAGCGATGGTTGATTCGTTGAATGACAACCATGTGGTATTTGTTGATCAATCGGCGAACTGGGATTGGATGCAATACACGATCAGCGACAAAGTGCATCCCAACCGTGCAGGCGCAAACAGGATCGCTGCAAATTGGTTTGATGCGATCGTTAAAATCTCCCGGGAAAAATTATGAAAAAGAAATTGATAAGCATGCAATTGATGCGCTTTGTTGCGGTCTGCTTTTTTACAGCCGCCGTTTATACAGCAGGGGCCCAGGCAGATTCGCTGGCGCCTGCGAAAGAGCTGTCGGCGAGGAACGGCCTGCCCAATTTTTTTGCAAAGATCAAAAACAACAAAACACTTCGCGTCGCTTTTCTTGGCGGAAGTATTACGCGTGCGGGCAATGGTTACCGCGACCAGGTAATGACATGGTTCAGGGAGCAGTACCCTTCCGCCAAGTTTGAGGAGATCATGGCGGCGGTAAGTGGAACAGGATCTGATTTCGGCGCCAGCCGTGTTAAACAGCACGTCATCGATCATAAACCCGATCTTGTATTTGTTGAGTTTGCGGTGAACGATAACCGCTGGCGCATGCAACTGGTGCGCGAGACGATGGAGGGCATCGTAAGACAGATCCGCAAAGCAAACAACAAAACGGATATCTGTTTCATCTACACATTTGCCAATGAAAACCTTCCGCAGTTGCAGAAAGGTTTGTTTCCCGCATCGGTAACTGCGATGGAGGTGATCGCTGATCATTACCAGATACCAGGCATTCACATGGGCCTCGCAGTGATCGATGAGATCAACAAGGGGAAATTGGTGATGATGGGTAAGAAAGAAGATGCAAATGGTGTTCCCCTGTTCTCTGTTGACGGTGTGCATCCGCTGCCGGAAACAGGGCACAGGATCTATACGCAGGTACTTGCCAGGAACCTTCCGCTGTTGAAAGCGGGCAGTGTGGCCGTGACAAATATTTTTCCGGATGCACTGGAAGCAAACGACTGGAGCAAAGCGGGCATGGCCCGTTTGTCGATAAAAAAGAATTTCAAAGGAGAATGGAACGTAACCGATTCTGTAACGAAGGGAAAAGAATATTACCCGTTGCTGCCGCAGGTATTCTCTACGGCATCGCCCGACGCTGAGGTAACGGTGAAGTTCAAAGGAACGCGTTTTGGATTGGCGGACATCATGGGGCCGTCAACAGCCGCGATAGAGATCACGATCGATGGGCAGGCGCCACGCGTCATCAACCGGTTTGATGCATTCTGTACGTATTACAGGCTCAACTATTTTATCATTTCAGGACTGCCGGAAGGAAAGCATGTGGCCACCATTCGGTTGGCAAAAACAACGCTTGACAAGGAGGCTATATTGAAAACAAGAAATGTAACAATAAAGGATCCGCACATGTACGAAGGTAAAAACATGTATGTGGGCGCTATTTTATACTGATCAAACAGGAAAGAATATGAAACACCTCAAACACAATGCAGGAAAGTTTTTTTTAATGGTGATGGTTGCCATTGCAGTAACATCCTCAACGCTTACTGCGCAAACCTACAAAGCAGACTGGGCCTCGCTCGATGCAAGGCCGATACCGCAATGGTTCAAGGATGCGAAGTTTGGGATCTTTATCCACTGGGGCGTTTATTCTGTTCCTGCCTGGGCCCCTGTTGGAAAAGAATATGCGGTGTATTCGAAATATTCAGAGTGGTACTGGAACAGGATGGTTACCGACAGCTCTAAGGTGGGCAAGGCTTTCAGGGCCTATCACAACAAAACCTACGGGCCTAATTTTATGTACCAGGATTTTGCGCCGCAGTTCAAGGCAGAGCTCTTCAACCCTGAACAGTGGGCCGATGTTTTTAAAAATGCGGGCGCACAATATGTCGTACTTACCTCGAAGCACCACGATGGCTTTGCGCTTTGGCCAAGCGCACAGTCGTGGAACTGGAACGCAGCCGATGTGGGCCCGCACAGGGATCTCGCGGGCGATCTTACCAAAGCGGTAAAAGCAAAAGGGCTGCACATGGGTTTCTACTATTCGTTGTACGAATGGTTCAATCCATTGTATAAAAGCGATGTGGGCAAATACGTAAGCGAGCACATGATCCCGCAGTTGAAAGATCTTGTTACACGTTACCAGCCAGACATCATCTGGCCCGATGGCGAATGGGAGCACCCGAGCGATACATGGCAGAGCCAGCAGTTCCTTTCGTGGTTGTACAATGAGAGCCCTGTAAAGAATACGGTTGTGGTGAACGATCGCTGGGGAAAAGAAACAAGGAGCAAACACGGCGGTTACTATACAACAGAATACGATATTGTTCACAACGAAGATGCAACCAATAAAAAGTTTGAGCATGCATGGGAAGAATGCCGCGGCATCGGCGGATCGTTTGGATACAACCGGAACGAGAACCTGGAAGATTACAATTCTTCAGACGCGTTGATCCAGATGCTCATACAGAAAGTATCGCGCGGGGGAAACCTGTTGCTCGATATCGGGCCCGCTGCCGATGGAACGATCCCGGTGATCATGCAGCAACGCCTGGCAGACATCGGCGCATGGCTCAAAATCAACGGGGAAGCCATCTTTGGCACCACTGCGGGTCAGCCATCACCTGCAAATGCAAACATTGCTTACACGCAGAAGGGCAAGGATCTCTATGCATTCGTTACTGCGCAACACGATAAACCGATCAGCATCGACCTCGCTCATGCGCCGGCAAAAATTTCAGTGTTGGGATCAAGCCTGGATCTGAAAACAAGTTACAAAAACGGGAAGCTGGTGATTGATGGACTGAAGCTATATCCCAACTTGCCATCGGGCGGATATGCATGGGTGGTTAAGCTGGAAGGGGCGCTATAACGTTTTTTTTTTGCCACAGATGACACGGAATTTTCACAGAGGTTCATCTGTGGATGAGGAGCCTGTATGGTTTATGTAAAGACCAGGGTCATTTGTGGCACTTCTTTATCGGCTCGGCCGTCTTGCGAACTCGTTCGCGATGATTTCGTCGAGGTTGTTTACGGGCCGCTCTATATCAAATGGTATCGGTTGATGGTGGAAGGTCTGGAAGTATTGCAGTATCCCGTCTTTCCACAAGATCGCATTGGTGAGCTGGCTGCGCAGTTTTCTTTGTACGGATCTGAAGCGCGTACTGTCTACATACGATTCCACTTTGTCCCATGTCTTTTGAAAACCACGGACCTGCTGCACACCCTTGTCGTATTTGTAACACATTTCCTGCCACAGTGTGCGCCCGCTCTTCATTTTAAAATCCCATGATACATGATGGAACCAGAGCAACAGGTTTTCAGGGCATGTGTTCGGGTTGTTGAATAAAGAAGCAAGCGGCTCATGGTATTGCGATACTGCGTTTGTTCCCTTCGTTGTGCGGTCGAAGCCAACGCCATTGGGTTCAGCTTTGTGGTAATAAGGTGGGGTCCAGTCGGAGCGCATGCGTGCAGGCGCCCACCATGCACCGGGGCCGTAATGGTCGTTTGCCGAAAACTGGTGGTGCAGTCCGAGTGGCATCATGTAGTTCACACAGGCTTCGCGGCTGTCCATCATCATCTGTTTTACCGGTGCCAGGAACCCAGTGTTCCATGCAGTGGTGTTTGTTTCAGGAGAGAAAGTAAGCCTGATCCACTCATCCGCGATCTGTTCGCTTTTCAGGCGGTTGTTCCATGCCAGGCGGCCGAATGCGTACCAGTTGGCCTGTGCAAAATCGTGCCCGCACCAGTTGGTATCCAAACCAATATTGGCCACACCGGCGATCGCGGAAATTTTTTGCGGGTAAACGCTGCCATCTGTAACGCGTGCAACTGTGCTGCCTTTGCCGGCCTGGTAGGTATCGCTTTGCAGCAGTTCTTCCCACATCGTAGACAAATAAACAAGGTGGATCGATTGGCCCAGGTATTCCTGTGTGATCTGGAACTCGGGCATAACAGGTGTTTGCTTCATGGCGCCAAACAAAGGGCTGAAGGGTTCTCTTGGTTGAAAATCGACCGGGCCGTTCTTTACCTGTATGATCACATTGTCGCGGAACTTTCCATCGAGCGGCATGAACTCGTTGTAGGCCTGTTTCGCCCGGTCCTTTTCATTTGGCTGGTAAACAAATGCGCGCCACATGATGATGCCGCCAAACGGTTTTACCGCATCGGCCAAAAGGTTGGCTCCATCTGCGTGCGAGCGGCCATAATCCTGCGGACCGGGTTGCCCCTCGCTGTTGGCCTTTACAACAAAACCGCCGAGGTCGGGTATCACCGTATAAATTTCTTTCATCTTCGCTTTCCACCAGTTGATCACCGAGTCGGCCAGGGGATCGGTTGTGCTGATCTTGCCAATGGTTTTGGGCGCGGCCCAGTTGATGGAGAGATAAGTCTTTACGCCATACGGACGCAACACACCTGCGATTGCTTTTACCCTTTCGAGGTAGTCTTTTGTAAGCACGAGCGGGTTTGCATTTACATTGTTGATCACCGTGCCGTTGATGCCGATGGATGCATTGGCGCGCGCATATTCTTTCCAGATCAAACGGTCTTTGTCGCTCACGGCAAGCGAGTTGTCCCTGTGCCAGAAGATCGAAGGGCCGCCAAACCCGTGCTCGATCGTGCCGTTGAGGTTGTCCCAATGGTTCAGGATCCTTGCTTTATACGATGGATTGATGCGTTCGTCTGTGATGGACTGCCCGGTTTGCTGCCTGCGCAGCAGCTCATACACACCGTACAGAATGCCGTTGTGTGTTGTGGCGCGGATAGATGCAGCGGAGATCCTGAAACCATCCGGTTTGATGGCATCGTCGTTTACGATGCTCAATGTTACGGATGCGTTTGCTTTGCCGTGCCATCCATCTTTCAGCTCCTGAACGGCAATGGAAAGGGTGGGGGATGTTTCTGCGCAGACCACCGATACCGGCACCGAGGTCTTATTGCGGAGCCAGAGTTCATGGCCACCCTGGGCGTTCGATCCGGCCATAAAAAAACAGGAAACGAGGAGGAGGAAAAGCGCTCTCATAGGGCAGGCTGTTGTTTCGCTAAATCTAGGCTTTTTTAAAATGCAATCGGTTACATTCGGTGAGAAATCTGCCTGGGTCGGCGGATCTTGCCTTGTAAAAAGCGTTTTGCGGCACCATTAAAATGTACCTGGAACAAGGATAGGCAGCGGCCTGCGGATGAACCATTTTACATCTGCAAAACAGACTTCGCCCTTTTTGCTTTCATCTGTTTGATCTTTTCCACTGCATTTGTATTACCGGGATCGATCTGCAGCGATTTTTCGTAGTTGAGGATCGCCTTGTCAAAATCGCTGATGTTCATGTAGCCTTCGCCAAGGCTGTCGTATACATTGCCCACTTTTGGATATTCTTCCACATTCAGCAGGAAGATTTTGATGGCCTCATTCGGAAACCTTTGCAGCAGTTCGTAGCCGATGGTGTTCAGGTCATTGTCGGAAGTGAACATATCTGCGAACTTTTTTTGCTTGTACGATTTGTACAATGCGATCACCGCATCGGTGCGCGGCGTTGATGTATCGCTCACGGGTTGTTTGAACAATGCTTTCTCAAGCGTATCGAGCAATGCTGCTTTCTTGATGTCTACCAGCTCCATGTCAAAATACAAGGTCGCGTTGGGTGGAATGGCCGGCAACGACCCGCCTGCATCAAACCCGCGCCTGCCATAGCCCAGCGACGGCGGTACGATGAAGACGCCCCTGTCGCCAACATGCATCAGCATCAGTGCCTCCACCGTTCCCTTGATGAGCCCGTCTGTTGGCACCGCAAAACCGAGCGGTGAATTGTTTTTGCGCGAGTCGTCTATTTTAGAACCGTCTGCCAGCGTGAGGGTATAGTGCCACACCGCTACTTCGCCGGGTTTGATCATGCGGCCCGATCCTTTTTTGGTGAGGTAATATTTTAAACCGGAGGCGGTGGTAATGGTATCGTGTTTCTGTGCGGTTGCGATGGAGCATGCACAACAGGCAATAACCAGCGTGAGTATCGTTCTTTTCATTTCGTGTGTTTGCTTGTATCGTACTAAAGGTAACGATAATCAAAATGTGGTTTGTGGATCGGCGGGATACGGCGGAGCATATTTCAAAATATGTAATATGTATAGCGCGCACAAGCCGGGGCCCTCATTTTCTGTTTTTTGCGGTTTATGATGGTCATTTTACAGGTATGTTGAAAAAATAGTTCGTCAAAAAAACACCAATAAACATAACATTGCCTTAATATTGACCTTTCGCCGGGACATTTAAGGCAACTGCCGAATTCTGCGGAAAAAAAGGTTCGGGTATGCAATGTTTTGCAAGATTGTCCTGTCTATAGGCGATCGGCCAAATTTGTTTCAGCCGGAGCATCCAAATATCCTGATCCAATAAATAAAGAGAAGCTTTGCCGTGTGAAGGTGGTGGTGTTTAGAATCGCTTCCATTTTCTCCATTCTTTCCTGGGGCGTAGAGCCCGGTCGAGGAGCACGCAATTGTTTCGCTACAAAGCTGGGTACAACAACAACTACTATAGATTTAAAAAACAAAACGTAAAAGGTTATGAGAAAATGGAAACTTTTTAGCGTGTTCATGTTTGCTATGCTGAGCATGATCACAACCAACCTGGTGGCGCAAGGCGTTCCCATCAGCGGTACCGTTGTTTCTGAAGCAGGGGCCCCGGTATCAGGCGCCACGGTTTCGGTTCGCGGTACCACACGAAGTACGGTTACCAACGAAGCCGGAAAATTCACCATCAATGCCGATGCAAATGCCACGCTGGAGATCAGCCACGTTAGCTTTACCACGCAATCGGTGAAAGCTTCTGCCGGTATGGTGGTACGCCTCGTAGCGGGCGATGCCACGCAGCTGGGCGATGTGGTGGTAACTGCGATGGGTATTAAAAAAGAACGCAAGGCGCTTGGCTACTCGGTTACCGAGATCAATGCACAGGAGCTGATGCGGAACAAGAACACCAACGTGGTTAACTCACTCGCGGGTAAGGTTCCCGGCGTGAACATCACACAGTTCAGTGGCTCTGCGGGTGCGGGTGCATCGATCACCATCCGTGGTGGTACTTCCACTTCAGAAGGAAGGCAAAACCAACCCCTGTTCATTGTGGATGGTGTTATCTATGACAACTCAACAAGCGTAACCGGTAACTCCGGTACCGATGGACAAACACGAAGCAATACCACTTTCTCAAACCGTGTTATGGATATCAACCCCGAAGACATCGAGAGCCTTTCTGTATTGAAAGGTGCCGCTGCTTCTGCCTTGTACGGTTCACGCGCCGCAGATGGCGTGGTGATCATCACTACAAAAAAAGGAGCGGACGGCGCTGCAAAAGTTACTTCTTCAAACAAAGTGAGCGCTTCATGGGCAAACAAACTGCCTGAAGTACAAACCCAGTTTGGAAACGGCAGCTACTCAAGCAATGGTATATTGAACAACACAAGTTCTTACAACAGCTGGGGAAACAAACTGACCGCTGCCGACAAAGTGTACGACAACATCGGATCTTTCTTTAAAACAGGTATGATCTATGATAACAACGTAAACGTATCGGGCGGTTCAAAGAACGGATCATTCTTTGTATCGGGTTCCAATTTCAAACAGACCGGTATCGTTCCTAATACGAGCTACGACAAAACAACGTTCCGTTTCAACGGCGAACAGAAATACGGCGCCTTAACGATCAACGCAAACGTTGCGTATTCTGTTGCCAACATCAACAGGACCCTTACCACGGCCGGTTTGTACGGAAGCGGTGTAGGAAGTATGCAGTCGCTCTACCTGTTCCCGCAGGTGTTCGACATCAGCGATTACCAGAATGCGGATGGTACACAAAAGAGGATCTATGCAGCAGCCATCCCCAACATCGAGAACGATATTGACAATCCTTACTGGATCATCAACAAAGACAAACTTACTTCACAAACAAAACGCCTTACAGGGGTACTGGCCGGTAACTATAAAGTGGCAAGCTGGTGGGATATCACAGCGCGCCTGGGGTATGACCAGTATTTCACAAACGACTATACCTACATCGCGCCGGGTTCTGCCGTGGCGCCATTGTACCAGAACGGCCGTTTGAGCAAGAACCAGGTGAACTACACGTTCATCAACACAACTGTAATGAGTAATTTCCACAAAACCTTTGGTGATTTTGAAGCGCACATCATGCTTGGAACCACAACAGAGAACGCGTTGACCTTAAGGCAAACGCAGTGGGGATACAACTTCATCACAGCGGGTACCATCAGCTTCGCCAACATGGCGAACACCAATAAGTTCTTTACAGAGAACACATCCAGAAAACGTTTGGTGGGTGTATTCAGTGAAGCGGGTGTTTCTTATAAGAACATTGCTTACCTGACGCTTACAGGACGTAACGACTGGTCTTCTACCTTGCCACAGGAAAACTGGTCGTATTTCTATCCATCGCTCAGCGGTTCATTTGTGTTCACAGAATTGTTGCCTAGAAACAGGGTGCTTTCGTTTGGTAAGATCCGTGCGAGTGTTGCAAGGGTTGGTAAAGACACAGATCCTTACGTAACGAATACATACGTGAATCCACCGATCAGCATCGGTTCTTATACCGGCATCGGTAACCAGTACTATGCGGGTAACGGAACATTGATCCCTGAGATCCAGAATTCATGGGAGATCGGTGCCGAACTCAGGTTCCTGAACGGACGCCTCGGTCTCGATTATACTTACTACCATAGCGAAACAATGAACCAGATCGCTCAACCGCGTCTGGCCCAGTCAGGCGGATTTATCTTCAGTGCCCTTAACTCAGGTTCTGTTTACAACTCAGGAATGGAGGTTGCGATCACCGGCAAACCGGTTGTATCAAGGAACTTCTCATGGGAAGCGACGATCAACTTCTCTTACAACAAAGGAAGGCTCGGATCTTTCCTCCCTGGTATCGCTTACTTCTACCCAACAGATGCGCAGTTTGGAACGGTTAAAGCCGCTTCTATCCCGAATGGCTACTTCCTGGGTATGACAGGCCAGCCTTACCTGCGTGAACTGGATTCAAAAGGTGTTGAAGTTGCCGACGGGCGTTACCAGGTAGACCCTGCAACCGGTTTGTATAAAGTAAATGCAAACAACCCTGTTGTTGGTAACCGTGAGCCGGACTTTATCGGTGGTTTCAACAATACGTTCCATTACAAAAAACTCACATTGTCATTCCTGCTTGACATCCGCAAGGGTGGAGCGGTATTCAATGGTACAGAGTATGCAATGGTAGTGAACGGTCTTGCCAAACGCACCACTGCAAACGACCGCCAGTCTGTTACTGTAACCGGCGTAAACAGCGTAACAGGTGCTGATTATACGGCAACCTATAACGCGGGACAAACGTATACCATCGGTACACAAACATTATCGGGTAATTACCTGATCCAGCAATACTGGGCAAACTATGCAGCCAATTCCTACAACTTCCTTACCAATGTAAATTGGTTGAAACTGCGTTCTTTGTCGCTGAGCTACGACTTTACAGATCATCTGAAAAGCAAGAAGATCTTCAAAGGAATTTCAGTAACGGCGGTGGGAACCAACTTATGGACATTGACGAATTATAAAGGCATGGATCCTGAAGTAAGTGCTGCGGGAGGAACAGGAGGTTCTGGTTCACAGGGTATCGATTACCTGGGTGTTCCGGCAACAGCGAGCTTTACTTTCGGTGTAAATATTACCTTATAACCAATGAAAAATATTCAGATTATGAAAAGTTCAAAATACATACTGATGGTTGCCCTGCTTGCGCTTGGGTTTACCTCGTGTAAAAAGTTCCTGGACGTGAACACGGACCCGGACAACCCGAACAACGGTAGCGTACTCATTCAAAACCGTTTACCCTGGATCGAACACTTTTACCAGTATTCTTCAGGCGTAACCAATTACCGTACGGCCTGTATGGCGGGTGTTTATTACACCAACAGTGCCAACCCGAACACGTTCAGCACCACGTGGGCATGTACAAACGGAAACTCAACCACTCCTTACCAAACATGGTTCGTAGAGGTTTCTTCCAACCTGGTTGACCTGTATAAAGCTGCAGAGAAACAAGGCGCCTACCATTACATGGCGGCATCAAATGTGTTCCATGCACTGGGTTACATGCAGATGCTCGACCTGTACGGAGAAATGCCATACGAAGAAGCGGGAACAGGAAACCCAAGCCCGAAACCAAACGATGGTAAAGCAATTTACCTCGGATGTATGTCGAGGCTGAACCAGGCCATCGATCTTTTCAGCAAAGCACAGGCAGCAGGCGCTCCCGCACTTTCTACCGGCGATCTTTGGGCAAACGGCGATGTGCAGAAATGGATCAAGACCTGCTGGGGACTCAAAGCCCGTTACATGCTGAAACTGTCGAAGAAAGCGGAATTCAATGCTGATTCAGTGTTGTATTGTTTGTCGAAAGGCCCGCAGTCAAATGCAGATAACATGGTTGGACCAGGCTTCAACAACAGTACCGTAACGGATTACCTGCTCGGAGACCCGGTTGTAACCAACGGAAACTTTGACTATGTGGCTTACGGAAGCACCGTTCGTATGTCGGCTTACCACGTTAACCTGCTTAACAACATGCGCAATGCAGGCGTGGTAGATCCACGTATGAGCAAGATCGTACCTTCTTATATGTCTGGCGTTACACTGGATGGAAGCGGAAGGGCCGTATCTTATACATGGACACGTTCGGTTGGTGTAGATTCTTACGGACCGGCAACCAGGCTGCTGAAAGGTGGCGCCACTTCAATCCAGACTCCATCGTATGCAGCAACCAATACCACCATCAAATACACCATTGCAGATGCAACAGAACGCGCGGCGTTTATTGCAGCGGCGGGTTCGAAATACGATGCGGCAAACAGCAGCGGAACCACGGTTGCGCTGATCTACAAAGCCGGATCAATTTTCATCAACAGCACCAACTACCTGTATGCAGGTGATACAGCGTATGTGAACATGCGCAGCAGCGCGATCGCAACATCGGGTATTCCTGCACAGGGACAAACAGACGTGAGCTGGTATCCTGTTGTAGCTGCATTCAATGCAGGTGTTGTAGGATCAACAGGTTCGTTCCAGGTTCGCCCGGTATCTGACCAGGAGATCGTTACTTACCACGAGATGAACTTTATCAAAGCAGAAGTATTGCTGAGAAAAGGCGATGCGGGTGGCGCGTTAACCGCTTACAAAGCGGCGATACAGGCACACCTGGATATGATGCAGGCCAAACTTACACAGTGGCAATCTGCAGGCTACGCAGCAACCAACCCAGACATGGCGCCAATGAGCCCGGCAGCGATTACTGCCTACATGAACAGTGCAGCAGTTGCGCAAAGCGGTATTACGATGCAGGATATCATGCTGCAGAAATACATTGCCATGGGTTGCAGCATTGAGAACTGGAACGACATGCGCCGCTTCAATTTCAGCGCAGGTAACGTGGGTGGATTTGGTGTTGTTTATCCAGGCTACCAACGCGGGCCATTGTTCACCGGCCAATCACAGTTAACCGGCGGCTCACCAACCGACGTAAGATACTGGATGCGCCGCTGGGCATTGCCACCGGTCTACGAGATCCAGTACAACTCTGTAAACACACTGGCACTGAATGCGCACGCAACAGATGTAAACATCTGGAGCATGCCGGTTTGGTGGGATTGTGCAACGGACGACGAGTATTACAACTACCTCAAGAAATAAGGTCTGACCGATCTGGAAAATATCCCCCACTTTCGTGGGGGATATTTTTTTGTTTTGACGAGAGGGTCCAATAGCGATCTTCAGTTGCAGCTTCCATCGGATTTATGTATGATCAGATCGTTACCGGGCCATTACGATAAGGAGAACCCGCACGTGTTTAAAACTTAATACAGGTTCTTTTCGCGTTTTTATGGAGAAAGTCTTTTCTTCATATTGGATTTGAGGGAGCCAATGCATCACCAGCCGTAAAAGATTTGCATCAATTAAAAGAAATGAAATGAACCATCCAAACCAAACCTCGCGCCGCCGATTTATAAAGAATATTTCTTTGGGAACTGCGGTGTTGTTATCCGGCAGGATCACTTCACTTTCTGCCGCAGACGTTACAGAACTAAGCGGGAGGTCTGTTCTGCGTTTCGCAATTGCATCCGATCTGCATTATGGGCAGCCGAATACCTTGTTTGAGAAAATGACAGATACGGTGATCCAACAGATCAATCATTTTCATGCAGGCTCCGCGCTTGATCTTTGTGTTTTGAATGGTGATCTTGTACACGATGATAAATCGTTTATGCCGCAGGTAAAAAAGAAGGCCGACGGTTTACAGGTTCCTTATTATGTAACACGCGGGAACCACGATCATGTTACGCCGCAGGAGTGGAACGATATATGGTCAACTCCACTAAACCACGATCACATCATCAAAGACGTTCCATTCCTGTTTGCGGATACATCAAACGAAAAAGGTGAATATCTTTCCCCTGATCTCGCCTGGCTGGAAAGCAGGCTCGAAGCTTATAAAAACCATCCGAACGTATTTTTATTCCTCCACATACCGCAACAAAAATGGACAAAGAACGGAATCGATACACCGGCATTCTTCGCACTCGTTCGCCGCTATCCAAACCTGCGTGCGGTGTTCCATGGCCATGAACACGACCAGGACGGTGTATACATGGATGCCAGGCTTCCCTTTCTTTTCGACTCGCATGTTGGCGGCAACTGGGGAACGGAGTACAAAGGTTTCAGGGTGGTTGAACTGCTCGACAACGGAACGCTGGTTACCTACATGATGAACCCTTCCGTTAAAATGGGTGAGCTTTCTTATGCCCGCCTGGCCTGAGGTTAATTTTCCGGGGCTTGCAATATATGATCCGGCTGCACGTCTCCCTAAAAAAAGATTTTATGAGACGATTGATCCATTGGTTATTGCATCCCTTTTCCAAACAATCCTGTCATGTACTGGCAGATGGTTTTCCGGAAGAGCTGATCTTTTAAGAGAAGTCAGCGCGCGTAAAGTTCCATCAGCCGGCCCTTGTAGTTGGGACTAAGCGGCAGTACCTGTTTCCCTGCTATTACCACTTCTGCGGTTTTGACCGCGCGGATCTCTTTGAGTGCTACAATGTATGATTTGTGGATGCGGATGAATCTTGTGGAAGGCAATGCTTCTTCCAGCAATTTCATCGTCATGCTAACCAGATGTGTTTTCTGCCGGGTGATGATCTTCACGTAATCACCGGACGCCTGCAGGTAGATGATTTCATCATGCAGTAATTTTACCAATGCTCCTTTTTCGCGGATCATTACATGCACCGCACCGGTTTCGTTTTTTTCAGAGACTGATCTTGGTTTTACTTTTTGAACAGCGGCCTGGAAACGTTCGATCGAAAAAGGTTTGAGCAGGTAATCCACCGCATTGAGGGCAAAAGCCTCTACTGCGTATTGCGGATAGGCCGTTGTAAGTATGATATGGGGTGGATCGTTTAAGGTTTTCAGAAAATGAAGGCCGTTTACAAGCGGCATTTCAATGTCAAGAAAAATCAAATCCACTTCCTGCTGTTCAAGTTTGCCGATCGCCTCCATCGCATTGCGGCAGGTGGCCAGTAAGGTAAGTCCGGGTGTTTCCATCACAAACTTTTCAAGGATCTCCCTGGCAATCGGTTCATCGTCTACTATGATGCATGTGATCATGGCTTTAGTTTTATTTGGAGGGAAACGGAATACATGCCACCTGCATGTTCTATCGTTAAGGTATGTGCCCCGGGATAATAAATCGCCAATCTCTTTTTTACGTTTTCTATTCCCACGCCACCGTAAAAGGTCTCACTGGTTTCATGCGGAACCGTATCGTTGCTCAGTTGGAAATTCACTTCTTCATTGCTGATCCGAATACACCCGGTTACGCGCCCCTCATTGTTGATGCGGTGAGCGCCGTATTTGAAACTGTTCTCAATAAACGGTATGAACAGCAAGGGAACGATGGGTTGGCTACCCGCATTGTTTACAATGTCGAACTGGATATTGGCGTTGGGATACCGTTTCTGTTCCATCGCTATATAGTGTTCAATAAACTGGAGGTCCTTATCAACCGCGACCGTGGTTTCTCTGCCGTCATAAAGAATAAAACGCATCATGTCGGACATCCGCAAAATATACGATGGTGTTTCCTTGTTGCCCGATAAACTCATCCCGTAAATACTGTTGAGCATATTGAACAGGAAATGCGGGTTCAGCTGCGCCTTGAGCGCATCCACCTGGAGCCGGAAATATTCTTTCTCAAGCAAACGTTTTCCCTGTTCAACTTTAAAAGCATAGCGTGTGAAAGCAAGTGATAAAAACGCTACACAATCTGTAAGCAATATCTTAAGATCCCAACCTGCAAAAAGGCGGTGAACATGTAACCAATATAGGTTGAACTGGTTTGTATAAAAACCGCGAACGGGGCCTTCGCTTACATTCATAAAAACATAGCTGACCAGCCAGTTGGTTAATTTGGGAACAAGCGCAAAATAGGCCACAGTAACCACAAAGAGTGCCGCGTACCGGTTTCTATGCAGAAGGGCAGGAGCGATGACCCGGTAGAAGGGAATGATGTAAAACGTCATCGCCACTGCATACGCCACCAGCGAAACATGCGGGAAGTTATCAAAATCCGTATTGGGCAATGCCGCCACCTGCAGGTAGTACCCATATTTATAAAGCGCCACATAAAGCAGCCAGGTAAAAAGCTCGAGCAGCAGGGGGAACTTATTTGTTTTGCCGGTAGACATTGCATGCAATTTAAACAGTAGCAACTGCCTCGGCAAATACCCGTCGATGTAATTGCCGTTTTTTCCGACGAAACAGGGGCCGGCCTGTTTGATCCTCCTGGATCCCGTTTTCAAAGAACAGCGAACCGGCATCCTGTGGATGCTGTTTTTCTTTGGCGTCTAAATCATACCCAATGAAATTTTTAGCATCGGTTTTCCTGTTTGCCTCGCTTACGACACATGCGCAGACACAGGAACAGCTGAACCGCATCAAGAACGAAGATTACATCAATTACATTGTAAGCCAGGTGGGTAACAAACGCATCGTGGCGCTGGGCGAAGACACCCATGGAACCGCCGAGTTCTACGAACTGCGTGCAGCCATTACCAAAAGACTGATACAGGAAAAAGGATTTACCACCCTGGTTCTCGAGAACCCTCACGAAGACATGCTGGCGTTGCAGGAAAAACTGTTCGCAAAACCATTGGATACACTGATGCGGCAACATCTTTTTTCCATCTACCAGACAAAACAGGTTAAAGCGTTCCTGCAGTGGTTTAAAACCTATGCTGCAAAACACACGCGCCTGAAACTTGCAGGTTGCGACGATAGCTACCGTGAAATTCTCCCGGCAAGGATGATCGGGCAGATCAAGAAAATGCGGCTGTCGACATTACTTCCGCTTGCATTGGAATTTGAAAAGCGACAGGTAAAAGGCGGCGACAGCAACCTGGAATACGGGTTGGCAACCTACAACCTGCTTCGGCAGATCGATAGCCTTTACCACAAACAGGAAATACGCAGCAAGCCGTTGGAAGAACTGCTGTTTCATGCAAAAACAGCTTATGTTTTTTACGAGCGGTTTTCGCGCAGGGCGACGGTGTCGCGTGATGAAATGATGGGGGAAAGGATCAACTATTACGCAGCAGATAGCACTCAAAAAATCATTGTGTGGGCGCACAGCGGCCATATAGCGAAATACGCATGGCTCCAGCAGGAGTTGGGATTGATGGGGGCAACGGTATACAAACGGTTCCCGAACGACTATCTCGCCATCAGCATGAGCAGTGCCAATGGAAACTATTCCTATATCAGGAACCGGTTCATCAACGATGATCACGTGTTCAACGACACGTTGTTTACAGCTGCTTTCCGCGAAACAAAATACAAGTCATGGAACCATTTCCTTGCGGCTAACAAAAGCGAGAAATTTGTGCTGGATCTTGGCAGGATCCATTCCGCAGACAGTGCAGATTTTTATCGTTCCAAAGACATAAGGATACAGGGATACCGGAAAGAGGGCGGGTCTTACAGCGAGTTCTATCCCGTATCACTTCCCCGCATGTTTGATATGATCCTCTTTTTACGAAACACAACCGCTACAACAGCACTATTTAAATAAACAATTATGAGACATACATTGGTAATCATTTTTGCCCTTTTTAACGGCATCCTGTACGCAAATTCAGGTGACTACAGGATCAACATCAACATCAAAGGCCTGCCCGAAAATTGTGAGGCGCTGCTTAAAGATTTTGAGTCGAATACAGACATCAACCGGACGCGTATTGAGAACGGTAAAGCAACGATCAAGGGACAAATACAGAATGGTCCACGCCTGCTTTTCCTGACCGTGCTCGCAGGTGCAAATAGTTACTGGTGCAATTTTATGATCGGCAACGAAGAGGTATGGTTAACGGCATCGGTAAACGATTTTCCTTTTAAGGTGCATGTAAAAGGATCACCCGTCAACGACGTGTTTTATGCGCTGAACCTGCAACTCGCCGATGACCGCATGCGACGCGATAGTTTGTTTACACGCGCAAAAAGTATCATGGCCGCGCCAGAATACAAAACAGAATTAAAAAGGTTGGTAAGGGAAATGGCAGTAATCGATTCGATGGAGATCGTTACCAAGAAGGAATTTATTGAAGCAAACCTGCAGAGTCACCCCGCTGTTCTGGAGTTGTTCCTCTTGCGGTCGTCTTATGAAAAAGAAGAAGTGGCAAACATGTATCTTTTGTTGTCAGACAGTCTGAAGGCGAGTGCATATGGCATCAAGTTGAAAAACTACCTTGGCATCGCGAAGATCGTTGCGAAGGGCGACAAGGTGTTTCCATTTACTGCAGTGGATAAAGATGGAAAAACATTTTCCTTCCCCATTGCCAACAACAAGTTCCTGTTGCTTGATTTTACAAAGGATTACTGTCCGCCTTGTGTGCAATCGGTAAAGGAATTAAAAGAGATCAGTAAAAAATACGGATCCCAACTCGAAGTGATCGGTTTTTCTCCCGATGAAAAACAAAGCTGGCTCAAGGGCCTGCAACGCGATCAACCCACCTGGCTCTGCCTTTGGGATGGAAAAGGCTCCGCAGGGCCGGTTATGTTGAATTACGGCGTACAGGCTTATCCAACTTTTGTTTTGGTTGATGCTGCGGGGATCGTTGTTGCGAGATCGGTTGGCTATTCAGCGGGAAGTTTGCAGCAATTGCTGTTGCCGTTTCTAAAATAAAACAGGGTTGATCGCGGGTAAGACGGAGATCTTTACCCGCAGTCAATCGCATCGTTCTGCACAACAATTACCCCATCGCCTTTTTCCTATTGCGCTTATACCAGCCAGTAAGCCAGAGAGCGCCGAGCAATACAAGCCCATGCGCCAATATGCCGGCCGTTTGAGCAGGAAGCAGCGGTGCTGCGGTTTCTTTTTTTTCGATGAGATGAAACAGCGCAGCACCTCCTTTGAGCCCGGCCAGCGCCTGCATCACGTTCAATGAAAAATGAATTCCGGTTGACATGGCAATACCGCCTGACCAGGAAGCAGCCAACACAAACACGAACGACCAGATAAAAGGGCCCATAAAGGAAATGGCAATGCCCCATCCGTTCAGCATATGATAAAATGCAAAAAGCAGGGCAAGGATGAATTGAGTTGTTAGTATGCCATAACTTTTTTCCAGTTTTACCAACGGTAATGTTCTGAACCCGACCTCTTCCATCAACGCGAGAAAAAATACGGGGACCAGGTTTAAAAGGATGGCCGTATGGTTTACGGTACCGGAAGCTTGGATACGAATACCGGCGGAAAAACAGATAACCGCGATCACAAAAAAGAAGAGCCCGGTCCCGATCAATATGCCATACACAAACCGGGGTAGTGTGCCTTTCTCCCACCGTAGCCCGATGGAGGCAAGGGGCCGTTTTTCTGATCTTACGAACAGGAACGCGGTGATAAAAGAACCGACCGTTCCGCCGATACCATAAAAAAGCCCTGGCATGGCGCCTCCCCGGAGCAGGCCCACCTGGGAAACCAGTACGAGGAACAATATGAACACAGTTATAAATGCAACGCTTTTGATCAATGCGCCTTTTTTCGTTTGCGGCCGGGGTTGATCGCTGTTTTTTTGCATGCGCTCGGGTTTTGGGCAAAGTAATTACCTTCGCACGTCTCATCCATCCGTCATAATAAAATGGCGGCAAAAAGACGTAAAAGTCATACCCGTGCAGGAAAAACAAACCGCCGCCATTGCGAAACTGGTAAAGCAAAGACGCATTGAGAGGAACCTTACGCAGCAGCAACTTGCCGATCTGACCGGTCTCAGCCTACGGTCGGTTCAACGTGTTGAAAAAGCGGAAGCCATATCGCGTTCATATACCCTTGAAGTACTGGGCAAGCACCTTGGGCTCGGGGAAACATTTCAACAGATACTGTCAATGCCTGCTGCCGGGGAAGAAGACAGCGCGCGAGCCGGGGGCGGATCGTCTCAACCAACCGGGATTAGTAAGGGGCGGAAGATCTTACTTTCCATAAGCTCCGCATTATTGATCACACTGGTGATCCTTGCCTACGTTTTTCAATCGGCCGGTTTTCCTGAAACTGCATTTGAACTAATGCTTTTGCTGGCAGGCGCACTGCTGGTTTATACGGGTGTGATGTATTTGATATGGCGATAAGATAAATGCACCTACGTAGCCTACTTCTTCAGTAGCCTTGCATAATTGACCGGTTCAAATTCAAATGCATCGCTTTTTGATAGGATTATAAAATTGACGGATGCCGTGAATATCTTGCCCTGGCAACACGTAATATCGCCATCAGCAGTTTTTTTACGTCGGGATGATTACCATCCTAATTTGCAATTCACCCGCACCATCCCTAACTCAAAACTCTTTTTCCCCGATCTCACTTACCGGCAGTTTGGATTTGCTGTTTAATTTATTGATGGCGAAACCGAAGTTCAAAAGGAACACATCGGTTTCATAGATGTAATTGGTGGTTGTATAAAAGTCTTTGCCAAACGTGGTGATGCGTTGCTGGTTCGCGTTGAGGAAACCCATGTTCATGTTCTGCCATTGCAACCCGATGGATAACCTGCCCTTCATCAGCGTTTTTTTCAAAGCGGTGTTGGGCGATAAGAAACGCGAATCTTCTCCCTGTGCCGTTGGCCGTCGTGAAATAAAATTGGTATTCGCCTGCAGGTTCCAGTTTTTGCCGAGCTCAAAGCCAAGGTTCATATTGAGGGAATATACCCAGTTGGTGTTGTTCACTTCTGAAAGCGTTCCGAGTACATTCAATGCCCCGCTTACTTTGTAGTTGTAGATATTGGCGCCCAAATAAGCAGACATCCATTTGAATGGTTTGCAGGTAAGCCCGGCTTCCAGGCCAAGCAGTTGCGCCCTTTCTGCATTGGTGAACAACCGGTTGAGGATGGTATCCGCATATACGCTGTTCACCCTTTGGATCGGGTGCCTGTTGTCCTGGTAATAAAGCGTTGAAAAAAACGAACCGCCTTTGAACGTATGCGTAATGCCCAGCTCAACAAGGTTCGTAACCTGGGGAAGCAGGTCCGGGTCTCCCTGTTCAAGTGTTTCAGAATGTTCGCGTTCGGGGATCGGGTTCAGTTCAAAATTATTATTGCGCTGGATGCGTTTGCTGTACCCTGCTTTCCAGCTCCAGGCCGTGTTGATCGTGTACAACAGGTTTACAGATGGCATCAGGTTGCCCATGTTGAGTTCATGCGGCTGTGTGGCGGAAGACAGGATCACTTCCCTCACCGCATATTCATACCGCAATCCCGCCACGTATTGGAACTTGCCGCTTTTGGCCGCATACTGGCTGTACAAAGAATTGATCCGGTTCACAGATCTTGCGGTGCCGCTGAATTTGGCCAGGTCGGGCTGGGTGCTGGGTGGCGTTACGTAATAGTCGAACCTTCCATCCTGGCTATCGTTCCTGTATTGGTAACCCGATTCGATTTTTCCATTTCTTACAGGAATACTGTAATCAATTTTCAAACGATAGCCTTTGATGGGATTTACGTAAGGATTGTATACTTCCTGGAAAACATTGCTCTTTGCCGGGTAATCGAGGTTGATGTTGCGCGTGTTGCCAAACAGGTCGGCGTATTCGTAGATCCCGGTGGCGGTAAGCGCAGAACCGTTTTTAAAACCATGCGTATAGTCGGCGCTTCCCAATAAAAAACGGCCCTGTTTGGTCTGGAGATTGGAATTGAAATAAACCAGTTCGCGAATGAGTGAACCCGTGGCCAGGTTGGCAACCGAGTTGCGGTAAACCAGGTCTGCGCGCCGTTGCTGGTATTTTTCACCGGCGAAAAAACCAAGGTTGAACACGTTGTTCTTGTCCGCAGAAAAACCGATCGCCATTCTTCCCCCGTAATTGTACCTGTCGAAACTGCGTTCCCCGTTAGAGGGGAATCGCGTAATGGTATTGTTGGCCGTGTTCTTGGTGTATACATCGCCATCACGCCTGCCGTTGGCGTCGTTGCGCGTATAGTTCGCGCTTATGGAAATATCCCATTTGTTCTTCCTGAAATTAAGGGTGGCATCGCCGCCAAAACGAATGGGATGCTCGAGGTTCTGGTAGGTAGTGGTGCTGGGTAATCCCGACTGCAGGTTCACGAGCAGGTTAACACCGTCTGTTGCTCCTTTTTTTGTGGTGATGTTGATGATACCGGCCTTTCCGTCTGCATCATATTTTGCAGATGGGGCGGTCAGGAGTTCCACCGACTCGATGGTATTGGCGGGCAACTGGCTGAGTATGGTTTGAGCATCCGTGAGTACGGGTTTGCCGTTGATCAGGACGAGAAACCCCGTTGACCCGCGCATGCTGATCTCGCCCTGCGCATCAACGGTAACGGATGGCAGGTTCCTGATAACGTCCACCGCACTGCTTCCTTTTGCAGATTCAAATTGCGAGGCTTTGAAAGTCTGCCTGTCTATTTTGTTGGCAACCGTGCTCCTCGTTCCAGAAACGGTTACATCGCCCAGCAGTTTTTCGGATGGCATCAGCGCGATGCTGTCCACCACGGTTTTTTTATTGCTGCTTACATGCACACCCGCAACAAACATAGTCTGGTATCCCAGTGAAATGACCTTCAGCAGGTAGTCGCCCGCCTCAACGTTCGGAATACTGAACAACCCGTTCTTTTGCGACAGCGTTCCGGCAACCGCGGCAGAGTCTGCCTTCTTCACCAGCGAAACGCTTGCGAACTCAATGGGCGCGCGGCCCTGCCGTTCAACGATCACACCCTGGACAGCGCCCTGCTGCGCCGCCAGCCAGGTACATGGAAACAACAGGAGAAGGATGAAAAAAAACGGTCGTGCCGGGTTCATGCGATGGTAGGATTTAATGGATCGATTGGAAACACAGTAGTGTTGCGGGCCAAATATAGTAAAACCGCCGTTGCTTTTACAGGCGTTGCCTTATGGATGCTCCTTGGTTGAACTGTATCAACAAAAACGAAGGCCTGATACGCTTTTCAGATCGGGAAAGGCCATGGTACAAAATTTTATATACCGTGGTATGGCTTTGCGTTATTCAATAATATTATTAATGCTGCTAGGTATGACCGAAGTTGAGGCACAAACAGGGAACAACGATACAACCCGCCCCGAGATCGCTCTGATCAGCGACACCCAGGAGCCCATGGGCGTGGAGCGGATCTTTTTGCGGTACCACAAGAATGCCCTCGCCACAACCAAACTGTTACAGGATATTACCGAGCGTATGCCAAGGGCATTGTTTATGCTGGGTGATGTGGTATCGCTGGGGTACAAGGAAAAAAAATGGAGGCAGATCGATAGCTTTCTTCAACGCACCAGGCAGATGGGTATCACCGTGGCCGCTGTACTGGGCAACCACGATGTAATGGTGTCTGCCGCCCGCGGCGAAACAGCGTTTAACAAACGGTTTCCCGACCAGGTTCGTACGGGCTTTTACAAAGTGGTAGACTCCATCGCTTTCGTACTGCTCAATTCCAATTTCAGCACGCTCACTGCCAAACAGCTTCAGCAGCAGCAGGATTTTTATGAAACAACCATGCAACAGATGGAAGCCGACACAAACGTTCGGGTAATTGTTGTAGCCTGCCACCACAGCCCCTATACAAACAGCAGGATCGTAGGCTCAAATGCGCGCGTGCAGGAGCGTTTTGTACCTGCCTACATGCGCACGCCGAAAGCAAAATTGTTTGTGAGCGGGCACGCACATGCCTTTGAACATTTCAGGATGAAAGGAAAAGATTTTCTGACCATTGGTGGTGGGGGCGGACTGCACCAGCCGTTGAGCAAGAAAACAACAAGGATCGAGTCGTTATCAGACGGGTACCATCCCGAGTTCCATTACATCTTGCTGAAAAGGTACAACGACCAGGTTGCCATTGTATCACGCCGCCTGAAAACAGATTTTTCCGGTTTTGCAAATGAATACGAATTCACGACCCGCTGATAAAATAAGATCCATGAAACAGTTTTTTCTCAAGTTACTTAGTGCATGTCCTTTTTTCTGGGCCTCCTGCGGCCCCATCGCCATCCTCGCGCCCCCCGTGAGCGATACACCAAACCTTGCAGGAACAAGGCCATTGCAAAGTGGCACCTTACAGAAGATGGAAGGTGTTTATGTGTTGGCGGGTGGCAGCAAAGGCCTGGGTAAAAGATTTGTTTGTAAAGTAACCGGGTCGCGCGTGGCGTTCTTCAGTGAAAAGGACGGGATCTATTTCATTCTGCAACACGGCCAACAGCAGTCGAGCGGAAAGACGATGTATTCAGGCTTCTGGCGGTACACCAAGAAAAAGAAACAGGGTAAGATCGAGTTAACAGGAAAAAACAACAGCCCTGCACTGGAAGGTAAGTTCGATGGCAAACGCATCAGCCTGGCATTTGAGCGTCCTTTTACAGAAGCGGCGGTCAATAAAAAATTCATCCTGCTCGGGCACCGCGGTGTGCAAACGGAGTCTTATCCTCCCTATGCCGAAAACTCGCTCAATGCTTTAAAGCATGTGGAGGAATATGGTGTGAATGGTATGGAGATGGACATCAGGCTGACCGCCGATAACATTCCCATTTGTGTTCATGATGCCATCATCAATTTACGCACCGTGCAGAAAACAAACTTATCCGGTAAATGGGATAGCCATACGTTCGATTCGATCAGGAGCAATGTAAAGCTCAGAGACGGTCAACGCGTTCCTTCGCTCGAAGAAGCGCTGGAAACATTTGTATCGGCTACTACCTTAACGTATTTATGGCTCGACATAAAAGAGGGCAAAGACATATTCAAATACATCGAGCCCCTGGTGAGAAAGGCCTATGCAAAAGCAGCTTCCAAAAACCGGCACGTGGTGATCATCGCGGGCATCCCATCCGGAGAAATCGTGGATGAATTGCATGCCCGGCCAGGTTACAAGGGTTTGCCTACGCTTTTTGAACAGGGGGTGGACCTCGCCATAGAAAACGGCGGATCATTCTACGGGCCCAGGTATACAGAAGGGTTGCATCTTGCCGAAGGAGAAAAGGCACACAGCAACGGCATCAAAATGGTTTGCTGGACGATCAACAAAGAGCGCGTCATCAAACAATACCTGCGCGAAGGGAACTTCGATGGGTTCCTTACAGACAACCCGGCGTTTGTGGTTTATAATCTTTATACGATGTTTTAAAACGGATCTTCCGGAAATCAAATAGCCATAATACGAGAACGGAAGAACGGGTACCGTGCCAAACGCTTTCCACGACTGCAAACAAAAAAGCGGGAGAAATTCATCTTCCGCTTTTTTGTAAAATCAGGAGTATAACCCGCCGGTAATTATTTCCAGCCGCCCCCCAGGGAGCGGTACAATTCAATCACCGCATCAGACTGTTCTTTCTGTAATTGCGCGAGCGATAGTTCGCCCTGCAACACATTGCCCTGTGCGGTAATTACTTCAAGGTAATTTGCCATGCCGTTTGCAAACAACATTTTTGCATTGCCAATGCCTTGTTGAAGGATCAATACTTTTTCCTGCGCAATCTTTTGCTGTTCTTTCGTTTTCTCCACTTTAACAAGTGCATTGGAAACTTCGCCCGCAGCGTTCAACACCGATTGCCTGAAAGCGATGATCGTTTTTTCGCGCTCGATGGCCGATACCTGGTATTGTGTTTTCAGTTTCCCCTGCTGAAACAAAGGCTGCGTAATGCCCCCGATGGCCGAAGCAAACAGCGAAGCCGGAACATTGAACCAGTTGCTCGCAAGAAATGAATTCACGCCGCCGGCTGCCGTAATACCGAAGGATGGATAAAGCGCCGCCTTTGCTATTCCCGTATTTGCATTTGCAATGGTGAGATCAAGCTCCCTTGCCTTCACATCCGGCCTGTTGGCAAGCAGGGCAGAAGGAACCCCTGTTGTGAGCAACGATCCGTAAACAGCATCATAGATCGTTCCGCTGCGCGGGATGGATGCCGGCGCTACGCCAGATAATACGCTGAGGTAGTTTTCTTCAAGCGTTACCTGCCGCTCCAGTTGCGGTATCAATTCGCTTGCTGCAAGACGTTGTGCCGTTGCCTGCTGCAATGCGAGCGCCGTTACCTGTCCTGCATTGTATTGCAGGTTGATGATCCTGATGATGCTGTCGTTCAGCAAAACATTCTTTTTTGCGATGGCTACCTGCGCATCGAGCATCAGCAGTTGGTAATAACTGCTGGCAACCGTTGCAACGAGGTTCGACTGGATGGCTTTGCGCGCTTCTTCTGTTTTCAGGTAACCGGCCAATGCTTTTGATTGCTGGTTCCTGATCTTGCCCCACACATCCGCCTCCCAGCTCAAAGCGAGGTTGAGCGAGTAATCTTCAACGTAAGATCTTCCAAGAAACTGGCCAAGGCTCAAACCATTGAGGCTGTTGTCTGACGGCCTTGTGATTGATCCCGTGGCCTGCAGCCTTGCTTCAGGCAGGTAACCAAGACGGCTCTGCCTGGCAAGCAATTGCGCTGCCTCGATATTTTTCAGGGCGATCTGCATGTCGGAGTTGTTTGCCAGCGCGCTGTCTATCAACCGGAGCAGATCATTGTTCGCGAAAAAATTTTTCCAGGGGATCGTTGCAATGTTTTGTGTGTCTGCCGAGGATGAGCCCCGGTATTGCACGGGCAATGCAGGCGCAGGTAAGGCAATGTCTTTCGATACGCTGCATGCATTGAAAACAATTGCGATGATCAATAATGTATATAACCAGGTACGTTTCATGTTCATTATATTGTTGTTTTTTGTAAGTCGAGTTTATCCATCACCCATTCGTCTTTCTCTACGATCCTGCGGCTGCTTAATTTTTCCTGCAGGTGCTGGAAGATGGTGAAGAGTACGGGTATGATGAATATGCCAAGTACCACGCCTGTGAGCATGCCGCCCACTGCGCCTGTTCCGATAGAACGGTTACCCATCGCCGATGCACCTGTTGCAGTGAGCAAAGGGATCAGCCCAACGATGAATGCGAAAGAGGTCATGAGTATCGGCCGCAGGCGCAGACGGGAAGCCTCGATAGCCGCATGCGCGATGGAAAGACCGGCTTTTCTTCGCTGCACCGCATACTCAACAATAAGGATGGCATTTTTGGCAAGCAGTCCTATGAGCATGATCAAACCAACCTGCACATAAATATTATTTTCAATTCCCGCCATGCCGATGAATGCGAACACTCCCATAAGACCGGTGGGCACAGAGAGGATCACTGCAAAAGGCAGCAGGTAACTTTCGTATTGCGCCGCGAGCAGGAAGTAAACAAATATCACCGACATCAAAAAGATCAATGTTGTTTGTGAACCTGATTGTTGCTCCTCGCGGGTAAGGCCTCCCCATTCAAACGCGTATCCCCTCGGAAGGTAGGTGGCGGCTGTTTCTTCGATCGCCTTCAGTGCCTGCCCGGAACTGAATCCGGGTTTGGGTACGCCATTGATGGTTACTGCATTGAACAGGTTGTTCCGTGTAACCGTTTCGGGGCCGTACACTTTCTCAAGCGATACAAGTGTTTTTACAGGAACCATTTCGCCCAGGTTGTTCTTTACCTGCACATCGTTCAATGTTTCCGGGTCCAGGCGGTAAGCAACATCGGATTGCAGCACAACCTTGTACTGTTTACCGAACCTGTTGAAATCGCCAGCCTGCAGGCTACCGTAATAGGTCTGGAACGTATGCAGCAGATCGCTTACAGAAACACCGAGTTGTTTTGCTTTCGATTCGTCGATGTTCAGTTTGTATTGCGGGTTGCCCGTGTTGAATGTTGTAAACGCATACATGATCTCCGGCCGTTTCATCAACTCACCGATAAAGCCATTGGCGGTAGCACTCAGGTCTGAAAGCTTTCCACCGGCCCTGTCCTGGAGTATCACCTCGAAACCATTGGTGTTACCAAAACCCTGAACCGTGGGCAATGTGAATGTAAAAAGATCCGCTGCCGAGATCACCGATAATTTTTGGTTCACTTCTCCAAGAATGGCGTTGATGTCTTCCGTTTTGCCACGGGTGCCCGGTTTCTTCAGCTTCACAAATGCAAGGCCGTTGATGGGGCTCGTGGCATTCGTGATGATATTCATTCCGGCCACACTATACGATTTCTCAACACCTTCCACCGTAGCGATCACACTGTCTGCTTTTGCTATTTCTTTTTTGGTACGTTCAAGCGATGCGCCGGGTGGCATGCTGAGCGAGTACAGGAATATGCTCTGGTCTTCGGTAGGGATGAATCCTGTAGGTGTTCTTTTTACCAGAAATATCGTGGTGAGTGTGATCACAACAAGACCCGTTATAGCCACCCATTTTGTTTTTACCAGGAAACGAAGGCTGTCTGAATACCGGCGTGTCACTTTCTCAAAACCTGCATTGAATGCGCCGAAGAAACGCGCCTTGAAACCTTTTGGCTTACCCGGTGCTGCATGGTTGTTTTTGAGGAACAGGGCGGCCAGTGCAGGACTCAGCGTAAGCGCATTAACGGCCGATATCAAAATGGCGATCGCAAGCGTAAAGGCGAATTGCTTGTAGAAAATTCCTGCGGGCCCCTGCATAAAACCAACGGGCACAAATACCGCCGCCATTACAAGCGTGATGGAAATAATGGCGCCTGAGATCTCTCCCATGCTTTTTAAAGTGGCCGCACGGGCGGGCAGGTGTTCTTCGGCCATTTTTGTGTGCACCGCTTCTACAACCACGATGGCATCATCTACTACGATACCGATGGCGAGTATAAGCGCAAACAGGGTAAGCAGGTTGATGGTAAAACCAAAAAGCTGCATAAAGAAGAACGTGCCCAGTATGGCAACTGGCACTGCAATGGCAGGTATAAGCGTGGAACGGAAATCCTGCAGGAAAAGGAACACCACAATAAACACAAGAATAAATGCTTCCACCAGGGTGTGTTTTACTTTTTCTATCGATGCATCCAGGAACTCTTTTGATGAGTAGGGCACAAATGTTTTTACACCTTTGGGAAGGTCCTTGTTAACACGTTCCATGATGCGGTTGACTTCCGTAAGAATTTCATTCGCATTGGAACCTGCGGTCTGGTAGATCAGTACGCCGGTTGAAGGGCCCTTGTCTACTTTGGCTTCTGAAGAATAGTTGAAAGAACCGAGTTCTATTCTTGCCACGTCTTTCAGGCGGATCATCGATCCGTCGTCGCCAGATTTCAGGACGATGTTTTCGTAATCTTCGCTTTTATCGAGCTTGCCCTTGTATTTGATCACGTATTCAAAAGATTCCTTACTGCCTTCGCCAAACTTACCCGGCGCTGCTTCAAGGTTTTGATCTTTGATAGACGCAAGCACATCCTGTGCAGATAAATTGTAACCTGCAAGGCGATCGGGTTTTAACCAGATCCGCATCGCATAATCCTTTGTTCCGAAAATGGTTGCCTGTCCCACACCATGCACCCGCTGTATTTCCGGAACGATGTTGATCTTGGCATAGTTCTGCAGGAACGTTTCATCATACGTTCCATCGCTGTACAAGGCAATGGCCATGATGATGCTGTTCTGTTGTTTTTGTGTTGAGATGCCTGCCTGCAGTACTTCTGCCGGGATCAGGCTGCTCGCTTTTGCAACGCGGTTCTGCACGTTTACAGATGCGATATCAGGATCGGTACCGGCAGTGAAGAAAACACTTAACGTCATGGTTCCATCGTTGTTGCTGTTGGAGGTCATGTAGGTCATGTTCTCCACGCCATTGATGGCTTCTTCGAGCGGTGTTGCCACCGAGCGCGCCACCACTTCCGCACTTGCGCCGGGATATGCAGCGGTAACAAGAACCGCCGGCGGCGCAATGTCTGGAAACTGGGTAATGGGCAGCTTGGTTAAGGAAACAAGTCCCAGCAATACCAACAGTATCGATATAACGGTTGATAGTACGGGCCGTTTGATAAATTTTTGTAGCATAAGATGATTGTTGTTTGGATGATGAGGGGTAATGATCTCCCTTCAGCTTTTTAACTGTTCACTGCAGGCTGCTTTTTCCTGCCAGTATGATGAATTGATGTTTTTGAAGAACCGGTTAACGCAATGCCAGTGCACTGTCTGCAGAGATGGGCTGCGGCACGATCACCGATCCGTCGCGCAGGCGTTGTATGCCGCTGAAGACAATACGATCGCCTGCCTGAACGCCTTTTTCCACCACGTAATTGTTGCCGCTTTTGCCTGCGATGATGATTTGTTTGCCGGTTACCTTGTTGCTGTCGCCGAGTGCAAATACAAAGACCTTATCCTGCAATTCGAATGTGCTTTGCTGAGGCACCAGTAATTTGTTTTCCTGGAGAAAAGGGATGCGGATCCTGCCGCTGATACCGGAGCGCAACAATTTCTCCCTGTTCGGGAACACCGCACGGAATGCAATGCTGCCGGATGTTTTGTTGAACTGTCCCTGCACCAGTTCCACGGTGCCCTTGTTTTGGTAGATGCTGTTGTCTGCAAGCGCCAGTTCCACCGGTGGAAGACCTTTGATCTTTTCTTCTATCGTTTTTCCCGCAACATGCGAAAAGAACTGTAAGAAATCTGCTTCGCTCATGCTGAAGTAGGCGTGAACATTGTCTACCGCACTCAGGGTGGTCAGCGGCAAAGCTTCGCCTTTACCGATCAGGCTTCCCTGTTTGAAATTGATGTGTCCTACATAGCCGCTCACCGGTGCAGTGATCAATGTATAGTCTAATGTAATGTCGGCGCTTCCCTTGTTGCTGAGCGCCTGTGAGTAGTTTGCCTGCGCTTCGTTGAGCACTGCTTTTGCTGTTTTCAACTGCACTTCCGAAATCACTTTGCCTGCAACCAGCGGGGTGAGCCTGTCTACTTCAACCTGCGCTTTTTCAATATTGGCCTTGGCAAGCTGGATGTTCGCGTCTGCAGTTTTGCTGAACTGTTTGTATTCTTTTGCATTGATGCGAAACAGCGGCTGCCCTTTGTTCACCCATGCGCCATCCTGAACAAATGATTGTTCAAGATAACCGCTCACCTGCGGGCGTATCTCGATGTTGGTGGTGCCTTCTATGGTGGCGGGATAAGATTGCCAGGTGGTGGTGTTGCCCGTTTCCAGTTTCACCACAGGAAGCGCGGGCGGGGGAGGAGCCTGCATGTTATTGGCTTTGCCGGCGCATGCAGCGAGGTATAAAAGCGCCGCATAAAAAACATAAATTGATAACTTTTTCATAACGTGATTAATTTTTCTAACGTTGTTAAGTAGTTGGTTAAAAAAACAGTTTTTAAACTGTTTGCGAAATAGTAAAAATGATGGTAGAAAATCTAACACCGTTAATTACCGGGTTTTAAAAAAGGGTACTATGTACGCCTGCTTTTGAAGTGCTCGTTTTGTTGTGCCTGCTGTTTGTTTTTTAGTTTTTAATAGAGTTAATGATACCTGAGATCGCATCTTTCAACACTTCCCGGTTCAATTCTTCCCGGGAGATCTGGTTGGTGAGGTTGATGGAGATCAATCCGTGCACTACGCTCCAGAATGTATAATATTTGCGGTCGATGTATTCTTCGTTGCGCCTTTCGGGCGGGGTGATCTCTTCGATCTTGTCCCAAAGCATATTCATGGGCGCCGTATAATCCGGGCAATCGTTCTCGCGTACACAGCAGTTCATTTCCACGCCGTACATTACCTGGTAAAGCTCCTTGTATGCAAAAGCGAAATGCCAGTAGGCCAGCCACATGGCTTCGAGCTGTCCCTCGGGTGTGGTGCTCAGCTGGCAGGCTTCTTCCATTCTTGCGGCCAGTTTTTTATAACCGATCCGCGTAAGTTCTTTCAGGATAGCATCCTTGTTGCTGAAATATTCATAGATCACCGGCGCCGTATAATCGATCTTGTCCGCGATCTTTCGCATGCTGAGCGCCGCCCAGCCCTCCTCCTTCACAATATCAAGGCTTACACGCAGGATGTTGTGCCTGGTGTCTTCCTTAACTTTCTGTATCCTATCCTTACTGGCCACAATCTTTTGTTTAAAAATCTAACACTGTTAAGCAAAGTTAACGGTGTTCCGTTCAAACCGCCAAATTTTTTGAAAAAAAGTTATTCCGGCGGATCATAACCCGTCAAATAATTCCCGGGGATACTTGCATTTTCACAACCCGGTTTGTATTTTGGTTCCGTCCCCCCGGGTTTTCTCCATCAAACATATTGCCGCATGAGTAAATCTGCCCGGGAAGAAAAACGCTCGCTTTTCTTCTACGTACGCGTTACAATGTTGTCTTTGTACCTGAACATCACCGGCATCGTCGCGTTGCTGATCATCCTGGTAACGCTTGCGATCCAGCAGGGCCAGGACATCATCATCCAAGTAGGCGAATATGGTGCGCCATTCGGTTTCAGTTTTTTTTGCATCCTGCTCTGGGCGTTTTTGAACTGGTATACGGCCAGGCTTCTCACCTATGAGAAAAGGAACCGGAACAGGCTCATTCCTCCTGAGTTTCACAAACACATTCCACGCCTCATCGCCTTTCACTGTTTTGTGATCGTGCAGGCGGCGATTTATGCGTTGCCTACTTTTCAGAATTCTGTGATCCCGGGAGAAGATACGCCCGACACAAATTACTACCACCTGCACGGGATCGGTACTTTACTTTTTTACGTGATGCACGGGTTCATTTATTACCTGCTCATCAACATCATTGAAAACAAGACGAAAGTAAAACGGCCCCTGAAGATCATTTCTCTCCTTGTGCTCGTTGCGGTAAACATCGGGATGTTCCTGTATTATCTTCTCACGCACTGGCACCACGACGAGTGGCAGCGGCACGTGTTCCGGTTGCCGTGGTTTGCGTTGCTGTTGTTTGTGAGCGAACTCGCAGCCGTTGTGTTCTTTATCCTGCGGCGAAGAAGGATCAACGATTTTAACAGGCAGAAAAACATTGTAACAGGAAATGGCCTTGAGATCGGCGCCGGACAGAAAATGTTTGCCCACGGCCTGTATATCCGTTCCAAATACCGCGCGGCTGAGAGAAAATCTCAATTGCAGTTTGCTTATGTGGCTGTGTTTGCAGTGCTGGTATTCATTGTTGCGGTCCGGTCCGTTTCGCTCTCCAACTATTTCGGGCCACTCGCGATCCTGCTGCTCGGCCTGGGCGTACTCGTGTTCTTCCTGAACCTGGTGAGTTTCCTGTCGATCAGGGCCGGGCTCAACCTGCACATCTTCGCATGGATACTTGCGATCGTATTCGGGCTCGTGCAAAAACCATACAACGTGAAAAGCTTTGATACGGGTAACAAACAGGTTTTTGCAAACCAGCCCAGTATCAAAGAACACCTTATCCGGTGGGCCGAACAACGGCGAAGCCTGCTGGACAGTTGCGGCGATCATAATTTTGAAGCCTTTATCATTTTGTCCAATGGCGGCGGTTCCCTCAGCGGTAACTGGACCTCTTCCATTCTCGCCAAAATGCAGGACCAGTCGTGGACGCCCGACAGCACCAATACTTTTGCCGATCACCTGCTTTGCATGGCGGGCGCCTCGGGCGGAACGATCGGTAACATCGCATTTTACAGTTTGTTGAAAGAAGAACGGGAGGGCCGGCTGCCGGCCGGCCAACTATACGCACATACAAAGGCTTTTTTCTCAACGGATTTTTTATCCAATACCATCGGCCACCTGCTTGGCCCTGATTTTTTCAGTCACCTGTTCTTTTGCAATCTCTCCGGAAGAGACAGGGCCAGGGCGCTTGAAGAAACGATGTTGTACTCAGACCGGGATACGCTTACAGGTTCGCTGCTGGCGCAGAAACTTGAAGACGCGTTTGATTATTCAGGAAAGATGCCCGCGCTTTTCATCAACAGTACACGGGTAGACAACGGTATGCCGGGCGAGATCAGCTCGGTGCAGCTTCCCGACAGCACACAGCGCATCAACATGCTGGAGCTGATGGACCGCATAGACACGGCTCGTGGCTGGAAACCCCAAACCATGCAGCTGGTAACAGCCGGTGTATTGAGTTCGCGGTTTCCGTATATGTCGCCTGCAGGAAAACTCAAACCCTATTATTTTGTTGATGGAGGTTATTTTGACAACTCAGGTGCGGGCATCGTGCTGGAATACCTGCAGAACATTACGGAGATCCTTGTAAAAGACCCTGACCCGCGGCTCGATTTCTTCCGGAAGAAACTTCATTTTACCGTGATCCAGATATCAAACGGGTTCATCAAAAAAGCAGAATCGCCCAAAGAGGTACATCCACTGGTTAACGACCTGGCCACACCCATACTCACCCTCGCCGGTATGCAGAATTCAAGTACAAAGATCGGAGACGGAATATTGCGTGGCTTCCTGCATAGGTACGACCAGGGCGCAGGCGACAGCGCTTACATAAAGTTCAATTTGTTCGACTCAACAGACAAAGTGGACAATTATCCCATGAGCTGGGTGATATCGGATTACAATCTTGAAAGAATGAAACGCCGTGCAGACAGGTTGATGATGTATGAATATTACGTGATCAGGGAACGGTTGGGAAGGGTTTATAAGGGCCGTGGTTTTTAAGCAGGCCTTTCCCAATGCCTTCTGCATCACTGCCCGTCGATCTGCAACCTGTATCCTTTTCCATGCACATTTACAACCTGTATCGATGCATCGCGTTCCAGCTTTTTCCTGAGCTTTGATATGAACACATCGAGGCTGCGCCCAACGATCACGCCTTCATCTTCCCATATTTCTTTTTGGATCCTTTGTCGTTCCACCAGCTCCCCGGGCGAATGGGCGAAGATCGTAAGCAGTTTGTTTTCTTTGGGCGTAAGTTCGGTTGTCGTTCCAGCAGTAGTGATCTGTCTTTTGCCGGGTTCAAATAAAGTATTCCCGATCTGCAAACCTTCTGCCTGCGTAACCGCAGCACCTGCTCCCGAACGCTTTGTTCTGAAAGGCCGCACGGCCAGCAGGCCGATAAAAGCAAACACCGATAATCCTCCTACCAGGTAGCCGTTGGAGAGGGAGGCGATGCCTGTATCCTTGAACCTGATGTTGATCACATAACAGCCACGCGGTTGTTTACGGCCCCGGCAGGGAACGATGCTGTTCTTTTCTTCTCCCGAGATGGCGTATCCAAATAAAACTTCTTTGCCCGAACAGCTGAGCACATTAACGATGTAATCCTGTGCAGCATGATCTTTTTGCAGCGACTGGCTGACGATCTTCACCAGCGAATCTGTCTCGAAAGTAAATTCATTTTCAAACCTGACCTGGTATTCGTGCGGGGCGATTTCCTGAACAGGCAGTACCCTTGATGTGCTGTCGCCCGAATGGAGCAGCAGCTGATGGCCAATGTTACGTAACCATACCTGCTGCCTGGCAAGATCAAAATTATCGTTGCCCGTGAAGCCGAGCGTTGCGCACACGACTGAGCCGGTCAGCACAAAAAGAAGAGGCATCATGTATCGCCGCTTTGTATCACGGGAGATGGAACGGTCTTTACCAGCCATTGCGCAGAATTTACAGTGTTTACATTTTAATTTACAATATTGATACCCACCGAACCAGGTTGCGGAAGTAGTTTACGCCCTCAAATTTATACGCTATGAAATATAAAACCGCTACCGTTCTTGTATTAATGATGATGATCCAGGCCGTTGCCTGTACCCAGCAATCGCAGCCAGGCTGGCAACTGGATGTTGAGAAAAGCAAAGTTTTGTGGAATACCGGGAAAATAATGGGTGGCCATTCCGGTTATTTCCTTTTTCATTCGGGCAACCTGCTGTTCTCGGCTGCGGGTGAGCCTGTAAGCGGCACCTTCCGTATGGACATGAACAGCATCCGCAGCACCGAGAACCCCGACGCAACAGGCAGGCAAAAGACTGATGCGAACCTGCGCGGAAAGGATTTTTTTGAATCGGAAAAATATCCCGAAGCAACCATGGTGGTAAAAAAGATCACCCGCATCGGTTCGTCGGTGAACTATACGGTTGCCGGCGATCTTACCATTAAAGGCATCACCAACCCGATCACCTTTACGGCCGCCATCGACACAAAAAACAACAGCAGCCACATTACCGCCAATGTTGATATAGCGCGGCAGTTGTGGGCCATCCATACAAAACCCGGTGAGAATGCGACTGATTTTTTATCAGGGATCAAGCAGCTTGTGCCCGATATTCATGTAGCGCTTGATATTACGATGAATAAGTAGCAGGCGACCCGTCCCGATAAGTTTTCTGTTCATTTGCTGACTTCGATCCTGGTCGCAAAAAATACATCTATGAAATACATACCTGTCTGTCTATCTCTTCTTATTGCTGTTTTGCTGGTTTCGTGTGAACAGAACCAAACAGGTTCATCGCAAGCCAAAGCCAGATCCGGAGCAGGAGGCTCCATTACTTTCCCTAAGGATACAGGGGAGTCTCCTGAGCAGTTGGCTGAAATAGCTAAAGAGAAAGCGTCCGGAGCGATTTACCGGTCCTCGTCACCTAATCACAACGTTGTACATGCGTTCACTTACCTGGTGGCCGTGCGCGGGTTTTGCAGCAGGGCTTTGTTCCAAATGGCTGCCGATCCCAAAACCGATCCTCAACTTTCTGAAAGACTGGAATGGGAACGCGCAAACGCCGTTACGCAATTGCGTTCTAAAAAATACGATGGGTTAAAAATAGAGGAGGGGTTGTATGAGAAATTCCTGAAACAGATCAGTGATCGGTTCCAGGAATAACAGTAGATCGTTTCTATAAACAACTGCAAACAGAAAGGAAAGGCTGATCACCTTTCCTTTCTGCTATTCATCTCAAGCGGTAAAATGCGCAATCTATCCTTTCTGTCTTGGATCGAAATCCACCATCCATTCGATGCCGTATTTGTCCCTGAACATGCCGAAATAAGAACCCCATGGGCTGTCGCCGATGGGAAATTCAACCTGTCCGCCGGCAGAGAGGCCGTTGAATATTTTGTCTGCCTCTTCTTTGCTTTCTGCACTCACCGAAATTTTGCTCCTGTTCTCATTTTCATTCACGCGCCCCATGCCTGATGGAACATCGTTGGCCATCAACAGGCTGTTTTTCCCGATGGGCAACGCAATGTGCATGATGTTGTTTGCTTCGCTTTCGGTCCATTTGGGGTTGGGGTCGGCCGGCATATCCTTGAAGCGGACGATCATCGCAAACTCGCCACCAAAAACGGATTTGTAAAAATTGAACGCTTCTTCGGTATTACCGTTGAACATTACATAGGGATTGATTTGTGCCATGGTTTTGATTTTAGGATGTAAAGCTCAGCTATTATTTCCATGGCGGTACTACCCAAATGCGACATTAATACTGGCTGAATGCGACAATTCATTATCTTTCTGTTACACTATAAGAAAAAAAGTATGAGTTTGAAAAGACGCGATTTCCTGCAATTGTCTGCGCTTACCGCGGGAACAATGGTTGTTGCGGGATTGCAATCCTGCACAGGCAGTGCAGATCAACCCGTCGCAGCTACAGGAGCTCTTCAGTCAATGACCAAAGATGTGGTGCCGATTTCTGCCAAAGAAAGGCAGGAGCGTGTTGCAAAAGCACAGCGCCTGCTGGCCGAACAAAAAATGCAGGCACTCGTGCTCGATGCGGGCACTTCTCTTTTGTATTTTACGGGCATCAGCTGGGGTCAAAGTGAAAGACCCATGGTAGCGGTGATCCCTGCCAAAGGGGAAGTGTTTTACATCTGCCCTGGTTTTGAAGAGTCGCGTTTGCGCGAGAAGTTCACCATCGGGAAAGAAGTGTATGCGTGGCAGGAAGATGAGAGCCCGTATGCACTCATCGTTTCCGCTTTGCAAAAAGCGGGGATCGGGTCCGGAACGGTTGCAATGGAGGAGAGAGTCCGTTTTTTCATATACGATGGCATCCGCAAACAGGCGCCGCATCTTTCGTTTGTCAGTGGTGATGCCATAACCATTCCCTGCCGGCTGATCAAATCTCCGGCCGAGATCGCGTTGATGCAAAAGGCAAGCGATATAACGGTTGCCGCAATACAAGCAGGTATCAGCAGTTTACGGGAGGGAATGTCGCAACAGGATGTTGCTTCGATCGTTACCGACGCACAAAACAAACTCGGCGGTGTGTCTGATTTTGCACTGATCCTTTTTGGAGAATCGTCTGCAATGCCACATGGCAGCATCAAACCAAAGACCTTGAAAAAAGGAGATATTGTTTTGATGGACTGCGGTTGTACCGTAGAAAATTACAATTCCGATATTACGCGCACCATAGTCTTTGGCGCCGCACCCACCAAACGGCAACTCGATGTATGGGCCCTCGAACAAAAGGCCCAGGCCGCCGGGTTTGCCGCCGCAAAAAATGGGATGCCCTGCGAACTTGTTGATGCCGCGGCCCGCAAAGTGATCACCGATGCAGGTTTCGGCCCAGGCTACCAGTTGCCCGGCCTCCCGCACAGAACGGGCCATGGGATAGGCATGGATGGACACGAGTGGGGAAACATGGTAAAAGGGAACAAGCTGCTGCTTGAACCCGGTATGTGCTTCAGCGTAGAACCGAATATTTCCATACCGGGAGAGTTTGGTGTAAGACTGGAAGACTGCGCTTACATGACTGCCGACGGCCCCAAATGGTTTTCGAAACCGGCATTGTCGATCGACCGGCCGTTTGGATAGTAACTTTTGGAAAGTTTAACCAAAACACATGCGACCACCTGACCTGAAAAGAACATTGACCTTTTTGTGCCTGTGCTGTTTATGCATTGCCTGCAGGCATGAGCCTACGGGCAAACCGGCAGAAGGTTTTATTACAGTAAGCGGAAAAAAGCTATGGTACAAAATATATGGCTCGGGCGATGCCACACCGCTGCTGATGCTTCATGGCGGGCCGGGGTTTCCTTCGTATTATCTTTCACCATTGGCCGCAAGACTGGCAACGGAAAGAAAAGTGATTGTATTTGACCAGATCGGTTGCGGGCGTTCGGAAAGGACAACAGACACTGCATTTATGTCGATAGAAAGCCACCTGGCGCAGGTAGATTCGCTGCTTTCGTATTTACAGGTGAAAGAATATTACCTCTATGGCCACTCTTATGGTACCATGCTGGCGATGGATCATTACCTCAAGCACCCGCAATCGATCAAAGGCGTGGTGTTCGCGAGCCCCTGTATGAGTACGCTGCGTTGGGTAAAGGATGCCGATACGCTTGCCGGCCTGCTGCCCGATTCAACAAGGCTGTTGTTGCGGCAATACATACGCAAAGAGAAAACAGATCCTGTAAAGTTTGCAAAGGCGATCGATACTTATTACAGTACGTATTACAACAGGAAACAACCGGTTCCGAAGGAAGTGGATTCGTCCATCAAAAATTCTGGAGATAATATGTACGAACACATGTGGGGCAAATATGATTTTGAATGCACCGGAACATTATCGGCTTATAACAGGATCAACGATCTTCCACGGGTAAAGGCCCCTGTTCTTTTTACCTGTGGTGAGTTTGATGCGGCGCGGCCCGCAACGGTAAAATATTACCACAGCCTTTTGCCCGGTTCAACGTTTGTTGTGATACCCAATGCGGGGCACGGTACAATGGGCGACCAGCCTGGAGAAGACTACAAAAACGTGCACCTGTTTCTGCAACGGCTCGATCGACAGGAAAGATAAACGCATGTGGCGCAGAGCTTAGCGCTGTAGAAAATCAATCACCAAAGCACTCAACGATTTGCGTTTGTTTGTGAAACTATGATCGGTGTTCCACACCTCGTACCTGAAATAATTTTTGTTGGTTGATTTGAAAAGGGCCGCGAGCTCCTTGTTTTCGTTGTGTTCATCCAGCATGATCACTTGTTTGCCGGCCAGCGGGTTCGCGATTTTTTTGAGGTTGTGAAAATCTGCTTCCTTCAACACGGCCGCGAACAGCGCCTTTCCGGATTTTTTGTTGAGCACAAAATAACCATCTGCCTCTTTTTCCTGCGCAGCCATCTCTGAGGGCGAATTGGTGGAAATGTTTTTATAGATATCCCATGCAGAAAGTGCGAAACCTTTCTTGATACCGGGTATTTCGCTCAATGCTTTCAGGCAAACAAACCCACCCATGCTGTGTCCGAACAAAGCGATGTTGTTGGGGTCTACCTGTAATTTTGCAGCGTTCTGCCTGCAGTAAGCCACTACATTTTTTACATCTTCCACGCAGTGGCGAAAAGAAAATTCGCCCTGGCTTGCCCAACTGCCGCGGTAATTGAAATAGATCACGTTCCAGCCCCGTGCACGCACATCCTGGGCGAGATCCAGGTTGCGTTCGTTGCCGGGATACCCGTGCAGCACCAGCAACGTTGGGTGTGGCTTGCTGCCATTGGCCTTGTACATAAATCCCTGCAGCAAACTTCCCTCCGACGGGAGCTGCAGTTCAATCATCGATGCCGGTGAATCCTTGCTCCATCCGAGATCTTGCGCAGATCCGGATAAGAACGAGGCGATCAATACCACGGTGAAGAGTTTTTTCATAAGCTTTTTTCTTTTTGATAAATTGACCATCGCCACACTGCGGCAAGTGCCAGGCCCGGTGTTGCTTGTCGTGTGCAGAACCACCATTCACCGGATGAAGTTACTGCGTTGGGCCCAACCTCTTGGCCATTTTTCAGGTTTTTTTAAGGTGGTAGCTAACGCGGCCAGGCCTACTGGTACGATTATTTAGCTGTTACCGTCAGAACATTCAATTCCACACTAAAATAACGATTTACAACACCACACGACCGATGGCCAAGGAACGACCTACCCGTAAACCGCTTTTGTACAAGCTGCTGCTGATTGCGGGCGTTGGTATTTTACTTTTTATAGAAGTATTGTGTGGTCTCAAAGTACGCGATCTTTCCGCTGCGCAAAAAGAATACAATTCGAGCTATGCCGAGGTAATCAACGTGTCTTATGGCCTGTTGTCGGTTGATGTATGGCGCGAGCAGATCGTTTCGGCGGCACGCCAGGAGATCGGGCAGTACAGGCTTACGCCTGAACAGCAGGTGGAATTGCGTAAAGAGATCAACCAGTTGCTGCGCACGCTCGTGGCGCATGCGTTCGAGGTGATCAACCGGCCGCAAAAATCGATCGGCGGCAAGCTGAGAAAACTGGTGGTAAAGACATTTGTAAACAAAGAAAAAATTGAAAAGCAGGTTCCCGGTTACACGGATAAATTGATGGCGGAGATTACAAAGCCCGCCACTTTCAAAAAGATCGCTACGCTGGCAGATACGGCTTTGTCGCAGATGGGCCGCGAATCCTACGACAGCTCCGTTGCTGCAACAAAGCACCTGATGGATTCCATCTTTCACAAATACGGCGCCACAGACAGGGCTTCGTATGAGCAGGTGCACCAGTCGCGGTTGAAACAGATCCACAAAGACACCTACAACTATGCCTTCGGTATGTTGGGTTGTATTGTTGCGGTATTGTTGCTGTGGCTGGTACTACGTAAAAAAAGAGACCTTCACTTCTCACTGTATATTTTGTCTGTTGTATCGGCGATGATCCTGCTGGTGGTAGGGTTATCCACCACCATGATAGAAATTGATGCACGTATCGCAACCATGAACCTTCATTTTTTAGGGAAGGAAATTGTATTCAAGGACCAGGGGCTTTTCTTCCAGAGCAAAAGCATCATCGATGTGGTAATGCTTTTACTGGAAACCGGCAAGTTCGACTCGCAGGCGGTGGGTGTTTTGATATTGGTGTTCAGCGTACTGTTTCCTTTTACCAAACTCGCGGCCACTGCTGTGGTTTTGGCTAGTGAAGACAAATGGGGCAAGAAAAAATGGATCCGCTATTTCGCATTCGAATCGGGTAAATGGAGCATGGCGGATGTGATGGTGGTTGCAATATTGATGACCTACATCGGTTTCAACGGCATCGTTCACAAAACGCTTTCGGGTTTGCGCAACGTACCGAATGTTACCACCATTACCACGAGCAATACATCGGTGCAACCGGGTTACATCATCTTTATCGCATTTGTGATCTATGGATTTGTATTGTCTGCGATCCTTAAAAAGATCACCAAAAATTTCACCATCAAATGAGCCGCCCGATGAACCATACCGCAACGCATGCTTCACGTTTACTGAGAGCTACGCTGGTAGCAGCGGTTGCACTGTTGTTGCTGGCGGAAGCGTGGCTGGGATACCAGGTTCATAAATTATCCGATGAGCGCCTGCGTTTGAAATCCACTTATTCGTTTGTAAACAATGTTTCTTTCGGCCTTTTGTCGGTGGATATCTGGCGCGACCAGGTAATAGATGCGGCAAGTGAAAAGATCAGCTCGTTCAGGCTTACACCGGAACAGGAAGATGATCTCCGGAAACAGATCAATGCAGCCCTTCATGGAATGGTTGACGATGCTTTTGCCGATGTAAACAAAAAACAGAAATCGCTCGGCGGAAAACTGAAAAAACTGGCAGTGAAAACCATTGTGGATCCCAAAGAGGTTCATGCGGAAGTGCCCGGTTTTACCAATAAGTTGATGGCGGAATTGACCAAGCCATCGAGCTACCGCAGGATCGCCAACATTGCAGATACGCTCGTGGCAGAGCTGGGGCGTAAGATCTACGACAGCTCCGCCATGGGAACAAAATACCTGATGGATTCTATCTACCGCCGCTATGGCGCCGGGGAGCGCACTGCATTCGAGCGTAACATCCTTCAGAAAATGGAAGTGGTAAGAGAGAACAACTGGAAGTACACCTATGCAATGCTCGGCTGCGCCATCGCCGTACTGATCTGCCTATTTATCGGGAGAAAGAAAACCAATCTTCAAAGCGTATTAACCGTGCTGGCGGTAGTGGCCGCATTGGTGCTGCTGCTCACAGGCGTTACCACCACGCTGATTGAAATAGATGCGATGCTGCAGAAACTGGAACTCCATCTCGTAAGCAAGGCGGTTACATTTGCCAACCAGGACCTTTTCTTCCAGAGCCAGAGTATCATCGATGTTTGTTGGCTGCTGATCAATTCGGGCCGTGCTGATTCGTTTATTGTGGGAGCGATGGTGCTTTTGTTCTCTGTTGTTTTTCCACTGGTAAAACTGGTTTGTATCGCCTTGTCGCGCTCGAGGAAGGAATGGGCGAGAAGCAAAACCATTTATTATTTCGCCTTTCAATCAGACAAATGGGATATGTCGAATGTGATGGTGGTGGCCATACTCATGACCTTCATCGGCTTCAACGGGATTGTAGACAGCACACTCTCAACGCTCAACTTCACCGACGGCAGCCTCTCCAGCGCAACGCTGAATAATACGAGCATACAGCCGGGCTATATTTTGTTTGTGGGTTTTGTTGTGTTCAGCTATTTTTTATCGGCCATGTTCAAAAAGATTTGTGAGGGCGATCTGAAACCCAACGCAAGAACCGGCGAGGTTGACCCGGACTGCATTTCCGCATAGCGTGTAAACGACAGCGCCGTGCCTTCATAAACCTGCTTTCCGTAACCACAATGCTGGCCAGCGGACCGTTAGCTTCAATTTTTCCCGTTTTCCCTCCCAATTTTGTAACTAATGGCGGTAATCTACGTTACCAGTGCATAAACCAAAGCCGCTATGTTCAAAAACTACCTCAAAATCGCCTGGAGGAACCTTGGAAAGAATAAGCTGTTCAGTTTCATTAATATCAGCGGGCTTGCCATCGGCATGCTGGCGGTGATGCTGATCTCTTTGTGGGTCTGGGATGAAGTTGGTTACAATAAATCCTTCAAAAATCATGAACACATCGCTTCCATTTACCGGCGCTATACAGAGCCACTGGACCGTAGCGTAAAAACCTGGGAGTGGGTGCAATATCCGATGGCTGGTGTAATAAAATTAAAATACGGCCATATATTCAGGCATGTGGTGCTCACCCGGAGCGAAATGGAGTATAACCTGACATTGAACGACAGGAACTTCACAGCGCGTGGACGTTTTGCTACCGGGGAAGTGATCGAGATGTTCTCCTTGAAGATGCTAAGAGGCGGGGCGAACAGCATGGATGATCCTACCGGGATCATCATTTCATCTTCCACTGCTACAACGCTTTTCGGGAACAGCGATCCTGTTAACCAAACCATCAAGTTGAACAATCACTTCGAGGTGAAGGTGTCGGGAGTGTACCAGGATGTGCCGTCCAATTCAATATTGGGTACTGCGTGGTTTATTGGTAACCTGGAGCACCTGAAAAAGTTTGACAACAACATCGCTTCGCAATCCATCGACTGGGGCAATACCTCCTCCAATATCTGGGTGCAAACCGCAGACAATGTGAGTATGGAACAGGCGGAAGCGGCCATCAGGAATTTCTACTTTTCAGACGCGCCGCCCGAAACAAGGGACAATGCAAAAAAATACCAGCAAACCCTGTGGCTCCATCCAATGGACCAGTGGTACCTGTATTCGGATTTCAAGGATGGATATGCCAAAGCGGGCAGGGCGGGTTATGTATGGCTGTTCGGTATCATCGGCGCTTTTATTTTATTGCTTGCCTGCATCAACTTTGTTAACCTGAGCACCGCAAGAAGCGAAAAGAGGGCAAAAGAAGTTGGCATCCGGAAAGCGATCGGCTCCATGCGGGCGCAATTGATCGGCCAATTCTTAAGCGAATCGTTCATGGTAGTGTTTTTATCTTTTCTCATCAGTGTTTTATTGATCTGGCTGGTACTGCCCGCGTTCAATGAACTGACTTCTAAAAGCATCCGGTTGCCTTTCACCAATCTTTATTTCTGGATAGACAGCTTTGTCTTCCTGGCCCTTACCGCTTTGCTGGCGGGCCTTTATCCGGCCATTTACCTTTCGTCTTTTCAGCCGGTAAAAGTTTTAAAAGGCATCGCGAAAGCAGGCAGATATGCTTCCCTGCCACGGAAAATATTGGTTGTAGTGCAGTTTACCGTCTCGGTCATCATGATTATTGGCACCACGATTGTTTACCAACAGATCCGTTATACACAAGATCGCCCAACAGGTTATACGCAGGAGAACCTGCTGCGCATCAGTGTGAAGGACCCGTTGTTCGAAAAACAAAAAATGGTGATGAAGCAGGCTTTGCTCAACAGTGGTGTGGTATCGGCCGTTGCGCTTTCCAATAGCCCTGTTACGGCCATCTGGGGCAACTGGGGCGGCTTTAGCTGGAGAGGCAAGGATCCGCGGGCAGAGGCTAATTTCACGACCACGTATATCGATGAAGATTATGGTAAGACCATTCAATGGAAAATAGTACAGGGCAGGGACTTCTCAAAAGATTTCAGTATGGATGCCGATGGCGTGATCATCAACGAAGCGGCGGCCAAATACATGAAGCTGGAAAACCCGGTGGGAGAGTACATCACACATGACTTTTTAAAGATGTCCAGGCAAATCATCGGTGTGGTCAAGGATGTGATCGTACAAAGCCCATACGAAAATGTGAGCCCGGGTTTTTACTGGTTCGATCCGAAAGGCAGCAATCTTTTTACGTTCCAGGTAAGACTGCGGCCCGACCAGCCTGTTCACGCAGCGCTTGCAAAGATCGAAGCGATACAAAAACAGCTACTGCCTTCGGCTCCCTTCAGTTATTCCTTTACCGACCAGGACTATGGAAAGAAGTTCGCGGCGGAACAACGCCTTGGAAAACTGGCAACCCTGTTTGCCATACTCGCCATTTTCATTTCGTGCCTCGGTCTTTTCGGCCTCGCCAGTTTTGTAGCGGAACAAAGAACAAAAGAGATCGGCATCCGCAAAGTATTGGGGGCCACGGTTGCCAATATCTGGAAAATGCTTTCGACGGATTTTGTCCTGCTGATCGTGATTTCCTGCTGTATCGCTTCCCCGATTGCGTACTATTATCTTGACCAGTGGCTGGAAAAATATTCCTACCGGATCCATATTTCCGGTTGGGTATTTGTATGTGCCGCCGCGGGTTCGATTCTGCTGACACTCTTAACGATCAGCTGGCAGGCGATCAAGGCGGCGATGATGAACCCGGTGAAAAGTTTGCGGTCGGAATAGGGCGGAAGTCTCGTCGTTTCTTTCGTCTCTCGTAGGGTGTCAGTGAAAAAACAAATGTGTTCTCAGCGAACGTCTCTAGAAGGCGGGTACGCGCAACACCATATTGTATGTTCTGATAGACACCCGCAAAGAATTAAACATTTAACTTCAGTAATTAAATGTGGACAAATCAAAGCGATCGCCCTATCGTTCGATACATCCACAGTAATTTTGCTGAACCATTCGTGTTAAATAAAGAAAACATGCAGGCCCTGGAACCTATCAGAAAAATATTCTCCTGGATTGCGGTTGTAGCCGTTTTGTTTTTTGTTGTCAACCTTTTTGTGTGGGACAGTGAAACGGTACTGCCCTATGGCACCGTTAGAACCATGTTGCTCATTGGTTTCATCGCCGGTGCGCTGGCAGCCGTTCTATGTATCGCAGAGCCGCCCGTTTCCTGGAAAACGCTCGTGTTTACATTGGCGCTGGCGATTGTTACGGGCGGGCTGTATTTTTTCGAAAGTTCATTCAATGATGCCTGGAAAACTAAGAATGAAGCCTTGAAAAAATAGTGACATTTAAGGCGGGCAACCAGGACTGTTGTTTTTTGAGAGACGTCCCGGGGAGAACTAATAACGGCTCCAATCTTTAATCAATTAAACCTATTTTAACTATTTATAAGGGATAGATTACTTAAGTTCGTATGGGATGACAAAAATCAATTCACATATTACTTCTTCTATTCACACCAGGTATTTTCTTGTACTTGATACACGCGATTCTTTTACTTGTTCTTTCACGGAGTTTCTTCCATTCACCTCGGCCTTGTATTATTTTTCAAGCTTCAAAGCCTTTAAAAGGCTGATCCCGGCCTGACGGTTCCGTTCCCGGGAAACTACTTTTCTAAATATTGCTGCGCAGCAGATGCGACGGTCCAAATAAGTGCATTTCGAAAGTGCATGTCCATAGTCAAATTCGGTTGGCATGTATTTGCATATCTGTCACCAAACAATTAAAAGTATTTATCATGACAATAACCATAGTTCCCCTTTTTAAATATTTCAATAAAAAAATAAATGGTATCTGGAACATGACCCGGTTTGGTAAGGACCGGAACTTATTCTTTTCAAATAAAGATGTATTGTCTGGATCTGTGATTGCCAACGATGCGAGAAAGAGAAAACTTTTGTTCTTCCGAAAATCAGGCTACAGGCAATCGTGCATGATCATTGATCTTGAACAGCTGGATAATTGCAGCATCATAAGGCAGTATCATGAAATCAATGCCGGTGAATTAAAGCATAAAAAACTGCATGAATTTCTTAAGAGTATTTGTTTGAACCTTCGTTTCAAGAATCAAAACCAAACGATTGCCATTCCTTTTTATGAATCCAGTTTCAGCAATGCCGGCGATATAGAGAGGCTTGAGACAAAAGCCAATAAGTGGAAATTGATCCTGTCCAGCACGCTGCCGGTGAGGATTGGATAGTTGTTGAACGGTTTATCGCGGATTGTTTTTTCACCACTAAACATGTTAATTATGACTGAACATAAGACTGATCCTTCGGTAGGAGGGATGATAATAGTGTTGTTGGTACTTTTTAATGCGATCATTTTAAAATCAGGTTTTGTCAGCAATGATCACAGCTGGTCGGGGCTATTGATAACTGTGCCGTTGCTGTTGATTGCGGTTTTTGCCAGGTGGAGGAGTAAAAAGAGTCATTGATTGTGCTTTGGTCACCAGAATATAGGGTGCCATATACATACCTGTACTCCACTATTTTTTTGCTCCTAAAATGGTCCAATTGCAATAAACTCGGATTGTTCTCCGCGGATGTCTCTGGAAGAAGACTCCGCGGTCGGGGTCTTGCACATTGCGTTTAAGCTTGAACCAGTGTGCAATTCAGGTAAACGAAAGAGTAGGGCAGTTATCGGGGATCGATTTCTCGCGTTATTTAAAATAGGCCTCGAAAAATTCTATAAGGAGTTCATCACTGATTCTATTGGTTGTACTTTCTTTTGCGATCACATTCCTGTATTGAGGTGTTTCTCCCAGGAATCTGATAAACTGTTCCTGGATTTGACCGGTACCGGTTACATGGATCTCATCGATGTTCACCATTTTGGCGGCAATTTCCTTGAAAAACTTTTGTGTCAGCGTAACCTCGTGGTTGTTCGCTGTATTTTCATTGGAATTGTTGGCAGCTCCAGCATTGTGGACCTGGCCAAGTATGTAAAAGCGCTGCTGTTCTGACTGGTCTCTTCCGGCAATAATAGCTACATGTGAATCCATCCAAACACCGAATTGTTTTTTGTACTTATTGATCATAATCTGTTTTTTTAAAGTTAGCTCATTTATAATGCGCAGAACGGCCTTTGGCTTAACCTTGTGAGAGTGAGCAACAAACGCCCCATAAAATTATTTTCCCAGTGTGGGAACATGAGGTTGCATGCTGACTAGTCGGCTTTTACAACTTTGATTGTTATCGATCCCCGAAGCGATACGCGAACCGGTCTATAATATTTTTGTTCTCCGCAATGTCTCCCAGCGGGGACATTGCGGTCAGCGTGTTGCACCTGATTTTTTTGCAACGACGATCTGTTTCACTTTATGTGCGGCATCCAGGAACAATTTCGCAATGGCTGATTTCGTAAAGCAGATGTGTAGCACCCCGACCGCAATGTCGCCGCTGGGAGACATTGCGGAGACAAAAAAGATTGATACGTGTGGTACTCCGACCGCAGAGTTGCCGTTGGGAGACGTCTGCGGATACGTTCAAATATTCTTTATTTTTAAGGATAGAGTGGGGGAGAAAAACGCATACTCTGTGGAGAATAAAAACATAAAACTTTCAAATAGTATGATCATGAAAAAGAAAATATTATCAGGCATATTGCTGGTTGCCGTTATTACGGTTGTCTCGTTCTGGGCAAAGAGCCAATTGAATTCTTCCAACGACACATTAAGTTTTTCAGAATTCAATATATCGCCAACCGGCACTGGCTTCACAGCTTTTAATACCGCGTTATTAGGTGAGTCAGGTTTCCTCTCAAGGTTCGGCGCGCCCCCGGCAGGCGTAAATGCGGATTATTCTGATGAAGATGAGGCCAATATGAGCCACTACGTTTACAAGGGGGCTGAAGCCTGGTTCCTTAACGACAAATTACAGGCGTTGGTTATATCCTCATCAGATTTTACGCTTTATTTTTCCAATGGTAGTTCTCTGGTGGTTGGCGATAATATTTCCGCAGTGAACGCGACGTTCCCCAACTCCTGGACAGCCAGGACCGGCAATCAGGTATATGTTAACCTTCAGAATTCATCAGGTCCAGTGGATGCGACGTTATTGTTCGCGTACGATATTGCTACGGGCGTTATCACATCCATCTCTGTACAATAAAGAGGGGGGCTATAATAAAGGAACGTTACAATTTGCCCCTTGGCAGGTTGTACCGTTCCTTGAATTAACTTATTGGTAAGAGTTCTAACTTTTGTTCTCCGCAATGTCTCCCGGCGGGGACATTGCGGTCAGCGTGTTGCACCTGATTTTTTTGCAACGACGATCTGTTTCACTTTATGTGCGGCATCCAGGAACAATTTCGCAATGGCTGATTTCGTAAAGCAGATGTGTAGCACCCCGGCCGCAATGTCCCCGCCGGGAGACATTGCGGAGACAAAATATCTGAATGTCTGCGGGCACGTTCAAACATTCTTTGTTTTTAAATATCTGAATGTCTGCGGGCACGTTCAAACATTCTTTGTTTTTAAGGACAGTCTCTGAAGAATAAAAAAAATACATTTGGAAGCGAAACAAGCGTGCTTGATGGGAACGAGGTTCCTGCAGGGCAAAATGCGGTTCACGCGATCTTTAAGTTAGTTTTTTATTACCTGCCTGACTGCCCTTCCTGCATCATTGAACACTTCAACAAAATAGGCACCCGTGGCAAGACTCCCTGTTTTTAGTTTAATCAAGGAGGTGCCTGGCGCGGCAACAGCTGTTTTTACAACGCGACCCTCTAAATTCATCAACCTTAACCTGGTTGTGCCTGTTGAGGAAACTACATCGCGTTCTAACAATATGATCAGTTCATCTCTAAACGGGTTCCGCGCAATGCGGATGCCTTTGGCTGCTGCTGCTTCCATGTTCGGAGCAGCGATTTTCGCGGTCCTGACCGCCACTTCAAAACGGTGGTCGCCTTTGCTTGCTTCATCCGATGTAAGTGCAAAAGCATAACTGTCATTGATTTTTTCCAGCAGTGTTTCGGTTCCCAGTAGTTTATCAACCAGGTATACACGAACATTGGAAGGCATCGCATATGCCGCCACTTTGATGCGGAAGGTTGCATCCTGCACCTGGGTCTTAATACCAAGCGGAATGACCTCTTCCTTGTTGAACGAATCACTTCTGGAATCGATACAGAGCTTTGTTTTATCTGAAGAAATACTGTAGAAGTCCAACAACTCATTGTTCAGCTTGGGTCCATCATAGGCGTCGGTGCCTGCAGCACCCGCTTTGTGATCCCAACGGAGTTTTATTTGGTCCCATGTTCCTCGCTTGTTTTCGATTTCAAGCGTAAGTTTGGCGGCCGTTGAGCCAACTCCCATTACGGCAACCGGTGTTTTGTCTGCGGCCTTGATGCTCTCATCGAACCTGATCACATTGCCCGCCCCTTTCGCATGTACAAAGAAAGCCCCGAAGGAAGGGATGATGATGTCAGTGCTTCCATCGTTTGTATACGCATCCATTCCGCCTCTTACCTCCTGGTTGGGTGTTGAACTGATCCCTGCGTTTTTGAAAGGATTGAACACATAGATCGTATTGGAAACACCCGTAGGGCCGTTGTTGGCTGACAACAATGCGCCGCCATTGCTTTTCAGCAACCTGATATTGATCGGAGCGGCATAGGGATTTCCAACCAGGTTGTAGGAAGTATTGGCTGCATTGGTTCCTAAAACATAATCAGTCAGACTGCCCTGGTTCAATGTTCCCGTAACATCTGCGGCAAAGGCGGTGGGTTGATCGTTGGAAGGATACGCATTAAGTCCTTCATTCCCTTTGCCCCTTACCATCGCAATGATACCACGCGCTACCGACCATAAAGGTGTTGACGCTGTGTTTGGCGCAATGCTCAATGGTTTCTGGAAAAGAAGCGGTGTCGTAGCAACGGAATCGTAGTAGAGCGCCGAGGCTGAGGAGAATCCCAGGCCGGATGTAAAGCCTGACCCGGGTCCTGTGATTGCAAAATTATCCATCAACTCGTTCAAGGGCAAAGGCTCATTGAAAGGATGCCCCAATGTTCTGAAACCGCGTTGCCCGGCAAGCCACCGTTGCGCAGTAACACGTCCGTTGATCGAAGTGCCGGCGGGTAAAATGGCAACACCTGCGGTTAGATCTGCTGTGGATACCAGCGTAAGATTGTCGCCTGTATTTAATGAACCATTTGTAATGGTAAGAAGTCCCGTCAGGCTTTGGGTATTCCCCGTACCTGGTGCGATTGACAATCCCTTTGCATTATTTATGGTAAGGTTATTGATTGTGCCGGTGCCACTCAGTGTTTGTGCAGTTGCACCGCTGAAAGTAATGGCGCCTGTTCCCGAGATAATTCCATTGTTAACAGCATTACCCACTACCTGCAGGCCGCCTGCTATTGAAATACCCGCGCCTGCCTGTATGGTCAGGTTATTGACAGATTCGCTGCCGGTAATGGCGGGCAGCGTATTCGCATTGGTAATTACTGCTGATTTGGTACGATCGGGGACACCATTTGTCCAGTTGCCCGGGTTGTTCCATGATACATTGATGGTTCCCGTCCAGCTGCTTCTTGGTTTGATCGCGGTGATCGTGTACGCGCGTTTTGTCACGCCATCCGCCGCCGTTACCGAGATAGTGAATGTGGTTATATCCGCTGTTACATTAATATCCTGGAGAGCTGTACCGCCCGCGACTGTGATGCCATTCACTTTGATCACCGCCAATGCTTCCACGGCAGTAGCGGTAAGCGTGAGTGTATTCACTGTTTCGGGAATGGACAGCGTATAGTTTGCCGTTGTACTCGTGAATACAGGAGACAAAGTACCATTGCTCATTGTGATCGACAGAAGATCAGTGTTCGTTGACGGTCCGGGTTCGCGTACAACGATAGCCTGGTAAGTTTTCATTGTGGTTCCATCAACTGCCCTTACGGTAACATTGATGATATTTGGTCCGCCCGCTAATATAATAGGTACTGACGCCGAACCGCTTGTCACCGTGATGGCATTTATGGTAACAGTAGAAGTTATGTCAGAAACAGTAGGTGTAAATGTAACGGTTGCTGTGCCGTGGGGAACAACAGATGTGTAGTTAAGCGTTCCTTCACTAAACGAAGGACTCAATACGCCGGTGCTCAGCCTTAGCGCAGAAAGATTGGCATTGTTACCTGCCGCGCGGTTGACCGTGATTTTGTAAAGCGTGGTTGTTACCCCGTCTTCTGCAGTAACCAATACATTTACCGTATTAGGCCCTGTATTCAGTGAAACAATACCCGATGTGGTTTCACTGGTAAGCGTAATGCCATTCACCGAAACGGTTGCTGTTGCCTCAGAAACCACAGGCGTTACCGTTACTGTTGTTGTTCCGAATGGAACAGACACGGTATAGCCTACTGTGGTTGCTGAAAATGCAGGGCTCAATGTGCCACTGTTGATCACCAGCGATGTAAGCGTCGCATGACTGCTTGGTAAACGGGTAACGGAATATTGGTAAGTCCGGGATGTAACCCTGTCGGCTGCGTTTACCACAATCGTAAAAATGTTCAGTCCTACGTTAAGAAAAAGCGCTGCTGATGCCGTTCCGCTTGTAACGGTTATGCCGTTTACGAGAATGGTAGAAGAGGGATCAGCTGCTGTGGCAATCACACTTGCAGTAAGCGTACCATTGGAAACAACAGCGGAGTAGCTGGGTGTACCCGCAGCGAAAGCCGGGTTGAGAACACCATTGATCGGTTCAAGCGAGGAAAGATTTGCGTTGGACGACACGGCACGTATCACCCTGATGGTATATGTTTTCGAAACAACCCCATCGTCTGCAATGGACACAACTGTGATTGTATTGCTGCCAACAGCCAATGAAACAGGAGTTGAGGCTGTTCCGCTGGCAACAATGGTACCGTTAACCGCAATGGTTGTTCCGGCAGCCTCTGCCGTTGGCGTAACGGTAATCGTGGCCGAAAGGTTTCCGACCGGCACGGAATAGCTGGCCGTGGCGGGTGTATACGAAGGCGACATCGTACCCTGATCAACCACCAACGAAGATAGATTTGCATTTGGCGGTACGCGGCAACTATTGCGGGATGGTTGAAAACCATTTGTCGCCTCATCAGTATCAGTGTTGTTGATCAGGTACGGCTGGTAAATGAAATTGCCCGAACCGGCCCCCGCTATATCGGGTTGAAGCGGTGGGGCCATTGCTGTTCCCCCATACGCCACAGGCACCTGGTCTCCATAGGCTGGTTCTGTTGTATTGTTTGTCGATAGTACCGGCGCAATACTTCCAAACCAATTACAGCCAAAATTTTTAAGATTGTTTCCTGCACTTGGTAATGAGCTGCCTGTCTGCCGGTCAACGATCTGTCCGTACCAGTTTCCGCTGATCACATTGCTGTTAAAATTGCTGTTGGCTGCAGATTGTACCGGTGAATTGGTGCCGCCACTCGCATCAAGGAAAAGTACGCCAATGGTCCAGTTATTGGTGATGAAATTTTCTACTACCGTTGTCCGATCCGTTTTGTTGCGAAATATCAATCCCGAACGATTACTTGTGATGATATTGTTGTGAATGTTGTTTCCATCGCTGTTGTTAATGTCGATCGCGGTGCGGTTTCCTGTGAATTTACAGTTCTTTACTTCAAGATTACCCGCGGTTTGTATGGCAATACCCGCAGTGTTGAGGTCGTTGTTCCAGCTGGCTATGTTATTACCATCGCGTGTGATCGAAAGACCATCGATGACCACATTGACGGCGCCTACCTGTATGGTTGCACTGCCGCCCCCGGGAATGCCACTCAACGTTGTTACATCCATACCCGCGCCTTTCAGAACCATGGTTTTATCGATGGTAACATCTTCGTGATAAGTACCCGGATCGATGTTTACTGTAGCATTGGCGGCAGCGGCATCGACAGCAGCCTGTATTTTGAGCCCCGGGCATACAAGGTAATCCCCGCCCGACAACTGCTTGATAAAGGAAGTTGCTGCAGAAAGCGTCGCAGTTGCAAAAGTCGTTGCACTGGCTTTATCCTTGAAATAATAGGTGTACGCATCGGAAGCACTATTCTTAACAAGATAATTGTAACCGGTAACAGTGATATCCGTATTCGTGAAACCGGCTTCATCCTGGTTATAGATGCCCTGCTCCTCGGCAAAGACGGAATTTGTGCCATCGATAACAATACCGTTTGAACCCCGGCCCACACCGGAGGGATATGGTTTGGAAACATATACCGCCAATCCTCCCCATGCATTCCCGCTGGTTGTGATATTAGAAGCAGTCACGTTTGTACAACCACTCAGTTGGATCCCATTACCCTCGCTTGAATTTGTTGCAGTTATATACGTGAGCGACAGGTTACTGACACCGTTACAATCAAAGGCGCTCTTTTTGGCGCCGTTGATTGTAATATGGCTCAAATTGATATTAGCGATGACCGGCAGCGGTCGTCCCGAATTCGCACTCACGTGTATGGGGTATCCGCCTGTGTTTGCATTAGGTAGTAAAGTAAAATTGCTGAGTGATGTATTGGACCTGTTGGGGTTGATCGCCCAGGCGCTGTTCGAAGTGCGTGTTGCATTGATGATCGTGCCGGCTTCGCTTTCGCCGATGATCGTAAGTGCCTTATCAAACGTTAATGTGGTGGTTAGTGTATAGGTTCCATTGGCGAGGTGAATGTAATCTCCATCGGTTGCAACAGCCACCGCGTGCTGGATAGTGAGTTTGGGTGATGTGGTAGACAAACCGTTATTCGCATTGTTCCCTGTGGGCGCTACGTAATAATGTGTTTGTGTTCTTCCGTTGATGGAGACCAGGAACAAAAGAACCAGGAATACAATTCTGTGCATGTACAAAAAAGTTACATGCCTTCTCATAAAAATGATGGGTTGCTCATAAGAGGTTGGTAAGGGTTGCGGACGGACATTGGTTCGGATTCTTCCGCAAATTGAGTTTCTCCTGCTGCGAATTCCGTAGTTCCATGATTGTATTTCGGCGACTGGTTCCTGTGAACATATGTAGATATTTGATATTTATTTTGTAGACATATGAAAAATAGATGCTAAGGAAAGTCTTGTGCACAAAGGGATTGAGCCGATGTGGGTGAAAATGATATACAGCTATCTTATTGGCAATGACCGGAAAGAAAAAAATGCGGGCCAGGTCCGGCTGAGTCGTATTCAGCGAAGTGCCGTAGTGAAGAGGAGGGATTGATCGTAGTTCAAATCGTAATATTGTTGTTGGTACTTTTTAATGCGATCATTTTAAAATCTGGTTTTGTCAGCAATGATCACAGCTGGTTGGGGCTATTGATAACTGTACCGCTGCTGCTGATTGCCATTTTTGCCAGGTGGAGGAATAAAAAGAGTCATTGATTGTGTGCTTCGGTTAACAGAATAGGGTGCCATATACATTCATGTACTCCACTGTTTTTTTATTCCTAAAATGGTCCAATGAAATAAAGTCGGATTGTTCTCCTCGGATGTCTCTGGAAGAAGACTCCGCGGTCTGAGTCTTGCACATTGCGTTTAAGCTTGAACCAGTGCACAATTTGCAAAATCGAATCAAACTGAGCCGGCTTTTCCGAAGCAAACTGATCCACATTTTTGCTGGCGCAAAATTGCATAACAACACTTCACTCTTATATCTCTTAGCTGCATAGGATCTATTACAATGAACCAGGAGCGGTTCTCTCAAAGTTACCACACAATCATTCATCGTACAACACGCTGATCGTAACGCGTAAAAGCTTGTGCGATCAATGGCTTTGATGTGCGTTGCTGTGTTATTTGTTGTGATCGTTGAGGAAGGTAGTGAATTGAATGACCTCGGTCATTCAATTTTGAAGCGTATTAATCAATTGCTGCAGAAAGAAAAAGATGGATCAATTTGAAGCGGATAAGATGGTTCAGTTTCAATCAGAATGAATGGTTCAGCTTGAACCGGATTTAATGGATCATTGCAATCGGATTTTGCACGTTGGAAAAGAATGTAATTAATTACCCGGTTCGGTAACCCGGTTACGTAACTGAATTAAATGTACAAGGTAGTTACGCAACAGGCGATGCCTCAAGTAACGGTGTCCGCACCATAGAAAATACGCCTGCGTAGAAGCAACTGCAACGTAAATTAACAATGAAATCAGCCTTAAAAATTACCGAAAATTTAAAATTTATTTTGGATCATTAACGGTCAATCACTTATATTACATGTAGCATTGGCTCAAGCTATTTACAATCTCCCCCGATCTACTTGAAGCTCAATTGTGATCGTTGTATTACGATTTTACCACCGGACATTATTGGGAATGACATGCGACGGAGTTGTTGCCTCCATACTGTATCATTCAGGTAAGAGCGACGTATTGGTTAAGCCCGGTAACTATTCCGAAGGGTAATAAAACTGAAACTTTTTTTGAACGAACTCATCCGTGCAGGCTTGATGCATTGAAACATTTATTTCATACGGCATGATTAATTTAGCAATCGTTGATGACCATCCAGCGATCAGATCCGGCATCAGAAAAATACTGGAAGAGTGTGGCGATGTTTTTATATCGATGGAAGCTTCCAATGGCCAGGATTTTCTCAAAAAACTGGCTGTGGCCCAGGCACCAGATATTGCAATTATTGACATAAATATGCCGGTAATGAATGGACATGAGCTTGTAAAAAAACTTCAGGCAGATTTTCCCCAAGTACGCCCAATCGTTTATTCCATTGTTTGCGGAATTGACGCGATGGTTCATATGTTCACTTCTGGCGCCTCTGCTTACCTGAACAAAGCCAAAGATATTACTGAACTGCCCACGGCAATAAGGGCCGTATACGAGAAGGGCAGTTATCTTTCCAATATTCAAATCCCGGCTTTGGTAAAGCCCCGACAAAACGGGATGAAACCAGGGTTTTTCGGAAGAAGCTATCTGACTCCGAGAGAAACCGTGGTGATCAACATGCTTGCAACAGACCTCAATTATCACCAGATCGGTGATCGGCTGAAAGTGGGTGAAAAAACGATTCACAATTATCGCGATCGGATTTATCAAAAGCTCGGGATAAGAAATCGCAGTGAATTGACACTTTTTGCAATAAACAATGGTCTCACTTATAGTATTACCAATATAACTTAAAATGAAAATTTCCTTTTCGCTTTTAATTGCCTTGACTCTTTGCGGTTTTCTGTGCGCTCAAACCAAAGACCCTATAGTAATTATTGTAGAATATAAGTTGACGCATATCATTGATTCCACGCAGCCTGGTAACCCCTACATTGATAACTTTCTATTGCTTGCTGGCAAACAATCCAGTTGGTACGATAAGTATGCGATTGGTATAAAAAAAATCGGTAGAGCTCCGGCACCTGGTACTACATCCAGCGGGATTCCCCTTTCCGCCTTTACCGATCAGAACAAAGCTTCCATCTATAAAAGTATCGACAAACATTCCATGTTTACCGAACTGGTGCTGGGAAAAGTGGAATACGTGGTGTCGGAGGAACTTCCTCTGCCTGAGTGGAAAATTACACTGGAAACAAAAAACCTGGGTGGCTATCTGTGTCAAAAAGCTACGACACGGTTCAAGGGCCGCAATTACGAGGCATGGTTCACTAATAAATTGCCTTACCGTACCGGACCCTGGAAATTCGGGGGACTACCAGGGTTGATACTTGAGATTGGAGACGAAAAAAAAGAGGTCTTATTTAATTTCGTATCTTTTTATACCGCGTCAGAGGGCATGGAAGGGTTGTCAGAAAATAGAAAAGGCATTAGGATAAGTGCCGAACGGTACCGAAAGATAATGACGGCGATTGATAACGATCCTGCCGCGCTGAATAATTCCGGCGGGGGTACTGGCAACCTGGTGGCCATATCTGTGCCCATAGGCGGTTCTTTGCCAACGATGCCCAAACCAAGAAAAATTAATAATCCAATAGAGAAGAATGACCAATAAATACCTAAAAGCTGCTATTCTTTTAGTTGCTTTCTTTGGTTGTATACATGCAGGGTTTTCTCAGATTATTGTCAAGGGACAGGTAGCCGATATCTCAGGTAAAAAACTTTCTTCCATCGCCGTTTCAGTTTTAAATATACAGGAATTGACTTTGGCATATTCTATTACAGATAGTTTAGGGTACTATTCCATTAAAGTACCCGATTGGAAGAAGGGAGACAGCCTGTTCGTAGCAGTAAACGCCAACGGCTATCAGAAAATGCTGATTTACCTTGATTCAAACATTCGCACGGTAGATTTTGAACTCCTGCCAAGCGCCGCGCTGTTGAAGGAAGTGGTAGTTACATCTGGAAAGGGCATAGTAAGGTCTAAAGGAGATACCATTAAATACAATGTAGATTCGTTCAGTCATCCACAAGACCGCACCATACTTGATGTCTTAAAAAAAATGCCCGGTTTGGAAGTGTCGGATAACGGTGAGATAAAATTCCAAGGTAAGTCAATAAATTCCCTGTACGTAGATGGAGACAACCTGGTAGATGGTAAATACAACACGCTCACCAAAAGCCTGGCGAATGACATGGTTGCATCGATTGAGGTTCTTCAGAACCACCAGCCCATACAAACGCTCAGAGACATTGAACTGACAGAGACTGCCGGTCTGAATATCGTGCTAAAAAGCAAAGCAAGAATGAAATTTTTGTTCGATGCGAGTGCTTCGATAGGCGAGCCAGGGTTACGCGATGCAACATTCAACACAATGTCTTTTAAAAAGTCTTTCAAAATACTCAACGCTCTGAAATATTCGAATGCGGGTCGTAATATCAGGGAGGATATCATCCCACATTTTCAATCCGAGGCTAATGCCCGTGACGACAGACAGTTGCTCAAAAATGAGATTGTACAGGCACCGTTGGCATCCAGTCGGGTGTTATTGAATGATGATTTTCTGGAAGACATTAATTTATTCAGTAAAACCAACCAGCAACTCGAAATCCGGTTTAATGGCAGCATTTTCAAAGGAAACATTGTAAATGAATACAGTAACAGGCAATTGGTTTTCCTTCCCACCGACACCATCCGTTATAATGAAAGTTTCTTTACAAAATTTTCTGAAACCTATATACGCCCCAGCATAACTGTTTCCCTTAATAAAAAGAAAATATATTTCAATAATACGTCAGGACTGGAAACCCAGGTGTCCGATGCCGCAAGCGATGTAACAACATCAACTTCCGGGCATTTTCAGGAGAAACTCCGGAGCCGGAAAACTGATATTTTTAATTCATCCAGGTTTCTCAAGGTCCTTTCGCCAAAATTGATCCTGGAACTGTATTCTTATTTGTTCTACAGAACCAGTCCCCAGCTCAGCCAGCTAACGCCAGGATTATATTCATCGCTTCTTAATAACGGTCATCCCTACGATGCCCTGGCAGAATCTGCAAGAAACGCTGGATTTACGTCTCGAAACTATGCGTCAATAAAATACTTGACCAAGATCAGGCAATCGTATAAAGTTGGTGTGGACTGGCAATCACAGCAAATTGTAAGCGATCTCCAAACAGAACTAAGCGGAGTAAAAACCTCGATCGCCGACACTTTCAGAAATCATCTGAATTTTTATAAAACAAGCGTTTTTGCAGAAGCTGTTTTCAGCAGGAATTCGGATCTGGTACAATACGAATTTGCGTTGCCGGTTGAAAAAATGTTCATCACTTACCGGGATACGGGATTTAGTGAGCACAATAGCTATCTTTTTTTCCAGCCCTCGTTTAAGATAAAATCCCGGATTGGAAAGCAGGGGTTCATACAACTAAGTTCCTCAGTTCGGCGAACTATCGGAAACCAGTTTGATATTTACCGGGGATACATTTTGAATGGTTACCGAACCTTTAATTCGAAGGTTGGAATATTACCCGTATCAAAAATCTCCAGCGTTTTGCTATCCTACGAACTGAATGATGTACCTGATTTTCTATTTGCGACAGTCTCAATGGGATACTATCGAACCAACAATAACACAATTCCTTTGTATGCGGTATCTCCAATTGCCACAACCATCGTTAACTATCGTTTCGACAATACAACAGATGGGTTCAATCTTGGGTTACGGGTGTCAAAATATGTTCCTGTTATACGGTCAAATTTTGCGCTCAGCCAAACGATGTCTTTAAACGAGTTCCTACAGTTCCAAAATGGTTTTTTACTGAAGTACCTGAACAGTTCCTGGACCACGAACTGCAAATTTTCTGTTAAGCCACTTTCATTCTTATTCGTCAACTATAGTTTGAACTTAAACATGTTTGTAAATACACCAGTTGGGACCAGTGGCAATCAGATTTCGCAACGATCGTCCAACTTACTCAACAAGATTGATTTCACAATTCCTTTGAACAAGGCTGTAAATATGATGGTGGCAGCTGAGTTTTATAAAAATTCACGACCCGGAATCATCAATAATAATACAGCCTCGTTTATGGATTTTACCTGTGAATACAAGCCTGCCAAAGTTAGGTACGATCTCCAGCTTGGCGTATTCAATATTTTAAACAGGACCGGATACCAAAACATAAGCACCAGTTCTAATTTTTACAGCGAATCCGTGTACCTGATACGACCCAGAAATTTTTTTATAAAAATCAATTACCGATTTTAAAAGCAGGAGGTTTTACCTCTAACTTCTGAATCAATATTCCTTTTCATTTGCCTATGAAGCCATCTTATTTGTTTGCCTGCCTTTTATCTTGTGCGTTATTTGTTCATTGTTCATCAAAACATCCTGCAGGAAACTTTGACACTTTTTCAAGGGAAGATTTTGCTAATAATAAAAACCTTGAAGGCGTAGAAATGGACCTGCCGGGCGTATTTCGTCCAATCAGGATTAAGGTAATTCCAAAGGAAAATTTGATTCTGATTTTAGAAAGCCAGGGACGAGGTTATTTTGCTTCAGCCTATACGCTGGATTCGTTCAAAATGATTCAGCCATTTATAAAGGATGGGGTAGGGCCGGGAGAACAGTTGGCTCCCATGTCGCTTCAATACAATGCGCAGGAAAGAAGAGTGTATGTGTTTGACCACGTTCTGCAGAATTTTTTCTATTATTCAATAGATTCCCTGCGTAATAAATCCCGGGGAATTGCAGCAGGAATGTTGGGAGAAAAAATAAATAAATTTAAACCCAGTATCTATACCCGTCAATTAATGAATCCGGTGGTCTTTGGCCATGACAGAAACATAGTCAGCGTAGCGTCGAATTTACCTCGGGAGCCATTACACGTGCTTGATTTTTATGACAGCACATATAAATATAAGTTTGGAAAAGGCTCGTACCCCGCGTATTCCGATTCATTTCCCCACTATGCTTATCGTGAAATATTTTTTGGAAATGTAAGTATTTCTGATGCCTCAGACCGACTGATTTACACGTATTTCAGCACCGATGTCATTGCGGTGTACGACACTTCCGGAAAATTGATCATGGCGAAACAGGGTCCTGATCTGTTGAAACCAGGATACGAAAAAAGAAATGCGAACGGGGGTAATATTTTTATGCCCGGCAAATCGAGTCGGTCTACTTACCTGTCGAGCGCCTTAATGGGAGCAAATAGTCTCCTGGTACTGTACAATGGAAAACTAATCAGTAAAAGGGATGAACATTCCAATGAAATGTTCGAATTCTCACACAAATTGAAACCCCTTACTATCTACCGGTTTGATAAAAAGATATTTGACTTTGATGTAGATTGGAAGACACGTACAGTGTACGGTCTGTCTACCGAAAACCGGCCACATATTGTAACCTTCAAATTTTAAAAATGCAAAAGTGTAAATCGTTTTTATATGTTTTGGCTATGATGATGGCGCTTTCCTCGGCCTGCCATCCGAAAGAAGAAAAAACATCAAAGCAGATGCTCGATGCCACGGCAATAGCGAAAATAAAAAAGAACTGTCCAGGCGTTGACGGAAAATACGTTAAGATATACTACCTGGATGGGGATTGTTCGATGTGCATTGGAAAAGCAAAGGAACTTGAATTAAAACACACAGATACGCTGCAGGGTGCCATCGTATTGATTGCATTAACCAAAAATGAACACGTATTCCGTCTAAATATGGAGTCCGCAGAAATCAAATCATGCTTTATAGTGGATGAGCTTGGTTATTTCGGTACGGTATTCAAGCTAAATATAGTAACGCATGTGAATCGGGATCATACCATAGAAAGGCAAGAACCGTATTGAAGTCGTGACTATTTCCAATTGATATATAACCCCTCTCTATCCAGGGCATAAATTTTACCGTTGGCTGGATTTACGTCGAAGGATATTTGACCGCCTTTGATAAACAAAAGCTCCTTTGGTACGAGAAGTTGATTGAAGCGATATAAGTTTACAAACCCTTTTTCTTCCTGTTCGAATTTTTTAGGGCTACTATGGATGGCAAAAATACTCTTCCCGTACATTTTTGTCATTCTTGAATAAGATTCCCCACTCGTGGGAAACATCTCAGCCGTTGATAAAGTAGCGTTTGCCGTTTCTGGATTTCCTTTGAACATGGCCACCAATTCACCGTCAGTTTTATAAAGTGAGATAAGATTTGCCTGGTGAGATTGGAATATTACTCGGTCCCCTTTTTCATTAGCATTCAGCCACCCGCCAAAGAGCGGAGGCAGGTCCGGGTTAGAAGTGCCATTGAGCGTGTCCGGTAATTTTCCAACGCTTGATAGAAATTTCCCATCAGTAGCATACAATTTTAGCATGTGGGTTACCGGTTTGGCGAGCTCCGGGAAGTAGTTTGAAAATCGTAACCCTACGGAAAGGTTGTTATCAATATCGATAATTTTTTTCTCCCTTGGCAGCAGTATTGGGTAAGTAAATGTGAACTCCGAAAAGTTCTTCGGTCGTTTAAATAATATGGAAGCATCCCTGCCAAAATACTTCAGTATACTGACCTTCGCTTTCGGTTTTGCAATTGAATCAAGGGATAATTCACAAAACCTTTGCAGATTAAAATCAAAAATGTGAGCATATCGATCACCTTCGAAATATTGAATATCGCTGGCCCCGGCAACCTGCCCTTCAGAAACGCCAAGCGTTAAAAAGGATTTTATAAATTTAATTGAGTCGAGGGTATATGCATAATAGAGCGGAGCGCCTAAACCCGCCGCTCCATCGCCGATGATAAGTAAGTTAAAATCAGGTATCACATTTACAGAAACCGGCCTTTTGACTTCAACAAGTTTTACAAACTCAGATCGGAGTCTTTGCGGCTTTAATGTTTGGGCTTGAGTGCTAGTCAATGAACCAACAAAAATCACCAGAAGTAGAAATCTCGAGAATCCCGTTTTCATAGGGTTAAATTTACCTTTTTTGTAATCGGTTCCCGGCTTAATTTTTGGGTATTCGCAAGAAATAACGGTGGTCATCAACTTATTCCCTTTCCCGGTTTTGTAACAGAACAAATATAGCCAGGTCCGGTGTCAGGAACGCGACATGTTGTATTATGATAAGTGCTCATATTTCAATTATTCAAAACGAGAGGCAGTTTCCCGTCAGATGGTTTAGGCGTTGATGGTGCCTTTCAATGCTGCAAGCATTTTGCACAATTTGCTTGTTGGTTTTGCGGGTAAAATATTATGAAGGGGGGGGCTGGACAGCTGCTGGGTAGATTAAAAAAAATGAGAACAAGGGATGTAAATTTTCATACACCCCCTGTTTTAAAAACTTATACGAAGACCTAGTCAACCGGAGGCGGTGTGCCTTTCACTTGCTGAAGGGGGCATACATACTGAGCATTCGTTTGCGTGTTAAACACGATGCAGTTGTACCTGGTACTTGCCTCACAAAATTCAGGGCAATGTTCAGGACCTGGAACCTGGGCCATTGAATTGTAGCAGACGATTCCCAACAATGGTACTGCAACTGCAATCAGAATTTTTTTCATCCGATTTTTCATTATTGTCTTTTTTTGGTGAATAAGGCTAAAGTTCAGCTGAAATAATCGTGTAATGTAGAGGCAAAAACCTCCTGAAATATTGTCGTCTCAGTCCATGAAGATCTAAATAAAAAAGGAAAGGCTATTAACCTTTCCTTAACGTTGAGGGAAGTGGATTTTTTTCGCGCCATTTTGTGGATGACCTCGCCATTTTAGCCGATATGATGGTTGGTCGTGAGAACTAAATTTATTGTGATGCAATTGGTATTTTAGCTTTAAGTAAACTATATATTTTTTTAGTGAGGTCAGAAACTTCTGACCATTCACCCACAGATTTGTATTCACACATTAGTGTTGTATTTCTATCTGTCAATTTTATTAAAACATAACCTGCATAATCACTTGCGTTTTTGTCGGTGAAATGCGGATTCGTGATGATATCGTACGTATAAATTCTTAATGAATCTCGTTCTAATCGTGATAAATTAAAGTTTTTGCTTTCAACTCCTTTTAGCTCATAAGCACCAGGGAATTTGGTAGTGTCTTTTTTGTATATTTTTTGTTCAAAAGTTGCAGTATCGAGATAATTGTAAATGATGATTTTCTGAGTACGGGTAATAATCTGAATCGTTTCCCAATTAGCTGCTTCCTTCCTTTGATTGTCCTCGCGATCTTTACATGAGAATGAGAAGAAAAGGGCTGAAACGAGTAATAGTTTTTTCATGTGAACGTGCATTAGATAGTAGATTCAAAATACCCAATAGTTCATAAGAACAAATAAAAAACCCCGAAATATTGGTATTTCAGGGTTTACTTCCGTTGCCCGAAGTGGATGGTTTTCGAAAAATTTTCTAGCGGACTTAGCTCGGTTGGCTGAGATTTGTATCTAAATTTTGTTAATGGTAAAACAGTGATACAAATATTTGCTTGCCTAATTATTATGCAAGCGCTTCTGAGGTGTTCCCGAAAGAAAGGATTCGTTGAAAGTTTCAGTCTGACGACTGTTATCGTCTCTCGTTGAATATCGTCTTTTTATTTTTCATTGCTATCTGCCACCCCGCCGGAAAAATCGCATGCTCATTTTTCATCATTAACTCCATTTTTTGCTTGACATTTATCTGCAAGGATTGCGGCAGTTCATAAAAAGCTTTATCAACTTGCGTTTCTCGTTCAAAATCAAGGACGCCATTTTGATGCCTGATAGCAATTTTTTCTCCTCTATAATAAATGATGAATTTTATTCGCCCGTCATCATAGCCATTCGCAGCCAGAGTGCCATAAATAATGATAGGGTCAACTAAACCATCACCGTCATAATCTCTAAAGTCAATATATTTTGTCCAAAACCTAATTGAATTTTCATCATTGTCGTTTTTAATAACGTTGTCATTTATTTCCCATGTCTTGGTGAAGGATCCACTAACGGGCTTAACGTTTACTGATTTAATCTTGTGATGAAGTGTGTCTTTTTCATTAGTTATTTGGTCCGTACTTTCTGCTAAAATGCAGTAATATTCCCCGCTTTTATCTGTGTATTTGTAAATCCGGAAAATTGGAAAAGTTATATTGAGTGTCTTGAGAATGGTCTCATTGAAAACCTCTCTTATCTCTTTGGATGTAAGAATTTTTGAAGTAACTGCTGACTTTTGAGCAATGCTATTTGTCAGGCAAAATAGAGCGATGGTTAAGGTGAAAATTTGCCGCACTATATTTTATTTTAAGGGGTGTGTCGAATAACCGGCAACAAATGGACAAGTATACAATAAAAAAAGGAAAGGCTCTTAACCTTTCCTTAACTTTCCGTTGAGGCTGATGGATTTTTTTCGCGACACTTTATTGATGATTTGACTTTGGTTTGCGGCCTGGAGGCGGAAGTAGACCGAATTTTAGAATACAGTAGAAGAAAATAGTCTATAAATGTTTTATTGATTAACAATTGATTACATCAGTAGTGGATGGCGTACTAGCGTTGACTTATCATCTTGGGATAATTGTGAAAACACAATATTGCATATCGCGATTTGCGATATTCTGTTATATTCGATTATGAGAAAGCATAATGGAATGCGCCCCCACGATGTTGTTATATTGCTGGCAATCATAACAAAAAAGAAAGATCCTTGGCTAGTTAAGGATTTGGCTGCAGAGTTATGTATCAGTCAATCTGAAGTATCTGAGTCTTTAAATAGGAGTCATTTCGGAGGTTTATTTATCCCGCAGTTACGAAGTGTAAACCGTCTTACCTTTTTTGAATTCCTAAAGGCCGGTCTGCCTTGTGTTTTTCCTACGAAGCCTGGTATGATGGTTAACGGTATCGTAACAGCGCATTCTCATCCTGTTATGAAAAAGCGTATTGTTAGCAGCGAATTGTATGTGTGGCCAGAATTAGGAGGAAAAGATCGAGGTTTTGCAATTGATCCTTTTTATGAAAAACAGGTATTAGCAGCGAAGAAAGATGATGAATTGTACAAATTACTGGCGATGGTAGATGCTTTACGTGTAGGTAGAACGAGGGAACGTACGATAGCAGCAGAAATTCTAAATGAAAGTATATTGACTGCAGGATAACTAAACATCATAAGATTCAAGAAAATTCACTTGAAAACAGCCGAATTCAGCATATCATATGTCCTGATATAGAAGGAAACGCTGAAAATTTTTGATTCTTCTAATACTAGATGTATTTTGATATAATTCCCTCCCCCTGATTATTAATCCCAAATCAACTGCTATGAAAAATATATAATGATCAGATGTTGCCGTCTACGCTTGAGATTTTAACGTCAATTTCTTGTAAAATGAGGAATTAGACTTGATAATATGATGCAACTATGTTAATTTTGAGAAAATAACGAAAAATAAGCTATGTTGATTGAATTTCGGGTTACCAACTATAGATCAATTGGGGAAGAGCAAATTATCAGTCTAATTCCGGCGCCCAAGCAGAAAGATTTCCCTGCGAATATATTATTGGAAGGGAGATACAATGCCTTGAATTCCCTCGCATTCTATGGAAATAATGCGAGCGGGAAATCAAATTTTATTCGTGCTATAGGTTTACTAGACAGACTAATCCATACTTCCGCCAAGGCGTCTTCAACAGATCTGTTACCTTATGATCCTTTCGAACTAAGGGAAGGCTGGGAATCCCGTCCAACTGTATTCGAGATCACTTTTGCCTTGAATAAGGAAAGGTATCGCTATGGTGTTGAATTCAATGCAGAAAAGGTAATCAGTGAATGGATGTTCCGAAAAGGTGAATCAAGGGAAGTATCATTGTTTGAAAGAAAAGATGATGTGATCGACCCCAAAACATCTTTTCGTGGATCAGCCAAACTGATCGATGCGGCAGTGGAAGCAACACGTCCGAACGGTCTTTTTCTTTCAACCTGTGATATGCTCAATGTAGACGAAGCCAAGGAAATTTTTCTCTGGTTTCGCAAATTGGTCATTGTCGACGGACTGGAAACGGAACAGGAAGAATCAAGTATAGCAAGTTTATGGAAAAGCGATGGGCCGAGAGAAGATATCAAAAATTATTTTTCAAAACTCCATCTTAACATTCTCGATTTGGATGTCACCACAAAGCCATTTGATATTGCGGAACTACCGGTCAGTATGCCAGACGATTTGAAACAGTCGTTTGCCAATACAATGTCGGGAAGAACTACGCATACCATTTTTACCGAGCACCGGTACTATGATAAAAATGGAAAGCCTTCAGACAAAACGGTGAAATGGAAACTAGATGATAAAGAGTCTGCGGGTACTAAAAAAGCGTTTCAAATGAGTGGTCCAGTCGTATACACTCTTGCTGTGGGTGGTATTCTTGTCATTGATGAGATCGAAGCAAAAATGCACCCAATCATGACACTCCACACCATCCAGCTTTTCCTAGACAAAAATACCAATCCCAATAATGGACAGATCATTTTTGCGACACACGATACCAATTTACTATCCTATTGTCCAATCCGTCGTGATCAGATTTATTTCTGCGAAAAAAATGATTGGGAATCAACAGAAATCTATTCTTTGTCTGACTTCACATACAAGGATGACAAAAAAGAAAGACCGGATGCAGACAAAGAAAAACGATATTTTGAAGGAAGGTATGGCGCCATCCCGATGCTTGGCAATTTCAAACCTGTAAAAGTTTATGGCAAAAAAAGGACAACTCGCACAGAAAGCCATCAGGGATGAGGTCACGCGTCCGACACGGCTCAAGAAATATACGCAGTATATTTTAATCGTTTGTGAAGACAGCGTCACGGAGAGAAACTATTTCGAAGGATTTCAGCCGCTTTTCCCTGACGAAACTATGTACGTGCATTCCGTCGGAACAGGCAGAGATCCACTGGGAGTTACGCAGCAGGCGGTAACTGAATTAAAGGATCTCGAAGCCGCAATTGGTAAGGAGGTTGATTTTGTATGGGTTGTTTTCGATGTCGATGATGCGGGGATCGACTTGGCAAAACTTGCCAGGTTCAATCAGGCAATCAGTCTAGCAGGTGCAGAAGGTTTTTCTGTGGCTTGGAGTAATGAGGTGTTCGAATTATGGCTGCTCCTGCATTTAGAGGAAGTGACTCATCTCCCTGCCTTGGGAAGGGAAGATGTCTATGATCGCCTGGAGCAAGCCATTCAGGCCCATCCTGGTTACGAACAGTACCTATACCGACATGGTAAAGCTGTTATCCTGGAATATATAGTAGCTCTCGGAAATGAAACGCAGGCGATGGAACGAGCACAATTCCTACATGATAGAAATCATCCCAGAGGGACTATCAATGCTAATCCTTGTACCCAAATTTTTCAACTAGTAAAGGATTTACGTGAATGGGTAGCTTATCACAACTACAAGCCCTAAATCTGCACAAACCAATTTCGTTGACGACCATAGAAAAGCTTGAAAGGAAAATCCAGTTTACACTAAAGCATATTTTAGTATAGACTAACCATAGAATAATAGTATCAATGATCTGGTCAAAGGATCTTCGACAAGATCACCGTAAGTGCTTAAAAATCAATAGCGGCTCCATTATTTTTACTTCCTCTTGGTAGATTATCCATAAGTCTTTTCTAAAATATCGAGATATGACAAAAAGAAATAACTCCGATAATATTTCATTTCGTGTTCTGAACAGAGCTGCAACCAACAGTGAATTAAGTACGTTGATGATGTTCAATCTTGAGCTAGATAGACGGATTGCAGGTTGGAGAGGTCTACGAGTATTCAGAGGCGATAGTCTGGCTGCTGTAAAACAACGTTTAGGGATGACCGGGGATGATATCAAACTGTTGGGAGAAAGATTGTTTATGATAGGAGATAAAGCCCGTCATTTTCAACAACCAAACCATGGTGCCAATAACTTTGCAATCCATAATACAGATCAACAAGCTTTCACTTATTTATTCAATAAATTCGTGGAATGTAAGAAGAATAAAGCGCCCTACTATGTGCGTTTCTTTCAGGAAAACATAGCATTTAGCGAGTATTTCGTTACAAAAAATAGAAAAGCTTTCATCAGCAAGATTACAGACATACCTTATGTGGATCAGATGCAGATTCGCAATTACTACCTCATATTGTTACATCACCTGGCAGAGTCAGGGTATAAGCAGAAATCACATTTTGTGTCAACGTCTACAGATTTGAATATCGCATCAGGTTTTGCTAACCAGCGAAATATATCCGGTGATAGAATTGAACTTTACGGTTGGCGTATGGGTTCCGGTTTGTCAATGGCTAAACTTTTTTTAAAACATAAACTTCCCACCTATAAAGTTCCATTTCCAAAACAACGCGAAATTAGTTTTACAGCGGGTATACTGCCGCATTTTATCATCGGGTTTAAATTACCTGATCGGAGAGAGTTCCATATTAACCCGGCGCTTTTTATAACAAAGCCGCTGGATAACAAGGTCTTTACAACTGGGTTGTTTGTCGATCAACGCTTGTTCCCCCAAGTATTTGCCGAGACCAACTATAACGGGTTCTTTTACTATCACGAAGGCATGTATATGGAAATCGGCAGGATTGTTTAGATGTTACAGTTTCCTCATTTTGAATGCCGTAGTTGAACGGGTGTCGCTTAAAATACGGAATGACATTCCCGTACGCAATTTCACTGATTTAATAGTTTGACTACTAATACGATAAAGTTGTTTTTGTAGAGTAAACCTCATTACTTTATTAATCAGGTTTTGGTTTATTAGGACTAAGGGTCTTATGCATTCAAGAAAGGATAACTAATAATTATCTTACGGCCGCTTCTGTAAGACTTGCAACTGAGATGGATCTCGAATCGGTAGCACAACTGTTTGAGAGAAAGGCGATGCCACGAAAAGTGACTTTGGCTATATCGACATGCTTCTTAATACGCCTGATTTCAATTCACAATCCGAAAAATTATTGAAAACCAATTACATGCTTAGTGCTATCCTTATTTTTCAAAACAAATTAAAACACCACGTCTTTTATTTGATTAAAATTCTTAATTTGAATTGCATTAGCATTTTTTGAGTCTGCTATTTGCTGCTCCCCCCGCAGAAATCGCCAACAATCCTTTAAAAAACCCATGAGCAACTTAGGTCCGCGACGACCAAGCGTTTTCTTATCGTTCCAAATCGACGGCAATTAGTGAAGATTGTAAATCGCATAAACTTATCTGTATGCAGCAAACGTTAATTCAAAAAATTCTTGCTAAGGGTATTGCGAATTCCAGTTTTATAGATAACCAAAATTTAATCGCAAAGCTGAGCCTACTGGAGTTGCTCCAGAAGTATGAAAAATATTTATGCCTTGACAGTACCTACAGCACAACCTATTATAAACGAATCGAAACCTCACTACAATTTATTCCAGACAAATACCAACACGTTGCGTTAACTCTCTTTGCTAATGTTTTTTATGTCGGTGAGGGATTGTTGTCAGATGCGTTGGTTTATCTTTTCAAAGAAGTTTTAGCAAAGCATGAAAACGACTACGACAAGGTTGTGAAATCAATGCATATTTTCGAAACCGATCCATCTGGATTAATCGAAGCTTTTTTTCGTGTAAACCATATTGAAGGCAGACTCGATGCAGCCACTTTTTCTAGGTGCAAGTCTGTTGGAGAGTTTATCACATCATTAAATAACTACAATACCTGTGAATCATTAAGACAAAATACGGCGCTGCAAACAAGTATCAAAGCATTACTAGATAAAAAAATATGGATTCTCTTAACAGATTTTTCCTTTAGCGGAACTTCAATTAAATCCGATATCGAGCGGATGATTAAATTGCGAGATATCTGTTATGATCCAGATGATAAACCTCAAATTATTGTATGCGCACAGATAATTTCTTCAAAAGCATTAAGCGCAATTGAAGCGAAGTTCAGCGGACAAAGTGTTTCGGTATTTTATGCGCAACTCTATAATGACCAATTGAGAATCGTCCCTGAAGAGGTGTGGAAATTAGAGGGCGAAAGTGAATTACCGTCAACATTACTTTTTGAGAAAGATCAGGAAGTGTATAAACAGGTGCTTGAATTATGTAACTGGTTCGCCGGTGAGTATATTGACAAAGATCCGGCTCATGATCATACACGAGATAAATGTGATAGAAAGACAATGGCTTACGGCTTTCAAGATTGTGGATATACAGTAATTCCGCAGCGGAACGCTCCAAGTAATTCCCTCCCGATTTATTGGTATAAGCCAAGCAAAGAGTTTATTGCTAAATATGGTATCAACTACATACCACCTTTCCCCCGAACTATTTCAAGAGTTACGCAATCGAAAAGTGGCGATGGAGATCACCTAAAATCGATAGAAGACAATAAAGAGCAGTTGCAAACTTTATTGAAAGCATTAATGAACCCGCCAAAAGTACCTGTATGAAGGAAATTGATATTGAACAACTTGATTATCAAATCGATATCAACAAGTCGTATTTATTCTTTATTTCTCCGAATTATGAAGATCGTTCGATCGGCTTTCTGGAAGAGATCCTAAAACTTTCAAAAAAGAATTTTCGAGTTGTGGTGATCAAGTTGCAATCGCACAGTTATAAAATAGATATCCTTGATGATTTGAAAATTAATTTGTTCAATAAGTCTGTTGAGAGGCTCAAAGCCGCCGGAATTAATTACAATGTAGTTGAAATCGCGTACCCCGATAGGTATACACCTATGAAGATTTTGCATTTGAAAAATGATTATCTCAAAGATGGGGATAATGTCATTTTTGATATTTCATGCATCCCAAAATCTGTTGTTGTTCATGTTTGTGAGGAATTTTTGGGAGACGAAAAATTGTCAGATTTTTCAATGGCTTATTCAAGCCCCAACAGTTATCCAAAAATCAGATACCCACAAGCTATTGGTGAGATGAAAGGTATTCTCAATCATGAATCGATCAATAAATTGATTGATAAGTATGTGCAAGGGACTTTGATAACTTTTCCAAGCGATCTTGGCTATAGCGGGCAGCTTATTGCTGACCAAGTGGCAAGATACAACAACTTTGAGCAGTACTTATTTGTTTATATGCGTAGACGCGAACCGATGAGTTCCTATGACGCTATAGCAGGTAATATCAATTTGCTTGGGGAGGCATATAAGGAATGGAGAAACAATGTAGTCAACCATTTTTCGATTCAGGATGGATTTCGTAAACTGGAAGATGTTGTTAATCACATTATTGATAGGGTTGAACAATCAGAGCGTGCCGGATATTTGGTTCTTTTTGCTCCTTTTGGCCCCAAACCCTTAATTGTAGGGTGTTATCTGTTATGCAAAAGGCTGCAGGAGGCCGGATTCGGCTGTGAAATCGTCCAGGAATCGTCTTTTCAATATTCCAGTGTCTATTCCTTAGGATTAAATAAGACGTATCTGTTCAAAATTAAATAAATTAGCGATGTCGCGTTAGCGCTTCAACTATTTGCATGGAAATCACAAAAGACAAGGAATTTATCATCGTAATGAAGGTCGGCCCTTTTTGTGGCTACGGCCTGGATGAAATTATCCAGATAAAAACCAACGAAGAAAACAAAGTCGGTGTGTTTTATTTCGGATATGGGGGAGCGTTTTGCCATCCTGGCAAAGTCCGTCGGTTTGTTGACCAGGCACAAAAGCAGGGTGCAGCGACCATCAAGCTGCTCTTTATAACGACAAAATCGGATTTCTCATCAGCGCTACTAAAATCGGAGTTTTTATCAGAAAACGGCTACGATTGGGTAAACCTACACCCAGAGGTTTTATTGGTGGGAAGTAAATTTGCTTTTGTTGCGAAAGGCCTGAAAGAGGTGAACTATGATCTTGATTTGTCGCAATACAGATCCATGTTAGGCCAGCGGAAAGGAAAATATTTGAATGAGCATCTGCGTTTTAGAGCGGACAAAAGTTGCGCACAATATGAACCAAGAGATTGTCCACCTGCGCCTGCACGAATTGAATATGAAAGCGAGTTGGTATTTCCGTATTGTGTATTAGTTAAATGATTCCAATATCCATGAAAGACCAAAAAATACTAAAAGTATGCAAGATCGATTCGATCGCATTTGCCAGTTTTGCGCTCAAGCAGAAAGCTGATTTTTTCGGTGTGCATGTCATCTACAAAAAAGATATTGGTAAACGTTTTCAATTAGTACAGGATATAAAGGCGCAAAATGGGAAGGTGATTATTGTCACTTACATCAATGATCTAGTAACTCTTCAAGAAGTGATCGCTCTTTATCAGCCTGCCGGCATTCAATTCCACTACCCATTCAACGCAGAATTGGTTCAAACAATTAAACAAACGAATCCGAAATTATCGCTGTTTGGCGTTTTGAGTGACGAAGAATCGTCGCCTAACTTTGCACAAATGGACCAACTTTTGGATTGGGTCGTATATGATACAAACTATCGCGGCGGGACTGGTGAGGCAAGCGCTTATAAACATCTGAAGAATATACCGCCGAGCTTGTTAAGCAAAACCCTACTAGCTGGTGGCATCAATCCGAAAAGGGTGCGTGAACTTGCAAAGGTGGGAACTGCAGGATTTGATGTGCAGAGTTTATTTAGAAGCGGCAATCTACTCAATTTTCGCAGCCTTGAAAATTTAGTGGATGTGCTTAAGTTTCCGAGAACAAGGTCTTTCTCTGTGAGCCTTACAGATATTCCGTTGACTCAGATGAAAAATATAGGCCGGTATTTTGTGGATCCCAATCTGGATTATCACCTCGATTATTCCGATACCTCATTGTACCCCAACTTTGATACAACAAAATGCGGAATTGAAGAAAAAGAAAGGTTTTTATCGCAACTGCCACATTCAATTCATTTTTTTTTGAATTCGAATGAGAAATTGCGTGAACAAATTGCGGACTTTTATAAAAAATATAGCCTTTCGTTAACCCATGTGTTTCTGCAATTTTTTCCTGAAATTGATTGTAGTTTGTTCACCAGTCAACGGAAACATGGCTATGAAGAAAAATTCAATGATTCAGTTTTAAAAGTAATTCCTTCGGTGTTCTACAAAGACTTGGATCTTTTTTTTGAACGCTTTATTGAATGCGATTTCATTTCAATTGTTGTTCCTCCGCCAGAAAAAAAACAAAACATCGAATCCTTCATAGAAGTCTACAAACGGCACGAAGATAAATTTAAGGACAAAGAAGTGTGGCTCGATCGAAACCTGAACATTGAATTTGTCAAAATGTTTCAACAAAGGCTTGGAAGAGATTTCAACTACATAATCGGGAAGGAAGTAATTTCCGATTGGACTAAACTACCTGCGATCCATGAGCAAATTTCTAAAGCGTAATCAAATCGAACTGGTGGTAATTGACTGGTTTGGTGTTCTGTCGCCAAACTTTTATTGGTGTCGTCAGTCGAAAGAAAGTAAGGCGCTCAAAATCTGGTGTGATATGGTATTCGATAATCCAGAGTTGCTAAACGATCTTATGCGCGGTAGATATTCCATCTCCGAACTTTCTCAAAGAGGTGAACCCATTGAAGAGTCATTTATTGTAGAAATGTTCATGAAAGATATGGACTGTTACCGACCTGATTTTGAACTGCTAGCCTCAATTCAGGCCATTTTTCCAAATGCAAAAAAGGTGTTGGCCTCCGATAATTTTTCCCTGTTTGATCATATTGTTACAGAATATCAACTCGAAAGCCATTTTGATCGTCTCTTTTTGTCGCACAAACTAGGTGCTTTGAAAAACGATACTGAATCTCTTTTTGAAAATATTTTGCGCGAGTATTCTCTTGATAATTTCGAAAACTGCATTTTAATCGATGATAGCGAAGCAAACTGTGTAAAATTCCGTTCTAAACTGGGTAGGGCAATTCTGGTTAGTTAGTCCCACCTAAGCCCCTCCTTCTTCGCCGTACAATAAAATGCGATTGAAAGCATCTTCATGAAGCGGCATTGATGCTGCTTGAATCCCCTTCACCAAGTATCGATCCAAAGAGATTAGTCGATCGCCCTCAATAGAGGTCAGTAAGATCGGGTGATTGATGTAGTTGCGAATATATCTGACCGGCACTGAAAACCGTTCTTTTTCATTTTGTTGATGGTCAATCTTGAAATTTGATTTAGACTTCCCAAAAGGCAAAGCTTTCCCCGTCACTTCCACAACCGCATATACTCCACGCTCCAAACGCATTCTGCCGTTCAATTCAGACGAATTACGGGAATCAAAACCTACGCGGATAACACCTAGTTGCCCCTTCTCAAAAAAGTCCTTCTGCCAAGTTGTGATCCGGTATTCACTTTTTGCACCAATGCGGTGCGTTCTTAGGAAGTCATCCACCGCCCAGTATTTAGGGTTGCAGAAAAATGTCCAAAACCCAGTTATTATCGTTGTGCCCATTAGTTAAGTATTCGCTGGTTTCCATTTATTACAAAATAAACCCCTAATCGTCAGTCGTTTATAAACTAAAATACAAAAACCTTTACAACTGCTCTTGCTTAGAAATAAAAAAGTACCAGGCCCTGACTTTAACTAACTTACTTTACCAGGTTACCATCGCAGAATTTAATTTTATGCATCAAATACGCCAAGCCCTTACCCATGTAAGCACTTTTCTTTCCTGCAATCCAGTTTAACCCGACATTATAATTTTGAGAGCGTCGAGTTGAGTCTTGTAATTTGAATTAGTTTTTTGTTTGCATAGTGGTCAAATCCTCTTGTCTCTTCCTTTTTTCCATAACATACCCATATTTCTTTTCCTTTTTCTTCAGCGATCCTAAACAGGAGAGCCAAGTATACAGAATGAACTGGATAATACAGGATTACTATATCTGAACTGTGTATATCGTTGATTGCCTCATGAAGATAATTCCTACCCTCAATCTCAGTGTATTGTTGTTTACCGTCTATTACTTCAACCCGTTTTTGCTCGCCACCAATCCAGTCGTCAACTATTTCATATTCTTTCTTCGATGAAAAATAATTTCGTAGTAAAGATAGCGGGTCAAAATGATCGGGTATCACTACTTTGTCACAAGCAATGAATACTTTAACGGTAGATGAATCTTTTATCGCGTCCTCCTGTGGTTGGAACTTGATCCTAACTGGATTTTTAGCCAAGTGGGTTTTAATTGATTCTTTTGTTAGATCAAATTTTTTATTCCTACCGAGGTAGTCTCTCATGTTTGCAGAAGCAGTATAGTTAGCCTCTCGCAAAACACAGCATTTCTTTAATTCCTCTATATTAACTCCGCCATGTCCTTCCATTCTCATTTGTGGTATTCGCTTCGCTTCTGGGTGGTATACGCAAGCAAAATAAAGATGCTTTGCATTGTTCTTTAGTGCATCAATTATAATTTTCGCAGTCCTCGCGGTAGTTATCGAATCATCGACTATTAAAATATTTCTAGTCGCAAGTTTTGTTTTGTTATCACTTGCAAACTGTTGGACTGATTCTAAGTTCGAACCCTGATCAGTTTGAGAATAATTAGATATTTTAAGATGTTTGATTTCGGCTTGCTGATATATAAAATGTTTAATCAAAAACGGAAGTTCAATGCCACCGAATCGAATTCCAATAATCCAATGAATTTCATCGGGTGGAAGGTTCTTTTTTAATTTACTTATAAATAAAAGGTTGTCTAGTGGTATATCTGCCTCTTTATAATTTCTTAAAGGTTTGAGGTCTTTATTAAATTTCTCAAGATAATTAATAATGAACTTTCTTGCAGAATTGACAAATTGCATCAATTGTGAATGACTGATGATAAACTGCGGAATACCCAAGATATAATTATAGTAGTTGCTGATTGCGCATCCGGTCAAGCTTTCTATTTCTTTGATATCAAATGTAAATTCGGAAATGTTTTCCAAGATATCCTCAAAGAGAATTATGAACTTGAATCTGATATCATCCAATATAGATGCTAATATAAAATTGTCGCCGAGGAAATCGCTGCTTTGAAGCCCCTGCAGAATAGCCAAATTTGTATCTAAAAACATGCATAGGTTAATCACCTGCGAACTCCTGGAATCATCTAAAAGCGTAGAGTAGTAAATCTCATTCCGGTTTTTTAATTTTCCATTTTCCCTGATAAAATAATGTGCATAAGAAAAACGGCTCTCAACTTCTTTCAATAACTTCTGCTCAGACGGGGTTAGTTTAGTAATGACTTTCGAGCTGATTCCAGTTTTTACCTCAAAATTATATTTTCCGATCACCTCTTTATTTTCGGCAACCGTGCTATCGAACTCTTTTTTGATTTGATTGGTAAACTCAATAAAATCCTTTTTCACTTCTTCTAATCGAGAAGGTGAAAAGAATTCGGGTACTAGCGATATATTTCCTCTGTGTAAGTCTTGCATTGATGAGCATCTAACTATCTTGTCAGTATTATATCCACCTCTCCAGGTTTCTTTGACTGATCGCCATATAATTTGGTTTGTGTTTTGGTATTTTCTTTTAAAGGTTTTTTGATGATTTTTACTGTGTGTTTTGGAAAATGTTTTTTTAAAATTTCTAAAGTTGTATTTAAGGTATACGAACGTTTATCTGTCCGTACGTAAACCGTACTCTTTCTCGCCATCATTTTTGCACATAACCCAAAAACGTCGTCCAATAGTGAATAGTATTCCTCTTTGCTCACAAATCTTCCCTTGTGTTTTTCTTTCAGCGCTTTCGGATTTTCAGGCCCGCCTAAGAGCCACAAGCGCAGCCATTGGTCTGCGTGGTAATCCGTAATTGAACAGTACGGGGGAGAGGTAAATAGTAAGGAGAACTTAATATTATTTTGTACGGCTCTATCTGAAATAGCTATTAATTCCTGTGCGCTGTCACCAAACACCACAGCGCTTTCGGTAACGGACGGAGTTCCTTTTTCGTACCGCCAGTTTATTTTTTTTATAATAAACTCACAAGGGTTCAATTTAGGTGGTTTTGTCATCTTATTTTTTCTCCACCAATCAACAGAATACTTCATTCCCATAGACTTGGTCATTCTCATTTGATTAGAAAGACCCTCTCCAATTTTTGCATGGAGGTAGATGAGAAGAATGGACATTAAGGTTGCGTCCACATCATTATTTTTCCAGTCTAGGTGTTTTCTGGCCGCCAGAAGAAATTTCAAAACCTCATTGCAATAACACATTTTGTAAAATGTGTCCATTTTATTGGCCGCGACCTTATAATAGTTGCGTTTCCCATAAATTTCCAGGAGACGGTCAATCACTTCTTCTTTCGACGCCGGTTGAAGTTTGACGGTTCCATAGAGCCAGCCGACAGGATTAATTTCGATGCCAAGGCTGCTGCGACCTAATACGCCACCTGCATAAATGCTACTGCACCGGCCTGCGAAGGGATCAATAATGTAATCTCCTTCTTTTGAGTATTTCTCAACAACCTTAAAAGCAAACTCTAATGGAAACATCGCATAGTATGGCCCAAATCTTGCCCAACGCGATTCCGCGGTAGAGAATCCTTTTAATATTTTTCCAGTTTCAATCATCTTAATGAGCGTTCTCTGATTTCGCGAGCGATGTCTTCAAAAATTCGTTTACCGATATACAATGGAGTTACTGCTTCTGAATGCGCCGAGATGAGAGCAGAAACAGAGTTAGGGTATTGGTTTGATCCTAAATGATCCAATAAATTCATTACATCATTTAGGCGTGGAAATTGATCCGGCGTTGCAGTCTCAAGATCTTTTTGGGCGTCAGTATACGTAGCAAGTACAGCTACCAGTTTTTGACCATTATTTGTTTTATAAAACAGCTTTCTTCCAAAGTAGGTATCCTGACCATAAGGTTTGATGCTCTCTGAATATATAATGTTCTCTTTAATGTAGCTGTCGGTCAAGAGTAACGCTGATTGCCTTGGAAATTTGTCCGTCAACCCATCGATTGATGTGTCAATATCAGTAAAGTGTTTATAAAAACTTCCTGACTTTTCTATACCGATTAGTAGGAGATCATTTCCATTCATGGTTTTTTGAAGGTCATTTAGCCGGCGTAGTTCAATTGCAATTGTTTTTGCCAACCATGAAGATGTACTAAATACTGCCAATGGTCCGTCCATGATAAACGCAACTCTGCGTAAAGTGGCCAGCCACCCTTTTCTTTCAAACGCCCTCAGTATATGGATCAACCAAAGTTTCTCAAGAGTGGATTTTATCTGACCAAACAACTCACCGTTGCTGCCGCTCGGCGTCATTAATTCATGTAGTCGCAGCGCATCGGTAGAGAACAATGGTTTGCCTGTATGTTTGCAGGGAAATTCACCATATCCATAGGTCATTTTTTCATCAATGCCTTCTATTGGGCTATCCGGCATGGATTTTTCTGAATCAGGGAAACGGCTCCTTTTTATCTTTAACAAATATTCATAGGTGTCAAGCAATGTTTCGCCTTCAGAAAAAATACTTTGGCGTTGCATTTCGTCGAATAGATATCGCCGCAGCGAAGATTTCGGGCTGCTTTCTCCAGTTACGATCATATTATTTCCGGGGAAAACACTTTCGAAAGTAGAAGCTTTTTCCATTTCCCGAAATTTCTTTGGACTTATGAATTCCTCTTTGGCGAGTTCATTGATTTGTTGCATGTCGATTAGTACTGATGCAATTGTAACATATCCTATCTCCGCCCCTGGGAAACCGTTCGCCGGTTTATAGGCGCGGCTGTCACCATCGATCGCCAGTACTAAATCCGGTTGATAATTACTTTCAGGTAGATTAGCTTTTTGGACCAGTATTGTTTCTTTAGCATCATCGCCATCGTGCAGCCGGATAAGCATCCGGTCCTGTAGTTCCTGTATTCTCGGGCTATCGAGTATCCTGCGTAGTGGCTCATAACTTCCAAATTCTCCTTCTAAACTCATAAAGTATCGACTTGAAATTTATCAACTTGAACCGGAATGACAAAGGGATTACTGAGTGTTTTCACCCTTAAAAAACCTTTGTCTTGCGCCCTTCTAATTGAAGGTTCAAAATCAACAAAGTCGTAGTATTTACATAGTTCTTTAGTTTCGTCGGTATTGTTTAAGTGCGCAATAAACCAGTTCGAAGTATTCCTTAATATGTTTTTCTGTATGCTGCTTACTTCTTGTGTGGCGTACACCATTCCGATGCGATATTTGGCGCCCTCTTTTGCTGTTCTAACCCATATATCCGATAAATCAAGGTCATTACCTGCAGGCAATATGTTATGTGCTTCCTCGATGTAAATCAAAATTTCCGGAATGGTTAAAGATCCGCGTATGAACTGTTTTTGATTTTCACGAAATATCCTCGCCATAATCCGATTCGCTGATGATTTATTCAGTTCAGGTTCGCCGCTGGATTGGTCTACTATCACAAGCTTACCGGAAACGAGATGCGTATATATATCCTGCGCATAATCGTTGCTTGTATCAGCGCTGTGTTGTTCAGCGGCTTTGCCGATCTTCCTAGTTCCGTTCGCATATTGAAAAATGCCTATAATTTTTTTCAGGTCTTCATCTGCCCAGCTTTCTCCAGATCCATTTGGCCTGCTTACGTATGCAATTTCAAATGCACGATAGCCACTTTGACTATCACGAATGAATTTGTCTAAGTTTTCGAATGCGCTCGCGAGCTGGGCCCACGAAGGATTCTGATTTGAGAATATTTGCGCTGCGGATTGGTAATCCGGTGCGAAGTTGCTCTGACTATCCTGCATCGCCTGAAGTAATTCACGATTGAAAAGACTTCTTGTATCGGCGCGAATAGCCGCCGGAACGGGGAACCCAGCTCTCGCCAAAACAGAGCGATAGGCCAGCACACGACGTTTATAACGGGTCGTTGCACTCATGTCGCTGGGATCAGGCGGCTCAAAAGAAACCTGCATAAAGTTTTTCATGTAGGTGGTAGAATCATCGGACAAGATGCTATCAATGATCTCTTTACCTATTTGAAGATTTTCATCCAAATAGAAGTTTAGCAACATAAGAATCCGATCAGGGTCGCTAGGATGCCGCGTTATTCCATAAGTTACAACTTCATTCTCACGTTGTCCATTAGGAATAAGGTTCCAAATGTTTTTTAAAGCATTGTTATTATCCTGGGCATTTTCATTGGCATATTCTCCATTAGGATCAAAAATGATCTGCCCGATGCGAAGGGGATTGTCACTTGGAGTACCTTTCCGAAGTTCAAAAACTGATTTCGCAATTATTTTTGTTGTGTTCGATTTACCGGTTCTGGTCATACCAAAGAGAGCGGATTTCTGACTTAGTAGATCTGCAGGATACAGAAAGACCGGAACATCGTCGATTTGTTGATATTTTCTATTGGTTGAGGCGTAACGTACATAACCCAATTTTACACGTTCGGTATTGTTGTATTTGGCTCTGTGTTCCTGCTTGTTGATCGGATCGCAATAATTTACAATTTCTTCGAGCGCAGAAGAGTTAGGCTTATAAATTTTAAGGCCTCGATTGGGATAATAATTTGAGATGTCGCTACCAAACTTCATCGACAAGGGTGCTTCCGAATTCTGAAGATTATCTTCGAGAAAAAAGGTCCCTATGATCCTGCATTCAACTCCCGCATATCCCAGGAGAACTCTCGTTTTTGGGTCCATAGCGCCGTCTGAATCCCAATGTTTTTCAATTTCACCACTAACACGCTGCGCCGTTTCTACTCTTATTCTTTCTGCTTCTTTGTCTTGGGGAAGTGGTGAGCTATCCATCACACGTAGCAAAATAAATGATGCATCCTCGGATTTGAAATCAATGTTTGATGCATTGGAGGGATCTATTCGCGAAGCAATTAAAAAACTGAGGCTCGGAATTCCGCCTACTTTTTTTCTCTCACTATCGTGGATTATTACGCGAGCGGTTTCATAGTTTATTGAATACAGCTCACCGACATATTCTGTGTGTTGAATAAGCTTTTGAAACCACTTTTGTGTTTCACTTTCTTTGGTTGCGCCTATTTTTTCAATGAGTTTCTTTTCTATGCTCACTTGGTAGATATTTTAAATTCGAAGATAGTTTGCCCAAAATTAAAATGCTTATATTATTGTCAGCCTATAAAGCATTGGTTTACAGGAAAATATATAGACTATTGGATAATTGAAGGTATTCGCCGGGGGGACAATGAAGTAAGATAAAACACTAATATATCAATTCTACGCAATTCTGCAAAACCGATTAGTCAGCGTTTATCTGCTATAGTACGAAGATCTAGTATTACATGAACTAAGGCAAATTCGTATTTTTTAATAAAAATGACCACTCAAAACACAATCCAACAATCCGCTTTCATTTACACCCGCGTATCAACCGAAGAACAAGCCATACGTGGAGGATCACTGAAAACACAACAAGATACCCTTCGGCAATATTGTTCAATGTACAATATACGTGTGGACAAAATTTTTGTAGAGGATCATTCAGCAAAAACATTTAAAAGACCTGAATGGCGAAAGTTAATGATCGAGCTACAGAATTCTAATGAACGTCCAGACTTGATTCTTTTTACCAGGTGGGATAGATTCAGCAGGAATACTGGCGATGCCTATTACATGATTAAGACCCTCAAAAACCTCGGCGTCGAAGCTCAGGTAATCGAACAACCATTAGATTTATCAATCCCCGAAAACAAAATGATGTTCGCCTTTTATCTTGCCATCCCAGAAGTAGAAAATGATAGAAGAGGATTAAATACAAAGATGGGAATGCTACGCGCAAGAGAACGCGGAAAATGGCTTGGCAAGGTCCCGTTGGGTTATCAAAACTACTGCATGCCTGATGGCTCAAAACTTATTACACCTAAAGAACCTGATGCTTCAATAATCAGATTTGCTTTTCACCAACTTGCGAACTTACGTTGCAACATCACCGATGCTTATTCGATGGCGGTCAAAGAAGGATTGAAATGTAGCAGAAGTAATTTCTGGAAAATGCTACAAAGTCCGGTGTATGCCGGTAATGTAGCTGTATCAGAAGTAGACCAAGCAACAAAATATGTAGTTCCTGGCTTGCATAGAGCAATCGTACCACCGATTACTTTCGATCGGGTTCAAAATGTATTCTTTACTAAAAAGAAAGCTGTTAGTATCAATAAAAGGAATACCCGGCGTTTGCGATTTATCCTCAAAGGGTTTATTTCATGTCCGAAATGTGGGAGACTATTGACGGCGAGTGGCACAACTAATCGAAGCGGATCTTTATATCATTACTACCACTGTAATTCTAAGTGTGGTTACCGGAGAAGGTGCGATGCACTCCATGAGAAATTTATGGACGAGTTAAAAAAGTTGCGACCTGCTACGCAATACCTTGAAGAATATAGAAATCTAATTCAAGTGAATTATGCAAACCAGAATAGCAAAACTAATCGTAAGAAGGGGCGGGAAATGCGATCAATAGAGATATTTACCGAAAGAATTTATAAAGCCAAAAATCTTTTATTGGACGGGCACATTGAGTTTGAACAATATAAAGAAATTAAAGACGATCTGGAAGCAAAAATCCGGTTGCTCGGATATTCGATAGAGGCTATTTCAAAAAAGCAAATTGAGCTTTTAGACAAAGTGGATCAATCATCCAAACTCCTGTTACGTCTTGATAATTTTATGACGAACCTTAATGAAAAGAACCGGCATGCATTTGTGTCAATTATTCTAAATAAGAAAACAAACTGGGAACCTGGTAATATGAAGGATGTTTTTAAAAATACATGTCAATCGGTATTCGGTCTCAGGAAAGAACATGCGGCAGACGAAACTCCAACACCGGAGCAAATAACCAAGTTTTTACAGGAATTAGCTGATATGGATCTTCTCATTTCGACCTGATTTTTACCGGAAAGTTCGATTCTACTAAGTCGACCTTCTCGAAAAAATCAAAGTGATTTATTTAAATTAAAACATAATGCGAAGATTCTCATAAGGTTAAGATCTTCTTCAGAGTTCGAGCGATTTTCTCAAAAAAGGAGTATGATTTTTTAGGAAGTAAAAAATTACGGAATATTTGAAATATCGCATTTTGCCAAACTCAATGCTGGCGCGGGTTTCAGGAGAAAAAAGAAAAAGGAATGTTGTATTAACATTCCTTTAACTAAGTTGCCCGACCTGGATTCGAACCAAGACAAACTGCACCAAAAACAGTCGTACTACCATTATACTATCAGGCAATCCGCTCAATTACAACCAGAAAGTTGTGATTGGGGTGCAAAAATAAGGGTGGGGTAGACTTGTTCCAAATTTTTTACTGTTTTTTCCGGTGGAAGAAGGTAAAAACTGCGCCAAAATGGAGTGGGGAAATAAGGGAGCCTCCCATGATTTTTGGTCAACCGGCCTGGCGCCGCCCGCGCCAAAAAAAACAGCGATGAAGGTTATCGCCCTCATCGCTGTTTGATTGCAACCGCCAGGGTTGGCCTAGGCCGCATCCTCCTTCTCTTTCAACGATTTGATCAGGTCCAGCGCCTCGGCCACTACGTCGCACATAATGGTGATCAGCGAGCCGGGTTTGGCATTGTCGTAGGCGTAGAGGATGGCCTCTTTTTCATTGTAGATGATCTTGATCGGGATATCGCTTGTTTTGGTTTCGTTGATGCCCTCCACCAGCAGGTTCACGATCTCTTCGGCGCTCCGGCCACGGAGGTTTTTGTCCTGGCGGATGATGATCTCGTCGAACGACCTCCCCGAGATCCGGCCGAGTTCGCGTATGTCGTCGTCGCGCCGGTCGCCGGTGCCGCTGATGATGCCCACTTTTGGCGTGCCGTCCATCTTTTTTACAAAGTCGCAAAGCAGTTCGAGTCCCGCGGGGTTGTGTGCGAAATCTACCAGGAACTTGAAATGCCTGAACTCGAACAGGTTCAACCTGCCCGGTGTCTGCGATGGCGAAGGCACGAAGGTGCTGAGGGCGGTGCGTATGTCTTCTATCGTAATGTCTTTGAAAAGATAGGCCGCCAGCATCGCTGGAAGCGTATTCATAATATTGTGCAAGGCTTTTCCACCGTAGGTGATGGGGATCTCGCTCACCTTGATGACGCGTATCTTCCACGTACCTTTTAAGATCGAAACATACCCGTTCTCATACACCGCGGCATAGCCCCCGTTCTTACAGTGTTTTTGTATGCGCGGGTTGTTCTCATCCATACTGAAGTAGGCAACATTACAGGTCAGTCCCTCGTGCATCGCATACACCAGGTCGTCTTCCGCGTTCAGGATGGCGAATCCGTGGTTGAATGTTGTTTCGGGAACGACCGCTTTTGCGCGGGCCATCTGTTCTATGCTGTCGATGCCGCCCAGCCCGAGGTGGTCGGCCGTTACATTGGTAACGATGCTTACATCGCAGTTCTGGAAAGCGAGCCCCGCCTTGAGCAAACCACCGCGCGCGCATTCCAGCACCGCGAAGTCAACGGTGGGATCGCGCAGCACAAATTTTGCGCTCAGCGGCCCGGTGCAGTCGCCTTTCATCATCAGCTGGTTCTGTATGTATACGCCATCGCTCGTGGTATAACCTACTTTTCTGCCCGCTGTTTTGCAGATGTGCGCCACGAGCCTGGTGGTGGTTGTTTTTCCATTGGTACCTGTGACGGCAACGATCGGTATGCGGCCATCCGATCCTTTTGGAAACAGCATATTGATCACGGGTTCCGCCACATTGCGCGGCAACCCGTCGGCCGGGTCTATGTGCATGCGGAAACCCGGCGCTGCATTCACTTCCAGCACCGCACCGCCGTTTTCGTAAACAGGCGTGCGCAGATCGGGCGCCATGATGTCGATACCACAGATATCGAGCCCGATGATTTTTGCGATCCTTTCCGCGAGGAATATATTTACGGGATGCACCTCGTCCGTTACATCGGTGGATGTGCCGCCGGTGCTCAGGTTGGCGGTTGTTTTCAATAAAACGAGCTCGCCTTTTTTGGGAACGGTCTCCAGCGTATAACCGATCTCGTCGAGCATTTTTTGGGTGGATGCGTCAACGGTGATCTGTGTCAGCACCTTCTCATGTCCGTATCCCCTTCTCGGGTCTTTGTTGGTTTCATCGATCAGGTATTGTATGGTATGCTCACCATCTCCCACAACAGAGGCCGGCGTGCGCAATGCGGCACAAATGAATTTGTAATTGATCACGAGCACCCGGAAATCCACGCCCGTAATAAATTTTTCAACGATCACCGTGCGCGAATAGTTCTTTGCCGATTCAAATGCTTTCACCGCCTGCTCCCAGGTAGTGATGTTGGTGGTATTGCCTTTTCCGTGGTTGCCATCGATGGGTTTGATCACGAGCGGGTAGCCGTATTTGGTAACTGCGTCGCGCAATCCCTCTTCTGTGCGCACGGTGGTTCCGCGTGGTACGGGTATTTCCGCGGCTTCGAGCAGGTTCTTTGTTTCTTCCTTGTCGCCCGCAATATCAACCGCAATATTGCTTGTGGTGCTGGCGATGGTTGCGCGTATCCTTTTCTGGTGAACGCCATAGCCCAGCTGCACCAGGCTCTGCCCGTTCAACCGGATGTAGGGGATGCCGCGTTTGGCCGCCTCTTCCACAATAGAACCGGTAGAGGGCCCGAGCCTTGTCTCTTCCCTGATCTCCCTGAGTTGCTGTATGTCTTGCGCGGGATCGTATTCCACCCCATCCACCAATGCCTGCGCAATTTTTACAGAAGCGCGTGCCGCGTAAACGCCGGCGTCTTCTTCCATATAATTGAAAACGACATAATATTCGCCTGGCTTGCCCGTTCCGCGTGTGCGGCCGAATCCGCAGTTCATGCCGGCGAGGGTCTGCAGTTCGAGGGCAATGTGTTCGATCACGTGTCCCATCCATGTACCTTCTTTCACCCTTTCAAAAAAACCGCCCGGCTTGCCTACGCTGCAGCGGTGCGAATACATAGAAGGGAAAAGGGCCTCGAGCCTTTCGGGGAAACCATCGATCTTATTGGTTGGCCTTTCCTCCAGTTCTTCCAGGTCCAGTTTCATCTGTATCAGCTGCGGGCGGCGCACGCTCCAGTAGTTGGGGCCGCGGAGGATCTTTATTTCTTCAATTTTCATATACCTGTTTTCAGTGTTTTTTTGCCACAGATTTCACGGATGAACACAGAAGGATGCTCGATACAGTGCAAGACCTCTGTGTTCATCCGTGAAATCTGTGGCATACAAAATGTCGCTACCCACAAAATATATCAATTTTCCCGCTATGACAAAACACTTATTTTTGTCGGGAACGAATTTTCACGCATGAGTATTCCCAGGGGAAAGCTGATAGCCATTGGTGGCGCAGAAGACAAAGGAACAGAGTTTGAAAAAAGCGCGGTTTACCGCGACAATCTTAATTTTTTTGAGCTGGGCATCCTGCGCCGCATTGTGGAAGAAGCGGGGGGCAATGATGCACGGATCGAAGTGATCACCACGGCATCTACCATTCCTTACGAAGTGGGCGAGAATTACCTGAATGCGTTTGGAAAGATCGGCTGCACAGATATCGGTGTGATACACATACGCAACCGCGAAGATGTTTTGAACGAAGAATACCTGCAACGGATCAGCCGCTGCGCCGGTGTAATGTTCAGCGGCGGCAACCAGCTTCGCTTAACTGCGATATTCGGCGGAACGCGTTTCCTTGACATCATCAAAAGCAGGTACCAGAACGAAAATTTCGTGGTTGCCGGAACATCGGCCGGCGCCATGGCCATGAGCAGCACCATGATCTACGAGGGCAACGCCACACGCGCCCACCTGAAAGGCGAAGTGAAAATAACAACAGGACTCGGTTTTATGGACCAGGTCATCTTCGATTCACATTTTGAGAAACGCGGCCGTTTTGCAAGACTGGCGCAGGCCGTTTCTGCCAACCCCTCCTGCATAGGCATCGGTTTGGGAGAAGATACGGGGATGCTCATTACACAGGGCAACAGGATGGAAGCGATCGGCAGCGGACTGGTGATCATCGTAGACGGCCACGACATCAGGTACTCCAACATGGCCGATATCCCCGAAGGAAATCCCTTGAGCATCGAAAACATCAAAGTACATTTTTGTGCAAAAGGAAATGGTTATCTTGTTAAAGAAAGAGAATTTGTTGAACTGATGGGATTGGAGACCACACCGGTTATGACAGACGTATATTGATTCACGCGTTGTGCGTGCGATGATAAGGTTTGCTGACCCGTGGTATGAGATCCATCCTTTATTTCAACTTCTCTTCACCATTTATTATTTCTAACGCCAAACCCTCCGTATGTCAAGCAAACTCATCCTACTCGGCCTTTTTGTTGCCAGCATGATACTTTTTTCATTTCGCCCGGATAAGAAAAAAAAGGTATTGTTTTTTGGCGATTCCATCACGCAGGCGGGTGTGCGCCCGGGCGGATACATCAAGGTGATGGATTCCATGCTGCAGCAGCAGGGGCTTTCAGATAAATTTGAATTGATCGGCGCAGGCATCGGTGGCGATAAGATCTATGATCTTTACCTACGCATGGAAAAAGATGTGCTCGAGCAAAAACCGGATATCGTTGTGATCTATGTTGGCGTGAACGATGTGTGGCACAAATCGAGCAGCGGCACCGGCACCGATTACCCTAAATTCGGTCGTTTCTACGAAGCGGTTGTAAACAAATTACAATCTGCCGGCTGCAAAGTGATCGTATGCACCCCTGCGGTGATCGGCGAAAAAACCGATAACTCCAACATGCAGGATGGCGACCTCAACCATTACAGCAACTGGATACGCGAGTACAGCAAAAGGGCAAACCTGCCGCTGGTAGACCTGCGTGCCGCATTCATCAGCTATAATCTCAAGAACAATCTACAGAACAAGGAATCAGGAATTCTTACAACAGACCGCGTTCACCTTACGCCGGCAGGAAACATTTTTGTTGCGGAGCAGATGTGGAACGTGATCAAAACGGTTAATTGATCCTGGTTTTTTGATGCGCGGCGTCATCGAATGAAACCAGCGTGAATGATGGCCGAAACAGATTATTTTAGAAGTAATCACCAATAACCTTTCTCTCATGCCCGGGAAAATAATTGTAACGCTGCTTTTTGTGTTGAGCCTTAGTCTTTCACCATATGCACAACTGTCTGCCGACAAAAGCAGGAATGCGGTATACCTGCTGATCGGCCAATCCAACATGGCGGGAAGGGGAGCGGTGGAAGCCGAAGATTCAACCCCGCACCCGCGCATCTGGATGCTGAACAAAGAAGAGAAATGGGTTCCTGCGCGTGAACCGCTGGCATTCGACAAACCGGCGGTGCTAGGCGTTGGCCCGGGTTATGCTTTTGCAAAAGAAATGGCTAAGACAGACGCGTCGGTTATTTGCCTTGTACCTTCCGCCGTAGGCGGATCAAGGATCGATGTATGGAAACCCGGTGCATACGACAGCGCCACCAAAACCCATCCTTACGACGATGCCATCCGAAGGATAAAAAAAGCGATGGAAACCGGCGAACTCAAAGGTATTCTCTGGCACCAGGGAGAAAGCGATGCGAATGCAAGATTGAGCGGTTCATACGAGGGCAAACTGCGCGAGCTCATTCAACGCTTTCGTTCGGAATTGAATGCGCCCGGTGTCCCTTTTATTTTGGGTGAGATCGGGGATTTCAAACCCGGCGAGAACAAAGAGATCCCTGTCATCAATGCGGTCATCCGCTCGGTAGCGGGCTCCACAAAAAATGCCGCGTTTGTAGAAAACAAGGGCCTTACACACAAAGGCGACTTTTTGCATTTTGACGCTGCATCGGCCCGGGAACTGGGAAAAAGATATGCGGCGGCGTTTCTTTCCGTTCGGCAATAACCATCAGGCATTTCTTCCGGCCCCGGCTGCCATTGGTTTTTGTGAAAATCATTTCCCATCCCACTGGCATAACTATTGTATTTATAGTATAACTAAATTCTTATCCTATGAAAAAGATATTGATTGCCGCAGGCATAGTGGGTACCGCAGCAGCGGGTGTATTCTTTTATATGCGTAACCGCAACAAAACTGCCAAGGCCATGCACAAATTTGCAGATGCAGCAGGTGATGTACACGATGGTGTAAGAAGGTATTTCCGCCGCGCGCACAAAGAAGCAAGACGTGATATGGAAGACGCGATTGCATAATCCATCACCAGACACAAATTTTGAGTAGAGAGTTAAATACAGCGGTACCGGCTTACAAAAGCAGGTACCGCTTATTTTTTGAGCAGTTGCATAAGCAATGCAGAGATCTCTTTTGCCTTGTTCACGATCATAAAATGCCCGCCGTTGCTGATCGTATGATCGGCGTGGATGTTGCGGTAGGGAATCAGCCAGTCGGTATTGCCATGCAGTTGAACAATATTGCCCGGGAAGGTCCTGTTTCTCCAATGCACCACGGCATTGATTGCCCAGCGTGTAAAATCTTTGGGACTGTTGTTCACCATTTTCATGATCTCTTCTTTTTGCGAGCGGTCTTTCACGCCAAACAAATAAAAAAGAAAAGGCGCGGTGAAAGCGGTAACACGTACGGGGAGTATTTTCTGCAAGGGAACATACCGCCCGAGCCTGAAATAAAAAGGAAGCTCCCGTTCGCTTTTTGCGCTAGATATGAGAATAACCTTTTTCACAGGTATCTGCTTCGCGATCTCAACCGCCAGCATACCGCCAAAAGAAAGCCCTACGATCACCGGATCCGGTTCCGTGATCTTTTCGGCCATCCGTTTGGCGTATGATGCCATTGTTTCCTTTGGCGCAGGGGAGAACCAGTTCAGGTAAATGCGTTCGATACCGGGTAGATCGAGCCGGTTAAAAACATGTTCGTCGGCCCCCAATCCCGGTATGAAATAAACTTTCATCACATCACTTTAACAAGGAAATAATTCTTTTTCCCTTTCTGAACAAGTAGGTATTTATCACGCAGCAGGTCGCCTTTTGTTATATGTGTTTTTTCCTGGGTGATCTTTGATTTATTCAATCCCAACCCACCGGCCTGCCACATTTTTCTTGCTTCGCCTTTGCTCGGGAAGATCTGTGCGTCGGCAAGGAAATTCACGATCTCGTAACCCTCATCGAGTGTATTTCGTTGTATCTCGATGGATGGAACGCCTTCCATTACCTGGAGCAGTTGTTCTTCTGAAAGGCTTTGCAGGATCTCGGTTGTAGCATTGCCGAATAATATTTCAGATGCCTTAACGGCAAACTCGTAATCTTCGCGGCTGTGTACAAACGTGGTCACTTCTTCTGCCAGTTTTTTCTGTAATGCCCGTTCATGTGGCGCCGATTCGTGTTGGGCGAGCAGTGCATCTATTTCTGCTTTACCGAGCAGGGTGAAAATTTTGATCCAGCTGGTTGCATCGCTGTCGCTCGCATTCAGCCAGAACTGGTAGAACTGGTAGGGCGATGTTTTTTTTGCGTCGAGCCACACATTTCCTTTTTCCGTTTTGCCAAATTTCCCCCCATCGGCTTTTTTGATGAGCGGGCAGGTAAATGCAAAGGCTTCCCCGCCGGCTTTGCGGCGGATGAGTTCCGTGCCCGTAACTATATTGCCCCACTGGTCGCTGCCACCCATCTGCAGTTTGCAGTTTTTGTTTTGGTATAGCCAGTAAAAATCGTAACCCTGTATCAGCTGGTAGGTAAACTCTGTGAAACTCATGCCTACTTCACTTTCCAGCCGTTTTTTAACGCTGTCTTTCGCCATCATGTAATTCACTGTAATGTGTTTCCCCGCATCGCGTATGAACTGGAGGAACGAGATCTCTTTGAACCAGTCGTAATTGTTCACCATCACCGCCGCATTGGGTTTGCCCGGTGTAAAATCCAGGAACTTCGACAACTGCTTATGAACGCCCGCCTGATTGAACTGCAAAACTTCTTCGCTCAGCAGGTTGCGCTCCTCGCTTTTTCCCGAAGGGTCGCCTACCATACCCGTTGCGCCACCCACAAGGGCATAAGGTTTATGCCCGGCGCGCTGCATGTGCACCAGCAGTAAAATAGGCACCAGGCTGCCGATGTGCAGGCTGTCTGATGTGGGATCGAACCCGATATAACCCGATACCATTTCTTTCTGTAACAATTCTTCCGTACCCGGCATGATGTCCTGTATCATCCCCCGCCATTGTAGTTCTTCGATGAGATTCATTTGGTGTTGCTGATTTTGGGGGCGAAGGTAGGAATTTAGCTGCGAGCGGAGCGCTTTTCGGCCCGAAGCTCGTGGCCGCACCTTACCTTTGCTCCATGAAAAAAGTTGGCGACGGTACCCGCATTCTTAATTTTCTCATCGATACGGCATTCATTTTCCTGGTCGCCTTTGCCGGGTTCAAAACGTGGAACTGGTACGTAATGTACTGGGGGTATACGCCGCATAACTTCGGCTGGTTCTTTGCCGGGGCATTGTTTGTGTACTACCTGCTGTTCGAGGCTCTGTTTACCCGCACCCCGGGCAAATGGTTCACCTATACCAAGGTTGTGAACGACGCAGGCAAAAGGCCATCCCTCATCGCGGTGCTGGTGCGCACACTGGCGAGGTTAACCATCGTGGATCTTTTCTTTATGCCTTTCATCGGGAAACCGCTGCACGACTATATCAGTAAAACAATGGTAGTAGAAGTGTGATGTAGCGTTGGGCGTTTTCCTACTTTTGTATCACATACTTCTCACTCCGCATTCCCTAATTAAACAGCAATGGCCAAGATAGCAATCAACATAGCAACCGGTAGTTTACAACAGGCAGAAATGATCGTGGGCATAGACCTCGGCACCACCAACAGCCTTGTTGCCATCATTCACCCCGAAAGCAAGCAGCCAACGGCGCTTAAAGAACACAATACCAGCAGCCTCGTACCGAGTGTGGTGCATTTCGACGCGCTGGGGAATGCGATCGTGGGAGAAGAAGCGAAAAAATACCTTGAGACCGATCCGCAAAACACCATTTTCAGCGCAAAGCGCCTGATGGGCAAAAGCTACAACGACCTCAAAGCGAACGCAGATTTTTTTACCTACAAGGTGATCGATGATGATACCGATAGCCTGGTAAAAGTTCAGGTGGGCAACCGGTTTTATTCGCCGATCGACCTGTCTTCCTTTATTCTGAAAGAACTAAAGCAAAGGGCCGAACACATTTTAAAAACGCCTGTTACCAAAGCGGTCATTACCGTGCCCGCCTATTTCAACGATGCGCAACGGCAGGCCACCCGCGATGCAGGTAAGCTCGCCGGCCTCGATGTATTGCGTATCGTAAACGAGCCCACGGCCGCGAGCCTTGCGTATGGGCTGGGGCTGAACAAAGACGAAGAAAAAACAATTGCCGTGTACGATCTCGGCGGCGGAACATTCGATATCTCCATTCTCCGCATCAGCAACGGGATCTTTGAAGTGCTGAGCACGAACGGAAATACATACCTGGGCGGCGACGACCTCGACAGGGCCATCGTTTCTTACTGGATGAACGAAGCGGGCATTACTGCAGCCGAACTCAACAGCAATAAAGAATTGTCGCAAGGGCTCCGCCTGCGTGCGGAAGAGGCGAAAAAACATTTGAGCGGGCACGAGCTGTTTGACATCAATTGGAATGGCAATGCATTGTCGATCACCAGGGAAAAATTCGAATCGCTGATCCAGCCGCTGATCGGTCAAACCGTAGAATCGTGTAAGAACGCGTTGAAAGATGCGGGCCTTACCGCAGAAAACATTGATACCATCGTGATGGTGGGTGGCAGCACACGCGTGCCCGCTGTTAAAAATGCCGTGAGCCGTTTTTTCGGCAAGCCGGTAAACGATTCCGTAAATCCCGATGAAGTCGTGGCCCTGGGAGCCGCCGTTCAGGCAGATATTCTTGCGGGAAATAACAAGGATTTTCTCCTGCTCGATATTACTCCTTTGAGCCTCGGCATTGAAACGATGGGAGGGTTGATGGATGTGCTGATACCGCGCAATGCCAAGATCCCAACCAAAGTGGGCAGGCAATACACCACGCAGAAAGATGGACAGGCAAACATGCGCATCTCTGTTTACCAGGGCGAGCGAGACCTGGTAAAAGACAACCGCAAGCTGGCCGAGTTCAGCCTGAAAGGAATTCCGGGGATGCCTGCAGGGTTGCCAAAGGTAGAAGTGAGTTTTCTGATCAATGCCGATGGCATTCTCGTGGTAAAGGCCAAAGAACTGCGCAGCGGCGTGGAACAGGAGATAGAAGTAAAACCACAGTACGGCTTAACAGACGACGAAGTGGAAAAAATGCTGCTCGAAAGCATTACGCATGCCAAAGACGATATGCAGACCCGCGCGTTGGTAGAGGCGAGAACGGAAGGTGAGCAGATTCTCGATGTAACGGAAAAATTCATCGGCAAGAATGCATCTCTTTTATCAAAAGACGAACTGACGCAGACCGCCGATGCGATGCAGGCATTGCAACTCGCCCTGACGATGGAAGACAAGGACCTCATCCATAAAAAAATAGAAGAACTCAACGAGATTTCGCGCCCGTTTGCAGAAAGGGCGATGGACGCAGCGGTAAGCGGCGCTTTGAAAGGAAAAACGATCTGAGTTAGCTGGTGCCCAGCTCCAGCCTTCGCTGCACATATTTTCCCAGGATGTCGAACTCGATATTTACCTGGGTGCCTTTTTTTACCTGGTGAATATTGGTGTGTTCATAAGTATAAGGGATCACCGCGATCGTGAAACTGTCTTTGCCCACGTTGAAACAGGTAAGGCTCGTTCCGTTCACCGCGATGGATCCTTTTTCTATCACCAGGTGCGCAAATTCGCGCGGAAATTGAAAAGTGAATTCCCAGGAACCGTTCAGCTCCCTGCGCTCTGTGCAGGTTGCCGTAGTATCTACATGGCCCTGTACAATGTGCCCGTCAAGACGCCCGTTCATCAACATGCATCTTTCTAGATTTATGTCCATGCCTTCTGTCCAGCTGCCCAGGTCCGTTTTGCGAAGGGTTTCTTCGATTGCGGTAACTACGTGTGCGTTTCCGTCGGTGCTTTCCACCGTAAGGCAAACCCCGTTGTGGCTGACGCTCTGGTCTACCTTCAGCTCCTTTGAAATGGGCGATTCGATCCTGAAGCTGAGGTTGGAGCCGTTTTCGGAGATGGAAACGACCCGGCCGGTGCTTTCGATTATACCTGTAAACATGGGTGCAAGTTAGAACAGGGAAGCAAGAAAACAAGACCGGAAAAGCGGTGAGGGTCTGGACAGGAAAAAGTTGAGAACGATGGCCGCCCGGAACCTCGGGCCCCTATTCAATCAACGGGTTTTCAACTTATACGGACTTTTCCCGCGCCTTGTTCCTTTTTTTTGGAATTTAAAATCGGCCGCCTTATCTTTGCAGTCCTAAAAAAACACCTGAGGAGGTATAATCATTATGCTGATCATCGATTCAAAAGATTGCGAAAACATCGACAAGGCGCTCAAGAAGTACAAGAAAAAGTTTGAAAAAAGCAAAACTTTGCTTCAGTTAAGGGAACGCCAGGCGTTCACCAAGCCTTCAGTCGTTCGTCGTACACAAGTACTGAAAGCAATCTACAAGCAGAACATCGCCAGCGGCAAAATCGAAGGATAATCGTCCTTTTTCCGCTCAACATATGTAAGTAGCCCTGAGTTTACTAACTTTAGGCTACTTTTTTTATGCCCATACCTCAGTATCCCCAGTTGCCCGCGTTTCTCGATTATCTCAAATTCGAGAAGCGTTATTCGCAGCATACCCTTGTCTCGTACCAGAACGATCTCGAGCAGTTCTTTGCCTACCTGGCGAGCCAGTTTGATGCGCCGCCGGTAGACAAGATCACGGCCATGTATGTACGCAGCTGGCTGGCAGAGCTGAAAGAGGAAGGGATCAGCTCAAAATCCATCAACCGGAAAATATCTTCCCTGCGTTCCTTTTTCAAATACCAGATGAAAACAGGCGGGTTGAAACAAACCCCCATGACCACGGTAACGGCCCCCCGTGTGAGCAAACGCCTGCCGGTGTTCGTGGCCGAAAAAGACATGGCAACGCTGTTTGCGCATGTGGAATTCCCGGACGACTGGAAAGGGAGAACCGAGCGGCTGGTACTGCAGCTGTTTTACAACACGGGGATGCGCCTGAGCGAGTTGATCAACCTGAAGGAGTCGCAGCTCGACCCCTCGCATTCGCAGGTGAAAGTGTTGGGGAAGGGGAACAAGGAACGCATCATTCCCATATCAAAAGAGCTGGTGAGCGACCTGCAGCAGTACATCGGGGAGAAGCCCGGAAGCGGTGCCGGGGTGCCCAATATTTTTGTTACCGAAAAGGGCAAACCGTTGCAGCCGAGAACGGTGTATGCATTTGTAAAAAAGCAACTCGGCGCCGTAACCACCGTTGAGAAAAAAAGCCCCCATATCCTGCGCCATAGTTTTGCCACGCACCTGATGAACAACGGCGCGGATCTCAATGCAGTAAAGGAATTGCTGGGGCACAGCAGTCTCGCCGCCACCCAGGTTTACACCCACAATACCATCGAAAAACTGAAGGAAGTTTTCAAGAAAGCGCACCCGAAAGCATAGGGCGGCAAGAGGTATTAAAATCTTTAAAAAATTCCGGGTTTTATTCGTTTTTTGATGCGGTTTTAAGTACCTTGTTGATCCCGATAAACCACTGCAAAGTGTACGGGTAAATAGATAAAAGTTCTTTTACATATTATTTTTTCACCGATTAAACGTGAGTTGCTATGAACGTTAACATTCAAACTGTGCATTTTGACGCAGACGACAAATTGGTAGAGTATGTTTCAAGAAAGATCGAGAAGCTGAACACATTTCACGACAGCATTCTGAAGGTTGATCTTTTCCTGAAGCTGGACAATGTGGTTCACACGATCAAAGACAAGGTGGCGGAGATCAGGATCCATGTTCCCAGGTATGATTTTTTTGCAAAAGCTTCCTCGAAATCATTTGAAGAATCATTTGACAACGCGATGGATTCTATTGTTTCACAGATAAAGCGTAAAAAAGAAAAATTAGCAGCGTAAAAACAAAAACAAGGCTTCCTGCAGGTTAACTTTTGGAAAGTTTCAGGCTTTCGAAAGGTTCAGACAAACAGGGAGCCTTTTTTATTAGACCCATTTTATGAAGAAAAACCTCTCTTGCATTCTTGTTCTTTGCCTGGCCGCCTGCTCGCAGGGACAGCGCGAAACCTTTGCCCATATTACGCAGCGGCAGCTCGACAGTAGTGGGAAAGTGATGATCACCTACCAGTTCAGGGCAGGGGACGGGGTTGTGAAAGACAGCATGGAAGTACAAAAATCCATTGTTGTTCCGCACGATTCGGTGAAGGTGGTTTATGAGGCGGCAGACCCCTCAAAGAGCCACCTGGTGCTACCCTGAAAAAGCCATTTGAAAGAACGGGCCGGAAACATGTTGAAAACTGGCTGAAAAATTTCTTTTCAAAATTTTGCCGAATTAAGTTTTCCATTACCTTTGCCATCCCAAAAAAAACGAACAGTTCTTTGTATTTTGAAATTTTGGAAAATGAAATTGGGAAATTGGAAATAAAAACCCCAATATTGCACCTCCAAAATAAACGCCGAAGTAGCTCAGTTGGTAGAGCAGCTGATTTGTAATCAGCAGGTCGCGGGTTCGAGTCCCATCTTCGGCTCTGGTAAGTTAGGAGTTAGAAGTTTGGAGCCAGGAGTAAAAAACTACTGCCTGCTCCAAACTCCTGACTTTTGACTGTTTCGGGCAGATGGCCGAGTGGTTAAAGGCGACAGACTGTAAATCTGTTCTCTCACGAGTACGTAGGTTCGAACCCTACTCTGCCCACTCGACCGCCATAGCTTCAGCGAAGGCGGTCTGACTATAAACGACCAAGATCTTATATCGAAACCGTTGCAAAACGGTTGAAATAGGGGTTGAAAGGTTGTTTTGAAGTTCTTTAAGTTCGATCCACCCGACCGCCATAGCTTCAGCGAAGGCGGTCTGACAATGAACGACCAAACACTTCTATCGAAATCGGATAAATCGGTTGAAATAGGGGTGGAGAGGTTGTTTTGAAGTTCTTTAAGTTCGATCCACTCGACCGCCATAGCTTCAGCGAAGGCGGTCTGACAATGAACGACCAAAGATCTTGTATCGAAACTGTTGGAAAACGGTTGAAATAGGATTGAAAGTTGTTTTGAAGTTCTTTAAGTTCGATCCACCTACGCCGAGGCTTCGGTGGATAAAAGCGGAAGTAGCTCAATTGGTAGAGCGATAGCCTTCCAAGCTATAGGTCGCGAGTTCGACCCTCGTCTTCCGCTCTGTTCAGTTAGAAGTCTGGAGTCAGAGGTCTGGGTAATCCTTACTCCAGGTTTCCGACTCCAACCTCCTGACTCACAAAAGCCGTCGTAGCTCAGGGGTAGAGCACTTCCTTGGTAGGGAAGAGGTCATGGGTTCGATTCCCATTGACGGCTCTAACAGAAGAAACCGTGCGCAAGATCCCGAAAGGGAAAAAATAGTTTTAAACCGGCTGCAAGGCCCTAATTTTTTAAACACAACTAAAAACCGATAAAAATGTCTAAAGAGACCTTTAAGAGGGAAAAACCTCACGTAAACGTTGGTACCATTGGTCACGTTGACCACGGTAAAACAACCCTGACAGCCGCCATTACCACGATTTTATCGAAAAAAGGTCTGGCGAGTGCAAAGAAGTATGATGAGATCGATGGTGCGCCTGAAGAAAAAGAGCGTGGTATCACAATCAATACTGCACACGTAGAATACCAAACTGCAAACCGTCACTATGCGCACGTTGACTGTCCAGGTCACGCCGACTATGTGAAAAATATGATTACCGGTGCTGCCCAGATGGACGGCGCTATCCTGGTTGTTGCTGCGACTGATGGTCCGATGCCACAAACCAAAGAGCACATCCTTCTTGCCCGCCAGGTAGGTGTACCTAAGATCGTTGTATTCATGAACAAGGTTGACCTTGTTGACGATCCTGAACTGCTGGAACTCGTTGAAATGGAGATCCGCGAATTGTTGAGCTCTTATGGATTTGATGGTGACAACACACCGATCATCCAGGGTTCTGCTACAGGTGCATTGGCTGAAGATCCAAAATGGGTTGGTAAGATCGATGAACTGATGGATGCTGTTGATACCTACATCCCACTGCCTCCGCGCCCGGTTGATATGGCGTTCCTGATGTCTGTGGAAGATGTATTCTCTATCACAGGTCGTGGTACAGTTGCTACAGGCCGTATCGAGCGTGGTATCATCAAAGTTGGTGAGCCGGTTGAGATCGTTGGTCTGATGGAAGCTCCACTGTCTTCTACATGTACAGGTGTTGAGATGTTCAAAAAATTGCTTGACGAAGGTCAGGCTGGTGATAACGCAGGTCTCCTGTTGCGTGGTATCGAGAAAAAAGATATCCGTCGCGGTATGGTAATCTGTAAACCAGGTTCAATCACTCCACACACCGAGTTCAAAGGTGAGGTGTATGTATTGAGCAAAGAAGAAGGTGGACGTCACACGCCATTCTTCAACAAATACCGTCCACAGTTCTATTTCCGTACTACAGATGTAACTGGTGAAGTTACTTTGCCTGCAGGAACAGAAATGGTAATGCCTGGCGACAACATCGGTCTTTCTGTAAAACTGATCCAGCCAATTGCGATGGAGAAAGGTCTGAAATTCGCGATCCGCGAAGGTGGACGTACAGTAGGTGCCGGCCAGGTTACTGAAATTGTAAAATAAGCTGCTAGCTGTAAGCTTTTAGCTTTTAGTAAATGTAAATTCCATACATTTGCGACATAACTTCTAAAAGCTGTTCCGTAAAAGGGATAGCTTTTAGTTTTCTACGGGCATCGTACAACGGTTAGTATTAAGGTCTCCAAAACCTTCGATCTGGGTTCGAATCCTAGTGCCCGTGCTCCGTCCACCGAAGCGTCAGCGAAGGTGGGCACCGTTCACCAAGCTTCAGCGAAGGTGGGCTCCGTCCACCGAAGCTTCAGCGAAGGTGGGCTCCGTTCACCGAAGCTTCAGCAAAGGCGGACCCCGTCCACCGAAGCTCCAGCAAAGGTGGACCACGTTCACCAAGCTTCAGCGAAGGTGAACATCCTTCACCAGGCCTCAGCGAAGATGGGCTAGTCACCTTCGCTGAAGCTTCGGTGACTAAAACAAAAAAAATGAACAAGATCGCAACTTATTTCAAAGAGAGCTACCACGAGCTGATGACGAAAGTAACCTGGCCTTCATGGTCGCAGTTACAACAGAGCACAGTGATCGTACTGGTGGCAACTGTTATCATTACAGCAATGGTGGCATTGATGGATTTCGGAAGCAGCCAGTTGTTAAAGCTGATTTATTCATTATTCAAGTAAACACAGCATGGACGAGCAAGTTGTAGAATCAGCAGGTGTTGAAAGTGCTGCGCCACAGGCGGAAACCAAATGGTATGTGCTTCGCGTGGTGAGCGGTAAGGAGCGTAAAGTAAAAGAATACCTCGATAAAGACATCATCCGCAGCGGTTGGCAGGAGATCATCAAACAGATCTTCCTTCCAATGGAAAAAGTGTACAAAGTGCAGAACGGTAAAAAAGTGATGCGCGAGAAAAACTATTTCCCGGGTTATGTAATGATGGAAGTGCTGGATGGCAAACTGAACGACGATATTGTTCAGCACATCAGCAACATCAGCAACGTAATGCACTTCCTCACCGATGGCAAAGGCTCAAAAGGCAACATCATCTCCCTCCGCAAAAGCGAAGTAAACAAAATGCTGGGTAAGGTAGACGAGATGAACGACCAGGGCGTAACCATGAGCGAACCATTCATCGTGGGAGAAACCATCAAGATCATCGAAGGGCCTTTCAACGATTTCAATGGCGTGATCGAAGACGTGAACGACGAGAAAAAGAAACTCAAGGTAACCGTGAAGATCTTCGGACGTTCAACCCCGGTGGAGCTGAGTTATATGCAGGTGGAGAAAATCAGCTAAGTCGCTTTTTTTTAGAATATTGCAAATTTTTACACGAAAGGTCAGCTGTTTTGCAGATGACCTTTTATTTTTACCACAACAATAAACAATGGCCAGGGCCCGGAAGCCGCAGCCGTTCAAAAAAAAACTTTATGAAAAAGATCCTCCTTCTCGCAGCAGTTACTTTCGCCGGTTTCGCGGCAAATGCACAGCCACCAAAAGTAGCGGCAGACAAAGGCGCAACGTTCGGCGCCCCGGGTGTTACGGCAGACAATGCTGTTCCGGTTGAACAGATGATCGCCGATATGAAAGGCAAAACAGGTAAAGTGGATGTTAAGATCAAAGGAACCGTTACAGAGGTTTGCCAGGAAATGGGCTGCTGGATCAAGGTAAAAACCGCCGATGGCGCCACAACGGTTCGTATGAAAGACCATAAATTTTTCGTTCCGGTTATCCTCAGCGGCAAACAGATCGTGATCGATGGAACGGCAGAAGAAAGAGTGTCTACCGTAGAACAACTTCGTCACCTCGCTGAAGATGGCGGTAAATCGAAAGAAGAAATTGCAAAGATCACAGAGCCTAAAAAGGAAATCGTGATTCAGGCAAAGAGCATCCTGGTTCTGTAAGGTCAATCTAAAATATAGTTTGTTTAATTAATTGTATTAACAATGCCATCGCTACCGGTGGCATTTGTTTTATGAAAGGGTAGGAAATATTTACGTTTAATTTTTATATTAAAAAAATACATGTAGCTTAACGATGTGCAAAAAAAGGCATCACTCCCCGAATGCCGCCCGGATTTTGTGGCGTTTACACTGCAAACTGTGACTATGGAAATTGTGACCGGGACAAATGCAAGCTAATTGCAACACTCTGTTGGGATTTATGGATTCCAGCATTGGGCGGAGGAACAAGCTGGGGGGACGGATCCGGTTACGGGAGCAATCCAGGTCAAGTTGGTGGCGGATCAAGCGGTGGTGGAAACAATAATACTGGGCCTGACCCAAATCCACCAGTTCCTTGCGAAGAGTCGCCATGGCAGGCTTCAAAACCTTCGGCACCGGTCAATGGGCAAGTAAGAAAAGATGGTGTTCTATGCCCGGATTCACCTGTATCTGGTTGGGCCCCTACCACTCTGCCTTATCAACCTCCCCAAGGAGTAGCGGATGAACAAGAAGCCAACGCTTCGGATAATGATCCTGAAAATGCATGGTGGGATGACAACACTTTCGACCCCAATACGGTTTACCAGCCGCAAGCCAAACCGAATTGGACGGCTGTATTTAACGCATATCCAAAAGATGCAAATGGCAATGATATGCCCGTTGCTGGAGTATGCGCGTTGATAGGGGGACAGGTTGAGACCATGTTTAACCAGGGAAATATTTCTAACGCCTGCGCCTTAAGGGTCTCTCGCGCCCTAAATTATGCCGGCATTATTATTCCCGCGATCCCCGGGCAGACACGTACGGGTTCGGACAGCAAAAATTATTTTTTGTTGGCGTCGCATCTAAAAAACTGGCTTGTTAAAACATTTGGGCCTCCTGATATTCACAAAACTTCTGCCGATGGAGCGCCCAACGGAACTAACTTTCAGAATCAACTGATCGGAACGCAGAACAGGGGCATTTATATTATGAAACCAACTTCAGCTACAAATTTCGGTGCATCCGGACATGCCACTTTATGGGGAGGAATGGACTGCATAGGCCAACACAATTATTTTGCTGCAGCGAGCGATGTTTTTATCTGGAAACTCCCTCAATAAATATTGCATGAAAACAATCAAACTGTTTTTTTTCCTAGCATCCCTGCTGCTGTCAATAGCATGTAAAACCATCCGTAACGCCGAAAGTAGAACATTGTTAAAAGAATATGCTCTCTGCAAATGCGTGGAGTACGCATCCGCAGATGGGCTTTTCTCGAATGACATAAGCAGGACGGTTTACCGAGATGTTTCTCGGTATGATCTTGACGTTTACGATGAGATCGACGTGTTTTCAAAGACATACGCCAGGAAAATTCAACCTTCGGTCATCGCCGATCATGAGGGTAAAAAAGCCGCTTTTTTTGAGTGTTTTAAATTTTTTAAAAGCAGGTCTCTCGATTCATTGGCGAAAAAGATGGATAACAAGCGCGTGAAAGAGTGATCTATTAATGTCCATGAAAAAAAATTCAGTTGTGCGTATTGTTGTTTCAGTCAATGGCTCGGATGCAAAAATGGGGACTAAACCTTTTGGAGAAAAGACGACGGATGGCGAAGACAAAGTACGAGCCGACAATATGGTGAAATGGGCGTTGGATGGTTTTGGAGAAATAGCTTTTGTTGCAATTGTCAATCAAAACAGTGCGACGAAGGATCTACTTATCCTCAATGTGCATGATAGTATATGTAATCCTCCGTCCGCAAAGTCCTCTTTAGCTAAAGGTTATCCTCAAAATCAGTTTTTGTCTTTCAGGAATTTATTAGCCTCCAATACCTGTTCAAAGAACGTGTATCCTTTCCATAGGGCACGGGACGCAGATGGCTACCGGAAAAACGGTGCTCCGTATCAATACAAAGATGGAACCGTGCAGAATTATACAGACGATAACGGGAACAAATATGCTGTTTTTACATATGCCTCTAATGGTACACAGGTTAAATTTCCGGGAGCTACCATCACTGATATGGGCGTGCAGACGGGGGCAGGTGTAACGACCCATAATGGGGGAATACATCTGAGTACATCAAATAATGGCATCGAAGATATGGAGCATGAATACGGTCATTATCTTCAGACTCTTGCTGTCGGATTTTTTGATTATTATACGAAGCTTGTTCCGGCCAGTTTGAAATCCGCAACTTTACACCGGAATCAACATCGGTTTTTTTGGACAGAAGTTGCTGCCAATCGAACATCTGTGCTTTTCTTTGGACCAACATCTGCGATTGCACTTAGTACTTATTATCCCAAATAAATCTGTTCATGAAGAAGTGGACATTGATTCTTTGTATTTTTTGTCTTTGTAAATGTGCAATGGATTATTCGGTCGTGTCGAATATCAAGAATAGTTCGGGTGTTGCGGTAAGAGTAGAGATTCAATTCGGCAGGTATTTTTTCGATAGTGTTTTTCGCGCTGATAGAGAAAAAATACGGTTGTCGATACAGCATATCAATGAACAGGCAGGCGTGCCTTATATGTTTGATTCTTCTGGTCTTATTACAAAATATTTGCTCGAAGCGGATAAAATCCTGCAGGTAGATAATACCAAAGGAGGCGCCGGTGTTGTTCCTAATCATGAAACAATTGAACGGATAACGATAACCACAAAAGGGAATGTTCATGTGTATGAACAAAAAGACCTTGATACTTTATTTAAGAAAAAAGACAATGCCACTTGGGAACTTTTAATCAGGTAGCAGCCCTACTGAATCCGGCGAGGTAAAAGGCATTGTACCTTCAAAAAATAACCAATCAATAATTTTTGCCGTTTTCGGTACGTTGTTGAGCGCCGCCGATCTTTTTCACAACGCGTATCAATTTTCCATTTGCGCAGATCCCTTCCAGCACCACATTAAAAGATTGTGTGAAATCATTGTTATAGAAGTCTACCAGTATGCGTTGTTGTGTCGCATTGCTAAAGAGATTCGGGTTCCAGTACAGGGTTGTGCGGTTATCTGCTTTCGGGAGGTCGTCCGGCTGCTTGTCGTACACCGGGCTGTAAAACTCCCTGAACCTGGTATAACCCGGCAGCAAAACACTCGCGAGTCCTTTGGGATCGGGCAATTGGGTATCGGTTCCCCTTCTTGTATACACCGCGATCGCTCCTCCTCGCCCGCCACCCGAAGCAAACACGAACGGGGGAGCGAAGGCCTTGATCATTGCGAGGCTGGCAACGGGTATATCAACGAGTGTTGAAAGATCGATTTTGTTTTCATTCAGGTAAAACTCCGGAAGGTATCCACGCCAGTCGATGCTGTAATTGAGCCCGCTGATATACCGTATTGTGAGCCCGGGAATTTTACCCTGTAAATACTCCAGCACGTTGATCGCAACCGTTGGTTTGGCCGGATCGGTGAGATCATACGTATAATCCTTTCGCGACGGGCTTCCGTTGAAAAAGCCACTTGCATATTTTTCGTTCAGTATTTCTTCGCGTGTTTTTTTACGGGTGGTTACCGTTACGTCTTTTAATGTGGTTTCTGCGAGAAGCTTGTTCAGCAGTTCCTGTTCCTGCAGCAAACGGTCGAGCATTTGTTTGGCAAGCGGCCTGTTCTTTACCGTAAAGCCGGAACCTTTCCATGGTGAAATGTTTTTCGCAGGAAGTTGCAAGAGCCCGTTGTCCAGTTTCAATTCAATTTTTTCTGAAAGTGCCTTGTTGTTGTTTACGCTGTAGAAAACAGTTGCGGTATCAAAAAAAACGAGCGGTTGTTCAAACCTGCCATTGTTTGTAACGGGAACGGAAAAGAATTGCCGGCTGCTGTCCTTGTGTACCACGATCAGGTTTAATTCCACCGGTGCGCTGTTTCTCCTGGTGCCATACACCGTTCCGTTCATTTTCATGAACCCCGTTTCTGCGGGATGTTCGGTTTTGGGAGCAACACCGGCTTTGATCTTTTCCCAATCAAACCGCCGCCAGCCATTGGTGAGCATCACAAGATCGAGATGCGCGGCCACGCTGTCGGCGCCGCTTGAAAAATAATAAGCGGGGTTGTAGATTCTTCCCTTGATCTCACCCGACAGCAACAGGTCCGAAAAAATAGAGTGTTCCGCGGGAAGGTCAAGCCCGGCGTCTGTTACCGAGAGCGACATATTTGTGAACGATGTATCTGGAACAAAGATCTCGAGGCTGTTTTCCCCTTTTTTTGCCGTATTCACCACCGGCGCAGAAAGTTCTGCCGCAAGCGAATAGGTTGGGTTGTTGAGGAATAGAACACGCTCCGCGGCGGGAAGCCAGTCTGAAGTAAACAAAGTGAATTGAAGCAATCCGGGTGGCAGGTCGTGTATGGGCACAGCGGCATTGAGTACTGTTTTATCCGACAGGTTGATCTCCACCTGGTATAGGCCCACACCATTCATGTGAACGAGCATCGTCATCTTTTTAAAATGCTCCGCAACCACTTCAGTACGCTCCACGCGGAACATGGCTTTGTCTTTGATCCTTGTGACTGCAAGTTGAGCCCCCTGTGTTTTCGCCGCAGGTAATGTTGTGCTCCCGGCTGTTCCGTATTCATCCACCCAGTTCAGGCGGTAGGTCTGTCCCGGCACGGGCTCGAGAAAAAAACTTCCCATGCCATCATGCTGAACCTGGAGCGAGTCGAGGGTATTGTTGTTGTTGTCGGTGAGCACGCCATACACAAAAACGGGCGCGCCCGACCTGTTGTTTGCCTTAAAAGCCACGCGGCTGCGCAAGCCCTGCACGAGGAACCCGCCTTCGGGAAAAACGGATACGGCGGTACCATCTGCCGGCGGCCGGGCTGTTTTGATGGAGGGGATATTGACGGCAATATCGCGCTGGTAAGCAAAAGCGGGATCATCGTTCAGCATCCATTTTGTAAAAGCTTTTACCTGTAAAGACGGGAAATTGTAATCAGCGGGAATGTCAAACGATCCCGCAGACGAAGAAAACAAAACAGGGGCGGCGGTGCGTAACAGGGGTTTTCCATCGCCATCGTACCACTCTAGGTAAACGTTCGTGCTGGCGGGGAGGGAATCGCGGCCCTGGAGAATGTAGGCTTTGTACCAGATGGTTTCACCGCGGTTGTAAATGCTTTTATCGAAATGGATATGGATCTTTTCAGGTGCGAAATGCCGGGCAATCCTGTTCATCATGGAATCCAGTTGCTGGGCGCCGGCGATGCTGAAGGCGGACAGGAGTGAAGCCATTAAAAGACAGGCATATTTCCTCATGATATGAATATATTAAAAAATGCGATACGTAGGGATTGAAATGGAAACCGGTGTGCCGGTTTGTTTGGGAGGTGGCGTTTTTTTTACTGGTGGCATTTTTTGGAAGAACGATAAGAAGTCATCGAAAAATGTATTAAAATCAGCAGATCACTGGCGTAAGGGTTGGCTACGGTTTCTTTACCACATGAATTCGTACATTACGGGTCTGGTTAACACAATGCAAACGAAGCGAACGAAGTATCGATACGATTTCGAAAACTCCCATAAACCATTATGAAAAAAGCCGCGACTCTTTTTTTAGCCGTATTGCTTCTGCAGGCCTGTAATTCAAAGCACGACAGCCAAGGAAGTCTCGAGGCTTCTATCATAAACGATGCCTTTTTAGATATGATTGATACGGTGGCTTATAAATACCACACGCTTCGGCCCGCGCCCAATTTTGATGTATTTACTGATAGAGATTCTCTGACTGTAGCCATAGCGCCGGTGTTGTCGAATATACGGGAGCGAACAGCAGACATCAATTCCATTATCAGCGAAATGCCCATTGAGGATCGGAAAAAGATTGGGGAACTGTTTAAAAAGTCGGAAACGGATTCGGCGCAGGTAGAGCTACCATGGAAACAGATCGGGAACACAGGCCGGTATAAATTATTTCCGCACAGCAAACAATCCGGCGCCATCGATACACTTTCGGCGATAGGCAAAGTGTTGTTTTCAAGGGTCTACTTTGATGAAACTTACGCTATTTTAGTAGCCACAATCCGGGCCCCAACAAGAGTAGGCGTGGTAAAACTTTTCGTGTTGAAGAATACAGGGGGCAAATGGCGCAAAAAAGACGAATATGAGTTGGAGATCTGGTAGATAGGTCAAATACTCCTGGACGGAAACAGAAGCCCAATAGATGTCGCCGGAGATTTTTTAGACCTGGATCATCGATTCGCTTATCCCTGGATGAAAAGAATAAACATCATATTCATTTTTCTGGTCTCCGCCTGTGTTATCGACAGCATTAACATCACGGAACTGGCCAACGATACCGGCGAAGACATAGCGATTACTCTTTTCTTAGACCGCCAATACGTTTATGGTGCCGGGGTGGGCCCCCGGGAAGATGTTTTGAAACACTACGCCGACCGTGCGGAGGGATACCTCGTTTCAGTTGACACCATTGCAACATCTGCTACCTTCACAATACCGAAAGGGCAAACCATCGATTTTTTTGATGGTACCGGCCCAACACCCGATTTCAGCGTTTTGCAAAAGCTGATTGTGAAAGCAAATGGTGTAAACAAAGAATATTCCGGTAAGGAGCTTAAAGAATCGGTTCGAAAGGAGGGCAAAAATTGGGTTTGGCGCGTGCGTTGAACACATTTGCGTTGTGGCGGTAGTGATTGTAATATGCTCAGCCGCTGCGGAAGACCGAGGTTAGTTAATGATTTTGACCGAGATCTGCTTGTAATGGCGGTTGCGAACCTCTCGCCGGGATCGGCTTATGCCAAATTTAACCTCGGTGGAGTTTGTTTTTAAGATAACAATCCCTTACCTTTGCTGCCCCAAAAGTTCTTTATAAATAAGAATGATTGAATTTGGGAGTCCGGTAAAATGGACGCTATTACCAATTAAATCTAAAAAAGATGGCAAAAGAAATCTCTGGCTTCGTGAAGCTGCAGGTGAAAGGCGGTCAAGCCAATCCTGCGCCTCCGGTAGGGCCCGCACTCGGTTCAAAGGGTGTAAACATTATGGAGTTCTGCAAACAATTCAATGCAAGAACCCAGGACAAAATGGGAAAAGTAGTTCCTGTTTTGATCACCGTTTATTCTGACAAGTCGTTCGACTTTGTTCTGAAAACGGCTCCGGCCGCTGTTCAGTTGATGGAAGCGGCAAAGATCCAGACCGGATCGAAAGAAAGCAATCGTCAAAAAGTGGGTAAAGTAACCTGGGAACAGGTAGAAGCGATCGCCAAAGATAAAATGGCCGATCTCAACGCCTTTACAATCAACAGCGCCATGAGCATGGTTGCCGGTACTGCACGCAGTATGGGAATCACCGTTGATGGAAAAGCACCCTGGGAAAACTAATTTATTCACCTCGTCCGTCGCCCGCGTGTCGCCGAAGCTTTAGCGAGGGACAAGCCAGCGAAGGCAGACCAAATCATTAGAAAATGTCACTTACTAAAAAAAGAAAAGTAGCAGTAACTAAGGTGGATAAAAACAAAGCTTATTCACTGAAAGACGCATCTGCACTCGTAAAAGAAATTAACTGCACCAAATTCGACAGCTCTGTGGATCTGCACATCCGTTTGGGTGTTGATCCTAAGAAAGCTGATCAGCAGGTGCGTGGTACCGTATCATTGCCACATGGCACAGGTAAAACCAAAAAAGTACTCGTTCTCTGTACACCTGATAAAGAAGCGGCTGCGAAAGAAGCAGGTGCTGATTATGTGGGACTGGATGAGTTCATCACAAAGATCGAAGGCGGTTGGGTAGATATGGATGTGATCATCGCTACACCTGCTGTAATGCCTAAGATCGGTAAACTGGGTAAAGTACTGGGGCCACGTAACCTCATGCCAAACCCTAAAACCGGAACCGTTACCAACGATGTGGCAGCGGCAGTAAATGAAGTAAAAGGCGGTAAGATCGCTTTCAAGGTTGATAAAGCGGGTATCGTACACGCTTCTATCGGGCGTATCTCATTTGCACCGGAAAAACTGGCCGAGAACAGCACCGAGCTGATCAATGCCATCATCAAACTGAAACCATCTACAGCAAAAGGAATCTACCTTAAAGCGGTAAGCATGGCCAGCACGATGAGCCCGGGTATCACATTAGACACGAAACAATTAGCGAACTAATCCTGGTGATTTATCCGCCGAAGCCTTTGGCAAAGGCGGATGGAAGTGACCCGGGTCTTAAAAAAAATTAGTTATGACAAAAGATCAAAAAAATGAAGTGATTGAAGCCCTCAAAGGGAAGTTCAGTCAGTACAATAACTTCTATGTTACCGATACAGAAGCCCTGACGGTAGCACAGGTATCAAAACTCCGCCGCACCTGCTTCAACAAACAGGTTGAAATGAAAGTGGCAAAGAACACATTGATCCGCAAGGCGCTCGAATCACTGGATGCTGAAAGGTATGCTGGTGTGTACGACTCCCTGAACAATGTAACCGCCCTCATGTTCTCTGAGAACCCTAAGGAGCCGGCTTTGATCATCAGCTCGTTCCGCAAGGAAAGCAATGGTGAAAGACCGATCCTGAAAGCAGCGTTCATCAACGGCGATGTTTATACCGGAGACAATACACTGAAAGCGCTCACACAGATCAAGACCAAAAATGAATTGATCGGTGAAGTGATCGGCTTGTTGCAATCGCCTGCAAAACGCGTATTGGCTGCCTTGTTGCACCACCACGAAAAGCAAGCGAACGGAACAGCAACAGAAGCTCCTGCAGCAGAAGCGGCACCAGCCGCAGAAGCGCCTGCAGCTCCTGAAGCAGCAGCACCGGAAGCACCGGCGGCTGACGCACCTGCAGCTGAATAAACCAGCTTCGGGCGAAGTAACCAGTATTAAATGAGAGCGATCTCAACTTAATAGGAAACAAATTTTTTTAAACTCCGTCGGATCACATGCGTGATATGAAGACGGAAAAAATTTAATCAAAATGGCAGACATTAAAGCATTAGCTGAAACATTAGTAGGCTTAACAGTAAAAGACGTTCAGGAACTGGCAGACGTATTGAAAGCCGATTACGGTATCGAACCAGCTGCAGCAGCAGTAGTGGTATCTGGCGGCGACGGTGGTGGCGCAGCAGCAGCTGAAGAGAAAACATCTTTCGATGTGATCCTCGTTAACGGCGGCGCAAGCAAACTGGGCGTTGTTAAGATCGTTAAAGAATTGACAGGCCTCGGTCTGAAAGAAGCAAAAGACCTCGTTGACGGCGCTCCTAAAGCAGTTAAAGAAGGCGTATCTAAAGCAGAAGCTGATGATATCGCTGCTAAACTGAAAGAAGGCGGTGCTGAGGTTGAAGTAAAATAATTTTTGCTTCGCTGAAAGAGATGGCCGGTGCGTTTTACGCACCGGCTTTTTTATGGGTAGGATCGGCATCGCAACCGGATCGTTTTGCATTCTGGTGCCGTGACCTGCAATTGATCCCATCCCCATAAAACAAAAAAGCAATGCTGCTCCCCGGTAAAGGATTTATAAATAACTTCAGGTTACAAATTCCCAAACACCAAACCGATCTCAACACATCGTATGAAAAAAACAAACCTACTGCTCGCTGGCGCAATTGTATTGCTGGCTTCGTGTAAGAACAATACGGAGACCGACCGGTCTTATTTCGACAGGACTGCGATGGATACCACCGTTCAACCCGGTGATGATTTTTTTACCTATGCCAACGGCACATGGATTAAGAACAGCAAGATCCCCGACGACCAGAGCGGCTGGGGCAGTTTTTATTCGCTGTACGACGAGAACCTGAAAAAAATGCGCACCATACTTGATGAAACTTCTGCAAAGAAAGACCAGCCCAAGGGCAGCGCCGCACAGAAAGTAGGCGATTTTTATGCGAGCGGTATGGACACACTCGCACTCGAAAAAGCAGGCTACGAACCACTCAAACCCATGCTTGCAAAAATAGACGCAGTTAAAAATTACCAGGAACTGCTTAACCTGCTCGCAGAAAATACAAAAGACGGCGATGGCGACCTGGTTGGCATTTACGTTGGCGCCGATGAGCGCAACAGTTCACGCAACATCATGACGCTTTACCAGACAGGAACCACGCTTCCTGAAAAAGATTATTATACCAAAACAGACCCGATCACTACAGACAAGCGAAACAAACTGGTTGCCCACGCAGCGAAATACTTTACCATGACCGGCACCGACCCGGCCACTGCAAAAAAAGCGGCAGCCGATGTGCTCGCCCTTGAAACGGAGATCGCAAAATCACACCTTACCCCGGTGGAACTGCGTGACCCCATCAAGAATTACAACAAGATGTCTGTGAAAGACCTTGAAAAAATTGCACCGAACATAGGATGGGCAAACCTCTTTGATAAAATCGGGATGAAGGCCGATAGTGTGAATGTATCACAACCCAAATACTATACTGCATTGAGCGTACTGCTTGCATCGCGCCCTATAGACGCATGGAAGGCAAAAGTAAAATTCGATTATATCTCAGGCAATGCATCGCTGCTGAGCAAGGCGTTCCGCGATGAACGCTTTGATTTCGGTAAACTCTTCTCCGGTGCAAGAACACAACCGGAGCGCTGGAAGAAAATGGTGAGCACAACAGACGGCGGTCTGAAAGACCTGCTCGGCCAGGTTTATGCGGAGAAATATTTTCCGCCGGAAGCAAAAAAACGGATGGATGAGTTGGTAGACAATCTCCAGAAAGCCTTCAAACTGCGCATCGATAAACTCGACTGGATGAGCGATACCACGAAACAGAAAGCGCAGGAGAAACTGGCGGCTTTCCTGAAAAAGATCGGCTATCCATCCAAATGGAAAAATTTTGACGATGTGGAGATCAGCCGCGATAATTTCTACGCCAACATGCGCAGCATTGCCAAACACGAGTTCAGGGAAAGCATGGCCAAAGTAGGGCAGAAGGTAGACAAAACAGAATGGCAGATGACCGTTCCTGAAGTGAACGCCTATTACAATCCTACCTTCAACGAGATCGTATTCCCCGCAGGCATCCTGCAGTTTCCTTTCTTTGATATGCACGCCGATGATGCGATCAACTACGGCGCCATCGGGCTGGTGATCGGCCATGAAATGACACATGGTTTCGACGACCAGGGCCGTCAATACGATGCGGATGGCAACCTGAAAGACTGGTGGGCGCCCAAAGACGCGGACCTCTTCAAAGCAAAAGCGGATAAGGTTGTGCAGCAATACAATGCCTACACCATGCTCGACAGTCTTCATGTAAACGGAGCGCTCACTTTGGGCGAGAACCTTGCCGACATTGGCGGCCTTGCCATTGCGTACGACGCGTTCAAATTAACCGGACAGGGCAAAGGGGATCAAAAAATTGACGGGTTCACACCGGATCAGCGTTTCTTCCTGGGTTTTGCCCAGGCCTGGCGGATCGTGAACCGTCCGGAAAACATCCGCACCAACATCACCACCGACCCGCATTCACCGGAAAAATACCGGGTGATCGGGCCGCTCTCCAATTTCGACCCGTTTTATGCGGCATTTGGGGTAACGGAAAAAAACAAAATGTACAGGAAGCCCGAGGATAGGGCGAAAATCTGGTAGGAAACAGGCCTGGGGCCAGGAGGGAAGCGCTTCCTGGCCCCGGGCAAACTCCTTACCCGGACGATTTGGCATAACCTTAACTTTTTTGCCCGGATCCGCGTGTTTTGGTCCAAAATTTGTTTTTTGGATTTCCCATCAATCCTTACCTTTGCCATCCTTATTTTGGGCAAATTAGCGGGTGGACATTTTTATCGTCGACGTTTGGATGATGAATGAGCCGATTGTACGTTAAGAGAACTCAAGTCTCCCCAAAACTTTTTTCGTATAAAACCGGTTTTCACAAATATGTCTACAACAACATTGAACAACAGGGTCAACTTCGGAAAAACTAAACACTTGGCCGATGCACCAGACCTACTCGACATTCAGTTAGAATCATTCAGAGAATTTTTCCAGTTAGAGACCACGCCTGATAAACGCAATGTGGAAGGGCTGTTCCGTGTGTTCAAGGAGAACTTTCCTATTACCGACACGCGCAACATTTTCATGCTGGAGTTCCTGGATTATTTCATCGATCCGCCACGTTACACCATTGAAGAGTGTATGGAGCGCGGGTTGACCTACGCGGTTCCCCTGAAAGCCAAACTCCGTTTGAGCTGTAACGATGAGGAGCACGTAGATTTCCAGACCATTGTTCAGGATGTGTTCCTTGGAAACATCCCCTACATGACACCGCGTGGTACCTTCGTGATCAATGGAGCCGAGCGTGTGGTTGTATCACAATTGCACCGTTCACCCGGCGTATTCTTCGGCCAGTCTATCCACCCCAACGGAACCAAGATCTACTCTGCAAGGGTGATCCCGTTCAAGGGCGCATGGATGGAGTTTGCGACCGATATCAATAACGTAATGTATGCTTACATCGACCGTAAGAAAAAATTCCCGGTAACAACCTTGTTGCGTTCCATCGGTTTTGAGACCGATAAGGACATCCTGGAACTTTTCGGTATGGCCGATGAAGTAAAGGCAGATAAAAAATCACTCGCCAACCAGGTTGGTAAAAAACTCGCTGCCCGCGTGCTGAGAACATGGGTAGAAGATTTCGTGGATGAAGATACCGGTGAGGTAGTGAGCATCGAACGTAACGAGATCGTAATGGAGCGCGACACGGTTCTTGATGAAGAAGCGATCGCAACCATCATTGAAATGGAAGTGAAAAGCGTATTCATCCAGAAAGAAGACGTGGGTGGAGATTACGCCATCATCTATAACACATTGAACAAAGATACTTCGAACAGCGAGCTCGAGGCCGTTCAGCACATCTACCGCCAGTTGCGCGGTGCCGATGCGCCCGACAACGAAACCGCACGCGGTATCATCGATAAATTGTTCTTCTCTGATAAGAGATATGACCTTGGTGAAGTGGGCCGTTACAAGATCAACCGCAAACTCAACCTCGATTATCCTTTACAGAAAAAAGTATTGACCAAACAGGACATCATCGAGATCATCAAATACCTCGTTCGCCTTACGAATGCGAAAGCCGAGATCGATGACATCGATCACCTGAGCAACCGCCGCGTTCGTACCGTAGGTGAGCAATTGTATGCACAGTTCGGCGTGGGCCTCGCGCGTATGGCGCGTACCATCCGTGAGCGTATGAACGTTCGCGACAACGAGGTGTTCACACCGGTTGACCTGATCAATGCAAGAACACTTTCTTCTGTGATCAACTCGTTCTTCGGAACATCGCAGTTGTCGCAGTTCCTCGACCAGACCAACCCGCTGAGTGAGATCACGCACAAGCGTCGTATCTCCGCGCTCGGGCCAGGCGGTCTCTCGCGTGAGAGAGCGGGCTTCGAGGTTCGTGACGTACACTATTCTCACTATGGCCGTCTTTGTACCATTGAAACACCGGAAGGACCGAACATCGGTCTGATCTCCACGCTTTGCGTACACGCTGCGATCAACGATATGGGCTTTATTGAAACGCCGTACCGTAAAGTAGTGGATGGAAAAGTGAACATGAAAGAACTCACTTTTTTAAGCGCCGAAGAAGAAGATACGGCGAAAATTGCGCAGAGCAATTCGCCTTTGAATGAGAAGGGACAATTTACCGAAGACAAGGTTGTATCGCGCCAGACAGGTGATTTCCCGATCCTTGATAAAGAAGAAGTGGAATATATGGACGTTGCGCCAAACCAGATCGTTGGTTTGAGTGCCTCACTGATCCCGTTCCTCGAGCACGATGATGCCAACCGTGCCCTGATGGGATCGAACATGCAACGCCAGGCCGTTCCTTTGCTGCGCCCCGAAGCACCGATCGTGGGTACGGGCCTCGAAGGAAAAGCCGCACGCGACGCACGTATCCAGATGCACGCAGAAGGAAACGGGGTGATCGAATTTGTTGATGCAAATGAAATTCATGTCCGTTACGACCGCAACGACCTGGATCGTCTGGTAAGCTTTAATGAGGACCTGCAGGTGTATAAACTGACGAAATTCATTAAAACAAACCAGGCTACCTGTATCAACCTGCGCCCTGCGGTTCGCAAGGGGCAGAAAGTGAAGAAAGGAGATTTCTTAACCGAAGGATACGCAACAAAAGATGGCGAGCTCGCACTCGGAAGAAACCTGCAGGTGGCATTCATGCCATGGAAAGGGTACAACTTCGAGGATGCGATCGTGATCAGCGAAAAAGTGGTTCGCGAAGACCTGTTTACTTCCGTTCACATTGAAGAATATGAACTCGAGGTACGCGATACCAAACTGGGTGAAGAAGAACTGACACCGGATATTCCAAACGTTTCGGAAGATGCTACCAAGGATCTCGATGAACATGGTATCATTCGCATCGGGGCAACCATCAAGGAAGGAGACATCCTCATCGGTAAGATCACGCCAAAAGGCGAATCGGATCCTACCCCTGAAGAGAAATTGCTCCGTGCCATCTTCGGCGACAAAGCCGGCGATGCTAAAGACGCTTCTTTGAAAGCGCCAAACGGAACAGAAGGTGTTGTGATCGATAAAAAATTATTCCAACGCGCCAAGAAAGACAAGAACGGGAAGATCCGCGAGAAAGCGTTGCTGGAAAAAGTAGAAAAAGTACACCAGCAGAATACAGAAGCGCTGAAAGAATTGCTGCTCGACAAATTGCAGACTTTGCTGAAAGACAAAGCATCTACAGGCGTAAGCAACAACTTCGGCGAAATGCTGATCGGTAAAGGGGCCAAATTCAATCAAAAGAATCTGTCTACCATCGATTACCAGAATGTGAACCCGCTGGGCTGGACAGGTGATGCAAAAACGGATGACCAGATCAACACGTTGCTGCACAACTACAGCATCAAGTACAACGAAGAACTGGGACGTTACAAGAGAGAGAAATTCAACATCTCTATCGGAGACGAATTACCAGCCGGAGTATTGAAACTCGCCAAGGTTTACCTCGCTGTAAAACGTAAACTGAAAGTGGGAGATAAAATGGCGGGCCGTCACGGTAACAAAGGTATCGTAGCCAAGATCGTTCGTGCAGAAGACATGCCATTCATGGAAGACGGAACACCGGTTGATATCGTGCTGAACCCGTTGGGGGTACCATCGCGTATGAACCTTGGACAGATCTATGAGACCATTCTCGGGTGGACAGGTAAGAAACTGGGGCTGAAATTCTCTACGCCGATCTTTGATGGTGCATCAACAGACCAGATCGAAGATTACTGTAAACAGGCAGATATTCCAAGGAACGGGCACACCTATCTCTACGATGGAGAAACAGGTGAGCGTTTCCACCAGAAAGCAACCGTGGGTGTGATCTACGTGATCAAACTGCACCACATGGTTGACGACAAGATGCACGCGCGTTCGATCGGGCCATACAGCCTCATCACGCAGCAGCCATTGGGTGGTAAGGCACAGTTCGGTGGCCAGCGTTTTGGAGAGATGGAGGTATGGGCACTGGAAGCATATGGTGCGGCCAACATCCTGCAGGAATTGCTTACCCTGAAATCAGATGACATCATCGGCCGTGCGAAAACCTACGAGGCGATCGTGAAAGGTGATAACATTCCACGCCCTGGCGTTCCTGAATCATTCAACGTATTGGTTCATGAATTGAGAGGGTTGGGACTGGATCTGAAATTCGAGTAAGGCATAAGGCCGCAAACCTGTAATACGCAGGGGAAGGCATTTGTCTGAAAGAAAAACAAACTAAACATTTAACAGGAGCATGCGGCACACAGCCGCAGCTCGCAGCTAATAGAAATATGGCAATAAAACGCGATAACAAACCGAGGCCAACGTTCTCACAGATCACCATCAGCCTGGCATCTCCTGATAGTATCCTGGAAAGAAGTTTTGGTGAAGTATTAAAGCCTGAGACCATCAATTACCGCACCTATAAACCGGAGCGTGATGGTTTGTTTTGTGAAAGGATCTTCGGACCGGTAAAAGATTATGAGTGTGCGTGCGGAAAGTACAAGCGCATCCGTTACAAAGGGATCGTGTGCGACCGTTGCGGTGTTGAAGTTACCGAGAAGAAAGTGCGCCGTGAGCGCATGGGCCACATCAAACTCGTGGTGCCTGTGGTGCATATCTGGTACTTCAAGAGCCTGCCGAACAAGATCGGTTACCTGTTGGGAATGAGCTCTAAAAAATTAGAGACCATCGTTTACTACGAAAGATACGTGGTGATCCAGGGCGGTATCAAAGAGAACCTTACCATGGGTGATCTGCTTACCGAAGAGGAATACCTCGATATTCTCGATAACTTACCAAAAGACAACCAATACCTGCCGGATGATGATCCGCAGAAATTTGTTGCGAAGATGGGTGCAGAAGCGGTTCACGCTTTGCTCGAGCGCATAGACCTCGACGGCCTCAGCTTCTCCCTGCGTAATGCGGCGGCAACAGAAACATCGCAGCAACGTAAGGCCGATGCACTGAAACGCCTGAGCGTTGTTGAATCGTTCCGCGATGCAAGCACAAGGATCACCAACCGCCCCGAGTGGATGGTGATGCAATACATCCCGGTGATCCCACCGGAACTGCGCCCGTTGGTGCCATTGGATGGCGGACGTTTTGCGAGTTCCGACCTGAATGACCTCTACCGCCGTGTGATCATCCGCAACAACCGACTGAAAAGGTTGCTGGAGATCAAAGCACCGGAAGTGATCCTGCGCAACGAAAAACGTATGCTGCAGGAAGCGATCGATTCACTCTTCGACAACAGCCGTAAATCAAACGCGGTGAAAGCAGAAGGTGGCCGCGCGCTGAAATCATTGTCTGATGTACTCAAAGGTAAACAGGGCCGTTTCCGCCAGAACCTCCTCGGTAAACGTGTCGACTATTCAGGTCGTTCGGTAATCGTTGTAGGACCTGAACTGAAAATACATGAGTGCGGTTTGCCGAAAGACATGGCCGCAGAATTGTTCAAACCATTTGTGATCAGGAAGCTGATCGAAAGAGGTATCGTGAAAACAGTGAAGTCTGCCAAGAAACTGGTAGACCGCAAAGAAGCTGTGATCTGGGATATCCTCGAAAACATATTGAAAGGCCACCCGATCCTGTTGAACAGGGCCCCGACACTTCACCGCCTGTCAATCCAGGCGTTCCAGCCAAAACTGGTAGAAGGTAAAGCGATCCAGCTTCACCCGTTGGTAACCTCATCGTTCAACGCCGATTTCGATGGTGACCAGATGGCCGTGCACGTGCCTTTGAGCAATGCAGCGATACTGGAAGCACAATTGCTGATGTTATCGTCGCACAACATCCTTAACCCGCAGAACGGTACGCCGATCACGCTTCCTTCACAGGACATGGTACTCGGCCTCTACTACATCACCAAGGGCAAGAAAACCATCGGTGATGAGATCGTAAAAGGCCAGGGTATGGCTTTCTACAGCATGGATGAAGTGATCATCGCTTACAACGAGCAACGTGTAGACCTTCACGCAAACATCAAAGTAAAAACCAATGTGCGTGAGAACGGGCAGCTGGTTAAAAAACTCATCGATACAACCGTTGGCCGCGTACTGTTCAACCAGCACGTGCCACAGGAAGTGGGATATGTGAACGCATTGCTTACGAAGAAATCACTCCGTGAGATCATTGGCGACATCATCAAGATCACCAACGTTCCTAAAACAGCGAAGTTCCTCGACGACATCAAAACACTCGGGTTCCGTATGGCGTTCCGTGGTGGATTGTCGTTCAGCGTAAACGACCTTATCGTTCCCGATATGCGCGGCGAATTGCTCGAGACGGCGAAAGACGAGGTTGCTGAAGTCTGGGACAGCTACAATATGGGTCTGATCACCAACAACGAACGTTACAACCAGGTTATTGATATCTGGGGACGTGTGGATATGAAGATCACCGAGAGCCTGATCCGTGAAATGACGCTCGATAAACAAGGATTCAATTCCGTGTTCATGATGCTCGATTCCGGGGCCCGTGGTTCTAAAACACAGGTTAAACAGCTCGTTGGTATCCGTGGTCTGATGGCTAAACCGCGTAAGAGCGGAAGCACAGGAAGCGAGGTAATTGAAAACCCGATCCTGTCAAACTTCAAAGGCGGACTGAACGTATTGGATTACTTCATCTCAACACACGGTGCGCGTAAAGGTCTTGCGGATACGGCCCTCAAAACAGCCGATGCCGGTTACCTCACACGCCGTCTGGTAGACGTATCACAGGACGTGGTGATCACCGAAGAAGATTGCGGCACACTTCGTGGAAATGCAACCACTGCTCTGAAAGACAATGAAGACATTATCGAACCATTGTCTGACAGGATCGAAGGACGTACATCGCTTCACAACGTGTACCACCCTGTAACGGATGAGCTGATCATAACCGCGGGAGAAGAGATCTCTTCAGAAGACGCGAAAAAAATTGAAGAAGCGGGTATCGAAACCGTTGAAATACGTTCCGTACTTACCTGCGAAAGCAAACGCGGCGTGTGCGTGAAATGTTATGGTAAGAACCTGGCAACAGGCTACCTGGCACAGAGAGGTGATGCCGTTGGTATCATCGCGGCACAGTCGATCGGTGAGCCCGGTACACAGCTGACACTCCGTACCTTCCACGTAGGTGGTGTTGCGGGATCGGCATCGGTAGAATCAACCTTGCAGGCAAGGTTCGACGGAACCATCCAGTTTGATGGCCTGCGTACGGTAGATACCGTGAACAACGAGGGCAACAAAGTGAAGATCGTTATCGGCCGTACCGGCGAGGTAAGGATCATGGATGTGAAGAACGACCGGCTGCTCATCACCAACAACGTTCCTTACGGTGCAACACTGAATGTGAAAGACGGTGCACAGGTGAAGAAAGGAGATGTGATCTGTACATGGGATCCGTTCAACAACGTAATCGTTGCGGAACTCAATGGTAAGATCAAGTTCGAAAACATCATCGATGGTATCACGTACCGCGACGAGTCTGATGAACAAACCGGCCACCGCGAGAAAGTGATCATCGAAACAAAAGACAAAACAAAGATCCCTACCCTTGTAGTAGATGGTAAGGAAAGCAAATCATACAACCTGCCTGTGGGCTCACACATCGTTATCGAAGAAGCGGATGAGGTGAAAGCAGGACAGGTACTGGTTAAGATCCCACGCGTTCTCGGAAAGCTCCGCGATATCACGGGAGGTCTGCCGCGTGTAACCGAATTGTTCGAAGCACGTAACCCGGGCAATCCGGCCATCGTTTGCGAGATCGATGGTGTAGTTGCCTTCGGAAACGTAAAACGTGGTAACCGCGAGATCATCGTTGAATCAAGGGACGGTATGGTGAAGAAATACCTCGTGCCATTGACAAGACAGATCCTCGTACAGGATGGCGATTTCGTGAAAGCGGGAACGCCGATGTCTGACGGACAGATCGCACCAGCCGATATCCTCGCGATCAAAGGGCCGTTTGCCGTACAGGAGTACGTGGTAAACGAGATCCAGGAGGTATACCGTTTGCAGGGTGTGCGTATCAACGATAAACACGTGGAGGTGATCGTTCGCCAGATGATGAAAAAAGTAGAGATCGTAGATGCAGGTGATACCAAATTCCTCGAGGAGGACCTGGAAGACAGGTTCGACTTTATCGAAGAGAACGACAGGATCTTCGATAAGAAAGTGGTAACCGAGGCGGGCGAAAGCACGAAAATGAAACCGGGTATGATCATCACACTGCGTGAGTTGAGGGAAGAGAACTCGATCCTCCGCAGAAGCGATAAAAAACTGGTGGAAGTAAGGGATGCAAAACCTGCAACGGCAACACCGGTACTGCTCGGTATCACCAAGGCCTCACTGGGCGTACAAAGCTGGATCTCGGCCGCATCGTTCCAGGAAACAACCAAGGTGTTGAGCCAGGCGGCGATACAAGGTAAAACGGATATGATGCTCGGACTGAAAGAGAACGTCATTACCGGTCACCTGATCCCGGCAGGTTCGGGCCAGAAAGAGTTCGACAACATGATCGTAGGAAGCAAGGAAGAATACGAAGTACTTGCCACCACTCGCGAAGCAATGAGCTTCGACGATGATGAATAAGAACGCATACCATACAGATTTTATATGATGGATATGATAAAGGCAGGAAGTGCAAGCTTCCTGCCTTTTTAACAAAGCTATCATAGGGATCTGTACTAATTTCGTAAGCTCACAGGGTACCATCATACAAAAAATCATATCAAACCAGAGATGAAGAATTCTACGCTTTCAACAATTTTAAACATCGTATTGCTCATTGCAGTGGTCGTATTATTCGTGCTGCATTTCTCTTCCCGTACACCAGGCGGATCAGCGGTAGCCACAACGGGAACAAAAGCGGTACCGGCGGGCAACTTCAAGATCGCTTATTTTGAAGTGGACTCGATACAGAACCATTTCGATTATTACAAACAGATCGTATCAGAACTCGATACCAAAAACCAGGCAAACCAGAAAGTGCTCGGCGAAATGAAGAACGCTTTCGTTGCCAAGTACCAGGAGCTTCAGAAAATCGGCGCCTCGTTAACACCCGCCGAACAACAGGCGCGCCAGCAGGAACTCTCCAACATCGAGAACGCACTGCGTGGCAAAGAGAAAATGATGAGCGACGAGATGCAGGACATCCAGTTCAGGAAAATGCAGGACGTGAAAAAGAAGATCGAAGACTACCTCAAGGAATACAACAAAGACAAAGGCTATGCCTACGTATTCTCGAGCTCTGTAGACCTCATGTACCTGAAAGATAGCTCGTACGATATTACACAGGATGTGGTTAAGGGGCTGAATGCCTTGTATCCTAAAAAGAAATAAGCAGGTGAAGAGGTGCGCCCCGGGCGATTGCTTCTGACCTGTGTAAGAGGTCCCGGTATACCGGGACCTTTTTTGTTTTTACCCGTTCTTCCCTCAAATAAAAAAGCCGCCACCGCCGGGGGCTCAGCTCAAAGCAAAATTCCCTATCTTCCCTCCACCAAAACACCCCAACCATGAGTGAACAGAAAGAACACTTCAAACCAACGCTTGGTTTATTCGATGCCACGATGATCGTAGCAGGCGGAATGATCGGCTCCGGGATCTTTATTGTAAGTGCAGATATTACCCGCAACGTAGGCAGCGCAGGATGGCTCGTGCTGGTATGGCTCATCACCGGTTTTATGACCATTACCGCAGCCGTAAGTTACGGTGAGCTGAGTGCCATGTTCCCCAAGGCCGGTGGTCAATACGTTTACCTGAAAGAAGCCTACAACAAACTGATCGCGTTCCTCTTCGGCTGGAGTTTCTTTTCCGTAATACAAACCGCCACCATCGCGGCCGTAGGTGTTGCATTCAGCAAGTTCACTGCCTACCTCATCCCTTCTGTTGGGGAAAGCAATATCATTGCAGACCTCGGCTTCATTAAAATATCTGCGGCGCAACTGCTGGCCATCGCCATGATCGTTTTACTCACCTGGTCGAACACAAGAGGCGTAAAGGGAGGAAAGATCATCCAGACCACATTTACCATGACCAAACTCATTTCACTGTTTGGCCTGATCATATTTGGGTTCCTGCTTACCAAACAAAGTTTCTGGACAGAGAACTGGTCAACCGGCTTCAACGCCATGCAGGTTGCCAAAGATGCGGCGGGTGCATTTGATCCGGGCAACTGGTCGCCCATCTCCGGCGGTGTACTGATCGGCGCGGTTGCTGCAGCAATGGTAGGATCGATCTTCAGCAGCGATTCATGGAACAACGTAACCTTTATTGCCGGAGAGATCAAAAATCCAAAACGCAACATCGGCCTCAGTTTGTTTTTCGGAACATCGATCGTAACCATCATCTACATCACAGCCAACCTGATGTACCTGCATGTGTTGCCATTGCATTCGGCTGCCAATCCAACACAATCCATTGCATTCGCAGAGAACGACCGCGTGGCGGTAACGGCAGCCAATGTGATCTTTGGCAACGCAGGAACTTACGTGATCGCGATCATGATCATGATCTCTACTTTCGGCTGCAACAACGGGCTCATCCTTGCAGGCGCCCGTGTTTATTATACGATGGCAAAAGACGGGCTGTTCTTCAAGAAAGTTGGGGAGCTCAACAAGAACGCAGTGCCTGAATACGCTTTGTGGATCCAGTGCGCAGTGGCATCCCTGCTTTGCCTGAGCGGAAAATACGGCGATCTCCTGACCATGGTATCGTTTATCGTGGTGATCTTTTACATCCTCACCATCATCGGCATCTTCATCCTCCGCAAAAAAATGCCGGATGCAGAAAGGCCGTACAAGGCATTCGGTTACCCGGTATTACCCGCGGTTTACATCATACTTGCACTGCTGTTCTGCTGCGGACTCGTATGGGCATCGCCAACTTATTCGCTCTGGGGGTTGGGAATTACTTTATTGGGAATACCTTTGTACTACATAGCAGTGGGTAGTTCAAAAAAAGAGGATTGATGAATTTTGAAGACTTATTTTCCGGTTTTGCAAAACGTAAAGTAGCGATCGTAGGTGATGTGATGCTCGACACGTACTGGTGGGGCAATGTAGACCGCATTTCACCCGAAGCCCCCGTTCCCGTAGTGGCGCTGAGAAAAAAAGAGCTGCGCGTGGGCGGTGCGGCAAACGTGGCGCTGAACACGGTTTCAATGGGCGCGCAGACCACGATATTTTCGATCATCGGCAAAGACGACGACGGGAAAGAACTGATGCGCCTGCTCAGCGAAAACAACATCGACACCAGTGGCGTGCTCGCATCCGATCAACGCATCACCACCAACAAAACACGCGTGATGAGCCGCAACCAGCAAATGATGCGCCTCGATGCGGAAATGACCTCAGACATCGACACATCGCTTGAAGATGCGTTGCTGCAGAAAATAAACAACTATTTCACCAACGGCAAACCCGATGTGCTCATCTTTGAAGATTACAACAAGGGAGTGCTCACGCCACGCCTGATCGCGGCACTCATCAAACTCTGCAAGGAACACAACGTGGTTACCACCGTGGATCCGAAGAAGAAAAATTTTCTTTCGTTCAAAGGCGTTACCATTTTCAAACCCAACCTCAAAGAGATAAAGGAAGGGTTGAATTTATTGGTAGATGCAGTGGATGTTTCCTCGCTCAAAGACATGCATGCCGCATTGCAGGAAAAACTTGGCCACCAGATCTCATTCATTACATTATCAGAGAAAGGTGTTTTTTACCAGGACGGGGAAGACATGAAGATCATTCCCACACACATCCGCAACATAGCCGATGTAAGTGGGGCAGGGGATACTGTGATCGCCGTTGCATCGCTCGTTTATGCTTCATCACACAACATGCACCTCTCGGCGGAAATGGCAAACATTGCCGGCGGACTGGTTTGCGAAGAAGTGGGAACGGCGCCGATCAACAGGCAAAAACTCCTCGACGAATGTGAACTATTACTGGGAGAATAAAAAGCAAACACATGAAGCGGATCTTATTCATACTGGCCCTGCTCGTAGCAACAACTGGCTCATACGCACAAACCAATGCCAACGAGGCAAAAGCAGCCTATATGCTCGCAGAAGAAAATTATGGCAAGGGCGATTACAAAACAGCCCTCGAGTACCTGCAACAGGCAAAATCTGCATTGGGAACCTCGAATTGCAAAGTGGCCTACCTCGAGATCATGGTAACGAGGGAACTGAATGCAAAGAACCCAAGACAATCAGAAAAGATCCTTCCCCTTATTGCAGCGTTTGAAAAGCTCGACGATTATAAAGATTTCAACGAAGAAAAAACACTCGAGATCACCAAGATCAAACTGGCCATGAAGCTTGAGCAGAAAGCGCTCAAGGAAAAGGATGAAAAGGAAGCGGCAGTGCGCGAAGCGGAAAAACGCGCAGAAGCTGCGCTGGATAAGATCTTCAGCAAATACCCTCCGCTCGATCTCACCGTTGATGAACTGGATGCACGTTTTCCCGACCTGAAGGCAAAAAAATGGCGTACGAACAAAACCTATGCTTCAGTGATGATGTCGCCGAACATGGAGCAGAATTTCAACAGGGAAAGATACCCCTTCGGCAAAATTGAAAAGGACTTTGATTTTGAGAAGAACAAAGTGGTTTCTTTCCAGTTGAGATCCTCTTCGGGTACGCAAAAAATATTTACGTACGCTGGGATGCTTGTCTATGCCGATCAGAATGTAAAGCCCGCAGGCGACCTGTCGGCCATGGCGCAGGCCGATGCTGTTTTGGAACAATACACAAAAGAAATGGGCAAACCCGTAAACGTAAACGATTTTGACGACAAGGATGCGCACTACACGGTTTATCGCTGGAAAACAAAAAACAAACAACTGGATGTGTGCAAGCTGTATTACCCCAAAAGCAGCGTACCCATTGTCAAGCTCATCGAGGAAGTAAGGTTGCTCGACAGCAAATAGACATTGTTAAGAGAGGCGGTTGCCGCTAAAACGGCCAAAATTCAAGCATTGGTGCTAATTGATTGAATATCGTCTAACGATCTCCCGAAATAATTGGAACTTCTCACCCGCACTAACTTTTAATTTTGCCCCATGGCAAATTTCACGATCGTAATACATGGGGGAGCAGGTACCATCGTCAAGGAAGACATGACGCCCGGCCTCGAAAAAGCGTACCTCGATGGGTTGCACGATGCACTTAACGTTAGCTATGCCGTGCTCGAACAGGGCGGTACCGCGGTAAACGCAGTAAAAGCGGCTGTGGTTGCGCTCGAAGACAATATTCTTTTCAACGCAGGCAGGGGCTCCGTGTTCACCAAAAAAGGCGTACAGGAAATGGACGCGGCCATCATGGATGGATCCGACCTCTCTGCAGGTGCGGTGGCCGGCGTACGCAACGTGCGCAATCCCATAGAACTTGCTACGGAAGTAATGCGCAACAGCAACCATGTTTTTCTCAGCGGCAAAGGGGCCAACGATTTCGCCATCAAACAGGGGGTTAAGCTGGAGCCGGATGAATATTTCTTTTCCCAGTTCCGTTACGACCAGTGGAAGGCCATCCGCGATTCAGATAATTATTCACTCGACCATACACACCACCAGCTGGAAGAACTGATGCGCGATAAAAAGTTCGGAACCGTAGGCGCCGTGGCCTTTGATGCCTATGGAAACCTGGCCGCAGCCACCTCAACCGGGGGTATGACCAATAAAAAATACGGGCGGATAGGCGACAGCCCCATGATCGGCGGCGGCACCTATGCCAATAACCGCACCTGCGCCATCAGCTGCACGGGGCACGGCGAAATGTTCATCCGCGCCGTTGCCGCCTACGATGTGAGCTGCCTGGTGGAATACAAGGGCCTCAGCCTGCAGGAGGCAATGGATGTGGTGGTGAACGACAAGCTCCTCAAAATGGAGGGCGAGGGGGGAATGATCGGCGTAGACGCCAAAGGCAATCCGGCCCTGGTTTTCAACAGCGCAGGCATGTACCGCGGGGTGAAAAATAGTGGGGGGCTGAACGAGGTTTCTATCTATAAATAGTTATATTTGGTACACGTATATGAACATGAGAAAAATAAAAGGGGCTACTTTTGTAGCTCCTTTTTATTTGCCCGCATCGACCCTTTCAATATGAAAAAATACGCCGTAATTGTTGCAGGAGGATCTGGCCAGAGAATGGGCGTGGCAACGCCAAAACAATTCCTGCTGCTCAACGGCAAACCCCTGCTCTGGTATTCTGTAAGGGCTTTTCTTTCTTCTTTTGACGACATCAGCATCATTCTGGTTCTGCCTTCCAACAACAGGGCCGAAGGCGAAAGCATCGTTGCCGGCCTCGATGCTGCTGCGCGGGTTACCATAACAGAAGGCGGCGCCACGCGTTTTCATTCCGTTCAGAACGGGCTGGCACTGGTGAAAGAGCCCTCGGTGGTTTTTGTTCACGATGGCGTTCGCTGCCTGGTTACCAGCGCGCTCATCAACCGCTGTTACAACCAGGCGCTCGAAAAAGGCAGCGCCATACCGGCGGTGGCCGCTACAGACAGCATCCGTATTGTTGATGGCGACAACCATACCGTGGCCAACCGCAGCTATGTGCGTATCATACAAACACCACAAACCTTCCGCAGCGAAATCATTTTACCTGCGTATGATACGCCGTACAACGATTCGTTCACCGATGAGGCCACGGTGGCAGAGGCAGCCGGCCATAAGGTTTTCCTGGTGGATGGGGAACATGAGAACATCAAGATCACAAGACCCGTGGATCTTTTGGTGGCCGAACGGATACTGAAGGATCGTTTGTAAACAATCACCGTTCTTCCGCTGCAACAGTATGCATTGCTGTTGCGCCCTGCCCGTCATTTCTTCTTCAAAAGGTGCAGCGGCCAGGTATACCCATTGTAATGATAATGGAAATAAGGTTGGTTTACGGGCCCGAAATTTTCATAGAACTCACGAACGCCCGACAGTTCCGACCCTTCAAAATCGAACAGCAGGGGCTCGCCCGCAAACTCGTGCAGCACGCGGTTGAGCAGGAAATGGTTGGCTTCCCTGTTTCGGCCCTCATGCGTTGTGGTGTTCATGATGTTGTAGATACGTTTTTTGTCCCTCAAAAAAATCGCAAACGCGAGTATCTGGTTGTGCTGGTCCCGCGCGGTGCGCGCAAAACAACGGCCATCCGTCTCCAGCGTTTTGCAGAGCTGCCTGAAATGGAGATAGTCTTTCTCGCGAACATGTTTCATACGCGCCTTGTAATGATCGTGGTACAGCTGAACGCCGTCTTCAATCATTCCCGCCGCATAAGCAAACGCTTCTCCCCCGGCCTTGCGGATGTTCTCTTTCAGGTTGCTTTTGTAATGCGACCTGATGTGTTCATAGCCTGCAGAAAGATCGACCAGGAAATTCGTGCGCGGTATCACCGGCAGGATGCGCTGTATACCATGGTTTGAAAAGTTGAAATTGAAATCTGCAAACGCATAAAACCGGTAAATGAGTTTGAGGATTTTGGGAAGGTCATCCTCTGCAACCTCGCCCACCAGGCCCAGCTGCTGAATAAATGCCGGCGTATAGCCATACCGGATCCTCATTTTTCTTTTCCACGGAAGCGCCATTACCACGGCGTAATCGTCTACCACCAGCCCGTGCCAGTTCTGCGCCATCGCGTCGAGGTAAATGGTGGATGAGTAGATCAGGCCATTGTCGTGGGCGGCAACACAGGCATCCCACTTTTCTTTATCGATGCGTTTCGACGGCAATATTTTGATCCGCTTCTTCATGCAATGAAAAATACTGCAATTCCTGTTCCCGCGCCCGATTATTTACCCTTGCCCGATAAAATGATACGCATCGTATGCGCCATTATTTTAAGGTCGAGCAGCAGCGATGCGTTCTCTATGTACACCAGGTCATATTCCATCCGCTGGATCATCTCTTCCACATTAGATGCATAACCAAACTGCACCATGCCCCAGGAAGTGAGGCCCGGCTTGGCTTTCAGCAGGTAACGGTAATAAGGTGTTTGCAGCATGAGCTGGTCTATGTATTCGCGGCGCTCGGGACGCGGCCCCACAAAACTCATATCTCCCCTGATGATGTTCCACAACTGCGGCAACTCATCCAGCCGCCATTTGCGCATGGTCTTTCCCCATTTTGTAATACGCGGGTCGTTGTCGCTCGACAGGGCGGGCCCATCCTTTTCCGCATCCGCCACCATGCTCCTGAATTTGTAAATGGTAAAAGGCTTGCCTTTATAGCCGATCCTTTCCTGGCTGTAAAAAATACCACCAGGCGAGGAGAGCGCCGTGCGGATGGCAAGGAAGAGCAATGCGGGACTGGATACAACCAGTGCGATCACGGAAAACAAAACATCGATCAGCCTTTTTACATTTTGCTCACGCGGCGATAACGCGCTGCTTTGTATATCGATTAACACCGCACCCAGTACGTTCGTTGTTTTTACAGAACCGGATATGATGTCGATGGTATTGGGTACAAGTTTAATGTCCACATCTTTCTGCGCCAATACATTGATCAGTTCTTCTGCAATGCCATCCTGTTTTTTGTCGGGTGAAAGGATCACTTTTTCTATCTTGTATTGATCAACGATGGCTGCGAGTTTTTGGGTGCTGCCCAGGTGCGGTATCCATTTGCCCAACCCGTTCCGCGTTTCCTCTGTAAGCGTTACAAACCCCACCACTTTAAAACCGAGGTAGCTGAAGTTCCGGTTCAACTCTTTATAGAGCTTCACGGCATTCACATTGTTGCCTATGATGAGCGTATTGAAGAAAATTTCCCCTTTGATGAGCTGCCGTTTAACGCGGTACAGCAGTATGCTCCTTCCCAGGGCGATGAGCAGGAACTGTACGATAAAATAGAAAAAGAAATGACTGAAATTTTTAAGCGAATCGTCGAACCCGCAGAACGCAAGTACAAAACAACCCGTGAAAGTAAACACCAGCGTTCCCGTTAATTCATTCAGCCTTGATTTTTCGTAAAGCGAGCGGTGGTAACTGCCGGTAAAAGCATAGATCAATACCCACAACAGGGCGATGAGTGCCGACCCCGGGAAAAAAGGGTTTTCCAAAACGTTTGCACCAATGTACATACCGTACAACAGCCATGTTATTACAGAAAAAATGTAATCGCTGATCAGGTACCAGTTGATATTCTTTTTTCTGCCGCTCATCGTTTTTATACAAGGATGCTGGTGTTGCTGATCTTTTCTAGAATCTTGTGCGCCACTTCCAGTGCAAGAAATCCATCGAGCTCGCTAACAACAGTGGGTTTGTTGTTTACGATCGAATCCACAAACGATTCCAGTTCCAGCTTGATCGCGTTCAAAGGCTGTATGCTGGGGTTTGCAATGGCAATCGTCTTCTTACCGTCTTTTGTTTCGATATCGAATGAAAACACGTTCACATCTCCGGGTTGTTTCAGTTTGATGATCTCTGTTTTCTTTTCGAGGAAGTCAATGCCCAGGTAAGCATCTTTCTGGAACAACCGCATCTTGCGCATCTTTTTCATACTGATGCGGCTGCTTGTTAAGTTGGCCACGCAGCCATTGTTGAACTCGATGCGCACGTTGGCGATGTCTGGCGTTTCGGTCATTACCGCTACGCCGCTTGCTGAAATGTTTTTTACATCGCTCTTTACCAGGCTGAGAATAATATCAATGTCGTGGATCATCAGGTCGAGGATCACACTTACTTCCGTACCACGCGGGTTAAACTGTGCAAGCCTGTGCACTTCAATGAACATCGGGTTGAGCGGTATGTCTTTGATGGCAAGGTACGCAGGGTTGAAACGCTCTACATGTCCTACCTGCATTTTGATGTTCGCCTCCCGCACCATGCTTACAATATCGCGCCCTTCCTGCAGGGTATGCGTGATGGGTTTCTCCACAAACACATGTTTGCCTTTGCGGATGGCCTGCATACAGATCTGGAAATGGTGATCGGTGGGGGCTATCACGTCAATGATGTCGCAGGCGTCCATCAGCTTTTCTTCGTCCATAAAACGTTTGAGGCCATATTCTTCCGTAACGGCTTTCGCGTTCTCGTTGTTCGGGTCAAAAAAGCCAACCAGTTTCACGCCCTCTATCTCTTTCCAGTTGTTCAGGTGAAACTTGCCGAGATGGCCAACGCCAAAAACTCCAACTTTAAGCATAGCAATAGCTTTTTTAAATAATGGGTAAATATAATTATTAAGATCGCCCGAGCGGCCTGTTTGCACCCGATGTGGATATTATACACTGTTTTTTAACGGATTCGGCACATGGTAGGGCAAAATGCCTATATTAATCCTTCATTCCGCACCATTGGTAGGCGGTGGCAAAACAGAAAAACAAGATGCTGAAGAATATCCTGCGAAGAATGGCCCAGCGGGTACTTGGTTTCGACCGGTATCTTTTCGTTTTTTCGATATTCAACATCAACCGCATCCGCGTTTTGAAAGCAGAAAAAGCATTTCGCTTTTTTATGGGGATGGTACCCAACGAAGGGGCCATCCTCGACATCGGCGCCAACATCGGTATCAATACAGTATTGCTGGCGAAGCGGTTTCCCGGGGCAGTGGTGCATGCGTTCGAACCCGTGCAGGAAAATTATGCGGCGCTTGAAAAAACGGTGCGGTTTTACGGGGTCAGGAACGTGCGACTTTACAACACCGCACTCGGCGACACGCCCGGGCAGGCCACGATGATCATGCCGCAACACCATGGCTCGCGTATGCAGGGCTGGAGCAGGATGACCGATGGAAAGGAAGTGAACGGAACGGGCTTTGTTGTTCCTGTGGCGCGGCTGGATGACATCAGGGGTATTTCAAACATCACCGCTATCAAAATAGACGTCGAGAATTTTGAATACTTTGTTTTGAAAGGCGGCACCGAAACCCTCCGCAACAACAAACCCATCGTATTCTGCGAGTTGTGGAACGACGCCCGCAAAGAGCCATGCCTGCAATTGATGCGCGGGTTGGGCTATGAGGCAAAGATCCTCGTGAACGGCAGGTTGGTGCAATACAATGGAGAGGATGTGCTGGATTATTTTTTTGTGCACAAAGGTGATTGACAGGCAAACGCGCCCTTTCGGTTTTGGTTCTTACAACCGGCCGTTCCTCTTTGGTTCCGCAAAAACAGTATGTTTACACCAATGGAAACCTTGTTCTTCACCGGCATCTTCATCATCCTCTATACTTACATGGGTTATGGGGCGATACTGTTCGTGCTGATGATCATCAAAAAAATATTTTCCAGGAAAAAACAAACAGGGGTTTTTACCCCTTCGCTTACCGTTGTTGTAACGGCCTACAACGAAATAAACTGTATCGAAAAAAAGATCAGCAACACATTGCTGCTCGATTACCCCGAAGGGGAGAAACGCATTATTTTCATCACCGATGGCTCAACCGATGGTACAGCAGAAGCTGTGCGGCGCCACCCGCAGGTTCAGCTGCTGCACCAGCCGGAACGGCAGGGTAAAGTGGCAGCGATTCATCGTGCCATGCAGGAGGTGCAGACAGAGATCGTTGTGCTGACCGATGCGAATACGATGTTGAACCGTACCGCGCTGCTGCACCTGGGTAAACATTTTGCAGATGAAAAAACCGGCGCCGTATCGGGAGAAAAACGGGTGGATGTGTCGAACGTGAACGATGCCACTGCGGGCGAAGGATTCTACTGGAAATACGAATCGTTCCTCAAACGCCTCGAATCAGAAGTATATTCCATTGCGGGCGCCGCGGGCGAATTGTACAGCATGCGTACGCGATTGTACGAGCCCGTTGCAACAGATACCATTCTCGACGATTTCCAGCTTTCTATGAAGATCGCCGCAAGGGGATACCGGGTAAAATACGAGCCCGCTGCCTGCGCAACGGAGCCGGCATCGCCAACGCTCGCCGAGGAGCGCAAGAGAAAGATCCGCATTGCGGCAGGCGATATACAGGCGATGTTGCGTTTGCCGTTCTGGCCGCTGCTCTTTGCAAGGCCGATGCTCTGGTTCGAATACGCGAGCCACAGGATCCTGCGGTGGATCGTAACGCCGTTCCTGCTGGTCGTTGTCTTTGTAAGCAACGTATTCTTGTATGAGGAACACGAAATCCTTACCGCTTCCTTGTTGTATGTGCAACTGGGCTTTTACCTGCTCGCATCCGCGGGATGGCTGCTGCGCAAACAAAAGATACACCCACGGTTCTTCTTCCTCCCTTATTATTTCTGCCTGATGAATTACGGGTTGATCGAAGGGCTTTTCCGCTATGTGTTCAAGGGGCAGCCCGTTAATTGGGAGAAAGCGGAACGGAAATGATTTTGAACAGGTAGAAGAAGTGGACAGCAATGATCGCAAAAACGTCAATTTTTTTTAAGCGCCTTTTAATTTTATCAACCTAAAACTTTTACCTTGTGCCGGTTGATAAAAATGAGTACATTCAATTTTATAAAAACTCTTTTTTGAAACCGTTCTTTTGCAGTCATATCAATTTTCAACAATTGGTTTAACAAGGCTTAATTAAAACTGATGATCAGGAAAGTACTTTGCGTTGATGATGATACCATATCGCTAACCATTTCGCAACTCCTGCTGAAACGGACGGGCTTCGCTGCGGAAGTGGATACGGCAATCGACGGGAGTGAGGCGCTTGAATATTTTGAGAAACTTTTTGCGGAAGATCCTGACCCGGTGGGCAATGCACCCGAACTTATCTTGCTCGATATCAACATGCCGGTAATGAACGGATGGGAATTCCTGGAAGAATACAACCCGCGTTACGCCGAAAAATTATCCAATACCCACATCATCATTCTTTCTTCCACCATCGATCCCGAAGACTTCGCACTCGCAAAACAATACCCCGTGGTGCAGCAATTCATCAGCAAACCGCTTAGCATCGAAAACCTGGAAGAGCTGAAGGCAACGGCGTTCATGCGCAAGTATTTTTCGTAGTACTGCCTGGTTGCGCTGCGTACCGGTTGACGCCATGCTGAACGCCTGTGGCGCAAACTCGCTGACCGGCAATGCGCTCTCACCGATTTTCCTTCGTTTTTCAAAGCCTGCTTCTTATATTAGGGCATGAAAACAATCCCAAACTATTTCCGTCCCGGACTTGTCAGGAACATGGCCGGGCTCTTTATTTTATGGATGTCGTTGTCTGCACAGGTAGCCGTTGCCCAAAACAATGCCATTGTAGACCGGATCATCAGCGAAGGCAATTCAACATCACAGTTGGAAAAACTTGCGCACGAGTTGTTCGACAGGATCGGCCCGCGGTTGGTGGGAACGCCGAACATGAAAGCAGCGAACGACTGGGCCGTTGATAAATACGCAGGATGGGGCATCAGCGCCCGCAACGAACAATGGGGCGAATGGAAGGGATGGGAAAGAGGCATCACGCATATTGATATGGTAACACCGCGCGTAAGATCGCTCGAAGGAACACAACTTGCCTGGTCGCCATCTACAAAAGGAAAAACCGTAACCGCAGAGTGCATCATCCTGCCCGATGTGGCGGATTCACTCGCGTTCCAGGCATGGCTCCCCAACGCCAAAGGAAAGTTTGTGCTCATCTCCATGCTGCAGCCAACGGGCAGGCCGGATTACAACTGGCGTGAATTTGCCACCAAAGAATCGTTTGAAAAAATGACAAAGGACCGTGCGGCACAAACAGCGGCATGGGCGGCACGCATCAAGAAAACCGGTTACTCAACACGCATGCTCCCGATCATCCTCGAGCGCGCAGGCGCAAAAGGCATCATCGGCAACAACTGGTCGGCCGGTTTTGGTGTTGACAAAATATTCAACGCATACACAACTAAAATTCCAACCGTAGATATTGCGCTGGAAGATTACGGCCTGCTCTACCGCCTGGTTGAATCGGGCGATAAACCAACGATCAGCATCAAAGCAGATTCGAAAGACAATGGCATGGTGCCTACCTATAACACCCTTGCAGAGATCAAGGGATCGGAAAAACCGGATGAGTATGTAATGCTGTCTGCACACTTCGATTCGTGGGATGGCGGAACCGGTGCAACCGACAATGGCACAGGTACGCTTACGATGATGGAAGCGATGCGCATACTCAAAAGCGTTTATCCAAACCCGAAAAGAACGATACTCGTTGGACACTGGGGCAGTGAGGAGCAGGGACTGAATGGTTCACGCGCATTCACAGAAGATCACCCGGAGATCATCAGTAAACTGCATGCATTGTTTAACCAGGACAATGGAACCGGGCGCGTAGTAAGCATGAGCGGCGCAGGTTTTAAAAATGCAAAAGAATACATGGAGCGCTGGCTGGCAGTGGTGCCAAAGAACATGAAAGATTCCATCCGCACATCGTTCCCCGGCTCACCGGCGGGCGGAGGTTCAGACAATGCATCGTTTGTTGCAGTAGGTGCGCCCGGCTATTCACTCGGCGCGCTGAACTGGTCGTATGGAAATTATACCTGGCACACCAACCGCGATACCTACGATAAAGTGGTGTTTGATGACCTGCGCAACAACGCGATCCTTACCGCCATCCTGGTATACATGGCTTGTGAAGATCCTACTTTCTTCAACAGGGAGAAGGCAGACCTGAACGCACCGCGCCCTGCAGGCGAAGGTGGCGGCTTCCCCGGCGGAAGAGGCGGCGGACCGCGTGGCCCGCAAACATGGCCAACGCCTACAAAGGCGATCAGGAAAGGGCCGGTGCCTCCAACGAACTGACCACTTCAGTACAACTAAAACCGAGGTGCGAAACACGGGTTACGAATTGAAAACGTAACACGGGTTTCGCACCTCTTTTTTTTGGGTGAAAAATTTTTTGAAAAAAAATAACCTAAATATTTGTTCGTACGAAAAAATTCCTACCTTTAGTACATGAAAGAAGAAAATACATCTATCGAGCCCACCAAATCGGAACTGGAGATCCTGCAGGTGTTGTGGGAGCATGGTCCTTCTACGGTTCGGTTTGTGAACGATTGTCTCAATGAGCAAAAGAGAGCGGTGCAGTATACTTCCACTTTGAAGCTGATGCAGATCATGGTAGACAAGAAATTGCTCACGCGTGATGAGTCGCAGATGAAACATATTTACATACCTGCGGCGGAAGAAGCAGTAACCAAGAGCTTCTTGCTCGAGCGTTTTGTAGACACCATGTACAAAGGATCGGCGAGCAGCCTCCTGATGCAGTTGCTCGGCAATAAAAAAACATCAAAGAAAGAACTGGAAGCGATAAAGGAACTGGTGAAGAAGCTTGACAAAAAGGATAAGTAAAAAGTAACTGGAAAACGGGTAGCCCAACTATCGTTGCACAAGTGATGGGTTCATCGCGAGGAACAGATCCTTGTGTAGTGGAGCATTGTACCTGTATGTTTATAAATAAGGCTGAAATTATTCATCTATAAAAGTATTCCCATGGACCTCTCATTCATGCAAAATGAAATTGTACTGGCGCTTTGCTGGACCCTGATCCACTCGCTGTGGCAGGGGCTGTTACTGGCAGCCGTTACCGGCGCGGTAATGGTAGGCACGCGCAAATCGAGCGCCGGCAAGCGTTACAGGCTGCTCACTGGTTTGTTCTTTTTGTTCATGGCGGTAACTGCGGTCACATTTGTAAGAGAATATACCGTGATATCGCGTGCAAATACAACTGTACTTCCGTCCGTTCAACCTTCGGTAACGGAGCCTGATTTTTTCAATGTTCGTTTTACCGGGTCTACTGAAACGGTAAGTAAACCGGTACTCGAGCGTTTCAAAGATTATTTTAATACGCATGCATCATTGATCGTGCTGATATGGTTTGTGATCTTCATCGCACGTTTCATCAGGCTTGCCGCCAACCTTGTTTATATAAACAGGTTGAAGCATTACAAAACATTTTCACCTCCGGCCGAATGGGATACACGCATCGGCGAACTGGTTGCGGCGCTCGGTCTCAGGAAAAAGATCAGGCTGCTCGAATCGGGTATTGTTAAGGTACCTGTGGTGATGGGTGTGCTCAAACCCGTTGTGCTGCTGCCTTTGGGATTGTTGTCGCATTTGCCCGCCGAAGAAATTGAGGCCATCCTTTTACACGAGCTCGCACACATCCAGCGAAGGGATTACCTGGTAAACCTCGTGCAGAATTTTGCCGAAACGATCTTCTTCTTTAACCCTGCGCTGATGTGGGTGTCATCAATGATCCGCGAAGAAAGGGAAAATTGCTGCGATGACATTGCCATCTCCGTTACCAACAGCAAATCAAGGTTCATCAATGCATTGATCGCTTTCCAGGAATATAACTTTTCCAAACAACCCGCCGTTGGTTTTGCCGGGAGAAAGAACCAACTGCTCAACCGTGTGAAACGCATCGTTAATGAAAAGAACAAAACGCTCAATGCCGCTGAAAAAAGTGTGCTCACTTTTGCGATGGGCGTGTTCATTCTCTTTTCTTTCGCTGCCGCGAAAAAAATTGCGCCGCCCGCGGTAAAAACGGTGCTTGCTTCTTTGGAGATCAAACCCGATGAACGGGCCATGACTCTTAAACAGTCCAACCCCCGTCAATCAATCTACGATACGGTCAGGATCAACCGTAAAAGCAATACAATAACTGTGGAAGGAAATGTGGTTGTACGCAGCGATGCAGACAACAACAGGTACACACTTTACGCAAACATGGTAAAATACACCGACCTGGTTAACGAAACGGGCGCCGATCACACCGTCGCAGACACCGTTCCCGGAAAAACCAAAACATTGCCACTGCGTTTGTCGAACCGTTCTGTGTTTGGGGAAGAACACGGTGCTGTTGAGGAGCATCTTTACCCGCAGGATAGCATTTCAAAACAATTCACCAATATCTCCAGCAACAGCACCAACGGTGGTGAGGAGCTTACCGTAACAGCCTCGCACAAAGATGGCACTGAGTACCGGTTCAAAAAGGCCGCGGGTGTGTTGAAGGAATTTTCAATCAATGGCAAAGCGACCGACCCCGGTGCTTACATGCAGGTGATCAATGATATTGAGAATGCGATCTCGTACCGGAGGGCACGCACAAAAGAACGGCACGAACAGGATATGGCGAAACGCAATGCCATGCGTGATCTCAAAAACAAGAACATGGAAGAACGGCGTACGCTCGACCGTATCAAACGTGAGTCCGGTATAGAACAAAGAAAACACCTCAGTGAACTGAGGCTCCAGAAACTGGCAATGGAAGACGACAGCTCCCGTGCCGCCCGGTTGAAGCCTTTGAAACTCAAGTTGAGGAGCCTCGACAGCGCCAACTGGATCAATGAAAAAAAATTATCGGAAATAAAAAACGACCTGAAATCATTAAAAGAAGAAGTCATCATCGAAGAAAAGATCGATGAAGCCGGGATAGCAAAGGGCGGGCAAAGAAAGTTTGAGATGAAAACCAAATGGGACGCAAAAGCCACTTTCGAGGCCAAAGTAAACATGACTGCAGACAACGCCCGTTTTGTAAAAGAGGCCGGCAGGGCGCGCCTGAAACAAGTGTCCGATTCAATGAGAAGCGCGGTTTCGGGAAAGATCCTGGAACAACAGTCCTCCAAAAGGGAATGGATGCGCATACAAAGCGATAAGGACCGTGCCCGTCGCGAAGAGAATACAAAACTTATTTTGTCCATCATTTCCGATCTTGAAAAAGAAGGCGTGAAAATAGACCTGCAGAAAAGCTGGATCGCACTCGATAAAAAGCAGTTTGTAGTAGACGGCAAACAACTGCCGAAAGAGATCCATGAAAAATTTATTGCGAAATATGTAACATCTGCCGATGGACTGGGTTATTACTACGGACCCATCCAGGTAAGAGGCAGGGGGATCATTTTTGAATACCGTGATCTTGCCCGGTAAGGCAAACGTGCGCAGGTTTATTTGATGAGAGGTGGCTCTGTTTATTGGTTTGTTGGTAGGTTTGTTGATCTGTTGTACCGATACCTCAACGCTGTGGTTTTCGCGGCATAAGGTCCCGTACCATTGGATGAACTGAAATACCGGTAAGCCAGCCAACCAATAAACAGCTGCACCGCGAGCCGGTAAATCCAGGATTCCCTTCAACCTAAGTCCCAACAAAAAAAGTCAACCACCCGTTCCAACCTTAACAGGCAATGCTACTCTTATGCCCGGAAGGAAACGAGATTTATCAACATACCTAAAAATTCATTGATACAATGAAAAAAGTATTTACGCTGACCTTTGTTTTATTTTCTGTGCTCGCGGCCATGGCACAATCCGGATCCATCAGTGGCAGGCTGAAAGATTCGGCAACGGGCAAAGGATTGGCGTATGCCACTGTTACCGTGTTCAAAGCGAAAGACACGGCGATCATCACATACAGGCTCAGTAATCCCGAAGGGGAGTTCAAGGTTGGCGGATTGCCCTTTGATCTTCCTTTGCGCGCCATCATTACTTTTTCAGGGTACCAGGCTTTCAGGAAAGAATTTACTTTGACCGCTGCACAACCCAATCTGGTACTCGACTCTGTTAAGCTGGGCACCACATCGCACCAACTGGATGAAGTGATCGTTGTATCCGAGCGCCCGCCGGTATCGATCAAAAACGATACGATCGAATTCAATGCCACCGCATTCAAAACCTTACCGAATGCACTGGTAGAGGACCTTCTTAAAAAACTCCCGGGTGTACAGGTTGATGCTGATGGTAACATTACCGTAAACGGCAAACCCGTGAACAGGATTCTGGTGGATGGAAAAACTTTTTTTGGCAGCGACCCCAAAATGGCAACAAGAAACCTCCCGGCAAACATCATCGATAAGGTACAGGTGGTGGATGACAAAGAACAATTGCTTGCAAACGGCGACGATAACCTGAACAACGTTGGAAAAGTTGTCAATATTACACTTAAAAAAGGCGTGAAGAAAGGATGGTTCGGAAAACTGTATGCAGGCGGTGGAAGCGACAACCGTTTTGAAGGCGGGGGTATCGCCAATATTTTCAGGGATACGTTGCAGGTGAGTGTACTGGGCTATGCGAACAACCTGAACAAACCGGGATTCGGATTTTCGGATCTTATGCAGGCGGGAGGTCTGGACAGGAGCAACAGCAACCTCAACAGCAGGAGCACCAGCATCTGGACAAACGGTGCGGGCAGCGGCATCTCGATCAATGGCGTGAGTTTTGGCGGGATGCAGAACTATGGCGGTATTGCAACCAGCAGGGGAGCGGGCTTTAACCTTAACCATGCACCCAATGCAAAACAATCTTTGTTTGCCCAGTATTTTTATGGGAACGTGCTGATCGACAGGAGAAATGAGAACGATACCAAACAATACAATGCAGATACGGTGATCCACAACAACTCGATCCTTACGGGCGATGTGATCACACACGCGCACAACATCGGTATCGGTGGAAAATTCAAGCCTGATTCGGTTACCACCATCAACCTGAGTGCAAACTATACCATCGGCTTGCAGGATGAAGACAGGTTCAGCGATATCTACAGCGACAACAACAAGCTTGGCGCATTGAGCAACGGCAGGATCCTGCAGAAAAACCTGTCCAACACCTATTACTACCGCCATGCTTTTTCCATGACGCATTTGTCGAAAACAAAGAAAGGCAGGCGCCTGAACCTTTTTCACAATTACGAGGTGAACAACAGGTTCAACGACTATTCAACCAATTCAAATGTGCATTACCTGTATCCTTCCACTTACGACAGTGCATTCAGGCAGTTGAGGCAGGAGGCATTGCCACGCACGGATGTGACGTTCAATTTCAACTACAGTGAGCCGGTTAGCAAAGTGTTTACCTTGCGTGTGGGCGGTATCTATTCATACAATAAGATCATCACCGATATCACCACCTTCAACCCGAACACGGTGAACCAGAAACTGGATGTGTTGAACCCGTTCCTCACCAGCAATTTTTCAAGGGAGAACAACCGCTTGTACCTCACAACAGGATTCGAGTTCCGCTGGAAGGATCTGACCATCAACCCGCAGGCGCGTTACCTTGGGCAAAGCGTGAACAATGTGCTTGCTTCGTTGCCGGCGCCGATCAAGCAATCTACCAGCGATCTTTTACCGGGGCTCAACATCACGTACAAACAGTTCCAGTTCAACTACAACAAAGACATTGCGATACCGAACTATACATACCTGATCCCTGTGGCGGACAATACGAACCCTTATTTCATCAGCAAGGGAAACCCGAACCTGGTGCCTACGGAGCGTCATAATTTCTCTGTGAACTATTATTTCAACGATCCGAAGAAGAACATGAACATCGGGTTGAATGCGAATGGCGGGTTCTCGTACAATGATTTCGTCAATACCATTACCGTAGATGCGAAAGGCGTGCAGACAAGCTACCCGATCAATGCGAACGGGAGCGTGAACTATGGCATCAACTACAACATCAACAGGCAATACAAACACAACCCTAAGTTCATATACAACTGGAACCTGGGTGCATGGTATGGATACAACCGCGGGCAGCTTGTATTCAACGGCGAAACAAGTTACCAGCAATCGTACAACCTGCAGCAATGGGCCGGGCTTGGTTTCAACTTCAACGACAAGCTGGAATGGAACAACAACGGAAGCGTGGGTGTGAATTTCACAGACTATACAAGCAAACAATTCAAGAAACTGCAGGTGTGGAACTACAACCTGAGTTCAGAAGTGATCGTTCGCATGCCAAAGCATGTGATCTGGGAGAGCAGTGTTAACTACAGCAACAACGGTAACACGGTGCCGGGCGTACCCAAAACTTACCTCCGCTGGAATGCGGCCATCAATTTCACGATGTTGAAAGATGAGAAAGGGGTGTTGCGCATCAGTGTGTTTGATATCCTGAACCGCGGCAACCAGATCAATGCAAGCGCGAACCGCAATATGATCAGCACTTACCAGACCAATGTGCTTTCAAGATACCTCATGGCAACCTTCACTTACAACATCCGCACCATTGGCGGCGCGAAGAAGAAAGTAGGAGGTGAACGCCTGTTCCTGTTTTGATGGATAAATGCATGAGCCGACAATCGCTGGCCGCACGCAAAAGTGCGGTCTGCGGTTCATGTATGAGCCGGGAACAACGATCAGAAAAGTGACAATTGATGCTGGTGTTTTTTTACCAGTAGTTTTTTAGGGGTAAGCTGCTGCAATGTTACCCTTGGTACAACATTGTTTGGTACAAACGCCGCAGGCGCGCCGTTGTGGGTGATGTGATAAACTTCTGTTTCTTTATACCTGCCCGCAATAACGATTTTTGTATTACCTGCATGGTTGTTGAACAGGTTCTCCACCAACTGCGGATCATTGTTGTTTTTAGAAAGATGGGCAAGCAACAGGTGGCTCATATATGGCGGCCTGTGTTCGAGGAACAATTGCAGCGCTTCTGTATTGGACAGGTGTCCTTCGCCGCCACTGATGCGTTTTTTGAGATGGTAGGGATACGAACCATTTGCGAGCATCTCCACATCATAGTTTGCCTCCAGGAAAGCGGCATGGCATTGTTTGAAATGCGCCACCAACTGATCGCAGCAAACCCCGAGATCGGTAAACACACCCACATTTACTTCGCCACAGCTTACCATGAAACTATGCGGGTCGCTCGCATCGTGGAACTTCGGGAACGCAGTGACCTTTAACGATCCGATGGCGACTGACTGGTGCGCAACAAAAGACAATGTCTCTTCCTGTTTCATCAGGATCCTGCCATGCCTGAACGTCTGCGCCGTGATGTATACGGGCAATGCATACCGCTTTGCCAGCACGGCAACACCAGAAATATGATCGCCGTGTTCGTGCGAAATAAAGATTGCTTTTACTTTTTCGATGGAGAGTCCGAGCCTGCGCATCCGCTTTTCTGTTTCCCTGCACGAGATGCCCGCATCAATGAGAACGGCCTCGGTCTCGTTACCTACATAGTAACAATTGCCGTTGCTGCCTGAATTAAGCGATGCGATCTGGAGTGACATGGGGCGAATTTAATACATTTTGCTAAATAATTTAGGGTCTAAATTTTTATCTTCAGGCCATGAAAACTTCCATCCTCGCCGCGCTTTTCTTTTTCATTCTTTCCGGCATAGTTGCCCAGCCCAAAAAATACACGAGCGCCAATATCCATGCGCACAACGATTACGAGCACAATGTTCCTTTTACAGATGCCTATAACCTGCAACTCGGCTCCATTGAAGCGGATGTGTTCCTCATCAACGACAGCCTCTTTGTATCGCATTCCCTGAAAACCCTGAAACGGGATGTGTTGCTGGATGGCGCCTATCTTTCGAAACTCAATGCGGCCGTACTCAAAAACAAGGGGCTCGCTTACACAGGTAAAGACCGCGTGCTGCAATTACTGATCGACCTGAAAACAGATTCTTTGCATACGCTGAACGCAGTTGTAAACAATATCAAAAAATACCCGGCCCTGCTGAACAACCCGGGCATCCGCTTTGTGATCACGGGCAACCAGGTTCCGGCGGAAGCGTTCGATCAGTATCCAGCGTACATCCTGTTCGACGGCAACCTCGACAAGCCATCCCACCAGCAACACCTTGCGCGCATCGGGTTGTTTTCCGCCAATTTTGCAAAATTCAGTAAATGGAAAGGCGAAGGTGATCTGCCCGCTGCCGATCTTGAACTGATCAGGGCGGCGATCGGTAAGGCGCATTCGCTCAACAAACAGATCCGCTTCTGGGGTGTGCCCGATACGCCGCATACCTGGCGCATCATGATGGATCTAGGCGTTGATTACATAAACACGGATAAGATCGCGGAACTCGCAAAGTTCCTCCAATAACAGGTTCCCTTATTTGATGCCGATCGCTTTCAGCCTGTTCCTTGCCTCTTCGTAGGTGGGCGATATCCCGAGCGCTTTTTTGTAGTAAACGGCCGCGTCTGTTTTTCTTCCCAGCGCCTCGTATATTTTGCCGAGTGTGCAAAGAACAAGGTCCTTGTTCGGAAATTCCAATGCATTGTGTTCTCCAACGATCCTCGCCTCTTCCATGCGGTTCAGTGTAAGCAACTGGTTGGCGAGGAAATCCATGGAGATCCAGTCTACATAGTAATGCACAGAATCATTTTTCATCCCTGCATATTCTTTTACAGCCGCTGCGGCACCTTTCGCGGCGATCAGTTTTTCCATCGCTTTGTGCACGGGTTGTTTTACCGTTACAGGCTTGCCATACAACACTTTTACCAGGTCGCCCGTGATGCCGAAGAAATCTGTGGGCGAACTGTTGCAGAGGATAACCACCATGCTGTTGGTAGTGGGTATGCGAAGGAAAAAAGAAAGAAATCCTTCCGTCATCCCCAAATGAAAATTTGAGCGCACGCTATCTGTTGCGGTGTATTTGAACTGTTTGTTGAACCAGCCATACCCATACTGTGCAGGGCGCATGCCTGGTGCAAACATTTCATCCGTCAGTTTTTTATTGAGCAAACTGTAATTACCCAGGGCCATGTGCAGTTTGAAGAGATCTTCCACGGTACTGTACAGATCACCCGTGCCCATTGTATTTGATTGATCGCGGAAATCGGCGCTGGCGTAGCCATCCAATGTGTAATCGTACCCGCTTGCCCGTTTGTTAACCACCTGGGTATGAAAATACGACCCTGAATTGGCCATCCCGGCTTTATCGAAAATATCTTCTTTCATCAGCTGCGCATAAGATTTCCCCGTTACACGTTCCATGATGTAACCGAGTGTGAAATAACCCCAGCTGCTGTAGTAGTAACTGCTGCCCGGCTCGAACGCGAGGGAAGAATCCATGTACAGTTTCACATAGTCTTCCCTTGAAAAATGCTGGCGGCTGATGCGTGGAAAAAAGTCTTTGATGATATCGTAATTGGGCATGCCCGAAGTATGGCTCAGCAATTGTTTGATGGTGATGCGCCGGCCATTCTTTTTTGAAAACTCAGGAAGGTAATCGGAAATGGTCTTGTCCAGGCTGATGAGCCCTTTCTGCACCTGTACCAGCACCAGCAATGCTGTGAGGGGTTTTGATACAGACCCGATCATGAATTTCGTATCTGTGGTATTGGGAATGTTCCATTCCCTGTTGGCGAGCCCGAATGCGTTTTTGTAGATGACCTTTCCATTTTCTGCAACCAGTACCGCACCATCAAACATATTGTACTCGTGATAGCGCTGTATCACGGCATCAAGTTTTTCTTTTTTTTCCTGTGCGGTAACGGGATGTACCGCAAGCAACCATCCAAGCAACAACAGGCACCTCATTTGATTTGCGATTTACACTTAAATGTAAGAACTTCCGCATGTATTAAAGTGGTTATTATGAGTGAACAATCCTTCAGCGAGCGGCAACCGCTGCGGTTCAAAGGCATGTGGTTCCTGTACATGTTGTTTTTTGGTTTGTTTTTTCTCTTTGCAGCAGGCGTTGTTCAGCAGGTGATCCTCCACAAACAGTTCGGCGACAAGCCGGCGCCGGGTTGGCTGCTGGTTGCCTGCAGCGTTGTTATGACCGGTATGATCCTTTCTTTTTTTGTGGCGAGGCTGGAAACGAAGATCACCCATGAGTTCGTAGCCTACCGCTGGTTTCCCTTCCGGAAAAAGTTCACGCTGATCGATTGGAACGATGTGGCCAGAGCGGATGTATTTGATTTTGGGTTTATAGGTGCGGGCTACCGTTTCACACCCCATGGCACCGTGCACACGGCGGGATCAACCGTAGGGCTGCGCCTGAAAATGCAATCGGGGAAAACGTTGATCCTGGGAACGCGAAAGAGTGATGAGCTGGAACGGTTTATAGCCGGCAGGTGAGGCTTCGGAAACATCGGGCCCTCCTGACACCGGGGAATCACGTTTCAAAACAAAAAATTGTTTAATCGAATACCCGTTCAAAACCAGGCGTTTCCGGGATTTTCCAAAAAAATACCGTTTTTTCTGTAACCTTACTTCCACACCGGAGTTTCCGATCCTATATTTCATAACCCTAACGCTTACTGCTTGAACCCGCTTAGCGATAATGCACTGATGATGAAAGTAAAGAACGGCGACCTTGACAGGTTGGGGCTGCTGTTTGAGCGCTACAACCGCCAGCTTTTTGGCTTTCTTTTTCACATGACGGGCCAGCGCGAGCTGAGCGAGGACCTGGTGCAGAACGTATTTTACCGCATCCTGAAATACAAACACACGTTCCGGGGCGATGGAGAGTTCAAAACATGGATGTACCATATGGCGCGGAACGTGGTGAACGACAATGGCCGTTCGATCAAACGAACCATCAGGCACCAGGAGCTGACGGAAATGTCGGAGAACATAGGCGGAGGTTTTGCGGCCGATGAAACGGTGCAGAAGAAACAGGAGCTGGCCACGCTCCGCAATGCGATGGCCAACCTGAGCGAAGAGAGCAGGGAGATATTGGTGCTGAGCAAATTCCAGGAACTGAAATACAACGAGATCGCCCAGATCCTCGATATAACAGAGGGCGCAGTAAAAGTAAGGGTGCACCGGGCGGTGAGCCAGTTGAAAACAAGTTATTTACAAATCGCAAATTAAAAATGCAGCAGATGAAATGTGAAAAAGAAGAACAGATCACACTCTGGATCAACAACGAAATGACAGAAGCGGAGAGAAAGGCTTTTGAAAAACATCTCGGTGAATGTCCGGCCTGCGCACAGGAGCTGAAGGCAGAACAACAGCTCTGGAACATGATCGGCGAATTACCGGCGCCGCAGCCTTCTGCGGATATGCGGGTTCGTTTCGATGCAATGCTTGAAGATTTCAAGGCGTCTCACCAGCCGAAAGCGAACGCATTGAGCCGGATCGGTAGTAAATTAAAACTGCTGTGGAGCTTTCAACCCGGTATGCAACTGGCTTATACGGTTATTTTGGTAGTGATCGGCATTGGCCTTGGCTCTTTGCTCAAACGCGGCGGTTCAGACCAGGTAACGAGGGCAGAACTGGCAGAGGTTACCACCAAGCTAAAAGACATGAACGAAACGATGATGCTTGCATTGATCGAGAACCCATCGGCATCGGAACGCATCCGTGGCGTGAGTTATACAGAGAAGATCAAAACCGCAAACAAGGAAGTGATCGATGCATTGCTTTCAACCCTGAACAACGATCAAAACGTGAATGTGCGTCTGGTTACACTGGAGGCGCTTACTCAATATACATATGATGCATCGGTTCGCGAAGGCCTCGTGAAATCGATCGCGCAACAGGATTCGCCATTGATGCAGGCTGCGCTTGCAGATGTGATGCTGAAGCTGCAGGAGAAACGATCCGTACAATCGTTCAGAAAACTGCTCGAACAGAAAGATCTTGACAAATCAATCCGGGGGAAAATAGAAGAAACCATTACCAAACTCATCTAAAAAACAACGGTATGAAAAAATCATTTATTCCGCTGGTAGCGGTACTGCTATTCTCATGTACGTACGCGCCGGCACAGGAAGACAAGGAACAGGAACGCGAACGGCGCCGCGCCCAAAGCGCCGCTGAACGCGAGGAGCGGCGCATCGCCCGCTTTAATGAAAAATATCCCGAGCAGTTCAGGGATCACATCAGTAAAGAATTTACGGTGGCCAAAACAACAAGTGGCGTACTGGCGATCTACAACCTCGATGGTTTTATCAAAGTGGAAGGATACGCAGGCGATAAGATCACGATTGAAATCGACAGGACCATCTCCGCAAAGGACAAAGAAAGACTTGAGATGGGCAAATCGGAAGTCCAGCTGAAGTTTGAACAGATTGGCGACAGCGTGATCGCTTACCTGCTGGAACCGGTGGATACACGTCCGCACGACTGGCGCGACCGCGGCAACTGGAACAACAACCGCAACATCGAGTACAACTGCACGCTTCACTACACGGTAAAAGTGCCGAACAACCTCAACCTCCGTATTTCAACAGTGAACAATGGGGATGTAGACGTGAAGAATGTAACCGGTGTGCTGAATGTGGGCAACGTGAACGGCGCCATCAGCATTTACAATGCAAAGGGCACAACCAACGCGCATACGATCAATGGAGACCTCACCGTAACGTATGCAAGCAACCCGCCGGAATCCTCTTCTTTCAACACATTGAATGGAAAACTGACGGCGGTATTTCAACCCAATCTCTCTGCGGACCTGCAGTTCAAATCGATGAACGGCGCGTTCTACACCGATTTTGACAATACGCAGTTGCTGCCCGCGGTGATCACGAAGAACCAGGAAAAAAGGGGAGACGGTACCGTGTATAAACTCAACAAAGACACGAAACTACGCGTGGGCGCCGGCGGAAAACAATTTAAGTTTGAAACATTGAACGGAAACATCTATATTAAAAAACAATCGTAAAACACCAATATGAAAACAATCAGAATAGCGGCCGCGTTCCTGCTCGCAACGGTTTTATCGGCAGGCGCAATGGCGCAGCAGCAGTCAACTGCAGATCAGAAAGAACAACTCGTGGTTCCATTGAGTGAGCCGGGTAAACCTTACAAACTGAATGTACACATGATCTATGGCTCCATCAGGGTAGTGGGTTATGAAGGAAAAGACCTGGTAATCGACATCACACAGGAAGAACGCGAAAGCAAAAAGAGCAAAATGAAAATTCGCGACAAAGACAGGACGATAGACATGGAAGTGAACACAAATGTAAATGTGAACATCAATGGCAGCTCAAGGGATAACAACAATGCAGGCATGAAACGCATCACCGCGGGAAGAAAACTGGATGTGAGCGCAGAAGAAAAGAACAACAGCGTAACCGTTCATACCTCTGCAATGACCCCGGTGAGCCTGGTGATCAAAGTGCCGATGACCGAATCGAAAATGAAGATCACGACGATTAACGATGGCGACCTGATTGTTCAGAATGTGAACGGCGAATTCGAGGTGAACAATGTGAACGGGCCGATCACCATGTCTGGCATCTCAGGATCGGTGGTTGCTTCTGCGATCAACGACAACATGAAGATCAGTTTCAAAAGCATCGATCCGAAAGCGGCGATGGCCTTTTCCTCACTCAACGGAAACATTGATGTAACGTTTCCCGCAACACTTAAGGCCAATGTGAAACTCAAGACAGATAATGGCGAGATGTTCACCGACTTCGATATCGACGCAGACAAAACCGCGGTGCCGCCTAAGAAAACAAGCAGCAACGGTACGTACCGGATCAACATCGAGAACTGGGTATACGGGAAGATCAATGCCGGCGGACCGGAACTGATGATGAAGAACATGAATGGCAACATTTACATACGCAAGGCGAAAGGATAAGTGTTGAGAATGACATTTTTAGGGGACGGAATTTTTTCCGTCCCTTTTTGTTGCCACAGATTTCACGGATTTGCACGGATGGTTGCTGTTCTGTGTAATCTGTGGCAATTGATGGCACGCCATGGTGATCCTTTAGTTTTCTTTTACGATCAGCAATATTCCTTTTGCTTTTTCAATTTTGATCGCATCGTCCTGTTTATACCTCGCACCCTCCTGGAAGTTGTTTATGGCGGGTGCAATCAGGGTTGCCTTGCGTGGGTCGATGCCGAGTTTATCCCAGTCGATGTTCAGTTTAACGGTAGTTTGTTCACTGGCCCAGCTCGCAATGGCGATCAGGGCAGCGCCCTTCTTTTGGTAAACGGTTGCGAGCACTTTTTCGTTGGTGGTTTTAACAGGGCAATGACTGCTCCAGTAACCGATCATCGATGAGCCCTTGATGCCAAAGCTGTCCCACACTTTCCAGATGGGGCGCGGGTCGGCATTGTCGCTCCAGGGCATGCGGTTGGTCATGCCATAGATCATACCGCGCCATGCATTGCCGCCATCCTGCAACATTTCACCCATCAGCCCGAATGGAATACCGCTGACTTCGGTCAGGAAAAAATCCGGGCCGTTTTTTTCATAGTCGAAATATTCGCCGAACCACAGGCGGTTGAGGTAAGGGAAATGTTCCATGTAAAGGTTGGCGCTGTTGTTGAAGCCATCGCTTTTGTTGTATTGATTGGCAGAGTGAAGATCGATGATACCAGGTTTGCCGTTTTGTGTAAGCACGCGTTTGATGCGTTTCATGGTGATGCGGTCGAATGCAACATCATCGAGGTAAATACCGTCGATGCCAACGTTTTTTGTAAGCCAGTTCATCCCTTCCACGTAGTAGTTGTGCCAGCGGCTCATGCCGCTGTTAACGATGGCCGCGTCTTTTATGCCGGGAACGAACCATGCCGCAATGTAATCGTTGCCCACATGTTCCTGCAACCAGCTGAAGCCACCGCCCTTCCCGGTTGAATTGATCTCGTGGCCGAGACTGCGCAGCGCGAACGTTTCATAGGCGTGATTGGAGAGCTCGCGCACGGTATTATAGATCTTTACTTTCAATCCTTTGCTGTGGGCCTCGTCTATGTATGCTTTCATCTTTTTGTGTTCGATGAACGGATAGTTGATCCAGGGGTTGATGGGCGTTGCATGGTGGATGTTTACCACTGTTGCCCCGGTGGCCTTGATCGTGTCGAGGTTTTGGTACTTGTGGTAAAAGCGTGTGCCCCACTGGAAATCAGTATCGATGGGATGAAACGGTGTGATGAGTAAAGTGAAATTGAAATACAGCACGTCTCCTTTCTTCAGTTCTTTTTCTCCCGTGTAATTGTTGGCAAGCATCGAACTTCCCTTGATGCCCACATCAATACCGCCTTTGTTGCCATTGGCCCATGAAGAGGGAAGCAGCAGCGGTTTCTGCAGGTAAAAATTTGTGTTCAGCGGGCGCACATAATTTTCATCGCGCAGCGAATACTGTAACCCTGCATTCACCGAGCCGATCCACGCGCCGTCCTGGTTTTTGGTGGCAACATCCCATTTCCATTTAACAGGATCCTGCCGCTCACCGCCTTTTTGCCCGAGCCCCATCATATACTTTGCCATTTCTTTTTTGAACGGGATGTGAAAGGTGATGTCTTTCAATTTTACATCCTGTAAGGCAGTTACTTTAACGGTATATGCAGAGAACCCGTCGAACTCGAGCGAGGCATCTACATCCATCCGCAGCGTATCGTTCACATTACCTGCCTGCCATTGAATGGTACCTGCCTCCTGCCTGGTAAACTGTAAGCCTGTACTTTTGAGTGTGAGGTTCTTGCCATCCATTTTTGTAAAATGAAAATGGATGCCCTCGTAAAGGAGGTCATTGGGTTTGGTGGAATAGCCGGTCATTTCCTCTGTAAAAAATGTCTGCACCTGTTTTGGAAAACCATCGCTGTTCAGTTCCACTTTTCTGCCCAGTAACGAGATCGTTTTTTCTTGTAATACCAATGGCGTATACGGCGCGATCACCGTGTTCTCCTGCGCAAGGGTTGAGTTGAGCCATGTTAACCGGGTTTGTTTCCATGGCTCGTTGATGCCGCCATCTGCTGCTGTCTTATCAGAAACCGTGATCGAGATATTTATCGATTCGCTGTTGCCCACCGAAGAACTTACGATGGCCTTTCCCTTGTAAATCCCGGGCTGCACATCAACAGGGATGTTGATGCCGCACCACAAAGCCTGCACATGGCCCCTGGCAACCGGGATCTTTGACATCGCAAACCGCTCGCCCTTATAATCTGTTCCGCCTGTGTTCAGGCAATATTGTTGTTTGATCGGGATCTTCTTTCCATTTGTATTGATGAGGTCGGAGAAAACAACACCAACATCATCAAGATCCCGCAAAGCGTAGACGCCGAGTTGATAGGTATAGTTTTCACCCTTGTCTGCCTTTCCTGCAAAGGAATGTGGAATGGTTCCATGCACCCAGCGCAATGGCAAACGTTCCTGCATTTTTATGGGAAACATCCTGTCTTCGGGAAAAACGATAAAGTTGTCCCGTTTTGATCTTGCGATCAGTGCCGCTGTTTCATCCGCGGTTGCGATCACCTCCATGGGGTAGAAGCTGTTGAAATCGTTGATGGACTGTATCTCTTTTACCTGGGTATTCGGTGTCATCAGGGAGTTGATGCTGCTGAGCCAGTCTGCTGCGGCCGTGTTCCCGGCCGGTAAATAAACACCTTTCGGGTAATTGGATCTGCCTTCGTTGCGGTAAGGCATGTAGTAAACAAAATATTTTCCTTTACCCGATACCGGTTCAAACCAGATCTCGCCTTTTTCGTTGTTGATGATGCCCGTTCGTGTGTTGTTGATCTTCGCGCCTGTTTTGGCATCCTGTATAATGATGCATTTTGTTTCGGGAGACGGGTCGTTCCTTCTCCAGGGGATCACCGCTTTTGCAACCTTACCTTCACCTGTAAACAAAACAACCGCACGGTGGTTGCCCAACGAATCTTCTTTCCAGCCATTGTTGCCGGAGGTATAGGGTACCTGGGACCAGGCGAAGCAGGAGAGGAGCATGAGCCCAACTGCGCAGAAAAGGTTCTTCATGTGCATCGTTTGAAACCTAAATTATCAATTAATAATTACTAATTACTAATTGATAATTTAAACGATCGCTCTTTTGTCAATTCTTCTTCACGGCGGCGAGCAATTGTTCAATGTTCCCGATCTGGTCCGAATCGGAGATGGAAACATGTAATTTTTTTTCAATGGCGTTGAGCAGGTACAGCATTTCCCAGTCAACAAGATCGAGGTCCTTCTTCAAATCTGTTTGTGGGGTAAGGGGCGTAGAGATGTTCAGCTTCTTTTTCAGCAGTCGTTGTATGCTGATCACAAATGGTTGTTGCATAGCGTGTTTGGTTTGGCTCTAATAAGAAGAAACCTCATAGACCAAAAACGCTGCCAAACGCTTATTAAGGCGCTGTTAAAATAAATCAGTGGTCGCTTTACTACCGGTACAAAAACAAAAAACCTCCCTGCATTACTACAGGAAGGTTTTTTATTAAGCTTAATTTAATTAGTTCTTCTTCGGAGCCGCACTCTGTACGGGCTGTGCATTGTTGTTTGAAACCTGTTGTTCAACCGGTTTTACTTCGCCTTTGATGTAAAGTACGGTTGTTGGCGTTGCGGCATTTGAAACGATGGTCACATTTTTAGTGAATGTGCCCGGTGTTGCGGCATTGTAAGTTACTTTGATGTTTGCAGAAGCGCCTGGTTTGATGGGTTCTTTAGGCCATTCAGGTGTTGTGCATCCGCAGCTTCCTGTAACACTGCTGAGTACCAGCGGCGATTTACCCGTGTTCTTGAAATTGAAATTGTACGTAACCGGTGTTCCCTGTGGAATGGTTCCGAAATCGTGCGTATTGTCTTTTTCAGCGAAAGCCATGGCCGCAGCCGTTGCTGTAGCCGGTCTTGCAGTATTTGCCGCTGCTCCATTCTGTGCATTAACATTGATAGCACCTACACCTAAAATCAGCGTCAATCCGAGTAATATTCTTTTCATGTGTTGTAAATTTTGATAAAAGTAAAGGTTTTTCCGGTTCCCAAATCTTAGAAAACGGTTAATTAAGGTTTTTGAAGGCCGAATGGGCAGCAGTGCTGCCGGCAGGGTTACAACTGCCCTCTCCGCCTTAGGATGATCACCAGTGCCACTACAATTGCAACCACGTATACCATGATCGAGCTTGTTTTTGGTAAGGTAATCATTCCTTCCCGCTTCCCCTGAACTGGTGGATGGTTTCTTTGAACAGTATATTGAACGTGGTGAGCGATCCATAGCTGGCCGTTATGTATTGCTGCAGCTCAATTTTCTCTGCGTCTGTAAGCACTTTGTGGGCATTTATCTTCTGTTCAATCAGGCGAAGCCTGTCGCGCACCATCACGATCTTGTGAAAGAACACATCTATCGGTATTTCCTTGCCCTGCAGGCTTTCGTCTTTGGGTTTCAGCAGCATCGTTCCATCGTTCCATTTTGTGGCCATGGGCACGAGCTGGAACTCGTGGAGCCGCTGGGTAAGCACGCTGTCCAGCGCCTGCTCAATATCTGCCAGCGAAACACTACCCGGTGCCGCTCCGCCGCCGGTATTTTCAAGTACGTCCAGCTCCGCATAATCTTTCGCGATGCTTTTTGCGGTATTGGCGGTTTTGAACCAGATCATGTAAAATTCACTGCCTGTTTCTACCACAACGCCCCTTCCATAGTGGGGATGGTTAACTCTTGATCCTACGCCTATCACGTTTTTACGGTTTTGGTATGATTGATTAAATGAATACCGTTGATCGCGGTAACAACAACGGCGAACTAAGATAGCGCAAAAAAAACGGGATACGACCTGTAAAATCGTATCCCGTTATTAAAAAAGAAACCTGTCCGGAAATATTATTTGATACCAACAGGAACCTCTATGTTTTCCCATCCAAGTATAAATCCATCCGGGTTAAACTGGTAAACAAGGCTCTCGCGGAACGCCGCTTTTCTTGGTTTTACGGTTACACGGATCACATCTGCGGTTGGATCGAGTGTAGTGCTTCCATCGCGGTTGATGCCCCATTGGCCGGTTTTTGAATTGAAGATGAATACCCACTCATTCTCATTGGCAATCACATACAGGCTGTATTTGCCCGCAGGTAATTTTTTCCCTTCTACGGTGATGTCTTTGTCTGTTTCAAAAGTGGTTGCCTTGTTCGCGCCCGCTCTCCATACTTTTCCGCCGTAAGGAACGAGATCGGTGCCATAGATCTTCCTGCCTTTAACGGAAGGGCTGTTGTATTTGATCGACAGGTTGGCCCCGTAGATCGTGCCCACAGCGGTTGCTTCCGGACTGGCCTGCGAAAACGATGCGGTGGTAAACAACGACAATGCCAGCGTTGTAAAGAGTACTTTGGTGATGTTTGCGATTTTCATTGGTGTAAGGTTTTGTCTGAATAATTGGTTTTTCATGTTAGCGTCGCTAAAGGTAGCATTTCCGGGCAACAAGCCGGAGCCGTTCATGGAAAAGAGCAGATCACAACAACATTATCTGCGATGGCGCGGTTTTCTAGACGCCGCCTCCCTCTTCTTCCTTTGGAATCTGGAGATCGAGCTTCATATCGTCTATGTCCATGTTGCGTTGCACCTCCTTGATCGCGATATCGCTGTAAGCGCCTTCCTTGTGCAGTTTGATGAGCAGTTCGCGCTGGAACTTTGCGATCTCAAGCTGCGCGTTCTGAACCGGTGTAATGGTTAATGGGGCGGGCTTGTCTTTTCCCTCGTTTTTTTCGTGCAGCCTTATTTCCCTGGAGAGCTTTTCTGCCCGCGCATTGTATTTGTTTTTGAGCGTTGTTTTGGCTTCCGCATTCAATTTCACGGGCAGGTCCCGGTCTATATAATCCATCGTGTTGTGTACAATGTGCAGTTCAAGTTCTTTGGGCTCCCTGTCTTCCGAAACCTCCGGTTTGATCTTTAAAACGCGGATGAGCCAGGGCAGGCTCAATCCCTGTACCACCAGTGTTACAAAGATCACCACGAACGCAAGAAAAAGGATGATGTGCCTTTGCGGGAACGCTTTGCCCGTATGCAGCACCAATGGCAGGGCAAGGGCCGCGGCGAGCGACAATACCCCGCGTGTACCGGTCCAGGCAATGATCATGATGTGGCGCCAGGGAATGGCCTCCACCGGGTCGCCGGCGGTTCTTTTTTTCTTGAAAACATTTGTGGAGAACGCACCCGCAAATACCCAGATGATGCGTACAACAATTGTTACCAGGCTGATCACAACACCATACCCGATCAATTCCTTTGTTGAATAATTGACCACCTGCTTGAGGATCGCAGGCAGTTGCAGGCCGATGAGAATGAAAACAAACCCATTCAATAAAAACACGATCGTATCCCAGATAACCCTTGTGCGCATCCGGGTCTGGTAAGAAAATATTTCTGGTGATCTCCACGAGATGATCAACCCTGCCGTAACAACCGCCAGTATGCCCGATACATGCAGCTCTTCTGCGGTGATGTATGCGAGGTAGGGCGTAAGCAAACTCATGCCTGTTTCTACCAATGAATTGTTCGTGATCTTTTTGTGAACGAATACCAGCAGGTACCCCACCGCAATGCCCGCCGCGATCCCGCCTCCTGCAACGACCAGGAACTGGAGGCTTGCTTCCCAGAAAAGAAAATTGCCGGTAAGCACCGCCGTAAGCGCGTGCCGGTATGCGATGAGCGCCGATGCATCGTTCACCAGGCTTTCGCCTTCGATGATCGTCATTACGCGCCGGTTCAGGTTCAGCCCCTTGATGATGCCTGTTGCCGCAACCGCATCCGTTGGTGAAATGATCGCGCCCAGCAGGAAGGCCAGCGGCCATCCGAAATGGGGGATGAGGTAATGTGCCGTTGCGGCAACAGCAATGGTTGTAAAGAACACTAGGCTGATGGCCAATGCAGAGATGGGCCTGATGTCTGCCTTGAAATCGTGCCACGATGTTTGTGATGCGGCATCAAAAAGCAATGGCGGCAAAAAGATGAGGAAAATGATCTCGGGATCGAGCGCAAGGTCTGGCAGCGCAGGAATAAACCCGATCAACAACCCCGCCACCACCAGCAATATCGGCTGCGGCACCCTGATGCGTTCCACCAGGGCAGACAAACTGATCAGCACAGCCAATAGGAAAATGATGATGTGGAAGTTTTCCATTTAGCTAAAGTTAACACTTCAATGCCTCTTCTCCACACATTTTACAGATGCAGTTGTTCCGCGTAATCTGCGGCAATTCTTTACCTTAGGGCAACTAATCATCATGCCATGAAGAATTGTCTCTTTTTGCTGCTCGGCGTTTCCTGCGTTTTCAGCGTGCAGGCCCAGCATTCACTACAGCATTACCAGAATGTGAATTTTTCGAAAGTCCAGATCACCGACGATTTCTGGAAACCCAAGATCGCTAAGGTGTCTACCGTTACCATTCCTGTCTGTATCGATCAGACCGAAGTAAAAACGCCACGCATCCAGAACTTCGAGATCGCGGCCGGGAAAAAGCAGGGCAAGTTCAAAGGCATTTTTTACGACGATTCAGATGTGTTCAAGGCATTGGAAGCGATGTCTTACTCGCTCAAGAACCATCCCGATGCGGCCATGGAAAAAAAAGCGGACGACTGGATCGACCTGATCGCCGCGGCGCAGCAACCGGATGGTTATATCAACACCTACTACAGCCTGCAGTTCCCTGAAAAAAGATGGACAGACATGAGCATGCACGAAGACTACAACGGCGGCCATCTCATCGAAGCTGCCGTTGCGTATTATGATGCAACGGGCAAAAGAAAATTGCTGGACGTTGCCATAAAATTCGCGAACCATTTCAACTCCCTCTTCGGGCCGGGAAAACGCGATTGGGTTACTGGGCACCAGGAGCTGGAGCTTGCACTGGTAAAACTGTACAAGGTAACCAAAGAAGAAAAATACCTGCGGCTGGCCGACTGGCTCCTCAGCGAACGCGGCCACCAGAAAGCGGTTGGTTATACATGGACAGACTGGAAAGACACGGCCTATGCGCAAGACATCAAACCCGTTAAGGAACAAAAAGAAATTACAGGACATGCCGTACGGGCCATGTACATGTACACCGGCGCGGCAGATGTTGCGGCGCTTACGGGCGATGAGGGTTACATGCATGCGATGAAAGACGTGTGGGAAGATGTTGTGTACCGCAACATGTACATCACCGGCGGAATCGGTTCATCGGGTGGCAACGAGGGTTTTTCGGTTGATTACGACCTGCCGAACGAGAACGCGTACTGCGAAACATGCGCCTCCGTAGGAATGGTTCTGTGGAACCAGCGCATGGGTATGCTTACCGGCGAAAGCAAATACGTAGATGTGCTTGAAAAGAGTTTATACAACGGTGCACTCGACGGGATCTCACTGGCGGGCGATAAATTCTTTTATGGCAATACACTCGCATCTATGGGCAAGCAGGCGAGGAGAGACTGGTTTGGCACGGCCTGTTGCCCTGCCAATATTGCGCGGCTGATCGAATCGCTTGGTAATTATATTTATGGATCGGATGAGAAAAACATCTGGGTCAATCTTTTTGTGGGCAGCAATACAAACATAGCCGTTGGCGGTAAAGAAGTGCCCCTGGCGATGAAAACAAACTACCCATGGGACGGGCGCATAGAGATCGCCATCGATCCAAAACAAAAAACAAAATTCGGCCTCCGCATCCGCATGCCGGGCTGGGTAAACGGAGAAGCGGTTCCGGGCGGGCTTTATAATTTTGAAAACACCGCAAAGAACAATGTCACTGTTTTACTCAACGGGAAAGCTGTGAACTATACCATAGATAAGGGCTATGCCGTCATCGATCGCGAGTGGAGCAATGGTGATAAGGTTACCGTTGATTTCCCGATGGAGATCAAGCGTGTGTACAGCAGGTCGGAGGTAAAATCAAACATCGAACGCGTTGCCATTCAGCGCGGCCCGATGATCTACTGCGTGGAGGGAATGGACAATGCAGGCAAGGCGGTAAACATCGTACTACCCAAAACTGCTGCGCTAACCACCGCCAAACAAACCGTTCTATCAGAACCCGTTGTTACCATACAGGGCGACGCAACCGTACTCACCATTTCAACAAACGGCGACGACGTACGATCAGAAAAAAAGAAAATCACCGCCATACCCTACTACACCTGGAACAACCGCGGCGCGGGACAAATGCTGGTGTGGCTACCGGAGCGGATAGTTGATGTGAAAGTAAACTAACAGTAGAAATTAGGAATTAGGAATTAGTAATTAAGAATTAGGAGTGAGGACTTGAAAATGAATGCAAATCCCCAATTCCTAATTACTAATTCCTAATTAAAAAGTATGGTCGGTTGCACAGAATTGTTTTAAACCAATATCTTCATTGATCATCAATCGTTAAACCCAATTCCTAATTCCTAATTCCTAATTATTAATTCATTACCATGTTTCCAAAATATTTATCCATCTTATGTATCGTTCTTGGTTTCAGCGCTTATGCATCGGCTGGCAGTGAGCCTGTTGGTTTGCAGAAAATGTACAAACAATATGCGGGCAAATGGTACCGCACATTTACGTTCACGCAAACAACGGAACGGTACAGGAACGACAGTTTGCAGAACAAGCAGACATGGTATGAGGCCTGTATTTTCCCGGATAGGTTCAGGATCGATTTTAATGTGCCCGACAGTGGCAATGCCGTTATTTACAAGAACGATTCATCCTACAATTTCCGCCGCGGCAAATTGCGTGCTGCAAGGAAAGAGGAGAACGATCTTATTTTCTTGCTGGGCGGTATGTATTTCTACTCCTATGAAGCAGTTACTGCCAAGCTGAGGTCGCTTGGTTACGATCTCGACAGGTCTTTTGAAACAACCTTCCAGGGCAAACCTGTTTACGTAGTGGGAGCAAACAGCGAAGGAGAAAAAGTAAACCAGTTGTGGATCGACAAAGAAAAACTCTGCGTTGTACGTTTCTTCAAATATGAAAACGGAAGGAAGGAGGAAGGCGTGTTCGAGGACCACATCAAAGCAGGTGCGGGCTGGACAGAATCAAAGGTCAGTTTTTACATAGACGATAAACTTCTCCAAAAAGAATACTACCACAACTTTAAAGCGAACGCGGCATTGGATGAAAAGCTGTTCGATCCAACGCAGTTCGGAAGCTGGCATTGGGTTAAATAGTTGTTGCCCTGCGGTAGGTGTGCGTGGTTTTATAGCTTCGCAGTTGCTTTAAAAAACAAATGCGGTCACGTTGTGAAACGGCCGCATTTGTTTTTTATGTTACTGTGTGCTTTCTAAAAGAATGCATACTGCATAGGATAAGGGCCGCTACTTTCTCGCCAGGAAATTTCCCGGGATCCTCATGCCTTCTTCTTTTGCCAGAACGCTCTGCATCAATTTGCGCAGGGCCTCGGGGAGGATCTGTTTTTCTTCTTCGGTGAGTGGTTGAATGATATCAAAGAATTCGTCTTCGTCGTCATAATAACCAAAATAGAGGTCGTAAAAATCGTTTGGGTGCAGGCGTATCGAGATCTCTTTGTCTTCTTCGTAAATGTGCATTGAAATGATGGCCCATTGGTCATCATCGGTGTAGTCGTAGTGGATCTCAACAGGGTCGGTGTTCACTACGGTAGTCACCAGTTTCTCTATCAGGCTGGCGGAATGGTTTTTCACCAGGTCTTCGTAACTCATATCCATATTTGATCGATTGGACGCGAAATATACGCAGAACCTGATAATTTTTGCCCGATTGGCTGAATCAATCCTATTTTTAGCACGCAAAGCGCCCTATGCGGAAAAATAAAGTCAAAGATATCGCTGCCCAGCTTGGGCTCTCGTTCAGGCTCCTGGTTTCCAACGACCCGCTGCGGCTGGCCGGTGCAACGGCGTTTTTTGCAACGTTTGCCCTGCCGTTCATCCTGATCATCCTTGTCCAGGTGCTCAGCCTTATTTTCAACAGGAGAGAGATCAGTCACGAGATCTTCGTGCGCATGTCGTCCATATTGGGCGAAGAAAGCATGCAGGGTGTTGTGCAGACCATCCGTGGTTTCAGGGGACTGGTAGAGAGCTGGTGGGCCGTTGCGGGTGGTTCTCTTTTTATGCTGTTCGTGGCAACAACCCTTTTTCGTGTGATCCGCAATTCTTTCAATCAACTCTGGATGATCCGCGTAAAACCGGGGCATTCGTTTAAATTGTCTTTGCTGTCGCGCTTCAAATCTTTGCTGCTCATCCTTTTTACAGGTGTATTGTTTGTAACAGGCGTTGTGCTGGAAGCGTTGCAGGTATTGTTTGGAAACTATATTGAGGACCTGGTGCATGGTTCTGGTATTTTCTTCAACGGCATCCTTTCGTTTATCATTTCCATATTCATCACTACCGTCTGGTTCACGATGTTGTTTCATTACATTCCCGATGGAAAATCAAAATGGAAGGTCAGCATGTCGGGCGCGCTGCTCACGAGCGTTTTGTTTGCTTTGGGAAAATTTGTTTTGAAGCGCCTGCTGGTAGACAGCAATATCGACCAGGTATTTGGACGGTCGGGCGCATTTGTGCTCGTGTTGTTGTTTGTGTTTTATTCAGCGATGATTATGTATTACGGTGCGGCATTCACAAAAATATGGGGCGCCTATAAAGGGAAACCGATCAAGCCGCTGCCGCATGCGGAGTTCTACACCTATATGCGCCTGCCCGAAGAGAAGGCTTTGGCGAAGGACGGTATCCCTAAATAACAAGGCAAAATTTTCATGAACCAATTGCTGTACCTTGTGGCAGGCAGTGGTGGAACGCTTTTTTAGTTCATAAGAGCGTGCCGTCCTGCTACTGCACACATTATCCCTCCAATATCCTCCCGGGAAACCCGGTCATCCATTTCTTTATTGTTAAAACAGTTACATGTATCCCAAAATTCATGAGAGCAACGGTGTGCGCATCGACTATTCCAAATCATCTGTACAGATCTTCCCTGCCATCAGGCGGCTGAAAGATTCCAGTGAGCTTTATCTCAAATTCAGCAAGAACCACATCAAAACAATGGCATTGCAGCAACACGCAGAATTGCTGCTGGATTTCGATCTTTGTTTGATCGACAGGGCGATGAACGAAACGATCATACAGCTCTTCGCCATTTTCACCGTTACAAAGAACGGCGGGCCGGTGAACGACTGGCAGTACGTTACCAGCGGAATTGATTTCGCGCGGACGCTTATCGTGGAAGAAATAGAAGAGAAGCAGTGGAAAGACAGGTCGGGCAACCTCATAGATGTGCCTTCATTTTCGCTGAAGCCGGAGGCGATCAATTTTAGTTTTAGTTAGGAGCTAACCCCTAACTAAAACCAAATGCACCGGGCACATTTTTTTGAGCATTCAATTACAACCGACATGCCCCAGTAACCAGTACAGAATAAAAAATACAGCGATGGTACCCAGGCATCCGCCGCCCCATTTGGCAGCGCCCCATCCGGCGAGTAAGGTTCTTAACCAGTTTGGCATTGTTTACAGGTTTGATTATGCTTAGATGTTGTAAAAAACCGTTCCATGAAAAAAAGTGCGGGAATATTGTTGTTCAGGAAGAAGGCAGATTCGATTGAGGTAATGCTCGTGCACCCGGGCGGGCCTTTCTGGAAGAACAAAGATGAGGGTGCATGGTCCATCCCCAAAGGGGAGTTTACGGATGAAGACCCGCTGGCCGCCGCCAGGCGCGAGTTTTTCGAGGAAACGGGTATGGAAGCTGCTGGAACATTCATAGAACTCACACCACTCAGGCAAAAAAGCGGCAAGCTTGTTATGGCCTGGGCGCTTCAGAAAAACATCGATGTGTCCAAAATAAAAAGCAACGAATTTGAAATGGAATGGCCGCCACGCTCAGGGAAATTTATTTCGGTTCCGGAGGTTGACAAAGGCGAATGGTTCAGCACGTCCATCGCAAAACAAAAGATAATACCCGGCCAGGCCGCCCTCATCGATGAATTGCTGGAAAAGCTGCACGCTTAACTGGAACAGTTTTTAGAATCTCTCCCTAAAACCACCAACATGAAAAAGACAGGAGAAGAACAACCACCCAAAGCGTCGCCGTCCAAAAAAGACCTGGCCAATCTTGCAGGAAAAAAAGTAAAAGCCGACCAGGATACAGCATACCAGAACAGCGGCAGGAAAAATAAAAAGCGTGAATCGTAAGCGTAACTGCCGCTGGTTGCAGTTGCGCTTGCGTTCACGCTGCCGGATCGCGCCAGAAATCGACCAGGCCTTTTTCTTTGCCGAATACAGGATCTGTAGCGGGCGGTTTAACTTTTGAAATGGTACGGTCGGTTTTAGGGCGTTCATCTTCGGCGCCGTAGTTCATGTCGTATTCAAGCGCGTCGGGATAGCCGCCAATGCAGACCACATCATTTTCCTTCCCCAGGTTTTTGTGTGCAACGCCTGCCGGTATAATGAGTACATCGCCTTTTTCTATTTCCAGTTTTCGTCCGCCTTTGCCCCCGAGGAGCACCGTTGTCTTCCCTTTGATCACGGCCATGGCCTCATGCGTATTGCTGTGGTAATGATCGTAGGTGAAAATACCTGCGCGCCAGTTGTTGCCCCAACCGTTTTGCCGGAAAAGCTTTTTTACAGCCGTGGCAGCAAACAGTAGCGGAACATTGATCATGTTCCGGTAATGAAGCACCTGCAGTTTTTCATTGTTGGGAAAAACGCCGTTTTCCTTGATGTAATATTTGTGGATCTGCCGCTTCATCTATCCCTGCAATGCCTTCATGATATCGGCGCGCATCGGGCCATACTTTTTAATGGCGTCCAGTACTTCCTGGTGTGTTTTGTTGGGAAACTGCTGGTGCACATATTCTACTTCAGAGGGATCGTTGGCATCAACGCGGATGTCATCCTGGATGCCGGTGTTTTGTTTGTTGTCCATAAAATTGATTTTTAGTTGTTGAAAAAATCATCCCCTGTTCTTCTTCGCCTCGTTGGCCAGGAAGATCAGGTGCATCTCGAGTTTGGGTCGGCCGAATTTCAATTCCTTCGCCATCTTTTTGAGTTCTTCCACGGGAACGCCGTACTTGGCCTCCAGGTCGCGCAAGACTTCTTCACTGATGGGTGCTGGCCGGTAAGTAGACTTTTTCATAAAACGTTATAAGCAAAGGGTTACATATAAAAGGTGAAAAATATATGCCTTTTGCCCGTAGGGGCTATTTTGTAGAAATTCATGCACGTTAGCGCAGGGCGGTATAAATTGTGGGGAACGAGGCTGCGGGGCAGGCAAAGCGACAAAAATCCATAACCGATCCCAAAAGCCTTTAGCTTGCAGCTTAAAGTTTAGCCCGGATGAAACAACACATCACCCATTTCGCGCTGGTTGTAGAGGATTACGATGCGGCGATTGAATTTTATACAAAGAAACTATCGTTCAACCTTGTTGAAGACACGGTTCTGAGCGAAACCAAACGCTGGGTGCTTGTTGCGCCAAAGGGTTCAACAGAATGCTGCATTCTCCTCGCCAAAGCCGCGAACGAAGAACAGCGAAGCCGCATAGGGAACCAGACCGGCGGCCGCGTGTTCCTGTTTCTTCATACAGATGATTTCTGGCGCGACTACAACGCCATTTCCGCCAACGGCATCAGGTTTGTGCGCCCCCCGCAGGAAGAGAGCTATGGAACCGTTGCAGTGTTCGAAGATCTGTATGGTAATCTTTGGGACCTGATCGAACATCGCGCAAAGAATACCGGGAAGTGAATGCAACCATCAGCTTATTTTTTCCCAGAATTTTAAAACCCCGTCTTCCGTTCCTCCAACTTCATGGTAGGAAGGGGGGATCTCGTGCTGCGTGCTGTGGAAAGTGGCCAGTCGCGTGCCGGCCGGCCGTTTACTGAGTTGCCTGTAGAGATAGCGATTGTAGTTGTGGTACAGGTCTTTTGAATAAGGAACATTTGTATCGATCCGATGGCCCTCATCCAGGTTTTCGAAGAAGGCATTGAAAAAATAGAAATGATCGTACCGCGCAAGGTCCGTTTCTTTGAGATTGGCATGTATAAATTCCGCATTGGGTATGCGGAGCGCCTGCTGCGCAGCGTTTGCGGCTTCTACCAGGTTTTTTCTTTGCTCAACGCCAACAAAAAAACATTCAGGCTGGTAGTAGGCAGCTGCCAGGCAAAACTTTCCAGCCCCGCTGCCGATGTCCAATATTTTCTTACCCTTTTCAGCCGCAAGGAATGCCGCTGCTTTTTTTGCAATGTGCAGGGGCGTCCAGTGCATGCTCGCCTGCGTAAGCAATTCAACAGGATACAGTTTGTGAAACTGCTGATCGGAACTGAACCACGGCTGCGTAATCATTATGCAAAATAACAGAACATCGGACAACAAACAACGATCGTGCTATAGACACGATCGTTGCAGGCTACAGGTAAGGCAACCACCAATGGTCGTGCGTGGCCCTGTATCTTCCGTACCATTTGCAAAGCGGGTAGAGGGAGGCCACCACTGCGATCCAGATCAGGTAAGTGATGCCGAGTGAAAAACCAAATTCGTTTGGCCTGAACAGCATAAACCCGCTTCCTGCCTCGGCCATGGTGTATCCCTGGGCGAAGAATACGATCATGCAGAGCAAATGGATCAGTAAGAAATGAAGGAGGTAGTAAAACATCGGCACACGTCCATATACAACGGTGATGTTCATCCAGTTCTTCCTTGCCTTTTCGATCCATGCCAATACGATCAGTGCAGGGCCGATGGTCATGCACGTGTAAAGCAGCGAAGGCGGGTATTTTGATACGTTGAGAAACGATAGCAAGGTTGCGGTTGTGGTTTTCTGTTCTGCCCATGGGAAAAGATCGCCATACACATTGATCCACCTGACAACAACAAAAACAACGATCGCAGAGAGGCCATACGCTATAAGCTTGCGCCTGCGTTTTGCAGCGTCGTAGCCGGGTTTATACAAAGAGCCAAGACAATAACCGAGCAACATAATGCCGGGCCATGGGAGTATAGGATACAACACCATAAAGCTCCTGTTTTCTGCATAGAACCTGAACGATTGCTGGTGCAGTATAGACCAGCCCAGCGGGATCTTTGCCGGATCGGTGGAATTGAAATTGTCGAGCAGGTTATGGCCCGCTACAATGGCCAGTCCCAATACAAACAATACAGGCAAAGGCAGGTAGATCAATGCCGCGAGCAGCAGCATGGAGATGGCGGTTACCCATATCACCTGTAATCCTATAAAATGATACAATGGGTCGAAACTGAATAAGAAATTAAAGATCACTATTTCCAGCACAATGAACCATATGCCGCGTTTGAGCAGGAAGACCGAAAGTTCTTTTTTTGTTTTTTTGATGCCTGCTAAAAACACAGAGGTACCCGCGAGAAAAACAAATACCGGTGCACAGAAATGGGTGATCCATCTCGTGAAAAAAAGCGCCGGTGTTGTGGTGGCGGGGTCGGTGGGATTGCCCGTCATCGCACCCACATGAAAAAAATCACGCACATGGTCAAGCGCCATGATGATCATGATGCTGCCACGGAGGATATCGATCGAATCGATCCTTTTTTTGGAAGGAAGAACTGCCTGCTCCATTTCAGTTGGTTTCCGGTAAAATACAATTAATACAGGGAACCCGCTCGGAATTTTCAATGAATGGCGGGTGATATTCAATAAGCAAATGCCTGGGTTACGCAGCCGGGCGTCACCGGTTTTTGATATGGACGGGGCTGTAATAACAAAAGCCAGGAGATTTCGTCCTGGCTTTTGTTGTAAAATTCTGGCAGAGTAAACGGCTACTTGTTCAAATAAGTTTTTACCCTCGCATGCAGTCCTTCGCTCAAAGGAACCACCGGAAGGCGTACGTTGTTGCCGATCAATCCCTGCTCGGCCATAAACGCTTTTACGCCTGCCGGGTTGTTTTCTGCGAACATGATGTCGTACGCTTCGAGAAGCGTATCGTTTATTTTTTTTGCGGAAGCGAAATCGTTGTTGAGGCTTGCCCGCACCATATCTGAAAATTGTGACGGGAACGCGTTCGCTGCAACGCTGATCACGCCTTGCATGCCGCAGGCGATCTGTGGCAGGGCAAGTGCATCGTCTCCGCTTACCAAAAGAAAATCTTCGGGTATATCGCGAAGGAGCTGCATGCACTGGGCCATATCGCCGCTCGCTTCTTTCATACCGGCGATGTTCGGGAGTTGCGCAAGACGCAGCGTTGTATCTGCGCTCATGTTCCTGCCCGTGCGGCCGGGAACATTGTATAACAGGATGGGTTTCGGCGATTCTGCCGCGAGTACCTTGTAATGCTGGTAAATACCTTCCTGCGAAGGTTTGTTGTAATTGGGGGAGGCGCTGAGTACGGCCACCGCCTTATCGAGGGGGAATTTATGAAGATCGCTGACCAGCTCCGCGGTATTGTTACCGCCGATGCCTACTACAACAGGCACGCGGCCCGCTACTTTTTCGAAGGTATAATTAACAATGTCTAGCTTTTCCTGCTTATCGAGTGTGGGTGTTTCGCCGGTGGTGCCCAGTGTAACCAGGTATTCCACCTTTCCGTTGATCAACGAGTCGATCACTTTACCAAGTGCATCGAAATCTACTTTGTGTTCTGTTGTGAATGGTGTAATCAAGGCAACACCCGTTCCTCTTAACTGTTGTTTTAGCGACATTGCTTTTGGTTTTTTTAATGACTAAATTCTGTCCTCAGGACTTTCTCTTTTACCCAATTGTGGATCTGCAGGGCAAACCACATCCTTGTTGAACTGATGTGAATACATAGCGATTGTTTTAATTGAATGTTGAAAAAAAGGTTTATAAAAATCGATACCGATATTGGTGTTACGCATTCTCCTGCCAGAAGCCCATCTTGCCGTACTTCTCAATCCTGTCGTTAACGCGTTGGGTTGCGTCTTTGCCCTCTACTTCTTTGAGGGCTTTCAGGATGTATGATTTGAGGATATTGGCCGCTTCGGCATAGTCCCAATGAGCGCCGCCCAGCGGTTCGTGAACGATCTCGTCTACGAGCCCGAATCCTTTCATATCTGTAGCTGTGAGCCGCAGTTGTTCTGCCGCTGTTTCTTTTTTATCCCAGCTGCGCCACAGAATGGAGCTGCAGCTTTCGGGCGAGATAACGGTGTACCAGGTGTTTTCCATCATCAATACTTTATCGCCCACGCCAATGCCGAGTGCACCGCCGCTTGCGCCTTCACCGATGATGACAATGATGACCGGGACCTTGAGCCGGATCATCTCGTAAATATTTCTTGCGATGGCTTCGCCCTGGCCGCGTTCTTCGGCCTCGAGACCGGGGTAGGCGCCGGGTGTGTCGATCAGGCAGATAACGGGTTTGCCGAATTTCTCAGCAAGTTTCATCAGGCGCAGCGCCTTGCGGTAGCCTTCGGGGTTGGCCATCCCGAAATTGCGCAGCTGGCGGGCCTTGGTGTTGATGCCTTTCTGTTGCCCGATGATCATCACCGTTTCGCCATCCAGCTGTGCGAAACCGCCAACCATGGCTTTGTCGTCTTTGAAGTTCCTGTCGCCATGCAGTTCCAAAAAATTGGTGCACATGTTGTCGATGTACTTCATCGTATAGGGCCTGTCTGGGTGGCGGCTCAACTGAACGCGCTGCCAGGGGGTAAGGTGGGCGGTGATCTCTTTTCTTTTATCGAGGATAGAAGCTTCCAGTTGCTGGATGGTAGCGGTATAATCGATCTTGGGATTTTTTTCTGCCAGTTTCCTGTTGTCGTCTATCTGCTCGTATACTTCCTTGATGGGCTTCTCAAAATCCAGGAATTGTCTATTGGGGTATTGGGGCATAGCTTCTTGTTGAGGCGGTAAAAATACGGCTTGCAATTTTTTTTTGAAAAGATTTGTTTGAACACAACCGCACCCCTATCTTTGCCGTCCGAAAAACGGGTTACGCCTGTTTGAGGAACGGATTGGTAGTTCAGTTGGTTAGAATGCCGCCCTGTCACGGCGGAGGTCGCGGGTTCGAGTCCCGTCCAGTCCGCGAAAAGCAGCTCTTAATGGGCTGCTTTTTTGTTTTATAGTATTCCAAAGAAATGGGTGCGTTGATTGCACACCCAAAAATATTGTCGGATTTACGAGCCTTACGAGTAATGCCGCGCTGTCATCCCCACAGTACTGTGGGGACGGGTTCGAGTCCCGTCCAGTCCGCGAAAAGCAGCTCTTAATGGGCTGCTTTTTTTGTTTTATGGTATTCAAATAGAGAATGGGTGCGCTGATGCACACCCTAAATATATTGTCGGATTTACGAGCCTTACGAGTAATGCCGCACTGTCATCCCCACAGTACTGTGGGGACGGGTTCGAGTCCCGTCCAGTCCGCGAAAAGCAGCTCTTAAAGGGCTGCTTTTTTTGTTTTGTAGTATTCAAATAGAGAATGGGTGCGTTGATGCACACCCTAAATATATTGTCGGATTTACGAGCCTTAAGAGTAATGCCGCGCTGTCATCCCCACAGTACTGTGGGGACGGGTTCGAGTCCCGACCAGTCCGCGAAAAGCAGCTCTTAAAGGGTTGCTTTTTTGTTTTATAGTATTCCAAAGAAATGGGTGCATTGATTGCACACCCAAAAATATTGTCGGATTTACGAGCCTTACGAGTAATGCCGCGCTGTCATCCCCACAGTACTGTGGGGACGGGTTCGAGTCCCGACCAGTCCGCGAAAAGCAGCTCTTAAAGGGTTGCTTTTTTTGTTTTGTAGTATTCAAATAGAGAATGGGTGCGCTGATGCACACCCTAAATATATTGTCGGATTTACGAGCCTTACGAGTAATGCCGCGCTGTCATCCCCACAGTACTGTGGGGACGGGTTCGAGTCCCGTCCAGTCCGCGAAAAGCAGCTCTTAAAGGGCTGCTTTTTTTGTTTTATGGCATTCTATGTTTATATCATTCAGAGTGATGATGATAAGAGCTTTTACAAAGGGTTTTCGGAAGATCCTCTAAAACGGCTTGTGCAACACAACAATGGGGAATCGTTTTTCACTTCTTTCAAAGGTCCCTGGAAGCTTGTGTATGTTGAACGGTGCCTATCTAAGACAGAAGCATTGAAGCGAGAGAAGAATCTCAAAAAAGCTAGTTTGGAAAGAATACAGGCGTTGATCGCACATCCTAAGAATATTGTGTCGGATTTTACTAAATCTTAAGAGTAATGCCGCGCTGTCATCCCCACAGTACTTTGAGGATTGGTTCGAGTCCGGTCCGCCCTGTAAACAAAAACACATGCTAAGATATTGACATTTAGCAGGTTGTAGTCTAATAGTGACCGGCGTATTATTATATAGTTAAGGAAAGAACCCAGCTAATAGATTTCAATAGTTCGAGATCTTTGGATCATTTTCTTTTATTCGGGGTCTGATGCTTTGGCTTAATGTTTACTGTTTATAATTTCTGTCAGGTTCATTATTTTGATCTTAAGGCGATACAATGGCTAGTGGTAGTGGCTTTCCACCTTCTGTTAGTTAAATGATTGCCTGAATTCTACGGGTGAAATATGTGTCTTTGCCTTGAAAAGCTTGCTGAACGATTGTACATGTTCAAAGCCTAGTTCATAAGCAATCTCGCTGACTGACAGTTGTGTAGTTGACAGCTTTTCCTTCGCTTTTGCTATCAGTTTATCGTGAATATGTTGTTGCGTGCTTTGCCCCGTGAGCACTTTAAGCAAACTGCTTAAATATTTTGGTGAAACATGTAACGTGTCTGCAATGTGCTGAACGGTCGGCAACCCCTTTGAAGTTAAATTATCGCTGTTAAAATAATCTGAAAGCAATTCTTCCAAACGCCCCAGGATCTGGTGGTTTGATTTTTCCCTTGTTATAAATTGGCGGTTGTAAAAACGATCTGCATAACCAAGCAAACTTTCAATTTGTGTGATGATGATCTGCTTGCTGAATTTATCAATATTCGCCTGGTATTCCTGTTTGATGTTCTCGATGATGTGATCGAGTGTCTGTTCTTCCTTGTCTGATAAAAATAAGGCTTCGCTTACCGAATAGTCAAAAAAATCGTACCGCTTGATCGTATTGGCAAGCGGTGTATTCCAAAAGAAATCAGGATGAATGAGCAGCATCCATCCCGACTTCTTTTCAACTGCGCCTTTGTCTGGCTCTATCCTGAAAACCTGGTTAGGCGAAACAAAAAACATAATACCTCCATCAAAATCGTATTGCTGCTGTCCGTATACCATTTTAGCGTTCATTCCTCTTTTGATAGATACCTGGTAGAAATCAAGCACCCAGTTTGTTTCACCTATATTGGCGGGTCGCTGAACGTTGTTGTAATCAACTACGCTGATAAGCGGATGCTCGGGCTGCGCCAAACCTCTCAACCGGTGAAATTCGCCGATTGTTTTTATCCTTTTGGTTTTCCTTTGTTCCATAAAAATGCAAAGTAAAAATTGTTTATCCTGCTTAATGCCAAAACCCATACGATTTTATCTGGCGGCCATCAACGCCATGAGATTTGAGCAACTTTCTCAATTGTACAACAAGGCCTGCACCGCCGACAATATAAAATACGAATTTTTCTTTTTCAGACTGATGTCTCGTGATCAGGTTTTCTGTTTGCCGGAAAATGGTTTGGTCATTGGCAACAGCCTCCAAAGGTAACCACGCACAATTGTGAACAAACTCATCAGCCGTTTGCAGGTCGTTGAAGGAAACAATACCACTGATCATGGCATTATCATCTGCCAATTGCTGCAATGCGCAGAAATGCCCGATGCTTGTTTGATCGCCAAGAAAAACAAGATGTTTGTTTTGGAAAGGAAAATGTTTTGCCATTTCTATTTTCAGGTAATGAAACACGTTGCCTTTTCTTTGTTCAGCGGCCCATAAACTTCCCTGTCCGCTATGGCTTGTATCAATATACAAAGTGCATATTTTATTTTCAATGTCCCAGGTGGCCGGTGTATAATCGGTGTAGTGCAAAGCCGATATCCGGCATTTTATGGATTGTGCGGTCTTCCATTTTGCAAAGTCAACTTTTGGCAGATGAATATCTATTTCGTATAGTTTGCCTCCATTCCACTTTCGTGCCGCTACAATCGTGCCCGACTTAACGAAAAGTTTTTCCACTGCAGATAGCATCGTGTTTTGTGCCGTCTCAGTATATGGAAGGTTATTCATTTTCAGAATGATAAACCTTGGCAAATTCCCTGGCAAAATCGGCCAGCTTTATTTTGCCAAAACGGGGTTGGTGCCGGTAGAAATCTTCATACAAGCTACCATCGCCCTGGCTTCTCTGTAATTCAACAAAGCCTTCTGCAACCTGCCTGTTAAAACCAATTTCCAACCAGTTGTCCAATAATTGCTCATCAGGTATTACTTTCCATTCCAGGTCAGGCTTTCCAATTTCTTTTCCGAGTGCTTTTGCAATTTCATTCGGGGAAACTTCGTCGCTGGCCACATATCGTACTGTTCTGCCCGCAAATGGTTTGTTCATTTCTTCAACAATTACATCGGCAATGTCCAGGGGCGAAACCCAGGGTTCTTTTTTATCGCCGCCGTAATTCGAAACAATGGCGCCTTTGTATTTTATCGACTGCACAAAGGAAAACAGGTTGATGTAAAAGCCGACCGGGCGAATGAACTTGATGGCAACATCATCCGGCAGCTGTTTCAAAATGTTTTCTACGTTGTAATGGAAGATGAGAATGCCAATGCCCTTGTCGGTATGAGCTCCGATGCTGCTCAAATGAATTACTTTTTTTACTCCCGATTGCTCAACCGCTTTTTTGTAGTTGTTGCCAATTTTATTGATAGTAGCAATAAAATCAACCGATTTGTCAAACATATCACCGGCAGCTTCCATAGTTTCCATTAAATAAACAATGTCTGCTTTCGTGAATACTGTTGTTAAGAAATCGGCGTCAAACATACTGCCGATGGCTGCCTTTGCACCAAGAACCTCAATGGCTTCTTTTTTCCCGGCATCGCTGCTGATGACGGTGACCGAATGTCCCTTTTTTACCAGCCCTTCTGTAAGTGGTTTCCCGATGTTCCCAAGAGAACCTGTTAATACGATGTTCATTTTCTACGTTTTAATTTGTTTATGCAAAGTTGCACCGGCTACCAAAAGCAGATTTAGCTGAATGTCTGATTGTTTTAGCCAAAAAAGAAAATTGCAAAATAGTGGGGATGCAGGGAGTATCATTTGTGATATTGACCAATTTCAAGAACTTAAATAAAATTGGTTAAGAGAATTCCAAAGTGCCCAGAACCGTCAAAAACAGGACTAGGCGTTCGAGTGTAGTCCCGCTCAGTTCCCAAAAACCAGCTTCAAGAGCTGCTTTTTGTGTTCTACCTCTTCCATCAAAATTGAAGCATGCTGGCAAGCTTTTTTTTATATGCATGTTTATGAAGTCGCAACTATTCAACAGGTTATTGCTTTTTTGCATCTGCATTTGCTTGCTGAGCAGTTGTGCCGCTGCGGGCAATATGATCCGTTCTTCCTCCTGGCTGGGACTGATTGACCTCGCAGGCGCAGCCGGGATCACGCTCTTTATCCTGCGGGGAAAGAAATAGAAGCAATTCCGTGCTGTGCTCAATTCATCAACGACCCCACGAAATTGATCGTCAGCGCCACTACGAAAGTGTTCAATGCGAAAGAGATCAACCCGTGTAACAGTACGATCCGCCTGATCTTTCGCGAAGAAATTTCCACATCTGATACCTGGAAGGTACACCCGATCACAAATGAGAAATAAGCAAAATCCACATAATCGGGTTTTTCGCTGCCCGGGAACTCTAGGCCGCCTGCAATTTTCGTCTTTTCGTCGCCGTCGCTGTCGTAATACTCGTGCGCGTAGTGAAACGTGAATATGGTATGAACCAGTACCCAGGAGAGCAACATACCCGTGATGCTGGCAACGATCGATAAAGGCTGGCTGTTTGTCTGACCATTGCGGGAGATCATCAGCAGGAGCACAGTGAACATGCTGGCAAAACAGGCAATCAAAACCATGAAGAAGACAAAAGGCGCGCTGCCATCATCACTCATTGCTTTTTTCCGGATCTCAGGTACCGGGCGCGTAAAAATGACGATCCAGTTGGTTATAATATAAGAGAAGGAAAAGACCACCCACAGGATCATTGCCACTACCATAGTTTTCATGTCTTCTTTCGGCAATAAAAAATAAGCGGCCGCGGTGAGCACAAGGCTGAGGGCGATCCGGTGCAAGGGGTGCATGCGCAAAAGGATATTGCGCTGTTCGTTTTTTAAGGCCATGGAATAAAAGTAATGAAAACTGCGGTGGTTTATCCTGCCAGTTCCTGCTAAACCCGAATCGGTTGATCATGCGGCCGGATTTTGCATTTCTGCTTCCTAAGACTTAAAAGGCCGCAGCTGTATTGTTGCGTATGGCCGTTACAACCCAATCAAAAAATCATTATTCCTACACACATGTACAAATAACCGCCGTCCGGCCGTAAGCGATTGCCCCGCATCAAAATGGTAAGCAATTGAGTGTTTAATGCAAAAGACACGGTTTTATCCTCTATTACTTTGAGTAAGCATAAAGGCATCGCAGGATGACATCGTTTCATCGTTCACAAAGGATACCAGTGTTTACACGCTGCTCAGATGGCACGGTCGTAAAAAGGAATAAACCAAAAACAATACATATGCCACCAATCACTTTGGATTATCATGTTGCACAGGGCAGGTATGGGATCACTGCCAACACCAATTTCAATTTTGGAACAACGGGCCTCGGTACCTGCGTAGGTGTTATTATGACCCTCAACAACGGCGATAACATTTGCGGACACATGGATCATTCCTATGAACCCACGCAGGCGCAGCGGGTTGCTTTTGAAATCGCTGTTACTGCTGTATTGAATGGGGTGATACCTCCCGGCGCAGCCGTCTTATCCGTGCACTACAGCACCCCGGGCGGAACAAGGGCCGCACTCTATACCGTGAACGCGATCACAGCATGGTTTGCCGGTGCGGTAAATGCCGGAAACCGCCAGACCATTTACATCAGCGCAGGAGGCGTACAGGCCACCGATGCCAATGTTATTATCGGCGCGAACGCAGTGGACAATGGACCTTTCAGTGTTTAGGTTAAAGGAAGGTATCATGCTAATGGGCAGTACGTATTTCTTCGTGCTGCTCATTAGCAGCCTTTGTGTTTTTTAAAATTCGATGTTATGGTGTAGAGAACGAAGTGTTGGAGCAATGTCCCCTGGAATTTACAAGGCGCTGCCTTTCCTTTAAAACCGCCCCACGATCATCACCCGCTTAAAAGCATACACCATCGGCGCCGCAGAAAAATGTTCTGCGATCCTTTCTTTGAACTGCTTTGTAAAACCTGGCTTCATTTCTTCGTCCAGTCTTTCCATGTAGGGAACCAATGCCGATCCCGAAATAAAATCATAAAGCGTATCAACAGATCGTGCAATGATCGGGTAAACCTTTTGGTAAATCAAAACATCCTTTGCCGCATGGGCATATAACAGCTGCGTGTACTCGTCGAGAGACAAAACAGGCGAGTAGTGGATGTTGTTTTTCAACACCTCATAATACGGTTCTTCGTGAACGAGTTTGTGCAGCAACTGGTTCAGCGCATTTTCTTTCTGTGATGGCATCTGTACGGCGAGTTGTCCGCCGGGCGCAAGGTGTGCAATGAGTTCAGGGAACAATGCCTTGTGATCTCCAACCCATTGCAGTGAGGCGTTGGCAACAATGGCGTCCCATTTTTCAGCGCGCCGCAACTGCGCTTCAACAGATCGCAGCGCGAAGGAGAGATTGGGTTGCGTTGGCGCTTTGGACAGCATTTCTGCTGAATCATCCACTCCCAATACAGTTGATCCTTCAAATTTATCCGAAAGTACTTTTGTCAATTCCCCGGTGCCACAGCCAAGGTCGAGGATCCTCATGGCTGGTTTTGCATGAATGTGCCCGAGCAGGTCATAAAACGGTTCGTATCGTTTTTCTTTGAACTGGTTGTATACATCAGGATTCCACGGCATACATCGGCTTTGCTGCAAAAATACAAATGTGAAGGGAATCCCTGGTGGTTCCATTTATGGTTTAGGAACCGTGATGCGCTGCACCCAGTTCCATTCAGGTGGGTCCACGCCCAATAGATGTTTTACAAAGAAGTCCCTGCGTTTGTGCTCCCCATAGTCGCCACCAAGCGAATGCCCCATCCCCGGTATTTCGATGAAATCAAAATTCTTATTGGCTTTGATCAATGCATTCATGAGTTGTTTGGTTGATGAGGGATCCACGTTCTCATCCATTTCTCCCAATATCAGCAACAGCTTTCCTTTCAGGTTGGCCGCATGCGTTACGTTGGACGATTCTGCATACTGCGGCCCGATGGGATAGCCCATCCATTGTTCGTTCCACCAGATCTTATCCATGCGGTTGTCGTGGCAACCCGATGAAGAAACGGCCACCTTATAAAAATCGGGATGAAACAGCAACGCGCCCATGGAGCTTTGTCCACCGGCGGAGTTTCCAAAAATGCCCACTTTATCAAGGTTCATGTACGGGTATTTTTTTGCCGCGCTCTGCATAAAGGCAATGCGGTCGGGGAAACCGCCGTCTTTCAGGTTTTTCCAGCAAACATCAAGAAAGGCCTTTGAGCGGCCATTGGTTCCCATGCCATCGCACTGCACAACAATAAAACCCAGCTCCGCCAGCTCATGCAGCGAGCCGCGCGAATCTGTTACAAAACTTTTGGGAACAAAAAAGCTGTGCGGGCCAGCGTAGATGTATTCTATCACCGGGTATTTCTTATTCGGATCAAAATTGCTGGGGCGAATGATCATGCCCCATATATCTGTTTTGCCATCACGTGCCTTTGAAACAAATACTTCAGGCAGTTTCCATCCTGTTTTAAGCAAATTGGAAATGTCTGCTGTCTCCAGTTCCATGATGGTTTTGCCATCTGCCGTATTTTTTAAAACGGTTACCGGCGGCGCATCTATCCTCGAATACACATCAACAAAATAATTGTAATCGGGAGAAAAATATGCAGTATGGTTGCCGTTCTCGTGGGTCAGTTCCGTTAGTCCCGTGCCATCGAAATTGATGCTGTAATATTGAATAAAATATGGATCGATGCCTGTAGTCTTTCCACTCGCTTCAAAAATGAGGTTGCGTTTTGTTTCGTCTACCCTCACCACGCGCCTCACCACCCAATCGCCTTTGGTGATCTGGTTTTTTACATTTCCTTTGTCATCGTATAAATACAAATGGTTCCAGCCATCCCGCTCCGAGGCCCATATGGTTTCTTTTCCATCGGCAAGATCGTACCGGTATCTTTTACCGCTGTAATCGATAAAGGTTGCGCTTTCTTCCTTGATGAGATCACGCGTTGCGCCCTTTGTATCGAGCTCCATTACTTTGTATTGCTGGTGGCCGCGCTGGTTGTATTCAAACGATACTGCACGGCTGTCTTTGCGCCACACCGGGTTGGTGAGGTTGTATTGGTCCGCAATGGCCACTGCATTTGCACCGTACGATCTTTTGGATTCGACCGAAAAAACATAAGGTTGTCTTTGCTGCAAAGCGTCGCCCGGTTTGAGGTAATTGCGTGTATGGAGCTTTGGCTGTAATTGATCAAGCGGTGATGATTCGATCAGGTAAACAGGATGCTCTTTTGCAGGGCGGATCTTCGCTGTTGCAAGGTGCCTGGAGTCGGGCGACCATGAAATGAAGGAGGCATAGTATTCGCCGGGCGATCCGTCGAAAGACAGTTGGTATTGCTCCTGTGTATTTTTAGCGGAGCGGATATACACGTTGTTCTCCCTGATAAAAGCGACCCATTTGCCATCCGGCGAATTAACAGGTCTTTCGCCTTGCCCTGTATTGATCTCGCTCCAGGCGCGGTTTGGCCCTGCGTTCCGCGCAGATGCCGGTATTTTTACGGCGGTTGCCTGTTTGGTATCAAGCCTGTAGGTCCAGTTTGAGTCGCCGATCGTAAATTTTATTTCCTGGTCGCCGAGCGTAATCTCCTGGAAAGGCAGCTCGGCGGCATTTGTTTTCCTGCCGGCGCCTGTTAATGCTGCAGCCAGTTCTGCGGGATCGTAAACAGGCTGTTTTGTTTTTTGCTGTACATCTACTTTGATGAATTCTTTTCCGCGGGTTGTTAATGTGCTGTACAGCAGAACGCCGTTTGTCCATTTCACACCATCTGCCGCTCCCAGGATCTTGTTTTCCTTCAACCCGTTCATAGCTTCGGCGCGCTGGTAATCGCGCAGGGTGCCTTGCGCCACTGTTTTTTTTGCAGGAAGGATGGCTGCGGTAAAAACGGCAGCACAGGTAAGCAGGGTGATCGTGCGTTTCACGGTAGAAAGAATTGGTTGGATGTAAATTACTGCTACGGGTGTTGGCGTTGATGCAGTTATTTCACTTAGTATCCTCGTATTTTAACCTTCTGTCTTAATTTTATCGCCAAAGCACCTGCACATGAAAAAACGAATTGTTACCACGATGGTACTGCTTGCAACCTTCTTCCTGGGTTTCGGGTTCAACTCGATGTTTGTTAGAAAGGGCCATGAAGAGCCGTTGCCCAAGCGGGTAACGGGTATCGGCGGGATCTTTTTCAAATGCAGGGATCCAAAGAAAATGCGCGAGTGGTACAAAACGCATCTCGGCCTGCAGACCAATACATATGGTGCCGTGTTTGAATGGAAACAGGCCACCGACAGCACCCGGAAGGGTTTCACACAATGGAGCCCGTTTGCGGAAACAACAAAGTATTTTGACCCCGGCACGCGCGATTTCATGATCAACTACCGCGTGGCGGATCTTGAGAAACTGGTTGCGCAACTGCAACTGGAAGGCGTAACCATCGCCGATAAAATTGAGACTGTAGAATACGGCAAATTTGTTCACATCATCGATGTGGAAGGAAACAAGGTAGAGCTGTGGGAGCCCAACGATATCGAGTTTGACAAACTCGGCAAAAAGATCGGGGCGGTAACAACGAAGTAGGTTGTATGCTTTGGCTTGCAGCTACAAGGTTTTAAAATTGACAAGATCGATCACCAGGTTGAGCGAGTCCATCGACAGGGAGTTCGACAACTGGAAAGGTTTTGAAATATACCCGGCGATGTTCAGATGCCTGAGTTGTTTTGCATCGGGCCTTTTTCCTCCCCTGGATAAAAAGAAACATTTGATCTTTTTCCATGCTGCGTTCTGCCGGATCTCGGTAAGCACCTCAACGCCGTTTTTATCCGGCAGGTTAATGTCCATCAGCAGCACGTAAGGCAGTTTCCCTTCTGCGTCGTCTTTCTGTAAACAGCGTATCACTTCGCCTCCACTGGTTACATGGGTGAGGGAATAGTTCACTTTTAATTTGTCGAGCGCCCACCGCACTTCCGTGGCGTCTGCGGTGTCTGCGTCGGCGAGTAATATTTTGATTGGCGTCAACATGCGGGCGGGCTTGGTTGTCGTTTGGTTTTTATTTTCACCAGGTTTGCGTTCAAAGCGAGGGCCGGTACAATGTTCCCGGTTCGTACCGGGATAGTTTTGAGAACGGCCTCAGCAACCTTCTCCAGAAGTGCCGGAAACCGAGGTAGGGCAGGCGTTTGGCCGTCATCAATACGTCTGCATTTACCCTGCCTGCATATTCCACAAAACTCTGCTCCGGGTTCATGCTGCGTTTGATGCAATTGCATTCAACCTGTATGTTGCCAGCTGCTTTGAGGATCTTCAATGTATCCATGATAAAAGAAAACTGCGGGCTGTTGTCGTTGTTGTCTATGGTAATGAGATGGATCTTCACCTTGTTGTTCCTTGCAACGGGGTAAATGGTTTTGAGCCTGGTTTCTGGTACAAATCCTGTAACCGGTATCACGATGTTTTTCCACTCATTTGTGCCCGGGGCCGAGGAAAAGAGGGTCATTACCTGGCAGGGACTGCGGCGCATCACCGTTTCCAGCGGGTCGTTTTTGAAGATCGTCCACCAGCGTTGTTCAGGCGGGCGGGTAAGGGCAACCATGTCAACTTTTCTTGCGGTGGCGGCAGAGAGTATGCAGCCCGCCCAATCGCCACAACACACTTCGCCTGAAACAGGAATGCCATACGAAACCTGGAGGTTTCTTTGCCATGTTTTGAGCAACGCATCTTTGTGATTGATGTTTGAAACAAATGAGTCCGTACAAAAAAAACGGTTGAGCAATTTGCCGAACGAAATATTTTCAGCATCCGCCACATGAAGCAGCAGCAGCGCTGCGCCATGGTCCTTTGCGAGCCCTGCTACCTGCCTGGCCATCGCAAGCGAAACCTGGTCGAGGTTTACCGGGAGCAGGATCCTTTTTACAATGGGGGCGCTTTCGTTCATATGGTTTGCTTTCAAAGGGTAAAACTAAAATCGCCTGCACAGGGGCCGTTCAATCTGAATACCATTGGAAAAAAGGCTGCCGTTTCTCAACGACAGCCCGCGGGGGGATAAGTGTTATGCTTATAGAGCTGCACATGGGAAAACATGCCACTCATCCCCAGTCATCATTAACCAAAACCGGTAGCCATAAACCTTGTATGAGGGTCAGTGATACCCGGTACATATTACTGAGGTACAAAAGAAAGAAGAATTGGTTTGAAATGGGTTGGATGGAGATTAGAATCAGATTAGAATGAAGGAGCCGAAGCCCGTCATTCATGGATCTCCAGCAGCCTGCGGTGGCGCGCGTGTTCTTTCAGCATTCTCAAACCTTCCGATGTTTTCATAAAGCGAACACCCGCTTTCTTTTGGTTGCGCATGCCGATGCGGTAAAGGATGTTCCAATGACGTACGATCTCTTTCCATGCAAAGAACAGCGAATGTTTGGGGTCGTAGATATGGGTGGGTTCACTTCCTGCGCCGTTGAGTTCGATAATGGAGAAAAATTTGCCGTCGCAGAGTTCTTCCCAGCTGCGGTATTTGATATCCAGCCTGCCATAATAGAAACCCGGGATCTGACTGCACAGCTCATCGATCGTGTTCTGCAGTTTTAGGGTGGCCTTATCGCTGAGGTCTGTAAACTTCGCGCCGCGGCAATGATTGCCATAAGGCACGAGTTGTTTTGATTCGCCCGCGGGCAGGATCGTTTGCAGCATGGCCCCGTATTGTTTTTTCATCACCGGCCATTGCAGGAAGAACCGGTTTTCTTTTTTGATCAGCATTTCAATGGTTGAAGTACCATCTCCCGTTACCCCAAGCAATTCTTTGCCAACGATGCCCGAGATCCTGCCTTTGCTTTCCCCGGGAATCCTGTAGTAGAAGATCCCTGCTTCACAGGGGTAGTCGATGAATTCCTGCAGCAGGAAATCGATGCGGTTGTTGTTGCGGTATTCCATAAGGTCGTCATCGCTGTGGAGCAGCTTAACGCCTGTGCCGCGTTCGCCGATATCCGGTTTCGCGATGAGCGGGTAGGTAGAAAAATATTGGGTTCTTTTTTTAAGCAGCGCATCAGGTGTCTCGTTCATCGGCACAAACAACGTGGAAGGATACGATGTTCCGGGCAGCAACGCATAGATCCGGCTTTTGCGCTCAAGGGTGAATCCTGCATTCTCTATTCCGGGGTTGGCCGTACTGAAAAAAAAGAAGGAACGGGCGCGTAGGCTCAACCACAACCAATACACGTACAATGGGCCGTAAACGAAGTGGAAGGGCCAGTATTCCCAGCTAAAAAATACGATCGCAGTTCTTCTCAGCCGGTAAGAAACCTGATTGAACAGGCGCTCTTTTTTGGTGAGGTCTTTTTTAATTGCAATGGCCGATGAAACTTCGAGCCCTTCAACAAGGTCCGAATAAGTCATGCCTGCTTTACCGGGTTTTATATGAATGGAAGTGATGCTTACCGTGCGCATCCCGTTCTCCCTGTTGATCACGAGGCCATTGCGTTGATCTTCCTGCCCGGCAAACCTGTGGAAACGCGTAATCTTTTTTGTATCCATTGTTGCAGCCCCATCTGTAAACTTTCGGAACCATTGTTCCCTTTGCGCTTTTGCCGCTGCATCGTATAAAGTTACCGACGACCATATCTGCGCCGTTGATGCGTTCAATTCGGCAAGGTGTTTTTCCACGCCATCCCATCGAAACTCAAAGAGTTTTGTGCCGGTGAGCAGTACCAGTGTGAAAGGTGCGATCCCGCATAGATCTTCTGCACGGAGTTGTTCAACCGGTTGTGCCGAAGCGATCAACCTGGAGAACACAATGCCCCTGCTCTCGCGGTACGGCGGCGCGGGTTCATGCCTGGTAAACGCGCCGTTGAGCAGAACCGCTGCATCCCCGTTTTCTTTCACAGCGATCCAGCTTCCACCCGCGTCTCCATCTGCCGGGCAAAGGATATTCGTTCCATTGACGCACACCGTGGACGGCGGTACGGCTCGCCGCCTCGTCACTTTCTCATCGCGGTTTGATGTGATGAAAAAGTTGTTGCCATCGGGTATGAAACTTACTGTACACATGCTTTCCTGTATTGGATGGTAGACGCCGCAACCCCAAAATCCTCATCCAGCACGATCGAAGAAATCGCGTGCACACCAATCCTGATAAACGCCATGTGGTGTACGGCATGTTCCAGGTTGTACAAGAGTTCGCGGTCGTAGTTCGTATCAACCGTAAATGTGTTCTGTGACATTGCATCACATCTGCTTATAAGTGTAAGCGGTTTGTTGTTCTTCTCAATGTTTGCAACGATATACTGTAATTGTAGTATCGCAGATTCACGGTCCGTTTCAATGAGCCGGTCCCGTGGTCTTGCGTCGTAGTTTAAGGTGCCTGTTTCGTATTGCGTGATCAGTGTGAGGTAAAACCCGAGTATATGCCTGGTGTGCTGGCCTATGCTTGCGCCCGATAGAACATCCAGCGAAGTTGTATACTGGGCGCACGACAATTGTGCAAGCAACGATGCAGTTTGCGTAAGCAAAGAAACGATCGGGGTAGTTATATCGTTTTTCATGCGGTTGTATGTGTTTTGGTAAACGGTTTCGGAAGACGGTGTCTCTGTACCAACAACAGCGTTGCACAACAGATCCAAACGATGAGTGCATAGGCGAAGAGCAGCCCTTTGTCGTTCTGAACTTCAATACCCAAACGCGTGATGTGAAAGAACAGTGCGCCGCTCATCAATGCCAGTCCCATTGCCGCACCGTAAACGGCGGTGGCAGGCAGCAGGATCAGGACGGAAGCGATGAGCTCCATTACGCCCGTACCTATTCTTCCCCAGGGTTCCATGCCGATGGTAGAAAAAACATAGCTCGATTCAGGGGCCGCGGTGAATTTGAAGTAGAGGGTTTGTAACATGATCACCGCCGCAATCGTTTTTAAAACCCATAGTGCGATTTTTTTTGTTGAAGTTGTAGTGCTCATGGTTTTTGGTTTTTGATCTCTGGCCATTGTTTGTCTGCCTTCTCAATCAGGGTTTTCTGGTCTTTCATCCACATCTCTTTTACCTTGTTGTTGTAGTTGAAATAAAGCTTTCCGTCAACGATCGTCCATGTATCTGTTTGCGTTGGCGATTTGTGCCCCGCGGCTGTACCGTATGCGCAATAGCCGCCATACTGGGGGCAAAAGGTTTCCGGACTGGCTTTAAAAGCTTCCAGGTTTGCCTTACTCGAAAAGAGCCATTGTACATCTTTCCAGGTATACGAAAGGGTATCGTTCCCCTTCATGGGCATCGACGATTTAAAGAAGGCAACGGGATCGTAACCTTTGATGGCCTTGCCATCGGTTGCGAATATCTCCTGGTGCTGTGCGTGCACCGCGGCGGATAACATAAGGGCGATGGCTACAAGTAAATGTTTCATAAAGAATAATTGAAGTGTTTAAAAATCAGGGATTGAATCTGAGCCAGTTTTTGTCGGCTTTTGCTTTTAAAGAGGTTTCGTCTTTATTCCAGTCTTTGAGTGTGTTGTTAAAAAAGCGATTGTAAAAGAGGTATAATTTGCCATCAACGATCTTGAACGTTTCCGGGTCCACCGCCACTTTTTCTCCTTTGGCGCCCATGGCGTAGGCGCACCATCCGCCGTATTGCGGCTCATACCGGGCCGGCGATGCCTTGAAAAGGTCACGGTTCTGGACAGTACTGAATTGATAGGTAACACCGTTGTAAACAAAACTTACGGCACTTTTTCCCTCTACCGCCTTACCCGATACAAAATAGGCAACAGGGTCGTAGCCATCGATGGCCAGTCCTGACCTGGTAAGGTTATAATTACCGTAGCTTGTTTTCTGCGCCGATGCGGCCATTGCGCACCCCATCAGCAGGAAAAGGAAGAGGAATGTTTTTCTCATAAAAAGTATTTAGATAGCAACTGTTTCCGGTTTGGTCGTAAAGGTTTTTCATACCTTACAGGAAAAGAAAAATATTTGTAAGGTTTGATGGGCGGTTCCGTCCAATGGTTATAACCACACAACGGAACCCCGGTTACAAGATGGGTATGCTTATGGAAACAAATACCGCGGCAGGATCGGAGAAAAACGCTGCACAACCGGAGCATTGGGTAGACAGGTATGCCGACTACCTGTTCCGTTTTGCCATTACCCGCGTAAGGGATGCGGATACGGCACAGGATCTGGTGCAGGAAACTTTTTTGTCGGCACTTGAGAATGTTTCGGGTTTTGAGGGCCGCAGTACAGAGGCAACCTGGCTCACGGCCATCCTGAAAAACAAGATCATTGACTGGTACAGGAAGCAGTCATCGGGCCTCGCCAATAAAACGGAATCACTCGAGCCTGTAAACAGCGATGATTATTTTGAAGCGGATGGCCACTGGAAAAATGAGCACCGGCCCAAAGCATTCGGGCTCGCCAGCGATGCTGTTACGGGAAAGGAATTTACGCAGGTACTGCAACGGTGCATGCAAAAACTTCCCCCACTCTGGTTCGCCGTTTTTAACCTGAAGCACATGGAAGATGAGACGTCGGAAAATATATGCCGGAACCTCCGGATCACACCCGCCAATTTCTGGGTCATCATGCACCGTTCAAAGCTGAACCTGCGTGCCTGTCTTCAGAAGAACTGGCTTTAAAAAAAACAAAATGCCAACATTAAAACAGATCGCATACAATTGTAAAAAAGCCACGTTTCTCATCGAGAAAAAACAGGAGAAGCGCCTCAGCGTGTCAGAATACCTGCAATTGCGATACCATCTCACCGGCTGCTCCGTATGCAGGCTTTACCGGCAACAAAGTGAAATGATCAGCAGGGTACTCCGGCAGCGCCCCTTTTACCCGGATACCGTTGAAATGGTAGCTGATACTGCATACAAACAAAAGCTGAAAGAGATGATCGCGGGATTCCGAAACTGATAAGTTATGCGGGCCGCGCTTTATTTCAACATGTTTTTTATTTCATTCAGCTTCATCAATGCCTCTACAGGCGTAAGACGGTTGATGTCCATTTCGGTCAGCATCTTTCTCATCTCTTCAAAAGTTTGCGAATGTGCATCGAAGATGGAGAGCTGCATTTTTGGCTCAGCTAATTTTTTGATGTTCTGCGCGAGATTTTTATCTGCAACCGGTGTCCCCGTTTGTGGCGTGTCGTCTGTTTGGCCCGACCTGTCCTCCAGTTGTTTTAAGATCTCGTTCGCCCTGTCTATCAGCGAAGGTGGCATACCCGCCATTTTTGCTACGTGGATACCGAAGCTGTGCGTGCTTCCGCCGCGTGCCAGTTTACGAAGGAAGATGATCTTGTTGCCAACTTCTTTATTGGTAACATGGTAGTTCTGCACACGGGGCAATTTTTCTTCCAGTTCGTTCAGTTCGTGGTAGTGCGTGGCAAACAATGTTTTTGGTGCGGCAGGGGAGGCGTGTAAATGTTCTACAATGCTCCAGGCGATGGAAATGCCATCGTAGGTGGAAGTTCCGCGCCCGATCTCGTCGAGTAGGATCAGGCTGCGTTGGGAGATGTTGTTGATGATGCTTGCGGTCTCATTCATCTCCACCATAAAAGTAGATTCACCGCCGCTCAGGTTATCGCTTGCACCTACCCTTGTAAATATTTTATCGGTCAATGGAACGCGGGCCGCTGCGGCGGGAACAAAACTGCCCATATGCGCCATCAGGGTGATCAACGCTGTTTGCCGCAGTATCGCACTTTTACCGCTCATGTTCGGCCCCGTTAAAATGATCAGTTGCTGGTCGGCTGGATTTAGTATGATGTCGTTTGAAATGTATGCTTCGCCCGCAGGCAGGTTCCTTTCAATAACGGGGTGCCTGCTGTCTTTCAATTCAAGCTCAAAGCCGTTGTGCAGTTCTGGTTTTTTGTAGTTGAAGAGGATCGCATTCTCTGCAAAACAGATGAGGCAGTCGAGTGTTGCCAGGATGTTCCCGTTTACCTGTATGGGCGCGATGTAATCCTGCAGTGCAAGCAGGAGCTGGTCGTACAAACTCAATTCTATAGCCAGTATCCTGTCTTCCGCGCCGGTGATCTTTTCTTCGTATTCTTTTAATTCCGGTGTGATGTAGCGTTCCGCGTTGGCGAGTGTCTGTTTGCGGATCCATTCTGCGGGCACTTTGTTTTTGTGCACATTGGTTACTTCAAGGTAATAACCAAACACATTGTTGAAACTGATCTTGAGAGAAGAGATGCCCGTCTTCTCCGATTCCCTTTGCTGTATGGTAACGAGGAACTCTTTGCCACCCGTGGAAATATTGCGCAGCTGGTCCAGTTCCGCATGTACGCCTTCTTTGATCACCCCGCCTTTGCTGGCCGCAACCGGTGGGGCCTCGTTTATTTCGGCGAGGATCTTTTCAACGATCGTATGACAGCCATTCAACGCCTCTGCCAGCCTTTGCAAATAAGGGTTCTCAACCGAAGCGCATGCCTGTTTGATCAGTTCTGTATGCTGCAATCCCTTCGCGAGGTGGATCACTTCGCGTGGATTTATTTTTTTCATGGGGATCTTGCTCACCAGGCGTTCTATGTCTCCACATGCTTTGATGGCCTGCGCCAGTTGTTTGCGCAGGTCGGTCTGCAGAATAAGAAAGGCCACTGCATCCAGCCGTTCGTTGATCCTGGCAACGTCTTTCAGTGGAAAGATCATCCACCTGCGCAGCAAACGCGCGCCCATGGGGCTAACGGTATTGTCGAGCACTTTCAGCAGGCTGTTGCCATTGTCAATACCGGTATTCAGTAATTCGAGGTTCCGGATCGTAAAGCGGTCCATCCACAAAAAATCTTCGCGCTCCATTCTTTGGATGGAGGTGATGTGTTGAAGATTGGGATGCTCTGTTTCTTTCAGGTAATACAGGATGGCGCCGGCGGCGGTGATGCCGTGGCTCATGCCTTCGATGCCGAAACCTTTTAGCGAATGTGTCTGGAAATGTTTCAGCAGGCTCTCGGTTGCAAAAGCCTCGTCAAAGATCCAGCTTTCCATCGTATAGGTATAGAACCTGGGGCCGAAAACCTCTTTGAAATGTTTCTGGTAACTGCGCTGGTAAATTACTTCGGCGGGTTTGAGCCCCTGCAACAGTTTGTCAATGTATTCCTCATTGCCTTCGGCGATGAAAAATTCACCCGTAGAAATATCGAGAAAAGCGATGCCTGTTTCTTTTTCTGTAAAATGAATGGCCGCTAAAAAATTATTACTGTTGTGTTCGAGCAGTTTGTCGTTGGTGGCAATACCCGGCGTCACCATTTCGGTAACACCGCGTTTTACAATGCCTTTAACCGTTTTGGGGTCTTCGAGCTGGTCGCAGATGGCAACGCGGTACCCGGCTTTCACCAGTTTGTGCAGGTAGGTATCCATTGCATGGTGCGGGAAGCCGGCCAGTTCGCTGGAAGATGCGGAGCCATTGTTGCGTTTGGTAAGTGTGATGCCCAGCACTTTGGAGGCGATGATGGCATCTTCCCCAAATGTTTCGTAAAAATCGCCCACGCGGAACAACAGGATGGCATCGGGATATTTCTGTTTGATGGCCCTGTGCTGCTGCATCAGCGGTGTATCGGCGGTGGCTTTTGACATGGATGGCAAATATAATTACTGGCGCGCCGCCTTGTCATGCTATTTCTCTTTTGGGGAAAAATGACCCCAGAATCTTAAAAAATGCCGTGGATGGGTTTTGCATAAGCGTATTAATCACAAGTAAATCATTCACCAAACTCATCAGACTATGAAAACTAAATTGTATCTGCTCGGATTAGCAGTAATGCTCAGTCTTGGATCTCTCACCTCTGTTAACGCTGCCAACGGCTCTACCAAAGAAGAGGTAAAGGCTAAAGTGGCCACCATGACTACCGAACAAAAAGAAGCGCGTGTGAAAGAGATCAAACTCCGCGTGGAAGAGATCCGTCACATGGACAAATCAAACCTGAGCCGCGCAGAACGCAAAGAGCTCCGTTCCGAACTCCGCGCCATGAAGTATGAGGCCAACTCACTCGGCGGCGGCGGTGTTTACCTGTCATTGGCAGGGATCATCATCATCATCCTGTTGTTGATCCTGATCCTCTAAAGCAGTCCGGACTTATTTGCTACACAAAGCGATAAGCAAGATCAATACAAAATATTACTCCTGAAAAACCAAGAGGCTATCACCGTAAAGTGATAGCCTCGCTTTTTAATTAGGAATTAGGAATTAGGAATTAGGAATTAGGAATAAGGGATCGGTAGTTATAAATTCCTAATTTCTAATTCCTAATTCCTAATTATCAAAATCCTGTTTGTGTTCTGGGTTTTGGCATTTCTTTTCTTGGTAATTTCTGGTCGCGTTGCGCGGCGTTGTAAACGAAGGCGGCAACGATGGTGGAGATCTGTTTCAGGTCTGCTTCGATCAGGTGGTCGTATACGTCCATGTTGCTGTGGTGGTTGCGCGAATCATATTCGATCGGGTCCTGGATGAACTGGAAGCCTGGTAAGCCTACCGCGTCAAACGACTGGTGATCGGTTCCACCCGTATTGCTGATGGTAACCGTTTTGGCGCCCAGGTCGTTGAAAGGGGCGAGCCATGCCTGGAAGATATCGCGGCACTGCTCATTGCCCTGGAGATAAATACCACGTATTTTACCTGTTCCGTTGTCGATGTTGAAATAGGAAGAGAATTTCTCATGCGCCGGGGTGGTTGTCATGGTAGCGGGATCTGCAAATGTCTTTTTCACATAACCCCTCGACCCGAGCAGGCCCTGTTCTTCACCGCTCCACAATGCTATGCGGATGGTTCTCCTGGGTTGTACGCCGAGTGTTTTCAAAATCCTCATCGCTTCCATCATTACAGAAGAGCCGGATGCATTGTCTGTTGCACCGGTGGCTGTTTGCCATGAATCGAGGTGTGCGCCCAGCATCACCACTTCGTCTTTCAGTGCAGGATCGGTACCAGGGATCTCTGCAATCACGTTATAGCCCGTAAGGTCCTGTGTCTGGAATTTGGTTTTCACATCCACATCCAGTTTTACCGGTGCGCCTGCTTTTGTTAAACGGAGGATGGTGTTGAAATCTTCGATCCCCAATACAATGTCGAGGATGTTTTCAGGATCACCCTTTTTGTAAACGCCACCGCCTTGTGCAAATACGGTTCCGTCGTGGCTCCGCGCGGTTCCATTGCTCAGGATGCCAACGGCGCCGTCTTTGATGGCCATTTCTTTGAAGAGCACCAGCGCTCTTTGCGCGGCGCGGACAGAGTCCTGGTTAAAGTTGCCGAAGCGCCCGCCACCGGGGCGTCCGCCTGCACCGGGTGTTACCGGTTTTTCATCGGCCATTTTCTGGAGCTCGGTCTCTTCGTAGCGGCGTGCATCTGCCTTGAAGCTGATGTTGTAAACCGGCATTACCGCAGGCTCCATAATGATCAATTTGTTTTTCAACTGGCCACGGTAGGCTTCTATGCTGGTACTGTCTTTCAAAGGTTTTACGAGAACAATCTCTGCGCTTTTCAGACCTTTGGTTCCCGCTGTCCATGCTTTTACATATGCAGGCAGTGGTTTATAATAAGGAGCGGTGAGGGCCACATAACTTTTCTCCAGTTCCCATCCCTTGCCAAATTCGCCCCATGGGTCGATGGTTGCGTTTTTAACGCCCCAGCCCTCCAGTGTTTTCTTCGCGTAATTGGCAGCGCGCATAAACCCGGGGGAGGCGGTGAGCCTGTTACCGCTTTTATCGGTGAGGTTGAAAGCGATTTCCATGACCTTGGAATTTTCGAGGCCTTCCTGGCGGATCTTCTGCATCATGGCAGCGTCCACCTTTTCTTGCGCCTGGCCTGCAAACGGCATCATCGCGGCCAGTATGGCGGCGAACGGAGTGAGTTTTCTCATGTGTGTGGTAATTTGGTTTTTGGAATCGACAAAATAATCAATTTGACCCAATCTGCCGTGCGGATTTTATGAGTGGATGAGTTTACCTTCGCACCATGCGAAAACTGACAATGGAGGAGCTGGGCAGGATGTCGGTGGATGAATTCAAGCAGGCCGGGAAGAACCCGGTGATGATCGTACTAGACAATATCCGCAGCATGCACAACGTCGGCAGCGTGTTCCGTACCGCCGATGCTTTTCTTGCCGAAGGCATCTGCCTCTGCGGCTATACCCCGCAGCCCCCGCACCGCGATATCCATAAAACAGCGCTCGGGGCAACCGAAACCGTAGACTGGCTGTATTATCCCACAACCGTGGAAGCCGTTCAGGCGCTCAGGCAAAACGGTTACAAAATTTATGCAATAGAACAGGTGGAAAAAAGCATTTCACTGCAAAAATTCAAACAGGGCAACGAAAAAACAGCCATCGTTTTCGGGAACGAAGTGGAAGGAGTAGACGAAGAAGTGATCAGCCTATGCGATGGCTGCATAGAGATCCCTCAGCTGGGAATGAAACATTCCTTGAACATTTCTGTTGCAGCAGGGATTGTTTTGTGGGAAATGGTAAGGGAAAAATTAAGCATTACGAATTAGGAATTAAGAATTGAAAACATAAACCCGTAATCGGCCGTACAACTTTGGCAATCTAAATTCTTAATTCCTAATTACTAATTCCTAATTAAATTGTTATGTCGACAGTAAAGAAATATTTAAGTCTCGTCAAATTCTCCCACACCATTTTTGCATTGCCTTTTGCGATGATCGGGTTTGTGTTGGGGGTGGCAACTTTTCGCCCGCCGGGAAACTTCAACCCAACGATAGCGGGGGCGGCCGGCCATTCTGCGGAGACCGGGGGCTGGCACGTAACGTTGGGTCCTACCTGGCAGGAGATACTTGTCAAATTATTGCTGGTGCTGGTTTGTATGGTAACGGCACGGAGCGCTGCAATGGCGTTTAACCGTTACCTCGACAGGAGTTTCGACGCCAAAAACCCACGCACCGCCATCCGCGAAATACCTGCGGGCATAATTTCAGCAAACAGCGCATTGCGTTTCGTGATCCTGAACTGCATCGTGTTTGTTGTGGCCGCGTACCTGCTCAATACGGCGTGTTTTTATTTGTCGGCCGTTGCCTTGTTCGTGATCCTGTTCTACAGCTATACAAAACGCTTTACCGCGCTTTGCCACCTGGTATTGGGATTGGGATTGTCGTTCGCGCCCATCGGCGCCTACATTGCGGTAACGGGTGTTTTTGCATGGCTGCCCATCCTCTTCTCACTGGCCGTGATCTTTTGGGTAAGTGGGTTCGATATTATTTATGCCTTGCAGGATATCGAGTTCGACCAGTCGCAACACCTCTATTCAATACCCGCCGTATTGGGAAAACCAAGGGCGCTGCGTGTATCGGAACTGCTGCACGTACTGAGCGCCGCCTGCGTGATCGCGGCGGGCGTGTATGGCCATTTTCATTTTTTGTATTGGATAGGGATCGCGGTATTCATCGGCATGCTCATCTACCAGCATTCCATTGTAAAACCAAACGACCTGTCACGGGTAAACATCGCTTTTATGACGGCAAACGGCATCGCCAGCGTGGTATTCGGCGTATTGGTGATCGCAGATGTTTGGGTAGGGAACTGGAGTTGATCGTAATTACAAATCACAAACAAACAGCTAAACAATGGCAAGGATCATCTGCATAGATTATGGTGGAAAACGGACGGGGCTGGCCGTTACTGATCCTTTGCAGATCATCGCCACTTCGTTAACCACCATCGAAACCAAGGAACTCATCCCGTTCCTCAAAAAATATTTCCAGGAAGAACAGGTGGAGCTCATCCTGATCGGCGAGCCGCTCAATCTTGATGATACGGATACACATGCAACGCCGTTGGTACGAGCGGCCATCATTAAATTACAGAAAGAGTTCCCTGCCATACCCATCCGGAAAGTAGACGAGCGCTACACCTCCAAACTCGCCTCCCGCGCCATGGTAGAAATGGGCATGAAGAAAAAAGACCGCCGCGTAAAGGGCAATGTTGATATGATCGCGGCAACAATGATGTTGCAGGAGTTCCTGCAGCAGCGCTGATATTACCTGCCCGGCACTTTTGAATGAACTGGTTTGTTAAAAATAATTTCGCCCTTCCTCTTACTGAGGCAAACCTTGGCGCTTCGGGCCCGAAGCGTAAAACTGGCCGCTCAAAACTCACGGCTATGGCGTATTTTCGCGGCTCAAATCAAACGCATGATATTTCCCATTGTTGCCTATGGCGCAGCAGTTTTACGCAAGGTGAGCCAGGATATTACACCAGACTATCCAGGACTGAAAACATTGATCGATGATATGTGGGAAACCATGTATGCGAGCAACGGGGTAGGACTGGCCGCCCCGCAGATCAACAAAGACATCCGTTTGTTTGTGATCGACAGCCTGCAGATCTTCGAAAACCTTGAAGACGATGAAAAAGGCGTATACCCCGATGCGCCCGGTGTTAAGCAGGCATTCATCAATGCCCATGTATTGTCGCTGGATGGAGAGGAATGGGCCTACAACGAAGGCTGCCTGAGCATACCCAAGATCAGGGAAGACGTGATGCGCGCAGAGAGCGTTACGCTGCAGTATGTAGACGAAAACTTTGAACCGCACACCAAAACATTCAACGGCATTACCGCGCGTGTGATATTGCATGAGTACGACCACATCGAAGGCAAGCTGTTCATCGATTACCTGAAACCGCTGCGCAGGAAAATGTTGCAGGGGAAACTGAACGACATCAGCAAAGGCAAAGTGAAGATCGATTACAAAATGATATTTCCCAAATAATGAAATGTGCAATCGTTGTGGCGTGCCTGTTGTTATCGGCGCACGCTTTCCCGCAGAATAAAGATACGACCGTGATCATCGATGAACACAGGTTCACATTGAGCGAAGTGATCGTGCGTAATAATTTCAATTACAAAACACTGCTCACGCAGATCAAGGAAGACACTACTTTCTACAAAGCTTTCCGAAACCTGCGTATCCTTGGCTTCACGTCTTTCAACGATATTCAGATGAAAGACAAAAAAGGCGCCGTTAAAGCGTCCCTGTTCAGCAAAACAAGGCAGAACCATGTGGATGGCTGCCGCACAATGGATGTGCTGGAAGAAAAAGTGTTTGGCGATTTTTACGATAAAAAGAAAGACTTCAACTACATAACACCCGAACTGTATGCGGGGCTCTTCTTCACCAAAGGGAAAATCTGCGGCGAAAACAACATTGTAAAAGGCCGCACCATGACACTGAGCGATAAGAGCGGGATGGAAAAACACAAGGAGCAACTGAAAATGCTGTTCTTCAACCCAGGAAAAAAAATTCCCGGCATCCCCCTCATCGGCAACAAACTGGATCTCTATGATGAGAGCGCACACAAACTGTACGATTATAAACTGGATGTGGTAGAGTTCCACGGCACACCCACCTACCTGTTTTCCATCACGCCAAAAGAAGAAAATACAAAAAGCGACAGGATCGTGGTTGACCAGATGGTTACCTGGTTCGATATGAAAACGCTTGAAGTGCTCGCACGCAACTACTCGCTCAGCTACAAGGCCGGTGTATACGATTTTGATGTGAGCATGGAAGTAGAAATGACCAAGTTCCAGGGCCTTACCGTTCCAAAGATCCTGCGTTACCGCGGAGACTGGGATGTGATCTTTAAGAAAAGGGAAAGAGGCGTATTTACAGCAACTTTGTTCGACTTTAAAAGATAGGCGTTTACAGCGTGTTCAGGTAAGCAACAATATCCTTCAGGCTTTTCTTCTCCGGTTTCAACGTGTGGTGCGTAACAGTGGCCACGCTGCCAACATTTTCTATGCCCAGGTAAAAATCGCCCCCAATCTTGGAAATGGATATAAGCTTTACGGCAATGCCTTTGGGGATGTTTTCTGCATAAAAAGAACGCGACGGGAAATCCCCATGCATGTTCACCACCGTTTTCTGGTTGGCAAACACGGCAAATACAGCTGTATTCTTGTTGGTAAAATTGGGTGATAGAACAGCGGTTACCTTTGTCCTTGGAACGGTACTGTCTATATAACGCTCCGCGGAGATCCAGCGCAGGTTCTTCGAATTCATTTCATAGCCATAGAACGACGGGATCAGCGGGTTGGTGCTGGGCTTGTTCCATGTGTTGAGCGCCGTAGTGTCTGTATCGCGCACCCAGCTGAACGAGGTATCGATGCCTTTGACGAGAACAGGGTTGCTTTCCTTTCCATAAAAGCCCTGCATTTTTACCTTGGCGCTGTCTGTGTCGAGAAACCGTACTTTAACGGTATTGCCCTGTACAAGTGAAAGCTCCTTTCCCTCTTTTGTAACACGAATGAACAGCCCGCCGCCACTCTGCAGTATACTTCCATTCTCTGTTGTGGTGGGTTTGAAGAATTTAATGAAATCGCCTTTCGATTTGAGCAGGATCACCTCGAGTTTTACCTGTCCCGCCGACGGGGCTGATGCCCCCGGCGCCGTGCATGAATTGGGTTTGAACTCAACATCAAGCGTATCGCCGTAATGAAGGCTGGCCCCGGTGGTTGCGTTGAACGAGTCTATGATAAGGTTCGGTGCGAGCAGGTCGAAGAGGTCGTTCACCGCTGCGGTAATGCCAACATGCCTCACCCATACGGTATCGTTGAGCGGGCTGTTGGGGTAAACCGTGAAATTATCAGACAGTTCTTTGTTGCACGATGTGAACAGCAACGTGAGCAAACAAGCGGTGATAAAAAATAGTTTCTTCATAAAACGGTACTGCTTATTAGATACAGGCTCAACACTTTCCGTTGCCTGCTATTTCCTGTTTAAATTGAACCGCAAACCCAGCTGTAACCCGCCTACACTCACGCGCTGTTTAAAACCCGATTGAGCGGTACTCATGTCCGACAAATTATACCTGAAATACGGTTCGGCAAATAGGTGAAGGTCGTCGCTCAGCCTTTTTACAATGCTTACGCTGCCGGTCAAACCCAGGCCGATGTTCGACCGGTAAATGCCATTGCCATTCTTGTTCAGCGGCACATTGGCGAGCGTACTGTCGAGCACCATTCCCTGGTACCACGAAGTAATGTTGAACACAACGCCGGCGTTGATGCCGATCTTCAGGTCCTCGTCCCCAAACTGGTAACCTACCGTAACCGGAATATCGAAGCTGCGGTAACGGTTCTTAACGGTGTTGGTTTTGAAGCCGGCTGTCTGCAGGATGCTCGTGTCGTTCACGATCACCGTATCTCCCGGCGCTCTTATGATGGTGCGGACGGTTACCACCGTAGTCGTTTTTACTTCGTTCTCCGTGCGGTAAACATATTGTTCGTTGCCCTGCGAATATTGCAAACCCGCTTTCAGTAAAATATTATCGGTGATCGGTTTTACCAGGCGAATGCCCGCGGTATACCCGATACGCGAACGTTCTGCGCTGTCTTTCTTCAGCATATAAGTGGGAGATGCAGATACATTGCTTACGGATTTGAAAGCGATATCAGGCGATAGGTAGGTTTCAAGGTACCAGTCGGTGTTGATGCCTTTGTCCGAAGGACAAATGATCACGCTTTTAAACTTGTGGTTGCCCGCAAACAATTGCTTATTGGAAAGATCGGCCAGGCTGAATTTTGCCCTCGAAATGATGGATGCTTCGGTATAGCCGGGTTGATAAGGTTCGATAACGGGGTCATACTTGTTTTCATTGCCCGCAACCGCCGTTCCTTCGTTTTTCGTGATACTGCTTTGGATATTCGCCAGCACTTCGTTGGGATTGGCAGAAATCGCTCCGGCCTTGTTCACAGGAGGCGCAAAACGCAAACCGGTGGGGGAGTTGGGAATTGTTATGGAATGGCCTGCGGTATTTTCTGTATTACCCTTTGTATTGTTGTTTTGACCCGGTTGGTCCAGGTCGTTGTTCACCCTCGATGTACTTTCTGCCGCTGAGCGGTTGGATGGAACAGCAGGGTGGACATTGTTTTCTACCGAAGACTGCCCCGGATTTGCAACAGGCGGAACGGCAACCGTGTTATTGTTAGCTGGTCGATCCGGCGGGGATGGTTCACTTGTGCTTTTGTTTGCAGACTGAACCAGTGTTGGATCCGCGTTTTGTTTTTTACCGGAGAAGAAAAAATAAGAGCCCACCGCCCCGGCTGTCAACAAGGCCAGGATCAGTACGGCAGCAGCCGGATAACGGAACCACCAGAAGGCAACGCGGTCGTCTTCGTCGTCTTCCGGTTTTACTTTTTCCCAAAGGCCGGCAGGTACGGGCGCTTCTGCATCCCTGAGTTTGCCTGAAACAAAAGAGTCGAACTGGCCATCAGCCACCTTGTCCCACAAACCTCCCGGAACAGGCGCTTCGGCAGGCTGTAATTTGTCTGCGATAAAGGAATCGAATTGCCCGTCCGTGATCTTTTCAAACAATCCCTGCGGAACGGCGGCCGTATGGTCCTTGAGCGAGTTGCCAATGAACTGGTCGAACTGCGCATCTGCTATTTTCTCATACAAACCTTCGGGAACGGGTGCGATATGGTTTTGAAGTTTGCCGCCGATGAACTGGTCGAACTGACCCTCCGCCACTTTCTCCCAAAGGCCTGCGGGCACGGGCGCCGCATACTCATTGAGTTTGTCGTTGACGAAATCATCAAATTGGCTATCGTTCATTCTATACAGCAACTTTTTGCAATTGTAGGATTTGTTGTTGCAGCATCTTCCGCGCCTTTACCAATTGGCTGCGGCTGGTGCCGGGTTGTATGTTCAGCATCACGGCGATCTCCTCATGGCTGTAACCCTCGATCGCATTGAGGTTGAACACGAGACGGTATCCATCCGGTAACCCGCTGATGAGCCTCATCAGGTCTGCCTCGCCCAGGTGCGTATAGGCCTGTGCGTCTATCTGCGGTGCGTGCTGGCTGTTGTCGTCTATGTCTTTAAAATGGAGTTTTTTCCGCTCCAGGTGGCGGATGGCGGTGTTAACCACGATCCTGCGTATCCATCCCTCGAAAGCGCCCTCAAACTTGAACTGGCCGATGTATTGAAAAACTTTGATAAAGGCATCCTGCAACATGTCTTCTGCTTCCATACCATCATTGGCATAGCGCAGGCAAACGCCCATCATCTTGCCGGCATACCGGTCAAACAGCATGCGCTGGCACCTGGCATCTTTGTTGATGCAGCCCTTGATCAATTCGTACTCTTCGCTCAAAGTGAGTGTATTAGTTTAGGCAATAGATAGATACCGCAGCAAGTTACTCCGTTGCCCTGTGATCTCAAAAAGCCTGTTATTTTTTAGCCGGGCCGGTAACCGGGGCCTTTGGTGCTTTTCGGATCTGGCACGAACCAGCAACTTTTCTCAAACGGGGCTCTATTTTAATTACTAATGTATGTGATGTTTATTTAATTAAAAGGCCGGGGACTGAACTCTTACACCACCAGGAACTGGTCGTGAATATAATCCACCACGTTTACCAGGCTCCCTGTTCTTTTGAAAACCTCCAGTTGCCTGTCTGCGCCGGTACCTGTTTCGAAGATCTTGGCCACGTAGTTGATGATGTGCCGGCTTCCGAGTTCATCCACCACATCGTCTACGAAATCGAGCAGTTCGTAAATGAGCGCCCGGGTATTCACTTCGGTTTCTTTACCGAAATCGATCAGTGTTCCGTCTATGCCATAACGGCTCGCGCGCCATTTGTTTTCATTGATCAGGGAGCGTGAATAGATCATGAAGTTGAGGTTCTGGTTACGCAGCTTGTAGATTTTTGCGCTGATGGCCTGGAACAGGGCGGCGATGGTGATCGTTTCGTTGATCGTCATCGGCACATCGCAGATCCTGAATTCTACCGTGTTGAAAAAGGGGTGAACACGCAGGTCCCACCAGATCTTCTTCGCATTGTCTATGCAGTTTGTTTTGATCAGCAGGTTCACATAACTCTCGTAGGCTTCGATGTTCTCAAAATAATCGGGGATGCCCGTGCGTGGAAACTTGTCAAACACTTTTGTACGGAACGATTTGTATCCTGTTTCCCTTCCTTCCCAGAAAGGCGAATTGGTGCTCAGTGCATATACGTGCGGCAGAAAATAACGCGCCGTATTGGCGATGTGGATGGCCATACGCCTGTCTTCCATGCCCACATGCACATGCAGGCCAAAAATGAGGTTGCTTCTTGCGGCTTCCTGTAATTCGTTCACGATCTCGTTGTAACGAACATGGTCGGTGATCAGCTGTGTTTCCCAATGGCTGAAAGGATGTGTTCCGGCGGCGCCGATCCACAGGCCAAGATCCCCGGCTATCTGCGCAATATTGCCGCGCAGCGAGGCTACATCCTTGAACGCTTCCTCGATATTGGCGCATATATCCGTACCCACTTCCACCACGGCCTGGTGCATCTCGGCTTTTACCTTGTCTTTGAGGATCTTTTGTCCCTCCTGCACGATCCGCTGCTCATGGCTTTTCAGTTCCCTTGTTTTGGGATCGATGACCATGTATTCTTCTTCTACGCCAAGGGTGAAATGTTGGTAGTTGATGTTTCCCATGTGTTGCTTTGAGCCGTTAGCTGAATTAATAAAGTTTCTTTCCCCCTGCACTCCGCTTTACATACTCGCCCCAGGTAAGGTTGTCTGCCCCGGGAACATTTGCCTGTGCTTTTTCGATGGCGAAGGTTGCTGCGGTTTCTACTACCCAGTCGAAATTCTCCTGGCCCACGCTCTTGAGGTCCGCATCCGGCGCGGGATTACAGAAGTCGATCGCGTAGGGAACGCCATCGCGTACGGCAAGTTCCACGGTGTTGAAATCGTAGCCGAGGTAATTGTTGATGCGCAGCACGATATCGGTCATTTGCTTGAGCCTCGCTTCCGAAGGTTTGAAATCCGCCACGTAACGCAGGTGGTGTGGGTTGCGCGGTTCGTACGACATGATGCGCACATACTTTCCGCCAATGCAATAGCAACGGTAATATTCTTCGAAGATGATCTCTTCCTGGAGCATCATAATGAGCTGGTTGGTCTCTGCATGCTTGTCAAAGAAATCATCCATGCTGGTGAGCTTGTATACGTTTTTCCATCCGCCCCCGGCGAAAGGTTTCATGTATGCCGGGAAGCCAACATAGTTAAAGATGCCATCCCAATCGAGCGGGTAGGCAAGATTGCTGAACGATTGATCGGTGGTATCGGGCGGTAGATCGCGCGATGGCAGGATCACGGTTTTGGGAACAGGCACGTCGATCTTTGTAGCGAGACAGTTGTTGAAAAATTTTTCGTCCGCGCTCCACCAGAAAGGATTGTTGATCACCGCGGTGCCGCAAAGGGCGGCGTTCTTCAGGAATGCGCGGTAGAAGGGAATGTCCTGGCTGATCCTGTCCACGATCACATCATACCCACTCGGCTCGCCCTGCATAACTTTGTCGATCCGAACCGGCTCCGCTGTAATGCCATCGATATTCTTACTGTTGATCCTTTCAACAAAGGCCATTGGAAAACTTCTTTCCTGCCCAAACAGGATGCCGATCTTTTTCATAAATAATAGTTTGATGAAGAATGGTGCTAAATGATGTAACCGTTTTCAATTTAACGAAACTGTGTTGAAATAAAAAGGTGTGCCAGTAAAATTGTTTTTGCAGACAGGTAAACCTGCGATTCACTGCCCACCACTCACTTTCCCCCTTTTCCGTTATTTTTGAGATCTATGACCGAAAGCAAGACAACACTCTCTTCCGTTGTGGTAGAGCAATGTACCATCAGTTCTGAATACCTGGAGCGTGAAGTGATTGTTGATGTGTACCTGCCCTCCGCAATGGCCAGTCCTGAACAGTTGAGCCTTTTACTGATCAACGACGGACAGGATCTTCTCCAGATGCCATTCGATGAAATTCTCGACGGCCTCATCACCCGGCAACAGATAGAACCTTTGGTCTGTGTGGGCATACATTGCGGCCCCGACAGGAAAATGGAATACGGTACCGCTTATTCAGCTGATTTCAAGGGCCGCGGTGCGAAAGCAGGGTTGTACAGCAAGTTTATTTTTGAAGAGTTGCTGCCTTTTATACGCAGGGCCTACAATACGCCTTCATTCAAAGACAAATCATTTGCAGGGTTCTCGCTGGGAGCATTGAGTGCGGTTGATATTGTTTGGAACCATGCCAGCGAATTCAGCCGCGCCGCTTCGTTCAGCGGATCGTTCTGGTGGCGCAGGAAAGGGTATGATGAGGGGTACAACGATGAGCAGGACAGGCTCATGCACCTGCAGGTGCGCAAAGGAAACTTCCATCCCTGGCTCCGTTTCTTCATAGAATGCGGTACAGAAGATGAAACCGCAGACCGCAACAACAATGGCGTGATCGATTCCATCGACGATGCGCTTGATCTTATTTTCGAACTCAAATCAAAAGGCTATACCGACGAACACATCAAATACCTCGAACTCGAAAACGGCAAACACGACGTGGCCACCTGGGCAAAAGCGTTTCCCGCGTTTTTGAAATGGGGGTGGGGGATCTGAGTTCCGGACCCTAAACGTTTTTATAAACAAACAAGCCTGGTCGATCCGACCAGGCTTGTTGTTTTCTTTATGTCCGGCACGAACTTACGGCAACGGAGCACTCAAAAAAAAGAACCCCGGTCAGCATTGACCGGGGTTCCTTTTTATTCAAGACTCAAACAAGGCCCGTAAATACCGGGCTTCCTGTTTTAGAACAGGTATTTGAAGCCCATCTGGATACCCCATGTAGTTGAGGTAGAGTTAACGTTTACAAAGGTCCTGTCAACCAACTGGCTTACAGTTGCTCCCTGCGGAGTGTAAGTAGCCAATGTGTATTGAGGAACACCCGCAGTTACAGAAGCCACGGTAAGTGGGTTGTTTACTACGTATGATTTTCTGATGCCCCAGTTGTTGTTCAACAGGTTCAGGAAGTTAACCACTGTAAGGTTGAATTGCAGTGTGTTTTTGTATTTACCAACATTGGTAAAGATATCCTGGAGGAAGTTGAAATCAACCCTGTGGTAGAAAGGATACAATGCACCGTTTCTTTGTGCGTTCTCACCCCTGTGTTTGCTCAGGTAAGGATCTTGTGTAATGAATTTCTCGAAAGCAGCAACCTGGTCAGCTGCGCTGAACGCAGGCGTTGTTCCTGAAGCGGCTTTTGGAGCAAAGTTCATTTCTGATGTGTTCTTAGGGATGTAAAGGAGGTCAGCAGTGTTACCATCGTTGTTCAGGTCGTTCGCGTATTGGTAAGTGTAACGGCCCTGCGTATTTCCTTCGTAGAAGAAGGAGAAAGTAGAAGCAAGGTGTTTCAGGTATTCAACACGGTAAGACAAAGAAGCTACGATACGGTGAGGTACTGCGAACTGTGAGTTGTAAGACTCCAGGTCGTTCTGTGTACCAACGTTCTGGTTACCGGCCCAGATGGATGCGGCCTGGCTACCAGGGTTGGCGGTAACATCAGATGCAACTGCATAGGTGTAAGCCAATGATCCGTAGAATCCTTTTGTGAACGCTTTTGAAATGGCTGCTGTGATCGAGAATGAATAGTTCTTGTTTGTGTTCTCAAGAACAGTTGCATTTGTGATCGCAGAATTGATCCTTCTTACCGCTGCACTGCTGCTGCTGTAGTAAGGACGGGTTACGCCCGGTGCCAGTGTAATGGTAGCATCAGGGTTTTTCTGGTTTGCGTTACGCATGATAGGATCGTTCAAAGATTGTGTGAACAAACCTTCGATGGTGTAAGACCAACCTTTTCCAAGCTGCTGGTCGATCGCAATGTTTGTGCGCCATACCTGCGGGAACTTGAAGTTTTTATCCAGTACAGCAAATGTACCTGGCGCTACCGTACCCACTGTTTTAGGGAACTGCGCAGGGTTCAGGCTGCTGTTGTAGAAAGGATTGTATGCTTTTGGATCGGGGTTGAACAGGAAGTTGTTCAGGTCAGATGTTGCAGTAACCAATGCGCCGAATGTGTACATCGCACTTGTTGATGGCATGTTGGTGAGCAATACATACGGTACGCGGCCTGTGAATATACCTGAACCACCACGGATGATCTGGCTCTTGTCTCCATTAACATCCCAACGGAACGATGCTCTTGGTGCATAGTAGTTGGTTGCTTTTGGCCACCTGCCTGTAGAATACTGCGCAGGGTTTCCGTTGCGGTCTGCAAAAGTAAGCGCTGCGATAGCCGGGTTGTTGAGTGGTTGCGTAGGATAAACCGGAACATCGATCCTCAAACCATAAGTGAGTTTGAAGCGTGGGTTGATGTTGAATTCGTCCTGGATATAACCACCGAGCTGACCGATCTTCAGGTTGGCTGAGTAAACCGCATCTTCTCCCGGTACCAGTGAATAGTTGATAGAGAAAAGTTTTGGAGCCCTGTTGTTGATGAAATCATCCAGTGATCCATAAACATAATAACCTTGTGAACCCGGCATGAACATGTTACCTACTCTCTGGTACTCGTAAGTTGCACCTGCAGTGATGGTATGTTTGCCTGCGAAATAAGTAAAGTTGTCTGTGATATTGAATACATCATTGATAACATCGTTGTTGTTACCGTTGAATGGTTCGTTACCCGCCGCCATATAGTTCACCTTGCTGCCCGCTGTTAAACCGAGGATATCGATGAACGGGAAGTTCATGCCGTCGTGTCCTTTGGTGCTTGCAATTTTGGTGAGTGTAGTGATGAACTGGTTTGCGAATTTACCATTGAAGTTACTGTTCAACTCCAATGAATAGCTTCTAACCTTGTCTGTTGTTTTGTAGAAAGAATTGGCAAAGCTCATCGCCTGCGCTCCAAAACGGTAAGAACCGATGTATGAAACGATGGCCGACTGGCTGTTTGCACCATTGATACCACCGCTACCGCTTGGTGGTGTATAGCCTGTAGCCTTGAAATCGCTGAATTTCGCAGTCAGCTTGTGCTGGTTGCTGATGTTCCAGTCGATCTTAGCAAGGATCTTGTGGTTTTTTGTTTCGTTAGCGCCGAAGTTGTCGTAAGCACCGGTGCTGTAACCATATTTGGTTTGCAGGTAGTTAGACAGTTTCGCCAATGAATCGATAGGCACATTTGAAGTGGTACCGTTGCCTGATCCTCCTTTCGGAGAGAAGGTTACGCCCGGTGCAGAGCCTGTTTCCTGCTCGCCGGTAATGAAGAAGAACAATTTGTTTTTGATGATCGGTCCGCCTACAGTAGCACCGTAAATTTTGTTGCTTGTAGTTGCAGGTGCAGCCAGTTTGGTGCCCGCTACGTTGAGACCGTTGTAATTCTGGTTACGGAAAACAGTGTAAGCACTTCCATGGAAAGTGTTGGTACCGCTTTTCGTGATCGCATTGATCGATGCACCTGTGAAACCCGATTGTTTAACATCGTAAGGAGCGATGTTAACGGAGATCTCCTGGAACGCATCCAATGAGATCGGGTTACCACCACCTGGCAACGCGTCGGTGTTCAAACCAAAGTTGTTGTTGAGGTTTGCACCATCAACGGTTACGTTGTTCATTTTACCGTCACGTCCGGCAAAACTGTTTCCGCTTGCCTGTGGCGTAAGACGGGTAAAGTCTGTAATGCTCCTGGAGATCGTAGGCAATGTGCTCAGTTGCAGTTGACCGATATTGGTAGAAGTACCGATCTTTTCAACGGCTGCCCTTCTTTTTGTTCCCAATACTACTACGGCAGACAATTCTGTTGTGCCGTCTTTCATTTCAGCATTAACGTCGTAAGTTGAACCCAGCGGGATGGAAAAACCGTCCTCTACAAAGGTTGTTAAACCTACATACGAAATTGTCAAGGTGTAAGGACCACCCGCACGCAGACCCGGCAAATTGAAGGATCCACCCTTTTTACTCACTGTGGTGTAGGTTGTACCAGACGGGATGTGCACTGCCTTTACCGACGCTCCTTCGAGGCCCTGCCCCTTGGAAGTTACGGCTCCGGCGATGGTACTCGTGGTAACCTGCGCCATTGATGCCATGGCCATCAGTAAAGCCGGCAGCATCATTAAAATTCTCTTTGTAATTCGCATAAAACATAGTTTTAGATTTTGCAAATATGAGGCATCCGCACGGCTTAAACAGGCATTTTCGAAAATATTGTTAATTTGTTCATAATCCTGCCCGCGAATGGGGATTAATTGGTGATAAAACAACGTTTTCTCATGCCTAATAATCCGGTAATAGTTGTCCCGGTACTGCTTTATGCTAAAAATGTTTCATGTGTTTACTGCGTGGTAATGCGCTAATGTCAAAATAACAATCTGATACCCAATCTGCCGTTCCAACGTGCACTATAGGCAGGGGTGGTTGAAAGACTGGCGGTCCATTTTTCCTTCAATTCCGTCGTGGCATTAAATTTGAACTGCGGCACTGTTGCGCCCGCGCCTGTATAGCCGGCAAAATCCAGCAGCGCCACCTGGCCGTTGGGCTGGAAATACCTGCGGCCCCAATCCCTGTTCAGGAAATTGGTGAAGTTGAAAAGATCGAAACTGAGCTGGAGGCGGCACTTGTCGCCGGCTACCTTCAGCCGCAGGTCGTATAAGATCTTCAGGTCTACCACATGTTCAAAAGGCATCCGGCTCCCGTTCCGCTCTGCGTAATTGCCGCGGCGGCTTTTCAGGTAGCCATCGTTTTCGATCAACCGGTTGAACGCTTCTTTTTGTTGGGCCGGCGTATAAACCGTTCCATTGACCGTATTCGGAAGAAAAACGGCGCCTGCCAGTTCTTCCGCCGTTGGAACATAGATCAGGTCGTATGCCCCAAAGGCTCCATCATCCCTTGTCATACTTCCATCGTATACATAACTCACCGGTGCCCCTGATTGCCCGTTGTAGGTAAACGAACAGGTGGTCGACGCCCCGCCGTGCCTGCCCCGGAACACGCGGCTGAAGACCGCGAATACCCTATGGCCCGGGCTGAAATCAGAAACGCTTCGGGTAAGAAAGTTCCGGCCATTGACCGTTTCCATCGTTCGCCATTGGGTGAGGTTTACCGAGCTTGTTCCTTCATTGTTTACGTAGGAATGCCCAAAATGATAACTGATATCGGCTTTCCAGTTGTGCCCGGGTAAACCCACCAGGCCAAAGCTGAGGTCATATGCATAGCCGGTTCTTTCTTTGTTGTTTCCCAAAAGGATCGCATAATCGAAAGGATTCGATCCGCCTGCTTCCAGCCCGATTCTTGCATTGTTCACATCCGGATAAATAAACCGCCTGTCCGGCCCTTCCGCCGTGCCAACGGGCGGCAGCAGGTTCAGGTTGGTGTATCTGATCTCGTTGATGTTCTTGCTGAACATAAGCTCCAACGATGTGGTCCAATCGCTCCATTTTTTCTCCGCTGCCAGCGACACCCTGAATAATTCCGGCATGCTGAATTTTTCCGAAATAAGATTGAGTGGCTCCTTGTTCCCGGCACTGTTGAAATCTCTGGGCGTCCATTGACGAAAAGGATCCGGACGGAACCTCATCTTGCCGAGTTGCGAAAGGCTCGCAGAGAACCCGCCGATAAAAAGCCCGTTGTTGTTGTACACGCCCCCCGGCCAGGCCAGGGGCAGCCGGCCTGAAAATATGCCCGCACCACCACGGATGGCAACCGCGTGTTTTGCATCGCGGTAGCTGAAACCGATTCTCGGCGAAACAGACAAGGGTATGTTTATTTGTGCGCCCGACAATGCTCCTTCCGTGTCCCAGTATTTGGCGATCTGCTGAAGCGCCACATCGTTTACATAGTCGTTGCGGGCGGGAGCGGTTAAGAACAAATGTTTATCGAACCTGATCCCATAATTCAATACGAAATTTTTAAAGCGCAACTCATCGTTCACAAACACCGCTGTTCGCAAAACAGAAAATGCAGCGCTGGCCATGGTTTGATCGGCATTGATATTATCCACGAGCGAAAAACCCAACTGGTACGCGGAAGGATGATCGTTTGTCAGAAAATCACCGGGCGATGAATAGGTATAGCTCCCAAAACTGTTCTGTATAAATGCGTTCCTGATGCGGTTGTGTTCGATGTCAAAACCCGTGGTGAGCAAATGTGGCCCCGCATTGAATTTAAATTTGTCGGCAACACCCAGGTTGCTTTGAATCAGCTGGTTGATCGTTGAACTGTTGTCGGTTCCAAACAGGATCGCACCCTCGCCATCGTTGATACGAACGCGGGGAAAGGGCTTATCCAGCGGCTCCCTGTCGTCGTTCACTTTTGTATACGTAACGAGCAGTTTGTTGGCCGTGCTTTTATTGAAACTGCTTTTCCATTCCAGGGAAACCGAATTTGTTCCGGAAAAAAATGCATATCCATCGTTGCTGAAATGAATGGTGTTTTCATTGCCTGCATTTGCATTCATGCGTTGTGCGTAGGTGTAACGGTGGCTTACCGACAGGCTGTTTCTCCAATTGATGTTCCAGTCGAGGCGCATGACCACGCGGTCTGCATTCACCGTTTCCGGGTTATCGAGGAAGCTGCCGGGATCGTAATGGTAACTTGCTTTGACCGTGTTGGCAAGGATGTTCAGCAACCGTATGTCTTTTGTGTTCCCTTTGTAGCGGTCGAATAAAAATGGCTGGGAAAATACCTCGCGCTGTAATTCGATGTTGGCGAAATAGAACAGTTTGTTTTTAATGAACGCTCCCTGTGTGCGCCATCCGTATGTTCCCGAAAAAAAAGTATTCAGTTTCGCCGCATCCTTTTTTTCGCCGACAGGCGTTTTCCCCGACAGGTCCCTGTTGCTGAAATAATGATACACCGAATTTTCTTTTTGATTCGTTCCCGATCTTGTTGTTGCGTTAATGGCCGCACCGGTAAAATTTCCCAGCGATGCATCATATGGTGTGAGGGCTACCTGGAACTGCGCAATTGCATCGGCAGGTAAGATCGAAATGCCTGCCTGCCCGCCATTGGTTCCCGATGCTGCCAATCCAAACACATCGTTGTTGATCGCACCATCAATGTACATGGCATTGTAACGGTTGTTTTGCCCGGCAAACGAAATGCCACCTTCGTTTCCCGCAGACAAGCTTGCCACCGGGATGCTGCGCAGTTGTTCGTACATGTTCCGGCCGGGCAAAAGATCCATCTTTTCCCTTGTAATGACCATGCCGCTGTTCCTGTTTTGGTGTGCAGCCGAAACAGTGACCTCCTTTAATACAGTCACATTTTGCTTCATCACGAAATCAACTGTTGTTTCTTCGCCCAGGTTTACGGTGATGTTACTGCGCACCTCTGATTTATGATTTACAAAAAACACCTCAGCGGAATAGCCGTTCCCCGGCGACACATCGGGCACAAAGAAATTTCCTGTCTTGCCTGATGTTGAAAAATAAAGGGTTCCCGTAGCGCCGTGTTTGATCCTGATGGATGCTCCCTGCAAGGGTATCCCGTTTTCGGCTTTTACTTTTCCGGCGATACTGCCGCCTGTTACCTGCGCACGAACGCATGTGATCAGCAACAAAAAAATGATGGAAGATAAAATGGCTCGCATACAGATATTTCAATACGCTAAGAAACCAGGATATGCAAAGCCGCGTATTGCGTATTTAACGCAGAATGGGGGGTGAAAAAGCGGTTTTTTTGGTAGTGGCAGACCGAATCACCAGCTTTTGCAGGGTCCGAACAGAAACAGGCCGTCGACTTGCGTTATTGGTAAAATTCCCGGTCAGCACACCTTATATAACCCTTCGGCTGTAATTTTGCCGGACAAACAGGAACCTATGTTAGATAGAATTGAAGATGCGATTGATGATATCCGCAATGGTAAAATGATCATAGTGGTAGACGATGAGGACCGTGAGAACGAGGGCGATTTTATCATCGCCGCGCAGCATTGTACACCCGAGGTCATCAACTTTATGAGCAAAGAGGGTCGCGGCCTCATCTGCGCCGCGCTTACCGAAGAGCGCTGCAAAGAACTGCAGCTCGACCCGATGGTTACTTCCAACACTTCCTTGCATGAGACCGCTTTTACCGTTTCGGTAGACCTTATAGGGCAGGGAACCACCACTGGTATTTCGGCGCAGGACAGGTCAAAGACCATACAGGCGCTGGTAAATCCGCAAACCCATCCATCGGAACTGGGCAGGCCGGGGCATATCTTCCCGTTGCGTGCAAAAACGGGTGGGGTGCTGCGCAGAACAGGACATACAGAGGCGGCGGTTGATATTCCGCGTCTTGCAGGACTGCAACCCGCGGGTGTGCTAGTGGAGGTGATGAACGAAGACGGAACCATGGCGCGTTTGCCGCAGTTGCTTGAGATCGGGAAGCGGTTCGGCCTGAAAACCGTTTCCATCAAAGACCTGATCGATTACCGTTTGAAACTCGATTCATTGATCGAAGAACTGGTGCGGGTGGATATGCCAACCAAATGGGGCCATTTTACCCTGGTGGCCTTTAAAGAAAAAACAACGGGCGCAGAACACCTTGCCATGGTCAAAGGCACATGGGCAGAAGACGAAGCGGTGTTGACACGCGTTCACAGCAGTTGTTTTACGGGCGATATCCTCGGCAGTTTCCGTTGCGATTGCGGCGAGCAGCTTCACAAGGCCATGGCCATGGTAGAAGAAGAAGGGAAAGGGGTGATCCTTTACATGAACCAGGAAGGAAGAGGCATTGGCCTCATCAACAAACTGAAGGCATACAAACTGCAGGAAGAAGGCATGGACACCGTAGAGGCCAACCTCCACCTTGGTTTTGGCATGGACGAAAGAGATTACGGCGTAGGTGCACAGATGCTGCGTTATCTCGGTGCCAATAAATTAAAACTGATGAGCAACAACCCGCGCAAACGCGCCGGTTTGAAAGGATATGGATTGGAGATCGTTGACATTGTTCCGATCGAAGTTCATCCCAATTCGCACAACCTGAAATACCTCGAAACAAAAAGAGATAAACTGGGGCACGAGATCCTGGGTGAATAAAATTGGATCATAGATCATCCAAAAACAACAAGGCCCGGCAAACAAGGTTTTTGATATACTTGTTCCCGGGCCTTGTTTTATGTTACTTTATGCAGGCTACCTCCTGTAATTGTTGTTGTGGTTACCCTGCGCTTCTTCGTTCTCGCTTTCTTTCTCGTACGCTTTGATGATCGCTTTTACCAACCTGTGACGTACCACGTCTTCTTCCGTCAATTCGATATGGGCAATGCCATCGATGTGTTTGAGGATGCGTGTTGATTTTTCAAGCCCGCTGCGCATGTTTCTCGGCAGATCCACCTGCGTGGGGTCGCCGGTAATGATGGCCTTGGCATTGGCGCCGATACGCGTCAGGAACATTTTCAGCTGCAGGTCGTTCGTGTTCTGCGCCTCATCAAGGATGATGAACGCATTGTCGAGCGTACGGCCGCGCATATAAGCCAGCGGGGCGATCTCGATGGTGCGTGTGCTCATATAATAGCCGAGTTTGTCGGCAGGTATCATATCGTCCAGCGCATCATACAAAGGGCGCAGGTATGGGTCTATCTTTTCTTTCAGGTCGCCGGGCAGGAAACCAAGGCTTTCCCCCGCTTCTACCGCCGGGCGGGTGAGGATGATCTTTTTAACCAGCTTGTTCTTGAGGGCCCTTACGGCCAATGCCACGGCAGTGTACGTTTTGCCCGTACCTGCGGGCCCGATGGCGAACACGATATCGTTGCGGTCAACGGCATGTACCATTTTCTTCTGGTTCTGTGTGCGGGCCCGAACGGTTTTTCCATTCGGACCGAAAACGAGGATGTCGTTGGGATTGCGGTCCACGAAATTGTCAACCGTTTCTGCATCGTCGCCACCAAGGATCTGTTCAAAATAGTTCTCGCTCAGGTGGCCATTTCTTTCGAGGTACTGGATGATGAGGTCGATCTTTTCTTTTGCTGTTTCTATTTGTTCGGGAGCCCCGCTCAGTTTTAATTGTGTCCCGCGGGAGAGGATCTTTAACAGAGGGAATTTCTTTTTCAGCAAATCTAACTTTCCGTTGTTTACGCCAAAGAATTCGATGGGATTAACGGACTCGAGGTTAATGATGGTTTCTGTCAATCTGTTACGGTTTAGTGATTGAATAAGAGCTTGCAACTTCTATTCCAAATTTAATTGAAGCCCTATATAAAATCCTAATACTTCTTATGCACAGGTGTGGAAAGGTATATATGCATCTTCAACGCTGAAGATCGACGAGTATTAGGCTCCCCCTTCCAGGAATAGCCGTTCTTTATTACAGCTTTTTTAACGCTGCAATTGTGGCAGCAGGGTCTGCCGATCTAAACACCGTATTGCCCGCTACCAGTACATCTGCGCCCGCAGTAAGAATGGTGGATGCATTTTCCAGCGTAACACCGCCATCGATCTCGATAAGGGTTTTGCAACCCCGTTCGCTGATCATGGCCCGGAGCGTCTTTATTTTTTCCAGGGTATGAGGAATGAATTGTTGTCCGCCAAAACCGGGGTTCACACTCATCAGGCACACCAGATCGATATCGTGTAAAATATCACTCAGCAGGTGAACGGGGGTATGTGGATTTAATGCCACACCTGCATTCATGCCCAGTGCTTTTATTTGCTGCAGGTTCCGGTGCAGGTGCGGACAAGCCTCGTAATGAACCGTAAGGTTGTGCGCGCCGGCTTTTTGAAACGCTTCTGCATAATTGCCGGGTTCGAGGATCATCAGGTGAACGTCGCAGACCTTGGTAGTGGCCTTGCAAACCCTTTCTATTACCGGGAAACCGAAACTGATATTGGGAACAAAGCTCCCGTCCATTACATCCAGGTGCAGCCAGTCGGCCTCACTGGCATTGATCATGTCACAATCTTTCTGGAGATTCAAAAAATCGGCGCTCAGGAGCGATGGGGCAATAATGGGCATGTGCAAATGTAAACTGGAAAATCTGTTCGTGGAAATTTTGGAAAAGGGAACACGGATTTCAACCGCTTTTTCCCGTTACTGCGCGGCGCCCAATCTTTTCAATGCTTCCCCAGCCTCTGTGAGCTTCGGATCCAGCGCCTGTGCGCGTTGGTAATTGGCGATGGCCTCGGTACGCCTGTTCATGGACTCGTAGCATTTGGCCATCCAGTAATAGGCATCGGGATAGGTGTTCCGCACCGTTGACAGGGTTTGAAAAACCTGCAACGCTTCAGGGATCTTTTTTGATTCATAAAAAAGAAACCCTTTTTCCATATACGCTTCCGAATAACTGTAGTCGTTCGCTATACAGGCATTGAAAGCATCCATCGCTTTTTGCTGGTTCCCGGTTCTTGCATAATAAACACCGCTGATGAAATGGGTATGCGCCGTGTATTCCCTTCCAATGCGCAGCGAGGCGATCTGTTTGCACAACAGGAGGGCGATCGAATCTTTTCTTTCCGCCAAAAGATTTGCTGCACCCAGCATCGCGTCGGGCGAGGGGTATATGCGGATGGCATAGCGGTACGATTTCAATGCGCCGGTGGTGTCGTGCGCATTTTCCTGGAGCAGGGCCTTGCGGTACCAGAGGCCGTAATTAAGACTGTCTTTTTTGATCAGCGGGTCCATCTGGCCCAGCGCCTGCCTGTACGCACCCAGGCTATCGAGTGCATCCACCAGGCGGAGGCGAAGCCCGGTGCTGTCGGGGTGTTGGTCAACATCCGTAAACAATTGCCTTACGGGTGCCGGCATCTCTTCTTTGGCCAGTGCATCGGGCGGGGTATTTTTTGATTCGTTCTTACAGGCTATGAAAAACACCAGTAAAAACACGGGCATCCATGTTCTCATCCTGCAAAAATAAGAGGGGAGAGGGGTGTGATGACATTTTTTTGACGAAAGACAGTTTTCACACACTTACTTTTGCCGGATATTAACATACAGCTATGATAAAAGTACCTCTCCTGATCGCCTGCCTTATCGCCGGCATCGTTTCCGTTTCCGCACAGGCAAGAACGGAAGACTCTGTTCATTTTGCCGGTGAAAAACATTTCAGGAACATCACGCAACTGACCTTTGGCGGCGACAATGCCGAAGCCTATTTCAGCTACGATGGCAAATACATCATCTTCCAGCGCACCAACCCGAAAGAAGGGGTGAATTGCGACCAGATCTTTATTGGCAAGCTGCCAACCAAACCCGGTGAAAAATTTACGTACAAAAGGGTAAGCACCGGTAAGGGCCGCACCACCTGTGCGTATTTCCTGCCCGATGGCAAACACATCATCTTTGCTTCTACCCACAAAGGCGCAGATACCTGCCCGCCTGTGCCCGACCGCGCCAAATATGGCAACAAGTACATCTGGCCCTTGTACGATACCTATGATATTTTTATGGCCGATCTGAACGGGAAGATCATCAAACAGATCACTACGGCAAAAGGTTACGATGCAGAAGGAACCTTGTCGCCCGACGGAAAAAAAATGATCTATTGCAGCGATAAAGACGGCGATCTCGATCTCTATATCATGGACCTCGCCAGCGGGAAAGAAAAAAAGATCACCAACGCGATCGGTTACGACGGCGGTGCGTGGTTCAGCCCGGATGGCAAAAAGATCGTTTGGCGCGCCAGCCGCCCCACCACGGCTACCGAAGTGAAAGAATACAAGGAGCTGCTTGCAGAAGGAATGGTTGCCCCCACCAATATGGAAGTATGGGTGGCGGATGCCGATGGACAAAACGCAAAACAGGTAACCAAACTCGGGCAAGCCAACTGGGCACCCAACTTTACGCCAGACAGCAAACACATTATTTTCTGCAGCAACCACGAATACAAAAGAGGGTTCCCATTCAACATGTACCTGACCGACCTGGATGGGAAAGGACTTGAAAAAATAAGCCGTGATAAAGGCTTTGATGCCTTCCCTATGTTCAGCCCGAATGGTAAGAAGATCATCTTCGCATCAAACCGGAACAATGGTGGAACCAGGGATACGAATTTGTTTATTGCAGATTGGGTGGAGTAACGCGATTCGCGAATAAACATTATCTTTCTAACTAAATCAACTCTTATGGATACAGGATTATTACACTTACATAACCTCATGCGCTGGGTAATTTTGGTATTGCTGCTCGTATCGATCTTTAAGGCGCTTTCGGGGTGGCAGGGCAAAAAAACATTTTCGCCGGGCGATAAGAAAGTGTGGCTGTTCACGATGATCAGTGCACACATTACCTTACTGGTCGGTTTGTACCAGGTAACCTTCGGGCGGTATGGGTTTACCAAACTTCCCGAAGGAACAAACATCATGAAAGAAAAATTCTACCGTTTCTTTCTTGTTGAACACCCGGTAGGAATGATCATCGCCATCGTACTGATCACCCTCGCACACGGCATGTCGAAAAAAGCAGTGCCGGATGAAACCAAATACAGGAAAGCATTTTTCTACCTCCTCATCGCACTCATCGTTATCCTCGCCACCGTTCCATGGCCATTCCGCGAAGTAGTAGGAAGACCGTTGTTTCCGGGCATGAATTAGAACAAACAGCAGGAACTAAATAATTAGGAATTAGGAATTAGGAATTAGGAATTAGGAGTTAAGATTAAGAATTGGGAATTATCAATAATTATTAATTATTAATTCCTAATTCCTAATTATCCAGTGTTGATTTGACTTGCTATTAACAGTACCAAACAAAAACAGCAATGAAATACAGACCCGAAATTGACGGTTTGCGGGCGGTTGCGGTTGTTGCGGTTTTGCTTTATCACCTCGATGTTCCATTTGTTCCGGGCGGGTTATTGGGGGTTGATGTTTTTTTTGTGATCTCGGGTTACCTCATCACATCCCTGCTTCTCGCCAGTGTTGCGGATAACACTTTCTCGGTAGCCGGTTTTTATGAACGCAGGGCGCGGCGCATATTGCCCGCGTTGGTACCTGTATTGATCTTTACAACAGCCGGCGTTTGTATCATCTTTAATTATTACGACAGCCAGACCTACGCAAAGAGCCTTGTTTCCGTTTCTGTTTTCTGTTCCAATTTTTTCTTCTGGAAAACCACGCATGGTTATTTCGGCATGGATGCACTGCAGATGCCATTGCTGCATACATGGTCGCTGTCTATTGAAGAACAGTTCTACCTCGTATACCCGTTGATCATCACCGCAGGTTCCCGTCTGCTGAAGGGAAGATTTATCAAACGGTTGCTCCTGCTTCTTTTTATACTTTCCCTCTCGGGCTATCTCTGGCAAATCAAACAGGATGCGAACACGGCTTTTTACCACAGCCTGCTGCGCTCCTGGGAGCTGTTGGCGGGTGGTTTGCTGTCTGCGGGTATTCTTCCAGCACCTGTTAAAACCTGGGTCGCATCGGTTGCCGGTATGGGAGGGATGCTTTGCATCGTTGTTGCCTGTGTACTGTTTGGCAGGATACCGGGTTCGAGCCTCTTTAACCTGTTGGCGGTAGTAGGTGCCTGTGGCATTGTTTATGGATCGCTGTTTGCAAAGAATTTTGTTTCTGCTGTTTTATCCAGCGGTTCCTTTGTGTTTACAGGAAAGATCTCTTATTCCCTTTACCTCTGGCATTGGCCGCTTGTGGTGTTTGCGCGGTTGCTGGCGCCTGGTGATTTTTCAACGCCCATAAAAATAGGTGTTGGCGTTCTGTCCTTTCTGTTGTCGATGCTATCTTATTATTATGTTGAGCAACCATTCAGGAAAAAGAACGGGGTTGTAAAAACAAGGAAGAAAACATTGGGCGCCGCTGTTGTGGTGCTGCTTTTAACCGGACTAACCGGGTTTGCCCTGTCAAAGCCCGGCGCCTTCTTCAAACAATCGCCCACAGATCTGATGTTCCGTGAGGTGAAGGAAGACCCGCGCTGGGATTCCATTGCGGAACTGGGCAGGACAGCAGTGGCCAACCCCGATGTTATGCCGGTTCCGTATGCGGTAGGCGACACAAGCGCGCCCGCAAATTTTTTGGTTTGGGGAGATTCGTTTACCATCGCGCTTGCTTCGGGTGTCGATTCTGTTTGCGGCGGCGCAGGTAAACATGGGTATGTTTTGTGTTTCCCTTCCACGCCACCGCTGCTCGGTATCCAGTTTGAACCTGTAAGAACAAGTGCGTTCATGAAACTGAACAACCATGTTCTTCACTTCATCAAACAGCATCCTGAAATAACTACGGTTGTGCTGCATGCGAATTGGCTTGCCTTTTTCGCGAACCTCGGCCAGGCTGCAAAAATTGTTGATGCGAAGGTGTACGGACTTGAAAAGGCAGACAAGCCTGGAACATTGCCAGGTGCTAAAATGTTCAAGGCATCGATCCGTTTTACAGTTGACCAGCTTATAGGGCTGCATAAAAAAGTGATCGTTGTTACTGCCATTCCCCATGCGCCCAATCCTTTCAGCAAAGTAACCATCCAGCCGCGCCTGTTCAACAAAGAAATAAATGAATTTGGTGAAAGCGTGCAAACATTCAACCGGCAAAACCAGGACCTATTGGCTTTTTTCAGATCGCTCGCTTCAAAGGACCTGGAGGTATTGGATGCCGCGGAATGCCTTAAAGGCGCAAACAAATACATACTCGAAAAAAACGGCCACCTGCTTTACCGCGACGAAGTTCATTTGTCACGCTTCGGCGCGTATGAACTGGCAAAGAAGTTGCAGCCATCGTTACCCTGAGCATTATGAGCAAGACTACCCAACAGACCATTACCAACTACAGGCCCGAGATAGACGGGTTGCGCGCGGTTGCGGTGCTTGCGGTTGTTTTGTTCCACTTTCATGTTCCCATACTTCCCGGAGGGTTATTGGGTGTGGATGTTTTTTTTGTGATCTCCGGCTACCTGATCACACAGCTGTTGTTGACCGCAATCGACAACAAAGATTTTTCGATCGCGGGATTTTACGAGAGGCGTGCGCGACGCATATTGCCCGCGCTGTTTGTTGTAACGGTATTCACTTCCGTTGGCGCATTTTTGATATTCAGCAGTTATGATTTTCATGCGTACAACAACAGCCTTTCCAGTCTTTCTATTTTCAGTTCCAATTTCTTTTTCTGGAAAAGCACACGCGGCTATTTTGGTGCAGATGCGCAGGAAATGCCATTACTTCATACCTGGTCGCTATCTGTGGAAGAACAATTCTACCTTATTTACCCACTCATCGTTGCAGGCGCCAGGAAATTTCTTTCACCGCGTTTTTTTAAGGCGCTGCTTGTATTTCTTTTTATCGTCTCCCTCGGTGCCTATTCCTGGATGGTTCAGCGTGATGGCAACGAGGCATTTTACAACAGCCTCTACCGTTTCTGGGAGCTTCTTGCAGGCGGAATGATAGCAGCCGGGGTGGTTCGTTTGAAACGCACAAACCGTTTGCCGGCAGTGGTTTCCGCAGTTGGCATTGGCTTGATCCTTTTCAGTTTTATGGGATGGGGTAGTGGGCCGTTCAACTTTCTTTTTTCAATCATGGCTGTTGCCGGTGCAGCCTGCATTTTATTGGTAACCACAAACCATAAGAATCCCGTAGCGTTTTTACTGGGCACGCGCCCCTTTGTTTTTTTGGGTAAGATCTCTTATTCTCTTTACCTGTGGCACTGGCCCCTTATCGTTTACGCCGGGTTGTTATCGTTGCGGCCGCTTACATTTATGGGCAATGCGATCATCGGGGTTGTATCGTTGCTGCTTGCATTTCTTTCTTACCGGTACATAGAGCAACCTTTCAGAAGACCCCATCCTGTGTTGAAAAGCAGGCGCGCCGTTTTGTGTGCCGCAATGTTGGTGTTGCTGGTAACGGGGGTAGGTGGGTTAGTATTATCGGGTTACAAGGGATTTGAGAAAAGATCCGCCGCCGACCGAATGCTGGCGGAAGTACTAAAAGAAAAGTTTTGGTTAAAGATGCTGAAACAAAACAATGTTGTTGCAAAAGATTCCGCCATTTCAGTAGCCGTCCGCATCGGCGATACATCGGCAGTTCCTGCGGTTGCGATCTGGGGCGATTCTCATGCGCAGGTGCTGGCCGCGGGTTTTGATTCCGTTAATCGTTCACCCGGTAACAACGCAGGCTATGTTTGTTGCTACCCGTCTATGGCTCCCTTGCTGGGTGTGAAAAAAAACGGCGATAGTTCCAGGTTTGTGATGAACAACCGCGTCTTCCATTTTATCAGCCAACACGAAGAAATCAAAACAGTAGTGCTCAATGCCCGTTGGCTGACCTATTTTTTAGACAGGAGCAACCAGCGCTTCAACACCAGCAGGGAAGCGTTGGCGTACGAGCAGGCGGATTCGGCAAACAGCAAGGGACTGCAAAGTAAAAAGATGTTCAGGGCAGCGTTGCGTTTTACCATTGATGAATTGACAAGGTTAAAGAAGAAAGTGATTATTGTGGGGCCAGTTCCGGAAATCCCAATGCCGTTTAACAACCTGATGATCCATGCCCGGTTCTATAAAAGGAGCCTGAACGATTTTGCCGGCGATACAGCCACGTTCGAGAACCACAGCCACGAACTCGCAACGTTTTTCAGATCGCTGGTCAGCGATAACGTGAGCGTTTTCTTTCCTGCGCCTGTGTTCCATAACGGCAATCGTTTTGCGATTGAACAAGACGGACATCTTCTCTACCGCGATGGCAACCACCTTTCGCAAATTGGTGCGTTTGAAGTTGCCAGGCGGCTGCAAACGCTTATCGACCGGCATTAATTGCTGAAGGGCATTTTTACTTTGTACCTGAACCGCCCGCCAAACTCCTGCACAAGCTGAAGCACTTCTTTTGTTTTTTTGCTGATGTAGAATACTTCGTGGTTCCTCACCCTGTCGTTCGTTTCGTGTTCAAGCGTCCAGCAATCGATCTGTTGCCCGTCGTAACCAGGGAGGGTTGCGCTGCCTGTTACTTTGTAATAAACAAGCTTGGGTTCCGGGAAACCGGGATCGTAAAAATTGATCGCAAACGTTGTATTGTTTTTGTAGGGAAGGATCGGAAATACTTCCAGGTCAAGGTGCCAGTCGAGCGTATATTCTGTAAGCGCTTTTTCAAATGCCATGCGTCTTCTTTTGTTGGCGGTAGCCGTATCACTTGCATCAGACAATTTTCCTTCGATCTTCATTTCTTTTTTCAGGAAGTCGAACGACAGGTTCCCCTGCGCTTTCGACCATGCAGCCTGGTACAGCGGTGAGAAATCTTTTTTGTCGCAAACCGTATACACCGTATGGATCACCGAATCGTTGTTCTCCCATTCCTGCGTAACGCTGATGGCATCCCGCCCTTCGTACCTGGTAAGGTCTATTTTTCGGCTCCACAGCTGGTAGCGGCTGCGGGTGCTGTCTTTCCCCATTTTAAAATACACCAGCCATCGGTGCATACCCGGTTTTAGTACCGCGGTATTTACATCGGAAGGTTTGATGACCAGCGTATCGTTTTTTTGCGCCCTTATGGTAAAGCTGCAGAGAAATCCAAACAGTATCAGCGGAAGTGTTTTCATGGTGTGTTGTTTGCCTGCAAAAATGCGAAACCCGGCGCCGGTTTCCCTGGCTATTCAACCAAACGGTTTTGTTTTTCAATTACCCTGAATACTGCGCAAAATGCTTTCATCCATTGAAAGAATACCCTATTTTGTTTAAATATTCATTTTTACGAACGCTTACAAATTAGTTTTGGCTTATGGCGATGAGGAGAAAACCGTTATCACTTGCATTCATCCAGTGGATCATCTGGATCGTATTGTTTGCGATACATGTATTGTCGCTGCTGCCCTACGATCCCCTGCTGCAATCGATGTTGTACTCTTCCATCAGCATTTCGATTTACCTGCTGATCATTTATGGCAACGGTTCTTTCCTGTTGCCTGCGTTGTACGATAAAGGGCATAAAGTTGTGTACATCTTACTGGTGGCGATACTTATTCCTGTTGTTGCATTTCTCAGGTTCTACATCAACTTCTATATCTACAATACTTACTTTGCAGAGAAGCCAACACCTTTCCGGTGGTCGCTGGTAACGTCGTCGCTCATCACGGTCATCCTTGTTTACATCAGCAGTGTTTTGTTCAATATTGCGATCAACTTCTTCCGCCTCAAGCAAAAGCAGGAGCAATTGCAAAAGCGCCATACGGAAACGGAACTGAACTTACTGAAGGCCCAGGTGCAGCCTCATTTTTTATTCAACACGCTCAACAATATTTACTTTGTTGCCCAGCGCGAGTCGCCCGCTACGGCGCTGTTGCTGGAACAACTCTCGCAGATCATGCGTTATTTTGTGGATGAGGCGCCGAAGGACCGCATCAGCCTTTCCGCAGAATTGAGTTTCATCAAAAGCTACATCGAACTTGAAAAAATGCGGATGCGTTACCCGTTGCAGGTTTCCATCCGCGAGGAGATCCCCGATGGTGTGCTGGTGCCCCCCATGCTGCTCATACCGCTCGTGGAAAACGTGTTCAAACACGGGGTAGATAAATTGCGCAGCGATAATTTTATCTCCATGCAACTATCGGTTCAAAACGAACGGCTCATTGTTGTTGTCGAGAACCCGGTGGTTCCGTCAGCATCTCCAGTAAACCAAAACGGCACCGGCTTGCGCAACCTGAACAGCCGGCTCAAGCTTTTATTTGATAAGGATTATTCCCTGCAGACCGATACCGAGGGCCCTGTTTTTCATGCACAATTAAACATCCCGCTATGAAAAATATTACCTGCATGATCGTGGAAGACGAGCCGAACGCAATGAAGCTGCTTGAGGATTACACCGGTAAAATTCCTTTTCTCCACTTATCCGGCAAATGCTACGATGCGATGGCCGCGGTTTCTTTCCTGCAAAACAATACGGTGGATGTTATTTTTCTCGACATCAATATGCCATCGCTTACCGGTATCGAGATGGCTGCGATGATCCCCAAGGACCAGAAAATTATTTTCACTACCGCTTATTCAGAATACGCGCTGGATAGTTTTGAATACCATGTAGTGGATTACTTATTGAAGCCCATCACCTTCAAACGTTTTATGCAGGCGGTTAACAAGCTGCAGTCGTTCATGCAGGCCGAACCCGAGGAATCAGAAACCAGCGCCATGCCTGGGTTCCTGTTTGTGAAAAGCGGTAAGCAGGTGCACAGGATCGAGTATGCCTCGGTTTTCTATCTCGAAGCATTGAAGGAATACATAGCGATACATACACCCAAAGAAAAGATCCTCGTGTACAAGCGAATGAAAGACGTGGCCGAAGTATTGCCGCCGCAGTTTGTGCGCATACACAACTCGTATATCGTAAACCTGCAGCACATCAGGAACATCGGCTCGAACATGGTTCAAATCAACGAGCAGCGACTTCCTGTGAGCAACAGTTACCGCGGGTTGTTTCAGCAAAGGATCAGTGAGCGGATGTGGTGAGCAGGTTTTTGGCTTCGGGTGATTTTTCGCGGTTTATTCCTATACAACAAAAAATATGGGCTGCGGCCCGCGGCTAACCTTTTAAAAAAAATCGCATGTCTCAAACCAGGCCAACCAACCCGATCCTTACTGCAGTGCTTGTTGCGGGCACCCTCGATATACTCGGTGCGTTCACGCATTTTTACCTTGTGCGGCACATGAACCCTGCGCCGGTTGTTTTAAAATACATCGCAAGCGGCGTGTTTGGCGCCGATGCGATGAAAGGCGGTGCGGGCATGATGGCCATTGGCCTGCTGTTTCATTACATCATCGTGCTGGGCTGTGTGCTTGTGTTTTATGGGTTGTACCCGCGTGTAAGTTTGATGCGTTTCAACAAATGGATCACGGCCGTGGTTTATGCCTTGCTTGTATGGGTTGTTACCAACCTCGTTATCGTGCCCCTGAGCCTTGTGAAGCGCGGGCCGTTCAACCTGCAGCACGCGTTGATCGCAATGCTGATCCTTGTTCTGATGATCGGCATTCCCATCACTTTTATTGTTGGAAATTATTTTGATAAGAAGGCCCGGCTCAAAAGCGCTTCGCATTAACCCATCGATGAGCGGGATCCCAACTCCACAATTTCGCAGTTCGTCATATTGCTGCCATCTACCACAAAACGGATCAGCGTTCTAACCTTGTGCCAGCCATGGTTGCCTGCTGCGCCGGGGTTCATGTGAAGACAGTTGATCTTATCATCGTACACCACCTTAAGGATATGCGAGTGCCCGCTGATGAAAAGCTGCGGTTTGTGTTGCTGCAACAGCAACCGTGCCGCCGGGTTGTACTTCGGCGGGTAGCCGCCAATATGAAGCATCAATACTTTCACGCCCTCGCATTGCCAGGCAAGCGATTCGGGGAAGGCACTGCGTATGTCGTTTCCGTCGATGTTGCCGTATACGCCACGCAGCGGCCTGAAGGCGCTCAAAGCATCGGCGATCTTTGCGGTTCCCAAGTCGCCGGCATGCCAGATCTCATCGCAATTTTCAAAATGACGGAATACCGCTTCGTCGAGAAAATTGTGTGTATCCGAAATGAGGCCGATCCTTTTCATGAGCCGCTAAGTTATCAGTAAAAGCATTCAATACTGCCTAATTATTTCTAACTTCCGGCTATAAACGCTTTTTATGAAGAACCGATTGGCCCGCCGTATTCTTGTTTTGGTTTTTGCAGGATGTATTTCGTTCCTGTTCTCAGATGCACAAAAACTCGCGAAAGGGTGGAAGCCCCTGTTCAATGGAGTTTCACTCAAAGGATGGAAAACGTACCAGGGTAAGCCCGCCGATTCGTGGCTGGTGAAAGATGGAACGCTGTACAACAAAGGCAACAAAGACCCGAAAACGTTGCATGCAGATCTGATCACAGAAAAACAGTTTGGCGATTTTGAGGTTGCGTTCGACTGGAAGATCGCGCCCGGCGCAAACAGCGGTTTTTTGTATATGGTAACGGAAGAATTCGCCGCATCTTACCACAGCGGTCCGGAGTACCAGCTCATCGACGATAAAGGTTATCCTGCCAAGCTTGAAGAATGGCAGAAAACCGGCGCCAACTACGCGATGGAGCCGCCCATGGTAGATGCAACAAAACCTGCAGGTGAGTGGAACCACACAGTGATCAAAAAGAGCAAGGGACATATTGAGCATTGGCTCAACGGGAAAAAAGTGGTTGCCTACGATCTCTGGAGTGAAAAATGGAAAGAACAGAAAGCCGCTGGTAAATGGAAAGATACACCGGGTTATGGTATGTCTGAACGCGGGCATTTTGCGATACAGGACCATGGCGGAGAAGTCTGGATCAGGAACATGGTGGTTAAAGAACCTTAAACAACGATCTGACACATACCTTTAAATAGAAGTAGCCTTGCGCACGACTCATCAGCCGTAAGACCAAACACCCATGAAATTTTTTGCTTTACTTATACCCGCCTTCTTTCTTTTTTCCTGCTCGGGCACGCGCAGGATGGATTGGCCGGTGCGGAGCAGCGATGCAGCCACAGGGGCCACGCATTTTTACGAACAGGTGGCGGCTTCCAAATGGCGCGAGCGCGATTCGCTGGCGAAGATCGAGATCATGGGAGGCAACATTCCTTCTTTCTTACGGAAATTCGTCAGGGTTAATACAGAGATGACCGACAGCGCCACGGGCAAAACGATCCGCGCGCATTATTTTGTTGCGCCCGATTACCTTGCCCTGGGCACGGACGAAGATTGGGCGCGCATTCCGCTCACACCCATGGCCGCCCAGGTGATCGCCGACAGGTTTTCCTGTTTTCTTCCCACCCGTAAAATGGTAAACGATATTTACGCGCAGGCGAAAGTAAAACTCGCACCTGTTCCCATGTATGCGTTCCGCGACAGCTCGGTTACCATGTGGCAGCATCATCTCATCATCGAAGGGCAAAGAAAAGGAAGGAAGGGATTGATCGCCGGTATCAAGAAAGACGTTGTTCTCTCGGGCAAAGTTTCCCGCGACACCAGGCCCGATCGCGAAGCCATTTATGGTTGGCACAAACTTGATGGAAAACCCATACAGCCCTTGTACACCGGGCATATCAACTGGTGGGTGGATTACAGTCACGGTATCCGCCTTGTATACAAAACCATCTGGGTTGATGGCAAGGCAATGGATTACGCAGAGGTATTTAAACACCCTGTGTATAGTAAACTGGTCTGTGACGAAGAATGGTGCGATTTTGTGAGATACCCGTGAGCAGGGTTTACCAACTTACCCGCAACTAACCCAGATATCTTTCTTCGAGGATCTCCTTGTGGTGCAGCAGGTGTCCAAATACCACATAGGCAATAGCTTTGGCAGTTACCTTGCTGTTGTTTGAGGTGCCCACTTCATCGAATTGCTCATCGCTCAGCGAATTCAGCAACAGGTCCGTTGATTTTCTTACCGCGGTAAATTCTTCTTTGAGGTCTGAAAGAGATCTTTTGTCTGCCTGTGAAAATTCGGCATAGGCGTTTTCGTCGAACGAGGGCAGGGATGTTTTTTCTTTTCGTGCGATGCACATTAAGCGGTAAGAAAAAACACGTTCCGCATCGATCAGATGCTGGAGTACTTCTTTGATGGTCCATTTGCCGGGAGCATAGGCATGGTCTGCTTTTGCTTCGGGCAGGGAAGTATAGAACTGATTGAGCGCAACTGAATACTTGTTGATCGCTTCGGAAATGGTTTCGGTATTTACTTTGGAAATATAACCCGCGAAGTAAGCAGGGAAATCTGTTTCGGCCGGTCTTGCCATTATTTTTTTGTTTTGGTTGTTGTTTTTTGCGTAGCGGTATTTGCTGCGGGTGGTGTTGGTTTCGCGGGTGGCTCGGTAACCGTGCTCGCGAACCTTGCCGCATCCGCATCTACCACTGCCTGGTATGCGTTGATGATACCACCTGTTTTACTCAACAGGCTGAATGGAAACTCTTCAGATTTTGATCCCGGTTTGATGCTGATCACCGTTGCATCGGGTTTGATGGTAGATTCTTCCAGGATCTTTTTCACCTGTACCGCGGTAAGGTCGGGATAGTAAGAGCGCAACAGGGCCGCAACGCCTGTTACGATCGGCGCTGCCATACTGGTTCCCTGTAGGTTGCCATAATGGTTGCCGCCCGGGAACGTTGAATAGATGCGTACGCCCGGCGCAAACACGTCTACTTTCTCTTTCCCATAGTTACTGAACTCGGCAGTGATGCTGCCGGATATTTTAGGGTCACCGCTTGCGCCAACATTGATAAAATTGGTGGCATTGGTGCGCCATTGTTTTAAAAAACAGTTGGGATAGTTTTCCTTCACATCCACATCCGTACTTTCATTGCCCGATGCATGAACGATGAGCACATCGTGAAGCTCGGCGTATTTAACGGCGCTGTCTACCCATCTTTTTTCGGGTGAGAAATATTTACCGAAACTCATGTTGATCACTTTCGCGCCATTGTCTACCGCGTAGCGGATCGCAAGCGCTACATCCTTGTCGTATTCATCTCCATCCGGTACCACGCGCAGCATCATGATCTTTACATTATCGGCGACACCATCCACGCCAATGCCATTGTTGCGCACGGCGCCGATCAATCCGGATACATGCGTTCCGTGTTTGGAACTATTGGCCGGCCCCATCACATCGCTGTTGCCGTAGAACCTGTCTGCAAGATTGTAGTAATCGTCGTGTATGATCTCCGCCCGCGGATCAAACGGATTTTCCCTTGCTTCGATGGCGGCTTTTTGTCCTTCCACTTCTTCTTCAATTTCTGAAATGATGGTCACGTTCTTTTCTTCGCCATCCACTTTCATGAATTTCATGAACTTAAGATAACCCAGCTTGGCCTCGCGCCCCTGCCTGGTTTGCGGAACGAACTGTTCCAGCTTGTTCACTGTATATTCTTCAACACCCATTTCCCTGCACAATACGAGGTTGTGGCGTTTCAACGCTTTGGCCGTAACCTCAGCATACAGGAGCTCTACGCGCTCATCCATCGGGTCTTTGGAGCCGATCTCTGCGCAAACCTTTTGCCAGAGGGTGTATTGATCCTTTTCAGGAGCGGGGAGTGAAGGGGTATCGATCTGTTTTCCTGCAAACTTTAATTTAAGGCGGTTGTAGATCCTTGTTTTTTCATCGGGTGCGCGGCTCACATCGCGGCCATCTTTTCCGCCGAGAAAATTCCATCCGTATACATCGTCAATATAACCGTTGCCATCATCGTCGATGCCGTTTCCGGGAATCTCTTTCGGGTTGCGCCATAATACGGGTCTGAGGTCTTCGTGCGTGGTATCAACACCCGAATCGAGCACGGCAACGATCACGGGTTTGCCCGCTTTGTGTTTTTCCTTGAGAAAAGTATAGGCTTTGTTGATGCTGATACCGTAATAGGAATCCTGCGAATAATCGCGTAAATGCCACCCATTGGTAGATTCGTTCTGTGCATTACCCTCACTGAAAAAAAGTGGCAGGGCCACTATGGCTAAAACAATCCCACGATGCATCATTGTGTAAATGTATTTTCTATGCTTACAAATTTCCGTAATGATAATGATTATTTAATCGTGGGAAAAGAGTTTTATGAAAATCTTAGGAGCTGTTGTAAGTTATTGATTTTCATATGATTGACTGATGGAATGCTGCATTACACGATTTATGCTCATTTCTATAAGCCCGGCACCTGGCAACGAACATCCCCGTTAACGAATTCTTAAAAAAATAATCCGTGGTTGTAAATGCCGCCCCTTGGCACATACTTTTTAGGATTGTGGTTAGAACCTGTGCGAGCGGGTAAGATTCAGTAAACCTAAAAAAATCCTTTATGAAAAATCTAATGAACGTCTTTACGAAAAAGAGTTTCCTTGCAACGATCGCTGTTGCTACTGCAATGTTTTTTACCAGCTGCACAAAAGAAGATGCAGGCATAGGTGCTTCCGTTACTTTCTCTTTGAACAGTACCGCATCTGGTTCGCAAACGGTTCCTGCGAGCAGCAACGGCAACGGGCAGGGTACGCTCACCGGTACGTACAATTCTGAAACAAAAGTGGCAACCTATACTACCACCTGGAGCAATCTGAGCGGCGCTCCGATCAACGGTGCATTGTTTGCGGGTGCTGTGGGACAAATCGGTACTTCCATCACCACATGGTCATTCGGCTCGGGCCTTACCGGTTCAGGAAGCTATTCTACATCCACAACCCTGAATGCAGAACAGGAAGCGCAACTGTTGGCGGGTAATGCCTATTTTATCCTCACCACATCGGCAAACGTAACGGGTGAGATCCGCGGCCAGATCACGGCTACAAGGCAATAAGCCTGGTGCGTTTTCATTAAACAAGAGTTTTTAAGGCTGCAGGTGTTGCACCGGTTTTATTCCGGTTCGATGCCTGCAGCTTTTCTTTTGTAGAACAGTGCAAGCAAACCAAACAAAGGTCCTGGCGCGAGCATGAGGTAGATGTAGACTGCATTTGATTCTTTCATCAATGCCTGGATCACCTGGATGCTCACGATCGTGATGGCGAAACCGAGGCAATTGATAATGGTTAGCGCGGTGCCTCTCGATTCGCCGGGTGCATTCTGGGCAACAAGTGTTGAGAAGAGTGGGGAATCGGCTGTTGCCATCATTCCCCATATCAACAAAAAAGGCACCAGCAACCATACGGGTGCGTACAGCAGCACCAATGGAGACAACAGGCAACACAATCCTGATGAAAACAGGGCCAGCCCCGCAACATTCCTCGTATTGAATCTTTGTGACAACAGCCCGCCGCTTGCGCAGCCTATGCTTCCAATGCCGATCACTAAAAATGCGATGAATGAAATATTAAGATCGGTTCCGGGATGGTAACGCAGATAGGTGGCAACCATCACAGGGATGAATGCCCAAAACGTATACAGCTCCCACATATGCCCGAAATAACCGAATGCTGCGCCGCGAAACGATGCGTTTTTGAAACCGGATAAGAATGCGGTGAGCCGTATTTTCTGCCCGGGCTTCCGGTGCGGGCCATTGGGTACGAACAACAACATGCAAGCGCCGCCCACCAGCGATAAAACAGAGGTTGCGTATAAAACAGATCGCCACGGCAGGTGAAGTGTAAAGCTTTTGAGCAGGTGCGGAAACGCGGTGCCCAGTACAAGCGCGCCCACCAGGAAACCCAATGAGCGGCCCAATCCTTTCTGAAAATGATCCGAGGCGATCTTCATGCCAACGGGGTAAATGCCTGCGAGAAAAAAGCCGGTGAGAAACCGGAACACCAGGAGAGCGCTAAGGGAAATGCCGTCCATACTCATACCCGCATTGCACAACGAGGCCGCAATGGATGCCGTGAAAAAAACATGAACGGGAGAGAAACGGTCGGCAATGGTAAACACGGCAAACGCAAGGGTTCCCGTAATAAAACCGAGCTGAACGGCACTGGTGATGTGGCCGAGAAACGTGGGTTCTATATGATAACGCTGCGCGATATCGGGCATGATGGCATTACCCGCAAACCACAAGGAAGTGCAGAGGAATTGCGAGATCACTATAATAGGTAAAACTCTTTTCATGGATGGTGTTTTGGTTTGTTCCATTCCGGTCGTTGTTCAATCGCAGGTTTGCCGATACGGATATTGTTGCAAATGACTATACCGTTCGATGAATGGGTTATCCTTTTTCCTGGATGGGTTGCCCAAAGCGCAGTGTATGCCCATCTGTGTCGGTCACATAAAACTCACGCATGCCCCAGGTCTGGTCGATGGGTGATTGGTGAACGGGCGATCCTTTTTTACCCGGTTGTTGCAGTCCGCGTCCCGTGTATTTTGCAAACAGCGCGTCTACATCGTTTACAAGAATATTGATGATGATACTGGTGCTGCCATCAAATCCGCACAACTGCATTTCCATCCCGTTATTGATGAGCGTGACAACGGGGTCGGTTGCCTTGTTGTTTGCGTATTTCAAAGTAAAGTCGAGCACATGGGTATAAAACTGCAGCGACCGTTCGGGGTCGCTGCATCGTAATATGGGAATACATTTCATTTGTAATGATCTTGTGAGAGGCTCAGGCTGCTTTCCGCTTCTTGAAGAACCTTGTTATTTCCTCTGCGGCCCATCCCGCGCTTACGCCTATCGCCGCATTCCATATCGAATCGGTTGAAGAAAGTCCGAAAACGTAATGCATCAATAAATATACACCTGTACCAACGATCAGGCAGGCGAGCATATAAGCGATCACATTTTTCATGGAACAAGGATTTGGTTATGGTTAAAGTTAAGCAATCATTTTTTCTCTGTCAACAATTTCACCAGCATTCCAAGGTACTGGTCTGTGGTTTGTGCGCCGCCGCTGCCCAGGGCATCGTATTTGGCCAGCACTTTTTCCGTTCTCATCTGTTCGAGCGTTTTCCCGTTCCTGAGGTTTGTTTCCACGATGGCGATGGTTTCTTTCAGCATCGCCGCATAGTCTGCAAGGTCCCTCATCGTTGCCAGTGCGCCATGCCCCGGCACTACGTGCGCGTCGGGTGGGATCTGCTGTAACAATTGATCGATCGATGACACCAGTTGCCTGATGTTGCCCCCGCCCTCTGCATACACCGCGGGAAACATACCGAAGAAGAACATATCGCCGAGGTGCAGCACTTTTGATCCGGTAAAATAGATCGCGGCATCGCCATCGGTATGGCTGTAGGGGAAATGGATGAGCCTGATGTCTTCGCCATTGAAACGGATCGTGAGGCTGTCTGAAAAAGATACATGCGGCAACAGGGCTTTCGAGGAATTGTTCCTGATCAATCTCGCGGCCACGTTCCTGTGTGCAACAATTACCGCCGACTCCCTGAAACCGGAATTGCCCTGTATGTGATCGCCATGGAAATGGGAATTGAGAACGATGCGCACCGGTTTGGCCGAGATGGTTGCCAGTGTGGCCCTGAGCCTGGCCGACATCATGGCGTACATATCATCGGCAAGCAGGATGCCATCCTCACCAATGGATGCGGTAACATTGCCACCGCCAAATCCATTGACGCAGTCGATGAAATACAGGTTGCCATCAATCTTCCTGATCTGTGTTTTGATGGAGTCATCAGCGCTTTGCGCATAAGCGATCTGCACGCCCAGGCATAGCACCAGCATCATCTTTTTCATAGCAGCGTTTTAATTGCAACGGGAACGGGCAATTAACGAAGAAGGTTTCCTTGCCATGCGATTATTACATGAGTGGTAGGCGGTACGGTTATAACCCTAATCTTTATGCAGGGCCGCGTAGATCCGGTTGAGTTGCTGTGCATGCCGGGTTGAATGCGCCATGATAAAGGTGATGGCCTCTATGCCCGTAAGTGTGCCCAATTTTGGCATGGAGAACGCGGTATACGTGCGTTCGAGGTCGATCTCCGCGGCGAGCGACTCGATCGCTGCGCGATTGCTTTTCAGCGCCTCGTAGATCTCGGTTTTGTTCTTCGGCTCACCTGTTGGCAGGATGAAGTCGGGCGATTTCAATTGCGTGGTAAAATCAAGAAAGATATGATTCAATATACCCGCCTTCTCGTCAACCGGCCGGTCGGTGGCAATAGATTCGCCTTTCCATACGGCGGGCATGCCTGTTTCGGCCTTTAAAATATGTTGCGCAACCTGGCCGGCTGTCCAGCTCCCTTCAAAAGGAACCTGGTTAAATTGCTCCTGGGTGAATTGTTGAACGGCCGCTAAAAAAGCCGTCGTATTGGTGGAAAGTGCTGCGAGGATCTGGTCTTTCATGGTGATTTAATTAGGACATAAAATTATTTCACCGCGTGTAAAAGCAGGGGGTGTGGCGCGACAATCTACGGGTCGTTCACGACAATCACGGATCTGTTGCTAGCTCAAATCGAATTTGATCCCTTGTGCCAACGGAAGTTTGTCGCTCCAGTTGATGGTGTTGGTTTGCCTGCGCATATACGCTTTCCATGCGTCGCTTCCGCTTTCTCTTCCGCCGCCGGTTTCTTTTTCTCCGCCAAAGGCGCCGCCTATCTCTGCACCGCTTGTGCCTATGTTTACATTGGCGATACCGCAGTCGCTTCCTGTGTGTGAAAGGAATTGTTCTGCTTCGCGCATATTGAGTGTCATGATAGAAGAGGAGAGTCCCTGCGGCACACCATTCTGCAGGGCGATGGCCTCGTCGATGGTTTTGTATTTCATAAGGTAAAGAATGGGCGCAAAGGTTTCGTGCTGAACGATCGGGAGATCATTGTTTGCTTCTGCGATGCATGGTTTTACATAGCAGCCGCTTTCATACCCATCACCACTCATCACACCGCCATCCACGATAAAATTACCGCCCTGTTGTTTGCAGGCTTCGATGGATTGCAGGTACATATTCACCGCATCCGTATCGATCAAGGGCCCTACATGGTAATTCACATCCAGTGGGTTTCCTATCCGCAGTTGCCCGTAGGCCTTTACGAGTTTCGCTTTGAACGCATCGTAAACATCTTCGTGGATGATGAGCCTGCGCGTGGTGGTGCATCGTTGTCCTGCGGTACCCACCGCTCCAAACACCGACCCGATCAATGCCATGTCGAGGTCGGCATTTTTGGATATGATGATGGCGTTGTTGCCACCCAGTTCAAGAATGGACCTGCCGAGGCGTGCTGCTACCACGGCGCTCAGCGCTTTGCCCATGCGTGTGGAACCGGTTGCGGATACCAGGGGAATGCGGGTGTCGTGGCTGATCCATTCGCCTACCTCTCTTCCGCCTTGTACCAGCACGTTAACGCCTTCGGGTACATTGTTCTTTTCAAAAACACCTGCAATGATGGTTTGCACGGCAATGCCGCACAATGGTGTTTTCTCGCTAGGTTTCCAAACGGTAACATTGCCGCAGACCCACGACAGCGCGCTGTTCCAGGCCCATACCGCTACCGGGAAATTGAACGCGGAAATGATACCCACGACGCCCAGCGGGTGCCATTGCTCATACATCCTGTGTGCGGGCCGCTCGCTGTGCATGGTGAGGCCGTAGAGCTGGCGTGAGAGCCCCGTGGCAAAATCACATATATCGATCATCTCCTGTACCTCGCCATAACCTTCCTGGAGGCTCTTTCCCATTTCATAACTCACAAGTTTGCCGAGTGGTTCTTTGTTCGCGCGCAACGCATCGCCCACCTGTCTTACGATCTCTCCACGTTTCGGCGCCGGCCAGGTGCGCCATTCTGCAAATGCTTCCTGCGCTTTTGCAATGGCAGCGTCGTACGAGGGCCTGTCGGCCGCTGTTACCGATCCGATTTTTTTACCATCTACGGGCGAAAAGGAATCGATCGTTTCGCCATTGCTGTTGATCCATTGCGTTCCGGTAGAAACACCGGCGTTGTTGGAGGAGATATTGAGGTGGTTCAGAAATTCCATGGGGCAAAGGTAGGGAGTTTGGCGTTGAGAACCGGTAGTAGCCACGGGCTTGATTTTCTGCAAAGAGCCCAGGTGCTGCCCATAAAAAAAGGTATTACAACGGATGGGAACATCCCTGTAATACCTATTTCAAAACCTTGCATGAAACATTTATGAAAAAATGATCCTCACAAATTTATTTTCCTGTTGGCCCAAATGCAAACTATATAGGCGAGCAGCGCATCTTAATCGGGGAAATCATTTTGTTTTTGACAACGCAAGCAGTTGATCGTATACCTGGCTGTAGCTGCTGCCGATCGGGATCTCTTTGCCTGCCGTCCAGAGTTTGGTTTTACTGAACTTTTCTATTTTGGCCAGCGGCACGATGAACGACCTGTGTACCCTTACAAAATCGCGCGCCGGTAGTTTTTCCTGTATGCTCTTGAGTGTCATTAAGGTGAGTACAGGATTGGGTTTGATGTAAATCTTGATGTAATCGTCCAGCGCCTCTATCAGTTCTATGTCTTTCAGGTTGATCTTCATGATCTCGTAGTTCACCTTCACAAAAATGGAGTTGAGCTGCAGTTCCTGTGTGCTCAGGAACTCGAGGTATTCATTGGCTTTGTAGCAGGCCTTTAAAAAGCGGTCGTATTCAAAAGGTTTCAGCAGGTAATCAACCGCATCCACGTTAAAACCCTCGGCCGCAAAATCCTTGTAGGCGGTGGTAAAGATCACCGGCGGTTTTTGTGTGAGCCCTTTATAAAACTGCATACCGTTGATGTCGGGCATCTGTATGTCGAGAAAAAGAAGATCCACCTGGTTATCCTGCAGGTATACTTTCGCTTCGTCTGTATTGGTGAACGTCTTTTCCAGTTTGAGGAAAGAGATCTTGCTGCAGTATTCGTTGATCAACTGCAGTGCTAAGGGTTCGTCGTCAATGGCTATACAATGTATCATCAGGCTGTTTCTATCTCTAATTGAACGTTATAGTAATTGTTTTTTTCCGTTGTGATCAGCTTGTGTTTGTCGGGATACATCAGCTCCAGCCGGCGTTTCACATTGTTGATGCCGATGCCTGTATTTTCCATCAGGTTGTTTTCCGACGGAACAACATAGTTTGCAGAGGTGAAGATGATCCTGCTCCCTTCTGTTTTTACCAGGATGCTGATGTTCGACGATTCCTTCGTGCTCACCCCGTATTTAAATGCGTTCTCCACAAAAGGAATGAACAGCAACGGCGCCACCAGTAAATTATCGATGCTTCCTTCTGTTGAAAAATTGAGCACCACTTTGTCTGTGAGGCGCACTTTCTGCAGGTCGATAAAGTTGTGAATGAAATCCACTTCATTGCTCAGCGGCACATAATCGCGTTGTGTTTCCGTAAGAATATAGCGCATGATCGCAGAGAGCTTCATTACCGCGGGCGCTGTTTTTTCGCTTCTTACCACGGCAAGCGAATAGATATTGTTCAATGTGTTGAAAAAGAAATGCGGGTTCACCTGCGATTTCAGGAACGAAAGCTCCGTGTTCAGTTTTTCGTTCTCTGTTTCTTTGCGGTTCTGCTCTGTTTTTAACCAGCGCTGGATAACGGATATGGATGTTCCTACGGTGAAGATCAGCAAAAACAGGATCGTGTTGTAAGCCTCGCTGCCCGGTCTTTGCCCGCCGCGCATCGCCCCATCCAATGGATATTTGCCCTTGTACAGCGGGTTTTTGATGTATGGCCTGTTGGCCGGGTTAAAAGGTTCCGGTTCGGCAATCAGCGTAGCGATCTGTCTTGGCGCATACAAAAAGATCCAAAGACAAACGGCGATCGACAAAATATAAACCCACCATCTTTCCTTTACCAGGAATTTTGGTATGAGGAACATGGTATTGATGTAGTAAAACAATACCAGGAAAACATTGGTTGTAACGATCGATGCGATGGTATGGTTGCTGATCGTGAAATTGCTCATCCTTGGGTAAAAGACGAGGTAGGGTAAAGTAAAAAAGCAGACCCACGCCGCTATGTGCGCGATCAGGGTTACAATTTTTTTGTTGTCGTTTCTCAAGAACCTTGTGTTTTAAAAATTCATCAATCAAAAATTCATCAGGTGTTTTGTCCAGATGTGGATGTTCTTTGTTGAATCCTGCTGGCGCAACGGGTGCGCCATTGTCTTCGTTGAAATACAGGCGATAGCCAGCACCGCCAATGGGATCAGCTTTCTCATGTTGCAGTAGTTTAGGTCAAAACTAGTTAAGCGTTACGTACGCGGAATCACAATATGGGTGAACGTTGCGGTCTTATCGGTGAAAAAAAATCAATACGATTCGCCCTCATTGGGGAAGTCGTGCGATTTTACGTCCCTGATGTATTGCTGTACCGCGCCTGTCACCTGTTGCTCTAAATTAAGGTATTGGCGGAGGAAACGGGGCTTGAATTCGTTATTAATTCCCAACATATCGTGCATCACCAGCACCTGTCCGTCGCATGCATTGCCGGCCCCAATCCCGATGGTGGGAATGGCCAGGCTCGTGCTCACTTCGCGTGCCAGTGCGGCCGGTATCTTTTCAAGCACTATGGCATAGCAGCCGGCTTCCTGTAGCAGGAGCGCGTCTTTGCGGAGTTTCTCTGCTTCCATTTCTTCTTTGGCGCGAACAGTGTAGGTGCCGAATTTGTAGATCGATTGGGGCGTGAGGCCGAGATGCCCCATTACCGGTATGCCTGCGCTCACGATGCGCCTGATGCTGTCGATCACTTCTGCTCCGCCTTCCAGTTTTACCGAATGGCCATTGGTCTCTTTCATGATGCGGATGGCCGAAGCGACCGCTATATCGGGATTGGATTGGTAAGAGCCAAACGGCAGGTCTACCACCACCAGGCTCCTGTCGATGCCGCGTACCACGCATTGCGCATGGTAGATCATCTGCTCGAGCGTGATCGATAAAGTGGTTTCGTTGCCGGCCATCACGTTGCTGGCGCTGTCGCCCACAAGCACAACATCGATGCCTGCTTTATCAAACAATCTTGCGAAGGAATAATCATAAGCGGTGATCATGGAGATCTTTTCCCCGGCCGCTTTCATTTTCAGCAATGTGTTGGTGGTGATCTTTTTTACGTCTTTGTGTGTCGACATTTGAATTGTTTTGAAGCGTGGAAGAATGTTGAATATGGTTCTGCGTTAGAATAAAACATATTCAAATGCCGGTGTAAAATTAGCAATAAGATTTGTTTTACGAAGAACGATTCGGTTCCGGGGTAAAAAGGAGGGTGCCGGCCGTTTTTAAGAAGTAATTCCTTTTGCCGAGAGTTCGGAATACAGGTGTTGTATCAGGCCATCTGCCAAACCGATCTTGGGAACATAGATCTCATCCGTATCGGCCCAGCGCATTGCATTGATGTAGATCAACAGCGCCGGAACAATTACATCCGCCCGGTCTTCGCGCAACTTGTAAACATTGATGCGGTCCTGCAGCGAGTAGCTTGAAAATTCCTTGTAATAATCACGCAGTATGTCCAGGCTCAGCGGCTTGCCGTCTTTTTTCTTGCTCAGCGAAAAGATCTTGTTGATGTTGCCGCCGGTTCCGATGGCGATGATCTTTTTGTAGCCCCTGGTTTTGCTTTTGATGAAATCTTTCATCTCGTTCCACTTGTTATCGGTCACCATGTCTTTCAACAGGCGTATCGTTCCGATGTTGAACGATTGTTTGAAAACCAGTTTCCCTTCTGCGAAAAAAGTAAGTTCGGTGCTGCCGCCGCCCACGTCGATGTACATGTAACTGTTGTCAACGTTCATGTGTTCGGCAATATGGTTCTCGTAGATGATGGATGCTTCAAGCTCGCCGCTGATGATCTCGATCTCGAGCCCGGTTTCAAGTTTAACCTTGCGGATGATGTCTGCGCTATTGGCTGCATCGCGCATGGCGCTGGTGGCACAGGCGATCACGTTCTTCACGTTGTATGCATTGATGAGGTGGCCATACGCTTTCATCGTCTGCAGAACCATGCCGCGTTTTTCTTTGGAGATTTCCCCTTTTTCAAACACGTCAAAACCCAGGCGAAGGGGCACTCGAACGAGGTTGAGTTTGTTGAACTGGGTGATGCCCTCGTTGTCCTGTGTCACTTCGGTGATCAATAACCTTGCTGCGTTGCTCCCGATGTCAATTGCTGCTAACCTCACTGTTCGCTGTGTTTTTCTTGTACAGGTATTGATACGTTTCTATTTGGGAACGCACCTTCTTTTTGCCGGTGGAAGGTACATAGTTGTTGGATAACTCATTGTCAAGGATCCTCGCCTTGATGTTATCTCTTAATTGAATGTGGATAATATCTTTCAGCTCCGCGCAGATGGCCGGGTCCGTTACCGGTACGGCGGCTTCTATGCGGTGGTCGAGGTTGCGAACCATCCAGTCGGCGCTGGAGATGTATATTTTTTCCTTGCCCAGGTTGTGGAAGATCATTACCCGCGCATGCTCGAGGTATTCGTCTACGATGCTGATGGCCGATACTTTGCCTTTTGTTTTTTTCGGGTGCAATACCGCGCAGAAGATGCTTCGTATGATCATCCTGATTTCTACGCCTGCCTTGGCGGCCTCGTTGAGTTTATGGATCAATGTGGCATCGCTCAGCGAATTTACTTTCAGCGTGATGGAGGCTTCCTTACCCAGTTTTGCGTGTTTGATCTCGCGGTTGATGAGCGCGATGAGCGATCGGCGCATGCTAACCGGGCAAACCATCAGCGTTTTGCACATGCGCAGTTGCTGCGGACCGGTTTTCCAGTTCTCTATGGCGCTGAAGATGCGGTTGATATCGGCCATGATGTTCCGGTTGGCAGTGAGCAGGCAATGATCCCCATACACCATTGATGTTTTTTCATTGAGGTTGCCCGTGCTTACAAAACCGTACTGTATCGTTTTGTTTCCTTTTCTTTTTTTGATGATGCAGAGTTTGGCATGCACTTTCATTTTATCTACGCCCAGCAATACCTTTACGCCTTCTTCCTCAAGGATCTTTCTCCATTCGAGGTTGGCTTCTTCATCAAACCTTGCTTTCAGTTCCAGCATCACTACTACTTCTTTGCCGTTGCGGGCGGCATTAACCAGGGCATTGATCACTTTTGAATTGGAGGCCAGGCGGTACGCCGTTATTTTTATGGAACGCACATCCGGATCGATCGCCGCTTCGCGCAGCAGGTCGATCACGGTGTTGAAAGAATGGTAGGGAAAATGCAGCATCACATCCTGTTTCGTGATCACGTCTGTAACGCGTACCGACCTTTGTAAAATGGGATGTGTAAACGGTGTGCGTCTTGTGCTTTTGGTATCAAACACATCCGGGAAATCCATGAAATGCCTGAAGTTGTGGATGCGGCCGCCGGGTATCAGGTTGCTTTTCCTGTTCAGGCTCAACCGCCTGATGAGGTATTCGAGCAGGCCGGCATCCATTTCTTTGTCGTACACAAAACGTACCGGCTTTCCCTTGCGCCTGTTCTTTACGCCTTTCTCTATCCGTTCCACAAAACTTGTGCTTACATCGTTGTCGATATCGATCTCCGCGTCTTTTGTAACCTTGAAAATGTGCGCGGCAAATGAATGGTAATCGAAATAAGAAAAGATGTGCGGCAGGTTAAACCTGATCACATCTTCCAGGAGCATGATCTGTTTTACATTGTTCTTCGAAGGAAGCAGTATGAACCGTCCCAGCGCCTTGGCGGGCACTTCTATCAATGCGTATTTCTGTTCGTAAGCTGAATGTTTCCTGCGCATCACCACGCCGAGGTAAATGCTTTTGTCGCGCAGGTATGGCAGTTGCGGCAACGTCTCTATCATCAACGGGATGATATTGGAGCGCACCTCCTCATCAAAATATTTTGTAACAAATGCTTTTTGCTCCCGGGTCAGGTGTTGTTCGTCTACCAGTATGATCTTTTCTTTTTTCAGTTCGCCCAGGATGCCTTCCCAGATGCGGTTGAATTCGTTTTGCTGCTGGAGAACGATGGTCTGGATCTGGTCGAGTATATCCTGCGGATCCTCTTCGAGGTGCATGTTGAGTTTTTTCTTTTTCTCCGAGAGCTCAACCATCCTTTTCAAAGTGGCCACACGCACACGGAAAAATTCATCGAGGTTATTGGAGAAGATCCCCAGGAAACGGATCCGTTCTTTCAGCGGAACGCTGGGGTCGTTCGCTTCCTGCAAAACCCTTGCATTGAAGCTGAGCCAACTGATGTCGCGCTGAATAAATATTTTTTTCGACATGAGAGAAACGGGTTGGAAATTTTGTGATCGCTTTCCGCAGTTGCGGATGAAAATGTACTTTGATTGCCTTCTTTCAAATATAACGCAAGGCTTTCTTCTTCAATGTTAAGTTTGTATGTAGCATCGCTTCGGTTGCAACAAATACGTATTCGAAAAACAGTATGTTCTTCAGGAGAACGACGACTTGATCTGCTGTATGATGCCGGTTGTAGAAAAACCTTCCACGATCGGGTTGATGACAACGCGCCCGCCATTGGCGATCACTTCTTTTGAACCCACGATCGTTTCAATCGTATAGTCTCCGCCCTTTACCAGCACATCCGGCAGCACGGCCCTGATGAGTTCGAGCGGGGTATCTTCCTCAAACACTACAACTGCGTCTACAATGGCCAGGCTGGCCAGCAGCAATGCCCTGCTGTGTTCGTGGTTCACGGGCCGCTCCGGGCCCTTTAAACGTTTGGTGCTGCTGTCGCTGTTGATGCCCACAACCAGGTAGTCTGCTTCTTTGGCGGCCTGCGACAAAGAAAAGATATGCCCTTCGTGAAGGATATCGAAGCACCCGTTTGTGAAAGCGATGGTTTTATTGGTAACCCGCCAGGAGGCAAGCTGCGAACGCAATTGCGGGAGCGTGAATATTTTTTTTTCGATTGCGTTAACGGCTTTCATTTGTTTTCTGTTTGTTGTAAAAAGGCAATAACCCCATACACACGCCGCCTACTACCAATACGATGATGCATTGCGCGAACCATTGCAGCGTTCCGTTTGCAATACCGATCGGGTAGGGGATGCCGTTTTGCTCAAGCACCTTGGCGAGGAGAAACGCGTAGGCGCCGATGCCGCCGGGTGTAAGTATCATACCGATGCTGGCAAAAGCCAGGCAGCTCACCGCTTCTTTAAAACCGAGGTCGGTTGTGCCATCCGTTGCGTAAAAGCCGATGTAGGTGCCAAGTATGTAAAGGGCCCAGATGGAAGCGGAATAGACAAAGAATGCGCCTTTGTGTTTTAATTTTCGCGCGGTGATCAATCCTTCCCAAACACCGGCCACAATGGTTCTGATCCTGCCCAACAGTGTTCTCCATTTCTTTGTAGCGATGAGGTAGATCACGTAAACGGCAACAGCTAGTCCTGCGGCCGCCATCGCGATGATCTTCCACATGGCCATGGGTGCATCCGTATGTTCGGGACGAAGCGATTTTACGTGCTGGTAGCTGCCGGTAACCACATCGAACTGGAGGATAAGGGCCAGGGCGAAGATGAGGCCGAGGCAAAGCACATCGAACGCACGTTCGGCAACGATGGTGCCCACAATTTTTTCTGCCGGTACCTTTTCATATTTCGCCAGGATGGTGCATTTTAATACTTCGCCCAAACGCGGCACGGCCATGTTGGCGAGGTAGCCGATCATAACGGCGAAAAAAGTATTTCGGAAAGAAGGGGTGTAGCCCATCGGCTCCATCAGAATTTTCCAGCGCAGCGCGCGGAGGATGTGGCTGGAGCAGAGGATCATAAAAACGGGGATCATCAGCCAGTAATGCGCATTGGCGAGCGACTCCTTGAACTTACCCCATTCATCATCCGGGATCTGGTGAAGGCTCCACCAAACCAGGAAAACACCAAGGCCCAGGAAAAACGAATACTTTACTATAGCAAACAGCCTTCTTTTCATACCGATGGATTCAGGGGCAAGTTAAGTAATGATGGTGAATGAATTGTTGGTGGCGAGTGGTGGGCCGTAAATTGTGAGTGGGTTGGCAGTCCGTTACTCTTTGTGCCCATTAAAACAACCTTAATGTGCCGGGGCCACGCATCACCAACCGTTTGTTTATTCACTGCTCACGATCATATTATCGATCAACCTCACCCCGCCAATAAAAGCGGCCACCAGTGCAACGGTTTTTGTTTTGCCGTTCCAGGTAACGATCTCTTCCAGCGTTTCGGCATCGGCGATGGTAACATAGTCGATAGCAGAGAAGCCGGCGTTGATGAGTTGCTGCCTCGCCGTTTCAACCAACGGTATTACAACACCGGGCCGGAGGTTTTGTTTGATGTAAAGCAGGGAACGATAGATGGCCGTGGCCGCTTCCTTGTCTTCTCCGGATAAACGCATGTTGCGGCTGCTCATCGCAAGACCCGACGGCTCGCGGAGCGTGGGAACGAATTGGAGCGCTATGTTCCATCCCGACAGCGCCACCAGTTTTTTGATCACCATGCATTGCTGGTAATCCTTGCGCCCGAGGAAAAGCGTATCTGGCCGCACGATTTCCAGTAACCGGTGCACCACCTGGCAAACACCCTGGAAATGGCCGGGCCTGTATTTTCCCTCGAGAATGGATTCGAGGTAGCCGAGATCGAATTTCTCACCGGTGGCGGTGCCGTTTGGATATACCTCGCCCACCGACGGAAGAAATACGATATCGCACCCGGCTTTCTCAAGCAGGAGGAGATCCTGGTCGAGCGTAACGGGGTACCTGGCGAAATCCTGCGGGTCGTTGAACTGCGTGGGATTGACAAAAATGCTGCAAACTGTAATATTAGTATTTTTCTTGCTTTGATCAACAAGGCTGAGGTGCCCGGCATGCAGCGCGCCCATGGTTGGCACGAAACCGATCGAAGATCCGCCTGTGCGCAGTTTTTCGAGGTGGTTGTGAATGTCGGGGGTCGTTTTAAATAGGATCATCGGGGTGCAGATTTGGGCAAAACCCTGTGAATGGTTGCATTTCGGTGCAATTTATGTACCTTCGCCAACTCATTTTCCAGCATCGTGCTAAAATTCACGTAACTAATGTCAACAAAGAAAAGAATTTTATTCATTGCTACAGAGATGTCGCCGTACCTGGAACTTACGGAGTTCGCCGAGGTGATCAACAAGCTGGCGATCAAGAGCAATGATAGTGGATTGGAGGTAAGGTGTATCATGCCGCGTTTCGGAGTGATCAATGAAAGAAGGCACAGGCTGCACGAAGTGGTAAGGCTTTCGGGGATCAATGTATCGGTTGACAACGACGATTACCCGCTCCAGATCAAGGTGGCCTCTCTACCCAATGCCCGTTTACAGGTATATTTTCTGGAGAACGAAGATTTTTTCAAGCGGAAACAGATCTTCCACGATGATAATGAAGAATGGTTCGAGGATAATATCCTAAGGACGGTATTTTTCTGTAAAGGCGCGCTGGAAACCGTTAAGAAATTCGGATGGCCGCCGGATATCATCCATTGCAGTGGATGGATGACGGCGCTGATCCCTGCTTATATTAAAACGGCCTATAAAAAAGAGCCTGTTTTCAGCAACAGCAAGGTCATTTTCACCATTGGCCAGAATACGTTCAAAGAGAAGCTGGGCAACGATTTTGTGCAGAAAGCGATCATCAATGGAAACATCAAAGAGAAAGACCTCGAGGTGTTCAAAGACGGTACCAACACGGCCATGTTCAGGGGCGGGGCAGCCTTTGCGGATGCGATCACCTTTGGCGCCGATAAAATAGAGAAAAAACTCGTAGAAGAATTCGCAAAAGTGAAAGGCAAAAAGGTAGTTCCTTTCAAAGGTTGGGATTCTGATTTAACAGAGTATTTAGAATTGTACAACGACCTTGCGGGCAAGTAATTACTAACACATGCATTCATTTTTTACGCTGCGTAGAATCTTTTTCCTGGCCATAATTTCCCTTGTTGTTTTTACGGGCTGTACGCGCATCAATTCTACTGATATTGGCGCCGGGTTGATTCCTGCCATCGATGGCGTTGTTACAAAAGATACCTTGCTTGATGTAATTACCGATACGTTCGAAGACACCGATTCTGCACGCGTTTACAGCAGCGATAACATGATGGTGGGTTCTATCACCAACGACCCGCTTTTCGGGAAATCGAAAGCTTCCATGTATTTCCAGCTCGAGCCGGCTTATTTCCCGTTTTACATTCCCGGGCACAAAGACAGCCTGAAAGTGGATTCGGCCGTTCTTTGCCTCAGCTACAAAGGTGTATTCGGCGATTCGCTCACACCACTCACTTTGCGCGTGTCTGAAATAGCGCAAAGCACACCGATCAATTTATTGTATTCCTATCCTGCCAACTATCCCTTTAACCCTGCTTTCCAAACCGTATCGCCGCTGGCCCCGCCAAAAGTGATCGATGTGCGCAGGCTGGGCGATTCGGTGAACAACCGTTTCGAAGCAACCCATTACCAGATCCGCATCAGGCTGAACAGCGCGGTGGCAGACCGTTTCCTCAAGGCATACGATTCAACCAACGCATATAAAACGGATTCTGCCTTTAAAACCTATTTTGCAGGCTTTGCCCTTACAGCCGATGTAGGCGGCGCGAATGCTTTGCTGAAGATCAACCTTGCAGATACAAACACCAAGCTCCAGCTGTATTACAATACCGCGTCAACCGGCGCACTGGTACGTGATACGAACGTGGCAAAATTTGTATTCAGCTCGGGTTATTGCGCATTTGCGAATGAAGTGAGCCGCGACAGAACGGGCAGCCAGATGGCGGCACATGTTACCACAACCTCCAAACCAGACTCGCTGGTATATGTGCAAACCTCGCCGGGAACTTACGTACGCATCAGGGTTCCGGGACTGCAGAGTTTGTCGAACAGGATCATTCACCGGGCCGAACTCATCGCAGAACAGGTTCCGGACGATGCCAACCCGGTCATCGACAAATACATGAATGCACCAAGGTACCTGCTGCTTTCGCATTACGATTCGGCTACCAAGAACAAGAGAAACATCCCGAACGACTATGTGATTGGCCAGGACGGGAACCCGAATATTTCCACGTTTGGTGGATTTAAGGTGGATAAATCGATCCAGGGCTACGACAGGGTTGCTTCCTATAATTTCGACCTCAGCCGTTATGTGCAGGGGGTTGTAACACGCAAGGACACTGCATTTACATTGCGCTTGTCTGCGCCTTCGAACGATTCGCTGTCTTATGCATCACCGTACCCTACAACGGGAACAACCAGGTCTGTGCTTTACCTTTCTCCAAACATCGGAAACGATATAGGGGATGGAAGGGTCCGCCTGGGAGGCGGTACGCATTCAAGGTTCAGGATGCGTTTGCGGGTTATTTTTTCACGTATCTGATAAGATATTGTGACCTGTTACCCATTGTCCTATATTTGCACCCATTAAATTTAAACTTATATGCCTTATTTGTTCACTTCTGAGAGCGTATCTGAAGGACATCCGGATAAAGTTGCCGACCAGATATCAGACGCTTTAATTGACAATTTCCTTGCTTTCGATGCACAGTCAAAAGTAGCCTGCGAAACATTGGTTACAACCGGGCAGGTTGTGCTTGCCGGTGAAGTAAAATCAAAAGCTTATCTCGACGTGCAGGAAATAGCCCGCGGTGTGATCCGTAAGATCGGCTACACCAAAAGCGAGTATATGTTTGAAGCGAACAGTTGCGGTATTTTGTCTGCCATCCACGAACAGTCGGCAGACATCAACCAGGGTGTTGACAGGAAGAAAAAAGAAGAGCAGGGTGCCGGCGACCAGGGTATGATGTTTGGTTATGCAAGCAATGAGACCGACGACTATATGCCATTGGCGCTCGACCTCGCGCACAAGATTTTGATTGAGCTTGCAGCTTTGAGAAGAGAGAACAAAGCGATCAAATACCTTCGCCCGGATGCAAAAAGCCAGGTAACGCTTGAATACGATGACAACAACAGGCCCGTTCGCATTGATGCGATCGTGGTGTCTACACAGCACGATGATTTTGATACCGAAGCGAAGATGCTTGCGAAAATCAAAGAAGACATCGTGAACATCCTTATCCCGCGTGTAAAAGCGAAGTATAAGAAATACGCGAAACTGTTTAACGACAAGATCAAATACCACATCAATCCAACAGGTAAATTCGTGATTGGCGGGCCGCACGGTGACACAGGCCTGACCGGCCGCAAGATCATCGTGGATACCTACGGAGGCAAAGGAGCGCACGGTGGCGGGGCATTCAGCGGAAAAGATCCGAGCAAGGTAGACCGCTCTGCAGCCTATGCAACGCGCCATATTGCCAAGAATCTCGTAGCCGCAGGTGTGGCGAGCGAGGTGCTGGTTCAGGTTTCTTACGCGATCGGTGTGGCACAGCCAACATCCATCAACGTAAATACATACGGTACGGCGAAAGTAAAAATGACAGACGGCCAGATCGGTAAACTGGTAGAGAGCATCTTCGATATGCGCCCTTACTTTATCGAGCAACGCCTCAAACTGCGCACACCGATCTACAGCGAAACAGCAGCTTACGGACACATGGGCCGCAAGAACGAAGTGGTTGAAAAAACCTTCACCAATCCCGAAGGAAAAACAAAAAAAGTAAAAGTAGAACTGTTCACATGGGAGAAACTCGACTATGTAAACAAAGTGAAAAAAGCATTCGGGCTCTAATAACCCTCGAAAGCAATAAAAAAACCTTCCGCCCATCAGCGGGAGGTTTTTTAATTTTAGGGAAGTAACCAAAACCGGTATCTATGAAAAAAGACATCACGGTCGCTACTTTCGGTTTTGTGATCATGCTTGTGATCATGCGTTTCAACGGGATGGCACTTGTTACACCGATCAGCCCTCGCGCGATCATAGACCTGGAATTTGCCGATACGCCACAAAGGGTGGCTGCTTTGTTGTCGCACTGGGATCTCACATCAGTGAAAATGAACATCTGGCTCGATTTTGTTTTCATCGCTTCCTATGTCTATTTTTTGTTTGTGATGGCGGAACGGTTTTCGCTTAAATGGCGGGAGGATCATTTCATGCGGCAGGTTGGACTGTTTCTCTCGAGGGCGTCCATTGTTGCGGGTATGTTTGATGTGGTAGAAAACCTGCTGATGCTGCAAACCATCGCCGGGAATTATACAACGCTGTCCCTGCAACTCACCTTTTACTGCGCCGCTTTTAAATTCATACTGATCGGCGCCGTGTTTTTGTATTTTATCGTTTCGGTACCAGCCGGAATCAAAAGATAATCATGATGGAAAAAAATCCCTGGGTGATCAATGGAGAAAAAACCGTGTACGACAATCCATGGATCAGTGTAACGGAGTACGATGTGCTTAACCCGGCCGGCAACAAGGGCATCTACGGAAAAGTTCATTTCAAGAACACCGCGGTGGCGGTCATTGTATTGGATGATGAACAGAACACCTGGCTCGTTGGCCAATACCGTTTCACCCTCAACCGGTACAGCTGGGAAATTCCGGAGGGTGGCGCGCCATATGGAACGAGCCCGCTCGAGGGCGCAAAACGCGAACTGATGGAAGAAACAGGCCTGCATGCATCCAACTGGAGATTGCTGTTCAACATGCATTTGTCTAATTCAGTGTCGGACGAAATTGCTTTTATCTATCTCGCCACAGGGCTCACACAACACGCGGCAGAGCCCGAAGAAACCGAAGACCTGGCCGTTCAGAAGATCCCTTTCAACCGGGCTCTCAGTATGGTTGAGAATGGAACGATCACCGATTCCATGTCGGTTGCCGCAATTTTGAAGGTGCAGCTGATGATGATCACGGGAGAGCTGTGAGAGAACGCCCGCAGCCCGAACCCCCTTCCTCCGTATCTTTGCCCCATGCCTGTTAAACAAAACGCATTGGTGATCGGGCGCCAGCCATTGGTGGAGGCGCTGCAGTCGGGGAAAGCCATCGATAAGATCCTCTTACAGAAAAATGCAAGCGGTGAGGTGATCAGCAGCATCCGCAAATTATCGAGAGACCACAACGTACCCATCCAGCTTGTGCCGGTAGAAAAACTAAATGGCCTCACCCGGGCCAACCACCAGGGCGTGGTGGCTTTTGTGGCGCGGGTGCAGTACATGGACCTGCAGCAGGTGATCGACCACGTGGTGTCTGAGGGCGCATCCCCTTTGTTCTTAATGCTTGATGGTGTTACGGATGTAAGGAACATCGGCGCGATTGCACGGAGTGCGGTGTGCTGCGGGGCGCAGGCCATCATCATTCCCGACAAAGGCGTAGGCGCACTGAACGAAGAAGCCATGAAAAGCAGCGCCGGCGCACTCGAACAGATCCATATCTGCCGTGTGAACAGCCTGCTGAAAGCGGTAGATACCCTGCACCTCAATGGCATCAAGGTTTTTACCAGTGAAATGCGCGCCGAAGAAAATGTTTTTGAACTTCCTTTCACCGATCCCTGTTGCATCATCATGGGCGATGAAGGCAAAGGCGTACAACCACACCTGGCCAAAGCCGCGGATCATTTCTTCAAGATCCCTATGGCGGCATCATTCGATTCGTTCAATGTATCCGTGGCAACAGGGATCATCCTCTACGAAGCAATGAAGCACAGGATGGGGAAGTAGCTTTTGCGATTGATCTTTTGATAGATGGATAAACACAAATATTGCAATGCCGCATGACGACGTACAATACATCACCCTCAACCGACGACTCACGATCATCATACAACGATATTCAACTCGTAGAGTGCCCGCGTGATGCAATGCAGGGATGGCCACACCTGATCCCTGCCGCGCAGAAAATTGAATACCTGGATGCATTGTTGAAAGTTGGTTTTCACACCCTGGATTTCGGAAGCTTTGTTTCGCCCAAGGCGATCCCGCAGATGGCGGATACAAAAGAGGTGATCGCAAAACTGGACCTGCACAACACGCATACAAAACTTCTCGCCATCGTTGCCAACACAAGGGGCGCGGCCGATGCTGTGGTTTACGATGAGATCAGTTACCTGGGCTTTCCCTTTTCTTTGTCGCCCACCTTCCAGATGCGCAACACCAACAGCACCCTGGAAGAAAGCGTGCAGCGTGTAGACGAGATACGGGAACTTTGCCTGCGGAACAATAAAGAGCTTGTTGTTTATTTAAGCATGGGTTTTGGAAATCCTTACGGTGATGCGTACGATGCATCCATCCTGTTGAAATGGGCCGGCGAAATGATCGCAAAAGGGATCCGGATCATTTCACTCGCCGATACCGTAGGACTCGCAACCCCGCAACAGATCAGTGCCGCTCTCGAAACGCTGGTTCCGGCATACCCGGATGCAACCATCGGCGTGCATCTCCATTCCACGCCGCAGAACTGGGAGGCAAAATTGCAGGCAGCAATCGATGCAGGTTGCAAACGTTTTGATGGTGCGCTCAAGGGCATCGGTGGTTGCCCCATGGCGCAGGACGAATTGGTAGGGAACATGGATTCTGAACTGATGGTTGCTTATTTTGAAACAAAAGGATTGCTGCAAGGGTTGAACAAAGATGCATTGCACAAAAGCCTCCAGCTCGCAAACCGGATATTTGTATAGTATGTTGATCAACTTCAAAAAAAACAGTGGTGCTCACCACGCGCTTTCCTATACGCGCGATGATGGCAGCGTTACCTGGATGCAGGGAGACGGGTTCCTGGTACAGCACGACCTCACCCATTACACCATAGAAACTGTTCTCGGTTACAAAACCGCTTTCAACGGGATGCTGAATATGGGAATGGACATCAAAGATTTTGAGGACAAGGCGAAGCGCGACAACATGAACCTGACCGCAGAAGCCGTGTATGCAGAAAATCTTGCGAACCTTTTCCTGCTGGGAACAAAGCAGGGAAATTTTGAGGATTTCAATGCCGTTCAGCAGGCATCCTTTGTTTCATTCGGCGGGCAATTTGATCCCGTCACACTTTCACACGACGAGATAGAACAGGTACGGTTGCGGCTGCGCGGGCTGCTGCAGCAATGGAACGAGCTGCCCGAGGGAGAAACATTAACACTTACATTCACTGCATGAAATTCCATTACGAGTTCGATATCAAGAAGGCGCCGCACCCCATCCGGCACCCGCAACAGCTGATGTTGGTGGGCTCGTGCTTTACCGAGAACATCGGGGAGAAGTTGCGCAGGCACAAATTCAATGTGCTTGAGAACCCGAATGGCATCCTGTTCAACCCGGTTAGTGTGACCGAGGCGATTGAAACTTACATCAACAACACCATCATTGCCGAAACAGATCTTTTCCTGCACAACGAAACCTGGCACAGCTGGAAGCACCACAGCCGTTTTTCCGGCATCACTGCGCAGGAGGCGGTGGATAAGATCAACGCGTCTACCAGTGCAGCACACCAATGGCTCAAACATACGGATCATCTTTTGCTCACCTTGGGCTCTGCCTGGCTGTATACGCTAACAGGCGAAGCGCCCAATGCCGTTGAAGGCAGCACGGCCGCCAATAACCACAAAGCGCCCGCCGCATGGTTTCGCAAGCGGTTGATGAGAGCCGAAGAAGTGGTTTCGCTTTTTAATAACCTGCTTGAAAAATTGCGCGCATTCAATCCTGAACTGCAGCTCATCTTCACGATCAGCCCGGTACGGCACCTCCGCGAGGGCGTGATCGAGAACAACCGCAGCAAAGCGGTTTTGATACAGGCCGTTCACGAACTGGTTGCACAACATGGCAACACCTATTATTTTCCCGCTTACGAACTCGTGATCGATGACCTGCGCGATTACCGTTTTTATGCAGAGGATCTTGTGCATCCCAACTACCAGGCCACGCAATATGTCTGGGAAAAATTTACAGAGGCCTGTATGAATACAGATACAAAAGACCTGATGAAAGAAATAGCCGAGATCAACCTCGCTTTTCAGCACAAACCCTTCAACCCTCTGACCAGCCAGCACCTGCATTTTTTGAAATCCTATCTTACAAAAACAAAAGCGCTGCAGGATCAACATCCTTACCTCGACCTTAAAAATGAGCTGCATTATTTTGAAACCCATACGCGTTGAACATCACCAAAGACCCGCTTCATCAAACACTTCAAAATCATCGAACAAAACCTCGACCTGCCTTAAAAAATCCACGACGAGCTGGTGAACAGCGGGGCCCGCATAGGCGGTCTTGCAGAACGACTGCATATAACGTTCATCATCGAACTCAAACCTTAACGATTCACAATCCTTGCCCATGTTGATGATCAAGGCTTTCACCGGCCCCTTGTAAACAGACAATGCGCCATGCTTGACGCGGATGAGATCGTGTTCGTCTACATCAAAAACAACAAACTGCAGTTCATGCGCCACGATAAAATGCTGCGCGGCAACCACGAGTTTGTTGAACGACCGCTCCGTTTTCAATTTTCCCTGGAAATGTATGGTAATACCCATGCAACTGATTTTCGTCCAAAATTAGATGGAACAAAAACCGTCGCCTAGCGTATTAATACCTGATTTTTAGTGTATGCGATCACCGCGTACTTCTATCTCTTTCATGATCTCCGTTTCGTACGCGAGCCATTCTTTCCAGCGTTTGCGCACTTTTTCCTTGTCGAGGTAAGTTTCTGCGAGATCAATAAAAAGGGTGTAATGCCCCGCTTCGCTTTCCATAAAGCGGCGGTAGAAATTGCGCATGTAAGCATCCGGCAAACCCTCGCTTAATCTTTTGAAGCGTTCGCAGCTGCGCGCTTCTATCAGCGCCATTGTTAAAAGATGATCGAGTAATCGTTCTTCGGGGTGACCGCCTTTTTTCTGAAACCCGATCAGCTTGTTTACGTATTCATCTTTGCGTTGCTTGCCCAGTTTGAGTTTTCTTTTTTTCAGCTCATTCAGCACCAGCCTGAAATGCCCCCATTCTTCGGTTACGATAGGAGCGAGTTCGGTCACCAGTTTTTCCCTGTCAGAATACCGCTGTATCAAAGTGATGCAGGTAGTTGCCGCCTTCTGCTCGCAATAGGCATGGTCGGTAAGGATCGCTTCCAGCGAAATATTCGCAAGGTCAACCCACCGTGGATCTGTGGGCAGCTCCAATCCCAAAATGCTTTTTGTATGTTCTGATAGTTCCATGGTAAGAGGGCCGTTCGTGAGCCGCGGCGCAGGGCGCCTTTTTGTTTGAAACAAAGTTACTATAAAAACCCCGCAGCCCAAGACGCACGGCTCGCGGCTAATAATTAGCTTTACACCATGTACCCCGACCAGTTCCTTCAAAAAAAACTAGACGAGCGCAGGGCCGATCGTTCCCTTCGCAAACTGCGGTTACCCGATGGCAAATCGGATTTCTGTTCGAACGATTACCTGGGTATTGTTCACAACCGTCTTTTGCAAACCACCACTGAATCCCTTGTAAGCGGGTCGGGTGGCTCGCGGCTGCTGGCGGGAAATTATGCAATGATCGAAGAAGTGGAAAAGCACATCGCCGCTTTTCACCAGGCCGAAGCCGCTTTGGTGTTTAACTCGGGTTACGATGCAAACACCGGCCTGCTCTCTTCGGTTCCGCAGAAGGGCGACACGGTTTTGTACGATCATCTTTGCCATGCCTCCATCCGCGACGGTATCCGTCTCTCTTTTGCGAACGCTTTTTCTTTTGCGCACAACGATCTTGACGACCTGCAGAAAAAAGCTGCATCAAAAACAGGAACGCTTTTTATCGTTACCGAATCTTTGTTCAGTATGGATGGCGATCTCTGCCCGCTCGGCGCGCTGGTTGATGTCTCGAAAAAACTCGGTGCACACCTCGTCATCGATGAGGCGCATGCAACCGGTATCATCGGGCAAAAAGGAGAGGGGCTCGTGCAGCAGCTGCAATTGCAGGATGCTGTTTTTGCCCGCATGCATACATTCGGAAAAGCCTGTGGGTGCCATGGTGCGGTAGTGCTGGGGTCAAACGCGCTGCGCGAATACCTGGTAAATTTTGCACGGAGTTTTGTTTTTTCCACGGCATTGCCGGAGCACAGCATAGCGTTTGTAAAATCTTCGTATGGTATTTTTCCTTTGCTGAATGATGAGCGCGCACACCTGCGGAAACTGGTAGCCGTTTTTCAATCGGCTGCAATGCGTTACGAAAAGCTGCCCTCGCAAACGCCTATCCAGGCGGTGATCATCCCGGGTAATGAAGAGGTGAGAGCAGTAGCGGAAAACTTGCAGGCGAATGGATTTGATGTGCGGCCGATCCTGTATCCCACCGTTCCCAGGGGAAAAGAAAGATTACGCATCGTGCTCCATGCATTCAATACGATTGAAGAAGTGGAAAAGCTAACCACGCTACTGAAATGATTTTTATGGATACAGCTTATTTTGAGGACCAGTCTTTCGATAAAAAAAATTTTACCGAAGCACCGCTGCAGCCGGGTGAATATGAAAGCTGCACATTCACCAATTGTAATTTTTCAGATGCCGATCTTTCGGGCATCCGGTTCTCGGCATGCACGTTCAATGGTTGCAACCTGGGGATGGCGAAATTGGTGAAGACCTCTTTCCAGGATACTGTTTTCAGAGACTGCAAACTCCTGGGACTGCATTTCGATCTCTGCGATGGATTTTTGTTTACCGTATCTTTTGAGAACTGCATGCTGAACCTTTCTTCTTTTTATAAACTGAAACTGAAGAAAACAAATTTCATCAACTGCACGCTACAGGAGGTGGATTTTACAGAGGCCGACCTGGGCAACGCTGTTTTGAAGGACTGTGATCTTTCGCGCGCTGTTTTCGACAATACGGTTTTGGAGAAAGCGGATCTGCGGGGGTCTTATCATTTTTCGATAGATCCTGAGCGCAACAGGATCAGGAAGGCCAGATTCTCTGTTGGCGCCATCGCGGGCCTGCTCGATAAATATGAGCTTGATATAGATTGACGCGGCGCAATCTCCTTATCCGCTTCGCTTTTTAGTATCTTTGCGCCATGCCAACCATACCATCGATATTGTCGTCGCTCGATATTGCTTCCCTCAATGCCATGCAGGAAACTGCCTCCGCCACCATCGCAGAAAAAAACGAAGTACTGCTTTTGGCGCCTACGGGGTCGGGAAAAACGCTTGCGTTCCTGTTGCCCATTTCGCAATTGCTCAAAGAAAACGGGAAGCAGGTGCAATGCCTTGTACTCACACCTTCGCGCGAGCTGGCGATACAGATAGAACAGGTCTGGAAAAAAATGGCAACGGGCTTTAAGGTGAGTTGCTGTTACGGCGGCCACGATATGCAGACCGAAATACAAAACCTCGCAGAACCACCCGCGCTGCTGATCGGAACGCCCGGCCGTATCGCCGACCACATCAAACGCGCAACCTTTTCCCGCGAAGCGGTGCGCACATTGGTTTTGGACGAGTTCGACAAATCGCTTGCGCTGGGGTTTGAAGAAGACATGTCCTATATATTCCGTTCACTGGAAAAATTGGATAAAAAAATATTTGTGTCGGCAACGGCAACTGTAGACATCCCTGCATTTGCAGAAGTATCGGATGAACTGACCGTGCTCAACAACATGGATGAAACCAAAAAGGAAGCGGCGCTGACCTTGCAGTTGGTGGTATCTGAGGAGAAAGACAAAGTGGATCGCCTTGTTGACCTGCTTGCTTATATCAACAGCGAACCCGCCATTGTTTTCTTTAACCACCGCGATGCAGTAGAACGTGCCTCCACCCTGTTAAGGGAAAAAGGGATCGAATGCGGCGCATTTCACGGGGGCATGGAGCAGATGCAGCGGGAGCAGGCGCTGATCCAGTTCAGGAACGGGAGCAACCGTTTCCTGTTAGCAACAGACCTTGCCGCGCGCGGGCTGGACATTCCTGAAATGAAGCATGTGATCCATTATCACCTACCCTCCACCGAAGCAGAGTTCACCCACAGGAACGGGCGCACGGCAAGGATGGAAGAAACAGGAACGGCATACCTGCTGGTGCATACCGAAGAACAACTTCCTGGTTACATCCGCCAAAAACCGGGAGAACTGGAGGTGCCGCACCATGCGAAACTTCCCAAACCGGCAGAATGGGTAACGGTGTACATCAACGGCGGAAAGAAGGACAAGCTCAATAAAGTGGACATCGTGGGTTTTCTTTCGCAAAAGGGACGATTGGAGAAACACGAGATCGGGCTGATCATCGTAAACGACAGGAATGCTTTCGTAGCCGTTAAAAAACACAAGATCAAGACCCTGCTGCCCCTGGTTCAGAATGAAAAGATCAAAGGAACGAAGTACAAGATCGTTGTTGCCCGTTAATTCGATAGAGGGTATCTTTTTTTGTGAAAAATTACACGGGCCCATTCGCGATCCACTGCCCGTTATTGCCTAACTTTAGGTTACACCCGCTTGCCATGCCCTTCCATAGAAACTTCACATATTGGATAGACAAACGTGTCTGGAAATATTATTTCCTGATGGTATCCCTGCAACTTGCTTTTAGCGGGCGTTAAAGCCAGTATCGACGAGAGATGGCTGCGCAGCAGCAGCAGCAAAATATTATTACGGATCATCAATCACCAGAAAATGCCTCATTACCATACCGCAGGCACCATTCCGCACAAACGGCACACACAGTTCCGTAAACCGGATGGGAGCCTTTATTCAGAACAATTGTTTTCCACCGAAGGTTTCAGCAACGATTATTCCTTGCTGTACCATACCTACCCGCCCACGCAGATCATCCATACGGATGAGCCGGTGAATGTGGCGCCAAAAGTGGCGGAAGAAAAAATGCTCAAACACAGGAGCTTCGAGGGCTTTAACATCAAACCCGAAAAAGACTTTTTGCAAAGCCGCAAGGCGGTGCTGGTAAACAACGATTGCCACATTGTTCTGGCAGCGCCGCAGGAGGGCATGAAAGATTATTTCTACAAAAATGCAGATGCAGACGAAATGATCTTCGTACACGAGGGCAGCGGCAAACTGACCACACAATACGGCGAGCTCGAATTTGCTTACGGCGATTACCTCGTTATTCCGCGGGGTACGATCTACCAGGTTCATTTCAACGATGCGGATAACCGTTTGTTCATCGTGGAGAGTTTCAGCCCGATCCGCTATCCCAAACGGTACCTCAGCAAATACGGGCAATTGCTCGAGCACGCGCCCTATTGCGAGCGCGATATCCGTGTTCCGAAGCACCTGGTTACAAAAGACGAGGCGGGGGATTTTCTCATCAAGACAAAAAAGAAAAGCGTTTTATACGGATTGCATTACGCACACCATCCTTTTGATGTGGTGGGATGGGATGGCTGCTGTTATCCTTATGCCTTCAGCATCCACGATTTTGAACCCATTACGGGGCGCGTGCACCAGCCGCCGCCCGTGCACCAGACATTCGAGGCGAACAATTTTGTGGTGTGCAGTTTTTGCCCGCGCCTGTACGATTACCATCCCGATGCGATTCCCGCGCCTTACAACCACAGCAACATCGACAGCGATGAAGTGTTGTATTATGTGGATGGCGATTTCATGAGCCGCAAAAATGTGACCCGCGGTATGATCACGCTGCACCCCGCCGGCATTCCACACGGCCCGCACCCCGGCGCAGTGGAAAAAAGCATCGGCAAAAAAGAAACACAGGAACTCGCCGTAATGGTTGATACGTTCCACCCGCTCCAGCTTACACAGGAAGCGCTGGAGATAGAGAACGAAGGATACACAATGAGTTGGGCGGAGTGAAAGGAAACGACCACAGGGTTGGGCGTAAAACCATTTTAACCCGGGCTCCCAATGTTTTTCTAAAAAAAAATCCTAACTTCTCATTCTAAAAATCTATTGCCATATGATCAAATTCAGCGACATCAAGATCGGAGACTATCTGCGTGCGGAGTATGAAGGGAAAATGTGGGAAGGTGAGGTGGTCCGGTTGAACGGAGATGAAAAACAGGTTTGCGTGCAAACCGAGGTACAGGAGTTCTGGTTCTCTACCGATCACCTGTATCCCATCGAACTCACAGAAGAGCAGGTGCTCAAACTCGGTTTCCAGAAACAGGATAACGAGGATGGCTCGGCAAAATACATGAAGGGTTCATTCCGTATTGTAACGCCTGTTAATGGTGATTTTTCGCATATGGAAATGTGGTACCGCGAAGACAGGCGCCACAACCCCGATGTTCATTATGTGCACCAGTTGCAGAACCAGTATCTCGACATGACCAAGATCCATCTTACCAGCGACCCGATGTAGGGAAATTCATAATTTTTAAAAGACGCCTCAGCATTGGCGTCTTTTTTGTTTACAGAAGCGGGAGTAGTGAGATTGCCCTAACTTTAAACAAACCGTTTGCCCGCATGAGACAAGGCTTCCTGTTCGTTATCTTTTTTGTTTTTGCTGTTTGTAACCTGAATGCCCAGCAGTTTGGTGGTAACCCGTCGTCGGTAAAATGGATGCAGGTCAATACAGATACGGTGCGCGTGATCTTTCCGCAGGGATACGATGCAAAGGCGCAACGCATCGCCAACATCATTCATTCGCTTCAGCAAAACCATTCGCATTCCATCGGCGACAAGATCAGGAAAGTGAACATCGTGCTGCAGCACCAGGCGTTGTTCTCGAACGGCTATGTAGGATTGGCGCCGTACCGCAGCGAGTTCTACCTTACGCCTTTACAGGATCCCTTTCAACTGGGCGCCAACAACTGGGCCGACCAGCTCGCCGTTCACGAATTCAGACATGTGCAGCAGTACAGCAATTTCAACAAGGGCCTCTCCAAACTCGCGCATATCCTTTTAGGGGAACAGGGGCAGGTGGTGGCCAATGCCGCTTCGGTTCCCGATTGGTTCTTTGAGGGCGATGCCGTGTTCAACGAAACAAAACTGACACAGCAGGGAAGGGGTACGCTGCCGCTTTTTATCAGCAACTATCAATCGCTATACATCGCCAACAGGCAATACAGCTACATGAAAATGCGCAATGGTTCGCTGCGCGATTTTGTGCCGGATCATTACGACCTCGGTTATTTACTGGTGGGATATGGAAGGAAGAAATACGGCGAAGACATCTGGCGCAAGATCACAGACGATGCATCGCGTTTCAAACCATTGGTCTATCCTTTCCAGGGAGCGGTAAAAAACAATACGGGCGTTTCCTTCACACAATTTGTGAACGACGCGATGCAATATTACAAACAGCAATGGGCGCTTGTTCCAACCGTGCAGCCGCAATGGATCACCGCGAAAGCGGAGCACGATGTGGTAAATTACCAGTATCCGTACCGTGCCGGAAATGGATCGTTCATTGTATTGAAGAACAGCAGGCGACAGGTGCCGGCTTTTTACAGGATCAGTGAGAACGGGAAAGAAGAAAAGATCGCCGTGAAAGATATTTCGCCCGACAACTATTTTTCTTACAACAACGGGAGGATCGTTTACGCAGCCTCACAACCTGACCTGCGCTGGGGCAACCGCGAATTCAATTCCATCCGTGTGCTGGATGTGGCCACCGGCGAACAGCAGACCGTGGCAAACGGCACCAAATATTTTTCACCCGATATTTCGCGCGATGGCAAAAACATCATCGCGGTTGAAATGGATCCGCTCTCGGGCTCACGCATCGTACTCATCAACCAACAGGGAATCTTGTTCGACTCATTGCCCCGGAGCGGTATCGTTTTCTCTCACCCTAAATTTGCTGCGGATGATGCCCATTATTATGTTGCGTCGAGAAATGCAGGCGGGCAAATGGCGCTTGTTAAATATTCGCTGCGCGATAACGGGGCAGGAGAGATACTGGTGCCCCTATCAAACCGCCTCATCGGTTTCCTTAACGTGCAGAACGATACACTGCTCTTCACCACAACTTACGAAGGCAAAGACGAGCTCTGGGCGATCGTGGACGGGAAAGAAAGAAAGGGGCCGTTCAGGCTGGCTTCTTATGCTACCGGTATTTACCAGGGGCTGCTCAAAGACAGTACCCTCATCGGCTCGGCATTTACCGCAGATGGCTACCGCCTCGCGGCCTTCAAACCCCTGTGGCAGCGTGTGGATATCAAGGACGAACTGAAGGAACGGTACCTCAACAATGTTTTCAGCAACGATGTTTTCTCCCCACGCGAAAAAGCGATGCTTGATAGTTTGCCGCAGCACCAGTACGATGTTTCCAAATACCGGAAATCGCACAACCTGCTGAACATACACAGCTACCGGCCCTATTATGAGCCGCCGGAATACTCTTTTACTTTATACGGGCAGAATGTGCTCAACACGCTTCAATCGGAACTCGCTTACACTTATAATGAGAACGAGGGAAGCCACAAAGCAGGCTACAGCGGCATTTATGGCGGAAGTTACCTGCAGCCATTGTTCGGCATCAGTCATACCTGGAACCGTACCGGGCTGTACCGTCCCGATACCACCGTACACTGGAACGAACTCGCGGGTTATGCCGGGCTCCAGTTGCCGCTGAACCTTTCGGGCGGTAAGCAGTACCGGTACCTTACCCTCTCATCTACCTACAACCTGAACCGGGTAAAATGGACGGGCATAGGCAAGTCCCTCTTCCGCGATGCGGATATCCAGTACCTGCAAAGCAGGATCTCGTTTACTTCGCAATCGCAGAAGGCGGCGCAGCAGATCTACCCGCATTTTGCGCAAAATATTTTCCTGCAGTACCGGAACATCGTAAATCAATACAAGGGTCACCAGTTCCTGGCGAGCGGCGCCCTGTATTTCCCGGGGCTGATGAACAGCCACAGCATCGTGCTTACCGCGGCGTTCCACAGCAGGGATACCTTGCAGCAGTACCTGTTTGCCAACAACTTCCCGTTTGCAAGGGGCTATTCCGCCGTCGATTTCCCGGATATGTGGAAACTGGGGGTGAACTACCATTTCCCGGTGGCATACCCCGACTGGGGTTTTGACAACATCGTTTATTTCCTGCGTGTGCGCTCCAATGTCTTTTTTGATTATACGGAAGGAAAGAGCCGCCGCACCGGCATGGTAACCCCGTTCAGAACGGTGGGCACTGAGCTGTTCTTCGATACGAGGTGGTGGAACCAGCAGACGGTTACTTTCGGGTTAAGGTATAGCCGATTGCTCGACAACCAGTTCCGTGGTGCAACCAACCCGGATGTTTGGGAGTTCATACTGCCGGTAAACCTGTTCAATTAACCGGTTTTTGCGTAGATTTGCCCTTAAACGGGCGGAATTGCAAGGTGTTTTCCACATTTTTCTAATTTTTTTCCACTAATTTTTCTTATTCCGGCTGTATTGTAATATCTTTGCAGCCCCAAAAATCGTATGTCGAAACAACCACTGATCAAACAAGATGGCGTAATTCTGGAAGCCCTGAGCAATGCTATGTTCCGGGTGAAGTTGGAAAACGGTCATGAAATACTGGCCACCATCTCAGGTAAAATGAGGATGCACTACATCAGGATCCTGCCTGGTGACAAAGTGGGAGTGGAGATGAGTCCGTACGATTTGAGCCGGGGCCGTATTATATTCAGGTACAAGTAATAATAAGCGATCCACCTTGCCTTGGCCGGGATGGGTAATAAAAAACAGAAAAAATGAAAGTTAGAGCTTCCATTAAAAAACGCAGCGTTGATTGCAAGATCGTGAAAAGAAAAGGCAAGTTGTTTGTGATCAACAAAAAGAACCCACGCTTCAAACAGCGCCAGGGATAATTGAAAAGCGGCAGGTACAGGTTACAGGCTGCAAGTAAAAACGTACAGTAATAATTTAAAATAAAACTATGGCTCGTATTGCCGGTATTGATTTACCAAAAAATAAAAGAGGAGAAATCGGTCTGACCTATATTTTTGGTATTGGCCGTTCAACTGCACAATATATTCTTGACAAAGCAGGTATTTCTTTCGATAAGAAAGTAAGCCAGTGGAATGATGATGAGCAGGCTGCTATCCGTAACATCATCAACTCTGAGTTCAAAGTGGAGGGTGCTTTGCGCAGTGAGGTTTCAATGAGCATCAAACGCTTGTTGGACATCGCCTGCTACCGTGGCCTCCGCCACCGTAAAGGATTGCCTGTTCGCGGACAGCGCACCAAAACCAACAGCCGTACCAGGAAAGGTAAACGTAAGACGGTTGCAGGTAAGAAGAAAGTTGCGAAGAAATAACAACAGCAATTAGCAATTGGTAGTCAAGAATTAGTAATTAAAGGAATTCATAATTACTAATTCTTAATTACCAATTGCTAATTCAATATAAATCCGGAAGCTTGGATCGCTCGAAAAGGGCAGGAGAGTACCCGGTTCCCCTAGTGGGATTTCATTTTTTAAAGACTACCTCAAAAAACAAACATGGCTAAACCACAAAAAGCGCAGAACAGTGCAAAAGCTGTTGCGAAGAAAAGAATTGTAAAAGTAGACGCAGCTGGCGAAGTTCGTATCTCTGCCACTTTCAACAACATCATCATCAGTTTTACCAACAAGTCTGGCCAGGTTATCAGCTGGAGCAGTGCGGGTAAAATGGGTTTCAAAGGTTCTAAAAAGAACACTCCATACGCGGCACAGATGGCAGCGAGCGATGCAGCCAAAGTTGCACTCGATGCGGGCCTGAAAAGAGTTGACGTATTTGTAAAAGGACCAGGTTCAGGACGTGAAGGCGCTATCCGCTCGATCTCCCAGTCAGGTATCGAAGTAACTTCTATCAAAGACGTTACCCCCCTGCCACATAATGGCTGCCGTCCACCGAAACAACGTCGTGTATAATAAATAGCAATTAAGAATTAGGAATTAAGAATTAGGAATTAGAAATTAAGAATCCGTAACTACAAACCCAATTATTAATCACTAATTCCTAATTACCAATTATAAAGGGTGGGTTATCAATTTTAGATTTTTAAGATAAGCCGCCGTCATTAAAAAATCGCAAAACAAAAACAATGGCACGTTACACAGGTCCTAAGACCAAAATTTCAAGAATTTTCGGAGAGCCTATCCTGGGCAATGGCAAATGGTTGGGTAAGAACAGCAACCCTCCGGGCCAGCACGGTGCGGCTAAAAAACGCAAAACATTAGGCGAGTACGCACTTCAGTTGCGCGAGAAACAAAAAGCGAAATACACTTACGGTGTACTTGAGCGCCAGTTCCGCAAAACATTTGAAGAAGCACAGCGTTTGAAAGGTGTTACCGGTGAGAACCTGATCAAATTGCTCGAGGCACGCCTCGACAATACCGTTTTCCGCCTGGGCTTAACAGCGAGCCGTCCTGAGGCGCGCCAGCTCGTTAACCACAAACACATCCAGGTGAACGGAGAGATCATGAACATTCCTTCTTACCAGTGTAAAGCAGGTGATATCATCACATACAAACCAAAAAGCGGTGATAATTCAGCAGTAACCAGCAAGAGCCGTGGCAAGAATCCTAAGTTCAGCTGGCTCGACTGGAACGAGGCTGAAAAGAAAGGTACGTTCATCACTTACCCAGAGCGTGAAAGCGTTCCTGAGAACATCAAGGAGCAGTTGATCGTCGAGTTGTACTCTAAATAGTGGGTTGTGAGTAGTGGATGGTTGGTCAGACTTACCATTCACTACTTACCACTGACTCATATATTTTCCTTTTCGCTTCGTGTGGGTGAAAAGACAAACAAGTAAAAACAAGTTTTAATATGGCCATATTAAGCTTTCAGAAGCCCGATAAGATCGTTTTACAAAAAGCAAATGATTTCGAAGGACAATTCGAATTTCGTCCGTTAGAGCCAGGCTTCGGTCTGACCATCGGTAATGCTTTACGCAGAGTGTTGTTGAGTTCATTGGAAGGATACGCACTTGTAGGCATTAAGATCGAAGGTGTTGACCACGAGTTTGCAACCATCAAAGGCGTAACAGAAGACGTTACGGAGATCATCCTCAACCTGAAACAGGTTCGTTTCAAAAAACATGTTGAGCACGATGTTGCCAACGAAAAGATCACATTATCCATCAAAGGCCGCACCGAATTTACTGCAGGTATGATCGGTGAACTGTCACAAAACTTCCAGGTGATGAACCCTGAGTTGGTGATCTGCACCATGGATACCACTTCTAAAATGGATATCGAACTTACCATCGCCAAAGGCCGTGGCTATATCCCTGCAGAAGAGAACAAAATCAAAGATTCTGTATTCGGATACATCGCGATCGATTCTATTCACACACCGATCAAGAACGTTAAATACGCGATTGAGAACTACCGTGTGGAACAAAGAACAGACTACGAGAAACTGATCCTCGATGTGGCTACAGATGGTACCATCCATCCTGAAGACGCTGTTAAGCAGGCATCACGTATCCTGATCCAGCACCTGATGATCATTACCGATGAAAACATCACTTTCGATAACAAGGAAGACAAGAAAGAAGATGTGGTTGATGAGCATGTATTGCAACTGCGCAAAGTATTGAAAACACCACTCGAAGACCTCGATCTTTCTGTGCGTGCGTTCAACTGCCTGAAAGCAGCGAAGATCAACAGCCTGAGCGAGCTCGTTCAGTACGAGCAGGAAGACCTCATGAAATTCAGGAACTTCGGCCAGAAATCACTTTCTGAGATCGAACAGGTTCTGACCGAAAGAGGCTTGAGCTTTGGAATGGATCTGAATAAACTTGGACTGGATAATTTAGACAATTAATAAACAACAGCCGCCCCCGAAACCGGTGGTTCCGGACAGGCTGGATTCAATCACATCTTGTAATTCCTGACACGGTACAAGATCTAAAAACAAAAAGTCATGCGTCACGGAGACAAAATCAACAACCTCGGCCGTAAGAAAGCACACAGGGTTGCTTTATTGCAGAACCTTGCGAGCCAGCTGATCACACACAAACGTATTGTTACCACTCTGGCCAAAGCCAAAGCGCTGAGAACATATGTTGAACCGCTGATCACCAAAACAAAGAAAAACGAAAACGCGCTCCAGATCAGCCACAACCACCGTTTGGTGTTTGCTGAGCTCCAGGATAAAGCGGCGGTGAAAGAACTGTTCACCGTAGTAGGGCCAAAAGTAGCGAGCCGCCCGGGTGGTTACACACGTATCCTGAAATTAGGGATCCGTCCGGGTGACAATGCAGAAAAAGCAATGATCGAACTGGTAGACTTTAACGAGATCTACGGTAAGGGCGTTGAAAAAGCAGCAGAACCCGCTAAGAAAACCCGCCGTGGCCGCGCTCCTAAAAAAGCAGAAGCCGCAGCAGAACCGGCAGCCGAAGCAACACCGGCAGCGGAAACGCCTTCAACAGAAGAAAAAGCAGGCGAATAAAAATGAAAGATTTCTAATTGATAAAAAGGCAAAACTGATTGGTTTTGCCTTTTTTTTAAGCCCTGCAGCAAGAGAACAGGATCAGGCCAGGGAGCTCACCCTTTTCTTCTGCGGGCGGTGGAAAAAAATATACAGCAATTAATCCAGGATGAGTTTTTTTTGCAATCGAAACCCAATAGAACAATGACCCAATCCAATCAACCAGCGATCTTATTATTAGCAGACGGACATGTATTTTACGGGCAGTCGTTCGGCAAGTCCGGAACGGCAACAGGCGAGATCTGTTTCAACACCGGCATGACGGGCTACCAGGAAGTGTTTACGGACCCCAGTTATACCGGGCAGATCCTGATCATGAACAACGTGCACGTAGGGAACTACGGTGTGAAATCTGTAGATGTGGAGAGTTCAGGTGTGAAGATCCGCGGATTGATCGCGCGCAATCTTGAAGAGCAGTTCAGCCGTTTGATGGCAGAGGGTGATCTGAATGAGTACCTCAAGGCAAACAACATCGTAGCCATCGAAGGTGTTGATACAAGGGCGCTGGTTGCGCACATCCGCACAAAAGGCGCGATGAACTGCATCATCTCCACGGAGATACTGGATGTTGAACAACTCAAAAAAGAACTCGACAAAGTGCCCGATATGGATGGCCTCGAACTGGCCAGCACCGTAAGCACCACGGAAGAATACGAACTCGGCGATGCAAACGCCCCGCTGAAAGTGGCGGTCCTCGATTACGGCGTGAAGAAACACATTCTCGAGTGTCTTGTATCAAGAGGCGCCCATGTTAGGGTGCACCCTGCGAAAACAAGCATCAGCCGTTTGAAAGAATTTAACCCAAGCGGTTATTTTATCTCCAACGGCCCCGGCGATCCGGCGGCAATGCCTTACGCGGTTGAAACGGTGAAAGAGATCCTGAAAGAAAACAAACCGGTTTTCGGTATCTGCCTTGGCCACCAGTTGCTCGCGCTCGCCAACGGCATCCCTACCTTTAAAATGCACCATGGACACAGGGGGTTGAACCATCCTGTAAAAAACATCATTACCGGGCAATGCGAGATCACAACACAGAACCATGGCTTTGGCGTGGATCCTGAAGCGGTACGCAACCATCCGAATGTTGAGGTAACGCATGTGAACCTGAACGACGATTCCATTGAAGGGATCCGTTTAAAAGACAGGCCCGCCTTCAGCGTACAATACCATCCTGAAAGTACACCAGGGCCGCACGACAGCCGCTACCTTTTCGATCGCTTTATCGAGATGATCAACGAGTCGAAAAACTAAGTTCTTTGCGCTTTTGGAAAGTTTTAAACTTTCCAAAAGCGTATCTTAGACGCATGAAAATCGCCATCATCAACGGTCCCAATCTTAACCTCCTCGGTAAAAGGGAGACGGATATCTACGGAAATATGCCGTTTGAGCAATTCCTCGAAACATTACGGTCGCAGTTTCCCGGTGTGGATTTTCATTACTACCAAAGCAATATAGAAGGGGAGCTTATCAATGAACTGCAGCGTGTAGGATACGATCACGACGGGATCGTTCTGAACCCTGCGGGATATACACATACCTCCGTGGCCATCGGCGATGCCATCGCGGCCATCAAGGCGCCTGTTGTGGAAGTACACATCAGCAACGTGCATGCGCGCGAAGACTTCAGGAAATTATCGCATGTGTCGGGCAAATCTGCCGGCAGCATTTTTGGATTGGGATTGAAAGGATATGAATTGGCAATTCGTTGGCTGATGGATCGCCCGTAATACCTGGTTTCGGCATAATTTTGGAAAGTGCAACGGGAAATTTTGAGATCCGGTATTTCAGAAGCGCTATCCAACCGCCGCGGCGGATCAACCACTAAATCCTGCATTCCCTGATGAACCAACAGTATTCTAAAAAAGTCCTCTGGTTAATACTGATCGTTTCCCTACTGAAACTGGTCACCGCCTCGCTGATCGAATTAGGGAACGATGAAGTGTATTACTGGACCTATGCTGTTCAACCCGACTGGAATCATTTTGACCATCCGCCCATGGTAGGATGGATGATCCGCCTCACCACTTTCAATCTTCATTGGGTATCGGAAGTTTCATTAAGGCTCGGCGGTATACTGTGCGCGGCCCTTTCAACCTGGTTCATTTTTAAAACGGGCAAACTCATCGGCAACGAGAAGGCCGGGTGGTATTCGGCGCTTGTGTACAACTGTTCCGTTTACACGGGTGTGATCGCCGGGTTGTTCATCATGCCCGATTCGCCGCAAATGCCATTCTGGACCGCATCGCTTTACATCATGGCGCATCTCTTCATCAGGAACGATGAAAACAAATTAAGCACCTGGCTGATACTGGGATTGATGATCGGACTTGCAACCCTTTGCAAAGTGCACGGACTGTATTTATGGGCCGGCTTTGGCTTGTTCCTCCTGCTCACAAGGGCAAAATGGCTCCTCAACTGGCGCCTGTATGCAGCGGCATTTGTTACGCTGCTCTGCGTATTGCCCATTGTGTACTGGAACGTGATCAATGATTTCATCACCTACCGTTTTCATTCGGGCCGCGTAACGCATACCACCATTCAATGGGATATGCTGGGAAGGGAGATAGGAGGTGAGATCATTTACCAGAACCCCGTGGTGTTTGTTTTGTTATTGATCGCTTTTGTAGCAATGCTCCGCAAACGCATCCGTTTCAACAGGAAGAAAGCGTCTACCTGGCTGCTGTGCATGAGTGTGCCGATGATCCTTCTGTTCTGGGGTGTGGCGCTGTTGAACCCCACATTGCCGCATTGGAGCGGTCCTGCCTATATACCTTTGTTTTTTGTGGCGGGCCTGTACCTCGAAAAAAGATCGCGCCATGTGTTCCCCGGGTTTATAAAAGTTGCAGGTGTGTTGATGATCCTAGTACTCATCGCCGGTGTTGCATTGGTGCGCCTCTCGCCCGTAAATTTCGGGAGCCATGAAAAAGCAAACTACGGCGAGTATTGCCCTACACTCGATCTCTCGGGCTGGAAGGACCTCAGTAAAACATTTGCCGCCGAAGCAAGGGCAGACATCGCAAGCGGCAGGATGAAAAACGATGCGCCGATCCTCGTCAACAAATGGTTCCCGGGCGGGCACATCGAATTTTATACGTCGAGGGAAACCGGCTTGCGTGTGCTTGGTATTGGCGCGTTGGAGGACATTCACAAATTCGCATGGCTGAACAAAGAACGCGCACCGTTGAAAAAAGGAGACGATGCCTATGTGATCGTTCCTTCCAACCTGCCCATGGATGTGGGCGAAATTTATGGGAAACATTTTACTTCGGTAAGTTCATACACCATCAACCAGAGAAGAAATGGCGGCGTGGTGCGGTATTTTTATGTGTACAGGTTGAAGGATTGCAAACAACCTTTCGATGATGTGATCCGTTGATGCCCGGGATGTTGGTTGTGCAAGCTGCACATCACCCGAAGCCGATCACAAAAGATCCCCGTTATTTCTTAGCGCTGTCTGCAGGCCCCTTGAACTCAACGTCTTTCTCTTTTCTTCCAAAGAACTTTTCAAAATCTTTCCGGTAAGAAATACTCACACCCTGCCTGTTGCGCCGGCCGAAGCTGCTTCCGCTCAGGTCGAGGCTGCTTTTGTTGAATACGATCAGGCGCAGTTTTTTATCCTTCGTTAAAACGAACACGATGTTGATGTTGGGCAACCATTGCGAGTTCCCGTTCTGTATGGCAGACGAAGCGCCGATGTTGAAATCGATATCGCTGCCAAGCGTAACAATGATGTTGTCGTTGGCAAACGACTTCACAAATTTCAGGTCCACCCGCGTACGGTCGAGTTTGTTCCCGCCTGCGGAGTAATCGCCGGCGCTTGGATTGAGCAGGCTGGAACTGCTGTAGATACTGGTTCCTACATCAAAACGCAAACTTTTATCACCCGTTAATTTGAACAGCATGTTCGAGACCACCTTGTTGATGCCCTTGCTCAGGTATTGCGACAATGTATTCACACCGATGGAGGTGATGTTGTAGGCATTTGTTCCGTTGCTTGTATTTGCCTGTGCGCCGCCCGGTGGTGCGAAGGAGTTGAAGAGGATCAGGAACGCAACCTGGTTCAGGATCTCGTTCTGGTCCCTTTCAAGCCGTGTTAAGTATTGCGCAAACTCGTTGTTAGATTTAACGGTGCTTCCCTGCGGGAAATCGAGTTTGAAAGTGATCTTGGGATGATCCAGTTTTTCGCGCAGCTGCGCGATCACATAAACATCACCGCGGTAGCCCTGCACCTCGGAAAGGTTCAGACCGCTCACCAGCTCACTCAAGCTTACACGCTCTGCGGTGTATTGCGCATCAATGTGTATGTCTGCCTTGAACGCATCTCCCGACCATTCAATGTAATTGCCTGCACCGGGTAAAAGCACAAACGGTTTGCGGATGAAATTCTGGAAATTGAACACATAATCCCCGCGGTCGATATTGTAGCGCCCGCGTATGCTCAACGGCTCTATGGTTCCCGAGATGATGTGCAGTTTGCCATTACCCACGGCCCTGATGGCCTCACCGGCATCCGCATCGAGGATCACGTCGATCATCACGTTTTCATTTGCCGTAACGTTCAGGTCAACCGTCAGGTTGAAATCGTTGCCGCTGCTTTGTTTCACCATCTCCGTACCGTATTGCTTGAACACGATGAAATCTGCTGCGCCGCTTTCGCGGTTGATGGAGTTGGGAATGAAAATATGCGAGCTGTCGTTCGCCTCCGCTACGATCGTGAGTTTGGCATCGGTTTCCGGCCCGCGGAGCTTTAATGTAGAAACCCTGCCAATGGCCTTGCCATAAAACTGCTGGTTGTCTGTGGCTTTGGTATCGATCAGCAATAATTTGGGAGAAGTGAGGTCAAAGTCGAACGACATGTTCTTAAATCCTTTCTCCGTCAACTTACCTGTAATGGTGCCCACGTTTTTATACCTGTCCTTTACATTGAATCGCCCAAAATCAATCCCGTCTTCCATAAAATTGATATCGGCAGAATCGATCGTATAGTATACCTGCGTGAAGTTTACTTTCATGCCTGCATTGCGCAGCTTGATCTTCCCGAAAAGATCCGGTGCATTCAGGTTACCGCTGATGCGCAGGTTGCCCGTTGCATAGCCGGTGATGTTGCTGAAGATGCCCGATAAAAATTTATGAACGATATCGATCTTCGAATTCGCGAGCTGGATATCTGTGGAGAAAGGCTTCCCGGTTGTGTCTTTCGTATTGTAACTTCCTTTGGCGCTGAAGCGGTAACCGTCGTTTGGTGATTCGATCGTAAACGGTATTGCCCCGGTAATACTATTGAAATCGGCTTTGATGTTTACCAGTCCAATCGAGTCATCATCGAGCCTGAACTGTTCTGCTTTCAGGTCGGTTGTGGCATGAAATGATTTCCCGGTAAGATCATACAAAGTTACCGTTCCCGTGGTGAGCCCCTGCAGCCTCGGGTTTTTGAAGAAGAGCGAACTAAGATCGCCGAGTACTACATCTTTTAATTTTACAGCCAGGTTGTTGGTTTGTTCCCCGTTGGCGGCCGGCACACTTTCTACAGAGATCTCCTGGAACCCCTGCGTGAATTTTACGTTCTGCGCCGTAACCAGGCTGTTCCTGAAATTGAGCTCGCCCAGTTTGTCGATCGTCCATTTCTTTTCATTCAGTACAAACGACGAAGGGCGGAACTGGATCCGCACGCCATCCGATAAAGTATATACGTCTGCATACAGGTCTGCATCGTTCAACGTATTGTCGGCGCTTGTTTTTACCGATACTTCTGAATGATCGTTGTACGATTTGATGTTCAGTTTCGTATTAGGGAAACGGATGCTGTCGCTGAGCTGTATGCTTGCGATGTTGCCGGTTAACGACAAAGTATCGATCGTTCCGCGCCCGCGCAGGTCGATGCCTGTAAAGCTATAATTGTCGTAAGAACCATTCGGGATGCTTGCCGTAACGGCCAGCTGGTTTGCACGCGTATCAACCGACCCTTTGATGCTTGCATCGTTGAAACCGTATAATTTTTTATCGAGCAATTGCAGGTAGGGCTCTATGTTACCTGTGTTAAGTACGAACGAGAAAGCCTGGTTCTGCGGTACCGATTTGGGTTGTTTGATGTAAGTAGGGTAGTAACGCGTAAGAAATGCCTGGAAACTGGCAGGCAGCTCAACGATGTTGAACTGGCCCTTGATGGTAGCATTGAAATCATTACTGCCCAGGTGAAGCAATTTTGCCGAGTCTTCATAACTGGATGCCAGGTTCAATGAATCAAAGCTCAACCTTGTGGCTCCTTTCTTGATGGTGGCGTTCAGGAACTTTGCGGTGCCCAGGAAATTGTCGATGGTGGTTCCGGTAAAGTTAACGTCCAATAACCCGGTGAGCTCCAGTGAATCTTTTGTAAGGTTCAGGGCGCGCAGGTTCGAGTTCACAAGGTCGCCCAACACGTTGAAGCGCGGCAGGTCCTGCGAGAAATCGATCTCTATGTTACTGGTAAAATTCAGGTTCGGATCGTCGATCTTTACTTCACCGTTGAAATATTTTTTCTGGAAGGTTCCGTTTGTTACGATGTTCGTATAATTGTACTTCTTGAATTCAAGCGATGAGATCGTCCCTTCAAGCGTTGTTTTCAGCCGGTCAACGGTAAAGCTCGTGCCAACAATCTTTCCTTTAAAATCGACGAGCCCGAATGAACTGTCGTTCAGGAATTTCCCGATGTTGAAGCGGTTCGTTTCTATCGCACCGGTATACACGGGATCCCCTTTGCGAGGCAATTGTAAACTGATGTTTGTTTTTACACCACCCAGCTGCGTACTGAATGTACCGGCCGTTACAAAGTTCTGTATGGTTCCGTTGAAATTACCACGGTAAATGATGTTGCCCAACGCCGCAAGGTTGGGAGAGGTTACGCCCTTTAACGATGGGATGAATGTGCCCAGGTCGAAATAGTTTGTTAACAGGGTGCCGTTGTCCAGGTCTATCTTTGTTTTGTCGATATCCGGCAGCCCTTTCATTTTCAGATTACCATTGATCTTTGTTGTGGCGCCGATCTTTGCAGAGAGGTTCGCAACAGAGAAGTCCTCCACCGTTCCCAAAAATCTTCCGCTCAGCAGTACCTCGCGTTTCCATGTTTTAAGATCTCCCGCAAAATAGGCGATGTCATCGCTGTTTACACGTGCGTTGCTGAAGTTGGCATCCATCACCACCGCGCTGATGTAATGGCCGAAGTCTTTGTTGAAATCCCTGAACTTCATCGCGTAGTAGTTCGTCAGCCGGCTTTTATTGGTCTGCAGGTCAAGCTTGTCCAGTTCCATGATCTGCGGCGTGAGCCTGAAGTTTGTTTTCAGTTTTTTGATCTCAAGGCCGCACCTGTCTTTCATGGAAAGATCAATGTTCGCCCGCAGGGTATCTTTTACAAACCGGATGTTTTTTAAGGTGCCGGTGAGTTTGGTCAATTCGATATGGCTTCCATCAAACCCTTCTGCTGGTTTTTCTTCGTTGCCCTCCAGAAACAGGTTGCCGTTGCTGATGCTCAGGTTCGCAAGACGAACGGCGATATCTCCCGTGTTGAAATACATCTCGCCCTTTTTAACGGCCACCGCTTTCTTTTTGTGATAAAGCGAATCGTTGCGGAGCGGTTTGAGGCTTTGGATGCGCACAAAGGGTTTGTCGAGCTCGAGCGAATTGATCACGAAATCTTTTTTCTTGAAATCGATGGACTCTGCATCGAGCAAGAGGCTGCGTGTGAATATATCCATCACTTCCCCGGCCCAAAGGTCATTTTTAATGAAACGGACGTTCTTGAAGTCAACCTTTTTTAAATTGAGATCGATCTTCTTGCCCGATTTCTTTGAAGGCTCAGGTGAGGCGAAGTAATCGAGTATGAAATCATAGTTCCACGTCGAATCCTTCAACCGTTGCATTTTTACAATGGTGTTCTCCAGTCCCGCGTATTTCAGAACCGCTTTTTCTTTGAGGAAAAACCAGTCGGTGATCCGTACTTTGAACTCACCCGCATAAAGAATGGTGTCTTTCTGTTTGTCGCGAACCAGCACCCCTTCCATATTCAGGCGGTTGAAGAAGGAGAAACTCACGTTTTTGACGCGGACCTCGGTTCCAAGTGATTTGGACAAACGCGTAGTGGCGATGCCTACCAGCCAGTTCTGAACCAAATCGGTCTGGATAGCGATGAAGACCACTATGATGAGGGCAATGATAATAAGAAGGGTACGTCGTAATATTTTAAAGAAGCGCTTCAGAAGGTCCTGGGTTTGTTTGGTAAAAATACGTATTCGCGTCCGTAGGGCAAATACAATACCAAACTCGTTGGATCGGGCATATTGGGTATTGATATCGGGGCCGGGGCCCGGATCGTTCATCCAGGCGCCGTAATCCGGCGGATGATCCGGAATGCTGTCTTATGATAAAAAACGGGGCGTCCTGCCGGGATGGTCACACATCTTTTCTGAGCAACTCTATTTCTTCGAGGAAAGCCATCGACCTTACCACGTTTCTCAACTCCGGCCCGGCCATCATAATGGCGCGCACCCATTTTTTGTGCATGTTCTCAACGCGAAGGTTCCGGTACAGGTAAACAGCGAGCACAACGAACAGCAGGGTAATGGGGAAGGAGATGAGCCAGAACGAGGCGCCGGTTGAAATGAATTCCGGGCTCCACCAGAAGGTGGTGTAAAAGGGCATCTGCAGCCAGAGCACCCGTATGCTGCGGAAAGTGGACGTTTGCAGGCGGGCAAGTTTTTCCTGCGCGGCAACAACACTTTCGTTGTAATCGATGCTGTTGATGATGGCCGTGTGGCGGATGTACACGATCACCGCATACAAGGAAAACAGGGCGATGGCTGCAACAGAAACACAAAAATAAGGGTTGACAAAACCATTGCCCCAAACGAGCACGCCAAGAAAAAGCACCCATACAATTCCCAGTAAGACCGCGAATACATTGTGTATGGCAAGTGCCCGGAGTTTTGAAGCCGCTTTTTTCTGCTGGATCTCTGCGAAACAGCGGAGGTTCAGCGCCCAGGACTGGGCATTGAGCAATTGTGCGTCTGCCAGCTTCTTCTCGTAAGAAAACCAGAGGTTTTTTAATTCAAGATCTTCCATGGTTATTTTTTTGCGTTTAAAAATTTCTGTTTCAGTTTTTCTTTGATGCGGCCGATGCTGGTGGCCACATTGGTTTCTGTGATGCCCAGTATCCCGGCGATCTCCCTGTAACTGTGCGATTCGAGGTACAGCAGCATCAGCGCTTTCTCCAGTTCCTTCAAACCGTGTATAAACGTTTGCAACCGCCTGAGGTCCTCATCCTCTTCTCCGTTGTGGTCGGCAATAAATTCCTCCTCGCCGGTGAGCGAAACGGTGTTGCTGCGTGCACTTTTCCGGTAAAACGAGATGGCAACATTCAACGCGATCCGGTACATCCAGGTCGAAAAACGCTGGTTCGCATCGTAGCGCGCAGCCGAACGCCAGAGCTGGTAGAGGATCTCCTGCGCAAGGTCTTCGTGGTCCGCCCTGCTTTTGCAATAAGAATGGCAAACCTTGTAGATGATCGCTTTGTTGTCTTCGATCAGTTGCAGGAAGGCCTCTTTTTCGGCAGGTGTTTGCATCGGGTGGTTGGGTGTTTGTATATGATTCGCGGCGGGTGAAGTAAAATCACAACTTTCATAAGTTTTATTGCAAAAACGGGTGACAGGAAATGGTCAAATACGATCCGTTCCAACATTTCCCGGCCCCGAGTTTTCAAAATCGTATTTTAGCCTCCCTAAATTTAGCCGTCTCTATGAAACGCTTAGCCCTTGCCGCAGGAATTTTTAGCTGTCTTTTTTCTTTTGGACAGAACAACATTGCCATTATCCCGGCGCCGGTATCCATGGTAGCGGGTGCGGGCAATTTTACACTTCCCCGGAATATTATCATCGAAGCACCGTTCGATGCCGGTTTGAAACAGGTAACAGCGGTGCTGAAAGAAAGGCTCTCTGTTCCTACCGGGAACAAAGTGACCATGGGTAAAGCCAATGCCACGATCCGCCTGGCATTGACCGGTGATGCGAAAATGGGCAAGGAGGGATATGCACTGTCTGTAACCACTAAAAACATCACCATCAAAGCCAACCAGCCGGCAGGATTGTTTTACGGTGTACAGACATTGCTTCAACTCTTCCCCAAAGAAATAGAAAGCGCAAAATTGGTGAGCGGTGTTAAGTGGACGGCGCCGGTAGTGGAGATCAATGACAGCCCGCGTTTTGGCTGGCGCGGATTGATGTTCGATGTTGCCCGCCATTTCTTTACCAAAGCCGAAGTAAAGCAGTTCATCGACGATATGGTGCGTTACAAATACAACCTGCTGCACCTGCACCTGACCGATGACGAGGGATGGCGCATCGAGATCAAAGGGCTTCCGAAACTTACGGAAGTGGGTGCCTGGAACGTAAAGAAAACAGGTTATTTCGGAACCTTCTCGCCACCGGCGGCGGATGAACCAAAAGATTACGGCGGCTTTTATACGCAGGACGACATCAGGGAGATTGTTCAATATGCAAAAGAACGTTTTGTAAATATTCTGCCCGAGATTGATGTTCCCGGCCACAGCCTTGCAGCCGTTGCATCCTATCCTGAACTGTCATGTACCCCAGCAGCGAATACTTACCGCGTACGCTCCGGCGAAGTGATCATGGATTGGTCGAGGGGCGCGCCGCCCATCGCCCTGGTAGACAATACGCTCTGCCCGGCCAACGAAAAAGTGTACGATTTTCTTGACAAGGTAATGACGCAGGTTGCGCAGCTGTTTCCGTTTGAATACATACATGTGGGTGGCGATGAGTGCCCGAAAAATTTCTGGGAAAAGAACGACCAGATCAAGGCGCTGATGGTGCGTGAGAACCTGAAATCGATGGAAGAGGTGCAGAGCTATTTTGAAAAACGCCTCGAAAAGATCGTTGAATCAAAAGGCAAGAAATTCCTTGGTTGGGACGAGATCCTCGAAGGTGGCCTTGCCCCGAGCGCCGCGGTAATGAGCTGGCGCGGCGTTAAGGGCGGTATCGAAGCCGCAAAAATGAAGCATGAGGTGGTGATGAGTCCAACCACGTATGCCTACCTGGATTACATGCAGGGAGATGTTGTGATGGAACCAAGGATCTACGCCTCGCTGCGTTTAAAGAAAACATACGAGTTTGATCCGTTGCCGGAAGGAGTAGACAAGCAATACATCAAAGGCGGGCAGGCAAACTTATGGTCTGAGCAGATCTACAACATGCGCCACGCCCAATACATGCTCTGGCCGCGTGCGTTCGCCATTGCAGAAAGCGTTTGGTCGCCCAAAGAAAAAAAGAACTGGAACAATTTCTTCTCACGCGTGGAAAAACATTTCGAGCGGTATGATGTTGCCGAGAAAAAATATGCACCCAGTGTGTATGAACCGGCTTTCTCTATCAGCAAAGGGGCCGATAGCCTGTACCACATCGCGCTGAACAAGGAAGTGGATGCGGTGGACCTGTATTATAGTTTTGACAATTCATTCCCCGACCGGTTTTACCCGAAGTATACAGACAAACCCATCACCATGCCGAAAGATGCGGTGAACCTGCGTGTTGCTTCCTATATCGGCAACCGCCAGGTGGGAAGGATCGTTACCATGCCTGTTGCGGAAATGCAGGCGAGAACAAGGGTAGTGGTAAAAAAATAGAATCGCCGGTAAGGTGTATCAATAAAAATGGGAGCAGGATCTTTTTGTAAGCGATCCTGCTCCCTTGTTTTTTTAGCCATGTTTCGATCGGTCTATGCTTCGATCATCTCGCTCAGGTATTGCTTTTCTTCTTTGAAGGCCTTGCGTGGCTTGAGCCCGAGTAATTCGAACATTGCATTGTCTGCGTCAAATCCCGGGTTGGCTGTAGTCAATAGCTTATCACCTGCAAAAATGGAGTTCGCGCCCGCCATGAAACAGAATGCCTGTTCGGCAACGCTCATATCGTTCCGGCCCGCGCTCAGCCTCACCATTGTTTTTGGCATCAGTATCCTTGCCGTTGCTATCATGCGTACCATATCCCATATATCCACTTTTGTATTGTTCCCAAGCGGCGTTCCCGCAATAGGCACGAGTGCGTTGATGGGTACGCTCTCCGGATGTTCGGGCATAGTGGCTAGCGTATGGAGCATCTTGATCCTGTCTTCATGCGTTTCACCCAAACCAATGATGCCGCCACAGCAAACCGTAACACCGGCTTTGCGCACGTTGTCAAGTGTTTCGAGCCTGTCGTTGAAAGTACGTGTGGTAATGATCTCGCTGTAATGTTCCTTGCTGGTATCGAGGTTGTGGTTGTATGCATACAAACCTGCATCTGCCAAACGCTGGGCCTGGTATTCGGTAAGCATCCCGAGTGTGCAGCATACTTCCATGCCCAGTTCATTAACGCCTTTGACCATATCGAGTACGCGGTCAAAATCGCGGTTGTCTCTTACCTCTCTCCAGGCCGCGCCCATACAGAAGCGCGTACTGCCGGCGTCTTTTGCTTTTTGGGCGTAGGATAGCACGTCTTCTTTTTTCATCAATGCCTGCACATCAACACCCGTGTTGTAGCGGGCCGCCTGCGGGCAATAGGCGCAGTCTTCACTACATCCGCCCGTTTTAATGCTCAGCAAGGTACAAACCTGTACCTCGGCAGTATCGTTGTACTTGCGATGCAGCGAGGAGGCGCGGTACACGAGCTCGAGCATCGGCATATCATATATGTCTTTTATTTCGGGTAGGGTCCAGTTGTTCCTGATGTCTGACATTTGTTAAGGATTTTGGTAAGGCAAATATAGGGAACGGGCTCGTGTTCATTTGCTGTTACCCTAAATATCGTTCTTACGGGAGCTGACGTATGCCCGCCATTTCTCGATCACACGCGCCATATCATTCGGCAGGTCCGACTCGAACATGATCTCTTTCTGCGTTACGGGATGAACAAAGCCCAATGTCTGCGCATGCAGGGCGCAACGCGGGCATGCTTCAAAACAGTTGTCTACAAACTGTTTGTACTTTGAATAGATGGTGCCTTTGAGGATTTTATCTCCGCCGTATTCCCAATCGTTGAACAATGTATGGCCAATGTGTTTCATGTGCACACGGATCTGGTGGGTACGGCCGGTTTCAAGTACGCACTGCACAAGCGTAACATAACCGAAGCGTTCGATCACCTTGTAATGTGTAACGGCATGTTTGCCCAGCTCGCCCTCGGGATAAACGGTGAAGGTCTTTCGCATGGTCTCATGCCTTCCCACGTGCCCGGTGATGGTGCCGGTGTCCTGCTCCATATCGCCCCATACGAGCGCAACATATCGGCGTTTTACCGTATGACTGAAGAATTGTTTGGCAAGATGCGCCGCGGCCTCGGGTGTTTTGGCGAGAACGATAAGGCCGGTTGTATTTTTGTCGATCCTGTGTACAAGGCCAAACCTTGGCAACGCATCCTCATCAATATTGGGGTTTTGTTTTTCCAGGTGATAGGCCACACCATTCAGCAAAGTGCCGCTGTGGTTGCCCACGCCGGGATGCACCACCATATTGGGTGGTTTGTTGATAACTAGGATGGCTTCATCTTCATAAACAATATTCAGCGGAATATCTTCCCGTTTCAGCGTAGTGTATTCGGGGTTGATGAGGCTCATCACGAGAATCTCATCCGCAGCCCTGATCTTGTAGTTGCTTTTAACGGGTTTGCCGTTCACCGTTACAAAACCTGCCTCGATGCCCTGCTGCACCTTGTTGCGCGTGGCGCCTTCTATATGACGCTGCAGCCATTTGTCGATGCGCTGCGGCTCCTGGCCACGGTCAATCACAAAAGTCCGCCGCTCATATAAGGTTTCGGAAGGCTCTTCTGAAAACGGTTCCAGCTCTGATTCGTCCTGCATGCGGCAAAGATAAGCGTTCGGAACAGGAGTTTGAAGCCCGTGCAAACGGTTGACCGCTAAAACGCGCAGATTGGATGACCCGCCGGAAACGCCCGGGAAAACAACGACCGAACAAACCCTGTATAAACTTTGTTTAACTGGTACGATCTGATCAGTTCCCAACTCAAAACACGTAACACTTACCTTTGCCGCATGCAAGTATTGTTTCAAGACCTCGGCAGGCGCCGCTACAAGGAAACCTGGGATTACCAGGAGGAGCTGCTGAAAAAGAATGCAGACATCAAGGCGGCACAGCGTTTGGCCGGGGCGGATGGAGTGGAAAGCCCAACCATCAACCATCTTTTGTTTGTGGAACACGACCCCGTGTATACATTGGGCAAAAGCGGAAAAGATACACATGTACTGATCGATGAGTCACAGCGCTCTGAAAAAGGCATCGAATATTTTCACATCAACCGGGGCGGGGATATTACTTTTCATGGCCCGCAGCAACTGGTAGGTTATCCCATACTCGATCTCGAAAAATTCAGGACCGACCTGGGCTGGTACCTTCGCAGCCTGGAAGAAGTGATCATTTTAACAATGGCGGAATATGGGTTGCAGGGCGACAGGAGCCCGGGAGAAACCGGCGTTTGGCTCGATCCGCATACAAAAGGCAAAGAACGCAAGATCTGCGCCATGGGCATCAAATGCAGCAGGTGGATCACCATGCACGGTTTCGCATTCAACGTGAATACCGATCTCGACTATTTTAATTTTATCGTGCCCTGCGGCATACAGGACAAACAGGTTACCTCCCTGCAAAAAGAACTGGGAAGGGAAGTGCCGATGGAAGAAGTAAAAGAAAAAGTAATGCGCAACTTTGAAAAAGTGTTCGGGTGCGAATTGCGTGTGTCCTGAACCTTTCAATTCGAAAGATAGAACCTGTTCTTTTCCTTCAGCTTATCATCCTCAAACAATTCAAAATTAAACCAGCCGGTATGTACAAATTCGGTTTTGTCGAGGATGAATTCGGTTTCTTTAACAGACTTGATGCGGAATACCTCTGACCCGTCTTCCTCGTAAAAAATAATATGGTAACGGCGCTGTTTGGCGAGCGGTAAATAAATGGTAAGGAACCCTTTGCTGTTTGTAAACACGTATTGCGACGGCCTCCAGGCAAACCTCGGCATGAACGGGTGGATCTCTACACGGTTGTTGTCTTTCGCAAACAATGTATCCTTCGTGCGTGTAGACATTGAATCCTTGAAATTTTTATACAGCGTCACATCGATCTGCCTGATCAGGCTGTCGTTGCGGTAAATAAAAACGGTACCCCTTGGAATCGGCGTAAACGGGTGGATCTGGGTGCGCGATGGGTCGATCGCCACCAACGTATCCTTTGTATATTCATTGATCGAATCGCGGAAACGCGCATACGCTTTGCGGTCCAGCTCGGCCACCAGCATGTCTTTCTGGTATACCCGAACCATGTCTTTGCTGGCATTGTTTTGCGCAGGTTTCCATTCCACATTGTTCGCATCCATGCGGCGCAGGGCATCCTTTGCTTTCAGTACCGAATCCCTGAACCGCTGGTATTCTGGGCGCGTGAGCCGGAACAATAGTGTTTTCTTCAGGTAAATATTGGTAAGGTCCTTGGGTTTTTCGAGCGATGATAAAGGCGTTTCAATAACCGCCGGGGTTGTTTCTACCATTACGGCGCGGGTGAAGAAATAGGCGCCGCCCTGGATCACATAAAAAATACGGTAATAAGCTTTTCCCGGGATGGGTTTGTTGTCGAGAAAGCCATTGTTCACCAATTCCGGCGAGAGTGCGGAAAAAATGGTACGGAAATTCCGGCTGCTGTCGGTTGAGCGTTGAACGGCGAGTTGAATACAGTTGCCTTCCGGGCTGTACCAGCTCACCTGGATCTTGCCTCTTGTCAATTCCCTCACATTAAGATCCGGCAGCGGGTTCTGTGCACGGGCGGTGCCCGCTGTGAACAGAACGGCCAGGAGTACGGCAAACTTTAAAACTGACTTCATCACTGCAAATATAAAATCTCAAAACTTATAAAAAAGGTAATGTACCGGGCGGCAACGAATGATTACCCTGCAATCCGCCACTATGCACAAGCAAAATCCGCGCCCGCATTGGGAAATGATTTTTGAGGAGCATGTCCCTCGCCGCAAAAAGCAGTTTTGAAGTATAAACGATATCTGTTGGAAGCTGTTCTGTTTCCCACAACCCGATCATAAACCGGATCAGTTCTGCCGGGTGCCTCGCATAACCACCAAAATGATAATCGTGGTTGATGGAAAATGGCTGGTGCCGCTGCCCGCTGCCCAACAAGGAACGTATTGCTGCCTCAATGCCGGAATTGTTTTTGAGCACGCTGATGCCCATGATGTTTTGCCCTGGCAATGCGGCCCGCACCAAACCCGATAACATCGTGCCCGTTCCCACGGCGCAGAGGATATGCGTGTAAGAAGAGGTATCTGCGGAAGACAAAATACCGGCCGCCCCTTTCGAACCCAGTTCGCCGTAGCCGCCCTCCATGATCCAGTAAATGCCGGGATCTGGATGGGCGTTGATAACCGATGCTTTGTCGCGGTACGTTTCGCGGTCCACAAACGATAGCTTCATCCCGTAAGCCGCAGCCTGTTGCAGCGTTTCCGCACGCGCCACCTGCTGGTCACCACGAATGAATCCAATGCTTTGCAGCCCGGATGCCTTTGCGGCAAATGCGGCAGCAACGATGTGGTTAGACCAGGCGCCGCCGAAAGTGGCAATGGTATTTTTCTGCTGCGCGATGGCATCCTGCAGGTAGAATTGCAGTTTGAACCATTTGTTTCCCGAAACAACGGGATGGATGCGGTCGAGGCGCAGCACATCTACGGGCATATCTTTTGCAGAGAAGCTGCGCAGGCGCTGAACGTTGATATTTTGTAGACTTTCCTGCATTTCAATGTTTGAGAACCCGGCGCAAACAATTAGCTTCGCAATTCTTAAAAATACAATATGAAACCAACACTCGTGATATTAGCGGCCGGAATGGCCAGCCGTTACGGAAGCATGAAACAGATCGAATCTTTTGGTCCCGGTGGCGAAACTATAATGGATTATTCAATTTACGACGCGATCAGGGCAGGATTTGGCAAAGTCGTTTTCATCATCCGTGAAGAATTCGCTGAGAATTTCAAGGCCATCTTCGAACCTAAATTGAAGGGACGCATCGAAACCGATTATGTTTACCAGTACCTCGAAGCGTACACCGGCGGCAGAACCATTCCCGCGGAGCGCACCAAACCATGGGGTACGGCGCATGCCGTTCTTTGCTGCAAGGGAAAAGTAAATGAACCGTTCGCGGTGATCAATGCCGACGACTATTACGGCCGCGATGCATTTGTAAAGGCCTACGATTTCTTAACCAAAGACGTAAACGAAAAAACATACAGCATCATCGGCTATGAACTGAGGAACACCCTGAGCGATAACGGAAGCGTAAGCCGCGGTGTATGCGATGTGGATGCGAACAACAACCTTACCGACATCAACGAGCGGACCAGCATATTCCGCAATGCAGACGGGAAGATCACGTATGAAGATGCAAATGGGCTCCATGAGGTTTCGGAAGACAGCCTTGTGAGCATGAATTATCTCTGCTTTGCGCCGGGCTTTATAGACCTGTGCGAGGAACAGTTTGGTAAGTTCCTCGACGAACATGGCAACGAACCCAAGGCAGAGTTTTTCCTTCCGCTTGCGATGAAACATTTTATCGAATCGGGTAAAGGCGATGTGAAGGTGATCCCTACTTCTGCAAAATGGTTCGGCGTTACCTATAAAGAAGACGCCCCGGGCGTGAAAGCAAGTGTGGAAGCACTGGTGGCCAAGGGAGAATACCCGGCGCAGTTATGGCGTTAAACATTTTGTGGTACTGATCTATTGTAATCAATGATTTCTTGAAGAGAGGCCCGGCCTCTCTTTTTTTTATAAAAAAACACAACAAACTCTTCGCTTGTTGTATTTTCATTTTACAAAACAAGAACTGTATGTCGCACCCATCCCACGACCTGTTTGAAAACCGGAAACAATTTCAACTCGAGCGGCTGATCTTATTCAGCGATGCAGTTTTTGCGATCGCGATCACTTTGCTGGTGATCGAGATCAGGGTGCCGCAAATCGAACATTCTTCCGATACCATCGCCGATCTTTCACACGCGTTGAAGGAGAAGGGCCCCGAGTTCTTCGGGTTTATACTCAGCTTCGCCGTGATCGGGCAGTTCTGGACCAACCACCACCGTTTGTTCGGCCAGGTAAACGGCTATAACAATACATTGCTCTGGCTAAACCTTCACATGTTGTTCTGGATCGTGCTGGTGCCTTTCACAAGCGGCTTGAACTCGCATTACGGTGGGTTGCACATGGTATGGACGATCTACAGTTTCAACCTGTTCATGATCGCGCTTGCGCTTGTGTTTCTCTACAGGTATGTAAGCAGCCCGAAACGTAACCTTTCAGACCTTGCACACGATGCCGAAGCAAGAAAAACGGCGCGTTACAGGGGAGTAAGTGTGGCGCTGGTGTTTCTAGCGGGCGGGTTGATCGCTCTTTTGCCGCAGGGTTCAAAATGGGTATTCAATGTTTCGCATTACATCTACTTCCTGATACCGGTTGTGCTGATCCTTGTGAACCGCGCATCACGGAGAAGGATCAGAAGGGCCGCAAAAAAATAACCCCGGTCAAACTGAACGGGGCCATTCTATATAATCAACTGTAATGATTCGCTGTTAATCGTTGTATGCTTTCACATAGAACACGCAGTCTTCCACTTTGGCGATCTGCTGCTTCCTGTCCACACCCCTCAAATAAGAACGTGTAGGCATTTTGATCTTTTTGAGGGTGCTGTCGTTTTCATCACGCAGATCCTCGATCATGCGGTAAATGTTTTTCGATTTGATCGCGAAGGCAACACCTTCAGCCTCTGCCTGGCGCGTGCTGATGATGCCGATCACTTCACCGCTGTTGTCGAAAACCGGTGCGCCTGAATTGCCCGGGTTGGCGCTGATCTGTACCTGGTAGGAGAGCGTGTCTCCATTAAAACCGGTTCTTGCGCTCACGTATCCCTCACCGTACACGATATCGTTGCGCGGGTAACCGAGCGTGAAGATGCCTTCGCTCAGGTCTACACTCGATTTACGGATGCCGTAAGGGAGCGATTTCATCTGCACATATTCCGCATCGCTGATCTTTAAGATCGCGAGGTCCTTTTGTTTATCGATGCTGATGATGGAAGCCTGGAACGATTGTCCCTTGCTGTTCACCACCACGGCTCCCGTTCCTTTCAATACGTGTGCATTGGTAACGATGTAACCTTTGGTATCGATCAGGAAGCCTGAACCGCCACTCACGAAAGTGATGTTCTTTGGCGTTTTCTTTGCTGATTTCGCGTCTGCTTTCAGGTAACCCAGGGTACCTTTTACGGCGTTCATTTCCCTGCTCAGCTGTTCGAGCTGGCTGTTGCCCACCGGTGCGAAGTAGACCATCAGCCCGCTGATCACCAGTGCGATCACACCACCCACAGAAGCTGCGATGGCGGTAACGCGTTTGTACTTGTTCCAGAGCTGGATCACCCTTCCTTTGGTGGTAAGCTCGCCGCCCTCGTTGATCTCGCCGCGCCCGAGGAGCTTGGCGTGTGTAGCCTGGAGGCTGTTCTTGAGGTTGCGGTGAACAGAATAAATATCCATCTGGTGAAGGAACATGCTGTGTTCAACAACCATCTGGTCTATTTCAGGCGTATTTTTCCTGAGCGTTTCAAAATAGGCGCGCTCGGCAGCATCCATATCGTTGCTGAGGTACCGTTCGATCGCTTCCAAGAGTAAAATGTCGTCCATGATATTAGTCTCCAATATTATATTGCGAGAAGAACAATTTCTTCAAACGCATCAAACATTTGTATTTCTGGTTCTTTGCATTGTCGGCATTGGTGTATCCAAACTCCACTGCCAGTTCCTGCATCCCCATTTTTTTTATATAATATCCTTCCAGTAAACTTTTACAGGGCTCCCCCAGGCTGTTCATCGCGCGGTCCATGATGGCGAATTCGGCGTTCCTTTTTTCATGCATCTCGATGTCTTCTTCCACCGCTACCGTTTCTTCGATGTTTTCCATTTTCCCCATGTACCTGCCCATCTGCTGCAGTCTTTTGAGCCAGAGCCGCCGGCAGATCGAGTACACATAGGTCTTGATCTGGCTGGTAAGCACGAACGAATCGCTTTGCGCCTTCTCGTACAGGGCGATCATCGCTTCCTGGAAAATATCCCTTGCATCGTCGTAAGAGCCGTTGTTATTGAGAATAAAAGCCTGAACCATCGCAAAATTCTCCTTGTAGAGCGTCTCAATGGCCTTTGAATCGTTCAGTGCCAGTCCTTTGAGCAATGCTTGTTCTGTTGTATCAGCTTTCACTATCGGTTGTGCATTTAATACGTGGAAGTGGGTAAAAGTAACCCAAAAAGCCCCTTAAAATAAACTTTAAAAAAATTTCCAGGTTGCCGGGTTACCTTTTAGCTCCACCCGGTATTAAGTTTAAATTCACTCACAAAAAACAAAACAAAATGAAAAAGCTGTTATTTGTATTGGCCCTTGGCGCAATCGTTGCTTCTTGCAACTCTGGTAAAAACGAAAACGCTGCTGCTGACTCTGCAAGAGTTGCCGACAGCCTGAAAGCTGCTGCTTCTAAAGATTCAGCAAATGCTGCTCAAATGGTTCCAGATTCATTGAAAGGTGCAGATACTACTGCAAAACACTAAGAATTTTCAGAGCGAAGTGTAGAGTGATATGAGGTGGACCTTGCTTGCCGGTCGTACACAGCTTATTCAAACTTTTTTCATATGGCAAGCAATCGTTAGAGGCCGCTCCGTTTCCACGGAGGGGCTTTTTTTTTGCCCGGCGCTCCCGTGCAGTCTTTGGCCTGGGTAATCTAATCTGCCGAAGCAATATCCGGGTTAACTAACGTTAGCTTAATTTTTTTTGGCGGGAATGATTTTGCAACTACATTTGAACTCATAATGAAAACAACCATCGCAAATACTTTCTACTTTTTCTTTTATTACTTCTTTGAAAAAAGAAGCCGGGTAGTATTTGCCAAAGCATAAAAAAAGCTAAAAACAAATTGAGAATCCCGGCCCGAAAGGCCGGGATTTTTCGTTTGGGCCATGAACAGCGGATCAAAGGCCCGTAGAAACAAGAACGGCAAACCACAAACAAAACCAAAACATGACGCCTGCTTCCAACAACGAACATCTTCCCGGTAATCCTGCAAAAGGAGGCGGTATCTGCATCCAGGGTTACGAGGGTTCTTTTCACCAGGTGGCCGCGCGTTATTTTTTTGGCAAACAGGTTGACGTAATCCCTTGCGATACTTTTCGCGAACTGGTTAAGGTTTCTTCGGATAAAAAATTAGCCGCGGGCGGCGTGATGGCCATCGAAAACTCCATCGCCGGCAGCATTTTACCCAACTATAACCTGCTGCAGAAAAGCAACCTTAAAGTGGTAGGCGAAGTCTATCTATCCATCAGCCAGAACCTGATGGTGAACCGCGGGGTGAAACTGGACGACATCAAAGAAGTGCACAGCCACCCGATGGCGATCCTCCAGTGCCTCGATTTTTTGGAGAAGAACGAATGGAAACTGGTTGAAACAGAAGACACGGCGCTCAGCGCAAAACACATTCACCGCAACCGCAGCAAACACGCGGCAGCGATCGCCAGCAAACTCGCAGCAGAATTGTACGAGATGGACATCGTCGCGCCGGATATCCAGACGATGAAGAACAATGTTACGCGCTTTCTCGTACTGCAAAGAGAGAAAGAAGCAAAAGAGGTAGAGAACGCAGACAAGGCCTCTCTTTACTTCCAGACAGATCACTCAAAGGGGATACTGGCCAAAGTGCTGACCATGATCGCCGCCGGCGGCGTAAACCTCAGCAAACTGCAGAGCATGCCCATACCGGGCAGCAATTTCAAATACGGTTTCTACGCCGATATGGAATTCGACTCGCGCAGGCAACTCGATAAAGTGATGACATCGATCGCATCGCTTACCAACAACGTTAAAATGTTCGGCATCTATAAAAAAGGAAAAGTTGTAAAAGGATGATCATGAAAGTAACCACTTCCAAAAGACTCGACGGCATCGGCGAATATTATTTTTCGCAGAAGTTAAGGGAGATCGATGAGCTGAATAAGCAGGGCAAAAACATCATCAACCTTGGTATTGGCAGTCCAGACCTGCCGCCACACCCCGATGTTGTAAAAGTGCTTGCAGAGGAAGCCGCCAAGCCCAATACCCACGCTTACCAGAACTACAAGGGCTCGCCTGTGTTGCGCAAAGCGATCGCCGGCTGGTATGAAAAATGGTACGAAGTTTCACTGGATCCTGATACGGAGATATTACCGTTGATCGGGAGCAAAGAAGGCATCATGCACATCTGCATGACTTACCTGGACGAGGGCGACCAGGCGTTGATCCCGAACCCCGGCTATCCCACTTACAGCAGCGCGGTGAAACTGGCGGGCGGTACAGCGGTTCCCTATGAATTGAAAGAAGAAAACGGGTGGGCACCGGATTTTGATGCGCTCGAAAAAACAGACCTCAGCAAGGTAAAGCTGCTCTGGGTAAATTACCCGCATATGCCAACCGGCCAGGCGCCAACGAAAGCATTGTTCGAAAAGATCATCGCGTTTGGAAAAAAACACAATATCCTGGTTTGCCATGATAATCCTTACAGCTTCATCCTTAACAAAAAGCCGGAGAGCCTGTTGTGTATGGATGGTGCGAAAGACATTGTAATAGAATTGAATTCATTGAGCAAGAGCCAGAACATGGCAGGATGGCGCGTAGGAATGCTGTGTGCGGCCAAAGAAAGGATCGATGAGATCATCCGTTTCAAAAGTAATATGGACAGCGGCATGTTCCTTCCCGTACAACTCGCGGCAGCAACGGCTTTATCGCTTGGGCAGGAATGGTACGATCACATCAATTCAATTTATGCCGAAAGAAGGGAAAAGGTTTTCGAACTGCTCAGCCTGCTCAAATGCGGATTTTCAAAAACACAGGTTGGCATGTTCGTATGGGCAAAGATCCCGTCTACTTACAAAGATGGTTATGCGCTGAGCGATGAAGTGCTGTACAACTCGAACGTATTCATCACCCCCGGCGGAATTTTCGGTTCTGCCGGAGACCAGTATATACGCGTGAGTTTGTGTGGAAGCGTGGAGCGGTTTGAGGAAGCGAAAACGAGAATAATTAGTAATTAGGAATTAATAATTAATAATTGCTAGTTATTACGGCGATGAGAAACAAAAGTAAAAATCAAATCCAATTCCTAATTCCTAATTACTAATTCCTAATTATACAGATGGACATAACAATAATCGGTACCGGCCTCATCGGTGGTTCAATGGCGATCGCATTGCGTGGGGCGGGTTTTGCGGAGCGGATCATTGGCGTGGATGCCAGTCCGGCGCACGGTGCAAGGGCATTGGAGTTGGGGTTGGTGGATGAGTTGCTTCCATTGGAAGAAGCGGTTGCACAGTCGGGGCTCGTGATCCTTGCAACACCCATCAATGCCGCAGAAACGTTGTTGCCGCAGGTGATGAAGCTGGCAGGTAAACAGGTGGTAATGGATGTGGGCTCTACCAAGAAGATCATCTGCGAAGCCGCATCCCGGAACACCAACCGCGGCAGGTTTGTTGCCACGCACCCGATGTGGGGAACGGAATACAGCGGCCCGGAAGCAGCGGTCAGGGGCGCTTTCACCGGAAAGGCAACCGTGATCTGCAATAAAGAAGACAGCGACGCAGATGCCGTGGAGCTGGTTGAAAAAGTATATGGATTGCTGGGCATGCACATCGTATACATGAATGCGGCCGACCATGATGTGCACGTGGCGTATGTGAGCCATATATCGCACATTACCTCGTTTGCCCTGGCCAATACGGTGCTGGAGAAGGAAAAAGAAGGCGATGCCATTTTTGAACTGGCGAGTGGTGGTTTTGAAAGTACCGTGCGCCTGGCAAAAAGCAACCCGGCCATGTGGGTGCCCATCTTCATGCAGAACAAGGAAAATGTGCTCGACGTGCTCAACGAACACATCGCGCAGCTCAGGAAGTTCAAAGCGTGCCTTGAAAAGGAGAATTATGAATATTTACAGGAATTGATAGAAAATGCAAACGGCATCAGGAGAATTTTAAAGTGATCGGTCGCAAATCGTGGCCCGGGAATGAACAATCGGCAATATTGGAGTTTCCTTACCGATCAACGGCCTGCGATCCGCGGAAAAGCTTGTCACCCGTGGCTTGCAGCTTGTGCCTTTAAAACAGTACCTTTGCCGCAAATTTTAATACATGACGACATTTGAAGCGTTGGGAATTGATGCTAGATTGATTCAGGCAACGGATGAGTTGGGGTATGTGAACCCGACTCCGATACAGGAACAGGCAATACCGGTATTGCTGAGCGGCACCAGGGACTTTATAGGCCTGGCGCAAACAGGAACAGGAAAGACAGCCGCATTCGGCCTGCCTTTGCTGCATGTGATCGACGCAGCGGCCAAGCATCCGCAGGCGCTCGTGGTTTGTCCCACAAGGGAACTCTGCTTGCAGATCGTAAAAGAAATCGAGCTCTTTAAAAAATACATGACTGGTGTTTCGGTAGTGGCTGTGTATGGTGGCGCTTCTATCGGTTTACAGATCCGTGACCTGAAAAGAGGTGTGCAGATCGTAGTGGCTACACCGGGACGTTTGATCGACCTCATCGAAAGAAAGGCGATCAACCTGGGCGAAATAAAATACGTGGTGCTCGATGAGGCAGATGAGATGCTGAACATGGGTTTCCAGGATGATATCGAATTCATCTTAAAGAACACGCCACAGCGCGAAAGCACATGGCTGTTCAGTGCCACCATGCCACCGGAGATCAGGAAGGTGAGCAAGAAGTACATGAACGACCCGAAAGAAGTAACGGTAGGCAAAGTGAATACCGCGAACAAGAACATCGATCACCAATACTATGTTACCACGGCGCAACACCGCTATGAAACATTGAAGCGGATCATCGATTTCAACCCGGGCATTTATGGTATCATCTTCACAAGAACAAAAATTGACGCACAGGAAATTTCCGAGCGTCTGACCAGGGAAGGATACGATATCGACGCATTGCACGGCGATCTTACGCAGCAGCAGCGCGACCGCGTAATGGGCCAGTTCCGCGACAAGAGCCTGCAGTTGCTGATCGCCACAGATGTGGCGGCACGTGGTATCGATGTACAGGGCATCACGCATGTGATCAACTACGAGTTGCCCGATGATGTTGAAGTATATACACACCGCAGTGGGCGTACGGGACGTGCAGGTTTGCAGGGGATCTGTATCTCGATCGTTCACGCGAAAGAGATGTACAAATTCAAACAGATCGAACGCATCAACAACTCGCAGTTCCATAAACTGGATATACCAAGCGGAAAAGATGTGTGCAGGAAACAGTTCTTTGCGTTTATGGATAAGTTGCTGTCGGCCGACATCAGCCACGGCGACTATGAAACATACGTTCCCATGCTCGCGGAAAAATTTGCAGAAGTGAGCAAGGAAGATGTGCTGAAAAGGGTAGCCGCAATGGAGTTTGACCGTTTCCTTAAGTACTATGAAAATTCAGAGGACCTGAATGTAAGGGAACGTTCCAAAAAAGATTTCAACGAGCGCGGAGACACAAAAAGAAGGGACGACAGGAGCGACAGGCAAGCGGGCGGACGTGGAGACAGCCGCAAGGAGTATTCACGCGGCGGTGGTGGTTACAGCCGTTTGTTTGTGAACCTGGGAACAAAAGACGGGTTCTTCAAGGCAAGTTTCTTACAGTTCATTCTCGATATGAGTGACCTTAAGAAAGACGCGCTGGGCAGGATCGATATGAAAGACATGAACAGCTGGATCGAGATAGAAAAAGGCGCGGCACAGCAGATGATCCGTTCACTCGATGGCAAAAGCTACAAAGGAAGAAGGATCAGGATGAACGATGCGGACAGCGGCGGACCGGCAGGATTTTCGAAAAAACCGAGAAGAGGAGAATAACTGTAATTAATAATTAGTAATTGATAATTAGTAATTACTATGCCTGTTTTTATTACCAGGCGCGAACTCCAAACTCAATTATTAATTATTAATTCTTAATTACTAATTATTATATGGAACAAGCAATCGAACAGAAAACACCAACAGCGGACTTGCTGAAAAAGCGCCCGCTCATCATTTCGGGGCCGTGCAGTGCGGAGACCGAAGAACAGGTAATGCAAACGGCCATGCGTTTGGCGGCCACCGGCAAAGTAGACATCCTTCGTGCAGGGATCTGGAAACCACGTACCCGCCCCGGCAGTTTCGAGGGCATTGGTACCAAAGGTTTGCCATGGTTACAGCAGGCAAGAAAAGCATCAGGGCTTCCTGTTGCGGTTGAAGTGGCCACCGGCAAACAGGTAGAGGACGCATTGCATTTTGATGTGGATGTTTTGTGGATCGGCGCGCGTACCACGGTGAACCCGTTCAGTGTACAGGAAGTGGCGGATGCGTTGCGTGGCGTAGATGTGCCGGTGCTCATCAAAAACCCCATTAACCCGGATCTTGAATTGTGGATCGGTGCGATGGAACGCGTACAGAAAGCCGGCATCAAAGATGTAGGGCTTATACACCGCGGCTTCAGCTCATACGGAAATACAGAATACAGGAACGCACCGATGTGGCACCTCGCCATCGAAATGAAGCGCCGCTACCCCGAACTGCTGATGATCAACGACCCTTCACACATCTGCGGCCGCAGGGATATACTGCAGGAAGTGGCGCAGACAGCGATCGATCTTGATTTCGACGGATTGATCGTAGAGAGCCACATAGACCCAGACAATGCGTGGAGCGATGCCAAACAACAGATCACACCAGAAGTACTGGGAGAAATGATCAGCAACATCCGCTGGAGAACAGAAGACAGCGCATCGGAAGAATACCATGCCGCACTCGAAAAACTCCGCCAGCAGATCAATAACCTCGACGATGAACTGATGCAGATACTCGGGCAGCGCATGAAGGTTGCAGAGAACATCGGTAAGTATAAAAAAGACAACAACATCACCATCCTGCAAACAAACCGCTGGAACAGCATTCTCGAAAGGGCGTTTGCAAAAGGAGATAAACTGGGACTGAGCAAAGAATTTGTGACCAAGTATTTCGATGCGGTTCACATGGAAAGCATTAACCACCAGAACAAGATCATGAACAGCTAAAACCCTTCCAACCCCTCACCAGGGTGGAGGGTTGTTACGAGATCATGAAAAAAAAGAGCTTCTCCTTTTCTACTGCCTCTGTTGATTATTTTTTTGATGCTGATTTTTCTTACCTGGAAAAATTGGCATCAAAAGAATCCACCGTGGTAATTACAGACGACCATGTCTTCGCGAAGCACAAAAAGAAATTCAAGGGCTGGAACACGATCGTTCTCAAACCAGGCGAGGAATACAAAGTGCAGCAAACGGTGGATGTGATCATCGACCAGCTGATTGAAATGGGTGCCGACAGGAAAACAACACTTGTTGGTGTGGGCGGGGGCGTGGTTACAGACATAACGGGCTATGTGGCGGGCATTTACATGCGCGGCATCCGTTTTGGCCTCGTACCCACTTCACTGCTCGCTATGGTAGATGCATCGATCGGCGGGAAGAATGGGATAGATGTAGGTGTGTATAAAAACATGGTGGGACTGATCAGGCAGCCATCGTTCCTCTTGTATGATATTTCTTTCCTGCAGTCGTTGCCCAGGAACGAATGGCAGAACGGGTTTGCAGAGATCATCAAGCATGCGTGCATCAAAGATGCCGCAATGTTCAGGCACCTGCAACAGCATACATTGGCTGATTTCCGGAAAGACAAAAAACTGCTTGCGGCGCTGATCCAGAAAAATGCACTGCTCAAAACCAAAGTAGTAGTGGCAGATGAGTTTGAACAGGGCGAAAGAAAACTGCTTAACTACGGCCACACACTCGGCCATGCCATTGAGAACATGTACGAGTTAAGTCATGGACAGGCGATCAGCATCGGTATGACGTATGCTGCGCTGATGTCGCAGCAGCTCAAACATTTTTCCGGGGCGGAAGAGGTCATTGCACTTCTCCACAAATACGGCCTTCCAACCTATGCCGAATTCGACGGAAAGCAGGCGTTCAAGGTGCTGATGAAGGATAAGAAAAAAGACAATGTAAGCATCAATTATATCCTGTTGCAAAAGATAGGGAAGGGGGTGATACAACCGCTCCTGCTTGTTCAGTTACAGGAATTGTTGCGTTCAGATTTCAAATGAGTTATTGTGTGATCGGGGGGAGGCCATAAGAAATGCAAACCTCAACGGTTGATGGTCCCCGGGTGATTGATCATTTGCGATCCAATCTATAAATCATATTTGACCAGACATTATGGTAGTCACGATACATCCCTCACAGCTTTCAGGCACCATTCACGCAGCGGCCAGTAAAAGCAGTATGCAGCGGGCATGCGCGGCGGCGCTGCTTACACCGGGTGAAACCGTTTTGGTAAACCCGGGCAAAAGCAATGACGACCTGGCTGCCATCGATGTGATACAGAAACTTGGCGCATCCGTTGAAGAAGATGCGGATGGAAACCTGGTGATCAGGTCTGCCGGCATCGATCCTAAAAACAACGAAGTGAATTGTGGAGAGAGCGGGCTCGGTATACGCATGTTTACACCCATCGCGGCGCTCAGTAAAAAACAGATCACACTCACGGGCAAAGGCAGCCTGCTCACACGGCCGATGGATTTTTTTGATGAGATCCTGCCAAAACTTGGTGTAAAGGTGCAGTCGCAAAACGGCAGGCTCCCCCTGCAGATACAGGGCCCCCTGCAACCGGCCGATATTGAAGTAGACGGCTCATTGAGCTCACAATTCCTGACCGGCCTGCTGATGGCCTATGGCGCCGCGGGCGCCGATGGGGTTGCCATAACGGTAAAGGATCTCAAAAGCAAACCTTACATCGACCTGACCCTGCAGGTGATGAAACATTTTGGATGGGATGTGGTGAACCACAACCACGAACGTTTCTCTTTCAATGGTAACAAGGCACAAAAGGCAGCTGTTCAGAAATATACAGTGGAAGGCGATTGGAGCGGCGCGGCATTCCTGCTCGTAGCGGGTGCCATCGCGGGGCCCATCACAGTAAAAGGGCTGGATGTGTTTTCGACGCAGGCCGACAAAGCCGTGTTACAGGCGCTCATGGATTGCGGCTGCGTTTTATCCATCGAACCCGGCCAGATTGATATCGGGCCGATGCCCTCGTTGAAAGCGTTTCATTTTAATGCGAACGATTGCCCGGACCTGTTTCCACCCCTCGTTGCCCTCGCAGCGTACTGCGATGGAACAACGGTGATCGAAGGAGTAAACCGCCTCACCCACAAAGAAAGCAACCGCGCCCTCACATTGCAGGAAGAGTTTGCTAAATTGGGGATCGAAATAACGCTGCAGGACGATCTCATGCTTGTAAAGGGCGGCACCTTATTAAAGGGGGCCACCACGCACTCGCACCACGACCACCGCATCGCCATGGCATGCGCGGTGGCCGGATTGAGGGCCGGCGGCAACGTAACCATAGAAGAAGCAGACGCGATCAATAAATCATACCCTGATTTCTATGAGCATTTGAAGAAATTAGGAGCGAAAGTGAGTGTAATTACTAATTACTAATTGGTGGGGAAAGGGGATTAGTTACTGATAACAAACAAGCCGACAACCACAAAAACGACAACCACAAAAACGACAATCTTGAACAATTTTGGCCGCATATTCCGGGTTACTATTTTTGGCGAATCGCATGGTGAGTGTGTGGGGGTAACGATTGATGGTTGCCCGGCAGGACTGCCATTAAGCGCAGAAGATTTTCTTGTTGACATCGAGCGCCGGAAAGGTGGCGTTCAGCGGGGAACCACGCCACGCAAGGAAGACGATGTTCCGCTGTTTAAATCAGGGCTTTTTAATGGCCACACCACCGGTGCACCACTGACCATCCTTTTCGAAAACAAAAATACCCGTAGCGGCGATTACGAAAAGCACCGCGCAACACCCCGCCCCGGGCACGCAGATTTTACGGCGCATGCCAAATACGGCGGGTTTGAAGATTTCAGGGGCGGCGGGCACTTCAGCGGAAGACTTACCGTGTGTCTTGTTGCCGTGGGGGTAGTAGCCAAGAAATTGTTGAAAGGAATTAATGTAGCATCAACCATACTGGAGATCGGTGGCGAGGCCGATCTTGAAAAAGGACTCGATAAAGCCATCGAGGCCAAAGACAGCATTGGGGGAATCGTGGAATGCAGGGTGAATGGGCTGCCTGTTGGACTGGGAGAGCACTTCTTCGACTCGGTAGAATCCCTTCTTGCACATGCGGTTTTTGCCATACCGGCGGTAAAGGGGGTAGAATTCGGGGCGGGTTTCGCGGCAGCCAGGATGTTCGGCGTGGAACACAACGATGCGATCGAAGATGAAACCGGTAAAACCAGGACCAACCATGCCGGCGGCATAGTAGGCGGCATCACCAATGGAAATGAACTGGTATACCGCGTCGCCATCAAACCCACTTCATCTACACCCAAAGAACAGAATACCTGGAACAGCGAAACCAACCAGGTGGAACCATTTTCGGTCAAAGGCCGCCACGATCTCTGCATCGCCCTCCGCGTTCCGGTGATTCTGGAAGCCGTTACGGCAATGGTGCTGGCAGACCTGATGCTGCTGGCGCAGCGGATCAAACCGGTGATGGAGCGTTAACCGTAAACGGGAGCCCTAAATGAAGAATCGGGATCTTTAATCGATTTCGTTCTCACACCGTTCCCGCACAATAATTTATCACAACTCAAAAACACAAATGGAATCAGATTACATATACCACATTACCACCCGCGAACAATGGGCGGAAGCGCAGCAACTGGGTCATTACGACTCCGATACTTTGGCAACGGAAGGATTCATCCATTGCAGTACCGAACCACAGGTAGCCGGGGTACTTGAAAGATATTACAAGGGCCGGACCGGTCTGCTCAAACTCAAAATCGAAAAGAGCAGGGTGGAGCGTCCGCTGATCTTTGAACTGGCCGGTTCCATCAACGAAGTTTTCCCACACATCCATGGCGCGCTGAACCTCGACGCGGTGGTTGAAGTAACAGAATTGTAACCATTATGCACCAGTATATCGTAAACGCGTCCATCCAGATCCTGCCGGTTGTACAGGACAGGCACCCCTACGAATGGGTGGACGAAGCTATTGCCATCATCCAAAACGCCGGCATTAAATACGAGATCGGCCCTTTTGCAACCGTAGTAGAGGGTACATATGAAGAAGTGATGAAGGTGATCAATGCCGTGAACGAACACCTCTTCAACCGCCATTGCAACGAATGGATCACCAGCATCCAGCTACAGATAAGGAGTGGCGGTGATATAACGGGAGATGAGAAGGTTGAAAAGTTCAGGTAACCTTGTTTCTTTAATTGAGTATCAGTTGGTTGATGGTAGTATAAGATCCTTATAAACCCTTTCGCCCCAGTATTCGTACCCCGCTTTCCGGGCATAACGCGTGCCGGCGAGCACTGTGTGAATAAACCCGTTCCTGGCTACCTGTTCGGTATGATAGATTTTACCTTCTTGATTGGTTTTCAATCGAATGTCGATTCTATTTGATAATGCGCTGTAATTTATAAAGCTCGTATCAGTCGTGCTGGTAAACGGGAAGGATTCGTTTAATTTCCGCTGCATCATTTTGCTCCTGTACCAGGTGCCGCCTGCGGGACTAACCAGTGGTTTGCCGTTGTAGATCACCACGCTGTCGTTGTAGGCCAGTACAGACAGGTAGTGTTTTTTGGACGACCTGAGCCAGTTCGCCAGTTTAGCGCTGTGGAGCGAATCTTCGTAACCGTAGTCGCTGTCAATAAATGCGATCCTTTCTACCTGGTCGGGGATCCGTTCAACCGCATCGAGATAGCCAAACAGGAAACTGCCGCCGCCGCTGTGGCTGTTCAGCATTACTTTCGGTTTGTACGCCGCAAAAATACCTGTAATTGAATCCACGATCCGTTTGATCTCCTGCGGCCCGTCTGGCCGTTGCCTTTTCCATGCCGGCCAGCTTTTGAGTTCATTTGCCAGGTAGGCAACGATCACGTTGTGGTTGGCCATCTGTTTCCTGATGTACCTGGTTTGAGCGGCAATGTGCTGGATATCGTAGTGCCAGTCGTCTCCGGCTTCCATCCGTTTACCCATGGTCCACTCAATGCTGTTGCCGTTGGGAAGGGCGAAGAAGATCACTAAGGTTTGCTTTTTGGGATCGGGACGATGGTCGGAGCCCGGCAGATTGATCTGGATCACGGTCTTGTTAACCGGGTTGTTGATCGTAATGTTGCTTTCCGGAGCTATATCATTGAGCGTGCCCATTCCATCGGCACGTTCTTTTTGGGCAAATGACATGCTGGCAACAAAGAAAAAGACGAGCGAAAGAAATAGATGGGACGTTCTGGTCAAGAAAAAGTAATTATAATTTCAATAAAATATGCTAACATGTTGATTTTTATGCATTTATATCGTATTAATTAAGGTTTAATTTCAAATTTTATTCCATTCTTGGCATAGATTTTGGCAATGGAGGCGGGTTTGAAGCTGGAAAAAAATATGCTTGAAACCTGTGTTTTGCATAACGGTTTGGTTATTTTACCCGGTGATCGATACCGCCCCTGGCGTGACAAATTACAAATTCATGATGAAAAAGCTTATCTGCCTTATTGTTTTTCTTTCCCCGGTGCTGGTAAGTTTCGGACAACGGGAGGGCAAAGCCGGGAGAAAGGATTCGGCCGTGGTAGATACCCTTAGGCCGGAGGCTTTCAAGGTATCGGGCAAACCGGTTTCCGGCAACGCGGGCATATACGACCTCGATTTTGACGGTTCCAAAACCGCATCCGGGGAAGCCTTCTTCAACATCCGGCTCACCGCGGCAAGCAACGATTTTGACCTGAATTCATGGGTAAAGGTGACCAATCCCAAAAACAAGAAATATACGATCGTACGGATCAACGACAGGCTATCCTCCAGGCAAAAGAAAAAAGGGATAAAGATCAACCTCAGCCATGAGGCCGCTAAAGAACTTGGAATAAAAAATGAATCGACCTTTAAAGTAAAAATTGAGTTGATCACCATAAACGACTCTTCTTTCTACGAAAACAGGGTTTACCCAGACCTGGTAAAGGATTCAATTCCCAAAACAGATTCACTAACGCCCAATACTTTTGAGCCGTACGGAAAGGCGGTCAACGGTATCGCGAGTTTCTACAGTTATAACCTCGACGGTTCAAAAACCGCTACGGGCGAGCGGTATCGCAACGCCCTGCTCACTGCAGCAAGTAATCATTTCAAACTGAATACATGGGTGTTGGTGACCAACCTTAAAAACAAAAAATCGGTGATCGTGCGGATCAACGACCGGATGCACCCACGTATGAAAAGAAAAGGGCGGGTGGTGGACCTGAGCAGGGAAGCTGCCCGGCAGCTCGACTTTATGAGCAATGGCCTGGCCAAGGTTAAAGTGCAACCCATTCGTTTTGTGTTCTCACCCGAAGTAAAGGAGCAGCTGGACAGCGCCAAAGCTGCGGGCGATTCGGTTAAGACAGCAACCGATTCTACGGGAAAAGCGATGGAAGACGACGACGACTCGGTAACAGGCATCGCCAGCTTTTACAGTTCCAACCTCGATGGAACCAAAACAGCAACGGGCGAACGCTACCGGAACAGCAAACTCTCGGCGGCGAGCAATCATTTTGACCTGAACACCTGGGTTCGTGTAACCAACCTGAAAAACAACAAGTCGGTTGTTTTGCGGATCAACGACAGGATGCACCCGCGCATGAAAGAAAAAGGAAGGGTAGTGGATCTGAGCCGGATCGCAGCATCGAAACTGGGCTTTATCAAAAGCGGGTTAACAAGGGTAAAAGTAGAGCCGGTAGAAAAAGGAACGGTGAACTAAACGTGAATATAAACTTATCATAATTTCTTAAAATTCAGATACAGAGCTTACTTTTGTTTCCTATTACTAAAACTCGCATTATGAAGAAAATCATCTTTTCCCTGATAGCACTTGGTTTGTCAGCCGGAGCTTTCGCCCAGACAACCTTGCCCAGCTATAAAAAAAGACCGTCACTTGGATTAAATTTCTTTTTTAAAGACGTTACCACCGCGAACCTGATCACACAAAACTCACTCGGCGTTGTTTTATCGAACAAACAATGGGCGAAATTGGGTGATATGGCCCCGGGCGTTTCGCTCAGTTACTATAATGGCATTACGGATAAGATCGATTTCGTTACCACATTGGGTGGATCTTTCACCAAATTTCCATTTTCAACAGCATCGGGTATCACACCATCTACCAACAACAAATTTTTGCTGGAGGCAACTGCCGGTGTAAACCTGAAACTCCTTCCGGATAATTACGTGGTTGTTCCTTACGCCCACATCGGTATCGGCGCCTCTATGTACGCCGGCACTTATTTCGCGGCTTATATCCCAACGGGTCTTGGCCTCCAGTTCAACCTCGGCGAAGAAACCTTCCTGAATGCGATGTTTGGATACAACAACAAAGTATCGGCTACATCCATCAACCATTTCAATTATTCGATCGGGGTCTCTTCTCCTTTGTCTGACAAAAAAGAACCCGTAATAGTTACCCCGCCACCACCACCGGCACCGGTTGTTGTGGAAGCAGATACAGATGGCGATGGTATTGTTGACAGCAAGGATAAATGTCCGACCGTTGCAGGTACCGCCAAATACGACGGCTGCCCTGTTCCGGATACGGATGGCGATGGCATCAACGACGAAAACGACAAATGCCCTACCGTAAAAGGCTTGCCTGAATACAATGGCTGCCCTGTACCAGACCGCGACAAAGATGGCATCAACGATGTTGACGACAAATGCCCTGATGTTCCGGGTGTTGCACGTTACCAGGGTTGTCCTATTCCTGACCGCGACAAAGACGGTATCAACGATGAGGAAGACAAATGCCCGGATGTTCCAGGTGTAAGGGAAAACCAGGGTTGCCCTATGGTGAAAGAAGAAGTGGTTAAGAAAGTAAACACGAGCGCTAAGAATATTTTCTTCCAGACCAACAGCGCTAAACTGTTGCCAAAATCTTTCCCTGCATTGAACGCAGTGGTTGCGATCCTGAAAGAAGATGCTGCTTTGAAACTCGATATCGAAGGACATACAGACATCACCGGTGGTGACAAGATCAATGTTCCTTTGAGCAAGAACCGTGCGAAATCTGTTTACGATTACATCGTTTCACAAGGAATCGATGCTTCAAGACTTAGTTCAGAAGGATTTGCTTCTTCACAACCGATCGCAGACAACAAAACTGCTGCCGGCCGCGCCCTCAACCGCCGCGTGGTGATGAAACCAAAATATTATTAATCGAGCTGGATTAGTAGATGCGAAAAGAGAGCCGTTTTTGGCTCTCTTTTTTTGTTATGACGGTAAACGGATCGTTCCCATCCGATCAAGATCGCGATCACACGATATTGACCTCGCGTTCCAACGCGATGCCGAATTTCTGTTGAACGCTGTCGATGATTCTTTGTGAGAGGGTAAATATTTCATCGCCCGTTGCCTTTCCGTAATTGACCAGTACCAGCGCCTGTTTATCGTAACAACCCGCATCGCCCTCGCGGTAGCCTTTCCACCCGCATTGCTCGATGAGCCAGCCGGCGGCGGTTTTAACCTGGTTGCCGGGCGCAGGGTATCCGGGCATCGAAGCAAAACTTGCTTTCAGCAGGTCAAATTGTTCCTGCCCGATCACGGGGTTTTTGAAAAAGCTTCCTGCATTGCCGATGATCTTAGGGTCGGGGAGTTTGCTGGTCCTGATGTTGATCACCGCACGTGAAATGTTTTCGATAGACAATTCTTCCACACCCATCTTCTCCAGTTCCTGCTCAATGGCGCCATATTGTGTGTTGTAAACCGGTTGTTTGCGCAGGCGGAACGTAACGTTGAGTATTACAAACCGGTTGCGGTATTTTTTCTTGAATACGCTTTCGCGGTAGCCGAACTCACAATCGACGAGACTGAATTTCTCAAGACTGCGGTCGTTCAGGTGCCACGCTTCAAGTTCATGAAAAACGTCTTTGATCTCAACGCCATAAGCGCCGATGTTCTGCATTGGCGAGGCGCCAACATTACCCGGCACCAGGCTCAGGTTTTCCACGCCTGCATATTGGTGGGCGATGCAATGCTGCACAAACCCGTGCCAGTTCTCGCCGGCGTGGGCGCGAACATAATAATAGTCTGCATCTTCACCGGTCAGTTCAATTCCTTTCAATTCGTTTTTTAATACCAGTCCGTCAAAATCGTTGCGGAATAAAATATTGCTTCCGCCGCCGAGTATGAGCAAAGGTTCTTTTTGTGTTGAAGAGCCGGTTAACAGTGCCAGCTCATCCACGGAAGAAAAACATGCATACCGCCTGGCAACGGCATCGATGCCGAACGTGTTGTAGGGTTTGAGTGATATGTTTTTTTCTATCTGCATGGTTACACGGGATCTACATCCGGAAGGATGGTAACGCCCCTGTATCTTTTGTTTGACTGGATGATCACGATCTGCTGTTGTATCTCTCTCTTGCAAAGATTGATCCGGGCCGCGTCTTTCGGGAGTTTGATCAGTATTTCCCAAAGGTATTGGTTCCGCACCCGGTCAACCACGGGCTGTGCCGGTCCGTTACATTCGTTGCCAAAATCCTTTTTGAGTCCCTGCATCATGATGTTGGCCGCTTCTTCTGCAATGTGTTTTTCTTTGTGTTTGAAGATCACCTGTATCAACCGTGTGAACGGTGGGTAATCGAACTGTTTCCTGTTCGCAAGTTCGAATTGGAAGAGTCTTGTAAAATCGTGCTCCTTCACAAACTGCAAAACGGGGTGCATGGGGTTGCTCACCTGTATCAGTACCGTTCCTTTGCCATCCCTGCGGCCCGCGCGGCCGCTTACCTGTTCCATCAACTGGAACGCGCGTTCGTTGACGCGGAAATCGGTAAAGTTCAATATGCCGTCTGCATCGATGATGCCTACCAGGTTCACATGCTCAAAATCGAGGCCTTTCACCACCATCTGTGTGCCCACTAAAATATCGATCCGCTGCTGTTCAAACAATTTAATAAGTGCATCGTGGTCGTTCTTCCCTTTTACGCTGTCGTAATCCATCCTCGAAATCCTCGCATTCGGAAAAGCTTCCGCCACCAGTTCTTCGATCTTTTCCGTTCCAAAATTTTTCTGGTTGAAATTATGACTGCCGCAGGCCGCGCAGGTATTGATCACCGGGTACGATGTGCCGCAATAGTGGCACGCCAGGCTGTTCTTTGCCTTGTGATAGGTAAGCGTAACATCACAATGCCTGCATTGCGGTATCCACCCGCAGGTGCCGCAGATAAGGTATGGAGAATAGCCCCTCCTGTTTTGAAAAAGTATGACCTGCTTCTGTTGCTGAAGCGAGGTATCGATGGCGGCGATCAGCGAGGGCGACAAAGCAACCTTCCCTTTATCCTGCGCAGGAACTTTTTTGATATCGATCACCGAGATCTGTGGAAGTTCTACCTGGCCGTAACGTTCATCGAGCTGCACCAATGCATATTTCTGTTGCGTACAGTTGTAATAACTTTCGATGGAAGGCGTGGCGCTGCCCAGTAAAACACGGGCGTTGTTGAGCGATGCGTAGTAGATGGCCGCATCCCTGGCATGGTAACGCGGGGCGGGATCCTGTTGTTTGTACGAGGCATCGTGTTCTTCATCGGCAATGATCAGCCCAAGGTCTTTGAACGGAAGGAACAACGAAGAACGGGCGCCAAGCACAACTTTTGTTTCGCCGGTTTTTACTTTGTTCCAGATCTCAACCCGTTCGTTGGGATTGAATTTGGAATGATAGATGGCAATGTACCCGCCAAAATGTTTCTGCAGCCTGCGTATGATCTGCGAAGTAAGAGCAATTTCAGGCAGCATGTACAGAACCTGTTTTCCCTGCGTAATGCAGGCTTCAATAAGTTTTGTGTATACCTCTGTTTTCCCGCTTGCCGTAACGCCATGCAGCAGGCAAACCTGTTTTTCGCTGAAGCCCTGCTGCACTTCGTCGAAGGCTTTCTGCTGCGCGGCAGACAGGGTAAAATCGATCTGGATATCCCTTGGCAGCAAGCGGATCCGGTCCGTGGCCCTTTTCTCCAACACCAGGATGTTCTTCTCGCACAAACCTTTCAGCTGCGCCGCTGTTGCATTTGATTTTTTGAGAAGCTTCGGCTGTGTTACTTCTCCTTCTGTTTTTACAAGGTGAAGATAAGAGAGCAGCAACTCCATTTGCTTTGGCGCCTTGCTCCAGTTGTTGAGCAGGTCGGCAAGCTCGTCTTCATTGTTGTATTTGGAGTGAAGCGTAACAAAGGTTTCTGTTTTTGACCTGTATTTTTCTTTCAGTTCTTCCCACACATGACAAACGCCTTTCTCGATCAGTTTCTTGATCACGGGATAAACGTTCGAAGCATCCAGCAATTGCTGCACCTCGTTCAGCCGCAGTTCTTTTTTCAGTTCCAGCGCTTCCGCAACAACATATTCGGAGTCGGTGAGATCGCTGAAATCGTAGCTTCTTTCTTCGTTCCAGATCAGTATGCTTTCGCTCGACAGTTTCAGGTTGGCGGGCATCGCGGCCTGCATTACCTCGCCTTCGCTGCACATGTAGTAGCGGGCGATCCATTGCCAGAGATCGAGTTGCTGCGGGTATACAACCGGCTCGGTATCGAGCACATTGAGGATCTCTTTCGGTTCAAATTCCTCTGGCTTTTTATCGAGCATCTTTTTTACGATGCCGGCATATCGCTTGTTCTTCAGCTGCACTTCCACACGCACACCCGGCTGCACGGCAGCCTGCATCTGCGCAGGCACGGCCCAGGTGTAGTTTTTCGGGAGGAAAAGAGGTATGATAACTTCGATGAACAAAGGAAAAAACAAGTTAAGACGGTAAAAATAAGTAAAGTTGCACCGCCGCCCTCGAACGATGGTAACTTTTAACCTGTGTTAAGGATTGGGAGTGCCTGTTGTTAAGCATTATGCACAGCTTCAATAGAAAAGTATCTGAACATCGCATCACCTTATGCGATCGGGCTCAATTCCCATAGGTCCTGTACCTCCGCAACCCTTCCTCCATGATCCGGTGTACCTTTTCCTTCAACCACTTTACATCTTTCAACGTTAACCCTTCTACCGGCACTTCTTCGAGGTATACCACGCGGTTGATGCCCGGTGTTAATACGAACAGGCTTCTGTAATGGAGCCTGTCGATCGTGTCGGGAAACAGGAGTGGTTTGATGGGTGTCTGTGTTTCTATGGCAATACGGAACGCGCCATCGTAAAAATCTTTGAGCGGTTTTGGGGTCTCATTGAAAGTTCCTTCGGGAAAAATAAAAATAGAAATGTGGTGCCTGAGTGCCGATTTCAAAGCGCGCACACTCTTTGCACGCGTTTCGGAACTGCTGCGGTCCACCAGTATCACCGCCGCACGGTAGATCCATCCGAAAACGGGAACCCTGGTCATCTCCGCTTTTCCCAGCACGCGGATGGGTTGGTGCGCAATGAGAACAATGGGAGGGATGTCCATATACGAGATATGGTTGCATACAAAAATGTACTGCCGCGACCTGTCGTGCGGCTGTTCATAAATTTCCCTGTGCCTGATGCCGACCAGGAAGTACCAGGCCGTTCCCCATGCGCGGCAGAGCTGGTAAATGATGTTTCCACCACGTATTTTCCCGAGCAGCAGTGAAAGCAAAACAAAAGGCACCACCACAAACATCAACGCAACAAAAAGCAGTAGAGCGTATACACAATAGATCCATTGCAACGGGCGGAGGATGCGTTTCATGGCCCGAACTTAGGATTTTTAAGGGAGTTGTGCACGGTGAAGCCGAGTGACCGGTAAAGGGTGATGAGATTTTGTTTTGATCCGGCGCGCTGCCGAAACAAACAGGCACCCCGGAGGATGCCTGTTTTCTCTCATGTATAGCCTAAATTCTTGTTCAATAAGCAATGTTTTGGTTTGCTTTGTCTTCGTGTTACATCAGAACCTGTAAACTGCCGCCAGTATAAATGCGCCGTTGCTTTTTGTAGCGGTACCGTCGCCTTTCTGGAACACGGCATTTTTTGCTGCGTCGATCCTGAATTCGGGTATGATGGTGAGGTTGTCGATCTTTATGTTGCCTGAAAGAGTGGTTGCAAAAACTTTGTTCACGCCGAGTACGGGTGAGAGTTTGCGGTCGTCGAAATAATCGGCGCGCAGCGTGAGGCCGAACATAGAAGTGGGATCGTAGTTGAGGTACAGCGCATGCGCTTTCCAGCTTGAATTTGTGGTGCCGATCTTACTAGTCTGGATGGTTCCATCGTATGCAATGTTGAACTGACTGCTGAGTGTTCCCATCAAAACAAGATCAAACTGCGAAATACCGGTGCCTCCCTGGAAATTCAGGTAAGCCTTCAGCTTGTCGTTCTTGGTGGCCGTACTGAATTGGGCGATCACCATTTTTACACCGTTGGGTGCGCTTACGTAATCGGTGGGATTGGCAACACCGATCATCATCGCGCTTTTCCCGCCCAAAGATATATCTGCTTTGATGCCGGTATGGAAGAACGGGCCGTAAGAGAAGCCGTACGACATGCTGTAATTGCGGTTTGCATACGCATCGAGCAATTCATAACCGACGTGCGTGGCCCATTTTCCCAGCGTAAATTTTACGGAGGATGACGGCGCGTAGCTAACAAAAGCCTGTTTTACCGCGGTGAGCGTGGTGCCTACATCGTTGTAGGAAAACTCCTGCGCCCTTCTTCCAAAACCGAGATCGGCTGTGGCTGAAACTTTGCCCACCGTGTGTTCTACTTTAATAGACGCCATGCCGAGCTCGAAAGAATTCTTTGAATTGGTAAAGCTGGTCAGGTTGTTGGTTGCCGTGCCCGGCGGATCGCTGAACGGGAAACGGTAATAGGCATCCACCGATCCTGTAAAAGTGGTGACCGATTTTTTGGACGAATCCGTTTGTGCATCAACATCGGCCGGCTGAAAGGCCAGGAATCCGATGCATACTGCTGAAATTTTCTTTAACATTGCAATGGGTTTTATGATTAACAAATAGGTACAGCCTTTAAACCTGGTCAGAGGTTTATCAAATGGCTGTACCTTTTTAGTAGGAGTTGAGGCCGGGAGCCGGTTAAGCTACCTGCGGTGTCCTTCCATATTTCTCATCGTGCTGCGTAGCGTCGAGCCCGATCGCTTCTTCTTCCGTGCTCACACGAAGCGGTAAAATAAGGCCGATGAATTTGAAGATGAGGAACGATACCGTGAAGCTGTATACCACAACAATGATCAACGCTTTCAGTTGGGTGACGAAGAAAGCCGTTCCGCCATACAGCAGCCCGTCTGCGCCGGCGCTGTTTACGGTTTTGGTGGCGAAGATGCCCGTCATTAACATACCAACCATACCGCCGATACCATGACATGCGAATACATCCAGCGGATCGTCGATCGATGTTTTGCTCTTGGCAGAAACGGCCAGGTTAGAAACGATGGCCGCTGCAAAACCGATGAAGATACTCTGCGGCACGGCAACAAAACCTGCAGCCGGCGTGATGGCAACAAGGCCAACAACGGCGCCTATACAGAAACCGAGTACGGATGGCTTTTTGCCGCGTACCACGTCGAAGAACATCCATGAGAGACCGGCTGCTGCTGCTGCGGTATTGGTAGTGGCGAAGGCAGATACGGCGAGCGCGTTGGCGCCAAGGGCCGATCCTGCATTAAATCCGAACCATCCGAACCAGAGCAAACCCGTTCCGATCAAAACATAAGGGATATTGGCCGGTGGAACTTCCTTGTGCTCGAGGTGCGACTGGCGCTGCTTCAATACCAGCGCCCCCGCCAATGCCGCGCAACCTGCCGAGATGTGAACCACGGTACCACCAGCAAAGTCGAGCACACCCCATTTGAAAAGAAATCCTTCCGGGTGCCAGGTCCAGTGTGCGATGGGAGCATACACCAGCAAACTGAACAATGCAATGAAGAGGATATAAGCTGTAAAACGGATGCGTTCAGCAACAGCGCCCACTACAAGGCCCGGTGTAATGATCGCAAACATCAACTGGAAAAGGGCGAACAATCCCAATGGAATGCTCGGCGCCAGGCTCCATGGCGCACCGGAGATCACGCCTTTGAAGAACAGGTGGGTGGAAGGGTTACCGATCACGCTCAAACCACCAACCCTTACCGGGTCGCCGAAGCAAAGGCTGTAACCAATAAAAACCCAGAGAATACTTACCACACCGGCGGCCACCACGCTTTTGATCATGGTAGAGATCACATTTTTGCGGTGAACCATCCCGCCATAGAAAAAAGCCAATCCGGGCGTCATCAGGAAAACGAGCGCAGTGGCCACAATGATCCATGCGATGTCGGCTGAATTGTATGCTTTTGCCTCATCAGCATAAGCCGTAAAGGAAGGAATAAAGATGGCCCCAATCGATACGGCCATCAGCACAATAAATGGTGCCGCCTGTTTGATTGTCATTTTTTGCATGCTCTAGGTTTTGGTTATTAAATACAAGAAAATAATAATATTGAATTATTTTATGTAAAATACTAAAAAATCAACTAACAATTGTTCAAATTATTAACATTTTATAATAATATATATAATATCTAAAATTGGCCTTGTTTCATTTGAAATTGTTCAAAATGTTAGTTTTAGTCGTAAAACAAAAAGCCCGCCTTCGGAAAAGGCGGGCTTTTAATGTATATATTTAAATTATATGCTTATCAAATAGCTTTTGTCTTTGGATTCGAGCACGGAACTGCCCATCAGGTATTCGTCTACTTTACGTGCACACTCACGTCCCTCGCTGATGGCCCAAACCACCAGCGATTGTCCGCGGCGCATATCCCCGGCGGTAAAAATCTTCTGGATATTGGTCTGGTAAGATTGGTCGTTTGCTTTTACATTTCCCCTTTCGTCCAGGTCTATGTCCAGCTGCTTCAGCAGGCCATCGTGTTGCGGGTGCACAAATCCCATCGCCAGCAATGCCAGTTCGCAGGGGATCTCCCGCTCACTGCCCGCCACTTCTTCAAATTTTGCCGGGCCTCCGTTAGCGGGTGTTTTCCACGAGAGATCAACCACGCGAAGCGCCTTTAAGAACCCGTTCTCATCACCAATGAACGCTTTGGTAGCTATGGCCCAATGCCTGTGTGCGCCCTCTTCGTGTGATGATGTTGTTTTCAATACCATCGGGTAGGTTGGCCATGGCATCGCATGGGTCCTGCTTTCTGGCGGTTTGGGCATTAACTCAAACTGCGTCACTGATGCTGCGCCGTGGCGGTTTGACGTGCCCACGCAATCGCTTCCCGTATCGCCACCGCCGATCACCACCACGTTCTTCGCGGTTGCAAAAATGGGTTCGCCTTCTACCGGTCGCTCGCTCACCCTTTTGTTCTGCTGTTTCAGGAACTCCATGGCAAAATGCACGCCTTTCAGGTTCCTTCCTTCGATGTCAAGATTGCGCGGTATGGTTGAACCGCCTGCAAGTACCACTGCATGGAACTCCCTCAGCAGGTCATTGATGCTTACGTTGCCGCCCACATTCGAATTGCATTTGAATACGATGCCTTCCTCTTCCAGTAACGCGATCCTGCGGTCGATCACCCATTTTTCCAGTTTGAAATCAGGGATGCCGTAACGCAGCAGTCCGCCAGGGGCATCGTCCCTTTCATACACGGTAACGTGGTGCCCGGCATAATTCAGCTGCGCAGCAGCGGCAAGTCCTGCAGGGCCCGACCCGATCACCGCAACTTTTTTCCCTGTGCGCAGGTTTGGTTTGCGTGGTTTTACAAATCCCTTATCGAATGCGATCTCGATGATGTGCTTCTCTATTTCCTCTATGGTAACAGGCGGTTGGTTGATGCCCAGCACGCATGAGCTCTCGCAGGGCGCAGGGCAGATCCGCCCCGTAAACTCGGGGAAATTGTTGGTGGCGCTGAGGATATCGTATGCTTCCATCCAGCTCTTGCGGTATACCGCATCGTTGAATTCGGGGATGATGTTTCCCAGGGGGCACCCGCTGTGGCAAAACGGTACCCCGCAGTTCATGCACCTTGCAGACTGCTCATTCAGTTTCTGTTCCGGCAGCCGCTCTACAAATTCATTGTAATCCCCGATGCGTTCTTTCGCCGCACGTTTTGCCGGAAGCTCTCTTGTGAATTCCAGGAATCCTGTTGGTTTGCCCATGTGTCGTTGTTGTGTGGTGAATGGTGTTTAAGCTGCGTGCCCTGTGCCTGGTAAAACAATGCGCATGGCACGCAGCTGCTATCGTGAACTTACTTTCGAGTACTGGCCCGAAAGCACTTTCTTATAATCTTTCGGGAACACCTTGATGAAATTCTTCAGCTGGTTCTCAAAATCATCCAGTACAAACTTTGCAACGCTGCTTGCCGTGTATGCATAGTGTTTGGTGATCATGTCGTGCAATTGCTGCGCATCCTGCTGGTCCAGCGGGTCGAGGTCCACCATCTCCTTGTTGCAGAGTGCATGGAATGTTGCATTTACATCGTACACATAAGCGATGCCGCCGCTCATGCCCGCTGCGAAATTCCTGCCCGTGCTTCCCAGTATCACGGCTGTGCCGCCGGTCATGTATTCGCAGCCATGATCGCCAACGCCCTCTGTTACCACGTTTGCGCCCGAGTTTCTTACGGCGAATCGTTCACCTGCTTTTCCCCTGATAAAGGCTTCGCCCGATGTGGCGCCGTAAAACGCGGTATTGCCAATGATGATGTTCTCTTCCGGATGGAACGATGCCTGCCGCGATGGATAGACGATCAGTTTTGCGCCGCTCAGTCCTTTCCCGAAATAATCATTTGCATCGCCTTCCAGTTCGAGCGTTACTCCCTTTGTATTGAATGCACCGAAGCTCTGGCCCGCGGTTCCGTTGAAAGTGAAATGTATCGTGTCTTCCGGCAGTCCTTCTGCCTTGTATATTTTTGTGATCTCGTTCGACAGGATCGTTCCCGCTGTCCTGTCCGTATTTTTTATCGGGAAGGAGGCAGACACGCGCTGTTTTTTCTCCAGCGCAATTTTTGCCGCTTCCAGTAATTTCCAGTCGAGCACCTCTGCAATGCCGTGATCCTGTTCTTCTGTGTTGTACAACGATGTTTCGAACGACGGCTCTTTGTACAGCACACCCGATAGATCAAGCGTTTTGTATTTCCAGTGGGTGATGTCGTCGCGCATCTCCAGCGAATCAACCTGTCCCACCATTTCTTCTATCGTCCTGAAACCGAGTTCTGCCATGATCTCCCTTAACTCTTCTGTAATAAAGCGGAAGAAATTGACAACATGATCCGGGTCGCCCGTAAAACGGCTCCTCAATTCCGGGTCCTGTGTGGCCACGCCAACCGGGCAGGTGTTCATGTGGCACTTGCGCATCATGATGCATCCTTCCACGATCAGCGCTGCTGTTGCAACGCCCCATTCTTCGGCGCCCAGCAAAGCTGCGATGGCGATGTCGCGGCCGGTTTTCATTTGCCCGTCTGCCTGCACCACAACGCGGCTGCGCAGTTTGTTTTTTACGAGTGTCTGGTGTGTTTCTGCAAGACCGAGCTCCCAGGGCAATCCTGCGTGTTTGATGGAACTGATGGGGGAGGCGCCTGTTCCGCCATCGTGGCCGGAGATCAGCACCACATCTGCTTTTGCTTTTGCAACCCCTGCCGCTATGGTTCCCACGCCGGCTTTTGAAACAAGTTTCACATTGATGCGTGCCGCGCGGTTCGCGTTTTTGAGGTCGAAGATCAACTGTGCAAGGTCCTCGATGGAATAGATGTCGTGGTGTGGCGGAGGTGAGATCAAACCAACACCTGGTGTGGCGTGCCTGGTCCTTCCGATCCATTCATCCACTTTATGGCCCGGCAACTGTCCGCCTTCGCCGGGTTTTGCGCCCTGCGCCATTTTGATCTGCAGTTCATCCGCTTCGGTAAGGTATAAGCTTGTAACACCAAATCGTGCAGAGGCAACCTGTTTGATCGCCGAGCGCATCGAATCGCCATTCTCCATTTTTTCAAAACGAACCGGGTCTTCTCCACCTTCACCCGTGTTGCTTTTTCCGCCGAGGCGGTTCATCGCGATCGCGAGTGTGGTGTGTGCTTCCCAGGAGATAGAGCCGAACGACATGGCGCCGGTTGCGAAACGTTTGTAAATGTTTTCTGCGGCTTCCACTTCGTCTATCGAAACCGATGGCCGCGTACGTTTAAAACGGAACTGGCTGCGCAGTGTGCATGCTTTTTCGCTTTGGTCGTTTACAAGCTTCGAATATTTTTTGAAAGTTGCATAGTCGTTCGTCTTCGTTGCATGCTGCAACAGGTGAATGGTTTGCGGGTTGAACAAATGGAACTCGCCTTTTCTTTTCCATTGGTAAATACCGCCAACGGGGAGGCGGTCAACGGGAATTTCTTTTTTACTGAACGCGAAGAAATGTTTGGCCAGGATCTCTTTTGCGATCTCATCCAGCCCCATTCCCTGAATGCGCGAGGTGGCGCCGGTAAAGTATTGATCAACCACCGACCTGTTCAGTCCTATGATCTCGAAGATCTGCGCGCCCTGGTAAGATTGCAAAGTGGAGATCCCCATTTTGGAAAATACTTTCAGCAACCCCTCGTTCACTGCTTTTACATAATTCTTTTTGAGCTGGTCGGCATCAAGATCGGTGCGCAGTTTATCGCTCAGTTTCATATCGCGTATCGACGACAATGCGAGGTATGGATTGATCGCCGTGGCGCCAAATCCGAGCAGGCACGCAAAATGGTGCACTTCCCAAACATCGCCCGCTTCTACAATGATTCCCACCTGCCCGCGGTAACCTTTGCGTATGAGGTGATGGTGCACTGCGGCCGTTGCCAATAAAGAAGGGATAGGCGCGTGGTCGGAGTCGATGGCGCGGTCCGTTAAGATGATCACTTCAAAACCATCTTCAACCGCATCAACCGCGTAGCGGCAAAGACGGTCGAGGCCCGCTTTCAATGAACCCGGGTTGCCATTGGCGCGGAAATAGGTCTGCAATGTTTTCGCCTGGAAAATACCGGTATCAATGCTCCTGATCTTTTCCAGCTCGTGGTTGTTGAGAACGGGATGTTTCAGTGCCACACTATGGCAGGCCAATGGATCTTCCACCAGTAAATTGCCATTGCTGCCCGCGAAAGTGGCGAGCGACATCACCATTCGTTCGCGTATGGGATCGATAGGAGGGTTGGTTACCTGTGCAAAAAGCTGCTTGAAATAACTGCTGAGGTGCTGCGGCTGCTCGCTCAATATCGCAAGCGGCACGTCTGTACCCATAGAGCCGATCGGTTCTTTACCGTCGAGGGCCATCGGTGCGATGATGGTATCGAGGTCCTCGGTTGAGTAGCCAAAAACTTTCTGGTATTTGAATACCTGGTCGCTTTCAAGGTGCGTGAACATCACGCGCGGTTCGGGCAATTCTTCCAGGCGGATCTTGTATTTGTTGAGCCATTCTGCATACGGTTTCTGCGAGCAGATGGAACGTTTCAGGTCATCATCGCTGATGATCTTTCCCTGCTCCATATCCACCACGAACATTTTGCCCGGCTGCAGTCTTCCTTTTTCTTTGATCAGCGATGGATCGATGGGCAATACACCTGTTTCCGATGCCATGATCACACGGTCATCGTGCGTAACCGCATAACGCGAGGGGCGCAGCCCGTTCCTGTCGAGCGTTGCGCCAATTATTTTTCCATCTGTGAACGAGATGGAAGCGGGGCCGTCCCAGGGCTCCATCATACAGGCATGGTATTCGTAAAACGCTTTCTTCACCGGGTCCATCTGCTCGTTGCCATCCCATGCTTCCGGGATGAGCATCATCATCACGTGCGGAAGCGATCTGCCGCTGAGTGTGAGCAACTCGATCATGTTATCCAGGCAGGCAGAATCGGATTGCCCGCCGGTAACGATGGGCAACAGCATGTCCATTTCTTCTTTTGTAAAATAGGGAGAGGTAAAACCTTTCTCACTGGTGCGCAGCCAGTTCAGGTTTCCCTGCAGCGTGTTGATCTCGCCGTTGTGTGCGATGTACCGGAACGGTTGTGCAAGCTTCCAGGAAGGGAAGGTGTTCGTTGCAAACCTCGAGTGTACGAGGCCGAAAGCGGATACTACTCTTTTATCGCTCAGGTCGGGAAAATATTTCCGTACCTGCATGCTGGTGAGCTGGCCTTTGTAGATTAATGTTTTGTAAGAAAGCGATGCAATGTAAAAACCGATCTCGTCCTTTTTTACGGTGTTGCTGATGGTGTGTGATGCGTAATTGCGGAGTATGAATAGTTTTCGTTCAAATTCATCGGGATTGGTAATATGGTCGGGACAGGCAACAAACACCTGTTCCATGCAAGGTTCAACAGAAAGCGCGGTAGGGCCGATGTCTTCCTTGTTAACCGGAACTTTCCGGTAAGCCAGGATCTCGAGCCCCAGTTTCTCAGCGGCGCGGTTGAAGATGTCGCGGCACTCTTCGCGCAGGCTGATCTGTTTGGGAAAGAAGACCACGCCAACACCGTATTTACCAAAGGCAGGCAACTGAACGCCTGATTTCAAACATTCGTCGAAGAAAAACTCATGCGGCACCTGGAGCATGATGCCGGCGCCATCGCCCGTATTTACTTCACAGCCGCAGGCGCCGCGGTGCTCCATGTTTTCGAGAACGGTCAATGCATCGGCAATATGCTGATGCGATTTGTTGCCTTTGATGTTTGCCACGAAACCTATACCACAGGCATCGTGCTCAAAGGAAGGGTCGTAGAGCCCTTCGCTGGGTTGGGGAACACGCATGTACAATCGAATTTAATCAGGAATAAAATCGGCAGGCAATCGCGTTGTAATTTAGGAAAAAATCAACGTTTTGGGAAATAGAATTTTCAGAAATTGTCCAGATGTGTTGATAATTATCAAAGAAATATCTACTTTATTAGAAAATTTCAATCGATTAATACTAACGGTTGTTATTATATATAATATACTCTCCAGGTAGACTGTACCGCAAGAGCCGGCCTGTTTTCTTTACGGAACAGGCCGTACACGGTGCTTCCGCTTCCTGTCATGGATGCATATACCGCACCCTTCTCATACATTTCTTTTTTGATGGATGCGATCTCGGGGTGTGCGGCGGCAACTCCTTTTTCAAAATCATTCACGAGCCATTCTTTCCATTCTTCCACCGCGAGGCGGATGATGTCTGAAACCGGGCGCTGCGGTTCTGCGGGCGTAATATTTGAGAATGCAAATGCAGTGGAAATATGGATGTTGGGGTTAACCAGCACCAACCGGTATGCTGAAAGATCGAGCGCTACCGGTTCCAGTTTTTCTCCGCGCCCCGTGGCAATACAGGGCTTGTTGAGAATAAAGAACGGGCAATCGCTGCCGAGTTGAAGCGCGTAACCGAGCAGTTGCTGCTCGCTGAGGTTGAGCGCACAGAGTTTGTTGATCAGCATCAAGGCAAATGCGCCATCCGCACTACCACCGCCGAGCCCTGCACCCATTGGGATGACCTTGTGCAGGTGCATATGAACGGAAGGCAATGAAGGAAAATCTTTTTTGAGCAGGTTCCAGGCTTTCACGCAAAGATTGTCTGCGGCATCGCCTGCAACGGCTAACCCGGTACTTTCAAATAAAACGGGTGAACTGCTTTGCGGCAGCCTGATGGCCTCAAGGGCATCTTTCAGACCCACCGGGTAGAAAACGGTTTCTAGGTCGTGGTACCCATCCGCCCTTTTAGCCGTGATGTTAAGGCCGAGATTGATCTTGCAGTTGGGGAAATTGAGCATGGGTATAAGCTAAGCGCTGTGAGCCACCGGCTCTGTATGAATTAAAAAACGCGTGGCCCGCAGCGCACGGCTCAAAACTATTTTCTCTTATTGATCTCATCCCTGATAGAGATGGCCCTGATGTAATCTTCCTGCTCAAGCACATTGTTCAGCAATGCCTGGAGCTCCTCGAGGTTCATGCTCGACAATCGCTCGCGGCCCGTTTCCTCGATGCTTACGCCTTCGCTCTCGCGGTCCTCATTCTTGATCTTTTTCTCGCCCCCGTCTTCCATAAGGATGCCCGCATTTTCGAGAATGTGTTCATAGGTATACACGGGGCAGCCAAAACGCACGGCAAGTGCCAGGGCATCGCTGGTGCGGCTGTCGATCTCAACGGTATCGTTCTCTGTAAAACATACCAGTTTCGAATAAAAAATACCTTCCTGAAGATCGCTGATGATGATCTCCTGCAATTCAACACCAAAAGCGTTCATGAAATTCTTCATCAGGTCGTGCGTGAGCGGCCGGCTAGGCTGCATGTGTTCGAGCGCCACGGCAATGGCCTGCGCCTCAAAACCGCCGATCACGATCGGCAGGCGGCGCAACCCGTTCATTTCGCCCAAAACCACGGCATACGAATGGGTTTGCGTAATGCTGTGCGACAGGGCCACTATTTCCAGTTCGATCTTTTTCATAGATACCGCGAAAATACTAAAACAGTTTGAAGTTTGAAGTTTGCGGCAGGGAGTTGTTAAAAGTTTAGGGATTTTGATCTTTCGCTGATTTATCCCGCTGCAAACACCCAACTCAGGGCGCCAAACTGTATTTTCGCGCCATGCATTATGTTTCGGCTGAAGGACTGACAAAAAGTTATGGTATCAACCCTCTTTTTAGGAACATTTCGTTCCACATCAACGAGGGCGACAAGATCGCGCTGATCGCGCGCAACGGGGTGGGGAAATCCACATTGCTGCGGGTATTGAATGGGGAGGAGACGGTGGACGAGGGTAAGATCTTCATCCACAAAGACGTAACCGTTGCCCTGTTTGAGCAGGACCCGAAATTTGATGAGACCAAAACGGTGCTCGAGAACATCTTTCACACCAACCACCCCGTGCTCAACGTGATCCGCGAATACGAGCTTGCGAGCGAGAGTGAGGATGGCGAGGCGATGGCCGAGCTGTTCGGTAAAATGGACGACCTCAACGCTTGGGAGTTTGAAGTTAAGGTGAAGCAGATCCTCACACGGCTCAATATACACCACCTGGAGCAGCCTGTGAGCGACCTGAGCGGCGGGCAACGCAAACGCGTGGCGCTTGCCAAGACATTGATCGATATCGGCTTCGATCACAAGCATACTTTGCTGATGATGGATGAGCCCACCAACCACCTTGATGTAGAGATGATCGAGTGGCTGGAGAATTACCTCAACCAGGAAAACGTTACGCTGCTGCTCGTTACGCACGACCGGTATTTTCTCGATGCGGTGAGTGAAGAGATATGGGAGCTGGAAAGGGAGAACATGTATGTATACCGCGGCGACTATGAAAATTACATGGAGAAAAAAGCGGCGCGTTTGGAAAGCGAGCAGGCAAGCATAGACAAGGCAAAGAACGAATACCGCAAAGAGCTGGAATGGATGCGCAAACAACCCAAGGCGCGCACCACCAAAAGCAAGAGCCGCCAGGATAATTTTTACGAGGTAGAATCGCGCGCCAAACAAAAGATCGAAGATGCACAGGTGCAGTTGCAGGTTAAAATGAGCAGGCTGGGAGGCAAAGTGGTGGAGATGAAAAAAGTCTACAAGAACTATGGCGATCTCCAGGTGCTTAAGGCATTCGATTATACATTCAGCAAGGGAGAACGCATTGGCATCATAGGTAAGAATGGGGTGGGAAAATCTACGTTCATGAACATGCTGCAGGGCCTCGAGCCCGTTACCAGCGGGAAAATAAACATAGGGGATACGGTTGTATTTGGTAATTTTTCTCAGACAGGGTTGGTGATCAAGGAAAACATGCGCGTGATCGAATACGTGAAGACCATCGCGGAAAATTTCCCGCTCGCCAACGGCGGCAGCCTCAGCGCGGCACAGTTCCTCGAACTGTTTTTGTTCTCGCCCGATAAACAGTATACCTACCTCAATTCACTAAGCGGCGGTGAAAGAAAACGGCTGCAACTGCTGACCGTTCTTTTTGCAAACCCCAATTTCCTCATCCTTGATGAGCCCACAAACGATCTCGATCTGCCAACGCTCGCCGTACTGGAAAAATTTCTCGAAGAATACCAGGGCTGCGTGATGATCGTGAGCCACGACCGTTATTTCATGGACCGCCTCGTTGACCACCTTTTTGTTTTTGAAGGCGATGGCGAAGTGCGTGATTTCCCGGGCAACTATACCCAATACCGTATCTGGCTCAAAGACAATGAAAAGAAAGACAATAAATGGGATGCGTTGCAGGAACGCAAAAGCAAAGGCGAGACCACGGAATCTGTAGTGGTAAACCGTGCCTCATCAACCGCGACTGCCAGCACCAATAAAGCGGCCGCTGCCCCTAAAAAGAAAATGGGCTTTAAAGAAAAGCGCGAGTTCGAGCTCCTCGAAAAAGAAATGCCAGAGCTTGAAAAAGAAAAAGCGGCCATCACCGAACAAATGGGAGCCGGCAACCTTGGGTTCGAAGAACTTCAAAAATTAAGTGAGCGGATCATTGTGATCGATGGCCTGTTGGCGGAAAAGGAAATGAGATGGCTCGAGTTGAGCGAGATGGAATAACACAAGCAGGAGACCGGCAGGTTCTGAAACCGTGGATGCGATTTCAAAACCTGCCCGTTTCCCAACTATGATTTAAACAAAGCTGATCAGCTCCACATCAAAGATCAGCGTACTGTTTGGCCCGATCGCAGCGCTTACCTGCCTGTCGCCATAACCCAGGTGCGGTGGAATAAAGAACCTCCATTTGCTCCCGGTAGGCATGAGTTGTAAACCTTCCGTCCATCCTTTGATCACCATATTCAGTGGAAACGATGCCGGCCTTCCTCTTTGTACAGAACTGTCGAAGATGGTGCCATCGATCAGCGTGCCGTGGTAATGGCAGGTCACTTCGTTGTGCGCCAAAGGTTTTTCGCCTGCGCCATGGTTCAGGACCTCATATTGCAAACCGCTTGGCAGTGTTGTTACGCCGGGTCTTGTTTTGTTCTGCTCTAAAAAATCCTGCCCTGCTTTTAAATTCGCTGCGGCTTTTTCTGCTTTCAGTTGTGCCAGTTGATCTGCTACGCCCATGTTGTTTGTTTTTTTACAAATATAAACAGAATACAGCCATTCGTAGTTGATCGCTGGTTGTAAGATGATACGCCGGTTACAAAGAACCGCACCTGTCGATGCATTCCCCATTAACCTTCCTTAACCTTAAATACATTCTTATTAACATGCATGTGTTGTAGTTTCATCTTATATCTAAAACACAGCCATGAGAAAATTAATGTTTACCACTTTTTGTTTTTTGCTGATCACCTGTGCACATGCACAGCAGGATTCAGCGTTCGCCACCGTGAAATACAAGCTCACGCACATCAGCGATACCACCTGGCCCGAAAATCCACAGATCACCAATTACATTCTTTATTTAGGAAAAAACTTAAGCAGTTACACCAACTATGATCGTGAGCTGGCTATGAGCAAGGGTGGTGGTAACGTGATCTCGGGTGGCACCATCAGTTCGCTTGGCGCTGTTGCGGTAACGGCAACCAATATTCCTGCATCGGGGGCAAGAGGTTCGTCCAGTAGCCAGGCAGAAATGATCGCATCGATGGGTAATATTTACAGGAAGCTGAACGAAGGGAAAATGGTGAATATGGAATACACCTACGGACAATTGTTTGCCGTGGAAGACAACCTGCCGGAGATCAGCTGGACCATTTCGCAGGATACAAAAGAGATCATGGGACTGCAGTGCCAGAAAGCGACCGCCGATTTCCGGGGCCGTACTTACGAAGCATGGTTTTGCGCAGCATTGCCGTACATGAACGGCCCGTGGAAATTGAATGGGTTGCCGGGTTTGATCATCGAGGCATCCGACACAAAGAAAGAAGTGGTCTTCAGTTTTGTTGGGTTTGAGAACCTGGAAGAAAAAAAGCCGATCGGGATCTCAACATTGGCATCGAAAGCATCTCCCAAAGAATTCAAACAATACAAGGAAGCGCTGGAGAAAGACAGCAAGGCAATGGCCGGAAGCTCGGTTACCTCCGGCGGTATGATCACCGTTCGCGGAACGCTTGCAATGGGCGCCGATGGAAAACCACCACGCTTCCGCCAGATGAACAACCCGATAGAAAAAGAAACGAAGAAAGAAACGGCACGGGGAGACAAATAATAACAACACCAACAGATCCGCAACCGGCCATACATCAATCCCAAAAAGGAAATAACTAAAAAAATAGTTTATTAACTAAAAAAATAGTTTTAAGTTTATTTATTATTTACTTAAAACAACCAGCTATGCTTAGGGTAATCGTTTTTTTTCTTGGATTGATCGCGGCGTTTTCTGCAGGTGCGCAGATCAACGATACGGCATTTGCCGCTGTCAGGTATTCTTTTGTTTACCTGTCTGACACAACGATGCCCCCTGAAACAGAAAACATGATACTCCTGCTTGGTAAGAACACAAGCTTGTACAAGAGTTACGACCGCATGTTCTCCGATTCGGTGATCAAGGCCCAGATGGAATCTTACAAAAATGCGCCGCCCGGAACCCCTATGCAGTTAGGTATGGCGGGGATGAAGAGAGGCAACGGTTCCGCAGTATACAAAGACGTTGCGAACAACAGGATGCTGCGCCAGGAAAATTTCATCAAAGATTACATCATTGATGATGCCATGCCCGCCATCAACTGGAACATGGCATCTGAAACAAAAAACATCCAGGAGCTCGTGTGCCAGAAGGCAACAGGTTCTTTCCGCGGCCGTAACTACACTGCCTGGTTTACCACACAGTTGCCCTACAGCAACGGCCCATGGAAACTGGGTGGTTTGCCGGGGTTGATCGTTGAAGCGTACGACGATGAGAAGCAGGTTGTTTTCAAATTCGAAAGTTTTGAGAACGTGGGCCATCGCAAAATCCCGATCGCATTGCCCGCGGAACATGTTCGCGCAACGGCGAAAGAATACAAACAGCTCCGTGAGCTTGCAGACAAAGACCGCGAAGGATTTATGAAGAGCCGCATGGCAGAAATGCAAAACAGCAATGCAACCGCCGGCAATATTTCCGGCGGAACCATCACCGTTGTTGGCGGAGGCTCGAGAGCAGGCGGCGGTGGGTCATCCAAAAGAAGGGTATTGAACAACCCGATCGAAAGATCAGAAAACTAAACCAACTGCCTGTACCCGCGCCGTAAAAAATACCTGCGGCAACAGCCGGCAGCTAAAAAAAACAAACATGCAGCAACCAAAACGCACCATACCACTACTTGCCGGTTTACTCATTGCGTGCTGTGCGCATGCACAGATCTCTGTAAGTGGTTCTGTCAGGGATAGCCTTGGCAAACCCTTACAGGCAGTGAGTATCACACTAAAGAAATCGAACGGGATCATCCTGTCGTTTGCCATTACCAATGCAAATGGTGCATACCGGTTGCAGCATGCTTCAGCCTCCGTAAAAGACACGCTTGCGATAGAAGCGAATGCGATCGGGTATAAGAAACAATCCGTTGATATTGCCACTGCAACACAGGTTGCCGACTTCAGGTTAAAAGAGTCTGTTACCAAACTGCCCAACGTAACCGTAAAAGCGGCGCCTTTGCGCAAGGAAGGCGATACACTAACCTATGATGTGGGTTCTTTCTCCAATAAACAGGACCGCACCATCGGCGATGTGATCAAGAAACTGCCCGGTGTAGAAGTGGCCGAGAACGGGCAGATCTCTTACGAGGGAAAACCGATCAACCGGTTTTACATCGACGGGGATAATTTACTGGATGGCAGGTATAACATTGCCACGAAAGGCATTCCGAATGATATGGTCGCAAAAGTGCAGGTGCTCGAAAACCACCAGCCAGTTAATGTGCTGAAAGACCTGGTGAAGAGCGACAATGCCGCCATGAACCTTGTACTCAAAGAAAAAGCGCGGCTGAAAATAATGGGCACGGGCGATGCTGCTGCCGGTCTTCCCGATGGCTACAACTTTACCGTGAACACGATGCTGTTTCAGAAACAGGTGAAGTTTATGAACTACATCAAGATGAACAACATTGGTGTTGACCTCGGCGATGAAACCATCAATCACTTCGGGGGCGCGGGCGGCCCCACGGCGCCAAACCTGGTGAGCGCCGGCGGTGCGGGCAACCCGGATCTTTTAAAGAAGCGTTATCTTTTTAACAACGCCGGATTGGTAAACGTCAACGATCTCATCACCCTGAAAAAAGACCTGCAGTTAAGGGTAAATGCGTTTTATTCGTGGGACAGGGTTTACCAGAACTCTGAATACAGGTCTTCTTACTTCGGTTTGAACGATACGATCCGTTATGCAGAAAAACAAAATGCGCGCACCACAAGCAATACATTCAACACGCAGTTTACGCTCAATGCAAACCGGAAGGATTATTACCTGAACAATGTAACGATGCTGGAGAACACGCCTACCGCGGTGTTGGCAGGTATACAGGCAACATCCAACAACAACATCAACCAGCAGTTGAACGGAACCATCACCAATGTTTCCAACCGTTTCAACCTGATCAAAAAAACAACGAATGGTAAATTCCTCGAAGCCTATTCATTTCTGAACAAGATCAACAACCCTGCAACCCTGTTTGTTACACCTGGATTGTATGCCGCTGAATTCAACCACAACGTGCCTTTTACAGGGCTGGAACAGTTTGCCGCCGTGCCTTCTTTTTTCACGGAAGAGTACGTGAGTTTTGGAAAAGCCTCACCGAAATTTCAGCAACAGTACCGTGTAGGTTTCAATTACCTGGGGCAGGACCTGAATTCGGAACTGGATGCGCAGCAGGTGGGAGGTTCAAAGAACATTGTGGCCGATAGTTTCATCAATCGCCTCGATTACAGCAGGCTGAAGGTTTACGTGCAGACCGATCTTACCTACACCACGCCAAAAATGATGTTGCGTTTGATATTGCCGGTTACTTACCAGGATACAAGGTACAGCGGCCGTGTTGTACGCAATCACGCAAACGATTTTCCCATCACACCCATTGTTCAGTTGAAATACAATACAGGGAAGGAGTCTTACCTCAATTTCGGATACACTTACGGCAACACGTTCGGCACCATCAGTTCTGTGTACGACAGCTACATTATGCGCAGCTACCGTAACTTCTACACCAATGGAAATTTATTGAACGAAAGCAGGAGCCATAATTTTTCCGGCGGTTATGTGTTCAAGAATACGTTGAAGATCTTTTTCTTTTCTGTTAATGCGGGTTTGGCCTTCAGTTCCGCCAACACGATCTCTGATGCGCAGATCAGCCCGGTGTTGCAGCAGTCCAGATTCATCCCGTTCAACAACGACTCGCGCAGTTACCAGGCATCGGCTGCCATCAGTAAATATATTTTTCCTTTGATGACAACGATAACAGGCAAGGTGGGTTGGCAGGAGTCGGTCTCCAACCAGTTGCAAAACGGTGTATTGCTGCAAACAACGTTTGATAATTACGCGTATTCGGTTAACCTCAACACAAAGTTCGCAACATGGATGAACATGAGTTACAACGGAACCTACAATACCTATGGAAGCAAGCCTGCGGGTGTGAACCAGGTAAAGAGCAATTCATCACCGAAGGTGCAGCGGTGGCAGCATGAACTGGCAACTAATTTTACGATCACACCGGATTTTTATTTCAGGGTGAGTGGTGATCATTACCAATACCATGTGCCCGGCTCGCAAGACAACAACTTCACTTTTGTGGATGCGGCTTTTACTTACAAACTCAATAAATGGAAAACCGACCTTGAACTATCACTTACCAACCTCACCGGTAAAGACACCTACAGCAGCGCATCCCTCAGCGCCAACAGCATTGTTGAAAGCAGCTACAGGATCAGGCCAAGGATGGCGATGGTGAGGTTTTATTTCAGATTCTGAATTAATTAAGAATTAGGAATTAAGAATTAAGAATTATTGTTCGCAGTTAAGCTTAAATACGGCAATTCCTATCCTATTTATCAGTTGCGTTTTCTCGTGTTTTGTCTGGATAACAAAAAAAGGCCGTGCGTAAAAACCACGGCCTTTGACTTATAAATTCCTAATTCCTAATTACTAATTCCTAATTATTTCAGTGTTGTTGTATCAATCACAAACCTATACCTCACGTCTCCTTTCAGCATTCGTTCGTATGATTCGTTGATGTTTTTTATGTCGATGACCTCAACATCTGAAACAATGTTGTTGTCTGCGCAGTAGTCAAGCATCTCCTGTGTTTCCGGTATGCCACCGATGAGAGAGCCGATGATGCTTCGTCTTTTCATGATCAGGTTGAACGCGGGTACTTCGGATGGTTTGGGCGGAATGCCCACTACGATCATTGTGCCATTGGTGCGCAGCATATCCAGGAACGGGCCGTACTCGTGCTGCGCAGAAACGGTATTGAGGATGAAATCGAAACTGTTCTGCAGTTTCTTTACCGTGGCCTTGTCGGTTGTGAGCGCAAAATGATGTGCGCCGAGTTTTTTTGCATCCGCTTCTTTTGATGGCGAGGTGCTCAGCATGGTTACTTCCGCACCAAATGATGCCGCGAATTTAACGGCCATGTGGCCCAGGCCGCCAAGACCCATTACGCCCACTTTGTGCCCTTTGCCAACGCCAACATGCCTCAGCGGCGAATACGTTGTAATACCCGCACACAGCAGGGGCGCCACGCCGGCAAGCGATAGTTTATCCGAGATCTTCAAGGTATATTTTTCGTCTACAACGATCTGTGTGGAATAACCGCCATAAGTTGGCGCACCCGTTTCCCTTTCGCGGCTGTTGTAGGTGCCGGTCATGCCTTTGTCGCAATACTGTTCAAGCCCTGCCTCGCAGTTTGAACAAACGCGGCAGGAATCGATAAAGCAGCCCACGCCGGCCAGATCGCCTGCCTTGAATTTTTTCACATGTGCGCCAACGTTCGTAACGCGGCCAACGATCTCGTGGCCCGGAACCATCGGGTAAATGGAGCCGCCCCATTCGTCGCGCACCTGGTGAATATCGGAATGGCAGACACCGCAGTAAAGAATTTCGATTTGGACATCGTGCGGCCCCGGGTCGCGTCTTTCGAAATTAAAAGGGCCGAGCGGGGTTACTGCATCCTGTGCTGCGTATGCTTTTGTTGGTATCATAGTTGTGTGGTTTTTAAAGGGAACAATTTAAGCCGGATTTTGTTTACGCAGCAACGGTTGCCTGCATGATTTTATTCATGGTCTGCCCTGTAATCTATCCTGAATTTTGAAAGATCGGGTTTGTGTGCGCGCTTCCGGTTTTGGTCGTACTGCAGGATGATCTCCCCAACCTCTTTGAAAAACGGGTAACCGATCTCTTTATACTCATATTTGTCATCGTTCAGGATCCCATCCCTGTTCACATAGATCACTGCGCTGATCATGAATTCCGTATTCGTGTCAAAATCGACGATGTATTCTGAGTCGGTCAGGTAACCATACGACCAGCCGGGCTTGTTGAAGATGCGGATATTGGGCGGCGGTTTTTGTTTGGTGGCTTTGTAGAGGAAGAATTTGCAATAGCTGTCGAAAAACTCTGTAGGACTGTACCCCGGTTTTTTACTTTCCGAAGGGAGTTCAGACATGTATCGAAGTAAAAACCGTTCATCGTCCTTTGTAAGGTTGAACCGTTTTTTTGCAGGAACAGATTCGGGGAACAAAACGGATTGCAACAATTGCTGCAGGTCTTCCAGTGGAAGATTGTTGTGCTTCGTAAAATCCATCGGTGCATTGATGAGCGAATCGTTGCGGTCGAAATGGCCCTTGCCTACGAGTATTGTCTTGCTGTAATCAAATGCAATGGGATTGTAGGCGGCAGGCTGGGTGTAGATCGTTTTTCCATTTGAAACAAAACGGATCGCGTTGGTGTTGCGGTTTTGTTCCTCTGTTGCGGTAACAAACCGGCGAACGATCCGCACATCATTGTATCCTTTTTTCCAGAGGGATGTATTCAGCTTTTCCTGCCCGGCAAATTCATACAGGCGGTTGTAAGCATCGTTATCGCTTACAAGAAATATTTTCTTGATGTAATTGGCGATGGAAGGAAGCCCGGTTCCGGAGGAAGTGTCGGTACGCACCGCCGTTTGCCCGTTGAACGAGCTGTCGGTGATCATGGTTGTATACCTGTTCACCCCATCGATCCCCATCTCATTCAGTTTCTCGAGCGCAACCAGCGCCGTGGGCAGTTTAACGGTGGATGCAGGGTTGTAGTAACGGTTCCTGTCAACATTCAGAAAATGATGTTTGAAGGAAGCCTTGTTCTTTTTGTCCCGGTTGATCTCCGTGTAAATGACCTGGTACTGGAAACTATCAGGGTTGTTCAATACGTGTTTGAGCAGGGGAGACGCCTTGTCCATCAGCAGTTCTTTCAGCCACTGATCTGATTTCTGTGCAAACAGGTTACATGCGATACAGCTGAGAAGAAAAAGAACCAGTGTTTTTTTCAGATCCATAAGATTCTATTGGAAGATAATAAGGAAACAGGCAACCCACGGCTCAAAAATCATTTCAGGTTAACCTCGAAAAAGTCCAGCGTGCTTTTCCATGCGTGCAGCGCTGCGTTTGCGTCGTAGCGTGCCGCGGAGGTATTGTTGTGGAAAGCATGGTTAACGCCGGGGTACATGATGAGTTCATATTTCGCGCCCGCTTTTTTCAGGGCCTCTTCGTAAGCGGGAATGCCGGCGTTGATGCGTTCGTCGAGACCCGCATAATGCAGCAGCACCGGCGCTTTTATTTTTGGCACGTCTTCCGCTTTGGGTTGCGCTCCATAAAACGCAACGGCGGCGTTGAGGTTGGGAACGTGTACCGCGAGTTGGTTGGCAAGACCGCCGCCCCAGCAAAAACCAACCACGCCAACTTTGCGGTTGCATTCTTTTCTTGCGCGGAGGAAGTCGACCGACTTGAAAAAATTGGCGAGGTTCTTTTTTGGATCGAGTTCGCCGATCTGTTTCCTGGCTTCGTCTTCGTTGGGCGGGGTGCCGCCGTTTTCAGACAACGCGTCGGGCGCCATTGCGAGGTAGCCGGCTTTGGCGGCGCGGCGCGTAACGTCTTTGATATGTTCTGTGAGGCCGCGGTTTTCGTGTATTACGATCACGCCACCCATGTTCATTTTCTTTTTGGGTTTGGCGGTATAGGCAAATAGGGTTGCGCCATTTGCTTCGTAAGAGATGGTTTCGGTTTCAAGGTCTTCATCATCTTCCGCGATGGTGGCAGCTTTGGCATAATTCGATTCGAGCAGCGGGGTGATGGCCAATGCCATTGCCATGCTGCCGGTGATCAATGCAAGGCGTTTCAAAAACACTTCGCGGCTCAGCGGTTTGTGGGTGTACTCGTCGTAGAGGGAAATGATGCGTTGGTCCATGGAGTTGGGTTAAGCGTTTTTAGATCCCTTAAAGATAACGATACTCCAGGCTTAAAACCAATGCTCATGCCCGGCCTCTCAAAACATGTGCGGCCTCAACCAGTTTTTCCAGTTTTTCATACATGCTGAGTATGGCCGAGCGTTCGGAGGAAGAAAGCTCTTTGTGGTAGGTGCCGGTTACCGTTACTTTCAGCCAGGTCCAGAGCAGTTGGCGAACGTCATCAAGATCGGCGAAATCGAAAAACTCATCGATCACCAGCATCGGATCCTTTGTTTCGGCCGCATTGAGCGCATGAAGCGGCGGCCCATTCTTTTGAGAAGGCATACAGGTTTTTATTAGCGGGGAACTTGCCTTACGATACAATTGCTGCACTGTTCGTTTGCCTGTGCGTATTAATAACCCCGTGAAAAAAGCAGGCAAATCAGGTATAAACCTTATTGCTCGGTTTATACGAAAAAACGTATTTCGTAATAGCTTAATTGATGAGACAAAATTCAGGAAAGGCTATCAATCGGGCGAAAAATAATCACCTATTTTCTAACGTATTTATACCTAATGAGACTGATCGAACGCATTCAACAATACCTTGCGCACCATTCCATATCGGCGTATGAATTTGAACACAGTTGTGGTTTATCCAATGGCTATTTGGGCAAACAACTCAAAGGGAAGGGGTCCGTCGGGTCCGATATCCTGGAGAAGATCAAAAACAATTACACCGACCTCAGCCTTGTCTGGCTGGTAACGGGCAAAGGCAAAATGCAGCTCTCCGTTCCTCCATCAGGCATGCCCGATGCGGTTTCGGAGCTGAACGAGGAACAGCATATTTATTTCACTTCTAAAGACGAAGTGATCAAGCTGCTCAACAAACAGATCGCCAAACTTGAGGCGACCATTGTCGACAAAGAAAAGATCATTGCGTTGCTGGAGGGCCAATCCAAACAGGGTGGCGGCGCTGTGGTTAAAAGAACGGGATGATCTTCCCAACTGCGTTTCGCTGAACGATCCTTTCCCGCGCTTTCGATGTTGAGGTAAGGTCAGGGAAGTTGTTTTGTATTACCGGCCGGATTTTGGAGCCGGTTGGTATGCAGGTCGCTTTTGCCGTTCCCCCCAAGACCTCCAACTTCCTACTTACTTTCTCGCCGCAAAGCAGGGGAGGATCGCCCAGTGGCGCGCAGCGGGCACAGGTCAAAAAAAAGCTCCTGCATACCATGCAGGAGCTTTAATACGCGTTTGTTTATAAAAGGATCTTTCTAATTCTCGGCATACGAAGAAGTAGGCTCGCAGGTACAGATCAGGTTCCTGTCGCCATGCGTGTTGTTAACCCTTGCCACGCTCGGCCAGAATTTATTCAGCGTTACATAATACAACGGGAACGCCGCTTCCTGGCGGGTGTAGGCATGTTTCCAATCGTCTGCGCAGACAACGGCCTGTGTATGCGGTGCATTTTTCAGCGGGTTGTCGGTCTTGTCCGATTTGCCGTTCTCAATGGCCTTGATCTCTTCGTAAATGGAAATCAAAGCGTCACAGAAGCGGTCGAGCTCGGGTTTGTCTTCGCTTTCGGTGGGCTCGATCATGATCGTTCCCGGAACAGGGAAGCTCATGGTTGGCGCGTGGAAACCGTAATCGATCAATCGTTTTGCCACATCTTCCGCTTCAATACCCACGCTTTGTTTGAACGGGCGCAGGTCCACGATAAATTCGTGCGCACAGGTGCCGTTGCTTCCTGTGTAGAGGATCTTATAATATTTCTCCAGTCTTGCTTTCATGTAATTCGCATTCATGATTGCAAATTCGGTTGCCTGCCTGATACCGGTGGCGCCCAGCATTTTAATGTACCCGTAACTGATCAGCAAAATGCTTGCAGAACCATACGGTGCGGCGCTTACCGCCCCCTTGCCTGCAAGTGAAACATGGCCCGGCAGGTAGGGAGCAAGTTTATCGTTCACACAGATCGGCCCCATGCCGGGTCCGCCGCCTCCGTGTGGAATGGAAAAGGTTTTGTGGAGGTTGAGGTGACAAACATCCGCGCCGATCATTCCCGGGTTGGTCAATCCCACCTGGGCGTTCATGTTGGCGCCATCCATGTAAACCAATCCGCCATTGTCGTGGATGATCCTGCAAATGTCTTTGATGGTTTCTTCAAACACACCATGCGTAGATGGGTAAGTAACCATCAGGGCGCCTAAAGTGTCTTTGTATTGTTCCGCTTTGGCTTTGAGATCGGCCACATCGATGTTGCCTGCTTCATCGCATTTAACGATCACTACTTTGAAGCCCACCATTACGGCACTCGCGGGGTTTGTTCCGTGTGCGCTGATCGGGATCAGCACTACGTTCCGGCGTTCTTCTTTTCTTGCGGCATGGTAATCGCGGATCGTGAGCAATCCTGCATATTCGCCCTGTGCACCGCTGTTCGGTTGCAGGCTGCAGGCGGTAAAGCCGGTGATCTCGCAGAGAAAACGGTTCAGTTCATCTATGATGTGTTGGTATCCTTCTGTCTGGTTGGCCGGAACAAACGGGTGGATGCCGCCAAATTCGGGCCAGCTCACCGGTATCATTTCACTGGCTGCGTTGAGTTTCATGGTGCAGCTTCCGAGGCTGATCATGCTTGTGTTCAACGAAAGGTCCTTGTTCTCCAGCTGTTTCAGGTAGCGCATCATCTGGCTCTCGCTGTGGTGCGTGTTGAAAACAGGATGTGTCAGGAACGCCGACGTTCTCTTCAGCGCACCCGGAATGGTTGTCGCTGTAGGCTCCAGCTTGCCTGCTTCCAGTTGGTGGCCGGCATTCTTTTCTGTCAGCGCCTCAAAAATGCGGATGATGGTATTTGCATCTTCTACCGAAGTGGTTTCGTCTATTGTAATACCCACCGTTCCATCTTCAAAATAACGGAAGTTGGAATGGTATTTCTCCGCCATGGTTTTCAGTGCGGCAGCGTCTACATCTTTTATTTTCAAGGTATCGAAGTAAGCCCCATTGCTTTGGGTGATACCGAGTTTTGCAAGGCTCTCTGCAACCGCCTGCGCCAGTACATGTATGCGTGTTGCGATGTTCTTCAATCCCTGCGGGCCATGGTACACGGCATACATCGCCGCCATATTGGCGAGCAGCGCCTGCGCCGTACAAATATTAGAAGTTGCTTTTTCGCGTTTGATGTGCTGCTCCCTTGTCTGCAAGGCCATACGCAGGGCCCGGTTGCCCTGTGCATCAATGCTCACGCCGATCAGCCGCCCGGGCATGCCGCGTTTGAAATCGTCTTTGGTTGCAAAAAATGCTGCATGCGGCCCGCCAAAACCCATCGGCACGCCAAAACGTTGGGCAGAACCAACGGCAACGTCTGCACCCAGTTCGCCGGGTGAGGTGAGTAAGGTTAACGCGAGCAGGTCTGTGGCCATGATCACCAATCCATCCACCGCGTGCACTTTGTTGATGAATGCGCGGTGGTCTTCTACAGAACCATTGTCGTTCGGGTACTGCACGATCGCGCCAAAATAAGTTTCATCCAGTTCTGCCGTTTTGTAGTCGCCATACACCAGCTGAACCCCGATGGGTTCTGCACGGGTGAGGAGCACATCTTTTGTTTGCGGGAAAACATGGTTGTCTACAAACAGTTTCGGTTTGCTGATCACATCGGTTTTATTGATGTGGTGAAAGATCATTGCCATTGCCTCTGCGGCCGACGTGGCTTCATCGAGCAAGGATGCATTGGCGATCGGCAGGCCGGTCAGGTCGGTAACCATCGTCTGGAAATTCAACAGGCTCTCGAGGCGCCCCTGGGAGATCTCCGCCTGGTACGGCGTGTATTGCGTGTACCATCCCGGGTTTTCGAAGATATTCCGGAGGATTACGCTTGGGGTGATCGTTCCGTAATAACCCTGCCCGATGAAATTTTTATATACTTTATTCTTAGCCGCCACTTTTTTCAGCTCCGCGAGGTATTCGAACTCGCTGACTGCAGCCGGAACATTCAGTTCATTTTTGATACGGATCGATGCCGGAACGGTTTTGCTGATCAGTTCGTCCAGCGATGCTACACCGATGGTCGGCAGCATTGCTTGGGTATCTGCCTCGTTCGGGCCGATGTGCCTGCCCTGGAATTCTGTGGATTGCTGTTCAAATAGATTCATATTCAAGTGTAGGGTTTGAGGTTATTTACCGCTCTGAAGGACGCCCCCGAAGCCGCAAAATCAATAAATCGCCGCAAAGGTAAGCTGATATAACAGGATAATAAAGGTTTTGTTGTGGCTGGGGATAGCGTGTGGAGTGGCTATTGCCAAACCGCTGCCAGGCGTTTGCTGCGGTATCCCTACAACGCGGTCTTGTAATCCAGGAAATTCGCGCCTTCGTCAACCACCCCTGGCACCTGGCCGGCGGTTCCCGGCTCCGGGTTCAGTACAACCGCTTCTTCTTCCCTCATTTCCCCGCTTGTCATCCTGCTTCCATCATGGCTCCAGCCGGGTTGACCAAGCAGGTAACGCAGGCGTGATTTCAGGGTGATGCCTTTTTGCGTGGTGTCTTGCCAGATCTGTTTCCATTCATGAAAGATGATAGACACGGCGTTGGGTGCATTTATGTTCTTGGTGAGGCCGTAGGCGATGGGCTGGTATTTTTCTGCCGGCAACTCGGGCTGGAAAGTGCCGAAAAGCTTGTCCCAGATAATCAGGAACATGCCCATGTTGCGGTCGAGGTACTTCGGGTTCGAACCGTGGTGCACGCGGTGGTGGGAGGGTGTTACCAGGATGTACTCAAGCCATCCCATTTTGTGGATCAGTTCGGTATGTACAAAAATGCCCCAGATCTGCGTAGCAGAATAAACAAACACGATGTCTACGGGTCTGAAGCCTAGCAACGCAAGCGGGATAAAATAAATGAAACGGTACAGGGGCTGGAACACAGAAGACCTGAACCCTACCGTAAAGTTCATGTAGGTGCTGCTGTGGTGCGTAACATGAACGGCCCAGAAAAGCCGGATGTGGTGATCGAAACGATGCAGCCAGTAATAGACCATGTCTTCCAGCAACACCAGCAACACCCAATACAGCGCCACAGATTCTATGCCTATCCATCTTCTTTCATAAAAATACTGCAGTACCGCCAGGTAAACCACCCTGAAGGCAAGATCAAGCCCGGAGTTCAGCAGCATAAGGTACACATTGGCCGCAGTATCTTTCAGCGTATAGCTTTTTCGATGCTGCAGGTGCGTCAACAGCAGTTCCAGCCCGATGATGATGATGTACACGGGTGTGGACAGTAGGATAAGCCATTGCTCTTTGATCGCGTCCATAGTAGGTGTGGAGAACGAGGCGTTTGAAGCCAGAACCGGGCCGGGATGATATATGCCGGGCTCCTAATTCTATTCTTCTTACCTTGCCCGCACAAAATAACGCGTTTGCCCGCACATAACCCATCAATTGAATGTTAAGTATCGTATGAGCGAAGTGAATTTAGATCATTGGGAGAAAAGAAGCGCTGAGCACCAGAAGCTTTACAAACAGTTCCTACAGCGGGCCGATAAGAACAAGGTGCTCAAACAATTGCCCTCCCTGCACGAAGAGGCTTTTGAAAAGATCGACTGCCTCCAGTGCGCCAATTGCTGCAAGAACTATTCGCCCCGTTTCAAAACACCCGATATCAAGCGCATCAGCAAGTTTTTAGGGATGAAGGAGGGCACGTTCATCGAAACCTATCTAACCCTTGATACCGAGGGCGATTATGTTGTGCGCTCAAAACCCTGCCCTTTTCTTGGTGCGGATAATTTCTGCAGTATATACGAAGCAAGGCCGTCTGACTGTCACCGCTTCCCTTATACAGATGAAGATGTGATCATCAAACGGCCCGCGATCACGCTGAAGAATTCAACGTTCTGCCCGATTGTTTTCTATGTACTGGAAAACCTGCGCGTTACGAAGTAAGCTCGTCGTATGCCGCAGTAAATACCCTTTCCGCGCCGCTGTTTGGCCAGCTGATGCCCGGTATGTCCTTGATCTTGATGATCTCTTCCCTGGTCTTACCCGCCTTGATCTGCTCACTCGTGAACGCGAGCAGTTTCGTAAGATAATCCTCGAATGCTGCGATCTCCGCCTTGCCGCCGGTTACATTGTCGGGGTTTCCCGCATGGCCAAAAATGAACAGTGTATCGTTGTTGAATGTTTGACGCGTTTTCTGTAAAACCTGGATCCAGTTCTTTATGCTTGCGCCCGCGCTTCTGTCTATATAAGGCGGAAGCTGGTTGAATACCAGGTCGCCCATATGCGCGATGTTTGATTTTTCAAAATGGATGATCGCATCGCCATTGGTATGCGCGGCCCCAAAATAATACGTGCGGATGCTTTCGTTGCCGATCTTTTGCTTCCAGGTATCGCCAAAGGTCATGTCCTGGTACAATTGCCTGTCGGCCGTTTTTTCCGTTACACGTTTGTAATTGGCAAGGCAGTTCTCGTGCCCAACCACATGCTCGGCCAGTCCCTTGAACGCGATGTTTCCCCCCGTATGATCGCCATGGTGGTGCGTGTTGATGAGGAACTTAAAGGGTTGGTCTTTCAGCTTTTTCAGTTCACTGATCGCATGCTGCGCCGAATCTGCGAATTGTGAATCGATCACTACGTAACCGTCGGGCGATTGGTAAAAACCAATGGTACCGCCTTTCTCTGAAAAAATGCCCACATCGCCACGGAGCATCTTGATCTTGTAGGCTGGCTGCTGTAAAAGCGTTGCAAAAATTTCTTTGGATGAAAGCGCCATCAACCCGGCCGTTAAACCGGTTGTGCGCAGGAACGAACGACGTTGCATAGTTGTGTGGTTTTAGGATAAAACGGGACAAGCAAGTTACGACCGAAAACTGCGTGTTGTGCAAACATCTCATAAAAAATCCTGCACCAACCTAATACTCCATCTTCCGCAGGCTAGGCGCCTTGAACCAGGTGGTTACCACCACCAGCAGGGTCATGCAACCGCCAAAGATCACGGAAGGAACATTGCCGAGCAATTGCGCAGAGATGCCGCTTTCAAACTGCCCCAGCTCATTGCTGGAATTGATGAACATGGAATTAACGCTCGAAACCCTCCCGCGCATGTGGTCGGGCGTTTTCAGCTGCATAATGGTACCGCGGATCACCACGCTGATCCCATCCAGCATTCCACTGATCATCAGCGCGGCGAAGGACAACCAGAAATTGCGCGAAACGGCAAAAATAATGATGCACAATCCGAAGCCGCCCACCGCATACAATAATTTCATGCCCTGCTTTCGCTGGAGCGGGAACAGGGTCATCAATATCACGATGCATACAGAACCTATATCGGATGCTGCATTGAGCCAGCCATACGCCACCGGGCTCACTTTCAGGATCAGCGCCGTGTATACGGGGATCATCGCCACCGCACCGCCGAACAACACCGCAAAAAGATCGAGCGAAAGCGCGCCAAGCAGCTCCTTGGTTTTGAAGACAAACTGGAGACCCTCTATTACACTGTCCCATGTTTTCTTTTCACCTTTCACATTCAGCGCCGGCTTTTTCTTAAGCTGGTACATCACAAAAAACGAAGAAAGGATCAGCAGGCAGATGCATACCAATGTGTTGGTGATACCGGCATAGGCAATCAGGAACCCGCCTGCCGCATGGCCCGTAACAGAAGCTGAGAGCCATGTGCCCTGGTTCCAGGTAGTGGCATTCTGCAGAATGGGTTTGGGAACGATGCTGGCAAGCATTACATTGAAGGTCGGACCCGTAAACGCACGGATCACGCCGGTGAAAAATACGGTGATGTAAATGCAGACAGCGATCCAGTGCGAGGTTAACCTTTCCGCGGTGAACGAGGTTGACAACACAAGGAAAACAAGCGCTGTTGTCAAATACAGGGCCACGCCCCTCAACAATATTTTTCTTTTTTCACTGATATCGATCACATGGCCGGCATACAGGGCGAAAATAAAGGCCGGTAAAAATTCAGACAACCCGATGATGCCGATCGCGTACGCTTTTGAAGTAAGATGAAAGATCCACCAGTTGAGCAAGGTACTCATCATGCGCAAACCTGTGATGAACAGAAAACGCCCCACCAGCAGGTTTCTGAATTCCGGGATCCCTATCGATGCGAATGGGTTGTTTTTTTCCATTTGGGGCTACATGCTTTTTGAGTTGGTGTTTTCCTTAAAAGCCCAAAGCCTGCAGCTTAAAGCTTTGGCTTCATTACGGCAAACTGAAATAATGTTGCCCGTCGTCGAAATCTTTTTCCAATGCATCGAGCACCGTCTGGAAATGTTTTTCATTCCCCAGGAAATCCGCATTACTCGCATCGATGAAAATGGTTTTGATGTTGTGTTGTTTGATGTAACTGGTATAGGTTTCCTGTATGTTGAACAGGTACTCATCGGGGATCGACTGCTCATACGAACGGTTGCGTTTCCGGATGTTTGCCTGCAGTTTCTGCACCGGTGCATGCAGGTAGATCAATATATCAGGGAATGCAAGTTGCTGGTGAATGATGTCGAACAACTTCTGGTACAACCTGAACTCTTCCTCCGGCAAATTCACTTTTGCGAACAAAAGGCATTTGGTGAACAGGTAATCCGAAACGGTCACACTTTGAAACAGGTCTTTCGTATGCACCATTTCTTTCAATTGCTTGTAGCGTTCTGCCATAAAAAACAGTTCGAGCGGAAATGCGTATTGTTCCGGGCTCTCGTAAAATTTAGGCAGGAAAGGGTTGTCTGCAAATTCCTCCAATATCAACCGTGCGTTAAAATGTTTGGCAAGCAGGTGCGTTAAAGTGGTTTTGCCAACGCCGATGTTCCCTTCAACCGTAATAAAATGGTGTTTCATGAATGTTTCCTCGATGATGGTCAAAATTAACCGCCATCAACCAGCGTGCGCTGATTTTTTTTGCACATCCAGCGGGTCGGTACATTCTTCCAGTAAACGGGCGATGGTTTTGTGTAAAACGGGGTGTACAATGCCCGCCGCTATTTCGTTCAGCGGCAACAGCGCAAACCTCCGCTGCGGCAATGCCGGATGGGGCAATGTTAATAACCTCCCCGAAATTACCAGCTCATCGATCAGCAAAATATCCAGGTCTATGATGCGCGGGCCCATCTTCATGGTCCTTCGCCGCCCCATCTGCTCCTCTATATCCAGTAACTTTTGCATCAGTGCCTCCGGCTCGAGCGTGGTTTCCAATGCGAGCGCCTGGTTGTAAAAAGAAGGCTGGTCCTCCACTCCCCAGGCGGCCGTTTCGTAAATAGAGGAATAATGAACGATATTGCCGCAATATTCATTGATCAGCCCGGTTGCCTGTTGCAGGTAACCCGATCGGTTACCCATGTTGCCGCCTATCAACAAATACGCCGTATGCATAAAACGAGGGGGATGGTCAGGACAAATATCTTTAAATTCAACATCAATACCCGAACCGTATGAAGCAATTCTTCAAAATATTTTTTGCCACCCTTCTCGCGCTGATCATTTTTTCGGTGATCGGCATATTTGTATTGATCGGTGTGATCTCCAATGCCGCATCCGAAGAAAAAGTGATCGTAGGAAACAATGCCGTGCTGGTACTCGATCTCTCCAATAACTTTAAGGAACAGGTAGAACACAGCCCTTTCAATTTTCTCAAAGACGGCGACAACGAACCGCCTTCCCTTTATGAAATGGTGCGATTGATCCGTCATGCAAAATCAGACTCTGCCATCAAAGGCATCTATATTTTGTGCGACAACAATGTGAACGGCTATGCCGCAAGCGAAGAATTGCGGAAGGCGTTGCTTGATTTTAAAACGGCTAAGAAATTCATGATCGCCTACGGCGAAACGATCACCCAAAAAGGATATTACCTGGGCAATGTAGCGGATAAGATCTATTGTCACCCGCAGGGTGGATTAGACTGGTCCGGTTTTGCCGTAAACCTTTTGTTCTTCAAGGGTACACTCGATAAACTGGAGATACAGCCACAGATCTTTTATGCAGGCAAGTTCAAAAGCGCCACCGAGCCGCTGCGCGAAACACAGATGACCGAAGCGAACCGCCTGCAAACCGCGGTCTGGCTGGGCGACCTGTACAGCGAGTTCCTCAATACCGCCGCTGCCGCAAGAAAAACAGATACCGCAAAACTCAGGTCGCTCGCCGTGAACGGAACGATACAAACGGCCCATGATGCGTTTACAAATGGATTGGTAGACGGGTTGCGCTACGATGACCAGCTGAAAAAAGAGTTACTTGCCAAACTTAAGCTCGGCGACCGCGACAGGATCAATTTTGTGACCTTCGGAGACTATGCAAAATCGGCTGATTATAAAAATTACAGCGGCGATGGAAAGATCGCGTTGATCTATGCAGATGGCGATATTGTTTCGGGAAGCGGCGACGAAGGGCAGGTGGGCAGCGATGAATTCAGGAACATCATCCGCAAGGCGCGGCTCGATGAAGAGGTAAAAGCGATCGTGTTCCGTGTAAACTCACCCGGCGGAAGCGCGCTGGCGAGCGATGTGATCTGGCGCGAAATCACACTTGCGCGAAAAACAAAGCCCGTAGTGGTAAGTATGGGCGATGTGGCCGCATCGGGCGGTTATTATATTTCGTGTAATGCAGATTCGGTTTTTGCAAATGCCAATACCATCACGGGATCGATCGGTGTGTTCAGCATCGTACTCAATTACCAGTCGTTCCTGAAAAACAAACTGGGCATTACTTCCGACCGTGTAAAAACAGCGCCTTATGCAGACATGGGTAACGGAGACAGGCCGCTTACCGAAACCGAAAAAAGGTTCCTGCAGGCGGGTACGGATTCGATCTATGCCACGTTCAAAACACGTGTATCGGAAGGAAGGAAAAAAGACACGGCTTATGTGAGCAGCATTGCACAGGGAAGGGTGTGGACCGGCGCGCGTGGGCTCGAAGCCGGCCTTGTAGATAGAATAGGAACACTACAGGATGCGATCGATTGCGCTGCGCGGATGGCTAAAATAAAGGAGTACCGTTTGAGGGAATACCCGGAGAAAAAGTCGTTGTTTGAAAGGATCATGAACAACTACAAACGGTCTGTAAAAACGAAAATGATCAAGGAAGAAATAGGGGAGAGTGAGTACAAGACCCTGCAGGAGCTGAAGAACATAAAACAGATGATTGGCACCACACAGGCGAGGATGCCGTTTAAGATCGATCTCAATTGATTTGCGTTCGTTTCAATCGACAACAAAAAAAACAAAATAAAATCCGGCCCAATCCACAAACCTTATAGTTTTGTTGCACAATCAGACTGCTATGAAAAAGGAGTACAGCCAGTTCAGGGCCATGATGGCCATTACGAAAGGGAGTTTACTGGGGATTTTCAGGAGCCCATCGGCTGTGGTGTTCAGTATTGCGTTTCCATTGATCTTTATATTGGTATTTGGTTTCATCGGGGGTGGAAGCAGGATCTCGCTCAATGTGGCGTTTGATAAAAATACCGATACAACCAATGAGATATACCCTGCACTGCGCGGAATAGCCGGCCTCAACATTGTAAACGAATCCGACGCAGAAGTAAAGGAAGACCTTGAACGCGGAAGGGTAACGGCGATCATAAAGATTGAAAAGTCCGGGTTGAGCAATCCTCCCTATAAGATCACGCTGGTAAGTTCAGAAGCGGTGAACCCGCAGAACCTGCAGGTGTTGCAATCAATCCTGAATGCCCGCATCGCAAACATCAACCAGCGGTTGTATGCAGATGCGCCAACGGTGGCAATGATCAGCAACGAGATCAAAAAAATACCAGGAAGAATCTACCGCACGATCGATTTTATTTTACCGGGACAGCTTGGCTTTTCTCTGCTGAGTTCAGGCGTGTTTGGTGTGGCGTTTTTGTTTTTCAACCTGCGGCAGCAGCTGGTGTTGAAACGGTTTTATGCAACGCCCATCAAGCGTTCGTATATTGTTTTGGGCGAGGCGCTGAGCCGGGTCATTTTCCAGATGCTTACAGCGGTGATCATCATCGGCGTAGGGCATCTTTTCTTCAAGTTCACGCTGGTGCATGGTTTGCAGACCTTTCTCTCGATCATGACGCTGAGTTTTATTGCACTGATCCTGTTCATGGGATTTGGTTTTATCGTCAGCAGTATCGCAAAAAACGAAAGCACCATCCCGCCATTTGCCAACCTCATCACGTTGCCGCAGTTTTTGCTGGCGGGAACTTTTTTTTCGATCGAGGCCTTCCCATCGTGGTTGCAACCGATCTGCAAGGTGTTGCCGCTAACGCATTTCAACAACGCGATGCGCAACATTGCCTTTGAGGGCGCGAGCCTTGCCAGTTGCTGGAAGGAGATCGGCATTCTCGGCATCTGGGCAGTAGTGGTATATGCCGTTGCATTTAAAACATTCAAGTGGGAATAAAATGATAAAACTGCTCAGGCTCGTATTCTTTAGTATCGTATCGCTTTTTGCGATCGCGTCGTTTATCGGCTTGCTGCTGCCTTCGATGGTGCTGGTGTCGCGGGCGGTAAATGTTTCCGCGCCCAGGGATTCCATTATGCCTTACCTGGAGAGCATTGAACAATGGCAGGAATGGATGGATGGAATGAAACAATCCCCATCCATCAAAATAAGCTCGCCCAGGCATGCCGAACTCGCCGGAACGACCGTAGACATTACAAGCATAACCGATACCACCGTTGTTTCAACCTGGAAAACAAAAAGCGGCAACACGCAGCTCAGTACGGTTCATGTGATCGGCGATTCCACGCAGAAAACAATGATCGTGCAATGGCAGTTCGAACAAAAGATCAAATGGTACCCATGGGAAAGGTTCGGATCGATGATGAACGACAAGATCCTCGGTACCATGATGGAGACAAACCTGAACAATCTCAAAGCGCTCACCGAAAAGACAGGCAACAGCGTGGTGCGCTAACTGTGTCAGTCGCTGACCGTCAATCGTGAAATGAAATACCGAATGCCGGCCCCTTGCATCCATTGCGCCATGCTTACCAATCCGTCTCCACAACCGACCCCAATACCTCGTACACTTTCTCCAGTTCTTCCCCGGTAATGCAATACGGTGGCATGATGTATACCGTGTTGCCCAGTGGTCGCAGGTAAACACCATTGTCCATGGCCATTTTTGTAATGGAAGAACTGATGTTGTTCAGGTATTCGTCTTTTCCTTTTGTGATCTCGAATGCGAGCAGCGTGCCCAGGGTTCTTACATCCTTGGTATTGGCCCGGTCCTGCAGTTTGCCCGCGAATGCGCTGTTCAACCTCGTGATGGCATTGATCCTTTCAAAACAGCCTTCTTTTTCCAGCAGGTCAAGGCTGGCCAGCGCTGCTGTACAGGCCAGCGGGTTTGCAGTAAATGAATGGCCGTGAAAAAATGTCTTGTATTTATCGTCGTTTACATAGGCCTCGTAGATCCTGTTGGTACACGCCGTTACGCCAAGGGCCATTGTTCCACCGGTGAGGCCCTTGCTCAGGCAGATGATGTCCGGTTTCTGCGAGAGGTATTCGCTGGCAAAAAGTTTGCCGGTGCGCCCGAATCCCGTCATCACTTCGTCTGCAATGCAGATGATGCCGGCGTTTTTAACCGTGGTGAGTAATTCATCCATCCATTGCGCATCATACATCTTCATTCCGCCCGCGCCCTGTACCAATGGTTCATAAATAAAAGCCGCAGTTTCCGATTGGTGCTGTTGAATGATGCCTTTCAGCGAAGCGATGTTATCGGCAGTAGGTACATCGATAAAGACAACTTCAAACAGGTGATCGTGGAACGCGAGGGTGAACACGCTCCTGTCGCTCACGCTCATGGCGCCGAATGTGTCGCCATGGTAGGCGTTTGTAAACGCGATGATCTTCCTGCGTTTCTTTTCTTCCCTGTTCCACCAGTATTGAATACTCATTTTAAGCGCCACTTCTGTGGATGTGGAGCCGTTGTCGCTGTAAAAAATCCTCGTAAAATCACCCGGCAACAAGGGCAGCAGGCGTTCTGCGAGCCGTACGGCGGGCTCATGTGTAAAACCGGCAAAGATCACCTGCTCGAGCTCCAGTGCCTGCCTGTATATTTTTTCGGCGATGTAGGGATGGGCGTGTCCATGCAAGGTGACCCACCAGCTGCTGATGGCATCGATGTAACGGCTCCCGTTTTCAGCAAACAGAATACTACCCGATGCTTTGGTAATGGGCACGGGGGGGAGCATGTTTTTTTGCTGCGTGAAGGGGTGCCAGATCACATGCTGGTCTCTTTCGGATAAACTCATGGTGCAAATGTAACGGGTATCGGCATGCGGTGGCTGCGGGTTGAGGGCCCGGAGCATCGGGTTCAGGAAATTGCCGCTCCGGCCACTGCGCGGGATTCCGCTCGATCGCTCGCCCATATTAAAAAACGACCTGCCGCCACGGCCATTCATCGTTCATCCATCTGTAGGGTACAAACGGCCGTCAACCACCTAATTTCGCCGGGAATTTATTTGACAGGGTGCAACGGTACATGGCCGCACTGTGTCAAGAGAACGAAGACCACGCACGATGGACCAACAGAAACTGGTAAAAGAATGTTTACGCAATAACCCGGTTGCCCAAAAGCAGCTCTATGAGTTATATGCAGAAAGCATGCTGGGCATCTGTTACCGCTACACCAAAAGCATGAATGATGCGGAGGAGGTGTTGCAGCAGGGGTTTATCAAGGTCTTTACCAACCTTCACCAGTATAAAATGGAAGGAGAATTGGGGGCATGGATCAGGCGGATCATCGTAAATACAGCCATCAATTACCTCAAACGCAAACCGCGGTACCAGCTCGACCTCAGTTTCGAAGACAGCCATCTTCATCCCGTTACCAGCCACGAACCGGAGATGAAACTCAATATGCAGGACCTGCTCAACCTTGTGCGGCAGTTGCCGCCGGGCTACCAAACCATTTTCAACCTGTGTGCAGTAGAAGGGTATACGCACGTGGAGATTGGCAAGATACTCGGCATCAAGGAAAGTACGAGCCGCTCGCAATACGCAAGGGCGAGGGCCCTGCTGATCAACTGGCTGGAGAAATATTCGGAGAACGAAAAAAAAGATAGTTATGGCAGATAAATCTTTTGAACAACGGGTTCGCGAAGAACTCGGTTCGCTGAAGATGCGTCCCGATGAGGCGGTATGGAAAAACGTGGAAGCCGGTCTCCACAAAGAAAAAAAACGCCGCTGGCTGGTGTGGGTATTGTTGTTTGCCGGCCTGGGCGGCGGAGCATTGTGGTACGCATTGAATGAACAGGGATCCTTTGGAACAAAAGAAGAACAAAGAGCAGGCCAGGAGAAAGTATATGCAGCGGATCAAAAAAACAAAACAGGAAACAACACCGGGACAGAAGATAAAACAGCGGCCATAAAGGAAAACGGGGAAACCAAAGCAGGATACGATTCTAAACAAGCGCCCGGACAGAAAATAATCATCGAAAAAAATGTGATCGCTTCCATCAGGCAAAAACAAAGAAAACAATTTGCGGAACGGAAAGTAGAAGCTGCTTTTAAAAACAAACGGTTACAAACATTTACAAGCGTTTCTGGAACGGATAAACCAAAGGCGCACAAGGCTGCGAGTATCCGCGGCGAAAAACCATCTGATCCCGATGCAGTAAAAGGGCAACAGGACGCCAACACCAGTCGAAACGATGTTGTTTCTGCCGGTGTTAAAAATGATATGGCCACCTCGTCCGAAAAAAATATTTCAGGCAATCCAGGTGCAGCCAACCCGGTTTCCGGGCCGGAAAAGGGCAATGCGCCAACCGTACCAGGTGATACCGCTGCATCAACAAAAACAACAACCGCAAAAAAAGAAACGAGGAGCAAATGGCAGTTCAGCATTGCAGGTGATATCGGCCGGAGCGCGCTGGTAAACGGCTTGTTTGCGAATTCCACTGCATCAAACCCATCCAATGCAAATCCGTCTCCGCCCAATACGGCCCCGGGTAACGGAGCAACAGCAGGAAGCAGCAGCGCCCCCGCAGTTCGAAATGCTTTTGGCTTCGGGCTCCGCATGGAAGTGGGCAAAGCATTGAACAAAAACCTGGACCTCCGTCTTTTTGCCGGTTATTCCCTGCTGCAAACCGCTACCAAAACAGGCCGCCGTTACAGCATCGCTTCTGTATTTCCTTCCGGGTTCTATTATGCCAATACAGACAGCGCTGTGTACACAAACCGTTATCACTATGTCTCCTTAGGTGCAGAATTATCCCACTCTTTCAAACTGTTCGGCACCACTGCGCGATGGAAGTTTGGCGGCGGACTGGATTATCTTTTCGCAAGCAACGCCCTGCATTACGATTATTCCACCGGCGTATTGTACAAGAACAACGACCTGCTGCGAAAAGCACAACCGTTCCTATCTACCGGTATCGATGTTGCAATCGGAAAGAGACCTTTTATGTACGTGGGCCCAACGCTCCAATACCAACTCAGGAGCCTCGGCTCGGAAACATCCGATCACCTGTTGTTTGGTTCTTTGCGGTTTTCGTTTGTTGTTCCTAAGAAGAAATAGCAGGGCACTTCGTCGTTTTTTTTGAGCAGGCTACTGGCTGATAAAAGAAAGATTGCGTTTGATGCCTTCAAATTTCGCGCGTTTCAAAGGCGAATGTTTGAAAACGGATCTGAAAGTTTCTTCCGTCATTTCCTCCCATTCTTTGGTGGAAAGATCAAGTATTTCAGGAATGGGTGCGAACTGCATTTCATTGTGCGGTTTGGAGAAGCGGTTCCATGGGCATACATCCTGGCAAACATCGCAGCCAAACATCCAGTTGTTGAATTTACCTTTCAATGCATCGGGTATCAATGCATCTTTGAGTTCGATGGTGTAGTAGCTGATGCATTTGCTGCCGTCGACTATTTTGTTGTTGAGGATCGCATCTGTAGGACAAGCATCGATGCATTTGCGGCAGCTGCCGCAGAAATCTTTTGCGAAGGAGTCATCGTACAGCAATTCGATATCCACGATCAGTGTGGCGATAAAATAAAAAGAGCCGCTCTGTTTGTTGATCAGGTTCCCGTTTTTCCCCACCCAACCCGCACCGCTTTTAACGGCCCAGGTTCGCTCGAGCACGGGCGCTGAATCAACAAACCCTCTTCCCTGTATCTCGCCGATCTCTTCATTCAGCACACTTAAAAAATGCCGGAGCTTTGCACGGATCACTTCGTGGTAGTCTTTGCCGAACGCATATTTGGCAATGTGCGGTGCGGCTTCCGACTGCTGTTCACCCGGGAAATAATTCTGTAAAAGCGTGATCACTGATTTGGCACCGGGCACCAGTTTGCGCGGATCCACCCGGAGGTCGAAATGGTTTTCCATGTACTGCATCCCGCCGTGCATGCCCTGGCTGAGCCATTGCTCAAGACGGCGCGCATCGTTGTCGAGCTGTTCGGCTTTTGCTATCCCGCAATAAGAAAAGCCCAGTTGCCGGGCTGTATTTTTTATGATAGCGGTATTTTTTTCGGGATGGCTCAAAATTTCCTGTTCCCAACGGGGAACATAATAGTAAAAATAAGATATTATTGTTGTACGGTTTCTCCGGAACCGTATCCACCACCAAAACTACTATATGAAGAAATCCCTTATGGCAATCGCCAGCCTGTTCATTATTACGTGCCTGTTCTCGCAGGATGTCAAATACGGGAAAATTACCCCCGCCGACTTCAACGTAACATCTCCCGTTATCGATTCAGGGTCAGATGCTGTAGTCATCTCCGATATCGGCACTTCAGAATTTGAAGGAAATACCAACGGCTGGTTCTCGGTCATATTCAAACGGCACGCGCGCGTCAAGATCCTCAATAAAAATGGATTCAATGCCGCCACAGTTTTCATACGGCTCTATTCGAACGGAAAAGATGCCGAAAAACTACAGGACCTCAGAGCCACTACCTACAACCTCGAAAACGGTGCAGTGGTGCCGGTAAAAATGGAAAACAAAAGTGTTTTTGAAAGCAGGTTGTCGAAAACATGGATCGAAAAGTAATTTACATTACCGACCATCAAAGAAGGATCGATCATTGAGTACACGTATACGATCCAGTCTGATTTTATTTTTAATCTCCAACCCTGGGAGTTCCAGGGAAAATACCCTGTGTTGTACAGCAAGTATGAAGTGAGTATTCCTGAATTCTTCGGGTATGTTACGCTGCTGCAGGGATATCTTCCGTTTGCAGACAGGAAAACAGGACGGAGGAACGTAAACTTTTCGGTGACTTCGAGAGACGATGCTACAAGCTCTGCCAGGCAGAGCCTGAGCAGCGCTGTGGACGACATGACCTGGGTAATAAAAGATGCCCCGGCAATGAAAGAAGAGAGCTTTACAACAACGATCGATAACCACATCACAAAGATCGAGTTTCAGCTTGCGCAGTACCGTTTTCCAAACCGTCCTTACCAGGATGTGATGGGAAGCTGGGCCAAAGTGAATGAGACGCGCATGGAGCGTGAAGATTTCGGATCATTCAAACGCAACAATGGCTGGCTTGATGACGATATGAAACTGATCACCAAAGGCGCTGCCACGGCAGAGGAAAAGGCCAGAAAGATTTATGCCTATGTTCGCGACAACTTTACATGCACCGCATACGGCGGCACATTGTTGAGTGATGGTGTTTCGCTGAAAGATGTGTTCAAAAAAAAGAGCGGCACCACGGGCGATATCAATCTCCTGTTACTTGCCATGCTGCGCCACGAATCGATCACCGCAAACCCGGTACTGGTAAGTTCGCGCTCGCATGGGAAGGCACACCCGATCTACCCGCTGATGGATCGGTTCAACTACCTGGTTTGTGAAGCAAAATTCGGCGACACCAACACCGTTTACCTGGACGCGTCGCACCGCATGCTCGGGTTCAATAAATTGCCGGAACTGTGTTACAGCGGGCTTGCTTATACACTCGGCGACCTGCCCGCACCCGTTTCACTCGATGCAGATTCATTAACGGAAGAAGAGGTCACCAACCTCATCATCATTAATGATGATAAAGGATTTGTAGAACAATGAATAAAACATATGGCGACCGCGGGTCGTACCGCATGCGCGAGAAAATGGCAAAGAGCACGAAAGAGGAGGTGCTTAAAACCATTGCGGCAGCGTTGCCCGGGGAAGTAAAGGCAAGCAGTCTTGTAATAGATTCACTCAGATCGTACGATGAGCCATTTTCGTTGAGTTATGATCTGAAATTTGATTTCACCGAAGACGTGGTGTATTTCAATCCATTGTTAGGCGAGGCGATGAAGAAAAATCCATTCAGCTCTGCAAGACGGCTTTACCCGGTGGAGATGCCTTCAAAAATGAATGAAGTGTATATATTGAATATGGAGATACCGAAAGGGTACGCGGTAGATGAAATGCCCAAATCGGTTCGGTTTAAATTAAATGACACCGATGGTATGTTTGAATACCTGGTGTCGAAATCGGCCGAACGCCTGCAGATGCGTTGCCGCATAGCCCTCAACAAAGCGAATTTCGCCAACGAAGATTACGAATCACTGCGCGAATTCTTCTCTTTTGTGATCCAGAAACAGGGTGAACAGATCGTTTTCAAAAAAATCAAAAGCTGATGCGTTTTGCAATTGTAACGGGATTGTTGTTTTTGTTTCTGCCGGCCGGCGCGCAGAACTATGCCGTGGCGCTGATACCGGATTCGCTTATCAAGGACGCCAATGCGGTAAAACGGATGGAAGAGATCCGTGTAACGATGAAATCGCTCGACAAAGTCATCGTTAAGCGCCATTACGCGATCACCATCCTGAACGAAAAAGGCGATCGGTACGCACAGTACCAGAACAATTACAGCAGCCTCGAAGGGTTGAGTGATATCACGGGTAGCCTATATGACGCCTCCGGTAAAAAGATCCAGTCTGTAAAAAGAAAAGACATCATGGATGTTCCTGTTTCAGATGGCGCGAGCCTGATGAACGACGACAGGATTAAGGCGCACAATTTCTATCACCGGCAATATCCTTACACCATCGAGTACGAAGACGAGCAGCAGGCGAGGGGCAGTTTTTTTCTTCAGAACTGGCACCCCGTTCAAAGTACCTCCTACGCAGTGGAGCAAAGTCGTTACATCGTGGAGATCCCTGCAAATTATACATTGCGTATACAACAGAAGAATTCACCTGGCGACCCCGTTACCGTAAAAACCCCAGCGCTCACTTCCTATACATGGGAGCTGAAAAATTACAAAGCGGTTCAATCAGAAATCTATGGCCCGCCGATCAGTAAAATCGTTCCTTATGTGAACATCGGCGCAAGCGATTTTTCTTTTGGGGGATATACCGGTAACATGAATACCTGGCTCGATTTCGGAAAGTTCAACACAACGCTGGCAAAAGGCCGTGATGTATTGCCCGATAATGTAAAGAAAGATGTGCATGCATTGGTAGATGGCGTTGCTGATAAAAATGAAAAGATCGTAAGGCTCTACAATTACATGCAGGGCAATACAAGGTACATCGGTATACAACTCGGTATTGGCGGATGGCAACCCTTTGATGCGAAGTATGTGGCCACTAATAAATACGGCGATTGTAAGGCGCTTTCGAATTATATGGTAAGCCTGCTGAAAGAGGCAGGCATCAAAGCCAATACAGTGTTGATCTATGCCGGCGAAGGTGTCCGGGAACTGCAGGAAGATTTTCCACTTTCTTCTTTCAATCATATGATCGCCTGTGTGCCAGGCGAGAAAGATACCACCTGGCTTGAATGCACCAGCCAGACCCAGTCTGCCGGTTTCATGGGTAGCTTTACCGGCGGCCGGAAAGCATTGTTGATCGATGAGGATGGCGGTCATGTGGTTAGTACCCCCACTTACACCGCCGAAGACAACCTGCAGATGCGCAGCATCAATGCAGTAATAGACGGCGCCGGAAACCTTGTGGTAGATGTGAATACGCGTTTCACCGGCGAACAGCAGGAGCTGCAGCACCAGCTCATCCACGATGCAAATGCCGAACAGCGGGAGAAATACCTCAATTCAGTATTGGGATTGCCTACCTATAAAGTTGACAAATCTGAATACAAAGAAATTAAGGGCCGTCTGCCGGTGATCGATGAATACCTCCGGATCTCATCTCCTAATTTTGCAACCGTTTCTGGAAAACGGTTGTTTGTAGAACCCAATCTTTTTAACAAATCAACCCGCAGGTTGCCTGCTGAAGAAAAAAGAAAATACCCGATCGAATTCAGATCGGCATACAAGGATGTAGATACCATCAACATCAGCATGCCCGAAGGGTATGCGATTGAGTCGCTACCCAAAGATGTGGAGATCGCCAATTCATTCGGCCACTACAGCATGTGTTACAAAGTAGCCGGGAACAAAATAGAAGTGATCAGGGTGCACTCCATCAACAACGCAACGCTCGCGGCCGATGCTTATCCCGAGCTCGTGAAATATTATGATGCGATCTACAAGGCTGACAGAAACCGCATCGTTTTTGTGAAGCAATTGTGATTCCATAATTGGCTGCGACCACGGCTCAATGGTTGGGTCGCAGCCTATTTACATTGCGTTACAGGCAACTGCGCATCAAGCATCGATTTAATTTCCATCCACAAATTTCTTTTTTCATCGCCCAGGTCTCCTTTGGTTACGATCACCAGCGAATAGCCGCGGCATTTGTCGATCATCGTCCAGGTACCCGCTAGTCCCGGCACCGCGAGCACTGTGCCGATGTTGTTTTCGTTGGCTTCAACGATCCAGTTGCCCAATCCATAATTGTATCCTTCACCGGCTTTCGGTGCGTATTTGATCATAGCGGGTGTTGTGTAAATGGTTTGCATATCCGTAACCGCTTTTTCGCTGAGTATTGTTTTGCCGTTGAATGAGCCCTTGTTCAGCAGCATCGAAAGGAAATTGGTAAGGTCATAGGCCGTTGACATACCGCCTGCAGCCGGGTTTACCGCTCCGAAGCTGGAAAATGAAGTATTACGCATCATCAGCGGCCGCGTAATGCGCTCCTGCATGAGTTGCTCGAAACTCCTTTTGGTGATCACTTCCAGCACACGCCCTGCAATGGCATATCCGATATTGCTGAAGCGGAACTCGAGCCCCGGGTTGGATTGGATTTCTTTTTTAGCAGCATACTCTTCCACTTCTTCCTGCAGGGAGGCGTATTTTTTTCTACCGAACAGGTTCGACAAACGAACCGGCTCTGATTCAATACCTGTTAAATGTGCAAGACAATCTTTGATGGTAATGTATCCCTTTGAATATTTTGAAAAGAATGGAAGATAGGTGCTCACTTTATCGCCCAGCGAAATTTTCCCCTGGTCAACAAAACTCATCACCAGCGCCGCCGTCAGCCACTCACTTACCGCCGCAACCGGCACCTGCGTTTTGGTATTGAAATCTGTTCCGATGTTTTTCTGGTATATGATCTTTCCATCTTTCCAAACCAATGCCGATACAAAACCGCCCAGGTCCTTTTTTGCGTCGTCCAGTTTCTTATCGATCGCGGGGAAACTCATGAGTCCTTCGGGAATCTTATTCAACTGTGCATCTGCAAACTGAAAGAATAGCAGGAAAATCAACACAGCACTGACTTTTAAGCAGTTGGAACAAATTTTTGCGGACATAGTTACAGGGATTTTTGGGTTGGATTGTGTTTTGCAATGGGTTTAAAGATATTTGAAAAAACGCTACAATTTCCGGTTGCCACAGATTTCACGGATTTACACAGATGAACGTTCCGGTACAAAATAACCTAAAAAAATCTGTGTAAATCCGTGAAATCTGTGGCAATAAAAAATGGACACAGAAACAGACACAGAAGCACACACAGAAACAAGTACAAACACAAAACGATATGAACCTGAACAACTATACCATCAAAGCCCAGGAAACCATCCAGGCGGCCCAGCAGGTTGCCTATAACCATGGTAACCCGAACATTGAAACAAACCACCTTCTCAAAGCGTTGCTGGCTGATAAAGACAGCACGGTGGAGTTTCTCTTAAAAAGAAACAACGTTAACACTTCTTTCACCGAAACGAAGGTGGACGAAGGCATCGAAAAACTCCCCAAAATACAATCCGGCGAGCCCGCACAGAACATCAGCCGCGACCTGAATAATGTGTTGCTCAAGGCAAACAGCGCCCTGAAAGAATTCAAGGACGAATTCATCAGTCCCGAGCATCTGTTGCTTGCAATACTGCAGGTGAATGATGACACCTCGAAAACGCTGAAAGCTGCCGGGCTCACAGAAAAAGGGTTGATCACGGCGATAAAGGACCTGCGCAAAGGCAATACGATCCAGTCGCAGACCCAGGAAACGCAATTCAACACGCTCAACAAATATGCGAAGAACCTGAATGAGCTGGCAAGACAGGGCAAGCTTGACCCTGTGATCGGCCGCGACGAAGAGATCAGGCGCACGCTGCACATTCTTACACGCAGAACCAAAAATAACCCGATACTGGTGGGCGAACCCGGTGTAGGTAAAACAGCGATCGTAGAAGGGCTCGCCATGCGGATCATCAATGGAGATGTGCCGGATAACCTGCGCTCGAAAAATATTTTTGCACTCGACATGGGGCAACTCATCGCCGGTGCTAAGTACAAAGGAGAATTTGAAGAAAGATTGAAGGGTGTTGTAAAGGAGGTGCAGGACAGCGACGGGGAGATCATTCTTTTCATCGATGAGATCCATACCCTGATCGGCGCCGGGGGCGGCGATGGGGCGATGGATGCCGCCAACATACTGAAACCCGCACTCGCACGCGGTGAACTGCGGGCCATCGGTGCAACCACGCTGAACGAGTACCAGAAATATTTTGAGAAAGACAAAGCGCTCGAACGCCGGTTCCAGAAAGTGATCATAGACGAGCCAACGGTGGAAGATGCGATCTCTATTTTACGGGGGTTGAAAGACAGGTATGAAACGCACCATCATGTACGCATAAAAGACGAAGCGATCATAGCAGCCGTGGAACTTTCTACACGATATATGACGGACCGTTTTTTGCCTGATAAAGCAATAGACCTGATCGATGAGAGCGCGGCGAAACTCCGTCTTGAAATGAACTCCATGCCGGAAGAACTGGACCGCCTGGAAAGGCAGATCCGCCAGCTCGAAATTGAACGTGAGGCGATCAAAAGAGAGAACGACGAAGCAAAGCTGAAAGAACTCAACATCCTGATCAGCAACCTTGCAGTGGAAAAAGATACGCTCAAATCGAAATGGAAACAGGAAAAGGAACTTGTAGAAAAAGTACAGAGCGCAAAAGCAGGAATTGAACAGCTGAAGCAGGAAGCCGACCAGGCCGAACGCAATGGCGAATATGGAAAAGTAGCTGAGATCAGGTACGGAAAGATCAAGGAACAGGAGAAGCTGATCAGCGAGATCACGGCGCAGATAGAAAGTTCTACAGACAAACGTCTGTTGAAAGAGGAAGTGGATGCAGACGATATAGCCGCGAATGTGGCAAAAGCAACCGGTATACCCGTTGCCAAAATGTTGCAGAGCGAACGGGAGAAACTGTTGAACCTGGAAGAAGAGTTGCACGAGCGCGTGGTTGGACAGGAAGAAGCCATCACCGCGGTAGCCGATGCGATACGCAGGAGCCGCGCAGGATTGCAGGATCCAAAAAAACCGATCGGTTCCTTCATATTTCTCGGAACCACCGGTGTTGGTAAAACGGAACTGGCAAAAGCACTGGCCGATTACCTGTTCGATGATGAGAGCATGATGACGCGCATCGACATGAGCGAATACCAGGAAAAACACACCGTTTCACGCCTGGTAGGAGCGCCTCCGGGTTATGTTGGATATGATGAAGGCGGCCAGCTCACCGAAGCCGTGCGCCGCAAACCATACAGCGTTGTACTGCTGGATGAAATTGAAAAAGCACACCCTGATGTATGGAACATATTGTTGCAGGTTTTGGACGACGGCCGGCTTACAGACAACAAAGGGCGCGTGGTGAATTTCAAGAACACGATCATCATCATGACCAGCAATATCGGAAGCCACCTGATACAGGATGCTTTTGAAAAAGTGAACGAAAAAAATGTAGACGAGGTTACCGATAAAGCAAAATCAGAAGTGATGGCTTTGCTGCGTCAAACGATACGTCCGGAGTTCCTGAACCGTGTGGATGAGATCATCATGTTCAGCCCGCTGATGAAAAAGCAGATCGAAGGCATCGTGAAGATACAGTTGGAGGGACTGAAACATTTGGTAGCGACAAACGGGATCAACCTGAAATTCAGCGATTACCTGCTCGAGTTTTTAGCAGAGCAGGGTTACGATCCGCAGTTTGGTGCAAGGCCCTTGAAAAGGCTGATCCAGAAACAGATTATTAACGCGCTGAGTAAAAAAATATTGGCAGGCGACATTGACAAAACAAAGACAGTGTTGGTAGATGTGTTTGATGGAGTTGTTGTTTTCAGAAATGAAGACGACAACAAGTGAGTGTGATGTGTGAATGGTAAAGGGTTCGGATTTTTTTCCGGGCCCTTTTTTATTGCCACAGATTTCACGGATTTACACAGATGAATGTTCCGGTACAAAACAACCTGAAAAAATCTGTGTAAATCCGTGAAATCTGTGGCAACAACGATGCTCGAAATTCACCCATTTTCCCGAAATTGAACCATGATCAGATTCACCGCAACCATCCGCAAATTTGATGAACAGGGAGAGAAAACCGGCTGGACGTACATCGAGGTTCCCCAGGATCTCGCGGACCAGCTCAAGCCCAACACCAAAACATCCTATCGCGTAAAAGGAAAACTCGATAAGCACAGCATTGCCGGCGTTGCAATGTTGCCGATGGGTGCAGGCACATTCATCATTCCCCTGAATGCAACCATGCGCAAAGCGATCGGTAAAAAGAAAGGAGCGATGCTGGATGTGCAGCTCGCGGTAGACAACATGCCTCTTCAACCACCACCTGGTTTCATGGAATGTCTTGCCGACGAGCCCCAGGCCAAAGCATTTTATGAATCCATGAAGTTATCCCACCGTAATTATTTTATCAAGTGGATGGGCGGCGTAAAATCGGAGGCGGCGCAGGCAAAAAGGATCGCGCAGGTTATTACAGCGCTTTCCCGGGGACAGAATTTTGTTGAGATGATCAGGAGCGCGAAAGCGGCGCGGCTTTAAAAAAAGAAGACAAGGATCGGGAAAACAGGTGTTGCAAAAGCAACTGTTTTCCCGATCCTTGTCTTCCGCTTCTTGTATACTTGTCGTTACAATTCCGAAAACTCCGCAGGATTCAAAAGGATGGTCTCGTTCCTCGAAACTGTGTTCAGGTATTCGGGAACTACTTTCAACTTCATCCATTCAGGATCTTCTCCAAATTTTTTCCAGTGTTCGTCCCGGTCTGCCTTGTTGTTGAAACTGGTCATGTACATGAGATTGGGCATACGGCTTCCGGCGATCACTTCACCATAAAATACGGCGTTGAAATTGAGCCGTTTAAAAAGTGCGATCTCTCCGCCTGCATTGAACATTTTTACTTTCTGGCGATACAATCGCTGCGTAGCCGATTCATAGCTCCGCAACTCATACACCCTTTCTGTTTTGTTTCCGCTGAGCGATGGAATATTATAGGTCGGCATCATTGGAAATGCTTTCAATACCATGGACTCTGTTCTTACAAATGTGGGTGCATTGAAGGCGGCATCTAAAAATGCATTCGCGCCTTTCAGCTTTGCATCGGTCATGGTCAATTCTTCGATCATATTCAGATCCTCCAGTGACCGCAGCGGGATGAACAGGTAAACACGTTTGTCAACAGCCGTATCGTTGCCGATCGGGTGGTACACACCTGTTTTCCCGATGCCCGCCCGATGCAATGCAGGGATGAAGTCGTCCTTTAAAAAATTTTCTACCTGTGCCACCTGCTCATTGGAAGCTACACGAAAGAGTTTGATCTCATAATAACTCCGGTTGTCGGGCGCCGTTTTTTCATTCGCAAAAATCGCGGACGATAAAAGCAGCGATAAAAAGGCCAGGGCAATTCTTGTTTTTTGTATCATGATTTTATTTTTAGTCAGCATTGATCAATCGGTAAATCAAAATGGCCGCTCGTTGCGCAAGCACCGGCATTTCTTTTAGGTTGATGGTTTCGCCCGGCGCATGCGCACCACGGCCCGAAGCGCCAAGCCCGTCGATGCAGTCGAGGTATTGCGCAACATAGGAAACATCGCCCGCACCCCTTGAACCCGGGTCGCCGGCACGTGTGGGGCCGAGTCCCATGGCACGGCTCACACTGTCGATCACCCGCAGTATGCGGTTGTTGCCCTCGGTAGGTTCCATCGCCGGTATACCGTTATGGAAACTGATCTGCGCCTTTGTGCCGTTCAGGTTTTGCGCAACGATGGCCCTCATTCTTTCACGCGCACTTTCTTTTTGCGCCTCGGTAAGAAAACGCAGGTCGCCGGTTACCATTACTTCGGGTGAAATAATATTGGTCTTTCCCGAAGCTTCGCCTTTCGAGTTTGCGTCATCGTATTTCATATCGGAGCCACCCAATATCAATCCGGGGTTGAACGTAAGGTATTTTTCTTTGGACAGTTCTTCCCTGAATCCATTCAGGATGCGCGAGGCTTCGTAGATGGCGCCATACCCCGCGCCGGCGCTGAACACGCCCGATGAATGGCCCGTTTTTGCGGTCACATGTAATTTCCAGCCGCTCGTTCCCCGGCGTGCCGTGGCAACGGATGTAAGGCTGGTAGCGCCCTCGAACGCAAGCGCCACATCACAATTTTTGGCGCGGTTGATAAAGTCTGCACGGCTGACGGTATTGGGTATGCCCGCTTTCTCTTCATCGCCGGTAAAGTAAACGGTGATGTTGGCGTTGTTGAGCAGGTTCAGCGACTGCAATGCCTGCAGCGCGAGGATCACGATCACGTCGCCGCCTTTCATATCGTTCACACCTTGGCCGGTGGCGGTGGAATCATTTAGTTTTTTATAAGGGGAGAAAGGAAGATCGGGTTCGAACACGGTATCGAGGTGGCCGATGATGAAGATCTTTTTTCCTTTTTTGCCTTTCCGTGTTGCCACAAGATGCCCTGCGCGTTGCAGTGAATCGGGCAGGTTCACCCATTCTGTAACAAACCCGGCTTTTTTGAATTCGCGCGCAAAAACATCACCAACTTTTTTTACGCCTGCCTTGTTAAGCGTTCCACTGTTGATGTTTACCGATTCAGCAAGCAGCTTTTCGGCATCAGGTGTGTGGAGGTTGATGAATGAAACGATTTTTTTTTCCGTATCGCTCAATCCCTGCCCGAAAATACCCTGGCAGGCAAGCAGCGTGCAAATAGCGGGTAGTATCTTTCTCATAGGGCAATTTAGGGGAAAAACGGTTTTGAGCCGCAGGGTTTTGGCTTCGGGGTTAGAAACCTCACGCCGCCGGTTTAACAAACCCTTAAACACCCGCAGCACAATTCTTGATCCGGAAACCAGAAGTTCGATACATGGCGCGACTGTTACTTAAAAAACCAAGATCCAATGAAAAACAAACACACCCTCCTGGGCCTCGCCATGGCCCTTGCCGTTGTATGCTTCACGGCATGTAAAAAAAACGACTCGGCCGGTGCTGAAGTGGCTGCCGGCAAACAACAGTTATCACTTTATTTAACGGATGCACCTGGGCTTTTCGACCATGTATACGTGGATATCAAATCAGTGAAAGTGCTGGTGGATACAAGTAAGGATACGCGCCGCCACGACAACGAAGACTGGGACCGCCGCGGTTCAAACGACCGCAAAAACGACTCTTCGTTTGTTTGGGAAGAGCTCAGCATCAGGGCGGGCGTTTACGATATCCTCAATTTCAGGAACGGCGTAGATACTTTGTTTGCATCGAATACGATCGTAAACGGATCGATCCGTTTGATCAAGGTTGAATTGGGTACGAACAACTCGGTGGTAAAAGACAGCGTAACCTATCCTGTTTCATTGCCGTTGGGCGACAAGAATTATGTGCTGATCAAACTGAGGGGAAATGAATGCGAAGAATTTGTTCCGGGCAGGCGGCGCCTCTGGCTCGATTTCGATGTGTCGCGCTCGGTGATCGTGGATTTCCGCAACCAGTTCTTCCTGCGCCCCGTGTTCCATTTCTTTACAGTGAGCACAACGGGTAGCATTGCGGGAAGGATAGAGCCGAAAGACGGTTTCCCGGTCGTATCCGTTTACAATTCGGCAGATACGGCGTATGCGCTTCCGGACAGGAACGGTAATTTTAAATTACGGGGATTGAAAGAGGGAACCTACACTGTTTTTGTAAATGCATCCAATGGTTACAAAGACGCAACGATCGGAAATGTGGTGGTAAAAGCGCCTGGCGAAACATCCGTGGGAACCATCAAGTTGTCTAAATAACGTTCCCATAATTGATATTGTTTAAAAAAGAGAGTAGCGATACTCTCTTTTTATTTTTATCGAAATAAGCCCTGTTTTTTTTCGTTTTTCGCTCAGGAAAACCCCATTTTGCAGTCTAATCCACACAGACCATGGCAACAAACCGCAAAGCCGCGATGGGCTTTATCTTTATTACATTATTGATCGATATCACCGGGTTCGGCCTCATCATACCCGTGATGCCGCAACTGATCGAAAAGCTGTTGGGCGTGGCAGACAACAGCAAGGCCTCATTGTACGGCGGCTGGCTCACTTTTGCTTACGCGATCATGCAGTTCCTGTTTGCGCCAGTACTTGGTAACCTGAGTGATAAATATGGAAGAAGACCGGTATTGCTTTTTTCTTTGCTGGGATTTGGCATCGATTATCTTTTTCTTTCCTTCGCACCTTCTATCGGGTGGCTCTTTGTTGGCCGCGTGATCGCCGGTATTACGGGGGCAAGTTTTACAACGGCTTCTGCATACATTGCCGACATCAGCACAGCCGAAAACCGTGCACAGAATTTCGGGATGATCGGCGCTGCTTTCGGTATTGGCTTTATTCTTGGCCCGGCACTGGGCGGTTTGCTGGGAGAACTTGATCATCGCGTACCTTTTATCGTTGCTGCCGGGCTCGCCCTGCTCAATGCGGCATACGGGTTCTTCGTGTTGCCCGAATCGCTCGACAAAGCGCACCGCCGCCCTTTCGAATGGAAGCGCGCAAACCCGGTTGGCGCCTTGCTGCAGCTGCGTAAATATCCGGCGGTTATGGGATTGATCGGGTCGCTGATCCTGGTATATATCGCTGCGCACGCGGTGCAGAGCAACTGGAGCTTTTTCAACATCGAAAAATTCAAATGGACACCGAAGATGATCGGCATCTCACTGGCCGTGGTTGGTTTGCTGGTAGGTGCGGTGCAGGGAGGGCTGGTGCGTATTGTGATCCCGAAAATCGGGAATGAAAAAAGCGTGTACATGGGATTGGCACTGTACGCCCTTGGCATGTTGCTTTTTGCATTCGCCACACAAAGCTGGATGATGTTCGTGTTCCTCGTTCCTTATTGCCTGGGCGGAATAGCGGGGCCGGCTTTGCAGTCCATCATCTCCGGCCACGTTCCGCCAAACGAACAGGGCGAGCTGCAGGGGGCGCTTACGAGCCTGATGAGCCTGACCTCGATATTCGGCCCTTTGCTGATGACGGGCCTGTTTTCCTATTTTACAAAATCAACCGCGCCTGTTTATTTTCCAGGCGTCTCATTCCTGGTAGGAGCGATCCTCCTCATCGCAAGCGCAATATGGGCCTACGTTGCGCTGAAGGAAGAAAAGGCGCATATGAACGAACCGTAGGTACTCCCTCGCAATTCCTATCAAATAACATAAACAAAAAGCCCCTGGTTTACATACCGGGGGCTTTTTGCAAGAGACAATTTGATGGGTGAGTTCTTATGAAGATCAGTATTGTTGATCGTCTGAGCTGTTGTTGATCACCTGTGCTGTTGTTGGTCGCCTGACCAACAACCCTATTTCGCTTTCGATGTGAACCAGCTATCCCTGATCTTCTGCATTTCCGCCGTTACCGTTTTGTTTGTGCTTTCAACAGGAACCAACGTCACACCGGTTTGTTCTTTCAACACAAGCGTTGTTGTTTTTTCTACGCCGCGATGCTTGTAGGTAACTGTTACTGCATCGCCCGGTTTTTTGCTGTTCACGAATTTGGTTACATCTGCCTGGCTCTTCACATCGTTGCCATCGAGTTTAAGGAGTTCATCGCCGGTATCGAGGCCCGCTTCGTAGGCGGCAGTTCCGCGTGTGGTATTTCTTTCGATGGTCAGTTTTTCTTCCGAAGAAGCATTCCCACTGATTGTTCTGCCGCCAAAACCGCCACCGGTAAAAATGCCCATGGTGGCTTTGCCCGCGTTGGGGTTTTTGATTTCGTATCCTGCCTTCGCCATCAGCGAGGCGTAGTCGATCTGCTCATGCCCGTTGATGTATTTGCTGAAAAAATCGCCTGCAAATTTTGCATCGGTGATGCCCGCGAGTGTTTCCTGCATGGTAGCAACGGTGTAGGGGATCTCGGTTTTGCCAAAACGCTTCCACATCGCCTGCATGAATGCATCCAGCGTTTTGTTGTAACGGGTCTGCAGTTCAAGATCAAGCGCCAGCGCTATCAATGCGCCGTATGTATAATACGATGTGAACATATTGCCGTAATTGTTTTTGTCGATCGATACGGCAGCATCAACAAAAACGGCGTGGTTGCTGGCTTCTACAGGACTGTAAAATTTCGCGCCCGGGCTGTTCATTTTTGTATTGATCAGGCTGGCGGCCGTATTCAGGAAACTGCTGCTGCTTTGCAGGCCAGCGCGGGTGAGGAGCAGTCCGCCGTAGTACTGTGTAAACCCTTCTGCGCACCAGAGCTCATTGCTCATGTTGCTTTTTTCGAAATTGAAAGGTTCGAGGGTTTTAGGGCGTATGCGTTCCACGTTCCAGTTGTGAAAATATTCGTGGGAGAAAACGCCGAGCAAACGGTCGGCATTGAACCCGTTCATGGTGGTGGTGATCATGGTAGAGTTCCGGTGTTCCATTCCGTCGCCGCTCACGTAAGGGTTGGCGCCGGCGATGAAGGTATAGGAGCCCCAGTCGTATTTGGGGAACTCTCCAAACACGGCTTTTGCTTCGTTTACGATCTTCTTCACTTTATCGGCCAGCTCATCGGCCTGTGCCGGCGTGGCGGCAGATTCGAGCGCAATGCGGAACGTATAGTTTGCTCCGTCGGGGTTTTGTGCGGTCCACTGGCGAATGGTCTGGTCGCCGATCTTGGTAGGACTATCCATGAAATATTGCAGGTTGGGCGCTTTGAAGCCATTCGGCTCTGCATCCGGAGCCAGTTGGGTGGCAAATACGCCCTTGTTTTCTTTGGGCAGGTCAAAACGGATGGAGATCGGTGCATTGTCGAGCCCCTTCATCCACATAAAAGTGGCGGGCATGTTGAGGTGGATGCTTTCCGGGTCGATGCCAACGTAGGTGCCATCGGCATGGTTACCAAAAAGGGTATAGCTTACGGTAATGGTGCCGGTATGTTTCGGAACCTCCCATACATCGCCATCGATGCGGTTTATTACCAGTGATTTACCGGTTTGGTCTTTCGCGGTCACATCATACACATTCTTACCGAACTCATGCGTTGCGTAACGGCCGGGGGAGGAGCGGCTCATTTTGAACACGGCGGGTTTAGGCGCGATCCCCGACACGGTCAGGTCAATACGCGCTTCGTGGTGAACCGCGTTGGGAAACGACATCTTATACGCTACTTTCTGTGCCGAAACGATCAGCACCAAAAAAAGCGAAAACGAAAAGCAGGCAATTTTTCTCATGAAATGATTGTTTGTGGATAGATCGCTAAATTAAGGAGTTTGGAGCGATGCGTTTGGCGCAACGGTGGTGAAATCGGGTAAAATGGGATAAAATAAGGTTTCCCAAACTGTATTATGCCTATTCCCGCTATTTTAACACATTGCGCTCAGTCACAGGCTGATCAGCGCTACTCTAACGCGCCTTTAACAACACACCTGCATTTTTATTAGGAACGAAAGCATAAAATGGCTAACTTTGCGCCTTAATAAATTTACAATTTTTACAAATGGACACACAAATCACAGGAACTGTAAAGTTCTTCAACGAAGAAAAAGGTTTTGGTTTTATCAAGCATGATAACTCTAACAAAGAAACTTTTGTACATGCAAATGGCCTGGTTGACCAGATCGAAGCGAACGACAAAGTAGTTTTTGATGTACAAGAAGGACGTAAAGGCTTAAATGCCGTTAACGTTAAACGTTTAAGTTAATAACTGAACATCTTAACCTGATATAGGCCATTCAGCTCGCTGAATGGCCTTTTTCTTTGCCGGAACGAAGGGGCCGCCAACCGGGTCGTTTCCATTGGATGCTCTCTTAATTTAAAAAAGCCCGCAGCTCACAGCCGATAGCCGCAGCTTTTACCACCCCCGTCGTTATATTTGCTGCTTAATACATTCACATGTCAGAAACAATGCAACAGTTACAGGAAACCGTCGCTTACATACGCGGCCTGGTATCCGGAGAAGCCAAAACAGGGATCATTTTGGGCAGCGGGTTGGGAAACCTTGCCAACGATATCAAAACAGAAATAGAAATATCCTACAACGATATCCCGCACTTCCCGGTGAGCACCGTGGAAGGGCACAAGGGCAAACTCATTTTTGGTGAACTCGGCGGTAAAAAAGTATGGGTGATGGGCGGCCGTTTTCACTATTACGAGGGATATACGCCGCAGCAGGTTGCATACCCGGTAAGGGTAATGCGTTTGCTGGGTGTGGAAACACTTTTACTCTCGAATGCCGCAGGCGGTGTACAGGATGGTTTCAGGATCGGCGACCTTATGATCATCACAGACCACATCAGCCTCTTCACCGTAAACCCTTTGCTCGGGAAAAACGAAGAAGCACTGGGCACACGTTTTCCTGATATGAGCGAGCCCTACAGCAAAGCGCTCATCAAAAAAGTACAGGAGATAGGCAAACAAAACAACATCGAACTCAAACAGGGCGTATACCTGGGTGTAACCGGCCCCACCTTCGAAACACGCGCCGAATACAAACTCATTCACATACTTGGCGGCGACGCAGTGGGCATGAGCACGGTACAGGAAACCATAACCGCGGTGCATTGCGGAATGAAGGTATTCGGTATCAGCGTGATCACCGATCTCGGCATCCGCGAAGAAGAAAATACCATCACACACGAAGAAGTATTGCAGGCAGCGAAAGATGCCGAGCCAAAACTCACTTTGTTGTTTACAGAACTCGTGAAATCTTTGTAGGGCGCGATTGAAAGGTTATAAAAACGAATGGTGCTCCTGTTCACGATCAATGATTCACGGATTTTTTAACTTCGGGTTTACTTTATTTATCTCACATTCACCCCATGCTTCTACAGCTACTCAAAAAAATGCCGGTCGTTCTGCTGCTGCTTTTGGGCAACCGCGCATTGGCGCAGGTACAGTTGCGCGGAACCAACGGGGCTGTGGGACAGCGGCCACAGGTGGGCTATGATGCGCAGGGGCGGCCGATCAAGAAAGCCGGCGGACAGGATTCGTTGCAGCGGCGCGACAGGAACGCGGATTCGATCACGATCTTTTTTAAGTACTACGATTCTTCCAGGCTACGCACAATCGATTCTTCGATCAACGATTTTACAACGCGTTTCCCCTTGCCGTATTATTACCATTCACTTGGGAACTATTCCACCGCATCCCAATCCTTTTTTTTCAATCCATTGATGAAGGCCGGGTTCGATGCGGGTTTCCATCAATACGATATCTATGCCTTCACTTTAGAAAACACCAAACTCTACCAAAGCACACGACCCTATACAGAGCTGGCCTATGTGTTGGGAAGCAAGGCCGAGCAACTGGTGAACGTGCTTCATACGCAGAATAAAAAAAGCAATTTCAATTTTTCACTCGAGTACCGGTTTAACAACGCGCCCGGTTTTTTAAAAACGCAGAACGCGAGCCAGAACAACATGCGGTTCGTGGCACATTACCAGACGCTGAATAAAAAATACGAGGTCTCGTTCATTTATATTTCCAACAAGAGCGCCTCTTCCGAAAATGGCGGGTTGCAGAGCCCGTCTAAACTGGATAGCCTTGCACTGAACGATCCATACGAACTCGAAACACGACTGGGCCGCCCGGGCAGGGCATTGCGCAACCCGTTCAATACAACGGTCAATACTGGCAATACGTACAAGAATTCAAACCTGGTTATACAACACCATTACGACCTGGGCACAAAGGATTCGCTGGTTACGGATTCTGTTACGTACCGCCTGTTTTATCCGAGGTTCCGAATCGAACATATTTTGCGTATCGGTTCAAGTAGTTACCAGTTCCTGGACAACTTTCCCGATTCAACCAACTATGCGCGGTACTTCAACGCGGTGCCGGGCGGAACAACGGTGCGGTATTACGACGCATGGAACGAGCTGAACAACGAGTTCAGCCTGATCTCGTTCCCGCAAAAAAACAACCTGGCCCAGTTCCTGAAAGCGGGTGTGGCCATTCAGAACCTGAAAGGCACATTCGACACAACATCTACCACAAGGTTGTACAATTTCTCGGTACTTAGCGAATACCGCAACCGCACACGCAACCAGCTTTGGGATATTGAGGCGAAAGGACAGTTTTACATCACCGGCTTTAACTCGGGCGATTACGAAGCCTACATCAGCATGCAGCGGATGCTGGGCCGCAAGCTCGGCTACCTGCGCATCGGGTTCCAGAACGTGAACCGTTCACCTTCGTATATTTTAAACCCGGCAAGCAGCTTCCCGGTTAAAAACCGCGGGTCGTATGCAAAAGAAAACATCATCCGTTTCTTTGCATCGTACGATCACCCGAAGGGGTGGAAATTTGGCGGGGAATATTTTGCGGTAACGAATTACATGTATTACGACAGTTTCTTTTCTGCCAAACAACACGCAACACTGTTCAACGTACTGCACCTTACCGCCGAAAAGAAATTCAAGCTCGCGCGCTACTGGAACCTGTATACAGAAATCCATGTACAGCAGGCGCCGGGGCAGGATGTGCTTAATATTCCAACCGTACTGACCCGCAACAGGCTCGCGTTTGAGGGGAACTTTGCAACCAATCTCTTTTTGTCTACAGGGCTGGAATTGATCTACAATACGGCTTACAAGGCCGACAATTATTCTCCCTTCATCGGCCAGTATTTTGTACAGAACACGTCAACGATCAGTAACCGGCCAACCATCGACGCGTTTGTTCATTTCCGCATCAAAAGTTTCAAAGGGTTTTTCCGCCTGGAAAACCTGAATACGATCAACCTGAAAACAGGATCGTTTAACAAACTCAATTTCGCCGCCGACAAATATCCCTATACCGGCCTGTGGTTAAGGTTCGGGCTTTGGTGGAATTTTGTGAACTGACGGTTACAGATCTGGATATGCATGTCACGGCGATCCCATAGCGGTTAACCGGGTTTAACATACAAACCGTGCCTCCAAACTAAAAAACCACCTACATTTGTAACATGAAACGCCCGGCAGTATTCTTATTGGCACTCATTTACCTCGCCCTTTCGAGTGGTGTGGTGATGAATATCCATTACTGCATGGGTAAGATCAGTTCGGTGAAACTGCAGACCTGGACACCAGGCTCATGTGTTTGTGGTAAAAAAGCAAAATCGAAATCAGGGTGTTGCAAAACAGAACTGAAAGTGGTAAAGATGCAGGACGCGCAGAAAATCGCGCAGGCCGATCATTCGCTCCAGCTCGCGGTTGCTGTATTGAGCACCAATTCGAACTTGTTGCAGGCGCCGTTTTACAACGCTTCATCAACCATCATCCCGGGTGAACATTCCCCACCTTTGCGCTCGCGGCAGGATACTTACCTGCAGAATTGTGTTTTCAGGGTCTGATACTCCATTTGTTAAGACAGCTATTGGTTTGTAACCAGTTCCTGTAAAATTGCCGTGGCCCTTTTTGCCTGCGTGCAAAGCATTTTATTGAACCCTATTCCGGAAACCCTTCGCCGGTATTTCTTTCAAATTTAAAAACACAAAAAATGAAAACACAATCAATCATACTCGCTATTGTATTTGTATGCAGCGGATTATTTACCAATGCACAAACCGCGGCTACCAAATCTGAAAAAATAAAAGTTTGGGGCAATTGCGGCATGTGCCAGAAACACATCGAAAAAGCGGCTAAGGAAGCTGGGGCCAGCAAAGCAGCCTGGAACAAAGACACGCACATCCTTACCGTTAAATACGATGCTGCAAAAACAAGCAACAAACAGATCCAGGAAGCCGTTGCCAAAGCAGGTTACGATACAAAGGATCTTACAGGCAACGACCTGGCTTACGAAAAACTCGATGAGTGCTGCAAATACGATCGCAAAGCATCAGAGAAAAAACAGTAACCATTAAATGCTGTGGGTTGCGGGCCTCGCCTGCAGCCCTTCGCTCAAAAAAATAATTGATGAAAAATATATTGATCCTGTTCCTGCTCGGGTTTTCATTGCAGGGCAGTGCACAGATAAAAAATGCCACGTTACAGGCAAGTGGCCTCACCTGCGCCATGTGTTCAAAAGCGGTGTACAAGGCGCTGTCGGGCGTTTCCTTTGTTGACAAGGTGAGCGCAGACATTGAAGGCTCTTCTTACGACCTTACTTTCAAGCCCGGCGCAAAAATAAATCTCGACGCATTGAGCAAGGCTGTTGTAGATGCCGGTTTCTCGGTGTCTAAACTGAAAGTAACCACAGAATTCAATAACACGAAGATCCAGAACGATGCGCATGTATCTCTGAACGACCAGTCGTTTCATTTCCTCAATGTAACACCGCAAACATTGAGTGGAACAAAAACGGTAACGGTGGTTGACAGGAATTTTGTTTCTGCCAAAGACTACAAAAAGTTCAGCAAACTTACTTCCCTGAAATGTTACGAATCCGGAACAATGGAGGGGCAGCGGATCTATCACGTTACGTTGTAACCTTTTTGAAAGTGCTGAACTTTTCAGCAACCGTTCAGCAAACTGTTTACGCATCAATACGCATATGCATGGCGGGATTGCACTGGCCTGAATCAGTGTGATCCCGCGCTGCATACCTGCGTTCATTAATATTTATATGAACAGACTAATTGTTTTTGTACTTGTTTTATTGTCTTCAACATTATCTGCGCAGGAGCTGTATGTGTTCTCGGAGCCTGCGAGCAATATGCCTGCGCATTCCATTTCATTGAAACAGACGGCGAAGGTCCTGCGGAACAGATACAGTGGTAATACAGAGAGCCGTCATACTTCCGAAGTGATGTGGGGCGTCAACAAAAACCTGATGCTGCATGGGGCCGCAACGTTCTCCGACATGTATTCGTCAAACCTGCGGTGGGAGAGTGCGCGCGCATACGGCAAATACCGTTTTCTTTCAAACGACGGCATGTATTCGCATTTCAGGATGTCTGCATTTGCGGAAGCATCCGTGAGCCGCAACAATGCGATGTACGACGAGCTCAGCATCGACGGCGATCAGGGCGGTATACAGGCAGGCATCATCGCTACGCAGTTGCTGCACAAACTTGCGTTGTCTGCCACGCTGGGCAGGACAGAGGTACTGCAATCAAGCAGGTGGGATAAAAGCAGCACGTTGTCCGTTCCGTATTCTGCGTATACTTATTCTTTATCAGCGGGATACCTCGTGCTTCCGCGGAAATACACGAGTTACGACCAGACCAACCTAAACCTGTATGTTGAGTTATTGGGGCAGCAGACAACCGGTGTCAGTAAATATTACATCGATCTCGCACCTGCGGTGCAATTGATCTTTAGCAGTACCGCGAAGCTGAATGCGGGCTACCGTTTTCAATTGGGAAGCGACATGAGAAGGATGGCCGCTAACAGTTGGCTGCTGAGTTTTGAGTGGACCTTCCTGAATGTAAAATAGCGGGTCTTTGTTGCCTTAGGTTGGTTAATGTTTCAGTGATCGCTTCTTGATCATGCCGCCTTTCGTGTCTTTCACACTGTGCATCACCACGAAGGCATTGGGGTCTATTTTGAGGATCTCGGTATTAAGCTTGTTTAATTCGAGACGTGTGATAACGGTGTAAATAATGTCAACATCATTTCTCTCGCCATGGCTTCCAAACCCGCGCTTCCCTTTGTAAACAGTTAACCCGCGGCCCATTTTTTCAATGATCATCATGCGGATCTCGTTGCTGTGCGAAGAAACGATGGTTACGCCCGTGTATTCATCAATACCTTCAATAACAAAGTCGAGTGTTCTTGATGCAACCAGGTAGGTGATCATCGAATACAAAGCTGTTTCGATGGTGAGCAGCCAGGCTGCAGCGGAGAAAATGAAGATGTTGAATACGATGATGATGTCGCCGATGGTAGTGCCGATCTTCCGGCTTATGAAAATGGCGAGCACCTCCGTGCCATCGATCACCGCGCCACCCCTTACGGAAAGGCCGATGCCCGCACCAAGAAAAAATCCACCGAATACCGAGACCAGGAGCTTGTCGTGCGTTACTTCCGGAAAATGTACGAACGCAACGCAAAGGGAAAGCCCGGTGATGGCGATGGCTGTTTTTACGGCAAATGCTTTACCGATCTGTTTGTATCCAAGAAAAACAAAAGGAATGTTTACGAGGAGCAATAAAATATAGATCGGTGTTTGTGTTACTTCGGAAACCAGCAGCGAGATACCTGTTGCGCCACCATCGATGAAATTGTTGGGCAGCAAAAAACTTTCAAGGCCAAACGCCGCACATCCTATGCCTGCGACCATCAGCAAGGCATCTTTTATACCACGAAATACATTGATCTTCAATTCGCGGTAAGCTTTTGCCAGCGCGTATTGCGAGTAGTCGTTAATATACGTGCCGCCTGATTCTTTCGGGCGCAGTATGGTCTCTGTAAGAATTTTGGTCCAGAATGAATTCATCGCTTTAAAAATACAAATTTTGAAGCGAATGGTCTTGTTTTTAACATTTGCGATGCGCAGATGTTAACCGCAATCCGGAGATATTGTTTTCAATTATTATTTATACCAGCGTGGTTGTGCCGTGTTACCTGTTATTCAATCTTCCTCGAAATAAACAAGGCTGCCACCCACCCATTCTTTGTCTTTGTTGTAGCGCACACCAATCATTTTTCCCTTGCTTAAACGCGCGAGGTTGTTGGTGGCGATGGGTCTTGGTTCGCCGTCTTTCCAGAAATAAAAAATGCGGATCTCTACTTTTGCAGGAACATCCGGAGTGGGAATGATGTCGGCGTATTTTACTTTACGCTGCAGGATCCAGTTGTGGGGATCGGTAACTTTATCAATGTCGGCCTGCGTTACATCGATCACAACCCCTTGCCCTGCGAAGGAGAACAATGGTTTCAACACATAATTCCCGAGATCGGAAGGCATTTCCCTGATCTTATCAAGGAACCATGTTTTGGGAACATAAGGATGATCGATGAACGGTAATGTGTATTTGCTGATCCTGTAAAACCAATTGGGATGCGGTACCCATTCAACATCAAGATCGCTGAGCAGTAATTTTCCTTTCTCCTGTATTTCGGGCGATTGCTGTTGCAGGTCGTCGAAGATGATGCGGTTGTAAATTCTTTTTACGGGGATCTGCTCTCCGTTTTTTGTGTAGAATAGTTTTTTTCCTTCCTGTACCAGTTCTGTAAGACAAACAACGGGAATGCCTGTATAATCCGTGGTACAGTAAAAATCGATCTTTGTTTTTTGCTGGTGTGGTAATAGCTCGAGCAATATCACGTGTTCGGGCTGGTGTGTGCCGAGTATGACTTCTTTCAGAAGCGAAATGTATTTTTCTTTGTTGAAGCCGTTCAGGTATGATGAATATCCTGCGGGAACATCAAAATGTTTACGGGTGATCTCGTCCTGGAAAACCTGGTAGGCGAACAGGGTAGGGAAGCCCTGCATTTCGATGAGCTGCGGTTCGTATTCGCCGTTCTCATTTTCGCAGATCCCAAAATCGAATGCGATGAAATGGGTGTGGTCGTTCTCGTTTGGAACACGCACGTCGTCAGGGATGGCGTGCGAGGTCAGCGTTTTAAAATTGTATTGTGTGATCACATCTACAATACTTTCGCAGGCAGAAAGAATCTTGTGTTTAAAGGACCTGTCAACAAAAACCGGTGTTTCCGCTACGCGGAACTCGATGGCACCGGGATGTTGCTTGTTGAGGTCTTCAAGGTAGGCATTGTATCTTTCTGTGGTGAATGTATCGTTGAACTGTTTCCTTAATTCTTTTACCATGATCTCGGGTTTTGATCCGGGGTTAAATGATTTCAGTGTGATGCTGTTCGATAGCAGAAGATACATCATCTGTGCAAACAAATCAAAATCGATGGCCACAGATTTCACGGATTCACACAGATGTCATTTGTGTGTGGGGTGTGCCGGCTTCATGGATGGGTTACAAGTTCTCCGACCGCATAGTTCAGGAAATTGGGAAGCACGTGCTGGTAGGTCCACATGATCTTTTCCGGGTCCTGTAACTGTTCCACCATGCTTTGCCATTTGCTTTCGCCATGGTTCTCGATCACGGTTTGTTTTTTGTCTTCGCGCTGCAGGTACATGCTCATACCTGTAGCATCGGCTTCCGGGTGAAACTGTGTGCCGAGGAAATGATCGTTGAAACGGATGGCCATCACGGCTCTTTCATAAGGCACATGCGGGCGGTTCTTTTCGATGGCGAGCAGTTTTGCGCCCATTTCCCTGAGCCGGGAATGATCGGGCTCGATTACCTGGTAATCGCGGCTGTCTACGCTGTAGAAAGGATCACGCAGCCCTTCAAAAACCGGTTCCTGTTTTCCATCCGCCAGCATGTGTATCGGGAACACGCCAAAGGCGGTAGATACGCGTTTGCACACCGTACCCACCTGGTAATACCTGCACGCAAGCTGGAAGCTGTGGCAGATAAAGAACACATGTTTTTTAGGAAACCCTTCCACGCTGTTGTTCCATTCTTCCATCGAACGGAGCCAGCCGAAATAACTGTTCTCCCATTCGCTGCCCTCGCTTTCGAGCGGTGAGCCGGGGCCGCCGCTGGAGATATAAATGTCATAAGAAGTATCGGGTACTTCCAGTGCAAGTCTTACGTTGAACTCATCGTACACCAATTCAAACTGGTTCTGCTGCGCCCAGTGTTCCAGTATCTCACGTATACAACGCATGCCCTGGTTGGCCTGTCCTTCGTAAAGATCCAGTATAGCGATGCGTATGTTTTTCTGATCGGTCATTTCGGATTGGTAATGGTTAATCGGCAAACAATGATTAAAAAGGCAGGCCATCTTTAACCATCCATTGCCATTATTGAATCAAAAGTAGCTAAGGTTTGTTTTGGGTGTAAGTGCCAGTAAGGTCTGGTACATCAGTTTGATCGTTTGTTCGATATCGCTTTTGTGCAGCATTTCCACCGTGGTGTGCATGTAGCGCAGGGGGATAGAAATGAGTACCGAAGGGCAACCGTCGTTTGCATAGGCAAAACTATCGGTGTCGGTTCCGGTGCTGCGGCTGAGTGTGCGGGTTTGAACGGGGATCTTGTTTTTCTCGGCCGTATCCTGCACCAGCTGCAGGAGCTTGTTGTGAATGGCCGGCGCATACGCGAGCGAAGGGCCCTTGCCACACTGGATATCCCCCTCTACAATCTTGCTGATCAAAGGGGTGCTTGTATCGTGTGTCACATCCGTAATGATGGCAACATTTGGTTTGATGCGCCGCGCGATCATTTCCGCGCCGCGGAGGCCGATCTCTTCCTGTACGGCATTTACTACGTATAATCCGTATGGTAATTTCTTTTTGTTGTCTTTCAGCATACGCGCCACTTCCGCGATCATGAACCCGCCTACCCGGTTGTCGAATGCGCGGCCGATGAGGTAGTCGTATGCGAGTTCATCGTATCCCTCTTCATATGTTACCACGGAGCCGATGTGGATACCGAGCGCCTCCACTTCCTTTTTGGTGCGGGCGCCGCAGTCGAGGCAAAGGTTGTCCACTTTCGGCTGTGGTTCCTTTGTATCGGGATTACCGAGCCTGGTATGGATCGCCGGCCATCCGAATACCGCTTTAACCGGCCCTTTCTTGCCATGGATCCATACCCGTTTTGCGGGTGCCACCTGGTGGTCAACCCCGCCATTGCGTTTGAGGTAGATAAGGCCCTGGTCGTTGATGTAGTTCACAAACCAGCTGATCTCATCTGCATGCGCTTCTATTACTACCTTGAACGGTGCTTCGGGATTGATCACGCCCACCGCGGTTCCGTAAGGGTCTGAGAAGATGTTGTCTACAAAGGGCCTTACATATTCCATCCATAATTTTTGTCCGCCGCTCTCAAAGCCAACAGGAGAAGGCGTATTGATGTAGTTGCGGAAAAAATCCATTGCCGTGTTGGAAAGGATCGACTTCGGTTTTGCGCCGGTATTCTTTGATTTTGCCATGGTTCTTATTTTATGAGTGTAATGCCAATGCTACCGCAGATCGCTTTAACCAGCATCAGTCCGTCAATGATTGCAAGATAATAGAGAATGCTTTTACGGCGGTGCATGGAATAGGCAACAATTATCAACAATATAAAAGGCAAAGTGTTGATGAGGATGCGCAAAAACGGGAAATCGCGGATGATGCCGAAAAGGATAAAGGTGCCGAGGCCGATCAGCGACAACGGTATCAGTATGTAAAAGATCGTTTTTCGCAACCCATACCTTACTACGAATGTTTTCAGCTGCTGGTTGTGATCGGCCGCGTAATCCTTGATATCAAACATGATGCAAAGCATGGTGATATACATAAAATTCTTAATAAACAGCAGCAGGGCGATCAGATCGGGTTTATATACCGCGTGTTGCTCGATGCTGCTGAACACAACCGGGTAGGTGGTAACGCATCCCGCCCATACAAACCCGATCACGAAAGGTTTGAGCCACCCGTTGTTGCGCAGGCTGTGGGTAGACCTGTTGGGTGAGGCGCTGCCATAATACAACGCGGCCACAACGGGAAACACGGCGATCAGCGCCCACTCCTGCAGGTCAAGGTGGCTGATGGCGCTCCAGTTGGCGGTTAGCAACCGGTATCCCGAGCCGATCACAAAAACGGTAAGAACGGCCTGCGACCAGCGCAGCAAGCCCCTCTTCTCAAAATACCATTGCGCGCGCAGGTTGGTAGTATGGGCAGAAGGTTCTGCAATGTAGGCATGCGTATAATACAGCACCGTTGCACAGAAAACAAAGAAATAGTAGGTAAAACCGTTCAGCGCAGCGTGCTGCTGCAGGCTTGCTTCAACCGAAAGGGCAACAGCGCAGATGCCGTAGAAATAATTGCCGAAGAAAAGAAAACGGGTGGCTTCCTTCAATCCATTTATTTTAACAGGATAATGTTTGGAGATGTGATGGTATCGCTGATGTTATTGGCCTTGTCTTTGAGCCAGAATTTGAAAACAGCCGTATCCGCCTTGTTCGAGCAACCTGCCATACTTTCGTAGCCGGTGATGTTTGTATTGTAACCGTAGCCGATCTCCAGTATCCCTTTCAGGTTCGAAGTAGGGGTGAAGCTGGGAACCCGGTTTTTGCTCAGGAATTGTACGCCCTGCTGTGTCGGGCATACCTTTGAAATCTTCTGAACATAAAGCGTGTCCTGAATATCGCCTTCCTTATCGGTAAATTCGATCTCGAAAAGAAGCAGTCCACCGGGAGATATTGATGTAGAATTGGTGCTTTTGATGGTGATGTGCGGCTTGCTGTTGTAGGTGTCTTTGCTGCAGCCATAAAACATCGCCGCAATTGCCAATACTATCAATATTTTTGTCTTCATTCTTTTCACTTTCTATTCAAATTTAGTTAAAACATTACAATACATAGCTGTGCAGCAGATGGATGTTAACAATATTTTCTCTCTACCAAACGAAGATGGTGCGTTTATGGATGCCTGTATCCGCACTTTCCGCTTTCAATATGCCGAAAACCCGGTATACAGGCAGTGGTGCGATCTTACCGCTGTCTCCGAACCAATGACACCGGCGTCCATCCCTGCGTTGCCTGTTTCTTTTTTCAAAACTCATGCGGTTACCACCACGTCCTTTGTTCCTGCTACTGTTTTTGAAAGCAGCGGCACCACGAAAACCAATACCAGCAGGCATCTTGTAAAAGATGTGTCGGTTTACCGGGACAGTTTTCTCAAGGCTTTTTCGATGTTTTATGGTGCGGTGCAGGATTGGTGCATCCTCGGCCTGCTGCCCTCTTACCTCGAGCGGCAACATTCCTCACTTGTAATGATGGTGGATGAGCTCATCCGCCGCAGCGGCCACGCTGCCAGCGGTTTTTACCTGGATGAGCACCAGAAACTGGCCGAAACACTGGCCTTGTTGGAGTCGCAGCAGCAAAAGACGCTGTTGATCGGCGTTACATTCGGATTGCTTGATTTTGCCGCCGTGCACCCGCAGCAACTCAGGTCAACCATCGTCATGGAAACCGGCGGTATGAAGGGCCGCCGCAAAGAACTCACGCGTGCGGAAGTGCATGGGTTGCTGGGCAAAGGGTTTGGGGTTGAAAAGATCCATTCTGAATACGGCATGACCGAACTGCTCAGCCAGGCCTATTCTGCTGGCGACGGAAGGTTTGTTTGCCCGCCATGGATGAAAGTGCTTGTGCGTGACGAAGAAGACCCGCTTTCGGTAAAACCCACCGGCCGCGGCCTGTTACAGGTGATCGACCTCGCCAACCAATACAGTTGTTCTTTTATTGCAACGGAGGATGTTGGGGTGGTACATGAAGACGGCAGCTTCGAGGTATGGGGAAGGCTGGATCACAGCGATGTAAGGGGGTGCAGCCTGCTGGTCACCAATTATTGATTTCCCGGCGATCGTCATTTTTTTTCCGCAAATCCGCCCTGATCGCCCTGAAAAATAGCATCTCCACGAAAAACCTGCTTAATCTCTTTGCTTTTCATTCCGATCTCCTATATTTGCAGCCCTGAATTAATTATCACCCGGTAATTAATAATCGAGGCCCAGGTGGCGAAATTGGTAGACGCACTGTGTTCAGGTCGCAGCGTTCGCAAGGATGTGCTGGTTCGAATCCAGTCCTGGGCACCACAAAGGAAAGGTTAATCGCCTTTCCTTTTTTTATGCACAGATCTTCGGAACAACAGGCCAGGATCGCGGGATTTACAACTACCGTTGTTCCTTCAAAAAAAAACATGATCTCTTCATTCTCCGCAAAGTGTCCTCTCCGCAACAAAAAACAACAAACCTGTTCCCCGCAAATGTCTCCCAACGGGGACTTTGCGGTCGGGGTGCTGCACATTTGCTCTTAATATTGAAGGTGCTTACATTCGTGATTGCGTTGATGAATGATAAACGCGTGCTGCGCAAAGTCCCCGTTGGGAGACATTTGCGGCGAACTGTCGTGACTAATGATTGGTTGGAAAGGACACTATGCGGAGAATGACAAAACCAGATGTTCATTCTCCGCAAAGTGTCCTCTCCGCAACAAAAAACAACAAACCTGTTCCCCGCAAATGTCTCCCGCAGGGGACTTTGCGGTCGGGGTGCTGCACATTTGCTCTTAATATTGAAGGTGCTTACATTCGTGATTGCGTTTACGAATGATAAACCCGTGCTGCGCAAAGTCCCCTGCGGGAGACATTTGCGGCGAACTGTCGTGACTAATGATTGGTTGGAAAGGACACTATGCGGAGAATGAATATGTTTTTGCAATGAGAGAAGGAACAATATACGTTTACTCAAATAAAGGGGTCGTGGCTACAATTCCTTTATCCACATTTAAAAAGTAGAATTAATGCGTGTCATTCTATTACTAACGATGGTGTTTAACAGTATCCTGTCATTTGCGAATGAAGGTGAAACAACTGATATTTATAAGCGCTCTTTACTGTTGTATTTGTCCAACGCTAAAGTTGATACTGTATATATACTTAAATGTTTCGACATGAAATGCCCTCAAAAGTAGGGCGGTTTCAAATAGTAGATTTTGAAAATTCCAAAAGTAATCTTGTAAAAGACAAGGGTGCCATTCATGCCATTAAAATCATGCCTATGGAGATTAATAAAGGAGTGATTGAAATTACTTTAGTTGATTTTTTAATCAGCGATGAGAAGGGAGAACGTATTCTGGTTAATTCAGGTAGTCAAACGTTTAGTTACAAATACAATTCAGCTAACAAACAATATGTCTTAATTAACAAAACCAGACACTCTTTTTAAAGTTTGAATATTAAACAATCAATTTCAGCCACCTCATAAACGGGGTGGTTTTTTTATGCCCATAAATCAACAACTATGAATACAGAAAACCCAAACTGCTTCGTGTATGAGGCAGGAGAATTAAAGATTGAACTGTTAGGGGGTGTAAGGATAGATACTCTTGACAGGATGAGAGTTACGATGAAAGTAACGGTAGTTAACAGGAAACACAAGCAATACATGGACAACGAGGAATTGGCAGGATTATCAGTCAGGCATAATTTGGATTTGTATAATGACATGCAAAATCCGGCCGCCCAGACCACTTTATTCCGGAGCAAAGTGACCATTTATTTTGCTGGCGAACTTTTGCTGGAGCCTAATGTGTAATACGCGTACAATCAATAACTTTAATTCCGGTAAGCCTGAGTCTCTTTCCACTGGACAAAGTGGGCAGCGGGAACCGGACAAGCCTGCTCACTTTCACCGGATTTTGCAAAATGGCATCAATAATCAAAATTATGGGAATGTTTTTTGACTACTTGTTTTACATGATTTGCCAGATGTATGACAAATCCATTAAAAATAATTCCGAATCAATATCAGCTGGAATTATCGGAGGATTGCAAGCATTCAATATCCTGACATTTGGATTGTTGATTTCATTTTATTATGAAAACAAGTTAATAATATCCAATCCTTTTACCATTGTATCCGTAATATTGGTTTTTCAGGTGATTACATACATACGATATCTTTATAGAAAAAATCACTCTTATGAAGTGGTTGAACAAAAATGGGAGACAAAACCAGATGATTGGAAAGTGCAATATAGGATATATGGTTTAGCATATGTTCTTATCAGCATAGTATCGTTCATTGGGCTGTCTATATATATTGGAACTAAAAACTACGATATTTAATTAACTAACAATAAGGTAGCCTCTCCACAACGAATTTTTTCAAACGATGCTAATAGATGAAACCTCCGCCAGATTGGCCACCATGTTTCTTCCCGAAACGCAACGCAAAAGAAAGCTCGATGCTTTGCACGGCATTGTACGCATTGCGCACATCGGAATTAACAACATCGTAAGAAATGCCAAACAACCATGTCTTGGATTCGATGCCTGCATAAGGATAAAATGAATCCCCGAAACGGTTCCACACACCGAGGTTGATGCTTTCAATGGTATCATCTTTTGTATGCATCTTATACAGTGCCCCGAGTGTAAAAATGGTATTGTTTCCCTGGATGTCTGTAAGCGTGCTGAAATGTAATTCGTCTTTACTGGCCATGCGTGTAAATACAGATCCCTGTATGTTGTAACGCATCGGTACCTTATATGTGCTTCCGTTGTATGTGCCTTGTGTAGGACTGCTCAGGTGAAAAGCCGCGAAACCCAATGCATAACCGCCTTTGGGCTTGTTGCTGCTCAAATGCGCGCCAATGTTCATATCAAAATAATTGGCCGATAATACATTTACAGGATCGCCCGAACTTACACTGCGCTGGAAACCCATGCTGCCAAACTGCGACTGGAAAGTGAATTTGCTTGCATCGAGCATTCGGTTGGCGAACGAACCGGTCATGCCTATTCCAAGTTGCTGGCTTCCATCACCGGAAAGGGCGATGTTGTATGCGATCGATGCATTGATGAAATTGTTTTTCAGCAGGCCCGAATTAGAGGCATCGCTGAGCATGGAAAGACCGAGTCCCCAGTTGCTGTTGCCCGTTGTTCCCGCATGAAAACTTTTTTCAAGTGAAACGGCGGTTGTTGTAAAAGGCGCGATCGTGCCTCCCCACCATTGTGCGCGGTACGTGCCGATGGCGCGCCAGTTGTCTACGCCTTTGCCTGTTAATGCCGGGTTCACAGATGAAGGTGAACTGAAATATTGTGAAAAGTGTGGATCCTGTGCTTTACCGGTATTACACACGAATACCAGTAAAACGATCGACATGCAGTGCAATAGGAAATTCTTTTTCATACGTAATTTTTAGAACGTTTGATCATCATTTTGTTGTTCTACCTCAATAAGGTTACCGTACCCTGCTGGGCCACCGTGAAGCCATTGCGGTGCATTCCCTCCATGGTCCACACATAAGTATCCAGTGGCAGTGGCTGGTTATTCAGCTTGCCATCCCATCCTTTGGTCGGATCCGTTGTTTCAAATACTTTTTTGCCATTGCGGTTGAAGACCCTGAAATAACGCAGCTGCGTGATATAGATGGTGTTGGCATAAAGAATATCATTGATGCCGTCTCCATTCGGGGTGAATACCGAAGGCACGTAGATAAAATTATCAAACACTTTAATCAGCAAGGTATCCACGGTTAAGCAACCGGAAGCCGCAGTGATGTTGATGTTGTAAGATCTTTCCGCATTAATGGAAACGATCGGGTTGCTGATCGTTGAATTGGAAAGGCCGGTTGGTGGTGACCACTGGTAGCTTGTTCCAATGTTCCTTGCCTGTAACGTTACGGGTTCTGCGACCATGATGCTCATTGTTGGCATGCGGATGGCCGCAACCGGTGCAACAACAGGAATTACCTTTGTAACACTGTCGGCAACAGAGGGGCACAATTGCGTAGAAACTTTCAACTTCATATTGTAATTGCCCACTGCAGTATACGTGAATGATGGCGCAACCGCTGTGGATGTATTGCCCAGGTTATCGCTCCACAAATAATTGAGTGCGATGTTGCCTGTAACAGTAGATGTATTGTTGAAGGCGATGGCCTTATTCGTACAATAACTATCGAATGTATAAGCAGCAACAGGAGTTGGTACAACATTCACCGTAACCGTTACCGGTAATGGGCCGGATGATGCACCGAGACTATTGGTTCCCATGATATAATAAGTGCCGGAAGTGGTAACCGCAGCCGGTGTGGTAAGCGCAACCGTTGCAGCTGCATCGTTGAAATAAGTAAAGGTCAGGCCGCCATCGCTTCCCGCTGTTACTGCAGAAGCAGTGAGATCAACCGTTGACGGTGCACATACCGGTGCGGGATTGTTGATGGTTACACCTATTTTCCCGATCGTATATACCTGGCCCGTAGTAAACGCCGCATTGGAAATATTTCCGGCCGCATCTGTAATGCCCGTACCGGTAGCTTTCAGGTCGAGGCGAATGGTTCCGTTACCTGAGCCCGTATTTACCACCGCTGTATAAGTAGTTCCCGTTCCGGTGAGTGATGCGATGGATGTTCCGGTGACGAATGTAGAAGTGGTTAATGTAAAATCACCCGCGTCCACACCCGTAACCGGCTCCGTAAACGTAATCGTATACTGCACGTTAGCGGCACCGCTCGGCGATGGGTTCGCACGTGTGATGCTGGCTATTGTTGGCAATGTTCTGTCGTAAGTAACCGTCGTGTTTCCCGTGGTCGCAGTGGCAACTACGCCAATGTTTCCAACCGCATCTGTAGAACCGATGGTGAAGGCAATATCGCCTTCGGGATCGGTGGCTTTGAGGGTATAGGAACCTGTCCAGTTGTTGCCCGTCGTATTGGTAGGCGTGATCAGGTTGCCGGCAATCGTTGCAGTTGCCGTTACGATGGGCTCGCTTGCTGTGAAATTCAGTGTTACGATATCGCCCGTTTTCGCAAGTGTTGTATTTGCATTGTTTGAAGCGATGGATACCGTTGTCATTACAGGAGGCGTTTTGTCGATCGTTACCACCTGCCCTGCAAAAGGAAGTGCGTTGCTCAGTCCAGGCAGGAGCCCGTTGCTGTTCGCCATGTTCAGTGTGAGGTTACCGCTTCCTGCAGAACCTGTGTACACGGTAACGTTCCATGTGGTGCCGCTTCCCGTTACCGCTGTAATGAATGGATTGGCGATCGTACCCGTTGTGCTTATCGAGAAATTAGCGATCCCGAGGCCGGTCATCGCCTGCGCAAAAGTAACCGTATAATTTACGAGGTTGATATTCGTAACCGCATTGCCCGTTCGGTTGATAGACGACAATGGCCCGAGTGTGGTAAACGTTTGTACCGCACCATAATTGGTGGTAGCCAGGTTGGTTGCATAAGCGCGCACCGAATACGCGGTAGCGGGTTGGAGACCCGTTATCGCCTGCGCAAACGTACCGAGGCCGGCGCCGATGGCTACCTTGGTGTCAGCGATGGTAGGTGTGCCTGATCCTGCAACATATACAATGCCTCTTTCCGAAACAGGGGATCCCCCGATATTCGTCACATTGCCGCCCAGCGTTGCGCCATTACCCGAAACGGCAGTGGCCCCGGTGGTGCTTACGGATGCACCCGCCGGTATAAAGCTGAACGTATTGCCATAAGCCGTTCCCGCCGAATTGACCGCATAGGCGCGTACATAATATACGGTGCCCAGCGCAAGTCCGCCCAGGGTTTGTGTAAACGTTCCCGCACCCACACCCATCTGTATTTTGGTATCGGTCACAGTAGGTGTGGTGCTTACTGTAGAATATACGACGCCCCTTTCCGTTACCGCCGCTCCTCCCGAAAAGCTGATGTTGCCGCCGATGGTGGCCGTTGTATTGGTAATGTCTGCAATCTCCGCCGTAGTGAGCAGGGGTGGAACCGGGTTGGTGGTAAAGCTCACGACCGCCCCATACGCGGTTCCGACCACATTGGTGGCATAGGCCCTTACGTAGTACAAAGTACCGCCGGTCAGTCCTGTAACATTCTGCGAGTACACACCGGTACCTGTTCCGATCACAACTTTGGTATTGCTTAGCGTGGGTGTTGGGTTAACGGATGAGTACACGATCCCTCTTTCGATCACGGCGGCGCCGCCATCAGCGGTTACGTTTCCACCCGCGGTTGCAGATGAAGCGGTAACAAGGGAGATGGCCCCGGTGGTTACAAAGGGAACCAATGTATCAGTTGCAACAGGTACGGGCGGTTGTGCATGCGCCTGCAACTGTATCAGCATTAGTGTACATAGAACGAACAGCGATCTGAACACTGCATTTCGTATGACCGTATTGGATTTTTTCACTAGCTAGGCTTTTAAAATTCTTGTATATCGTTTCTTTTGTTATTCTTTGATTACCTGTTTGGTTGTCCTGCCCGCATCATTGATCACTTCCACAAAGTATGAGCCTGCGGCAAGATCCGGCGCCTGGATCCTGATGGTGGCAATACCCGGCGCCCCGGTTGCTGTTTTAACAACACGTCCCAGCATGTTCACCAACCGGACTTTTGTTGTGCTGGTTGCTGAAACAGCGCTTCTTCCGAGCTGGATGATCAATTCATCTTTGAACGGATTCGGCATGAACCTGATGTTATCCTGCACATCTGTAACCGGTGCCGTTACCTGTTTGGCGAAATTGACCGCCAGTTCAAAACGGTTGTTTCCTTTGCTCGCTTCTTCTGCGGTGATGGCAAATGAATACCCGTCGTTCACTTTCTCAAGCGGTGTTTCCGTGTTGAGCAGTTTATCTCTCAGGAACAGGCGCACATTCGATGGCATATCGTACGCCACCACTTTGATACGGAACGATGCATCCACTACCTGTGTATTGATACCCAGTGGGATGATCTCTTCGCGACTGAATGAATCGCTTCTTGAATCGATACAGAGATTGCGTTTGTCTGAAGAGATGCTGTAGAAGTCGAACAATTCATTGTTCAGTTTCAATCCGTCATACACATCTGTACCGGCAGAACCTGCTTTGTTGTCCCAACGCAGCTTGATGTCATCCCATGTTCCGCGTTTGTTTTCTACCTGCAGTGTAAGTTTCGATGTTTTGCCGGAACCCATTATGGAGATCGCTGTTTTGTCAACCGCTTTGCTGGCCTCATCGAACCTTATCACGTTACCGGCTGCTTTCGCCTGTACAAAGAAGGCACCGAACGGTGGAATGATGATATCGGTACTTCCATCATTTGTGTATGCATCCATACCACCTCTCATTTCCTGGTTGGGCGTATTGGAGATACCTGCGTTCTTGGAAGGATTGAACACGTAGATGGTATTGACCACACCGGTAGCTGAATTGTTGGCAGATAAAAGCCCGCCGCCATTGCTTTTCAGCGACCTGATATTGATCGGTGCGGCATACGGATTGCCAACAAGGTTGAACGATGAATTGGTTGCATTAACGCCCAGCACATAATCGTTCAATGTTCCCTGGTTCAATGTTCCGGTAACATCTGCTGCGAAAGCCGTCGGCTCATCGGCGGTTGTATAAGAACTGAGTCCCTCGGTTCCTTTACCCCTCACAAGTGCCATGATACCACGCGCCACAGACCACAACGGCGTTGCTGCCGTATTAGGTGCCATGGTTAAAGGTTTCTGGTAGAATGCAGGTGATGCAGCTACTGAATCGTAATACAATACAGAAGGGCCTGAGTAACCCAAACCAGAGACGAAACCTCCGCCGTTACCGGTGATCGCGAAATTATCGGTCAGTTGGTTAAGTCCCATTGGCGCGTTGAATGGATGTCCCAATCCCCTGAAACCACGTTGGCCCGTTAACCATCTCTGTGCCGTAACCTGTCCAACAATCGCCGAACCCGCAGGGATCGCACCCACACTTGCCGTACCGCTTGCCGTAGAAACCAGTACCAGGTTGTTGCCTGTATTCAGGTTACCCGCAGTGATCTTGAGCAGACCCGTAAGGCTTTGCGTATTGCCCGCGCCCGGCGCGATAGACAATTGTGTCGGATTGTTAACCGTGAGGTTACTGATCGAACCCGTACCGCTCAGGGTTTGTGCAAGCGTGCCGCCGAAGGTAAGCGCTCCCGTACCCGAGATCGTTCCGCTGTTGACGGCATTGCCCAATACCTGCAGCCCGCCTGTAATGGTAAGACCTGCATTTGCATTGATCGTTAAATTATTAACTGATTCATTACCTGTGATGACCGGTAAGGTATTCGCATTGGTAACCACCGCTGATTTTGTACTGCCTGGAACGCCATTGGTCCAGTTGGCCGTGTTGTTCCATGCATTGCCCACATTGCCTGTCCAGCTTGTTCTCGGTTTCGTTATGGTAATGGTATAAGCATTCGTAGTAACGCCATCCGCCGCGGTTACAGAAATTGTGATGAGGGTGATATCGTTTGTTACATCAATTCCCTGAACCGGTACACCACTTGTAGCCGTGAGGCCATTCACTTTAAGCGTTGCAGAAACCTCTGCTGCCGTAACGGTAAGTGCAAGCGTATTTATTGTTTCTCCGATCAGCGCTGCATAATTGGTTGTGGTACTTGTGAATACAGGAGACAATGTACCTGTACTCATCGTGATCGATACAAGGTTGGTATTGGTTGATGCACCTGATGCGCGAGTCACAACAACCTGGTATGCTTTGGATGTGATTCCATCCACAGCCGTTGTTCTGATGTTGAGCGTATTGGCGCCAACGGTGAGTGAGATCAATCCTGAAGGACTGCCGCTTGTAACCGTGATTCCATTTACGGTAACCACACCCGTTACATCTGCCAGGGTAGGCGTAACCGTGATGCTCGATGTTCCGTTCGGCACGGTAGAAGTATAATTCAGCGTTGCCGGTGTAAACGTAGGAGCGAGTACGCCTGTACTCAGCCTCAGTGAGGAAAGTTCAGCATTGTTGCCTGCGGCGCGTGTAACGACCACCTGGTAAGTGCTCTTCGTAACACCGTCCTGCGCCGTTACTACAACATTGATCGTATTCGATCCTATTGCAAGACTGATAGAGTCTGATGCAGTCCCGCTTGTAACCGTGATTCCATTCACTTTAACCGTAGAGCTAACTTCAGCCGTTGTAGGCGTCACCGTCATGGATGTTGTTCCGAACGGTACGGCCACTGTGTAGTTAAGCTGGCCCGGCGAGAAAGAAGAACTCAGCGTACCACTGCTCACCGTGAGTGAAGCAAGAAGGGAATTGACATTCGGCAAACGGGTAACCGTTACTTTATAAAGTTGTGATGTAACACCATCCGCCGCGGTTACCGCGATATTGAATACATTGCCGCTACCCACGTTCAGGGACAGAGCGCCCGAAGGAGATCCGCTGGTAACTGTGAGGCCATTGACCACGATCGTAGCAGAAACATTCGCTGCCGTTGCAACTGCTATTGCAGTAAGCGTGGCATTGGATACCGTTGCTGTATAGTTCAGCACACCAGTGCTGAATGTTGGACTGATCGTGCCGGATATCAGGCTGAGTGCCGACAGGCCTGCATCGGATGATACGGCGCGTGTAACATTGAAGACATACGTTTTCGTTGTTACGCCATCACCTGCCGTAGATACCACCGTGATCGGATTTGTTCCGATGGCCAGTGAGACAGGCAGCGATGAAGTTCCGCTCACAACCGGATTGCCATTCACCGTAACCGTTGTACCCGGTACGTCTACGGTTGGTGTTAAGGTGATCGAAGTTACCAGGTTACCTACGCTTACATTGTAGCTGGTGGTAGACGCTGCAAACACAGGCGTCAACGTGCCATTGCTCACCACTACTGATGAAAGGTCTGCATTAACTGATGGGATCACCTGCAGGTTTCCGTTCACATAACTGATCACATAGTTGCCCGCCGTGAATGTTCCACCCGCAGCGCCAGATGGCGTGATAGGGTAGTTGCCCACCGTGGCCGCTACCGCTGCACCCACACTCGTGAATGCGACAGAACCAACGGTTTCGCCGTTGAGTAAACCTGTAGGTGTGAAGGCCGTACCGGTAAGGTTCGCCAGTGTATGGAAATTCTTCGTGACGTTTCCTGCAGTAATACTCAGCGCCGCAGGGTTGATCGTGATGTTACCACGTACATAAACAATATTGTAATTGGTTGATGTAAAGGTCCCGCCTGTTGCAGCAGAAGGGATGACCTTGTTGGTGTACAAGCCAACCGGGTCGGTAGTGGTATTACCATTTCCTCCGCCGCCCTCATAAACGATCGTAATCGAACCGATGGTTTCTGCATTCACCAGTCCTGTAGACGTAAAGGCAGTAGAGCCCGCGCCACCGGTGAGTGTGGCACCATACGTTTTGGCCACGTTTGTTGCCGTAACGGTAAGCGCCGCAGCATTAACGGTGAGGTCACCCGCGATGTAACTTATCGAATAGTTATTGGTATTGAATGTTCCGCCGGTTGCAGCTGAAGGTGTGATCTTACCCGCGTACACGGCCACAGGATCCGTTGCCGTATTACCGTTGCCTCCGCCTGCGGTGTATGAAATCGTAACGCTACCGATGGTCTGTGCATGTACAAGTCCCGACGGAACAAAGGCCGTAGAACCGGATACGCCAGACAATACTGTGCCATAGGTTTTACTTCCATTGTTCGCAGTAACCGTTACTGCTTTTTTGGCAACATTGCTCGATGTGGTTGCTATGCTTTTGTTGACCGCGCTCGTACTTGTTGCAACCACGTTTCCTGTATATGTTCCGAAGGCGGTGCTATCGCTCAGTCTTACATAAACCGTTGTTGATGCAATGCTTCCCGCTCCACCTACTGTGATCGGGATGCCTTGCCCTGCATACCCTGTTGTGCCGCCTGCTGTTTGTGATACTTCATATCCGGCGGGCGGTGTTATAAGGATACCCGCAACCATGTTGGCACCGGAAACTGTAAACGTTGCCGGTGTTGCTGATGCGGTACCATATACCGTATTCACCGCTCCGAGTGTGCCCACGATGGTAATGGTAGGCATACCGCTTACGGTAACACCGTTGGTGATGTCTGCAACGGTTACCGCCGCATCGGCGCCTGATGCCCAGTCTTCTGCAGCGGCCAGGTTATAGGTTGTTGCATCTGTAGAAGCCGTTCCGTCTTTGTTGAGCAATGCATTCACAGCAGCTTTATCCGCCGTGTTCAGCGTTACAAAGAACGAGGTGGCCGAGTTGAGGTCTACAGAACCGCTGGTTAACTGGCGTGTGCCGCCGGCTTCACCGGTGAGGGTGAGTTTGGTAACATCGATGTCGTTGTTTGCTCCTGTGAGTTTCAGTAAGTCTGTTCCTGTAACCGCCAGTACGCCCGTAACAGGATCGTAGACCGCAGAAGTGATCGTTGGTACGGCAACAGCGCTTACTGTAACCGCATTGCCTGTAAGATCAGCAACCGTTAGAGAGGCGTCCGCGCCAGCGGCCCAGTCCTCAGCCGCAGCGAGGTTATAGGTAACGCCGCTTGTGCCGGAGCTGCCATTTTTATTCATGAATGCATTCACCGCCGCTTTATCTGCCGGGTTAAGCGTTACACTGAATGACGTGCCGTCTGTGATCTCCACATTGCCCGTAGTAAGGGCGAGGGAAGCTTCACCCGTGAGGGTGAGTTTACCAATGGTGATATCGTTCGCAGCGCCTGCATTTCTCACGAAGCCCGTTCCTGTTACACTAAGCACGCCTGTAGATGCATTGTATGCAGCAGAAGTGATCGTTGGCACCGCCACATTGCTTACAGTGATGCCATTGCCTGTAGCATCAACAGTCGTTACCGATGCATCCGCTCCGCGGTTCCAGTCTTCGGCGGCTTCCAGGTTATAGGTTGTTGCATTGGTTGACGCGGTACCGTTTTTATTGATGATCATATTCACCGCGGCCCTGTCCGTGGCGCCGAGTCCCAGTGCAAATGAAGTTGGTGAAAGCAGTTCTGCATCTATTGTATTCGACGTAAGGGTATAAGTCAAACCTCCTTCTCCCACAAACTTGAATTTGGTTGCATCGATGTCATTTCCTGCCCCGGATTTAGAAAGGAGCGCCGTACCTGTTACGGTGAGCACGCCCGTTGCCGCATCATAAACAGATGAAGTGATCGTTGGCACCGGCACACTGCTTACAGTGATGCCATTACCTGTCAGGTCTGCAATGGTCACGCCTGCATCAGCGCCCGCGTTCCAGTCTTCAGCAGCAGCAAGGTTATAAGTCGTGCCACCGGTTGAAGCTGTGCCGTTGTTGTTGAGCAGGAGTTCAACACCTGCCTTATCTGTGGCGCCCAACGTTAATGCAAACGAGGTTCCTGATAAGATATCCACGTTCGCTGTATTTGAAGTAAGCAGGTAAGTTGCGCCGCCCTCACCGGTAATGGTGAATTTGGTTGCAATGATGTCATTGGCAGGATTGAATATTTTAAGGAAGCCTGTACCCGTTACGGTAAGCACACCCGAAACAATATCATAGGCCGCAGCGGTAATGGTTGGTACCGGTACGTTGCTTACAGTGATTGGATTGCCTACATTGTCTGCAATTGTCAAAGCCGCATCGGCACCGCTGTTCCAGTCTTCAGTAGCGCTAAAGTTATACGTAACCAGACCTGTAGAAGAAGTTCCTGCTTTATTAAGGATCTTGGCAAGCCCTATTTTGTCTGCAGCGTTTACTGTTACGGCAAACGAGGTTCCGTCGATGATCTCTGCGCCAGCAGTAGTAAGTGTATAACCAGCTTCGCCCGCGAAATTGAACTTGGTGAGGTTTATATCATTGGACGCGCCTGATGATTTCAGGAAGCCTGTTCCCGTTACTGTCAATACACCTGATGTTGCATCGTATGTTGCTGATGTGACCGTTGGTATGGCCACACCGCTTGCCGTTACCGTGTTGGTAGGGTCCGCGATGGTTACAGATGCATCCGCACCGCGGTCCCAGTCTTCATTGGCGATGAGGTTGTAAGCGGTTGCGCCGGTAGAAGCCGTACCATTTTTATTGATGAATTCATTGACCTTGGCCCTGTCCGCTGTACCGAGTACCATTACAAATGATGTAGCGGAAATGATCTCTGCATCCGGTGTTGCGCCGGTGAGGGTAAACATTGCGCCGCCTTCACCCGCAAACGTGATCTTGGTTGCATCAATGTCATTGGCTGCGCCGGATTTTGCAAGCAGTCCCGTACCTGTAACAGTCAGGATACCCGTTCCTGCGTCATACAATGCAGAAGTGATCGTTGGTACCGGCACGCTGGTTACAGTAATCACATTGCCGGTAAGATCAGCCACATTCACTGTTGCATCAGCACCGGTGATCCAGTCTTCTGCAGCTGCGAGGTTGTATGTGGTTCCGCCTGTTGAAGCCGTTCCATTGTTGTTCAATAACAGATCCACGGCGGCCTTATCCGTTGCCCCGAGGGTAAGGGTGAATTCGGTTGCCGACAACACATCGGCATTTGCAGTATTCGAAGTAAGCGGATAAGTACCACTGCCTTCGCCCGTAAAGGTGAATTTAGCTGCATCGATATCATTCGCTGCACCGGTAAGTTTAACGAACCCGGTTCCTGTAACGGTTAACACACCTGTGACCACATCATAGGCCGCAGAAGTAATAACCGGCGTTGGTACATTAGACACTGAGATCGGGTTGCCGGTAAGGTCCGCAATCGTAACAGCAGCATCTGCACCGGCCGCCCAGTCTTCTGCAGCTGCCAGGTTATAGGTAGCGCCACCGGTTGATGTTAACCCGGCTTTATTGATGATGACATTAAGGGCCGTCCTGTCTGCCGCGCTCAAAGTAACAGCAAACAATGAACCTGAAAGGATGTCCACATTCGTTGTATGCGCGATGGTATAAGTCAGGTTGTCTTCCCCTGTAATGGTCAGTTTGGCAAGGTCGATCTCATTACCTGCGCCAGCCAGTTTAAAGAGTGATGTACCGGTTACGGTAAGTACACCCGATGTTCCATCATAGAGCGCCGATGTAATGGTTGGTACTGCTACATTACTTACAGTGATGCCATTACCCGCAAGATCCTGGATCGCGGCAGGAGCACCTGCGCCTGCGTTCCAGTTGTCAAGCGCCCTCAGGTTGTAGGTTGTGCCGCTGGTAGAAGTGGTGCCGTTTTTATTAACCAAGGCATCCACACCGGCTTTATCCATCGCTCCCAATGTAATGCTGAAGCTGGTGGATGAAAAGATGTCTACATTAGCCGTTGCCCCCGTAAGTAAATAACCAGTGCCCTCGCTTTCGATGGAAAGTTTTGTTACATCGATGTCATTGCCACTGCCTGTGAGACTGAGTATGCCCACGCCTGTTACCGCAAGCACACCTGTTGTTACATTATAAGTGGCGGAAGTAATGGTAGGTACCGGAACGTTGCTTACAAAAAGGGTAGTGGTGGCATCTGCAATGTTTACACCTGCATCAGCACCTGCGTTCCAGTCTTCGGCGGCAGCGATGTTATAAGAAGTGCCTCCTGTTGAGCTGAATCCATTGCTGTTCAATATTTCTTTCAGTGCAATTGCATCTGCCGCGCCTATTGTAATGGTGGCGCTGGTTGCGTTGTTGATGTCAACATCAGCTGTAGCGGAAGTCAATGTATAAGTATTTCCACCTTCACCCGTAAAGGTGAATTTGGTGGCGATGATTTCATTCGCTGCATTTACCAGTTTCAGGAATCCTGTACCCGTCAAGATCAGCGAACCCGTAGTGCCGGTAAACGCCAAGGTTGCCGATGCAATAGATGGTGTAAGCGGATTGGATACGGTAACTGCACTTGTAACATCGGCTATCGTAAGACTCGCATCCGCGCCAACGTTCCAGTCTTCAAGGGCAGCCAGGTTAAACGCGGCACCTCCTGTTGCGGTTGTTCCGGTTTTGTTCATGAATGTATTTGCAACGCTCATATCCGCTGCCGATAATTGCACAACGAAGCTTGTGGTTGATGTTACATCAACGCCACCACCCATCGATGCAGTCAGCACGCGCGACTGGTTTCCTTCTCCTACCAGTAAAAGATTGGTCAGGTTGATGTCATTGCCCGCGCCGGCCAGTTTCAGGAATCCGGTACCGGTTACGGTGAGCACACCACTGTTTGCATCGTAAAGTGCACTGGTGATAGTAGGGAGGGCCACATTGACTGCAGTGATTGGTGAAGTAGCATCCACGATCGTCACAGCTGCATCAGCACCCGCGTTCCAATCTTCCGAAGCGACCAGGTTATAAGTAGTGTTGCTGGTAGAAGTCGTACCATTTTTATTGATGATCAGGTTCACACGGTCCTTATCGGTAGCGTTAAGCCCGATGGCGAATGTTGTTGCATCTACGATGTCCGCGCTGTTGCCAGTAAGTGTATATGCACCGCCCTCGCCAACAAATGTGAGTTTGAGTGCGTTGATGTCGTTGTTAGAACCTGAAGCGGACAGGAATCCACTACCTGTTGCTGTCAGCACACCTGTTGCCGCATCATAAGAAACCGATGCAATGGTTGGTACCGCTACATTGGAAACGGTGATTGGTGTAACCGCATCCACGATCGTCACAGCTGCATCAGCGCCTGCGTTCCAGTCTTCCGAAGCGATCATGTTGTAGGCAATCGTGTTGGTAGAGCTGTTGCCATTCTTATTAAAGATGAGGTTGATGGCGCTCTTGTCTGTTGCATTGAGCCCGATGGCAAAAGTTG